>OZ219949.1:0-3588130 GCA_964291565.2 Dehalococcoidia bacterium
CATCGTAGGTTTTCAATTGGCGAATGTGGGGCAGCAGGAGGTCTCTGACGTCGGTCATATCAACAATCCGGGTTTAATTTTGTAGCGTCTAAAGGGGATTACTGAACTCCGCAAACGGTTATGTTCCGGAGTGGTCTTCCTCACGCCCTGGCTTTGATGCTGTCGAGCCGCACTTCGATGGCGCCCGAGTGGCCGGTAAGACCCTCGGCATGGGCGATCTGGACCGCGGCCTGGCCCAGGCCCTGGAATACCTCGGGGCTTAAACCGACCACCGGCATGGTACGCATAAAGTGGTGGACGCTGAGAGCAGAGTTGAAACGGGCCGTGCCGCCGGTGGGCATGACGTGGCTGGGCCCGGCGATGTAATCTCCCATAACTTCGGGGGAGAACTCGCCCAGGAACAGGCCTCCCGCGTTCTTGACCTTGCCGGCCCAGGCCCAGGGGTCGGCGACCATCATGCAAAGATGCTCGGGGGCGATGCGGTTGGCCAGTTCCACAGCCTCGTCCATGTCGTCCACCAGCACGATTCGACCCTGCCGTTCCAGGGCGTCCCGGGCCAGGTCGCCCCTTTCCAGCGAAGCTAAACGGCGTTCGACTTCCTCCTCAACCTGGGCTATCAGCGTCCTGGAGTCGGTTACAAGGATGGCGGTGGAAAGGGGATCGTGCTCGGCCTGGGCGATCATGTCGGCGGCACAGAAAGCAGGCTGGGCAGTTTCGTCGGCAATAACAATGGTCTCGGTTGGGCCGAAGATACCGTCAATGTCCACCTGCCCCTGTACCAGTTTCTTGGCGCAGGCGACGAAGATATTGCCCGGGCCGCAGATCTTGTCCACCTTGGGAATGCTTTCGGTGCCGTAGGCCATGGCTGCAATGGCGGGAACGCCTCCCACCTGGTAGACGGCGTCGACGCCGGCGATGTGGGCGGCGGCCATAACCGCGGAGTTCAGGGGCTCCTGGCCACGCCGGGGTGTGGAAAGGACAACTTCACTTACGCCGGCGACCCGGGCCGGTATGGCCGTCATCAGGACGGTGGAGGGATAGGCGGCAGTACCGCCGGGAGCGTAGAGGCCCACCCGTTCAAGGGGGCGAACCATTTCTCCCAGCCCCTGTTCCAGGTCAATCCAGTTGCGGGGGAGCGTGGCCTGGTGGAAATCGGTAATACGCTGGGCGGCCAGCTGCAGGGCGGACTCAAGCTCCGGCGAAATGCTCTTGCGGGCACTCTGCAATTCCGCATCGCTGATGCGGAATTCTTCCAGGTCGGCGCCGTCCAGCAGCCTAGCGTAACGACGAATGGCTGCATCGCCCTCCAGTCGCACGTCCCGCAACATTGTGAGGACGGACTGCTCGGGCGTAACGTCGGCTCCAAAAGCCTGCCTGGTGCGTTCCACAACCGATTCGGGAAGGGAATCCATATCCAGGGGATCGAAACGGGCGAGGACGCCCTCGGCCTCGGCCAGCCCCTCAACCACTCTAAGTTTCACCAAGATACTCCTTAACCTGCAGCAGGGTCTGTTCTACGGCGGCCCGCCGGTAGGCTTCCACTTTTTCCCGAGTAACCATTTCGTAGACGGATTCGAGGCTTTCGGGCATATCGGCAAGGAAACGGTCCACCATTTCCTGCACGTCGTCATTGTCGCGGTACATGCGATTCAAGGCCCGCTTCAGGCGCTGCCAGTCAAATTCCCAGCCCATGAAGCGCGCCACCCACTGCCGCCATTCGGACAGGACCTCCGGACTGATGAAGTCTATCTCGACACCCGCTTCGCCACTGCAAATCACCTGCCCAGCCAGGTTGAAACCGTCCAGTTCCTGGTGGGCCTGCCGGTCCATATCCAACTGGACGGCCCGGTCCCATATCTGCGCTTCCTCGTCAGTCTCGGCTAATGTCGCTTCCCTGGAAAAGTGGGGGCGGAACATGGTAGTAATCCACAGCTCATCGGCAGTCAGATGGCTGACGTAGCCCAGGACAAAAGACCGAGTGGCGGGATGTTGCTGCTGCGGTCGGCCAATTCGGGATAGAGTTCGAACATGCGGCGGGTACCGTCGCCCACAGATTCAAGAGACAGGGAGGCAAAGTGGGTGCGCTCACGGTCCCACTTGGTCATGGCGCGAATATCCGGCGTGGTTGAACCCAGGAAGCAACTGCCCAGGTTGTCGTGGACAAATCCCCAGTCCAACTCCCTGGCCACCTGGCCGGCAATGTAAATATGCATGGGGAGATTAGGCACTATTGTCCACCTTACTCCTGACTGGCTGTGCCAGCCTGCTGGAAGAGCCTGCTGAAAACCGAGGAATCTTCCCGGAACAGGTAGCTCAACTGCGAGGCCGATATCTCGATTCCACCGCAGTCGCGCAGGTGGTCCACCGCCTCCATCAACCGATCCTTGCGCACCAACAGGGTTACGGCGTACCAGTCCTGCTCCTCCACATTGTAAACCCGGGCAATGGTAGGGCCGCGCAAACCGGAGACCTCGGGACGGCTTAGGACCGTGGCGCTCACTTCTTCGGGCGAACTGCCTCTCACGTTGGCGGTCAGACGGTAATAGGGCTCTGCCCGCATATGGGACTCCAGCATTTCCACCAATTCCCGAGCCAGACTTAATGCTTCCTTTGATTGCAAGAGAGTTGTTGTATTGGCAATCAGGCAGGACTGGGAACTGAGAATAGTTCCGCCTTCCAGCGTCTTCAGTCGGTTGTCCCGCAACGTATTACCGGTAGCTGTAAGGTCGGCGATCAGATCAGCGTAACCGGCCACGGGAGCCGCCTCAAGAGCGCCGCTGACCGCCACCAGCGTGAAGTAGTTGATGCCCCGCTGAAACAGGTACTGCCGCAGCAGGCGGGGGTACTTGGTGGCAATCCGCAGTTGCTTGCCTTCCTGACGAAACTCCAGGGCCAGGTCTGCAAGGTCGTCTATGGAGGAGACGTCCAGCCAGGCGTCGGGCACCGCCAGAACAAAGTCGCAGCGACCGTACCCCAAATCGTCCATCAAACTGATAACTTTGCGTTCGTCGGCGCGGTATTCCAGGTAACGGTCCAGACCGGTGATACCCAGCTCGGCGCTGCCTTCTTCCACCTTGGTGGTAACGTCGGCGCTGCGCTGGAAGAGGACCTCTGCTCCCGGCAGCGAGGGAATGGTGGCCGTATAGCGGCGGGCGCTGGGCCGGCTGACGCGGACACCACAGGACGCCAGGTAATTCAGCGTGGGTTCATAAAGCTCCCCATCGCTGGGAATCACCAGGCGCAGGGCTGAATCGCGCCCGTTTCCGGCGCTGCCGTTGGTCCCGTTCATTCGGTTATTCAACATTGTGGGCGGCCTGCTGGCCCATAGAATCCACGTAGATGATCCGGCCAATTCCCCTCAGGGAAGCGTAGGCGAGGGCTCCAGCCAGATCCCGAGTCTGCACGTCCAGCTCCACCGACGATCCCTCTTCTCGCAATTCGCAGGCCACGCGGAATGCCTCGCCGCAGTTCCTTTCCGATTCCGAAACTACCAGGACATAACCATCATTGGCTGACGCGGCACCATTGACACCATGGCGGTCGGCCAACGCCAGCAGTGTCTCCAGGGTATAGGCGAAACCGAGGGCCGGGACGTTCCTGCCGCTGCCCAGGGCACGGGCCAGGCCGTCGTAGCGGCCGCCACCACCCAGGGGACCGGACCAATCGGGATGCCATACCTCGAAAACTATTCCATTATAATAGGCCAGACCCCGCGCCAGCCCAAGATCCACGGTCACCTTTCCCCGGGTTTCGGAACAGGACTCCAGGATTTCTACCAGGTCTGCCAGGCGACCAATCGCCGCCACATCGGCGCCGGCCTTCTCCATCACCTGCCTGGCGGCGTTTACAGTCTCCACGGGCTGGCCTTGCAGGCAAGTGAGGGAAGCAGCCAACTCAAGACCTCTTTCCAGTTGGCCGACGTCGTCGCTGCCCTTCAGTTTTCGCAGGAAGCGATCCACGACCTGGTCCGGGTCGCGCTGTCCGAACCTGCGAAAATCTGTACCGTTCCACTGCAGGAACCCCTGGATTACCTGCCTTGCCTGTTCGTCTTCCAGGCCGGCAATGGCCGCGCTGAGTTCCTGATTCTCGGGGCTCCGGTCGCCCAGGTGCAGCTGGTAAGCCCTTTCCCGTACCTGGGGCAGGGAAGCCGGTCCACCCTTAAGCTGGGGCACGGAGGCCTGGATGAAACTGCGGGCACGGTCCGATACCTGCGCTACATCCAGCAGGCTGTGAAAAACGTCCAGGTCGGCCAAATTGATGCGGCAGTCCGTCACACCCGCCCGGGCCGGTATTTCGGCAGCCAGGGCCAGCAATTCGGCATCGGCAACCACACTGTCTGCGCCGATAAGCTCGGCGCCCACCTGTGTATACTGGCCGGAACCCTCGGGGTGGGCCACGTCGTACCGGAACACGGGGCCAGCATATTGAAAGCGGGCAGGCAGGGGAAGTTCATCACCGGCTTCCAAGTAGTGGCGCATAATGGGGGACGTGAACTCAGGGCGCAGGCTAACCTGGTTGCTGCCAGCATCAACGAAGCTGTACATCCGCGATGCCAGGTCGCCACCGGACTGTCTGAGAAAAAGTTCCGTACCCTCGAGCAGGGGAGTCTCGAGGAAGCGATAGCCGTGGCTACCTATAAGTGATGTCAGGGAGTCCTGCATTTGCTGCTTTCGCAGCCAGGACTCCCTGGGCAAATCATACATACCCCTGAGACGGGTTACGGGTTGCATTGACATCGTTGGGTATTGTACCCCAGCCGTAACTAGAGGTTCAACGGGGCTGCTGCCACATCAGGGCCGCCGCACTTGGCGAACATCCCTAAATGGGCGTTTCGTACAGCGCGGCCAAGAGGCGCCCTGGGTAACTATGCAGCGGTCAGGGATGGGCGTTGAGCCCGCCATCCACGTAGACCGGCTGGCCAGTCGTGTAGTCGCAGGCCTCAGAGCACAGGTAGACCAGCAGGGGGCCCACATCTCGGGGGTGGCCCTTCCGGCGCTGGGGGATATAGCGGACAAGCTGCTCTTCGCGCTGGACCTCCACGGGAATGTCCTCGGCGATGGACCAGCCCGTGCCGATGGCGTTGACCCTTACGTTGTGGGGGCCCCACTCCACGGCAAGGGAGCGGGTGAGGGCCAGCAGACCGGCCTGGCTGACGCTGAAAGCCGAGCCATTGACCATACCCCGTTCCGCCAGGCAAGAGATTATGTTAACTATGCGGCCGTAACCTGCCGCAATCATGCGGGAACCGACGGCCTGGCTTAGCAGGAAGGTGGCCCGGACGTTTCTTGACTGCACCTCATCCCACTCCGACTGGTCGATTTCCGCAGCCTTCCGGGCAAACATGCTGCGACCGTCGTTGACCAAGATATCGACCTGGTTGTGGTGACGGTCAAATTCGGCCAGGGCTTCAGCCACCGCATCCGCCGAATCCAGGGTTGCAGTAACTCCACCGTGAAGGCCCTTGCCGCCGCCCAGCGCCTCCAGCACAGCATCCAGGGTATTGGGCTGCCGAGCGATGGTGAAAACGAAGGCGCCGGCTTCGGCGATGGCCTGGGCAAGGAAGGGAGCGTCGTTACCGCCGGCGGTGTACAGGACCGCCGTCTTGCCCGCGAGACTGTATTGAGAAAGGACCGGCATCAGTTATCTCCAGGGAAGGGTCGGGAAGGGTCGCGGGGAGTTGCTATGGTTCCAATGGAATCTCAGGAGCGAAGCCGGTGGGCGCCAGGCCCGCAGCGAGCCCCCCGCCGTCCAGGGTGAAAATCTCGCCCGTCATATAGTCGGAAGCCGGCGAAGCCAGGAACACGGCCACGGGGCCAATGTCCTGGGGCACGCCCAGCTTGCCCGTAGGCAGGTAAGCGCCGGAACGGGGCAGAGATTCGCGCATTTCCGTGTCCGTGCCTTCGGTGGGGATGAAGCCCGGGACTATGCTGTTGGCGGTGATGCCGTAGCGGGCCAAGCTGAAGGACAGGACCCTGGTAAGTTGGATAATGCCGCCCTTGGTGCAGCAGTAGGTGTAAATGTCCCGGCCGCCCCGCAACCCAAAGCCTGATGAGACGTTGATGATCTTGCCGCTGCCCTGGTCGGCCATTGGCCTGGAGGCGGCCCGGGCACAATAGAAGGCGCCCGTCAGGTTCACATCCAGCGCGGCCTGCCAGTCCCCATCGGTAAGGTCCCAGATGGGTATGGGTACGCTGTCGGAAACCAACGCGGCGTTGTTGATAAGGATATCGACACGACCAAAGTGGTCAATGGTTGCCTGGATCAGAGCATTGGCCTGGGCGGAGTCACTGACGTCGGTGGGTACGGCGATGGCATCGGGGCCGGCGGCCTTGACCTCGGCGGCCGCGCTCTCTATGGGGGGAACGCGCCTTCCAGCGATGGCCACATTAGCGCCGGCCTGTGCCAGGTGCCGCACCATTTCAAGGCCCAAGCCTGTGCCGCCTCCGGTGACTATAGCTACCCGGCCATCCAAGCTAAGTTGTTTCAGCATAATGGGGAGTAGTCCGTCCTAAGGGGCAGGCCTTAACGAAGTGGCGTCCCCGGCTGCCAGTGTACGAATCTGGCCGTTATCCTGCCGCAAAAGCAAGCTGCCCTGGGCGTCCACTCCGTCGGCGAAGCCCACATATTGTTCACCCTGCCAAGTCACCCGCACCCGCTGCCCCAGGGTGTCCAGCAGTTCCTCCCACTCCTCCACCGGGCTGTTACCGTGGTTCAGCTGAATGTAAAGGGCATCCAATTGCTGAAGAATCTCCCTGAGCAGTTCGTCCCTAGGAATGTCCCCGGCGGAAGCATGGTTCAGGCTAATGGCCCCACCCGCTATTTCGTCGATTTCGTCTGCGTCCAGGGCCACGTTGATGCCGATGCCAATGATGGAATTGTGAACGTGTTCGCCGGCGATGGCGCTTTCCACCAGGATACCGGCGACCTTCTTGTCGTTCAGCAGGATGTCGTTGGGCCACTTGATGCGCGGCTTCAGGCCGCTGATGTTGGCGATGGCCCTCACCACGGCAACGCCACAAAGACTGTTCAGGTAGGGGAGAGTCTGGATGGACGGGTACAGGACTACGGAGAGATAAAGGTTGCCGGAACGGGATACCCAGTTCCGACCTTGCCGGCCCCGGCTGGCACTCTGGGTTTCGGCCACCACTACCGTGCCCTCTTCGGTGCCCCGCTCGGCACGAAGCCTGGCCTCGTCCATAGTGGAGCCGACTTCCTGGAAAAAGAGAAGCCTTTTGCCGACGATGCGGGTGAACAAGCCGCCCCGCAAAGTCTCTGAAACGACGTTTCCCGGCATTGCTTTCTCCCGGTTTCTCTCCAGAACACCCGTGCCTGCCCTGAAGGGCAGTTGACCAATTATATCCGGAAATCGCAGGCCATTACTGAAAATCGTCACCACCGCCTCCTCTCTACCCCAACCCGTGGCGATCCAGATTTAGTTTAACTCCACTGAAACAGGCTCATTTGCGCTGCAGGCACAACCTGTCCAATGGCCTACCAGCCATGCTCTACCTTGTCCTGCAGAATGTTTACCAAATCGGAGATGGGAACCCTTACCTGGTGCATCGTGTCCCGGTCACGAATGGTAACCTGCTGGTCGTCTATGGTGTCGAAGTCGACAGTTACGCAATAGGGGGTACCAATCTCATCCTGGCGGCGGTACCTCCGGCCCACGCTCTGGGCATCGTCATACTGGGTGCTGAAATTACGGCGCAAAAGGTCGTGGACGTTGTGAGCAGTAGGGGCCAGGCGGGCGTTGCGGCTCAGGGGCAACACCGCCACCGTGATGGGCGCCAGCTTGCGATGCAGGTGGGAAACCACACGCACGGTGTCGCCGTCCGGTTCCTCGTCGTAGGAGTCCAGCCAGAAGGCCAGGGTGGCCCGATCAACGCCGCCCGAGGGTTCGATGACGTAGGGAAGGTACCGCTCCCGGGTCTCCTCGTCAAAGTAGGTCAGGTCTTCGCCGCTGGTCTCGGCGTGGCGCGCCAGGTCAAAATCAGTGCGGTCGGCAATGCCCTCCAGTTCGCCCCAACCCCAGGGAAACCGGTATTCAATGTCGTAGGTATCCCGGGCATAGTGAGCCAGTTCGTCGGGGTCGTGGCGCCGAAGACGCAGGTTCTCCTTGCGGATACCATATTTGACGTACCAGTTGAACCGATCTTCTACCCACTTGTTCAGCCATTCTTCGTCGGTGCCCGGCTTGACGAAGAACTCAACCTCCATCTGCTCGAATTCTCTTGTCCGGAAGGTGAAGTTGCCGGGGGTGATTTCGTTGCGGAAGGCCTTGCCAATCTGGCCGATGCCAAAAGGCAGCTTCTTTCGGGAAGAATTGAGCACGTTCTGGAAATTTACGAAGATGCCCTGGGCCGTTTCCGGGCGAAGAAAGACCTCGTGGCCCGTGTCCTCCACGGGGCCCATAAACGTGCGGAACATCAGGTTGAAGCGGCGGGGTTCGGTGAACTCGCCACCGCATTCGGGGCAGTTTTCCGTCTCCAACTGGTCGGCGCGGAAACGCAGGTGGCACTCGCGGCACTCAACCAGGGGGTCGGAAAAGTTCTCAACGTGGCCGCTGGCCACCCACACCTGCGGGGCCATAAGGATGGCGGCGTCCAGACCAACCATGTCGTCGCGGCCCACTATCACCGACTGCCACCAGGCCTCCTTGACGTGACGCTTAAGCTCGACTCCCAGCGGACCGTAGTCCCAGGTTGACGCCAAGCCGCCGTAGATTTCGCTGCTCTGAAAGACAAAGCCCCTTCGCTTGGAAAGGGACATTATCTTGTCCATATCGGCATAGGGAAGGACTCGTGGCAAGGAGTAACCTCGGTTGGGCAGGGTGGGCCGGCAAGGTACGCCGGTCAGGTTTCTCGACTACAGGAAAAAGGTTACCAATTTCGTTATGTGATGTAAAGAAAGAACCCGTGAAGGAATGGAGCGGGCTGACGAATGCTCCTTCACAATTATACCCAACGCCGAAGGATGCTGAATGACAACTCCAGGCATATCCTGGTCAGTTTTTCAGTAGGGATTCAGGCCCTCGTACACTCGGCGCATTTCCTCCGCGCCAACGCCGTTGATTTCCGTTTCAGCCACCGACTCCGATCCAGGCAATTCACGCCGGACGGCGTCGGCCAAGCTGTCAGCCCGCAGTTCTTCCAGCTTCAAGTAGCGGGCGCCCATAGCCTCCGCCAGGGGATGGGCCATCTGAAGCTTAATGAAGTCCAGTTCAGTATCTATAACCACGCTGGTGATGTGCTTGTCATCGAAGATCGACGCGAAGCCCCGGGCTTCTTCCACGGAGTTGGCGCCACTGCCGTCCAGGGCGACGTTGGCCCTGCCGTCGGACAGCAAAACAACCAGGGGCAGGACGTTGCGGTCTTTCATCCGCTCCGTTTCCAGGGTTTCCAAGGCCAGGTAAAGGCCACGGGACAGGGGTGTGCGGCCGCCGGTGGGCATGTCCTGGAGATAAAGCTGAGCCAGGTCCACGCTGTTGGTGGGGGGCAGCAGCAGGTCGGCGCCGGTACCGCGAAAGCCGATAAGGGCGACCCGGTCCCGCCGTTGGTAGGCATCCAGCAACAGCGACAACACCGCGCCCTTGACGGCGACCATGCGTCGCTGGGCGCCCATGGAACCACTGGCGTCCACCACAAAGAGAATCAGGCTGCCGGTCCTGGTCTCGCGCACCTTCTCCCGCACGTCCCAAGGTTCAATGACGAGGCTGGCAGCCCCTGGGTCCTCGGGCAGGTTCTCCCGCCGACGCTGCTGGTAAGGGGCGGCGGCACGGAGAGTGGCGTCCAGGGCCAAGTCGGTGACGGGTCCCTGGGGCGGCTGGGCACGGACGTAGCGGCCGGCGCTGGAACCACTGACGGTGGTGGCGCGGCGTCCGGATGAAGGGCGCTCCCGCCGGTCGGGTGGTGGCAGCAGGATGGACTGGATGGCGTAAGGGTCGCCCGTTTCGAACCACTGGTCCTGGGGGCCGGCGCCGGAATCGGGGGCGTTGTCTTCCTCTTCGTCGCCTAAGTCAGGGGGGTCGGAATCGTCCTCATTGCGGTCCTGGGACGGGGACTGGCTGTTATCCTGGGGTTCCCTGCCGTGGGACTGGTTCTGGTATTCCTCCAGCATATTGTCCAGCTGCTCGGTTACCAGGTGGGGCTGCTGGAAGGGCTGGCGGCGCTGGCGGTGCAGCAGGGCCAGCAGGGCGGCCTCCCGCACGTCCTCCACGTCCACCTCAGTGCGGCCGTCGTAGGCGGCGATGGTGCTGGCGGTCTTGTACATCACGATGTCGCCGCGCAGGCCGTCCACCTGGTATTCGGCGCAAATGTCGGTAATCAGGCCCAGGATGTCGTCGCTGACCGTTACCTGGTCCAGCAGGGCGCGGCTACTCAGCAGACGTTTCCGTTCCCTCTCTTCCTCATCATCCCACTGCTCCATGAAGGCTATAGGGTCGGCCTCGTAGGCCATGCGACGGCGAACCACTTCCCGCCGTTCCTCCGCCGCCATTATTCCGTCTACTTCCACAGCCAGCCCAAACCGGTCCAGCAATTGGGGGCGCAGGTCGCCCTCCTCCGGGTTCATGGTGCCCACCAGGATAAACTCGGCGGAGTGGCTGACCGAAATGCCCTCCCGTTCCACATAGTTGCGGCCCATGGCTGATGCGTCCAGCAACACGTCGACCAGGTGGTCGTTGAGCAGGTTGACCTCGTCGATGTAAAGAATGCCCCGGTGGGCGGCGGCAATCAGCCCCGGCTCAAAGCTTTTGGTGCCCGTCTTGATGGCCTGCTCGATGTCCAGGGAACCCACCAGGCGATCTTCGCTGGCCCCCACGGGAAGGTCCACGATGCGGACCTGGTGGCTGACGGGGGGATTGTCGTTGCTGCCGGTCTCGCACCACTGGCACAGGCCCTGCCGCGCCTCCGGAGAGCAACTGTAGGGGCAGCCCTGGAGTACCGTTACCTGGGGCAACAGGGCGGCCAGGGAGCGGACGGCGGTGGACTTTGCGGTGCCTTTCTTGCCGCGAATGAGAACACCGCCAATGCGGGGATTGACGGTGTTCAGCAACAGGGCCCGTTTCATGGCCGTCTGGCCCACAATGGCGGTAAAGGGAAAGGACGGTTCTCGGTTGGGCTGGGTCAAGGACATTCCTCCGGAGAGACGGGATCAGGTTATCGCCGGGATACGGGGGTAGTCTCCTGCTCTGCGGTCGGCCCTGCCGTGGCCCTTATTCCCCGCTGGTGGTACCTGGTGTAACCGCTGACGCCCAGGGCAATGATCATCCACAGAAGCAGGTGGCCCAGGATGGAGAAGGTGCGGAACATTATGACCAGGCCCTCGGGGACCCATTCAGGTATGGGGTCGGGATTGCCCGGAATTACTGAGAACACAATCACCGCAACTACGACGTAGGCCACGGCGGCTCCGGCGTAACCCAGGACCCGCTGCGAACCCTCCCAGCCCGTTTCGTGGATGTACCGTATCACCAATCCGACGGCAACCACGGACAGCGCAGAGAGAAGGATAAACAGGAACTGAAAGCCCTGCCGCGCCAGCAGCGAAGCGTCCTCGCCGATGCCCGGCGGGTTAAGGGGGTATTTCAGCTGGGTGAACAGGGAGACGGACCAGAAGCACAGCGCCCCGCCAATCAGCGCCCAGGCCCAGATGTTCCAGCCGGGAAATGCGCGGCGGACGACGTGGAACATACCGGTGAATACGGCGCCGTAGACGATGCCCAGCACCGCCAGCCCCAATACCAACCCAATACGCTGCGCGCCCAGGGACCCCAGGGTGGCGTAGAAGCCCGTTACTTCTTCCTCTTGCTCACCCGCCGGGGCTTCGGCCGCAGCAGCCGCCCCCTCCAGTTCAATGGCCCATTCCATGACAGGTACATTGAACACATTAATGAAACCGCCGACCAGGACACCGGCGATCAAACCCATTACCAACGCCAAGGGTAGTATGTTACGCATGATTAATCTCCACAAATGAATTGCGTATGGTTAAATTGCGCAAACACACCGCTCCCTCCTCCTGAATGGCAGGCCATTCCGGGCAGCGTGAATAGCTATGAGAGAAGGCAGTGCCCCCGGCAAAACAGGGGCACTGACAGACCTAGATGCCTAGTGGCACATCAAGGCGACGTGGCGGGCGTGATGGAAGAACTCGTGAACGGCGCCCAGCACGGCGGGGGAACCCAGGGCAACGCCGTGAACGCTGGCATCGACGTAACCCACCATGTACAGGACGGCGGCGCCCAGCAGCAGCCACGGTGCCCACACGGGGGCGGCGCTATCACCAAACACACTTCTCAAAATTGTCAGCATTTTTCCCTCCCAAAATATGTATCTCTTTTAAGCTCTGAAGCCTCCTTCGACCTGCTGGCTTCAAAGTCTATCACCATGGTTAATGTCGCTTTATGTTCTGGGTTCGCCCGGTATAGGCACACGGAACTCCCGGAGTTTACCGCTGCACGTAGACTATTCCCTCTTCCCGTCCGACGTAGCGGTCCCTCATTTCCAGGAACGCATCATACTTCTCGGCCTGGTAATCCACGCGGTTATTGTCGTCGTCCAGATATGGATTTGGGAAGTAGCACCGCACCAGGGTCTCCTCCCAATCCTTGGAGAACCGGACGTAGAAGGACTTCAGGCCACCGTGGCTTTCCGCTTCCACGAACTGGATGCCGTTGACGGACGCCTCGGCCAGGTGAAAGTGCCAGTTGTCGGCTTCGATGGTGTACCACCCGTTGCTGAAGTCCGGTTCCTTTATTCCCTTGGACGTGTTTTCGCTGGCGACCTCGCCGCCGCCAATGACCCACATCATCTTATCGTTGGAAGTCAGTTCGTTAATCAGTTCGGACAGTGTTTCCATGAGTTGCCTCCCCGGCTTACCCGGCTCCTGCTAAGTCAGCCATTATGGGGATTGTCCGGCCTCTTGTCTAGCTTCCAGGTCCGTTTCCAGTTCCAGGTACAGCTCTCTCAGCTTGTCCAGAAGTTCCGGCGGCGGGTTTTCCCACATGCCGCGCTGGATGGCTTCCAGCAGCCGCTCGATGATCCCCCGCATGGCCCAGGGGTTGCTCTGGCGGAAGAACTGCTGCATGTCTTCGTTCAGGATGTATTCTTCGGTAACGTTCTCGTACATCCAATCTTCGATTACCTGGGCGGTGGCGTCGTACCCGAACATGTAGTCCACGGTGGCGGCCAGTTCAAAGGCTCCCTTGTAGCCGTGGCGCTTCATGGACTCCATCCACTTGGGGTTGACCACCCGGCTGCGGAAGACACGGCGGGCCTCGTCCTGCAGGTCCCTGACCCGGGACCTGGATGGGTCGGAACTGTCGCCGAAGAACTGGCGGGGGTTTCGGCCGGTAAGAGCGCGGACGGTGGCGATCATGCCGCCGTGGTACTGCATGTAGTCGTCGCTGTCGAAAACGTCGTGCTCGCGGTTGTCCTGGTTCTTGGCGGCCACCACAATCTGGCCGAACCGCTGGCGGAACTCGGGCCGGGCGCTGACGCCAAAATCGCGCTGGGTGTAGGCATAGCCGCCCCAGGCGGTGTAGACCTCGGCCAGGTCGTGGACCGACTCCCAGTTTCGTTCGTCCAGAACCGGCAGGATGCCGGCGCCGTAGGTCCCAGGCTTGCTGCCGAAGATGCGGTAAAGGGAACCGGCACGGCTGTCGTCGCTCCCAGCTTCAGGTCCGCCCGGTTCCTGGCCCTGGGCCAAGTCTTCCTGCAAGTGCTTGACCACGAAATTCCGTTCCGGCGGCTCATCCAGGGAAGCCACCAGTTCCACCGACTGGTCCAGCAGGTAGATCAGGTTGGGGAAGGCATCGCGGAAGAAACCGCTGATGCGGACGGTAACGTCAATTCGTGGCCGGCCCAGTTCTTCCAGGGGGATCAATTCTATGCCGGAGACGCGGCGGCTCTCGGCCTGCCACACGGGGCGGACACCCAGCAGGTACATAATCTGGGCAATGTCGTCGCCGTGGGTGCGCATGGCCGACGTGCCCCAGACCACCACGCCCACCATTTCGGGGTAGCTGCCCTCTTCCTGCAGATATTTGTCCAGCAGAGCGTCGCCCAGGTCCTTGCCCACCTCCCACGCCACGGGCGACGGCAGGGTCTTGGGGTCCACCGAGTAGAAGTTGCGCCCGGTGGGCAGGACGTTGGCCATGCCGCGGGTGGGGGCTCCGCTGGGCCCCGGCGGGACGAAACGGCCCTCCAGTCCACGCAACAGGTTGCCGATTTCGTCGGAAGTGCGCATCAATGACGGGTAAATGAAGTCGGCCACGTAGCGAAGGACCATTTCGGTGGCAGGGTCGGAACGGCCCAGCAACTCCGAGACCAGGGCCGGCACATCCTCCCGATTGAAGCCTCCTACCTGCAACCGCTCGTAGGCGGCGCGGCACAGGAGTTCCAGGCGCTCGACAACGTCGCCGGCGCTGCGCAAGGGAGTTTCGGTATCCAGTTCTCGCAAGACCGCCGGCATGCTGCCGTTGACGGCCCGGCCGGGGTCGTCCAGCAGGGCGGCATAGTCCAGGCCCAGAGCCTCGGCAATGGCGCGGCGCAGACTGGGAATGCCACTTATGTCAAGCCGGGTCAATGCGGAAAGCAGGCCCACCAACTGCTCCTCGGTTGGGGGTTCTCCCAGGGTGTGCAGGCCATCCTTGATCTGGACGTCCTTGATTTCGCACAGGTATCCGTCGATTTCCAGCATGAACTCGCCGAAATCGTCGGGCTGGGCTTCGACGCCCAGATCCCGGTGAAGTTCGGCCTGCTGGACCATCTCCCAAATCTGGCTTTCCAGCATGGGCAGCTTGGCCGGGTCCAGGGTCTGGCACTGGTAGTGCTCATCCATCAACTGTTCCAGCTTGGCGATGTCGCCGTAACTGTCCGCAGTGGTCATGGGCGGGATCAAGTGGTCGATAATGGTGGCGTGGGTGCGGCGCTTGGCCTGGGTTCCCTCGCCAGGGTTGTTGATGATGAAGGGGTAGAACAGGGGCAGGTCCTGCAGGGCCACTTCCGGGTAGCAGGCCTCGGACAGGCCGATGCCCTTGCCCGGCAGCCATTCCAGGGTGCCGTGCTTCCCCACGTGCACCATCGCGTCGGCCTGGAATACGTCGCGAATCCAGCGATAGTAAGCGATGTAGTGGTGGGTGGGAGTGAGGTCGGGGCTGTGATAAACGGAGATGGGGTTCTCTCCGAAGCCCCGGGGCGGCTGCAGGCCCACGAAGATGTTGCCCAGGTCCAGACCGGCAATGGCAAGGGAATCGCCGGTGCGGTACACCCGGCCCGGGGGATCGCCCCAGGCTTCCTGCAGTTCCTGCTGCACGGTGGGGGCAAAGTTCTCAAACCAGCGGGCGTATTGCCGGCGATCCACGTGGCCGGCGGCAAGCCGCAGCTGTTCTTCAGTCAAGGAGTCGCGGTCATTGCTGCACCGTTCGATGATGCGGTGCACCAGTTCATCGCCATCGGCGGGTATGTCATTCACCACGTAGCCGGCAGACTGAAAAGCGTTAAGCAGGTTGATAACCGATGCCGGCGTGTCCAGGCCCACCGCGTTGCCGATGCGGGCGTCCTTGGTGGGGTAGTTGCTCATGATGATGGCAATGCGCTTCTGGTGGTTGGGCTTCAGGCGCAGGGCGGCCCACTTGGCGGCAAGCCCCGCCAGGGCTTCCATCCGGTCGGGAGCGGCCACGTAACGCTGCAGGCGAGGGCCGGTCAGGCCGTTCTGTTCGCCGCCGGAAGTTTCTTCCTTGAAGGAAATGGGCACGGTGATAATCCGTCCGTCAAACTCGGGCAGGGCGATGTTCATGGCCGTGTCTATGGGGCCAAGACCCAAGGAGCTTTCTTCCCACTCCTGACGGGAGCCGGTGCTGACGATGCCCTGGATGATGGGAATATCCAGCGCATCCAGCAGGTCCACCGACCAGCCCGTGGCAATGGTTGGCCCTTCCTGGCTCAGGTCGCTCATCGCCAGGCCCATGGTGTTGATGATGCAGTCGACGCGGGGTTCACCCCTTGCATCCGCCATAAAGCCGGTCAGGGTACGGCTGCGCTGCCCCTCTTCCTCAGGATTGTGCTTCAAGCTGTAGGAATAGACGGGCAGGACGTTGACACCCTTACCTTCCAGGCAGCGGATCAGGTCATCCACGAACTGCAGGTTGCCGCTCATCCAGTGGGCGCGGTAGAAGAGCAGGCCGACGCTGGGTTGGCCAGAGTGGAAGCGGACAGCGATATAGGCTTCGACGCTGGCGGTTTCTTCCGGTGAGGCGTCTGGGTGATACAGGCCTTCCCAAGGCACCGGTTCCGGCGCTTCGTGGCCGAACTCGCTGCCCAGGTATGTATCGCTCAGGAACAGGAACAGGTTGCGGAAGTTGTCAATTCCCCCGCGCATCAGGTAGGAAAAGGTGGTTTCCAGTTCCGCCACCGGCACGGAGCAGGCGGTAACCAGGTCTTCATCCCATTCCTGGTGGCCCGGGCAGGCAATCAGGGGTATGCCCCGTTCGTGGCAAAGGCTGACCAGGGAATCGAAAGTGTCGGGCATGGCCCGCTTGCCGCCCAGCAGCCGCAGCAGCACCACACCGGCCTCTCCCGCTGAATCCAGCAGCTCCCGGCGCGCCTCATCAGTGTCCAGAGCCATAGGGTGGTAGGCCCGCACCTGCGGATTACCTTCCGGAAGGCCGGCCAGGGCGCGGTCGGCGGTGAGAATGTCGGTATCGGCGGTGGTAACAAAGACCACCGACTTCCGGCCGATTTCAGCGTGAGCAGTCAAAATATCTGGCCTTCAACTCAGTGGGCGCCATCTTGGGAACGGAGAAAAACCATGATAGACAGGTCGCTGAAGTCCTCGGTGATGGCGGCGCATTCCGCCAGTGTCCCCGTCCAGGCCTTCTCGCCTTCCAGGGTCAGCCGTTGATAAACGGTAACCGGTCGGTCGGCGGAAATGCCGGAGGACACGAGGTCCGCCGCTATCTGCGCCGGCATCAGGTCAAAAGGACGCGGCAGAAGTATTATGTTGCGTTTCCCCTCGCCCAGATAGTGTTCAAGTTCAGACAGGGCAGACTCGGACCCGTCGCGACGATGCAGGGTGATGAAGAGGGATTCCTCCATGGCAATGCCGGAACGGGCGCAGGCCATCTGGATGGAGCTGATTCCGGGGACAAGTTCAACATTTTCGGCGCGACGATAGACCCGGGCCAGCAGTTCGGCGGCGGAGACGTTCAGGTCGCCCCAGCAGCAGACTACGCATTTCTTTCCGGCGGCTGCCTGGGCGGCAGTGTACTCCAGAACGTCTTCCTGGTCTCGGTAGCTCATGGGCTTCATTTCCGCATTTCCGCACCACTCGGCCACCACGTCCAACACCGTCTTGAAACCGGTTACCAGGTCGGCGGACTCCAGGGCCTGCCGGCCCCGCAGGGTCAGCATACGCGGGTCGCCGGGGCCAACGGCCACCACGGTCATGGAGATACCAGTCTTGTCAGCAGTCATACCTGTCTCTTCCTGGTCGGGGGAATTAAGTGAGAACAAAAACCACAAAATCCCCGGGCTCTGCAGCCCGGGGAATCGGTGTCTTACCTGATTCTGGCAGGCAGGGCAGGGAATGCCGCCCACCGTGAACCGACTCCGAATGGCGCAGAGCTTAGGTCCAAAGTCTCCGGGGTAGGTCTCCTGGCTTGCGGATCTCTGCCCCTCCGGCGCCTTCCCATCCAGCTTGGCACGTTCCCGAATTAACGAACGGCGACGTGGACAGTGGCACAATGCCGGGGGCTTCCCGCTTACAGTGGCGCAACCGCTGCGGATTTTCACCGCCTTCCCAATTAGGCCTTAACGGCGCCCCGGAAACGTCTATATTGTTAATGCACGGCCGCACGACCAGCGGCTACCCGTTAATTTAAGGCTGCGGGCAACTATTGTCAAGGCGAATATATGATCGGTGGCATTATTCCAAGAAACGAGCAGCAGGTGTTACCAGCGGCCAGGAGACCAGCGTTCTGATCAATCAGCAGGCCATTTGACACCCGCCGTACCATTCCCTATCTTGGGCACGTTGATACTCTTTGGCACGTTGGGAGGTGTCCTTTGGCATTCGGTTGGGGAATTGTAAGCACGGGAATGCATCCGGAAAACAAGATTGCGCCGGCCATAAACGGGGCTAGGGACGCGGAACTGGTGGCCGTATACAGCCGCGACCAGGGCCGCGCCGAGGCTTTTGCGTCGCGACACAGCGCAAAGACTGCCTATAGTTCACTGGATGCTTTGCTGGCAGACAGCCGGGTGGACGGTGTGTTCATTTCGTCTCCCAACTCATTGCACGCCGGGCAGGCGGTTCAGGCCGCAGCTGCGGGAAAGCACGTCCTTTGTGAAAAACCAATGACCACTACCCTGGAAGATGCGGTGGCGATGGTTCGGGCCTGCCGCGACCGGGGAGTCAAGCTGGGCGTAGGCTTCGAGTTGCGGCACAATCCCGGGCACCTCCTGGCACGGGAACTGGTTGCCGATGGGACTCTGGGCAGGGTCACGCTGGTCCAGGGACAGTGGGGATTTGGCGCCCGAGGCCAGGAGGTCTTCCCACCCCGAGAGGGCCTGAGGCAGTGGTGGGACGATCCAGAGGCGATAGGCGGAGCCTCGACTTTGATGGGGACCGGCGTCCATGTGATGGACTTGCTGCGGTTCGTGCTGGGCCAGGAAATAACGGGAGTGGCCGCCATTACCGACGGCCAGACTGCCGAACGCCCCCTGGAACAGATTGCATCCCTGTCCTTGCGATTCAGTAACGGGAGCCTGGGCACCCTGGTTTGCGGCCGCCTGCTGCCGGACACTCGGAACGACCTGGCTATCTACGGCATTAATGGACGTTTCACCACCCGGGAAACGGTCTGGGAGGCGCAGAAGGGTGATATCAAAGTGATATCCGATACGATCAACCGAACGGAGTCCTACCCCGAAAGCTACCTGGGGAACTTCATCGCCCAGACCGAGGACTTCCAGCGAGCCGTGGCGGAAGACCGCGAGCCGGCAGCGACCGGCGTCGACGGGCTGCGGGTTGTTGAAACTACGCTGGCTGCAATTGAATCCGCCCGCACCGGAAGAATTGTAAGAATTGATGCTGTGGAAATTTAACCCGTTAGCGGAGGCGCCTTTTTAGACCGAAGCCAGAATGGGATGCGCATTTGGCATTAGCCGCCATTCCGGCTCCCGCCTCAAACAGAGAATCCAGAGAGGTCGGGTTCACGGCAGCGCTATCACAGCTGGGAATCCTGGATACCGGCTTTCGCCGGTATGACGATAGCAACCCGGCAAATCCATACAAGTGCAGTTTGCACCCTGGCTTTGGGTTAACCGCCCGCCCGCCTTCTGGGCCTGGGCCTTCCCAGGGCGATGAGAAACATGACGCTCTTGCCGGCGGCGTGGGGAGAAAAGAAGTCGGTCACGTCGTCGTCGAAGAAAGTCAAGCCCGACGCTCCCAGGCGCAGGGCATAGGCGGCCAGGTACATCTTCCCCGCCCGTATGGCACCCTCGGTCTGGGCCATCCGGTACCCGCGATTGCCGTACCTGTCCAATATCGCATTCAGGTCTGCCAGGAAGTAGACACACACGCTGGCGTCGGCCGGCAGTTCCTGCTGCAATCCTAGATAGCCCGCTTCCTGCCGGAACTCCCCCTCCTTGAGCTGCTCCAGGGCGTTGAGACTGGAGTGATAGACGTAAGCGCCAGGCTGTAGTCCATCGACGCCGTTTGCGATGATGTAGGCCTGGGTCAGGCCGGAGCCGGGGATGCCAAGGAAGTCGGCAGGAATGTCCTGGCTGCCCCGCTCAAGAATGGCGGACAGCTGGGCAAGAGTAATCGGATCCCTGCGAAAACGCCGGCTGGAGCCCCGGCGAACTATGACCGGTTCGATCAGCTCGTCGGGTAATTCACTTTCCGTCGGTGGATTCAGCGGCACCAACCTGCCCGCAGGATTTTCAACGGCAGATTCCGGCGGGCCCCGGCGCAGTCCCACCGCTTCAACTGGAGTTGCCAGGCTGCCAGATTGGTGAGCCTCAATGATCTGAGGGTATTCCACTTCCCTGGCCGAATAGGGTGAAACCTCCAGGTCCAACGGTGATATCTCCGGTTTAGTGGCCGGAAGAGAAGCGGCGCCCCGTCCCACTGGGACCAGGTGAAGGGCCGCCTCCCTGGATGTATCCAATCCCAGCAGGCGGTTAACTTCATCATCAACAAAACTGGTCACCACCTGCAGGGGCACCCGGTACGCCCGCCCCATGGCCAGCAGATTCGACAGAATGGTTCCGCTGTCCCAGTATGAATGGCGGTAGGCGCGGCCCTGGTATTTCCACGAGTTGCGCCAGTAAACGGAACTGGTAACCAGTATGGCTGGCGCGTCGACGACAGCGGGTTCGTTGCCTGCTGCGCTTGCCAGCGTTTGGCGGAAGTCGCCCTGCCGTAGCTGGCGCAGCGAGAAGTCGTGGGGACCGAAGTGGTATACCCCGGCCTCCAGGCCCTCCAGGTCGGCACACACAAGGTAGAACTCGATGTGATACAGGGCCCCGGTGCAGGCCGCTGCCCGAAAGAAAATCTGGCCGCCGGGCACTATGCCCCGCTTGGTGATGCCTGCGGAATAGTAGAGCAGCCCGGCCAGACGCCTTAAGTCCAGTTCCGCGTTTTGTGGCCCATCCGGCGCCATTAGCGCGGTCAACGCTGGCAGGTCGCTGGAAGCCAGGTCCGTGGGCAGCCGGATCCCTTCCAGTTCGGGGTAAATCTTGAAGGGCGACGGCTGGTTGTTCCAGTCCAGGTAATGGTTGGAGTTGTGGACGCTGTGCCAAGAGTGCTTGGTGGAATTGTGGTAGTTCCAGGCCGCCTCGGTGTCCCTGTTCCTAGATACAGCTACCATATCGCGCCTCTAACTCGACTGCAGACTCGCCGGTTGATATTCCTTGCTAAAGCGACAGGGCCGGGCAGTGATGCCCGGCCCGTTGATTCCTGGGAACCTAGTCCGTTTACGGTTCAGCCGCCACCGATGGCGGGCAGGAAATGTACCTCACTGGTCTCCTGCACGCGCTCCAGCAGTCCAATTTGGCTGGCCTCGCCGTCCACAATCACGGCAATACCCACCTGCAGGTCATCCTCTTCTTCGTCGTAGAGGACGGCCTTGACTCCGGGGAACTGGCTCTCCAGGTTGTTGATAACCTGGCGTACCGTTCGCCCCTCGACCTGGACACGGTTTTGACCACCGGTCAGGCTCTGCATAGTCGTGGGTATCCATACTTCAGGCATGGTTTGCCACCCGCCGGAACCGTCTAATTGCCACCGTTTTCCTTGCCCCACAGGGCTTCGAGAACGCTGCCCGGGTTCATCGGAAGGCTGTTCATTCGCACGCCGATGGCCTGGTAAAGCGCGTTGGATATGGCCGCCATGGGGGGCACGATGCACACCTCGCCGACGCCGCGCACGCCATAGGGATGGTTAGGGTTGGCAACCTCGACAATGACCGTGTCAATCATCGGCAGATCAAGAGACGTAGGCATCCTGTAATCCAGGTAGCTGGAGTTGACCATGTGCCCCTGGTCGTTGATGAAGTACTCTTCGTTCAGCGCCCAGCCGATGCCCTGGGCTGCGCCGCCCTGGATCTGTCCCTCAACATAACTGGGGTGGATGGCTTTGCCGGCATCCTGCAGGGCGGTGTAGCGGAGGATGGTCACCTTGCCGGTGTCGGGGTCCACTTCCAGGTCCACGATGTGCGTACCGATGGCCGGACCGGCGCCGCCGGGGTTTACTCCGGCGCTGCCGACGATGGGGCCGCCGGTGGCGTTCTGACGGGCCGCCATCTGCTGGAAGGTCAGCTTCAATTCAGGGTCGGACTTGTGCTGGAGGACGCCATCCACATATTCCACGTCTTCGATGGTTACTTCCCACAGTTTGGCGGCGCGCTCCATCATCTGCTTCTTGATGTCCTGAGCGGCGGTATAGCAGGCAAATCCCGTCTTGAAGGTAACGCCGCTGCCGCCGGTGTTGGAAGTAAAACCGATGGAGTCGGTGTCGCCGATGTGGGAGGCAATGTCCTCCACCGGAATGCCCAGCACTTCGGCCATCTGCTGCGATACGGAAGCACGGGTGCCACCGATATCGGGCGACCCTTCGGTAAGACTGATCTTACCATCGGGCTGGACCAGGGCCACTGCGCTGGAAGGACCGGTGTTGTTTCCCCAGAATCCGCTGGCAACGCCCCGGCCCCGGTAAGGACCTTCTAGAGGCTCAGAGTAGTGGGGATGGGCCTTGGCCGCTTCGAGGGTCTCAATGAAGCCTACCCTGGGCATCAGGGGGCCGGTAACGCGGCGGACACCTTCCTTGGAACTGTTCAGCAGGCGGAACTCGATGGGGTCCATCCCGATCTTCTCGCACAGTTCGTCAATGGCCGTTTCCATGGCGAAGGCGGCGGCAGGAGAACCTGGGGCGCGGTAGGCCGACGTCTTGGGCCGGTTTACCACAATGTCGTAACCTTCAATAAAGGCGTTGGGGATGTCGTAAGCCGACATCATGCACTGGGCCCCGCCCGCAACGGGAGAGCCTGGGAAGGCGCCGGCCTCAAATATGAGGGTAGCGGAGGCAGCGGTCAGCTTGCCCTCGCCGGTGGCGCCCAGCTTGACGGAAATGTAGGTGCCGGAGGTGGGGCCGCTGGCCTCGAAGACCTCGGTGCGGGTCATGGACATCTTGACCGGTGCGCCAGCCTTGCGGGCCAGGAGCGCGGCCACGGGCTCCATATACATGGTGAGCTTGGCGCCGAACCCGCCGCCGATTTCCATTGGGATGGCCCTGACCCTGGATACGGGAATGCCGCACAGCCTGGCGGTGTACTCGCGCACGGTGAACTGGCCCTGGCTGCTGGACCAGACGGTCAGGCTGCCGTCCTCGTGCCACATAGCCGTGCCGCTGTGGGGTTCGATGTAACCCTGGTGGACGGCCACGGTGGCAACTTCCTTCTCAACTACAACGTCGGCCTGGTTGAATCCTTCATCTGGTTCGCCCAGCTTGAATTCAAAGTGGTTGGCGATGTTAGTGCCCTTGGTGTTGTCGTCGTCGTCGAGTACGCCGCCGGCACGAATACTGGAGGTTGTCAACCCGGCCAGCCGCTCGTGGACCAGGGGAGCGTCCTCTTTCATTGCTTCCTTGGCGTCCATCACCGGGGTCAGGACTTCAAAGTCCACCTCAATCAGCTTCAGGGCCTCTTCCGCCACATGGGGATTGGAAGCGGCCACGGCGGCAATGGCGTGTCCCTTGTAGAGGGCCTTGCCGTCGGCCAGGACGTTGTTGCTGAGGAACTTGTAGTTGACCATCGCGCCCTCGGCAAGCTCCGAGGCCCGGCCGGAGGGCTTTTCGATGTCGGCGGAAGTTACCACGGCCCGAACGCCGGGAAGGGCTTCAGCCCTGCTGGTATCGATGGACCTGATGACGGCGTGAGCGTGGGGACTGCGCAGAACCTTGCCGTAAAGCATTCCGGGCAGGTTGATGTCCGCACTGTAGTTGGCCTTCCCGGTAACCTTGTCGGCGCCGTCGGGCCGCACCGGCCTGGTGCCGACAACTTTGTACTCCTGTTCATCGTTGGAAAGGACAATATTTGGCTTGTAATCGAGCATCTGTTCCTCCACCTTTCTGTGTCTGGAGTTTAGACAAGTATCCGCAAAATGGCAGCAAATATCAAGGGCCGCCAGCGCCCGCGCGCAATTCTAACATAGATTTAACCTGGCCCCATAGTTGGCTGACACTAGTCCAGGCGTCGCCCTCGCCAGTACCTGGACGGGCTGCCGGGATGAGATGGAGGCGATGGAGGCCCCCTGGTTGGCAGCACCGGTTGACCGGTGACCAATTTGTAGATAGCTATGATGCCAACTCCCGCTACGAATCCGCCCACGTGGGCCCAGAAAGCCACGCTGACCTGGGCCGACACGCCAAAGGTCAGCAGGGCCTGCAAAAGCTGCAAGGCGAACCAGAATCCCAGCAGCCAGAAGGCGGACAATCGGATTACGGTAATGAAGTAGAAGATTACGAGCGAGTTAATGCGATTCCGGGGGTACAGCATAAGGTAGGCGCCCATTACCCCCGCAATTGCGCCGCTCGCTCCCACCAGCGGAACAGGAGAGCCGGGTTCCACCACCCAGTGGCACAGCGCCGCCAAAACGCCCGTTACGAAATAGAACAATACGTACCACACGTACCCCAAACGGGCTTCCAGGTTGGCGCCAAAGACCCAGAGAAACATCATGTTGCCGGCCAGGTGGAGCAGTCCCCCGTGAATAAACACGGACGTAACCAGGGTGCCCCAGGTCGGAACAGGGGTGTCAATGTCTCCGGGTGTTATGAATGACTCATAGGCTATACCCTCGGTTAGTTCCCGAGGGATAAATCCCCAAGTAAGAAAGAAAATGGTCAGCCGCAGTCCGTCGGCGCCGAAAAGGAACCCCAGGCCGCCGAGCGCCAGTTCATACAGGAACACCAACAAATTCAGGCCAATGATGGCCTTGGTGACGGGAGCGGCAGTCTTTGCCGGTGCGTCAGCATCGGACAGAGGAATCATTCAGGCGCAGACCTTGAAAGCAGTTTTCGGAAAGGCGGCAGGGAAACGCTGGTCGAGTATGACCCACGATGAGCGGGGCTAAACTGGTCCCAGGGAGGCCGAACTCCATGCCTTGCCAAGCCCGGGGTTTGGCGAATAGAAAGCTGTGTGCCAACCGGCTATGCCGGCACACCTTCGGGGGAATGTCTCATGTCTTCGGCGGCGTCCACCACCATTTCGGCGGCGATTTCGGGCCGTATGCGAGCGCCGTTCAGGATAATATGGAACAGTTCGGGGTCATTGGCACTCACCCGGAAGAACTTCCGGAAAAAGGCTATCCGGGCCTCCTCGAGTTCAAGGACATATTTGGTTGCCTCTTCCCGGTTGTAATGTTCACGAGCCATGATATTTTCTATCCTGGATTCCAGGGGCGCCAGAATTCCTACGTGCAGGGCTCCGGGAAAATCGGCCAGGATCATGTTGCCGCCACGTCCGATAATCACTACGTCGCCGGCGGTGGCCAGTTCATTGATTACGGCGCTGGTGGCATCGATAAATGCTTTGTCGTTTACCGTTTGGGAGGCTGAGGGCGAGTCCACCAGAAGATCAGTGTAAGTCTCAGCCGGCAGCATCTCGGTGCCGTGGCCAAAGTAGGGTTCGCCACCCACACCTGATATGGCAGAGCGTTCAAGCATGGTTTGGAGGAACCGGCCCAACCGCTCCCGGAACCGGATAACCCGCTGCTCCTTCTCCATCAGGTTTCCCACAGGGGAACCGATGCGACGGGCCGCCTCGGCGATGACCATACGGTCCACGTAGTTGATGCCCAATCGCTCGGCCACCATCTGACCAACTTCAAAGCTGCCGCTGCCAATTGGGCCGTTAATCGTTATCACTGCCATGACACTCACCTTGGTTAGGATGTAATGGACCGGCCGGGCGGAACTTCCGGGGTCTACCCCGACTTCTCAGGCCGATTTCGCTAAACCTCGCCAGTTTCCATCAGCCTGGCCCGGCGCCTCTCGTATTCGTCCGACAGCAACCCCATGGCGAAAGAGTCGTACCAGGAATCTCCCTTGCGGTGGGTTTTGCGGAAATGGCCTTCAAGGACAAACCCGACGTGGCGACACAGTCTAAGAGCGTGCTCATTGTATTCCGGCACATCCACCCAAACCCGGTGCAGGTCATAGTTGTTGTAAGCCTCGTCCAGCAGGGCTACCAGGGCCGAAGTGCCGTAGTGGTGGTGCCAGAGGTCTTTCCGTCCGATAATCAAGACAAGCTGGGCTTCAAGGAGAGCCCATTCAAACTCCAACTGCCCCTCGCCAATATGTTCGCCTTCGGTTGTGTATACGGAAAAGACCTTGCGGTATTCCTCGTCGGGGATAGATTCGTACCAATTGTCTTCCGGCGCGCTGAGAACTTCGCCAGGCGAGTAACCGATGTGTATCGGATCCCCGTTCTCGTCCTCTCCGAACCACAGGGAATTAACGTCGGGGTCGTCCAGCCATCCGGCCACCCGTTGCACATCTTCGCGGGTCAGTGAAACAAGGTTGATCTGTGGAAACATGGCCCACCCCGCAGCAAGTTAGGTAGTTGACCCTCTTATAACGGTTACGCAATTCTAGCCAGAACATGACCTTAAAGCTAGTATCCATCATTTACCAAGCAAAATCAATCTCCATAATAGGTAGAATCACAAATTGCCAGGTTTCAGATTGGCAACGGGGCAAAGAGGAAGGGCAGACCTGTTTGATCAAGCCTGCCCTCGCATTCAGTAAATGTAGCCGCGTCCGAAGTCGGCGGTGACGGGTTCTTCGACAGTATCTAGGCGGGAACCGGAGCGCCGGTAAGGGCCCCCTTGACGGCCCGTACCTGTTCCATCAGGTTGGCGAAGTTCTCAAAGGTAAGAGACTGGGGTCCGTCGCACAAGGCCTTGTCGGGGTTAGGGTGCACTTCTATCAGCAGCCCGTGAGCGCCAGCGGCGATGGCCGAAAGGGCTACGGGAGTAACCAGGTACCAGTGGCCGGTGCTGTGGCTGGGATCACCAATGATCGGCAGGTGGCTCAACCGCTTGATTACCGGAATGGCCGCCACATCCATGGTAAAGCGGGTAACGCTCTCGAAGGAACGGATGCCCCGTTCGCACATCATTACGTTTTCGTTGCCGCCGGCCAGAACGTACTCTGCCGCCAAGAGCCACTCCTCGTAGGAGGCAGCCAGGCCTCGCTTGACCATTACCGGCATTCGCGTCTCGCCAACCGCGTCGAGGAGGTTATAGTTCTGCATGTTACGAGCGCCAACCTGCAGCACGTCAGAATACTGGGCAACAGTATCAACGTCGCCTGGAGTCATAACTTCCGTGATGATGGGTAGTCCCGTTTCCTGCTTGGCGATGTTAAGCAGTTTGAGTCCGTCTATGCCCATGCCGCGGAAGCTGTAAGGAGAAGTCCGGGGCTTGAAGGCCCCACCCCGCAAAATTCGTGCGCCGGAAGCCTTTACCGACTTGGCTGTGCTGACCATTTGCTCTTCGTCTTCCACCGAGCAAGGGCCCGCCATTACTACCGGTTCGGGCCCGCCCACGGCCACATCTCCAACCATGACAATAGAGTTCTCGGAGTGGAATTCCCTGCTGGCCATCTTGTATGGCTTGGTTATGGGAATCACCTCTGACACACCTGGTACCAACGCCATTTCATCCCTCATGTCGGGCGTAACCACACCGATCACACCGACAACTATGCGCTCCGCCCCCTCGGAGACCTGGGGTTCAAGGCCGGGGCGACGAGAAATACGGGCCTTTACATCCTCCAGTTGTTCAGGGGTACTGTCCTTGGCCATTACCACAATCATTTTGCTGCACCTTCTGGTTTTGAGAATACCCCCAATTTATCCACATCGGGGGGTTAAAGTTCTAGGTTATTCGGAAACCCGTCCGGGTTGAATTACTTCTAGTATGAAAAAAGACAAACGGCCCGCAGGCCGTAGTAAAAGCGGCAAACCGGACCAAGGTTTTCGATTTTCATTGGTTCACAGAACAAGACTGACATCACGTGGGCTGAAAGCCATGAAGGAGTAGGACTTCCGTTCCCTTCAGGTAAACGTTATGTAATTCACTGGGTTCCTTTTCAGTGTTGATAAGTATAAGCACACGGATGCAACTCGGCAAGGAGTCGGGAACGGGAATTTCAGTCGCGCACATCAAGGCCGTGTTGGTCCAGCCCAGTTGACGGGCGGCTGCAGCCGGAAATGCGGCGTTCAGGTCCGGCGTCACCGTGAAGTAAGCCATGGCCACGTCATGCTCGTCGATGTCATTGGCCTCAATCAGGCGCTCCAACATCTCCCTGGTTGCGCCGTGAATGCCTTCGACCGTGTTGCATTCCGCCTTTGTAGCTCCCCTTAGCCCACGGCAAACCTTCATTGATTCTTTCCTCCGAACGACGGTCAAACCCTGCCCGCCAGTTCCGCAACCAGTCTGCTGGCCTGGGCCACCAACTCATCACGGGGCGATTCTAGCATTGTGCGGATAAGGGCGCTACCCACTGCGGCCGCTTCCGCCTCCTCGCACACCGCTTCCACATGCTCCCGTCTCGAGATGCCGAATCCCATCGCCAGCGGAAGGGTAGTATGCTGCCGTACCCGCCTGATCAGGTCTAATCCAGGTTGGGAAACCTGGTCACGCGCTCCGGTGATGCCGGTCAGGCTGACGCAATATATGAACCCCGAACTTATTGCTACGGCGGTCTTGATACTCTCCTCGGTGCTGGTGGGGGCCAGCAGCGGCACGATATGGACGTTGCGCGGTCGGCACTCCTCATACAGTGGCCCGGCTTCCTCGGCCGGAAGGTCCACCGGTATAACGGCATCGACGCCACACTCGGAAATCCGCTGGGCGAAACGGGCCAGCCCATAGGTATAGGCGGGGTTGTAGTAGGTCATCAGGATCAGCGGAGTATCCGGAACCCGGTCCCGAACCTGGGCCACCAGATCAAGGCAGTCGTTGGGAGTCACGCCCCCCTGCAAGGCGAGAAAGCTGGACTCCTGGATAACCGGGCCGTCAGCCAGCGGGTCGCTGAAGGGGATGGAAAACTCAATACCATCGGCCCCAGCTTCCACCAGTGCGGGAATCAGTTCCAGTGTGGCTTGGAGGTCGGGAAATCCGGTAGTGAGGTAAGGGAGAAGGCCAGGCCGGTTTTCTTCCCTGATGGCATCGAATGTTTCCTTGACTCGGTCCCTGGTCATTGCTGTCAGCCTGAAGGAAATTGGGGCGGATAGACGGCTATCTATGGGGATTCTATACCTGCAGCCGCCGACGCAGGAACTCTAGCCCAAGCGCAACCTGTTGTCTAGCCCCCGTAGATAATAGCCAGCAAGGCCACTGTATTCTGTCCGGCGTGGGCAATTACCGGCGGCCACAGGGAATCGGTAACGTGGTACAGGGCAGCGAGCAGCAGGCCGGTGAAGAAAATGGGCACAAGGACGCCGGGGTGCAGGTGAAACAGGGAAAATATAATGGCGCTGCCTACGGCGGCGCCCATGACTCCCCACCTTGCAACCAGGCCAGGCATCACAAAGCCCCTGAAGAAGATCTCCTCCGTCAGAGGTGTCCAACCTGCCAGCGCCTCGAAGGACCAGACCACGGCATAGCCATTGAAAACAACCTCTTTAGGTACGTCAGGGGGCAGCAGCAGGTCTATTCCCAGGGGTTTCATAGCCAGGGCGTACAGGGCGGTGAATCCGATGCTGATTGACAGCGCGGCTCCCGCCAGGAACAGGGCCAGCGGCCATGACGTTCGCGGGCGGCGAAGCCCTAAAGCAGCCAGTGACAATCTACCGTGGTTCTGGCCCAGCAGCCAGACCGTGCCCAGGATGACCAGCCCTATGGCATGACTGCCCAGCCACGCTCCCCAGGCCAGGCCGGCGCCCAGTCGCTCCAGGATTACGGTGCCGCCACTGATGACCAGGAACGCGATGCCCACCAGGACCAGGCCCATAATTACCTGCCTGCCCTGCCACGGAACCGCCAGTCCACCTTCGGAACCAACGGAAGCAACGTCCATTCGGTCCATTCGGTCCATGAGGGATTGCAAGTCTCGTCCGCATTGCGGGCAAAAGGCCGCTATCTGGTCAAGACGGGTGGCGCAGCCTGGGCAGTACAAATGTGGCCTCCTGAAAACTGACAGTCCAGCAAGTATCAACATCCGGGCTGGGCATTTCTTCCCAGCCGGTATGCGGCAGACAATTCCGGTAAACCACACTACCATAATGGCGCATAGGCCATAAAGCCCGGACTTGTGGCGAGAAGTCCTGGGTTGCGGGCAATGGTTGCAAGGAACCCGGTAATCCCCGAATTCCAAGCCGCAATTCGAGGGTGAGCATCCACCTGGGCGAATTGCCATACTGGACATTACCGCCGATAATATCGGGTGCAAGCCCTGCTACGTTACAGCATCAAGAGTTGCGTGAGTTGGCCGGCGCTTGGCTTCAATCGGAGGTGACAGAATGGATTCCGGCAGTGCTATCGATCGACAAGCGTTTGATTTCCTGGCCCGGGCTGCGGGGCTGAACGTTGACGACCCCCATATGGACGAACTGTTTCCCTATGTCCAGAATGCTCTGGCAGCCAACGAAGGGCTGAGGAATATCGACACCAGCGGGTTCGAACCGGAAGCCAGCTTCGACCCCGCGCACTTCTACCAGGGTTAAGGGGGGATTAGCCGTGGAACCACTGGAACTTTGCTACATGAGCGCCGGAGAATTGTCCCGGCTTATTCGGGACCGGCAGGTATCGCCGGTAGAAGTTATAGACGCTCACCTTGCCAGAATAGAGGCAACCGAGCCAACCCTCAATTCCTTCATAACCCTGCTGCCGGACCACGCCAGGGAGGCCGCCCGCCGGGCCGAGGCTCAAATACAGGCCGGCAACTACCGCGGACCCCTGCACGGCGTTCCCGTGGGCCTGAAGGACCTTTTCAACACCGCCGGCGTGCGGACCACGTCCGGATCGCGAGTCCTGGACAATTTTGTGCCGACGGAGGACTGCACTGTGGCGGCCCGGTTCCAGCAGGCCGGGGCCATACTGGTGGGCAAACTGAACATGCACCAGTTTGCCTACGGCCCCACCGGCGAAAACTTCGACTACGGCCACATGCACAACCCCTGGAACCCGGAACTGGTAACCGGCGGTTCCAGCGGAGGCTCCGGGTCGGCGGCGGCAGCGGGCCAATGCACCATAACCATGGGAAGCGATACCGGCGGGTCCGTGAGGATACCCGCCGCGCTGTGCGGCATCGTCGGACTTAAGCCCACCTATGGTCTGGTTAGCAGGGCCGGCCTTACCCCGTTGTCGTGGCGCCTGGACCATCCCGGCCCCATGGTGCGTACGGTGGAAGATGCTGCCATATCCATGAACGCCATAGCCGGCCACGATCCAGCGGACCCAGCCACAACCACGCGGACAATACCGGATTACACGGCAGCTTTGACCGGTTCGGTTGAAGGGCTGCGGATTGGAATAGTCAGGGAGTACTTCGAGGCCCCTCTGGACTCCGAGGTTGAAACGGCGGTGCGCGCCGCCATTGCCCAGTTATCAGAGCTGGGAGCGACCGTAACCGAAGTCTCGCTGCCCATGTTTGCTGATGCCCAGGCTATTTCCGGCACTATTCTGATGTCGGAGGCTGCGGCTTATCACCGCGACCTGCTGGCAAAGGACGGAGACAAGTTGACCCCTTCCGTTCGACTGCGGTTGGAAGCAGGGCTGTTCGTAACCGCGGCCGATTACCTGAAGGCCCAGCAGGCCCGTTCCCGCTTTAACTACGAGATGTCCCAGCTCTTCCAGGAGGTGGACCTGCTGGCGGGCCCCAGCGAACCCATTACCGCGCCGCCAATCCTGGCCGCAGAGGTCCCTATTGGCGACCGAACCGTGGGAACTGTCGGCGCCCTGACCCAGTACACCCGCCCTTACAATATCAGCGGAACGCCGGCAATCTCCGTCCCCTGCGGCTTCTCCCAGGCAGGTATGCCCATGGGCCTGCAACTGGCCGGCCGCGCCTTCGAAGACGCCACAGTGCTGCGGGTTGCCCATGCCTACGAACAGTCCACCGACTGGCACCGGCAGCGGCCGCCGGTATAGCGGCTGAGCGGCCACCGAACCCATGTGCGAGTCTCTGAATCAGCCCTTGAGGCCCGTCCGTTGAGTGAAATTAACGCCGTAACCTTTGATCTCTGGCAGACTCTCCTGCTGGACAATCCCGAACAGGGCCGGATACGAACCCGCGCCAGGTTAGAGGGGACGCAGGACGTGCTGGCCCGGACGGGTAATACCTTTTCCCTGGAGCAGATCGAGCAGGCTTATCGGGACGGAGTCCGGCGCTGCCAGGAAATCAGGGACGCCCACAGGGACGTGACATTCCTCCAGCAGGTGCAGATATTCGTAAATTTCATCAGCCCTCGCCTGGTGGAGAGGATTCCCAATACGGCTTTCCACGAGATTGCCGCCTGTTATTCAGATTCGTTCTTTGACCATCCGCCAGGTCCTCACCCGGAGGGCGTTCAAGTACTCCGGAGCGTACAGGAAATGGGACTCCGCCTTGGCATGATTTCCAACACGGGAATGACCCCCGGGGTTTCTTTCCGCCGATTCCTTTCGGAACACGGTATGCTGGACTACTTTGACGTGCTTACCTTTTCCGACGAAGTCGGCTTTTCCAAGCCCGCCTGTAAAATATTCGACCTTACGCTGGAAGAACTGGGTTCTTCACCTGCGCAGGCGATCCACGTTGGCGACCACATTTTCAACGACGTCGCCGCCGCCAAAGCTTGTGGTCTCCGAACTGTCTGGATTGAAGGATTCTATGAAAGGCCCGATCACAGCGACCCAGCCACCGAACCGGATATCAGTGTCGCCACCCTCGGCGAAGTTCCGGAGGCCATAATAAGGCTGTGTGTTGAGACCAGTCGGCGTCAAGACTGACCGACTTGACGTTGCAGACCTGCTGCCTCAAGCATAACTACTGATTCGAATATCGCCAAAATTGATCCACAGTCGCTCTGTTATCGTTCATCTTACTTCGGATAATCGCAGTCCATCGGCCTGGTGCAAAGCTAATTCCCTTGACAACCTATACTCCTTGACCTAACCTGAATCAAGCGCTGATTCTTTGCTCTTGAGCGATGCGTGGACCCCGATGGGGCAGGCATCGCGTTTGCCCTTCAAAGGAGAAATCGGATGTCGATTGTGGGGTGGGGTAATGGAATTCGGCAGGGAGGCAGCGGCGGGGCCCGCGATGTCTGACCTGGATAGCATCTGCCAGTCGTTACTCAGTCAGCGGTCACTGATTTTGGCCAGCAACCGGGGGCCGGTGGAGCACAGCGTTTCTCCGGACGGGCGGCCCGATGCGCGGCGCGGCAGCGGCGGTATCGTAACCGCACTAAACTCGCTGGCCCAAACTGCGCCATTCACCTGGATTGCCAGCGCCATGGGCGAAGGGGACAGGCTGGTTGCCGGGTCCCACCAGGATTCTCCATACAGATCTCCCCTGCCCGGCCACAAGATAGACCTGCGGTATGTTGTTACCCCACGGCGGGTGTACCACAAGTATTACAATGTCCTATGCAACCCCCTGCTGTGGTTTTTGCAGCACTACATGTGGAACCCCCCTTACAATCCAAATGTTGATGCCAGCGTTCACGACGCCTGGAATGGGGGTTACATTCCCGTCAACCGGGCCTTTGCCCAGGAAGTGGTCAAGCAGGCCCGCAATAACGAAACGCCCCCGGTGGTAATTGGCCACGACTACCACCTGTACTTGTTGCCGGGGATGGTTCGCGAGGAACTTCCCGAATCCATCATCCAGCACTATGTGCATATTCCCTGGCCTACGCCCCGCTACTGGCAGATGATACCAACCTATATGTCCCGGCAGATTTGCTCATCGCTGGCCAGCGCCGACGTGGTGGGTTTTCAGACGGAACAGGACCGGGAGAGTTTCCTGGACTCCGTGGAGACTTTCGTTCCGGACGCTACTGTCGACAGAGCCTCCTGCGTCGTCCACCGAGAAGACATTTCCAGCCACGCCAGGGTGTACCCCCTCTCCATCAACGTGGATGAGGTCCAGCGAATCGCCAACTCGCCCCGTGCCCTGGAGCACGAGGAAAACCTCATGTCTATGCGCCGTGGCGCCAGCACCATCGTTCGCATCGACCGCGCTGAACCAAACAAGAATGTGGTTCGGGGATTCAGGGCCTTTGAACTTCTGCTCAACCGCTTCCCGGACCTCCAGGGCAAGGTGAGCTTTCTTGCCTTCCTGGTGCCTTCCCGAACCCATATCCGCCAGTACCAGCGCTACATGGATGAAATCCAGCAACTGGTGAACCAGATTAACGATCGTTTTGGTACGGAAGAATGGCAGCCCATTACGACCTTCATGGAGAACAATTACACCCAGGCCATAGCCGGTATGAAGCTGTATGATGTGCTGCTAGTTAACTCCCTGATTGAAGGTATGAACCTGGTAGCCAAGGAAGGGCCGGTGGTCAACACGCGGGACGGGGTTCTGGTCCTTTCCGAAACCAGCGGGGCTTACGAGCAGCTAAGGGACGGCGCCATTCCTGTTTCACCCACCGATGTGGAAGGTACAATGGAAGCCCTCTACGCCGCAATTACCATGTCCGGTGAAGAGCGCAAAAGACGCGCTGCTACCCTGGCGGAGTCGGTCAACCGTCAGGATATAATGCACTGGATCTGCCGCCAGCTGGAAGACCTTTGCAACGTATGCCAGGCCCAAACAGAGGAGAACACCCTTGATTGACGATCCGTTCTACGGTCAACTGCCTGACGGGGAGCGCCCGGACATCATGCTCTACATCTTCCCCCACCTGAAAGAGTTTCTGGTGGTGGACCTGAGGGGGGACTATTCGGAAGTCTTGCTGATGAACGCCGAAGAGGTGTTCGACGGGGAGTTCTTCCGGGGACTGGAGCACGAGTTCTCCAGCACCTTGCGGGAAGGCAACGTCTACCCCTTTGCCCACATAATTAACCTGCCGCTGCGCCTGGAGGAGATCGTCCGTAACGTGGCTATGTCTTCCATACTGGAGAGACTGGGAGTGGATACGTTTGACGACGAGGACCTGCCGGCAGTGGTGGTGTTCATCATCAGCGGCGGCGCGCTGGCCATGCACTCCGACAAGTTGATCAGCAGCCTTCGGGAGTTGCTGAACGCCCATCCGGGCGGTTCCGACATTGCCCAGTGGGAGAACGTCATCTCCCGCCTGGTACGGGAAGAGAACCAGGTATTGCAGGACCTTAGCTACCAGGAGTTGACGGAAGCCTTGCGCGACGATTCTCCCGACTACTTCACCCTGTGGGAAAACCGGAACTGACCCCTCCACGTTCCCACCAACCACATTGTCAAAGAGAACGATTTGAAGCTCGTTGGCCTGATATCCGACACCCATTCCGCCGGCAGTGGTCGGGATTTGCCCGTAAGCGTTCTCCAGGCCTTTTCCGACGTGGACCTGATACTTCACTGCGGCGACCTGGAATGCCTGGGAGTTCTGGATTACCTTGAAACTGTGGCCCCGGTGCTGGCGGTGCGGGGCTATGAGGACCCCACGGAAGACGGAGACCGGCTAGCCCACTCCACCCGAGTCGTCCAGGTTGAAGATATCAGCATTGGCATGGTTCACGACATCCAGTGGCCCACACCCCGGATTCCCACCAGCCCGGACGGGACAGGGCTGATCTTCCCGAGCACCAGCGGCGCCGAACTCACCGCCCGCAAGTTTGGTAAACCGGTGGACGTGGTAATGTTCGGCGACACTCACGAGGAGCTTGTGTGCTGGTACGATGGCGTCCTGTTCATCAACCCCGGCAGCCCCACCTACCCGGGCCGAAAGCACAAGTCGGGGACCCCGGGAACGGTCGCCAAACTGCAAGTGGACAAGAGGGCGGTGGAAGTAGAACTGGTCCAACTATAAGGGCCACCTTGCCTGACCGCCCTTGACGTGGTCAGCAGCAGCCAATTATGAAGGACGTGGCCTGGATGCCACGTCCTTCCAATTTTCGACTCCCTTGCAGCGGGGAAGCCGGTAGATTAGCCCAGGGTGATCAGCCCACTGCCAAAGACCGGCGCAAATACCAGGGATACGATCGCCATCAGCTTGAGCAGGATGTTCAGGGAAGGGCCTGAGGTGTCCTTGAAGGGGTCGCCCACGACGTCGCCTTCTACGGCAGCCTTGTGAGCGTCGGAGCCTTTGCCGCCAAAATTGCCCAGCTCCACGTACTTCTTGGCGTTGTCCCAGGTACCGCCGGCGCTGGCCATCATGATAGCCAGCATGAATCCGGCCGCAATGGCCCCAATAAGGAGACCTCCCAGGGCCGCCTGCCCAAGGATGAACCCCGTCGCCAGAGGGGCGACCACCGCCATCACGCCGGGCAGGATCATCTCCCGCAAAGCTCCCCGGGTGCTGATGTCGACGCAGCGGGCCGAGTCGGGCCGGGCGTTGCCCTCCATCAGGCCCGGAATTTCGCGGAACTGCCGGCGGACCTCGTCAACGATGCCCTGGGCAGCGCGACCCACGGCCTGCATGGTCATGGCGGAAAAGATGAAGGGAAGCATGGCGCCAATCACCACGCCCACCAGAATGCGAGGATCCAGCAGGTTAATGCCTGTGCCCCCGGCGCTCAAACGTCCGTCTTCGCCCAGCGTTATCAACTCGGCGCTGACGGCATAAGCGGCCAGCAGGGCCAGGGCAGTAAGGGCAGCTGAACCAATGGCAAAGCCCTTTCCAGTGGCAGCGGTGGTGTTCCCCAAGGCGTCCAGGGCGTCGGTGCGCTCCCGTACCTGCGGGTCCAACTGGGCCTGCTCCGCGATACCGCCCGCGTTGTCGGCGACGGGCCCGTATGCATCGGTGGCCAGGGTAATTCCCAGGGTCGAGAGCAGGCCAACACCCGCCAGCGCCACTCCGTAGAAACCGGCAAACCAGTATGCCAGCAGGATGGCAATGGAAATGCAAATGACGGGTATCAACGTGCTGAGCATGCCGGTGGCAATGCCGCTAATGATCACAGTGGCGGCGCCCGTCTGGGAGGACTCGGAGACCCGCTTGGTGGGGCCGTAACTGTAGGATGTGTAGTACTCGGTCGCCAGCCCAATTATGGTTCCGGCCACCAGTCCCGCCACCACGCAGCCGAACCAGGCCCATTCCTGGGTTATGGTAACCGTAAGAACTGCGGCAAAGACGATGAGCAGACCACCCGCCGCGAAAATGCCGTACCGCAAAGCCCAGAGCAGCTTTTCGAAGTCGGCCTGCTCGCCGCTGCGAACAACAAAGGTGCCCAGAATGGCGGCAATAATGCCCGCTCCGGCCAACAACATGGGGAACAGAGCCTGCACCTTATCGGCATCCTGCATAGCGAACAGAGTGCCCGCGCCTACCAGGGCCACGGCCGAAATTATGCTGCCCACGTAGGACTCAAAGAGGTCGGCGCCCATTCCGGCCACGTCACCCACGTTATCGCCAACGTTGTCGGCAATGACTCCGGGGTTGCGGGGGTCGTCTTCCGGTATGCCCGCTTCAACCTTGCCTACCAGGTCGGAACCCACGTCCGCGGCCTTGGTGAAGATACCGCCGCCAACGCGGGCAAACAGGGCAATGGAACTGGCGCCAAAACCAAATCCCGCCACGGCGCTGATGTCCTGGAAGATCAAGTAGAGTATGGTGACGCCCAGGAGGCCGATGCCAACCACCGTAACGCCCATAACCGTACCGCTGGAGAAGGCCACGCGCAGGGCCGGATTCAGGCCCCGCATGGCAGCGGCGGCGGTGCGTACGTTGGCCCGCACTGCTACGTTCATACCCACAAAACCGGCCAGACCCGAGCAGATAGTTCCTGCCAGGTAGGAAATGGCCGTTGCAGGCACGCCAATGTTATGGGTGAAGAGGGTGTAGTCCAGCACAGCCAGCACGACCGTTACAACTACGACCAAAGGCAACAGGGCCAGGTATTCCCGGCGCAAAAAAGCCGACGCCCCCATTCGGATGGCGTCGCCAATTTCAGTCATTCGCTCGTTGCCAGCCTCTGCGCCGACCACTCGCATGGCCATAATGGCGGCGAAAACCAGGGCAATCACCCCGGCGACTATCGGCAGGACGATTAGCGAGACGCTTGAATCCATTTAACCCACCTCAAAATTACGGAAATGCGCTATCACAAGCGTTGGAAACGTACCATATACCCCTAGGGGTGTCAACTTACGAACAGGCGACGAAGGAGAGGGGTTCAGGCCCCTGTTTCATAGGTCACCTCACTCTCCTGGCGACGAAGGACAGGGAGATGGGCAAGTACAGGCTTTTCTGATTTTCGTCCCATTTTGGGCCACTATTGGTCTTGACCTGTCATCCCGTTCTTCACATTCCCGCCGAGGGGTAAAGGATTTCGGGGCTGGGGCATCGCAGTTCGGGCCGCTTTTGACCGCAGAGACGCGTAGGACGGGGAGTTTCGCAGAGATGGTCGGTGGACCGCTGGGCCAGCAGTGTGACTGTGGTAAACGGCGATTGGGTCATGGTTTTATGGTGGGGATGGGTTATGCACTGAGTCAACAGGCAGCGTTGTTTCGGCCGCGTCAGCACACCAATGGCCGGAGGGGCAGCGGCGACCGAGGGGAAGATGGACACACTTGGTCAGGAAGTCTTATCGCCAGGGCCAGAACAGCAACCTGGAATCTGGTAACGTTGTGGTAGAGTATGGCAAATTTGCAAACCGGCGGGATGGAGCATGAACGTACAGGAGCTATTTGACCTTTCGGGAAGGGTCGCCATAGTAACGGGCGGCAATGGCGGGCTGGGACTGGGCATGGCCCGGGGGCTGGCCGGAGCGGGAGCCAACATAGTGGTGGCGGCGAGGGACCAGGAAAAGACGTCGGAGGCGGTGGCCGAACTGAAGGAAAGCGGCGTGGAAGCCCTGGGGCTGCAGGTGGATGTTACGCAGGAGGAGGAAATCAGGCGGATGGTGGCGGACACCGTTTCCGCCTTCGGGCGGGTGGATATCCTGGTGAACAACGCCGGCACGGTGGTACGCAAGACGCCCGACCAGACTTCCACTGAAGAATGGGACCTGGTGCTGGACGTGAACCTGAGAGCATCCTTCCTGGCGGCTAGGGAAGTTTATCCTCACATGAAGGAGCAGGGCGGCGGAAAGATAATCGGGATCGGCTCCATGTATTCAATATTCGGCGGGGGTGGCAGCGGCGCTCCCTATTCGGCCAGCAAGGGCGGGGTGGTTCAGCTGGCCAAAAGCCTGGCGGTGGCATGGGCCAAGGACAATATCCAGTCCAACGCGATTCTGCCTGGCTGGTTCATGACCACGCTGACGTCGGACATTCCGGTGAACCAGCCCGAACGTTTTCAGTTGATCAGCAATCGGATACCGACGGGCCGCTGGGGGGATGTGGATGAACTGCAAGGTACGGTGGTGTTCCTGTCCAGCAAGGCGTCGGACTACGTTACCGGGGCGGTGATTACGGTGGACGGGGGGTTTTCGGTGATGTAGGGGAATGGACCAGATAAGAGTGTAGAAATCCCAAAGACGACCTTCATTGGCTCACGGAGATTCCCATGGAACGAAACCAATTGCTGCTGGCCATAAACCGGTGTCCCGAAATAAGTAAATCCAGGTCAACTCCAAACCATCCTTGCTCCCAGATTGTCGGTTCCCAGCAGGCGGGGGCATTTCAATCGCCTGAACCCTGGCGCGGACACATTGAAACTGCACCCATCCTTTTCATTTCTTCGAACCCAAGTATAAGCGGAGAAGTAACATTCCCGCCGATAGACTGGACTGACAAGGAGGTTATTGACCACTACCAGGGTTGTTTCGACATAGGGTTCCCAGGTCCCTGTCAAATTGATGCGAAGGCCTTCAACAGGGTTCCGTTCTGGCGGGAGGTGAGAGGAAGGGCAACCGAGATTCTCGGACGTGTCGCTGTTCCAGGCACCGATTTCGCCCTAACTGAATTGGTGCACTGTAAATCAAGGAGGGAATACGGGGTAGGGGAGGCATTGTCTCTTTGCACCCGCAATTGGCTTGAGCCGGTGCTGGAACAGAGCCGCGCCAAGGTGTTGGTGGTACTGGGCAAACACGCCGAGACTGCGTGCTCTGGCCTGTGGCGTTTGGATTCGAGGCGGAAGGTTCATCTGAGTGTGCCTTTGTATGGCAGTGACAGAGCCATAGTGTTTCTACCCCATCCCAACGCGAGACAAAAAAGAAACCTGGGGTCTCAAGCCACCGAGCGAGAGCAACTCAGAATTCGCGCGCTGGCTACGCAATAGGCATCGGCACTGATGCCTGCAAGTCTTGGACCCCATTTGATTCTCACATCCGGAAAGCAATGCGGGTAGGCGAAAAAGTTACAGCGCGGGGATTTTCGTTAAGGAAAAGGGCGGGTTTGAAACCCGCCCCTACATTTGCATAAGTGCCGATATCCGAGAAGTCACCCCAACTGAGCCAGCGCCTCTCGGGAGAGCATCATCTTGACCGGGCTGATGGGGCGGAAGGTGCGGGAGACGCGGACATCGCCGGCCAGGCTGCACAAGGTGTAAGCGTCGTAGGGGGCCAGACCCTTCTCTTTAACCAGGAAGTCCACCATGTCGCGTACGGCCTGCTTCATGGCCGGCGCCAGGTCTTCGCCATAGGATAGTATGACGAAATGCTCCGGCGTCAGGGCCCGTGGACTGGCGATGTTCATGCCCTTTTCCACGGTGACCCGAATGTGGGTGTCGGCGGAACACTCGGCGCCGGTGCCGGCCACGGCTCCGTCGCCCACCACCGCGTGGCAGTCGCCCATGGCCAGCAGCCCGCCATCTACAAAAACGGGCATGTAGATAGCGCTGCCCTCAACCAGCTCTTTCATATCAATATCGCCGCCGTAGGGGCCGCTGTCGCTGGCCGTGTTCTGCACGTAGGTAGGGGTGGTAGCCACCAGACCCATGGACGGATTCAAGGACAGCCGGAGGCCGCTGGGCAGGACCAACTGATCGCCCTCAATGGTCATCACCGTGGGATACCCCTCGGTGAACTCTTCCTCCAGGAAACCGCGACCGGGCATTACCATGTGGGCCGGACCTTCCTTGGGTTTAATGGACAGGAATTCCACCTTCAGGGCGTCGCCGGGTTCGGCGCCATTAACGTATATGGGCCCCGTGGCCGGCCCCTTCAGGGCCTTGGCGTCAAGCTGCACCGGGTCTCGCAGTCCCTCAAAGGCGTCCCAGGTCTCCACGATCAGTTCTTCGCCCGAGTCGATGGTAATGGCCGGTTCGGCCTCCGGGTCGAGGAAGTATATTCGCCTATCTCTGCTCAAGTGCTTCATGACTCCTCCCGAACGGCTGCAGCCGTCGCTTCACTCAAGACGGGTTGGTCAGTTCTATTAATGGGCAGCACGGCTTGCCGGACTGCCACGCCCACCAGGGGGTCAAGGTCCACCAAGTTGACGGATATGTGATCGAAGTCCGGGGCAGAACCCAGGGGAGAGCCCGAATACCAGGCTGCCGTTTCCCCACGGGACACGTCAACATGCCGTTCCCAGTGGCCCAGGGCCAGGTAATGGCAGGGAGCTACCGCTACTTCTGCCGGCCAGATTGGGGAGGACCTGCTTTCAGAGTCGTTGGGGAAGTGGAAGTGGGCGTGGGCCAGGGCCACCAGCCAGTTTCCACCTCTGGCGGCGGGCATGCCATCCAGGGGTCGAAACTCGGGCGTATGCTCGGTCATGGCCCTTCCCCACAGGTCCAGGCCAAGCTCCGGCAGGGTTATGGTCTCCCCAGCAGGGTCGGTGAAGAGGTGGAAATTGGAAGGGGCGTGCCGGAAAGGTTCGCGCCGGTAGACGGAGTCCTGGTGGTAGAGGTCGTGGTTGCCCGGAAGGGTAATTACGGGCCTGTCCAGCCGGGCTACCTGCTCCAGGTAAAATTCCAGCACCCGATCGGGGACCCGGGCGTGGTCAAAAACATCGCCCACAACCAGCAGGGCAGAGGCATCGAAAAGCCGAACGCTGTCAACTACGCGGGCAAAAGCTGTTTCAGTGCGGTTGCCACGCCAGTCGTCGCCAAGGTGGGTGTCGGAAGTGTGGATTAAGCGAATTTTCCTTTTGGCAGTCAATTTACCTTCCTGAAAGAGTCATAGAATGCACGGGCAAAGTCAGGGACCATTGCCGATTACGCCCTTTTCCTTGAGCTTGTCGATGGCTTCTCTGCTGTAACCCAGCCCGCCTAGTATCTCGTCGTTGTGCTGGCCCAGAAGGGGCGGAGGGCGCTTGATGACGGCGGGTGTCTCCCCCAGCTTGAGAGGGGAGTTGGGTATCCTCAGGTCGGGCACGTTTGGGTGTTCCAGATGGGCGATCATGTTCCTGGCGTTGACCTGGGGGTTGTTGACGACGTCGTCCACCCGATTTATGGGGCCGCAGGGGACGCCGCACTCCTCGATTATGTCGACCCACTGGGCTACGGTCTTTTCCCGAAAAATGGCGCTCAGGGCTGCCACGCACTCGGCCCGGTGGGCAACCCGGTCATCGTTGGTCTTGAAGCGAGAGTCTTCCAGGAGTTCGGGGTGGCCAATGCCATCGCAGAAGCGTTCCCACAGACCCTGATTGGCCACGCCCAGGATGAAATACCCATCGGAGGCCTGGAAGCTCTGATAGGGTACCAGGCTGGGGTGCCCGGAACCCATGCGCTGGGGAACGACGCCGGTGGCCATGTATGCGGTAGCGTGGTAGCTGAGGGCGGCGACCTGGCCGTCCAGCAGGGCGGCTTCCAGGCGCTGGCCCTGGCCAGTTTCCCGCCGGTGGTAGAGCGCGGTAACCACCGAACCGAAGCACATCATACCGGTGAACAAGTCAACCAGGGAGAAGCCAACCCGCAAGGGGAGACCGTCGGGTTCGCCGGTAAGGTCCATCAGGCCGCTGTAGGCCTGGATAATCAGATCGTAGCCAGGCTTTTCGGCCATGGGGCCGGTCCGGCCGTAGCCCGAAATGGAGCAGTAGATTATTCCGGGGTTGATGGCGCGAATCTCCTCGTAGCCCAGGCCCATGCGGTCCAGGGCGCCGGCGCGGAAGCTCTCGATCATCACATCGGCGTCCTTGGCAAGGCTGCGCACGATTTCCAGGCCTTCTTTTTCCCGCAGGTTCAGGCTCAGGCTGCGCTTGTTGCGGTTGAAGGATACAAACTGGGTACTTTCGCCGTTCCAGAAGGGGGTCCAAGAACGGGTCTCGTCGCCTCGTTCCGGTTCTTCAATCTTGATGACATCGGCGCCCATGTCCCCCAGCATCATCGTGCAGAATGGGCCTGCCAGTGTTCGGGTCAAGTCCACGACCTTAATGTTCTCTAGAGCCGCAGCCATGCTCAGCCACTCCCCGGTCAAACAGTCTGCGCGGGTGTTGAATACCTTTTCACTGCTCTGCGTACACTGCCCTGCGCGCCGGAATTATAGCATGGCGCCGCACTCACCAGACCCGAATCGTTGACCATCCACCGAAACGGGTGGTAGGTTTAGGCGACACTTCAGGCATGGGATATGATGGCGAGTGGACGGCAACCGCCTCGGATCGTGGTTCTGGGCGGCATCAACATAGACCTGGTAGCCATGACGCCCCGTTTTCCGGCAGCAGGGGAGACGGTAGTAGGACGCGATTTCCTCACCTACGGGGGCGGCAAGGGCGCCAACCAGGCCGTAGCCGCCGGACGAACTGGGGATCAAGTCTCCATGGTCGGCCGGGTGGGGGACGACATTTTCGCTGCCCAGGCGCTCAAGACCCTGGTGGAGTCGGGTGTAGACGTGTCTACGGTTGGCGTTACCCCCTCCACCAGTACCGGCATCGCCGTTATCACCATCGACGACTCGGCCCAGAACCAGATAATCCAGGTGCTGGGCGCTAACGACACCTGCGGCGTCGAAGAGGAAGGCAAAGTCATCGGCCTGCTGGACGGGGCGTCGGCCCTGCTGTTGCAGCTGGAGGTGTCCGTTGAATTGTCGCTGCGTTGCGCGCAGGCGGCAAGGGAACGGGGTGTGCGCGTGATTCTGGACCCCAGCCCGGTACGCCCAGTGCCAGAGGCTTTCTATTCCTGCTGCGACATCATTACACCCAACGAGACCGACGCCCAGGCCCTGGTGGGCGGGCCGGTCACTGACCGGTATTCGGCGGAGAAGGCTGCTGAAACCTTGCTGCAGCGTGGAGTGGGCGCCGCCATAGTTACGCTGGGACCCCAGGGAAGCTACTATGCCACAAGCAGCGGCGCTCACGGGTTCGTCCCTGCTTTTCAGGTGGATGCAATCGACTCGGTAGGCGCCGGCGACGCCTTTAACGGGGCGCTGGCGGCGGCACTGGGCGAGGGGAATGACCTGAGTCGAGCGGTACGGTTCGCGTCGGCGGCCGGCGCCCTTTCCGTCACCAAGAGCGGCGCCCAGGACTCAATGCCTTCCCGCTCCGAAATTGACGCTCTTCTAAATTCTGTGACCGGCTGATTTCAGGACGTTTCGATGCAGCAGGGAGACAAATATTGCTCCGGTTGCGCCGCCGCGCTGGAACTACGGGAAAGCAACGGGGCCATGCGCCCGGTCTGCCCCTCCTGTGGTCGGGTGGTCTACTATGACCCCAAGATTGCCGCCATCACCATCGTCAGCCGGGAAGGCAAGGTGCTGCTGATGCGCCGAGCGGGTGAACCGCAGCACGGCCTGTGGAGCGTCCCCGGCGGTTACGTCGACCGGGGAGAGGTTGTGGAGCAGGCGGCCGCAAGGGAGGTACTGGAAGAGACGGGTCTGGAGGTGGAAATCACCGGCCTGGTGGGGCTGTATTCGGAGCCAGGAAAGCCGGTGATTGTGGCCGCCTTCAGTGGCGTGGAAAAGGGCGGCCACCTGGCGCCAGGGACAGAATCCCTGGAGGTTGGGTTTTTCGCCCCAGACGACCTTCCGCCGCTGGCCTTTCCCGCAGACTCCAGAATCCTGGAAACATGGGCCATGGGGCCGAGTGACGGAGACCAGGCCAGCCTTGGTTAGACACGATCCTGCCACGCAAATTTGGGAATGTCTGAATAGTCCCCCTAGCGGGAAAGTTGCAGAGTTAGGGGGAAATAGTCTTAGGCCCGCCGCGTTGGGTCACCCCCATCCTATCCTACCTCCTCAAGGGGGCAGGACTAGTTCAGAGGTTCCTTAATCCTCACTATCCCATGAGTACCTGTATTGCCTGATTTACTTCCATCCCTGCTGCAATGCACCATCAGATCAACCCTTGACCTTGTACTTCCCGTCTACTGCATTGGCTGCGGGCGCCAAGGAGACATAGTCTGTCCAGCCTGTGTCCCTGCCCTTGTTCCCCTGGAACCGCCTTTCTGCGATGTCTGCGCCGACCCCGGCGTTATCGGCATTTGCAGTGACTGCCGGAGCCTTACATCGCCAACCTATCTCTCGGGTATACGATCCCCTTTCCTGATGGAAGGGCTGGTCCGGGAGGCAGTCCACTGGTTCAAGTACCGTAATTACCGGGTGGCTGCGCCGTGCCTGGGCAGGCTGATGGCAAGTTACCTGGCGGAAAGCCCTCTGGCCGGAGAAGTTCTTGTGCCAGTGCCGCTCCATTCCGCGAAGTTGAGGGAACGTGGATATAACCAGGCGGAACTGCTGGCTTCTGAGATTGGGAAAATTACCGGGTTGCCAGTTGAAAGAAAATTGCTGAGCCGCACTCGAAATTCCGCTCCACAGGTCAGAATGGCTGAGAGCAGCCGGAGGCGAGCAAACACAGCCGGGGCATTCGCGTGCGGGGAAAACCTGGCAGGAGCAGCCTGCATCCTGGTGGACGATGTCTGTACAACGGGCAGCACCCTGGGCGCATGCGCTGAGGCAATGGTGGCTGCCGGGGCTAAGCAAGTATGGGCTTTTACCCTGGCGAGGGAATCACTGCCGGAGGTTTGGCCAGCCAACTGACTCGACGCAGAAACTTTTTCGCAGATACGCAAGAGGGGCAGGAAAGGCGACTCATTTGCGTCATTTACCGCCCCTTCTAATTTCAGAACATGGTCTTGTCCGCTAGGGTTCGCTGCGGTCCCAATCGGGCAGGGCGTGGTAGCCAACTTCAGGAACGTCTACTACAACCTCAAGGCCCTGCGCCTTCTTCAGCCGCTGAATGTTGTACAGGTGAGTCATGTACTCAAAGTAGCGGTGCCGGAAGGTGGCTTCCAGGTCGATGTACCCCCAGGGCGGGTCATCCGGGTCTTCCCTTACGCCCCTGGGGTGGGCTTCCAGCCAGTGCAGCTGGCCGCTTACCGAACTGCGCAATTCCTTGCTGCGCATGGAGTCCACTGTCTCTTCTTCCAGTATCGAGCACACGAATTCCATGCTCTTGCGCATCACGGCAAAAATGGAGTCGACGTCCCAATACTTGGTTTCGTCCAGCCGGCGGTCGAAGGGAGAATCAATAATCCCTTCCCAGTCGTCAATCTCCGGCAGGCCGTCGGTGAACAAGTTTTCGCCCCACCGCTGTAACAGCCAGCGGAAGTCGCCGGAAGCAACGTGGCTGAGGTTGAAACGGATGCTCCATTCACTCCAGCCCCAGCGGTCGGAAGTAAAATCCAGTTGCTCGTCGGTTAAGCCGGCCAATTCCAGGCGGTACATATCGTAAATTTCCTGCCGGAACTGGGGAAACACTTCTATGCCGGGCGTATCCCCGCGGATTTCTGGCTGTGTCATCAGGTTTCACCTCCTGGTCTGGCTGTTCATACGCAGGATAAAAGGGCGCTAAATCGCGGGACCTATGGCCGAACCCAGGTTTCGGACCAGGCCAGGCAGGAACTGCTGCTCTGCTTGTCGCCCCGCACTTCAAGCCAGGGCTCGCCTTCGGCCACGGATCCGTTAATGGTCAACTGGGCCCGACGCGAAGGGATGAAGCAGCTGTAGACCCCATGCGGCCGGCCGGGCACGCTGCCGGCCTCGACTCGCAGCATGTAGGGTTCCAGGAAGTCGTACCAGGTCAGGTGAATCTCGTCGTCGTCGCTGAGCACCTTTTCGGTCCAGAATGAGCGGACATCGCCGGACTTGGTGAACTCGGCGTCGGTTACCGGAATTTCCTGGTCGGCAAATTCGGGGAAGAGCAGGCACTCAATCTCGTCCTGCAGCCAGCGGGCCAGGGCTATGTTGTCGGCGTAGATGCGTACCTCGTTGTCGGTCTCGTCACTCTTCATAAAGAGCACGTGACCGGCGCCGGCGGGCGAATAGAGCACGCGCCAGTGGCTGGTACGGGTGGCCTGGTTGGCGCCGCCGTCGTGGGAAAGCCGAATGAAGGAATTTTCGCCGGTGAGTCTGATCTGGTTGGGGTCCGTGGGGCTGGTAGTCATAGCAATTTACCCTCGTGGCCTCAAACCTGTCTACCATCGGCAGAATCAGCAACGTTTACCGAACTTCGGCGCGACCGCAAACCACCGCTAATGAATACAGCCGATACCAATGACGGCGGCGCCGGCCCAGCCGTGGCCAATATAGATTAGTGAGTGGGGAAGATTCCCACTATTAAACGGATATTGTTCTATACCAAAGGTTTGGGCCACCCCAAAAAGAGTGGCCCTTTTGGTTGCCTAACTCAGTTCAATCGCGGCCTATTGTTTCCCAGTCCTTAGTTCGGCTGCAGTCTTGTTGAATGCCGGTAAGCCCGCCGGTCTAGATTAGAGAAGGGGTCGAAAAGACGGACCAAACCTTCCAAAAATGCGCGTGACATGGTAAGTCTCCATCAGGGCCCGTCAAAGGCGGGCTGGCCGTTCGTCCACCCGCACGCGGTAGGGGCTGGCGATGGGCTCGCGGTGGCGATGGGCTCGCGGTAGGGGTAGATGCCGCCTTCGTAGACGCTGGGGCCTTCCTTGAAGTGGCGGGCCTGTTCCAGGGTTTCAACGAAGGGCATGTTCATGTCGTAAAGCTGATCGACCCGCTTGGGGCGGGGACCCGCCTTGGAGACGTGGCCGAACAGTTCGCGCCCGATGATGCGCTCGGCCATCCAGACGCAGTCAATAACCTTGTCAATGTCCACGCCAGTCTCTACACCCATGTCTTCCATCATGTGGAGCAGGTCTTCGGTGGGGGCCATGCCGGTGGCGCGGCCGTTGCCGCAGTAGGGGCAGCCGCCGTAGCCGCCGATGGTGCCGTCCAATTCCACCGTGTCTTCAGGCCCCAGGGTGCGCATGGCGGCGTAGGCCGACGCGATGGCCATGTTTCGGCCGTTGTGCAGGTGCAGCCGGAAATGGTTGATTTCGGGCCAGCGCTCCTTGACCCGGCTGATACTCTCCTCCACCTTGGCGGGGGTGCAGTGGCTCATGGGGTCGCCCATGGAGCAGCTGACCACCTTGATGCCCACCTCGTCCCACATGCCGTGCTGTTTTTCGAACAGGGTCATCAGGCTGTCCACCGGGAACTCGCCCAGGAAGTTGGAACCCCAGCTGGCGTTGCAGCCGATTCCGGCTTCCCGGATGTTCAGTTCCTGGGCCTGGGCCACGATCTGGGGCCAGCGCTCCATCTCATCCATCTGGGAGCGATTGGTGTTGCGGCGAACGAACACGTCGCACATGTGGCAGTTCAGGCGGGGATAGGGATCCCGCTCAATGGTCAGGGGCGGCGAATAGGCCCGCGCTCTCTCCACACCGCGGGAATTAAGGGCCAGGGCGGTGTAAGTAACGTCAGGGTTAGGGTTGAAGCGACTGACAATGTCATCGATCCGCTCCATCTGGGGCGTCCACCTGGGGCTCACGAAGGAGCCGACCACGATCTGCTTCAGACCGGTCTCGGAGAGGGCATCGAGCAGTTCAATCTTGTCGTCGACGCCAATGGCGGAATCTTCAATCTGCATGCCTTCGCGCATGCCTTCTTCCTTATAGACTACCTTGGGCCACTGGTACATTAGAATCCTCCTTTAGTTGAAGGCTTTCTGGCAGGTTAGAATTGGCGGGATTGTAGGATTTTCGAGCTTCAGTTGTCAAGGAAAGGGCGCCCCAGCACAGGTGGCCCGAAACGATGGCACCGGCTGTTGCCAGCCAACCATAGTCGGAGCAGGCGTATCATCCTCGGGCTATTGACCCCTATTTTAGTGCGTGGTAGGTTGACTGAAATCTCACGTCCGGGGGATGCCCTTACTACGGGCCGCAAGTATGGACAGCAGGGTTTGCTTCTTGGGCATAAATTCGGACTGATTGGATAGGAATATGGACGGGAGCGACGTAAACGAAAGGGCCTCCTGGGAACTGTCCCTGGGCAAGTTTCTGGAGAGCGCGGTCAGCCGCAATCCTGACAGAGTTTTTCTCCAGGTTGTGGGGCAGGAAATAACCTACCGACAGTTCCACTCAAAAGTCAGGCAGGCAGCGGGGATGTTCAGGGGCCTGGGTATCGAACGTGGCGATCGGGTGTGCCTGTTTCTGCCCAATGTGCCGGAATTTCATTACTGCTGGTTCGGCCTTTCCCTGCTGGGAGCCATCAGCGTTCCCGTGAACGTGGCCTACCGGCGGGACGAAGCAGCGTACATCTTCGATAACGCCGGCGCCGACGCAGTCGTAGCCCACCATTCGCTGGTTGAAATCGCCGAAGCTGCGGCCAGGCTTTCCCCCAGCGTGTCGCACAAGCTGCTGGTGACGACGGCGCTGGAGTCGGAAGCGGGGCAGCAGACCCCGACAGACGCTGCGATAAGAGCCAAAGACGACGGGTGGCTGGATTTTGGGGCAACTATGGATGTGGCAGAAGAGCCGGTCAGCCTGCCCCAGGTGTCTCCGGATGATACGTCAATGCTGGTATACACGTCGGGCACTACCGGAAATCCCAAGGGGGTGCAGGTAACCCACCTGATGTACGTTGCGGCAGGACAGGGTTTTGCCCACTGGACCGAGGCCAGCCCGGATGACCGGTTTTTCACCTGCCTCCCCTTCTTCCACGCCAATGCACAGTATTATTCTACAATGGGCTCTATGGCGGCCGGGGCCACCCTGGTGGTCGCCGAACGGTTCAGCGCCTCCCGATTCTGGGACCAGGTGCGGGACGCAGACGCCACGGTTGTCAACTTCATTGGCATGATGATGCCGGTGCTGGCCAAGCAGCCGGAATCGGACATGGACCGGCAGAACAACGTGCGGCTCTTCTACGGCTCTCCGGCATTTTCGCCTGAGTTTCTTCAAGCCTTCCAGGAGCGCTTTGGCACCGATATTATCGTTGGCTTCGGCATGACCGAGACCTGCTACGGGGCAATCGAGAAGATCGGCCAGGAGCGGCGGCCCAATTCATCGGGCCAGCCCCGGCTTCACCCGGACCCTGGCTTTGTCAACCAGGTAAGAATAGTGGACGACGATGGTAATCCCGTGCCGACGGGCCAGCCGGGGGAGATAACCATCAAAAACCCGGCGGTAATGCCGGGCTACTGGCGCAACCAGGAACAGACCGACCTTGCCCTGAACGACGGTTGGCTCCACACGGGAGACCTGGGTTGGCAGGACGAGGATGGTTTTCTCTACTTTGTGGACCGCAAGAAGGACGTTATCCGCCGCCGGGGAGAGAACATTTCTTCCCAGGAAGTGGAGGACGTAATCAAGCGCCATCCCACGGTGCTGGACTGTGCCGTCATCGCCGTGCCGTCAGAACTGGGCGAGGACGAAGTGAAGGCCTATGTTACGCCGAGGCCGCCGGCGGCGGTTGATGAAGAGACTATCGTTCGCTGGTGCGCGGAGAACCTGGCCTACTTCAAGGTGCCCCGATACATCGAAGTACGCGATGAACTGCCCCGGACTCCCAGCCTGCGGGTACGGAAAGACCTTCTGCGGCAGGAGCGGGAGGACTTGATCTCGGGCTGCTTTGACCGGGAGGCGGCGGGAATCCGCATCAGGTAGGCCCATCGGCCACCCGGAGTTCTTTGTCGCACTTCTCCTTAACAATCTACAAATCCGCTATAATCTGATTAGCGCGGGGCGTCAGGATACGGTTACGCATTACGCTCCAAAAACTGGACGCAGGCGAGGGTGATATGAACAAGGTTGAAGCCATAATCCGACCCGAAATGTTGAATTCGGTCAAAGATGCGCTGTCCGAGGCCGGCCTGCCAGGGATCAACGTGGCGCAGGTAACGGGCCGCGGCGCCCAGCGGGGCATCGAAGTAGGCGGTCCCAGGGGCGTGGCTGGCAGCTATGTAATCGATATGCTGCCCAAGATCAAGCTGGAAACGGTGGTGAAGGACGAGGACACCCAGAAGGCCATCGACATCATCATTGAAAAGTCGCGTACCGGCAACATAGGCGACGGCAAAATTTTCATTATCCCCGTGGCCAACGCCATCCGAATCCGCACCGGCGAGGAAGGGGAGATTGCCCTTTAGGCCCGCGCCGGCCTGAAATAGTCGCCTTTGCCGCGCGTCGTGGACTTCTGGCCGAGTCGCCGCAATTCCCCCACGGGCGTCCCCGGGCGTTGAACCGAATCGGTGGATTGAGCCGGGGACAGTGGGTCAGCAGGCCTGGCCATGCCCTGGAGGACAGAAAATGGCAGAGAGAAAATACTGGCTGTTCAAATCTGAACCATCCAACTATTCCTTTCAGGACCTGATTGGAGAGGAAGACCAGGTCGCGGAGTGGGACGGTGTTCGCAATTACCAGGTGCGCAACTTCATGCGGGACGAGATGAAGGTTGGAGACGGCGTGCTTTTCTACCACAGCAGCGCCAAGCCAACGGCGGTTATGGGCACCGCCCGCATAGTCCGGGAGGCATACCCGGACCACACGGCGTGGGAGGTGGGGGCCAAGTATTACGACCCCAAGAGCAACCCGGACGACCCCACCTGGCTAATGGTGGACATTCAGGCCGACCAGGCCTTCACCAGGCCCATCACCCTCCAGGAGATCAAGGACAACCCAAGGCTGCAGGGCATGATGGTGGTGAAGCGGGGAGTGCGCATTTCCATCCAGCCGGTGGAGAAGGCAGACTGGGACGAAATTGTCGCCCTGGGGATGGAGGAGAAACCTGCTCCTTAACAATTGGAGTTTAGAAACATTTGCGGATGAATAGTCACTAGCCGCCACGCAAAAGAGAAGAAAACCCCGGGGCTTTATATGCGCCCCGGGGTTTTCAATTGTCAGCTTCTTCGCTGTGTTTACAGAGAACCGTCAATACTTACGTTGATGACCGAAGGCTTACCGCTGGCGATGGCCTGTTCCAGCGCAGGACGCAACTCCGCCGGGTCGTCCACGTTCCTGCCGGCGACTCCCATGGCCTCGGCAACCTCCGCCAGGGGCAGGGCCGTGGCAAAGTCCATGCCCACGTACTCGCTGTCCCGCTGGTTGTCCTCCAGCATGTTCCGCAGGTATACGTCCATGTTGACCTTGAGAATGCGGTAGGACCGGTTGTTACAGATGGCGTAGGTTACGGGAATGTTGTAGCGGGCCGCGGTCCAAAGGGCCTGCACCGTGTACATGGATGCCCCGTCGCCAACCACCGCCACCACCGGTCGGTCCGGGTTGGCAAGCTGGATACCCAGGGAACCCGGCATCGCCCAACCCAGGGCGCCGCCGCGGATGGCGTAATAGCTGCCCGGCTCCGAGGGCTCCACCGCCTGCAGCAGCGATCCCCGGGACGTAATGGCTTCGTCGGCAATTATGGCGTTGTCCGGAAGGGCCTGGGAAAGCTCGTACATCATGCGGTCCACGGGCATGGGTCGGGTGTCCGGCATTGACTGCATCCGGCGCAGGTATTCGGCCCTGGCCTGACGCTTTGCCTCGCCCAGCGTCGCTGCCCGGGTGGCCGCCGCCTCCCGCGCCGAGGCAGACATTTCCGAATCCAGGGCTTCGGCCAGTTCCGCCAGGCCCGCTTTGGGGTCGCAGGGGATGCCCACGTCGGTGGGGTAGACCTTCTCTATTTCCTTGAGGTTGTTGTCCAGGTGTACCAGCTTTGTGCCTGGTGACAGGAAGGGTTCGGACACGTATAGGAAGGAAGAGAAGACGTTGGTACCCACCGCCAGCACCACGTCGGCCTCCGCCAGTTGCCTGCGGGTTGCCGAACTGTTGAGGTTGAGCATCCCTGCGTACTGGCCGTGATTGAGGGGGAAGCTTATTTCCGAGTAGGTGTAGGAACTGGCGTAGACCTTGGCGCCCAGCAATTCGGCAACGCGGACCAGCTCAGCGCCCCCGTCCGACTGGGCTACCCGGTCGCCAATCACCATTACGGGATTCTCGGCCTGGGCCAGAAGTTCCACTGCGCTGTTTACCGCCGCCGGGTCCGGGCGCATGCGATAGTAACCGGTGGAAGAGGGAGTTATGTCAACGTCCACCTCTTCATCCATGGTGTCCCAGGGGAAGGACAGAAATACCGGCCCAACGGGGGGCGTCAGGGCCTCCTTGAATGCCCGCCGTACCGCCATGGGGATGTTGCCGGCGTGGGGAATCTCCGCGCTCCACTTGGTGAACTGCTGGGTCATCTCCACCAGGTCCCCCGACAGAACGGGGTCGCTGAGCAACATCCGGGTGTCCGAATTGCCGGCCGTCAACACCAACGGTGTGCCGCCCCGGTAGGCGTTATAGAGGGCGCTGATGCCGTTGGCCAGGCCGCCGGCAATGTGGATGTTGGCGAAGGCCGGCTTGCCGGTGGCCCGGGCGTAGCCGTCGGCCATACCCACGGCCGTACCCTCCTGCAAGGCCTGGATGTAACGCAGGTCCGGGTAGTCCTGGAGCACATCCAGGAAAGGTGTTTCGCTGGTGCCGGGGTTGCCGAAAATATACTCTACGCCCTCGGCCGCCAGCATCCGGGCCAGGGCTTCCTTGCCGGTCATTCTCGCCATTTGAATACATCCTTGGTTTAGATTGCGGGCTATTTCAGAATTTCCCCGCTCTTGGGCCTACAAGTAAATCATCCACTCCAGCAGGTTGTCGTCAGGGTCGCGGGCATACAGGCTCACGGCCTGCAGGCCGCCGCCGGCCCGGGCGCCCCTGCGGGGACCGGGGCCGCGAATTACTTCCACTCCCGCGTCCGCCAGCATCTGCTGGCAATCTTCCGCCGAACCATCCCACACAAAGCAGATGTCGGTGCAGCCGGGGACGGCGGTGTTGCCGCGCAAGGTTGCGGTGTAGCCTTCCGGGTGGACGTTTATCTTGGAATCGCCTATCTGGATGGAGAAGATTCCAGCCTCGCCGCTACGCCACTTCTCCTCGTCGTTGATGGTGAAGCCCAGGCGCTTGTAGAACTCGATGAGCTTCTCGGCGTTGGCGGTGGGCATGGCAATGTGGTCAATTGCGATGGTGGCCATCTGGTTACCTCTTTCATACACGAATGGGCAGGAATGCTCACTATTGTTAGATGCGGAGTTGGGCGGCAGTTTCGGCCAGGAACTCTTCAATTAGTCCCCTGGTGCGTCGCGCTTCATTGGTCAGCAGGCCATGCTCCGCGCCGGGAATTACGTGGAACTCGGAGCCGGCAATTCCCTGGTGCAACTGCAGGCCGCACATTATGTTAATGCGGCTGTCGGCGTCGCCATGGACGATCATGCTGGGCATCGTGATTTCGTGGAGGCGGGACTCAAGGGAATCCTGGATATCCAGGTAGCTCTGAATGGTCTTTACGATGCCGTCGAACTGGTCCAGGTTTATGGCCTTCAACTTGGCGAACCGGTCGGGGTCTTGCTCGCGCATACCTGGCCAGCGACTGTTAAGGCCGGCCTCCACGGCATCTTCCTTGCCCTTCTCGGCCAGCACCTGCTTTATTTCGTCCAGTTCCCGCTGCCTCACTTCCCGTTCAGATTCCTGCACGTAGGTCATAGTGTTAATCAGGAGCAGGGACAAAGTCCGGTCGGGGTTTTCCAGGGCAAACTGCAGGGCAATGGGGCCACCGGCAGATGAACCCAGGATGTGGGCGCGGGAAACGCCCAGGTGGTCCAGCAGGCCACCAAGGTCATCGGCATAATTGGGAATGGAATAACCGTCCTCCGGCGTTTCCGAGCGGCCGGCGGCGCGCCGGTCAAAGGATATTACCTGGTAGCTGCCCGAGAGAATCTCGGCGTGGTGCTCCATCATCTGCGCGCAGCCTTCGCCGCCGCCAAGGCCACCGTGAACCATAACGAGCGCCGGGCCCGAACCGTGGGTCTCGTAGTACATTCGGAAACCGTTAATGATTGCTTCCGGCACAATTTCCTCCCAGTAAGCGGGTCGAGCCAGCCGACCCTGATTCCGCGACCGTCCCTTGACGAAGCGCACCCCGGTTTGCTGGCCCCATATTAGCGTCAAGGCTAATGGCAAGGCAAGGATAAGGGGCACGGCGGCACCCTTGGGCGCAGGGTAAAGGCACTCTCGCCTTCAAGGGATGGAATTGGTTCCAGACTGGGCGAGAAAACCATACCTCACGGGTAGGAGGTTCCCGCCTGCGGGAGAATGACGTAATTTCACCGAGACCAAATTCGTCGGCCATGCCTGCGGGTTTCCCCAGGCAATCGCGTTATGATTCGGGAAAGTCCGTCGTTCTAGCGCAGGCAGGTACTTCGAACCTGGAGACTGCGGGGTTAGACTTTGGGCGATCCGCCTCCGGCGGACCCCCCTTTTGCCGGACTCAAAATGCCATTGCCCTGGTGACACCTGCCTCTTGATTCTCCGGTTAACGCTTCTCTACCATACTTGCATGGCACATTCCGTACATGGCCCGTCAATCCTGAATCACCTCACTCTCTATGTGAAGGGGGGCGGTTGTGAGGGGGTCTCATCGGCTTAGGTTTAGGCAATGGCCCAAAACGGCCCGGAACGGCCCAAAATGGCCCGCTTGTCCAACCCACTTCCTATCTGAGGAGCGGCCCATTTTCGGCCCATTTTCGGGCCACCAGGGTCGTCTCTGACCTGTGTTTCAAATACGAAACGGCCCAAAATGGCCCAAAATGGCGCGAATACAAAAAAATGCCCCGACTGAGTGCCACGAAGGCAGTCGGGCACCCATTCTCCGGCCGGTGATTCAGGATTCTAAATGGGCGGTTAGGCGCTATCGTCAAATTGAAGGTATCAGATTCTCATCGTTCCTCTTCGTCGTTCCCGCGTCGGCGGAACTCACCTCAGGCGGACCTGTGGCCGCCGGGAACTTCCAGGTTGGAGACGGCGGCGTTTCCCTTGAGCGGCAATTACTCCCCCTTGCCTGAACCAAAATGCGATTGCCCTGTGGATGTCCCTTGGTTGACAGTAATATCCTGCTCACTTAACCTGAAATTCCGTTCAGAGCCGATTCATCAATTCGGAGACGCAGGATCTTGCCCGAATCTTCTCGGAACTCACCCAAGTCGGTTGACCCCGGCAGGCTTCGGCTTGACGGGGACCGGACCTTAGCGGGTACGCTGCTTGGCATGCGCTGCCTGGATTGCGGAATAAGCGTGTTCGGGCAGGCCGTTTTCTGCCAGGCCTGCTCGTCGTCCCGGCTGGAACCGGTGGATCTTAGCCGCACGGGAACGCTGTTTAGCTATACCATTGTCAGGGTGCCGCCTGAGGGATGGCCCGGCCCGGTGCCCTACGTGCTGGGAGAGGTGGAACTGCCCGAGGGCCCCCACATCCTGGCCGAAGTCATTGACGTGGCACACGAGGCTCTGAAAGTCGGCATGGAAGTCCGCCTAGCCCTGCAGGAAGTTCAATCGGGCGAGTCTGGGCCTGACTTTATGGTCTACAAATGGGCGCCGGCAACAAAGTCAGACCTTGGAAATGGGGAGGTCTAACAGTGGTACAGTTCAAGCCCGGCAGGGAAGTTGTTGTGGTGGGCGTTGGCCTGCACCCCTTTGGCCGATTCCGCGACAAGGACCTGGCCACCCTGGCCAGGGAAGCGGTAGTGGCGGCGCTGGGGGACTGCGCCGTGGCCTGGCGGGATGTTCAAATCGCCTATTTCGGGCACGTTTATTACCACGGCATGTCGGTGGGCGAAACGGCCCTGGCCAGCCTGGGTCTCACGGGAATTCCCATCATTAACGTGGAGAATGCCTGCTCCAGCGGTTCCACGGCGTTCTGGCAGGCGTATTGGGGGATTACAACGGGGATGTATGACCTGGCCCTGACTTTCGGGGCGGAAAAGGTGCCCGGCGGCCCGGTTACGGTTACCGCTGCGGGCAGCCCCGACCGGTACATTGGCGGCGACCACATGATGGCCGGTTACGCCCTGAGGATGCGCCGCTATATGGAGGAAACGGGCGCTCCGGCGTCGGCCCTGGCCCAGGTTACCGTCAAGGCTCGTCAGAACGCGGCTTTGAATCCCTACGCCCACCGCAAGGACACCTTTACCGTCGAGGACGTGCTGAATTCCCGGCCCATTGCCGATCCGCTGACCCTGTACCAGTGCTGTCCCACCAGCGAGGGTTCTGCGGCGGCAGTGCTGTGCGCCAGGGAGGAACTGGGCCGCTACGGGCTTGACGACTCTAGGACCATCCGGGTCGCGGCCGCCTCGCTGACCTCGGGCAATTACAACGGGCGAGGCAGCGACCACTCCGCATTCAGCCCCTACCGCACGGAACCGGCGGCCATTCAGGCCTACGAAATGAGTGGACTGGGGCCGGAGGACGTGGACCTGGTGCAGGTGCATGACGCCGCTACCATCGGCGAGTTGCAGCAAGTCGAGGCCCTCCAACTGTTTCCTAAAGGCGTGGCGTGGCGGGCCACGGTGGAAGGTAGAACAGCTTTGACGGGAGACCTGCCGGTCAACACCGACGGCGGTCTGCTGGCCATGGGCCACCCCTTTGGAGCCACCGGCATCCGCATGGTGCATGAAACGGTAACCCAGTTGCGGGGCGAAGCCGGCGCCCGGCAGGTTAGCAACGCTCGGGTCGGAATGGCCCAGTGTTCCGGCGCCGGCGACGTTACTACGGTCCAGATATTTGCCCGGTAGGGCAGGGTCGGTCCAGCCGTTGCCACTATTGGGCACGTCAGACGGTTTCCAGGGATACCCATTCTCTTCGGGGATTGAGATGCCAGCCTTTGTTATCCTGGCCGCCATGAAGGGCCGGTTCGTTTCCCAGCACGGTAACCACTACGACAATTTCCAGATGATGGGCTACGCCTATGCGCCCGACCCCAGGGAAGCCGTAACCAACTTCTTCGACCAGCCACCCTATCCCATCCGGTGGGAGGACGTGGAATACCTTTGGGCCGAGCAATTGGCCGAGGCTTTCCACACGGGCCACCACGGCGACTACGAGAGGGTGTACGTGGAGTCCCTACGGCGGCGGTGGGAGAGTTAAGGCGGTTCATTCGGTCGAGCGTTCTTCTTCAAGCGAGAAACTATCAGGGCATTTTCGTTCAACTGCACGAGCACGAGAAACCATAAGGGGCGGGTTTCGGGCCCGCCCCTAACTCGCTAAAGCAATTCAATGGTTTCTACGACGCTTGCCTTAACCTTCCTCAGCAACTTCCCTGAGGGCGGCAAAGTCCCGCCGGTAGGCTTCGGCCAGGGTACGCCGGTCGGTGGTGTGGAGGACGAACCGGGCTCCTTGACGCACCCAGTGGGCGGACAGGTCGGCCGTCTGGTGGTGGACCAGGGTGGGAATGCCGTGGGCCTCGGAGGTGTCGATCACCTTCTTGACGATCTCCTGGTACTCCGGGCGGTCATACTGGTCCGGGAAGCCGATGGAGATGCTCATATCGTTGGGGCCGACAAAAATGCCGTCAATTCCCGGCACCTGGAGGATGTCCTCCAGGTTGTTGACCGCCTCAACGCTCTCAATACCAATGATGGCGACGGTGTTCCGGTTTCGGTTCTCCAGGTAAGCGCGGGTGGCATCGCTGATGTGCTCCCCCGTTTCCATCAACTGGCGAACGGCCTCGCCCTTGAGGGGACGCCACTTGGCGGCTCCTATTACTTCCTTGACCTCCTCCACCGATTCGCAGTAAGGCGCGAGGATTCCCTGCGCGCCGGCGTCCAGGGCCATTGTCACGTAGTGGGAAGTTGGAATGGGGATGCGCACTATGGGGACGACCGGAGAGTTGGCAAAGGCCGCCAGGTAGTCCGCCATCTCGGCCCTGCTGCGGGGGCCGTGCTCGGTGTCGATAACCACATAGTCCAGCCCGATACCGCCCAGGGCCTCCACCCAGCGGGGGTTGCGGCCATGGGTAATCATGCTGCCATAAACCCGGCCGCCATCGGCCAGGGTAGCCTTCAGTTCTGCTCCGTTCATTGAGTCCTCCGGTTGCACTTGTTAATGCCAGGCGCCGCTCCATTTTCTGCCAGCCCCTGGCCGGCCAAGTATAGCACGGGCGCATTGGCCCCAAGTCTTGATATACTCTGTCGACGAAATCTAACGAGTCGGAAGCAGAGAGTCAGATTGACAGAACCTCAGCTCATTTCAGGACAGGATATATGGGAACAGGTGGCCCGGCGACTATCCGGGTCGGTTGAACTGGCCATCGACACCGAGGCCAACAGCATGTACGCCTACCGGGGGCGTATCTGCCTGATCCAGATAGCCTCGGCCGAATCGGTGTACCTGCTGGACCCACTGGCGGTTCCGGACCTTTCTTCGCTCGGCAGTATCCTTGCCGACCCCTCCATAACCAAGGTAATGCATGGTTCCGACTACGACCTGCGTTCCTTCCACCGGGAATACGGCTTCGAGGTAAACGGCCTGTTCGATACCGAGACTTGCGCCCGTTTCCTGGGAATGGTCAGCCCCAACCTGGCAGCGGTCCTGCAGCACTTCCTGGAGGTGGAAATACCCAAGAGCCGCCGGCTGCAACGGTCAAACTGGGGCTTGCGGCCCTTGAGCGGCGAGGCTATTGCCTACGCGGCGGCCGACGTGCAGCACCTCATTTCCCTGGCCCGTAAGCAACGCCTGCTGCTACAGGAGGCAGGCCGCTTGGAATGGGTGGAGGAGGAGTTCGCCCGCCTGGAAGCGACGGGACGGGCTGCCGCCGAACTGCCCGCGCCGGATTTCCTGAGGGTCAAGGGAAGCGACAGGTTAAATCCCCAGCAGTTAGCGGTTCTCAAGGAACTGTTTAACCTGAGGGAGGCCGAAGCCGAGCGCATTGACCAGCCGCCTTACCGCGTTATGGGCAACGACGCGCTGTTGCACCTGGCAGCGAATCCCTTCACGCCCCTGGACCGGGTACCGGGCCTGTCGCCCCAACTGGCACGCAGGCTTGGCGGGAAAATGCGGGCAGGCATTCAGCAGGCAATTCGAGGGCCCGGTATCCAACGGCCACCGCGGCCCCGCAGGGTGCCGCCCAGCCGGGAAATCCAGGCCCGGCAGCAGAAGCTAAAGCAGTGGCGTTCGGACAAGGGCGCTGCCCTGGCCCTTGACCCGGCCTTGATCTGGCCGGCGGCCAGCCTGGACCGGTTGGCCCATGACCCGGGATCGTGGGAAACAGAAGTTGATGGCACCGGAGCCCCCGAGATACGGGCCTGGCAGCGCGGACAATTCGCAGGGGAACTGGAAGCGGTACTACGCTGGTCGGACTAGGAAGCTGCCGAAGGAAAAAACCACGGGGCTCGGCATCCTGCCGGGCCCCGGTTATTGCTTATCACTTCGGGCATTCCAACCCTTCAGCACCCATACTGCCAGCACCCATAGCTACCGACTGGCGGTCAATAGCTGGCGGCAGAAGGTGGCGGTATCTACCAGGTCCGGAATAACCACGTATTCGTCCACCGTGTGCATCCCATTGGTGGCCATGCCCACCACCACACTCTGAATTCCCTGGAGCCGCATGACGTTGCCGTCGGTGCCGCCGCCCGAGGGGCGGATGTCTGGGGTCAGTCTCAATTCTTCCATTATCCCCCTGGCCATTCGGACCACTGCTTCATCGGGGTCGAGGTTATACATACGGAACATGACCTCAAAGGCTTCCTCAATCTGGGCGTCCTGGTACCTCTCCCTGGTACGCCTAAGGGTGTCCTGAACCTGGAGTCGGAGCAGGTCGAAGGTCTCGGTGTTGCGGCTGCGGAACTCGCCTCCGAAGGTGGCCTCCACCGGCACCGCATTCCGCACGGTCCCGCCGGAAATCAGGCCCACGTTAAAGGTCGTCTCTTCATCCAGACGCCCCTGGGGCAGTTCCTGGATCAATTCAGAGACAATGCGGATAGCGGACAGGCCCTTCTCCGGCTCAACACCGGCATGGGCCCCTCGGCCTGTAACCTTTACATCGAAGCTCATGTAGCTGGGGCTGGACCCGGTGATGGTGTTGACTGGGCCGTTGCCATCAAACACCACAGCTTCCAGCGCGCGAATCATCGAGTAGTCCAGGTTTGAGGCTCCCACCAGCCCGATTTCTTCCCCTCGGGTGAAGACTACTTGTACGGGACGATGGGGCAGACCCTCTTCAAATACCGATTCCAGCCCCTCCATAATGGCCGCAACGCCCGCCTTGCAGTCGCCGCCCAGGATGGTGTTGCCCTGGGAAACGATTCTGTCCCCCTGGATAACGGGGATTATTCCCCGTCCGGGCTCCACGGTATCCATGTGGGCAGAAAGCAGCAGTGGCAGTTCGCCAGGCTCAGAAGCGATGACGTTACCGTGGGCATCCCGCTCCACGATCAGGCCCAGGTTCGTCAACCGGGCGATCAGGTGCTGGGCAACTTCTTCCTCCTCGTCAGAGGGACTGTCAATGGTGACCAATTCGCAGAAAGAGTTGACCAATCGATCTTTGTCTATCATCGCCCTTCACCTCGTATGGAACCCGAATTTGACGCCTCGAAATTATAACACCCTCCGGCTGCAGCCTCTGGCAAACTCCGGCTGCGGGAATTGGCTCAACGACCGGGCGGTCAGGGAGAGAGGGCTATCAGAACCAGTCCCAGGACAATCATCGCCGAACCCAACAGCCGTCCCCGTCCAAAGGGTTCCTTGAGGATCAGCACACCCGCCAGCACCCCCACCACGATGCTCACTTCACGGGCCGGAGCGACGTAGCTGACCCGTGAGAGGGAGAAGGCGGTCAAGGCCAGTCCGTAAGCGGCAAATACGAGCAGGCCGGCAACCACAATGGGCAAGGCATGGGCCCGCCACTCCCGGAGGACAGGCGCCCACCCATAGTTGCGCAGAATATAGGGCGCCAGACCGGCGGCCACGCCCAGGGTCAGCAGGTACATGTAGAGAATGGGCTGGACATGCTGGACACCACGCTTGTCCACCAGGGTATAGACCGTAATGGTCAGCCCGGTCAGGAGGGCGTAGCGAATGCCGCCATCGCGAAGGAACGACAGGGGAGCCGTCAAAATTTCCCGGAAGCGGCCCCACCAGGAGACGATGTAAATTCCAACAACAATTGAAACTATACCCAGTACTGCGGGCAAGGCAATTTGCTCCCCCAGGGTAAGCACCGCCAGGACCGGCACCAGCATGGGGCCAATTCCCCTGGCAATGGGATACACCAGGGAGAGGTCGCCCCGAGCGTAGCCCCGCCCCAGCAGTACAAAGTAGTAGACGTGCACCACAATAGTAGCCAAGACCAACCAGTAGCCGGGAGTGGTTATGGGATAGAGCCAGATGAGGACGGCGCCCAGGGGAGCCAGCAGCAGGCTACCCGCTACCAGGAGGCTCCACACAAACACTTCCTTGTTGTCGGAGCGCTTAAGAAGCAGATTCCAGCCGGCATGGGCCACGGAACCGATTAAGACCAAGACGAGAGCCAGCAAACTCATGGGGAGAGTATATCCCAATTGCGCCAGTGGCTATCGAAGGGCACGGTACGAGCGACAATTCGGCCCAAAACAGCAAAAACCCTGAAAGGCACTTGCGATCCTTCCAAGGTCAGTCAGTGTCGAGGTTGGTAGCGCATAGGGGATTCGAACCCCTGATCTCCGCCTTGAGAGGGCGGTGTCCTGGGCCGCTAGACGAATGCGCCACGCCAACTGCTGGATAATCGGCCCTTGTTGCTGTCCAGCAAGGCAAATATATCAGAACTGGTATTGTTTGTAAACCAACAGCTTCAGCGCAAATCCAGTTAACCAGGAAACGTCTGCTGGAAGGAATGCTGCCCGACCATATGACGCCTCGCCGAGGCCGCCTTCCCAAGTGTCCGGGTAACGGTCGCCCAGAATGCAGGAGCCAGGGTGCTTCTTGGCTGCCCTTGATAGTAACAACTGGCACAGAAAAAGGGCCTGTGTTATATTACTTCAGCTACGATATTACTAAATTCGTAACCCTTTGAGACCCGACTACGCAGGAAGGACGGGATGGTTACCACACCCGAAAGAGGACGCAAAGGCGCCGAGGATTCCACCGCCGGAGTGGGCGAAGGTGTCGTAATCATAGACTTCGGCTCCCAGTACAGTCACCTTATCTCCCGCCGGGCGCGCGAGCTCAAAGTCTATTCAGAAGTCGTCCCTGCCTCCGCCAGTTGGGGAAGGGTAACCCAGCGCTTCATGCCCCGGGGTGTAATTCTCTCCGGCGGGCCCGCCAGCGTCTATGACCCCGGCGCTCCCACGATTCCTGACTGGGTTTTCGACCGCCAACTGCCGGTGCTGGGAATCTGCTACGGCATGCAGGCCCTGGTACATCAACTGGGCGGCCGGGTGGCTCCCGGGGAAAAGCGGGAATACGGGTCTGCTGACCTGACCCAGGCTGCGGAACAAAGGGACATCACTTCCATATTTGCTGGTATGCCCGACTGTTTCCAGGTCTGGATGAGCCACGGCGACCGGGTGGACACGCTTCCCCAGGGATTCGCCCCGGCAGCTTCCACCGGCAACTCTCCCTATGCCGCCATCAGCAACGGCAAGAACATTTTTGGCCTCCAGTTTCACCCGGAAGTGGAGCACACACCCCTGGGGCAGACGGTGCTCGAAAATTTCCTGTACCAGGTGTGCCGCTGCCAGGGCACCTGGACGCCCGGGAATTTTGTCGCCGACTCCGTGGAAAGAATCCGTGAGCAGGTGGGAGACGGCCGGGTAATTTGCGCCCTTTCCGGCGGCGTGGACTCATCGGTGGCCGCGCTGCTGTTGCACGAAGCCATTGGCGACCGCCTCACCTGCATATTTGTCAACAACGGCCTGCTCCGCAAGGGAGAACCGGAACAGGTGCAGGAGACCTTCCGCAGCAACCTAGGCCTGAACCTGCTTCACGTGGACGCCGCCCAAAGATTCGTATCCAAGCTGGAAGGGATAACCGACCCCGAGGCCAAGAGGAAGATCATTGGCGAGGAGTTCATCAGAGTTTTTGAGGAGTCGGCAGTAGAACTTAGCGATACCAGGTTCCTGGCCCAGGGTACCCTTTACCCCGATGTCATCGAAAGCGAAACACCCGAAAACCAGGCATCCGCCCGCATCAAGTCCCACCACAATGTGGGCGGGCTTCCCGAGCGGATGGATCTGGACCTGGTTGAGCCTTTGCGTTACTTGTACAAGGACGAGGTGCGGGACGTGGGGCTGGAGCTGGGCCTGCCCAGGGAAATTGTGATGCGCCAACCCTTCCCGGGGCCCGGACTGGCGATACGCATCATTGGCGAGATTAACGAAGAGCGGTTGGACATTCTTCGGGAATGCGACTGGATTGTCCTGGATGAAATTCAACAGGCCGGCCTTTACGAGGATATCTGGCAGAGCTTTGCGGTGCTCAGCGACAGCCGCACCGTGGGCGTTATGGGCGACTTCCGGACCTACGGCTATGTCTGCGCCATCCGGGCCGTGTCCAGCAGCGACGCCATGACCGCCGACTGGGTGCGCTTGCCCTACGAAGCGCTGGGCCAAATTTCCAGCAGAATTGTCAACGAAGTACCCGGGGTCAACCGGGTAGTCTATGACATTACCAGCAAACCGCCGGGCACCATCGAATGGGAATAGAAGCGCAAAGCCTGCAATGAACCACAAGCCTCACAACAACTCGCCAGGAACCGCCGCCATGCTTCCGCCGGAGGCGGACGAGAAGTGCAGCCTCACTTTGGGCTCCCGCGGAGTATTTGATCGGTGAAGATTCTGATTGTTGGATCCGGTGGCAGGGAGCACGCCCTGGCCTGGCGACTGAAGCGCAGCCCCCGGGTGTCGGAGATATGGGTTGCCGGCGGCAATGCCGGAACGGGGCAACTCGCAACCAATGTCACAGTCTCCCCTGAAGATGTCCCTGCTGTGGTGAAACTGGCCAGGGAATTGGAAGCTGACCTGGTGGTAGTGGGCCCGGAGCAGCCCCTGGTTGACGGACTGGTGGACCGTTTGGCGGAAGCTGGCATTTCGGCATTTGGCCCTACTCAAGCTGCCGCCCGAATTGAGGCCAGCAAGAGCTTCGCCCGCCAGGTTATGTGGGACGCGGGAGTTCCAGGTCCGGAATACCGCGTTTTTCACGAGCAATCGGCCGCCGTCGACTTTTTGACGAAGCACGCCTCGCCTGTGGTTATCAAGGCCGACGGCCTGGCCGCGGGCAAGGGTGTAGCCCTTTGCAACGGGCCGGAAGAGGCGGTCCTGGCAGTCAAGGGCTGCATGGAAGACCGGATTTTCGGTTCTGCCGGTGACGCCGTCGTTGTCGAAGAATGGCTTCACGGAACGGAAGTGAGTGTCTTCGCATTTTCCGATGGGGAGACCCTGTCCGCTCCCGTGGCGGCGTGCGACTATAAGCAAGTGTACGATGGCGACCAGGGGCCCAACACCGGCGGCATGGGAAGTTTTGCTCCCCCGCCCTTTTGGGATAAGAACCTGGCGGACGAAATTACCCAAACCATCCTTATGCCGACCGTGGAGCGCATGGCAGAGCTGGGCTGCCCCTACCGGGGAGTGCTTTATGCGGGGATTATCATGACCGCCAGCGGTCCCAGGGTCCTGGAGTTCAATTGCCGTTTCGGCGACCCGGAGACCCAGGTGTTAATGCCCTTGCTTGAAAGCGACCCGGTGGATGCGATGCTCGCCTGCATCGGAGCCCGCCGGGGCGGGTCGGACGCCGAGGTGCGCTGGGGACAACGGCCCCACGTGGGGGTTGTAATGGTCTCCGGCGGATACCCTGGAGCCTATGTGACGGGCAAGGAAATTTCTGGCCTTGAATCGGGTTGCGGCCGAGTCGGAGGGGGAGAAGTTGAGTCCGATAACCTGGTTTTTCACGCCGGCACGGCCAATGCAGAACACAGCAGCGGAACCAGGGTAATCACCGGCGGCGGACGGGTGCTTACCGTGGTGGGCAGCGGGGACACCATTGAGGATGCCCGGGCCGCAGCCTACCGGCGGGTGGAGACCATCGAGTTTGAAAATGCCCGGTACCGCAGCGATATTGGGGACCTTTCAGTGGGCAGCCGGGGCAGGACATGAGCACGGCAACCGCCGGAGGCGAACTGGAACGGTTCCAGTTGGCCCAGGCCTACCGGGAAACGGCCCAGACCGGGGTTCTGGCCAGGTATTGGAAACGACGCTGGCAGCGCGGCGCCGAAATGGCAAATTGGCTTTCCCAGGAGGAACTGCCTACCCTGTCGGAGCAGAGAGCCGTGGCGCTTTACCGCGCGTCCGGCGGCGGGAAGGCCCGTGAATTTATCGCCAATGGCGTGTCCGACATCGGGGAAACCATAGATTTCCTGCTTTACGATACCATTACCCTGGAAGCCCGGTTCAACGAGTGTGTTGCCGAGGAAGGGGCTTACAAGCTGGCCGGGGCGGGCAAGGAGTTCATCTCATACCTGCTGTGCCTGAAGCAGCCAAGTCTGCTTGCGGTGTATAACCAGGCCGCAGAGCGGGCCCTGCGTCGCCTGGGTCGCTACCCCAGGAGTATGGGCTCCGGTCACCTCGGCCTGCGCTACCTGGACCTGCTGGACACCGCTCACCGGCTGCGCCCCGAATTCGGCTTGGCTGACTTTCGTGAAGTGGATGAGTTTTTCTACTTCCTGACCCGGCGCGAAGCACCGGCTTCACCTGAAAAAGCCGTTGCGGTAAGTAATGGCGTCGAGACCCTTAGCAACGTGGAGAGGTAACCATGGCCTGGCGGGACGACCTTTTGGTCCTCAGGAGTGAAGTAGAGACCGCGTTGACCCGGATACTGGGCGAACCTGTGGAGGAAGACTCCGAGGTGATCCAGGAACGGGAGGAACTCTATGAGTTGGCTAATTCCCTGCAAGTCGCCCAGTTGTTGCTGGACATTAACGAAGTCGTTCTGAGCGGCACCGGCAGAGTGGAATCCACTTCTCTGATGGAATACTATGATGATGAGAACATCCTCTACACCATGGAAGACTTGGGAGAGGATGACGAAGACGAGGATGAGGACGAGGGAGACGAAGAGGAACTCGATGACAACGAGGAACTCCGGTTTTCTCTCTTCTGGGATGACGCCACCGAATGCGCCGTGGACGTGGAACTGGGCAAGTCCAGCGGCCGCATTTACGTGCTGGTAAACGGCGAAGAGGTACGTCCTCAGCGGGAAGTGCTGGAGACCGCCGTCCTCGACGCCTTCAGGGCCGAAATGAACATGGAAGCCCCGTAGCCTATAGATGCCCGGTAAATTTTGGATGAAAGGAATGAGAAATTGCCACTAGTCGGAGTAGTAATGGGCAGCTCTTCTGACGAACCCGTCGTTAAGGAGACGCTGGAAGTTCTTGAACAGATGAAAGTCGATTATGAAGTACGGGTAATGTCGGCTCACCGCACGCCGGAACGGGTCCAGGAGTATGCCACCACCGCCCGGGACCGGGGAATTGAAGTCCTGATCGCTGCCGCTGGCGGTTCCGCCGCATTGGGAGGGGTGCTGGCCGCCTGGTGCACGCTGCCCGTAATCGGCATACCCCTTGCTTCCAGCGAAATGAACGGCTGGGACGCCCTGCTGGCCACGTCCCAGATGCCGCCGGGCATTCCGGTTGCCTGCATGGCCGTGGGCCCCTGGGGGGCGCGCAACGCTGCCTTCTTCGCAGCGGAAATCCTGGGGCTGCGCCACGATAATATCCGCGAAGCCTACGAAGGCTACCGCCGGCAGCTGAGGGAGCGGTAAGGTTGGTCCCGGCTATACTCACAGATTTCGACGATACCGCTGCAGTACAAAACGTGGCGGAGATGTTGCTCAACCGTTTTGGCGATGACAGCTGGAAGAGCGTGCGTGAGCGGTTCCGCGCCGGCGAACTGACGTTGAAGGACTACCAGGAAATCACCTTCAGCAACATCCAGGCCGACCGGGAGACGATGAGCGCCTACGTTCAGGAAAACGCCAACCTCCGGCCCCGCTTTGCCGAACTGTGGGACTATTGCCAGGAAATCAACAGCCCCATGGCCGTGGTCAGCCTGGGCCTGGACTTTTATATCCATGCCCTGCTGGAAAAGGAAGGGGCGCCGGACGTTCCAGTCTACTGCGTCAAGACCCGGTTCACCCCGGAAGGCATAAACTATTACTATCACTACGCCTATCCGGGCCAACCGGAAAGGGGCAACTCCAAGGGTCTGGTGGTGGAGCGTTACCGGCAGTTGGGCTATCACGTCATATACGTAGGGGACGGGCGTTCCGACTTTGAAGGGGCTGAGCGGGCAGACACCGTATTCGCCCACAGCTTCCTGGCCGAAGAGTGCCGGCGGCAGCAGGTGCCTTTCCGCCCCTTTACGGACTTTGGAGACATTCTGGAAACCACCAAGGAACTACTGGGCCTGACGGGAACGTAAGTTCGTCCTTGAGCCTGCCAGTAACATCACTGCTTGTCTTTCGGAGGGAACCGATTGATTGACCGATACTCCCGACCTGCTATGAAGCGAGTCTGGTCGGACGAGAACAAATACCAGAAGTGGCTCGACGTGGAACTGGCCGTGGCCGAAGCCTGGACCGAAGAGGGGGTCATTCCCCTGGAGGACATGGAACGTCTGCGCCCGGTCCAGTACAACCACCAGCGCATGATGGAGCTTTTTGAGACCACCCGCCACGACGTAACCGCCTTCCTGTCGTCCATCACCGAAGGCATTGGCCCGGAAGGGCGCTGGCTCCACCTGGGCATGACGTCGTCGGACATGCTGGACACCGCCCAAAGCCTGCAACTGGTGGAGGCCGGACATCTGCTCCAGCAGGAACTGGCCCAGGCCATCGAGGCGGTGGAACGACAGGCCGTGGCCCACAAGGACACCATCATGATGGGCCGCACCCACGGTGTCCACGCCGAACCCATGACCTTCGGCCTGAAGCTGGCCCTGTGGCGCGAGGAACTTTGCCGCCAGCAGGAACGCCTGGTCGCCGCCTGCGAAAGCATCCGGGTGGGCAAGATTTCCGGCGCTGTGGGCACCCACGCCACCATCCCGCCGGCTGTGGAGGAGAAGGTCTGCCAGCGGCTGGGCCTAGAGGCGGCCCCAGTATCCAACCAGGTTATCCAGCGCGACCGGTACGCCCACTTCATCACCACCCTGGCACTGATCGCAGCTTCCCTGGAAAAGTTTGCCACGGAGGTACGCACTCTCCAGCGCACCGAGTTGCATGAAGTGGAGGAGCCCTTCGGCCAGGGCCAGACCGGCTCATCGTCCATGCCCCACAAGCGCAACCCGGAACTGGCCGAGCGCATCTGCGGCCTGGCTCGCCTGATCCGGGGCAACAGCATTACCGCGCTGGAAAACGTGGCCCTGTGGGGAGAGCGGGACATCAGTCACTCGTCCGCCGAGCGCATCATCTTGCCCGACTCCTGCCTGGCATTAGACTACATCCTGTCCATCTTCACCCGCATCGTTAAGGACCTGAGGGTCAACTCCGACCGGATGTGGGCTAACGTGGAAAGCAGCCGCGGCCTCATCTTCAGCCAGCGGGTCCTTCTGGCCCTGGTGGACCGGGGCATGGGCCGGGAGGACGCCTACAAGGTGGTGCAGCGTAACGCCATGCGCAGCTGGGATGCGGGCGAAGACTTCCGCGACCTGCTGCGGGCCGATGCCGAAGCCACCCAGTGGCTGCCCGGCAATGACCTGGAGGAGCTATTCGACTACGGGTACTACACCCGTTACGTGGACGACACCTTCCAGCGCATCGGCCTGCTTCCGGTAGAAGCAGTTGCCCAATCCTGACACGCACAACAAATCAGCTACAAAATTTGAAGGGTAAAAGCATGCTTATCGAAACAGGACTGCCAAACCAACTCCATCGCGGCAAGGTGCGTGACACCTACGCCATCAACGACAATCTGCTGCTTATGGTCGCAACCGACCGGATTTCCGCCTTTGATGTAGTTCTGCCCACGGGCATACCGGAAAAGGGTAAGGTCCTCAACCGCATTTCCAGTTTTTGGTTCGAAAAGACGGCCCACATAGTCCCCAACCACCTAATAACCCTGGCAGACTCCGCGGACGCGCCGGCCCTGCTGGCCGAGAACTCAGACCTGACCGGTATTTCAGAGGAAATGGCCAGCCAGGCAATGATCGTCAAGCGGGCGGAACGAATCGACATGGAGTGCATCGTCCGGGGCTACATCACCGGTTCCGCCTGGTCTGAGTACCGGCGGCAGGGCACCGTTTCCGGCAAGCCCATGCCTGCAGGCCTGGTTGAAGGCATGACTTTCCCCGAGCCCCTGTTCACTCCCACCACCAAGGCGGAAGAAGGCCACGACCAGAACATGTCCGACCAGGAAGTGGAAGACATGGTAGGCGCCGAAATGGCCCAGAAGCTGGCCGAGGTCAGCAAGGCCGTCTACCAGTACGCCCACGACTACGCCAAGGAACGGGGCATCATCCTGGCCGACACCAAGATGGAATTCGGCATGCTGGACGGGGAACTGATTCTCATCGACGAACTGTTGACGCCCGATTCCAGCCGTTTCTGGGACATGGAGGGCTACGGCCCCGGCAAGTCCCAGCCCAACTTTGACAAGCAGTTCGTGCGGGACTGGCTGGTGGAACAGGGGTGGGACCAGGAACCGCCGGCCCCTGAACTGCCCGAGGACGTAGTGGCCCGCACTACTGAACGCTACAAAGCAGCCTACCGCAGGCTGACCGGCACCGAACTCTAGCTGAGGCGGCCGGAGTCAAGCCGTCCGGAGGTAATGGAATTGCCAGTATCACGGCGCCGCCGGCGCAGGTCCGCACACCGCGGCCGCCAGGCGGAAATGGTTATACCCCAGTCCCGTCCCAGGCGAAACATCTGGTACATAGCCGCATCCGGTGTCATCGCCTTCCTGGTTATCGCCGGCTTTGTGGTGGGCGGAATAAGCTTCCAGGGTCGCGACAGTGGCGTTGGAACCCACCGCGAATATGTGGAAGGGGTGGGAGAACAGCAGGAAATAATGCCCTCCCGCATCCACGTCCCGGAAGAGCAGACCGTGGACTATAGTACGACGCCGCCCACGTCCGGCGACCATTGGGACTGGTGGGCCCGCTGCGGCTTCTACGAAGACGGACTCCCCGACGAGCGGATAGTGCACAACCTTGAGCACGGCAACATCGTGGTCAGTTACAACCTGCCCAACGGCCCTGAACTGGACCGGCTAAGGGAGTTCATGGACAACTTTGAGCTTGCACCGTCGTGGGCGATTACCCGCTTCTACGATGAAATTCCCGAGGGTACTGTGGCGCTTTCTACGTGGGGCGTTCTGGACACCATGCAGGGGGTCGACGAAGACCGTATCGAGAGGTTCTTTCGTCACTACGCCGGCACCCTGGGCCCGGAGTTTCCCAATGGCGCGCCCTGCACCACCAGCGGCGTGATGAATTAGGGACTGCGGTTCCCGGCAAGGAAGGCTGTTGATTTGTACCTCGCCAAGGTCTACGTCACTCTGAAACCCACCGTCAACGATCCCCAGGGCATCACCGTCCTGGGCGGTCTCAAAAACATGGGCTACGAGTCAGTGTCGGAAGTGCGCGTGGGCAAGCTCCTGGAAGTCAAGATTGAGGAAACCGATCCTCATCGCGCCGAGAGCATTGCCAACGAAATATGCGACAAGCTCCTGGCCAACCCGGTCATTGAACAATACTCGGTGGAACTGATCGAACAATAGCGCAGCGCGCTAACAGCTGCGAATCGAATGCACCTTTCGGACCCAGCCAGGTACCAGTTGCCTTGACTGGGTCCCTTTTCATTCAGGTTCGCTGGTCCGGTTATTCCCGGCCCTCAAGTTGACAACCCCCTGCCGATTTGTTGCAATACCACCACCTTTACACTTCCCAAGATACTAACAAGGAGATTTTGCCGTGACTGCCAATCACAACACTTATGTCTATGTGGGCGCCGAAAGCAGCGGCCTCTACCGCCTGTCTCCCGGCGGCGAAACCTGGGAGGAACTTACCAACGGCCTGCCGGAAAACCCGGTCGTGCCAGGCGTCGCCGTCCACCCCAGCGACCCGTCCATAATTTATGCCGGTACCCAGGACGGCCCCTATCGCAGCACCGACCGGGGCGACCACTGGGAACGCCTGGACTATCCGACCCTGGCCCCGCCGGTGTGGACGTTCCTGTTCCGGCCCCGCGATCCACAGGTTATGTATGCAGGTACGGCCCCCGGGGAGCTTTACCGGAGCGCCAACGGCGGGGACTCGTGGACCAAGTTGAACCTGCCCATGGGGTCGGATGAAGTCACCATGGCCTTCCCCACGCGGGTCATCGGCTTGACCGCCGACCCCAACTTCCCGGACGAGATGTACGCCGCTTTGGAAGTGGCTGGCGTGATGCGGTCCACCGACGGCGGCGATACATGGGACAGCATTACGGGTTCCCTGGCGCCCAGCGAAGATACTCTGGACCTGCACGGCGTCCAGTGCACCGGCGCGTCGCCCCACACGGTGTTCATCACCACCCGGGTGGGTCCCTTCATCGGGCCCGACCGGGGCAGCGAGTGGATTCCCATAGACTTCGGGCAGTTCTCGGAGATCACCTATACTCGCGATCTTTACGCTGCACCCCACGATCCCAATATGCTCTATGTCTCCATCGGAGCGGCGGCCCGCAGCCGCCAGGGCGCGCTGTACCGCAGCCGAGATCTATTCAAGACCTTTGAGCCCGTGGGCGCCGGCATTGCAGCCAACAGTACTATGATGGCTGTCCGAGTCAACGCCAGGGAACCGTCCCACGTCTTCTGCGCCGCTCGGGACGGCCAGGTCTTCGGCTCCTTCGACGACGGCGCCACCTGGAACAGCTACGACCTGCCTGACAAAGCCAAGGAAGTACGGGGTTTGGCCGTGGGCTGAGGAAGTTCCAAACTGCATTGTCCCTTTCCCATTTACGAGAAGGGTAAGGATGGGGGTGATTGGGGCTCGAGGATATGTCCTAGCTTTTTTCCCCACAGACTCAGAGAAAATAGTCGAGCCGCAGCCATTCCAGCTGCGGCTCTTCTTTTCTACATTGCTTTGCAGGAGTCGGTAGCTACCCGGCAATGCCCCGTTGCAGCTTTTCAATCAGCTCTTCCACCGTCGCCTGCTGCCAATCTTCCGCCTTGGCGGAAGTGCGCGCCCGGCGTTCGCGGCCAAAATCCTGATCGCTGATATCCGGGTTTTCGGCGCGAATGGCGGCTTCAATCTCCCGCTGCTCGCGGTCCGCTACTTCCGGCCGCTCAATCCAGTGGAGGATGTAGCGGTGGTCCGAGGTGTAGAAGACGGCGGTGGGGATGGACATGAACTGCCCTTCTTTCAGGAACTCGTTCATTATGTCGTGGTGCTGGTCGCGGGGGAAAACCCGCATGTCCCAGCCCGCGGCCTCGGCCATGCGTGCCAGCACGGGCAGACCGCGCACCACGTCGCCGCACCAGTCTTCGCCCAGCACCAGCATCTTGGTGGGGCCGTTGGGGTCGGCAGCCAAGGCCTTCAGGGACGCTTCGTTTTCCGGCGTAACCTTGAAGTTCTCATAGAAGCTGTCCATCCGGTCCTTGTTCACATTTACCTGGGCCATGTAGTCGGCGTACCGGAATCCCTCATCAAACCGCTGGGGGGTTACAACGCTGGTTTCGCTGGCCATGGTTTTCCTCCTTAATGTCACTTCTACAAACTTTCGTAAACTATCCTGGTTGGGGCAGCCAAACTGGCTGCTAGCCGATTTCTCAACCTCGATGACCTTCAAAGCCAATCTCAACCCGGCCATCGGGAAACACGATGATCGGCACCGAGTCCCCGTAAAGGAGCGCTTCGTCCAGGGTGTCCTGACTCTGGTCGACCCGCTTTTCTTCGTACTGGATTCCCTGGCGACGCCACGCGTCGCGCAACCGGTCGGAGGCCGGTCAAACAGTCAGAGTGTATACGACTGGAATATCCGCCATGCTGGAGCCTCCTGCACATCCCGTATGTGGCCGGGGGACGGTGGGGTTTTTGCCATTCTACAACGGCAAACCTGCCCTGTCATTATTCCCAGGGGCGCCAGGCCTGGTACCGCTCGCGGTTGTCTTGCCAATTGGCCCCGGATATAATGGCCCTGTTTCGGGAGCATTGGTGGAGTACCCCGCATAGTGTCCCGAGTTGCTACGGTAGATGACGACTAACATGCCTGGAGGAACAATGATCGCGCTTTTGGTAACCATCAATATCAAACCTGGATTCAAGGAGCAGTTTATGGCATCGATGATGGGCGACGCCATCGGCTCCAACAACGACGAGCCGGGCTGCCTGCGCTTCGACGTGCTGCAGGATAACGAGCACGAGAACCGCATCCACCTGTTCGAAGTATACGAGGACGAAGCGGCAGTGGAAGCCCACCGAGCGGCACCTCATTACACCAAGTGGCGTTCCGAGGTTGCCGACTGGTTCGACGGCGAAATTGGCCGCAACGTTGCTACGCCGGTCTACCCGGCCCCCGAAAAGTGGGAAAAGCGGCCTCCGGTAGCCTAGACCACAGTCAGGTTCCCGAGCGAAAGGCGCCCCGCCAATTGGCGGGGCGCTTATCGTTCTAAGGCCGCACAGTCCGGCAACCGATTGCTATATGTTCCTCGCCAGGGCAGTTCGAAACGCCGCCAGGAACCCGTCCACATCATCGGCCGTAGTTGCGGTGGAAAGGGAGCCAACCAGGTTGGAGGCCATCAGGATGCCCTCGTTCAGCATCCCCAGGAACAGCCGGTCTCTCAGGTCATGGTCGCAACCGGCAATGTCGCGGTAGTTCAGCACCTCACGTTCCGTGAAGTGAATGCCGAACAGGGAGCCCAAGCCAGTAACCTGCACTGGCACTTCCATCTCCCCGCACACATCCCTGATTCCCTGCTTCAGCAACTCGGTCATCTCCGCCAGCGACCGGTAGACTTCCGGCGTCAACTGTTCCATGGTTGCGGACCCGGCCAGCATGGTCAGGGGTTGGCGTTGAAGGTGCCGGCGTGGGAAACGGTGGGCCCGATTGTAGGGTCATAGAGGTCCATGACGTCCCGCCGCCCACCAAAGGCCCCTACCGGCAGGCCACCTCCGATAATCTTGCCCAAGGCCGTCATGTCCGGTGTGATGCCGTAGTACTCTTGAGAACCGCCCGGGGCCACCCGGTAGCTGATGACCTCGTCGAAGATCAAAATGCTGCCGTTGGCGGTGCAGAAATCTCGCAGCATTGCCAGGTACTCGGGCAAAGCAGGCACCATTCCCACCGAACCCATAACCGGTTCAATAATTACCGCTGCCAGGTCCTGGGCATTCTCCTCCAGAATCTTCCGTGCCGTGGCCAGGTCGTTGAATGGGACCACCACCACCTGCTCCATTACCCCCGGCGCCAGCCCGGCGCTGGCCGCCACCGGCACGGGGCTGTCTGGAGCTCCGGCGACGGACGGGTCAACGCGAACACTGACGGTTACGCCGTCGTGGGTGCCGTGGTAGCCGCCCTCGACCTTGGCGAAGCGGGTGCGACCGGTAAAGGCCCGGGCCGCCCGCAGGGTATTCAACGTCGCCTCGGTCCCCGAATTGGTGAAGCGCACCAGGTCAAAGCTCGGTATGCGCTCGCAGAGGATCCGGGCCAGGTCCACTTGCTTCTCGTTGGGAGCGTTGTACCCGAATCCCCGGTCCAGTTGTCGGCGGACGGCGTCAACCACCGGGGCAGGGCCATGCCCCAGGATCATAGTGGTCATGGTGTTGATGAAATCGATACGCTGAACGCCGTCTGCATCCGTTACGCGGCTGCCGGACGCATCGGTGATGAATATGGGATAGGGTTTCCAGAAAATGGAGTTGCGGCTGTCCCCACCGGGCATGAAGTCGCGCGCCTCTTCCCACTTGGCCCGGGACAGGGGCGTCAACTCCAGGTAGCGGTCCAGTTCAGTCTTGGTGTCGGTCAAACCGGGGCCTCCTATTGGACTGTAAATGCCTGGAAGACTTGCTCAATCTAATGGCCTTCCTCACCCTCTACCCGCAAGTCCGGCAGCCAGCGCAGGAAGGGAGGCAGGTACCAGTTGCCCTTGCCCAACACCTCCATGCTGGCCGGCACCAGCACCGAGCGCACCAGGGTGGCGTCCAGGAAAACCGCTATGGCCAGCCCGAAGCCCATCAGCTGATTGACCACGGTCTCTCCGGTGGCGAAGGCGCCGAATACCACCACCATAATCAAGGCGGCTCCCGTAATCAACCCGGCGGTAGAACGTAGGCCATAGGCCACTGCCTCGGTGTTGTCGCCACTCTCGTCGTACCGTTCCCGTATGCGGCTGAGCAGGAATACATGGTAGTCCATGGACAGGCCGAACAGGATGGTGAAAAGGAACAGGGGCAGCCAGGCGTCGATCACGTCGGCCTGCTGAAACCCGAACAAGTCCGCGCCTATGCCCTTCTGGAAGACCAACACCAGCAGGCCGTAGGTGGCGCCCACCGACAGCAGGTTCATTATGATGGCCTTCAGGGGAATTACAATGGAGCGGAATACCATCATCAATATTATGAAGCTCAGGCCCAGCACGAAGGCGAAGACGATGGGGGTGTAGAACCGCACGATTCCGTAGAAGTCTGCCACCTCCGCAGTCAGCCCACCAACCTTGACATCGGCCGGCACCCCGCGGAAGGCATCGGCAATGTGCCTCTCCCTGAGAATGCCCATGTTATCCGCCGCCTCCGGCGTGGTGGATTTGCCGGGGAAGGGCAATACCAGCAGGGCCAGGTCCCGCTGCTCGTTGACCACCGGGGGCTGTGGGGGCAGCGGGAATGTCGGATCGGCCGCGAGAGTCTGCTGCAGCTTACCGATGGCCTCCTGCACCTGTGGGGAATCAATGTCGCCGGAAATCACGATTTCGGCGGGACTTAGGAACCCGGCGGGCGTCACTTCGCCAAAGGAGAACTCCTCCTCCATGAGGAGGAAAGCCTTCTTGGTTTCCGCCTTATCGGGGAAGGTGTTGACGTCGTTTAGCCCCGTGCGAATATCCAGGTAAAACCAGGACAGGACCAGCATAGGCACGCCCACCAGCAGCAGGCTGATGACGGGCTGCCACGTAACAATGTGGGTGATCTTGTCCCAGAACCCGCCCGTGGACGTGTCGGCGCCCTTAAGGGCGAAGCGGTTGATAAAGGGGATGGTAAGGAAATTGACCCGGTGCCCCAGCAAGGACAGCACAGCGGGCAGCAGGGTCAACGTGGCCGCCAGTGTAGCCACCACCACCAGGATGGCACCCAGGGCCAGGGACTGGTAGAAGGATGACGGGACGATGAACAGGCCCACCAGAGCCAGGACCACGGTGGCGCCGCTGAAAAAGACGGTGCGCCCCGCCGTATTGCCGGTGCGAGCTACCGCATCCCGAACGGCATAGCCGTGGTTCAACTCCTCTTTGAACCGCAGAACGATGAGCAGGGAGTAGTCAATGCCCACCGCCAGCCCGATCATCACCACCATTATGTTGACGAAGAACAGGAGGGGGAACTGCTGCCCGATGATGGCTACCGCCGCCAGGGCAACGCCGATGGAAACGGCGGCAAGACCCAGGGGAATCAGGGTGGCGACCAGCGCGCCAAAAAGAACCAGCAGGACGAGGAAAGCCACTGGTACGCCAAACCTTTCTCCGTTCTGCAGGTCCTGCTCGGCCAGTTCGTTGTTCTCGTGGGCCACGCTGGCATCGCCGCCGATAAGGACCTCGAAGTTCTCGTCCTTGTTGGCTTCCTCGACTACGTGAATTACCGTGGGGACGTTCTCTATTGCCTGCTCAACGCTCCCGGCAAGAGTGTAGTGCAGCATCACAGTGTCGCGGTCGGCGGAAACCAGGATGGGAAGAAGCTGTTCCGCCAGGCCTGCCGGCAGGGCGGGCCCGGCGTCGGCTATCTGGTAATAGTGGGATATGGGGGAATCGGGAACTCCAGCTGCCACCAGGTCAGGGAGAAAGTCGGACACCTTTTGGTCGTCCAGTCCGCCCGAAATAATTTCCGGCCCCAGGCTGGAAATCTCCAGGTGCAGTTCTTCAACCCTGGCGCGAAAGAGAGGGTCGTCAACGGTTAGTGTATCCGACCGCAAAATGACAATCTCGGGAGACTTATCAGGGCCTCGGAGCCGCTCTTCCAGAATGCCGGCAGCCTGCTGAGACTCGAAACGGTCGGCAAGCTTGAAATCCGTGGTGGTGGCGCTGGCGAGCAACCGGTCAACAATGCCGGCGCTGGCCACCAACAGGACCAACCAGATAGCAATGACGATAATCGGTCGCCGTGCGCTGACGGCTGCCAGGTATTGAGTCACGACATTTCCCTCCCCGCATTTCGCCGCGCGGCGGATCCGCCGGAGGCGGACGCTGGCGGCATTAGAAGAATTTTAGCACCGGCGAGTGGTGGCAAGCAGGGAAAGGGTAAAGGGTGGAGGCAATTTTCACAAACTCATTACTCCCCTCTTTCGCCCAGCAAGGAGGGCAGACGGTACTTCCAGTAGGTCTGGCAGGCGGCAGCAACGTAGAAGGCTAGAACTGAATGGCAGTCAGCGACAGGGGTTTGGGGGAGAACCCCAAGTCCAACAGAAAAAAGGGGGAAATGAGCCGCTGCCCGCTTGAGTGAGTTAAGGCAGCGTAAGAGGTAGAGGGTAAAGGGTGGGGGCAATTTTCAAAAACTTAACCCGCCGCGGCGGGCCAAAGGAAGTGTTCTGCTCTGGATTCCGGCTCAAGGTCGGAATGACGGGGGGGGGCTGGATTCCGGCCCAAGGTCCGCCTGAGGCGGATTCCGATTCAGGTGGTTTTTCGTTCTTGAGGGATTTCAATCCGCCTGCGGCGGACCAGGGCGGGCAGGAGCCCATTGTAAATTAGGCCGCCCCTACGAGCCCATACCACCTACGCTACCGCAGGGACGGTTGGGGTGGCAAAGTAAATGCCGCGAAGGGACCGGTTGGCCAAGCTGACAACCATAGCAACTATGAACAAAGCGCCGCCCACCGCCAGGATCAATGGCGCATTGAGGAAGGAGACGTCCACCAGGCCCGCGTTTATACCGTTGGCCAGGGCCATGCTGCCGCCGACGTGGAAGGAATAGACGCCGGAAACACGGCCGCGGACCGAGTCGTCGACAATAGACTGGATGATAGTATGGGTAATAGTCATAAAGCCGCCCTGGTTCATTCCCATGATCACCGTAGCCGCCAGGGACAGCCAAACGTCGGTGGACAACGCCAGGATTATCGGCCCGATGCCGCTGCTGATGCCGAAAATGAGGAACAGCCAGCCACGGGTTTTTTCGCTGCGAATACCGGCCAGCCAGATAGCGGTGAACATGGCCCCCAGGCCAACGCCCATAATCAGGAGCTGGGTACCCCCCTCCGAATCCACGCCCAGTTTCTCTTCCGAAATAGCCGGAAGAACCGACTCGAAAGACATAGTCAGGGAACAGTGGCCCAGGACAATGAGAATCATCGCCAGCAGCTTGGGGCGACTGTACGCGTAGGCGAAACCGGCCGCCAGGTTACCGAAGAAACCACGCCGGGCGTCCATCATGCCGGTGGAGCGGGTAGCGATGCGGGCCACCTGGACCAGGCCCATAGCGTAGAGCACCGCGCAGGCCCAGAAGACCGGCTCGTTACCAAAATACAGGGCAACCAGGAACCCAACCATTCCGCCGACGAAACGGGACCCCTGCTGGGTGGCCTCATTAAGAGCGATGGCGTTGGGCAGCACATTGCGGGGGACCAGGTTGGGCACCAGCGACTGGGTGGTGGTCATCTGCGCCGACCGGAGGGTGCCGTTAAGGAGGGAAAGGCCCACCAGCCACCAGATGTTGGCCAGCCCCACCATAACCAGCAGGGCCAGGACAATATTGTGAGCCAGGTTCAGGGTATAGGTCCACTGAAGAACAGTCTGGCGATTGAAGCGGTCGGCCAGGAACCCGGTGATAACCGTGGAGAACACGCGGGGGATCATAGCGGCGAAGGTAACGACGCCCACCCACAGGTAGAGCTCGGTGTAATCGTTGGCCAGCACGGCCCGGGCAGCAATGAGGGCCCAGGCGGCGGCGCCGGCGCAAAGGTTGGCAGTCCAGAGGGTAAGGAAGTCCTTGTGCTCCAGGGCCTGGAGGAAACGGTTGAAGGGAGTGGCTACAACGTTCATGTTTTACTTAGGGCCAAGACCACCTGCCACGGTTACACCCCGGGATTCAGGATTGGGGGATTCAGATCCTTTCCGCCCCGGCGGACCTTCGATGCCCAGGTTTTGTCCGCCACGGCGGACCGCCGCGGGCCAGAGAGTGTTGCTACAGGCAGAAACCAAATCCGCCTCGGGCGGACCTTTAGACCAGGCGGCCCCGCTGCGGCGAACCCGGATCCGCCTGCGGCGGATTGAATCGCACCCTGAAGGATGGGCAGATTATAAACCCTCTCTCTGCTTGATGAAAGGGCGCCCGCCACGGCGGGTTACTTGCAGATCCGATAGGGGCCGAATGGGGAGGGCTGGAGCCCATTATAAATTAGGTCTGATAGAGGCCGGCCTCCGCCGCGGTCCGCCTGCGGCGGACGGGTGATCCGCCGGAGGCGGACCGGAATGACGGTCATACCCCAATCCATCATTACAATTCTGTCAGGCCATTAGCCTAGCGGGGCCCACCGGGGCATGGCCTGGATACGCACGCTGGCCACCAGATAGAAGGAGTCGTTCAGCCTGCGAATCTCCAGTTCGCGAAACTCGCTGTCCACCTCCAGGTGGCGGGAAATGGCGGCAAGCAGGTCGCGCTCCAGGGAGTCGCTCCGCCCGGGGCGGACCGGGCTTAGAAGGTCGTAGCGGTCCCGGCTCAGCGCCGCGTTAAGCCGATTTTTAGCGATGCTCCTGGTGTTGTCCGGGGCATCCCTAATGTGATTGGGTGTCCTGGCTCGCAGGAGTTTGCTAAGCATGGGTGTACTCGCTTCGGTTGATGCCCATGAGGTACCTGACCCGGTCCATGAGGCCGGACTTGGGTTCCAGATCCATGAGGGGGACGTCGTCGCCGTCGATGCGGGCGGCAATACGGGCGAAGGCCTGGCCGGAAGGGGCTTTCTTGTCGTGGATGACGGGAACGCCCTGGTTGGTGGCGGTAATGAGCCGGTCGTCGGCCGGGACCAGGCCCAGGATGTCCACGGCGAGGAGCTCCACAATGTCGTCCTTGTCAAGCATATCCCCGCGCTTCACCAGGCCGGGCCGGATGCGGTTGATGATGAGCCGGGGATGGTGGAGTTCCGCCGCCTCCAGGAGGCCAATCACGCGGTCGGCGTCGCGGATGGCGGACACCTCCGGGGTGGTAACCACTATCGCTTCCTGGGCCGGGCCGATGGCGTTGCGGAAACCCTGCTCAATTCCCGCCGGGCAGTCGATGATAACGTAGTCGAACTCCTCCTCCAGGCGGTGGCACAGGTCGGTCAGTTGGTCGGGGTTGATGCAGTTCTTGTCCCGGGTCTGGGCCGCGGGAATCAGGTAAAGCTCGGGCTGATGGCGGTCGCGAATCATGGCCTGGTTGAGCTTGCACCGACCCTCGATGGCGTCCACCAAGTCGTACACGATGCGGTTTTCCAGGCCCATGACCACGTCCAGGTTGCGCAGGCCGATATCGGTGTCCACAACCACAACCCGGTGGCCGCGGAGGGCCAGGCCGGCGCCGATATTTGCGGTAGTGGTGGTCTTGCCGACGCCGCCCTTGCCGGAAGTGACGACGATGGTCTTACCCTTCATAGGGAACTCCTCCTTGGTATTCCTGACGCCGCTGTACAAAAGGGGCGACAAAGACAGAGCCGTGTTGCAAGTAGGCGATACGGGGGTTGTTGGGAGTGCGGGCGCGCTTTCCCTTTCCGGTTGCCGGAGGCCTTTCGGCAGCATAGGGGCCTATCTGAAGGCGATGGGAATCCAGATTCAAAGCAAGAATAGTGGCCTTCAAGTTTCCGTCGGCGCCGGCGTGGGCGAGGCCGCGGAGGGCGCCGAGGACGAAGATGTCGCCGGCGGCGATAATGTGGGCGCCCGGATTGACGTCGCCGAAGACCAGGACGTCGCCGGGGTAATGGACCAGTTCGCCGGAACGGCAGGTGTGTTTGATGATCAGGGCGTGGTTTTCTAGAGTAGGGGCGGGTTCCAAACCCTCCCCTACGGCAGGCTCAGGATGGGCGGGGGTGGGATATCCGTCAGTCGCGGACTGGAACCCATTGATTTTGGGGCCATTGTAATTTAGGCCGGCCTGCGCCGGAATGACGGGGTGGCGGGGCATTTCAGGACCGGAGGCCCCTTCGGGATGCTCAAGCGCCGCATAGCCTGGTCCTTCGACAGGCTCAGGACGAGCGGGGGCAGGATATCCGTCAGTGGCGTCCTCTATTTCGGTGCAGATAGTTTGTGTCGGTTCCAGGGCGGGAAACGCCAACTGGAGCCCGTTGTTATTGTGGCCATTGTTTTTCAGGCCCCGGATCCCATTGTTATTTGAGGTGAGGGCCGTCTGTGCCTGATCCTGTGGAGAGACTGCCGTTGCCGGGGCCGGGGTGCGGGGTTCCGGCATTTGCCGCCTATTGATTAACGGGGACGGGTTGTCGTCCGCCTTCGGCGGAGGCGAGGGCAGGGCGGGGCGGGAGTTGGGGCCGGCGAGGGCCGTGGACAATACGTCGGGGGGGCACCAGTAGCGGGAAACGGTCAGGCCGGTTTCGCGGGCCATGATGTTCTTGATGGCGGCCAGCTGGTCGGGGGCCAGGATGCGGCGACCCACGTTTACGGAGACCTTCCCCCTGGAATAGAGGCCACGGCACTGTAGCAAGTATTCCCGGAGCCGGCGCTCCGCCAATTCAAAGGGCACTGAGTCGTCTATGGAAAAAACGACGCTTCCGCTGCGGGCGGACCGGCCAAGTACTTGTATGGTTTTGTCTTGCGGCATAGGGGTTAGCCACGTCTTCCGCCGAGGCGGATTACGGCCAGTCAACGGTCTGGGAGTAGGACAAACCTTCGAAGGCAAATCCGCTGGGCGCGGCCATGACATCCAGGTAAGCCTGCACCAACTTATCGGATTGCGCTTCGAGGGAATAAAGCCAGTCCTTCGACAGGCTCAGGATGACCGGGGACAGCAGGAACAGATAGAAAGGGTTATACCCGTAGAACAAGGGGGACACCGCCTCACACACAACTTCCCAAATGGCCGTTCAGTTATATCAGGAGCCGGGGAGGGGCTGCAAGGGCTATTGTGAGCAGATTTTGCCGGATTTGGACATTTCACCCCCATCCCAGCCTTCTCCCGTCAAGGAGGAAGGGACTTATTCAGCGGCGGGTCAGGAATTGCCGAAAAGGGCCACGGAGCAAGTGAAAGAGCCGGGCCGGCCGCCGAGGTTATGGGTCAGGCCCAGGTCGGCCTTGGGCAACTGGCGGGCGTCGGCCTTGCCCTGCAACTGCTTATACACCTCGTAGATCATGCGGATACCGCTGGCGCCAATGGGGTGGCCGAAACACTTCAAGCCCCCGTCGGTGTTTACGGGCAAGTCACCTTCCAGGGTGAAAGAACCGTTGGCCACATCCTCGGTGGCCCTACCCCGCTGGGAAAAGCCCAGGTCTTCGTAAATTATCAGCTCAGTAATTGTGAAACAGTCGTGGACCATCGCCATATCCAGCTCATCGCGGGGACTGGCAATACCCGCTTCCTGGTAGGCCGCTTGGCTAGCCCGGACACTTTCGGGGAAGTGGGTGAAGTCCCAGTCGCTGCGAATAGCGCCAAAGGCCCCAACGGACAGAGCCAGGGCCTTCACCAGCACATAGTCATGGCGAAAGGAGCGGGCGATTTCGGGAGTGGTGATAATGGCCGCGGCTGCGCCGTCGCTGACTCCGCAACAGTCGAAAAGGCCCAGGGGCCAGGCAATCATGGGGGCGTTAACCACCTGGTCAGGAGTGACCTCCTGCTGAAAGTGGGCCCGGGGATTGAGGGTGCCGTTGTGGTGATTCTTGGCGGCGATCTGGGCCAGCGTCCGCTTTCCGTCCTCGTAACCCATGCCGTACTGGTGGAAATAACGGGTGGCGGCCATGGCGAACTGGGAAGGGGGCGGTGTGGGCGGTGTAACGTCCGAACCCGGCGCTTCGGGCACCGCCAGCCCGGAGAATCCAGAGTCCTTCAGCTTTTCCACGCCCACAGCCAGGACAATGTCGTATATTCCGGCGGCGACAGCGTAGGCGGCATTGCGGAAGGCATCGGTAGCCGTGGCACAGGCGTTCTCCACCCGGGTAATGGGAATGTAGTCCAGTTTCAACGCCTCGGCCAAGGGCTGGCCCGTGCGAAAGCTGCTCACCGTGCCCAGCCAGGCCGCCTGAACGTCCTTGGCTTCAATGCCGGCATCCGCGTAGGCCTCATACGCGGCCTCCACCATAAGGTCGGCGGCGCTGGCGTCCCAGCGTTCCCCGAACTTGGTGCAGCCCATACCGATAATAGCAACGCGGTCCTTGATACCGTTCATAGTCAGCCTCCTGCTGGCGCCAGGGCAGACACATGGGTTTGCCCCTACGGTTCTTATTCTTTTACAGGGGGAGCGCCGGGGAGCAAGCTCCAATTCAGGTGGTTTCGTGTGTGAGGCCAGGGCAGACACGCAGGTCTGCCCATACCATTGTGTCGCAGACCACCTAAACCGGAACGCTGCCGCGCCGGGGCACCGCCTTCCAATAGTAATTGTGAATACCGTTCACCACGCGCAACTTGCGGAAGCTCATAGCCACCGGCAGGCCCACGCAGACCTCGTCCAGAACCCGGTCGGTCAACATACAGATGATACGGCCACCGCCCTGGAAATCCACCACAGCCACCACCAGGGGCGAATCCACCGCGCCGGCGATGTAGTCCATGGAGTAGGTGAAGACCTGGCCGGGGCGGTCGCTGAGGGACACGGGGGCCGAGTCATCCAGGGCCTGGCAATTCACGCAGACCCGCTGAGGCGGATACTGGACGTAACCACAGAGATTGCAACAGCCGGCGTAGAGGCGGAGGTTCTTGTTGGCCTCGCGCCACAGCGCCGACACCGAGGGAGAAGAGGGGGCGGGCCGGCGGGCCGCGTCGTCGGTCAGCCACACCTCACGCCATCGGGCGTAGGTCTCATAGTCGGGGAGAACCGCGCGGGACTCCAGGTGCGCGGCCAGACCGGCGCCGGCGGCAGCGCCCTGCCTCGCCGAATCAGTAGCCCTGAATGCCAGCACATCGCTGCCATCGCCGTAGGACACCGCCAGGACCAAAGCACCGGGCGGCACATCGTCCAGGGCTGCGGACAGGAGCATCAGCGGGAAAGGGGCGCCGGTGTTGCCCAGCCGACCGAACAAGGGGTCCTGCACCTGTTGTGGGTTCAGGTCCAGCCGGCGAACCAGGCGGGCGTGGCGGCGGGCGTCGGGGGCGTACAGGGCTACCCGGGCAACATCAGCCAGGGACACCTGATACTTGGCCAGAAAGCCGTCCACAGCGTCCGGGACAATGCGCTCCAGCCCCTCATCGGTAGCAAAGCGGTCCTCCCAGGAACGGACGAAGGGATCGCCCGAAGAACGCCAGTTATCCAGCATGTTTTCGGTGAGGGTGAAGGAGCCGACAAACTCGGCTGCCAAGTCATCCTGTCCCACCAGGAAAGCCACCGCACCGTCGCCGGAATTGCGTTCCATATCGCTGCGGGGTGTCCCTTGGCGACTGTCGGCAACCACCACCAGGGCTTGACCGGCGGAGCCGGCGGCCACGGCGTCCAGGGCCGAGCGCAGGGCCGTGGTGCCGGCGCGGAGGACGTCGGTAACGTCGGCAGCAAATATATCGCGCCTCAGGTCCAGGGCAGCGGAGATAATGGCCGCGCCCTGCTTTTCAGCGTAGGGCACGGTGGAACTGGCGAAGAACAGGGCTTCGATGTCCTGACGGTCGCGACCCTGCAGGCATTCCCGGCCCGCGGCCACGGCCATGGTAACGCTGTCTTCGTCGAAGTTGGCTACGGCCCTTTCCCGGGAACCGGGCCAGCCGACGGTCTCGGCGCCCAGCCGGAACCTGGGAACATAGGCCCCGTGGGCTACAATTCCTGGCAAGCGGAACCTTCCTTGTCCAATGTGGGGTTATGCTATCAGCGCATTATTCGGCAAGTCAATTTGCTAGCCATGAGCTGCTCAAACCCAGGTGAGACGAAACGGGAATAGTATCTGAGAATCTCATTCGCGAACCTTCGTGTCCAGGCGTGGACGGAGAGACCGGGCGTCCGCCTGCGGCGGACGCCTACCGCTATGTTACAATTTTCATAACTACTCTGAATATGAACGGGCCACCAGCGGCGACGGCAACGAGTTCACCGTGAACAAGCTCCGGCTATTTGGAACATACCTGGTAGTTATGGCGGCCGGCGCCGCGCTGGCCCTGGCGGTTAATTACGGCCTGCAGGGAGCCTTTGAAACGCCCGAACGGGTGACGGCTTCCTCGTCTGAACTGCCACCCGAGTTTGATCGCCTGGGTGAGGCTTTGGATCTGCTCCAGCGGGAGCACATCGACCGCAGCACCCTGGACGCCGCGGAACTCAGCGGAGGTGCAATTCGGGGAATGTTAGATGCCCTGAACGACCCCTATGCCTCTTACCTGGACCCGCAACGTTTCGGCGAAGAGGAGTCAAAGATTCAAGGGGTGTTTGAGGGCATCGGCGCCCAGGTTGGCATCAGGGAAGAAATGTTGACGGTCATTGCCCCCCTGCCTGACACTCCGGCAGAAAGGGCTGGCATCCGGGCCGGGGACGTGATTCTGGAGGTGGACGGCGAACCTACGGAAGACCTCAGCCTGCAGGAGGCCGTCTCCCGAATCAGGGGTCGCAAGGGCACCACGGTGGAACTGCTGGTGCTCCACGCCACCGAACTTGATCCCGTGTTGATCCCGATAATCCGGGGTGAAATTCCCCTGGAGACAGTACGCTTTTCCATGCTGGAAGACGGCATCGGCCACTTGCAAATTTCCAGCTTTGCCACCAATACCAACAGCCAGGTTGCCGAGGCGCTGCGGGAGTTCAAAAACAATGATGGCCGGGGCCTAATCGTTGACTTGCGCTACAATCCCGGCGGCCTGCTGGGCGTAGTGGTAGATGTTACGAGCCAGTTTCTAGAGGAAGGCCTCGTTACTTACGAACTGGACGGCCTCGGCAATCGCCGGGAATGGAACGTCTCCTCCGGCGGGAACGGAAAGGACATTCCCATGGTCGTGCTGGTCAACCAGTACAGCGCCAGCGCCAGTGAAGTATTTGCTGGAGCCATTATCGACCACGACCGCGCCCCGGTGGTGGGAGAGTCTACTTTCGGCAAGGGTAGCGTCAACACAAGGCACCGCCTGTCCGACGGTTCGGGAATTTACTACACCATTGCCCGGTGGTATTCCCCCAACGGCACCCTGATAGAGGGTTCCGGCATTACTCCCACAATTGTGGTGGAAGCCGACCCGGAGTCTGATTCGGACCCACAACTGGACCGAGCGATAGAATTGCTGGGAGGCCGGCCGGAAAACCCTGACAGGCCCCAGTTCTAAGTTAATCATTTCCTGGAAGACTAGATACAATGCCCAGCAGAAAGAAAAAGACGGCAGCCAAAGAGCAGCCCAATAATCGGACCATTACTTTCAACCGCCAGGCCACCTTCAATTACGAAATCCTGGACCGGTGCGAGGCCGGCCTGGCCCTGACCGGAACCGAGATAAAGTCGATTCGCGCTGGCAAGGTGGACTTGCGGGATGCCTACGCCCGGCCCATGGACGGCGAAATCTGGCTAATGAATTCCCACATGGCCCAGTACGACCCGGCCAGCATCTTCAACCACGAACCCAGGCGTCCCCGCAAACTGCTACTCCACAAGGAGGAAATAGCCAGGCTGACCGACGAAGTGTCTCAAAGGGGCTTAACCATCGTGGCCCTGAGGCTCTACATCAAGAACCACGTTGCCAAGGTGGAATTGGGTCTGGCCCGGGGCAAACGCCGGTTCGACAAGCGCCGGGCCATCCGCGACCGAGAAATGGATATGGCCGCCCGCCAGGCCATGCGCGCGGTTAGGTGAACTTCTGGTCCTCCCTTCTACCAATCGGAGCTATACCCGATCTACGTGAAGACGAAGGGCGCAATCTTGGCAAGCGCATTTCAAGAGTTTTCTTGACCGCAGGGACGCTGAGTTTCGCGGGGATACTTTGTGCATCTCTAAGAAACACAGCGTCCCTTGTATCTCTACTGCAAGAGAAGCGTTGACGGCGGGACAGAGCGCCAGGACACTATGGTAACTATGCTATTGCTCGGCTCCGCCGCCCCGCATCTTCCCCGCTGGGGTATAATCCGTGGCTGGCAGTTGCCGCCACTTATTAGCCCCGAGCCGGCGGCAATCTGTTTTCTTAGAGAAGGGTTATATCAGGAGGATTGAATTGATCAGGAGCCTCGGAGACAAGACGCCCAGGATCGCTGAGTCGGCATGGGTCAGTGAATTTGCCTACGTAGTCGGCGACGTTGAAATAGGAGAATACAGCAGTATCTGGCCTGGTGTAACCATTCGGGCCGACGGGGAAGAGAAGGTCGTCATCGGCAATTATGTTAACGTCCAGGAGGGCGCCGTTATCCACGGCAACGGAATGGTTATCGAAGACTACGTGACCATTGGGCACGCAGTGGTAGTACACGGCACGCGCATTGGGACCGGATCGCTGCTAGGCAACAACTGCACCTTTCTGAACCGGTCATCCATTGGCAAAGAGTGCCTCATTGCCGCCAATTCCGTGGTGCGTTCCGGTACCCACGTCCCCGACCGCTCCTTCTTTACCGGAGTCCCCGGAACAGTCAAGCAGGAAGTCAACGAAGACCAGATAGCAATGATGAAGCGTACGGCCAACCACCTGGTAAAGCGCGCCAAGCAGTTCAAGGACAGCGGCCTGTAATAACTGCAATGGCGGGCGCCCCGGAAGACGCCGGCCATACCGGTCCAAGAGATCCGGGGAACCGATCCACTAGCCGAGACGCTGGGCCACCGGCAGCACCTCTCTGGCAAGGTGGTCCATCACCCGGATACAGGCGTCAATGCCTTCTACCCGGAAGTCGTAGGTCAACTGGTCAATGCCCAGCTCCCGGCAATAGTAGACGTCGTCAATGACCTCCTGGGTGGTCGCTATTATTACACCGCCGGTCCTAACCGACTTCTCCTCGCTGGCTTCCAGGTCGGTAAAGTGCAGGCTGCGTTTTAATGAAATGGAGACATCTGCGGGATCGCGGCCGGCCCGTTCCGCCTGCTCGCGCAGATACGGCAGGTTCTGAGCCACGAAGTCCGGCGTTTGCCGGGTGGTATGCCAGCAGTCTCCGTACCGGGCCACCCGGCGCAGGGCTGGCCGACTGTGCCCTCCCACCCAGATGGGAACATGGGGCTGCTGAATGGGCTTGGGGTAGAACTGGATTCCTTCAATGTCAAAGTACCTGCCGTGATACTCCGGGTCTGCCTGGGTCCACAAGGCCCTGAATATCTCCAGGTATTCGTCGCTCAAGGGGCCACGCTCGGCGTAGGGGACGCCCAGGGTATCAAACTCCTTCTCCAACCAGCCCACGCCCACACCGCAGATCATTCGCCCGTTGGACAAAACGTCCAGCGAGGCGAACATTTTGGCCTGCACCAGTGGGTTGCGATAAGGGAGGATTATTACGGTGCTGCCCAGCTTAATAGTATGGGAGCAGGCTGCCATGTACCCCAGCAGCGTCATGGTTTCCAGGAAGGGTTCATCAGAAGGACGGGAGAAGGACCCGTCGGCGGTGTAGGGGTACTGATTGGTGCCACCGGTGGGCAGTAGGATGTGGTCGCCGACCAGCACCGACTCGAACCCCAGTTCCTCGGCCCGCTGCACAAACCGCCGGATTCCATCGGCATCGGGCAGACGGGGAATACTCAGACCAATTTCCATTTGCGCGCCAATCTCCTAAATAAGCTGCGGGCCGTTCTGCGCTTGGGCCGCGACCGATTATACAAGCATACAGGGGGAACGGATTTATGCTGGTCTACGCTGAGCTTGGGGCCCTCCGTCTCATTCCAGCAAGCGTTTCGCCAACTGGACAAAGTCATCTACGATAATTTGGGGCTGGTACTCCGAGTCCTCGGTTGGCAGGTTATAACGGTTGACGTAGGCAGCCCGAAAGCCGCAGGCCTGGGCGCCCAGGATGTCGAAGGAGTGGGCCGCCACCATCATTACCTCACCCGGCTCGCATCTCAGCCGCTGCACCGCCTTCCGGTATATCCCGGGTGAAGGCTTGAAGGCCCCCACCTGGTCTACTGAAATAATGGCGTCAAATTCCACCGGCACGTTATTGCTCAGCAGCTCTTCCAGGTACCACTGCTCCCCGTTGGACAGGGCCACCAACTGGTATCGGGCGCCCAGGGACCTCAGGCCGTCAATGGCGTCGGGATAGGGCTGAAGATTCATGTAGACCTTCATAAACTCCTGCACTCCGCTGGCCGTGTAGTCCACGTTGTACTTCTTCAGGCAGTAGACAAAGGCACGGCGGCAGGTCTCCAGGTACCCGCTGTGGCCCAGCATCAGCAGGTTGTCCTGGTACTGCTCGATGCGCTGGCGTTCCCGCCAGTCGGCATAGAAGGTCTCTCCGGTCATGTCCGACCCGCTGGCCGCCAGGAATTCCCCAGCCGGCCCGGCCAGGCTGCCCGTCAGGTCCATGACGGTGCCGAAAATGTCGAAGGTAAGGAATTTGACCCTTTCCAGAGGTTGGTTTGCCATGTTAGGGGCCTCCTGGTAGCTATTCTCTTGCAGATGATCCGATCAGCGGGGAGATGCGGCGCCTGCGTTTCAAAGCAGGAATCTGGTTGGCGGACAGTATACTAGACCGCACCCAAAGGGGAATTTTGTTGAGGCACGGAAGTTAATCGAAATCGGGAAGTCGGACCTGCATGTGTTCCGGCGGCTCGCTTAATCCAATATCTGGATCCGATGATAGTAATTCCCAGCATTAGATTCCACTTTTCTCACGGTATTGAGTCCAACTGAGAACGCAGGTGGTAGAATCATGCCAATCGTTCAAGAGAGGGATTTAACATGGACATTGGAATTACGGCCAGGGTTTCATCCAGTTCGTTAGACCCGGCTGCGCTGGCCCTGCGCGCTGAGGAATTGGGCTTTGAGTCCTTCTGGCTGCCGGAGCACCCGATACTTCCGGTTAACACTACCTCCCGCTACGGCGGCACCGCCGACGGGTCCATACCCGCTTCCATGGCCGACATCGGCGACCCGCTGATTGGCCTGGCCCGCGCCTCGGCGGTCACCAGCACCATCAAGCTGGGCACGGCCATCAGCCTGGTGCCGGAGCACAATCCTCTGCTCCACGCCAAGCAGATCGCCACCCTGGACCGAATCTCCAATGGCCGCTTTCTGTTCGGCATTGGCGCCGGCTGGCTGCAGGAGGAGACGGAAATCATGGGCGGCAACTTCCGGCGGCGGTGGCGCCAGACCCGGGAGCATATCCTGGCAATGAAGCAGCTTTGGACCCAGGAAGAGGCCGAGTTCCACGGCAGCTTCGTGGACTTTCCCGCAGTGCGCTGCTCTCCCAAACCGGTGCAGAGTCCCCATCCTCCGGTTTACCTGGGCGGATTTGCCGCCAATGTCTTCAAGCGGGTGGTGGAGTACGGGGACGGCTGGATGCCGGTTCGAGTCGATGAAGATCAGGTGCGGATGGGACGGGCAACCCTGGACGAACTGGCGGAGGCGGCGGGTCGGGATCCCAAATCCATACGCCTGATGGTGTGCAACGTGCCCGCGGACACAGAACTTGTCAAGGGCCTGGAGGCTGCCGGCGCTGACCGGGTCACCATTGGCCTGCCTGCTAATGCCGGCAATGAAGCGTTGCAGGCAATGGAGGAGATCGCCTCGGCGGCAATTGGCTAGAACAACTGGATTATAGAGCTAAATCCCTTATTTAGGAGGCCCCATGACTACAGGAACGACTACAGCAACAGACCGTTTCGTCCGGGTCGGCAACCTGAACCTGCACTATCTGGAGTGGGGAGAGGCCGGCAGGCCACCGGTCGTCATGGTACATGGGTTGAGCGGGAATGCTCACAATTTTGATAACCTGGCGCCCCACCTGGCGGGCCGCTGTCACGTCATTTCCGTGGATGTTCGCGGGCGGGGAGAGAGTGACTGGGCGGCCGATGCCGACTACTCCAACGACGCCTACATCGCCGACCTGGAGGGGCTGAGGCGGTCCCTGGGGTTCGAGCGAATGTCGCTGGTTGGCACCTCTTTGGGCGGCCGAATTTCCATGAGCTACGCAGGCACCTACCCCAACCGGGTGGAGCGCACAGTGCTGAACGACATCGGCCCCGACATTGACCCTCGGGGCGGCGCCCGCATCGCCAACAGCACCCGGGAAGCGGTAACCACCTTTGAGACGATGGAAGAGGTAATAGCCTGGCACCGCGAGCAGCGGGTGGGCTTCAGTTCCCTCGACGACGCCCAGCAGCAGGCCGTCGCGGGTTATGCGGTTAAGGGCCTGCCCGGCGGTGGCTACACCTGGAAGATGGACCCGGCGGTCCGCACCGACCCGCGCCGTCCCGACCCGGTAACGTCCTGGAAGCTGGCACTGAACATCCCCGGACCGGTGCTGCTGGTGCGGGGAGGGGACAGTGACTTGCTGTCGCCGGAGACGGCCCAGCGGATGGTGGCGGAGATGCAGGACTGTCGCATGGTAGAAGTGCCCGGCGTGGGCCACGCGCCCACTCTAACCGAACCCGAGGCCTTTGGGCCGATTGTGGAGTTCTTTTCGCTGGGATAGCCACTGTCCCTGGCCCAGACACGAGAGCATAGCTAAAGCGGAAGTCGTCGGTCTGATTGACGGGTTGTGCAGGGTCGAAAATCTTGAACAGGGTCCGACTCACAAAGGTTGACTCCATAGACGAAGGCGGGCGACGAGGTGAGATGGCAAGTCAACGTGATTCCCGGCTTGCGCGGACGGCGGCGAGGGCCAAACGGCTGTAGGTCATGGCAGACGCCGCCGCTTACGACGCAGGTTCATAGATAATATTCAAGAGCTGCCCGCAGGAAAATGGAGATCGACCCCTCATACGTCAGACATCAGGAGGCAAGCCTGCCGGCATCATCCCAACTAAGGAGGAGAGCATGGCACTGCAATGGGAGCAAGTGGCGGGACCATTCAGCCGTTTGACAGAGGGGCCGGCCTGGGACGGCCGGCGCCTGCTGTTCACTTACATTCCGGCCAGCCGAATCATGGCCTATGACCCGGAGTCGGGAGAGTGCACGGTCTACCGCGAGAACACGAACCATACCAACGGTCTGGCCTTCGACGCCGACGGTCGCCTATACGGCTGCTGCTCCGGCGGTCGCTCCATCGTCCGCTTTGAGCCCGACGGCGGCACGACCACCATCGTTGACCGGCTGGACGGCCAGCGCCTGAACACCCCCAACGACCTGGCCATTGACCGGCGGGGACGCATCTGGTTCAGCAATCCCTGGAACGAAGGGAACATCGACCCCAGCGAGCAGCAGGAAAACATGAACCGGGACATCCTGCGGGCCGACCCCCAGCCCGACGGCAGCTATACCTGCCAGCGGATGACCTTCGATACCAACGGCACCAACGGGCTGCTGGTGTCGCCCGACGAGCGCAGCCTGTACATCATCCAGACCGACCCCACGCCGGACGGAGTGCGGGAACTGCGCTCCTACCCCATCAACGCTGACGGCTCCCTGGGCGAGTATATCGTGCTCCACCAGTTCGGCCGCGACCACCGGGGTCCCCAGCGGGGCATCGACGGCATGTGCCTGGACTCGGAGGGGAACATCGTGGGGACTGCGGGGAACACTCTCAGCGGCCCCGGTCCCATGATATACGTCTGGACGCCCCAGGGGAGAGTGCTGGAGACCTACCCCATGCCAGTGGGGGTGGACGGCCCGACGAACTGCTGCTTCGGCGATGCGGACCAGAGCAGCCTGTACGTTACGACAGGTCAGGGCCACCTGCTGCGCTTGCACAACACGGGACGTCGGGGCTGGATTATGTGGCCGCCCGTGCGGTAGGCAGCCGTGTTCGAAACCGCCTTGCAAGAGGAAGAAAGCTGAGGACCCCGGAGAAGGAGAATCGTAATGTGAGACTGTTGATGGCCGACCCCGACACTTGCCCTGAGGAGGACTTCTATGAGCGAAGAAATCTACTACGCTCCCGCTACGCAGTTGGCAACCAGGATTCGCCGGAGAGAGCTTTCACCCGTTGAGGTGGTGCAGGCCCATCTGGACCGCATTGCCCAGCTCAACCCGACGCTGAACGCCATCGTCTTCTTTGCCGAAGACCCGCTGGAACAGGCGCAGCGAGCGGAGGAGGCGGTAATGCGGGGCGATGACCTGGGTCCCCTCCACGGTGTGCCCTACACTTTGAAGGACTGCATCGAAACGGCGGGAATGCGCATGTCGCTGGGATCGAAGATCTACGATGGATACATTTCCCAACAGGACTCAGAGGTCTATACCCGCCTGAGGTCGGCCGGCGGCATACTGCTGGGCAAGACCAACATGCCTGAGTTCGCCCTGTGGTGGGAAACGGACAACGACGTCTTCGGGGTAACGCGCAATCCCTGGAACCTTGAGAGAACGGCCGGTGGGTCCAGCGGCGGCGAGGTGGCCGCTATTGCCGCGGGGCTTTCGCCCTTCGGCCTGGGCACGGACCTGGGAGGCTCCATCCGGGCCCCGGCCAGCCTGTGTGGTGTCGTGGGCATCAAACCCACCCTGGGCCGAATACCCTATACCGGCATCCAGCCTCAGACCATCTTGCGCGCCATCCACGTGGGGCCTATTGCCCGCACCGTAGGCGACGTGGCCCTGGGCATGTCTATCCTTGCCGGCGCCGACGACGTGGACCTGTACACGCCGCCGGTGCCAGTGCCTGACTACGCATCCCTGGACGTGGACCTGAGCGGGCTGAAAGTAGGCTGGAGTCCCACCGCCGGAGTTCCGGTGGAGCCGGAGGTGCAACGGTCGGTGGCCGAGGCCGCGACGGCGCTGGGCGAGCGGGGCGTGAATGTGGAGCCGGTGGAAATACCGGCGCTGGTCGATAACAACGCGTCGGCCATCTCCACGGTCATATTTACCATGGAAGCCAGGCGCTACTCGGCTCCCACCATAGCCGGCAGGGAATCGGAACTTACGGCGCTGTTCCGATCCCGCTTCGTGGATGGCAGCACCTTCACCATGGACGAGTACCTGAACGCAACCGATGAGTTGGAGAAATTGCGCGTGGCGGTGAAGGAATACTTCGCCCACTACGACATTTTCCTGTGTCCCACGGTTCCCATGCCGGCTTTTCCGCACGGGCAGAACGAATTTCACATAGAAGGGCGGGACCTGGCCGGCAGGCACACCCTGCGTCTCACTCTGCCCTGGGACCTGACGGGATCTCCGGCGATATCCGTGCCTTTCGGGTTCAGCGCGGAGGGACTGCCTATTGGGGTGCAGGTTGTGGGTCGGCACTTTGACGAGTTGAAGCTGTTGCAGGTGGCCAGGAAGCTAGAAGCCAGCATGCCGCAGACCAGGCGTCCACCTGTGGGGTGAGCCCGTTGTAAGCGAGGGTTTAATTGCAGGCATGGAGTCTTGGGGGAAATTTGGCAAGTGGAATGGGGCTAAGAACCTTGCAATACCGGGAGCTAACAAGAAAACCGCCCCTTTTCGGGGCGGTTCTTACATTTAGAACGTATTCGCGGCTTATGCCATTTTAGGAGTGGTGCCGAAGGTCGGACTCGAACCGACACGGGATTGCTCCCACCGGTTTTTGAGACCGGCGCGTCTACCATTCCGCCACTTCGGCTGGACAACATTGCAGGTTCTTCACCTGGAATGTAGAAGAACCAGTCCATTATAGCACTGGTTTCCTGGTGGTTCAGCCTCTCGTGCGCCTGCGACTTCCATACCGTAGCGACGAAGGTATAGCAGCAGAGATTTCCATGATTTGGTTCTCGAGGCGGAACTGAAACATGGTTGCGGGGCTGCAACTGGTTCGAAGAGGTCTCGATAAGTTGCGGCAGAGGAAGGCTTGGAGTTCGCTTGATGCTGAAGAGTTGCCTTGACTCAGTATGAAGCGCAAACATATAATTCTTAATCTGGAGTGTGTCCTTAATATGCCTAAGAGAACGTACCAACCCAAGAAACGGCGCCGTGCCCGTGTGCATGGCTTCAGAGCCCGGTCCCGAACTTCCGACGGGCGAGCGGTCCTCCGTCGACGAAGATTCAAAGGACGGCATCGCCTCACGGTTTAACAGGCCGGCTGACCTATGCAGCGACGCCAACGCTTGACGGAAAGCAGGCGCTTTGCGGAGATTCACAGAGAAGGAATCAGCGCAGCGAATCGCCTGCTCGTTTTGCGGACGCTGCGTAATGGCCTCGGCCATAGCCGATTTGGTTTCGTGGTCAGCAAGAGAATCGGCAATGCGGTTACCAGGAACCTCGTCAAACGCAGACTAAGGGAAGTAATAAGACACAACGAAATAAAGGATGGGTGGGACGCGGTTTTTATTGCCCGACGGGGCGCCGCCAATGCTGATTATATGCAGTTGAAACAAGCAGCCAACAACCTCTTGCGGCGAGCCAAATTGTTCCAGACCAGACCCTTTCATGACCAGTAGTCATCCCATGAGATTTACCGCTGTAGGACTTATTCGCTTATACCAGGCGGCCATCTCACCTTACCTCCCTTCCGTTTGTCGTTTTACCCCGTCTTGTTCGCATTATGCGGCCCAGGCCATAGAACAGTATGGCCTGTTTCGTGGCTGCGCCATGGGCGCCAGGCGAATCCTGAACTGTCGCCCAGGGGGAGGTAAAGGGTACGACCCGGTACCTTAAGAAATGTCCTTTTATTCAGTTTTCCTGTCCCTCTTAAAAAGTCTACGTTTTCGTTTCCAGGCCGGTGCGCCTTCCGTTCAACAAGAGGCTGGCATGTCCAAATGCCCCCTAATCAGGACAGGCGCCTTGCTGTGCCTGGTCCTGGCGCTGGTGACAACTGCCTGCACACCCAATCTCGGCGGCGATAATTTGGGGTGGGCGCCCGTTTCGGCATCATTCGCCCAGGCGCTAGGGGAATCGACCAAGGTTTTTGTTGTGTCCCCATTGAGTGGTGACCTGGATGACCTGGGTACTTTGACTGGGCAGGAACTGGGCGACGATGAGCGCCAGGTCAAAATACGGGCCCTTGAAGACTTTGGTTCAGGTTCGCCAAGAGTTATCTGGACCTACCCGCCACTGGGGAGCGGAACCGGGCTGGTAGGCGCATTTGGACCGCCGGCAGTCAGCGAGGAGTTGGGGCTGGTCTTTGTAGGCGGCGTTGACGGAAAGATCTACGCGCTCAACTCAGAAACCGGGGAAGAATCTACGGGCTGGCAGCGCGCCGTGCGAAGCGATCCATCCGTAGAGCCGCAGCCGATAATCGGAGCGCCGGTCCTCACGGAACTGGTCAACAGTGAAACCGGACCAACCACGATCCTCCTGGTTGTCTCCGAGGACGGAAACCTCTACGCTTTCAACGCCGGAACCGGAGATGAACTGCCCTGGTCTCCCTTCCGCACGGGAGACAAGATATGGTCCACGCCTCTCGTTCAGAATGGTGTTGCCTACTTTGGTTCCCACGACCATTTTGTGTATGCCGTAGACTTGAGAGACGGGCACCAGGTGTGGCGCTATGAAACGGGAGGGGCCGTGGTAAGCAACCCCCTACTGTTTGGCGGGAAGCTCTTTATTGGTTCCTTTGACCGGAAGCTTTACGCCCTGGATGCAGATGATGGCGAACTGGAATGGGCCTTTGAAAGCCAGAACTGGTTTTGGGCCGGGCCGGTAACCGACGGAGAGACATTATTCGCCCCCTCCATGGACGGTTATGTCTACGCGCTTTCTCCGCAGAATCCTCCCTCGGGAGAGCCGAAGGAGGCGCTGTGGCGGCACTACATGGGGGGCCCGATAGTTTCCACGCCGGTCCTGGTTCCCCTGGGGCTGGTTGTTGCCGCTGTTGATGGCAGAATGAGACTCTTGAGCACCAGCCCCGCAAACCTAGTGGACGGGGAAGTTATCAGCAACCTGCCAACCCTGGATGAAGGGGAAATCAAGGCGCCACTGGTTGCCGGCGCTCCGCCGAATCCATCCCTGGGGACTGAGCCGGACAGCCTGTCGGTTATTCAGCGTTTTTCCGTATTTGTGGCCGGCGACAATGGCGTAGTCCGGCGAATCTCCGTTACCGAAGGGCAGGACAAGGAATCCATTTGGTGCTTTGATAGTTCAATACACCGCCAATGCAACTAATCATAAGGAATAAGACCCGCCGCCAACCAGTACCGGACAGTTAGGAGTCCCTTTGGAATTTTTCTTCCTCATCTGGAACGAAGTAATCATCCGCCCCATGCTGAACACCTTGATGGTGTTTTACGTGGTCTGCTTCAACAACATGGGGTTGGCAATCATTGCTTTCACCATACTGGTGCGGTTGATTACCCTGCCTCTGACTTTGAAACAGATTCGCCAGATGAGGCGAATGAGCGAACTTCAGCCCCGCATGCGGGAGATACAGGACCGCTACAGCGGCGACCGGGCACGGGTTTCTCAGGAGACCATGAAGCTTTACCGGGAATCCGGTGTAAGCCCAATTGGCTGCCTCGGCCCCCTAGTGGTGCAGCTCCCCATCCTCATCGGTCTATTCAGGGTACTGATTCAGACCCTGTTCACCAAGCCGGAAGACCTGGTTGACCTTTCGCAGAAGCTTTATCCATGGATCACATTCGTCCCGATCCATTCCGCCGCTCCACTGAGCGACACTTTTCTATGGCTGAAACTGGGAGAACCGGATCCTTCTCCCATAGTGCTGCCCATTCTGGTGGCTGCGTCCACCTTCGTGCAGCAGAAGATGACAATGACCCCCTCTCCGGATCCACGCCAGCAATCCAGTCAAAATATGATGCTGTGGATGATTCCCATTTTCCTGGGGTTCTTCTCTCTTCAGTGGCCCAGCGGTCTGCCCCTTTACTGGATTGTTTCCAATGTAATCGGCGTGGGTATCCAGTACTTCATAACCGGGTGGGGGCCGTTGTTCCCACTTATCCCCAGGTCGGCCCCGGCGGCCAGCCGGTCGACCCAGTCAGCCGTTGATGACACGGCGTCCGAGGAGAACGAGAACGATGGAATCCGTCGAACGAACCGCCAGAACCGTAGAAGAGGCCGAAGAGCTGGCACTGAAGGAGCTAGGCGTAGACCGCAACGAGGTAGAGGTAGAAGTACTAAGTAGAGGCAAAGCAGGGTTCCTGGGTATCGGGGCGGAGGTAGCCCGCGTCCGGGTAACCCGGATCGGGCCCGGAGGTGTTGCGCCCAGAGTACCCGCCGCTGCCCCGGCCGAAGCGCCGATTGAGGGTGATGAAGAGGATACTCCGGCGCCGGCCCCAGTCTCAGGTACGGAAGAAGGAACCGTCGCCGGCCTGGCGCTGGTGGCACTGAACAACATCCTTTCCACTTCCGGCGTCAACGTTACCTGTTCGGTGCGAACTGCCGATGACCCAGAAGTGGGCGGGCCGGTTATAGATATTTCCGGCGATGATTCAGGGTTGCTTATTGGACGAAGGGGGCAGTCGCTCCAGTCCCTGCAATTCATCGTGAATCTGATTGTACGGAAGGAGTTTGGAGAAAGCGTCCGGGTGGTGCTGGATGTGGAACGGTACCGTCAGCGCCGGGAGGAGTCGCTGCGAGACATGGCCACCAAGGTAGCTGAAAGGGTTACCCAGACCGGCAGGGGCATCACCCTGGAACCCATGTCGGCCGCAGACCGGCGGATAGTCCACCTGTCGCTGGCCGATCGGGAGGACGTCAGCACCGAGAGCGTGGGATTCGGAGAGGAACGCAAAGTCTCGATTTTTCCAAAACGCTAGCTTAAAGTGCGGTGGCCCTTTGGAGGTTTCGCTCCCTTAGTTCACGCTCTGCGATAAAAGGTCCGTGCCTGTATCCGATCCGGAATCAATTAAGCCGGTTTCGTTGACCGCCTTGTTAAGGGAACGTAAAATAGCCCCGTGGATATTGAGGAAGTACATTACCGACCTCGTTTCCCCCTTGATCATCCCCGCGAAGAGTGCGGGGTGGTTGGCGCATATATTCCTGGCGCCGAGGCCAGCAGGGTAGCTTTTTTCGGCCTGTTCGCCCTGCAGCACCGTGGGCAGGAGAGCGCCGGGATCGCTGCGGCGGACGGCCACAACATTAACGTCCACACCGATATGGGCCTCGTCACCCAGATTTTCCGGGAACGTGACTTCCTCCCCCTGTCCGGCGAATTCGCCATTGGCCACACTCGGTACTCCACCACCGGTACCAGCCACATTTGCAATGCACAGCCCCTGATTGTTGAGGGGGTTGCGGGTAAACTGGCGTTGGCTCACAACGGCAACATCATAAACGCCTCTCATCTCAAGGAACAACTCCAGCAACAGTGGAACTGCACCTTCAACACTACAACCGATTCAGAGGTAATTGCGCATCTGCTGGCAAACGCCCCGGGGAGTTGCTGGGAGGAGCGTCTGTTCCACTGCATGCGGACCCTCGACGGCGCCTTCTCCCTGGTGGCGATGACCGAGGATACCGTGATGGCCGCCCGGGATCCCCTGGGCATCAGGCCCCTTTGCCTGGGAACCCTGGGAGACGGCTGGATTATTGCGTCGGAGACCTGTGCCCTTGACCATCTTGGAGCCGAGTTCCTGCGGGAAGTACTTCCTGGGGAAGTCTTGATTCTGGACCGCAATGGAATGCGCTCGGCCATCAGGGAAGAGCCCCAGCGTACCCGCGCAATGTGTATTTTTGAGCATATCTACTTCGCCAGGCCGGACAGTGTCCTCGATGGCACACTGGTCTATTCGGCCAGGCAGGAAATGGGCGCCCAGTTGGCTCGGGAACACCCGGTTGATGCAGACGTGGTTATTGGTATTCCGGACTCGTCGACCGCTGCCGCCGTGGGTTATGCCAGGGAGTCTGGAATTCCCTATAGCGACGGCCTAATCAAGAACCGGTACGTAGGCAGGACCTTCATTGAACCTGAGCAAAGGCTTCGGGACCTGGGTGTACGCCAGAAATTCAATCCCCTGCCGGACGTAATAAGAGGACAGCGGCTGGTAGTTGTGGACGACAGTATCGTGCGGGGAACCACCACTCCTCACGTAATTCGAGTGCTGCGCCGCGCCGGGGCCAAGGAGATACATATTCGTGTCTGCGCGCCACCCATAAAGTACCCTTGCTACATGGGTGTGGACATGGCAGACCAGGACGAACTTATCGCCGCCAACAAGACCGTGGAGGAAATCCGCGAGTTGGCTAATGCGGATTCCCTGGGATATTTGAGCATTGAAGGGCTTCTGAAAGTCTCCAGGGGCGATAAGGGCGGATTTTGCGATGCGTGTTTCACCGGCAATTACCCGGTGCCCGTCCAATTACACCTGGGAAAATTAATGCTGGAATCTGATACCTGATTCAGGTTCCCCGGCGAAGTGGCCGGCGGCGGGTGACATTCACATAAGTGAAAACCCTCTTACCCGTATTCTGAAATATTGGAGAATCAGTTAATTGACCGGTGAGACCTACCAGGCTTCCGGAGTCCAGCTGGATGCCATGGAAGACCTGAAAGACCGAATCAAGGCCTTCGCGTCGATGACCCACGGGCCAGAAGTGCTGTCTTCCGGAGGCGGTTTCGCCGGGCTTTTTCAGTTGAGCGGTTTCCGGGAACCGGTGCTGGTGGCCAGCGCCGACGGCGTAGGGACCAAGCTCAAAATTGCCGCACAGCTTGGCCACTTCGAATCCATCGGACAGGACCTGGTAACTCTGAATGTCAATGACATTCTTACCAAGGGGGCCAAACCCCTGTTCTTCCTGGACTATGTGTCTTTCAGCCACCTGGACCAGCAGCGCATGGAGACGCTGTTGCGAGGGATAACCTGGGGCTGTCGCGAAGTTGGCTGCGCGCTGATAGGCGGCGAAACGGCCCAGATGCCGGGTCTATACGCGGAGGATGATTTCGACCTGGCGGGCTTCCTGGTTGGCGTGTCCGAGAAGGACGGCCTGCTGCAGAACGATGCCATCGTCCCAGGGGACATTCTCGTCGGCATTCCTTCCAGCGGCCTGCACACCAACGGATTTTCCCTGGTGCGCCGCGTCTTTAACTCCGACTCGGACCCATCGGTCCTTTTTCGGCAATTCGGAGACCTTAACCACACCCTGGGCGAGGAACTGCTAACTCACCACCGTTGCTACTATCCCGCGCTGAGTCCGGCCCTGGGCGCCATGAAGGGTCTCGCCCACATAACCGGCGGCGGACTGCCAGGCAAGGTTCCGGGCATCCTGCCCGCCAACGTTGCCGCGTCATTCAGAAAAGGGTCATGGGACATTCTGCCCATATTTTCCTTGATTCAGCGAGAGGGGAACATTTCCGAGGATGAGCTGTACCGGGTGTTCAACATGGGGCTGGGAATGGTGGCAGTCTGCGCGGAAGCCCAGGTCGACACGGTCCTGGAGGCCGCGCCGGACGCCGTCGTAGCAGGCAGCATAATAGATCGCCCCGGAGAAGAGCAGGTTATTTTCACCGCTTAGCCCGCTCGAGGTTCGGTTCTGAGCCGGACTATTGATTCAATCAGATTTAGCCCTCCACTCAGGGCAGCAATAAGGACTTACCACTTGAGAGCATTAATAAGCGTATTTGACAAGACCGGAGTTGTTGAATTTGGGCAAAAGCTGGCCAGCGCCGGCTTTGAGCTGATCAGCACCGGCGGAACTCATCGAACCCTGGCGGAAGAGGGCCACCTGCCCGTAAAGCAGGTTTCCGACGTTACGGGCTCCCCGGAGATCCTGGACGGCAGGGTAAAGACCTTGCACCCGGTGATTCACGGCGGCATCCTGGCGCGACGAGACTTGCCGGAACACCTGGAAGAACTGGACCAGCACGGTATCGGGACCATAGACCTGGTGGTCGGAAACCTTTACCCCTTTGTAGCTACCATAAGCAAGCCCGACGTTACCCTGGAAGATGCTCTGGAGAACATTGACATTGGCGGCCCAACCATGCTGCGGGCCGCGGCGAAGAATTTCAACTCAGTGGCGGTGGTGGTGGACCCGGCAGATTATGACTGGGTCGCGGAAAAGTTGTCGGGCGAAGGGCTGTCTGAAAGTGAGCGCCGCACCCTGGCGGCCAAGGCATTCCAGCACGTTGCCGGATATGACACGACCGTGGCGAGCTACCTTGCGCAGGGAGAGAGCGCTTCCCCGCTACCTGAAGAGTTGAACCTGGCATTCGACCAGGTTACAACCCTGCGGTACGGGGAGAATCCACACCAACAAGGAGCGTTGTTTGTGCCTGCCAGCGGGGCCGGAGGCGGGATCGCAACCGCCCGTCAGCTTCACGGCCGCGAGTTATCCTACAACAACCTGATGGACGCCGACGCGGCCTGGCGCACAGTGAGTGACTTTGCCGAGCCCACGGCTGCAGTAATCAAGCATGCCAACCCCTGCGGACTGTCCAGCCACTCTGAACTATCGCAGGCATACCTCAATGCCTACGAAGGGGACACGGTTTCCGCCTTTGGCGGTATCGTAGGATTCAATCGGACCGTCACCGCTGGGGCGGCTGAGGCCATGAATCCCGTATTCTACGAGGTGGTAGTTGCGCCGGGATACGAACCCGAAGCCCTGGAAATATTGCAGCGAAAGCGCAACCTCCGGGTACTGGAGGTTGACTCCGGCGGCTCCGAACTGGGCGGAATAGCATTGGATATCCGGCCCATCAGCGGCGGTCTCCTGGTGCAGACCCCTGATGCTATAGGCGAAAACCCGGCAGAGTGGACCAACGCTACCGAGCGCGCTCCTTCGGAGAAAGAATTGGAAGACCTGGCATTCGCCTGGATAGCGTGCAAACACATCAAGTCCAATGCCATCGTCTTCGCCAAGAACCGTACGCTGGTAGGCATGGGAGCGGGTCAACCCAACCGAGTCGTTAGCGTGCACCTTTCCCAGCGCATTGCCGGTGACAAGTCCCAGGGATGCGTTCTGGCATCGGACGCCTTCTTCCCCTTCCCGGACAATATTGAACTGGCAGCCGAAGCAGGCGTGACCGCCATCATTCAGCCGGGTGGCTCAATCCGGGATGATGAGGTCATTGAGGCGGCCAACAAGCACGGCCTTGCCATGGTATTCACCGGTGTTCGCCACTTCCGCCACTGAAGGACACTGTTCCCTTGCTTCATGCATTTGACGGAACGTATTTGCCCTGGCCACGTCCGCGTGGCCAGGGCGCACTGTACGACCCGAGATATCCCGCAACAGGGCTTCCTTTCTTTCCAGGAGAATGTGACTAATGCCCGCTTCTGTTGACGTGGTGGTGCCGGTCTATAACGAGGAAGCGGCGCTCCCTGGCAGCATTGAGCGGCTTACGGGATTCCTTGCCGAACACCTGCACAATAGCTGGCGCGTTACCATTGCCGACAACGCTTCAACCGATGGCACCGGGGCAGTTTCTCAGAAACTATCAACCACCTATCCCAACGTGCACTACTATTATCTACCCCAGAAAGGCAGAGGACGGGCGCTGCGGGCTACCTGGCTGGAAAGCGATGCGGATATTGTCAGCTACATGGACGTGGACCTGTCCACCGATCTGAGCCACTTCCCCCAGCTGGTTGAAGCCCTGGAATCGGGTTACGACGTGGCCGTTGGCAGCAGACTTAGCCGAGACTCCCAGGTTACCCGGGCCTTCAAGCGAGAGTTCATTTCGCGCGGCTACAACGTGCTCATCAAGTCCCTGTTCTTTACTCCCTTCCCGGATGCGCAGTGCGGGTTCAAGGCGCTGACACGCCAGGCCGCCCAGACCATCATACCCGGCATCGAGAACAACAACTGGTTCTTTGACACCGAGTTGTTGATCATCGCCGCCAAGCGCGGCTATCGCATCAAGTCCATTCCGGTAAAGTGGGACGACGACCCGACAAGCACGGTGAACATCACGTCAACAGCCATGGAGGACATCAGGGGACTGCTGAGACTAAGGTTTGGGGGTATACCCAACGTGCGAGGTCCGGGCGGATAGGTTCTTCTCACAAAGAGACGCAGGGAAGCGGAGAGCAAAAGAGGGTGTTATGGAATTGGGTCTAAAGGGAAAGAATGTAATCGTTACCGGCGGCGGATCGAACATAGGTCGAGCTATAGTGCACGCCTTCGCCGAGGAGGGGTCCAACATCACCATCGCCGAGCTTGCGGCTTCCCAGGGCGAGTTAGTGGCCGCCGAAGTAGCCAAGATGGGAACGGACAGCCGTGTTAAGGTAGTCCAGACCGACGTAACCGACCTTGCCCAGGTTGAGGACATGGTAGAACAGTCCGTCGCCGAGTTTGGCAGCGTGGACGTGCTGGTAAACAACGTAGGCTGGACCATTGACCGCCTGTTCCTGGACAAGCCACGGGACGAACACGAAAAAGAGGTCGCGGTTAACCTGTGGAGTCCCATCAACTGCATTCATGCCGTGCTGCCACACATGGTGGAACGGCAATCCGGCTCGATAGTAAGCATCAGTTCCGACGCCGGCCGAATGGGAGAATACCGGGAGGCAGTCTACTCCGCGTGCAAGGGAGGAGTAATTGCGCTGAGCAAGGCCATCGCCAGGGAAACGGGCAGATATGGACTGCGTCTTAACGTAGTTTGCCCCGGCCTGGTAGTGCCTCCGGACGAGGAGGAAATCAGTCCCGAAAGCATGTGGAACCAGATGCGGGGGATATTCACCGACGAAGTACTGGAGCGGGTTCAACGGGGCTACATACTGAGGCGGATGGGCACCGCCAAAGAAATTGCCAATGCGGTTGTGTTCCTGGCTTCCGATGCGGCGAGTTTTGTCACCGGACAGACGTTGAGCGTCAGCGGCGGTTACACGATGATGTAGAGAATTGCAGCCAAGGTCAGGCTCCTGGTGGCAAGAGCACAATCATTTCAGGTGAGAGAAAAGAGAGCGGCCCGGCTGTTGCCGGGCCGCTTCAATTTGCGAGGAAACCTGCTGTGATATCTACAGGGCGGCGATGCGCTCGCGGAGGGTCTCGATCTCCTTGAGCAGGGCGGCCTTGGGGTCGTCGCCACCTCCCCGGTTCTCCTCTACCAACTCAAAGGCCCGCTTTTCTATGGCTGGCATCGTGGCCTGGAGCAGGTTCTCGTCAACGTCGTTGGCGATGGTGGGGTATCCGGCCCGGTCGATCATCTTCTTCAGGTTGCCGGCATAGAACTGGTCCAGCGTCCAGCGCAGGGTTTCGCCGGAGGTGGTGGTGTCCCAGTAAATGCGGACGTCCTGGTTGCGCGGGCCATAGTGGTAGTGAGGGCCTTCCAGGAAACAGTCAAAGGCCAGCAGCTCGACATTCTGGTCGGCCACGTCGGAAAGAACGTGAATGGCGAGGCCCTCGGAATTGCCGGCAAAACGGTATTCAAGCCCGATGCGCACGTTGCCGACGGTGAAAACGTCGTCTTCCAGCATTCGCTCGAACTTATGGGCGACGGTCCGGCGCTTGCTCACAGACATTTCGCGGCCCCTAGCCTCTATGGTGTCCAGAACCTCAGCGGACACGGGGTTGGCTTCCACGGCATCGGCGAGGGCGTCATAGCCGGAGCGACGAATCATGGCAGGGAGCTTGGTGCGCAGGTGTCCCATGGTCCAGCCGAAGGGAGTGCCAACGGTGGTCTTGTCCATGTTCAACCGGATGTTATGGTTGGCGGGGCCATAATGGTAGTGAGGCAACTGGTCGAAACAGTCAAAGCGCAGAATCTCTACGTCATTGCCGTCAACCTCGCCAAAGACCTGCACACACAGGCCCTGGTCGGGCATAAGTTCCCGGTATTCCAGGGTAATGTCTACTGCGCCAGCGTTGAAGATTTCACTTCCTTTGTCCACGGTACTCCTCCTGAAAAATATTGAAGTGTCCTGATGTTGGGGTTCGCCGGATATCTATCGACCCGAACATCTGGGTCGAACCTTGCGGGCCGCCTCACCATCCTCACTTCATCCGTTGTCAGCTTTGCGGCGATTCGCCCTTGGGCTGATCACCCCAATTGCCGACCACCTAGGCTCGCTCTCTTGGTATCCACGATTATAGCACGGGTGCAACATTTGGCAAATTGAATTCTGCGCAGGGCAAACGCATTTTGATTCCGGCGAGAGGGGCGTCCGCCGGAGGCGGATCGCTCAAGGGACACGCCGCCGTCTCCAGCCTGAATGTTCCCGCCTGCCTTCAGGGCATTCAGTCGGGGCATTCAGTCGGGGCAATTTTTTTGTTTTCGCGCCATTTTGGGCCATTTTGGGCCGTTTCCTATCTGAAACACAGGTCAGAGTCCACCCCGGTGGCCCGAAAATGGGCCGCTCCCCAGATAGGAAATGCGTAGACCAAGTGGGCCATTCCGGGCCGTTTTGGGCCGTTTTGGGCCACAGGCTAAACCGGAGCCGATGGGACGCCCTTACTCCGGCACTCCTCCTTATGGAGTGGGGTGATTCAGGTTCGACGGTACTTTGGGCGGAATGTGCCATGAAAGTAGGGTAGAGTAGCGTCTCCCTGGGAATCAAGAGGCAAGTGTCACCAGGGCATTGGCGCTTTGGGTCCGGCAAAAGGGGCTTCCGCCGGAGGCGGATCGCCCAGAGGATAACACCGCAGTCCCCAGGTTCGAAGTACCCGTCGGCACCAGAACGACGGACTTTCCCGAATCATAACGCGATTGCCCTGGACTGCTGTGCAGGCAACGCCAAAAATACGAGGGGTTGTTTCGACCAACCTCCGATAACTAGGCATTGCGTTACAGCGGCAGGGACATTACATTGCCGCCCATGACTGTGCGCAGATGGTCAATAATCGGTTTGCTTTGTATCTTGCTGGGACTGGAAGTGCTGCTGGCACTCCTGGTGTTTAGAAACTTGAACAGCGACAAACCTGGACCGGACGCAACAACCACAAAAGGGAATGAAGAATTCACAGAGGAGGACGATGGAACTTGGGGGAGCCCTGGCCGGAAGTTTTCCTTGATACCCTCCCCAATTCCGACACCCGCGCAGTTACCAATACCTGGCAAGACGGTTACAGGTGCTGGGTTTATGACCTTCGAGCCAGGGCTTGTACTTTCCCCAACGATAGGTGCGCGGGCTACACCTGTACCCGTACCCGACCCAGGCGCAACCGGCAATATTGAGGCCAACGAAACAGCAACCTCTTCAACATCCATAACGCCAGCACCGACCAGCACCAGCGCACCCAATGAAACAGCTGTTGCGCCCGGTATCGGGCCGGAAGAGGATTCGCCAATCGCTATATTGATTGAACCCACGGGTGTGGCGGCACAGGTCAGCGAATCCAGTCCACCCGTTGCTTCGGCCGTGCCATTCATAGCCCCAGCTACCCCAAATGTTCCTGCAACGGTGGTGCCGGCGGCAACAACCACACCCACGGCCACAATTTTGCCTACGCCTACGACTCTACCGACGGCTACTGCTACGCAGGTGCCCACGCCAACTGCAACTCCGACGCCCACTCCCACCAGCACATCCACCCCCACACCCACGTTGCCCCCCACTCCCGAGCCGATGCCTACCGCTACGCAGGCACCCACGTTCACGCCGGAACCAACGGCCACTCCGACGCCCCGTCCCACGGCCACTCGGACACCGGCGCCCACTCCCTACCCGACAAACACGGGGCTGGCTATTGAGTGCATCTTCTATGACGGGGTAGTACCCAAATCTGAGGCGGACGAGTACGTACAAATAGTAAACAATGGCTCCGAAACCGTGAATCTGGAAGGGTGGAAGCTGAAGGACCTGGGAAATAGGGGGCCCGAGTTTACCTTTGAAGGTTCTTACCTAATAGCAGTGAGAGAGGAGATTAGAGTGTATACAGACCAGATACACCCACGATGGGGCGGCTTTTCTTTCAATCGTAAATCGGCGATCTGGATCAACGACCACAATAACCCGGATACGGCAGGACTGTTTGATCCGTCGGGGAGGGAGGTTTCCCGAAGAAGCTACCCACCCGGCTGCGGTGAATAGGCATCAATCCGTTAAGGTCAGCCTCAGAGTTCGTACTCCTTCAAATCCGGAGAAGCTATCAGTGCCGCCCCGGTCAACTCCTGGACCTCTTCCACCGTCCACCCCGGAGCCACTTCCTTCAAGACCAGCCCTTCCGGGGTGGGCTGCATTACCGCCAGGTCTGTAACAATGAGGGACACGCAACCCTTTCCGGTGATGGGATACGAACATTCCTGGACTACTTTGGGTCCATCGCTGCGGTCAGTGTGTTCCATAGCGACGATAACCTGCCTGGCGCCGGCGGCCAGGTCCATGGCGCCGCCGATGTTCCCTACGCCCCGTTCCGGCAGCATCCAGTTGGCCAGATCTCCGGTGGCGGAGACCTGGTGGGCCCCAAGCACGGTGACATCCACGTGGCCCCCCCGGATCATGGCGAACCCGTCAACGGTACTGAAGAAGGCCATACCGGGCACCATCTGGAGAAACTGGCCTCCGGCGTTGATGAGGTCAATATCCTGCTCATCCTCTTCGGCCAGGGGGCCGCAGTTCAGGACACCGCTCTCGCTGTGGTAGAAAACCACGCTGCCGTCGGGAATGAAGTTGGACACCAGGGTGGGGATGCCGATTCCGAGATTCACGAAGCCGCCGTCGGGAAGTTCCTTGGCTACCCGCATGGCGACCACTTCCCGGGGCAACCGTTCCTTTTCTTCAACCATTATTTTGCCTCGCCTGTTGGGCCCGACCGGGGCTTATTCGTACGGTGAGAATCCCTCTGGACGGACTACAAGCCGGTCCACATACATGCCCGGCGTCACAATCAATTCCGGGTCCAGTTCCCCTGCATCTACAACCTCATCCACCTCGACTATGGTAACTCGGGCAGACGGGGCCATCACAGCATTGAAGTTCCGGGAAGTCCCCTTGTACACGACGTTGCCCAAAGTATCGGCTTTGTGGCCGCGAATAAGGCAAAAATCAGCGGTCAACGCTTGCTCCAGGATGTATTCCTTGCCATCTATGACTCGCGATTCCTTGCCTTCGGCGATCAGGGTACCAGCGCCGGTGGGTGTATAAAAGGCGTAGATGCCCGCACCGCCGGCCCTGAGCCGTTCCGCCAGAGTTCCCTGCGGGACCAGTTCCAATTCCACCTCGCCACGTCGGTAAGCCAGTTCAAATGTGCTGGGGCGCGATGCCGAGGGAGACACCGGATAAGTAGCTATTGCCTTGGCCACCTGCCCGTTTTCGACCAGGATGGAATGGTCTATAGCCAGCTTGCCAGCGGGAGTGCCGAAGTTAACAATCCGGGCGATTCCAATTGTATTGCTGATGATAGTTAGTCCCCTGGTTCCCCGGTCACGGAGGGATACGAGCAAGTGATGTGCCATTCCGCCAGGACCCCCAAACCCATCGATCATAACGGTAGCGCCATCATGCAAGTCCGCAATGGCGGAAGGGCCGTCGGGAAAAACTTTTCCCTGCCGCTCAACGTTCAGGGTCTCCAAGCTCGGAGCCATCTGTTTCAGATCACCAGAAGGAGTAAGGGGAGCGCCGGTCAGGGCAGCTACGTCCTCGTAACTCCAGCCCGGAGCGACTTCTGCCAGGACAAGGCCGCCGTCTTCTGCCCGAATTACGGCGATGTCCGTAATGATTATGTCTACACAGCCGCGACCATCTGCCACCGGGAACGACTCGGCCACAATGTTGGGGCTGTCGTCGCTGCCGGTGTGGGGAAGCATGGCAATTAGCTTGCGGCCTCCCGCGGCGAGGTCAACCGTCCGGCCCGGAGCGAAAAGGCCCGGGGTCGCCGCCGTTGTCCACCCCAGCAGGTCCCCAGCCGCAGACACCCGCGCGGGCTGCACAATCGCAACGTCCACGTGGCCGCCTCGCAGCATGGCAGCCCAGTCTGCCGTGCCCACGACAGAGCCATCCCTTCCCAGTGCGACTGGCACACCATTGGGATCGCAAAGGGACGGTGCGCCGGGGCTATCGCCATCATTGGGAAGGCTGTAGCCCAGGGCGCCTCCGTCGGACAACAACTGGACAGGGGATCCGGAGGGCACCACCTCGGCCACCCTGACAGGTAGTCCGGAGCCCAGGGCAACCACCTGACCCGACTGTAGTTCCGACGCGGCCCGGCGCGCCATGGTGAGTTCATCCAATCTGGGGGGCATATTGGTCCTTGTTGCGGCGGGCGCCGGAGGTCACCCAGCCGCCACGATCCTGTTAACGAAGATGCCCGGGGAGATGATCGCTTCCGGATCCAACTCACCCGGTTCAACAATTTGATCTGCCTCGGCTATGGTTATTCTGGCAGCCATGGCCATAACCGGAGCCCAATTGCGACTGGAACCGTCATATATGGAGTTGCCCAAGGTATCAGCCACTGCAACCTTGATGAATGCGTAGTCGGCCTTTAAGGGCAGTTCCAGGACAGCTTCGCCCTGGGAAAAAGTACGCCGTTCTCTCCCGGTCTCAAACCTGGTTCCAACCGCGGTGGGCAAGAAAACTCCCCCAATGCCGGCGCCTCCAGCCCTCAGTCGCTCCACCAGGATACCCTGGGGTACTATCTCGATTTCCAGTTGACCAGCCTGCCAGCGTTCTTCAATGGCGCCCCCACAGCCTGGCGAATACGGAATTGGGGAAATCAATTTCGAGACTTGACCGTTAGAGACGAGGTTTTCGATGGAAGGCAACGGCCCAGACCCCATCTCTGAGTAAGGACCATCCCGGTAAATTAGAGTCAGACCCTTGCTGCCGACTTCGAGCAACGCGGCCAGTAGGTTCTCAGCAATTCCGTGTCCAGCGAATCCTGCTACCAGGATCGTTGAACCATCATGAATGTCTGCCACAGCGGCCCGGTGGGAGTCGTATAACTTACCCTGGAGCAACATTGTTCTCCCAAAATTTTGGGCCAATTTTACCAGCAAACCCTTTCAGGGTGAAGGTATGTGCTCACTACAAGAGAAAACCGCCCCGGTTGCCCGGGGCGGTCGAACGCTTAACTGGGTTCTCCGTTTGCCGTACCGACTGGCCTAGTAGTCCATCGGGGGCATGGCCGGAGCGGCGGGGGTGGGCTCAGGAATCTCGGTGATCATGGACTCGGTGGTCAGGACCATGGCGGCCACGCTGGCAGCATTCTGCAGTGCGTAGCGGGTGACCTTGACCGGGTCGACGATCCCGCGCTCCATCATAGGACCAAACTCGCCGATGTCGGCGTCGTAACCGTAGTCGTCGGCCTGCTGCTTGACCTGGTTGAGGACTACGGCGCCCTCGGAGCCGGCGTTCTCAACGATGAGCTTGAGGGGCTGCTCCAGGGAGCGGCGGATGATGTTGACGCCGACCTCTTCATCATCGGAAAGGCCGCTCAGGCTGTCCAGCGCACGCTGGGCACGGACCAAGGCAACGCCGCCACCGGGGACAATACCCTCTTCGACGGCGGAGCGAGTGGCGGACAGAGCGTCCTCTACCCGGGCCTTGCGCTCCTTGAGCTCGATCTCAGTGGCCGCGCCGACCTTGATGACGGCTACGCCGCCGGACAGCTTGGCCATGCGCTCCTGCAGCTTCTCGCGATCGAACTCGGAAGTGGTCTCTTCGATCTGGGTCTTGATCTGGTTGATGCGGGCCTGGATAGCTTCCTCGGAACCGCGACCCTCAACGATGGTGGTCTCGTCCTTGGTGGAGCTAACCCGGCGGGCCTGACCGAAGTCCTCAACAACGGCGGAGTCCAGCTTGCGGCCGGTCTCTTCACTGACGACGGTGCCGCCGGTCAGGATGGCGATGTCTTCCAGCATGGCCTTGCGACGGTCGCCAAAGCCGGGAGCCTTAACGGCCAGGATGTTCAGGGTACCGCGGAGCTTGTTGACCACCAGAGTGGCCAGGGCTTCTCCGTCCACGTCCTCACTGATGACCACCACGTTCTTGCGGCCAACCTGGAGCAGCTTTTCCAGGGCGGGCAGCAGGTCGGCAACAGCGGAGACCTTCTTGTCGGTGATAATCAGGGCAGCGTCTTCAATGACGGCTTCCATGCGGTCGGAGTTAGTGATGAAGTAGGGAGAGATGTAGCCGCGGTCGACCTGCATGCCTTCCACGTACTCGATCTCGTCGGACAGGCCCTTGGACTCTTCAACGGTGATTACGCCGTCCTTGCCGACCTTTTCCATAGCTTCGGCGATGGTCTCACCGATGGCATCTTCATGGGCGGAAAGGCTGGCAACCTGGCCGATGCGGTCGCGGGTCTCTACGGTTTGGGACATGCCGCGGAGTTCCTCCACGACGGAGGCGACGGCCTGCTCGATACCACGCTTGATGGCCATGGGGTTGGCGCCGGCGGTTACGTTCTTGAAACCCTCGTTGATCAGGCTCTGGGCCAGCACGATGGAAGTGGTGGTGCCGTCGCCGGCGGCGTCGTTGGTCTTGGTGGCGGCTTCCTTGAGCAACTGGGCGCCCATGTTTTCAAAAGCGTCGGGAAGCTCAATTTCCTTGGCGATGGTTACGCCATCGCTGCAAACCAGGGGCGGGCCGAATTTCTTGTCCAGGACCACGTTGCGGCCCTTGGGGCCCAAAGTTACCTTGACAGACTCGGCCAGAGTATCAATACCTACTCGAAGGGTCTTGCGAGCCTCCTCCGAGTAAGCCATCTTCTTTGCGGGCATCCTAATCCTCCTGCGATGAAACTAGCTTTCTATGTTTTTCAGAACAACCCGGCTCTGCCAGGCCAAGAGACCCGGCAGGGAGCATGTTTCGTTGCTCGCCTAGGAAACCTTGGCGAGAACGTCGCTTTCGCGCATAATCAGGTATTCGTCATCGCCGTCCTTATATTCGGTGCCGGCAAACTTGGAGTAGATGACCCGGTCGCCCACACTCAGTTCCATGGGAATGCGGCTGCCTTCATCAGTAGCCCGGCCGGGGCCTACGGCGATAACTTCGCCTTCCTGGGGCTTTTCCTTGGCGGTATCAGGCAGGAATATCCCGCCGCGGGTGGTCTGCTCTTGCTCGATGGGCTTGATTATTATCCGCTCCCCTAGCGGAGCAAAATTAGCCATGGTGCGTACACTGTCCTCCTTTTCATTTTTGACTGTGCGTTTACACTAGTTTAGCAGTCTCGTCTCGAGACTGCTAAACCATCGTAATAAAGCGCCAACCACTTGTCAAGATATTGTCCGCCACTTAGTATTTAGCCACTCCATTTGGACGATGTCATGAAGGAATCCGCAACCGTTTACCGCCGTATCTCGCTGTGGTACGAGAGCATTGGCGACTGGAAGGCAGCAACCATCCGCCTGACCAGGCCCGATGCCAGGAACTGCATCGACGAGACCATGGCCGAAGAAATTCGGGAAGCTTGCCGACGCCTTAACGAGGATGAGGAATGCCGGCTTGTGACGGTTACGGGGACTGGCGATTACTTTTCTGCGGGCCGAACGCGGGTGGACGGTGGGGAAGGCAGCCCTGCCGAGCGTATGGAGCGCCTTAAGGTTGCGGACTCGCTGGCGAGCCTGCCGATGCCGGTACTGATTGTGCTGAACGGCGACGCCCTGGGACACGGGCTGGAGCTGGCGCTGGCCGGAGACCTGCGTATCTGTTCAGATGCCGCACACTTGGCGCTTTGGGAACCTGGACAATCTGCCGTATTGTGGGACGGCGGCACCCAGCGCCTGCCCCGCCTGGTGGGCACAGCCTGGGCGCTTGATATGGCCCTGACGGGCCGGAAGCTGAACGGAACACAGGCCATGCAGATTGGCCTGGTAAATCGGGTGTTTTCCACCAGTGACCTAGAGACGGCAGCCAGGGAATTGGCCGAACAAGTGCTGGCCGCAGCGCCAATCGCAGCCCGTTACGCCAAGGAAGCGGTGAGAAAGGGAATGGACCTGTCCCTGGACCAGGGGTTGCGGCTGGAAGCTGACCTCAGCGTAATTCTCCAGAGCACCGATGACCGGTCCGAGGGATTAGCGTCGTTCAGGGAACGGAGACAGCCCAGATTCACCGGCACGTAAGCCGAGAGAAAAAGGGAGCCACCTTTGAAACTTAAGCTGGACCTGCACACACATATCTGGGAAGCCTTCAACTTCCAGCCCCCTTCACTTTCCATAGCCGAAAAGGTTATTGCCCAAATAAAGGAAAGCGGCATCGACGGCATCGGCATCACCGACCACCACAACTGGAAGTGGGGGGCGGAATTGCGAGACCTGGTGGAAGAGCACTTTCCCGGAGAGGTAATCATCATCCCGGGTTGGGAGATAGAAATTCGTCCGCCGCAGAATCCTTTTGATGAATACCAGGTTGCCGAGCTATTGTTGCCGGAGGGCGGCGTTTTCCGCATATATTGCCACCCGGGGTACTATTCGCCCAACATCATTATTGAGGAAGATGTCCACGCCATCGAGATCGACAACTATATCCACAACTGGCACATTCGGAAACCGCTGGTACAGGAAGTGGCAGACGCCCATTCCCTGATGACTATGGAAGTCAGCGACGCCCATGTTCTGGAAAACGTAGGCATTCGATACACCGAGGTGGAGTTGGACGAACTTTACCGGCGCGCTATGCCGCGCGAAAAGTGGCAAGGCTGACTGCCATGACCGGATATGAGACCATTCTATACGACAAACAGGATTCAATTGCCCACATCTCACTGAACCGCCCCGACCACCTGAACGCCTACAACATTCAGATGCGGGATGATTTCTCTGAGGCTTTGACCGCAGTCCGGTGCGACGACGAGGTCAAAGCCCTTATAATATCGGGCCAGGGCCGGGCATTTTGCGCCGGCGCGGACCTGAATGAGTTTGGCACGGCGCCGTCACAAGCGGTGGCCCGCCGGGTGCGCTGGCAGCGTGATGTGTGGGGGCAATTGAATGAGTTGGCGGTTCCCACCATCGCGGCGGTTCACGGCTATTGCATCGGTTCGGGCGTAGAGATAATGCTGTTGTGCGACATCCGGATAGCCGCAGAAGACACGGTTTTCGCAATGCCGGAGGTGCACCTGGGCATGATTCCCGCCGCCGGCGGTAGCCAGACCCTGCCGCGAAACAGCGGAGAGTCGGCAGCCATGGACCTCCTCTTTACGGGTAGAAGAATCGGCGCTCAGGAAGCGCTGGGTTTGGGCCAGGTAACCCGAATCGTCCCCCGGGATGAACTGCTAGACACAGCATGGAATCTGGCAGTCAGGATATCCCAATTTCCGGTCCCGGATATGAAATACATGAAGCAGGCCATTCGAGAGGGACAAGACCTTAGTCTGAATGAAGGCCTGGAGCTTGAATGGCGGCTGGCCCAGTTGGCTGGCCAGGGCTAGCATCCCGGAAGGTGCGGGCCCGCGCCAAATTGCGGACATACCTTACTTGGTGACCCTATGAACACTTCAGAATTCCTAATGATAGCCGGCGCCATTGTGCCCGACCGTACCGCGCTCCTGTTCGAGGGACAGTCCTTCACCTACAGCCAACTGCAGGAACGGGTCAATCGGCTGGCAAACGGCCTGGCGGACCTGGGCGTGGAACCGGGTGACCGGGTAGCCACTATGCAGGTGAACACCCACCAGAACATAGAGCTCTACTTCGCTGCCGCCATGCTGGACGCGATATACGTCCCCCTGAACTTTCGGGCCAAGGAGGAAGAACTGGCCCAGATGCTGGAAATCGCCGGCCCCAGAGCGCTGTTCATCGGAGAAAGGTACCTGCCCCTGATCGAAGGGCTCGAATGGTTGTCCCCGGACCAGGTTGTTACCTTGGACTGCTCGCCCGGCGCCGGCCAGAACTCGTACGAAGAACTGCTCCAGGCCCCTTCCGATGAGCTTCACTTCCCGGAGGGCGATGACGACGATACCACCGTCATTATGTTCACTTCCGGGACAACCAGTGTGCCCAAGGGTGTGCAGTTGACCCACGACAGCTTCGCTTCCTACTTGCTGGCCACAGTAGAACCGGCGGACCCGGACGTGGTCGAAACCAACCTGCTCACCGTCCCCTTGTACCACATAGCCGGCTTACAGGGGGCGCTGGCTGCCATCTATGGGGGTCGCACGCTGGCTATCATGCGGCAGTTCGAGCCAAGGGAATGGCTGAAACTGGCCCAGGACTGCCAGGTCAACCGGGCCATGCTGGTGCCCACTATGCTAAAACGCCTGATGGACTTCCCGGAGTTCAAGGACTATGACCTGTCTTCCCTGAAAGTTATCACCTACGGCGCCGCACCCATGCCGGTGCCGGTGATACGCCAGGCCATCGAGGAATTTCCCGGAGTCCGGTTCATCAACGCTTTCGGGCAGACGGAAACCGCATCAACCATCACCATGCTGCCGCCGGAGGACCACGTGCTGGAGGGTACCCCCGCGGAAGTGGAGGTTAAGCTGCGGCGGCTCTCGTCCATTGGCAAGCCCCTGAACGACGTGGAGGTAATGATCGTTGACGAGGAGGGGCAGCCTGTTGCCGCCGGAGAGGTGGGCGAGATTGTGGCCCGGGGCGCCCGGATGATGAAGGGCTACTGGCAGCAGCAGGACGCCACGGTGGATACCATCAAGGGAGGCTGGGTCTACACAGGCGATCTGGCCTATCAGGACGAGGACGAGTACATCTACCTGGCCGGCCGTGCCAGGGACTTCATAAAGCGCGGCGGCGAAATGATTTCACCCGAAGAAGTGGAACAGGTGCTGATGTCCCATCCACAGGTGGAAGAGGCGGCAATCATCGGCGTACCCGACCTGGAGTGGGGGGAAGAAGTGAGGGCGTTGGTGGTACGGCGGTCGGAGACCGTGGAAGAGTCCACCCTGATTGACCATTGTTCACAGCACCTGGCCAGCTTCAAGAGACCCAGGTCGGTGGTCTTTGTTGAACAGCTGCCCCGCAATGTAATGGGCAAGGTGATGAAGCGAGACCTGCGGGAAGAGTACGGCTATCCTATCGAAATGTAAGGCCATCTCCGCGGTCCTTAGCAGGACAGGAGAGGACTCCTTAAAGCGAGGAGTAGAAGAATGAAAATCGCAGTAATGGGAACTGGCGGCGTCGGCGGCTATTTTGGAGGGCTGCTGGCCAGGGCCGGCAACGACGTTACCTTCGTTGCCCGGGGACCCCACCTGGAGGCCATCAAAGCCAACGGGCTGAGAGTCGAAAGCGCCAACGACGGCAACTTCACCGTTCAGGGCAATGCGGTGGAGGACACTTCCCAGGCCGGCCATCAGGAACTGGTACTCTTCACAGTAAAGATGTACCACAACTCGGAAGCCATCGACGCGGTTAAACCCATGCTGGGCCCGGACTCCCTGGTGCTGACCCTGCAGAACGGCATCGACAACGGGCAGCAACTGGTGGAAGCCCTTGGCCGGGAACGGGTGCTTATCGGTTCCTGCTACATGGAAGGGCGGATCAAGGAGCCGGGAGTGGTAACCCAGGGCGGTCCGGGCCGGGCATCCTTTGGAGAACTGGAGCCGGGCATCACCGAGCGCTGCCAGAAACTGCTGGCGGTGTTTCAGGAGGCCAACTGGCGGGTGGACCTGGAAGAGAATATGCCGGGGATGCTGTGGAAAAAGTTTTCCTACCTGGCCGGATCGGCGGCGGTGGGCGCCGCAACCCGCACCCTGTTTGGGGAGATGCGTACCATCCCCGAAACCCGCGCCGTCATCCAGGGGGCAATCGAGGAGATTCTAGAGGTGGGCCGGGCTTCCGGCGCGCCTATAATGGAGGACTCCCTGGAGTGGTGCCTGACTTCCCTGGACAACTTTCCGGCCACCGGTATGTCGTCCCTGGGCAAGGACTTTTTGGAGGGCAGGCCGGTGGAACTGGACGGCTTGACCGGCACCGCCATACGAATGGGACGGGAATACGGCGTCCCCACTCCCATCAACGACACCCTTTACGGCATCCTGAAACCGTGGGCCCTTCGAATTGAGAGGGAATTGAACCAGCCTGTTCCCGAAAACCTGGTTCTTGGCCCGAAGGAAAACTATATCGACTAGGGCACTTTATCTGGAAACCCCGTCCCGTTGATGGAACTGGGTGGGCACGAAAATAGCTACGGGAGATTAGCGCGGCTGACCACTTCTGAAGATTCTACCGAAAGCGTAGAACATATTTCCAGATTCCTGGTCTCGCGATAACGTTTCCCAATAATTCAGGAATTCTTTTCGGAGGCAAGCCCCAAATGAAGGCAGCCAGGCTGGTCGGCCCAAGGCAGTTTGAGATAATCGATGCGGAAATGCCCACTGCGGCAAATGGGCAGTGCCTTATCAAGCTGGAGAAAATTTCCGTCTGCGGCAGCGACATCCGCCACGAATACAGCCATTTGTTCCCGGAAGACCATTACCCCGGCCGCATCGGTGTCCCAGGGCATGAGTGCGCCGGCGTGGTGGTGGAGAGCCGCTGCCAGGACTACCGGGAGGGGCAAAGGGTTATCATTTACCCCGGTAGAGGCGTCAACTCCGGCGGTCTGGTGGAGTACATAGCCTCCGGTCCCGAGTGGATGTGCGCCCTGCCGGACGACGGGGACCTGGCCGAGTGGGTGCTGTGCCAACCTTCGGGCACCGTCCTGTACTCCGTTCAGCAGATGGGCAGCCTGCTGGGCAAGGACGTAGTAGTTGTGGGACAGGGGGTCATTGGGCTATCTTTCACCATGCTTTGCGCCAAGCTGGGCGCCAGCCGGCTGATTGGCATCGACCCAATAGATTACCGACTGGACTGGTCGAAAAAGATGGGCGCCACCCACGCCTTTAATCCCGACCAGATCAACGTGATCGAGGCGGTGGAGGAACTGACCAGCGGCCGCGGCGCCGACGTGGTGGTGGAGGCGGCGGGCTACCCGGACAGCTTCAATACGGCCCTGAGACTGGTGGCCCAGTTCGGCAAGGTGATGGTCTTCGGAATCCAGGGGGACGAGTTCATCCCTGTGGAGCATAACCTGTTGATGGAACGGCAGCCGGAACTGATCCCCACCACGGGCGGCCGGCTGCGTGAGCCCATGGCGCCCATACGCACCATGGTGGACCTGAAGCATCGGGGTTGGTGCAATCCAGGCGAGATGCTCACCCATCGCCTGCCCTTCGAGGAGGTGCAACGCGCCTTCGAGATGTACGAGAACCAGGAAGACGGCATTGTAAAGGTCGTCATGACCATCTAAACGGGAGTTCAGTTTATTAAACGGGATTTCAAATTAGGAGGACTGACATGGGAACCTATCGAATGTACACCGGCGACGACGGGCAGACCCACATTGAGACCATTGACCTGGACAACACCCCGGACTGGACCAATCCCCAGGACGCCACCACGATAACATTCCGGGAAGCACCGGCGGGCCGTTTCCAGGACTGGCACCCGGCGCCCCGGGCCCAGTACGTGATTATCCTGTCCGGGCAGTTGGAAATTGGCCTGGGCGACGGCTCCAAGCACGTATTCGGCCCCGGCGACGCGCGCCTGGTGGCCGATACCACCGGCCAGGGGCACACCACCGCCACCTACGGCGATGCGCCCTGCGTTACGGCCACAATTCCGCTGGCCAACCAGGGTTAACCGGCAGCCCTTCCATTCTGCCAACTCTACGGAGGCGGGCCAGATCGGCCCGCCTCTAGCTTTCCGGGTAAGTGAGCTTTAGCAGGGTGTGCCGGCGGTTGAGTGTATAGGGACGCACATCTTCCGGCCAGCTGCCGGCATCCACCGCCTCACTCCAGCCAGGGCCGGTCAGTACGTCGGGGGACTCCAGTTCGTACATGGCGTGGTGCTTCGGCTCACCCTCAATTACTATGCGGCGAGTCTCGCCACCCATCACCATAACCAACTCCTGGGTCTCGAACCGGGCGACTGATATGACGCCGGGGACCTCAGACAAGAGCGGGCAGTGCTCGGTGTTGTAGACTTCGTTGAACCGCGCCTCCCTTTCGGGCTGGACATCCATGCTGGCGATGAACAGGTAACGGGAACGTGGGGGCATTTTCTCTTCCTCCGCAAAAAATTTCAGGGCGGGTTTAGTCCCCGCCCTGTGTAGACCACAAGTCTCTCGGATTCAGTGGCTTGCTTGACGTAATATCGGCTAGAAGGCCCGCCTGTGGGACGTTTCAGTCTCAGCGGCGGTGATGAACTCCAGCAGCACCGCTCGCCCTTCCTCCGTCTGTTGGCGAGCGCGCTGAAAGGCTCCAACTACGTCTGACGGATCTTCAATGCGCTCGGCATAACCCCCCATGGCCCTGCCCATATCGGCATAGTTGCCGCCGAGATCCCGGGTACCGTAAAGGGCGTGGGAGGTAGCCATTGCGTTGGTTTCCACCGCCATCGTGGAGTTGTTCAAAACTACGGTTATGATGGGTATGCCGCAACGGGCAGCAGTCTCGAAGTCCAGGCCGGTCATGCCAAAGGCGGCGTCGCCCATAAAGTTGACGCAGACTTTCTCCGGCTTGGCAAGCTTGGCCCCCATGACCAGGCCCAGGCCCGTACCCAAGCCATGGGACTTGCCCCAGCCAAGGTAGCTGCGAGGGCCCTCGGTACGGTAGAAGGGCATAATCTGATCTCGTGGGCTCCCCGAATCGTGGGTAATTATTGCTTCGCTGGGCGGGACAGTCTGCATGAAGTCCTTGATGATGCGGTAGGGATTGATGGGAGGACTCGAATCGTTGAGCTTGTGTACCCAGTTGTTGAGCCAGGCATCCCTTTCGGACCGGATTTCAGTTGCTGTGCTGGCATCATTCTTTCGGCTGTCCCCAACTATATCCCGACAGGCTTCAATCATCTGGCGCAGTACCAGCCTGGCATCACCCACTATGGGGTAGTCAACATCATAGTCCTTGTTGATGTCTTTGGGATCATTTGTAGCATGGATGATGCTCTTGCCCGGCGGGATGTTCATGGACATGCCGTGCTTGGTAAAACTGCACCCAATGCCAAATATCACGTCGGAACGGCGCACAAAGTGGTGGACGGGACCCGACATTACACCGGAACCGCTGCCAAGGGCCAGGGGGTGGGTCTCGGGAAAGGCGCTTTTACCCAGGAGAGTAGTCATAACCGGAACCTGCAGCAGTTCCGCCAACTCGATGAGATCATCATAGGCCCTGGCGTAGAGAACGCCCTGGCCGGCGTGAATTACCGGGTAGCGGGCGCCGCACAGTGCGCGGGCCGCGGCCTCTACGTCGGACGGGTTGCCCTGCGAGGCCAGCGGGCGGACCCGCCCACTCCAGAAGAAGGCCGACTCGTCGACCTCCTCCAGGGCGATGTCGGAAGGGATTTCTACCATTACCGGGCCCACCCTCCCCTGGTGCAGGCTGGCGAAGGCCCGCCGCATGATCTGGGTAGTCCGGGATGGAGCATTGATCTGCTCGACGTACTTGGTTACACCGGCGTAGTTGGGTACTGAGTTGAAGTGAGGACTGATACCCTGCCGCTCTCGGGGTTCGCCCAGGGGCAGCAAGAGAATGGGAGTGGAGTCGGAATATGCGGTAGCTACACCCGGGTAGGCGTTTTCGGCGCCGGGGCCGTATTGCATGGCGAATACTCCGGGTACTTCGCCGTCGGTGACACGACTGAATCCGTCGGCAATGCCCACACCCACCCGTTCCTGGCGGCAGACAATGGGTCGAATGCCGGCGGCGGCGGCAGCCTCAATTACCGGCGTCGTGGGAAAGCAACTGAGATATTCCACGCCTTCCCGTTTGAGAATTTCGGATATGGCTTCAATTGTATTCAATCGCTCACCCTCTTCGATTAATTTTTGCGGCAACCCAGTAGGGGAAAGGACGGCAACTAGCTCCTGGCTGCCTCGAATGCGGCTATTTTGTCCTCCTGCTGCAAAGTCAGGCCGATATCGTCAAGCCCGTTGAGCAGGCAATAACGGCGGAAGGAGTCAACGTCAAACTCGGCGACTATTTCCTCGTTCTCGTCCCAAACGCGTTGACCTTCCAGGTCCACATGCAACTCTATCCCCGGGTTCTCCAGGGCGAGGTCCATAAACTGTCGAACCGTTTCCTCGGGCAGGACTATAGGCAGCAAGCCGTTCTGGAAACAGTTGTTGAAGAAGATGTCCGCAAAGCTGGGCGCGATGACGCAGCGGATTCCGTATTCCCCCAGGGCCCAGGGGGCGTGTTCGCGCGACGACCCACAGCCGAAGTTATTGCCGGCAATAAGAATGTTGGCGTTAGCATAGCTCGGCTGATTCAGCACAAATTCAGGCCTGGTGCTGCCGTCCTCATTGAACCGCCACCGCTCGAACAGGAACTGCCCGTATCCGGTGCGGCGGATGCTCTTGAGGTGAATGGCCGGAATGATCGCATCGGTGTCGACATTCACCCGGTCCAGGGGTGCTGCCACCCCGTTAATCCTCACAAAAGGTTCCATTTCGCTTTTCTCCTACCATTCCCTGATATCGACAAAGTGACCGGCGATGGCGGCGGCCGCGGCCATGGGCGGGCTTACCAAATGGGTACGGCCGCCCTTACCCTGCCTTCCCTCGAAGTTCCGGTTGGAGGTGGACGCGCAGCGCTGGCCCGGGGACAAGATGTCAGGGTTCATTCCCAGGCACATTGAGCAACCAGCCACCCGCCAGTCAAAACCGGCGTCCATGAAAATGCGGTCCAGGCCCTCGGTCTCTGCCTGCACCTTAACCAGGGCAGAACCGGGCACCACCATGGCATAAACGTCGGGATGTACCTTGCGGCCCTTAATTACTTCGGCGGCGGCACGCAAGTCCTCAAGCCGGGAGTTGGTGCATGCCCCGATAAAGACCCGGTCCAGCTTAATGTCGGAAATTGGGGTATCGGGTTCCAGTCCCATGTAGGTCAGCGCCCGGCCGGCAGACTCCTGCTGGGCAGGGTCGTCGAAGGAAGCAGGGTCAGGCACACGGTCGGTTACTTTAGCGACCATGCCGGGATTGGTACCCCAGGTTACGAAGGGTTCCAGGGTAGCGGCGTCAATTTCCACCAGCTTGTCGAAGGTAGCGCCCGCATCGGTCGGCAGCTGACGCCAATCGTCAATTGCCCGTTCCAGGTCCTTGCCCTTGGGAGCGTACTGGCGCCCTGAAACATACTCGAAAGTGGTATCGTCAGGAGCAATCATTCCCGCCCGGGCGCCGCCCTCAATGCTCATGTTGCACACCGTCATGCGACCATCCATCGACAGCGAGCGGATTGCCTCACCGGTATATTCGATTACGTGCCCCACACCGCCACCGATTCCTATGTGACCTATGATGCCGAGAATCACGTCCTTGGCCACCACGCCCGTGGGAAGCTGCCCGTTAACCCGCACTTCCATGGTCTGGGGCTTGAACTGGCGCAGGGTCTGGGTGGCCAGTACGTGCTCCACCTCGGAGGTGCCAATGCCCAGGGCAAAACAACCCAGCGCTCCGTGCGTCGAGGTGTGGCTGTCTCCGCACACAACCGTTTTGCCAGGGAGGGTGTACCCGAGATCGGGCCCGATGACGTGAACAATGCCCTGGTAGGGGCTGAAACGGTCATACAAGGGAATGCCAAATTCGCGCGTGTTTTCCACCATGGCATCCAGCTGACCCTTGGAAATTTCGTCGGTAATGGGCAGTGACAGGTCCCAGGTGGGCGTATTGTGGTCCACAGTCGCTACCGTGAGGTCGGGGCGTCGCACGCTCCGGCCTGCCATCCGCAACCCCTCAAAAGCCTGGGGGGTAGTAACCTCATGAATCAAATGCAGGTCTATATACAAAACCGAGGGCTGCCCGGGCTCCTCGTGGACTACGTGGGAATCCCAGATTTTCTCAAACATTGTCCGTGGCGGCATAGGTAGTTTCTCTCCCCGAATGTCTTTTCGGCTTTGGATTTAACTATGAAAATAGGGGTGGTTGGAACGTTCGGGCCATTATAACATTCTGCCTTACGGTTGACAGCCAAGAGCTTTTGCCAGATAGTCCAGAGGGTATTCCATCAGCAATATGGCAACAAGACGGGAGCCATATCGAAGAAGGAAGTTGCGAGGCAGGGATGCGGTTAGGGGGTTACTACATTGAGCTAGGTCTGGACGCGAATGACTTCCTCTCCATGACTTTGCTAGCCCTTCTTTGGTTCCTCGGAATTTTCGCGTTTCGTATGGGGCCGGTGTTTCTGGAACTCCTGCCCCAAATGGGAAAACTGCCGGAAGACTTCACGCCTTCCCCGCGCGTGCACCTGCTGATCTGGGGCCCATTCCTAACGAGTGTGGTTCCGGCCCTGTTCCTTGGGCCAACTACCCACTTCGCCATCACCAGGGCTGCCGCCAACAAAGTGTAAAGGGAGCTGGCAGAGACGGCAGTCGTGGAGGGGCCTTCAGAGACCGTTGAACCGGATGGACTCGAGTGACCAGGGAATGGCGAAGGCGGAGGCGGAGGCACGTCCGGTTGAACCGCTACTTCTCTGCCCTTATCATTGCTTTGGTCGAAACACTGCCACCATAAAGAAATCAAAACGGAATTCTCTTGAAGTTTCACGCGAGAGATTTACAGGAGCAAGAAAATGCCCAGCGCCGACGCCGTAGTATTACCCGAAAACGTTCGCCCCGTGCACTACCAGATCACCCTGCAGCCCTATATGGACAAGTTCACATTCGACGGGCTGGAAGTGATAGACATTGAAGTCAAAGAGGCCACTTCTGAAATTGTCCTGAACGCCGCCGAAATGAAAGTTTCTGCGGGCATGGTAATCAAGGACGGGCAATGGATTCGGGCATCAGCCATAACCCAGGACGATGAAACCGAAACCGTTACAGTCGCCTTTCCGGAGACTATCGAAGCGGGTCCGGCCCAACTGGACCTCCGATTTGTTGGCGAGCTTAACGACAAATTGAGAGGTTTTTATCGCAGCCAGTATGTTAATCCGGAGGGAGAGGTCAGCTACCTGGCGACTACCCAGTTCGAGGCTACCGACGCCCGCCGAGCTTTCCCCTGCTGGGATGAACCGGCCTGCAAAGCCACCTTCCAGCTTACCCTGAACATACCGGCAGACATGGTAGCCGTGTCCAATACCCCCATTCTCGAGCAGGCGGGGCTGGACGCCGGGTTCAAGTCCGTGATGTTCCACCGCACGCCGATAATGTCGACATACCTGATGGCCTTCATAGTGGGCGACCTGAGCTATATCGAGCAGGAAGCGGTCAACAACACCACGGTCGGCGTCTGGACCACGCGGGGGAAGGAGGAACAGGGCAGGTTTGCCCTGGAAACCTCGGCCCGGATGCTGGAGTTCTTCAACGAATACTTCGGAATACCCTATCCCCTGGAAAAGCTGGATCATCTAGCCATTCCCGACTTCGCCGCCGGAGCCATGGAGAACTGGGGCTGCATCACCTATCGAGAGACGGCGCTGCTGGTGGACCCGGAAAACTCCTCCGCGGGCACCCGTCAGCGGGTGGCGGAAGTGGTGGCCCACGAAATGGCCCACATGTGGTTCGGCGACCTGGTTACGATGGAATGGTGGGACGACCTGTGGCTCAACGAGAGTTTTGCCTCCTGGATGGGCACCAAAGCCACCGACTGGGCCTTCCCCGATTGGGATATGTGGACCCAATTCGTCAACATGGACACCAATCGGGCCCTGAGCCTGGACGGCTTGAAGAACTCCCATCCCATCGAGCAGGAAGTGAAGGACCCGGCTGAAATCAGCCAGCTTTTCGACGCAATCAGCTACAGCAAGGGCGCCTCGGTTATCCGAATGCTGGAACAGTTCCTGACCCCGGAGGTCTTTCGGCAAGGACTGCACCAGTACCTGACCGCCAACCAGTACGCCAACGCCCGCACCGAAGACCTTTGGGCTGCCCTGGAGGATGCGTCCCAGCTTCCGGTTACTTCCATCATGAATTCCTGGACGGGGCAGATGGGCTACCCGGTACTCAATGTAGAAACCCGGGAATCGGGCGGCAACCTCGAACTGGCTCTGACCCAGGAGCGCTTTGTGTACGACAACCTGCTGGGGGAATCTGAACCGGAAAACCTGGTATGGCAGGTACCTGTAGGGATTTCCCACAGCGGCGGAGGCGAATCACTGGTCATGAACGAACCGCAGGCCAGGGTGCAGCTTCCCCGGCCCTCTGGCGGCGACTCCTGGTTCAAGGTGAACCCTTCTCAGACGGGCTTCTTCCGCGTCAACTATTCATCAGAAGACTGGCAAAGGCTCATTCCCGCCATCAGCGCACTTACCCTGCCAGCCACCGACCGGTTGGGGATCCAGAACGACGCATACGCGCTGTCCAAGGCCGGGTTGCTGCCTATTACCCAGTTCCTGGACATCGCGGCGGCTTATGAAAACGAGACGGACGCTTCCGTGTGGAGCGATCTGGCCAGCAACCTGCGGGACATCGAACTACTGGTGGCAGAGGAGCCTTGCCACGAGAACTTCCGCGCCTTTGCCCGAAACCTTTTCGGCCCGGCCGCCCGCCGCATCGGTTGGGACGCTCGGGAAGGTGAGGGACACCTGGACGCACTGCTGCGGTCAACGGTGCTGAGCCAGGCGGGGGGCTACGGAGATGAGGAACTGCTGGGCCAGGCCACGGAGCGGCTCCAAGGCTACCTGGGGGACGCCTCGACCTTGCCGCCGGACTTGCGAGGAGTGGTCTTCAGCCTGGCCGCTCAAGCCGGCAATGAACAGACATACGAACAGCTTTGGGACCTGGAACGCAAGGCAGAGCTTCAGGAAGAGAAGATAAGGCTTTTGCTATCCGTTGCCCGATTCACTCAACCGGAATTGCTGGACGAAACCTTGCGAAGGACGCTGACCGACGACGTCCGTTCCCAGGACACAATCTCCGTAGTAACTGCCGTGGCGGCCAACCTGAAGGGGCGGCACCTTGCCTGGCAGTTTGTTCAAGACAATTGGGCTGAGTTTGACCGGCGGTACGGCTCGGGCGGCTTCGGCATCATGCGCCTGGTTTCCGTCTGTGGCAATTTTACAGACGCGGCCAAGATTGATGAGGTGGAAGCCTTCTTCCAGGAACACCCGGCTCCCGCCGCCGATCGCACGATCCGCCAGGCCCTGGAGCGGGTCAAGCTCAACTCCCGCTGGCTGGAATTGAACCGGGACGCGCTGGCTGAGAGGTTCGCCTGATTTACGGGCAATCAGAATCCCGACATAAGTGTGAACGCCGTCTCTATGGGGCGGCGTTCACCAGTTTCAGCGACAGGCTTTCCAGGCGGTCCCGCAGCGGTACGCAATCGATCCAGCGCTCTGGAATTGCAGTGGCGCCGTATCGTGCGCCCAGCACTGCCCCGGCCACGGCCCCGTTGGTGTCGGTATCGCCGCCGGCGCTAACAATCCTCACCAGGGCGTTCTCCAGGTCCAGCGGTGTCTCTAGCGCCCAAAGGCCGGCCTGCATGCACAGCAAGGTGTGCCCGATATGGCCCCGGTCGAATTCCAGGTCGCCCAGGTCTTCCCCCGTCCGCATCGCCCATTCAACAACATCGGCCGGAGCGCCGTCGGCTGCCGCCGCCATGACCAGGTCTTCAATTGAAGTGTAGACACCTTTCAGGAGTAAGTAGATCGCAGCGTTTATGATCACGCATGACCAACGGCAGGCCGGCGCATAGTGGGTCACGGCGCAGGTTGTTGCGCTATCCTTGACCAGCCCTTCCGGGTCGGAGTGCCGTGCGAGGGCCACCGGGGCACAACGCATCAGACCCCCGTTGGGAGCAATATGATCCCGTTCTTCATAGAGAATACGGGCGGCTTCAGGCGGCCGGTAGCCCTTTTCAAGCAGGTCAATCACTGCAGATGTCGTTATTCCGATGCCTCGGCCGTTTTCCCGGCGCCACCTGACCAGGCGGCTGCAAAAGTCGGGTACAAAGTTCACTCCGGCAGCCAGCGCTTCGGCCAGGTCCACTGCCTGGGCCAGATCGTCATCCATGGGGCGGACACGTTCAAGGGGGTCAATCTGCGTCACGCCGTTCGGGAAACTCTGGGAAATGTGGACGGCAGACCAGCCTTCCACCGGCAGGCCGAGCAAGTTGCCCACTGCCAGGCCCAGAATCGTTCCCTTCGCCTGGTCCTCGTTTACATCAGCCATCCCAGCTGGGTTGGACAACAGGCGTATGATGTTTGGAGCTTCAACAATCTGGAAAGGGGAAGTCATCAGCGTAAACCTCGTGGCTTGCACGGCTAAAGGAGATCAATTCTCTGGCAAACATTATCCACCGACCGGGCAGGGATACAACGCCGAGGGGTAGAAAGCTAGTTGATAGGCTCCCTTTATGAAGGCGGAATTTGACAGTCCCCGCCCCGGAATATAGGCTTGGGCCAACCCACTCGGATAAACCTTTGTGAAACTATGCATAATTTAGACCGTATAGAGCAACTGAAATCGCTATTATGTCAACGAATTCTGGTCGTTGACGGCGCCATGGGCACATCGATTCAAGGCAAGGATTTGGGGCCCGACGACTTTGGCGGCGTCGACTACGAGGGCTGCAACGAATACCTTAACCTGACCAGGCCGGACGTCATTGCCGGCATCCATCGCGCCTACCTGGACGCCGGGGCCGATATCCTGGAGACCAACACCTTTGGCGCCACTTCGGTCGTCCTGGCAGAGTATGACCTGGCCCACGAGGCCCACCGCATCAACCTGGCCGCCGCCGAACTGGCCCGTAGCGCAGCCGACGCAGTCACCACAGCGGAAAAACCCCGTTTCGTCGCCGGCTCCATGGGGCCTACCACCAAGACAATATCCGTAACCGGCGGTATCACCTTCGACGAGCTTTCCGACGCTTACCGGGAGCAAGCCAGGGGCCTGGCGGAAGGCGGCGTGGACATACTGTTGCTGGAAACAACCCAGGACACCATCAATGTTAAGGCGGGGCTAATCGGCATTGACAAGGCCTTTGCCGAACTGGGCTACGAAATACCAGTGGCCATACAGGGGACCATCGAACCCATGGGAACTCTGCTGGCAGGCCAGGACGCCGAGGCATTTTACACGTCGCTGGCACAACGGGACCTGCTTTGGATCGGGTTTAACTGCGCCACGGGCCCGGACTTTATGACGGACCACATTCGTACCCTGGCGGGCCTTTCCCGCTTCCCCGTGGCTTGCCTGCCCAACGCCGGCCTGCCCGACGAGGATGGCAAATACAACGAGACCCCCGAAATGCTGTGCGCCGCCATTGGGCGTTTCATAGATAACAGTTGGCTGAACATCATTGGCGGTTGCTGCGGCACGGGCCCGGAGCACATACAGCTGCTGGCGGAGCGAGCCGCGGGCGCTGTACCAAGAACACCGGTGCGGTCCCAGGAGTCCCGCGTTTCGGGAATCGAGGCCCTGGTGGTTGATGAAGACACTCGCCCGGCTATCGTGGGTGAACGTACAAATGTACTGGGCAGCCGCCGATTCCGCCGCCTGATCGGCCGTGGCTCCTTTGAAGAAGCCGCTGAAGTCGGCCGCCGGCAGGTGCGTAACGGCGCTCATGTGCTGGACGTTTGTCTGCAGGACCCGGACCGGGACGAGATGGCGGACATTATCGAGTTCCTTGACCTGGTAACCAAGAAGGTCAAGAGTCCCATAATGGTTGACTCCACCGATGCCGCCGTGATTGAAGAGTCCCTGAAGCGACTTCAGGGAAAGTCCATAATCAACTCGGTTAACCTGGAGGACGGGGAGGCCCGTTTCCAGGCTGTAACCCCTTTGGCCCGGGCCTACGGCGCCGCTCTGGTAGTGGGCTGCATTGACGACGACAAGGATCAGGCCCAGGCCATCACCAAAGAACGCAAGCTGGAAATTGCCCAGCGTTCCCACAAGTTGCTAACAGAAAAGTACGGCATTCCGGAAGAAGACCTGATATTCGACCCGCTGGTTTTCCCGGCAGGCACCGGCGATCAAAACTACGTCGGCTCCGCGGCGGAGACCATTGAAGGGGTGCGTCTTATCAAGGAAGCGCTGCCCAACACCAAGACTGTGCTGGGAATATCCAACGTCTCCTTCGGCCTGCCGCCGGCGGGGCGCGAGGTGTTCAATTCGGTGTTCCTGTACCACTGCGTCCAGGCAGGCCTGGACATGGCCATCGTCAATTCGGAAATGATGCAGCGGTACACGTCCATTCCCGAGGAAGAGCGCAAGCTTTCCGAAGACCTGATCTGGAACCGGGGCGATGACCCGGTGGCCGCTTTCGCCGCCCACTTCCGGGACAAGGCGCCCAAGTCCACAACCGAAGAGCGGAGCAACCTGCCCCTGGACGAGCGACTGGCCCTGGCCATCATTGAAGGTTCCAAGGAGGGGCTGGCCGACGACCTGGACGAGGCCCTGCTGGGGCGAGCGCCCCTGGAAGTCATCAACGGCCCCCTGATGGCCGGAATGGATGAAGTGGGGCGCCAGTTCAACGCCAACCAGTTGATAGTGGCGGAGGTGTTGCAGTCTGCGGAGGCTATGAAGTTCGCCGTAGCCCACCTGGAACCCCACATGGAGCGGGCCGACTCGGCCACCAAGGGCAAGGTGATCCTGGCTACGGTGAAGGGCGACGTTCACGATATTGGCAAGAACCTGGTGGACATCATCCTGTCCAACAACGGTTACCAGGTAATCAACCTGGGTATCAAGGTGCCGCCACAGGACCTGATAGAGGCGTGCAACGAGCATCACCCCGATATCGTAGGGCTGTCGGGCCTGCTGGTGAAGTCCGCCCAGATGATGGTGGAAACGGTGCGGGATTTCCGACAGGCAGGTGTGGAACCGCCCATCCTGGTAGGCGGCGCTGCCCTTTCGAATCGCTTCACCCGTCTGCGAATCGCACCTGAATATAATGGCATGGTGGCCTACGCCCAGGACGCCATGAGCGGCTTGGCCTTGGCCAACACTATCCAGGACGCCGATGAGAGGCAAAAGCTGGCGGCCGATATAGAAGCGGAGACCGACGAGCTGCTGAATTCCGCCCAGGCTAGGGAAGCCTCGGAAGGAAGCAGCGGCCCGGCTGCAGTGGCCCCGGCCCAGGTCAGCCATGATTTGGATGTCCCCAACCCGCCGGACCTGCGACTGCACGTCGTTCATGATTACGATCTCACGGATATATTCCCTTATATCAATCCTCAGATGCTTTATGTTCGGCACCTGGGTTACAAGGGACGGTTTGCCGAAGCCCTGGAACAGGAAGAATCGAACGCTCTGGAGCTTCGTGGCCAGGTGCGCCGCGTGGAAGACATCATGCTGGCCCACCCGGACATCCAGGCAAAGGCCGTTTTCAAGTTTTTCCCGTGCCATTCGGACGGGCAGACGTTGCTGATATACGCCCCGGATGGTGAAACGGTGCTGGAAAGGTTCTACTTTGGACGCCAATCCCAGCGGGAGGGCTTGTGCCTGGCCGATTACGCCCGCCCGGTGGGTTCAGGTCAGCCCGACTACGTAGCCATGTTTACCACAACCGTCGGGCCGGGCGTTCGTGCGCTGGCCGACGAAATGCGGGAACGGGGTGAGTTTCTTAACTCCCACATCCTGCAGGCGCTTGCCCTGGAGTCAGCGGAGGCCTTTGCGGAATTGCTGCACAAACAAATTCGCCAGATGTGGGGCATCGGCGACCCGGCGGGGCTTACTTTCCAGGACCTTTTCCGAACCCAGTACCGGGGTAGGCGCTTTTCCTTTGGCTACCCGGCCTGCCCGCGCCTTGAAGACCAGGAACAACTGTTCCGGTTGCTGGATGTGACTGCTAACATCGACGTAGAACTTACTGAGGGATCCATGATGGACCCTGAGGGCTCGGTGTCCGCCGTGGTGTTCCACCACCCGGAGGCGAAGTACTTCAACCTGAGCGAGCAGGACATTGAAAAGCTGGAAGCGGAGATAACCGCCAGCGGCTTATAATTAAGTTTACACCGGTTCGGACTCTCAACAGCAGGGCCCCGGTTGAAACTGGGGCCCTTTTCTTTAACCTATCGTCATGCCCAAACCACAAGGAGTTGTCATGTTACCCATAACCCAAGTAGCTGAACAGCTGGGAATAGCTAACGAACACCTTATTCCTTTTGGTCAACACAAGGCCAAGATTTCCCTGGACGCCTTGAAAGGCCGCGAGGGGCAGCAAGGCAAGCTGGTGGTGGTTACCGGCATCACTCCTACGCCTGCAGGCGAGGGCAAGACTACGACGTCGGTTGGGTTGACCCAGGGACTTGGCAAACTGGGACACAAGGCCGTAGTAACATTAAGGGAACCCACCCTTGGGCCCATTTTTGGAATCAAAGGTGGCGGTACTGGCGGCGGAATGGCCCGGGTGGTTCCCGAGGATGAAATAAACATCCACTTCACCGGCGACGCCCACGCCGTGGCCTCGGCCCACAACCTGCTGGCTGCCCTGGTGGACAATGCGGTATTCCGGGGCCAGGTACCCGGCTTCCATCCTACGGGCATCCAATGGTCGCGGGTTACCGACGCGTCAGACCGGTCCTTGCGCAACATCGTCGCCGGAATCGGGGGCAGCAACAACGCCCCAATGCGGGAAACCAGATTTGACATAGTATCCGCCTCGGAGATTATGGCAATTCTAGCACTGTCTTCTGACCCTGATGATTTGCGAAGCCGGCTGGCACGCCTGGTCGTTGGTTTTAAAGATTCGGGCGAACCGGTATCTGTAGCAGACCTGGGCGTCGTTGGGTCCCTGATGACCCTGCTGCGGCACACTACCATGCCAAACATGGTGCAGACCCTGGAGGGTCAACCCTCGCTTATCCACGCCGGTCCCTTTGGCAATATTGCCCACGGCTGCAGTTCCATAATTGGCGACAAAGTGGCGCTGGCCTATTCTGACTACGTGATTACTGAAGCAGGATTCGGCTCGGACCTGGGGTTTGAGAAATTTATGCACATCAAGACCCGGCAAAGCGGCCTGCAGCCCAATGCGGCGGTGCTGGTGGCATCGGTGAGAGCCTTGAAGTGGCACGGAGGGGTCAACCGCCGTGACCTGGCCACTCCCAATCCTGAAGCGGTTACCGCCGGCGGGTCGAATCTGGCCCACCATGTGGGTATCGTCAAGGGTTTTGGCCTGCCCTGCGTTGTAGCCATCAACCGGTTCGGCACCGACAGCACCGAGGAACTGGGAGCGGTACGAGCCATAGCAATGGAAGCAGGGGCGGACGCCGCGGTAGAGGCCGACGGCTTTGCCCGGGGAGGAGACGGCATGACCAACCTGGCCGAGGCGGTGGTGCGCGCATCCGAAGGGCAGCCTGACGTCACTTATGCTTACCCACTGGAGGCGCCGGTGGAGGAAAAGGTGCTGGCGCTGGCCCGACAGGTGTACCACGCCGACAGTGTAACCTGGAGCGCCGAGGCCCGCCGCAACCTGCGCCGGTTTGAGGCCCAGGGCTGGGGCAACCTGCCCATCTGCATGGCTAAGACGCACCTGTCTACCTCTCACGATCCCACCTTGCGGGGCAGCCCGTCGGGATATGCCTTCCCCATTGCCGATATTCGGGCCTCGGTGGGCGCAGGGTTCCTGTACGCCCTGGCGGGCCGCATTGAAACGCTGCCGGGATTGCCTTCCCGTCCACTGGCATTGGAGATGGACGTTTCGCCCGAAGGTGAAGTTATCGGGCTCTAAGACTCTCCGGCAGTTCCAAGGACATGGAATTTCATACCCCGTCTACGCTTGGCGACGGGGTTATTCTTTGTGCGGTGCCGAAGTATGATTCTCTGAAAGCTTGCCATTTTGTAATGTTACACTTACCATTACACGTAATTAGTAAGTGTCTTGGCTGACAGGAGGACAAGATTATGCAGGAATACGACACCAGCCGCCACGAACGGGTGATCAGAGACGTGAGCCGCACGGTGACCGACGCAGTTGTCAAGGGCACCGACGAGGCGGTATCGGTAGCAGGAAACATCAAGGAGACAATCCGGAGCAGGACCTCGGGGGACCGCGCCACCAGGGATAACGTCGTGATGGTTCGGGTGGATGCCGGCAGCCTGGAAAAGATGGACGAACTGGTGGAAGCGGAATTGGCCGGCAGCCGCTCCGAGGCCGCCGCATTCCTGATTTCTGAAGGCATCAAGTCCCGCGAACCCCTGTTTGACGCCATTTCCGCCAAGGTAGCAGAGATACGTAAGGCCAAAGAGGAACTGAGGGTGTTGCTGGAGGAGAAGGAAGGTATAGGGGAATAGTCCTCGGCCAGCATGAAACTAAAAGGGGTTGGCCTCACGATACTATCTCCGTTACCAGCAGTTTGTGAAAGAGTCCAGGCTAAAGTACTGGAGGGTATGAAGGTGCGAGGATTTCGTCCAAACAATAGCAGCAACAGAGGCACCGGCAGTCGGAGTAACTCTGGAAATCGCGGGAAGTCCCCTTCAAGTAAAGGGTACTCGTCAACCGGCCATAACGGCCGTAGCCAAAAGCCCAAGGGACAGATTAGAGAAGGCAAGACTGTCCAGTATTCTATTAAGGATCAAAAGGGAAATACCAAGTACATTGGCACGACCAATAATCCCACTCGGCGGGCAGAGGAACACCGAGAAAGTGGAAAATTAGGACGAAAGGACAAGCTGGTCGTTGAAACCAAACCGATTCCCCGTACCTCATCAGAAAGGGTAGAGGCGGCCAAGTTACGTTCGCACCGGCAAACTCATGGGCGCAACCCCAAGCATAATGCCACCAACGACGGCAGGTTTCACCAGGAAAAGCTGTTCTAAATCCAGGCCCTGACAAGGCCTGTTCAGCTTGAGATTATTGTCGGAGAAGGAGATGAAGCCCATATTCTTATCGGCAATTCTTGCAACAGCCGTCTTCGTCAGTTGCAACACCAGCACGATTCCCGGAGAATGTATTGAGGCTATGAGAGACAACAACGTTCCGGAGAACGTGATTCAACTGGTAACGGATAAGGCCAGTGGGGAGCTAAACCTCATTGAACGTACTGCGGTCCGACTCGCCTTTGAGAAAGCTGGCGTCGATGATATATGTGGAAAGTTCGCTGAATAAAGGGAATCCATTGCCAAGAAGATTTTTTCGCCCGTTATTGGTCAAAATTTCAGCCCTGATGATGATGCCTTTTCTGCTTTCCTTAGCTTGCATCGCAGATGATCCTCCTCCAACTCCCGATCCCTCCATTCGCCCGGACATTGACCAACTCAAGGATGAAGTTCGTGAATTGCGGCAAGCGATGTCGGCCCTCCAGTCGGAACCTGACTGAGACCAACACAGGTAGCTAAGTTAGAAGATCTCAATCAGGAAGAAAGCATTTGTAATAGATCGCCAGCAGTTCAAAGGGCCATTCTCCAGGTGCTAGGTCTGTCCAAATGTGGCGATGCGACAAACAAAGAACTGTTCAGGATTGAGTCTTTGGAACTGCGGACTGCCAAACCGTTCAGAAATGGAGATTTCACAGGGTTAATCAATTTATCCCAGCTACAGATGGAAATCTCGGACACCTGCGGACAATGGGACGATCTGACCTACACCGACTCAGTTTTGGCCCAATTGCCTTCTCTCGGAAACTTCAGCCTGCATCTTTATCGTGAGAAGCTATATCCAGACGCTGCCAGCGCGGAGGATATAGCTGATGCCGTGTTCGTTTCAATCAATGAGGGAGTCAGGACCGAATCCGACGAACGCTACAGTGAATCAAACCAAGAACGAATGGAGGCGCAGTACAGAAGCGGCAGAGTAATTGTAAGGGTCTACATTGAAGCGAACGAAACTTTATACCCTTGTCGGAGGGGTATTCCACAGTAAAGGCCACCAAATCTGCCAGACATTGACGAAAATTCGCACCCTTTCCATACCAATCCCGTGGCCCCGGTGATACAATTTACGCCGAAACTTTAACCTTCCAATGCATGCCCACCTTTGCGGGCTAGGAACATCAATGCGCGTTGTCATGATTCACGCCCTCGCCGAGTCTGTGCCCCCCGTCAAGGTAGCTTTTGGCGAGGTTTTCCCGGAAGCGGAAGTGATAAACCTGTTGGATGAGGCACTGTTCATCGACTTCAAGGGACAGATTACTCCCCAGCTTCGGCGGCGGATGAGCCAGTTAATCTGCTATTGCGAGGAGTATGGGGCCGATGCCATCGGCCTGGCCTGCTCGGTCTACGCGCCGGTGGTGGAGACGGCCAAGGACCTGGTGGACGTGCCACTGGTCTCATCCTACAGCCCGGTTATGGAAGAGGCGGTTCGCGCCGGCCGCAGGATCGGCATTATCGCTTCCGTGAGCGCAACCCTGCGGGACTCGGAGCATTACCTTTACCGCACTGCCGAGGAGCAGGGACGGGAGATCGAGACCGAGCTCTGTTTCGCTGAAGAGCTGATCCCCCTTTACCGAACCCAGGGTGAGGAGGCATTCAACGACCGCCTGGAAGAGCTGGTCATGGCCCTGTCGGAAAGGGTGAACGTGGTGCTATTGGGGCAGTTCTCCATGGCCACAGCCCTGAACCGGCTGCAGGCAGTTTGTCCCGTGCCCGTCCTGTCCGGCCCCCATAGCAGCGCCAACAAGCTGAAGGAATTGTTGTCCGTCCCCGTTTGGCCAGGCTTGAACGATTAGTCAAGACCAAGGGTCCCGGCTGCGCAGAGCAAGCCGGGACCCTTTTGCCTTAGCTTCTGTCTTGCTGCAATCAGTTATGACATCCGCGGGCCTGGATGTCCCACACCACTTCGACTGCGCCGTTCCTTACCCCGATGAAACGGTCCCAGCGGCTGACCATGGCGTCCTGCTGGCCGGGGATCAGGGTTAGCTGATCTCCCACCTCCAGAGTTACCCCATCGGCAACCTGAAATAGGGTGCGGTCAGTATCCATGTCCACCGCCTCGACGCCGGAACGGCCCTCCACCCGGGGCAGTCCTTTCAGCCCGCCCAGGGCTTTGGCGCCGGCGTCGGCTACAGCGACACCGGGTCCAGGCGTGCTTATGACAGTGCTAATGACCTTGCCGGCAAAGTGGAAGTCGGGCATATACTCGTAACCCGTTTCCATCACCAGGTAGGAACCGCCCTGGATTTCGGTGACCTCAGGCATGTCGCCGGCCACGTCGTAACTCCAGGTTTCGCCCGTGGAGATGATTTCCACAGGCAGCCCGGCAGCAATAACCGCTTCCCGCAAGTCCAGCACCGGCTGTATCAGGCGATGGGCCTCAGTAACCCGGTCCTCACGGTCGGAAGAGGGCTCGGCCATCATCTGGTGGCTCATCACTCCCTTGAATGATAATCCGGGCAGGCTGTCTATAAGCTTGGCCAGAGCCACGCCGGCGTCCGTTTCCTGCACGCCGCACCGCACCAGACCTGTCTCCTGCTCAATGACCACGCCCACGTCAACGCCCAGTGAGTTAGCGGCGCGGGACAGTTCCCGCGCATTCTCCTGGGTATCGCAAGCCACCAGGATTTCTGCTTCGCGGGCAAGTGTGCATAGCCGTTCAATCTTTGCGCGGTCCACGACCTCACTGGTAACGAATACGCTGGGCACGCCGCCATGCACCATCACTTCGGCTTCGGACACCTTGGCGGCGCACACGCCGCCCACCGTACCGCCCCGGCGGATCTGGCGCAGGGCAATCGCCGGGGTTTTGTGGTTCTTGCTGTGGCCACGCAGCTTGCTGTGACGGCCTTCGTAGAAATCGGCCATCACGTCCATGTTGTGGTCCAGGGCATCCATGTCCAGGATCAAACAGGGCGTGTCCAGCTCCTCAACGGGAGTGCCAGGCTGGGGACGGTAAAGGTCTCGCATTATAGGGCCTCCAGGTAATCCTGATCGAGCAATGTACACATGGCAGCCAGCGGCGGGCTAGTCCAGACGACCCCGGCCGGAGATGGGCCAGTATCCCACCAGTTTGCCGTCCTGGACGGCGCGAAAATAGTCGAACTGGTTGACGCAGAGGGCCAGGTTGTAGGGCACCAGCCAAACCTTCTCGTTGGGGTTCAACCGGCCGGTGGCTTCCCCTTCAAGCTCCAGGATGCCGTGCTCGGCGCTGAAGCGAGTGGCGGTGGCTCCGGGAACCCCGTCCAGGACTGCGACACCAAAATCGGGGCCCGTGGTTTTGTGCCCAGCGTCCACAACCGCCCTCTCCGGTACGGGATGGCTGATGACCGTGGAAAGAATCCTGGCAGCGGGTTGCAGTTCCGGTCGTATTGGAAGGGTCTGGGCGTCCATCAGCGGATAAGTCCCGGCCAGCACCTCGCTGACGCCGGTCATTCGGGCGGCAACGTCATAGTTGTGAGTGCTTCCGGCGCTTACGACCGGCACTTCCAGCCCGGCGCGCTCCATCTGCTGTACCGTCTCCAGCACCGGGCGGATTCGGTTGCGGGTCTCCGTTCGCAGTTCAGTAAGGTTGGGGAAGGGCAGGGGACCTTCATAGGTGGTGACCCCCATGAGTGCCAGGCCAGGGGCATCCTCCACCGCCTGGGCCAGTCTCACCGCTTCGTCCCCAGGGGCCACACCGCCATGGCCATATCCAGAGTCGATGTCCACAACCACACCCAATACCACGTCCTCGGCCTCAGCAGCCAGGGAAAGGTCCTGGACGTTGCGATGGTTGTCCACCGCCTGGAACACCCAGATGTTACGGGCCAGGGTCATGGCCCGCCTGATCTTGGGCAGAGTCACTACCCGGCCGGAAATCAGGATGTCATCGAATCCGGCAGCGGCAAAAGCCTCGGCCTCGCTTACCGTGTTCACGGCGATGGCGCCGGAACAGCTGGGCGGCTCCTCCGAGAAGGCCGGGTCGGCGGATACCTGCAACTGGGCTATCTGCGGGCAACCATGGCAGGAAACGTGGGGGCGGACCATGGAATCGACCTCGGGCGTAACGCCATCGGGCCTAAGATGGCGAAAGACCCCGTGCACCGTATCAATGTTCTGCTGCAGTACATCGATATCCACCACCAGGGCAGGTGTGTCCAGTTCCTCCACCGGAGTTCCAACAGGTTGAAAAATGGGGCGCTCCATCGCAGTTTTCCTTACTTTCTTCGAATTTCACAGGCAGAATAGCATAAAGGCGGGGTCTGCAATAGCCTGCGCCTGGTCGAGGTAGCTGAACAGTACTATCTGCTGTGCTCTGTCCTCGAAAGGACACAAGAAGACAGAAAGGAGAAATTTCCTAATTTCGTCCCATTTCGTCTCATTTTGTCCCATTTCGGGGGCCTCTCCCCTGTCCGGAGCAGACCCCCGTGTCTGCCCCGGTCATTCGTTGACATCCCAAGCCAAGGTAGAACACAAGGGCCGCCCCTAAAGAGAGAGCGCTGCGCAGGGGGAGCCTGGGCTATGTGAGCACTGCAATAGAATCGTGGTTTCATAATGGTGATGTGTCATGCGGGTTGGCAACAGGGGTTGCCCGTGCCGACGCTGGTAAGGTTGACCCTGAAGCAAGGCCATCTGTTAAACATGGAACAAAAGTTGGTTGGGCCAATGCCGTGGTTCCCGGCTCGCCGGGAACGGCAAGGTGACCCCAGGTCACACACCCTCTCACCCTGACGGTCTCAGTATGCCGCCCTTGCAATTCCAGTAGCCCAATGCCACAATGCAGACTGATTTTCGCCAGCAAATAGGCGAATTGGGAGACCATTTCCATGCCGGGACTGCTTGAAGGCGTAAAGGTAGTTGACTTTACCCACTATTTCGCTGGCCCCTATTGCACCAAGCTGCTGGCCACGCTGGGCGCGGAAGTCATTAAGATTGAACGGCCCGGCAGCGGGGACCCGATTCGCAGCATCCCGCCCTTTTCCAGCCGGAGACTTCCCGGGAAAGCGGGGCCTGGTTCCTCTACCTGAACACTTCCAAGAAGAGCGTTTCGCTGGACCTGAAGTCGGAAAAGGGACGGGAAATTGCCCTGAAGCTGATTGAAGGGGCCGACATCGTTGTTGAGAACTTTGCCCCCGGCGTAATGGAGCGGCTGGGGCTGGGTTATGACACCCTTAGCAGTGTCAATCCGGCCGTGATCATGACGTCCATCTCCAATTACGGGCAGACGGGGCCCTACCGGGACTGGAAGGCGTCGGAGATAAACCTCTACGCTACCGGGGGCCTTATGAACATTACGGGCGAGCCGGAGCAGCCGCCACTGAAGGAAGGGGCTCCCCTGGCCCAGCTGGGGGCGGGCCAGAACGCTTTCGTGGCCACAATGACCGCTCTTTTCCAGGCTGAAGAGACGGGGGAGGGGCAGCAAATTGACCTGGCCATCGCAGAATACGCCACCAACGTGCTGGAAAATGCCCTGATGCAGTACAGCTACTCAGGCGTGGAATTCACCCGAGTCGGCAATCGAGGCTACGGCAGGGCTGCGTGGGGCATCTATCCCTGCCAGGACGGGTTCGTAGGAATAATTGCCGGACCGGACCAGAACTGGCCGGAAGTGTCCCGGATAATGCAATCTGAAGAGCTGGCGGACCCCAGATTCGCATCGCGCCAGGGACGCCTGCTGAACGCCGACGAAGTGGACGCCCTGATGCTGCCGTGGCTGCTGGAGCACGACAAGGTAGATATCTTCAAGGCAGGGCAGGACCACGGCCTGGGATTCTCCTTCGTGGCCGGAATGCAGGACATCCTAGAAATGGAGCAGCTGGTGGCGCGGGACTACTTCGTGGACCTGGAGCACCCCATCGCCGGAACGCTGCGCTACCCGGGGCCGCCGATCAGCCCTGATCGCACAGTGGTGGAGCCTTGGGTGTACCGCCGGGCGCCGCTGCTGGCCGAGCATAACCTGGAGGTGTTGGGGGATCTGGGTTATGACAGCAAGGGCGTGGAACGTCTCTTTGCCGAAGGAGTGATCTAGTTGAGCGCGGCACAGCCACTGAAGAACTTTCGAATACTGGACCTGTCCCGCATTTGGGCCGGCCCCTATTGCACCAAGCTGCTGGCGGATATGGGCGCCGAAGTCATCAAGATGGAGTCCATGCGAGTGTACGATTCCCACCGTGGGCCGGTGAGCCCGGCGCCGGGAATCGCCGCCTATCCTGACTCCGACCCTGGCGAGGAGGCGTGGAACCGCAACGGGTGGTTCAACTGCCTGCACATGAGCAAGTACGGCATCACCCTGGAACTGACGGAAGAAGAGGGGCGCCGGGTCTTCGAAGAGCTGGTGTCCATCAGCGACGTGCTGGTGGAGAACTTCCGGCAGGGCAGCCTGGAACGATTGGGGTACGACTACGAGACATTGCGTCAAATCCGGCCCGACTTGATATACGCATCCATGCCAGCCTTTGGCAATAGCGGGCCCTGGCAGAACTACGTGGCTTATGGAATTGGGCAGGAGCAGCTGTCCGGGATGGCCCACATGACGGGTTATGTCAACGACGGGCCGATGAAGTCGGGAATCAACCACGGCGACCCGATAACGGGTTCCCACGCCGCCGGGGTGCTGCTGGCCGCCCTCAGGTACCGCAGGCGCACCGGCAAGGGAATGTTCGTGGACGTTTCGCAGCAGGAGTCGGCGGTGGCCCTGATCGGGGGAGAAGTACTGGGTTACCAGATAAGCGGACAGGAGCCGGAACGAATGGGCAACCATTCCCCCTGGTTCGCGCCGCACAATGCCTATCCCTGCGCCGGAGAGGACCGGTGGGTTACCATCGCTATCACAAATGACGATCAGTGGCGCGGGCTGGCCGCGGCTATGGGAATGCCGGAACTGGTCGACGACCACCGCTTCCTTACTAATGAAGACCGGATGCTGCACAGACGGGAACTGGACCAGATCATTGGCCCCTGGGTGGCTGACAAGGATATTTGGGACGTGACCCGGCGGTTGCAGGAAGCGAGTGTTCCCGCTGGGCCCGTGCTGAGGGGGCCGGACTTGCTGGAGAACGAGCACTACGTTGACCGGGGCACCTTCAACTATGTCGACCACCCACGGGTGGGACCCAAGTGGTACCAGGGATTTGCGTGGAGGATGTCGAAGACGCCGGGGCAGATACACTGGCCGGCGCCAACCCTGGGCCAGCACAACCGGCAGATTTATGGTGAACTGCTGGGCCTGACCGGCGATGAGATAGACAGCCTGGAGGACGGCGGGGTGATTGGAACCAAGCCCACCGGGTCGCGGATAATCTAGAGTCGTAACTTAAGGCGGGAGCGGGAGCGGGAACGACTTGCCCCCATGACTCAGCATAACAATAGGGGAAATGACATGGAAGTCGGAATTCTGACTTTGCAGACTCTTTTCCAAAAGCAAGCGCGATACGAGATTCCCGAATTTCAAAGACGCTACATATGGAACCAAGAAGAGCAATGGGAGCCCTTGTGGCAAGATGTTCAGGCCATAGCAGAGAGTATCCTGGAGGTTCAGAGAGGCAATTCACCCGACCCAGCGATTGCCAGCCATTTCATGGGAGCAGTAGTGCTTCAAGAGCAAAGCACCGTAACGTCAGACGGACTAGACCGCCGGATCGTAGTTGATGGTCAACAGAGGCTGACTACGCTTCAACTGCTTTTGGACGCCGTTCAGGAAAAACTGGAAGAACATTACACCCTGCCTGCCGCCAGACTGTCTACTTTGGTGTTGAACCAGGAAGCATATCGCGGTGGAGACCCGGATAACGCCTTTAAGGTTTGGCCGACCACTGGCGATCAAGAAGCATTCCGACATGCCATGCAGAATGAGTTGGAAAGCGAAGGGTTCCCAGATTCACTGATTGTTCGGTGCCACGAGTTCTTCAAGCTTCAAGTTCAGCAGTGGTTAGATTCTGACCCCAATGAAAGCCAAATCCGGGCCAACGCCATTGAGGAGGCTATAGCCCGCAAATTTGAACTAGTTGTGCTTGACCTTGCCAAAGAAGACAACCCTCACATCATTTTTGAAACGCTTAACGCACGAGGAACTCAGCTATTGGAATCGGACTTGGTCAAGAACTTAGTTCTTTACGAAGCGGAAAGGGCCGGGATTTCTGGCGACGTCAATGCTTTGTGGGGCTTTACAGACAACTGGTGGAACCAAGACATTCGCCAAGGTCGCCTCATACGCCGTCGCATTGAGGCATTTCTCAATTACTGGCTGGTATTAAGGACCTTGCGAGAAATTAACGCTGACAGGGTATTCGCAGAATTCAGAGGCTACGTCAACCGCAACGAGAGCTACTCCATTGGCGACATCGCGAATGATATACGCTCGATTGGACAAGTTTATCGGAAATTGGAAGAAAAAGCGTACCCCGAGAGGGCCCACTTCTTGAGTCGGTGGAAGGTCATGGAGATGGGCGTCCTTACTCCCGTTCTGCTTTGGCTTTTCTCTAGGGGTGTACCTGACGACCAGTTGACCAAGGCATTGAAGGCTTTGGAGAGCTACTTAATTCGCCGTATGCTTTGCAGAATGAGTACAATGGGAACTAATAGGTTGTTCCTTGAACTGATTGCAGGTCTTGACAGAGAGTGCATCGAGAGAGCAGGCGACTACATTGCGGAGTTCTTGGGTGGACAAACAGCCCAAACTAGAACCTGGCCGGATAACCACCAAATTGAGCAAGTTTTCCTTCAATCTCCACTCTACAGTCTGCTCACCCGTGCCCGCCTTAGGATGGTGGAAGCCCTGGAGATCAGTATGAGAACCGACAAATCAGAAACCAAGGCCGTTGCCCCTAACTTGACCATCGAGCACATCATGCCCCAGGATTGGCAAGAGAATTGGCCGCTTCCTGAAGATGTCGAGAATAAGGCTTTGGCTACGAGCGACCGTAACCGGATAATTCATTCGATTGGAAATTTGACGCTAGTTAACAACCGGTTAAATCCAAGCCTTTCCAATTCCCCTTGGGATGAAAAGCGAACCGCCTTAGACCATCACACTACATTGTTTCTCAATAAGTCGATTTTGGAATCTGCACCTGACAAATGGGATGAATCAGCAATTGAACAGCGGGCTCATTACCTTTATCACATGGCTGTAGAGATATGGCCATATGCCGACGAATTGTAACCCGACCACTAAAAAGGAGGAACCACCTTGACCAACCAGACTGAACCGGAAGCACTATACGAAATTAAAGACGGCATCGCGTACATCACGATGAACCGGCCCGAGAAGCTGAATGCCATTGACCCGAACATGAGGCAGCTTCTTTGGGAGGCCTTCCAGGACGTAAAGGTCAACCCACAAGTCCGCTGTGCCATCGTAACCGGACGGGGACGAGCGTTCTCCACCGGACACGACCTGGTGGCCATGGCCAATGACCAGGCCAATGAGGGTGTCACCACCGGAGACCTGTACGTGGAGCAGTCCAAGATTTACAAGCCGATAATTTCCGCAATCAACGGCATCTGCCTGGCCCAGGGGTGTGGTATTGCCCTGGGAAGCGACATCCGTATCGCATCCACGGAGGCGCGCTTCGGGTGGCCCCAGGCCAAACGGGGAATTTCGTCGGTGAGCGGACCGGCGCTGCTGTCCCAGGTGGTGCCCCGGAACATTGCCTTCGAGTTCCTGTTTACCGGCGAGTTTGTGGACGCCCAGCGGGCATTGGACCTGATGCTGGTTAACTACGTAGTCCAACCGGAGGAAGTTCTGCCCAGGGCCGAGGAGATGGCTCGCATGATCACCGCCAATGCTCCCCTGTCCCTGGCCGCCATCAAGGAAGTATCCATCAAGGGTTCGGAGATGGGGATGGAAGAACGGGTGGCGCTGGCCCAGAAGAAGCGGGATGAAGTCCTGGAGACGGAAGACGCCAAGGAAGGTGTTCGGGCCTTTGCCGAAAAGCGGGCGCCGGTCTGGCAGGGACGGTAGCCGCCTAATCGGAAACAGGCTACTCAAAAGGCGTGAGGGACTGGAGTCCTTCACGCCTCTTTTATTGCCGATAGATCAACTATTGGGAACGGAGAGCTTTGCCGGGAAGGGCGCCGGTGTGACTGCCATTGTCGATCACCACCCGACCGTTGACTATGACGTAATCTATCCCCTCGGGATACTGCATCGGCTGCTCGAAGGTGGCCCTGGCTTCAACCTTCTCCGGGTCGAAGACGACGATATCGGCCTTCATTCCGTCGCGCAAGACTCCCCGGTCCTTCAGGCCAAGTCTCTGGGCCGGATAGGAGGTCATCTTGCGGACGCCTTCTTCAAGGGGGAACAAACCTTCCTCACGGCAGAACTGGCCCAGGACGTAGGGAAAAGTGCCGTAGGTGCGGGGGTTAGGGTGGTTGCCCGTCAGCAGGCCATCGGAGCCTACCATCTGGGCCGGGTGGCGAGCAATGGTACGAATGTTTTCCGGGTTACCGGTGCGGGCCACGAAGGCCACTTCCAGGTTCTCTTCGATCAACAGGTCGCAGATGGCGTCTACCATGCGCTTGCCCTGGTGTTCAGCCAAGTCGACCAGTGAACGGCCCTCCCATTCCTTGTTCCTTTCCGAGCCAATGTGGCTGAAGATGTAATGGTCAAGGCTTAGACCCCATTGAGGTTCCACGGTATCGCCGATTTCGTCCCGAATACTCTGCTCATGAATGCGGCGGTATAGCAAGGCCGGGCCGCCGGCATGGACCCAGTAGGGAAGCAGGGAGTGGAGGACTGTGCTGGCCGCCGGGTAGGGATACTGATCGAAAGTAACATCGATGCCCGCGCTGCGGCCCTCGTCCACCAGGGCAACCATCCGCCGCCCCAGACCCTCCACGGGACTATGGTAGTGGGAAATGTGCACGGGTACCCCGCTGCTTTGGCCGATGTTGATGGCCTCCCGGAAGGGGTCCAGGAGCCGGTCGCCCAGGCTGTACCGGGCGTGGGTCATGTAGAACCCGCCGCAATCCTTTATGGCCTCGCAGACAGCCACCAGCTCGGCAGTATCGCTGTAGGCCCCGGGAGGGTAGGTGAGGCCGGTGGCAAAGCCAAAGGCGCCGTCCCGCATTCCCTGGCGAGCCAACTCCTGCATTCGTACTATTTCGGCATCGGTAGGAAGACGGTCCGCCCAACCCATAGCTTCCACTCGGATAGCCGCATGGGGAACAAAGTACACCACGTTGCAGGCGATGCGGCCGTCCAGCAGGTCCAGGAACTCGCTGACCCGGCCCCAGCGGACGTCGGCGGGCGGAGTACCGTTAACGGCGGCGAGGTAAGTGAGCAACTCTTCAAGGTGCACCGGCGAGGTTGGAGCATAGGAGAGCCCGTCCATTCCCAGGGCATCCGTGGTTACACCCTGGCGCAACTTGGCTTCGTTGGCGGGGTCCGACAGCAGCATCAAGTCGGAGTGGGAGTGCATGTCGATGAAACCAGGGCAAATCACACGGTCATTGGCGTCGATAACCCGGTCGGCAGCCACTGCCGACGTGTCGCCCCGTACAACAGTGACCGTGTCGCCATCTACGCCGATACCGCCCCGGAACCAGGTCTGCCCGGTACCGTCGATGATGCGTCCCCGGTCGATTAGAAGATCAAACATCAGGATTCTTCTCCATAAGTTTTTGGCGATATCGCCATCATTCGTAGCATTAGCCTAATTTCCAGACGAAAACGTTAAATACTATGATCATTATTTCCTGAAACTTAACGAACTATTACATTTGCCGCAGGTTATGATGGAATAATTATTTGACAATAGGATTAGATAAAAGTATTATGCCCGCACACCGCACCCTAACCAAAAGGGGGTATCCAAGGATGCGTGTAAGTTTAGCACGGCAGTGTATCGACATACCTTACTCTACGGAGCCCGAGGGGCGTAACAACTTCTGTACCGGCTTCCGGTCGGATATTGGTTCCCGGCGCTTTTTCAGTTACTTCGGAAATACCGCTTCTCTCCCCAGCCGCCAACTCCCCTGCGAACCTTAGCTGCCCCTGCCGCCAGCATTATAGAGTCTTTGATGGGCAGGTGGGGATGATACTAAGTCGCTAGAACTACAGCGCAACGTATTCAGATAGGTGTGGCACGACTCTACCAGGTAGCTCTTTGAGCCCAGGCAGAAGAAACTTGCGCGCTTTTTTGACGTAAACCCCCAAGTCTCAAAGAAAACGGAACATTCAAGGAGGAGATTTAGATGCGACAACTCATGAGGTCGAAGATTCACCGGGCCACCGTTACCAACTGCGACGAGGACTACATCGGAAGCATCGTGATTGACCAGGACTTGATGGACAAGTCTGACATCTGGGAGTACGAAAAAGTCCTTATCTGTGACGTGGATAACGGGGCGCGATTCGAGACCTACGCTATCTCCGGCGAACGGGGCAGCGGAATCATTTCAGTCCAGGGAGCAGCAGCCAAGCTGACCAACCCCGGGCACAAGGTCATCATCATGGCTTTTGAGGTTACGGACGTACCGGTCCGGCCCAAGGCAATCCTGGTCACCGAGGATAACGAGTTCGATTATTATCTGACGGAGATCGAAAATGCAGTTGCAGTTTAGCGAATCCGAAACTGAACAATATTACGACCACGAGGACGCCGTATACCGGGCCCTTTGGGACAAGGACGGCAGCGTCCACTGGGGCTTGTTTGAAGACGGCGCTAATATGAGCTTCCTGGAGGCCGGCGCCAATCTGAACAAGGTTATGGCCCGGCGTGGTCAACTTCAAGCCGATTCCGTCGTCATCGACGTGGGATGCGGCAGCGGCACCACCGCCATCGCCCTGTGCAAGTCGATTGGCTGCCAGGTGACCGGCGTGGACCTGAGCGGCGTGCGCATTTCCAACGCCATCGACTCGCTGCAAGACCAGCCCGTGGCGGTAAGGGAAAGGGTTACCTTTAAGAAGGGTTCGGCCACGGACCTGCCCATAGCTGAAGGGTCTTTTGACCGGGCGTGGAGCCAGGCTACCATTTACCACGTGCCCGACAAAGTTAAGGTGCTGGAAGAGGTCTACCGGGTACTTAAGCCCGGCGGCATCTTCGTGTTTGACGACCTGATCAAGCCCCAGCCCAACATAAGCGAAAAGGCCGTGAAGTTTGTCTACGAACGGCTGCTCTTCGACACAGACTTCAGCTTCGAGTCCTACCAGGTTGCATTGAAGGCCGCCGGATTCGAGGTGCTGGAGGCCGAGGACATCTCCCGGCACCTGAAGACCAGCTACCTGATGCTCAGCGACGCCGCGTCCAAAGGCAACGAGGAGCACCGGGAAAGGTTTGCCTACCTGGCAGAGGCCTACGGGGAAACCGCGGCCGCGGTGGACCACAAGGAGCTCGGCTGGGCCATGTTCGTTTGCCGCAAGTAACCGGTCTTTTTTCAAGGACCGATTGTTTTTGGGCAAACAAGTCAGAGGTGCGCTATGACGCAAAATGATCGGGTCCGCTGGGTATACTCTTCACAGAACGAACAGGAACTGGAAGAGCGTTACGACCAGTGGGCCGAGGAATATGACGCCGACCTTGAATCCGACTTCGGGTGGATCTCGCCGCAACGTACGTCGGAATACGTGGCTAAGCACGTGGCTAAAGAAGGATCCGTGCTGGATGCCGGCGCCGGTACCGGTTTGGTAGGCGAGTGCCTCCACGAAATGGGATTTCGCAAAATGACGGCCATGGACCTTTCGCTCGGCATGCTGGAAGTGGCCCGGCGGAAGGGGATCTACGAAGCCCTGGACCAGATGACCATGGGCGAGACGCTGGACTACTCGACAGACCAGTTCGATGCTTCGGTGATCGTGGGAGTGTTCACCCAAGGCCACGCCCCGGCCAGTTCCATAGATGAATTGGTGAGGGTAGTAAAGAGCGGCGGACACATCGTCTTCAGTTTGAGAACCGACACTTATTTGGAGAACGGATTCAAGGACAAGATGGATTCCCTGGAATCCGCGGGCCTGTGGAATCTGGTTGAAGTCTCGGACGCTTACCACCCTCTTCCCAAGGGGGAACCGGAAGTAATGCACCAGGTATGGGTGTTCCAGGTAAGCTAGCCAGCTGAATCCCCTCATATATAAAGTCTAGGCCGCCGCCCGTCCCTGCAAGAACCGGGAAGGGCGGCGGCCCTTTTATTGCCAGTTACATCTTGATTTGGTTACTGGAACCGGAGCCAACCAGGGTGTGCAGTGGAGGAAAGGGACAATCGCACCCAGATTTCCTCATCAATGGAAAGGGACTCTTGAGCTACTCCATCATTCCCGTGTTTCCATGGGTAACCCACGGTGCCGTACCTCTTCGACGCAGATAGGACAACGCTGCTCAACCGAATGGCCCACGGCCGGCCAGAAATCCTCGGAAGTGAGACCGCACAGGTAGACGGGTTGAACTTCTTCGATACCCAGGCTGTCCACGTAGTGAACCTCCCCCCGTTGCTGAGGATTGGACCACCACCAGGGAGTAAGCTGCCTGGCCAGGCCGTTGATGTGGTCCTTGTCGTCGTCCTGCCACCCATCGTCGGGAAGCTCCACTACCCATGATCGCCCCTCTTCGCCCGTTTGGCGGCGGGCGTTCAGTCGTCCCTCACGAATATAGCGACGAATGATGTCCTGGGAGACGTTCAACCTGCGCGACGCTTCCTGAATGGTAACTTCTTCCAACGCTGCCCCCTAGTAATGAGGATTGATGTCGGTCCGAGTAACGCTGAGCGCCACCACTCCCATCCTAACCTTCCCCTATCAAGGGGGAAGGGATCCCTACTTACCTAATTCTTACCCTAGCCTGCCTTCACGGCAGCGGTCAAGGGGTCTTCCATGGTTTCACCCAGGGAACCGCCGGGCGGCACCATGGGATACAGGTTTACCGACGGGTCTACCACGAACTCAATCAGGTAAGGGCCATCGTGGGCCTGGGCTTTACGCAGGGCGGGCATCACGTCCTCCTGCTCGGTCACCCTGACAGCCGGGATTCCGTAGGCCTCAGAGAGCTTCACGAACTCGGGGCCGGGAATGGGAACCTCCTTCAGATGGTTCTCAAAGAACATCTCCTGCCACTGGCGGACCATGCCTAGGTAGCCGTTGTTGATGAGGGCAATCTTGACCGGCAGGTTCTCCTGAGCCACGGTGGCCAATTCCTGGGAGGTCATCTGAATGCCGCCGTCGCCGGCGATGCTCCATACCGGAACGCCCGGCTGACCAACCTGCGCGCCCATGGCCGCCGGCAGTTCAAAGCCCATGGCGCCCAGACCGCCGGAGGAGACGAAGGTATTGTAGCCGTTGAAGAACAGGAACTGGGCCGCCCACATTTGGTGTTGCCCCACGCCGGTCACCACCAGAGTGTCCGGGTTTTCCTGGATCAACTCGTTCATCTCCGACATCACATGTTGGGTCAGAAGGGTGTCGGTCTTGGGTATGGCCAGGGAAGGGTGATCGGCCTTAAGTTGTTCGATATAGCTCATCCACTCGGGGCGTTCCACTCGCTTTACCAGGGGAACCAGGGCCTGCATTACTACCTTGGCATCACCCACCAGGGGCACTTCGACCGGCACATTGCGCCCTACCTGGCTGGGTTCAATATCCAGGTGAATGATCCTGGCATGAGGAGCAAAGGTGGAGGCCCTGCCGGTAACCCGGTCGTCGAAACGCATTCCAAGGCCCACCACCAGGTCAGCCTGGTCGACAACGATGTTAGACCAGTACATGCCGTGCATTCCCAGCATACCGAGGCTCAGGGGATGGTTGCGAGGGAAGCTGCTGAGGCCCAGGAGAGTATTGATTACAGGAATGCCGGTGGCCTCAGCCAGTTCAATCAACTCTTCCCAGGCGTGGGAGGCCAGAACCCCGTGGCCGGCGATCAAGACCGGACGCTCCGCCTCGTTGATCAGGCGGGCCGCCTGCTGCAATGCGGACGCGGTTTCATCAGAAAGAGGCTCTCTTACAGGCTCGGATATATCGGGATACTCGAACTCTGCCAATTCCAGCTGTACATCCCGGGGTACGTCGATCAGCACCGGGCCAGGACGACCCTCCTGGGCGATTTTGAAAGCTTCCCGGATGGTGTGGCTTAGGTCGGCGGCGGACATGACCAGGTAAGTGCGCTTGGTGCAGACCGAGGCAATGGAACAAATATCGCACTCCTGGAAGGCCTCTGAACCCAGGGCCGTGCGGGCAACCTGGCCGGTGATGGCAACCATGGGAACGGAATCGGCCTTGGCGCCCATCAGGCCGGTAACAAGATTGGTGGCGCCGGGACCGGAGGTGGCCACGCATACACCGACTTTGCCCGATACCCGGGAATAGCCGTCTGCAGCATGAGAAGCCGACTGTTCGTGGCGGACCAGGACATGGCGAAGTTGCGGGTAGCTCCAAAGGGCGTCGTAGAAGGGAAGAATGGCCCCGCCAGGATGGCCGAAAATTACGTCGACCCCTTCCTGGAGCAGGCTTTCGCAGATGATTTCCGAACCTTTAAGTTTCACAGCAGCCTCCAAAACTCTTGCTTACTGCCGCCGAGAAAGGTTTCGGGAAGGTCGCCCAAAGGGCAATAAAAAAAGCCCGTCCCACATAGGGACGGGATAATAATATTCCCGCGGTACCACCCTATTTATCCGGCGAACCGGACCTCTCTTAGCAGGCACCAACATGCCCCGTCACGGATAACGAGCGACGAACCTCGGCCTGGCTTACTGGGCGACGATCAAGCAATTATGTCGCGGTTCTGCTGGCAGCTCCGGAGGGATTTTCGACAGGGTTGGCGTACCTGCTCACACCGTACCAGGCTCGCTGAGCGCCGGGCCCTGACTACTCGTCTCCATCATAGCCTTTAGCTTGTGCAAAATATCACATCGGGGAATGAAATGTCAACTATTGTATTGGCGGGCATTAAGGATATCGCATTTGGAGAATTTCACATCGACCATATATACCTTTGGATTCGAGGTTCCCGAAAGGCCTGTCTGAAGGGGAAGGAGCTGCTTGCCCCAAAGTTGGAAAACAGTGACCCTGTGGAGGGCGGTAATGTTTCAGGTCAGGTGGTTTCAGGGAGCTGCGGCCACCAGTGGTCGGATCCTAAACGCCGGAGCTCTCTGGATACCGGCTTTCGGTGGTAAGACGACATTGGAGGCCACCTCATGTGGAACCCCATCTTCGACAGGCGGTACCGTACTAGATTGGGTGATATTGCGGTGAAACCGGGGCGGAAGCACAGGTCCGCCCCTACAGTGGAGTATCTAAAGAAAAGGGGCGCATGATCATGCACCCCTACCGATGGTTTCTCGCCACTTACCAACCCTCACCGAAAGGGCGAAGGGACTTGCGGGATTCGCCCTAGTCGTCGTCGGCTACGCCGGCCATTTCGCGGGAGCCGGTGCGGAGATTGGCATTGTAGAAGCGGAGGACCTGCTGCCAGCCGTCTACGGCGGCCTCCTGGCGGTAGCTGGGACGGTCCACGGCGAAGAAGCCGTGGCCGGCGTTGTCGTAGCGGAAGAACTCGTAGTCCTTGCCGGCGGCCTTCAGTGCCTCTTCAAGGTCGTTGACGTCCTGGGGGGACGGTCGGGCGTCTTCGTTGCCGAACAGGCCCAGCAGGGGGCAGTTAAGGTCGGCGGTATAGTCCACGGGGGCGACGGGCTGGCGGGAGCGTTCCAGTTCGCCTTCGGGGACGGTGGTTACGCCGCCACCCCAGCAATTGACCGCAGCGTCTATGCCGTCCAAGCGGCAGGCGACGAGGTAGGTCTGGCGGCCGCCGGAGCAGAAGCCAATGACGCCAACCTTGCCGTTATGATAGGCCAGGGTGCGCAGATAGTCGCGGGCGCCGGCGACGTCGCCGAGAGTACGGTCATCGGGCATACCGCCGGCCTCGCGGACGCTGGCGCTGTTGGCGGTGGGGTCGCCCTTGCCTTCGCGGAAGTGCAGGTTGGGTGAGATGCAGACGAACCCGTTGTGGGCCAGCTTGCGAGCCATTTCCTTGGTGGCCTCGTCCCAACCCGGCATGTGGTGAATCATTACCACGCCGGGGTGAGGGCCGGGGCCCAGGGGGCGCGCCAGGTAGGCGTCGATAAGGTCGCCGTTATGGCCGTGAATGTTGACTGTTTCCGCAATCAGTCCTTCGTAAGGCATTCCTTTACCTCCAGATATATGCTTGTGTTCCCATTCTGAAACTTTCGGATGCCGATGCTAGGCGTATCCGATGCTGTTGGCAGGTTACTACGCAGCCCGTTAGGTGTCAATTGACAGCACGGCAAGATGTTAATTAGTATCCCCGCATGGCCCAGGCCAAATAACAGAAAGGAAGAAACAGATGCCTCAGAAGGAAATTATCACGCACCCGCAGATTGCCCAGGGGAGCAACCCGCTGTCGCAGGCCACCAGATTTGGCGATATGGTATTCGTGCAGGGCTGTACGGGCCGGCACCCCACCACCGGAGAGAACGGTTCTGACATACGGGAGCAGACCCGGTTCGCCCTGCAACGGATCGGGATGATCCTGGAGGAAGCGGGGTCTTCGCTCGATAACGTGCTGACCAATACCTGTTACGTTACGACGCGGGAAGACCTGCCGGGCTTCAACGAGACCTACGCCGAGTTTTTCCCCGGCAACTATCCGGCGCGGACTACGATAATTGTTCAGTTCGGCCAACCGGACAACCTGGTGGAAATTACGACGACGGCCTGTATTCCCAGCTAGAGGGATGCGGTTAAGGCCTTTTTGAGAGTGCTGGCGCAGACGCACCGCAAGCGCCATCACCCTCAACCTTTCGGACAGCCCAGGGAAGGCTCAATCCTTCCTCCGACAACGGGGGAGGGACACATTCAGAGTTCGCTAGAGCTTCCGGTAGACGATGTGGGAGCGGTTGCTGGTGTGGGGGCGAATCATAGGGGCCCAGTCGCCGGTATCGGAGGCAGCTACCCAGGCATCGGTGAAGGGCACTTCGGGGGAATCAATTTCGTAGACAGCGGCGTACCTGGCGGTGCCCTCCACGTCGGAAGATTCCAGCTTGTAGCGGGTACAACTGTGGACGCCCGGGGCCTTGACGATGTTGGGAATGTGCTGGGTGTCGTAGATTCGGTTGAAGTCCGCTTCCAGTTCCTCGGGAATGTCCATTTGGACCAGGTAGATGTAGTCCGCCATTCTCTGTTCTCCTTGGAAGAGTCGGCAAAAGAAACCAACAATGGCATTGACGCCAATATCGACCGGGAATAGAATTACAGTCCAGCGACCGATAGTGAGCCGCTCCTCCAGCGACTCCCGGTCGCTCCTTCTTTTGCCGCTAGTGTGGTGGCACTGGCAGACGGTAGGTAAGAGCCCCACCGCCGCGGCAGGCGCGGACCTAGGAAAGGTCTGAATAACTCCCCCCTACCTTGACGGGAGAGGGGGAAATAGTCATCGGCAAGCTGTCACCCCCATCCTAACCTTCCCCCGTCAAGGGGGCAGGGACCTTGTTCAGAGGTTCCCTAAAGTTCTCGCCGGCCGGGCCCGGGCCTAATAGGTGAGATCGGTTTCAACACCGTCTGGAAGCTCCACCTCAAGGGCCTGAAGGCTGTGGGCCAGGCCGTGGTAGTAGGCCACGACGATGAGCACGTCGACGATGCCGGCGTCGCCGACGATGGAGCGCATGGCCTCGAAAGTGGAGTCGGAGATGCGGTGGTGGCGCAGCAGTTCCAGGACGAACTGGACAACGGTGGCGTCATTGCCGTCCAAGCCGGCCGGGGCGCGAAATTCACGGATGGCGGCAATCAGTTCGTCGCTGAGATTGGCTTCCTTTGCGCCACGCTGATTGACGGTCCAGACGTAGTGGCCGCCGGCTTCACGGGCGGCGGTCAAGATGGCGACAGCTTTCACCCGCGGGTCCAGGGGAGTCTCAAACCGAACGTAGCCGCCCAAACCGGCGAAGGCGCCGGCGGCCTGGGGGTTGTTGAGGAGGGCGGCGTAGTTGCGCTGCACGCCGCCGCGACTGGTCTGAATGTCGTCCCACACCGCCTGGCCGGCGGCGTCCATGTTTTCCCTGGTTGCGAAAGGCACACGAGCCATTTTTCTGCTCCTGTTAATGTGTTGGCTTATTGGTCTGTCCCGTTGTGAATGCCGAGGCAATACAGCCCATAAAACCAACGAAGGGCACCCCCAGAGATACTGGGGATGCCGAATCGCTGTTCAGAATTGGGCCTCAACTTCTGATGTGCCTAGTCCGCAGCCTGCTGCACGTTCTCCCCGTTTTTCTCCCACAGGGCTTCAAGGATTGCACCGGGAGACATGGGCAACCTTTCCATGCGGACACCGATGGCGTCGTGAATGGCGTTGGCAATGGCGGCCATGGGAGGCACGATGGGCACCTCACCGACGCCCCGGACGCCGTAGGGGTGGCCGGGGTTGGCAACTTCGACGATGACCGTGTCGATCATTGGCAGGTCCAGGCTAATGGGCATGCGATAGTCAAGGAAGCTGGAATTGACCATTTGGCCGTCCTGGCTGAAGTAATACTCTTCATTGAGAGCCCAGCCGATGCCCTGGACGACTCCGCCCTGCATCTGGCCCTCAACATAGCTGGGGTGGATGGCCTTGCCCGCATCCTGCACGGTGGTGTAGCGGAGAATGTCAACCTTGCCGGTGTCGGGGTCCACTTCCACGTCCACTATGTGGGTGGAGAAGGCGCCGCCAGCTCCCCGGGGGTCTACGCTGACCTGGCTGGAAATGGGGCCACCGGAACCGTTCAGCTGGGCGGCCAATTCCTTGAAGGTCATCTTCAGGTCGGAGTCGGACTTGTGCTGGAAGGTACCGGCCACAAGCTCCACGTCCTCGGCGGAGACTTCCCAAATGGTGGCGGCGCGCTCGATCATCTGGTTCTTGATGTCCTGGGCGCATTCGTAGGCCGCCCAGCCGCTGGCGAAGGTGGTGCGGCTACCGCCGGTGAGGAAGGTGTAGCCGACGGAGTCGGTGTCGGCCACGCTGGGCCGAACGTCCTCGGCGGGAATGCCCAGCACCTCGGCAGCCTGCATGGCGATGGAAGCGCGGGTACCGCCGATGTCGGTGGAGCCTTCGACCAGGCTGATGGTGCCGTCGGCGGCGACACCGATGCTGCAGCTGGACTGCATGCCAATGTTGAACCAAAAGCCGGAGGCGATGCCGCGGCCCTGGTTAGGGCCGGTGAGGGGAGTGTTGTAGTGATCGGTGGCCTTGGCGGCCTCCACACACTCAATGTTGCCGATTACCGGGAATTCGGGGCCGTCTACGCGCCGGGTGCCTTCCTTGGAAGCGTTACGGAGGCGGAACTCGATGGGGTCCATCCCGATTTCCCGGGCTACTTCATCCATCACCTGCTCACCGCCAAAGGCGCCGATGGGAGCGCCGGGGGCCCGGTAGGGGGCAACTTTCGGTTTATTTACGACCACGTCGTAGCCTTCCGCCCGCACGTTTTCGATGTCGTAGGGAGCAAACATGCACTGAGCGCCCATAGTAACTGGAGAGCCGGGGAAAGCGCCGGCCTCCAAAGCCAACGAGGCATCGGCCGCAGTTATTTTTCCGTCCCGGGTGGCGCCGACCTTTACCCAGACGGTGGAGCCGGAGGTGGGGCCGGTGCTCTCAAAGACGTCCGTGCGGGACATCAACATCTTGACGGGCTGGCCGGTCTTTTTCGACAGGATGGCAGCCATGGGCTCCAGGTAGACCGGAATCTTACCGCCGAAACCGCCGCCGATTTCCATGGGGACTACCTTAATGTCTGAAACCGGCATATCAAGTATCTGGGCCATAGAGTCACGCACGGCAAAGGCGCCCTGAGTACTGGTCCAAACGGTCAGTTTACCGTCGGAATTCCACAGGGCGGCGGCGTTCTGGGGTTCGATGTAGCCCTGGTGCACAGTGCTGGTCCGGAAGGCCCTCTCGACGATGACATCTGCCTCGGCAAAGCCCTTTTCCAGGTCTCCCATCTCGTACCGGAAGTGGGAGGCGATATTGCTGAGCTTATCGGTCCTCTCGCCCAGTTCCGTTGTAGTCAGGTCTTCAATAACCAGGGGCGCGTCGTCCTCCATAGCCTGGGTAACATTGATTACCGGCGGAAGGACTTCATACTCCACCTCAATCAGGCCAATGGCGATTTCGGCCACGTGGGGATTGGCGGCAGCGACGGCGGCGACGGCGTGGCCCCGGTACAGCGCCTTGTCCTGGGCCAGGATGTTTTCGCTGGAGAACCGGACGCCGCGGCCGGGGTTTTCCATGCTGGCGACGGGCAGGTCCTTGCCGGTGATTACGGCCTTCACGCCCGGGTAGGCTTCGGCCTTGCTGGTATTGATGGATTTGATACGGGCGTGGGCGTGGGGGCTGCGGAGGACCTTGCCGTGCAGCAAACCCGACATCTGGAAGTCGCCGCCGTACTTGGCACGGCCGGTAACCTTGTCGGTACCGTCGTGGCGAACGGGGCGGGTGCCGACCACGCTGTAATCGGTGTTAGACAGTACGATATTGGACATGGGTAACCCTCTCAATCAAGGAATTTTAAGGGAGTTGGATATGGTGGAGGCATTGTACCATACGGGCTGGGGAAATAAGGCAGTCAAAACAACGTTAAGAGATGCGGCGATCATCATGGCGCCCGGGGCGAGACATCTTCAGGCCACCCCAAGGCGGTGCCTATCGAATTCAGTCTTGCTGGGCCACTAATCACAAAGGGCCAAAACACAAGCCCCCGGCTTGCGCCGGGGGCTGAGTTTACTGTCTATTTAGTTGTTGGTAGCGGGGGTAGGATTCGAACCTACGACCTTCGGGTTATGAGCCCGACGAGCTGCCACTGCTCCACCCCGCGTTGAGGGGAATGTTCTTAGAACACACCTGAACAAGAAACCCTGAATAATTGCCCTGAAAGCTTATCACTGCGCTGTCTGGAGTCCATAACGTGGGTCAAATCGCTCGACCGGTTAGTATCGGTATGCTGAAACTGTTGCCAGCCTTACACATCCGACCTATCAAGCAGATAGTCTCTCTGCAGTCTTACTCCCGAAGTTAATCGGGAAGGGAGGCCTCATCTTGGGGGATGCTTCGCGCTTAGATGCCTTCAGCGCTTATCGCTGCCAGACATGGCTACCCAGCGCTGCTCCTGGCGGAACAACTGGAACACCATAGGTCTGTCCCTCCCGGTCCTCTCGTACTAGGGAGAGGTTCCCTCAAGCCTCCTGCGCCCACGGCGGATAGAGACCGAACTGTCTCACGACGTTCTGAACCCAACTCACGTACCCCTTTAACCGGCGAACAGCCGGACCCTTGGGACCGCCTTCAGCCCCAGGATGGGACGAGCCGACATCGAGGTGCCAAACCTCGCCGTCGATGTGAACTCTTGGGCGAGATAAGCCTGTTATCCCCGGGGTAGCTTTTATCCGATAAGCCACGGCCCTTCCACACGGTGCCGTAGGATCACTTTGCCCGACTTTCGTCCCTGCTCGACTTGTAGGTCTCGCAGTCAAGCCCTCTTATGCCAATGCGTTCTGTGGACGATTTCCATCCGTCCTGAGAGGACCTTTGGGCGCCTCCGTTACCTTTTTGGAGGCAACCGCCCCAGTTAAACTGCCCACCAGGCACTGTCCCCCAGTTTTGCTGAGGTTAGAACCAAAAACAGCCAAGGGTGGTATTTCAACGACGGCTCCCCTCCAACTGGCGTTGGAGGTTCATAGCCTCCCACCTATCCTACACATGACAGTTCCCAGCCCAATACCAGGCTACAGTAAAGCTCCACGGGGTCTTTTTGTCCTGCCGCGGGTCGCCCGCGTCTTCACGGGCACCGCAATTTCACCGAGCCCTCCGCCGAGACAATGGCCAAGTCGTTCAACCATTCATGCGGGTCGGAACTTACCCGACAAGGGACTTCGCTACCTTAGGACCGTTAGAGTTACGGCCGCCGTTCACCGGGGCTTCAGTTCGGAGCTTGCACCCCTCCCCTTAACCTTCCGGCACTGGGCAGGCGTCAGCCTGTATACGTAGGGTTTCCCCTTAGCACAGACCTGTGTTTTTGTTAAACAGTCGCCCGGCCTTCTTGTCTGCGCCCCCGAAGCGCTCCACCGGCTAGCGGTTTCACCCCCCAGGGGGCCCTTTCTCCCAAAGTTACAGGGCTCTTTTGTCTAGTTCCTTAGCGGAGGTTAGCTCGAACACCTAGGGACTTTTATCCCAGCCCACCAGTGGCGGTTTGCGGTACGGTCGCCGCTGCTTCTCCAAACGAAGCTTTTCTTGTCGGTTTGGGTTCAGCCGGATTTCGTTAGCCCTTAGGCTACGATTCCCTCAACCCTCAGCTTAACGCCAGAGTGGATTTGCCTGCCCTGGCTCGCCTACGGAGGAGGACGCCAATCCAGTAAGACGCCCGACCTACCCTTCCGCACCCCTCCGAGTATCAACAAAACAACGGCGGTGCAGGAATATTAACCTGCTGTCCATCGCCTTCGGCGCTTGCCTACGGCTTAGGACCGACTAACCCTACGCCGATAAACGTTGCGTAGGAAACCTTGGGCTTTCGGTGTCAGGGATTCTCACCCTGATTTACGCTACTCATTCCGGGATTCTCACTTCCCCGCGCTCCAGCAAGCCTCACGACTCACCTTCATCGCCCGAGGAACGCTCCCCTACCACGCCCAGGCGGAACCAAGAACCTTCACTCCAGCTTTAGGGCAGAACCCCAAGGCTGGAATTAGATTCTTGAACCTGAACATCCACGGCTTCGGCGGCAGGCTTAAGCCCCGTTACATTTTCGGCGCAGGACCCCTCGACCAGTGAGCTATTACGCACTCTTTAAAGGAATGGCTGCTTCTAAGCCAACCTCCTGGTTGTTTTGGGAACCCCACCTCCTTTCCCACTTAGCCTGCGCTTGGGGGCCTTAGCCGGTGGTCTGGGCTGTTTCCCTTTTGACAATCGCACTTATCTGTGACTGTCTCACTCCCGGGTATCGGCAGAACGGCATTGGTGGTTTGATTGAGTTTGGTAAGCTCACGCCCCCTAGCCCATTCAGTGCCCTACCTCCGTCCTCCTAATTCCCGAGGCTGCACCTAAATGCATTTCGGGGAGAACTAGCTATTTCCGGGTTCGATTGGCATTTCACCTCTACCCACAGCTCATCCCAAGCTTTTGTACTAGCCACGAGTTCGATCCTTCAGTCCGCGTTAACGAACCTTCAATCTGGCCATGGGTAGCTCACCCGGTTTCGAGTCTACTACATGGAACTGAACGCCCTATTCAGACTCGCTTTCGCTACGGCTCCGGAACTCCAGTTCCTTAACCTTGCTCCATACAGTAAGTCCCCGGATCATTCTTCAATAGGCACGCCGTCACCCCGAACTGAATCGAGGCTGCGACCTTCTGTAGGCTTACGGTTTCAGGTCTATTTCACTCCCCGCTAGGGGTTCTTTTCACCTTTCCCTCACGGTACTGGTGCGCTATCGGTGACCAAGGGTATTTAGCCTTGGAGGGTGGTCCCCCCAACTTCCCACAAGGTTTCCCGTGCCCCGTGGTACTCAGGTAAACACCGGAAGTCTCGTCCCTTTCGCCTACGGGGCTATCACCCTCTTTGACGGCCCTTCCCAGGAGCCTTCGGCTAGAAACAAGATTGGTAACTTCATCGGGTCTGGTGAGGCGACCCTAGGTGTTCCCTATAACCCCGGTATGACATAGGCCCTCACGCCGTTTGGTCATACCGGTTTAGGCTATTCCCCGTTCGTTCGCCACTACTTAGGGAATCTCGGTTGATTTCTTTTCCTCAGGGTACTTAGATGTTTCAGTTCCCCCGCTTACCCTCCGCCGAAGCGGATGAACCGGCTCAACACCGGAACAGGTTACCCCATTCGGGAATCCCCGACTATGCCTGTTAGACGGCTCATCGAGGCTTATCGCAGCCTTACCACGCCCTTCATCGGCCCTTGGTCCCAAGGCATCCACCGTAAGCCCTTAATAATTTGACCCACGCTAAGAACTCCAAACTTTTTACAGTTTGAGTTTTCAGGACAATTTTTCAAGGTTCCTTATTCGGTTTTTAAGGTGCAAAGAAAAGGGCGGTTGGGTTACCCCAAACCGCCGTTCGGGTTCTCCCAACTTTTGCTATGCTTTCAGGTAATTCTCATACCTTCCTGCGTTCACCGCCTTTTCTGTAAGCAAGGATTATAGAGAGGGTTTGGGGGGGCGTCAAGGGGTGTGGGAGGGAATTTGGGGAATTGGGTGAAGGTATCAGGAAACAGGGCCCGCCTACTCCAGCAACACATAGACGTAATAGCGGGTGTAGCTGCCGGGCAAGCCCTCTCCAATTGGGTCGTAGTTCCAGGTGGTGAAGCGCTTGTTCCAGCCTAGGGCAACCAGGCCACCTTCAACGGCCCTGGTGAAGTTCTGGGAAGAGGTGCTGTAGATTACCACCATCTCGCTCCAGCCCTCCCACCTTTGTTCGCTCCAGGTACGCATGGGGTCGGTGGTCAGCCCAATGCTCATGGTTTGGCTGCCTTCCCGGTATCGCTCCAGACTGCTGTTTAGCCTTTCGAAAAGCCTGTCGCTGGGCCTCCCGCCGAATTCTCTCCATCGGATGAGCATAGGGAGTTTTTCCTAGCGGCCCCGGAACTGCGGGGGGCGCTTGTCCAGGAAGGCCTGCACCGCTTCCCGGTGGTCTTCCGTGGTGCGGGCCTGGTCCTGGGCCACGTGGGCAAGGTCCAGGTGCTCCCGGAAGCTTTGGTCGGCAGCACGGCGTACCAGGTATTTGATCAGTGACTGGGAACGGGTGGCGCCCTGGGCAATGCGGTGAGCCAGTCCCAACGCCGATTCCATCAACCGGTCGTCGGGGACCAATTGGCTGACTAGTCCCAGGCGCAGGGCTTCCGGACCTTCTACCCGGTCGCCGGTGTACTGGAGTAGAAGGGTATTGCTGACCCCGATCAGGCGAGGTAAATTCCAGCAGCTTCCGTCGGCGGGAATCAGGCCCATTCGCACAAAGGCCTCGGAGAATATCGCCTTCTCAGCTGCCAGCCTTACGTCGCAGGCCAGGGCCAGGCCCATGCCGGCGCCGATGGCATGTCCGTTGACCGCGGCGATGGTGGGTTTCTGTTGTTCCTGGAGCCTGAGTACCATTTCCGGCGCGTGGGAAGACTCCGGATCGAACCTGCGCGAATAACGGGCCTCCATGCTTCCCCAGGGCCTGGAGGTCACGGATTCGTTTCTTTCCTCCCTGGCCTGGATGCTGCTGCTGAAGCCGCGCACGTTGGCGCCGGAGCAGAAGGAGGGTTCTGACCCGGTTAGAAGCAGCACGCGCAGTTCCGAGTCATCCTCGAAACGGTCGAGGGCTTCGAAAAACTCCTGGGCCATATCGGGATTGATGGCGTTCCGGGTGGCCGGATCGTGCAGAGTAAGCACCATTACTCCTTCATCATTTTCGACCTTAACAAACTCGTCAGACATATCGGCTCCATTGATTAAGAAACTGTCACAAACCTGTTGATTTGCTAAACCACGGGACTGCCATACTAACCTTTCACCCCAATGCTAACCTTCTCCCGTCAAAGGGGAAGGTTTTTTGAGATGACCACCAACCGGTATTGGAGGTGCCGGGAGGCTGCCCATGCTTTGGGTCGGCAGGTGATTACCTTAACACAAGGGTTGGTAATTTGACCCGGTGGACTCTATAATCGGCGACACAGGATACCCACGACCCGGTTGAAGCGGCAGCATGACCGGGCCAGAAACGTGGAGGAACGGCCATGCAGCAAGGAACTATCGTTAATCTGCACATTGCCAGGGTGAAGGGCACTCCATCGGACCCCGTGGAGGAGGCCACCGCCATTTCGGCGCACGGCCTGGAGGGCGACCGCAGCTGCAACGTGAGGAATGCCCGCCAGGTGCTGGTGATGGACAAGGAAACCCTGGACCATTTTGAACTGGTACCGGGCCAGATCAAGGAGAACATTACCACTGAGGGCCTGGACCTATCGGACGCCAAAGCCGGACAGGTCTTCTTCATGGGGGACGAAGTTACCATGGAGATTGTGGGTGAATGCGAGCCCTGCGGGAAGATGGACGCCATTCGCATGGGGCTGCGGGAGGAGCTTAACCACCGGCGGGGAATGCTGGCTATCGTCATCAGCGGCGGGTCGATAAAGGTGGGAGACTCGATTCGCATAGAGCCGTAGGCTGGCGCTTTGGGCCCAGTGGCATGCGTCGCAGGGTCTTTGATTATGAGGATTCAGGAGCCGCTCTCGGTTTTGGGAGCGGCTCACTTGTTTGCATCTCTAGTCCGCCGGCTGGGCGGTGGGCAGGCCCAACAACTCTTTGGAAAGGTCGCGCGCCTCGCTCATGTTGTTTACGAAGTGAGTTTCCGGGACGCGTCGGAAAACGTTTAACGAGTGCAGAGTGCTGGAGACCGGTTCCGCCAGGCCTAGGACAATGCAGGTAGTCCCCTCTTCTTCTGCGGTGGAGATAACCTGCTCCATTAGCAGCGCGGCGCTGTCGTCCACGTAGGTCGTGGGCGAAAAGTCCAGGATAACGATTTCGTGGTCCCGGACGTCCGGGCCAATGGCCTGCACCAGGCGATTGGAAGAGGCCACCGAGAAGGCGCCCCGGAAGGAAACCAGGCCCACCCGCGCGCTGAATGGGTCGAACTCTGCGTCGTCGTCGCCATCGGGAGGCGCCAGTTCCAGGAAATCCATGTCCAGCAGCGGGGCGGAAACCACGTTGTCCACTTCCAGCAACTCGAGGCGCCGGGCATGGGCAAACCCGGCGGCAATCAGGCCAATGGCCACGGCAGTAACCAGGTCCAGGAAAACGGTCAGAGCAAAAGTCAGGAGCATTACCAGCAGGTGGTCTCTCCTGACGTGGTGAATGCGGGTGACAAACTTCCAGTCAATTATGTCGTACCCGACTTTCATCAATACCGCGGCCAGCACTGCCAGGGGAATGGGCTCCACAATCCACCCCAAGCCCATAATCAGGGCGACAAGCACCAGCGACCTCAGGACACCGGCCACGGGAGTCCGGCCGCCGGCCCTGATGCTGACGACGGTGCCCAGGGTAGCCCCGGCGCCGGGCAGGCCGCCGATAAATCCGGAAGCCATATTGCCTATGCCCTGTCCAACCAGTTCCTTGTTGGGCTTGTGGCGGGTGCGGGTAATGGAGTCGGCAATCAGGGAAGTCAGCAGGCTGTCAATGGAACCTAACAGGGCCAGAATGAGGGCCGGCTGAATCACCCGCAGAAGGAAGTCAGGAGAAATGACCGGTATTTGAAATGCGGGAAGACCCCTGGGAATATCCCCGATGGTGGGAGCGCCACCGAACCACAACAGACCGGCCACGCTGCCTGCCGCCAGGGCCACCAGGGGGCCCGGCACGTACCTGGCGGGGAAGCCGCGCCACGCAAACCCGATTACCAGGGCTATCGCCGCAACTATAACCGCGTCGGTGTTAAAGCTGCCCAGCAGTTCGGGCCAGGCCGAGATTACGGATACGGGTCCACCGGGGACAGGTTCGATACCCAGGAACGGCAGCACCTGGATAATGATGATGATCATCCCGATGCCCGTCATAAACCCGGAAATGACGGAATAGGGAGTGTAGGAAACGAACCTACCGATGCGCATCAGGCCCAGCGCTATCTGGAACAGGCCGCCCAGAATTACCACCGTGAAGGCCTCGACGGGGTCGCCCTGGGTGTACTGAGTTACCACCACCGCCATGGCCACGGTCATGGGGCCGGTGGGTCCGGATATCTGGGACGGAGTGCCGCCGAACACTGCGGCGAAGAAACCCACGGCAATGGCGCCGTAAATCCCCGCTTCCGGGCCCAGGCCGGAAGCAACGCCAAAGGCTAACGCTACCGGAAGCGCCACGATGGTGGCTGTGACGCCTCCGAACAAATCTCCTCTTAACTGGTTAAGGCTGTAGTTGAACCTGATGGCAGCACCTTTTCCTTGATGCTCCTATTGGCTTGGGTTTGGCCGGCATTCAGAGCAGAATAACTAACTTCTGACCAAATCATGTCGTTCTTGCTAATGGGCTTCCCCTTAGCAATGATGGCTGATCCAGCTATCACGGATACCAACGAAAGGCTTTATCCACAATTGGATGGGGAATGGCTCAACCCCAAGACTGTTACTGGATTCCGGTTTTCTCCGGAATTACGGTTAATCCCAAACCCATCAATTCAACAGCGATGGACTACCCGGGAGTGTCGCCAAATGCGACGTTTGCTTCCTGTGTCGGCAGGACATTTGACTCAAACCAATCAAGGTTCTCGCCTTCGCGGGTACGACGAAATGGCGCGGTCGGAGGCTCGGACCCTAAATTTGACGACAGCCCCTGGGTACTCTTGCTAAATAGTATTGCATTCTGAGGCAGTTGAAGGAGACCGCAGTACAAACTCCGTCACCCCCATCCTGACCTTCCCCCGTCAAAAGGGGAGGGACTTTATTCACCCTTTCCTGCCCTCCCCTTCAAGGGGAGGGCAATTCTGTACATTCCTTCCTGACCTTCCCCATTGACGTGGAAAGGGATTATTTAGACAGGTTTCAGGCGCCTACAAGAGTGCTGCGGATGGTATCAGTCAAGTCGGTAACCTCCCCAATGTCAGACCAGGTTTGCACCGTCTCGGCGACCCGGTCTTCGGGAAGGACCAGTCCGGCGTTGACCTCGAACTTGCCCTTGATGTTCTCGAAGCCCCAGGGATTCTTGGCGCCGCCAAGGATCATGTCCCGGTCGGTTACGTGCTCGAAGGTGCGGCCATCCTTGAGGGTTATTCGGACGGGCAATCCCTTGAAAACTTCCCCGCCGCTCTCTTCCCACTTGGACATTACGCGGGTAGTAACCTTGTCCATGGCCTCTGCTATCTCCGGGTCAGCGATCTTCTCGTCGCTAAAGGTATCTATGCTGACTTCGCCGTCGACCAGGGCAGCCGCCACGTTGTACTTGGCGCTGAACTTGCCCTTGAGGGGATCATCAGGCTCGGGGTAGAGCATAACGATGGAGAGGTAGGACTGGTCCACCTCGGCGCTGGCCACGTCTTCCCAGGTGAAGTTGTGCTCGCGCATCAGGCTGAACAGACTGTCCAGCATGGCGTGGTTGCCGCCACAGCACGGGTACTTCTTGATGATAAGAGCGTCCTGCACCCGGAAGGGGTTACCCAGGTTCTCGGCCATGCTGTTCAGGTCGTAAATGCCTTCGCCCAAGACCGGAGTAGTGAAACCCAGGGGATGCTCGAAAATCTGGTGGCCGGCGGTGAATCCGCGCTGGGCAAACTGGACCGCCATCACCGCGTCGCGGCAGGTAAGGCCAGCGTGGAGGGGCTTGACCATTGTGCCGAAGTTGTGGATTACGCCACTGGCCATGGAGCCGGCGATACCCAGGGCGATGACCGTCTGCTCATGGTCCAGGCCTACCAACTTGGCGCAGGCGGCGGTGGCGGCCATGCGTCCAATCACGGCGGTGCTGTGGAAGCCGCGTTCCATCTGGGAGTACTTGGTGGTGTGCTGCAGGGCCAGGCCCAGTTCGCAGCCGATGACGTAGGCTTCCAGCAGATCGCGGCCGGTGGAATTCAGGTTTTCGCCCAGGGCCAGCAGCGCCGGGAAGATGGCCACCGTGGGGTGACCGAAGCCGCCGAAGTCGTCGTAGTCCAGGCGTGGCCCATGGTACCGTTGGCCAGGGCGGCGTTGGCCAGGGAAGTCTGCAGCCCGGATGCCAGCACGGTAGCCTGGCTTGAACCTCCGCTGTCGTCCACGTACTGCTGGATGATTTCGCCCACCGGCTGCGTCGAGCCGGCCAGGATTACGCCCAGCAAGTCGAAGCAGGACTCGTTGGCAACCCTGATCGCTTCGGGGGGAATGTCCTCGTAGCTGGTATTTACTATCCAACCGGCAATGGTTTCTGTGGCGCCCATAAGGCAGACCTCCTTTTGAGTGAATAGGGCGGGGTACCGGAAGCTCTTGATAATTCGTCTACGTAACCGGCTCCCCAAAGTGCCCCCAATTATATACGGGATGGGATAGGGGGCAAGGGGCTTATTATGTTAATGTGATGAAGGTTATTCTCGCGGCTATCCATCGGAGCTTTCTATTCTCTTGGTCGATTATGCGGAACCTACAGCAGTATTGCCTTGAGGAGAGTCGGCCAATGCGCCCAGCGCTTCCAGTATCGACAGAACTCCTCACCCAGCCTGTCCAGGTTCCTACCTTAGTCGGAACCACGAAATGAGACTGCCAGAGACTCAGACCTACAGTTTGACGGAAGTCCCGGAGAGCTGATTTGCTATATTCCACATCACCAAGTTCCGTATAGATTTCGAAGAATTGGGGCACATCCTGCCCAAGATGGTGAAGTTGATTCTCGTGAGGTGAATACGTGGCGACAGATTTGAGAGACCTGGTTCCTGATCAGACCATTACTACTATTGCGGAGGGATTCCAGTTTACGGAGGGCCCGGTCTGGCATCCTGACGGGTATCTCCTGTTCAGCGACATACCCGCCAACACAATCTACCGGTTTGCTCCCGGTAGTGACCCCGAACCTTACCTGACACCCAGCGGCAACTCCAACGGGCTTACTTTCGACGGACAGGGACGCCTGGTTGCCTGCGAACACGGCGGCCGGCGCGTATCTCGCATGGGGGCGAACGGCAGCATGGAGACGCTGGCCGACAGGTTTGACGGGAAGCGTTTGAACAGCCCAAACGACATAGTGGTGCATTCCGGCGGGGCTATTTTCTTCACCGACCCACCTTATGGGATTGACCCAGACCCCGGGGAACAGGGTTTCAACGGGGTGTACCGACTGGATACCGACGGGACCGTTACACTGCAGAACCGGGATATGAACCGGCCCAATGGCCTGGCCCTGTCGCTGGACGAATCAATCCTGTATGTGGACGATACCCGCAATCGTCACGTGCTGGCCTACCCTTTGAATGCGGACCTTGGAGTCGGCGATCCCTCGGTGATTCTGGACATGAACGTGGAGGCCCAGGGCGGACCCGATGGGATGAAGCTTGATGCCGAGGGCAACCTGTACGTGACCGGGCCCGGCGGGCTTTGGGTGGCAACTCCCGAAGGCCAGCACCTGGGCACCATAGAGTTCCCCCAACTGCCGGCCAACCTGTGCTTCGGCGGACCGGATTACCGGACGATCTTTGTTACCGCCCGCACGGGACTTTACAGCATTGAAGTCAGCGTGGCGGGGAGGGCGGTGTTTTAGAGAAGTCTTGTATAGATCAGGACAGTACAGGGAAACCCGAATATATGATAAATGGGTGCAGCCTGTCGAGGTTCCCACCATCGCGGGAACGACGAGATAGGATACTGGGATACTCTTAGCCTCAATTTGCCGAAAGCGCCTAAACCTTTACCGCCCGGAACACCAGGCTGGGCCAGGCGAAGGCTATGTCGTCGCCCTGCTGCTTTATCAGGAAGGTTTCCCTGGCGTGGGGGGTGGCGCTTAGGAAGTCGCGGCGCAGGGAGGCTACCTCTGCATCCGGTGTGGCGGTGCGCTTTACCCAGTCATTGAACGTCATGTAGGTGCGCTCGTCGAATTGTTCGACGACTTTCAGGCCCCGGTCTTCCAGCATTTGGAGCAGAACTGACACCTTCCGGTTTTCAACGTGACTAAAGTCCCGCCGAAGTTCCACGTCGTTGTACCAGTCGGCAAGAGCATCGTCTTCAGGTGAAACCGAGTCGGCCATGACCAGGGACCCGCCGGGCTTGAGGATGCGGTGAATCTCATCGAAGGCGGCGCCCAGGTCTGAGAAATGGTGGCCGGCCGCCCTGCAGGTTACCAGGTCAATGGAATCGGTGGCGAAGGGCAGTTCCTCGGCCCGATTCTGGCACAGGCCGACGTTGTGCAGGCCGCGGTCGCCGGCGATGCGCCGGGTCTCCAAGAGCATTTCCAGGGTCAGGTCGCTGGCAACCACAAGGCCGGCATACTCGGCCGCGGCAAAGGCGGTGAAGCCGGCGCCGGTACCCAGGTCAATGGCCCGCCGGGGCGCCGGAGTTTCGGCAATCATGCGCTGAAGGGTAGTCAACCGGTTGTCGTGGATGTGGACCTGGCTGGTGGCATACATTGACGCCTGAGAGCCGAACATCCGCTGCGCGGAAGTGGCTGTGGAGTCCACCGGGGGGTCCTTCCTTTGTTCCTGAGTCATTGATTTTCCTTCGTTAATTTAGTCAGTTTCCGTGAAAGCAATTGTAGGGATGACAGGCTAAGGGCGCAAACAATAACAGGAAGAGCCGGGGCGCCAAGTCGCCTGGGCCCGAAATGGGGTATCAAGGTAGCAGAGGGAGAGCCGCACCCAGGGGCCGCAAGGGCAACCGCCAGATCCGGTGAACTGGCGGAAGGCAGCGAACCTAGCCAGTTTCGGAGGGCTGTGGTAGCCTACGGCGTACCGCAAAGGTACGGACTACACCGGTTTCCGACTGCATTGGGCAGGTATGCGAGATGCGTCGCGAGTTCATTTGCCATCGCTGCGGCACCGCAAACCGCCGGGGAACTGAGAATTGCAGCTACTGCGGATTGCAGGTTGGCTGGCGCCCCAGCGTTCCCGACTGGCTGTTGGTGTGGCGTTGGCCTGCGATGCTCAGAGAGTGCGTGGGCAGCCTGGCCGCTCCCCTGGCAATTGCGGTGGAACTGGCATTGCCTGGCGCTTCTGCGTCATATCTTCTTACCCTGCCCCTGCTGGCCTTTAGCGGCGCTCTCCTGGCCTGCCACTACATCACTCAGATTCCTGACGACGAACACCAGCAATGAAAGAGAAGGTTTTCCCTGATTTTGATGCAGCCGTTGGGGACATTCCCAACGGGGCTACCCTAATGCTCGGCGACTTTGGCGGCATCGGGGCGCCTCAGAACCTTATTGGAGCCCTGTACCGGCTGGGTATTGGTGACCTGACGGTCATATCCAACGAGCATGGCGGTACCGATGGCCGGGTGGATGTGGGCACACTGATTGAATCCGGGCGCGTCAGAAAGATTATCTGCTCAATAACTGCGGCTACGCACCCTTCCCGGGTAACGCCTTTCGTCCGAAGGTACAACGCCGGGGAGATTGACGCGGAACTGGCGCCGCAGGGGACTCTGGCGGAACGAATCCGGGCCGGAGGGGCAGGTATCGGCGCATTCTTTACCCCAACCGGGGCAGGGACGGAAATTGCCGCCGGCAAGGAGTGCCGAAACATTGGCGGGCGCAGGTACTTGCTGGAGTACCCCCTGAAGGCCGACTTTGCGCTGATACGGGCCTGGCAGGCTGATACTGCGGGCAACCTGAGGTTCAGGCTGGCCCAGCGCAACTTCAACGCCATTATGGCTATGGCGGCCCGGATTACGATTGTAGAAGTGGAGAACCCGGTGGTGGCGGCGGGCGAACTGGACCCGGACGACATCCACGTCCCGGGAGTTTATGTCAACCGGATTGTGGAAATTCCATCGGACCGAATGTTTCTCAGAGAGGAATCCCTGTTATGACCTCAGGGGCTTTTCGTTGTTTCTCGATTCCCCTTCGGACAAGAAAAAGCCGAGGGGACCTGATCGCAAGAACTTCACCCCGACCCCAACCTTACCCATCAATGGTCAAGGGACTTGTTCAGACCTTCATTAGCACGTTTCGTACAGCCTGGGATATGCGCAGGCGATCCAGGTCTGACGTTTGGGCCCAGATAAAGGCGTCGTGTTCCGTCAGGGATATGTAAGAAAATTCGTGAACAGATACCAGGAAGTTGAACTGCCGCGTTGGTCGCCCTCCCCCGCTGACGTAGTTAAAGAATCCCAGGTAACCTTCCACTTGAACTACCTTTAGGCCGGTCTCCTCCATCACCTCCCGGTTGAGGGCTTCCTCCAGGGTCTCATCAGGTTCTACCAGGCCGCTGGGAAGTTCGTAGAGGCCGCCCATGAAGTCGCCGTATTTCCTCCTGAGCAGAAGGACTCTGCCTTTCCGCACCACGACGGCGCCAACAACGAGACGGTCGACGCCAGCATCCCTGGCGGCGCCAACCAACCGGCGTTCAAAGCATGGGGTCAGAATCATACGGGGTGCTCCCTGGCCAAGCAAAAATATAACCCGACTACGACAGGGTCGAGGTTGCCGCCGGAGCGGAGACCTCCTTTTAACTCGGCAGAAGGGCCGGCCAGGTGCAATTTGGGGTCTAATACCATACCGGACCCGCACCAACCCGGATTCCGGCTTTCACTGGAATGACGATTAAGGACGGGCATTCTTGCACGGGAACGACGGGGTTTTCCGGGATCTGACATGGGACTGCAGTGGGGCACACCGACTGACGGGTGCGGGAAATAGTCGTATCTGGCGAATTAATTGAGGCGGGGCCCGCGGTATGGATTGTTCTTTTCCACTTGCTCTGATATCAGCTCGTTGGCCCTCTTCAGAAGGGGGAGCAGGCGGTCGAGACGCTCGCCGGCCGTTTCCACCTCCAACAGGTCCTGGCGCATTCCCTGCGGCAGTTCGATGCTGCCGGTCAAGGTAGAAATCGCCTCAAAGGAGAGGGTAAGAAGGTCCTCGGGGACTTCGACGGGCGCATTCCAGGCCCCGGCCAGCGTGGCAATGTGCCCAAGGAACACCCCATATTCCTGGCCAACATCGCTGACAACCTGGGAATCGGGCTCGCCAAGGGTCTCCTCCCGAAAGGCGACGCGGCCCACCAAGTGGGGTTCTTCCTGGACTATTTCCACAAGATCGAAGCGCCTCTCTCCCAGGGCCAGCAGGTTCATCCTGCCTTCTTCCAGTCGCTGCACCTGGGTTATGCGCGCACTGGTCCCGACGTGGAAGGGTTCCGCCGGTCCCCCAACCTCCGGGCCTTCCCTAATCAATACCACGCCAAAGGGGGCTTCCCGCTCAATGCAGTCGCCAATCATGGCCTTGTAACGTTCCTCAAATATGTGGAGCGGAAGACGCATGCCGGGGAACAGCACCAGATTGAGCGGAAACAGGGGAATTTCCGTCAGATCATCGGGCGGTATTTGGCGGGGTTCAGTCATAAAGAGAGTATATTAGGTAGCCGGATAATCCACAAGCGACGCTGGCAGCATTCCAGGGTCTCTCGGTAGTTCCACGCTCCTCATCGGAAAGGATAGATCCGACGGGCCTGACTGCCAGAACTTCACCGCCATCCTGACCTCTCCCCGTTGAAGGAGAAGGGCTTTGTGGCGAGTATTCCTAGACAGGCCAGGTCTCTAGGTTGTAGGCCATGTCCCAGAAGAGGTATTCGTACCGCAGGCTGGTCATATAGGCGCGAGACATGGCTTCCAGTTCATCGGGGCCGGCTCGTTCGCCCAGGCGGTCTACCATGTTCCGGATAGCACCGGCCAGTTCGGCAAATTCCGGGGACGTGTACATTTGGATCCACTGACTGTAGAGGGGCGCTTCCACAGGTTCGCCGTTGCTGGCCAGGTGTTCGCCGATTTCCCAATAGCCCCACTGGCAGGGGACAAGGGACGCCACAAGTTCCGGGAAGCTGCCCTGGTGGGCCACATTGAGCAGGTAGGAGGTGTAGGCCACGGTGGTGGGGGCCGGCGTTGTATTCTCCAGTTCCACGGTAGTGATGCCAAACTCGGCACAGTAACTGCGGTGCAGGTCCATCTCCACGTTCAGTGTCTCGTCCAGCAGCCGGGCAAACCAACCCATGGTGTCCAGGTCCCGAGCCCGGGCCGCAGCCATGGCCAGCACCCGGCTGTACTCGATAAGGTAAACGTAGTCCTGGAGGACATAGTGCCTGAATTTGGCAACGTCGAGGGTCCCATCGCCTACTCCCGCAACAAAGGGGTGTTCAAGGATGGCCTGGCGAATGGGCAGGGCCTTGAGTTCGATGTCGTCGGCGAAGGACATTAGGCAGCTCCGCATGAGGGTTCGGACCGAGACAGTTATTGGCAAACTGGCGGAATGATAGCCGGCGTGGTTACGGGTGGTCAAACGTGGCGGAATCGTAACAAGGTTCCTGCGCAGGCGGTTTTGTGTGTGGGACCCGGGCAGCCACATGATTCTGTCCCCTCCGATGCGGTCTCCAAACAACCTGGGCCTGGAACCTGACCACGACATTCAGTGGTTTTGGGCACGGGCTTTTTCCGTTATAATAGCGGGACAAAATTTTCTACCAACAGGGCAAAGGGAAGCGAGATGCAGGTTATTTTCCTTCAGGACGTATCCAATCAGGCTCACGCGGGTGACATTAAGCGGGTAGCGGACGGGTACGCCCGGAACTACCTTATCCCCAAGGGGCTGGCCGAGGTGGCTACTCCCGAAATCCTCAAGCGTGCCCACAAGATCAAGGTTGCCGGCGATCAGCAACGGGCCAGGGAAACCCAGGTCATGGAGGAGTTGGCCCAGATTCTGGACAACACCACCATCAATGTTGCCGCCCGGGTAACCCCCACCGGCCGGTACTATGGAGCGATTAACGACACTCGCATCGCGGAGTGCCTGTCGGAGACACTGGACCGGGAAATTGACCGGCGGCTGGTTTCAACCATCGATCCTATTCGGGAGCCTGGCGAGTACGAGGCCGTACTTCGGCTGTCGGCGGACATTACCGCTACCATAAACATCGTGGCCGAAATCGAAGAGTAACAAATGCTAACGGAGCAACTCCTTCCCCACAACATTGAGGCGGAGGAGGCGGTGATCGGGTCGCTGTTGATTAACAGCGACTCTTTTCTCGATATCTCCCACCTGATTTCGCCTGACGACTTTTACCGGGACCGGAACCGACTGTGCTTTGCGGCCTGCGCGGAACTGTTCCGCCGCGGCGAGGCCATCGACCAGATTACCGTGGCCCGGGAGTTGGACCGCACCGACAACCTGGAAAGCGCCGGGGGAATGGCCTACCTGAGCCACCTGGTAACCACCACGCCCATTTCGTCTCACGCCGGCTTTTACGCCCAGGTGGTGTACAACACCTCCACAATGCGGCGGCTCATCGAAGCCGGATCCGGCATTTCCGCCATTGGCTATAGGGACACGGCCGACGTGGAGACGACGTTGCGTGAGGCCGAGGACCTGCTCTTTGGCGTCCGCACCCGTCGGCAGGAACGTGGCTTCGTGCCGCTGCGGCAGATCTATGACCAGTTCCTGGAGGAGCGGGCGTCTTTCACCGATCCCATTACCGATACCGCGCCAATATTGACCGGTTACAACGACCTGGACGAGTTGCTGGGCGGGATGCAGCGTTCAGATATGCTGATCCTGGGCGCCCGGCCGGGGCTGGGCAAGAGCGCCCTGGCGGTGAACGTTTCCATTCACGCCGCCAAGCAGGGCTCCCGGGTGGGCATTTTCAGTCTGGAGATGAGCCGGGAGCAATTGGCTCTGAGGATTTTGTCGGGAGACGCCGAGGTTGACGCCCACCGGCTGCGCCTGGGCCTGTACACCGAGGCGGAAGAGCAGAGGATTATTGACTCTATTGGTAACCTGTCCGACCTTCCCGTATTCATCGACGACACGCCTTTCCAGGGCATTCCCGAGATGCGCAGCAAGGCACGTCGGCTGTCGCTGGGCCCCGGGGGGTTGGACCTGCTCATCGTGGACTATCTGCAACTGATCCAGGGCCAGGGCCGAATGCGGGGCGGAGAAAACCGGGTCCAGGAAATCAGCGAAATCTCCCGGAATTTGAAGGGCATTGCAAGGGACCTGCGAATCCCCATAATCACCTGTTCCCAGTTGAGCCGGGTGGTGGAGGGCAGGCCAGGCCACCGGCCCATGCTTTCCGACCTTAGGGACAGCGGCAGCATTGAGCAGGATGCCGACATTGTTATGTTCATCTACCGGGATGATGTGTACTACACGGAAGACGAGTGGGAGCAGCACTTCCCGGACCGGCCCTACCCGCGCGGCATAGCAGAAATTATCGTGGCCAAGCACCGCCACGGGCCCACGGGAGGCGTGAAGCTGCGCTTCCGCAATAACTGGGTCCGGTTCGATGCGCTGGGCCGCGACGACGACTTTTAGCCATGCCTTTTGAAGGGTTTCCCCGACACGTACGGGCCACCCCCATGCCAGATCCCTTCTTCAACTCGCTGCTGGAGGAGATAGACGACCTGGCCGAGTGGAAGGTCACTCTGCGGCTTATATGGCTGCTGGGCCAGAAGCGCGGGCAAGGCAGGTACGTGTCCGAACCGGAACTGCTGTCGGACGGGACACTGCTAAGTTCCCTGAGAAACCACGGCGGCGATTCCTCGGAGCAAATCAGGCACGGCCTGGCCCTGGCGGTGACCCGGGGAACATTGCTTAGGCACTCGTCCAGCGAGTCCCCGGAAGGACGATACTATCTGCTCAATACAGAGGAGAACCGGCGGCGGCTGAGCAACGGCACAGAGGATTTTCGACCTGTCAGCTTCAAGCCAGGCGAACCGGCCACGACTCCGGGCGCTGGCCACAGCCGGAGCGGGGCAGCCGAAATCAACATCTACGACCTCTACGAGAACAATATAGGCACCTTTGGGCCGATTATGGCCCAACAACTGGCGGAGGCGGAAGACCGTTACCCACCCAACTGGATTGAAGAGGCCTTCAAGCTGGCAGTGACCGAGAACAAACGGTCGTGGAGCTATATTGCGGCCATACTGCGGCGGTGGGCCGCTGAAGGCAGGGGCCACCAAGCGGAAAGAAGGGATGAGGCCCCAAGTGAACTGCCGGGGGTTGGTGTCAAGGCCGGAGCAACCCTCTGGGCAGAGGATGGGAGGCAGCATGGAGAGCCTGGGAGATATTCTGAAAAGGATGACAGTCCGCGACAGCCTCGGAGCCGTCAACGGCGATAGGCCAGGCCTGCGAAACATTCCGGTCGAGGAACCTGAAGATGACCGGTGCTCCATCTGCCATGGCGCGGGCTGGGTCAGCAGGCGAGTGCCGGTGGGTCACCCGGACTTCGGTGAAGCTTTCCCCTGCCGCTGTCAGCAGCAGAGGGACCCGGAGCAGCGGTCCGACGCGCTGAGCAGGTACAGCAACCTGGGCGCGCTGCGACGAACTACCTTCGAGACCACCAACCCCAACGGTCTTCTGCCCGACGCCAACGGCCGCCAACTTTTTAGAGACGCCTTGACGGCTGCCGAGGCTTTTGCCGAGGAACCCAAGGGCTGGCTGGTATTCACCGGGCCCAGCGGCAGCGGCAAGACCCACCTGGCGGTGGCGGCCGCCAACCGGTGCATCGACCGGGGCTTTCCCACTTACTTTATCGTGGCCGCCGACCTGCTGGACCACCTGCGGGCAACCTACGCACCGGACAGCGAAATCTCTTACGACGAGCTTTTCGAGCAGGTTAGGAATGCTCCCATACTGGTGCTTGATGACCTGTCGGCCCAATTCACCACGCCATGGGCGCAGGAAAAGTTGTTCCAGATAATCAGTCACCGTTTCAACGAGTCGCTGCCCACCATCATTACGGTGCGTGGGCCGCTGGAACGGCTGGATGAGGGGCTGAGGACGAGGATGGAGTCGCAGGGCGGGTTTTCGCAGGTTTACCGGCTGGGGGAGCATTCATCTCGGGCTGCAACCCGTATAGGCACAGTCCCTGAAGACATGAAGCTGCGGATGACCTTCCAAAATTTTAATGTGTATGGTCACCCTACCACTGACGTTTCAGGCAAGGAATCCCTCCTGAAGGCTTGGCAAGGAGCCAGAATGTTTGCGGCCAATCCCGATGGGTGGATGCTGTTCAGCGGAAGAAGGGGATGCGGCAAGACACATTTGGCCATAGCAATTGCGTCTGAACTAGGGAACCAAGGTTTTTCGGTATTTCGGGCGTTTGTACCGGATCTTTTGGACCATTTGAGAAGTACGTTCACCCCCGACAGTCCAGTTAATTACGACGAACTCTTCGAGCGAGTGAAAACCGTCGATTTGCTGATTCTGGATGATTTCGGAACCCAGGCAAGTACGCCGTGGGCGGACGAGAAATTGTTTCAAATATTCGCCTATCGCTACGACCTTCGCCTTCCTACCGTTATAACTTCGGTTGATAACGTAGACGTACTTGAAAGGGAATGGAACAACATTGGGTCCCGCCTGGTAGACTCAAGCACCGTTAAATGTTGGCCAATCACTGCACCTAATTTTCTGGATCATCGTTAATAGGTTTCCGACGTGCCCAACTGAACTTCGAAACCCGGATCGGCTGCCCTTGGCGAGCTTGACGTGCTACCGGCGCTTGCGTTCGTGGGTGGCGCACCATTCCTCGTAGGGCGGGACTTCCTCGCCTACGGTCCACAGGAAGTGGTAGGTGCCGGAGTCTCCCATGTACTTGAAGTCCTTTCGGATGGCCTGCAGGGCGCCTTCGAAGCTGCCGTGGGAGCGGAGGTAGGCCTGGAAGCCGCCGTGTTCCGCTTCCAGTTCCAGCATGCGCTGGGCGTTGGCGGTTATGGCGGTGAGCTTGCGGCGGTGCCGGATCATGCGGGAGTCCTGGGCCAGTTCGTCCAGTTCCGGGTCGCTGAGGCCGGCGATGGTGTCCGGGTCGAAGCCGCGCATCGCTTCCCTGACGCCCGGCCATTTGGACTCCACGACGCGCCAGGATATACCCGACTGGAAGACGGACTTGCTCATAATTTCCAGGTAATCGGCCAGGCCGCTGGGTTCGATTTTCTCGGGCACGTGCATCGCTCCAACTCCTTCGGAAGAGTGAATGCCCCGCGCCGCGGTCGTGCGGGACGGGGCAACTTGTTCTGTCCGGTATGGGCCGCTGCCTTCCAACTAAAGGGGCAACGCTATAGCCTGGCCCGTTTGGGCGCTGCGGGTCACGGCCTCGGTGAACTCCATGTAGTGCAGGCCGATGTCGAAGGGAGTGTGGGTTACGGGTTCCAGGCCACGGATGGCGCTGATGAACTCCTCTTCCACGCGCCAGCCGTATTGCATTTCGGGGGGGTTGGGAATCTCGGATAGCTGGCTGTCGCCGCGCTGGCCGCCATGGACGTTCAGCTGCGGGTCGATGTGCAGGGTGCCTTCGCTGCCGTGCAGCCAGGCCTCGGTTCCCCGGGCCAAGCCCGTCACCGCGCTGACGCGCATATGGCCCTGTGCCCCGTTGGAAAATTCCATCAGGATGTCAACGTGGTCGGGGATCGTAACGGCCTGCATTGAGCCGTCCTCGTCCATGCGGGCGGGCACATTCACGCGGGACATGGCCATGACCCGGGTGGCCGGGCCGGTCCAGCGGATTAGGCATTCGTACCAGATGCCCATGTTCATGATGTTGTAGCCGCTGAAGGTGCGGTTGTGCCGCCAGTGCAGTGGCGCGCCCTTGTCCACAAAGGCGGAGGTTACCACCTGAGCTTCCACGGCCAGCAGGTCCCCCAGGTAACCCTCGGATATCTTCTGCTGTACCAGGTTGTCCACTTTGAAGGTGGAGGGACCGGGCACGATCTGGGTAACCAGGTGGGGGTTATTCCTGGAGGCCTCCAGCATTTCCCGGGCTTCCTGGGCGTTGGCGGCCATGCGGGCCTCGGTGAGGACATGCTTGCCCTTCTCCAGGGCGGCGATGGTCAGGTTCCGGTGCATGTAGGGCCAGGTGCCGATGCACACGGCATCAATGGAGGGATCGTCCAGCAGATCGCGCCAGTTGTCGTAGACGGTGGGAATGTTGAAGGAATCGGCAACCCGCTGACCAGACTCGCGGCTGCGGTTGGCCACGGCGGCAAGCTCCACACCTTCAACGTCGAGAAATCCGGGAATGTGGCGATCACGGGTGTTTCGGCCCGCGCCAATCAGTCCCAATCGTACGGAATCGTTAGCCACGGAAAACCTCCTGCAAGTAAGAAACGTAGTAGCTGTCGTCGGCACCGATTATAGGGCAGGCTCCGGGCATTGTCATCTTGGGTAAGCCCGTTCGACCGTCGCAAGAAATTGGCGGAAAGCGCCCTTGAAGGACAGCATGGGCGAAGACCGGCGGGGACTCCTGCGACTTGCGCTAGTCAAAACTTCCACGTTACCATCTAGTTGTTGTGCAGCTTTATTGCAAGGTGATGCCAGGCAAGCCGGGTCTCCAACTATCGGGACAACTGTTTGGAGTCAGACCGTGGGAAGATATGGAACTCACCATTGTGGCTAAACTGGAAGTTACTGCGGGTTAAGGGCAACAGCATGGCGCCTACCCTGCTGAGCGGCCAAATTGTGCAGATGCGCCCCTTCGCAATCCCGGAAGCCGACCACACCGGAAATCGGGGATTGATAGTAGCGCTCCGGCACCCATTACGCAGCCAGGCAATTTACCTTAAGAGAGTAATAGGACTGCCCAACGAACACGTTGCGTTAGCAGGCGGAAAAGTGGAGGTTGAAGGGAGGACGATAGAGGAGCCCTACCTGAGGGACAGTGTGCAAACACTTTCAATGGGAGCGAACCAGTGGTTCAACGACTCCGACGAGGTATTCGTTTTAGGCGATAACCGGGGGGACAGCGAGGACAGCCGGGTGTTTGGCCCGGTTCCCCTCAAGCTGATTGTCGGACAGGTCTGGTTCAGGTATTTCCCGCCAGCGCTGCTCAGGTAGGGTCAGGGACTGCAAAACATCCATATTAGTCAGTGCATGGAAAGGGTCTGCTTGCCGGAGGTTTTCTAGCCTACATGCATGCGCAGAACTCATGGCCAGTCCTGTAGTCATACTGAAACATACCCGGGATAGATTCAAGCGGTGGTGGTGGCATCACCCCTTGATGCAATACCGCCCGGTCAAGATCCTGGTCCACGTGGCCAACGAAATGGTCACACGGGACGCCAACCACCTGGCCGCGGGTGTAGCCTATTACGCCATCTTTGGGCTTTTCCCGTTCCTGCTGGGCATGATGGTTATCTCCAGCCTTTTCCTGGAAGCGGAAGTCGTCCAGGCCAAGCTGCTGGAGTTCGTGATGGGTAACCTGCCGGGCTCAGACCGGTTGATTGCCAGCAACATTATCTTCATCGACTCCCACAAGACTGAGTTGATCCTCATTGCCGTCGTGGGCATTCTCTGGTCGTCCAGTTCCGTATTCGGGGCGGTAAGCAGGCTGGTCAACCGCGCCTGGGGAATCTACCAGGGACAACCCTTCCACGTCCACCGGGTAGAACACATCCTGTTCCTGTTTAGTTTCGCACTTTACTTTCTTTTCTGGCTGGCGGTAACTTCCACTACCCAGATTCTGCTCAACATTGACCTGGGCGCCGCGTTCCAGGAAGTGATTCACGAATCCGGGTTTTTGAACTTGCTGGTCAGGCTTAGTTCCTGGTTCGTTACCGCGGTGGGGTTCCTGTTGGTGTACCGATACTTGCCGAACTGCAAAGTGGAATGGCATAACGTGTGGGTTGGGACCCTGATAGCGTCAATACTATTCGAGGTTGGCAAGGAGATTTTTACCGAGTACCTCCACCACTATGGCCAGTACGATATTCTCTACGGTTCCATAGCTTCCACTATTATTTTCCTGCTGTGGGCATTTCTCTCGGCCTTGATACTGACGCTGGGAGCGGAGATATGCTCCAACTACCAGCAGGCGTACCATCCGGACGAACGTGTGAATCGAATGCGCGGATGGGGGTGGGCCAAAGACATCAACCATCCCATCGACATGGGGGATTAGGCGAGACTCCACAGAGTGGGCAACAGTGGGACAAAAGAACAAGGGCGGGATTTGATTCCCGCCCCTCCATGTTTTGAACCCCAACAGGGGCAAGCCTTTCGCCGCTCCCTGGAGCAGCGTCTTCCCCGAGGTACTAAAGCTTCCAGAAGTTGCCCACCTGGCAGACCATGTCAACCCTGTGGATTGATTCGGCCGGCCATCCGACCATGTTTATCCAGTCCTCAAAATGCGACTGTTCAACGGCCTCGCACTCGGAAACCAGCCTGCCATTTTCCAGGTCCCCATACACTTTGAGGATGGTGGTGCGACGGTCGGGGCGCCACTTGCGGACGGCGTTAAGCTTGTCCCGGAAGTCATTCTCGGTAATTCCGGGGACGTTATGGATGGCGATAAATCTGGCCATTGATAGCTAAACCTCTCTGAATTTCTTTGGTAAGGGCCCGGTCTCCACCCCCATTCCTTCCGCAAGACCAGGGCAAGTTCTGTCTTTGCCTCGTCAAAGGAGAAGAGACTTGTCCCAACCCTCTTCCATCAAGGGTGATGGGACTTGTCCTAACCTCCCAGGACTCCGACTCCCGCCGGAGTGAAGAACTGGCTATTATCCCGCTAATCGCTAGTCCGCCGGCGGCACGAAGGGGTAGGGGATGTCCGGGCCATCGCGCAGGGGAAGCACAACCGTGGCAGTGCCGGGCATGCTCTCTATGCCGTCCTGGGTCATCATGCCGATTTCCAGTTCAATGAAGCCCATCTGGCCCTTCTCGTACTTGCTGGTAACCTTTCCCCACATGATAAGTATGTCGCCGGGAACCAGCATGGCGCGGTGCTCAAACTGGGCCTTCCAGGGCCAGCCTTTGGGCAGGGTCCAGTCCTTGAGGAACTGGGGAACCACGCTCTGCTTCCAGGAGCCGTGCACCAGGATGCTGGGGTTCCTGTCGTGGTTCAGGCCAAAGTCCAGATCGTAATGAATCCGGTGGAAATTTTCTATGGCCGCGCTCCAGCGGAACAGGTGCGTGGGCGTGGGGCTGTAGATGTACTTGGGCAGTTCCATGCCCTCTTCCACATCATCATAGTAAATCTGCTGCTTGTTGCGCAGGTCGTCGGCCTTGGGCCGTTCGTTGTGGGCCAGAATATCTTCCGGTTCCAGCTTTAATAGTTCTTCCAGTGGCAGGCTCATTTTCTCTACCTCGCCCGTTAATCGATGAACAGGGACTCAATCCGCCTTCAGCGGCGGATGGTTGAGGCCCGGGTTATGCAAAGCAACTCGTCGTTCTGGTTCCGGTAGGTGGTCTCCCGGGTGATGATCAGGAAAGCGCGGCCATCGCGGCCCACCCTTTCGCGAATGTCGGAGTAGCGGTTCTGGAAGAATACTGTGTCCCCGATGCTGGGGTACTTGTAGATTTCCAGTTCGTTGCCGGCGTTGAGCACCCGCATCAGGTTGGTAGGCACGGGCGGCAGTTCGCCGGGACGTTCAACGGAACCTATGCCGTCGGACTCGGGGTTTTCCTCGAAGGCCCGGGTGACGGGATCATCCTGGTCAGGGCGAATGCGGGAGGCCAGGTAGCTGACCATAATGGGCGGCGTGATGATCTCGCCATAATGGGTGGATTCGGCGAACTCCTGGTCCCAATACCTGGGGTCCGGGTCCATCACCGCCTGCGTAAAGCGGCGCAGGTACTCGGCGTCCACCACACCCCAGGCCTCCACCACGTCGCCGGACACCCCGATCATGGCGCGGACTTCGGGGGTGAGAGCCGACTGGGTTTCCTGTGTCATATTTTGTTTCCTCGCAAAGCTACCCCAAATTGAGGGGGACTCGACGGGATTAGGCTAACGCAGGCTGTGGGGTTAGTCAATGGCGAAGTGGGGACTCCCGATTCACGGTATCAGGTCCATCTGAAGCGATGATTCTCCCCGAATTTGCGATACAATGCTCACAAGCAACAGCATCGCCTTCCGAGGGAGAGACCATGGAGATTAAGGGCGCAGTCTTCATAGTAACCGGCTCGGCCACCGGGCTTGGCGCTTCGGTGGCGCGGCGGCTGGCCGGCAAGGGCGGGCGGGTAGTTATCAACTACACCCGCAGTGTGGTGGAAGCTGAGGAGACGGCGGCGGCCTGCGTGGAACTGGGCGGCGAAGCAATTCTTTGCCAGGCCGACGTTGCGTTGGATGAGGACTGCCGGCGCATGGCCCGGAAGGCCCTGCACCGATGGGGCCGGATAGACGGGCTGGTCAACAATGCCGCCCGGTCGAAGATTGTGGCCCACGCCGACCTGGAGGGGCTGACTGCGGATGACTTCAGCCAGATTTTCGCGGTCAATGTTACCGGCGCTTACCAGATGGCGCGGGCGGTGACGCCGGCCATGAAGGAACAGGGCCTGGGAGCCATCGTCAACATTTCCTCGGGTTCCGGGTTCACCGGGTCGGGCAGTTCCATCGCCTACGCCGCATCGAAGGGAGCGCTGAACACCATGACTCTGTCCCTGGCCAGGGCGCTGGCGCCGGAAATACGGGTCAACGCCGTTTGCCCCGGGGTGATGCAGACCCGGTGGTGGCGGGAAGGACTGGGCGAGGAGAATTATGCCGGCTTCATTGAGCGATACGCCGAGAGAACCCCGCTGAGGGCTGCGGGCCACCCGGACATCGTGGCGGAGACGGTAGTGTGGCTGATGGAGGGTGCGGAACACGTTACGGGAGAGACCATACAGGTGGACGCCGGTTCACACTTGGTTTAGACATGGCCGCGATGAGCGCCATGCCAGAATCGGTGGAAACGGTAATGAGTAAACACATTTAGGAGGTCGTGGATTATGCCAAAGTATCTGGCCAAGGCGTCGTATTCCCTGGAGGGATTGAAGGGACTCATCAATGAAGGAGGGAGCGCGAGAAGGGATGCCATTACCACAGCCATCAATTCCGTTGGCGGGACTGTAGAGTCGCTCTATTTCGCCTTTGGGGAAGACGACCTCTACGTAGTGTTTGATGTACCGGAGCGGACCCTGGCGACCGGTCTGGGAATGAAGATTGCGGCGGCGGGAATAATAAGCTGGAATACTGTCGCCCTGCTGACGCCCGAGGAAATTGACCAAGCGTCCAAGGTGTCGGTGGACTACAGGGTACCCTGAAGGTAACAGATCAACCAGCAACTATCAAAACCCTATTCCGTTAGAGCAGCGGGCACGCTTCCTCCTTTTCACTTCCCCAGGCGGGCGCGGCTGCCAGGTGTATAATTGCCGGGCTGGAACAAACCCAAGGGCGGGTTTGCTCAATGCCCGGCAATAGTTTTGGAGGCAATTTCGATGCGACTGGAGCCACTGAACCTGTACGAACTGGAAGAACACGCTTCCAGGTTTATCAGTCCCCATGCCTGGGCCTTCATCGACGGCGGGGCGCAGGATGAGGTCACGGTAAAACGGAACCGGGCGGCGCTGGAGGCCATTACGTTGCGGCCCCGGTTCATGCAGGACGTGTCTAACAGGGACCTGTCCACCACCGTGCTGGGGGAGAAAATCAGCTTCCCCGTAATGGTGGCGCCGGCGGGCGGGCACCAGATGGCTCACCCGGACGGGGAACTGGCCACGGCCCGGGGCGCCGGCGCGGCGGGCACGCTGATGACCCTCGCCACGGGTTCCCATTTCAGCATGGAACAGGTGGCGGAGGCGGCCAGCGGGCCCCTGTGGTTCCAGCTTTACCACCAGGACCACGAGACCAGCGCCATGCTGGTGAAGCGGGCGGAACGGGCCGGTTATAAGGCCATCGCCCTGACCATAGATACGCCCATCAACAGCCCCATCGAGCGCAGCATACGACACGGCTCGGAGCGGCCGCGGGGATTCAACCCCGGCAACTTCGTGGGTGAGGAAGCGGGCCTGGGCCTGGTTCCGGACACGCTGGAAGCCCTGTACCACCAGAGGCCCTGGAATGTTCCCCTGACCTGGGGGGAACTGGGCTGGCTACGGCAGCAGACCTCGCTGCCCATCGTGCTAAAAGGGGTGCGGACTGCTGAGGACGCCTACCAGGCGGTAGAAAACGGAGTGGAAGGCATCTGGGTTTCCAACCACGGGGCACGGCAGTTGGACGGCACCCTGAGCACCATTGAAATGCTGCCCGAAATTGTGGAAGCGGTTAAGGACCGGGCGGAGATTTACATGGATTCGGGCATCCGGAGGGGTAGCGACGTGATCAAGGCGCTGTCCCTGGGTGCGCGGGCCGTACTGGTGGGACGCCCCCTGTTCTGGGGATTGGCCTGGAACGGCGCCGACGGGGTGCGGCTAATGCTGGAGATTCTGCGTCAAGAGGTGGACCTGGTTCTGGGTCACTGCGGTCACACATCGGTGCAGAACCTCAGTCCGGAAGTAGTGAACAATCCCTACACCGTGAATCCGGCGGGGGTGCAAGTACCATAGACTAAAGCCAGGTTGGGATATGCACTTCCTGCTGGGGTTGCCAGCATGATATTCAGGCAGCCCAGCCACCAGCCATTAGATCTGAGCGAAGCTAAGAATCTTGAATGCCTGGTTGGAGGTACTCTTAGACCTTTAAATCCTTCACACCGTTCTGGGTGACAGTTTCCTCCCCGGCAGGAGATTCTATGTACATTTCACACTGCCACTGGTTCAACGCATAATAGGAAGGGCGGGAACGGGTCCCGCCCTTCCTGTCTTCCAACGCTCCTCGCCCACTTTACGAACAGGCGTGCAAGCCGCTGACCACGCCTGCCTTAGTCACCAAAGTGTTCCACCAGTTTCGCCTGGTATTCCTCCCGGGTGAACGAGTGCTCCTGGGTACCCAGCTTCCTGATGGCGTAATGGGAGCAGACAGTGCCCATCATAACCGCCCGTTCCAGAGGGACACCTTCAACCAGGCCCTTGATTAGGCCACCCCGGAAGGCGTCGCCTGCGCCGGTGGGGTCTACCACGTCGGGCGTTGGCACTACCGGCACGGGAATGGCCCCCAACCGAGTAAGAATCTCAGTACCCTTTTCGCCCTTGGTGGTTACGATGGTTCCCGCCATTTCCACCAGTTCCTCCGTTGACTTTCCCGTCCTGTCCCGAATCAGGGCCAGTTCGTAGTCGTTGGATACCAGCAGGTTGGACTGGGCAATGCAGTTGGCCAGGTCGTCGCCGGCCCAGGCGGGTAGGGACTGGCCAGGGTCGAAGATTGTGTAAATGCCCATCCGGTGGTGGGTCTCTGTGAACTCAGCCATATCCTGCAAATTACCCGGAGCCACAATGGCCAGGCAATCACGGGGATTGACATCACCGAAGTCGAACCCCGCCTGCTGCTTCATGGCGCCGGGATTGAAGCCGGTTATCTGGTTATCAGCAAGGTCGGTTGTTATGTAGGCGGAGGCGGTGGCCTCCTCATCAACTACGCGGATATTGTCGGTGGACAGGCCGCACTCCTGGAACCACTCGAAATAGCGGTGGTAGTCATAGCCGATGGTGGCGACGATACGTGGCTTTTCTCCCAGGAGCGAAAGGCCATAGGCGATGTTGCCTGCGGTCCCGCCGAAGTTTTCCTTAAGGCTGTTAACGGTAAAACTGACGTTAATCATGTGGACTTTGTCGGGCATGATGTGGTCGGAAAAGCGCCCGGGGAAGTCCATTATTCGGTCGTAGGCCAGGGAACCGGAAACCAGTATTTCCATATTGTTACTTTCCTCTTGATGCGCCGGGGCGTAGTGTGGACTTTCTTGCAAACCGGTTCACTCTAACCGAATAAGCTGACAGGCGCAACGGCGGACATTTCGCGGAAGGCTACCGTCAACAGCCGTATTCCCCAGCTATGGAACCACCAAACGCTGCCTGCTCTCCGGCACTCAGCCCCGCAGCCTCGAACTCGCCCGCGTTAATCTCCAGCACGAACCTTGCCGGTGCCTGCGGGGAAAATCGGGGCAGGTCAGCCAGACCCTGTCCCGGTTCCGGCACCGGGGCGTTTAAGGTAGCGTCAACAACCTGGCAACCGGAATCGATCCAGACCATGTCCAGGGGGAAGTTCATATCGGGCATCCAGAAGGCAAGGTGCTGGTCTCCCTCGAAGATGAACAGCATACCTGTTCCCTCGGGCAGTACTTCTCGCCCGGAAAGACCCTGGCTCCGCTCGGCCGGGGTTATGGCCAGCTCTACGGGCCAGGTAGTAGCGCCGATGGTTACCGTGGGAAGGGACCCGTCAGGCGTGGGCGTGGCTACGGACAGGACGGGGGCAGGCGGCGCGGCGCGGGCAGTGGGCAACTCAGTGGCGGCCGGCAGGGGAACAGCCGTCGCCAAGGGGGTAGCAGTCGGGAGCGACGTTGCCGGCGCCTCCATAGTTGCAGTGGGAAGTTCCGTTGCGGGTGGAAGATCGGCAACAACGGGTGACTCGGTGGCCGTTGGCAGTGGGCTTGCCGTGGGAATGGGAGTAACGGTGGGCAACGGCGCCGGAAGGCTTATGGGTTCGGCGAGGCCGCTTGTGGTGCAGGCGGCAGCAAGGGTAAGCAGACCTAAAGCCACGAGTAATGTAAGTGGAAAGAACGTATAACGTATCATGCCAGATTACTTTCAGAACTCATCGGCACAAGGGGAACACCTGACCTAAATGCAGCAATTTGGGGTCTGGCTCACCCAACAGGCGACCACCTCGGCCCAAATAAATGTGGGCCGTTGCTACCAAGTAATCGGTATTAGGGACAAAGTAAAGCCAAGTTCTGCTGATTGAACCGACTGGCAAATGCCGGGGCCTATGAGAGCCCGTCCAATCAACACGGCGTTCTAACACGCCTCTTCTGCCCTTCCTTGCGATGTCCAGAGTGTTGAATCCCGTAGTTCCTGAACAGGAACTCTTATGATAACATTTGCCATAGAGAGGCCACTTATGTACAGAATCGCAAAATTGGCTAAGTTGTTGGACCCTTATCTGAAGCGAAGTGCCTTTGCAGGAACCCGGCGAGTGCTATTTGCGAATGACGATAAGGAGATGCTCTCTGAAACTTGCTTGCATTTACGAGATTGAAGACTGATGGCAGAAGAGACATTTCGCCTAGCGGTCAATCAGTTCATCAGAAGCCATTCCGGTCTCACCCAAAAACCAGTTGCCCACCGAAGGAGGGTTTACCGAATCTCAGTTAGAAACTCTTACCGAATCTCAGCTAAGAAATCTTATCGCAACTCAATCAAAAGGCCCTATTCCGTGTCGGTTCGTCAACACAGCTATATTCCAAGAACAATTTCTAAGACCAAATATTCTGTCGTTCACCTTCATCCCAGGCTCAAAAGGTTACCTGGTAGAAAGATACGACGCGATCCCCGAACAGTGGGAACAAGACCACAACATTAGGTAACTTACGATTACAGCCGAGTACCTCTTTGCGATCCTACCCTATCTCCTCTCTGATGGTTTGCAGCCGTTCCCGTAGTGAGCGCAGCAACACTGACGGGGGAGCGGGGGCCACGTGGGTGTAGCCGACGCCCAGTTCCTGCAATTCCTTCGGGCCCAGGGGCATTGCCGCGTGGTTCATGGGGAACTGCATCTTGGCCTTGCCGATACTCTTTATCCGGCCGGCCAGTTCCTCCAGCTTGGCCCGCAATTCGGGGCTCTGCGGGTCCCGGATGCCCATGTACTCGGAAAAGTCGGTGGGGCCGATGGAGACCAGGTCGATGCCTTCCAGCGCGGCGATGGCATCGATATCGTTGACGCCGCGATCGTCCTCAGTCATAACCGACAACAGGATTTGGTCGTTGGATTGGCGGCAGTGATCGTCCCAGGAAATAGTGCCATAGCCTGCAGCGCGGGTACCGCCGGCGCCGCCCCGGTGGCCCAGGGGAGCGTACCGCACCGCGTCGACCGCCCTTTTGGCGCCCTCCAGGCCATCAACGTGTGGTACGATAATTCCCTCGGCCCCGGCGTCGAGAATTCGCAGGATCAGCTTCTCGTCGTTGTCCGGCACCCGCACTATGGAAGTTACCCCCGCCAAATCAGCGGCGCGGATCATCTCCCCCACCAGTCGCAGGTCAAAGTCGGTGTGCTCCATGTCGATAAAGGCGGCGTCGTAGCCGGCCAGGCCTATAATCTCCACTATCTGCGGGTCGGCAAATGTTACATAGGTGCCCAGGGCAAGGCCGCCCTCGCGCATTACCCGCTTTACCCGATTCTCACGCATGGAAAACTCCTTGCTGAAATTTATTCCGGCTCATTATTCACCACCACCGGCTACCGCGCAACAGCGGCTCCCCCGTTCCACGCATTACGTTTGATTAACCCCGGTGGTTGGGCTAAAATCCGATTCACTTACACGCCCAATCTGGAGACCTGAACGAATATGTTGACCGGCGCGCTGGAAGGAGTAAAAGTCCTGGATCTCAGCGAGGACATCGCGGGGTCCTTTTGCGCGCGCCTATTGGCCGATTATGGGGCCGACGTGCTGAAGCTGGAACCCCCAGCCGGCTCAGCCCTGCGGCAAATGGGTCCCTTTTTTCACGACGACCCGCACCCAGACAAGAGCCTCTTCTTTCTCGTACTCAACCTGAACAAGAAGGGCGCCACCTTGAACCTGGAAACGGTAACGGGCCAGGCTATTCTGAAGCGACTGGTCCCCCATGTGGACGTAATTGTAGAGAGCTACCGGCCGGGGTACCTGGCGTCTTTGGGCCTCGGATACGAAGAATTGGCAGCGTTGAATCCCGCATTGACGATGACATCCATCACCCCCTTTGGACAGGAAGGGCCCTACAGCCAGTACCGGGGCGAAGAGATCGTCAACTACGCCATGGGAATGATAATGAGCATCAGCGGGGTGCAGGGACGGGAACCGCTGAAGCACGGCGGCTTCCAGGCCCAGTACGAGGGAGGCCTGTTTGCCGCCGCCGCCACGTCCATGGCCCTGTTTGGCAGCGAGTTTACCGGCCAGGGGGAGCACATAGACGTTTCCATTACCGAGTGCATCGCCTCGACAATGATGGCCACCCAGACCATGTACCCTTTCACGGGCGGCACCCAAGTAAGGCGGCGGGCCAGCGGCAGCATGTTCGGCCACCCCATGCCCTGCGAGGACGGATGGATCATCGTGCAGACCGGCGGGGGCGCTTCATGGGAAGATCTGGCCGAGTTCTTCCAGTGCCCCGAAATGCTGGAGGAACGCTTTGCCGACCGGGCCCAGCGAGCGGTGAACGGCGAGGAACTGGACCGCATTGTCATCGAGTCTATCAAGGAACGGAGCAAGTGGGACCTTTTCCCCAAGGCGGCAGAGTACCGCATGCTGTTCGGGCTGGTTCAAACGCCGTCGGAATTAGTCGACTGCCCACAGCTGGAGTCGCGAGGCTTTTTCCGGGAAATTGAGCATCCGGTAATGGGCAAGGTGAACGTGCCGGCCGAGCTTTTCAAGCTGAGCGAAACGCCCTACCGGCTGGAGCAACCTGCACCGACCCTGGGCCAGCACAACCGGGAAATTTACGAAGACGGCCTGGAGTATGACGACCGGCAGTTTACCCAGTTGCGGCAGTTGAACGTGATTTGATGATGCCCAGTCATTCCCTCTTCCCTACAACCGCCGTCCGTTTTGGAAACCCTTAGAAAGCAAATAAGAGGTAACCCCCACAATGCCCAGACTTCCCCTGGAAGGAATCCGCATCCTGGACTCCACTTACGTTTTTGCCCTGCCCTATGCCGGCGGCCACCTTGCCGACCTGGGCGCCGAGGTTATCAAAATTGAGGGGCCAGGCAGGCCGGACGTTACGCGCACCGGCGGCTACGCGGGGTCCTTTCCGGAGAACCAGGCCGGGGAAGAGTGGTGGAACAAACCATCCACCTACAACCTGCTGAACCGGGGGAAAAAGTCCCTGGTGCTGGATATGGGTGACGAGCGGGGCCGCGACCTGTTCCGGGAACTGGTGGCGGTCAGCGACGTGGTGATGGAGAACTTCACCCCCCGTGTGATGCGCCGCTGGGAACTGGACTATCCCAACCTGCAGAAGATCAAGCCGGATATCATCCTGGTCTCCAACACTGGCTACGGGCATGGGGACGGGCCTTATTCGGGCTACCCGGCTCAGGCCACCACCCAGGAAGCGACCCACGGCCACTGCTGGGTTACGGGATACCTGGACGACGGACCGGCCAAGGCCGGTGCCTCCTTTGTTGACTTCCTGTCCACCTGGAGCGCGATCTTCGCCCTGGGCGCCGCCCTGCGCTACCGCAACCGGACCGGCAAGGGGCAGTGGGTCGACATTGCCATGTACCAGGCCGGCGTGATGTTCCTTTCGGAGTACCTGATGGACGCCTCCATCAACGGCAGGGAAGGCGGCCGTATGGGAAACCGCCATCCCTACCGCGCTCCCCAGGGCTGTTATCCGGCCCTGGGCAAAGACCAATGGATTACGCTGTCGGTAGGCAGCGACGAGGAGTGGCAGTCGCTGTGCCGGTTGATGGGCAGGGATAAACTGGCAGGGGACGGCCGGTTTGCGGATATACTGTCCCGACGCCGCAATCACAACGAACTGGATGAAATCATCGCCGAGTGGACCGCCACCACGGACAAGTTCGAACTGATGCACCTTATCCAGGGCGCGGGCATTCCATCGGGGCCGGTAATGACGGGACGGGACATCCACTTTGACCCTCACTACCAGCACCGGGGCTTCCTTGAGCGGGTGGACTTTCCGGAAGAACGGGGCGTTGGCAGCAGGTTCCTGATGGGACGGCCCTACAAGTACAGCAACACGCCGATGTCTATAAAAGGCCCAGGCCCCAAGTTCGGGCAGAACAACGAGGAAATGTTGAAGGAGTTGCTGGCCCTGGACGAAGCCACTTACCAGGGATTGCTGGACGAGACGATCATCACTACCTCGCCCACCAGCGGCGAACCGTCCCCCCAGATGGAGCCCACGCGGGCGGTGGAACTTGGTTTGCTGGCGGCGTACGACCCGGACTACCTGCAGAAGCTGGGGCTGGTGTAGGCTAGGATTCGATCCCCAAGTTGCGGTGATTCAGGCCGTCCCGTTTCCTTGACACCTTAACCAGCCCTCTTTAAGCTGAATGGATGGAGGGCCTGTAGCTCAGTGGAAGAGCAACCGGCTCATAACCGGTAGGTCGCTGGTTCGAACCCAGCCGGGCCCACTTTTCAACCGCCGAACAGCAGCCAATCAATCCCTCCGCATAGTTTGGTATAGCTCCGCCAAGTGCAGCTCTTTCTTCTGGCTCGACCTTGTCTTTAACCATTACCAGCACACGTTGGGAATACCGGATTGCGCCCGCGGGAACACCCGGCTGCCCAACTTTGTAGTAAGATGAACCATACTTTTCCTTAGATTAGTGTGCTGGACGGATATAGCAATGTCCTGGCCCATTGGCCTTCCATGTCCGCCCACGGCTCCTGGGTTGATGCCCATGGCGACATCTAACTTGCTCCCAACGCCGAGCGGAGCGTGTACAAGCAAATCCGGCAAGGGTGAGTTGAGCCAGCATTTGAGTGTGGCGCACGCCAACATGCCCAATTAAATTCCCTCATTCCCGGGAGAGCGGGCATCCACCGGGTAGCTCGAAAGACTCCCTCTCCCCACTTGCACGAGAGCAAATTTTGCCGGGATGCCCGGCATGGAATCAAGAGCAAGAAGCGTGTCCATGCAAATCGGCATGTTCTATCAGATGCAGGTCCCCAGGCCGTCGTCCCGTTCCTACGAGGCTGACCGGTTCCTGGAAATGCTTGACCAGGTGGCCTATGCTGAAGAGCTGGGCCTGAGCAGTGTCTGGATGGCCGACCACCAGTTCCGTACCGAGTGGTCCCACTCCAGCGCCCCCGACGTAACCCTTGGCGCATTGAGCCAGCGCACCAGCCGGATGCGTCTGGGCATCGCCGTGGTGGTGCCCCCAGTACAGCACCCTCTCCACATCGCGGCCCGCACCGCCACCCTGGACATTCTCAGCAAGGGAAGGGTTGACCTGGGCGTGGGCCGCTCCGGCTACCCCTACCAGATGGCCGCTTTCGGTACAGACCTGCAAGACGCCACCGGAATGGTGGACGAGGCCCTGGAAATCATCCCTCGGGCATGGACCGAGGGGGAGTTCACTTACCAGGGCAACCACTACAAGATTCCCCTGCGCGAGGTCCACCCCAAGCCGGTCCAGCAGCCGCACCCGCCCATCTGGCTGGGTTGCAGCCAGGAAGACACCTTCAGGAAGGCGGGACTCATGGGCTTGGGCTGCCTGGCTATGGCCGGCGGCGGGGCTACAGGACTGGCTCCTCTCGTGCATGCCTACCGGGGCGGCATCCGGAACGCCAGTCCGACCACCGGGGTTGTCCATAACCGCGTCTCTGTAAGCACCGTGGCTATCTGCGGGGAGTCGCGCAAGAAGGTGCAGGAACGCTCCGCCGAACTGATCGACTGGTACCGCCTTCAGCAGGCCCGCCGGGACGTCCGCGTTTGGAGCGAACAGGACCCGTCCCGCGTTCCCGAAGACTACCAGTGGCACTACACCCGCTCCACCGCCACCGACTCTCCAAAGCGCGAGGAAACATCATCCCTCGACCAGATAAGGAGTGGACGGTACTGCATCGGCGACCCCGACGACTGTATCCGCTACCTGGAAGCCTATGCCGAAGCGGGCGTGGACGAGGTCATGCCCCTGTTTCAAGTGGGCGGCATATCCCATGAGGAAGTGATGAATACGCTGCGTCTCTTCGGCCAGCACGTCATCCCCCACTTCAATGCCAAGGCAAGTTCGTACCCCGATAGCCCTAACAGCTAGCTGGTCCCATTCTCTGCCCTAGCTATTATTCCAGGGTCAGCAGGAAACCCCCTGCCTTGCCGTCGGCTTGCCGGACCACCTGAGAGGGAACGAAACAATCTTCTCGGTATTCTCAATGTGAGTTGGTCATACGCCAAACAGCCACCATCAGTCCCGCGAAAGCGGGTATCAGAGAACTTCTGCAGATACAATTCTAACGCGGCGGGGGCCCATAGATTCCCAAGGAAGCGGGGGCGTGCCTGCAATACCAACACATGCTGTGAATACCGGATTCCCCAACCGCATCTTGAGAACGGTTCGGCCTGTCGTCATAATGGGCCCGCTCTATCTTCTCCCTCTGCATCCAAGTGCTCCCTTGCGCAGGGAATTCTACTACCACACGCTGCGGGCCAGGTCCAGGATATCAGGGCCTTTGAACTCGTCCTGGCTTCCCCCCTTGCGATGCCGCCACTAGCTCCCCGGCTGACCCAAAGTTGTCACAAAAAACCGGCTTTGCTAAAGGCAGGAAATTCAGATTCTGCACTCTGTTCATGGCGACAACCCTGGCGGTTACGACTGAACTGGCAATGCAAACGGTAGCAAGCCCAAAAGGGCAAGCCTTGGAACGTCGGCGCTGCCTGCACGACTCGATGGCCGCCACGCAGTCGGCGCTTCAACCCGCTTCAGCACACGGTCCCAAAGTCATCCCCGGTGAATACGCCGCCGGACCGCTGCTGCTGCCTGATGTAGCAGATGATATTCTCCACATCATCCGAATCCAGGCCGACAATGGGGGCCATGTTCCCGTAGGGCCAGTGGTGCTGCACCACTCCCTGGGCAACGGCGTTGCGGATGCTGAAGTCCGGGTGGTGGCCGGGGTGGTAGATGCGGTGGACCAGGGGCGGGCCCAGGTCAGTGCCGGTGGCGCCCACGCCATGGCAGGCAGAACAGTTGGCGTTGAACAGTTCCTCACCCTGGCGGGCCGATTCGGCAATTTCGCTGTCTGCGCCATCGTCTGCGGAGCCGCTGCAACCCACCGTCGCCAGCAGTACCAGCGCCAGGAACAGGAAGAACAGGCTGCCTGCCCCGTTTATGCCCTTATTCAAACCGTCGATTCCTTCCTGTTGAGTTCTGACAGACCAAAAAGCAACCAAGCCATATAGTTCACCAGGGAGCAGTGCGACCCGCTGCCGGTATTGAAATGCCTGCCGGGCAAGGCATCACTCCAGCAGGAAGCCTTCGTATCCATTGGCCGCCACGTCGGCACGCTTGGCCCGCATGATGGGCGCGGTGTCAGGGCTGGTGAGCAGGGCGCGGGCCTTGCCGGGGATGTTGGCCCCCACGTACCAGGAGTTGGCCTGGGATCGGAGAATCTTGGAGCCTTCTTCGTTAACGTGGTTGACCCAATCGTCCTCAGCCTCAAGGGTTGGCGAAATGCGGACATACTCGTTATCGCGCACGTAGCGGATGCACTCGGTTACCCATTCCACCAGGGGTTCAGCGGCCCGCACAAAGTTTCCCACCGATGCCGAATTGATGGTGAACATGTTGGGGAATCCGCTGCTCTGGATGCCCAGGTAGGTACGAGGCCCGTTGGCATACTTTTGCGTAAGCAACTGGCCGCCGATTCCCCGGACGTTGATGCGGTTCAGGGAGCCGGTTACGGCATCGTAGCCGGTGGCGAAGATGATGACGTCAAGCTCGTATTCAGCATCAGCGGTCCGAAGGCCGGTGGGGGTGATGCGCTGAATGGGGGCCTTACGGACGTCCACCAGACGGACATTGTCCCGATTATAGACCTCGTAGTAGCCGCTCTCGCAGGGCAGGCGCTTGGAGCCAAACATATGGTCCTTGGGCACCAGCATTTCCGCTACCTCGGGGTCGTGGACGCGCTCCCGGATTTTGTTGCGGACGAATTCCGCGTAGTCCTCGTTGGCCTCACCCGGCAGCATAACGTCGTAGAAGTTGGAGAGCCACTTGGCGAAGCCCGGCTCCTGCCAGAGACGCTCGTACTGTTCCCGCCGCTCTACCTCCGAGACATCCATTGCGGAACGAGGGTCGAACAGGTGCATGAATGAACCTGCGGTTTCATGGCAGCGGCGGAATATCTCAGGGTAGTTGTCCCTGATCTCCCGCATCATCTCGTCGGTGATGGGGCGGTTGCGCAGGGGAGCACAGAAGTTGGGCGTCCTCTGGAACACGGTAAGGTGGCCCACCTCCTTGGCTATCTCGGTAATCAACTGGACTGCAGTTGCGCCGGTGCCTATGACGCCCACCCGTTTGCCGGCCAGTCCCATACCTTCCTTCGGCCAGCGACCGGTGTGGCACCACTGTCCCTGGTAGGACTCCAGGCCCTCGAAGTCCGGGATGTAGTGGGCAGAAAGCAGGCCCACGGCCGTAATCAGGAACGGGGCTCGGGCCTGGTGGCCGTCGGCTATGGTTACCAGCCAGGAATTGCGTTCCTCCTCGAAGGTGCAGTCCACCACGCGGGAGTTGAACCGGACGTGGCGTTTCAGGTCGAACTTGTCTGCCACGTAATTCAGGTAGCGTTCGTTTTCCGGCTGACCGGAATAGAGTTCCTTCCAGTCCCACTCTTCCAGCAGTTCCTCGGAAAAGGAATAGCCGTAGGTGTAGCTTTCGGAGTCGAAGCGGGCGCCTGGGTAGCGGTTCCAGTACCAGGTGCCGCCAACGCCGTCGCCGTCTTCAAATACCCGCACGGACATTCCGATGTTCCGCAGGCAATAGGTCTGGTAAAGGCCAGTAACGCCGGCGCCGATAACAATGGCATCGAACTGCTCTACCTCGTCGCCAGGGACCTGGCCTTCGATTCCTGTTCGTTGTTTTGCTTCTACCATTTTGCATGTCCCCCATGTGGAGTTGGTTGAAATATACCAAATTTCGGAGACGAAAACAGTCCGCTCCCCAAAGACGGTAGAGTCCCAATTCCGATGATGTCGTGGCCGAAACCCTGGGCCACACACTAGTCTGCCCCCGCAAGCGTTAGTCCTTTACGGCCCGAAGTAGAAGGCTCTTACCTGGCTCCTCTTATTCTACGTTCCCTTTTCATTCGATATAATGTCCCAATTCCGGGGCTTCTTTCCCTTATTCCCCAGCCCCGTGCCGAGGTGCTACCCATTGGATGCAACCGAAATCAATAGAAATGTTCGCTACGAGCCGAACGAGAGCCCGCCGCCGCTGATTGCCGCCGGGGCCGCCGCCCAGGCCACCATCCTGATGGTGACTCCCATTGTGTTGACGGTGGTCATCGTGATGCGGATTGCGGACCAGCCGGAAAGCCTGATTGTATGGGGGGCATTCGGCGCGCTCCTGGTCAGCGGCCTCACTACGATACTTCAGGCCGCCGGGCTCGGACGGTTCGGGTCGGGGCACGTACTGCTGATGGGAACCTCGGGGGCCTTCATCGCCGTGTGCATTGCGGCCCTGACCACGGCTGGCCCGGCTACCATGGCGAGCCTGATTGTGGTGTCGTCGCTGTTCCAGTTCCTGCTGGCGCACCGCCTGTCGGTGCTGCGAAGGATCTTCACGCCGGTAGTTACGGGCACGGTGATCATGCTAATTGCCGCCACCGTATTTCCGGTGGTTTTCGGCTCGCTGACCGACGTGCCTGAGGGTACGCATAGCGCGGCGGCTCCCCTGGCTGCGGGGGTAACCCTGGCGATTGTGGCGGGACTGGTGCTGCGTGGTCCACCAAGGCTGCGGCTGTGGTCGCCCGTGATTGGCATTATCGCAGGCTGCGCTGTGGGCGCCCCCTTCGGCATTTATGATGTCCAGCCCATCCTGGACGCTCAATGGTTCGGAGTGCCCTTCAGCTCATGGCCCGGTCTGGAGGTAACGCCGGACCACAAATTCTGGGCGCTGTTGCCGGCCTTCATAATTGTGACCCTGGTGGGAGCCATCGAAACCATCGGCGACGGCGTAGCTATCCAGCGAGTCTCCCGGCGGCGGCGACGGGCCACGGATTTCCGGGTGGTGCAGGGGGCGCTCAACGCGGACGGGACGGGCAACCTGCTGTCAGGCCTGATGGGGACCCTGCCCAACACCACCTACTCCACCAGCATCTCCCTGGCGGAGGTCACGGGCATCGGATCACGCCGGGTTGGCATATACATAGGTGTCCTGATTGCCGCCCTCGCATTTTTCCCCAAGGTGGCCGCCGTGGTAATCGCCATACCGACACCGGTGGCGGCGGCCTACATTACCGTGCTGCTGGGGTTGCTGTTCGTCCAGGGCATGAAGATCATCATCCAGGATGGCGTGGACCACCGCAAGGCAACGGTGGCCGGCGTAGCCTTCTGGGTCGGGACGGGCTTCCAGAACCAGTGGATTTTCGGCGATTTGCTGGGTCAGGGTTTTCTGGCGGTGCTGCTGGGCAATGGAATGACATCCGGGGGCATCGTGGCGGTCATCATGATGGTCTTCCTGGAACTTACCGCGCCCCGCCGCCGGAAGCTGGAGATGCCTCTAAACCAGGATTCCCTGGCCATGCTGACCGATTTCCTTACCCAGTTCGCCACCAGGGTCGGCTGGAACCAGGAATCCACGAACCGGTTGGTGCTGGTAGGCGAGGAGACACTGAACAACCTGGCTACCGAGGAGGCGGACGAGGAGACTACCAGGAAACGGCGCCTGATGGTCAGGGCTCTCGCCGCCGGCTCAACGGTGGAACTGGAGTTCGTGTCGGGGTCGGAAGACATAAACCTGGAGGACCAGCTCACTTACCTGGAGGAACCGTCAGACGTTCCCGATGTAAGAGAAATTTCTTTCCGGCTGCTACGGCACTACGCTTCCTCGGTGCGCCACCAGAAGTACCACGGGATCGACGTGGTTTCCGTGGAAGTGGCGCGGGAGGTTTAGAGGGGAAGTTGGGAACGGGGGTCTGGAGTTTTTGCTGTCGCCCAAGCCATCGGCGAGTATTGCAGGTCTAGACTTCAATGGTGGAGCTACCGACCCCCATCCTGACTTTCTCCCGTAAATGGTGAAGGGACTTTTGAGAGATCCCTAGTCGCCGCCCAATCTGTGGCCGTCCAGGTACCTGCGGGCTGAAGCCAGGACCAGGTCGGGGTCTTCCATGGCGACGAAATGGGAGCCCTTGGACAGGGTTTCCATTCTGGCGCCTTTGACCTCGTTCAGGAAATATTTGACCTCATCGCTGTTCCTGGCTTCCTCGTCTGGGTAGTTGCCGGTGTAACCCAGCAGAAGCAGGTAGTCCCCGGACAGCGCCTTCAGGTAGGGAGTAGGGTTCAGGGCGTGGCGGGCCTCGTAGTAGATGGCTTCCACGTCAGTGGGGCATTTCAATTCGGCCCGGCCGTCGTCCAGCAGCCGGGTGCCGCCATAGATGTAATCCCGTACCGCGTCGTCAGTCCAGGTGCTGAACACCCGGCGGTTACGGTAGGCATCGTACATGATCTCCCGGGACTCCCAGATGGAACGCTTGTTGCGGGTGCGGTTCATCCGCTCCTCCCGCTCCTCGGGGGCATAAACTTCCAGGGCCGGGCCCACGCGGGTATCCACCAGCACCGTCGGGCCCATAGTGCCCGGCGCCTTGGAGTTGGCAATCATAATGGTCATACCGCCGGCGGAGTGGCCGATTCCGTAGGGCGGCTGCGGCGGATTCAAGGCCCGCACCAGGCCAATTACGTCCTCGGCCATGTCGTTGAAAGTGTAGCCGCCGGGCTTGTCGGAGTCGCCGTGGCCCCGCAGATCCAGGGAGAATACGTAGTAGTCGCGGGCCAGGTCTTCCGCCAGGGGACGCCACACCATGGAGCACAGCCCGATGCCGTGAGTCATTATCAACAGGGGATTGTCCGGGTTGCCCCAGGTCAGGCCGTGAAGGGTAATCCCGTTGGCCTGGACGTATTTGCTGGTTGGTTCCAAGGTTTCCTCCGTTGCTATTTTCCAGCCGGTCGGGGCTGGCCAAGGTTTGCGCCTGTTACAGCAGGTTCCACCGGGGTTGCCCCTCGGCGGCTTCCTTCAGGTAATCTACCACCCAGTCCTTGACTTCCGGATCCAGGTAGAAGGTGGGGCGTATCAGTTCGCTTTCGTCAGACACCAGTCCCTCCTCCACAGCCAGTTCGGCCTCTCGTGTACCGGGCATTATGCTCACGCCCACCCGCAAGTTGGCCATAGAGGGCTGGATGCTGCGCAGGAAACCCAGCTTCTCCTCCACCGACTCCCGCGTCTCCCCCGGCTCGCCAAACCGCTGGGCGATGGTGTAGTTCAGTCCACCCTCCTCGCAGATGCGGCAGGTCTCCAGCATGGGCTCCATCCGTTCGCCCAGGGTGGTGCCGTCGTGGCTGTCGCCCCGCATGTTGCCCATCATTACCAGTACGCAGCCCGCCTGTTTCATCAGACCCACCAGTTCTGCGTCGCAGCTATAGGGGGCCAGGCCGGTGGTCCAGTGGACGCCGATGTTGGCGTGGGTCAAAGCACGGCACAGCTCCTTGGCGTGGGACAGGGGAATGTTGAAACCGTTGTCGATGAAATGCACCTTGCGCAGGTTGAACCGGGTCTCCATGTCCTGAACTTCCCGCACCACCTCCTCGATAGGACGGATTACGCGCCAGGCGTTGCGCTGGGCTGGTTCGGAACTCGGGGAAGTGGGATAGTTGAAGTCGCCGAGCTTGGTTACGATGCCCACGCCGAATCCGGCCAGGCGGTATTTTTCCATGTCCAGTTCATCAAACCGGGGCGGCATTGAGAACTCGGAGCGGCAGCGCATGCCGTTGAAGTGAATGCCACCTTCGTCGCTGTAGACCAGGCCCGGCAGGTCGAGGTAGGAAGGTTCCCCTATCTCGATGCGGCCGGCCAGTTCGGCGAAGGTCTCGCCGGCGTCGCCAGCCAGGCCCAGGTCGGGTTCCAGGTAGGCAAAGCACTCCTCAGGCAGCAGGCTGAAGGCGGGGCCGCCGCAGACGATGGGGGCGGTGGAAAATTCCCGAATCTTGTCGATTACGTTCTTCGTGATTGGCAAAGCCCACTGCGGGTCCATATAGCTGTGGTTGCTCAGGTTCCGCAGGGACAAACCCACCAGTTCGGGCTGGAAGTCGTGCACTGCCGCTTCAACGTCGGCCAGGTAGTCGTCGGAGAACATCAGGTCCAGCACCTTCAGTTGGTGCCGGTCGGGGTCTAGGTGGCCAGCCACGTAGGCCATGCCTATGGGCAGGGGCTGGGCGTTCATCCGGCTGACCAGTCGGTTATGCCGGTTGGTGGCAATCATCAGAATACGCATCCCGAGTCCTCCTTGCCTGGATGGTTCCTGGCTAAATATACGTTAAAGCACGGGACAGGGCAATCGGAAATCGAACATGGATATGCAGGACGCCTGCTAGTTGGGCAATATTTAGGACAGAGGCCAGCGATGCGATGCAACCCTGCATATTCTGCATATCCGTGTTTGAACAGCCAAATTGACAGTCCGTTACCCTTATGCTACGTTTGGCCCGTTCCCGACCAAGGGCCGCAAGGGCTTTTGGCTTGCTTTTTTGACCACAATTATCCCTGATATTCGGGAGTATTTAGCAATGCGAAGCATCGACATTCACGCCCACCTGACGCCCCAGCGGTTCTGGCGATCCACGGAAAATGGAGGCGACTGGCACAGCCTGCGCCGGGAACAGGATGCCCGGGGCCGTCAGATTGCCATCGTTGGCGACCGGCGGGGCGGCCTTCCCCCCAAGGCCCGCTGGACTGCTGAAGAACGCCTGGCGGACATGGACTCGCTGGGGGTGGACATGCACGTCCTTTCTCCTTACTCCGGGTTCTACAATTACGGGCTGGACGCGTCGGTGGCCGTTGCCACGTCGCGGGATTCCAACGACGAAATTGCGGAGATGATGAAGGCATGGCCCGACCGCTTTGCCGGCCTGGGAACCTTGCCCATGCAGGACGTGAACGCCGCCGTCGCCGAACTGGAACGCATCATGACCACCATGGGGTTCAAAGGGGCCATGATTGACGACAAGGTGAATAGCAAGCTGCTGGACGAACCGGAGTTCCTTCCCTTCTGGAAGGCGGCGGAGCAGATGGGGGCGCTGATTCTGTTCCACCAGGGCGACGGCACGCTGGTGGACTTCCGAACCGACAAGTTTCACCTGCCCAACTCCATCGGCAACCTGGCCGACCGCACCATTACCTTCTGTTCCCTGGTAATGGGCGGGGTGATGGACGCCTGTCCCGACCTGAAAATCTGCCTGTCCCACGGCGGCGGGTACACCTGCTACAACATCGGCCGAATTAACCGGGGTTGGCAGGGGGCGCCGGACTCTCCCACGAAGCCGCCCATGCCGCCCAGTGAGTATCTCCGCCGTTTCCATTACGATTGCATTGTGTACACGGAAGATTCCTTGAGATTCCTGATTGACACAGTGGGCGCCGACCGGGTCTTGTTCGGCACGGACTGGCCATACGACATGGAATTTGACTGGCCGGTATCCTGGATTTTGAGCCTGGATAACATCACTCAGGAAGAGAAGGACCTGATTTTGTGGAAGAACCTGGAGAACCTGCTGGGCCTGTAACGGGACCAATCTCCCTGTCTTTCCCAGGAGTGATCCCCACCCTTTACCCGCTGGAGGTTACCGGATGCGCAGCATAGACATCCACGCCCACACCTTTACGCCGACGATGTTGAAGACCATGGCGGCCGGCCAGGAATGGTACGGCATGAAGTACACCGGCGCAGAGCAGCGCAATATCTTCGTCAAAGAGGGCAAGATTGTAAACGTGCACCCCAAGTGCCGGTTCACCCCGGAAGAGCGGGTGGCCGACATGGACCAGCTGGGCACCGAAGTACAGGTGATCGCCATTCACACGCCGGTCTTCGGCTACCACCTTTCCCCGGCCGACGGCGTTGCGCAGGCGCGGGAGGTCAACGACGACATTGCCGCCTTCGCCAGGGAGGCGCCTACCCGGTTCGCGGGCATGGCCACCCTCCCTATGCAGGACGTAGACGCCGCCATCGCCGAACTGGACCGCGCGGTCAACACCCTGGGCCTGAAGGGAGCGGAACTGGACACGGTGGTCAACGGGAAGACCTGGGACGAACCTGAGTTTCTGCCCTTCTTCAAAGCCGCCGAGTCCATGGGCGCGACCCTCTTCTACCATCCCCAGCCGCAGCACAACCTGATGCTGGAACGTACCAACAAGTACGGCCTGAACAATTCGGTAGGCGTGCCGGTGGAAGACACGCTTCTGGTGGCCGCCCTGATCTACGGCGGGGTGATGGAGAACTGCCCCGACCTGAAGGTCTGCGTGGCCCACGGCGGCGGACCCGCCTGCTTCGGTATGGGCCGGATGGACCGGGGCTGGCAGGTGCGCTCGGAGGCCCGGCTGAACATTACCCGCCCGCCCAGCTACTACCAAAGCAGGTTGTACTACGACATCGTGGTGATGAGCGAGCGGTCGCTGCGGTTCCTGATTGACCAGGTGGGCATCGAACGAGTCGTGCTGGGCAGCGACTATCCCTTCGTCGGCTGGGACCCGTCGCCCACGGGCTGGCTGCAAGGCCTGGAGAGCATTACCCAGGAAGAGAAAGATATGATTCTCTGGAAGAACCTGGAAAAGCTGCTGGGAATTGAGACGACGGGGTAGTGAATTTAATCCACGAATTGCCACAAATAACCACGAATTTACTATTTGCCATTAGTGATCGTTCGTGTTCATTAGTGGATGAAAGCCGGTAGAGATTTTAGCCATGAAAAACCTTTGGTCTGATAGCGAAGCCCACTCCCTGGACGAACTGGACAAGCTGGTTTATATGAGCCGCCTCATCGGGGCAGACCCTTCCCTGGTGGTCTGGGGCGGCGGCAACACGTCCATCAAGATTACCGAGCAGGACTTCCTGGGCCGGGACGTGCAGGTAATGCGCATCAAGGGTTCCGGCTCGGACCTGAAATCCATGGAGCGGTGGCAGTTCCCCCGTCTTGAACTGGAGAAGGTGCTGCCCGTGTTCGAGCGCGAACAGATGTCCGACGAGGCGATGGTGGACTACCTGGACCGGTGCGTCCTGGACCCCAACTCGCCCCGGCCATCCATTGAGACCCTGCTGCACGCCTTCCTGCCCTTCCACAGCGTGGCCCACTCCCACGCCGACGCGGTGGTGGGGTTGACCAATAACCGGGATGCCGACGACATCCTGCGCAGGGTCTATGGCGACAACATAGGCATTGTGGAGTACCTGAGGCCCGGATTCCAGCTATCCAGGCTGGTGGGACTAGCCGTGAAGGAAGCGCCCAACCTGGACGGGGTAGTGCTGGTCAACCACGGCCTGTTCACCTGGGGCGACGATGCCAGGGAGGCCTACGACCGGCACATTGACCTGGTAACCAAAGCCGAAGAGTTCGCGGCGGAGGGCGATGGCGAGGTGTTCGGCGGCTGGCAGCGCAATCCCTTGGCCCCGGACCGGCGGCGGGAAATTGCTGCGGCCGTGGCCCCCACGTTGCGGGGGCTGGTAAGCCAGCAGCGGCGTTCCGTGCTGCGGTTTGACGACGCCGAGGACGTGCTGGAGTTCACCGGTTCACAAGAAGGGCAGGGACTGAGCGCCATCGGCCCGGCCACGCCGGACCACCTTATTCACACCAAGCGTAAGCCCCTGTGGCTGGACGTAGCGGACCCGGAAGACGTGGAAGCCGTCGAGGCTGAACTGCGGCGGGGCATGGAATCTTACGCCGACGAGTACGCGGCATGGTACCAGCAGCACACCACGGGCGACGACTCGATGCTGGACCCCTATCCCCGGGTAATCCTGCTGCCCGGGGTGGGAATGTGGACAACGGGGCGGGACGCCCGGGCATCGCTGATTACCAACGACATCTACCACCACACCATTAACGTGCTGCGGACTGCCCAGGCGGTAAGCGACTACACATCACTGACGCCGAAGGACGCCTACGACGCGGAGTACTGGCCGCTGGAACTCTACAAGCTGACCTTGGCGCCGCCGGAAAAGGAACTGGCGCGACAGGTGGCCCTGGTTACCGGCGCCGCCAGCGGCATCGGCAAGGTCATCGCCGAGCGGTTGGCCAACGAGGGAGCGCACGTAATTGTTACCGACCTGGACGCCGAGGGTGCGCAGGACGTGGCCGCCGGCATTAACCGCACCACCGGCCCCGAACGCGCCGCAGCCTTTCCCATGAATGTGGCAGACCCGGCCCAGGTTTCCGACGTATTCCAGTCCCTGCGCCGCACCTACGGCGGGCTGGACATCCTGGTTTCCAATGCCGGAATTGCGCCGGTGGGGGCCATTGACGATCTATCCCTGGCCGACTGGCAGCGGTCCCTGGACATCAACACCACGGGCCACTTCCTGGTTTCCGCAGAGGCAGTCAAATTGTTGAAGGAGCAGGGCCTGGGCGGCAGCCTGGTGTTTATCGGCACCAAGAACGTGCCGGCGCCGGGGGCCGAATTCGGCGCGTACAGCGTGGCCAAGGCGGCGGAGGTGCAGCTGGCCCGGGTGCTGGCGCTGGAGAACGGCCAGCACGGCATACGGGTGAACGTGGTCAACCCCGACGCCATTTTCCAGGGTTCCCAGCTTTGGTCGCAGGAACTGCGGGAAGAGCGGGCAACGGCCCACGGGGTTACAGTGGAGGGCCTGGAGGACTTCTACCGCCAGCGCAACCTGCTCAAGGCCAGGGTGTTCGCCGAGGACGTGGCTGAGACTGTGCTGTTCCTGGCGTCCAGCCGTTCGGCCAAGACCACGGGGGCGATGATTCCGGTGGATGGCGGGGTCAGGGAAGCGTTTCCAAGGTAAGCAGTCTCCCACTTCAATAGGGGCAGCACTTGTGGCTGCCCGTTCCCCGAAAATAGACCACACAGACGCAGAAGGGCGCCCACAAGGGGCGCCCCTACGTTCTTCCGGACATCCGCGTTCTGACTTACCGCTTGATGTACTTGTCCACGCTCATCGCCCCGGTAAGGGCCAGGTAGACGTTGTCCTGGCTGTCCACCCACAGGCCGTGGGCGGAGCGAGAGTCCCAACGGGCCTGGATTCGGCCGTCCTTGTCCCGGATGCTGATGCCGGGAGCTGAACCCTCCAGGGACGACTCGGCAATGCAGAAGCTGCCGTCGGTGGTCTGGGAAATGTCGTTGGGCCGAGTCAGGTTGGTCCACATCTGCAGGAACTCGCCCTCGCCGGTGAATACCTGGACACGGCTGTTCTCCCGGTCACAGACGTAAATCAGCCCCTCCTCATCAATCAGCAGGCTGTGGGGAAGGTGGAACTCGCCGGGGCCGCCCTTGCCCGGCTGGCCCCAGGAGGCGATTAGGCGTCCGTCGCCGCTGAAGCGGTGCACCCGGCTGTTGCGGTAGCCATCGGAGACGTACAGGTCGCCGGAAGGTGAAGGGTACATTTCCGAGGGAAAGTTGAAGGGACCGGCAGCCCGGGGCACCAGGGCGCCAGCCTCCTCACAGCCCGTGTCGGAGTGGACGCCCCGTTCGCCGATTACCATCAGGGGCTTGCCGTCCAGGGTGTACTTGAGGCACACCGAGTCCTCCCGGTCGGTAAGGTAAATGACATCGTCCACGATGCAAAATCCGTGCGGCAGGTTGAAGGCGCCGATGCCCCAGGAGTCCACGTAGTTGCCCTCGCTGTCAAAAACCACGATGGGCGGGTCCTTGCGCTGGTAGACGTACACCCGGTCCTGGGAGTCGGTGGCCACGGAGCTTACCACGCCGAAGGTCCAGCCCTCGGGGAGGCGGGCCCAGTCCTGCACCAGGTCATAGTCGTGCTTGTCTGTCTGGATCAAAGTCATCGTAATACCTTCCTCTGCTGAGAATTTTCACAAAGAGAAGCGGAGAGTCGGAGACAATTGGAGAGTCTCTTCGAATCTCCGTTTCTCCGCGTCTCTTTGTGAAAAACGGTTAGCGCTGTCTTACCCACTTATCCACGCTGTGGTCAATGGTCAGGCCTAGGTAGATGTCGCCCTTGGAGTCTACCCACATGCCGTGGGCGTGGCGGATGGCCCAGCGGGTGATCATGGTGCCGTCGGGTTCCCAAATACTGACATGGGGAACGTCGTCCACTTCCTGCTCGACGATGTAGATGATACCGTCGCTGTCCCGGGAAATGTCGTCCGGCCCGCCCATGCCGTTAGTCCACTCGGTGATGTACTCGCCGTCGGGAGTGAATATCTGCACCCGGCGGTTGGCCCGGTCGCACACGTAGACCTTGCCGTCCGGGTCCACCAGGCAACTGTGGGGCAGGTGGAAATGTCCTGGTTCAGTCTTGCCCGGCTGGCCCCAGGAGGCGATCAACTGGCCGTCGGCGGTAAAACGGTGCATCCGCGCATTGCGGTACCCGTCGGAGATGTAGATGTCGCCGGAGGGACTGGGCACCATTTCGGTGGGGTAGTTGAAAGGGCCGGCGGCCCGGGGCACGAAATCTCCGGGACGCTCGCAGCCGGTGTCGGAATGAACGCCCCGCTCGCCAATGACCTGGAGGGGCTTGCCGTCCAGGGTGAATTTAACGGCCACCTGGTCCGAGCGGTCGGTTATGTAAACGATGTCGTCCACGATGGTGATGCCGTGGGGATCGGCTATGGCGCCGATGCCCCAGCAATTGAGGTAATTGCCTTCGGAGTCGAAGACCATGACCGGCGGGTCCTGCCGCTGGAATACGTAGACCCGGTCCTGGGAGTCGGTGGCCACGGCGCTGACGATGCCGAGGGACTCACCTTCGGGCAGCTTGGGCCAGTCCTGGATAAGCTCGTAGGTGTATTTGCCGGTTCCGGCTGTGGTCATGTGATTGCCTCCTTCACTATTTGAAAAAACCTTGGTTAAATGAAAAGCTGCCTGAACCCAGGGCAACAAAATGCACCGCTAGATCAGGCCCAACCTCGTCAGATCTTCGTCTGTCCACTGGGCCTGATCTCGAATCATGCGTCGTAGAATCTCGGCACGAAAGGTCTGACCCGGGCTATGAAAAGAGACCGTTACACGGCGCCCATCGCGATGTTGATAGCGCCTGTGACTACCGTTTTGCCCTCGACGCACAAAACCGTCACGTAGCAGCGCACCTATTATTTCGCGGGCAGTGAGAGTGCGCAGCCTGCTCCAATCAACCGACACACTAAACTGGGATCGCTATCCTGTGCTCGGTGGGACAGACAGCGACGTCTTCTGCGGGCCCTGCGGGAATGGGAAGGTTATCTTCCACTAATTCGGACACCACCATTCCAACTACTTCTCGAATGTGTTTCAGGGCCTCTTCCTCGGTATAACCCCAAGTCGCCGCCCCGAACTGTTCCAGCGCCGGGCACCAGGAAACCCACCGATCTTCATCGGGCTCCACAACTACCCGAAAAACATAGGTCTTCTTTCCCGTTTCCATCAACTTGTCCAATCAATCTTTTGGCAACTCTAACATAGGTGGCGAGCGGGTTGCTACTCTTGCGGCTTCCAGTGCCGGCGTCACATGACCGGTTCGACCGTAGAAACCCTTCGCTGGGAGGCCGCGATCGTTCCTACGCCAAAAACCCCGACAGTATGTGCTCCTTGATAGTCCTCGCCACCAGTTCCGGGCGCTGGACGGGCACGTCGTGGATGCTGTCTTCCAGCCAGACGACCTTGACCCGGGGCAGCAAACTCTGGGCTTTGGCCACCGATTCCTCGCGGCGGAAGGTGCGCGCCGCGACAGAGTCGTCGTTGGCCATGCGAGCGGGCATCATCAGCACCGGGCAGGGGACTTGTGGGTAGAGTTGAGTTGGGTAATGTTCCCACAGGGAATCGATGATCCGCAGGTGGTTTTCACGACTTAGGCGGGTGCGGACCGTACCGTCCTCCAGCATTTCGAAGTTGGACATTAATATCTGGTCGAATTCGGGCGGCAGGGGGAAGGGGCGGACCCGGTTGCGGAACCGCTCCCGCAGGGCATGGGAGGTCATTCCGGCAAAGAGCGGCGGGGCCATGTCCTCCCTGGCCTTCTCCCGGGTCATGCCCGGGCGGGCCGAGGGTTCAATCATGCCGCCGTCCACGAAACAGATTCCCGCGGGAATGTCGGGATAGGCCACGGCAAACTCCAGGGCCACGTCCGCGCCCCAGGAATGGCCAACAATGACCGGACGCTCCAACTGCCTGGCCCGGATTATCCCCAGCAGGTCCTTTCCCACGGAGGCAAACTCATAGCCGGATTCGGGTTTGTCGCTTAGCCCGTGCCCCCGCTGGTCCACCGCTATAACGGAAAAGTCCTCGGCCAGGTCCGGCGCCACCAGGTCCCAGATATGGCAGGAGGAGGCCAGGCCGTGAAGGAGCACCACGGGCCGCCCCGTACCGCCCCAGTCGCGGTAATGCAGGTCAATTCCGTTGGTGGCAAAGTAGCCGTCTATCGCAGCCTGGACCATGCCGCCTCCCTTGCTGTTATTGCCTGGCAAGATACGCCCAATGGCGAACTGCCAGGCGACAAGAGGATGTTACCCCGGTAGGTTTCGATTGACAACCGCCGCGCAGGAGACCAGACCTTGTATGGACACGGCCGCCGGGCTGGAATAGGATTAGGAACACTTAAGCGGCACAAAGGGATATGCAGAGGTGCAGAATGGCAGACCAGGGCGAACCGGCGCCAGAGAGACGTCCAGACACCTATCTGAAGATAGACGTCAAGGACGTGCGTTCAATCCCACTGCCCGACGGCGACGTTGGCGATGGCCTGTCCCTGGTCACCGAACGCGGGGACATTTCTGCCATACTGCATAGAGCGCCCAGCTCCACCAAGGGCGTCATCTGGGTGTGCGGCGCCCGGGGAGGATTCGGAGGGCCGGGCCCTGGCATATACGCCCAGCTGGCCCAGGAATTCAGCCGGCAAGGCATTACTTCGCTCCGGCTGGACTACCGGGTCCCCAACGACCTGCCCCAATGCGCTGTCGACCTCATGGCGGGCGTTTCCTACCTTGAGGACACCGGCCACGACCCGGTAGTGGTAGTTGGACATTCCTTCGGCGGCGCAGTGGTCATCGCTGCGGGCGCCGTAAGCCGGCACGTAGCTGGCGTGGTCTCCCTGTCCCCGCAAACCTACGGGGCCAACATGGCCGGCCTGGTCTCTCCCCGGCCGACATTAATCGTCCACGGCAAGGCCGACACCCGCCTGCCATATTCCTGCGGAATGCAGATTTACGAATGGGCCAATGAACCGAAACAATTGGTGCTGTACGACGGCGCGGAGCACCGCCTGGAGGAGTGCCGGGAAGAGCTGGCAGACCTATTGAGGGAGTGGATTCCGGCCACGCTGGATGCGAAACCGGCCATCCTGTAGGCCAGGTTCACCGGCCCGCAAGGGGAAACGACAAGGGAGGAATGGCTGAATTCATGACTCTGAAGGAGCGTATTGGCTACGACGCCGGAACCACCCGCCTGGAGGACGCTCTATCCACAGCGGCGGAGCACGGATTTCATTACCTGGACTTTAACGCCGACCAGGGGCCCAACCGGTTGACCGAATGGAGCGACGAACGGGTGGCGGCGGTTGTGCGGACGGCAGGGGAGAATGACGTGACCCTGACCCTCCACACGGCTTCCTCCATTAACATCGCCGAGTTTTCGCCCTACGTGGACGAAGCCGTGGACCGCTACCTGGTGGGCAACATTGACCTGGCAAAGCGGCTGGGGTGCCTGGGCGTGGTAACCCACGGCGGCTATCACTTCAGCAGTTCGCAGGACTACCGGTTCCAGTCATCCCTGGAACGGTTGAAACGGGCCACGGCCTACGCCGAGAGGGCCGGGGTTACCCTGTTCCTGGAAAACCTGAACTTTGAGCCCGACGATGCCGAAATACACTACATGGCCCACACCGTGGAGGAATGTCGCTTCTACTTCGACGCCATCTCCTCGGAGCGGTTCGGCTGGGCCTTCACGGTCAACCACGCCCACCTGGTGCCGGAGGACGTTGACGGCTTCCTGGACGCCTTTGGCATCGCCCGAATTGGCGAGGTGCGGCTGGCAGACAACCTGGGAGACAAGGAAGTCCACCTGAATCCTGGGGAAGGTAACATAGACTTTCCCGCCGCTTTTGGACGGCTCGAGTCCTCGGGTTACACCGGATTCTATACCATGGCCTTCGGCACTCTGGAGGACAAGCTGGCGGCGCGGGATTACTTTTCCGGGTGCGTGCCCGGGTAGGGTTTGAGCGGCGGGCTATTGGCCCTGCGCTTCCCGCCAGTTGACGACGTAGCGGCGCTGAGACTCGGTCTCCGGGGAACGGGTCCAGGCAGACTTGGGACAGGCGGCCCAGAGTTCTCCCAGGCGCTCCAACGCCTCTTCTCCGTCGTATCCGTGGCGGGACAGCCAGCAGCCAACGACCGTGCCGGTGCGGCCGATGCCGCCCATGCAGTGGACGTACACCAGATTACCCTCGGCAATATTGTTATCAATCATGTCAAGGATGTCCGTCGTCAGTTCCGGGGATGAGGGAATGGTTCTATCCTCGATGGAAAAGCGCTGATGGGTCTGGGTTTCGGGGTCCAGCCACTGTGCGTATGGTAGCCTGTCTCCTTCTTCGGTCAGGTCGATAAAGGTGGCAACCCCCGCTTCCTTAAAGGCGGCCAGTTTCTCAGGAGACGACGGGTCGTCCAGGTTCCTGGGATACTCCCCGGCTAGGAATTTGCCGGGAATCACCCAATAACAGTTTTCTATCGGCTTCTCGGTCAACTCGTCCTCCTCATTTATCAGATAGGCTTACCGGGATTATGTAGACGCCCTTTGCCCGGGGCATCAGGGAACTCTCGTAGTTGTAGTGGGTCTCCACCAGCATCCGATATTCGGTTTCGGAGAGCTTCTGCCAGCCAAAGGGCACCGGGTTCCACCCTACCATCTGCAGCAGCCGCTCCGACTTTTCTACGGTAGAGTTGAGGCCATCCTCCCGAACGCGCAGAACGTTGGCGGTCATGGCGAAGTCGTCGGCCACTTCCTTGCCGGTCATGAACAGGTGCATCGCCGAAGGATCATCATCCAGCCGGACCAGCGGCATCCAGCTGAGGGTGTGGTCCCATGACACAATGCGTGCAAAGCCGCTTTCGCTGGAAAGAAAGCCTTCGTCCTTCACATCCACCACCCAGATGCCGCCGCCCTCGTCCTTGAAACCGTACAGGGTGTTGAACAAGTGGTCTCCCCCCTCGCTCATACGGGCGGAAGCGCCGTACAGGCCCGCCTCAGGCGCCCTGGGAAACTCGTAAATGGGGTATCTGACCTTTACGTAATCGTCCGGATTGTCCAGGTTGACCTGGTAGACGGCTTGCCACCGGGGGTCGGCAGGCTGCTCCCCTTCCGCCGCCGTCCACCCTTCGGTGCTGAAGAGCCAGGATCTGGCGTCGTAGGGCAAAGGCAGGGCCATCAGGATGATTCCCGGAGCGGTGTACAGCTCCGTAGCCTCGCCGGCCCCGTTAACTTCCAGGACTTTGTACCGCTGCTTTTTGTCGGGTTCCAGGGACCGGCGCACAATCAGGTAGTGCCGTGAGTCGTCGCCCTCGCCGCCCGGGTAGGCCCGGAACCCGCCGGCAGTGTCGCATTCACCCAGCCAGGGGACATTTTCCCCCTTCAGGACGCCGGCAATCCACCAGCCCTCAAAGCCAAAATACTGTACACCCGCGCCGGAACCGTTCCACAAGAGAGCCTGAGCCCGGTCGACCAGAGTGGCGGTGCCCTCCACTTCACGGGAAATATGCCCTGGCGTATAGCGAAAGCCCAGTGACTTCAGGATACCGGCGTAATCGGAGGTGGCGAGGCTTTCCTCGTACACGCGGCACTGCTTGAGAGCAAGAGGGGCGGGGGGGTAGCGCTGGTCTTCGAAGGGGAGGGACAGGATTTCCAGTTCGTAGTCCCGCGCCAGATCGGTGGAACCGCCGCTGAATGCACGGGAATTTAGGTGCAGGTGGGTAGGCGAGGAGATGCGGTCATCATTGCTTTGCCATTCGGGAGGAACTTCGGCGGGAATGACCAGGAAAGTGCCGTCTAAGAATACTTCGGCGATCACACCGGAGGAGAACCGACGCCGCTGGTATTCAAACTCAACTGTTGTGAAGAGTTGATCTCCTTGTTCGCCTTGCAGGGTAGTGAGCAGACCGTCACCTACTTTCACACCCATTTCCATCAACCGGTAGACCTTATGCACCGGGTGCTCACCGATGAGCTCCGATTCCAGGGCCAGCGGGTCAAGGAAACTGTGGCCGCCCTCACTCACAAGGCGGATTTTTGCTTTCCCTTCCACCTCGACTATCAGGTCGGGCTCGCCTCTAACCTCGACCAATTCCCCTTCTTCAGTGCTGCCAAAGAAGTGGGGCCTGACCAGTTCGGCAAAGGGCTTGTCGGTGTCATAACTGGCACGCCGTTCCTCAACTGCCGGAGGAGTGGCAGGGACTTCTTCTCTCACTTCAGCCTCCGTGGCTGGCGGCGGACCAGTGTCGACAGCCTGGGTGGTCACCGTTGGGCTGGGACTTTGGGCAGCCTCCGGCGTGAATTGCGGCGTGGGCTGCAGCGTGGGCTGCGGCGTTGGACCGGCAGCAGTGGTGGGCGCAGCGACAACCGGCGCGGGCTCGGGCGCGGTGGCCTCCGGAGGCGACGCAGTTGGCTGGGAAGCGCAGGCCGACAGGAAAACCAGCAAAAACGGGATGACAATGAGAAAGGGGCGGCGAAAATGCGGGAACATCCAAACCATCGTCAGCTACCCGCTGCAAAAGGTTTAAGGGCCGCGTAAATTACGTCGTTGATGGGAGTTGGAACGCCGGCGGCCAGGCCCGCCCGGACGACGGCGCCGGTAAGCGCCTCCAGTTCAAGCGGGCGGCCGGCCATTATGTCCGCGTGCATGGAAGCGTGCATGTCGTCCAGGTCTCCCTCGATATACGCCACCGTTGCTTCCACTATGTCGGGGGCAAGGGCAACGTGGCTGGCCCTGCCCACCGTCTCAATCTCTCTCATACAGTCAACAATGACCTGCCGCCACTCGGGGCGTGGCATTATTTCGGCCATGGTCTCTCTGGACAGGCTGGTTACCCCGGCCATGGTGGCAATGAAAAGGAACTTGGTCCACAGGATCTGGCGGATGTCCCGGCTGAACTGGGCGTTGATGCCGGCATCCGACAAGACCTGCAGGATCGTGCTGCCGCGCTGGCTGTCGCTGCCGTCCGGCTCACCGAAAGCGATTCGGACTACACTCCCGCTCTGCTTTACCATGCCCGGTCCCAACCGCGCCGCCTCGATATAGGCCGCCCCGGGCAACACCCTGTCGGCGCCATGTACTTCGGCCGCCGCATGGTAACTGTCGATGCCGTTCTGCAGGCACAAGACGGTGGTATCCTGGCCCACCAGAGGCCGTATGGCGGGGACCGCAACCGCGTTCTGGTAAGTCTTAACGGTAAGCAGGGTCAGGTCCACCGGCCCCACCGTGGCGGGGTCGTCGGTGGCCGACAGGTGGTCGCCGCAGGGAATGGTGAGCAGTTCGCCGTCGGTCTGTATCCGCAGTCCGTTAGCCCGAATGGCCTCCAGGTTCTCGCCTCGGGCAATCAGGGCAACCTGATTGCCGGAAAGGGCCAGCATGCCACCAAAATAGCTGCCTATGCTGCCGGTGCCCATTACCGCAATTCGCATTGTCCACTCCCAGGATTCCATTGTTTTCGGCGGACCACCCACTGAACGATAAACCGGGTTCGGGCGGATTACAACTGCCCCGGAAGTCAGGGCAAACGCATCTTAAGAATTCCCTTAACCGCAGAGGAGCAGAGTACCCTGAGCTTCGCAGAGATTCTCTTTGACACTCCGCTTCTCCGTGTCTCTGTGTGAAAAACTCATCGCCGAAAAAGTAGACAAGCAAAACGATTCAATTAAGATGAGGTTGCCCTGACCGGAAGTTTGCGTTCCCTTTGCCGATAAACGGTTGCGCCTGACAGTGGCTCCTTGCCACAAAGGAAAGCACTTCTATACCATAATCACGTGGTCGCCCTTGTTTCCCAGAAATCGACTCAAAGATCGTAAACGTTCAGAGTTAGGTCGGAACACCGCATCTTCCCTGGTAGCGCAAAAGAAAACGCCGGACTTGGAACTCCGCCAGTGTTGGCATGGGTAGCAGGACCCTGGTCAAGTTCAGTTCTATCCCGTTCCGGCCGTGGCCCGGAATGGCCCAAAATGGCCCGGCGTGGGCCATTTCCCGGGTCAATTCTCTATCTGGAAAACGGCCGACGCCGGCCCACCGAAGCGCCATCCGGCGTCGTCATGACCCTGCTGTCAGATACGAAACGGCCCAGAATGGCCCAAAATGGCGCTATAAACGAAAAAATTCCTTAATCCGGCAACTCCGGAAGGCCGGAGTGATTCTGCCCGGGTTGGCAGGTCCGGGCGGTCGTCACGTCCGTTTCTTCCCGGCATCGAGCAGTCATCTGAAGGGGAAAGGTGGGCCCGCCCACAGCAAGAACTGAGCTTGCCCCGACAGGCGCCGGTTTGCCTTGACTACCCTTGGTTTTCTACTTATGCTGGGTTTGCTTCCAGGCAGTTGCCGGAGGGCAAATTTGTGCAAGAGTCGGGGCCCCGCGCCTGTGAACGGGGCCAAGCAAGGAGCAGCGGATGACCCAGCAGCAGCAGCAGCCCGCCCCACCTATAACTCCCCCCGTTCCCCAGCCGGAATCGGATTTTTACTGGGAGAAGTGCAAGGAACGCGAATTGTGGCTCCGTCGCTGCGTTGACTGCGGCAACATTTACTTCTACCCCCGTGACATCTGCCCGGCCTGCTTCTCGCGGAACACGGACTGGGTTCAGAGCAGCGGCCGGGGCACCGTCCATACCTTCTGCATCGTGCATCGGGCGCCCACGCCGGCCTTCCGCGACATGGTGCCCTACGTCCCCGTAATCGTCGAGCTGGAGGGCGGAGCACGCATCATTTCCCACCTGGTTGACATTGAACCGGACCCCGAGGTCATCAAGTGCGGGATGGCGGTGGAGGTTACTTTCGACGACCTGACCGATACCATCAGCCTGCCCAAGTTTCGGCCCGCCAGCTAGTGAATGGGATGACGGACCTGACCGGCAAGGTAGCTATCGTAACGGGAGGCAGCCGGGGCATTGGCCGGGCGGTAAGCCACGGGCTGGCCCGGGCCGGCGCCAAAGTGGTAGTGTCGTCCCGCACCGAGGAAGAAGCCAGGCCCGGGACGGAGTTTGAACGATATGCCGCCGGGAACATCCACGACACCGTGCAGGGCATTAACGAAGAAGGCGGGGATGCCCTGGCGGTCAGGTGCGACGTTTCCCACCCCTCCGACCTGCAACACCTGGTAAGGACTACCGTTTCCCACTTCGGTGGTATTGATATCCTGTTTTCCAACGCGGGCATCGACTGTGAGTCCCCCGTGGTTGACCTGGACCCGGAGTTGCTGGATAGGGCGCTGGCAGTGAACGTGCGCGGGCCTCTTCTGCTGTGCAAGTTTGCGCTTCCCACGATGTTTGAAAGGGGTTTCGGTTCCATAATCGGCGTAACTTCCGGTTCCGCCAGGGGCTACCGGGAGGGCCGCGTGGGTTATTCCATGAGCAAGGCGGCCCTGGAGCGGATGTTCCTGAGCCTGGCGGAAGAGGTCCGGCCCCACAACATTGCCGTCAACCTGTTCAGCCCCGGTCGGGTGGATACGTGGATGAACCGACGTGGGGACTGGCCCGGCACCGCCCATATTCCGATGGTGCAGCCCGACGAAGTTACCGACGCCGCCGTGTGGCTTGCCGGCCAGACCGCCAGGACTTTCACCGGCCAGGTGGTGGAACGGGCCGACTTCGGCGTTACCTGGGGAGCGGGAGTGGCGGCCTGACCCCGCAGTACAGGCCGTAAGCGCAAAGTCCTCAGCTACGGACTGGGCGTCATTACTCCCGTCCTGACCTTCTCCCTTGATGGGAGAGGGGATTTGTTTGGACTTTCCACCTTTACCCATTCACTGACCCCAAAATATGCGAGGAGGCGAAACAATGACCACGCCCAATCCGGCCAGCGAAGTAGCGCCCAAGATGGCAGAACTCAGCGCCAACGTGCTGTTTGGCGACGTTTGGGAACGCCCGGAGCTTTCCAAGCGGGACCGAAGCATGATTACCGTTGCAACTCTGGTGGCTTTGTACCGTACCGATCAACTGCGGGGCCACATTAACCGGGCCCTGGACAACGGCGTAACCCGGGAGGAAATTGGCGAGATCATCACACACATGGCCTTTTACGCCGGCTGGCCCACGGCGGCCAACGCCGTCCGGGTTGCCAAGGAAGTGTTCGATTCACGCCAGTAAGGCGCGGGTTGAGCTAAGGACTAAGACGGGGGCCAGCCTCTCAAAGCCTGCCCCCCTTTGTTGGCGCTTCCGGGTAGCGCGGGATGGCTTTACGACATAGCCCGGGCTGCCGTCAAGAAATCTTGCGTAGCCTCATAGCCCCTGCTCCCGCCCCTCCGTATTGAGGGCAGAAGATAGACATTGTGCATGGAAGATTCCAGGAACCTTGAGTAGGTTTCCAGCGCCAGGTCAACGCCTGAACGTCCTGCGGCCAATTCCTCTTGCGGGCGGGCGGGGACGTGTCCGAAAGCAACACTTTCCTCTTCCAGCATTTGCAGGCCCCAATAAATCGGCGCCGGGCAGGGGCCTCCGGCAAGTTCCTCATACGCCTCCATAAAGCCAGAGGCATGTTTCGGGTCGTACACAGGCTGGGTTATCAGGAAGGTGGCCCCCCCACGAACCTTGCGATAAGCCAGGGCAGCCTGCCGGCGTGGGTCCTGCCCCGGATCCACGGTAGCTCCAATGCAGAAGGCAGTAGGTGAGTCCAGCTTGCGGTCCCGGAAATCGATTCCCAGGTTCATTTGCGAGATGTGAGAAATCAGTTCCGTCGGTCGGTAATCGACCACGGCGGCTACCCGTTCTGCATCGGAGAAGGAGAAGGAATCCCCCTGGGCCACCACCACGTTCTCCAGCCCAAGCAGTTGCGCTCCCAACAGGTATGACTGGACCGCCAGGCGGTTCATATCACGGGTGAGAAGGGCGAAAATGACGCTCTGGCCGGTCCTGCGCTGCAGTTCGGCCGCCAGCATGGCCGAATCGGCGCGTACAGCCCGGCCGGGGTTGCGGTTGACCAGTAGAAAGTCCGCGTCGGGAATGGTAGTCGGGATATCCCCGTAATTTCCTGAGCGGGGAGGGGAGAAGTCACAGATGAAGGAGGGCTTCCCGGTAGCCTCAAATCCGGCGGCGGTTACCCTGGTCATTGGATGCCACCTTTCGAGCCTCTCCGGAGGAGCCGGGCCGCCGGACGGGAAGTACGGCCCAAGCCAAGGGGAGTTATGAGTCCAGCTGCTCTACGTATTCCCGGAAAATTCGCATAGACTTCTGTTCCGTCATTCCCAGGTAGAAACGGATGCCCTGGACGTATTCGACCACGTCGCGGGGCAGCATGAGCAGGTTTTCCCGGGGTTCGGCAATGTGGTAGAGGTTGTCCACGCCGTCTTCCAATCCAACGTAGAGGGTGTCCTCCAGTACCGCCAGTTGCTGGGAGTCGATGCCGTTCCTCGCCATCCAGCGGGCGTAAACGAAGGGAAGGCGGGTCCACTGGAACCATTCTTCGCCCAGGTCGTAGCGATGGGGGAATCCCCGTGCGCCGCGCCGCTGCCGCAGTCCCCGGTCTCCCATAACCATGAAGGCGTCGTGCTCATCCCGCAAGCCCACGTATTCTCCAGGCTCCACTTGATACTTTTGCTTAAGCAGGACTTGCAACAGCTTGACCGAGGTCCTGGAATCATCTATCAGGCCGACCCGGGCTCCGGCCAGTTCTTCCACGGGAACTTTGGAATAGAGAAAGACGCTGCCAGCCCGGTCGGTGCTGGCAATACAGAAGCCGCCCACCGGTTGCAGCGAGTCCTCCTTGCCGTAGGTGTCCACAACGGGAACCAGGGCAGCATCGATTACGCCCTGTTCGATATCTTCAACGGCGCGGTTGGGCATAGTGTCCACCAATTGCATCCCCCTCCGCTCCGTATCGAAGTAGAATGGTTCGCAAATCATATAGGGGATTCTGCCCACTTTCAACGACATATCCTTTAGCCGCTCCTAGACGCTAATTCTCCGTTGCAATCGCGAACCGGGCCCGCGTTCCGAATTCGCTTCAAACCATAACGATTTTAGGTTGAGTGGGTATGTCAGTCAAGGCAAACCGGATAAATCTGCTGGGAGAGTACCTATGAGTTTTATTAACTCCGACTTCCATTCATCCCAAAGTGCAAGGTATTCGGACCAGGTTCGAGGTTATTGCGAAGGTGGCAACGACTTGGTTAGTCTGGAGCCGACAGCCAATGGCCTTGCATAGCGTAGGGTTTGATTGGGGCTTGGAGCAACGCTAAACTGGGGCCACGTATCAATGAAATGCCATAAAGGTATCAAGGAGAAGCTTATGTCCCGAATACCGCTGCCCACCAGTGAGAGCATACCCGAGAATCTGCGCGATGTATTTGACGAAATTAACGCCGGGCCCGGCGGCGTCGGTACGGGCCCGATGTCGATTCTGAAACACAGCCCGGAAATGGCGCGGCGAGCGATACCCTTCTGGGAATACGTCCGCAACGGGTCCACCGTGCCCCATCGGATGCGGGAGCTGGCCATGCTGGTAACGGCAAGGGCCAAGGACTGCATCTACATCTGGGACCGCCACGTGCCCATTGCCAGGCAGTCGGGGCTGAGCAACGAGCTGATTGACGCCCTGCGAGACAGGAGACCCTTGCCTGAACTATCCCCCTCTGAGACCGCGGTAATTAACCTGGCCAACGAATTCTTTACCGGCAGCAAGGTCAGCGACAAGACCTTTCAGGCGGTGCACCGGGAGTTTGGCACCCAGGCCATGGTGGAGTTGGTAACGCTGATGGGCTACTACGCCATGCTGGCATTTAACGCTAACACCGTCGACCTGCAGCTTGCGGAGGAGTCGGATGAACCATTGCTGCCGGTGTAGCGCACAGGCTGGTTGCCCCCATCGCGCGGCAGGCGAGAGGCAGTACCATCCCAGTGGTGTAGGATGCCCCGAGGTCCAACACAGGAACGGGGGCAGGGCCAACGCGAAGGTTTTGGAAAACCTGCGGTTTACTCCCGCGCAATCCCTACGGCGCGTAACAGTTTAGAATCAGGAAGAAGGGTTGGCCTCCCAGTCGCCTTTGCTACGAAGGCCGGAATCCTGGAGGGCAAATGGACCTGCGATACGTTGAAAGGCAAGATACCAGGATACCGGCTTACGCCTACATAACGGTTTTAGCCGAAATAGACTCCGGACATCTGAACAGTTGCCGGCGCACTTGACAGCCCCAAGGGAGAGTCTTAACATTTCTATGGTACCGGGGATTGTTTCCCTTATCGGTGGCGGCTCGGCCGCAGGGTTCTAAAGAGGATTCGGCGGTGGGCAATAGCCCGGGGATATAGCTCAACTGGGAGAGCGCGGCGTTCGCAATGCCGAGGTTGGGGGTTCGAGCCCCCCTATCTCCACCAGCCTGCCCCTGTAGCTCAGAGGATAGAGCGGCGGCGTCCTAAGTCGCGCGTCGGGGGTTCGAGTCCCTCCAGGGGTACCATCGTATCCAATACTGCGAACACCGCCGTTCAGAGCGATTTCGGCGGTGTCCGCTCCTCTTACAGGGCTGTCCTCTGGCGTGGGGATCGTGTAGATAATGGTCGCCCCGCCGGGCCGTACCAGCACCTCCCTGACGAATGACCGCACGAATGCTTTGGTCTCGGTGAGTTCGCTGGTCTTGAGGAACGCGCTCATGTCCTGGGCGAAAGCGGCGATGGTGTCGGCGCTGTCCAGCAGTTCCCGCCTCTGGGCCAGCACGGCTCGCGCTTCCTCGGCGGCGGCTTCCAGTTGCTCCCGGCGGTGGCGGTGTGCCAGGATGCGCTCCGAGGCGTCGGCCATGTCCAGGTCGGTGCTCTCCACGAAGTGCCAGATGCGGTCCAGCTTCCGTTTGACCTCCTCCAATTCGGCCTCGATGGTTTCCAGGTTCTGCCGCTGCTCCCGCGCCACCCCGTCCATCTCCTCGTCCAGAAGTTTCACCAGGTCGCGGATGTTGCTCTCGGTGAGAATGTGGTCCCGGATGTTGGAAATGATGATGTCCTCGAAGGACTTGGCGGCGAGCCTGGGGGTATCGCAGGACCCGCTGCCCTGCTTGAGGATGGACTGGCAGACGTAGTAGGTGTATTTGCCGCTCTTGGCTTCGGAAGCGGAGAGGGCCTTGCCACAGGTCTCGCACTTGGCCAGGCCGCTAAGCAGGTAGGGACTGGCGGCGCGGCGGGGATGGGTCACCGCTGGGGCGCGTGCCGCCAGCAGCTTTCGGACCCGTTGGAACTCCTCGTGCGAGACAATCGCGGGGAAGGCGTCCTCCACCCGCACCGGGTCCTGGCCGTCCTTGGCATTGGTGCCCCAGACCAAGGTTCCGGTGTAGGCTTCGTTGATGAGGATCTTGTGGATGACGGTTTTGCTCCACCGCTTTCCGTGAGAGGAGGGAATGCCCTCGGCGTTGAGGGTCTTGAGGATGTCCAGGGTGGTCCTGCCCTGGAGGGTGAGGTCGAAGATGCGCCTTACCACGGCGTCGTGGGGTGGGTTGAGTTCCAGGCGGGGACGCCTCTTGACGCCGTCCTGGACGTAGAGCCGCCGGTAGCCGTAGGGGGCGTAGGTAGTCATCCAGAAGCCCCGGGAGGCGGCCTCGCGCATTCCCCGCGTCACCTCTTGCGCAAGATTCTCGCTATAAAATTCGTCCACGGACTCGATGATGGCCTCCATCAACTTGCCCGTGGGGGTGTCGTCGGCGTGCTCGGTGATGGAGACGACTCGGACGCCCTTCCTGCGGAGCATGGACTTGAAGGCCACGGCGTGCTCCCGCTTGCGGGTGAACCTCGAAAATTTCCAGACAAGGATCTCGTGAAAAGGGGCTTCAGGCTTGGATGCCTCGTCCAGCATCTTGCGGAACTGGGGGCGGTCGGCGGTCCTGCCGCTCTCGGCCTCGTCGATGTACTCGCGGACCACCAGGTAGCCGTTCTTGTCGGCGTAGTCGTGGAGCGCCCGAAGCTGGGCAGCGACGGAGAGGTCCACATCCTGACGGTCGCTGGAGACCCGGGCGTACAGTGCCACGGGGGCCAGATCGGTATTCTTACTCATTGCTGCGTCCTCCTTGATGATCTTCCCGTTCAGCCTGCCGGGAGCGCAGCCGTTCCAGACGTTGCTCACGGCGCAGTTCCCTATCTTCCATGTACAGGCGGAGGGCTTCGCGCACCAACTCACTCATGTCGCGGCCCTCCTCACGCCTCACGGCATCCACCTGCTCGAACATCTCCGGTGGCAGGGAGAAGGTGATGGTCTTTCTGCGTGGCGGCATGGTCTCTCTTTTTTGCCGGTTTGTGTATGCACTTGTCTTACATTTGATTATCGGACATCCGGCCCGCCCCGTCAAGGCGCGGCGGTCACCGTCCTGGGGTTGAACCTCGGATACGGCCGCCACTGTCGCTGGCCCAACTGCGGCTCCAGGACGCTGCGGCGCTCCCAGGGCACGGCGACCAATATCACCTTCGCCAGTCGCCCTTTCCAGCGGACGGGTCTGGCAGCCACGGCCAGGCCATCCCCTTCGGCGTACTCCATCCCGCCGCTGTGGGCCGCCCGCTCCGCCAGGGAACCGGAAGCCAGAGCCTTGTCCTTACGGGGCATCCCGCCCAGGCGTCCGTTCAGCAGCCGGGACCGGCGCGTCCCGAAACCCGCTGTCCGCCGCACCACCCTGGCCCGCAGCACGGCCGGCTCGGTCCAGCCCTCGGGGTCGCCCCGCTCCTCCCGCTCGTACAGGACCACCAGCAGGGGCGGGTCCCGCACCACCTCGGCCACCCGCAGGGCCGCCGAAGAATAGGCGCAGCCGAAAACATCGTGCAGGGCCGCCACGTCCAGCCCGCTGGCCTGGGCATAGGGCAGGAAGATGCCCGGCTGCAACAGCGCCGCCGCCGCGAAGCGTTCCGCCTGCTGGCAAATCACGGGGTTCGGCCCGTTGGGGACGGGCATACCCGGCGAGTGGATTTCGGCCATGCGCTCCAGGGTGATCTCGTACATTTCATGCAGCACGGTCTGGGTCTTGGAACCCTCCCACAAATCCTCCCGGTGGTAGATGTGGTACTCGCCCCCGGGCTGGCCGACGTGGGCGCCCTTCAACCCGTCCATCTTTCCTTCCCGCACCGTGCCGAACCCGGCCCGCTCCGCCAGGGCGGTCAACTCTTCCAGGGTGGGACGGGCCGACAGCCCGAAGTGGCCCACGAAACGTCCGGCCAACTCTTCAGGGTCAATTGCCTGCCCGTAACGGTCGTCGTCCAGCAGGTCGCGGCAGAAGCCGCCGAGAGTCTTCTCCATCATTCCAGCAGCCTCTTGCCGGTGAACTTCTCGTACATCTCCACGATGAACCGCTTGGCATTGACCGTCATGGGGCCGTCGGGCCGGGTGCCCACCCGGAAGGCCGGGTCGTCCAGCACGAAGCGGTAGGCCCGCTCCACGTCCATCACCTCGTCGCTGTAAGGGCCGGGCTGCGGCCCGTGGCCGGCCCGCCGAAGCAACTGCTGGGCGTCCACGTTGTACAGCTCGGCCAGCTTGCGCACCAGGTTGGCGCCGGGACGGCGCTCGCCCCGCTCGATCAGGGAAAGATAGGAGCTGGAGACGCCGGTGCGCCGGGTCACCTCCCTCAGGCTGACCCGGCCCCGCAGCCGCTTGAGCAGGGCGCCGATGTCCTCGTAGCCCTCCGTTTCTTCCCGCAGGCTGTCCGCCTCCCGGTTGTCCTCTTGTTGGCTCATGCTTCCCACCCCCCGTCGTCGGTATCAGGGCCGAACAGGTGTTACGTTTTAGCGTACTAATTGTTACATCAGAGTAAACGCTTTGTCAAAACAGGCCGCTGAACGCCCCTCATACATTGTCCGTCTTGGGGAACGATTGTTACACTTCACTCACAGAACGGAATTTCTAAACCCCAGCCGGAGTATAACCCACCGGCCCTTTCCAGGCTATCCCCGGAAGTCAGGCCGGTTCCCAAAGTGAGAAGAACTCCTTGAGCAAGAAGCGAAGACTCACCGAGGACCAGGAACGCCAGCGCACGGAAGGCCTCCGCATCCTGGCCCGCATCATCGCCCGCCACTACCTGGCCCACCCGGAGCTGTATCCCAGCCCGGGCGACGGGACTGAGCTCGCCGTCAGGAAGGACAGGGCTCACGAGGAGGACGCGGCGTGAAGCGTATCAAACCCGCACTCAGGGCCCGGCTGGACCCGGGCAAGGCGTGGGAACGGCTCTACGTGCTCAACATGAGCCTGAACGAACTGGCCCGGCGCATCGGACGGTCCCGGAGCTTCGTTTCTGACCTGTTTCATGGCCGGCGCTACGCCTCCGGCGAGACCCGCCGCCGTCTGATGGAGGTCCTCCAGGTCAACAGCTTCGAGGACCTGTTCATCCTGGAGGAAAACTATGACTAGAGTCCGCGACCCCTCCGGCTACCGGCGGTTCCCGCCGGGCTTCGCCCTGATGCCCGAGGACTTCCCCCAGAAGCTGGCGGCCATCAAGGAGCTGACCGGCCTCACCTGGGAGGGGATGTCCGACGCCCTGGGGGTGGACCCCCGCCAGCTCTGGCGCTGGCGCCAACGGGACGGCGAACCCAACGCCGGCGCCACGCTGTCCCTGGCTCGCCTCGCGGTCCGGGTGCCGGGTGGCCTGGCCCTGCTCATCGACGAAGACGTGACCGTAATCTACCGACCGAGGAGGTAACTGCATGACATTGCCAGAACGAAACCCTTTGACGAACTTCCACCCGAGGCCCTGGCCCGAGGACTTCGGGCGGCGGCTGGAGGGCCTGAAGGTGCTGGCCGCAGTGAAATGGCGGGAGATGGCCCGGCTCTTGGGAGTGACCGAGCGGGCGATCCTGATGTGGCGGCGGGGTGAGCGCCGGCCATCCGGCGCCAACATCCTGGCCATCACCGAGTTTGCCCGCAGCATCCCCGGCGGCATCGAGCTGTTGTGCCAGGGCGACGCCGGGGCCTTGACCCTATGGGTCAGGGGCGGCGGCGGTGAGTAGGGACATGAGCGGCTCGCCGCAGGATAGGTACTTGCGGTTTCCCGCCCCTTCCCTGCCCCGGGACTTTCCGGTGCGGCTGGCACGGCTGGAAGACCGGTCGGGCGCTTCCCTGGAGGAAGTGGCCCTGGCCTCCGGCCTGCCCGCTCGTTTGGGCCGGTTATGGCGTATTGGGCGACCTCCCAGCGAGGACGAGTTGCGTGCCATCGTGGAGTTCGCCAGCGCCGTGCCCGGCGGTATCACCGTGCTGCTGCTGGATGAATCCCAGCCGTGGCCGGTCCGGGAGTAAGCAGTCCTGTGGGCCGCCACCGGCAGTGGGTCTATCACATCGAGCCGGAGGAGTTCCCGCCGGACTTCCCGGACCGGCTGGATGCCTTCCGGCAGGCCGCTGGGTTGAGCTGGCGGGGTTTGGCCCGGCTGCTGAAGGTCAACGCCCGCCTGGTGTACCGCTGGAAGAACGGGACCGTCCCTGGCTCCGGCCACCTGGTTTCCTTGTTCAGCCTGGCCGCCGGAATGGGGTTGCTTCACCTGCTGCTACCGGAGGCGGGGGAGGTGGAAGCAACGGAAAACAGTTGACACCAACCGTGGAAAACAGTGCCAATCAAGGCCGTACGGTTCGTTCCGTCCGGCCTTCTGCCGTACAGAACGTCCTGCCGAGAATTCGCTCAAATTCCCAGCTTTTGGAAGCAGCTCGGTGGTTATGTGACCGCGCAAAAGCCCTGTTTTTGCCACCATTTCACAGCTCGGCGGCTAGGCATCAGTAAGTCGATCTCTTTGGCCTTCCTACCACCCCGGCCATGATGAGCCGAAATTCCGGGGTAAGGGGCGGTGGTGTGCCGCATGAGCAGGCGTCGACCTGGCCAAGTTTCTCTGAGTGCCGCTATGCACATCTCCGAAGTTCTGCCTCGTTGGTCGCTTCGTACGAGTATAGCTGCGCCTCTCTTCAGGTGCCGCCTGGATTCCTGAAAAACTTCGGCAATCAATCGTTGGTATTCCGCTTGGTTTTCGAACCGCGCCGATTTACGCCAGTCCTTGCGGAACGAATATCCAAGCATCCATAACCTGATCCAGTGGTCATTCCAATAGTCGGTAACACCGCAGTATGGCGGTGATGTCAACAACAGTGCTGCTCCTGCAAAATCTTGATTTTGAAGCTCTTGGCGTGAGTCGCCGAGAACCGCCTCTCCTAGAGCCTGCACTGGTAGGCCAAATTCGTAGCGTCGGCGGATCTTGTCTTCCAACAATGCTACGGGATCTATGTCTGGTGGTTTGAGTAGTCCTTTGTCAGTCCACCACTTGACCGCGTAAATTGGGGAATACGCGATGGTTGGCGACATCGAGTTAGACAACCCGCCGCCAGGTTTATCCTGCATATGGAGCGTTATGAACGCCATCAGCGTTCGGTCCACTATGGAGTTTCTCCAGTCGAGTTCCCGGCGGGCGGCTTTTAAAAGTGCACGCACTTGGGGTGCCCATGCCATAACCTCGAACTGGTTGCGGCCACGTCGGTCACTCGGTCTGCGAGCTTTGGCCACTTCGGATAGCCGGTTTGTGACCTCACCAGCTGAGGCGGCCGGCTGGAGCTTAGCGGTAGCGAAAAGCCATGCAATAGGATTAACATCAATGCCCAGTGCGGGTCTGCCCAATACAGTGGCGGTAAATGGCCCGTTCCCACGGCCACAAAACGGGTCTAATACCAACTCTCCCGGCTTCGTGAGGTTGGAGATTGCGTTGTGAATGAATGACTGTGGAAACATAGCGTAGTAACGCCCGAATCCGTACCACCTTCCTGCAGCTGTGTTACGACGCCACAAGCTTTGTGGGTCGCCTTGTTGCTGTGTCTCTGGCATCATGTCACCAGACTATGGATAAGGTCCGTACCAGCTTTAAGTGGGATTGACGCCCAACGGTGCGCTCTGCGCAGAGCGAGGAATTGGTCGGTCCCTAAGCCCAAGGGTCCGGCTGTACTAATTGCATCGCCCAGAACTCGGGGGATTCCCCGGTCGGTAAGAGGAGGCTCAACCTCTGGCTGTGCAATGTTCAGCACTAGGCGTTGCCCATTGCTGGTCTTGAGTATTACTGGTCGTCCGTAATGGGTGAGCTCTCCCCACGGGGCCGAATCAGCAGACTGACCGGCAATGATATTCTCCCTAATGTACTTGTTATCCGGTAACCAGTAATTGTTTACGGGGATCCTCTTGTTTGGAGCTGGAGCCCGGTCTAATTCCTCTGCATGTTCGACGAAAGGTCCGCTCTTGACACCAGACATGACCAGCAATTGGGCGTCAGGATACCGCTCTTGCAGCGCCTTTTGAATGACCTGCAATTCTTTCCGAATAGCCTGAGCCAACACTGCTATAGTCCCGAAAGCGGCTAATTGACCGTCCATCACGAATGCAGAGTTGGATATCGCAGTCAGTCCTATTTCCGAGTTAGCTAAGTGGCGCAAGCCATTTATGAGGGCCAACAGTTCCAAGGATTGCATCACTCTGATGTGGCACTCTTGAGCGGACTGGTTCTCAATAAACTGCTCGTGGACTCTGAGGGCGTCCGTCGTCAGGATTGTCGTTTCGCAGGATGTGCACGCTCCCTGATTACGTGGCGAAGGCATAACCAAGTTTCTAGCATGGCATTCTGGGTTCGGGCATTGCCGGATCTCGTGGTCACTGCCAAGAATGTGGTACAGAGTTTCCGCAAATGTCTCTCCACCCAAGGAGACGCTGTTCAATTTATCGTTGAATCGTTGCCGAAACCAGTCACGAGGACTCAGCCCATCCACAGTGCCCGCATTGCTGCCTGGCAAAATTGCGCCTAAGCTTTTTCCATCCTCCGTTTCTCTTAGTTCTCTTGGATTTACTGATCGACTGGAAGGTAGCTTGGGAAGCGACGCCAGTTTTTCGAGATTGATGACCACGATGCCGAGCGACACGACTCCGGCTTGTGTGTCCGGGAGCCTGCCAGGGAAGTGGTCATATACCTGTGAACCATCGATGGCCACTAGGTGAGTACGCGACCGTCCGGCCGGGCTCGGCCTAAAGTGCGGCAGGCTTAGTACAGCATCCTGGCTTGGGGGTTGCAACCGAGCGCGGAAATCTTCGAATTCGTCGCTGTCTGCTAACGCCTGGATGGCGGCCAGTCCAGCCCTTTCATCTGCGTAAGGCATTCGGTCTCCTACACACGCCCACGGTCTTAAGGCAGCCCGTTGGCGGTTTGATCACTGGCGTCTGTGATCTGGAACCGGTCCAACTGGACCGGAACTGTATATGCTTGGGACAGCGTCCTGATACGGACAAACCCCTGTTCGCTGACTTTCCCAATTTGGTCCACAAAATCGGCGAAATCCATGTAGTCCGCTATCACACGACGTTCAGAGCCAGAATTGAGATACGACAATACCCAGTTATCGGTCTCGCTGAGTATTTCCGGCATGACCGAACTAGGGGCTTGGGTGGCTAGCACCATTCCAATGTTGAGTTTGCTACCTTCCTTTGCCGCCCTAGCCCACACGGACGTCAAGTTATCTCGGGCATTGGCACGGGGCAGCAGGTTGTGAGCTTCTTCGATGTAGATAATGATGTGACCCTCTGTCGCCTCATTCTCATCTGGAGGTGCAGTAGGATCGAAGTGGGCCAAGACGCTCCTGAACCGCTCTTGTTGAGACCGGAATATCCGCCACATGACCCGCTCGGCAGCGGCCTGGTTTTGCTCCGGATCCCCTGCAGATTGGTCGATGATGACCAATTTGCCTTCCCTAAGGTCCTCTACGACAGCTTCGGCGAAGTCGTTGGCGGTAGTGGGGTCGTGTTGCTCCTGCGCTATCTGAAAAGATCGCGGGCCGTTTCGAGACTCAAAAATGCGCAAGATTGCCCGGAACCTAGGGTCTGCCCAAGACTCATGGCTCGTACTGTTAGCGATATAGTGTTGTTCAAATGCGTCGAAATGGCTTCTCCTATCGTCTACAAATTTGGAGAGCGCCGAGAAAACAGTAATCAGTTGGTCCCAAGTGATTTGGAACTGGTTGTTTCCTGCGCTTTCAAGAATGGTGGCCGCTTGCTGGTAGTCCGTGTTGTTGTCGCTCCGGGCGTTGTCATTATGCCGCAATGCGGCGATTAGGTCCTGCGAAAATAGAGAATGTTGTGCTGGTCCCCTGACCGTCGGTTGCCAGGTCGGCACCTGCAGACCTGCTGCGGCAAGTGCGGTACGATATGCCAAAATGGCTCTGTAGTATCGCGTTTGGGCACCGATGTTCCCAGCTGCGTTGGCCTCGACTGCCAAATCAGAGTCTCGAAACGCGGTAGTGTAACGAGCGGACTCGTTAACCATGATTTCCCTGATTATCTCTTTACCGGCGAGCATCTGGTCCAGCGCTTGCAGCACGGCATCCGTGTCTTGTGTTGTTTGCCACGGCCGTGGAATGGGGTCCCCAAAGAAATTCAGTTTCATGATCGTGCGGTCTGGGTCCCAGGGGACGGTTATGAGCCCGTAAGTAGCTACTTCGGGCTGCCTGGGCAAGCCGAGAGTTTCGTGGACTCGGTGTAGGCCTCTGCCGTCTTGATAGTTATCCTGAGCGTATTCGCCGCTCAAGTCGAATATAATCTGCCCTACACGATGTGCAGGGTTATCTTCTCGTATCCGGTAAATGTTCTCGGCCACGATCTTGAGGCCATTGGATTTACCAGACCGCGACATGCCAAAGTAGGCAGTCCGTCTTTTCATTACGTCCGTAGGGTTAATTCTAAAGTCGGCTTTAGTTGCGTCTGAGGGTTCGGCTGCCGCAAACCTCGTTCGCCCTATTTTGGCTTCTTTCCGGGCAACTGGTATGTCGTTGGTCCGATGTTGGTGATTTACTATCAAGTCCAGCGATACCGCATCTGGCTTCCATACCATCAACTGATTGACAGCGTAATAGTTGTCGATGTCCTCGGCATAACGGTAGCTGCCGTCACGTTCACCCACGAACGTACCGAGAACCGAACATTCTAGCCCGTGCAAGGACATCTTGTCCCTCACCCAATCGGGCAATCTGTCTGACCAATGTCCTTGGTTTCCAGAATCCTCGATGCTCTCTTGTCTGGTCTGGTCGTTAGCTGCAGCCGATGGGAGGCGAGCTTCTTTTTGTATCCTTAGCAAGACAAAGGTCTCATCCCCCTCGGGTTTTGCCGCCATGAGGAATGTACTCTTAGGCAGGCCGCCGGCTTGCTCCCTATCGTAGTCGTAGACGGCAACTATGGCGTCCGTGTACGAGATTGTGTAGACAGCTCCTACCATGCGGGCACGCTCACGGAATGGTCTCTTGTCCGGCTGCCCAGCACTCTGCATCAAGTTGTCGATTATTGTGGCCATAGATTTAACCTCTCGGCTGCAAATGGTCAGGTTTTCATTCGGGAAACGCTTCGGGCGGACGTGTACGCTCGACTTGGATTGATAGGATAATTCGCGCGCTTGTTTACGGCTGCAGGCCCACTTGTTCCCCATTGCGCTGTGTATAGGTAAAGGAAGCGCTTGGGCCGGGGTGCCCCTGTTTAGTCTTGGCGAAATTGAATGTGCCGCCGTGGCCAGCACTTGAGAGCTGCGATCTCATTTTTGCAATTCTACCACGCTCGCCAACCGGTGCTGGGACCTCATGCCGACAGGCAATTGGTCGGTGCTTTCCGGCATTGGCCAGACCTGACGGAAGACATCCTTCCAAACGGCGCCATCAGATGTCAGGGAGGACCTTGAGCGATGATGGGGTATTCTGCTGTGCTCCGTCGCCCTGCCAACCCAGTACACACTGGTGGCATCCTCAATGCTCCTTCTAGCTGCGTGAGGTTCGACATTCGTATATACTTTGGGCCCTGCCGCGAATCCTGTGCCTGCAACAAAGTTGCCTCTCTAGCAAGTTGGTCTTCAACCCATCGCGAAGAGCGGTGGGTTATGGAGTACATGGGGCCAAAACTTAAACTGAAGAATCCCTCTCGGAGCAATAAATGATGGTAAACGATTCGATAGTTGTTTCCGACGAAGAAATCGACCAAATCATGGCAGGCGAAGTCATTGCAAACACGGCACAGGGAGTTCTCCACAAGCTGGAGGAACTGGAGCGAAACCGCGACCACGTGCTAACTCGATGGGTTTGGGAGTTGCTGCAAAACGCCCGAGACGCAGCTGTTGAATCCGATACCAGCCTTATTGCCTCGGTCGAATTAACGACTGACGAGATCGTATTTCGACATACCGGTGCCAATTTCAGCATCGCAGAAATGGCGCACCTCATTTACCACGGGTCTACAAAAATCGAGGATTCGGAATCAATCGGGCAGTACGGCAGCGGGTTTCTGGCAACTCACCTATTGTCACCAGAAATAGAAATCGCCGGTCAACTCTCGGACGGTCGGAATTTCTCTTTTCCTCTGAGGCGCGAAGTCGGAACCGTCAGGGATCTTAGCAACTCGATGGCTCAGGCACAAAAGGACTTCAAGGATTCGCTTTCTTGGGGCAAAGTTGAAGACGATTTCACTACCCAGTTCCGATATCGGCTAATGGACGGAGCCGTCGATGCCGCGGAAGAAGGGATTAGAGCGCTGAGGCGATGCGCACCGTTTGTGGTTGCCTTCAATAAGGAATTTTCTAGTATCAGCATAAAGGCGGCCACAGAAACCGTAGAGTTCAAAGTTGTCCAGCGAATGCCCTTGAACTGTGAAGGCGTGCAGCAAGTTACGGTTTCCCAGGTCACGGACGGAGAGGTGACAAACGGGTCGATAGTTGTGGCACAGAGTGGGCAGACTTCGGTCGCCTTTCCTGTTGCGACTGATGATGGTCCGGAATGTTTAGCCGTTGGAGCCATTCCTAGGCTCTTTTTGGGATTCCCGTTGATCGGGACTGAAGATTTCAGCTTCCCCGCCGTCATTAACAGCTTTGATTTCACACCCACCGAAAACCGAGACGGGGTTTATATCGCCCGTAACAGAAACGAGAACGAAGCGAATATCGAAAATCAGTCCGCGATTCAAACCGCTTGCGAGCTGCTCATCGACCTCGTACAGTTGGCAGCTTCCCGTGGCTGGCGCAATGCTTTTCGTCTGGCCAATGTGGCGGACATTCCCGAAAAGTACTGGCTGAATCGAGACTGGCTTCGGAACTGCATTGAGCGGTCTATCGTCGACGAAATACGAAAATGCTCTTGCGTGTTGAATGAGTCAGGGGAGGTGGTCGCTCCTGAAGATGTGGAAATCCCGATAGCAGACACCACCGAGGGCGTAGGGTGTCTGTATGATTTGGTGGATGGATTGCGGGGTCGCCGGCAAGTGATGCCCAATCGGGAGGAGGCAGTTGGATGGTCTGACGCTGCCAAGAGTTGGGCTAGGATATTAGATTGCCAACCTTCCGAACTTGAGGAGGCGACCGACGGAAAAAAATTGGCGATGGAGGTTCAGACTATATCGCACGATCCCGCGGCATCCACTCCTACCTATCGTTTGAGTCGCCTTCGGGACTCGCTGAAGCAGGAAATCTGCCCAGTCGACTGGCTAGACCAACTCCACGGATTCCTGATCGGAAATGGGTTGATGGAGGTTATTCGGGAATGTCGCATTGTCCCAAGTCAATTTGGATTGCTTCGCACCTTACCGAACCTACATCGTGATGATGACATAGACGAAGAACTAAAGAAAGTCTCGGATTTGATGGACGCCTACCGGGAATGGAAGATCAGAAGGGAATTACGGGATTCCCGTCTTACGTTTGTCAAGGACGACCCTGGACGAGGAGACTGGGACAATGCGTACGTGGTTGAAGAACTGATTAAGAAACTTCGAGAGCAAGCCGAAGAAGCTCCCAATGAAAACTTTTGCAAGTCCAGTGTACGACTGTTCGCGTGGATTTGTGGCAGGAAGGAGTGGCATCTTTTGCGCGACTTCCCGGTTTTCGCCGCTGAAGGGGGTGCCGAAAGCCGAAGAATAATCAAGTTGGAGCACGTTCCACAGGATGAAATTAGAGCAATGGCTCCGGTGGGGTGTTGGGAGGAGAGTCTGCGACTATTCTCAGAGTTATTTCCGAGACGCTATGTTATCGCGGACGAGTACTTCGGCGCTATTTCAGACATGGAAGTATGGGGTACTCTGGAAGATGAGCGGTTTTGCAAGCGCGAGGTGATAATCAAGAGACAAGTTTATCTCGACGCCTTCGCTCCTATTGAACTTTTGACAGACGAAGACCATAAGACATCAGAACTCGTCGACGTAACGGACATCGGTTTTCTGGCCAGGGACGATATAGGGATTATGGCTCGTGTACGCCAAAGTCAGCGTCTTGCGAGGATATTCTGGCAATTTCTGACCGAATGGATGATGGTACATGATCCCAACGGTGTCGAGGTCAAGAAGGCGAAATGTGACTGTGGCGACGAACACCGGTATTACTCAGCACAATGGCTGGTCCCTGTGCAGCGTAATCGGTGGGTTCCGTTAGGGTCTGACAAACGGGGGCCCGTTACGGCCCAATCTCTAGCCGATCTGCTGAGGGGCGGCACTTGGGTGCCAAGTTCGTTGAACGAAAACCCGACAGCTATGAACCTATTGGAAGCCATTGGTATCACGCGCTTTGACTTGGTACGGGCATTCGTCGCAGAAACTGAGGAGGCGCGCAAACAGCAAGATAGCATTCTCACGGGGATTTTGGACGCCGCTGCCGGACAAACGGAACGGCTTAGCCAAGCACGCCGATTCATCGAATATCTGAAAGATGATGAAGCTCTCCCACAGGTCATCGAAGACCGACAAAAGCAACGTCGGGTAGTGCAAGAGAACCAGAATTTGGGAAAACAAGTGGAGGAATTGGTAAGAGAGAGTCTGAAGAAAGAGGGTTTTGTGGTCCGGCGCAAGCCAATCGGGTCTGACTATGAAATTGAGCACGACGCGTTGGAAGGAGAGGAGGAGTCAGGCATTGAGGTCACAGGGTCGGGGCAAAGCTGGCTTGTGGAAGTTAAGGCTACCCGGGGACAGTCGGTTCGCATGACGGAAAAGCAGGCAAACACGGCGAGGGACGAGGGAAACAGGTTTCTGCTCTGTGTAGTGCCGCTTGCAGAAAGTCAGCCCAGCCTCACATTGGAGGAGGTCAGCGCCGCCATGACGTTCGTGCAAAAAATCGGTCCATTGGTGGCTCCGCTTTGCGATGACCTCAATGAGTTCAGGGAATTGCAAGAGGACATCACTAATAGCGATGAGTCGGCAGTCCAGTTGATAGTGGACGCCGGTACAGTCCGCGTTCAGGTTGCTGCTCCTGTATGGGAAGGTAATGGATTCCCACTGAAAGACCTGCTCGGTAAACTCCAAGAGTCGGTCCAAGATGGAGCCTGATGTACATAGTGCTTGAGCATTCCTCGGGACAGTAGACCCAACTGCGGAACGAACCCTGGACCGCCCAACAGAAAGACCGGACGATACTTTCCGTCCGGCCTTCTCGCGTTTTCACGGCTGTCCCCCGCATATTATCGTCTGACCACCCCCTGGGGGTCGTTCCTTGACGCCCTCCGGTTCAGGGCGCGGTCCAAGATATCGAAAGCTCCGGCAAGCCCGTCAGCGGTTTGTGGTTCCTCCCGCCACAGTAGGGCGCGGGCCACCAGTGCGGTAAGCTGGAGCAGGCAGTCGATTTCGGGGCTGCGGAAGACCGGTCCGCCGATTACCCGGTCGATGGGCAGGTTGCGGGTGTACCAGCCGTCGCCGCAGGCGCCGACGCGCACGGGCACCGGGTTGTAGCTGCGCAGGCGGTCGTAGGTGCGGACCACGATCTCATCGGGTTTCTGGCCGAAGATAAGGAAGGCGTAGCCGCCCTCCCGGTCGGCGGTGGCGTTGACGCGGTTGTAGAGGCGGTCCAGCGCGACCCGGCGGTGGGCTGGTACACCGTCCATGTCCAGGCAGACGTTGACCAGCTGGACGCCGCCGGTCTCCACGGCGAAGTCCTCGACGACGCGCAATCCCTGGGTCACCACCTCCGCTCTCTGCGGCGACGCCGCTTGTGCGTGGCAGCCGCAGGCACAGGGCGGGGCGGGTGTTACCAGGTCGCCGGGGCGGAGTTCGGCGTCGGGGGGTATGCCGTTGCGTTGCTCCAACTGGCGGCGCCACTCGCGGACCCGGCGGTGCAGCCGGTTCCAATACGGGGCGTCCACGCCCAGGGCGGAAAGAACGTGGCAGCGGCGACCCTGGGCCTCCATAACGTAGTAGATTCTCATTGTTACCTCCAGGATTGGCGTGGATGTTCAGGGTGATTGAAAGGCGTAGCCCGGCGGGTCTCCGCTGCGCCCCATCCAGGCCCTGCCCAGCGGCCCGGCGCTCTCCACCAGCTCGCGGTGGGAGGCCAGCAGGGGCACCCGCACGCGAGCGCGTTTCATCTCGCTTGCGGCGACTGCCAGGAAGTGGGTCAGAGCGATGTCGTCGTCGAAGACCACCAGGACCAGGGGTTGATGGCCGTGGTCGTCAGTGGGCCGGGGGCTGGCGTAGTAGCGCAGGTAGGGGGCGACGCGGGCGGCCATGGTCGCCGGCCGCACGGCCCGGCGCTCCCACTCCAGGAAGAAGGGCCAGGTGTGTTCACCCCGCCGGAGGATGCCGAAGGCGTCGGGGTGGACCGAGCGCAGTTTCCCATCGTGCCGGAAGTAGCGGGACGCCCGGCGCGGCGGGTCCAGTTGCACGATTTCCCGGGAGCGGGAACGGGCCTGCCTCGTGAGAGAGGCGATGAAGGCGTGGACGGCGGCGGTGTGCTCGACGTTGCGCAAGAGTTGGCGAGTCCTGGTTCCGGCGACGTTGCGCCAGTCCAAAGGAGCGCTGGGGTCGATTGAAGTGGCGCTCCACCGCTTGCGGGCGTCGCCCACCGACGTCCGGTCGCGGCGGGCCAGCATCACCAGCCCCCTATCGGAGAGAGCCAATCGGCGCTGGCCGTCAACGGCAACGTCCAGCAGCAGGCCAAACTCGGCCAACCGCATCGTTATCTGCGACAGGCGGGAACGCTTCACGCCAAGCAATGCGCCCAGGTGTTGGGGCGACAGCCAGGGCCAGTCGGCCAGCAGATCTACGGCCCGCTTCTCCACCGGCTTGAGCAGGGACGGCAGCAGGCAGTCGGCGTCGGGCTGCACAACGTCTGGCATCGCGGCCCGTTGCGGCGGCCTCCGGAGGGGCCAGGACTGGGGCGGGTCGGTGTGATTCAACGCCGTAGCCAAGTCCAAGAGCGCGGGAGCCGAGGGAGTGCGCCAGACGGCGGACCCGGCCCCGGCGCAAGCGGCGTCGCTCTCCAGGGCCAGGAACACCGGCCCAGGCAAAGCCGCCGCCAGCCTTCGGGCCTGGCGCAGCCGCACCTCGTCGGGCAGCAGCATCAGGACGGCGCTGGCGGGTGGCAACTGCCCCAGCCGCCAGAGACGCTTGGCGAAGGCGGTGCGGTCGCTGGAATTGCCCTGCCGCACCACCGCCAACGTCCGGCCGTCGGGCAGAGCGATGGCGGCGTCCAGGGGCATGGCCCGATACCAGCGGAAGGCCAGGGGGTGGAACACCTGGGCCACGGCGGAGGTCAGGCGGTAGATGACGGCCAAGGCGTCCAGGCGTTCCAGCAGCCCCCGCCGCCACTGGCGGGAGACGGGCAACAGGAACAGCGTTTCCTCAAGGGCTACGGCGTCCATTTCCGCCAGCCGCTCCACCCCGGCGGCGGTGAGGGCGTGGCGGCGGGTGGGGGGAACCAGGGGCGAGGCGTGGGGGACGGCTTCGACCATCCCCGCACGTTCCAGTTTCTCGACGGACTGGTACACCGCGCCCCGGGACCAGCCGGTGACGGCGGCCAGTTCCAGTCGGTCCAGGAAGGGCATATCGGCCAGGCGGCGCAGGGCATCGGCTTCGCAACTGCTGAAACTCATACGCTCCCCTCCTTGTTCTCGGCGTTCTGCTGGCGCTCAATGAGCAACTGGTGGTAGTCGCTGAGGCCGCTGACCTCGACTTCTTTCTCTTCGCTGTCCTGGCCTTCGTCCGCCTTCTCCGCCGGCGCTCCTCCCGTGGGCGGCTGGAAGTGCTTGCTGCGCTGCCCGTCCCGGCCCAGGCCCTTGCTGGCCTCGCCCTTCTTCTGGTCCGGCGGGGGGTTCTGGCTCCGGCGGATGCGCTCCACCTCCCGGCGCCACTCCTGGACCCGCTGGCGGCCCCGCTCCTGCTGGGCGGCGATCTCCGTCTCCGGCGTGAGATAGGCCGAGGCGCCGTCGCGGATGCGCTGGGCCACGGCCAGGCTGCCCGGCTCCGGCTTACGCACCATCATGGAGAAGGGCGGCATCCGCTCCGTGCCCACGGTGGCGCGGACGTAGCAGTGATGCACGTCCAGGGAAACCACGTCGTCCTCGGATACGTGGTCCTTCCCCAGCTCCCACACCAGTTGACGAGCGTCGGAACCGGCCACCTGGAACACCGCCAGGCAGCCCACGTTGGCCAGGATGGTGTCGCGCATGGTGCGGGACAGGTCCTCCAGCTTGGCCAGGCTCTGGGTGGCAAGAATGAAACTGGCGCCGAACTTGCCCAATTCGCTGAGCATGGACTCGTAGTCCACGCCGGGCATGGACTGCATCTCGTCCACCACCACCAGGGCGCCGCGCCGTTCCTCCGGCGGCAGGACGCCCTGCTCACGGATCACCGCGTCCACCAGGTTGAGCAGCGACGCGCCCACCAGGGCGGCCACGTCCCGGCCGACAGCGCCCTGGGCGGTGGACACCAGCAAGACGCCGCCCTGCCGTATCGTCTCCCGCAGGTCGATGGTGGAGCGGGGCTGGCCCAGGATGGCCCGGGCCTTCTCCGAGGAGGCGTAATAGGAGAGTCGGGTCTGCACCGGGGCCAGGGCGTCGCCCTGGTAGTCCCTTCGCCAGCTGGCGAATATGCCTCCCCACCAGTCCAGCAGGAAGGGGTCGGAGACCCGGGTCAGGACGCCGGTGCGGTAGTTGTCGTCGGACAGCAGGGACAGCCCGTCCAGGAGGGTGAACTGCTCGTCATCGCTGGTGGCCGGGTGGCGGTTGGCTTCGTGGAGGCTCTTCACGGTGTGCTCCAGGATGGACTGCATCCTCGGCCCCCACTGGTCCCACAGGCCGTGGGCGACGCGCACGACGGAATCGGCGGTGCGGTCCCGGTCGGCGAAGACGCGGTCGTCCAGCAGGTTGATGCCGGGCGCTCCGCGTGGGTCGGCCAGATCGATGAGCTTCACCCGGTCGGCGATGGCCTCCGGCACCTGCTCCAGCAATGCGGCCACCAGGTCGGCGTGGGGGTCGATGACCACGATGGCGTCGCCGTCCCTGCCCTCGGCCTTTTCCTTCAGCTTGTGGCTGACGATGTGGTGCATCAGGGTGGACTTGCCCATGCGGGTGCGGGCCACGTAGAGGTGGTGGCGGCGCAGCAGGTCCTCGGGGAAATGGATTTCGCGGGACCGGCCCGCCGTGGTGTCACCGACCAGGGCGCCGCCCCTCACCCCCTTGGCCGAGGGCAGCAGGGCGCGGGAGCCGGAGCGTTCCAGCAGCGGCGTCTCGTCCCGGGCGCCGGGCGGGTGCCACAGGGCCGCCGCCTCGCGGACTCCCAGGACGCTGCGCTTGCCGAACAGCCCCGGCCCGGCGGGGTGGAGGTTCATCACGGGAACGATGGGTCTCACCCGGCTGGCCTTGAAGCGCGCCCCGGCCGGGTGGTCGTAGTGGCGGTAGGCGGCGGCCACCGGCTCCAGCACCTCCCGTGCCCGCCGGAGTCCGTCCTTCGCGTCGGAGACCTCGGGCAGCACGGCGATGAGCTCCAGCTCGCCGTCGAAGGCGATGCGGCCCACCTTCTCCTTGATGATCAGGGGGTCGTAGACCCGGTTGCGGGCCTGCTTCCAACGCCACCAGCCCCAGCCGGCCACGGTGAGGCCCAGGGCGGAACCGGCGGCCAAGAGCGCCGCCTTGAGGATCTCCTCCTGCTGCACCCACAGGTAGCCCCTGAGCGCAACCAGGGCGGCGACGCCCAGGACGGCCATGGTCACGCCGTCCAGTTGCAGGGGCCGGGTCTGATAGGTGTACGAGGGGTCGGGGCGCTGGTAGCCGGGGTTGGAGAAAGCCTTCTGCTGGTGTGCCTGGGACCAGTCGGGTCCGAGGGAGCGCAGCAGCAGCCGGGCCAGGACCCGCTCGCCGTCCTTCAGGTTGGACAGGGCGCCGATGATGGCGATGAGGGGGTCGGAGCCGGGGTCCAGCAGGTCGTCGTCCCGGAAGGTGCGCAGGGGAACGTACTCGGGGCCTCCGGCGCGGAGTGTAATGCCCCAGGCCTGTTCGCCCCGGTGGACGAAGATGGGGTCCTCGTCCACGGAGACCTCCTGGATGCGGGCCTGGGGGTAGTGGGCTGCGATCTGGCCCCGGACCACCTCCCGGTCCAGGCAGCGGGCCAGCAGGGTCACGCCGTCGGCGGTGCCGGCCAGTTCCAGGGCGAAGGGTTCGGGGACGGCGATGGACTGGAGCAGGTTCTCCACGCCCAGCATGGTGCGCTCGCCGGTGCGGGGCGGCGTCACCGCCAGCAGCACCGGGGCGCTGGACTGGCGGCTGCCGAACAGGATTTTGCTGGGATTCAGTTGCAAATGCATATGGTCCTTCCTTTCGCTTGTTATCGGGTTGGTTGCCGTTATCGGTATCGTTGGCCCCTACCGGCTAGTGCCGGGGGCCGGGCCGCCACTCGATGACCTCGGTCTCCTCGGGGGTGGCCTCGATGCGGACGGGGAAGCGTTGGCCTCTCGCCAGTAGCAGCCCGTCGCCCCGGGGGCAGGACAAAAGCCAGCGTTGCAGTTCCTCGGGCAGATCGAAGGCTTCGCCCACGGTGGACACGGCGGCGGCGTCCTGCTGGAGCAGCAGCTTGAAGGCGGCGTTCTGCAACAACGCCCGTCCGCTGTGTCCGGTGATGGTCCTGGAGGAGTCCTCGGAGAGGAGGTCCTGCACGTCCTGGGTGATGAACTGGAGTCCCAGCCGGTGCTTCCTGGCGCGTTTCGCCATCGAGACCATGAAGGCGGCGCCCTCGGGGTGCTGCATGATCGACCACACCTCGTCCACCACCAGCAGTCTTGGCCGGGGGTCCTGGGCCGCCGCTGCCCACACCGTCTCGGTGCAGACCATCGCAGCGGCGGGACGCAGTTCCGGCTCCAGCAGGTGCAGGTCGAATACGGTGACCAACGCCTCACGTGCCAGCAGGTCGTCTCCCTCGTCGGAGAGCAGGTCCCGCAGGCTGCCGGTGGCGAAGGGGCGCAGCAGGTGGGCGATTTCCGGCGTCTCTCCTTGCAGGTAGGAGTAGAAGTCGCGGAAGCCGGTGCGCTCGCGGCGCTGGGCGTAGTAGGAGGCCAGGGCGTGGTCCAGGCTGGACCGCCGCTCGGCGCTGAGCCTTTCCCCCACCATCACCTCGATCAGGCGCCGCAGACTGCCGATACGTTGAAGCAACTCTTCCGAGTCGCCCCGGTCGATGACGAAGGGGTTCATCCCCTGTCCCGGCACTCCGGGCGACAGCACCCGCCCGCCGGCGGCCCGCGCCATGTCGGTGTACTCGCCCTCGGGGTCGATGACGTAGGCCCGCACCCCCCGGCACAGTCCCCGCAGCACGCCCAGCTTGGTGGCAAAGGACTTGCCGCTGCCGGAACGGGCCAGGACGGCGGTGTTGGCGTTCAGGTGGGTGCCGTCGAAGGGGTCGTAGACGATGGGGGCGCAGGCCCGCAGGTCGATGCCGTAGAGGGTGCCGCTGCGGGTGTCCAGGTCCGGCGGCGAGAAGGGGAACAGCCTGGCCAGCGACGACGTGTCCAGGGTGCGCCACACGGCCACGGCGTTCAGGCCCAGGGGTAAAGTCGAAAGCAGCCCCTCCCGCTGACGGAAGGCCAGGTTGTCCAGCTTGCCCAGCGTGGCGGCGAAGTGGGCCCGGGCCTTCTGGGTCAGGTCCTTCAAAGTGTCCTGGTCGTCGGCATGGAGCGTCACCGACAACGAGGCGTGGAACAGCCTCTCCCGGCCCCGCTGCACCTCGTCCCGCAGGCGGCTAACGTCCTCCAGGGCGATCTCCGCCTCCGGCGACATGGAGCGGCCCCGCTTGAAGGAGAGGCTCTGGGCCGACTCGAAGCGGACCTTCTGCCATTCCAGGGTGCGGGCCGCCTGCTCGGTGGGGATGGCGCCCAAGTGCACCGACAGGTCCATGGGGGCGCCGGCGGCCATCAGCCCTTGCAGAAAGCCGGGGGCCAGGCTGCGGGGCCACTTGCCCAGGTGCAACGAGCGCACCAGGCGGTTGCCGATGCGGATGACCCGCCGGTTCACCTCGACTTCCGTTTCGGCGTCCTCGTCGCGGTCCCGGGGCGAGCCGCCCAGGGCGCAGGCCAACAGCAGCAGTTTCAGGGATTCGCCGTTAAGGAGGAAGACGCCGAGTCCGGCCCGCACCAGCAGCGCCCGCAGCTCGTCGGCGCGGGCGTGGTCGCAGACGGCGTAGAAACGCCGGTCGAGGATTCCCTCCCGGCTTTCCAGGGTGGTCAGCAGCCGTCCCAGGCTGTCGGCGGCGTCCTTCGTCTGCCGGGGCAGGTCATCGGGCTGGGCCTCTGCGAGATTCTTTCGGAGAGCCGAAAGCACCGGCGGGTGCTGGCGCACCAGCAGTTGCACAGGGAAGTCCACCGCGTTCAGGGAACCGGCGAAGGCGCCCAGCTTGGGTTCGTCCAGCTCCAGCCCCATCACCTCCATCACCGCCAGCTTCACCCCGTCCAGGCGCACCGGACCGTCGTCCTCCAGGTGGGACAGCATGAAGAACAGGGGCAGGGGCGGCGGCGGTTTGGGTTCCGGCGCTTCGTCGGTCTCATCGGGTTGGGACCGGCCCGGCGGCCAGCGCCGGACCAGGTCCTTCGGGTTGGGCAACGTCAATTTCACCATTCACTCCTCCTTTGGGGCGTTAGATTTCGGGCAGGACCGCGATGATCCTGCCGATGATGCCGGCGGCGATGCCCTTGGCCAGCAGCACCACCACCAGGCCCACCACGGCCATGATGACGGCGTTGCGCGCTCTACCCCGGTTCTCCCCCTCGGCGCCCTCGGCCATCAGCAGAAACCCGGCCCAGACGATGCCGAAGAAGCACAGCCCCGCCCCCAGGTAGGCCATGCCGGTGAGCGCCGCGTCGAAGGCGGCGGTCATCGCGTTCATCTCGTCCTGCCTGGGAGCGGCCGCGATGGACGCCAACGCCGCCACTCCCGAGAGCAGGACGGCAGTCAGTCTCCGGGCCATAGCCAGCTCCACCAACTGGAACCGCCCACCGGCGTCTGCTCCGCCTTGGGCGGCGGAGGAGTGGGCGGCGGCACGTGGAGCGCCTGGTAGGGGGCGTCGGCACCCAGGCCCACGTCCTGGGCCGTATTGGACACCGGGACCAGGGACACGCTCTCCGTGCGGGTGCGGGTCACCGGGGAACGCTGGCTCTCCACGGCGCGCACGTGCTCCGGGTGGTGGACGTAGATGCGCACCGTCCTGACGGTGCTGCTCTCCCCGCAGCGGCAGGTCACTCTGCGGGTGTACACGTCGGTGCGGGCCGGGTGGTGGACGGTGTGCAACATGGGCGGCCGGGGGACGTTCAGCGTCGCCGTCAACTCCGCCGTGATCTCCAACTCGTTGACCGCCCGGTTGTTGGCGACGGGCAGGGTGAAGGAAGTCTCGCCGCCCGGGACGAAGGTCGCCGTGGTGGAGTGTCCGCCCCAGGTGATGCTCACCGTGCCGGTTATTCCGGTGACGGTGGCGTCCAGCATTGCCGGCACCGACTGGCTGAAGTGGCCGCCGTACACCGGCAGGTCCTCTTCGTGGCGGGTCTCGGCGATGCACTGCGAGGCGATGACTCCGGTGATGCGCCCCGGCGTCCACTCCAGGGAGGTGACCTCCAGGTCGCACAGGTCCGCGTCAACCGAGGGCAGGGGGTATGGAATTTGATGGCTCTTCACCGACGCCGCACCGGAAAATCCCAGGGCGTCCTGCCAGGAGAAGGTGAAGGAGGGCGACGGGCCGTCCAGGGTCAGGTTGTAGCTCTTGCTCTGCCCTGCTCTCAGGCTGGTGTTGAAGCCCATCTTCAGCGTCCGGCCCGTCCTGCCGCCGAAGACCCGGCCCTTCAGGTCCAGGTCGTGGGCGGCCCGAAGGGTCACGGCGGCGGTGTCGCCGGACACCGCCAGCCGTTCCACGTAAACGCGGCGGCCCGGCACCGGGTCCGGCGGCTCGAAGTAGATTTCGTCCAGCCGCCAGGCGTCGCCGTAGGGGTTGTCGTCGGGGTCGTCGGCCAGGGCGCTGCTGGGCAATAGCACCAGGACCAGCAGGCCCAAGGTGCCCACCGCCAGGAAGCGGCCCCACAGTCGGCCGCGCGCCGGGCGCGCAGGCTTTTCCTGCTTGCTCTCCTGGGGCCGGAACTGCTGGTCGCCCGCGTCTCGGTGGCGGCGTCCCTTGCCGAACCAGCTGTGGGGCCGGAAGGGGCGGCGCCCCTTCTGTCGGGCGGCCTTCACCGCCCGGCCCACTCCGGAGACGGCCTTCTTCGCCAGCAGCCTGAGCGGGTCGGGCTTGGCCTCGGGTTGGGGCGGCGGCTCGCTGACCGCCAGCTCCGCCGGGGACCCGGCGTAGCGCCGGGCGCCCAGGTTGAACTTGAGCAGGTCGGCGGCCACCAGGGGCAGCCCCCGGCCGCCCACCTTGCCCACGGTCATGGCGATGCCCGTGACGCCCAGCAGGACGGCGATGCCCAGCTTCAGGCCCGAGGGGCCGAAGGGAAAGTAGCGGTAGACGCCGTAGGCCACGGCGCAGGTCGCCACCACCGCCACGATCTGGGGGAAGGTGAACCACAGCAGGGCCTTGTCCTCGGCCTGCACGTGGGTGGGTACTTCGTGCTCTCTCATTCGTCATCTCCTACGCGCTGCCGCGGTCGCCGCCCGGCCCGAAGAACCGGGTGGTGGGGTCGGGCACGTCGGGGTCCACCGGGTTGCCCACCACGGCGTTCATCACCAACTCGACGACGCCATAAGCGACGAGGGCCAGTACGATGCCGGCCAAGGCGGTCATCATGGCGGACTTGCCGCGTTCCATCTGGTTGGGCGCGCCGGAGGCGGTGAGGTACATGTAGGCGCCGTAGATGAAGTAGCCCACGCCGACCACGCCCACCAACCCCAGCAGGATGCCCACCAGGTTTGATATGGTCTGAGTCAGATCGTCCATAGGGTCTTTCTCCTCGTAAGTTCGGTCTTGGTTCGTTTCGTTGTCGTCCGGGATCGAGTCGGTTCCGCTACCGGCACATGGCGCACCTCCTGGAGGATTGGACGGCGGGGAAGGAGTCCCCGCCGGTGGCTGTCGTGTAGTGATTCCGGCTACGGCCCCTGGCTGCGGGGCGCGGGTCCGCCCTGGCCCGCCGGGGTGGCGTTCTGGGCCGCCGAGTTCACCGCGCCCCCGGCGGCGCTGGCCGCGCCGGTGGCTCCTCCCGCCGCTGCCGCCCCCGCTGCCGCCCCCGCCGGTCCTCCGGCAGCTCCCGCACCCACCAGCGCCAGGGCGCGGGCCGAGCGGACCATTGAGCCGGGCAAAGACATCCCGAAGTAGAGGGTGTGCAGCCAGGCGTCAAAGGTGCCGTGGTGCCCCAGCATCGACGGGACTCGACCGGCCAGGTACATGAAGGCGATGGCCATCAGCAGCTTCCACACCAGGTCCTGCACTGGCTCGAACTCGCCGATGGCGGCGAACTCCCCCAGGAAGGCGAAGCCCAATGCGACGGCGATGAGCTGCACCGCCTGCTGGAACACGGCGGTCATAAAGAGGCGCAGCCAGTGCCTTCCCCAGCCCGCGGTGTGGGGCAGGATCCACAGCCCCAACGCGATGGGGGCCAGGACCAGCAGGATGTCGATGAGGGCCAGGCGCAGGATCATCTGCACCAGCAGGTAGAGCAGGAAGAAACCGAAGACCAGGTAGAGCAGGGCGATGAAGATGGCCACCCCCACCTCGCCGGTCTCCACGGCGGCCAGCAATGCGAACAGGGGCGCCCGCAGCAGGTCGCCGGGGGTGACGTTCAGGGTGGCGGCGATGAACTGGGAGACGGCGTGGGCCACGTCGATGACCAAGGCGCACCACCACAGCGACGACGCGGCGGCGGTCAGGCCCAATACCAAGCGGGGCACCATCTCCCGCCAGCCCGATTGATGCCTGCCGAGATGTTCCTGGACGATGAAGCTCAGCCCCATCCAGCCCAGGATCACGGTCAACGCGGCGGTGGTTACGGCCCACACCGCCCACCACGCCTGTTGGACGAAGGGGTGGGCGTAGGTCAGGCCCGGTGGGGTTCCGGTGAGGATGTCTCCCATGCTGGCTACCCTCCCTCGCAGTTGGCGATGTCCGTCTGGAACACGCCCTCGAACACGCCGCACAAAGTCCCGTGGACTCCCTGGACCACCCATTTGGCGGCGGCCCTAGCCCAGCGGTCCGGGTCAAGAGCGCCCAATACCCGGTCCCACAACCCCCGGGGCTGGTGGACGGGAATCAGGGCGTAGAAGACGTGGCGCTCGCCGCCGCCCTGCCGGGGCACGGCCAGCATCAGCAGCAGGGGCTGTTCGGGATGGAAGTCGGGCTGCTCGCCCAGGGCCGGGTACTCGAAGGTGTACTCCCAGCCCTCGGCCAGGCGCTTTTCGCCGCCCCGGACCTGGTAGGTGTTGGTGAGCCAGTCGCCCGTGTCCGGGTGGCGGACGGCGTAGTAGAGGACGCTGACCTGGCGGCTGAAGATGGGGCGGGCCACGAAGTCGCCCTCCTTCTTGCGCTCCACCAGTTGCCGGTCCCGGTTGACCAGCGTGATGTCGTCGGCGGGGGGAGGGGCTTGGGCCAGGGCCAGGCCGCTGGCGGGAATGGCGACGATGGCCGAAAACAGCAGAGCCGCCGCAATCAGGGCCAGGCGGCTGGCCCTGGGGGACCTGGGTACAAGACGCCGGAACATGGTTGCCTCCTGTCGGCCGGTTCGAGACCGGATGTTCGACAACCAAGTCTGGCGACGGGGCGGGCCGGGCGGAATTCCCTATAAGCAGTGACTCGCGAGTCACTGCTTATAGGGAATTGGATTGCGGCGGGCCGGTGTGGTGTCATACCCGTGTACAGGGATTTGGAATTGGTGGACAGTTGTCCAATGCTGTCCGGTTGAACCTGAAATCGGGGGCAATCACCCCCTATCGGACGGTGGCAGCGAACACTTTGGTTCCAGGGCAGCTTCCAGTCCCCGTGGACAGCGCCACGTATGAAATTGGACAGTGCGCCGCTGGCAGAGGAGGCAGGTTTTGGACAGTGGCACGTATGAAATCGGACAGTGTGCCGCCGGGGAGGGCGATGCGATGGCTGAGGGCGAGCAGTACCCGGCCAGCAGCCGGAGCCTGGACAGCCTGGACGAGATGCGGTTGACGGCGCTCCTGGGGGACATGATCGAGAAGCAGGGCAAGCCCGGGGCGGCGGAGACCCTGGGGGTGAGCGTGCGGACGTTGGGCCGGTTTGAGGAGTCCCGGCGGTTGACGCGGACTGTGGCGGCGGCCCTGGAAGCCCACCTGCTCAGGGGAGGCGGGTCGGCGGCGGACCGGCAGCGTCGGCAGGCGGCGGACTTGACGGACCGGGTGGCGGCGTTGGAAAAGGCCCTACCGGACGGTCTGGCGGCGTTGCGCCAGGAAGGGCAGAGCGCCGTTGGGGAGCAGGCCAAAGCCCTCGGCGAGTTGGCGCGGCGGGTGGCGGCGCTGGAGGCGGCGACTCCGGCGCAGGCCGCCAGTCCGGCGGGCGATGATTCGGCGGGGGCGGCGGCAGGGGCGCAGTCCGTCAACCCGGCGCCAGGGGGAAAGCCCGTGGTCGAGCGGCCCCGGCGGGTCTATCCCGACCTGGTTACGGCGGAGGCGGAACCCGGCGAGGAGCTGGTGTACGGCGACGCGGCCACAGCGGTGATTATTCAATGGCGGGAGGCCCGCGACGCCTTCGGCGAGGCCAAGGACGCAATGGACATCCTGAACGCCCGGGAGCGGCGGCTGGAGCTGGAGGTCGAGCTGATTGAGCAGCACGAGCTCACCCTGCCCCCGGCGACGCGGCCCTGGGACTGGGGCGACCGCTGGCAGGAGGTCAACCGGCGGAACGAGATGCTGTACGAGGTGAACGTGGATCGCAAGATGCTCCGGCTGCGGCGTTTTCTCACCTTTGGACTGTGGCGGAAGTAGGCCGCCGGGGATAGCACCGGAACGGCCGTGCGGATTCTGCGGGACGGCGGTAAACGATTGGCGCGGGAAGGTTCAAAAGGGCGGGTTTCGGGGTTCCGTTGGCTCATGGGTTCGTGAATAATTGAATGCGTTGTCTGGCTTTTTCCAGTGTTTCCAGCCCAGAAAACTGGAGGGTCCATCCCCGACCCGGTTTGTTCGCTTGGGATCGAGCCCTGCTCTCCCGGCGGCGGACCATCAGGGATAAGCGCCCGCCCGCTGCGTGATGCGGAACCGGGGTCGAGCTCTGCTCCTCCGGCGTCCGGTTCGATGCGGTGCATTGGAAGTATCACCATCACCATTGCCCAGGAGGTGGCAGACAGGAACAGGAACCCAGGCCAGGAACTACGGCCTCTCATCTTCACTCATCTTCACTCGCGGAGCTGCTGAACGCTTCGCACTCCCTTTACACCCTGCGGTTGATGCGCTGATCGCGCCTCGGCCGCCTCCTCACGCCTGCGGTTTGACGGCTGAACCCTGAGTCAGGGCAGTCGGGCCGCAGTCTCTTTGATGGCGCGACGGCTGGCGACGCTCTCGTGGCTGGTTGCGCCCCCTCCTCCACGCAGCCCCCCGGTCGTTGACCATGACTCGGGCCGGGCTGCGTCTGCTTTTCTCCCCCCATTGCTCCGTTTCCCGCGCCAGGCATCCGGCCCGGGGCGGAGTCCGTCTTTCCCAATCTCCCATTGCAATGACCTCGGGCCGCGCTCCTTCGGATGCCGCGTGGGTCGAGCACGTGAACGTCAATCACAGAAAAGGAGGCGAACATGACAAGCGTGATGCGGACAATCGCGGCGGCGGTGAAGGCCGTCCGGTTCTGCTGGCGGCACAAGCGGTTGACCCTGGCGCTGGCGGTGGGCCTGCTCATCGTCTTGCCGCTGTTGACCGGCTCCGGCGGCGGGACCTTCTTCCTCAATCTCCTCGGCCTAGGCATTGCCGCCCTGGTGGTGCGTCGCATTGTCCAAGCCGGGAACCGGAACCGTACCAATTGCCGGTGCAACTGCCGCTGCAATCGGCGTAACGCCAACACTCAACAACAGGGAGGCACTCCATGACCACGATGACACTGGAAACGATGACGATGGAAACCCCGGCGTCGGTCCGCCGGTTGGAGGAACTGGTGGACCGGCTGCTGGCGGCGCTGCTGGGCGACGGGGCGGATGCGGACAATGCGCCGAATACCGGCCTGGTTCGCAGCGTCCACGTGGCGCGGCGTTTGCGGCAGTCAGGCGAATTGGACAGTGCGCTGGCCATGCTGGCGGAAGTTGACCCGGGACAGGCCGCCGACTCGGAACTGCGGTGGCTCTACGCCGAGTGGCTGGACATAGCCCGGCGTCGGTTCGCTGGTGAAAGGGCCTTGCTCTACAGCCCGGCCACGGGGAAGGCGGCGGTGCTGGTTCCCACCGGCGGCGACAACGCCACGCTGGAAGTAGCGGCGGTCCTGGGGATGCGCTGGCCGGCAGCCAAGTTGGTCTCACGGCGCACTCTGCGGGGGTTGAAACCCCTGCGCAACAAGAAAGGAGGCGCGTAATGGCACTGGCGACTTCGGACAAGGTGGACATCCTTGAACTCAAGGCCCGCCATCCCCTGGGCGACGCGGTGGAGGCCGCCGGGATTGTCCTGCACGGCAGGGGGCGGGTGCGCCAGGTGGTCTGCCCCTTCCACAAGGAAACGGAAGGCAGCTTCACGGTGTACGCAGATACCGAGAAGTTCTGGTGCTTCGGCTGCGGCGCCGGCGGCGACGTGCTGGACTTCGTGGGTCGGATGGAGGGGCTGACCCTGCCCCAGGCCATCCGGCGGCTGGACGACGGCTCAACGCCTCTGGTGGCAACGCCGTCCCACCACCCGGCTCCAGCCCGACAATCAGTCGTCCCGGCAATTCCGCCCCGGGACCCGGGGCTGCTGACGGCAGCGGCCCGGTTCTACGGCGGGCGACTGCGGCGCAGCCGGGCGGCCCTGGAGTACCTGGCCTCCCGTGGCATCGGCCTGGACGCGGCCCGGCGTCTGGGCCTGGGCTACGCCACGGGCCACGGTCTGCGGGAACACCTGCAAGCCGCCGGCTTCACCGGCCAGCGGCTCCGGGGCAGCGGCCTGTTCCTGGAAGGAGGTAGGGAAAGGTTTGCCGGAATGGTGGTGGTCCCCGAACTCTCCGGCGGGCTGGTGGTCTGGCTGGTGGGCAGGGCGGTGCAGCCCGACGCCAGGCCCCGCTTCCAGGCGCTTCCAGGCCCCAAGCCGCTGCTGGGCCTCGCCCGCCTCGGCCCGGTGCCCTCCTGCGTAATCGTCGCTGAAGGCGTCTTCGACTGGCTGACCCTCACGGCCTGGGGCCATCCCGCCGTGGCCGCCCAGGGCACCAAGGGCATGGACAGGGTGGCGTCGGCGCTCAGGGGCTGCCCCCGGGTGTTCCTGGCCTTCGACAACGACAACGCGGGCAACCAGGCGGCCCGGGAACTCAAGGGGCTGCTGGGCAACCGGGCCGCCGTGGTCAACCTGCCCCACGGCGTCGGCGACGTGGGCGAGCTGGCGGCGCGGCCCGACGGACGGCTGCGCTTTCCCCGCCTGCTGGCAAGAGCGGCCCAAAGCCTTCGCTAGTCCGCCGCCCTCCTCAACCCTTCCTCTAACGGCCCGCCTTCACCGGCGGGCTGTTCCTTTTCCCAACCAACTCAACGGCACGACGGGGCCCGCGGCTCCGCTCACGGCTTCCCCTGTGGCGAAAGCCGCTGCAACCAACGGGCACACCCGACATCACAACGCAAAGGAGCGAACTCATGGGTAACGAAAACGGCAACCACAATACCAACGGTCACCACCCCAACGGGAGCGTCAACCTCAACGGCAACGGCCAGAACGGGCACCACGGCGGCAACGGCGCCGCCGACATCACCGGCCACGACCTGCTCTGGGACGGGCTGCCGCCCGCCGTGGTCAATGCCCTGGAGCAGCCCCTGGACCCGGCCCTGGTATCCCGGCGCGACGGCCGGGGCAACAGGTCCTTCGAGTACATCGAGGGCCACACCGTCATCGACCAGGCCAACCGGATCTTCGGCTACGGAGGCTGGGGCTACGAGTTGGTGGGCGACGTGAGCCTGCGCCGGATCGAGAAGGTGGACGTCAGGACCGGGGAACTCAAGGTCAACTACGCCTACAGCGCGCCGGTGCGGGTCAGCGTGGTGGGCGCGCCGCCTCGCACCGACATCGGGTTCCACGTGGTCACCGACGACAACCCCGAGGGGCACGAGACCGCCGCCAAAGGGGCCGTGACCGACGGCCTGAAGCGGGCGCTGCGCAGCTTCGGGGACCGCTTCGGCAACGGCCTCTACGGGGACCAGCCTTCGGGCAACGCCAGGGCCGTCGCGCCGGCTTCCAATGCCAGGGGCAACGGCAACTCCGGCCAGGACAACAACGGGAATGGCCGGCGGGACGGTTCCTACCTCCAGCAGTTGCGGGGGCGGCTCATCGCCCTGGGCGCGGAGCAGGGCTTCGGCGAGGACCAGGTGCGCGAGGCGGTGCGGAAGCAGACGGGCAAGGACCTGGACGACCTGCCCGCCAGGGACCTCAAGCCCCTGGTGGAAGGGGCCACCCGCAAGGTCAACGAGGCGAAGAACGCCGAGGGCGGCAACGGCAACGGGTAGAACTCCCTCGGCAATCAACATCCAACGGGGCCGTCTCCAGCGCGGGGCGGCCCCGCTTCCCATTTACAGGAACAAGGAGGAAGAACAATGACGGCAATCACCATGCACACCCCCTGGGGCTGGCCCCAGGACATCGAGGAACTGGCCGAGGGCGTCTGGCGGGTTTCCACCGCCGGACACGGCGGCCTCAAGCTGAGCCGGGAGCGGTGGGAGGAACTGCCCGACCTGGTGCGGGACACCTTCCTCAACGCGACCTTCGCCGAGGAGGACTGCGAGGAATCCATCGCCCGGACGCTGCTGGGCCTGGGCGACGAAAGGGAGCGGGAACTGGCCCTGAAGATAGCGGGCTATTTCGACCGCTACGCTCCGGCGCTGCCCTTCCTCGGCAACGAAGGGGGTGCGCCGTGACCGCCGGAACCATCACTCGGCAGCGGCCCCGCAGCCTGCCCAGCGTAACCACCAGGCTGAACACCGAACTGGGCAGCCTGTTCGTCACCGTCGGCCTGGACGAAAACGGCCAGCCCTTCGAGGTCTTCGGCAGCCTGGGCAAAGCGGGAAGTTTGCAGCACGGGATGACCGAAATGGCCTGCCGGCTGGTCTCCCTGCACCTGCGGCGCGGTACGCCCCTCGACGAAATCATTGGCCAGATACAGGGCATCAGCGAGATGCAGCCCTGGCCCAACCGGATGGACGACGGGCGCACGGTCTATGTCAGGGGGCTGGGGGACGCCATCGCCCTGGTTTTGAGGGACTACCTGGCAGCGGAGGCTGACACGGAACCGGAGGAACTGCCCATCGCTGCCGACTGAACAACGGACACCGACCCACCGGGGCGCACGGGGCCGTCTCCGATACCGGGGACGGCCCCGCCTCTCATCTACCGGACACCCAACATTACGGAGGAACGACAACCATGACTATGACCATAGACAACCCGACCGACGTGTACTCCCGGCCCAACGCCCGCTTCGGCAGCGACGGGACCCTGGAGATCCGGGCCTCGGCGGTGGGCAACTGCCGCCGCGCCCTGTGGTACGAGGCCACCGGCCACCAGGTCACCAACCCCCGGAGCGACGACTCCCTGACCATGTTGGAGGCGGGCAACGCCCTGGAGCCGGTGGTGCTGCGGGCCATGCAGCGGGCCGGGTGGGACATCACCCCCACCGATAGGGACAATCCCCGGATGGTCTCCCTGCGGCTCGGCCCGACGCTGGCGGTCAGCGGCCACGTGGACGCCGCCGGCGTCGCGCCAATCTTCGGCAATGAGCCGAGCATCGTCGAGGTCAAGACCCGGGGACCGGAAGCCTTCAAGAAGTGGCGGACCCTGGGCGCTGAGCGCAGCCACCCGGAATCGGTGTGGCAGGCCGCCTTCTACACCTACGGGGCCTTCGACCAGGCCCGGGACGTGGTGATCGCCACCCTGGACACCGGCAACCGCGTGTGGGACTACGAAGTGATACCGGCCCACCGGGTGGAGCGGGCCTTCGAGCGAGCCTGCGCCCGGCTGGGGGAACTGGCGGCCCACCACCTGGTCAACGGGCCGGACCCGGTTGCCCTGCCGGATCGGGACTTCACCGCCGAGGACTGGCAGTGCAAGCGCTGCCCCTTCCTGAACGCCTGCCTGCCGGGGGCGGCTTTGACGGAGGAACCGGAGGACGAACCCGCCGAGGACGCCGAGCCGGTGACCGACGATGAGGCGCGGGCGGCGCTCGCGGAGTACGAACAGGCCCAGGAGATGCTGAAGGCCATCGAGGAAGACAAGGCGTGGGCGCTGGGGATGCTGCGGACCTGGCTCAAACAGCAGGGCAAGGACAAGGCCAGGCTGGAGGGCCGGGAGAAGACCCGCACGGTGGGGATGGTGAAAAACACCCGCTACAACGTCAACCACAAGCGCCTCAACGCCCTGCTGGACCCGGAGACGCGGGCGGGCATCGTCACCGAGAACATCTCCCGCTACCTGCGGGTCAGCTAGGCCAGCTCTGATCCGCCAGAGGCGGACGACACGGGGCCGCCCTCCTCCAGAGGAAGGGGCGGCCCCGCCACGGCAACCCCAATTCACAAACTATTGGAGGAACCATCATGGCGAAGACCATCAACAAGGTGGAACTGTTGGGACGGGTCGGCAACGACCCCGAGATGCGCTACACGGCGTCGGGCATCGCCGTCACCCAGCTGCGCCTGGCCACGGACCGGGGGCGGAAGAACGGCGAGGACGCCACCGACTGGCACACCGTCGTGGTGTGGGACAAGCTGGGCGAGGCCGTTGCCCAGTACGTGGAGAAGGGCCAGAGGCTCTACGTGTCGGGCCGGCTGGTGCAGAGCTCGTGGGAGGGGGACGACGGTCAGCGGCGCTACCGCACCGAGGTCCACGCCCAGGACGTGGTGTTCCTGGACTCCTCCCGCAACGGCAACGGTGGGTACGCCAACGCCGGCGCCAACACCCAGGACGACGACCTTCCATTCTAACCGGACAACCGGATAGCTACGCCCGCCACCGGCGGACGCAACACGGGGCCGCTCCCTATCGGCAGGGAGCGGCCCCGCTCTCGTTTCCCAATCCAACCTGCAAGGAAGTGAACCATGCCCCGCAAGAAGCAGACCGAGACCGAGGACACCCCCGCCGTGACCCTGGAGGGCCACGCGGTGCTGGAGGCCCTGCGCTCCAACCTGACCCTGCTGGGGGAACTGGCGGCCCACTACGAGGTGTCCTTCCAGCCGGAGCGCCCCGCCGAGATGCCCACCATCAGCTGCCCCCAGGACGTGTTCAACCTGCTGGGGCCGGAAACGTCCGCCCTGGCCCAGGAGCAACTCAGGGTCCTGCTGCTGAACACCCGCAACAGCGTGATGGCCCAGCGGATCGTCTACCAGGGCAACGTGAATAGCTCCATCGTCCGCCCCGCCGAGGTGTTCCGGGCCGCCATCATCGACTCGGCCCCCAGCATCATCATCAGCCACAACCACCCCAGCGGCGACCCGACGCCCAGCCCCGAGGACGTGAAGATCACCGGCGAACTGGTGGAAGGGGGAAAGCTGCTGGGCATCGACGTGATGGACCACATCGTCATCGCGGGCGACAGGTACGTCAGCCTCAGGGAACGGAAGCTGATGGACACCTAGCCCGCTTCCCACGACCGGAGCGCCTGAATTCTCCGGCCCTCACGCGGGAATGCAACTCCCCGCGCCGCACCCTCAACCCAAGACGAAAGGAGACCACCCATGCTGGCAACCCAGGCCACCATCAACCCCGACGATCTCTTCACCGTAACGGCGGGCGGCTACTCGGCCACCGCCGACGCCTTCGCCCGGGACCCGGACACCGAGGGCCTCTGGTTCCTCTCCATGGTGGGACCCCAGACGGCGCTGAAGGCGATCTGGGCCTCCCTTTTCAAGCAGCCCCCGGACCCGGCCTTCCTCATCCAGGGCACCGAGGGCATGGCCTTCTCCGGCGGCTACCGCCGCTGCGTCGTCCCGCCGCCCACCATCGGCACCTGGACTACCAGGATCGCCCGCCTGCCCACCTCCGGCGGCTGGCACGCCCTGGTCTATACCCGGATGGCCGAGTTCGCCTTCGAGCGGGACTCATTCCTGCTGCTGGCCCCCAGTGAGGAGGAGGCCCCGGCCCTCTACCACCGCTTCCTGGACAAGCGCAGCCCCCTGCCCCTGCACCACTCCTGGGCCAACTGGCTGTGGCGCAAGGGGTTGCGGGACGAAAGCATCAAGCCCCTCCAGTCGATGGGCGTCGTCGCCTACTGGTGCGCTCCCGACGCCGAGAAGCTGCGGGACGACCTCTCCGACGCCGTGGCCATGGGCCTGCTCACCCTGCCCGGCGAGGCAGCCTGCGGATAGCAGGGCAGCCGGTCAACGCCAAATACAAAAGATAAGGAGACCAGCGACTATGGACAGGACGCTCAATCCCGTAAAGCGGGGCAACAAGCGCCGCCGGGCGCGGAACTGGAAAGCCTGGCAGCTCTACTCCCCCGACGGCGAAACCTGCCGCTTCTGCCCCCACGGGGCCGCCGACCACCTGACTTCCTCCCGGCAGCCCCATTTCTACCGGCCCGCCACCGAGGCGGAGCCCCGGGACCCCTTCGAGAAGCTCTACCGCCACGACCTGCCCAGCGGCGACTCCGTGCTGGTGAAGCGCATCGTTGTCGCCAACCGCGCCGAGCTGCTCACCGCCTTCTGCGTCGAGTGCGCCAAGGCCAAGGACACCAGCCAGGTGCTGTGCTACCAGCGCACTCTCGCCAAGGGCGAGGTGGTGGGCCTGAAGACCTGCGATCAATAGACCAGATAGACCCCAGGCACAACGACAACTACAAGGAGAAGAACCATGAGACTTGCAGCCCAGGCAAAAGGCGGGTACTACCCCACCCCGCTGCGGGTGGTGGACCTGCTCGCCGAACTGATCGACAGCCCCACGGCCTACGGCCGGCCGGGGCAGACCCTCCGCCTTCTGGACCCCTGCTGCGGGGGCGGCGACGCCCTGGCGCAACTGGCCGACGCCCTGCGCCGCGCCAACACCCTCCCCGTGGAGACCTACGGCGTGGAACTGCACCGGGAGCGGGCCGAGGAAGCACAGGAACTCCTGGACCGCGCCCTGGCCTGCGACCTGTTCGCCACTTCCATCGCCAACGGCGTCTTCGGCGTGCTGCTCTTGAACCCGCCATACGATTTTGACTCGGAGGACAAGCGCACCGAACACGCCTTCTTGACCCATTGCACCCGGTATCTCGCCGACGGCGGGTTGCTGGTTTTCATCGTGCCGAAGCAACGCCTCGCGGTGTCGGCCCGCTACCTGGCCTCCCACTACCGGGACCTGCGCTGCTGGTACTTCCCCGAACCGGAGCGGGAAGCCTTCGACCAGGTGGTCCTGATGGGGTATCGCAAGGCGGAACCCAGCCCCGACCCCCGTGCCGAGGGACAGGTTCGGGCCTGGGCCGAGGATGAGCCGGAGGAGCTGTACCACGGGTCCTACCGGGTCTATGACCCGCCGGGGGCCGTCAGCGGCGACATCCTCTTCGCCACCCGCACCGTGGACCCCCTGGCGGCGGTGGCGGAAGCAAGGAAGACCGGCCTGTGGGCCAGCCCCGACGTGACCGACACCCTCTGGCCGGTGGGGGACCAGCGCACCCGGCCCCTGATGCCATTGCGCCGGGGCCACCTGGCCATGCTGGTGGCGGCGGGGTTCCTGGACAACCTGGCGCTGGAGGCCGACGGGCGGCGGGTCCTGGTCAAGGGACGCACCGGCAAGGAGAAGGTGCTGGCCGAAGAGACCGAGAACACCGAGGTTTACCGGGAGAAGCTCAAGACCACCGTGGTGGCTCTCGACCTGGGCAGCGGCGACATCTCCGACATCTCCGCCTGACCCAACTCACCCATAAAGGAAAGGTAAGTTGCCATGCAGATGACCCTGACCCTGGACGACTGCGCCCGGTGCGGGAAGCCCATTCTGCCGGGCCAGCCGGTGAAGCAGACCGCCACGGTGGACATCATCGGCGGCCGGGTGGTCGCTTCCACGCCGCGCTCCTGGCATCTCAACGGCGGCTGCCCCGGCGATGCCGACGGCGGGAAGCCCGACCTTCCCACTGAATAGAAAGCTGCCACGATCCGCCTCCGGCGGACGACACGAAGGCCCCGCCGGTTCCCGTCAGGGAAGGGCGGGGCCTTCGCTTTTTCAGACCGCGCATCCCCAACAAAAGGAGAATACCCATGAACCTGGGAGAGTTCATCGACACCTTCAAGGACGCCATTTCCCGAAGGGTGGTGGAGTCCTACCCGCCCCTCTACCGGCCCTCGGAAACCGAAACCAGGCTGCCCCACCTGCTGCGCACTCCCCTGGGAGCGCAGGCCGACGCCATCCGGGGCGCGGCCCTGTCCCTGCAAGCCCACCGGGGCACCACGGTGGTGGGCGAAATGGGGACGGGCAAGTCCTTCATCGGGGCGGCGGCGGCCCACGCCGCCGGTTTCCGGCGGGTGCTCATATTGTGCCCGCCGCACCTGACCAAGAAGTGGAAGCGGGAGGTGGAGCAGACGGTCCCCCTGGCCCGCACCGCCATCGTGACCTCCATCACTGACCTGGAGCGGTTGCGCCTCTCCGCCGGGTCCGGCCCCCTGTTCGCGATGATGAGCCGGGAGCGGGCCAAGCTGTCCTACCGCTGGAAGCCCTCGGTGATCCAGCGCTGGGCCACCGAAAACGCCCGGCTGGTGCGGGACGAGGAGACGGGCGAGCCGTTTCGAGTCCCCTGCTGCGCCACCTGCTACTGCCAGGTTACGGACAAGGACGGCGTGCCCCTCACCGACGCCGAGCTGCGAAGGCGCAAGCGCAACTGCGCCCGCTGCGGGGCTCCCCTGTGGCAGGCCGACGGCTCCGGCCCCCGGCGTTACCCGCTGGCCGACTACGTGAAGAACCGGATGCGGGGCTTCTTCGACCTGCTGGTCGGGGACGAAATCCACGAGTACAAGGGTCGCGGCTCGGCCCAGGGCATCGCTGCCGGGGTGCTGGCCGACGTCATCGGCAAGTCCCTCAGCCTCAGCGGAACGCTGATGGGCGGCTACTCCTCGACCCTCTTCCATCTGCTCTACCGGTTCAGCCCGGAGCTGCGCGCCGAGTTCGGGCACTCCGAAGAGAGCCGCTGGATACAGCGCTACGGATTCCTGGAGGAGACCGTGCGCTACCCCGATGACGACGGCGCCTTCGAGGACGGGCGCACCAGCCGCCGCAAGGGGTTCCGCAAGACGGTCAGCGAAAAGCCCGGCCTGGTGCCGGCGGCGTTGTTCCACATCATCGGCAATAGCGTCTTCCTCAAGCTGGCGGACGTGGCCTCCGCCCTGCCGCCCTACGAGGAACAGATACTCCTGTCCGGCATGGACTCGGAGCCGGACCACACCGGTCACTCCCAGCGCAGCGCCTACAACCACGTCTTCGCCGAGTTGCACGAGGCCCTGGTCGAGGCGCTGAAGAAGGGTTCCAAGCGGCTCTTGGCGACCTATCTGCAAACGCTGCTGGCCTTGCCCGACGGCTGCACCCACGGGGAGACGGTCTTCGACCCGGCCAGCGGCAAGCTCATCGTCCAGGTCCCGCCTCTGTCTGAGGAGAAAATCTACCCCAAGGAGCAAGCCCTGGTTGACCTGGTGGCGGCGGAGCGGCTGGCGGGCCGCCGGGTGCTGGTTTACGCCACCCATACCGGAACCCGGGACATCACCGGACGGATGGACGACATCCTGACCCGCCACGGGTTCAGGGTGGCGGTGATGAAGGCCGACGCGGTGGCCCCGGACCGCCGGGAAGCCTGGGTCGCCGATAGGGTCACGCAAGGGGTGGACGTGATGATCTGCCACCCCCGCCTGGTGCAGACCGGCCTGGACCTCATCGACTTCCCGACCATCTGTTGGTACGAAACAGAGTTCTTTGTCTTCCAGTCGACACAAAAGGGTACGGTTCTCATGGGCAGTCGATTTGAAGGCTGCCTAGGTTGGGTAGGTGGCAACACCTTCCGGAAGCCACGTGCTCAACCCCAATGGATCAAGGTGAAGATCTGCCGAGAGCCTGAAAGATTCTAACCCCCTTAAGCGGAATGTACATCGTAAGGAGGGACAGGGGGAGTAGCGATCCTGCCATGTGGGTGAGCTGGAAGCCTTCGCTGAGGACCTTTGACTGTCCTTCGTCATCCTGGAAGGGTAGATTCCACCTCGGATGTTTGACGTCAACTACCTTTGCCGGCCTGAGTTTGGAAGTAACGGACCCCTTCGTACCCTCAGCTTGACCACCTAGAATACATCATCTTCCACGTGGCTCCTGCTGTTCTTCCGGCGTGAGGTGTCCAACTTCCATCAAAAACCCTGCTTAGCGTTTCTGACATCAGTGCTTTGGCCTCCTCTACCGTATCGCAGTACCCGATCTCAGGACCAGCATGCAGTTTTCCACCAGGTCCAGTGGACACTATCGCCACTAAGCCAGTGTAGCGTTCTCCAAGCGACCGTATAGCTTCGGACAGTTCCATGCGACTGTTCAATACAGCACGCCGTTCCAAAAGCACCAAAGCGTGTGCCGTATGGCTTCTTCGACAAGCTAGGTCATCCTTATGTTTGTCCCATTTTGACCATTCAAGGTCGTCGTACTGCATCACAGTCTTCCTTCGAGTTGTCATTGCTCAGGGAAATATATAGCTAACGCCACCGATCAGATAGTGCGAGGGGCGAACGACAAGAGGCCGCCCTGATGCTGCACAGTGCAGCCGGGGTTCACCTCATTCTGTGTTGGAAGTCTCTATTCCAATTGGCTTAGACCATCCATCAGGGCTTGCAAAGTGTATGGCTCATCACATACAGGCAGATCAATTTCACCACCCTCTTGGTTTCCTGAACGCCTGCATCTCTTGTCCTCAATGAGCGGCGAACTACCGCTTCGGACAGCTATTGAAAAATGAGCAATTCCCATCCGATGTCTTACGCTGACTTGTTTGCGCTACCCGAGCCTTTCCCTGCAATACGTAGCCACTGCTCTTGTGGCCTCGTCTTGCCAAGAGTCAAGCCAAGCCAGGGCCTGTTCAAGTCGCCCCCTGTCCTCCAAGCACCGAATCAGTTGGATGGGGCGACGGAATGGTCCGCTGGCCTCATGCAATTCCAAAACCCCTAGAAGGACCCGTTCCGCCAATGACCGGAGCTTAATGTAATCGTTCTCTCCGCTCACTCCCAAGTCGGCCCCATGGACAACTCGTGACCGAAGTTCGTAAAGCAAGTAAACCTCTTGGGGATCGGTAAAGGGTCGATCAAGCGCTACTGCAAGTAGCATTGACCTCAACGCAATCGCCTCTCCCTTTTTGCCGTCGTTTATGGTGGTTAGCACAGCCTCCAGAGCGGTACAAAGGTCGACCACTTGGTGGTCGCGATATTGTCGCGTGATACTCACGCCAATCCATTCTATGCCGCGGAGCAGAGCGTCACGAAATCTGCCTTGGATGGTGCCGTCATAGAGAGGGTCTAATTTCCCAATGAACTCATTGGCCGAATCCACTCTCTGTGGCGTGAGTACAAGGTCAATGGGGTCGGATATAGGTCCTCCGCCCGTCGAAATAAGCTTTGGCTCAGGACTGATTTCTCTTATCGCCCGACCTTGGCCTCTTCTTTGAAGCAGCTCCCGGTCCCAGGTCCTCGTCCTGGTGAAAGAGCCGAAGGAAACGCGCAGGGTATTCAGCGCACGTTCCAAGGAATCCTGCGCTCGCTGGGCAGCTTTTCGGGACGACCTACCCTGAACGGTAACTATACCAACTGGCAAACCAACAATTTCGCACAGCACTTCCCTGAAAAGGCCCTTGGTTTTGTCGACCTCCCATTCTCTTGCGAGCTCTTGGGTGAATTCCCGAAAGACCACGTCCCCGATGGTTAGGGACGCATCATTGAGTTCGATGTTTTCAATGCTGAACGCGACTTCGTAGTGCGTTGGTGGCGCGACAAGGTTAGAGAAGAAGTCGCCTGTCTTCCGGCGGATTGCGGACCGATTTAGCTTGCCTGACCCGGTAGATTCCAAGTCCCGCACTAGAGCGAAAAGAGCTTCGTCCAAGTCTGCGCGGGTTAGGTGTTCAACTGCCTCTTCTTCCTCAAGAGCCCTTAATGCCTCTTGATAAAAACGGGCTTGATCCCCGATCAAGAACAGCCCCTCGGATGATCCGTCTTCCGGATCAGCATGGGGTTTGGACGTTTTGAGGACCACCCAGCCGGGATGGGCATTGAGATGTCCAGTTTCGGGTCCTTGATTGATAGCATTCGCAAGGCGTTCAACTCTACTTCGCGTGGCTTGACTTTCAGTCACGGTAACACTGCCCCCTTAGTCAAGATAAGGAAGCCGCCGCAATTCGGGCGACCACAACCCCTCCGTCCGCCACCGGGCCCGCCGAGCGCGGCCGCCCGGGGTCCAGGAGCGCCATCTCGCCAAAGTGCTGGCCTGCCGTCCTGGCAGTGATATCTCGGCCTAAGACGCGGATGGAAACTATGCCTGCCAGAATGAAGAACAGGTCATTGTCGGGCGCCGACTCCTCTATAATGCTGGAACCCGGCTCGAATGATTCTACTTCAACGCACCCGGAGGTTGCTTTGGCTATGACAGTATCCTCATTTATGATTGGTTGAATCTCCAATGCTTCAACCAGATGGGTGCGTCCATCCGATCCACAGAATCTTTGGAACATATACGGCAATTCCGCCTTCAATCTCAACTGAGCTTTACTCGTTTGACCAGGGGTTTCACTTCTTTCAGCAGAACTGGTGAACATCACGGTGCAGTTCCGTCTACGGATCCGGATCTGCTGAATTATCGTCTAGGGGTCTCCCTTGCCAGACCAGTTGCTCGCCCGTCTCGGCGTCAAAGACGCCTTCCAAGTCGGGGGGATTATCTGGGTCGCTTCGAGCTACGTCCAACTGTGCCTGCGTCAGGCCCATTGCTGGGGACTGACGATCCCCCCGTCTCCCGCGTCTGTTAAACGATGCGTCGGTTAAGATCGCGCTTTCCAAGTCAACGCCAGTCAGATCTGCGCCGGCGAGGCGTGCGCGAGACAGGTTGACGTTATGGAGGTATGCACGAGACAGGCTGGCACGATTCAGGGATGCGTCAGACAGGTTGGCGTTGTGGAGGCGTGAGCCAGACAGGTTAGCGTCATTAAGGGATGCATCAGACAAATTGGCTCTCCAAAGGCGTGCGTGAAACAGATTGGCGTTATCGAGGCGTGCGCGAGACAAGTTGGCATTCCAGAGGTCCGATTCGGATAAGTTTGCGTGATGGAGTCTTGCGCCAGATAAGTCTGCACGTCTGAGTTCTGCGTAAGACAGATTGGCGTTTGTAAGCCATGCGCGTGACAGATTTACATCGGCAGTCTGTAAATAACTTACGTTCGCGTCACGAAGATATGGCCTGAATGTTTTTCTCCTTTCGAGGCGGATATAGTTCGAATTACGCAATCCTATAGCTCGCATCACATCTTGAACATCCGGCCGGATTATTAGCCTATGCTCTCCTTGTTCGTCGTCTATTTCAGAATGGAGACTTACTCTGGTGTCATCTGTCGGAAAGCGGACAAACGCGCAAAACAACTCCATTATCTGCACGTGGTATTGCTCCGGATGTTCCTCCGCTAGACGCTGGAGGGCGTAGATCCCGCCCAATCGCACCGAAAGAACCTCGCTGTCCAGCATTTCAGCCCCTTTCTGGTAGCGTTCGTTCAGCAGTCCTTGTTGCGACGTCTCGGATTGGCGCTGCGCTGTTTCAGCTTGGCGTTGCGCCAGAACGCCGCGCCATACGGCGAATACCAGGGCAAGCACACCGGCGATTAGGAAGCCGATATTTCGTATCGTCGTGCTGTTAGATTCAGTTGCATTTTCACCCACCCCGGAGCGTAGCCAGTCCCATCTTGCGGCTGGCAATACAACGCTACAAACTAGCACGATAGCCACTAACGCAAGCCAGAAGGCGGTTGAGTTAGGAAGGCTCTTAGTCCATTGCCAAAGCCTAATCCTTAGCCGTCTAATGCGCCATCTCAGCCTTCTATTACGTCGCCTCATCGCGCAGTCCCGTCAGCGCCTGTATCGCCGCTATACGCCGTGCTGTGTCGGTGAAGAGCTGCACCTCCTCCGGCAGTAGGTTGCGGCCCAGAACCTTGTGTTCGCGGTACGAGAGCCACTTCTTCAGCACTTGGTAGCCTCCCAACTTGTAGTTCCACACCGCGGCAGGGACGTTGCGCCACCGGGCGTTGTCGTTCAGGTAAACGTCGACCGTGGCATCGCCCAGAACGCCCATGGCGCCCCCCAGCGCCTCCCGCTCGGCGGCGGTGTAGTCGCGCTCCACGGCGCGACCCTGGCCGGGCATCACGGCTTCGCCAGTGCCGAAGTGGCCCCAGCCGACGGTCAGCGCGAAGTCGCCGCCGCTCATGTTGCGTCCGTCTGCGGTGGTCGGGACGGCGATGGCCGCCAGCTCCGGGCGCAGCGCTCCGGCGGTTACGCCCGCCACCGGCGTCTCCGGGTCCAGCAGCGCGGCCAGCTCCCGCCCCCGTGCGGCGGAGGCCCGCAGCTCGGCGGCATCGGGAGTGTCGCCCTCGGGCCAGCCGGGCAGCGGGATGCGCGGCCACTCCATCCGCAGCGCTCCGGCGTTAACCTCCCGGTAGGCCGGGTCGTGCAGCACCGCCAGCGCGTGGTGGAACAGGTCCTCCACTCCCAGCCCCAGCCGGTTGAGGTAGCGTTGCGCCATCGGCGATAGGTTGGGTCGCCGGCCCTCGCCGCCGCCGTCCAGCGCCAACCCTTCGTCGCGCAGCCACGCGGGGATACAGGTAGCACTGCGGTCCATTAGGTCTAGACAACCAATATCGTGAATAACCTGTGGCGGTGACCATTCCCTCCGTGGTTTCTGTTGAGAAACCAGTGCTAAATTACCCGCGAACACGTGAGGCCTATAGTCGGGTCGAGGACGGTCAAGTAGTCCGCTGTCTGCCTCCCAATAGAGCCAGCGGCTATCAAACGGGCGGTAGGCGTAACGAACAAAGCCTTGCTCATCCGGTCTTATTTGTTCAGTCTTCGCAGAGTTAAAATGGTCTTTTATACGCAGCTTCAGTTTGTCCAAATCAATATCGACGAGGAAAGAATCACTGCCGGTCTTGACCCCAGGAAAAGATGTTGGGAACAGGTCCGGCAACGATGGCCACTCATTCCAATTCCGGTTGACCGCCACCTCCGAGAAGGGAAGACCCAGCGGCAACACCGGTGCCACGTCGTCGTAGAGCGCCGCCGGTTCCGATTCCGCCGTGTCGGTCAGTTCCGTCAGCTTGGCTTGGCCCCACAGGTGGCGGAAGTCCACGGTCTCGGCGGGCGCGTGTTCCGCCTTCCTGACCAGCGTGGCTATGGCCGTGCCTACCTGTATGCCCACGGGGTCGCCCGACGTGGAGAAGATGCTGGGGTCGGGCCGTCCATCGGGCGTGGTCTTGCCCGTCTTGTACTTGTCACCATTGAGACAGTCTATGCGGATGGCGTCGAAGGCCTCCAGATAGCGCTCCCGCATCCCAGTGAAGGACAGCCCGTCCAGCCACGAGTAGTTGGAGATGAAGCAGACGACGCCCCGCCCGGTCTTCTCCGCGATGCGCCGCTCCGCCATGCGGAAGAAGCGCACGTACAGGTCGTTCAGCCCCTGGCCTTCGGGTTTCCTCACCCCTTCGACGTTGCGGTAGGCTTGTGACAGCTCCCTCTCCTCGTCCACGGCCATGCCCGCGAATCCGTTGTAGGGCGGGTTGCCCAGGATGACCAGCACCGGCGTGTCCTGCTTCACCCGCTCGGCCCGGTCGCGCTCCTCCTCCAACTCCGGGAAGGGCAGCGGCTTCTGAGTCCTCGGCTCCCAGCCGGTAAGGGCGTTGGTCAGGAACACCCCGGCCCGCTCGCTGCCGTCGTCGGACAGGGGCGCGTCCAGGGCCTGCATGGTCAGCCCGACCTGGAGATGGGCCACCACAAACGGCGCGGGCATTATCTCGAACCCGAACACCCGCTGCGTCGCCGCATTCTTCACCCGCGCCCCGGTGAGGGCGCCCAAGCCCTTGCCCCGCAGGTTGGCGGCGATGCGCTTCAGCGTCTCGGCCAGGTAGGCCCCGGTGCCGCAGCAGGGGTCCAGGACGTAGACGTTTTCGGCGGCCAGCCCGTCCTCGATACCCAGGTCGTCCTTCAGGGCGCGGTCCACGCGGGCCACCATGTAGCGCACCACCTCGGGCGGTGTGTACCAGACGCCAAGCTGCTTGCGCAGGCCCGGGTCGAATGCCTCCAGGAACGGTTCGTAGAAGTAAGGCACCGCCTCGCCCCCATTGAACCTGGCGAAGAAGGCGTCCCGGTCCACCCGATCCAGGGCCGCCGCCGTCCAGTCCAGCACTTCCACCAGGTCCAGCGATTGCAGCCGCCCCGGACTGGCGACCTGTTGGAACAGGGCTTGAAGGATGGGCGCCCGCAGTAGCCAGGTCGTTTCATGCCAATTGAACCGCTGGTCCGGCGGGGGCGGCTGCCGCGACCACAGCACCCAGGCGGAAAAGACGCCGTAGAAGAGGGTCTGCACCAGCGTCGAGCGGAAGAAGGCCGCGCCCCGCTCGCCCTCGAAACGGACGCCCAGCGCCTCCTCCAGCGCCGACCTCACGGCGTTCAGCGACGATGCGTCGCCAGACGATTCAACGCGGGCCAGGCCGTCGCGGGCGTAGGAGGCCAGCAGCCGGGCCAGGTCGCGGGGTTCAGCCAGCGTGGCCCGGTGAGACAGGGCGCGGGCCAGGTACTCGGCCAGCGCCGGGCCGACGCTGTTGGCGAAGGCGCGGGGGTGTTGCAGCCTGGCCTCGAAGTCTACGGCGGAGTCCGCCAGCCGAAAGGTCTCCAGTTTGGCCGGGTTGCCCTGCGAGTCCTCCCCCAGCAGCACGAAGTCGCGGGTGTTGGTCACCAGCACGAGCCGGTAGTGCTCCCAATAGCGGCTGACCTGGTCGCCGTCGGCGGTGAGCCAGGCATCGTCGTGGGCAGGCTTGACCTCGACCACGCCGCCATCGGGCGTCTGGCCCTGCTTGGGCTGGCCCTTCGATACCTGCCTGGCGGCGTAGAGGCCGAAGTCGGGATGCCCAGCGCCCTGCTGGGCCAACTGGCTGATGCTGAACACCCGGGGCCGCAGCGAGCCGCCCACGGCGTTCAGTAGGTTGTTCAGCGGCGGATAGTAGGACAGCTCGCCGGTGGCGCTCCCCGTCCCCCGGATGCGGCGCAGTTCGGCGAAATAGTCCTCCACCGCCGCCTTCAGTTTGTTCTCACTCCCCGCCATATCTCTGCATCCATCTCTCCTGTCTACGACCACCAGCGGTCCATCAGGGATAATGTTCTGGCGCCACCAACAGATCAGGGGTGTCCACCTCCAAGGCGTTGGCGACCGCTTTCAGCGTCTTGAACCTAGGAGACTGTTCCCCATTTTCCAGCCTTACCAGCGTAACCCGCCGATGTCAACAGCGAGGGCCAGCGGGTAGTGTGTCCGTTTGAAATCTACGACCTCGCACCGAGCTATTAGGATCGTACCTGCCGAAACTCAGCAGGTGCGTCAATACCAAGTTGGACAACCAGCCTACATCATACGCCCGGTCAACCAGTCCCACCGCCATCACTGTCTGTGCCCCCTCTCGGTCCTTCGCCCCTCTCCAGACGCAACGGCATCATTGATGCCGTCTCTATATCGAGTCTCTGTCCTCCCGTCCAAGCCTGCTTCACTGCTCGCTTGTATATCTCTTCACGCATTACTAACTTGCCTGTTCGGAGGCGGAGGTCTCCGTCTTCAGTCTTTTCCGTCCGCGAGAGTAGTGTTTCCTCCGCTTCGACACTTGAAGCTAGGTCGATGTACAGTCCTGTATCGAACACTACCCGCGTACTGTCTGCCGTATCTAGAACGGAGCAGATTTGTGGTGCGGGATCCCTGAGCGGCGCTTGCAGTATTCGACAACCTGCTTCCAGACAATAGGCATGATTGAGGAAGTTGTACACATCTCCCATCGTGAGAATTATGGTGTCTCCACGATGGAACCGTCTCAAGACTTTGTTCTTCGTTGACTTATCTGCTCGTCGCCGATTGTGTACTAGGTCGTTCCGAACCTGGCGCAAGTCCCCAAAAGCGTCTATGCGAACCCTCATTTCGTTGGAAATACCAGTAGCGTGGAATGCCTCCTCTATCTCTTGCCGACCTCCGCCTTCCCAGACACGGTTATAGACATCCACGACCCAAGCGATTAACGCTATCTGCTCGGTCGAACCTCCCAGTGCCGCCCGTCGAGCACCTGTGTGCTTACCGTCTCGATCCAGAAGGAACCAGCTCAAGTCCAAATGCGTTGGCATGCCCTGATCCGCGAAATACATTCCAGAAGCCGGCTTGGGTGTCCTTGTACTTATCCGCAAGAGTTCGATTCCCTGAAGCAGCTGCATCAAACCAGCAGTCGCTTCGATTATATTTTCTTTCGCGGCGTTGATGGCCAAGAACACAGCTTCGTCTTTCCGAATAGGTTCTTGTTCCTCAGTCATCAGTGTTGTGCTTCCTCTAAAGACAGATGACGGCGTAGTTCCGGTGCCGGATGAGTATGTTTGGAGACGGTCAACCAGTGGCGACACGTCTTCGGTTCGTGATGGTCGGCTTCAGATGTGTAGGTGGTGTACCAAAAGTTGGTAGGTTCCATGCGGACCTATCGGCACAATCCATCCCCCGAAAGCATGGTGCCAACCTGATACCATCAGCCTGTCGTTTGGCGGCCCAACCCGCCAATTTCAAACGTATACACCACCGGCCAGCGCCGATCGGTTCAACCCCGCCGACTCCCGGTATCGGCGGACCCTTTCGCCGATGGTCTGTCTTCCTAACTCTGCAACTGCTTCGACGGTTGGCCGGTAGGTCGCGTCTCAGCAGTGCCGAGCGAAGTCCCAAGGAATTTCGACTCTTTCCCCTCCGTCTGTTTGTAGGGTCGTCTCGTAAGGGTTGAGCAACTCTAGGCCGGAGACGCTGTTGCGTGTCCTGACCTCGGGAATCTCTCTGTAGGGAATGAGACCCCTGCCCCCCATCTGCGAAGTTCAACTCGATGCCATCGCCCAACAGACTGGCGGTGGTTATCATCCGGTTGGCGTTTTTCACCAGCACCACGTTCATTGGCTACTTCTTGTGGATTTCGTCCCACCTTGCCCTGATCCCCGCCGTAATTCTCCCGTAAGCCATCATGATGCCTCTGAAGCTGCCGAGGAGAGGCTGATCCACTCTCATCAAGAACCAAAGTAGTGCAACGCCAATGCGGCCAGGACCCACGCTCCCAAGGCCAGATAAGGCGACAGCAACCCAATCCGGTAGTAGACGGACCAGCCCCCCCTGGGTAAGCAAGCGCTATTTCGTCCGAGATAGTTTTCCAGCCGAAGGAAAAATTCACGCCCGCCACTATCATCAGGAACGGCGCTGCGTCTTCCAGCAACGCGTACCGCACCTCATTTTTCCTGAACCATACCAGCAAAACAACCCCAAACATCATAATCCCCACCGAGACTATCACCGCGTTCCAGTTGAAGAGGGGATTTTGCGGGTTACCTCTGCCTTGCCGTCGCCGTCGTTGATTCAAAGGGTCCTCCAGTCGTAAGGTACAATTTCCACGGAAATTCCGGTACTCGTGGGCGGTCGAATTGACCGCCCACGGAGGTGAAAACCCGAAGCCTCTGCAAAGAGGCCCTTACTAAAGGGCAACCTCAACTATGCGATGCTCCTGTTTGTTGCTAGTGCAAGGACCGCGGCCAGCGCCCGCCGATTGAGCCGCCCCCGGCCAAGCTCCTAGGCAGTATAGTACGAACTAATGTGCGGTGAAAGGGTTTGCGGCTGCGGGGTTGACCGCTGCGCCATCAAGCCCATAGTCGGGCATAATGATGAGGATGCGGCCCCAGGACAAGTGCGATGAATGGAGATCATCACGAGAACGGTGAACCGGACCGGCGCGACGCCCCCTACAACGGGTCCAAGGCGCTGGACGAGCTGAGCCGCGAGGAGATTCTGCGAGCCGTGGCGGGGATGGACGAACGGCTCAGGGCCGACGCGGACGACGCCTCCTCTATCCTGGCTAGGGGGATGCTGCACGGCAAGCTGGGTGACGACCGCCTGGCGGCGGAGGACTTCACCAGGGTCATCGAGCTGGAGCCGAACAACACCGAGGCCCTGGAGAACCGGGCTGCGGCCCTAGCGACCTGGGCCAGCGCCGTTAGGCCAGGGAGGACTACCTCTCATTTGCCAGAGAATCGTAATTGTGTAAATAAAACGCTGTAAACAGATATAATTGCCGGACCATTATCCGTGAGAACCACACCTCAATAAGTTCTAACACATTTACAGAGTGTTATAATAGCCCACGTCCCGAGAGCGTCGTGTGGGTTTGCAATCAGCCGTCGCCTCGGCGCCGTCAGTCCGCCGGCGGGCGTAAGACGAGGATACGCCCCAAGGACAAGTGCCATGCACGGAGATCATCACGAGAACGGTGAACCGGACCGGCGCGACGCCCCCGACGATGGGTCCAGGGCGCTGAACGAGCTGAGCCGCGAGGAGATTCTGCAAGCCCTGGCGGGCCTGGACGAACGGCTCAGGGCCGACGCGGAGGACACCTACTCCCTCCTGGCCAGGGGGATGCTGCACAGCAGGCTGGGAGACGACCGCCGGGCGGCGGAAGACTTCACCAGGGTCATCGGGTTGGAGCCGGACAACGCCGAGGCCCTTGAGTACCGGGCAGGGGCCCGCAGTGACCTGGGCGAACACCACCTGGCCAGGGAGGACTACGACGCCCTCATCCGGCTGGAACCGGACAACGCCGTGGCCCTCTACAGCCGTGGCGCCTGCATCGCCAGGCTGGGAGACCTGGCTGGCGCCGTGGCCGATTTTGACCGGGCCATCGCCCTGGAGCCGAGCGACGCTGTCTCCTACTTCAACCGGGGTTGCACCCACGCCGAGATGGGCGACCCGTTGCGGGCGCTACAGGATTTCGACCGGGCCATTGCCCTCGACCCCGGAAACCACACCTTCCACCACTACCGGGGCATGGCCCACCGGGAACTGGGCGAGTTCGACCGGGCAGTCAGCGACTTTGATACCGCGATACGGCTGGAACCGCTGAGCGACCCCTCCCGCACCGCCAGGGCGGTCGCCAGGGTGATGCAGGGATACTACGACGAGGCGATCCCGGACTTCGACGCCGTGCTGTCGATAGACCCGGACAACGCCGACGCGCTCAGCGGCCGGGGTGTGGCCAGGAGCGCCTTGGGGAAATACGAGGAAGCCATCGGCGACCTGGACCGGTCTCTCGCCCTCCAGCCCGGCAACCCGGTTGCCCTCATATCCAGGGGGCTGGCCCACGTCGCCCTGGGGTTCTACGACAGGGCCGTCGAGGACTTCGGATCCCTCCTGGAAATCGAACCGGACCACACCGGCGCCCTGACCGCCAGGGCCTCTGCGCGTATCGAGTGCGAGCAGTTCGAAGAGGCCATCCAGGACTTTGACCGGCTGATCGAGCTGGCGCCCGACGACGCACACGCCTACTACGGGAGGGGGACGGCCCGCCTGGAATTGGGCCAGTACGCCGAGGCGGTTACGGACCTGGACCAGCCCCCCCGAATCTCCCTTACCTATTGCTTGTTGGGAGAAATCCGACATGGTTGACGACAACACAGACAGCGACGGTGCAGCAAGGATGCTAGAACGCCATGAGTTCGGGACGGCTCGCTGGGACATACCCAAGTCGAGCAAGTGCCGACATTGCGGGTTTAGAATCGAACCTGGGCAGGGGTGGGAACGTCTAGTGGATGCGCAAGGTAAGGAGATCGTGCAGCATACCGTTCCCCTGTTTTTTGATGAGTGCACCGACGGGGAGACAAGGAAGACGTTGAGGAGAATGGGGTTCTGCCTCGTTCCCGCTACTAGGGGCAAAGCGGATACAGAGTGGCTGAAGCAGGCGGGGCAGGAGGGCTGGATGGTCATTACGACGGACGAATGCCTCATGCAAGTGCCGGAGGAGAAGCAGGCCATTATCGACAACAAGGTCAAATGCTTCATCCTGTCTCCCCAACCTCAGGGCAAGTGGGACACGCTTCGGGCGTTCGTGACAATGTGGGACAAGATAAGGTCCGAGGCTGCGTTTCCAGGGCCGGCCGTGTGGAAGATCGGCGATGAGAGCCACGCCAGTAGGTGGGAACAGCTTGTCCCGTCACCACTAGATTACCTCCCTATAGATTTCTCACGAACACCAGCCGGTCATCTCCTGAACCTGTTCGCGGATGTTGTCAAGCAGCATGACGCAGGGTGGTTCACAGAGGATTTCGTCAACGCTCTCCATGATGCGATAAGGGTCGAGCTTGAATCGAGATACTTCGGCGTCAGGTCAAGAACGCCGCCATCTCCAATGGATCAGGCAGGGTGGGAGTCGGCACTCAACACGCACGTGAAAGCGGAGGCTGGAGAAACCAAGACATTGGAACTCGACCAGCCGATCAATCCCGCCAAAACGCGGATGCTGGTCATGGAATTCAAGGATGACCGCGGTCCCCATTATCAGTTGATCATTCCAGGACACAAGATGCGCTCCACAGACAGCGAAGATTTCGATCCATACCGGTCCTTCAGCTACAATTTTGGTCCCACCGGATTCCACCGGTGGGGGTTTGGGCTACGCGTTCCTGAAGACGACTAAGAGGCGTAGCCTGACTCTCATCGTCTTGGCGTCTCCCCCTCCCCCGTCTCCCCCTCTGGCATCTGGTAGCCGACGCCGAGCTCGGTGAAGATGTAGGTAGGGTTCTCGGCGTTGTCTCCCAGCTTGCGTCGCAGTCTCCTTATCACGGAGCGCATGGGGCGAAGGTCTGCGTCGGGTTCAAGCCTCCAGACGCGCCTCAGCAGGTGCTCGTAGGTCAGCACCCGTCCGGCGTTGACCGAAAGCTCGGCCAGGGTCCGGTACTCGATGTCGGTCATCTCCACCGTGCGCCCGGCAAGGCTCACCCGGCGCTCGGCATAATCGATGACCAGGTCTTCCAGCAAGTAGGCGCTGACGGCTCGGGCATCTCCTGCCGGCGCAGGGCCAGCCTTATGCGGGCGGCCAGTTCCACCGGCGAGAAGGGCTTGACCAGGTCAGCGCGGGCGCCCTGCGTCCGGGCTTCCACTGCATCGAGTTCGAGCGCCGCGCGGTGTTGCCCCACCAGGTGGAGCACAAGCTTGGACCCTACCGGCGGATGGCCGCATATGGCCGCGCCCTGCCGCTGCTGGTGGTCTGCGAGACGGCGCGGGGGCGGCAGAACTTCCGGTCCGCCGCCGGAACCCTGCCCATGCTGACCGCCACCCTGGAGCGGGCGCTGGCGGGTCCGGTGACCGGTGCGGTTACGGTGTGGAGCCGTGAGGGGATTCCTGCGGCGCTCCACTGCCGGTAAGGACCGGGGTGAGGATTCGGGAACGGTCACTTTACAGCATCGGCAGGATGGTAAAGGAACCTGTTACTGTAGTTATGAACACACAAAACACCAGTAGCGATGGCGCACCGGCGGGAGCGTACCTTACCTGCATCCCTGACCTGAAGAGTCGTGAGCGGCGCCGGGTGATGGGGCGGCTCGCAGGCACCCTTACGCCCGGAGTAAGAGGGGTCTGTGGTTCTCCGGATACCCGACTACTTGAAGAGAGGCTCGCCGGATGCAAGGTTCTCAAGAACGTGAATGGCGCATATACGCACATAGTTAGCGTTAAAACGCATTGACTGAAATGTTATAATTGCCCGCATCGTGAGAGCGTTTATAGCGGTCGGGCACGGCCTGCGCGGCTGTCTCCCCTGCCCAGGGTCTCACGGCTGTATCGCACCAATCCTGTAGTGATGAACAGGCCCGCCGAAGGGGAGCTACGTGCTTATCACCCGACCGGCGACAACCCAAGAACGGCGGGCGTGTAGCATTACAGCCTGTCGAAGGACCATAGTTTCATGCTCAACCCGTTGACATCCATGCCCGTGAAGGCCTGCGGCGCTGCCGCGCGCCTCCGTGCCCATTTACCCCCCCCGACTTTTGCCCTAACCAAAAGACTCCTTCCCTTCCTTCTCCTTCTCGGCGTCATCGCCTTCCTGGTCCTTGCGTCCTCTGACGCCGCGCTGGCCCAGGGGCCGCCGGCCCAGCAGGGCGAGACCTCCGGCTACAACGGCCCCGATCCCACGCCTCCCCCGGAGTACCGCGTCCCCGTCAACTGGCCGCTGATCCCCAAGGACGCCGACGGCAACAACCTCGTCGGTCCCGGCGGCTCCTTCCGCCTGATGTTCCTGACCGCCACCAAGCGCAACGCCCAGTCGGGGAACATCCAGGACTACATCGACTTCGTGACGGGGCGCGCCGCGGCGGGCCACGCCAGCATCCAGGGGTTCAGCGCCGACTTCCGCCCCGTCATCTCCACCGACGGCCCCTCCAACATCCACGCCCGCTCGGTCATCTCCTATCACATGGCCAGCGAGGGCAGCAACGGGCCGGGGCGGGTGCCGGTGTACTGGCTGAACGGCGAGAAGGTTGCCGACAACAGCCGGGACTTCTTCGACAACAGCTGGGACTCCCACACCGCCAGGGACTCTCGGGGGTTAGTGGTGCCTGGGTCATTGGAGGGCAAGCGGGCCTGGACCGGCTCGAACAGGTCCGGGTACCGCAACCACGCGGCCAGCAGCAGCAACGGAGTCCGCACCGGCGTACTGCGTTCAGGCGACGAGATGGAAGACGCGACTCGGGGCCGCAATCAGCAGCACCGCCTCTACGCCATGTCCCCGGTGTTCACCGTGGACCACACCAGGGCGCGGGCCACGTATGGGGTGGTCGAGGATATAAGCGATGGGAGTGACAGCGTCGGGCCTGCCTACAATCCACGCTACCTGACGGGTCCGGCGGTGGTGTACCGGGGGAACGACTACACCTACACCTTCACCCACAACGCCTTAAAGACAAGCTACAAATGCACCGCGTGCGGTGGCACCAAGCTCAGAGGCGCCAGCATCCGCGCCCGGGTCGGCCTGGTATCGGGCACGGGCGGGGTTGTCGCCCAGCACACCAATTCCAACAGCCACGCGGCCCGGCTGATCTGGGACCTGGGGTTGTCCACCGTGGCCCAGGCGGACGATTCCGACCTCGTCGGCAAGACCTCCGTGTGCGGCCGGACCCCAAGCACGCACCGCACCGTGAGCCGCGACATGACTGTGCGGATTCCCGACGACGCCCCGCGGGGCAGCACCTTCCACATCGCCTTCTTCCGGGACGATTGCACGAAGGTGGAGACCCGCAGCGGCCTGGGCAACCGTGGCTGGGGGGAAGTACCAGGTGGCACTGAGCAGGTGGAGCTGGGCACGGTGGGCACGGTGACCATTGCGCCGGTGCCCTCTGCGGTGGCCTGGCCCAACATCGCCTGGGGACCGACGCGCAACAGCGTGCGGATTGAATTCCCGGCCAACGACCATGACGGCTCCGACCGCATCGTCAGCTACGGGGTGCAGACGCGCCGCCTCCAGTCCGACGGCTCCTGGACGGATTGGGGCACGGTGGCGGGCGCGAACCACGGCCAGGGTACGCGCAGCGTGCTGGTGTCGGGTTTGCAGCCCAGCACCGACTACCAGGTGCGGGTGTTCGCGCGGGCCAAGATGTGGTCCGGCGGGCGCACCTACTGGGGCCCCTCGGGGCAGGCGCAAGGCTTCAGGACGCACACCGAGCTGGCCCCCGATCCGCCCTGGAACACCCGGGTGCAGAAGGTCTACTACAACCGGGCCGACGTCAGGTGGAACTCGCCCAGCCATCACGGCCGCGGTCCCATCCAGCGCTACACCATCCACGCCCGCCAGCAGGTCGGCAACACGTGGACCGACTGGGGCTGGTCGGCCAACACCAACGCCAACGCCCGCAGCCACACCGTCACCGGCTACTGCGACGGCGGCAGCCTCAGCTGGTGCCCGGCGGAAGATTTCGTGCCCTTCGACCCGCAGCGGGTCTACCAGATACGCATATCGGCCCGCAACAATGTGGGCTCGCCCTTGGACAGCGTGTGGTCGGAGGTGGTGGAGATTCAGACCCTCTCGCCGCTGCCGGTCGCGCCGGGCGGGCCGCGCCTGTCGGAGCGCACCCACAACAGCGTGCGGGTGAGCTGGGACGCGCCGACCAACGACGGGGCCGAGCGCATCATCAACTACGGCATCGACCGCCGCGAGGAGGATAACTCTGCCGACGGCTTCACCGACTGGACCCGGGTCGACGCCGGCGCCGCCTCCCGGTCGGTGGTGCTGACCGGTCTGACGCAGGACAAGGCCCACCAGGTGCGGGTCTTCGCCCGGGCGCGGATGCGGCCCGGGGGCCAGCGCTACTTCAGCCCGCCCACGGACTGGCTGGACTTCCGCACGCGCACGGAGGTCCCCGGTCAGCCGGACGCGCCGGTGCTCTCCAACCCGCAGACGCTGCCCCAGCGCATCGACGTGTCCTGGTCCCCGCCGGACTGGGCGGGGGCGTCGGCGGTCAACGACTACTCGCTGCACGTGCTGGTGAACGGCGTCTGGCACGCGTCGGAGCCGGAGGCCACGGGAGCCACCAGCCTGACGCTGAGCGGCTACCGCGTCTTCGGGAACCCGACCGTGCATGCCCTGGAGCCGGGCACCCAGTACGGGGTGCGGGTGGCGGCCTCGAACTCGCAGGGAGGGGGACCGTACTCGGAGACATCCTCCTTCCTGGAGACCCTGCCCGGCGCGCCCAACGCCCCGGCCGCGCCCACGGTCTCGGAGATCGGCTCGGACAGCGCGAAGGTGACCTGGGCCGCGCCCGACCCCTACACGGGAGCGACGCCGATTAACCAGTACGATGCTCAGATCTTCGACGGCAGCGCCTGGCGCGACGCCTGGCCGGAGGCTTCCGAGAACACCAGCCTGGTCATTACCGGCTACCTGATCAGCGGCAGCGGCTCCGAGACACTGGCGCCGAGCACCGACTACCGGGTGCGGGTGCGGGCCCGCAACGGGATATTCACAGACGGGAGCCAGACGGGCCAGCGGCTGGGCGAATGGTCCCCGGCCACCTCCTTCCGCACGGCGCCGGGCGCGCCCGCGGGCCTGGCTGCCATCCCGCTGGACGGCGGCGGGCGTCTGCTGTGGACTGCTCCGTCCACGGACCCGGCCGAGGTGACCTACTACACCGTGGAGTACGCGGACAACGACCAGTTCTCCAACTCCCAGACGGTGGACGTGTTCGTCGTGCGCGGCGACTCGGTCACGGTGACTGGCGACTGGGCGCTCAACCCCTACCGGGACGACGACGGCCGCGGCGTCGGAAAGACCTTCCGCCTGCTGTCGGTGACCCAACAGGCGACTCAGGCCGCGTCGTCGGACATCGCCGACTACAACAGCTTCGTGCGGGCGCAGGCCGCAGACGCCTCAAACGGCCACCCGGCCGTCGCCGCCTTCGCGGACCGGTTCACCGCGCTGGCGTCCACCGCGGCGACGGACGCGAGGGACAACACGGCGACCACCCAGAGCGACGACTACACGGGCGTGCCCGTCTACTGGCTGGGCGGAGCGAAGGCCGCCGACGACTACGCCGACCTCTACGACGGCGACTGGGACTCCAACGTGTTCAATTTCCTGAACGGCCAGGTGAGCACGGTGACCCACCGCTTTCTCGTCTGGACCGGCTCCACCGGCTCCGGGGAGGCCCGCGCCGGCCGGGCCCTCGGCGACGCGCAGCCCGGGCTGGGGGCGTTGAGCACGACCGGGGGCGAGGAGCTGGAAGCAACAGCGGACGCCTCTCAGCAGAACGAATCCCGCCGCCTCTACGCCCTCTCGCCCCTCATCACGGTGGCGACGGCCGGCGGGCAGACCGCGGACGGCCTCGACTTCAGTGTAACGGGGCTGACCAACGGCGAGGAGACCCACTTCCGGATGCGGGCGGTGCGCCGCTCGGGCGGCGTGGACACGCCCGGCGACTGGTCCGCGTCCGCCAGTGCGACCCCCTCGGGCGCGACGGACTACGACAAGGACGACGACGGCCTCATCGAGATAAACAACCTGGAGCAGCTCAACGCCGTGCGCTGGGACATGCGGGGCCGGGCCCAACCGGCCCCCGCACACCTGGTCGACTACCTGGCCGCCTTCCCCGTCCCCTTCGAGGGGATGGGCTGCCCGCCGCAGACGGGCGCCAGCGGCGGCTGCCGGGGCTACGAGCTGGCCGCCGACCTGGACTTCACCGGCTCCCAGTGGGCGAGCGGCGCGGGCTGGCTGCCCATCGGCGACCTGGGCCCCGACGACCGGGCGGTCTACACCGGGGTGTTCGACGGCAACGGGCGGGTCATCGCCAACCTCTACATCGACCGGAGCTCCAACAGCCTCGCCGGGCTGTTCGACGGCATCGGCTACGGCGGGGTGGTGCGGGACCTGGGCCTGCCGGACGCGGACGTGACCGGCAACAACACGGTGGGCGCGCTCTCGGGCCTCAACAGCGGCACGGTGCTGCGCTCCTGGTCCACCGGAACCGTCGCCGCCAACGGCAGCCAGGCCGGCGGGCTGGTGGGCATCAACAACGCAGGCGACCTCATCGGCGAGAGCTGGTCGTCCGCCGCGGTCAACGCCACCGTCGACGGCGCCGGAGGGCTGGCCGGGGCCAACGCGGGCACCGTCCGGGGCAGCTACGCAACCGGGGCGGCGTCGAGCACCAGCGGCGGCAAGATCGGCGGTCTCGTCGGCCACAACCACGACGGCGGCGCCATCACCGCCTCCTACGCCACCGGCACGGCGAGCACCCAGACCGGTGACGGCACAGGCGGCCTGGTAGGGCACAACGAAGGCTCCGTCACCGCCTCCTACGCCACCGGGGACCCCAGAGGCGACGAAGACGTCGGGGGCCTGGTCGGGCTGAACGAGGGCACCATCACCGCCAGCTACGCCACCGGCGCGCCGAGCGGCGGCTCCCTCATAGGCGGCCTGGTCGGGAATGTCGGCGCGGCCTTCCAGACAACCGACATAACCGACAGCTACTGGGACTCAACCACTTCCGGGCAGGGAGGAACCGGCATCGGCGTGGGCAAGACCACCGCCGAGCTCAAGGAACCCACGGGCTACACCGGCATCTATGAGGACTGGAACGACCTGAACAATGACGACACTGTGGACGCCACGACGTACTGGGACTTCGGCACCGGCCGGAACTACCCGGCGCTGAGGTCCGATATGGACGGCGACGGACAGGCCACCTGGCAGGAGTTCGGCTTCCAGCGCTCGCCGGGGCAGGTGACGAACCTGGCCGCGGAACGGGACTCAAACGGCGACATCGCCGTCACCTGGGGGCCTCCGGCCAGCCCCGGCAGCGGTATCTTCGCGACCTACACATACGTGGTCTTGGCCGACGGGGTCCCGGCCTCCGCCCGTATGGAAACGTCGGCGCCGGCCCACACCTTCACCCCGCAGGCGGGCACGGGCTACATCGTGGACGTGCAGGCCGTCAACACGCTGACCGAGGGGAACCGGGAGGTCCGCAACCTCGGGCCGCTCGCCCGCATCGGGCCGCCGGCCGAACCATTGAACCTGGCGCTGGCGGTCTTCACCGGACCCGGCGAAGACGTGAACGGGGACAGACTGGAGGATGCCGAGGGGAACAGAGTGTACCTGGGGGCCATCGGCGTGTCGTGGAGCGCCCCCGCCGACGCCTCGGGCGTGACCGGCTACACGGTGGAGTACCGCACGGCCGCCGCCTGCTCGGACACGACGCATACCACACAGAGCGACTGCACCGGAGCGGGCGAGACCTGGACCGACGCCGGCCAGTGGATGGACGCCGCGTGGGACGCCGGAGGCGGCCTGGCCGCCTTCATAGGCGCTACGGACGTGGACGACGACCTGGTCGAGGGCACCGCCCTGGACCTGGACACCGCCTACGACGTGCGCGTCGCCGCGGTGGGCGTGCTGGGCGTGGGCGCCTGGGCCGACGACACGGCCACCCCGACCACCGAGGCGCGCGCCCCGGGCGCGCCCCGCAACGTCCTGGTGACGCCCGCGCCCGGCCGGCTGACGGTGACCTGGGACCCGCCCCTGGACCGGGGCAACCCGCCCTTCGAAACGTGGGTCGTCGAGATCAAGCCCACCGCCGGCTGGGACTGCGACAACCCCGCCACCGGCCAGCCATGGACGGGAGCCGAGGACGACTTCCCCCTCTGGGTCGCCATGTACTGCGAACACGACAGCGAAGGCACCCCGGCCGGCTACTACCCGCCCGAGGGCGGCTGGACACAGAGCCACATCAACCTCAGCGGCTCCGCCCCCGGCGGCCCCTACGGCCCCGAGCACAGCTTCAATCTCTTTCGCCTGACCGACGGCGTCGAGTACCAGGTGCGGTTGCGGGCCGAGGGCGAAGGCGTGGAGGACCCCGACAACCCCGGCACGTACATACCGCTGGCCAGCGCCTGGAGCGCCGTGATGACCGGCACCCCCGGTCCGAGGCCGCCGAGCGCGCCCCAGGAGCTGAGCGTCGCCCCCGGCAACGCGAGCATCACGGCGACGTGGTCCGCGCCCGAGGACTTGGGCGACCCGGAGCTGGACGGCTACATCTTCCAGTGGCGGGAGACCGGGGCCACGCCCCCGGCGGCATGGCAGAGCGCCGTCGTGCTAGCCGGCCTCGAATTCATGCCGTCCGGTCTGACCAACGGCACCGAGTACGAGGCGCAGGTGGCCGCCTTCCACAACACCGTGGTTACCGCCCCCGCGGGCGTCACCGTGACCTACGTCCTCGCCGCGCCCGCCAGCGGGACTGAGTGCCCCACCGACGGCACCGCCCTGACCGCCGACTGCTACGTGGTGATCGCATCCGCCAGCATCGGCGACTTCGCCGGGCCTCTGACGGCCACGCCCGGGGCCGAGCGGCCGCCGGGCGTCCCCCAAAACCTGCTACTGGCTCCGGGAGACCAGAGCGTAGCGGCGCAGTGGGACCCGCCCCAGGACCCGGGCAGCCCGGCGCTGGAGGGCTACGTCGTCCAGTGGCGCGCGACGGGAGCGACGGACTGGCAGAGCGCCTTCACGCTATCCACCGAGGGCGACTATGAGCTGGAGGCGGAGGACGGCATCGCCAACGACCAGGAGTACGAGGTACAGGTCGCGGCCTTCCACAAGCTGCCGGTGTCTTCCCCCGCAGGCATCGAGGTGTTGTACGTCCTCGCTGCCGCGGACGTGCCCGCTCCCGAGGCCGGGCAGAACCCCACACCGGCGTGCCCCACCGATGGCAGCCAGCCCACCGCCGACTGCTACGTGGTCGTCCCGACCGAGAACATCGGCACCTACACGGCCATCGCGAAGGCCACGCCCAGTCCGCTGCCGACGATCCGGACCATCGTGGCCGAGGACGCGCCTCGCAACCCGCAGTTGGCCCCCGGCGTGGGGCAGATCACCGTGACCTGGGACGCGCCCGCAGTGGAAGACCCCGCCCACTCGGGCTACATCGTCCAGTATCGGACCGTGGGCAACCCGCAGTGGACAGACGGGCCGCGCAAGGACACCGACGCCCGCGAGGCCGTCATCACCGGCCTGGCGGAGGGCACCTACGAGGTGCGGGTGGGGACGCTGCTCCACGACGGCGCAGTCGTAGGCAGCTTCACCCAGCCCAAGACGGAGATAGTCCGCGTGCCCGGCAGTCCCCGCAACCTGGTCCTGACCCCGCGCCCGGGGCAGCTCACCGCGCAGTGGGACGCACCCGAGGACCGGGCCGTCAACCACGCCGGCTACGTCGTCCAGTACCGGGCCGTGGGCACCACGCAGTGGATTGACCACGATCCGCGCATCGTCTACGGCGACACGGACAACGACCCCAACACACCGGATGTCGAGGAAACCTCGGCGAGCCGCGAAGCCACCATCACGCTGGCGGAGGGCGCCTACGAGGTGCGGGTGGGGACGCTGCTCAGCAGCGCGACCCTCGATTCGCAGGGCAGGACCATCGTGGGTCAGGTCCCGGGCATCTTCACCGCGCCGGTGAGGGCGGAGGCCAAGGCGCAGCGCGCGCCCGGCCCGCCCCGCAACCTGGGGGCGGTGATCCAGGTGTCGCCCAACGACGGCTCCCGGTCCATCTACGTCTACTGGAACGCGCCCGCGGACCAGGGCAACCCGCCCCTCACCGGCTACTCGGTGCAGTACCGGCGGGCCGATGACGCCGACGCCGATTGGAACGACTGGACCCGCGCGCCCAGGGAGACCGCGAACGGCTTCCGGGTCTGGATCTCGGGCATCGGCTCCCACCAGGACTGGGAGGTGCGGGTGGCGGCCGTCGGCCCCGTGTGGGGGACGGGCGAGTACGCCACCGCCGGCCAGGTGCCGCGCCCGCCGGGCGCGGTGGCCTCCCTGACCCTGACCCCCGGCGACGGGCGGATAAAGGCGGAGTGGGAGCCTCCCACGAACCCGGGCCACCCGCCCTACGGGGTTTACCACGTCTCCTACCGCGAGAAAGATTCCCTCACCTGGCAGGGGTTCGGGGAGACCGGCACGAGCAGGACCTTCACCGGCCTGACCAACGGGAAGCTCTACCACGTGCGGGTGGGCGTCTCCAACAGTGCGGGGTACGGGCCCTTCGTCACCCTGGCGGTCACGCCCACGGCCCAGGGGGGAGACCAGGTGTCGACCAAGCCGGACCCGAACCTGCCCGGCGCCCCCCTGAACCTGAACCTGAGTGCGGGCTACAAGTGGATCGTGGTGGAGTGGGACGCCCCCGATTTCGTGGGCGACCCTGCGCTGCACGGCTACAAGATACGCTACCGGGAGGCGGGCTCCGACAGCGCCCCGACCACCCTGTGGCACGACGACCTGACCGTCACCGCCAGGACCATCGACTCCGGGCTGGACAACGGGAAGCAGTACGAGGTGTGGGTGGAGGCGGTACATGCCAGGGAAGGAAAGGAGCGCTCCGGCCCCGCCGCCGGACCGGTAAAGGCCAGGCCCAGCGAGCACGGGCGGATCGGGCCTCCCTACCCGGAGCGGCAGCCCTCCGCGCCGCGCAACCTGACGTTGACGGCCGGGGACGGCCAGATAGGGGTGTCGTGGGACCCGCCGGAGCGCCTGTTCAAGAACAACCCGGGCTACTTGGTGGAGTACCGCAAGACCGGCGCGAACCGGTGGATCGAGGAGGGCGAGTTCAGGGACACCAGCGCCACCATCGGACACCTGGAGAACGGCACGGAATACCAGGTGCGGGTCACCGTCTTCGACACCCACGGCGAGGCCACCACCGAGCCGGAGACGGCCACGCCCCAGGGGACCGGGGAGCGCCCGCCCACCGCGCCGCGCAACCTGGGGTTGACCCCGGGGGACGGGCAGATCGAGGTGTCCTGGGACGCCCCGGCCGACCTGGGGGAGCCGAAGATTCAGGGCTACACCGTGCAGCACCGCGCGTCCCGCGAGGACCCGTGGACCGGCCAGTGGGTCACGGCCACCTCCAATTCGGCCACCATCTCCGGGCTGGAGAACGGCACGGAGTACCAGGTGAGGGTGCAGGTGGAGAACGCCCACGGCGAGGCCGCCACCAGGCCCCAGCGGGCCACCCCCGGCGCCGAGGGCACCGGCAAGCAGGACCCGGAACGCCCGCCCACGGCGCCGCGCAACCTGACCCTGACGCCGGGCGACGAGCTTATCGAGGTGTCATGGAGTGCGCCGCTGGACATCGGCGAGCCGGACGACTGGCTGGGCTACATCGTGGAGATCCGGGAGGTGGGCGAGCGCGACTGGTTCGAGTGGGGCCACTACGAGGGCACCGCCGCCACCGTAGACTACCTGGAGAACGGCAAGACCTACCAGGTCCGGGTCCAATCGTTCAACCTGTGGGGAGAGGCTTACACCGAGCCGGAGAGCGCAACTCCCACTGGCGAAGTTGAGGAACCCGAACCCGAACCGGAGCAGGGGCGCGCGCCCTCGGCGCCCCAGGGCCTGACGGTGGAGCCAGGGGAATACGAGGACGGCAGGAAATTCGTCAAGGTCTCCTGGAGCGCGCCCGACGACCCGGGCAACCCGGCCTTCACCGGCTACCAGATGCACTACCGCTACCTGGGCGCCGGCTCGGACAGGTGGTTCGAGATCCCCGCGGGGGCGTGCAACTCCTGCTCCCTGCAAGTGGGGATGCGAGAGGACGCCACCGAGTTCGAGGTAAAGGTGCGGGCGGTCAACGACGCGGGCAACGGCCCCTTCGCCGGGCCGGAGACCGTCGTGATTACTTCCGATGAAGACGGCGCCGGCGCCGGAGGTGAGGGCAAGTCGGACAACCAGCCGCCCACGGCCAACGCCGGGCCGGACCAGTCGGTGACCGAGGGGGACACGGTGACCCTGGCCGGCAAGGGCAGCGACCCGGAAGGCCAGACCCTGACCTACGCCTGGACGGCGCCGGACGGCATCACCCTGAGCAGCAGCACCGCCGCCAAACCCACCTTCACCGCGCCGGACCGGGATGAGGACTACACCCTGACCTTCTCCCTGAAAGTCAACGACGGGAACAGCGACTCGGAACCGGACACGGTGGTAATCAGCGTGAGCGTGGAGGACGACGGCGCGGGCGGCGCCGGAGGTGAGGGCAGGGCGGACAACCAGCCGCCCACGGCCGACGCCGGTCCGGACCAGCGGGTGAACGAGGGAGAGACGGTGACCCTGGCCGGCAAGGGCAGCGACCCCGAGGGCCAGGCGTTGACCTACGCCTGGACCGCGCCCTCCGGCATCACCCTGAGCAGCACGACGACAGCCAAACCCACCTTCGCCGCGCCGGACCGCACGGCGGACTACACCCTGACCTTCTCCCTGGTGGTGAACGACGGGAACAGCGACTCGGAACCGGACACGGTGGACGTAAGCGTGTCGGCGGACGACGACGCGCCCACGGCCAATGCGGGCGCGGACCAGTCGGTGAACGAGGGGGACACCGTGAACCTGGCCGGCAAGGGCAGCGACCCGGAGGGCCAGGCGTTGACCTACGCCTGGACCGCGCCGGACGGCATCACGCTGAGCGACAGCGCCGCCGCCAGCCCCACCTTCACCGCGCCGGACCGGGATGAGGACTACACCCTGACCTTCTCCCTGGTGGTCAACGACGGGAACAGCGACTCGGCGGCGGACAAGGTGGTAATCAGCGTGACCGTGGACGACGACGGCGGCGCGGGCGGCCAGGGCGGCGAGCCCGATCCCGAGCGCGCGCCCACGGCGCCGCGCAACCTGAAGCTGACCCCGGGCGACGAGATCATCAAGGTGACGTGGGCCGCCCCGCTGGACCTGGGCAACCCGGAGGACTGGCTCGGCTACGTCGTGGAGTTCCGCGACGTCGGTGAGAGCGAGTGGTTCGAGGACGGCATCTACCAGGGCACCAGCGCCACCATCGACTACTACGTGGAGAACGGCAAGGAATACGAGGTGCGGGTGACCGCCTACAACCTGCACGGCCAGGCCGTGGCCGGGCCGAAGTCGGTGACGCCATCGGCGGGGTGAAGCCAAGAGGGCGCGAGGGCGACAACCGGCGGTTCCAGCCACGTAAGGGCAGGAGAGGACCCATGTCTGACCGCCCGGGGAGCCGGTCCCGGCCAGTTCCGCCCGACCAGTTCCGGTAGAGGACGCTGCCAATGCCAAGGAAGCGGATTCGTTACGGCGTGATCACCAGCGGCTTCCCCGCCGACTTCCCGCAGCGGCTGCAGCGGTTCAAGGAGGAGTCGGGACTGTCCTGGGCGGAGATCGCCCGGCGGGTGGGCGCCGACCCGGAAACGGTGAGGCGCTGGAAGGAGGGAAAGGTGCGGCCCAACGCCGAGCACCTGGCGGCGCTGTATGGCTTGGCCGACTCCTTCGGGCTGGGCAACCTGTTCCGGGACTGAGGGCGCGGGTCAGAAACGAAAAAGGGGCGGCATACACCCAGGTTCCGCCGTTTGGAGGTCTCCCTGGCATCGCGGGGGGACCTCCTCTTTTTGCCACCGGCCTTGTACGCGCGGTGGCAGCAACCCATATCGCCCTATCGGCAACCTCCCCAGGTCCCGCACAAGGTGGTCCATAGGCGTTGCTGACAGTTGGGCATTGCGCGATGGCCGGGCCTGCACCATCATAGAGGAACGGAGACAGGATTCTTGCCCGCCGCTGGTAACCCGCCTGGGGGCGCGGACCAGCACAAAGGAGAGGAAGGTCATGGCCGGGGAAGACGAGGGCATGGAACAGGACAACCAGCCGGAGGACGGCCTGGAGTTTCACCGGATGATGGACGCCCTGGGCCGCGATGGCATTGGCTTGATGATCGAGCGCCTGAGCGAGAAGATAGAGGCGGACCCCCAGGACGCCGAATCCCTGCACCTGCGGGGGCTGCTGCGCGGCCAGATGGGGGAGCACCGGCGGGCGGCGGAGGACTACGGCCGGGTCATCGCCCTGGACCCGGACGACGCCGAGGCCCTATTGGGCCGGGCCCATGCCAATAGCGAACTGGAGGAATACCGGCTGGCCCTGGAGGACTACGACGCCGCAATCCGGCTGGCGCCGGGGGACGCGGCGGCGCATTGCAGCCGGGGGGCGTGCAAGGCCCAGATGGGCGACCTGGCCGGGGCCATGGGCGACTTCGACGTGGCGGTCCTGCTGGACCCGGAGGACGCCGAGGCTTACTACAACCGGGGTCTGACCCACGCCGAAATGGGGGAGCCGCTGCTGGCGGTAGGGGACCTGGGCCGGGCCATCAAGCTGGCGCCCGAGCTGCCCGAGGCCCATTACTCCAGGGGGATGGCATACCGCGACCTGGGCGAGATGGAGCTGGCTCTCCGGGACTTCGACGCCGCCCTGGAGTTGGAGGAGAACTACGGCCTGGCCCGCTGCGCCCGTGGCATCACCAAGGTCAACCTGGAGCGGTTCCAGGACGCGCTGGACGATTTTGACGCCGCGCTCCGGTTGGACCCGGACAGCGCCGCCGCGCTGCGGGGCCGGGGCGTGGCCCTGGGCAACCTGGGGCGCCAGGACGAGGCCGTCGTGGAGCTGAGCAGGTCCCTGGCCCTGGACCCGGACAACGCTGAGACCCTGGCGGCCCGGGGCGTGGCCCACGCCGACCTGGGTCAACACGAGCAGGCCGTGGCGGACTTCACTCGAGTCCTCGACCTTGAACCCGCCGACATCCGGGTACGCTATAGCCGGGGCACGTCTTTGATGCGCCTGGGGCGGCACAATGAGGCCGCGGCGGACTTCAGCGCCATCATCGAGCTGGACCCGGACAACGTGGGGGCACTCACCGGCCGGGGATTCGCCCGCACGGAGATGGGCGAGCACCGGGGAGCCTTGGAGGATTACGAGCGGCTGGTGTATCTCACCCCCGGCGACGGGTTTGCCTATCATCTCAGGGGGTGCGCGCACTCCGAGTTGGGTGCGCGACGGGAGGCGCTGGACGACTTCGGTCGGGCCATTGCCCTGGACCCCGGCGACCTGGTATCGCGGCGCAACCGCGCCATACTGCACCGGGAGCTTGGAGAGCCGGAGAAGGCCCTTGCGGACTACGACGAGATCATCCGGCTGGAACCGGGCGACCATTGCGCTAGAGAGGAGCGTCGGCAGGCCGCTGCGGAGGCCGAGGGACGCTGAACCGGTGGACAACAGACCGACTCAGCCGCAAGTTGATCTTGGGGGATGTGCAGCCGTGGAATCGGGACACACAGGACAGGACCAATCAGAGGAACCGCGAGGGGGCTGGTTCAGCTACGCGGCCCTGAACGGAGACACGGGCGGCGGGGAACCGCCGGATGAAGCCTATACGCGCTTCACCAATACGGAGCGGTTCCGCTCGTTGCACGACTGGGCCCTGGAGGCCGTGGCCCGGCTGCACACGGAGTACGAGGTCGTCCTGAGCGAGGGCGAGGGAATGGACGCCCGGCTGGAACGCGCCCCGCTGGCCAGGCCGACGATAAGGCTGACGCCGCTCCAGGACTCGGGTGCGCCCATCACCATCGCCTTCACCGCCCACCCCGGCCTGGAGGTCCGTGCCGGACGCTGGTTCACCGACGCCTTCCCGTCCTGTCACTGCGACGCCTGCGACGAGCAGCCGGAGGAAGAGTTCGAGAGGTTCAGCGAGCTGGTGGACGACGTGGTGGCGGGGCGGTTCCGGGAGGCCATGCGCCGCCAACCTCAAGGAACAGGATGGAGCAGCCGGGAGTTCTGGGATGGTAGTGGAGAGCTGCACCATTCCGGTGGTTCCCTGGTGTCCTGCAGCGAGGCGGCCCGCACCCTGGGCGGCGAGACGGAGATTGCCGTGGAGTGGCAGCCCTGGCAGCCGAGGGCGGACGCTGAGTCCGCCCCCTAGCCGTACCCCTCGCTTACACGACAATCACCGCGCCAATCCGACTCCGCCCGACGCTCCGGCGCCCAGACTATGAGTCTTATTGTTCCCCCTGCTTCAGCATCACGCCGTAGCCCCGCTCGTCCACCAGGTGGTTCACCGACACCCGGCCCCGGCTGTCATAGCCGCTCGTGTAGGCGAACTCCACCTCGGCCCCCCAGGGGACTCTGCCGCCGGTCCGTATCGTGTCGCCGCCCGGCCCACCGGCGCCCTTGACCACCACGCCCTTGCGGTCATCCGTCTTCCAGCCCATCACCTTCAACTCCACCGGCGCCACCAGTTCCTGGCTGGTCGGCGCGAACAGGACGGCGTGCAACCGCCGCAGCACGTCCCCCGACGGGGTGCGCTGGCCGTTCATTATCTGGGATAGATGGGCCGGGCTGATGCCGGCCCGCCGTGCCACTTCATTCTGGCTTATGCCGTGGGCATCCATGCGGTCCCACAGGGCCCTGGGGTCCACGGTGGGCGGCTGGGCGGCCTCGACCCTGACGGGAGCCTCCAGGACCTTCTCCACCCGCGCCTGCATCCGGGGGCTGAGATTCCGGCGCCCCCTTGCCACGTCGGACATGAACCCGCGGCTCACCCCCACCAGGTCCGCCAGTTCCCCCATGCTCAGGCCCAACTCCCTGGCCCGTTCCCGGATGAAGCTGCTGCCGCCGTTGGGGATGCTGTCCTGGCGGTTGCCGCACACGGCGGGGGCGATCTCCACCGGGCCGCCCAGCGCCGACTCCACTCTGGCCTGCATCGACGGGCTCATGTTCCGTTGACCCCTTGCCACCTGCGTCATGTACCTGTAGGACATCCCCACCACTACGGCCAGGTCCTTCAGGGTCATGCCCTTGTCCCTGGCCCGCTCCCGGATATGGCTGCTCTCGCTGGTGACCAAGCCTCCCTTGCGGTAGACCACGCCCTGGCCCGGGACCTCGCCCAGCACCGCCATGACCTTCTCCCGCAGTTCAGGAGTCCAGGGCCTATGGCCGTTGGCCACGGAGCACAGGTGGCTGTAGCTGGCGCCCATCAGGGCGGCCAGTTCCTTGAGGGTGTAGCCCTTGCGCCGGGCTGCCGCCCGCAGTTCGCTCTCCGGCTTGCCCCGGTTCGCTGTCTCCTTCTTGCCCTGGTCGTTCGCCTGGGCCTGCTGGGCCAGCAGGGTGTCGCTGTTGCCGTGGCCGTCAGCCTGGCCGTTGAGGATGGCCTTGGAGATGTCGGTGATGGTCTCTGCCTGGTTTTCCTGGTTGATGTTGATGCTGTTGGTGGTCATGTCGCTTCCTCCGAAAACAGCGAACGGGGCCGCCTCCCGCAGTGGGAGACGGCCCCGCTCGTGTGCAAATTTGTGATTTGTCAGTGGCGGCACACCCGGCCGCCGTGGTTTCGTGAACGACTGTTGAACCCGGAGTTACCCCCTGCCGCCGGACGCACTACTCCCAAGGTTGGATGGGGCCACGAAGAACGCCTGATGGGGGCTGGCGGGAGACGCAATTCGCCCAGGGTGTGGTCAGCCGCTCAAACTGGCTGCCCCGACGCAGGACGCAATGCGCCCAGGGTCTGGCAGCGCAACGGGAAATGCCGATTGGGGGGTTGGCGAAAGGCGCAGTTGGGCCAGGGCGTCATCCCTGGGCAACTGCTACGTGAGGGGAAAATGTGAGGTACGCGGTCTGGCAGCCGGCCATGCCGTCAACTGCGGCGCCGGTGAGAACCGCGTTGCCAGTTCAAGCGTCCGGTCTGCCGTTGCCGGCAACCGGAGCATGTCGAAGCTGCGGCGGCGCTGTCGGTGTTCAACAGCTAGGCCGCAGTAGTTGTAACAGTGCAGCCGGAACCGGTGTCCGTTCCAGCCGCAAGGTGAGGAAACAGCGAAGGGCGTCAGCCGCTCCGCCAGCTTGAAACGTGGGGTGAGGGAATCCGGGATGCCTTGCTGTTTCTGTAAGCCACCTCCTTGACGATGATAATGTGCCGTTGGATGGGATTCCGCGCCTGGGATAGGGATTTCCGGTGAAGCGCCGCCTGGCACTTCAAGGGTTTCCGGTCCCGGCCGGGGCGCCGCGAGCAGGACTCACGAACGCCTCGGCCAGGGTGGGAACGAAGCGCCGCTAAACGCTCCGTCCCCGCCGCCCGATGAAGGAGGGATCAGCTCCTGACAAGGGACGGGTGCCCAGCGACCCGAGGGATCAGCTCTGAGCCGCTGAACGGTGTCCGGGGAAGAAGGACTTAAACACTCCAGCCGCCGGACTGGCCGGGAACCAGGGAATTGAGCACCCGGTGCACCGGCCCGCGCTGCCGGCGAGGGACTTGAACACCCCGCGCCGGCAGTGTTCCCTCTTGGGCCAACCTCTCGGTATGACCCGGGCTTGAGGGAGAAAGCCCCAGGTTTCTAGGGCGGGAAACGCTGGAAAGCCTGACAACGCTGTAATTGTCGCCGGTCCCCGTGGCCCTGGGTAGGTCCTGCGCGCCCCACCGGCAAATTGTTAACACGTGGAACCGGCCCTTTCGTCGCGCCTACCTGCGCCGGAGCTTCCGCCGTAGCGCCCGCACTGCTTGCAACAGCCACAGCACCCGTTCCCGTCGCTTCCGGGCGCGGCGGGCGTCCTCCAGGGCCCTGCGGCGCCAGTTGACCTGCTCGCCCCGGTCCAGCCCGCGCAGGGGATAGGTCTGCGGGGGCAGGGTCAGGCCGTGCTCCTCCAGGAGCGCCAGTTCCACGGACATGAGCCGCTCCTCCTCGCGCAGCCACGCCAGCCCCCTGCCCCGGTCGGGGTGGGTGTTCCTGAGTTCCCGCCATTCCTGGACCAGCGGCCAGGCGTCGCCGAAGACCTGCTCGTCGTCCTCCGCAGGCTCCAGGGTCGCCAGGTCGGGGAAGTCCCGGCGCGGCCCGGGCGGTGAACGCTTGTCGGGGCTGGCCGGCGCCGGCGGCCCCTCTGCGCCGTCTCCCCCCTCCACACGGTCCAGCCGCAATTCAACGCGCTGAAGATCGCCGGCGTAGTCGTTCCTGAGCGCATCCACCTCCCCCTGCACGGCGGTGACCGACCGGTTCGTCTCCTCGCCCATCTCGTCCACCTTACCCTCCACCTGCTCCAGCCGCCCGGCCAGCTCCTCGTTGCGCTCCCGCTGCTCCAGGGCCGGGGAGCCGCCTCCCTCCATGAGCCTCTGCCCCAGCGCCCCCCGCATCCGCCGGGACAGCCTGCCGGTCTCCCTGGCCGAGGCCAGGGTGCGGTAGTTCACGCCCAACTCCCGGGCCGTCTGCATCACGCCCTTGCCCTGGACCATCTCGTCCAGCAGCGCCATCAGCCGCAACTGGTGCAGGTCCTCGATGCTCTTGCTCCTCTCGATGCCGGGTCCGTCGCCCGGCTGCCGCTTGGCGCTCATCCTGGCTCCCTCCTCTGGCTCCAGTTGCAGAAATGCAACTTTTCAACGGGGCCGGTGCAATGGTTGATAGGTTCCGGCCACTTGCACTTCTGCAACTTTCAGCTACGGCCCCTGCAACCGGACGTTGGAACGGGGCCTTACGAAAAGTGTTAACCGGAAAAGTCCGGTAGGGGGCCGATTTCCCCCGATTTCAGGTTCAGAACGGCCCGAATTGCATTTCTGCAACTGCGGTCATTCCCTGTACAGCCCAATGACATCACGAAAGGGGTCTCCGGCGTAAGGCCCGGCGCGCCCCCGCATCAATGTGGGTTTCCGGGTACTCCCGCACGAACGCGGTCCCTTGAACGCCGCCGCATGAATGCGTGCCCCTGCGGGAGGTTATGCGGAGGTGTTGGATTGTTCACACTCTCTGGCGGCGCTGGCGGAACGGCCGTCGCCGAGACCACAGAGAGGTGAACGACTTGACGCAGAGAATCAGACCCTGGCTCATCCGCCGGACCGTGTTGCTCCTGGCGGCGCTGCTGCTCACGGCCATAGTTGCCATGCCCGCCAGCGGCATAGCCCTGGCCCAGTCCCCCGACACCGACAACCTCAGCCTGGTCAACCGCGACCGGCAGATGGTGGAGCGGAAGAAGGACGGCGAGTTCGTCGCCCGCCCGGTCTTCAGCCGGAAGATCGATTTCCTCCACTACGCCCTGCGCCACCCCGACACCGGCGAGTGGGTCACCAACACCTACCGGGTGCGTGGCGGCGAGAAGCAGCTCACCGAGGGCTGGGAGTACACCTTCGAGTACCCGGTCCTGAACGGCCAGCCGGAACTGCACCCCGAACAGGCTTTCCTGATGGTCATGTCCGTGCCCCGCCGGGGAGGGGGCGACGACCACGTCTTCCACGCCCTGGTGCCGGTCCACCAGCCCAAGGGGCTGTGGGACAAGGTGCTGGGCGCCCTCGACCCGGACCGCTGGGCCAGGGCCGGGGCCAGGTGGGTGATCCAGGGGGTCCACGGGACCCTCTGCGGCGTGGTGGAGCGGGCGGCCCAGGAAGACATCGCCGAGTGCAGGAGGTAGCGGTATGGGAGACATTCTCACCGGAACACCCCCCGGACTGACCTACGACCACGAGATAGTCCGGGCCGCCTGGCTGGCCGTGTGGGCCGTGGCCTCGGGAATGCTGGTGATCATCCTGGGCTGGATGGGGCTGAGCTTCATCGTCCAGGAGCACCTGGGCCACCACCAGTCGGGCTGGCGGGAGATGGTGCCCCGGCTGGTGCTGGGTCTGACCGCCGCCGCCTCATCCCTCTGGTGGTGCGCCCTGGTCATCGACGTGGCCCACGCGGTGTCCCAGTTCATCGCCGCATCCCTGAACGTCACCCCAGGAGATTTGCTAAGGGCACCCCTGGAGCCGCTGCTCAACGCCGCTGAAGCGGCCAGCACCGGCCTGGCGGTATTCATCGCCCTGCTCTACCTGGTCTTCGGGTTCTTCATCCTCTACCTGCTGGTGCAGATGGTCCTGCGCCTGGCCCTCATCGACATCCTGCTGTGCCTGGCCCCCATCGCGTTGGGACTGTGGATTCTGCCCCACACCGCCGGCTGGGGAAAGCACTGGCTGCGGCTGTTCATGACCGCCGTGTTCCAGCAGGCCGTCCAACTCATTGCCATCGCCCTGGCCTTCGGGTTTCTCGACCGGTTCGCCGACATCACCGGCGGGGAGGCAGCCCAGGACCTGGTGTGGATGCTGCTGATGGCCATCGCCTTCATGTACCTGGCGGGCCGCATTCCCTCGATGCTGGGACATCACGGCACCTTCGACGCCTGGCTGCACACCCTGTATTTCGGCATGTCCCTGCCCGGCTCGATGGTCCGCTCGGGCCGCGCCCTGGGCCTGCTGGCGGGGGGCGCCGCCGGAGGACCGGCGGGAGCGGCTGCCGCAGCAGCGGCGACCAACACCGCCGTCAGCACCGCCGGACGGGCGGTGAACACGGCGGCGCAGAACTCCACCCCTGCAGGGCAGAACAGCCCCTCGCCTCGCAGCCAGGGGCCGTAACGCCAGCCAGAACGACAACTACCGGCGCGACGCGGATTCGCGCCGACCGCAACCCCGGGAGGTGGAACCATGTGCCAGTAGATGCAGACGGGTCCGACCCGCAACCGGTGCAACCAACAGAAACGACCAACAAGGAGAAAGACCCTATGGACGACCTGACACAGACCATATCGAACCTGGTGGGCATCCTGCTGGGCCTCGTCGGCGTGGTGGGAGTCGGCTATTTCATCTACGGCGCCTACATGTACCTGACCGCCTCCGGCGCGCCCAACCAGATGGAGCGGGGCAAGGCGGCCATGATGACCGCCCTGGCGGGAATCGTGCTGGCCTTGGTGGCCTACGGCGTGGTGGAGCTGGTGATGGACGCGGTGGTCGGCAACCCGGTGGACCCCGACGTGCCCGACCCCGACGACAGCTAGGAGGTAGGGAATGAGAGAGCACGAAGTACCGACCCACGTGCAGGCCGAGGACAAGGTGCTGCTGTGGTTCACCTTCCCGCAGATCGTGGCGGTGGTGGCGGTATGCGCCGTGAGCTACGGCGTTTACAGCTACTTCCCCTTCGGACCCGGCGGGTTCCGCCTGGGCGTTGCCGTCCTGTTCGGCATCCTGGGCATCGCCGCCGTGGTGGGCAAGGTGGGAGGCCGGGGGCTGCCCCTGGTGGCCGCCGACCTGCTGAAGTTCAACCTGGGAGCCAGGCGCTACGCCGGCGCTCCCATCCAGTTGGCGCGGAGCGAGGCCCCGCCGGTGCCGGAGGCGAAGCCCGACCCGCTGCGGCTGCTGGCCAGGAAGGCGGCCGGTGGAATCGGCAAGGCGGTGAAGGCAGCGAGGAACAAGGGCCGCGCACCCTTCCGGCCTCACAGCTGGTTCGGCAAGCGGCGCAACGCCAAGGACGGAAACGCCAACGGCGAGAAGCCGCCAAAAGAGGCCACCCAGGGCAGGCGGTGGAGCCGGTTCCTGCCGGTGGCCGCCGGTCTGCTGGTCCTGGCAGTGGTGACCCTGCCGGCCACGGCCCTGGCCGACGACCCGGACGACGAGGACCCGGGCTGGCGGCTGGATGAGATCTACTTCGAGCCGCCGGAGCTGGTGCCCGGGCGCCGCATATACATCGAGGGGCTGGCGGTGTCCGGCGACACCGCCCAGGTTTCCCTGCGGGCGGCCCACGACCTGGACCTGAAGGTGCGGGTCTTCGGGGGCAGGACGGGCAAGACCCTGAAGATGGGCGCCAACGCCGTGGTCCACTCCGGTGAGCGCAGGACCTACAACCTGACCCTGGACGGCCCCAAGCCCTCCTTCACCTTCTCCTGGACGGACGCATTGGGCTTTTCGGGGGCGGTGTCGCTGAAGAGCGGCCAGATTCCCTACCCCCTGCCGGAATACGACGGCGGGCTGTGCGACCTGGAGGTAACGTCCCTGGAGTGGACCCCGGGCCAGATCAGCGGGGTCATTGCCTCCGAGTGCATCACGGAGACCCGTCAGGAGGTGGACCTGCCGGTCTACGGCGGCCACTTCAGCCAGGCAGTGCCCGCCCTGCTGGACGCCAGCGTCACCGGCATCGCGGGGACTGTGAACGTCGGGTGGGGCAGCCACTCAGCCGCGGCGACCTTCGTACCGGACGGCGAGACCCGTTTCCGGCTGCCGGTCGCCAACGAGAAGGAGACCCACGGCCTGGAAATCACGGCGGACTTGACGGCGACGCTGAACGTGCCGCTGCCGCCCACGTTGCAGACCACTCACCACCCAGCCCGTACCGACGTGTACCGGCGGACCGTGAGCCTCTCCTGCGGGGAATGCTCGGTGTCCCGGACGGTCACCATTCGCGTCTACCACCCGGAGCACGTGCGGGCGGTGGAGACCCAGCGTGGTCCCGTAACCCGCACCAGGCCCGAGACCCTGCCCCTGGCGGCGGAACTGGGCGTGGGAACCGACAACCCCTTCCGGTACCTCACGGTGCCGCCGCCCAAGCCCCCGCCGCCCAGGGCGGAGCAGACGGAGGCGGGCGACTCCTCCTGGTGGAACTGGCCGTGGTAGGGCGCGCGTTGAGCATCCTCCTGGTCTCGGCGGCCGGCCTGGCGTTGGTGGCCGCCGAGACCCCGGAGCACAAGAAAGAGCTGATGCTGGACGCCATCGACAAGGTGCTGACGGGCATGGCCTACGCCGGGGCGGGTCTTTGCCTCTTCGCCATCGTCTGGGCCGGGTTCTTGCTGATGGCCGAGGGCGCCGAGGGAGAGGGTCGGCGGGGACGGGCCAGAAACGCCGTGGTGATGGCGGTAGTTGGCCTGGTGGTGGTGCTGCTGGCCAAGGCCATCGCCCTGGTGATCAGCGGCGGCATCGCCCCCATCCTGCCCGGCTGACGAGCGATTCGATCCGATAGGAGGAAAAAGAAATGAAAGCGACATTGCCAAACATCAAAGCAATGGTCAAACGGACACCCGGAAAGGAATCGGCCGAGTCGGTCCCTGAACCGCCCAAGCCGCCGCCGGACCTGAACCTGCTCTTCATGCTGTCCCACCTGGAAGAGGACGGGCCGGTGCGCCTGGACGGGGTGAAGCTGGCGGTCTCGGAGGTCATGGGGCTGGAGCTGGACGAACCCAAGCTGGGGGCCTTCGCCGGTTCCCTGAACGCCGTGGACTTCCCGGTGCAGCTGTTGGTGCGCCAGCACCCGCCGGTGCTGGCAACCCTGAGAAAGAATCTCACCGCGGCGCAGCCCGAGGACCTGCCGCAGCAGACCAGGGAGGCCGCCGACTCCCTGGGGCGGCTGCTGACCACGCTGGAAAACAGGGACGGAATCCTGGACCGGCGCTTCTACGCCGTGTGCGAACACGGGCGGATGGACGAGCTCCACGGGCTGTTGGCACGGGGCGGCCTGGGGGTATTCCCCCTGGTAGGCGAACCCCTGCGCCTGTTCTGGCTCTCCGCCTCCCTGGGCGGCTCACCCGTGGAACGGGACGAGGACGCCGAACTGGAGGTGGAGGTCAACCGGCGCGACATCCGCATCGGCCAGCGCCTAGTGCGCTCCCTGCACCTGGGCAAGTGGCCCAGGTCGCTGGCGCCGGGATTCCTGCAAGGGCTGATGGCCACGGGAGCGCCCATGGACCTGTCGGTGCACCTGGGGGCGATACCGGCGGAGCAGGCCGCCCGCACCCTGGAGTGGCAGAAGGTCAGGTTTGAGTCGGCGCAAAGCCTGTCCTTCAAGCGGGGTCGCTCCCTGTCTCCCGAGGCGGAGATCGCCCTGGAGGACGTTTCCAGGCTCAGGGACGAGGTGCAACGGGGCAGGGAAAGGCTGTTCCACGCCTCCCTGTCGGTGACCTTGCACGCCGGGGACCAGGACACTTTGAAGGATTTGACCCAGAAGGCCCGGGCCCATTTCGCCGCCACGTTGGGCAAGCTGGACAACCTGGCCTTCCGGCAGCGGGAGGGGCTGCTTTCCACCCTGCCCCTGGCCCTGAACGCAGTGGCGGTGTGGCGGACGCTGGACACATCCAGCCTGGCACGGCTGTTCCCCTTTTCTCCGCCGGACCTGGATACCAGGAGCGGCACCCTCTACGGCATTGATCTCAGGGCCTGCGCCCCCATCGTCTACGACCCCTTCGACGGCACTCACCTCAACGCCAACACCGCCGTCCTGGCGAGGTCCGGCAGCGGCAAGTCCTTCGCCACCAAGCTGGGGGTGCTGCGGGGGCTGTGCCGGGGTGTGCGGGCCTACGTCATCGACCCCGAGGGCGAGTACGCCGACATGGCGAGAGCTGCCGGTGGCAGGGTGCTGTCGCCAGGGGTGCCCGGCCAGGGCATGAACCCCTTCGTCATCGACCGGGGCGACAGCGAGGAACTGCTCCAGCGCATCGGCAGCCTGAGACGGCTCATCGAAGTGATGCTGGGGGAAAGGCTGTCCGCCGAGCGCCGGTCCAGCCTGGATCACGCCCTGGCCTCCTACTACGCCGAGAGGCGGGAGCGCACCGGCTTCCGCGACTTCTACTCCTACCTGCAAGGGGAGACGCCGGAGATCGCCCACCTGCTGCGCCCCTTCGCCACCGGCAGCCTGCGGGACCTGCTCTCCGACGAGGGCGACGACCTGCTGGCCCGCGAAGCGTTGGTCACGGTCTTCGATCTCCATTTGCTAGAACCGGAGCTGCGACCGGCGGCAGCTATGGTCTGCACCGAGACGGTGTGGGCCGCCGCCGCCCAGGACCCAAGACCCCGCCTGCTGGTGGTGGACGAGGTGTGGAGCATCATGCAGCACCCTGAGGGCGCGGCCTTCATGGTCAGCATGGCGAAACGGGCAAGAAAGCACCGGCTGGGGTTGCAGTTCATCACCCAGGACGTGCAGGACCTGCTCTCCGAGGATTCTTCAAGAACCATCACCGGACATTCGGGAAGGGCGCTGTTGCAAAACGCCGCCTTCAAGCTGCTCTTGCAGCAGGACGCGGCTGCCGTCTCAACCGTGGGCGAAGCCTTCGACCTGCCGGTGGAGTTGCAACGCTGGCTGCTGTCCTGTCCTCGCGGAGACGGCCTTTTGCTGGCCCGGGGCAACCGCTTTCCCGTCCGCATCGAGGCCACCCCGGAGGAGACGGCAGTGATCGAGTGGCGGCCCGGTCCCAGGCACTGAACCCGGGCCGAGACTGCGGTCAACCCCATCCATCCAGCATCAACGTCAATGACAACCGATAGAGAGGCAACCCTTATGAATATCAACATCAAGAAAGCCCTGTTTGGAGACCGGCGGAAGAGCCCGCCTCCGGTTCTGCTGGCGGTGACGCCCCCGCGCACCGGCGAGCGCACCCTCCTGGGCGTGGAGAACCTGCTCCAGTCCGTCGCCGTCCCCGAACCATTCTCCCTGGAACTGGCGGGAGACGCACAAGGCGTCAACCTCATGGTCCGCTGCCAGGACGACCGGGTGGTGCGCAGCCAGGTCTCGGCCCACTACCCCCAGGCCCGCATCCGCCAGGTGCCGCCGGAAGACGACCCCCTGCGCATTGCAGGGGACGAGCAGGCCGGAAGCATCACCCTGAGGGTGGATGGCCCGGAGTACGTGCCCCTGCGCACCTTCCGCGACGACGACCTGCTGGACCCGGGCTCCGATCCCCTGCTGGCGGTCATCGGCGCCCTCTCCAACCTGCGGGACGGGGAACGCATCGTGGCCCGGCTGCTGCTGCGCTCCCTGGGCCCCGACTGGTCCCAGGCCCACCGGCAGAAAGCCTTCAGCAACCCCGGCTACCAGCGCCCCGATCCCTCCTACACCTACCAGACCAGGCCCCTGCAACTGGACGGCGTGACCATGGCCGTGCTGGGCGCCGGGGCACTGGCGGCGCTGCGGGGCTACCTGTGGGTCCAGGACGGCGAGTACCTGAAGGCCGTCCTGCTGGCCGCCGGTTCTCTCTCCGCCGCCGTCGTCGCCGGCTGGGCTTGGTGGCGCTGGAAGCAGGCCCGCAACCGGGTCTACGACCCCCTGCTGATCAGGGAGAAGGTCTCCCGCGTCGCCTTCGAGGCCGAGTTGCAGCTCACCGCCGTCATCCCAGGCGCGGAGCGTCTGCCCCGGGTCGGCGAGCTACTGACCCCGCTGTTGGCCGCCTACCGCCACTACGAACACCCCGCCGGGGCAGGCTTCCGGGTGGGCGACATCCAGGACCCGCCCCCCACCGTCCACCTGCACCCCGCCGGGCCGGGGCTGTTCGGCAGGCGCAGCGTGCTGGGAGTGCGCGAGGCGGCCGCCCTGTGGCACCCGCCCGGCGAGAGGGACGAGACGCCCCTGGTGGAGCGCTCCGGCTCCCGGGCGCTGCTGCCCCCGGCCCGCAGCGTCAGCGGCGGCGCCCTGGTGGGCGACACCACGGCGGGGACGGCCCAGCCCGTCCGCTTTCCCGAGGACCTGCTGCGCCGCCACCACCTCTACGTGGCCCGCACCCGCATGGGCAAGTCCACCCTGATGCACCACATCGTCAGCCACAAGCTCAGGGAAAAGGCCGAGGGCCGCGACGGCGACGCCATCGTGGTGGTGGACCCCCACGCCGACCTGGTGGCCGGCATCCTGGAGCAGGTGCCCGAGTCCCTGGTGGACAAGGTAAGGCTCATCGACCTGGCCGACGAGAGCCGGACCCCCGGCGTCAACCTGCTGGACACCCGCGTCTTTTCCGACCGGGATCGGACCGCCGACTCGGTGGTGCGGGTGGCCAAGGGCCTGTGGGAGCAGTGGGGACCGAGGATGCAGTCCATCCTGGAGCAGACGGTCAAGACCCTGCACGAGGCCAACGAGCACCCCGATACCACCGGCGACCGCCAGCACACCATCCTGGACGGGTTGCGGCTGCTGTCCGACGAGCAGTTCCGCGCCGGCGTCCTGGGCCGGGTCAGCGACCCCTACCTGCTGGAGTGGTGGGCCCGGGACTTCGGAAACTGGCACCGCCAGTACCGGGCCGAGGCCCTGGCCCCGGTGCAGACCCGGCTCTCCTACTACGCCTCGTCCAAAAGGGCGCGGGCCATCCTGGGCCAGCCCCGCTCCACCATCGACCTGCGGGAGACTATCCGCGAGGGCGGCGTCCTGCTGGTGTCCACCGCCCAGGGGGTGGTGGGCCGGGACGTGGCCGCCCTGGTGGGGGCGTCCCTGCTCAACCTGGTGGACTCGGTGATCCGGGAGCAGGGCGGCGTCGCCCTTGCCCAGCGCCGGGGCGCCCTGGTGGTGGTGGACGAGATGCAGTCCATGCCCGGCGTGGATTACGAGTCCATGCTCAGCGAACTGGGCAAGTTCGGGGCCAGCTTCATCCTGGCCACCCAGAGCCTGGCCAAGCTGAGCGACCTCTCCCTGACCATGCGGGACACCCTCTTGGCCAACGTGGGCTGCCTGGCGGTGTTCCAGGTAGCGGGCAGCGACGCCCGTCAACTGGTGTGGGAGCTGGGCAAGGACCGGGTGAGCGAGGACGACATCGTTTCCCTGGACGTGCACCACTGCTACGTGCGGGCCACCGTGGGAACGGAGCGGATGCCCGCCTTCTCCATGATGGTCAGGAAGCCCGAGGACGGAGACCCCGCCGTGGCCGACCGAATCCGCGCCGGAACCGCCGCCTACACCCTTGCCGCCACCGGCGTGTCCGGCCTGATGGAGGGCGAGGCCGACGGCGAACGGAAGGTGAGCGAGTACCGGCGGATGCTGGCGGAAATGCAGCAGGCCGGCGGCGACGCCGGAAACACGGCGAACGGCACAGGTCCAGCGCCCCAGGAACCGGAACGCCGCCATCACACCAGCCGGCGCAACGGGACCGGCGGGGAGGCCGCCGAATGAAACCCGCCGCCTGGGAAAGGGAAATGCTGGCCGTCCTGGGAGAGATGCCCTTCCTGGACCGTCTGGAACTGGCCGCCATGACCGGCCGGTCCCGGGGTGCCGTCTACCGGGGCGTCGGCAGGCTGGAACGCGCTGACTACGCCGCATCGGTGTCCCACGCCACCGGCCTGCTGCCCCTGACCCGCCGCTATCATCTCACCGCCGCAGGGCTGCGCAGGCTGGCCGAGCTTGAGGAGCCCGGAATCGACGAACTGCTCCGGCTGTACCCGGTCTCCCGCCAGTGGGTTGGCATCCTTCTGGAACGGCTGGACGGGGCGGCCGTCATATACCGGCTGACGGCCACGGTGTCCCACCTGGCCCATCTCATCGCCTTCCGTTGGTACCGGGCCGATCCCCTGGACGCCGCTATCACCCTGCCCGGCGGGCGCACCCTGGGCATCCTGCGCCTGGGACACACCGCCGACCGCACCGGCTTCGCCAAGCGTGTCTGGCGGTTGCGCCAAGGACCGCTGCCCGGAGTTGTCCTGGTATTGGTCTCCGACGAGGCGCGTCTCCGGCACGCCCGCAGTCTGCTGGCCCGCACTGCCGTTCCGGCGCTGCTGGCCGTGGAAGCGGACGCCGCAATGGCGGGTCCCGGGCGCCGCATCTGGCGTCCCCCTGCCGGAAACGCAAGCCTGGACCTGCGCTACGTCCTGGAGCGGCTGCGGCCCGGCGGTGAGCTTCCGGTGGAGGAGCCTCCGGCCCGGGCCGCCATGCCCGGCGACGCCGTTGACGCGCTAGCCGTCCTGCTCAAGCCCACCGAGAAACGCGCCCTGGACCTGCTGGCCGACTGGCCCTGGCTCTCCCGGAGAGAACTGGCCGCCCTGCTGGACGTGGCGGAAGCCCGCGTCTCCCAACTGGCCGTATCCCTGGAGGGCCACGGCCTGGCAACGAGACCGAAGGGCGCGGGCGGACGGCTGGCCCTCTCCGATACGGGCCTGGCATACCTGGCCCGCCGCGACCGGGCCTCGGTGGGCGCGGCCCGCCGCCGCTGGAGCGTCGAGCCAATCGACCCCAATGCTGCGCCCGACTGGCGTAACGTCTCCGGCGGCAGGAGCAGGCAACTGCTGAGAAACATCCATCACACCGCCGCCGTCCACGCCTTCCTGGCAGCTATGACCGGACAGGCCCGCTCCCGGGGCTGGCGGGTCGCCCAGCTGGACCCGCCCCACCGGGCCTCCCGCCATTTCCCCCACCAGGGCGGTCAGCGGTCGGTCCACCCCGACGCCTTTGGCCTGCTGCGGCGGGACCCGGAGTCCTGGGCTTTCCTGCTGGAGTGGGAGCGCCGCGCCGTCCGGCCCGCAACCATGGCCCAGCGTCTGGCCCCCTACGTGCGCTACTACGCCACCCCCAGGCCCACCGACGATCACGGCGTCCGCCCCGAAGTCCTGGTGGTCTTCGACGACGACATCGCCGCCGGCCACTTCCTGGCCCTCGCGGAGAGGGAGATGCAACGGGCCGGGGTGCAGGTACCCCTGCGGGTCTCCCACCGGAGGGACATCGAGGCCCTGGGTCCCCTGGGACCGGTCTGGCGCGCGCCGGGGCGTGATGAGCCGGCCCCGTTGCTGCCTGCGCCAGCAGAACCGCAGTTTCCGGCCAAGGAGCGCCGGACGGCGGTGAAATTTGCGCAACCCCGTTCCCTTCCCGGTAGGAACGCCAACCCCGCGCCTTCGCAACATAGCAACAGGCCGGGAGGCCCCCGGCGGCGCGGGGGACGGGCCGTGGTCCGGCTGGACGCGGCGGCTCTCTGGGAACGCCTGGCCCTGCTGGACCGTTCCCAGAACTGGCTCGCCAGGGAGATCGGGGTCAGTCACGCCTACCTCTCCATGCTGGTCAACGGTGGCCGGGCGCCCTCGGAAGGCATCCAGGACCGGATGCTGAAGGCCCTCGGCCTGAGCCAATTTCACCAGCTTTTCAGATCGGAGGTGACCGATGAACAACCGTGATAACCAGCCTCCCTTTGACGGGCGCCGGAGCCGGAGCCGGGACGGCGACCAGCCCCTGGACGTGGAGGCGCTGCTCCGGGCCTTCCCCGGGCGGCTGGACCGCCTCAAGGAGGCCAGCGGCCTCAGCTGGAGCGGCCTGGCCCGGACCCTGGGCGTGGACCGCAAGCAGACCCGCCGCTGGAGCAACGGCGCCGAACCCCGGGGCGGCTCCGTGCTTTCCGTCTTCCACTTCGGCGACCGGATCCCCGGCGGCCTGGACATCCTCCTGGGACAGGACACCGAGCCGGGCCTCACCGGCGATGAGGACGACGAGGGCGAGGACCAGGACTACCAGGCGCAGGACAGCAAAGACTAGACCCAACCCATACACCACCGGCGCCCGTCCCCCAGGCCGCGCCGGTGGCTCAGCCACCGGAACCGCAACGCGTTATGAAACACGACAAGCCACAGGACCGACCGCCAAGGCGAAAGCGGACCAACAGGGACGAACCGGAACTGAGGGTGGTCGAGATTAACGTCAACCCCGCCCCCGACGCCCAGGAGCGCCTGCGCCGCCTCTTTACAATTCTGTCCAGGCTGGCCGTGGACGGCGACGATGAAACCGGTACGGGGCAGGACTCCCATGCTGTCCGTATGCCAGGAGAGGACGACGATGTGCAGGGAAGGTGACACGCCGCCTTTGACGTTGCCCCACCCCAGGAGTATCATCGGAGCAAGAGGTTGGCCCGGCGGTGCTACCAACACCCCGGGCCGTGGCGCCACCTGCTGAAGACAGGTGATGCGATGGTATTGTACTACTCGCAGACCCGCTCCCGGCAGGGGGGCGGGTCTTTTTTCATTTCTGCCGATGTCGAAGGAGGGAATCATGGCGAGAAACTCGAACCAGCAGAAGGTCAACGGAAAGAGGGCGGCCATCTATGCCCGCGTCTCGGACAAGAGCCAGGACACCGAGGACAAGACCTCCATATCGGAGCAAATTTCAGATATGGAGGCCCACTGCGAACGCCGGGGGCTGACCATCACCGCCCGCTACCAGGAGGTGGGCCGGGGCTGGTCAAAGAACCGCCCCGAGTTCCAGCGGATGCTGGCTGACGCCAGGAAGGGGCGTTTCGACACCATCGTCTGCTGGAAGTCGGACCGCCTCAGCCGGGGCATGTACCCCGCCGCCGCCCTCATGGAGGTCATCGAGGCGTACCAGATTGACCTGGAGGCCGTTATGGACGCCATCGACATGAAGACCTTTGGCCTGATGGCCGCCATCGGCAAGATCGAGCTGGACAACTTTCGGGAGAGGATAACCATGGGCAAGCGCGGCTCGGCCAAACAGGGCCGCATCCCGGTCAACAACGTCCCCTTCGGCTACCGCCTGGGCGAGAACCGAAGGCCACAGGTGGTTGATGAAGACGTGGAAGTCATCCGACGCGTCTTCCATATGTACGTCCGAGAGGGGATGGGCGCTCCCGCCATCGCAAAGCAACTGACCGCCGAGGGAGTCCCCACGCCCCACAATGTCGGACGCTGGTACGACCGCACAGTCACCCGCATCCTGGGAACCGAGGCCTACCGGGGCACCTGGTGGTTTGGCAAGGAACGCCACGTCGCCACCGAGAACGGAATGAAGAGATACGACCGGCCCGAAGACGAGTGGGTCAGGGTTCCCTTTCCGCCAGTGGTGGACGAGGAACTCTGGGAGCAGGCTCAGCAGGCCAAGAAGCAACGGATGACCCGTTCGGGCCGCAACACCAAGATTTTCTACCTCTTGCAGCACCTTGTCCGGTGTGCCGAGTGCGGCTACATCATGGGCTGCCAGGCAAATAGACGCCAGACCGTCAAGCGCGATGGCAAGTCCTACCGGTACGAGCTGGACCCGCCCCACCGCTACTACCGCTGCTATGGAAAACACAACATCGGCATGAAGTGCCGGGAGCACAGCTATATCAGGGCGGAACGGCTTGAAGAACTGGTTTGGGGCCAAGTCAAGAAGATGCTGGAGAACCCGGACCTGATCGTGGCAGGCATAGAGTCTTTGAACTCCCAGATGGAGAGCGGTGGTCTGGCCGAGGAGATCGCCAAGACTGAGCGGGACCTGCAAAAGGTGCAACTTGAGGAGGACCGGGCCATCCGTTTGTACGTGTCGGGGAAGATCACCGAGGCCCAGCTTGACCACCAGCGCAAGTTCATCACCGAACGGCTGGAGACGCTAAGGGAGAAACTCAACGACTACCGAGGCCGGGAGTCGGCCCAAGTGGAGAGACGGCAACAGGCGGAGCGGGTGGTGGAATGGGCTGAGCGAATCGGCGACGGGTTGGACGACCTGTCCCAAGAGGAGCGGCGGGAGGTGCTGCGGCTGTTGCTGGACGGTGCAACCATCGACAAACACAACCGCGTCAATCTGACCCTGGCCATACCGACCGAGGATTTTCTATCGATTGCAGGACCGGAGCCGACTACTCGGTGTACACCATGCGCCAGGCTTCCCGGCGCTCCTGGCGCATCGGCCAGCGGCATCCGGTGAAGGTCATCTACATGGCCTACCGGGGGACGCTCCAGGCCGACGCGCTGAAACTGGTCGCCAAGAAGCTGCAATCGTCTCTGGCCGTGGAAGGGGAGTTGCCCGAAGACGGGTTGGCCGCCTACGGGGACGATGGGGACGACCTGATGATGGCCCTGGCCCGGCAGGTGGTCAGCGGGGACGCGCAGGAGGACACGGAGACCCTGGAAGCGGTCTTCGCCCAGGCCCGGGACGCCGAGGCCGCCGCCGAGGAGTACCTGGTGGACGACGGGTGGCAGGCGGTGGAAACCGCGCCGGAGCCTGAGCCGGTGGCGGTGGCAGTCCACGTCAACGGTAACGGGAATGGCCATCACGACGCCCCGGTTCCGACGGAGGAGTTGGTCCTGGGCAACGGGCACGATGCCGACACTCTCCCCTCTACCGGAAACGGGAGCAACGGCAACGGCCACCACGAAGCACCCGCCGAAGGGCAGCAGTCCGTGTTCAGTTGGGCCGAGTTCCTGGCCGAGGAACCGGCCCGGCCCAAAGGACGCAACGGCAAGCCCAAGCCCGCCGCCGCGTCCCTGTTCCAATGGGCCCTGGACCAGGAGCAGGAACGGGGGAAGGAGCCGGTGGGCGCGGGCCGCTAAACCTCAACTGCCCACCGGCAAACGACGGGAGGGGATGCCGCTCTATCGGCGGTGTCCCATCTTCGCATGAACGGCGTTCCGCTTCGGAACGCCGCGCAAGGCTACCTACCGAATCCAAAACCAACGTCAAGGAGTTGAAACGATGGCACGTGTATTTGTGTACGACGACCGCGAGTTCCCCGACCCGGACCCCGAAATGAGCGTCGAGCAGGTGAAGGCGGTGCTCGCCGACTTCTACGGCGAAATCGCCAACGCCTCGGTGAAGGAGACCCGGCGCGGCGAGGACACTATCTTCGAGTTCCAGCGGCGGGTGGGCACCAAGGGCGCCTGCACCACCGCCCGCAGCTAGGGAGGCAACAACATGGACAACCTGACCCTGGCCGGTCTGCTGGCGGCGGTGCCGCCGGCGGACCTCCGCATCATCGAGCTCACGGCGGAACTCGCTCTTCCCGACGGCGGGCTGGACCTGGACGCGGCGGCGGCCCGGCAAGCGGAGGTGGAATTGGCCTGCACCCAGGCCCAGGACTACGCCGCCGCCACCCGGCGGCTGCTGGGAGCCATGAAATGGCAACTGCGTCCCCGCCGCTCCTGAGCGGCCTGGCCCAACTGCTCCTGCGGCGTCCGCCGTCGCTGCAAGAGCTTGTCGCCCGGCTGAGCTGCGCCGAGGACTACGCCTGGTTCACCGCCCTGGCGCGCCGCCTCTTTCCCGAAGAGGCCGAGGCGGCATTGGCAACCCCGGACGTGGGCGCCAAGCTGGAAAACTTCGCCCGCCTGTTCCAGGAACGCCATTTCCCCCTTTATGCCCCATTTATAGAGTTCTTCGCCGACGAGGGAGAGGACCCGCCCTTCACCTGGCTGCGCCGGGGCATCCCCTTCCAGTTGATGGGTTTCGGCTACGACGGCCTCCACGAGATGTGGGACGGCTACCGGGAGGGCATATCTGCCCTGGCGCTCCTGGCCCAACCTCCCGACGCCTACTACGACGAACCCGGCGGGCTGCGCACCGCCTGGCTGGAGTGCGCGGCCCAGCGTATCCCACAAGGGACGCTGGAACGGATTCCCCAGGGCGGTATTCCCCTTGAAGACCTGACCCAAGCCGTCAATGAGTCCGACTACGCGGGAGCAGCCCAGGCCGCCGCCTGGGTGCGGGCCGAGACCGGCAACTTCTTTCTCGACTCCAACTACGAGGACGGGGAATACGACGGCTTCTGCGACCCCTGGGAGGACGAAATCATCCAGGAAGGAACGGAGGAATGGCGTAGGGCCGACCGGCTCATTGACTCGGTGACTGGACTGGCCGACTGGCTGGAACAGGACCTGCCCTCCCGCTTCGCGGAGATGCTGGACTTCATCCTGCCCCGGCTGCCCGAACCAGACCAACAAAAGGAGGAAAGCGATGATGACGACTGATGATACGCACCGGACCGCATGGTCCCTGCTCGCCCAGGACGATGTGCCCCGGGACACCCTCCAGGCCCAGCTTGAGGTCTACCAGGAGACCGTCCTGCTGCGGGGCTTCGAGGCCGACCGCACCTGGGTCAGGACCGTCTCGGCGGACGAGATCGCCAACGTGTTCACCCGGCACCTGGGCTTCGCCTCCGGGCTGCTGCCCGAAAACGCCCTCTGGTGGAACCAGGGGGAGACCGGTCAGATGGTGGCCCTGTGGCGGCCGCCCCAGGTGTGGCCGGTGGCCCTGCAACGGGAGGCCTTCCAGCCTCCCGCCCGGCTCCGGCTGCCCATGCCCGGGCTGGTCTTCGTCTGCTCGCCGGGCCGGGCACCCTGGGTCTACGCCGCCCTGGAACGGCCCACCGACTCCGAGCAGCAGCTTTACCGAACCCCGGCCTTCAACGTCTTCCGCGACGGGCGGACCTGCCCCGGCAGTCACCGCTTCCCCGAGGAGGTGGGACGGATACCCGAATCCTTCTTCCAGTCCTTCTTCTCCCTTACCGGAGATACGAAGGACCGCTCGAAGAAGCACCCGGACAACCTGCAAGCCTTATGGGAGGAACTTGATGGAAAGCCTGACTACCCGGTTGAGGACCTGGTTCCCCAATGCACCGTGGGCCAGGTCATGGCCATCTCCGAAGGACGGCGAGGCTACTTCTAACCCCGCGCCCGCGCCGGTGGGCCACCTGGTGAACCACCCCGCCGGTCTCTCAGGTTTCCACGGCGTGGGTTACGACTACGTGCTCGGGTCGGGCGGCCTCTACGTCCAGTCCGAGAGCGCCCACCTGACGGCGCGGGTACTGGTCGCTCCTGCCCAGGTGCGGGGGCTGGCGCCGGTGTTTGAGAAGCTGGAACTGGCCCACGGCCCAGTTCCGGCCCACGTCTTCGAGCTTGGACTGGCCTGGATGCTGGCAGCGCCGGACACCGAGCGGTTCTTCGCCGTTCGCTGGGACGGCGACGCCTACCGGCTGGTGGTCCCGCCGCAGTCGGGAACCTCGGCCTCCCTTAGCTACCAGCCGCCCAGCGGCGTCATCGCCGAGTTCCACTCCCACGCCCGCCACCGGGCCTTCTTCTCCACCACCGACGATGGGGACGAGCAGGGGTTTCGCGTGTACGGCGTGGTGGGGCGCCTGGACACCCCTGCGCCCGAACTGGCCCTGCGCGTCGGAATCTACGGCCACTTCGCCCCCCTGGACTGGTCCCAAGTCTTCGACGGCTCACCGCCCGGAGTCCGGCTGGTGGGCAAATGAACCGAGCCGACACTGAGCTACTTATTTATAAGGAGGTAATCGACCATGCCCTACTACCTGGACAACGAGTTCCTGCTGGACAACCCCTGGATCACGGTCGTCGGCTGCGGGGGCACCGGCGGCTTCGTCGCCGAGGGCCTGTGCCGCCTCTTCCAGGGCCGGGACGCCACCATCGTCCTGGTGGACCACGACCGGGTGGAGCCCCACAACCTGCTGCGCCAGAATTTCTACGCCGAGGACGTGGGCAAGTTCAAGAGCCAGGCCCTGGCCGATAGGCTCTCTCAAGCCTACCAGCGGCCCGTGGGCTACTCGGTCTATCCCTTCCGGGAGGAGGATTGCCGCTACCCCGGCCTTTCTCAGCACGACGGCCTGGTCATCGGCTGCGCCGACAACGCCGCCGCCCGGCGGGCCATGGCCGAGTGCCTGCCCGGAGACCCCTGCCGCTGGCTCATCGACGCCGGCAATGACACGAACTGGGGCCAGGTATTGGTGGGCAACATAGCCCACCGGGTGGAACTGGAGGAACCGCCCTTCACCGGCGACACCTGCCACCTGGCCCCGGCGCCCACCCTCCAGCGCCCCGACTTGCTGACCGCCGTGTCCACCCGTCCGCCCGACGTGGACTGCGCGGCGGCCCTGGACCTCACCGACCAGGACCCCACCATCAACCAGATGATGGCCTCCCTGGTGCTCCAAATGGTGCGCCGCATGGTGGCGGGGACCTGCCCTTTCCTGGCCCTCTACCTGGACATGGACCAGGGCACGGTCAGCCCCAGCTACGTTACACCGGAGGCGGTGACGCGGCTCGTGGGTCGCACCGAGGCCGGGTGAACGGCGCAAGCAAAGATATTCACATTACCGACAAGGAGATGAGCAACCATGAGTGACCAGACGGAAACCGCCACGACCATGTGGCAGGACCAGCACAGCGGCAAGCGGGGACACGAATTGATGACCAGGAAGCTGGCCGAGACCATCCCCGCCCTCTACGCCAACGAAAACGTGGCCGACTACGATACCGTCCTCGCCCACGCCAAGCTGTTCAGTCCCTACTCGAGCTGGACCTGGTTCATCACGGAAATGGACCCCGCCACCGGAACCTGCTTCGGCCTGGTGGACGGGTTGGAAAGGGAAATCGGCTACTTCGACCTCACCGAGTTGGCCGAGACCACGGTGTTCGGCGGCGTGCCCGCCGTGGAGCGGGACCTCTACTGGGAACCCAGGACCCTGGGCGAGATCAAGCACGGGTCTCAGGGAGATTCGCTGCGCAGTCAGGAATCCGGGAAAGGAGATACCATGACCGAGGAAACGGGAACAGAAACCCAGCGCTCCGACGTGGTGAACGTCGAGGAGTTCCTGTTCGGTGGCGTAACTGAGGAAACGGCGGATGATGCCCCTGCCGACGCTGATGGGGAACTTCCCGCCGGAGACGCAACGGACGACGCAGGCGACCTGGATGCCGCCGAGGAACCGGATGCCGAGGAACCGGACGCCGAGACGGATACCGTTACGGAGGAACCCGACGTTGCCGAAGACGGCGGAGAGCAGCCTGCTCCAGTCGAGACGGACGCATCCGAGGAATTGAAGGTGGTGGTGTCCATCCGGGGAGGCCGCGCCATTATCGGAGTGCAGCAGCCCGCGGCGGACCCCCACATCGAGTCCTTCGATGATGCCGACCTGTTCGGGCTGGCCGACGAATTCCCGGCGGTAGTGGCCCGGGCGAAGGCCCGGTGGGAGGAGGAACCCAGGTATCCCGCCTACGTGAAACCCACACCCCCGGCCCGGCAGCGGAACCGCCGCCAGCAGGGAACGGCCCAGGCCGCAACTACCGAGGAAGGCACGGAAGCGGAACAGCAGCCGCAACCCGAGACGCTGCGGTTGTTCTGACCGCCAGCGTTTCAGAAACAAGGGGGAGGGCGCCGGTATTCGGCGTCCTCCCCAGGCAGGTTCATGTGTGGGGTCTTTTTTGCTGTCGGCGTAGAAGGGTCCGGCGGCCTACTCCGATTGCCCCTGTATGCCGCCCTTTTTGCGTTTGGGGGAATTGGCCCGCCCTGCGTTCCCGTCGGCAGCGGCCGGAGGCACGATAATGAACAGCCGGTGAAAGTCGTCCACGCCCAGGGCCCGCATCAACCGCCTCCTGACCTTGGGCGCCGGGCTGCGCTTGCCGTTCATCAGCAGGGAGAGGTGGCCTGGAGAAATGCCCGCCAGCCGGGCCAGTTGGTTCTGGGAGATTTCAAGCTGGTCCAGCAACTCCCACACGGCCACCGGGTTGAGGATGACGCGTCCCGGGGATTGTCGGTGTTTCATGTCGCGTGCCTCTCCCTGGCGGGTCATGCCGATGCCGAAGGACTCGACTGGAACCGGACTGGTGCCTGGCGGCGATTCAGCGGAGACAACCAACAGCTCACCCGCGCCCCCGCTGGCTACGAGATGCCGCTTTTTGCCCAGGGCCACGGGTTTGGAGCAGGTCCCAATACGGCAGGCGATCTCTGCCCACGTCAGCCCCGACTCCTCCTTGAACCGCTCCAGCCGCTGCGGGAAGTCCTCGGTGAAGTCGCGGGTTTCTCTGAAGTAGTTGGTGCGCTGTCTCGGCATGGCCGAAGCCCTCCCTGAGCGCGTGCTGAGAAATTCTCAACGGGCGAAGGCAAGCATCCCTTTTCCGGTCCGCCTCAGGGTCTGAGCGATCCGGTTTCCCTCCGGTACGCCTGCCTCGCCCGTTCGTTCGTATGCGCCTGCTTTTCTCGTTGCCCAGAGCCGGGCCGGTCGCCGCTTATCCGACCCTGGGTATCCGCATCTTGCTACCCCGCCGAGGGGGTGGCCCGCACGGGCCCGGCAACGGCCTGGCCGTAGAGGTTGACGGCGAGCACCCGCACCTCGTACTCCACCCCGTTCTCCAGGTCCTGGACGGTGGCAGTGGTGCCCTGGTAGAGGCCCTCCTCGAACCAGTCTTCATCGCCGACCGCGCGAGACTCCACGGAGTAGCCGATCCAGTCGTCCGGCTCGCCCAGGTCCTGGGACGCGCTCCACGACACCTGGATGATGCCGTCCCCCGGGGTCAGCGACAGCTTGCGCGGCGCCGTGGGGGCGCGCTCCGGGTCGGGTTCGCCGCCCTGGCCGCCCGCGCCGCCGCTGTCCTCCACGGTCACGCTGATTACCACCGTGTCGGGTTCCGAGTCGCTGTTCCCGTCGTTGACCACCAGGGAGAAGGTCAGAGTGTAGTCCTCCGTCCGGTCCGGGGCGGTGAAGGTGGGTTTGGCGGCGGCGCTGTCGCTCAGGGTGATGCCGTCCGGCGCCGTCCAGGCGTAGGTCAGGGCCTGGCCCTCGGGGTCGCTGCCCTTGCCGGCCAGGGTCACCGTGTCCCCCTCGTTCACCTGCTGGTCCGGCCCGGCGCTGGCCGTGGGCGCGTCGTCGTCCGCCGTCACTTTGATTGCCACCGTGTCCGCCGCCGAGTCGCTGTTCCCGTCGTTGACCACCAGGGAGAAGGTCAGGGTGTAGTCCGCCGTGCGGTCCGGCGCGGCGAAGGTGGGTTTGGCCGTCGTCGAACTGCTCAGGGTCACCCCCGACGGCGCGGTCCAGGAGTAGGTCAGGGACTGCCCCTCCGGGTCGCTGCCCTTACCGGCCAGGTTCACCACGGCTCCCTCGTTCACCGACTGGTCCGGCCCGGCGTTGGCCGTGGGCGGCTGGTTTTCCGCCCTGCCCTCGCCTCCGGCGCCGCCCGCTCCTTCGCCGTCGTCCACGGTCACGCTGATTACCACCGTGTCCGCCGCCGAGTCGCTGTTCCCGTCGTTGACCTTCAGGGAGAAGGTCAGGGTGTAGTCCTCATCTCGGTCCGGCGCGGTGAAGGTGGGTTTGGCGGCGGCGCTGTCGCTCAGCGTGATGCCGTCCGGCGCCGTCCAGGCGTAGGTCAGGGTCTGGCCCTCCGGGTCGCTGCCCTTACCGGCCAGGGTCACCGTGTCTCCCTCGTTCACCTGCTGGTCCGGCCCGGCGTTGGCCGTGGGCGGCTGGTTGTCCGACTTGCCCTGGCCCCCGGCGCCGCCGGCGTCTTCATCGGAAGGAATCACGACGCTCTCAGTGTCGGTGAAGGGGCCGTTGCCCCCGTCGTTGACCGCCCGCACCTTTACCTGGAACTCGTTGGCGCCCTCTCGCATCCCTATCTGGAGCGAGCAGGAGTTGCACGCCCCCGCGGGAATCTCGAACCACCTGTCCGAGCCGGCGCCCAGGTAGCGGTAGTGCATCTGGTAGCCGGTGAAGGCCGGGTTGCCCGGGTCGTCGGGCGCGTTCCAGGAGACCTCGACGAATTTCCTGCCGTCCTCGTATTCGCCCAGCGTCGCCGCCAGGTCCTGGGGTGCCGAGGGCGCGCGCCCCTGCTCCGGTTCGGGTTCGGGTTCCTCTTCTTCGCCAGCGGGAGTTGCGCTCAACGGCCCGGTGTAAGCCTCGCCCCACAGGTTGAACGATTGGACCCGGACCTGGTAGGTCTTGCCGTTCTCCAGGTAGTCGATGGTGGCGGCGGTGCCTTCGTAGAAGCCGTCCTCGAACCAGTCGCGCTCGCCGTCCTCTCGTATCTCCACGATGTAGCCCAGCCAGTCGTCCGGCTCGCCGATGTCCAGCGGCTCACTCCATGAGACCTCGATAAGCTCGGCCCCCGGCGTCAGGGTCAGGTCGCGCGGCGCCGTGGGCGGGCGTTCCGGGTCCTGCTTGCCGGTGCCCTCGGCGCCGGGGGTGGCCCGCACTGGTCCGGCAACGGCTTCGCCCTGGTCGTTGGACGCCACCACCCGCACCTGGTACTCCGTGCCGTTGGTCAGTCCGGTGATGGTGGCCGAGGTGCCAGTGACCTGCTGGCTGGTCCACGGGTCCTCGCGGGACGCACGGTGCTGCACGGCGTAGCCCTGGATCTCCGGCTCCCCCAGGTCGGCGGGGGTGTCCCAGGACACCACGATCTGCCCGTCCTCCGGGGTCAATCCCAGATTGAGCGGCGCGGTGGGCGGGCGCTCCCCGGTCCCCTGGGGCGTGGCCGTCTCCGGCCCTGCCGTGGCCTCGCCGTGGGTGTCGAAGACGGTGACCCGCACCTGGTAGGCCGTGCCGTTCTCCAGGTGTCCGATGGTGGCGCTGGTGCTCCTGAACTCGCCCTCCTCGATCCACCGGTTCGCGCCGTCTCTGCGGTACTCCACCAGGTAGCCGGGGTTGGTCTTGAACAGGCGCTCCGGCGCCTCCCACGTCACCTCTATCAGGCCGTCGCCCGGCGTGAGCGTCAGGTTGCGCGGCTCGCTGGGCTGCCGCTCCGGGTAGGGAGGCCCGATCCGCCCGTGCTCGCTGGGCCTGGCCTTTACCGGCCCGGCGGCGGGGCCGGAGCGCTCCTCTCCGTCCCTGGCATGTACCGCCTCCACCCACACCTCGTACTGCTGGCCGTTGGTCAGCCCGGAATCTATGGTTATGGCGTTGACGGTCAGGTCGTCGTGCCACAGGGTGGTAAAGGTTTCGGTCCAGACTTCCCGGTAGCGTATCCGGTAGCCGTGCAGCGCAGGGTCGCCCACGAACTCGGGGGCGTCCCACTCCACGACGATCCACTTGTAGCCCGCACTCAGGGCCAGGTTCAGGGGGGCGCCGGGCAGGGTCGGGTCCGGCTTGGTCGACACCGGAGCGCCGCCCCCGACCGTGGGGGTGGCCGCCAGGGTGACGAAGGGCCCGTACCCCGCACTGTTGGAGACGCCCACCCGCACGTGGTAGAGCTTCCCGTTGGTCAGGCCGGTGAAGGTCCTGCTCGTGCCGGTCTCCCCGAACCCCTGCCAGGTGAGGGAATCTTTCTCGCGGTAGGAGACGTGGTAAACCCCGTAGGGCGGGTGGCCCGGGTTCGTGGGAGGCTCCCACTCCGCCTTTATCCGCCCGTCGCCGGGGGTCAGGGTCAGGGAGGCCACCGCGCCCGGCGGGCGCGGCACCTGGCCGGCGGTGGCGTACTCGCCCGTCCCCCACACGGGGCCGACGGCCGCCACCCGCACCTCCCAGTCCTGGTGGGAGCCGATGCCCGAGATCCAGACCCGGAAGCCGTTCGCGGTCTCCCTGGGCGCGCGGGTCCAGTCGTTCCAATCGGCGTCGGCGTCATCGGCCCGCCGGTACTGCACCGAGTAGCCGGTGAGGGGCGGGTTGCCCGCATCGGCGGGCGCGTTCCAGTAGACGTAGATGGACCGGGAGCCGTCGTTGGGCGACACCTGGATCACCGCCCCCAGGTTGCGGGGCGGACCGGGCGCGCGCTGCGCCTTGGCCTCCGCCCCCACCGGCGCGGTGAAGATGCCCGGGACCTGGCCCACGATGGTCCTGCCTTGCGAATCGAGCGTCGCGCTGCTGAGCAGCGTCCCCACCCGCACCTCGTAGGCGCCCTCCGCCAGGCCGGTGATCGTGGCGCTGCGCCTGTCGGTGTCCGTGGGTTCGGGGTTGTCGTCGGTGTAGACGATGCGCGGCCCTTCCATCCACTGCGTGGTGCCCACGGCCCGGTACTGGACGACGTAGCCGGCGTGGTTGACGGCCCGGTCTTCGGGCGCGTCCCACTGCGCGGTGAGCTGCCCCAGGCCGGGGATCAGGATCACGTTGCGGGGACTGCCGGGCACGCGGACTGTGGCCCGCTCGGCCCGGGTGAAGCTGCCCAGGACCGCGCCGCCGTGGAGCAGCGTCCCCACCCGCACCTCGTAGACGCCCTCGGCGAGGCCGGTGATTGTGGCGGTGCGGGTGTCGGTGTCCGTGGGTTCGGGGTTGGTGGACGTGTAGATGATGCGCGGCCCGTCGGTCCACTGCGTGCTGCCCTCGGTCCGGTATTGGACGACGTAGCCCGAGTGGGCGGGGTCGCGGTCATCCTCCGCGGGCGCGTCCCACGTCACGGTGATCCGGCCCACGCCGGGGGTCAGGCTCAGTTCGAGGGGCGCGTCCGCGGCCACGATGGTCTGGATCGTCGGCAGCGCGCTGGGCGTGGCCGTCGCTGCGTCGGTGTAGGTGCCGATGTTCTCGGTCGGGACGACCACGTAGCAGTCGGCGGTGGGCTGGCTGCCATCGGTGGGGCACCCCGGCAGGGGGGTCCCTCCCGCCTCGGGCGCGGGGACGTCCGCGGCGTCCAGGACATACTCGACCTGCACAGTAGCGTCGCTCAAGACCGTCTTGTGGAAGGCGGCGACCCGCACCTCGTACTCCTGGTCGTTGGCGATGCCGTCCTCCGCGTCGAGCTCGTAGTCGCCCTCGGTGGATAGCGTGACGAAGCTCGTCCAGCCGGACTCGGGAGTCGTCACCTGGAGCCACTGGAAGACGTAGCCGTCCAGCGCCGGGTTGCCGGTGTCCTGGGGGGCGTCCCACAGCGCCGCTATGCTCCCGTCGCCGGGCGCGACGCGCAGGTTTTGGGGGACGCCCGGCGGCCGCTCGTCTCCGGGGGTGGCCGTGAGGGGGCCGGTGTAGTCGCCGATGCTGGCGGCTTCGATCACCACGTAGCAGTCGGCGGTCGGGGCGGTGCCGTCGGTGGGGCACGCCGTCCCGCTGGCGGGCGCGGCGAGGACGTAGGTCACGGTTACGCCCGCGGGGGCGGTCACCACAGTGTTGTGGAAGGCGGCCACCTGCGCCTCGTACTCCTGGCCGTTGGTCAGCATGTCCGGCGAGTAGTCGAGACCGGCCAGCAGGACCGCGCTCTGCCATGCCGCCGGGGGTGTGGCCCCGGTCTCGCGCCACTGGAAGACGTAGCCGTCCATGGCGGGGTCGCCCGGGTCCTCCGGCGCGGCCCAGGTTGCCGTGATGCTCGCGTCGCCGGGGGCGACGCTCAGCTCCTGGGGCGCGCCCGGCGGCCTCGGACCGGGGGTGCCGGTCATCACGGGGCTCCAGTCGCTGTCCAGCGCTATGTACTCGCCGGCGTTGTCCGGGTCCTCCACGTTCACGCCCTCGGCCCGCAACCGCACCTGGTACTCGACGCCGTCGGTCAGGCTAAAGAGATTGAAGCTGTGCTCGGGGCCGTGGGGGCCGCCGGGGGCGGAGCCGCTGAGGTTGATATTGATCTGTGTCCAGCCGCCCGCGGGCGGGTAGTAGCCGGCCGGGGTGCCTTCGCTGTCGTGTTCGCAGTATTGGGCGACCCAGAGGGGGAAGTCGTCCTCGTCCCCCGTCCAAGGGTGATCGTCGTTGGGGTCGTTGGGGTCGTTGAGGTCGTTGCAGTTCCAGCCGCCCGTGGGCTGGAACTCGACGACCCACGTTTCGAAGGGCGGGTTGCCCCGGTCCACGGGCGGGTCCCAGGTCACCGTCAGCCGGCCGGGCGCGGGTGTCACCAGGACGTTGCGGGGCGCGCCCGGGGCGCGCGCCTCGGTGGTCGGGGTGGCCGTGCCGTCGGCCCAGGCGCCCACGCCCAGGACGCCCACCGCGGCGACGCGCACGTCGTAGGCGGTGTCCAGGTCCAGGGCGGTGCCCTCGACAAGGTCGTCGTCCACGCCCGATGCGCCTATGAAGGCGGCCAGGCCGTCCTCGGCGTCCCACGCCGCGTCCATCCACTGGCCGGCGTCGGTCCAGGTCTCGCTGGCCCCGGTGCAGGCGCTCTGTGTGGTATGCGTCGACTCGGAGCAGAATCCCGCCGTGCGGTACTCCACCGTATAGCCGGTCACGCCCGAGGCGTCCTCGGGGACGCTCCACGACACGCCGATGGCCCCCAGGTACACTCCGTTCCCCTCGTCGTCCTCCAGTCTGTCCCCGTTCACGTCTTTGCCGGGTCCGGTGAAGACCGCCAGCGCCAGGTTCAGGGGCGCGGCCGGCGGCTCGATGCGGGAGGCCAGACCGGGGTTGGGGACCTGCCGGTTGCCCCGCGTCACCGTGTTGAGGGCACGCGCCTCGACGGTGTATCCCTCGTCCGCCGCCGGGGTGAAGGTGTGGGCCGGCGCCAGCGTTTCCATACGGGCGGAGGCCGGGACCCCGTCGGCGATTACCACGTATGTGTAGGTCGCGAAGATACCGCTGCCTGGGCTGGCCGGCGGCCCCCAGGTGACGGCGATGTCGCCGTTTGAGTCCCGTTCCGCGGCCAGGTTCGTCACCGGCCCCGGCGAGCGCTGGAAGCCGAACTCCTGCCAGGTGGCCTGCCCGTCGCCGTCCATATCGGACCTCAGCGCCGGGTAGTTCTGGCCGGTGCCGAAGTCCCAGTACGTCGTGGCGTCCACAGTGTCGTCATTGTTCAGGTCGTTCCAGTCCTCATAGATGCCGGTGTAGCCGGTGGGTTCCTTGAGCTCGGCGGTGGTCTTGCCCACGCCGATGCCGGTTCCTCCCTGCCCGGAAGTGGTTGAGTCCCAGTAGCTGTCGGTTATGTCGGTTGTCTGGAAGGCCGCGCCGACATTCCCGACCAGGCCGCCTATGAGGGAGCCGCCGCTCGGCGCGCCGGTGGCGTAGCTGGCGGTGATGGTGCCCTCGTTCAGCCCGACCAGGCCCCCGACGTCTTCGTCGCCTCTGGGGTCCCCGGTGGCGTAGGAGGCGGTGACGGAGCCTTCGTTGTGCCCGACCAGGCCGCCTGTGCCGTCACCGGTCTGGGTGCTCGCCGTGCCGGTGGCGTAGGAGGCGGTGATGGCGCCGCCGTCGTGGTTGTGGCCGACGAGACCGCCGATCTTGCCGCCGCTGGTGCTCGACGCCGCCCCGGTTGCGTAGCTGCCCCGGACGGTGCCCGCGTTGGCCCCGGCCAGCCCTCCGGCGCCGTCGACGGTGGCGTTGACCGCGGCGGACGACCAGCTCTCGCCGATGAGGTCGCCTGCGTTGTTGATGCCCACCAGCCCGCCGGCCTGGCTGCCGTTGGCGGCGACGGTTCCGGTGGACCAGGAGCGCAGCACCGTGCCGCTGTTGAGGCCCGAGAGCGCGCCCACCGTGTTGTTGCCGGTCACGTCCGCGTCCGGCAGGCCCAGGTCCCGCACCACCCCGCCGTAGCCGATGCCGTCGAACAGCCCGGCGAGGCTGTTGGAGCTCCGGTCGATGTAGAGGTTGGCGATGACCCGCCCGTTGCCGTCGAACACCCCGGTGTAGACCGCCCGGTCGTCGGGGCCCAGGTCGCCGATGGGCAGCCAGCCCGCGCCGCTCGCCCACTGGGAGCCGGTGAAGTCCAGGTCCGCCGCCAGCTCGTAGCCCCGGCAGCCGCCGGTGGCGCCCACGGTCGGCGGGCAGCCCATCCCCTCGAAGGGGACGGGGAAGGCGGCCAGGTAGTCGACCAGGTGTGCGGCGGCCGGTTGGCCGCGGCCCCGCATGTCCCAGCGCACGGCGTTGAGCTGCACCAGGTTCCGTATCTCGATGAGGCCGTCGTCGTCCTTGTCGTAGTCCGTCGCGCCCGAGGGGATCGCGCTGGCGGACTCGGACCAGTCGCCGGGAAAGTCGGTGCTGCCGGAGCGGCGCACCGCCCGCATCCGGAAGTGGGTCTCCTCGCCGTTGGTCAGCCCCGTTACACTGAAGTCGGGGCCGTCCGCATGCACCCACCTGTCGGCCGCCACCACCACCGTGATCAAAGGCGAGAGGGCGTAGAGGCGGCGGGATTCGCTCGACTGGGAGGCGTCCGCTGCTTCCAGCTCCTCGCCGCCGGTCGTGCTCAACGCCCCCAGCCCGGGCTGCGCGTCGCCGAGGGCCCGGCCGGCGCGGGCCTCACCGGAGCCGGTGGAGCCGGTCCAGACGAGAAAGCGGTCGGTCGCCGTGTACGCCGTGCCGTGGGTGAAATGGAACGCGTTGGAGTCCCAGTCGCCGTCGTAGAGGTCGGCGTAGTCGTCGGCGACCTTGGCCCCGTTCAGCCAGTAGACGGGCACGCCCGTGTCGTCGTCGCTCTGGGTGGTCGCCGTGTTGTCCCGGGCGTCTGTCGCCGCGGTGGACGCCAGCGCGGTGAACCGGTCCGCGAAGGAGCGGATCGCCCGGTGGCCCTTTACGTCGTCCGCGGTCTGCGACCGCACGAAGCTGTTGTAGTCGGCGATGTCCGACGACGTGGCCTCAGTCGCGTTAACGGTCACGGCCAGCAGGCGGAAGGTCTTGTCGACGCCCCGGCCGTCGTCGTCCCGGTAGGGGTTGAGCGCCCAGTCGCCAGTCACCGTGACCGAGTCGCCGCGCACGACGAACACGTCCACCGTCTGGGAGTTGGAGAACTGGTCGTTGTCCGCGTACTCCACGGTGTAGTAGGTCACCTCGGCCGGGTCCGTGGACGGAGCAGTCCACAGCAGACGCCCGCCGCCGTCCAGCGGGATGGCAGCCAGGCCCGCGGGCGCGCCCGGCGCCGTGCGGAAGGAGGTGGCCGGGGACCATTCGCCCAGCCGCTGGCCCGTCTGGCTCCCGTCTGTGAATATCCCGTTGCGGGCCCGCACCCGCACCCGGTAGTCGGTGCTCGGCGCCAGTGTCTCGGAGCCGCTGCCGCTGATCAGGTAGCCGGTAATGACCAGGCTGGTGTTCTCGGAAGCCTCCGGCCAGGCGTCGCGCCAGGCGCTGCCGTCGAAGATCTGAGCATCGTACTGGTTAATCGGCGTCGCTCCCGTGTAGGGGTCGGGCGCGGACCAGGTCACCTTCGCGCTGTCCGAGCCGATCTCCGACACCGTGGGCGCGGCGGGGGCGTTGGGCGCGCCGGGCAGCGTCTCCAGGAAGGAGGATGTCTCCGAGTACTCGCCCACGCCCTGCGCGTTCGCGGCCGCCACCCGCACCCCGTACTGGGTGCCCGGCTCCAGGGCATGCACGGTCGGGTTCCCGAACACCTTGTAGCCGCTCAGCGTCAGGCTGGTGGCCCCCGTGGCCTCCGGCACCGACGCGTGCCAGACGCCGCCCACCAGCACGTGCAGCGAGTAGTCGTTGACCGCCGACGCCCCCGCCCAGTCCGGCGGGGACCAGGACACGTCGATGCGCTGGGGCAGCGTCTGCGGGTTGGAGAGCACCGGCGCGTCCGGCGCGGAGGGAACCGCCGTCCGCGTGCGGAATTCCAGCCAGTCCGTGGCGGGGCTCCAGTAGGTACGGCCCCCGGGCCGCATGTTCGCCCTGGCAAAGACCCGCACCTGGTGGGGCTTGTCCTGCGTCAGACCGGTCAGCACCACCGACCGCGCGCTCGCGCCGCGGTCGACCCGGATCCAGTCGGTGAAGCCGTCGGCGGAGTCATCCTCCTCGCGGCGGTCGATGCCGTAGTTGAATATGCGCTCGGCCCCGTCGTTGGTCGGCGCGTCCCAGCTCACCCGCACGCTGTTGTGGGTGCGCTCCGATACGCGCGGCCCGCCCGGCGCGACCGGCACCGGGTGGATGGTCTGAATCTCCACCACCTCCGACCACACGCTGTCCAGGGGCGAGCCCTGCTGGTTGCGCGCCGATATGCGTATCTGGTAGACCCGCTGCGGGTCGAAGGGCACGAAGTCGGCCGCCGGGCAGCCCGAGTGGCTGCCGCCGTTGCAGTAGCCGGTAACGGTGTGGCTGCGGGCGTTGGCGTTGGTGTTGGCCGACCAGCCCCAGTCGGTCCATCCGTTGCCGACCTGCTGGCGGGCGTGGATGGTGTAGCGCTGGATGGGACCCCGGCCGTGGTGGCTCGGCGCGTTCCACCGCACCTCGGCCCGGTTGTAGTACACCTTCTGCGCCCGGGTGTTCCAGGGCGGGTCGGGGGCCAGCTCGGTGTGCGTCCTGAGGCCCTGCGCCTGCCCCGAGGGGCCCCAGTAGGTCCGTCCGCCCGACCACATCTTGGCCCGCGCGAACACCCGCACCTGGTAGTCGGTGCTGGGCTGCAAACCCGACACCAGCACGCTGCGCGTACCCTGGCCGTGGTTCGCGCCCGCCACCGTGCCCCAATCCGTCCAGGAGCCGTCGGACTGGAGGCGGCGCGTCTGCACCCCGTAGCTGACGATGCGGTCGGAGCCGTCATGGTCGTTGGCCGGGAATTCAATCCGCACGCTGTTGCGCGTCGGTCCCCAGGCGATGTTGGGCCAGGCCACCGCAGAGGGCACCGGCGCAATGGTCACCGTGCCCACCGTGCCCAGCTCCACCTGCTCAGTGCCACCTGGTACTTCCCCCCAGCCACGGTTGCCCAGGCCGCTGCGGGTCTCCACCTTCGTGCAATCGTCCCGGAAGAAGGCGATGTGGAAGGTGCTGCCCCGCGGGGCGTCGTCGGGAATCCGCACAGTCATGTCGCGGCTCACGGTGCGGTGCGTGCTTGGGGTCCGGCCGCACACGGAGGTCTTGCCGACGAGGTCGGAATCGTCCGCCTGGGCCACGGTGGACAACCCCAGGTCCCAGATCAGCCGGGCCGCGTGGCTGTTGGAATTGGTGTGCTGCGCCACCACCCCGCCCGTGCCCGACACCAAGCCGACCCTGGCGCGTCTGTTGGTGCCTGCAACCTTGCATTTGTCGGGCCACTTGTCACCGTTCTTAACGGAGTTATGGGTGAACGTGTAGGTGTAGTCGTTCCCCCGGTACACCACCGACGGACCCGACAGGTAACGCGGGTTGTAGAAGTCTCTCCGTTTGTTGCACTCACCGGTTTCGTATGTGTCCTCCACCGCCCCGAAGGTGGCCCGCGCCCTGGTGTGGTCCACGGTGAACACCGGGGACATGGCGTAGAGGCGGTGTTGGATATTCTTGTTTTCCCTGACGCCCTCCAACTCATCGCCCGTCCGGAGAATCCCGGACATGGGCGTCGAACTGCCGGCGGCGTGGCGCCTGTACCCACGGCTATTCGATCCGGTCCAGACCGTTCTGTTCGATAAAGACCCGCCGACCACCAGCCCCCTCTCGTCGCGGGCCTGGTGGGAGTCCCAGCTGTCGTCCCGGAAGTCCCGGCTGTCGTCGGCAACCTTCTCGCCGTTCAGCCAGTACACCGGCATGAACTTACCCGGCCCGGGGCTGGAGGCCCCGTGCTGGAAGGCGTAGGCGATGACCGAAGCGGCGTGGACGTTGGAGGGGCCGTCGGTGGAGATGACGGGCCGGAAGTCGCCGGCGTAGGGCTGGATGCTGGCGTGGCCCCCCTCGGCCAGCGTGGTCACGAAGTCGATGTAAGTCTGGATATTGCCGGAGGCGGCGTCGCGCCTGGTCGAGGTCATGAACATCAGCCGGAAGGAGCCGCCCGGACCGACCAGGTTGTCGCCGTTGGCGTCCTTGGGGATCAGCGGCCAGTTGACGGGGACGCGGTATTCCGGGGGAGGCGTGGGATCAGGGCCGTAGTAGCCGGAGGTCTCGCCCTGCTGGGCCGGCGGCCCCTCGGCCAGCGCGGAGTCAGCGGACGCAAGGACCAGGACGGCGAGGACGCCGATGAAAAGGAGAAGGAAGGGAAGGAGTCTTTTGGTTAGGGCAAAAGTCGGGGGGGGGGGGGTAAATGGACGCGGAGGCGCGCGGCACCGCCGCGGGCCTTCACGGGCATGGATGTCAACGGGTTGAGCATGGCGCTGCTATGTTCCTTCCGCAGGCGGTGCCGCTGCACGCCCGCCGTCATTTGTTCTCACATTCAGGTGGCGGCCTTCGAGCATCGACACGCCCGGCAGGGTATGCAGTCAGTTCCTGCTGCGGGACGTGGCCTTCATTCTCCGGTTTGGGCTGGGGCCGCCGCCCGGGCAGCGGACCCGGCGCATGACAGCCGCAAGGGTCTAGGCCTGCACGCCGATAAAGCTCCCAGGATGCGGGTGATTATAACATTTCAGTCAATGCGTTCCCCTTTATCAGTCAGTGCGTTTAATGCGTATTATCTCTTGGTACGTGCGAGCATCACGTTCTTGAGAACCCCACAGCCGGCGAGCCGGCGCCCAGACAATTGGGTATCCCCTGGGCCCGTAAGCTAGTCCCTGCCCCGTGCGGAGGTGGATGAGATATCTTCATGCCAGGACGCCATCGCAGCCGGAGATAAGGATGGCGTCATGTGCGTTTAGAACAATATGAACAGGTTCTTTTGCAATCTTGCCGGGATCGCAAAGGGGCGGTAGTGTGATTGTGGCGTCCCGTGTACCGTCCCAGGTGCGCCGAGATCCATCACAGCATGTCGTGGGTAATGCTCACATCCTCAGTGTTGAGGGTCGGGAGTCACGGATCAAGTACGAACCGGCTGCGGCCGCCTGGATGTCCCGTAAGGGTTCCCCTATGAGTGCGATAGCCATTCAAATCAAAAGGTTGAGGGTGTTCCTGCGAGGGTTCGGGCGCACCGACCCCGAGGAACTGCGTCACGCCGCCCAGGTGTCCCTGTGGGTGCGCTGGTTCGTGATGGCCTTCTGCCTCCTGGAGGTCAACTACCGGGTGGAGTACGGCGCCCTCAGCCACGTCTTGAACAACTTCTACGTAATCGGGTTCATGGCGGTGAACGGGTACGTTCAATACCTGGTGCGCCGCAACGGGGAAGCCAAGCCGGCCTGGCTGCTGGGGCTGAGCGCCATGGACCTGGCCGGGATTTCCTTCAGCGTGTCGCTGTCGGGCGGGTTCGACAGCCCCTACTTCCCCCTGTACTACTTCGCGGTGGCCATGTTCGCCTGGGTGTTCACCGCCCCGCGCCTGGCCCTGTCTTGGACCACGCTGGTGGTCATCGTTTACTCGGCGCTGAGCATTGTGGCGGGGCCGGGGCTGGACCTGGACGCCAAAGAGGAGAGGAGCCTGGCCTACCGGGTGGTGGCCCTGTACGCCGTCTCCGGCGCGGTCAGCCTCATCACCGGCTTCGAGCGGGACCGGAGAAGGAGGGGACTGGAACGGGAGCGGGAGTTGCAGCGCCAGCGCATCGAGATTTCCCAGAGCATCCACGACACCACCGCCCAGTGGGCCTACATGATCGGCCTGGGGGTCGAGGGCGCGCTGGAGTTGGCCGACGAGTCCAATGACCGGCAGAAGGAGAAGCTGCGGCAGACGGCGGAGCTGTCGCGGTCGGCCATGTGGGAGTTGAGGCACCCCATCGACGGCGGGCAGATATTCCGGGGCGAGGAGTTGGGCGAAGTGCTGGAGGCCCACGCCGCCACCTTCACCGTCATCACCTCGGTCCCGGCGGAGTTCGTCCAGCATGGCCGGGAACCGCCTCTGTCAACAATAACCAGGAGCCTGCTCTTCTCCATCGCCCACAACGCCCTGACCAACGTGATGCGCCACGCCCAGGCCGGCCGGACGCTCATTGAGCTTGACTGCACGTGCGAACAATTGAGGCTGTCCGTGTCCGACGACGGCGTGGGGCTGCCGCCGGACTATGAGACCAGGGGCCACGGGTTCAGGAACATGCGGGCCGACGCAGAGCGGATGGGCGGCGTTCTTGAGGTGAAATCGGACAAGGCCGGTGGCGGGACCACCGTGACCTGCCTTGTTCCCTACCAAGCTCTCACAGGAGGAGACTAGATGACTTGCGACACCCGGACCAGCGTGATGCTGGTTGACGACCACTCCATCATGCGGGACCTGCTGCGGGACGCCCTGGAGAACACCGGGGAATACCAGGTGGTGGCCCAGGCGGCGGACGGCGAGGAGGCGTTGCGGCTGGTGGAGGAAATCGCCCCGGACGTGGTAGTAATGGACGTGATCATGCCGGTGATGGACGGCATCGAGGCCTGCCGGGAGATCACGGAGCGGCTGCCCGACACCAGGGTGCTGATGCTGACCGCCTCCAACGAGCAGGACGCCATCGTCCGTTCCGTCGCCGCCGGGGCCACCGGGTATCTTCAGAAGTATTCCGGCAAGGAGCAGTTGCTCGCCACCCTGCGGGAGGTGGCCGAAGGCGAGTTCCGTATCCCGGGGAGCGCGGTGCGGCGGTTGTCCCGGGCGGTGCGCGGCGGCTCGTCCGAAGGTGACCCGGAACCGTTGAAGGCTCTGACGGAACGGGAGCGGGAAATCCTGAAGCTGTTTGCCGGGGGGCTGAGCTACCAGGAGATCGGGGAGATACGCAGCATCAGCGCCCTGACGGTGCGCAACGCCATGTCCGGGATACAGAGGAAGCTGGGGTTCAGGAACCGGCAACAGATGGTGGTCTGGGCGGTGCGCTGCGGCTTGGTGGATGATGGCCAGCAGTAACCGGCGCCTTCGGTGGAGGGGGTGGGCGTCCACCGCGATACCAGCATCTGACGGCCATCTCCTGAGAAGAGTTGGGGGGCATAGCGCCGACGCCGACCTTCGTCCGATGCGCACCGGGATAAGCAGCCTGCGCCACAAACGGGGGATGACACCGAAGACCACACCTACATCTTCACCGAGCTCCGCGTCTGCTACCGGATGCCCAAGGGGGAGGGGAACAGATACGAGAGGAAGGGTGAGCCTTCGACTGTGCTACGTCTTGGGAAGGGAGAGAACCGCACATACTACAGCTACAACGGCTAGCGCGAACAGGGTTGAATAGCCGTCACGGAACCTACAAACCTGGACGCACAGTCATGCGCGGAACCGAGTGGAGGTTGCGGTGAATTCGCTACTAATCCCAATACTTTGCCGGGGCAGGGGGAATGGGTGACGGTACGTCATTGAGGACCAACGGAGGTGCGCCGTCACGACGCAGTTCCACCGTTGTCCTGCCCTCCTCGGTCCTGATTTGGAATTCATCCACGGGAGCCGACATGAAGAACAGGCGTGACGTCAGGGTCACGCGTGGGTCTTCTTCGCTAGTGGTGGAGAGTATCGTGAGGGGCTGATTGTCTCCCTCAAAAGGCACATTCATCCTGTGTTCCTCTCCGGGCAGCAACCGCATGTGAAAACTGCCCTGAGCGTATGCCGGTACTCTCAACCTGTCGTCCAAGCGCCGGACACTGGGAAATACTCGATCCGAAAAACCGCTGTTGTACCTCGCCGCCTCCAGAGCTTGGTTTATCAGGTAACGGCTTACATGGAAGAGGAATATCCCCACGTACATCAGGTAGAACGGGCGAAGACCATGAGGAACGTCATCCCCCCAATCCTGGTCTGTGTGCGCCCCCCGCTTGTCTCTCGTCCACTTCATAGCGTCACGAATGGTGCGGCGGATGTTGCACGCCTGGACCAGATCCTGGTCGACCCACTCCGCTATCGGCAGGTGGGGCGTATTGTCATTCCATGGGGGTTGGGCTTCGAAAGTCCCGTTCATCTTGAACAGTCCATGCAAGGGGTAAACGTGGGCTGCTATGCTCGTGCGGAGACCCGTCCCAACCTTGCCGGGGCTCGGTGGGCTGATGCCGAACTCCAATGGAGGATAAAGCTCGTGTGCATCGCCTCGCAGCAGGGCATAGTCCAGCATGGGCATTGTTGGCGAAGTCAGGCAGTCCAATAGCGGTCTGTCTTTCATGCCTCGAACCAGGACCTTGTACAGCTCGGTCGATAGACCGTTGACTACCCACCGCAGGGCATCAGCGCCGTCTTCCAGTCCCCTCAATTGATTGGCGATGTTCAGCAGCGACTCCCCAAGGTGCTCGCAGCGGCCGGTCGGCTGCTCCCTCTCTTCTCTACGGATTGTCCACACGCCAGCTTTGTTGGCACGGCGTTCAGCGGCCGCCATCCTTCTCCGGGCGGCTCGATTCTGTCCTTCCGGTCTCTCGCTGCTCATCTACAACACTTCGCAATTGAGGGGGCCGCCGCCTGAGCTCTGGCGCTCGCGTTAGTGGATGATTCCAGAACCCGGGTACACCTTTAGCACCGTCCATCGGGTAGCAGGTGTGCTTCTCGCATGAGTGAATGATCGATTACCCCTTGAAAGCGTCCAGATACGCAAACCTCTTTTGCAGCACAACTCCTGGCACGAGCTGCTCATCTCCATGAGCACTTACCAATTCCCCAAAGAACTCGTCCCAGCTGAACTCAACTACTTCCGGCTCGTCATTGATAGTGATATGCATCTCTATCGTTTTTGCATGGAGCTTCTCACCTATCTTGAACGATAGGCGATTCACCTCCAAATTAAATTGAACAGTCTTTTTGCCTATGGCTTCCGCGCCTCGCAACGCACGTTCCTTGCTCGCTGTCCAGGAATGGCGCTCAATCAGGAATTGCATGAACTCTGGTAAATCCCCACTTACGGCTAGACGCTCGCTTATGATCTGCGCGATAGAGGCCACGTTCTGCACGGCGAACAGTGTGTCGCTCCGGTCAGATTCGATGGACAAATTCTTAAGTCTCCCACGCAGGACACCCACGAAGTCCTTTACCGTGATGCTCGCCACGAAATCGCATACCGCGTTGAAGAGTTCTGGAACCTTCATCTTTGCTCCGGCCAGCTGTTCAGGTCCTAACTGCATCTCATTGGAGAAGACATCATGGACGAACTCGTCGGAGACCGCGCAGTACCTGTGGTGGGCCAGCGTGTGAAAAGCATTAGCTAGCGTAGTGTCCTCGACCGGAGTGCCATCGCGGTCGTAAACTGGTACTGGGACGTTGCCGTGGCCGCTGAAATCCTCCAGCAGCGTCCTCACATACGTTCCAGACAGAAGCAGGGCGTCTTTGAGGATTTCTTCTTGTTTGTGGAATATCAAATCCGCGTAATTGCCCGGCGGGAGAGTGAGAGACACGCCACCATCGTTGCGCCTATCGGCTACAACGGAAGACCGGACGTTCGGCGGGATAATATCGTGCAACTCCGAGAGGCGGCGTTGCGATTGGAATATCGGTCGCACAGCCTCGTCTATAGCTTGGAGCAGGCTGCCATAGATAACCTCATGGTCTCCCAAACGTCGTGAGGAGATATACACCACCTTGTTCTCCGTGGGAACGCTGCCCAACTGCGAGGGGCCAAGGGTTGCCGTAAGAACAGCTGTGTACACGAGATTTTCTCGCTGGGTGTACAAAGTGCCGAACCGCTCCCGGTCCAACACCTGTCCTTGTTCGACGTCCCTGTTCTTATGCCGTTCACGCCGACCGGCCCGCCTAGATTTCTTTCCCATGATTCCTCAGAATCCCTAGATTTGTAGGGTGTTAATGGTAGCACGCCCGAATCAGAGTCACGACCTACGAGTGCTCCCCATACCCACATTTCACGGCAAGTGAAAGCCTAACGAAAGATGCGCGAACCGAATCGGCACGATTGGATGCGATACCAAGAAAGACACCATGATGTACACAGCCTCCCTCAAACAGCGAATTTAACAATATCGCACTACGCATTCCGCCACCCCCCCCCCCCGCCGATTTCCATAACGACCTGTCTATCTACCTGAGTTTCGCCATTCTCTCGTCTCACCCAGGCTGGGCTTGCCATCGGCGCGGCGTGGGAGGATAATGCGGGTGTGAACTGGCGGTGGCTGCGGCGTGTCAGGGGGCGGTTCTTCGACCCCCATGCCCTGAGGGTCTTGGGTTACCTTCACGGGGCAGCCAGCTCAGCGTCCCTCGTTAGTTTAGAGGGAGACCTCCCACCGGAATGTTCGCATCACGGTACCCTTAGCGGTACCACTTTCAGCATTATTGGGCGCAGGAGCGTAGCTCAGTCTGGTCAGAGCGCTGGTCTCCAAAACCAGTGGTCGGGGGTTCGAATCCTCCCGCTCCTGCCAACTTCTTCTGACCATTGTATCGGGTTTCTCAAATTTCAAGAGGGTCTGTGGACCCTCTATTCTTTTGCTCACTTCCGGATCCAATCAACTGAAGACGAGGGCTAGACCATGAGCAACGCCTTTGCTCCGGATATGGTGCGCCATTTGAAGTCCGTGGCCGACCCGTCTCTGTCGCCGGACGGGTCCAGGGTTGTTTTCACGTATGGATGGGTGGAGGAAGGCACGCTGGAAAGCCGGTCCCGGCTGAACATGTTTTCACTGAATCAACATGCCAGGGTACCGGCGGTTGAATTCACCCAGGGAGAGAGAGACGGCTCCCCAAAGTTTTCTCCCGACGGCCGTACCATTGCCTTTCTGAGACCTGATGACGCCGGCCTGCGCCAGATCTGGTTGATTCCAGCAGACGGCGGCGAAGCCCGGCAGTTGACCCATTCTCCTGGAAACATCATTGACGTGGCATGGGCTCCGGATTCAGGCAGGCTGGCCTTTTCCGCCGACGTTAGCGCTGAAGGGGAAAGCCCGGCGACCGCTGATAATCCTCTGCCCCGGGCCAGCGTGGCCCGCCGGATTAAGTACCGGTATGACGGCCTGGGCTGGCGGGGCGACGCCCACTTTCATCTCTTCGTCGTAAGTGCCGGGGACGGCAGAGCCAGCCAGTTGACCGATGGCGATTGGGATGACTATCTTCCCACGTGGTCGCCCGACGGAAGCCTCATAGCCTTCGTATCAAGCCGGAAAGACGACAGGGACGTCTCCAGTAGTTCCGAAGCCTACGTAGTATCGGTGAATGAAAGGAATGGCGAGCCGAAATGCTGGTCCGTTGGACTGGAGACCGTCGGTGCCCTGGCGTGGTCGCCCAATGGCCAATGCCTGGTTGCTGCCGGGTCACCGGATTCCCACGGTCTGGGTCTTTGGCAAAGTTGGCTATACGTGCTGGAACCGGGCAAGGCGCCCCGAAGGTTGACCGACGACACTATCCGGCCCTGCCTGGGTATTCCCGGCATCAGCCCCACGCCGGGAATGGCATGGCTCCCCGACGGCCGCGTTCTATTCCTGGGGGAAACTCGGGGCGAGTCCTACCTGGTGGAGGCTTCCACCGAAGGCAATGCGGTGAGGCTATTGGCCGGCGGCGGAATGCAGTCCCCAATGGTCTCGTTCGATGGCGCGGGACACAGCGCTGTCCTGGTCTCCAACTCCCCATCGTCACCGGCCGACCTCCTGAGAGTGGAGCTGGGAGACCAAACGGTAACCAAGCTCACCGACTACAACGACGGTTACCTGGGCACCCACCCACCGGCGCGGCAGGACAAATTCAGTATCCACCGCAATGGACTGGAGATTGAATGCCGGCTATATTTTCCTCCGGACTTCGACGTTTCCAGGAAATATCCACTGGTACTGGAAATACACGGTGGTCCCAACGGCGCATTCTACGATTCCTTTGTGCCCCTGCAACAGGTGCTGTCCACCAACGGTTACATCACTCTGGCGGTGAACCCGCGGGGTTCTTCTACCTACGGCGACGCTTTTATGACGGCAGTGCTGGACGACTGGGGCGGGGAGGACTACCTGGACCTGATGGCGGCGGTGGAAGAAGTAGCCTCCCGACCATACGTGGATGACACGCGGATGGGTGTCCACGGCTACAGCTACGGTGGGTTCATGTCCAGCTGGATTGTGGGGCACAACCGCAGCTTCCGCGCCGCGGTTGTGGGCGCGCCCTGTACCGACCTGGTCACCATGTACGGCACTTCAGATATCGGGGTGAGTTTCGGCGAGGTCCAGTGGGGAGGCACCTTTGAAGAGGCCTACCAGAAATTGGTGGACCACTCGCCAATAACCTACGTCCCCAACGTGGAGGCGCCCGTCCTGCTCTTGCATGGGGAGGCGGACGTCCGGTGCCCAATCTCCCAGAGCGAGGCCTACTTTGTGCGGCTGAAGCGGCTGGGAAGGGAGGTGGAAATGGTCCGCTTCCCTGGCTGCTCCCACTCCTTCCCCCGTCAGGGCCACCCCAAACTACGGGAGGAGTACCTGGCGCGGACACTGGCGTGGTTTAACAAGTATGTGAGACAGCAAGGGGCAGGTTAGCTGCCCTGCAAAAAGCGGCCAATTCTGGCATCTTGAGTGTCCGAAGCGTTGGACGCTCGGTGACGAGGTGGAGGATAAAATGGCTTTGACAGGCTCTCAGTTGTTGCCCAGTACCCGCCCTGCGGGGATTGCCCTGATGGCTGGCGTGGTGGTGGCCTTCTTTCCGTCCCTGTTAACACCCGGAGGCTGGCTGATCAGCCCCGTGGACCAGACAAATTACGCCGAAACCCTGGAGGTGTTGTCCAGATACCCAAGCCTTGCCCATGTGACGGCCATGGCCGCAGCCATATCCATGCTTCTGTACGGTTACGGGCTGTTGGGACTTTTGGGGCTGCGTACCGTCCCGGGCAGCAAGCTTTCTTCCCTGCTGCAATATGGGGTAATCACCAGCCTTTTTGGTTGGGGGATTTTTCTCATCGCCATGGGGAAACGGCACATGACGGTGCACCTGATTCAGCGCAGCATGGGAGAAGCCGAGAATTCCGAGTTGCAAAGAGTGCTTTTTGATGCGGCCCTGAACGGTTATGCCGACATGGCGGGACTGATACTCGCTTTTCTTTCCATTTACCCCTTTGCTTCCATGATGGTTGGAGTGGGACTGGCCCCCCGGTTTGGGTCGATGAACGTATACAAGATTGCTTCCATCGGCCTCTTTGTTGTTGGCGCCGCAGGGTTCATCAACTTCGTGGTTGCCCAGCATTTTCCTGCCATTGCTCTTGACCTGCTTTTGGGCGTCAACAATTCATTGCTGTCGATCGGCGCGCTCTGCCTGTTCATTGTGGGCTTGGGCATGTACCGGCAGAGGCAGGAGTTGATGCCTGACGAAGCTGCCGCTTAACCGAGAGAGGGCGAAGTTTGGTATCGAGGGCGCCCCAACCAACTGACCTTAACCATGCGGGGAGCACGGGCCCCCTGGCCGGGGTTCGCGTGATTGAATGGGGATCTCTCGTATCCGCTCCCTTCTGCGGCAAGGTGCTGGGCGAACTTGGCGCCGATGTAATCAAGATTGAATCGCCGGGCTCGGGAGATGACAGTCGCACCCGAGGCCCATTCCCCGGGGGCGTCTCCCATCCCGAACGCAGCGGAATGTTCCTTTTTGCCAACCTGAACAAGCGAGGCATAACGCTCGACGTTCAGTCCGTCGCGGGCAGGCGCATCCTGGACCGGATGCTGGACAGCGCCGATATTTTTGTCGAGAACCAGCCCTTGCCTCTGATTGAATCCATGGGGTTAGGCTACGAGTCCTTGAAGGACACCTACCCTGGGCTGGTAGTTACGTCGATATCTCCCTACGGCCGTTCGGGACCCTATAGGAGCTACAAGGGCTCCGACCTGACCGCTAACGCCATGAGCGGTCTCAGCTTTGGCACGGGCCACCCCCACCGGGAGCCGTTGACCACACCGTTGCACCAGGCCAGCTACCTTGCCGGCGTGGGCGCCGCCTTCGCCAGCGTCGTCGCATTACTGGGGCGGGACTTGACTGGCCGGGGGCAGTCGGTGGACGTGGCCGAAGCGCAAGTGATTGGTACGCTTCTCACCGGATACCACCTCCCCACTTATATTTACCGAGGCGTGGCCGGTTTTCGCTCTGGCAACCGAATGCGCCTGGGCCTTTTCCCTAACTGCGTGCTGCCATGCCGGGACGGATACGTCTGCATCGACGCTCCGCAGATGGAACAATACCGCAGATTCCTGGACTTGCTGGGAGATCAGGACTGGATGGAGAATCCCCGATACCGGGACCGGCGGGCGATGAGTGACCAATATCCGGAGGAGGCGGAGGCCCTGATTGCCCCCTGGTTTATGGAACGCACCAAGCAGGAAATCCTGGAGGCCTGCCTGGCCAACCGGATTCCCTGCGTTCCGGTGCAGACCTTTGACGAGGCGCTGGAGGATCCTCAATTGACGCATCGGCAGTTCTTTGCCGATGTGGAGCACGCATCCGCCGGCAGGTTACGCTATCCAGGCCTTCCCTACCGGTTCCCAGAGCCGGGCCTCCGCCTCGTGAGGCCGGCGCCTCGCTTGGGGCAGCACAATGAAGAAGTGCTGGGCGGAGAACTGGGAATCAGCGCGGCGGAACTGGATAGAATGTCCCAGGAAGGGGCTATCTGAAGAAGAATCTACCATTCACTCTACCGGAAGATAGAAACTGACGGAATGACAGCAAGGGATTGGCAAAGAGGACCAGAACAGGAAGGTCTGCCCCTCTCCCGTTACCGGGTGGTGGACTTTGGTACGGCGTGGGCAGGACCCATGGCGGCCCAGTTGCTGGCGGACCTGGGCGCCGAGGTCATCAAGGTGGAGAGCAGTGAGAGGATGGATGGGCTGCGCCTGGGCCGGCCCATCGTGGGTGATGACATCGCCGGTGGCGACCGGGGCCTGTGGCCCGAACTGCAGCCCGTCTTTCACGGGATAAACCGCAACAAGCTAAGCGTGACGCTTAACCTGAAAACCGACGAGGGCCTGGTACTGGTGCGGGAATTATTGGCCCGCAGCGATGTGGCGATCAACAACTACTCGCCGGGTGTATTGGAGCGCCTTGGACTGACGTACCAGGATATGCGACAACTGCAGCCCGACATAATCCTGGTGTCTATGCCCGCCCTGGGGGAAGTCGGTCCGCTCAGAGATGTGCTGGCCTATGCCCCGATAATACAGGCCCTGTCTGGTCTTATGAGCGTGGTGGGCTACTCCGAGGTGGAACCGCTGGTGGGAGAGTTGCAAGCGCCCTGGAGCGACGTGGTGGCCGCGATTCACGCCGCGCTGGCCTCGGTGGCCGCCCTGCGCCACCGTAACTTGACGGGGAGGGGCCAGTTCATTGAGGTAGCCCAGTTGGAAGCCACCACATCCATGCTGGGGGAGGCCTTCCTTGAATGTCAGATGACAGGCTCCGCTCCGCTGCCCCGGGGCAACTTAGACCCGGCCTGCGCCCCGCATAACAACTATCCATGCGCAGAACCGGACCGCTGGGTGGCAATAGCTGTGGGCAGCGAAGAAGATTGGTCGGCCTTCTGCCAGGCGCTCGGCAGTCCTGCCTGGGCTCAAGAAGGCAGATTTGACACCTTCGCCCACCGCCTGGAAAACGTGGTGGAACTGGACTCCCTGGTATCGGACTGGACCCGGCAGCGCACGGCTCAGGAGACTACGGACCTATTGCAGGCCCACGGCGTGGCGGCTATGCCGGTAATGAACATTGAAGACCAGTTCATGGACCCCCATCTGCAGGAACGCCAAGCCTACCTGGAGGTGGAACACCCCCACGTTGGCATAGAGTGGCTTTACGGCATGCCCTGGCTGTTGGGTTCAACTCCAGGCGGTATCAGCAGACCCGCACCACTATTGGGGCAGCACAACGACTACATCCTGGGAGAACTGCTTGGGCTTCCTGCCAGGGAAATCGAGAGGTTGCAGGCTGCACAGGTCATATACTAGGGCCACCGAAATTCCAATGGAAATCCCGGCGGCAAAACCGGACTCGACACGCAACCCGGTCTCCGCGCTAGTCCCGGAGCGGAGGCAGCACGCCGGTTAGCCAGGGGATGAGATCGCTCAATACCTCAAAGGGTATCTCGTGGCCCATATTGTATTCTCGATATTGCGGCTGGTACCCTTCAGCCTCCAGGAAGGCTCGGGTGGCCCGGGCAGTTTCCACGTCGATTTGCATATCCCTTGTCCCGTGGGCCACAAATACGGGTTGGTCCCGGTTTTCCGGCAGCCGAGGCCGAAGTATCTCCGGGTCGAAGACCGCAGCGCTAAGGGCTACCAGCCCGGAGAATACTTCGGGACTCTTCAGTCCACAGCGGTAGGTCATCGCCCCACCTTGCGAAAAGCCCAGCAGAGCTACCTTGCCCCTGGTAGCATTCAGCTTCTCAAATGCCTCCTCGAAAAAGTCCTCGAGCAAGGCCTCCGACTTTTCCCGCGCGGCCTGGACTTCCTCGGGGCTGGCCACATTCTGCCGGGGCATCCAGCCGTAGCCCGTGTAGCCGCCGCCGAAGTCGAAGGCCAAGGGCGCGTTGGGGCAGGCATACACGTAGCCTTTGTCTTCGATGGCAGGCGCCAGGCCGGCCAGGTCTCCCATGTGAGCGCCGAAACCGTGCAGCATTATCACCAAGGGGTAACTGGCAGCGGGGTCATAATCGTCGGGGAGCACTGTCAGGAAGGGGAGGCTCCGACCGTCGTGTCTTTCAGTCTTCATGCGACTAGCTCCTTGAGGGGGTAGCGAACTGCATCATCCTAACACCGAGGTGGGGGAATACCAACCCTCATCTGCCGTATGCCTCGGCAAACCCCTCCTGGAAAGGACCAACTATGCCAACTCCCATCCTGGCGGCAACCTGCTGCAACCCCTCTTCGGTAATGCGCAGGTCGCGGGCCAAGATTTCATCCCTGGACGTAGAAGACAACCGTTGGCGGTACTGGGCCAGGAAGCTGCCCAGTTGGCTGCCCCCTATACCGAGGCGGGACACCAGGCGGTACTCAGGGGTTGTCCGAACTAAATTGAAGACCTCTTCCATTTCCAGATCGGGAAACTTGTCCAACAGAACGGACACGCCAAAGTCGATGAGCTTGCAGTAGAGGGACTGACCTGGCTGGTTTGTAATCGGCACTTGGACCAGCAAGTGTGAGCGGCCTTCCGGATCGGAGATAGTGGCATCGTTGTAACAGATGCCCGCGCGGTGAAGCGCTGAGAGCATAGAGCCCAACCGGAACCCAAGTCGGTGTACGAAATCGTCTCGCAGGTCGTCGGAGGGCAGGTCCGTAAAGAACCGGCCCTCCACCAACTCTTCCACAAGGAAGCCTTCCAGCGATTTGAACTGTTGGGGACCGACTCCGGCCTCCCCCGCCAGCCGTGCTATTTCATCCTCTCGCCGGTTTTGCAGGGGCTTGACCACGAAGCCCTCCCCACTTGGAAACCGGAACAACGCCACCCGGCCACGGGTCCGGCCGTCGAACCAGACTAGTGGGCGTTCACCGTGTTGATAAAGCCGGGCATAAATTGTGGGAAAGAAGCCATAGCAGGAGTACTCAACTACGAGCGGGTCCACCCGCAGTTTGCCAAACAAGGAAGAATCTAAGTTGTTCTCTTCATTGGAGGAGACCAGCGTCCAAAAGGCAGCCAGGTGCGGTGGACAATGGCCTGTTTCCACGGCGCTAGCGGTGTCACGAATTACTTCAACCGGCAGAGAGCGGAGGCCTTCTATAACCGACCGGAGGCGGGTCAACTCTTCGGTTTTGTAATCAAGCATGTTGGCCCAGTTTCATTCCCCCCAAGTGCCTGCATTCTAAAAACGCCTGGAAAAATTGTGGCTAAAGTGGCAATGATGATGGCTGCCACATTCTCTAGTGGTCGGAGAGGGAGTAACGGCCCTCGCCGTCCTGATTGACTCGCCAAACTTTGGTAACGGCGTTCAGGTCCAGCGGTCCGTAAATGTGGGGGTAGATTTCACCCGACCGGCTGGCTTCAGATACCAACGGAGAGTTCAGCTTCTCGGTCTCTACTTCCAAGGCAAGCAAATCTGCGCGGTCCGGATAGAGACGGGCCACGACACGCATCGCCTGCTCCTCATCAACCGAACAGTGGATAAACCCTTCGTCAGCGAGGCTGGCCGGCCGCCAATGTTGGCTGCCTCTTGCCAACTCCCAGTCTTGCTCAGTAATAAGGTGGAACATTCTTGTCATTCTCGACCGCCTGCAACTACCCACCAGGACCGTAACTGAACTCGGTGGCTGTCTGTTAGGGGTGTGTCGTCAAATGTGCCGTGCACTTCATGTGTAGGGAGGGGCCCCGAACCAAATTGTCAAGGCTATCTCCTGCGCGGGATGACAAGACGGGACGCCCGAAGACTACTACTCTCAATTTGACGACAAACCTTAGATTAGCACACGAAGGCTGACCGAAAAACCGCCCGACTGGGTCGGGCGGTCAAACATTCGATACTGATCTATCCCAGCTTGGTTGAAGCTGAGGACTTGTCCGGTCTATTTCTGCTCCAATAAGAAGGCAACCAGCGCATCCACATCATCGTCGGTCAAACCGGCGGTTAAGGCGGTCAACATCAGGCCCGGCACTGCTCTTTCGACGCCTTCAGCCACAAAGCCTTCCGGCTCCGTGATAGACTGCCTCAAATAATCCTCTGAGGACACTCCTGGCTGACGGGTGGCCGCATCGGTACCGATGTGGGTGAGATCGGGGCCCAGCAAGCCGGTGGCTCCGGGCACCCCGTCGATGGTATGGCAGGTGAAGCAGGCTGTGGCCGATCCTTGGCCCTGACCGGTCAGGAAAATTTGCTCGCCGGTGGCGACAAGTGCGCCGCCAGCAACGGAAGGTGCAGAGCCAGGCGCCGGAACCGGGGTGGGAGCAGCGCCTCCCTCCGGTGTCGGAGCAGGTAGGGGCGTGGGCGTGGGCCGGTACTCTACACACACATACTCGTGATCGAAGGTGCAGGGCTGGGCATTGGCATCCGCGAAGGAGCGCGCCGACGGGGTCCAGGCGGTGAACAGCCCCACCAGAGCAAGAACAACGGCAAAGCCCAGGGCCAGGCCGCCGAGGAAAACCCAGGTCAGCAGACGGTTGTCAAACTTCAGGTGCATGTAGAAGAAGATAACGGCGGCAAACTTGATGGCCGACAGAATGGCCAATGGCGCAATGGTCCACCCCTGCCCGCGGAAGTCCACGGGCAGGATTATCACGAATTCAATGATTGTTACGACAAACAGGAATATGGCAATGCCAACATACTGTTTGAGCGTAGGGTGGCGGGATTCGTGAACCCCGGGGTCGCTGCTCATGCGCCGTATCTCCTTAGATCAGTCCCAGAAAGCCAGTGATTGAATGGGGAACCAGGGACGGGTCGCCGGCCGGACCGGTGTCGAACCCGCCAATCAAGTACAGCAGGGTGAAAATCACGATCCATACGATATCGACGAAGTGCCAGTACAGACCGGCCAATTCCACATCCAGCGCAGTCTTCGGACCAAGCCTGCCCTTTTTGGCAACCCACGCCAAGCCCAGAAGCCACACAATCCCCAGGGTTACGTGGGCGCCGTGGAAGCCGGTCAAGGTGAAGAAGGTAGTACCAAACAAGTTGGTGTCGATGCGCAGGCCTTCATTCTTAAACAGGTTGAACTCATACACCTGGAAACCGATGAATATGGCGCCCAGGAACGCCGTCAACAGCAGCCAGAAAATTATTGCGCCCTGCCGGTCCTCATTGGTGGCCGCGAGAGCCCGCACCATGGCGAAGCTGCTGCACAGCAGAACGAAGGTGCTGATGGTAGTGATGGGAACGTCAATGATATCCACCGGGTAGGGCCCCACAAGGCTCTGGCCCCGGTACACCATATAGGTAGCGATCAGAGTCCCAAAGAAAAGGCAGTCCGACGACAGGAACACCCACATCAACAACTTACGGTTATTGATACCCGTCGTTGTCGGGTGCTCCTCCTCGGGAGCGTGATGGCTTATTTCCGTGTGGTGGGCCAACTCTACCCCTCCTGGTGGTCTGGTTCAGCGGGACTTTCAACCGCTCCGCCACAATAGGGGCAGAATCGGAACGTAGGATGACAATTGATTGCCGCAGTTGGAGCACAACAGTCGCACCGTGACCGCTCCCGCACCGGCCGGACGTTCCATTACCGTAGCCGTAGCCGTGGCGGGGTGATGTTCCATGCCGTGGCCGCCCTCTGCGTGGTGGTCACCGCCGGCATGCTCCTTGGCCGGGGGCTCATTTGCCCAGGCGATTATTCCAATGAAGCAGATAATTCCGCCGATAAAGGGAATGGGGAAGCGGATATAGTCCCACCCGGTGTCGAACAACATTCCCGAAGCCAAAACCAGGACACCTATGGCGGTTACCAGCGGCCAGTAAGAGGGATCGGGCATGTGAATGGTGCTGGGATCAACGTATGCTTCCGGTTCCGTGACCGGGCGACCTTCCGCCGCGGCCCGGCGCTTGACGATCCAGTAATGGTCCAGGCCCTCTACTTCGGGGATCTTTGCAAAGTTATATGAGGGTGGAGGAGAGGCGATGCTCCACTCAAGGCCCGGCGCATCCCACGGATCATGACCGGCGTCTGGTTCCTTGCGCAGGCTGATCAACACGTTGACCATGAATATCAGGGTGCCGACGAACAGGACCAGGTACCCGAAAGAGGCCAGCATGTTCAAGCCGTCCCAGCCGAACTCGCTGGCGTAGGTATAAATGCGGCGGGGCATGCCGTTCAGGCCCAGGTAGTGCATCGGGAAGAAGGTTACGTTCATTCCGATGAAGTACAGCCAGAAATGCAGCTTGCCCAGGCCCTCGTGGAACAGTCTGCCGGTGAGTTTGGGGAACCAGTAGTAGACACCGGCAAAAATCCCGAATAGTGCGCCGCCGAACAGCACGTAGTGAATGTGGGCGACGATATAGTAAGTGTCCTGCTGCTGGTTGTCGGAAGGGGCCACCGCGTGGGACACGCCGCTGAGGCCGCCGACTATGAACAGGGCCACAAACCCCAAGGCAAAGAGCATGGCCGTCTTCAGGTCTATTTGGCCACCCCAAAGGGTGCCAATCCAGTTGAATATCTTCACACCAGTGGGCACCGCAATCAACATAGTAGTAATCATGAAGACAGTAACGGCCACGGGGCCAAGGCCTACCGTGAACATGTGGTGGCTCCACACCGCCCAGCCCATGATACCGATCACCACGCCGGAGAAGACCACTACCGGGTAGCCGAAAAGCGGCTTCCTGGAGAAAGTAGGCAGCACTTCAGAGACGATACCCATGGCCGGAAGAATCAGGATGTACACTTCCGGATGTCCAAAGACCCAGAACAGGTGCTGCCAAAGAATGGGGTCTCCGCCGCCCTCCGGAACGAAGAAGCTGGTGCCGAAATTGCGGTCGAAGGTCAATTCAATCAGGCCAACGGTAATCACCGGAAAGGCGAGGACCAGCAGGATTGACGTGACCAGAGTCATCCAGACGAACAGGGGCATCCGCATCAGGCTCATGCCGGGCGCCCGCATGTTGACGATGGTTACAATGAAATTGAAAGCTGCGGCCAGTGAGGAAACACCTAAGACCTGCAGCCCAAGGGCCCAGTAATCTAGCCCCTGGTTGGCACTGAAGGGCTTTTCAGTAAGGTTGGCGTAGGAGAACCATCCGGCATCAGGAGCCTGGTTGGTGAGGAAGCTGGCATTGAGCAGCAGACCTCCAAACAGAAAGACCCAGTAACTGAAGGCATTCAGTCGGGGAAAGGCCACGTCTCTGGCGCCAATGGCAAGAGGAATGACGAAGTTGAAGAAACTGGCGCTCAACGGCATTATCACCAGGAAGATCATGGTAGTGCCGTGCATAGTGAACATCTGGTTGAAGGTGTCCGCGCTGACTAGCGTGCTGTCAGGCACGGAAAGCTGCAACCGGATGATTCCCGCCTCTATTCCACCCAAGAGCAGGAAAATGAAGGCGGTAACACCGTAAAGAACACCTATTCTCTTGTGGTCAACCGTCGTAATCCAGCTCCACAGTCCGGATTGACTGGTTGGCCGGTCAATTACATCGGTTAAAGTGGCCATTTGTTGCCTCCGCGGCTCCGTTCCACCCTGGTCTTAACTGACTGGTTCAAGTTTACTTTAAGCTAAGCAAGTATTCCAGCAACGAGGAGAGCTCTGTCTCACTGAGGTTGGCACGCCCATCAGGCGTCTGGTAGATGGCAGCCCTGCCAGACATATAGTTGCCGGGCTTCACGTCATCAGGATTTCTGAGCCACTGGCGCAGGTTCTGACGGTTTAGCTCAACCAGGCCTGCGCCTACCCGTTCGCGGGTTGCCAAGTCGGTCAAATTAGGGCCCGGGGCTATGCCGGTTTCTGTGGTCATGAAACTCTGGACACGGCTGGCGACAACCTCCTGAGAATCCGAACCAGTGGCAGTGTGGCAGACCACGCAACCACCGGTGCCGTTGAACACCGTCTGTCCCTGCGAGGCCTGGGCCGACAGTACCGGGGCTTCGCCAAAGCTCTCTGCCCAGGCCTGGTAATCCTCCTGGGGCAGTACCTGGACCAGGAACTTCATCTGGGCGTGGGCTGTGCCGCAAAACTCGGCACACTGGCCGTAGAATGTGCCGGTCTCGTCTGCCTGGAACCACATGTAGTTCTCTCGGGTAGGAACCATGTCAATCTTGCCCGCCAGCTTGGGTATCCAGAAGCTGTGGATTACATCGTCACTGCGCAGGTTCACCCGAACGGCCCGGTCCACGGGCACCTTTAACTCATTGGCTGTAGTAATGTACTTACCGTTGCCATCGGCGTCTGGGTATTCGAACTCCCACCACCATTGATGGCCCACCACGGTTATTTCCAGGGCGTCTGCCCCCGCGGGTGGCTGGTCAAGATCAAACAGGGCGATGGCAGACCAGATTCCCAAACCCAGAATCAGGATCGTGGGAATGATAGTCCAGGTAATTTCAAGGGCAGTGTGTCCATGGGTCTGGGGTGGGAGCTCATCCTGGCCAGGACGTCGCCGGAACTTGATGATCGCGTATAGCAATACGCCCTCTACCAGGACGAAAACAACGACCATGACCCAGAGGAGAACATTGAAGAGAAGCAGCTGTTGTTCAGCTACCGGCCCGGACGTACCGAAGGTGGACTGTTTTGCATCCGGCGCGCAGGCCATCACCAAGAGCAGGATGGCCGAAATACCCAGTAGAGAGAGATGCTTCGGTGTGATGGTGAACCGCTTGGACATATGTGTGGTCTTGCCTTTTTCATTCCCGTCCGCCGAAGGCGGATGGGAATCTGCGCCTCGGAAGGGCAAAAGCCCCATTTGCCAACTCCCTTTTTTACTTCGCCGTGCACTCAACCGCGGAGTATGTGCAAAATTTCACTAATGCAAGACATTACCACAGGCTTCAAACAGTGTCAACGGAAATTGTAGCCGTTTGGCCCTGCTGCAAATCTGTAATCGCGGCAAAACTGCCTTATCTGAGCCGTAGTTCTCCGCGGAAGCTAATCGGTTGTCTTCAGTAGCCCGTTGCCGCTCCCACCATTACCGCAACAAAGAGCAGGCCAAGATAGAGCAGGGAATAAAGGTACAACTTCCGGGCATTTGCTGAGCTTTCCTCCTGACGCAAGCGCCATGCCATCCAGATGAAAATTCCCCCCAATATCACGGCAGACGCGCTATAGATCCAGCCAACGGCGTCCGTAGCGGCGAACATCAGGGTAACACCTACGAGAACCAGGCTGTACAGGAAAATGGTGGACACGGTAAAGTCCCGCGACGAGACCACCGGAAGCATGGGCACATTGGCCCTTTCGTAGTCCTTCTGGATCAGCAGTGAGAGGGCCCAGAAGTGGGGCGGTGTCCAGAAGAAGACTATGGCGAAAAGGTAAACCGCCGGCAATTCCACGGTGCCTGTTACCGCCGCCCAGCCAACCATGGGCGGTATGGCGCCAGCAGCCCCGCCGATAACGATGTTGTGAGGAGTGCTCCGTTTCAGCCAGCGGGTGTAGACCAGCACATAGAAAAGGGTAGCGGCAAGGGTGAGGCCGGCCGCCAGCAAATTTACCCACAAGGCCAGCACCGCGAAGGCAACTACATTCAGCGTAATACCAAAGACCAGGGCATGAACCGGCGATATGCGATTGCTGGCAACCGGGCGCTGACGGGTGCGCTGCATGATGCCATCTATGTCCCGGTCGAAGTGGTGGTTGAGGGCGTTTGCTCCGCCGGAAGCCATGGCGCCACCCAGCCAGACCAGGCCCATCAACCACAACGAGGGAAGGCCGCCCGAAGCAGTGTGGGCTTGGGCGAGGAAAATTCCGCCGGCCGCCGTAACCAGCAACAGGAGGATGATCGGTGGCTTTGTGAGGGTAATGTAATCGTTAATAACGGCCAGGGGGTCTGGCTGGAAACACCCTCATCGGTTAACTCCGGCATGCTGTATTCGGTCGATTGCTCTTCGGTCATTGTCATTTCAGATGACACTCCAATCTTCTGGTCAATCGGGTTCATTTTGGGCGGATGGGTACCCCGCCCCCCGGAACCGGGTAAGCCCTGCGCAATACCACCTGGTTTCCCGGCCCACGGGCAAGGCTGATCAGGAATACGGCTACCATTATCCCCCAAATGGCCGTCGCAAGCCCAATATGGTAGGCCCGAATCGCCACCGGAAAACTGGTCCAGATAGCTAACGCGCCGATGAACACCTGGGTCAGGAAAACAATAATGCCGGCGGCTGACAGAAACATCAGCGGAATGCCGCCTTCGGCCATGCGCTTAATGCCCAAATTGTAGCCACGGTATAAAGTATAAATGAGAAAGATTCCGACAACGGCGGCGACCAGTCGGTGCAGCATGTGAATGGCTTGCAAGGTGCCTGAAGGCCAGATGGACCCGTCGCACAGCGGCCACTGGGGACATGCTGCCAGAGCGCCAGGAGTTGCCGTAACATAGGAACCGGACAGGATAAGTACATAAGTCGCAATCGCAGCTATTCCCGCCAGCAGGGGAAATCGCCCCTGGCCTTCCGGAGTAGAGACAGATGCAGGGCTCTCTTCGTCGATGGTGGAAGCCGAGGCTGAGACCGGTGAAGCTGCCGCCGGTGCGGGCGCAGGATCGGTCACTCTCGCGTTATAGGAAGCGACAGCCACCAGTATCAGGCAACCCAGCAGGGCCTGGGCCAGCGCCATGTGGGCCGCAACTATGTGGCCGGGAAGTTCAGTCAAGACGGTCACGCCGCCCAGGCCAGCCTGAACCAGCAGTAGCACTACCGATATTCCCGAAGGGATGAGTACAGCACGCTCGTGGCGATGCCGGAGCAGGGCAATGAGGAAAGTGCCGGCCACCAGGGGCCCCACTATGCCCGACGCCACAAGGCGATGGCTGTATTCAATTAAGTCTTCCTTGGTTAGAGGCGGAATCAGGCTGCCGTCGCAAAGGGGCCACTCGCCGCCGCAGCCAAGGCCTGAGCCGGTCACCCTGACTATTCCGCCCAGGACTATGAGGGCAAAGGTAGCAATCACCGAAGCCAGGGCAAAGCGGCGCAGCCACAAACCGTGCCCTCTCTCGCTATTTGTCAGGACAATGTACTGGTCAGTTGGAATTACACTGTGGCCGGAACTGTCGCCACTCTCGGGCGAGTCCTCGGCATCCGAGGGGGACATCTATTTAGCCTGCCGAAAAAAGATTGTGATATAATTCACCATGTTATCATGTCAGCGGCAATTCGGGTAGAAGGCCTGGCAAAGCGGTACGGCAATTTTGCCGCCGTTGATGGTGTTTCCTTTGATGTTAAGGCCGGAGAAATTTTCGGCATTCTGGGCCCTAACGGCGCGGGAAAGACCACCACCCTTGAGATAATCGAGGGCCTGCAAGCGCCGGATAGTGGCCAGGTCACTGTCCTCGGCAAGGACATACAAAGAGACGCCAACTGGATAAAGGCCCGCATTGGGGTTCAGCTCCAGTCTTCCGCATATTTCGCCTTCCTGAATCTCCACGAAATTCTGACCCTTCTGGGCAGCTTTTACCCCAAGCGAGTCCCCCCCAATGAGCTACTGGAAATGGTGGGGTTGGCAGACCGGGCAAAGAGCCGCATCAATCAGCTTTCCATTGGCCAATCTCAGCGGTTCACTGCGGCCGCCAGCCTGGTCAACGATCCTGATCTGGTTATTCTGGACGAACCTACAACTGGCCTGGACCCGCAGGCGCGGCACAACCTGTGGGAACTGATCCAGGCAATCCACACCCGTAACGTAACCGTGGTGTTGACTACCCACTACATGGAAGAGGCGGAACTGCTCTGCCAGCGGCTGGCGATCATGGACCGCGGGAGAATCGTCGCCATAGACTCACCAAGCGAGTTGATCAACAGGATTGAGACCACCTACACAATCAAACTGGAGTCTTTGCAGCCCCTTGATGACAGCCAGTTGAAGGCCTTGGGGGCGAGCGGCAACCTGAACCGGACGGAGTTCGGCCCGCACGATCAGCCACAACGGGACAATTCCTACCTGCTAAGGCTGGACAAGAACCCGGAGGCCCTGAACCGGGCCATCAACTGCATAGTGGGGAGTGGCATTTCGTTGAAGCACCTGGAAGTCCTACCGGCAACGCTGGAGGATGTTTTTCTTGAACTGACGGGAAATGAGTTGAGGGACTAGCTTTGTTTGCCCTTACCATAGCCAACCTGAAGATGATGGCCAGAAACCGGCAGACCACCTTTTGGGCCCTGTTCTTCCCCCTCGTGCTGGTTGTGGTTTTCGGGCTGTTTGACTTTACCGCTACAAATTCCTCAAAGATCGCCATTATAGACTCGGCCGAGACTCCGGCCTCCATACTGTTAATTGACTCTTTTGGGGAACTGGAAACTAGAGGGCTGCTGGACCGACAAGAGCAGCCCCCCAGCCTGGATGAAGGGCGGCTCCTGGTTGCCAGCGGGGATCTGGACTACCTGCTCTCCATCCCTGCCGGATTCGGTGAGGCAGCTGACTTCAATGGACCTAGCTCCTTAACGCAGCAGAACGGATCAACCAGCCCTGCCATCCCACCAGCGCTAGTAACGTTGATAGTGGGAGGGGAAGGCGAGGAACGAAACCAGTTGGTGATCGGCGCCGTTCGTCAAGGTGTCCAGGGTGCCGTCGGGCACGCCAGCAACGCGCAGCGCGCGGACGACCAGGTTCCCGAACTTTCACAGGAGAGCGCCGCGCCGGATCCGGTGATAACGGAGCGGGTAGCAGCGCCAGCGGCCACGTACTTTGAAATCGTTCTGCTGGGCCTGGTGGCAATGGGCATCATGACACATGGCACGATTTCCATCGCGGTCCGGATCAGCAACTACCGCAACCTTTCAATTCTGAAACGGATGCTGGTGACCCCGCTCCCCATTTGGAAGTTCTTCGCCGCCGAAGTAACGGCGCAATTGTTGCTGGCGATAGTCCAGGCCGCGGTCATTCTGGCTGTGGGCGTCTTCTTGTTCGGAGCACAGATCAACGGGAACATTCTCCACATGCTGCCGGCGATAATACTGGGTAGCGCGGTGTTCCTTAACCTTGGGTTTATCATTTCCGCCTGGGCCAATACGCCGGCGGCAGCTTCCGGCATGGGTAACGTGGTAACCTTGCCCATGATGTTCTTCGCCGGAACCTTCTTTTCCACTTCGGCCCTGCCCTGGCTGCTCCCCTATGCCGCCGACGCGCTTCCACTGGCGCCCATGATTACTGCCCTTCGGGACATTGGCTTACGGGACGCCACAGCCTGGGAAGTATGGCCTCAACTGGCCTGGCTGGCTGGCTGGGTGGCCGCGACTGCGCTGGTGGCGGTCCGGGTATTCCGATTCAGCTAAGGAACCTGTGTGCAAGTCTTCGCCATAGCGACGAAAACTTCGATCCATGAGGTGCTTGCAGTACTGTCAGCTATGAAACGATCACCATCACCCCCATACTAACCGTCAGCCCCTACGTGGGAAGGAACACTTCTGGCATTTCCACTACGGTGTGCGGGCTGAACATGGTTCCTTGTTGCTTCCAGAAATCGACCCATCTGCGGTGCGGTATGTTCCACACAATGATGGCATCCTTCATCTTGACCCTGGCAATGACGCTGGTGTTTGCCGCGGGCTGCGATGCCGATGGCGCGCATCAGGTAAGAGGACAGGTTGTTGAGGTCGTGCCCAGGAGTTTCTCAGAGCTGGAAATGTTGAGGATACGCGGTGATGATGGGAGGCTGTATGCCTTCGAGACGGAAGGGTTTGTCGGGTTCACCCCCTCCCACGTGAGGGAGCACCAGTTCCTCGGGCAGACACTGCTGGTAACTTACGAAAAGCGAGGGGACATCCTGGTGGCAACCAGGCTGGAGGATTGAAGCGGCTTCTAAGTCTCTACAGGAATAAGTTCCTGCTTCGTTAGACGCCTAAGACCAAGAGATTCACTCAGGCGCCACCTCAAATCCTACCTTTCCACCACCAAACGGGAAGGCATTCTGAAATGACCTCAGCCTTCCAGTACCTTCTCCAGGGCAACCTCCAGGCTTTCCAGGGGCGTGAACTGCTCAAACTTGGCCTGGACCAGCCCGTCGCCGTCCACGATGAAGGTCCAGGGCTCCGTCGGCAGGCCCCATTCGTCCACGGCAGGCACGTGCCTGGCGTTAAACCGGCCTCCTTCAATAAGGTGCGGGTCCTCAAAGACCTCTACGTGGATGAAATTCACCCGACCGCGGTACTGCTCCTTCATCTGGGCCAGAATTTCCAACTGGGGACCGCAGGTGGCGCTAACGCAGAAAGCGGGGGTAGAAAACAGGACTACCAGAGGCTCGGGCTCATCCAAGGCTTCGTGAACCGATAGCTGGTAGAACTCCGGGTCGGGGTTGAAGGCGCTGGTAATGTGGGACAGGTCGGGCGCATCAGCTGCAGTGGGCGTCACGCTGCGTGGCGCCGGGGCGCCAATCGCCGGTGTTGACGGTTCGGCAGCGACGCGCACGGCGGTGACCGCTTCAACCAGCTGGCCAGACAGGATATCGGCTGAAATGTGCAACTCCCAGAGACCGGGGTTTCCCGCTGTAGCCTCGCCGGGAACGTCGAAGTCAATGGTCGTGATGAACACCCCACGGCCGCTTCCTTCCGGGGGCCAGGGCAAGAAGGTGGCAGTTTGCGCTTCCCGCAGCAGTGGCTCGTTGGCGCCGGAAGGGGTGTAGCGGGGAACAACAGTGGCCTGGTTGGCGCCCACCGGCATATTATTCCGGTCCACCAGGGCGAACTCCACCCGGTTAATCCCCTGGGCAAGGTCGGAACTCACCATCAACGCGCTATATTCTGGACCGCCGAGGTCGGGGAGCGGACCGTCACTGGACGAGGGAGCAAGACAACCGGCGACAGCTATGCAGGCAAATAAGACGGATATCAGGGTCAGAAACCTGCCATGCCCGAACTGGGAGTGCCGGTTTAGGTCGAAAGACACAAGACGCACCAGGAAGTTAGGTGATGGCGTAAACGGAGCCCACAAGGCAGGCCACGAGCAGTCTGACTAAGGCTGTGAACCTTGGCCACCGCCGGGTTGACTGAGAAAAGCCTGAAATTACATGATGTCAATCTTGACACACTGGGCAATCAGGTGGTCCATACGTTGCTCGATTTCCAAGCCGGTAACCATCTGGGCGACACTCTCCAGCTTTTCTTTGGGCCAGGGCATATCGTCAAAGAGTGGCCTGACCCGCCTCAGTTCCGTTGCAAGATTCCACTCCAGTTCATTGCCCCGATATTCGCCCATATACTCGGTTCCGCCCTCCAAGAACACGGTAATTTTGGGGGCAAAGGCCTGGCGGTCTTGGTGGCCGATCACCTCAACTTTATTCATGAGCCCCATTACCGCCGCGTCATCATCATTGGCGCCGTCCCCCGGGTCTATCCGCTGGCGCAGGGGATGATAATTGCCGTGAACGCAGGTATAGGCGGTGAAATAGTGGGTACTACCCACTGCGGGAGCGTTGGCGCTGCGTTCCGGGTTTGGGAACGCCGGTGACGGGTAGGTGGTCTCCAGCCAGTTCATGTCCACCGTAATCTTTTCAATTTCGTCGATAGGCAGGTTGTGCGTCGCCCGCATTTCGGTCATAAGCTCAATCACGGGGCAGTTGTAACCGGCCGTGGGATACAGCTTGGGTGTAACGTGGAGCAATTCCCACCGCTCCCCCAAGTCGGACACAACCGACTCAAGAGATACGTGGTCGGGACCATCAAACACGTAGGAAAGGTCGCCCCGGTTGTTGCCGGTGAAGGCATTATAAAAACCCGCCGCCCCTTCCAGGGCCGTTTCCGAACCCCTGACATGTTCACGGGCCAGCAGGGCCGCCATTATGCCGTTGCGAGTGGCATTGGGTTCGTGGAAGAGCATTTCCCGGCCACCGGAACGAGGCCCCTCGGTGGTGCCGCCGGTGAAGGTGCAGGCCAGTGCCATAGTGGTTACCAGCTGGTCTACGTTCAGGCGCAACAACTTGGCCGTAGCCACAGCCGCCCCCAGCGTGCCGTACACCGGGCTGGACCTGAATCCCCGTGCCTGGGTGGAAGGAATGAAGTCGCCTGCGATCCTCGCTTCCACTTCATACCCGGCGGCCAGGGCGGTTATCAATTCCCGACCAGCCCGTCGCTCAATTTGGGCAGTTGCCAGGGCCGCAGGGATAATGCACGGGCCAGGATGAATCAGCATCCGATAGGAATCGGACTGGTTGGTGGCGTGCATCATCTTGCTGTTGGCAAAGGCGGCGCCGCAGCGGGTCGCCTTGGTCCCATCCACCAGGATGGATGCGCCGTCTGCACGGCCTTCCTCCAGCTTGACCAGTTCAATGGATGACTTGGCATGCTCGGTCTCCGCGCCCAGGAAGGCACCCAGCAAGCCGTGAAGCAGGGACGTCTTAATCTTGTCAGGAATTTCCGCGGGAAGACTTTCGAATTGAAGATTGTCCACGAAGCGAGCCAGGGTACGGCTCAAAGAGTCTGCCATAGTTTCGTGCCCTCTACTTAAGCGCTCTCATAATTGTTGGGCAAAGTCCAGCCAGACCCGGGCGCAAGGAACAGGCAATACGTGCTGGACAAAGCCATAAACACCGGGAAACACCACTCTTCGGCCATTGGGAAAGAGGTCAGCAGCGTCCCGAAAGTCGCCAAGAACTTCTTCCCGCAGACTGGCGGCCGCCAGGATCAGCATCGGGGTATTGACTTCAGGAAGCAAGGAGCGAAGATCGCCGGCGGCGTTGCGCTGAAAGCCTCCCACCACATGGGCAGGCGTAGCCGACATTTGGGCGGCATACCAGCGGGTGTATTCGGGTGGGACGATCTGCGGGTCCAGGCGACGGCCTATGGTGTTCTCCACCCAGGCAGCCACGCCTTCCCGCTCGATCAGGTCGGCGCTTTCCGCGTGGTGGGGGTCGTCGAAACTGGTGGGTGAGGTGCAGGCGGCCAGGCTGATCAGCCTTTCCTGGTGCAGAGTGGCAAACCGCATAGAGATAGAGCCGCCCACTGTCTCGCCAACCAGGTGCACCCTTTCCAGCTCCAGCTTGTCCAGGAGTTGTTTCAGGTCCGCGGCGAAGTTGTCCACCGACCAGGGATACCCTGGCTCCGGCACTGAGGACTGCCCCATTCCCCGCATGTCAAACCGGACCACCCGAAAATGCCGAGCGAGTATGGGAATCCAGCCGTACCAGAGCTTGTGGTTCTTGGCCATACCATGGTGGAGAACGACGGTTTCCGGCTTCTCCCATGGATTGGTGAAATCGTCTACCTTGTAGAAAAGCTGGCAACCGTCGTCCAGTGTTACATACATAGTGCCCTCTCAACCGGCAAGTACTTTGCCGGCTAATCGCTTCCGAACGCTATGCCTTCCTCGTTGAATACGGAGCGGGCAATTCGCATAGCGGTACGGGTATTGAAGTAACCGCCGTAAAGGGTCAACTGTATAAAGACTTCCATGATTTCAGCGGGTGTCATGCCAACCCGCAACGCCGCGGAGATCCTGCGTCGAAGCTGACGATCATAGTGTCCCTTGACCGTCATAGACACCAGCGCGCACATAGACCTGGCCTTGGCATCCAGGTGTGGGCGAGAGTAAATAGCCCCCCAGTTGTATTCGTTGATCAGGCGCTCCAACTGCATCTCGGGCGAAGTCGGGTCCTCGGTGTAGTAGATAGTAATGTCCCCCATGTGTTCTTCGTGGACTGAAATGCCCTTCTGATGAAGTTCGTCCGGGGCCAGTTCCGTGTCATAGACATTGTTGGGTGTATATTGGAGGCCCCTCTCTTCAAAGATCTCCTTGGCAATCCCCATGGCTGATTCGACGGCAGGGACACCGGCATAGAAGGTCATCTGGATAAAGACTTCTACCACAGATTCTGGGGTCATTCCCACGTTCAGGGCCCGCTCGATGTGCCGGCGGAGCAACTGAAGGTGGCCCAGTGTCAGGAGAGCAGACAGGGTGCACATACACCGTTGCTGGATGCTAAGTTCACCCCTGGTCCAGATTGAACCAAACAGGGCTTCATCTACTATGCGCTTGAGGTCTGGCGCAAGCTGGTCAATTCCGGGAAGGGTGAAGTGGCGAAAATCCCCGGCAGCCATCGTTTGGCGCATTTCCAGGCCCCGGTTGTACCGTTCTTCCAGAGAGGACATACATGCTCCTTACAGTCAGATGGGTGGCGGCTCCAGCAGAACCGCGAATATGAACACCCTTGCATTATATCGCAATGTGATGATAAGGGTAGTTATTTCCCTTCCGGCCGAGGCCAGCTAAGGGTGTCGAAATTTGCCCTAATTCCCGCGAAAACTTGCCTTGGATGAGCCCTGAGTAACGTTTACTCTTCCTTCAGTTTATGTAATCTACCTTCTTACTGGCTCACGGACAAGAAGGGAGCCCAAACCGTTCCGAACCGGCCGGGACCGACCTTCGTCCTCAATTTCACCTGACCGTGCATTACGGGAGACTTACGAGTGGCACATTATCTCCTCGGCAAACCACTCAAGCCTTTCCAGGGAACGGTTCAGGTCGTTGCCCCTGATATCGAAAATAATGCAGCCAACGCCAACGTCCTCGTAGGTCTGGATGTCCTGCATCATCTCCTCCGGGCCGCCGGCAAACCTGCGGCGGGCCGCTCCGGGCGGTGTCGTATTGGCATCGTACAGGGGCGCCTTCATCGACACTTCCAATTCGGCCGGGTCGCGGCCGTTGCCCTCCGCGTACCGGTGCAGCAGGGCAATGTTCTGGGCCAGTTCTTCGGGCTCCAGGGGGGCGGCGGGAATGGCGCCCACCGGATGCCAACCATCCCCCAGGGCCGCGGCACGTCGCATGGCGGGCCTGCTCTGGCCGCCAACCCAAATGGGTGGGTGGGGTTTCTGCACCGGCTTGGGCAGGAAGTGAATGTCGGAGAAATGGCAGTATTGGCCGTCAAAAGATGGCTCGTCGCTGGTCCACAACTCTTTGAAGGCCTGGAGGTATTCATTAGTTACCGCGCCCCGCTCCGCGAAAGGGGGAGCGTCCAGGGCCTCGAACTCCTCCTCCATCCAGCCTACGCCCACTCCCAGGGTGAGGCGGCCGCCGGAAAGAACGTCCAGCGTCGCCAGGATTTTGGCCGCCAGCAGGGGATTGCGGTAGGGGACAATCATAACGCTGGGAACCAGGCGGATATTGGTGGTAACGCCTGCCAGATAAGTGAGAAGAGTAAGTTGCTCCAGGTAATCGACAGCATCCCCGCCGTGAAACCGACCATCGGCGGTATATGGATAGGGAGAGTTTACTTCCCTGGGGACAAGAATATGGTCGCCGGCAACCATACAGTAGAAACCAAGTTCGTCGCCCTTCCTGGCGATGGTCTCCAGGGGCTCGGGCCTGGCCGTGGGGCCACTGTTGGGCAGGTAGAATCCGAATCGCATTATCGCCTCCAGATGAAGACTGGCGTAACTATAATGCTCAGGAATTGGAGTGTCCATTGAGGAGGTAACTGTTTAAATGCGGTGATCAGCTTTCGCCCTAAAACGTTATTTCGGCCTTTAGCCGGAGTTCAAACAGGCCAGGCCCGGGGAGCTTTTGGGGCGCCTAAATCCCGGATACTGCTATTCGCCGGCTTGACGGTTTGGAAATGGGGATCTGTCTCAAAGGCAACCGGCTTCCCGAGAACTGTATTCATAGAGGCGCTGAAGAAAACAGCCCGGCCTGCCTGGCCGGGCTGGTATTGCCAAACGATCTTGCGGCCGCAGGGGCCAGCGGGTTTAGCTGTTGGTAGAACTGATCTCGAAGTGCTTGACCCAGTACTCGCCCCGATACAGGTGCTCCACCTCGCGGGCCACACCCTGTCTAAACTCGCCGGTCTCATAGGCCCGCAGGTCGTCCAGGGTATCCCAGATGCTTACGCTGATGCCTTCGTCGGGGTCCTCGGTGCTCCGGAGTAACTGCCTTTCCTTCAGTCCCTGGATGTTTCCGGTAGAACCGGCCAGTCGCTCGTGATAGTGCCTCTCGTATTCTTCCCAGCTACCGGGGCGCAGCTTGCCCCAAACCATTCTGATAAACATTAAGCTTCTCCTGTGCAGATCGGAATTATTACTTGGCCATCGGATGGCCGTCTCCATTACATCATATCACTATGCTTCATTCTATTGGCAGAAGTTGCGGTGGCTCATTGTGAAGAATCGTGAACATAAGCGGCGGCGCCACAATCCGGGCACTTATGGTTACGCCAGGACCCGGTAGCGGTAGCGGGACAGTATCAGGTCATTTTCCTCGAACCGTGAGAAACGCAGGGGAGACAGGTCTATTGACGAAGCCTGGCCGTCCAGGACCAGTTCGGACATTGCCTGCCCGATGGCCGGCGCGAGTTTGAACCCGTGGCCACTGAAGCCCACCATGCAGAACAGACCTTCCACTCCCGGCACTCGGTCCAGGATGGGGTGCCAGTCGGGAGTAGTCGTGAACAGGCCGGACCACCCGCCCCGATAGTAGGACTGTTCCATGCCCGGCATGCGCCTGATCAGGCGAGTCATGGCGTCGGCGGCGTCCGCCTGGTCAATGCCCTCATCGTAGTAGTCCAATTCCGCCTCGTCTTCGCCGAATCCCACCATGGTCAGCGTGGGGCTTTCCGGGCGGAAGGAGAAGGACTGGGCAATGTCGCCCACGATGGGATGTTCGGGCAGTGTACCCGGCGGCCTGGTGGCCAAGGCAACCTGATGACGCACGGGAATCAAAGGGAACTGTACACCGACGCCGTCCATAAGGTTGTTGGCCCACGGACCGGCGGCCACCACTGCCAGAGGAGTTTCCACCCTTCCCTGGTCGGTCAGTACCGCCCTTACCCTGCCGCCGCTGATTTCAATGCCCGTACCGGCGGCCCGGGTAACTATCTCCGCCCCAAGTTCCCGCGCCCTGGCGGCGAAGGAAGTGGTAACCAGGTAGGGATTGGCATAGCCGGAATCGGGCTCCCACGCCAGTCCTTCGCCCTGAAATGTCGCGATCATGGGGGCCAGTTCCCTGAGTTCATCGGGAGATATGAGCCCCACGTTAATGCCCAGTTCCTGCTGCATGGAGATGTTGAGTTCCAGGCTTGGCCGATCAATGTCTTCCACCACTACAAGGTAACCGGTCTTGACGAAACCGCTTTCGCCGCCCACCTGGTCACCAAAGTTGGCGTAGACCTGGAGGCTGTTCCAGGCCATGGATGCGGTGATGGGGTTGGAATAGTGCATGCGGCAAATGGCCTGGGAGCGGCCAGTTGATCCGGAGCCCAGGACGCTTCGCTCCAGCAGCAAAGGGCGGCCGACGCCCCGCTGAGCGAGATAATAGAGCAGGGTGCATCCCATGACGCCGCCGCCAATGATCACGGCATCGGCCGTGTTTCGCATCATTGCCTCATCTCCGTTTCCTGATTTGTCGTGCAGCCGGACTAGCATTGGAGCCTTGACCGGGAGGGCTGAAACATCTTGCCTTGAAATCGACAACCCCCGGCTTTGAACCGGGGGTTGAACAGATTATCCGCATACCTTCGATTGCGTGGGTAGCCTTTAGCGGTAGTTGCTCTCACGCATAGAGCTGAAGCAATCGCTGCAGTACACCGGGCGGTCACCACGCGGCCGGAACGGGACCATGGTATCCGTTCCACACTGGGCGCAAACTGCAGGGTGCATTTCGCGGGGGCCCCCCTCGAAAGAACGCTGGGACTTCCTGACCTGGCGGCACTCAGGGCAACGCCGGGGTTCGTTGGTAAAACCTCGAGACGCAAAGAACTCTTGCTCACCAACAGTGAAGGTAAATTCGGCTGCGCACTCGACGCAAACCAGGGTCTTATCTGACAGCGCCAACTGTCGACCTCCATAAAAGAAAATTTGGCCTGGTCGAGGTCATCCGGCGTCAGCGCATCTGAGGCAACTACCCACGGGAAAGAACCTTAACGCATTCCATACCCGATTATAACAGATGGAATTGCCGTTTGGAATGCAGTCTTTGGCAACAATACCGACAATTGGGCCACCAAACCGGGCAAAATTGAGCATTATTCGAAAGTGAGGGAGGAGCCAGCCTCGCATATACTGCCACAATTGGGATGTAGCGCCCTTCTGAACCAACCATCATCACTGCTACGAAAGCCGGAATTCGCGAGCGTTTCCATTGCATTCAGCTGTGGAATGAACGCCGCCATCTCCTTCCTAAGCCTTCGCACTCAAGGAGGAAGGCCTTTATTCAAATGCTGCCTAGAGGCCGGGGGATAGCTGTCTCGCAGCCATTTCGTTGTCGAGGATGAGGAGGTTGCTTCCGTCTTCGCCAATCAGTCTTAGCTTGGCGATGATATCAGCCGCGGTTTTCTCCTCTTCGATCTGTTCAGTTATGAAAGCCTGCAAGTGAACCTGCGTCGGATAATCGCTTTCCCGAGACGCCAATTCGTAAAGCTCGTTGATCAGGTGGCTAACCTGCCGCTCGTGGGCCAGGGTAGCTTCCATCACATCCAGGACCGACCCGAATTCAACCACGGGCTGGTCTATGGGAAGCAAAGTCACCTTCCCCTGCCGATCCTGGACATAGTCGAACAGATTCATGGCATGGGCATACTCTTCCTGGCTTTGGATGCGCATCCAGTGGGCGAATCCGGGCAAGTCCAGTGAATCACAGTGGGCCGACATGGACAGGTAGAGATATGACGCGTAAAACTCTTCGTTTATGTGCCGATTCAAAGCTTCCTGAATAGTTTGATTCAAAGCCATGGAATATCACCCTCTTTGTGTGGACCATCTCTCTTAATTTTAGCATCTGATGTTGCAAGACGGAATGCAGGGACCTTATTGACAACTGTTCAGAGCTAAGTTGAAAACCATCCCACGCAGCCGTTCTTCTGGCGAAGGCCCGAATCCGGAATGACAAGTTAACCTGTGACATCTTCAAGGGCAAGATTTCTGGATACCTGCTGTACCGGTATGACCGTTTCGGAATAGAAACAATCCCCGAACGCTAATAGTCTCCTTTATTGGCGTTACAGCAATTGGCAAGGTGGGGAACACGATCACTACGCCAACTCACCCAGTATGGACTTACCACATTCCAGCAGGTATATTAGGGTCGGCTCGAAAACGGGTGGAGCAATAGCTCACAGATACTGAAGAAGCCGCTATTCAAACGAAAATCGTAAAGTAAATCAGGAGGAGACTAATGAAGGTCGTCAGGCTCAGTTCCGTTCCCACCGAAGAGGCCACCAGCGCACTGTTCACCGGCAACATAGTTACGCGCCAGGCTCCCTTTGAGGCCGGGGACAGCAACAATTTCAACTTCGGCGTGGTCAGCTTCAGCGCCGGTTCCCGCAACAAGTTCCACAAGCACAGCGGCGATCAGATCCTCATCGTAACTGAGGGCACCGGCACCGTTGCCACTGACGACGAGGAAGTGGCAATTACAGTAGGGGACGTGGTGATCATACCGGCCGGCGAGAACCATTGGCACGGCGCCCCGGGCGACACGGCCATGGCCCACATCACAGTCACCGTTAAGGGCAGCCAGACCGAACAGACCGAACCGTAGTTACTTTTTTTCAGGCAGGCTCTTCAGCGAGTCGGCGATAGTGTAACTTTCTCCACCTGCCTGACCTTTCCCGTCAATGGGAAGGGACAAGCAAGACAGGACTGAGAAGTATCGGGCCCCGGCGCCAGTTTGCACCGGGGCCTTTCTGTTTGCTGCTACCAATGGGACGGGATGTACGAAACGGCTTATTCTTCAGTCGCTTGCCGTTCACGCAGGTGCTGGGCCAACTGGCTGATAGTCTCGGTAAATGTACGGTCACGGTCGCGGGATTCAGGGAACTCCTCGCCCAGGGGGGTGCTGCCAATGAAGCGGTACATTTCGGCCACACCCTCGAACAGGTGAGGCGTCATACCCAGGCCGGCAAAAGTGTCGCGTATTTCTTCCATTTCACTGACCCAGCGGCGGGACCGGGGCGGCACAGTGGGCAGGTTGCGCTCCATCCGTTGAAGGACTGCCGACTGGCCAGACTGAAACTCGGCAAGCAACGGCTCCGTCAGCCCCATTAACTCCGCGGCTATAAGCAACTCCGAATGAAGGGCCGAAGTCCCCTTGGTCATGGCGGCATAGCACATCTTTATGCCGGATGCCTGCCCCACCTCGCCGTCAAGCTTTATGACGGTCAGACCGTAATCGTTCAGCTGCTCAAACTCGGTGGCGTGCTCTCCGGAAGTATAGAAGTGGGGACTGTAGCCGGGGCGAGGCGGACCTCCAATTATGGAAACGTCCACGAAACGGCCTCCCGACTTCGTAATTATCGGTTCCATTTCGCACGTAAGCTGGGGAGCGATGGCGTTGCATTCCGCAAACAAGGTGTCCGTACCGGTAGCTTTGATGGCGCCGGCAACTTCCCGGCACAAGGCAGGCACCGCAGCGGAAACGGTCATTGACATTATCAGGTCAGACTGCTCAACCAGTTCTTCCATGGTGGACACATCGCGGATACCGGCCTTCTCGGCCAGGGAACGGGTCCTTTCGCTTCTGCCGGCCAGGCAGGTAATCACATCAAGCTCATTCTCCCGGAGGCGCTGACCCACCGCGTGGCCCATGTCGCCCGGACTCAAAACAGCTACGGTATTGAATACCATAAACGAAGTCTCCATCATTAAATTTACAACCTTGGAATTATAGCACGAGGGCCGTTATGTAATTTTAACGACGATTGACACCTGCAACTATTGAGATTCGCGGAGCGGTTTTCGGTCCACGCCGTCATTCCGGCCTTGAGCCGGAATCCAGAAAAGCCGATCCCATTCCTTTGTATGGGGAGCGAGGACTCCCGGATACCGGCTCTTGCCGAAATTACCGGTTGGATTGGCAAGGCAATCCCCTTAACTCTGAACAGCTACGCCTGCCGAGCACGGCCCACATCCGGTAGCCCGGCAGGGGAAAGGGCCGGGAAGTCAGGCAGGACCGGTCTGAAAAGCGACCCCCACGGGTTGCCAACTAACTGTACAGGGCTAAATTTTTTAATTTCAGTGCCATTTTGGGCCATTTTAGTGTTTTTCGTATCTGAGACCGCTGGATTTATGGCCCATGAGGCCCGACCAGTGGGCCACACCCAGATACGGAACTGCGGTGAGGAAGGGGCCAAACCGGGCCGTTTTGGGCCGTTTTGGGCCACACTTCAGACCTCTACCGGACCTGCACGGGTTTTGCCACGCAGGAGCGCGGGTCCGGGATTCCTGGCGAGCCTGTAGTCTTATGTTGAAGGGGCGCTATGCAGGACGGCAAGGGGGGAGTGTCAGAAACCTGGTGAAGATTGGGCGGGGAGGGCTAATGGGGCGGGCGCAAGGCCTTGCGCCCTTTTTGATAGTTTTGGGGGTGTACCGGTGTGTTCAGGTGATTTGCCCTGGGCGGCCCCATGTGTCCGCCTCGCGAAAGGGCATCCATCAACTGTTGAGAATCGATGGGTCATGGTGTCCTGTCTGCCTCCGGCTGATCATTCGGGCGTCCCCCGGAGGCGGAGAATACAAACCAGATAAAGGGAATACAGGCCGACAGTAACATGGGTTGCTGGATTCCGGCTTTCGCGGCTGTGAAGATATCCGGTATAGTTTGTCGCCCCTGATTCTGAACACATACTGCCCCCGCTGACGGTTAGCGCTCCGGGGCAGTTATAATTGTTGCCGCAATATCCACTTTGCTAACCCTTAAAAGGAAGCCGACCCCGAACATGAGACAACCCTTGGCGGAATTAATCGGCTCCGACTCCCGGTTACTGACTGCACAGTGTTATGACCTATACTGCTCGCCGCAGCTTGGAGCGCTGGTAGTCGTTGGGGAGGCAAAGGTGTTTGCGGTGGTGCAGGGAGTCCGCACCGAACCCCTGGACCCCGGCAGGCCGGTGCTGGCCCGAGGCCGCGGTTCAGGCAGCCTGGAGGAAATCTACCGCAGCAATCCCCAGATTGAACGGCTGTTGACCACCCGTTTCGACGCACTGATTGTGGGGCATGAGTTGGATGGGCACATGGTCCAGTTGCTGCCTCCGCTGCCCCCGCCCATACACTCTTTTGTCAGCGCCTGCGAGTCCGAGGAAGTGGCACGATTCACGGAAAACCTGGACTTCTGCCGGTTCCTACTGGGTTCGGGGCCTCCCATGGCCGATGAGGTTGTTGTTGCATGCCTGCGTCACGCCGCCAACTGCCGCTCCGACGGCGATGACTTCATAAAGCGGGCCGGTCAGGCCATTGCCGGGGAAGTGGTGGGCGATGCGGCACGAGTTACCGCTATCCTGCGGAGAGCAAGACTATGACCGGTGGCTTCTTTAACAACGGGTCCGATGGCGATAGTGGGCTGCCCTCTTCCCTCCCCATGGGCACGGTTGTGGGCGGTTCGCTGACGGAAGGGGTGGACATTCGGCTCAATCCAGCCGGGGATATCCTCATCGAAGATGTCAAGGTTGGCACCTTTGTCACCATTCGCGGCCAACGTTACCGGTTCTTCGGCGTAGTAACCGACCTGGAGTTGAACAGCTCAGACGCCCGCCTCCGCCATGCCCCGCCGGATTCCAATGATCCGGTCCTGTTGGAGGCAGTATCCGGCACCATGGCCTACGGCGTTGTCTCGGTGCTTCCCAACATGGCCTTGCCCCTCGTCAGCGGCAGCGACGAAAGGCCGACGGCCGCCAAGACCGTGCCTTCGCATTTCTCCCCGGCGTTTCCCGCCACCGCCGCCGACGTTGCCGCCGTTTTTGGGCAGGAGGACGACCGCCATTTCTGGATCGGCGCTCCCCTGGACATGGACACCCGCGTTTGCCTGGGCCTGGACAACCTGGTCCGGCGCTCCTTTGGTGTCTTTGGCAAGAGCGGCACCGGCAAGACCTTCCTGACCCGCCTGCTGCTGGTGGGCATCCTGCAGGGCGGCGAGGCATCATCCCTGATTTTCGATATGCACAGCGAATACGGCTGGAGCGGCCAGGACTCGGACCGGGACCGGCAGGTCAAGGGCCTGAAGCAACTATTCCCTTCCCGCGTTTCAACCTTCACCCTGGACGAGGAGAGTTCCCGGCGGCGCGGTTCATCGCCCGATGAGGTGGTCAAAATTGGATACGGAGAGATTGAGCCGGAAGATATCGAACTGCTCAAGGACAACCTTAATCTCTCGGACGTAGCCGCCTCCGCCGCCTTCAACTTGAAGCAAATGTTTGGCTCCAACTGGCTGGGGGAGTTCCTGCAACGTGGGGGCGCAGACCTGGGCGAACTGGCCGAGGACCTGGGCGTGAACCGGGCGGCCCTGGGCGCGCTGCACAACCGCCTCTCCCGCTTCCAGCGTTTTCCCTTTCTGGAGGATGGCAACCGCCATAATGCCGCCGCCAGCATCATAGAGCACCTGGAACGGGGCAAGCATGTGGTTCTGGAGTTTGGCCGGTACGGGCGAGACCTGAGCGCCTATATCCTGGTGAGCAACCTGCTTTCCCGCCGCATTCACGAACGTTACGTAGAGTTGAAGGAAGCGGCAGAGGGCGGCCAGGGCAGTGACCCCAGGCCCTTGGTCATAGTAATCGAGGAGGCCCACCGGTTTCTGAGTCCGTCCATTGCATCTCAGACCACCTTCGCCAACATAGCCCGGGAACTGCGCAAGTACAACGTAACCCTGATGGTTATTGACCAGAGGCCCGGCAGCATCGACTCGGAGGTGATGAGCCAGCTGGGCACCCGCATCACCTGCGCCCTGGACAACGAGCGGGACATCGACGCGGTGCTGTCAGGAACGGCCGGCAGCCGCCAGTTACGGGGCGTGCTGGCCCGCCTGGAGGAGAAGCAGCAGGCCCTGATCTTCGGCCACGCGGTTCCCATGCCAGTGGTGGTCCACACCCGCGAATACGGCACCCCCGAATCCTACGCCGACTTGACCGCCCGAGTTGGGGTAGGCATTGCGGAGGTTGGACGGCCAGGGGAGACGAGAGAGGAACGGGTGGAGCGGGAGATTGATGAGCTGTTCACCTAGGTTCAGTATTACCCTTAACCCACAAGCAACTTAGAGCCAGCCCATGCAAACGCTAACCACCAACATCACCACCACCGAATACGTCCGCTCATGCCCTCGGCCCCTGGGACTGGTGCCTACTATGGGGGCCTTGCACGAGGGGCATTTGGCGCTGGTGCGGCGGGCACGGGCGGACAACGCTACCGTTGCCGCCTCCATTTTCGTAAATCCGACCCAGTTCGGGCCGCAGGAGGACTTGGCAACCTATCCCAGGGACATGGAGCGGGACCTGGCGTTGCTGGAGGCGGAAGGCGTGGATCTGGTTTACGCGCCCGCACCGGAGGAGGTTTATCCGCCCGGGTTCGATACGTGGGTTGAGCCGGGGGTTCTGGGGGAAAGGCTGGAGGGGGCGGCCCGACCGGGCCATTTCCGGGGAGTGGCTACGGTGGTGACGAAGCTGCTGAACGTGGTTACGCCCGACCGGGCCTATTTTGGGCAGAAGGATGGTCAGCAGTTGGCAGTTATCCGGCAACTGGCGCGCGACCTGAACCTGGGCGTGGAAATTGTGGCGGCGCCTACTGTGCGGGACGCCGACGGCCTGGCCCTGAGCAGCCGCAACACCTACCTGACGCCGGCGCAGCGACGGGCCGCGCCGGTAGTTTACCGGGCGCTGTCTGAAGCCAGGAAAATGTGGCTGGGTGGCGAAAGAAATGCGGAGACACTGCGCCTGGCCGCCCGGAAGATCCTCGAGAACGAACCCCTGATCGACGGCATTGACTACGTCAGTGTGGCCGATGCCACGACCTTGGACGAACTGGAACGGATGGACGGGCCGGCCATGGTATCCACGGCAGTGAGGATGGGAAGGACGCGGCTGATAGACAACGTGGTGGTTGGCGGTGGCTGACGGAATCCGGAAGGTACCAAATTCTGGAGCCTTATCGTCGTTAACCCGCCTGGGAGCGCCGGATTATCCTTCTTCCCCGGTATGGTGAGACTGGCTGCTCCTTTCCCACAGAGCAACGACTTCGTCAACCTCGTCCGCCGCGATGTCCCGCCAGTCCTCGATAGCCGAATCGGCAATGGTCGAGCGTTCCTCAACTATGGCCTGGATCACATCCAGCCGTGGGTCTCTCTTTTCAACCTGAAATTCTTCTATCCTGTGGGACAGCCGATGCCAGCTCCCCCTTATTGCCAGGAGCCGGCGCACGGCGGAGCGGGCATGGAGGCGCAAAAGATCCATGGCGGCCTCTCTGGCTGCTCGCCGTCCCAGTAAGTAGGAACCGTAAAGCCCGGCCGCCAGGGAAATCAGCTGCCACAAGGCTGTTTCCAGGGTAGTAAGAGGGCGAAAAGCGGAAACTATAATCATGGCCACTGCGAGGGCGATGGCTCCGCCAATGGCGCCAACAATCAGGACTGCTGTTCTGTCCACGTTGCACCACCTTCGCGTTTTTCGGGCCTGGACTACTGAAAGGGGGAAGGCCTACTCCTGCACCAGTTCCCGCACCGTTTCGGTCATAGATGCCAGCACCGTCTCCCAGTCGCCGACCACGCCGTAGCGGGCTTCCTTGAAGATGTTGGCCTCGGCGTCCTTGTTGATGGCGACGATGGCCTTGGACCCGGAGCAGCCGGCCATGTGCTGGCTGGCGCCGGAAATAGCAATTGTGATGTACAGGTCGGGAGTTATGGTCTTGCCGGTTAGTCCCACCTGGTAGCTGGCCGGAACCCAGCCGGAATCTACGGCCGCCCGGGAAGCCCCGACGGCGCCGCCCAGCAGCCTGGCCAACTCTTCCAACTGAACAAAGGGCTCCGGACCGCCCAGTCCACGGCCACCGGAAACCACAATGCTGGCATCCTCCAGCTTTACGCCTTCGGCCTCTTCCTTCACGACCTCAATCACCCGGCTGCGTACCATCGAATCGTCCAGGTCAACAGGGAAGGAGATCACCTCCCCTTGCCGGGCCGAATCCGGTTCCAGGGGAACATACACCTTCGGCCTAACGGCTGCCACCTGGGGAGTCTGGTTGCAGCTAATCACCGCAACGGCATTTCCGCCGTAGACCGGACGGTTGGCAAGGAGCTTGCCGCTGGAGGTGTCGACCGATACTTCCAGGCAGTCCTGAGCCAGGCCCACACCCAGTCGGAAGGCCAACCGAGGGGCAACCTCCCGGCCCTGGTTGGTGCGGGCAACGAGTATGATTGCCGGGTTTGTCTCCCGGCAAAGGGTTTCGGCCGCAGCCAGGTTGAGTTCAACCTGGAATTGGGCAAGCAGGGGGTTGGTAACTGCGTAGACTTTGTCAGCTCCCTGGGCAATTGCAGTCTGGGCCACCGCATCCACGGCGTCCCCAAACACGGCGATGGCCAGTTCCTGCCCCAGGTCGTCGGCCACCTTACGACCGGCGGCCAGAATCTCCTGGGATGCCAGGCTCAACTCATCGCCTGCAGATTCACCGATAACAAGTATTCCGTTGCCCTCAGCCATGAGGACCTCCATTTCGCTATTTGACTGGCGCCCATCCGGTTTGAACACACTCCGGCCAGCGCGCCTTTTTCATGCACGGTACGACTAAAAGAAGTTTTCTTCCCGCAGCCGGAGGGCCAGCCTGCGGCCGGCATCTACTTCGTCGTCGCCTTCTATAATCTCACACTCGGTGTTGCTTACCGGAACGAAAAGATCGTGCAGCGTGAGCCTGGGCTCCATTTCGCCGCCGTCCAGCTCCAGGTCCGAGGCGCTCCAGATGGTGGGCCGCTTGCGGGTGGCCGCCATTATCCCCCTGAGAGTGGGATAGCGGGGTTGACCCAGTTCGTTACTTACCGTAACCAGGGCCGGTAGCGAAGCCTCCACCACCTCATAGCCGTCCGGTATCAGCCGCTCCACCACAACGCGGTCGTCCTTCAACTCCACCTTCTTGCCCAGCGCCACGCATGAGAGGCCAAGAAGTTCGGCAACCCCCAAAGGAACCTGGGCGTTGTCCCAGTCTGAGGCCTGCCGCCCGCAGATTATCAGGTCAAAGCCGCCCAGCTTGCGAATGGCCGAAGCCAGCAACTGGGCCGTCTGGAAGCTGTCCACGCTATTATCAAAGGCATCATCCTGTAACAGCACCAACTCATCCGCGCCCATGGACAGAGGCTTTTTCATAACGTCCAGGGCAAAGGAAGAACCCGAGGAAATAACCGTTACACTGACATCCTGGGAATCCTTGATCTGAAGGGCCGCTTCAACCGCGTTTTCGTCAAAGCCATTAACGACCGGCGGAATGTTGGGGGGAGTCACTACGCGCTTGGAGTTGGAGTCGATTTGGAAGGCGGCCATAGGCATTTCCGGGTCTATGACCTGCTTTGCCAGAACGGCAATCTTGGCTGGCATTTCAGTTTCCTCGCGGGAAAATTAGCTATAAAAACCTTGTGAAATGTATCACCCACGGCCTTAAAGTGTCAATTAAGGGCCAAGTTAGGGAAGGCGTATCGACACCTTCAATCAATGCTCTCCGGCAGATCTACCAAGTTCATGGGGAACGGAAACGTCCGGTGTTACAATTGCGAAAAGCAACCGGAAGACGGCGCTCTGGAGCGGAAATGTTTCTTTATATTCTTCGCGCTTTCGCTTCAATGCTGGCCGGACTGGCGATTTTCCTGGCTGTTGCTTTGCTGCTTTTTCACTATAACTTAAGGGCGTTGCTTAATGATGAGCTTTACGCCAATGCCCTAGCTGATCAGAACGCCTATGAGCGGCTCTATACCGAGGCGCTCACTACAGAAAACATCGAACTGGTGTGGGCCGAGGTTTCGATGGGCGCAGGCTACTTGACCTCCAGCGAATTGCGTCGCCTGATGATAACCGTAGCCCCTCCTGAATACCTGCAAGCCCAGACAGAGACCAATTTGTCCCTCCTTTCCGCCTTTGCCACCGGTGAATCTGATGAACTGGAACTTTACCTGGACATCTCCGGTCCCCTTGACCGGGTCGTTGCCGCTACAGTGGACCTGATAGTCGCCAAGGTTGAGCAGACCCCTCTGATCGATGACCAGTTACTTCAGCGTATGGCTGCCCAATCCGAAGGGAACCCTTATTCACAGGAGATTGCTGGCGCCCTGGAGTCCATTTCCACCGGAAGGCTGGAGTCGCATTCAATCACCGATCTCACCGGGTTAAGCGAAGATGAGGTTCTTGAGATATTTGACCAGGCAATGGTCTTGGCGCTGGATAGTGATCTGATTGACCAGCAATATCGCGCAGCCCTCGAGCAGGCAGAGCCGCAGCTTCGGCAGGCATTCGAGACGGGAGACACCAGGCTACTGCTTGCCGAGTCCGTCCGGACGGCGGCGGCTCCTGCGCTTGACACCGCGCTGGCAGAATACAGAGTCAACCTGGACCGTGATGGACATTTGGACCTGGTTCCGCTGCTGGCCGAAGAAGTCGCCGACGTGGGCGAGGAACAGTTTCAGGCAAATGCTAGTGAGTGGCGCGATGGAATTGCGGAGATCCTGTCGCGTACCAGAAACCTTGGTCTGATCGTTCTGGCAGCAGCCTCCGGTCTGGTGGTCTTGATTTATTGGGGTAGACCCCGGCAAATTGCCCGCTGGTTTTACCGACTACTGATTCTGGTTGGCGGCGGGTCCCTGGTATCGCTGACCGTCGCCTATTTTGCGTTGCCCGGGGTGGTCGACCGCGCGGTTAACAGCGCCTGGATGGCAGGACAGGTCGAAGTCCAGGGCTTGGTTGTCCTGACCCTGGATATCGTGATTTCGGTCATCTCTTCCAGGTTGGTGGCCCACATGTGGCTTGCCGGCGGCACACTTGCTATCGGAGTGCTGCTTTGGGCTGCGTTCCTTACATGGGACATTAGTCATAGGAAACACCAAAGCGGGGAACAAGCGCCTGAACATACAGATCCCAGCAGTGAGAATAATGAGGCCGTTGCCTAAAGCCTGCTGCCAACAAAATCGGGATAGCCTCTTACGAACTCCGCAGCGGGTAACGCCCGACGCCCTTCCAATTGCAGCGTCCTGATTCCAAGAATACCTGCAGCGGTACCGATTCCGACGGGTGAGTCTGTAAAGGGCAAGGCCATTACCTCCCCCGGGGCTGGTTCCTTTCCAGGTCGGAAGTCCGCCACGCCCTCCCCGGCGCACACATCTACGAGCCGTACCAACTTGTCCTGCCACTGGGTGAAAAGGCCGGGCCAGGGAGTGAAAGCGCGCCGGCGACGTTCCAGTTCCACGGAGGTCATTTGCCAGTCGGCCCGGCCGTCATTCCGCTCCAGCTTCCCGGTAACCCTGGCCTGGGATTCATCCTGCTGGACCGCCTTTATGTGCCCGCCTACCCACGGGTCAAGGGTCTCTACGAGCAGGTCCGCTCCCGCTTCAAACAGTTGGCTGGTCAGGTCACCCGACGTTTCAGAGCCGTCGAGGACGCGCTCTCGCTGGGCGATGACGGGGCCGGTGTCCATGCCTTCGTCCAGAAGCATCAGAGAGACGCCAGTCGTCGAAACCCCGTCCAGTATCGCACCCACCACGGGGGAGGGACCCCGATACCGTGGCAGCAACGAGGGGTGAATATTCAGGCAGCCGTGGGCAGGCAGGTCAAGTACACTTGTGGGTAGCAACTTGCCGTAGGCGGCTACTACAATAACGTCCGGCTGATACTTGGCCAGGTCATCCAGCGCTTCGCCGGACCGGAAGGAATTGGGCTGCAATACGGGCAGACCCAAGGCGGAAGCTGCGGCCTTCACCGGCGAAAACTCTACTCCCCTGCCCCTGCCTTTCGGCCGGTCGGGAGGAGTGTAGACGGCTACTACTTCGACACCTGGAGCGGCGCAGAGCTTCTCCATTACCGGAACGGCGAACTCCGGAGTGCCCATGAAAACGATACGCATAATGGCTGCCGCTATTTCCCTTTTCTGATCGTTGGCCGGCCCGCTGTCTTTCAAGTGGTGCACCGGCATGGTTTAAGTCCCTGCACAATTATGGCACCGGTTAAGCTTCAGGCACAACGATACGCAGCCGGCAGGGCCATCCACGAGCCTGTGAATAAGGCTTGACAGATCCCGTACCTCGGCGAAGGAGTTGCGGGACGATTTAAGAGGCTGTGTTGACAAGGCCAATTCGATATGTTAAGAATATTGCAACCGCTTGGCGGGAATCTGAAAAAGGAGGTGATATGGCATGGAACATAGTTTAGTATGCGGGGGCGATGGTAGGCATCAGTCTGGACACGACGGGGTGAGCCTGACCTAAGGGCACATATCACCAAAAACCCGTTAGTCGGGCCCAGGCCAATGTCTACCATCGCCCCCGGGACCTAGAGTATTCCAGGGCGGTGCCTCTCCAGATGGGCTGGGCCCGAACCCTTTTTATCTCGCTTTACGGCGAGCCTCTTCTATCATTTCAGCCGTACAGACCTAGGGTTTTGTCCGCATTTTTCAGGTAGCTATTTCCTCATGTTTAATAAACGTACGTTACCTCGGTTTGCTAGGTAACCAGAATTGACAACAGGTTCACCTGCTCTTAGAATTACGTGGCGAAAAAGAACACAAGCTGCAATTTAATAGTCTGGAGTGTTTATGCTGCGTATTCGGTTGAGGCGAGTGGGCAAGAAGGGAAGCCCATCTTACAGGATTGTGGTGGCTGACTCGGCTGCCCCCAGGGACGGCGCATACGTCGAGTGGATAGGCCAATATAATCCGATGGTTGACCCCCCTGCCGTGGTATTGAAAGAAGATCGCGCCATAGCGTGGCTGAATCAGGGCGCTCAACCTTCAGATGCAGTGAAACGAATCTTTGACAGGGACGGCATTTACGACAAACTGCGCTCTCCCCAGGAAGAGCCGGTAGCGGTAGAAGAGCAAATTGAATGAAAGATTTGGTAGAGTATATTGCTCGGTCACTGGCCACCAATCCGGAAGCGGTAAAGGTTACTGAAACTATCGAAGACGGCCAGGTTATCCTTCGTCTGGAAGTAGCCCCCGAAGATAAAGGCAAAGTTATCGGAAGACAAGGCAGGGTCGCCCAAGCGATGCGAGTTCTGGTTCGCGTAGCGGCGATCAAGCAAGGTACACGGGCACTTCTTGAGATTGTATAGAGTCAACCGGCCTTATCGAGCGCGTTCTCCAATCTTCTACTAGAGGAAGGTTAAGCCTTCCTTCCCCTGAAGCGTTTGCCCAGTTTGACTGAACCAGTGGAAGACAGTACTGACCCCAGAATCCCAATGGCCGTCGTGGGCCGGGTTCTGGGGTCTCATGGTGTCTACGGTGAGGTTCGAGCACGAGTCCTGTCTGAAATCTCCCACCGGTTCGACGCCGGCGAATCTCTTTTCCTTCAAGGTGAGTCCTTTCGCATCCAGTCCAGTTCCCGCATGTCAGGCGATATGGTGATCCTGAAGCTGGAAGGGATTGACAGCCCTGCCGCTGCCAAAACACTGACCGGCCAGGAACTGTTTGCCCAACCAGAAGAATCGCCGGTCCTGCCGGAGGGCGAGTATTTTCACTATCAGCTAATTGGCATGCAGGTATTCACCGAGCCAGGCGAGGACCTGGGGCGGATAGTAGAGATCATCATTACCGGCAGCAACGACGTATATGTTGTATCCGGCCCCAATGGCGAGGTCCTGTTGCCGGCCATTTCGCAGGTCGTTCTGGGAGTCGATACCGATGAGGGAGTTATGCGAGTCCGCCTTATGGAGGGGCTCCGCTGACCTCCTATCCACCCTGACTTTCTCCACCAATGCCTATCTATTGGCCCCACAGTGCTTAGAGTACTTTTCCTGGGTGCGTCCGAGGCTATCGGGCACGAGAGCAAATCATCGCTATTGACCACTTTCCACTCTTGCTGGTATTGCCTGGGAGAATCCTTGAGCAAAGCAGTTGCGACCGCCGTGAAACCCGTCTCTGCCTGCCAAGGTCTATCCGAGCGACTAGCCCACTCTTTAGATACGTAACTTTGACCGGGGCATAGGGCAGTGCTAAAATCCAGGCAATACCTTGAGAATTCCAGCCGACCGTGAGTCCCATACGGAAGATGGCATTTGCCGGTTGGCGGAGAGGAGTTGAATGGTATGTCTGGACACTCGAAATGGTCAACGATAAAGAGAGCCAAAGGGGCTGCCGACGCAAAGCGGGGCGCCCTGTTTACCAAGCTGGCCCGCGACATTACTCTGGCCACCTCCCAGGGAGGCGGCGGCGACCCGGACATGAATTTCCGGCTGCGTCTCGCCATTGACAAGGCCAAGTCCAACAACATGCCACTGGATAGCATATCCCGGGCCATCAAGCGGGGTACCGGTGAAGGCGGTGAGGGCGCCGACAGCCTGACCGAAATCACCTACGAAGGCTATGGGCCGGGGGGCGGGGCCATTCTACTGCAGGCCGTTACCGACAACCGGAATCGCACCGCCGCGGAAGTCCGGTCCGCCTTCAACAAGGGGGGCGGAAGCCTGGGAGAGTCGGGTTGCGTCGCCTGGAACTTCGAGACCAAGGGCGTAATCACCATTGAAATGGACGACGAGGAACGGGCGGAGGAACTGGGCCTGGTGGCCATTGACGCCGGCGCCGAAGACGTGAAGATAGAAGACGGCATTCTGGAGATTCACACCGCTCCCGACACCCTGCAGGACACCCAAAGGGCGCTGGAAGCTGAGGGAGTGGCTTTCACCTCATCGGATATTTCTTTGGTACCCAAGGCTACGGTCGCCCTGGACAACAAGTCGGCGGAGCAGACCCTGCGTCTGCTGGACCTGCTGGAAGACCTGACTGACATCCAGAAGGCCTACACCAACGCCGATTTTCCCCCTGAGGTGCTGGAACAATACGGCGCAGCCTACTGATTTTCCCGATAAAAGAGTTGGGTGCTGGAATCCTGGCCGGCTATTGGCACAGACTTCCAGCACCCGCTTTATTTGATGTCTCAGCCATCGAGGCTTCTGCATGAGAGTTCTGGCGATTGACCCTGGAACTATCAAAATGGGATACGGGTTCCTGGTCAGCGAACCCACGACCGAGGTGGTGGACTACGGCGTAGTAGCTCTGTCCAGGTACATGGCCATTGAGGAACGGCTTTTCCAGCTGTTCACCCACGTCCGGAACATGATCAGCGTCTTCAACCCTGATGCCGTGGCCGTGGAAGAACCGTTTATCGGGCGGGGAGAAAGGCAATTCATTGGCCCTGCCATTGCCGTGGGCCAGGCCCAGGCATTGGTTCTGATCGGCGCTGCAAGCTCCGGCATTCCCGTCCATCGCTACAGTCCCGCCGAGGTGAAGCGGGCTGTGGCCGACTACGGCGCCGCCACCAAGGACCAAATGCAGCGCGCATTGGCCGCCACTCTGGGGCTGGAAACCTTGCCGGACCCGGATGCCGCCGATGCATTGTCCGTTGGCGTCTGCCACCTCATTCACAGCAACCAACAATCGGCCCTGGCCCGGGAGATCATCCCCGGCTCGGAACGCTAGACCACGGGCAGGCCATGATAGCGGGAGTCAATGGCGTTCTGGCAGCAACGGGCGACGACTGGATCCAGGTAACCGTCGGCGGCGTCACCCTCCAGGTCCTGGTGCCTGCTTCCGAAATTTTCACGCTGGGGCCGGTGGGCAGCCAGGTCCGGCTTTTCACCCATCTGCGCATTGCCAACGACCAGCCCATCCTATACGGGTTCACCAGCCAGGCGGCCCTGGACCTGTTCCTGGTAACCCAGGGTGTCTCCGGCGTCGGCCCTCGGCTGGGGCTGGCCCTGCTTTCCGGGCTGGGCACTGTTGGTCTGCAACAGGCCATTGCACTGGGAGATTCGGCCAGGCTCAGCGGTGTTTCCGGCGTGGGCCGCCGCATCGCCGAGCGCATAGTTCTGGAACTAAAGGGCAGGATGGACAGCGTGGAGGTTGATGCTGAAGCAGCCGAGGCTCACTCAACTGATAGCGACCTCATAGATGCACTGTCTTCCATGGGATACACGACCACCGAAATCCGCCGGGTGCTGGCCAATCTGGAACGCTCCCCGGATATGACGGTGGAGGACTACCTGCGGCAGGCTTTGCAGTTGATTGGTGGGTGGTGACATTGTTGCACGCAATTTCTACCGGGGGTAAGGCCGATGTATGGTGAGTGGGTGCTCCAAAAAATTAGAGACTGGAGAGTGACTTGCGGCAAGGACGAGGTCGAACGATCGAGCCGTTGGAAGCCCGGGCATTCTTGCTTTGAGCTTGCCCATTCGTGGCATTATGCCGTCAGATATCGAAAGTCCATATCCCAAGAGCAGTGTGTCTTCCCTGCAGAAGTTAGCAGAGTGTTCGATCAATCAAAGAGTACAATTCTACACAACTTGGTATTTGACCTTGCATACAGTGATGCTCAAGTCGAGGATGAAGTTAATACTCCCGTACCCTTCAGCGACGACCTGCCAGCCAACACTCGGAATGATCTTTCAGTTTATGCCATTAATCCAAAGCGAGCCGAAAGGGTCGTCGTTGCTGTAGAAGGCAAGGCCCATGAGAATTTTGGTGAGACAGTTAGCAATAAAATCTCGATTGCAACAAGAAAGCATAATACCGAATGGATTCTAGAACGCCTCAACGCTCTGAAGCGTAATTTAAATCTAGATGAGCTTCCTGGCCATATCAGATATCAATTCTTGCTTCGCTCTTACGCAGCGATAGAACTGAGCAAGAAGCACAATATTAGCAACGCGGTTATGCTGGTCCATTCATTCAGCGAAACAAATGAGCATTTTGACGACTATAAATCGTTTAGCAAACTGTTGAAATTGAGCGCCATTCCTGATCGAGTAGTCGGTCCAATAGAAATTCAAGGAATAAACTTACACCTCGCTTGGGTGAAAGGCAGGAATGTAAAATGCCCGCGGTCTCCTGTCGAGGGATTGCCAATTCCTGAGCCTTGCGAATTCTGTGCAAAGCGACAATATTGATCTAGAGGGACAACGGGTTACACCATGCCTGATTTTCAACTGGCTTCCGATTTCCAGATGACTGGCGACCAGCCCCGGGCCGTGGAACGCCTGGTCGGCGGGGTAGAGGAAGGCCTGGTCCACCAGACGCTGCTGGGCGTTACCGGCAGCGGCAAGACCTTCACCATGGCCAACATCATCCAGGAGGTGCAGCGACCTACCCTGGTCATTGCCCACAACAAGACCCTGGCCGCCCAGCTGGCCACCGAGTTCAAGGAGTTCTTCCCAAACAACGCGGTGGAATACTTCGTCTCCTACTACGATTACTACCAGCCCGAAGCCTACGTCCCTCGCACCGACACCTATGTCGAGAAGGACGCCAGCATCAACGAGGAACTGGACAAGCTCCGCCTTTCCGCCACCACGTCCCTGCTGACCCGGCGGGACGTGCTTATTGTTGCCTCCGTGTCCTGCATCTACGGCCTTGGCGATCCGCAGGACTACTTCAACCTGGTGGCCCAGGTGCGGGTAGGGGAAATTCGGGAACGGACCCGGCTACTGCGCCAGCTAATCGAAATGCAGTACGAACGCAACGACATGGAACTGTCCCGCGGCAAGTTCCGTGTTCGCGGCGACGTATTGGAACTGGTGCCGGCATACGAGGAAGTCGCCACGCGCATCCAGTTTTTCGGCGACGAGGTGGAACGCATCGTCACCCTGGACCCGCTGACCGGCGAGGTGCTGGGACAGCAGCAGGAAACGGCCATCTATCCGGCCAAGCATTTCGTAACCAGCAAGGAAAAGCTGGCCCTGGCCTGCGAAGACATTCGAGTAGAGTTGGCAGAGCGGCTGGCAGAGTTGAAGCGGCAGGAGAAGGTGCTGGAGGCCTCCCGCCTGGAGAGCCGCACCCACTACGACCTGGAAATGCTGCAGGAAACGGGCTTCTGCGCCGGCGTGGAGAATTACGCCCGCCACCTTTCCCGAAGAGACGCCGGTACGGCTCCCCATACCTTGCTGGACTATTTCCCCGAGGACTACCTGCTGCTGGTCGACGAGTCCCACATGACACTGCCCCAGGTGAGGGGCATGTACCACGGGGACATATCCCGCAAGCAGACCCTGGTCGACTACGGTTTTCGTCTCCCCTCGGCCCTGGACAACCGGCCCCTGAACTTTGGCGAGTTTGAGCGCCACGTAAACCAGGTGATTTTTGTTTCAGCCACCCCCGGGCCCTACGAGATGGAGCACAGCACCACCATCGTGGAGCAGGTAATCCGGCCCACCGGTCTGCTGGACCCCACCATCGAGGTCAAGCCCTCGGAAGGACAGATTGACGACCTGCTGCAGCAGATCAAGCTGCGAGTGGACCAGCGGCAGCGATGCCTGGTTACGACCCTGACCAAGCGAATGGCGGAGGAACTTGCCGACTTCCTCTCGGAAATGGGCATCCGAAACCACTACCTGCATTCGGACATTCACACCCTGGAGCGGGTGGAAATCCTGCGCGACCTGCGGCTGGGGGTTTACGACGTGGTCGTGGGCATCAACCTGCTGAGGGAGGGGCTGGACTTGCCAGAAGTCAGCCTGGTGGCCATCCTGGATGCTGACAAGGAGGGGTACTTGCGTTCCACTACGTCGCTGATCCAGACCGTCGGTCGCGCCGCTCGCCACGCCGAGGGCCACGTTATTATGTACGCCGACCGAGTTACCGACTCCATGAAATTCGCCATCGACGAGACCAACCGGCGCCGCAGTCTCCAGGACATTCACAACCGGGAAAACGGCATCGAACCCCAGAGCATCCAGAAAGCGGTTCACGACATAACCGAGACCATCAAGGGCGTTGGCGAGAACCGCGCCAGCTACCGAGTTATGCGCCAGGAAATGTCCCGCGAGGATATGTTCCGGGTGATCAAGGACCTGGAGGTCCAGATGAAGGACGCGGCCCGCAACCTGGAGTTCGAAAAGGCTGCCCAGGTGCGGGACGAGATTTACGAATTGCGCCGGATTCTGGCAGCGGAGCAGAAGACGCTGGCCGGGTAAGGATGGCCGGGCCAAACTGACCTCACTCCTCTTCGTCAGACTCCTCGTCATGGCCATCAGATGATGTTGCTTGGAAATTCAGAATATCCAGGTACCCACTCACGATACCCTGATCATTGATGAGCCTCTACTGGAACTTCCCCTCCTTCTGGGAACAGGAAGGGGTCGCTTTCTGGCCCGAGGTCCGCGGCTACGTCCACTTCCCGGGTCCTACTCCCGCCCACCTGCGCTGGGCCCACATGTGGATTGACCCGAACCACTACAATGACTCCGAGTCTCCGGCCAGACCCAGGGAGTACCCGGCGGCGAATAGCATTTACTCGACTTTCGCATCTCTTTTGGGCCACCCGGTTTTGGCTGGGTGGCCCCGATCTTTTTACACTTCCAGGGAAGCCAACTGAATACGGTCTTCTTTCCTTGACCCCACCTTGGCCGTGTGTTTAACTTTAGCGCACTGCCCGTACCTGACAGTCAGCAGTCGCAGTAAGCTTCTCTATCAGCCCCCGCCCCTGCAAAACAGAAAATCTGTGGGCAGCCCAACAAGAGCGGATAGGGACAGCAGGAGGAATTATGGACTTTGGCATCTTCATGCAGTTTGAACGCCGCGACGGGGGCAGCCAGGTTGATGCCTTCAAGGAAGGGTTCGCCCTGGTGGACGCCGCCGAGGATTGGGGTATCGACGAGGCATGGCTATCCGAAGTCCATTTTGCGCCCACACGCACGGTCCTCTCCTCCCCCGCGGTCATCGCCAGTTCCATTGCCACTCGAACCGAGCGCCTGCGGGTAGGCACTGCCGTGTCGGTGCTCCCCCTGGGCAATCCCCTGCGCATCGCCGAGGAGATGGCCACCGTGGACCAAGTCGCCGAGGGTCGCTTCGACTTTGGCATTGGCCGCAGCGCCTTCCCCCGCGCCTACGACGTTTACGGCATTCCCTACGAGGAGAGCCGGGGCCGCTTCGAGGAAGCCCTGGAGGTAATCCTGGAAGCCTGGAAGGGCGAGGCATTTTCGTACCACGGTGAATACTTCCAGATTGAAAGCGCCCACATCTCACCAACCCCTTTCACCCAGCCCCATCCTCCTCTGCGCGTGGCTGCCACCACCGAGGAGACCTTCCCCCGCATGGGCCAGCAGGATATGCCCATTTTCGTGGGCCTGCGGGGCATGGACGTTGACGACCTGCGGGTTAACCTGCAAAAGTACCGGGAAGCCTGGCAGCAAGCCGGCCACGCCGGGGAGGGCGACGTGTCCCTTCGCATACCCATTTATGCCGGCGCGACGGAGCAGGCCGCCCTTGATGAACCGTCGGAGAGCATCCACGCCTACTTCAGTCGGATGAGTTCCCTGTACCGCGATTCGGCCGGAAGGGCCGGCACCGAGGCCACCGAGCTGCGACAGGGCCGGGGCGAGCGCCTGGCAGAGATGTCATTCGACAAGATGCTGGAGACAAAGGTTGCCTTTGGTTCCGCCGAGGGCCTCGTTGACCGCCTGTCTAACCTCCAGGAAGACTTGGGGCTAAAGAGCGTCATCGCCGAACTGAATCCCGGGGGCCTGATTCCACCTGACCGGGTATTGCGCAGCATGGAAATCCTGGCCAAGGACGTTGCCCCCCACTTCAAGTAAAGGCACAGGAGCAATTCCCCTTGAAAGTAGCTGTATTGGACGATTACCAGGACGTAGCCCTGCAATTGGCCGACTGGGATGCCCTGCCCGAAGGCTGGGAGCCTGTCGTTTTCCGAGATCACCTGGCCGACGAAGATGCGCTGGTAGAACGGTTACAGGGCTTTGACGGCGTCATTGGCATGCGGGAGCGCACGGCGTTCCCCCGCACGGTCCTCACCCGCCTGCCGGAACTCCGCCTGCTGATAACTACGGGCGGCCGAAACGCCTCCTTTGACGTGGAGGCGGCCACCGAACTGGGCATTGTGGTGTGCGGCACAGGCGGCGCTGGAGAGGGCCCCACCGAACTTACCTGGGGCCTGATAATCGGCCTGCTGCGGAAGATTCCCCAGGAGGACCGCCTGACCCGGGAGGGCCACTGGCAGACCACCATAGGCGTGGGCCTGAAGGACAAGACCCTGGGCCTGATTGGCCTGGGCCACATTGGCGGCCTTATGGCACGGGTGGGCAATGCCTTCCAAATGAACGTCATCGCCTGGAGTCAGAACCTCACCGCCGAAAGGGCGGCAGAGTGCCAGGCCACCCTGGTGGAAAAGGACACTCTTTTCAGGGAATCGGACATCGCATCGGTACACCTGCGCCTGAGCGACCGCACTCGCGGCTTGGTGGGAGGGCGGGAAATTGGCCTGATGAAGTCTACCGCCTACCTGGTGAACATCTCCCGCGGCCCCATCGTGGACGAGGCGGCCTTGGTTGCCGCGCTGGAAGGCAAGACCATCGCCGGCGCGGCCCTGGATACCTTTGACGTGGAGCCCCTGCCCACCGATCATCCCTTCCTGAAGCTGGACAACACCATCATCGCCCCCCATCTGGGCTATGTAACCGAAGAGGGCTACCGGGCCTTTTACGCAGGGGCCATTGAGGACGTAAGGGCTTACGCCGCCGGCGAACCGGTGCGCGTAATCAACCCGGAGGTCCTTTCCGCTCGCCAATTGCGGCCCCAAGTCTGATTTGTTCAAACAAGGATGAGCAGGACATACCGGTTGGGCAGATGCTCCGGCTACGTTTCTTCTGCAGTCAGGCCATATCCTGTTCATCTTGTGTATCCATGTTTAGTGGAGAAAGACAATGAAAGCGGTACGAATTGAAGAATTTGGTGGCCTGGAAGTGCTTCAGTGGGCCGACGTTCCCGAACCTACCATCCGACCTGGCCAGGTAATAATCAAGGTGGACTCTTCGGGGGTGAACTACGCCGATATAATGCGCAGGCAGGGCAATTACCCGGGTCCCGATCTTCCGTCCACTCTGGGTTTGGAAGCCGCGGGGACCATTGTCGAAGTGGGCGAGGGAGTGGAAGGCCTCAACGTCGGGCAGAAGGTCATGGGGATGGGCCCCCAAGGCAACGCCGAGTATGTATCCGTCAACGCCAACTATGTCTTTCCCTACCCGGAATCCCTTGACCCGGTCCACGCCGGCGGAATGCCCATCGTGTTTCTCACCGCCTACCACCTGCTTAGAACGCGCGGGCAGGTGCAGCCGGGCGACACGGTTCTGATCCAGGCCGGGGCCTCGGGCGTGGGGACCGTTGCCATCCAGTTGGCCAAGGCCTTTGGAGCCCGAGTCATCACCACCGCCTCCTCCACCGAAAAGCTGGACCTGGCCCGCTCCCTGGGCGCGGATGAGACCATTAACTACGTGGCGCAGGACTTCGAGGAAGAGGTCCGTCAAATGACCGGCGGCAACGGCGTGGAACTAATTCTGGAATGCGTGGGCGGGCCAGTCCTGGAAAAGAGCGTCCGCTGCGTGGCGTCCTATGGCAAGCTGATCTCCTACGGCAATGCCTCCGGCGCGGCGGCCAACCTGTCCGGTGCGGACATCTTCAGCGCCAACCGCACTGTCATTGGGTTCAGCATGGGCCGCTCCCCGGCCGGCCGCCTGGACCACCCGGCGGCCATGGCTGAACTATTCCCCATGCTGGCCGACGGGCGGGTCCGCCTGGTTGTGGACCGCGTGCTGCCCATGTCCGAAGTAGCCCAGGCTCACCAACATCTGTCAAACCGGGGCACCCACGGCAAGGTAATTTTGACTCCTTAAGTGCTAGAATGGCCGCCGCTCAGGCAACCCACACTTGAGGAGCTTTACCCATGACTGACGGAGCCACCGCACGCGCCGGCGACCTGCTGGTGCTGGTGGGAACCCGCAAGGGCGCATTCATCATCTCCGGCGACCAGTCCCGACGCCGGTGGCGCATCTCGGGTCCCTACAACCCCGGTACCGACATTTACCACCTGGTCTATGACCCGCGCTCCGGAGGCCGGGTATATTCCGCCAGCAACAGCATGTGGTTTGGGCCGCAGATTGAGTACAGCGACGATCTTGGCACCACATGGGAGCAATCCACCGAACAGCCCCGGTTTACCGATAAACCCGAGTACGCGGAGCATGACGGTCCCACCGTAGCAAACATCTGGCACATCGAAACAGGCAGGGACGGGGAGCCGGACACCCTCTACGCCGGAGTCCAGCCGGCCGCCCTGTTCAAGTCCAGCGATGGCGGGGCCACCTGGCACGAAGTTGAGGGCCTCGGCAAGCACCCCACCAGATCCCAGTGGATGCCTGGATTTGGCGGCCTGTGTCTTCACAGCATCGCCCTGGACCGGGATGACCCGGAGCGCATGTGGATTGGTATTTCCGCTGCCGGGGTGTTTCGCACCGACGACGGCGGCGCGAACTGGCGCCCCACCAACCAGGGTGTCCGGGCCGACTTTAATCCTGCCGACCCCATGCCCGAGTGGGGCCAGTGTCCGCACAAGCTGCTGCCCCAGCCAGCCACGCCGGGCCTGCTCTATCAACAAAACCACTGCGGCGTTTTTCGTACAGACGATTATGGCGCCCAGTGGACGGACATTACCGAAGGGCTTCCCTCCCGCTTCGGTTTCGTGCTGGGCCTGCATCCCCGCGACCCTCAAACCCTTTTCGTAATGCCTGAGGACGAGGTTCTGGGAACCGACGTGGGCGGCGGTATTCGATACGCCTCCGGCGCCAGGTTCCGGGTCTTTCGCAGCCGAACCGGTGGCCGAGAGTGGGAACCCCTGACCAACGGTCTTCCCCAGGAGCATGCCTATATCCACGTCCTCCGCGAGGGCATGTCGACCGATACCCTGGATCCTGCGGGGGTGTACATCGGCACAGTCAACGGACAGGTCTTCTACAGCAGGGACGAGGGTGACCACTGGGAACTGATGGTGGAAAACCTGCCTCCCATCAATTCCGTAGAAGTGGCGGTGGCAGTCTAGCCACGAACTGTGGGAGGACCGGTCATTCCCGCGGCTCATCCCTCCTCAGAGTGTACCGGTCTGAAGCCATGATTTCGGGTATCAGCGGCGTAAGGCTGGGAAAATCGTCGGCAACGGCGTGGATCAGGCGGCCGCTAAGGCAGTCGGCGGCATCGCTGGCCAGCCAAACCGCCAGTTCCGCGGCCCGCTCGATGGAGGCTCCGCCACCGCCGGTTACCTGGAGACCAAACTCGTACAGCTCTGAATCACCCACTGCCTGGGCGCCGTCGGTAATCTCCTCCCACATCCGGGTGTGAATGGAGCCGGGCCCCAAGGCGTTGACCAGGATGTTCTTGTCCGCCAGTTCCAGCGACAGGATTTCCGTCAGTCTTATGATGGCCGCCTTCGATGAACCATAAGCGGAAAGGTGGTAGGGAGCCGAGGTTGAACCCGAGCCCGACAGGTTGATGATCCGTCCGCCGCCGCCGGCAGCCATTACCGGGATTACCGAGCGGCAGCAGAGGTAAGTCCCTACCAGGTTCACCTCGATGGTGCGCATCCAGGCATCCACATCGTTGTCCTCCAGCGCGCCGATGGGCCCCACGATACCGGCATTGTTCACCAGCACGTCAATCCGGCCGAAACGCTCCACCGCCTGACGCACCATCCGCTCCACCGAATCCCGCTGGGTAACGTCCGCCTCGATAATGCAAGATTCCACGCCCTTCGACCGTGTCTGCCCCTCAGTCTCTTCGAGCTGGTCCACGCTCCTGGCCGCCAGGGCCAGTTTCGCGCCCTCATCGGCATAGGCCAGCGCTATGGCCCGGCCAATGCCCCTCCCGGCGCCGGTAATCAGGGCAACCTTGTCTTTGAGTAGCATTTACAATAGCCCTCCATGGCCGCGTCCATTGCATTGTCATTGATGCGTTGCCGTTGCCTAATGTCAACGGCCCATCGCCAGCCGGCAGTTGGCTTATTTTCCCAGTGCTTCATCAATCTGCGAAATAGGAAAAATCGATTGCCGGCCCATGGCATCCATACCGCTGCCAGTAGAATGGTACCAGATGCGGCCGATTCCCAAACAGCGGCTGCCGAGCCCTCGGCGAATTTAGCTTGCCCCTGCCAACCTGCCCAATTACAATTGGCCCAATGACACTGGGCTAATGAAAATCGGCGCCGTCAAAACCTGCGGCCCCAGGGGAGATTTCTGATGGAATTCGGTCTATTTATGATGCCGTTGCACCCGCCCCACCGGTCTTATGCCGACTCCTATGACCGGGACCTGGCGCTGATTGTAGAAGCGGACAGGTTGGGCTACCACGAAGCCTGGATTGGGGAGCACATTACCGAGCGCTGGGAGAACGTTCCCTGCCCGGATCTATTAATCGCCAAGGCCCTGGCGATGACTGAACAGATTCGACTGGCTACGGGAGTTACCCTCCTGGCCATCCACAATCCCGTGGAAGTGGCCCACCGCATTGCCATGCTGGACCACCTCTCCCGCGGCCGCATCTACTGGGGGATCGGGCACCGGGCCATTCCCACCGACCTGTCGCTTTTTGGTGTGGGCGCTGACACGGGTATTGACGTTCGCGAGCGCTCGGCCGAAGCCCTGGATATTATCCTTAAAATCTGGGAAGCCGAGGGCAAGTTCACCTACAACGGCAAATACTTCCAGGTGGACGCGCCGGAACTAGACCCGGTGATGGAGCGGGGTCTGCACATGAAGCCATACCAGCAGCCCCATCCGCCCATTGGGGTGGCGGCAACTTCCCTTGCCTCCGGTTCCATTCGCGTAGCCGGCGAGAAGGGATGGATTCCCATGAGCAGCTCCAACCTGGCGCCCCAGCACCTGCGGGACCACTGGACCGTAGTAGAAGAGGGAGCGGCCAGCGCCGGCAAGGAATGCAGCCGGCGGGACTGGCGCATTGGTCGAGACGTCTTTGTGGCTCGTACGCCGGAACTGGCGAGGGAGCGGGCCAGGGCAGTATTGGGACGCAACTATATTCAGCACCAATTACCCAATCGCCAGGGCTCAGGGCAGCTCCAGGCCACCAAAATCGACCCCGAGATGCCCGACGGGGCGGTGGACGTGGACTACATGATGGAGAACATCTGGATTGTCGGCGACCCCCAGGAGTGCGCCGACCGCATCCGTAATCTGTATGAACAGGCGGGCGGATTCGGCCACCTGCTGGCCATTACCCAGGACCCGGATGATCCGGAATGGGAGCACGAATGTCTCCAGCTTTTGATGGAAGAGGTTGGTCCCCGGGTTTCGGATTTGCGGGGGGAATAGCGGGCGCGGCGTCCGCAGGCCGTACATAATAGGAATCTGTTCACAAACAAGCATCGCAGAGGTCGCATCATGCCCCTTCTCCCCAGGCTTCGGCGCGGTAATGGCGTTGCCGTCATTGAACTTCATGGCAGCATTGGCACGCGGGTGCGGGAAACCATGTACGGGAAGCTCCTGTCCGACGTGGCGACCAACAGGCGTTACCGAGCCCTGCTGCTGGACATTCAATCACCTGGCGGTTCTGCCTCGGCCTCGGAAGCGTTGTACCTCAGCGTGGCAAGAGTGGCGGCCCAAAAGCCGGTAGTCGCCTACATTCGCAACATGGGCGCATCCGGCGGCTATTACATCGCCTGCGGAGCCAGCAAGGTTACCGCGCTGCCCTCCGCCCTGGTCGGTTCAATCGGCGTTATCTACATGCGTCCCATCATGGAACAGTTGTTGGGGCGCGCGGGCATCGAGGTTTCGGTGGTAAAGGGGGGACGGCTGAAGGACATGGGCGGATTCTGGCGCAGTCCGACCGATGAGGAGTCGGAGAAACTCCAGGGGCTAATCTCAGAAATATACGAGAGTTTCCTCGCCGTGGTAATGGCCGGAAGGTCTATGAGCGATGAACAGGCCCGGGAACTGGCCACGGGCGAAGTGTTCACCGCGCGCCGGGGCAAGGAGATTGGCCTGGTAGATGAACTGATGGACTTCGACCAGTCGCTGCAACTGGCTGGTCAGTTAGCCGGCATTGAATCGGGGAAGGCAAAGCCCCGCTGGTTGCGGCCCAGGCGTACATTCTCAGAGAAGCTCACCGGCCGCCCCGCAGGCCAGGCGCCGGCAGTCGGCATTCTGGGTCCCGACCTGCCCCGACTGCTGACCGGCGGCGTCTTCTATCTGGAACCCTCGGCGCTGTTGGGCAACCCCTACGATTAGCCGCGGTTACCGGCCCAGTTTCTTACCAGCCCGCGTCGTTGGGGCGCAGCCCCATCATAGCCTGGCCCCCAAACTCATAGTTTGACAACAGGCCTGCTCCATGCTGCACCACCACATGCACGTCTCGCCAGCGCCGTTCCAGACCGTTGCGGCGGTGGATGGCATTGGTCCCTGCGGCGTGGAACAGAATATCCACGGCCCGCGCCGCCTGGTGGATGGACTGGGTGATGGCCAACCTGGCCTGCGCAATTTCAGGACTGGGCAGAGGCATATCCTCTGAGAATGAATCCCAGGCCCGGTTCATGGCGTCCAGCAGGTAGGCCCGGGCGCCGCTAATGATAGCTTCCGCCTCGCCCACTCGTGACTGCACATGGGGACGGTCACGCAGCAAAGTGGTGGATATGGTGGTACCCGACTCGCCGGCCAGTTCCTTGAAGGCATCCATCGCCCCCCTGGCCGCGCCCAGGGCCACGGCCGACACCAGCACCCAGATGGCGGTAAGCATAGTCCTGGGATGGTACAGGTATCCCGCCTCCAGGGGCGGGTCATACAGCCGGAAGGAGCGCTCGGTTGGGACGAACACGTCCTCCAGCACGAAGTCGTTGCTGCCGGTACCGCAAAGTCCAACCACATGCCATGTGTCATGCACCGTTGCCGTTTCCACCGGAGTGAAAAGCATAACCGTGTCGGGCCGGCCGGCTTCAGTCAGCCGGAGGCCGTCGGCGTCCACTACCCGAGAATTTACGAAAAGCCAGTTAGCGTTTGCTATGCCGCTGGCGTAGTCCCAACGGCCGCTCACCCTGTAGCCCCCGGGCACGGGTCGAGATTCACCCAGCGGCCGGAAGGAACCGGCGCAACGAAACTCGGGGGGATTGCCGAACATGCGGTGGGCGGCTTCGGGAGTGAAGTTGCCGGTGAAGAGCGCTCCACCATTGGAAAGCAACCCGCACCAGCCCACCGAGGCCTCCACCCGCGAGACTTCCTCTATTGCCTGGAAAGCAACGACGGGATGCAGTTGCGGGCCGCCCATGCTGGCTGGCAGGAATAATTGATAAATTCCGGCCTTGTCAACCAGGCGGGCAAGGTCGTCCGGTATCCGGCGTTCTCGGTCCATCTCTTCCTGCGCTGACCGAATATGAGGCGCAAGGTCCTGGGCCGCAATGAGAAATGACTTGGCATGGCTTTCTGTGAGTTGCATGAATTCCCGGCCAGAATGAATTGGAAGCCTTGTCTATTTTAGCGTTGTTAGCTTTTTGCCTTCGGTTCCGCTTTCGGGACTCTCTTCAGGCGCTTCTTTAACCTCGCCCGCCAGCGGCAGTCCGCCACAGGTGGGCCCCGGTGTATGCGTAAACCAGCACCCCGACCGGATTGATAAAGGCCCACCATTCCAGGTGAATAAGGCCCACAACCTCGGGCTCACTGCCCGGGTTGAGGCTGGCAAACCAGTTCCAGAAATACCACAAGGCAAGCACGATGGAGGCGCCAAAAGCAACGTTGATTTCCAGGTATTCCCGGGTGATCGTGTTGTCGCCCTCGTCCCGGCGGCAGAAGCGCCGCTTCCGGACGCTGTTGACCACAAGGATGATGACCACCGCCACGGCCATAAACCAGTTTAGGATTTCCCAGGTCCAATAGTTGGCGGTACCATCGTGGTACAAAGGCGTGGCGATCCAGTTTATGCCCGTCAGAAGGGCGATGCCCAGCAGATAGACTGCCAGTACTCTTTTTAGTGCCGCCATTTCCCGAACCCCCAGGTCCTTCCGAATAGAGCCGCCGGAAGACTGTCTACGGCCCAGAGTTGGAGTCAGCCTACTATCGTTTTGGCTTCCTGCCAGAGCGCTTCCTTGTCGTCAAGGGGCAACTGCTCAAAATCCAGGCCCCTTTGCCCGGCCAGTTCTTCCATCTTCAGGTACCTCGACCGAAAGCGGCCGTTGGCCTGGCGCAGGGCGTCCTCGGCCTGCACATCCATCCACCGGCAAAGGTTGACCATCACCAGGAACAGGTCGCCAAGTTCGTGAACCCTCTCGGCGTCGGTTGTAGCCTTCCGGAACTCTCCTGCCTCTTCAACCAGTTTATCGATGACTCCGTCCACGTTCTCCCATTCGAAGCCCACCCGCGCGACCCGATCCTGCATCAGTTGGGCGTAGCTGAGGGCTGGCAGGGCGCTGGGTATGCCGTCGACCGGCGACTTGCGCACCCCCTCTTGGGCCCGTTCGGCAGCCTTCAACTGCTCCCAGTTAAGTTCTACTTCCCTCGCGTCGGATACGGTGGTATCCCCAAATACGTGGGGATGGCGGCGCACCAGTTTGCTGTTAATGGCGGTCAAAACATCGGCCAGCGTAAAGTCGCCAGCCTCCCTGGCAATGTCGGCGTGGAATGCGACCTGCACCAGTATGTCGCCCAGTTCCTCCGCCAGCAGGGAAGGCGTGCCCTGGTCGATGGCCTCCAAAGCTTCGTAGCACTCTTCCAGCAGGTGGCGCTTCAATGACTCGTGAGTCTGTTCCCGGTCCCAGGGGCAACCGCCGGGTGCCCGCAACCTGGCGACGACCTCAACCAGGGTCTGAAAGTCGCCCAGGTCCTTGTCTGGCAATAGCTGAGAGGGCTGTTTGTCAATCATGGCGGGAATTATAGGGGGCTGTTCCTGATTGCTCAACCCAAAGTGCGGTGCTAGTGTAGAGGGCAATCGCATCAACTGCGTTACGGTCCCAGACCGGAAGGATGTACTATTTTGAGGGCCCCTGACGTCAATATCCCGGAAGGATTCAGGCGAGTGCTGGCTGTGCTGGTTGTAGTGTCAGTCCCGCTGTTCCTGATAGCAGCCAGCGTTACCTGGGCTATTAACGATCCCGGACTGTACCGGAGGGGGTTCGAGAAGTACAACATATCCGTATATTCAGGCATCACCGACGAAGACCTGATCCGAGTGGGCGCTGAGTTACGCCGTTATTTCAACTCGTCAGACGAACCGCTGCGGGTAGTCGTCCCCATCTACGGAATGGAGCGGGAACTGTACAACGAACGTGAGGTCCACCACATGCGGGACGTGAAGGTGCTGGTGAGGGGCGTGTACTGGGTGGCGGCTATAACCCTGGTGTTCCTGCTGGTGGTTAAGGGCGGTGGCTATTACCTCTGGCGATGGGCCTTCGCCCGGCAAATGGCCAGGCTGGGGCTCTATGGGGGCCTCTTAACACTGGGCCTGGTTCTTGCCGTGGGACTGTTTGCACTGGTGGGGTTTGACTCCCTGTTCCTTCTCTTCCACCGGATCAGCTTTACCAATGACCTGTGGCAACTGGATCCCCGAACCGATTACCTGCTGATTATGTTCCCGCAAGGCTTCTGGTTTGACGCCACGATGCGTATTGCTCTTACTACCATCGCTGGCGCTGTCTTGCTGGTGGCAGTTAGCGGCGGCTACCTCTGGTACTTCAAGCGGAGGCAAGGCCAAGGTGTAGACACCTATCAGATGTTGCAAGAATAATCCGGCTCCCGGTTGGCCGCACTTGGGGACGGCTTCAGAAAAGACGTCACCCCCATCTCGCTCTTCCCACATCAATGGGGAAGGAAGTTTGAAATCGATTCCAGCAACCCTCGAACCCCGCTGACGTTAAACGGGTTAATCAACTCTCGGCTGCAGTCGGTTTCCTGATTCTCACATCGCCGCGACGGTTAGAATCCTTGACTACCACCCTGCGGTCGGGTAAATTTCCACTCAGTAGATTATGAAACTCCCGGGAGGATGACTCACCATGCCCATTTATGAATACATGTGCCCCACCTGCAACCACAAGTTTGAAAAGCTGCAGTCCATGAGCGCCACGGGAGCGGACTGCCCCCATTGCGAGCAGCCTGCCAAGCGCGCCCTGTCGGTCTTTGCATCCATAACCGCAGGCGACTCCTCGGGAAGCAGCGAGTTCAGCCAGATGCCGGTGCCTCCCATGCGGGGCGGCGGTTGCTGCGGCGGTGGCTGCTTCCACTAGACCGTACCTTGACACTAATTTGCCCTAGTGTCAGACTAGCGTTGCTTTCAAGATGAGCTTTGGCCCTATAGCTGTGCACGTGCCAGAGCAGGCTGAACATCATCGGCCAAATAAATGTTACGGGGAGGAAAATTCATGGCAGACGTGAAGATCGAAATCCGGGCCAATGGGCCCAACCGGGTCACCGGCCCCATTGAAATCGTAGACCAGGCCGGCAACAGCTACTCCATTCCCGAGGGGCAGTGGGTCTCCCTCTGCCGTTGCGGCGCCTCCAGCAATAAGCCCTTCTGCGACGGCGGCCACCGCGACGCAGGCTTCGAAGCTCCCAGCGAAGCTCACTAAGACATGGGGCCGGGGTTTGTTCCCGGCGATTCGGTACTTACAGGAAAAGCAGGTCGGACAGCGCCCGCCAGGGCATGGTCCGACCTTCTCATTTGTATCATGTTTTTTCAGAATCTCCCGGCCTCCTATTCCAGGGTAGCGCGCCGGTTCAACCAGGAAGACAAACTAAGGAGGCCCTTACATGTTGTCCAATGCCACAATCCTTGAAGCTGCACGGTCCCTCTTTGCCGAATACCAGGGCGGCCAGCCTTTCACTGCCCTCCCCGGCCCCTGGAACATTGGATCCATCGTGGATGCGTACAACGTGCAGAGGGAGTATCTGAAACTGCTGGCACGAGAACAGGGTCAGGTTGCCGGATACAAGCTGGCCTACACCACCGCTGCCATGCAGGAACAGGCCGGGTGGACGGAACCCTGCGCCGGGGCGCTGATGGCCACCACCATTTACCAGACACCGACGACGCTAAAGTCCGGGTCCTACCAGCGGCTGGGCTTCGAATGCGAGGTGGCAGTGCGGCTGGCCAGCGACCTGCCGACATCCGGCGCGCCCTATACCCGTGACGCGGTGGCTGAGGCTGTAGGCGAGGTTATGGCAGCTTTTGAAGTGATAGACATGCGGCTGCCTGAAGGCGTGCACGGTCTGGTCAGGACACTTACGTCGGTGGCGACCAACATTTCCAATGCCGGCGCTGTCCTGGGGCCGCCTGTTTCGGACTGGCGCAGCCTGGATTTGGCTGCGGCCAGGGGCGTGGCAACCGTTAACGGAGAAGAGGTTGGTTCCGGTTACGGGTCGGACGTAATGGGCCATCCGTTCGAACCTCTGGCATGGCTGGCCAACAAACTGGCGGCTGAGGGAGAAAGTCTGCCTGCGGGAACGGTCGTAATCACCGGAAGCATTGTGCCTCCCAAGTTCCTGAACGCGGGCGACAGCGCCGTGGTCTCGATTGATGGACTTGGCGAGGCCACTCTTAACGTTGAATAGCATCTAAATAGCCCAAGGTACTACAAAGCAAGGGAGGGACGGGCGATATGCCTCGTCCCTCCCTTTTGCCGGTAGTCGGGGCGTAGCTATTCCTGGCGGACCTAGCGAGAGCGGCGCAATTGGCGGACACCCCGAACCGAGGCAAGGCGGTCATCTGCCAGGCGGTCAGCAGCCATGAAAGTGGGTATTTCCTCCCGCTTGGACGTGTTAATCACCCTCTCCATGACTTCGTAGATGCGCTCCGTCTTTTCCCTGGCCAGGTCCGGGTTGTAGGCCATTCCCACTTCGGCAGACACGTTGATGATCCCGCCGGCGTTCACCACGTAGTCCGGGGCATACAGGATTCCCCTGCGGTGAAGTTCCTCGCCATCCTCGTCGGTGAGAAGCTGATTGTTGGCCCCGCCGGCGACCACTTTGCAGCCAAGCCGGGGAATAGTGTCTCGGTTGATCACTCCGCCCAAAGCGCAGGGGGCGAAAATGTCGCACTGGACATCGTAGATTTCCTCCGGCGCTACCACCTTGAGGCCCATATCCCTGGCCTTGTCCAGCGCGCCGCTGTAGACGTCGGAGACCACCACCTGGGCATCCTCTTCCAGCAGGTGCAGGGCGGTGTGGTAGGCCACCTTGCCAAAGCCCTGCATGGCGACCCGTTTGCCCCTCAGGGAATCGGCGCCCCAGGTTTCCCTGGCGCAAGCCTTCATTCCCATGTACACGCCGAGGCCGGTCATAATTGACGTGTCGCCGCTGCCGCCCAGGGACAGGGGCAGCCCCACCACGTAGTCGGTCTCCTGGCTGACAAACTCCAGGTCTCTGCCGGTGCTGCCCACATCGGTGGTGGTCAGATAGCGGCCGCCGAGCGTGTCCACAAACCGGCCATAGGCGCGGAGCAAGGCCTCCGTCTTCTGGGTGTTGGGGTCGGCGATGATGACACCCTTGCCGCCGCCCATGTTCAGGCCGGCCGTGGCTGACTTGTAGGTCATGGCACGGCCCAGACGCAGGGCATCCTGCAGAGCCTCTTCCTCCGTGGCATACGGCCAAATCCGCGTCCCCCCGCAGGCCGGGCCCAGGGTCGTATCGTGGATGGCGATGATTGCCTTCAGGCCGGAAGCCGGGTCGGAGCACATTACCAACTGCTCGTAACCATATTCGCTCATAATGTCAAAGAGTTGCATCCTACTCACCTCCAGAGGAGTCGCCTGACCAGGTGTGCCAGACCCTATGTGACTCCTTACATATATCATTATACTAAATGTTAAGAATCAAGGCACGTTAGGGTTAAACGATTTCCTGCATCTTTTTCAACTAAACGGGTCATTATAGTTAGGACAGGTCAATTAACAGGCATTAACCTGTTTCTATTGGTTGAATACGTTGATTTTCAACCCGTTTTGATTCAGCCGGGACTCGTACACAAGCTTAACATCGGCCCATCAAGTTCGTCGCCGGTACCCGGAAACTGGCCTCGGAAGCTGACTTAATTAAAGACAGCCAATCCTGGCGTGTGTATACTGGGGCGAAGACAGGAGAGGTTCATGGAACTTTCGGTGAGATTCTTCGCTCTTTACCGGGAACGGGCAGGGTGCAGCGTAGCAAGTGTTGCCGTGCCCGAGGGAGCCACCGTGGCGGATCTGGTTGCCTCTGTGCGTACCCTCTACCCCCGGCTTGCTCCGCCCGATGTCCAGATAGTAGTGGCGGTCAACGAAGAGTACGCTGACCCTGAGACCTCCTTGCGTGCCAACGACGAGGTTTGCCTCATCCCCCCTGTCAGCGGCGGAGATTAAGCCCCTTCGACAAGTAAGATATTTACGGTATATGGTAATTGCCATGAGCGACATGATTGTCATTACCCATGAGGAACTCAGCCCCGACCGGTTCACCAACCTGGTGCGGCGCGACACCAACGGCGCAGTGGTAACCTTCCTTGGCACTACCAGGGACACATTCGAGGGCAGGAAGGTCATCCGCCTGGAGTACGAGGCCTACGAAGAGATGGCCTACAAGAAGCTGGAAGAAATTCGCCAGCAGCTAAAGGCCGAATTCGGCGTGGAGGACGTGGCCATCGGCCACCGTATCGGCGTCGTAGACATCGGGGAGATTAGCCTCGTGGTGGCGGTGGCCTCACCCCACCGCGGCGAGGCCTTCAACGCCTGCCACGAAGCGGTGAACCGGTTGAAGCACTCCGTTCCCATCTGGAAGAAGGAGTTTTACGAAGGGGGCGAGCACTGGGTGGCTTGCGAAGACCACATGTTCCAGGAAAGAACTGAAAGCTCCCTAGAGGTTCAGGCAGCCCCGGCCGACAACGATTAGCAGTTGTTCCCATTCCGCTTCCAACCATGGATATTGGTGGCAGCCCTGGGTTGGCTGCCGCTCTTGGCGCTCGTCAATGCCTCAGCGGCCCAACCGGGCCAACCCTCTCTCATCCTTGAGATATGCCGTATTGACGTAAGTCCCTGCCAACGAGAGGTAAATCTGGCTCAGGGTGAGGAAGTTACCCTGGCCCTTTCCGTCAGGGCTCCGGTGTCATCCAGCCTGACACCAGGCCAACTGCTTGCTGCCTGGCATATACGATTAGAGGTAGAGGGAGGCAGTGTAGTCGATCTTCCCGACGCCCATGCAACGGGCATACCTTTCCAGGAACAGGCGCGTCCGCAGGCAGCGTTGACCGACATGGGCCCCCTGAACGCCAGGGCTCAGGCAGACCCGACCATTGGAAGCTATTTCCGGGTCAAAAACTCTTACTCCGGGCCTGACGGACTCCTCGAATACGCGGTCACCCTCGTGTCCAGCGAAGTGAGTGAAAAGGCACACCCTCAGATCATGCTCACGCCTGGTGAACAGGTGCTGCTAGGCACCCTGGCGATTCGGGGAAGCGGGGTCGGAACCGCCCGGATTGCAGTTGATTCCACGGACCCGGACTCTTCAATGCTGGTGACGGCGAACTCTTTCGGTGAACTCAGTGTCCTTGATTTGGCGCGCGGCGAGTCGCTGGCTTGGGTGAACGTTGGACCGGATGCGGAAAAAGTGCGACTGGAAGGCCAGGCCATGTCTGACGTTCCCTTAGGTGAACATTCCTATTTACCGTTCACCAGGCCTTTCAGAATCGAACTCTGGGGAGAAGGCGCCGTCCCTACGTGGCAGGGCGGGACGGATCTGCCGTTGGCCACCTTCAATAATGTGCTCCCCGACGACAACGGTGAATTTGCCGTAAGGGACCTCCCCACAGAGTTTATCCAGGCCGGGACTTATGACCTGCGAGCCACCGGTGATGGCGTGTTGCCTTATGTTTACGAGGGCCTGCGAATCCACCGCTCTATCCACTATTCTGGTAATTTGCCGCAAGTAATAGCCGTAACCGTGGGGCCCTTTCCCAGTGGCGACCTGGATGGGGACAATCTGGTCGACGACAATGACCTGGCCCTGCTTAAGTCCAGTTTCGTCAAGGAAGTCGGGGACACCGACCCCAGTCCGCTACCTGACTTCAACGCTGACGGGGTGGTTGACGGGCAGGATTTCTCGTTGATGGCCGCCAATTACGGCACGCGAGGCGGGTAGAGCAATCGGCAACCGCCTGGAACGACACCGGGCATTCACAGCGCTATCAGGGCCGCCGCCGCCGCCACTACCACGTTATCCTGGTTCTCTATAGTAACTAGGCAATCTATTCGGTTGACTTTCCCCTCGCTGTGCTTCCCGGTAACCACGCCCGACAGGCTGATGGTGTCCTCTGCCTTCACCTCACCCAAGGCATTGAGGGATAAGCTGCTGCCTGCTGCCATAATGGCCGAAACCGGGAATCCCTTCTCCAGCAGCTCGAAAACATAGGCGACCAACGCCTGCGAGGCCATTGCCCTGGCATCCGGCTCGCTGGAATCGGGCTGCGCCGGTTCTTCCTCACCATCCTCACACACCAGGGAACGAAACTGGTTGATGGTATCCGCAGTTTCCCACTTCACGAGGATGGGAAGTTCATCCCCCTCATTAACTGAGTCAAAGGTAGTAGTCCTTGCCCACAATCTGGCCATTCCAGCCGCCTGTTCGCTTTCTTTCTCTGGGTTCTGTTCCATATTATTATCCCTGGCGGCGCGGCTGCCAAGCGGCGTAAGACTATACCTGCGAGGGCAGACCGAAACTGCTTTGCCGGCGCCGAACTGCCATAATTCCCTTGTGCTAAACTTGGGTGGACCCGCTGCCGGATGTCTAAATCCGTAGCGGTCTTTGAATCACGGAGGCTGCAGTTAATGACCACAATCGAAGACTTTAACAAGCGCGGCATGGTCGTGGTGGCCCATGCCGACGACGCCGAATGGGGCTGTTCCGGCACCGTCGCCAAGCTCTGCGACGAAGGCTGGGAAATGGTCTACGTGCTATGCACCGACGGCAGCAAGGGCATAGATGACCCTGAAATCAGCGGTGACGAGTTGATCCGAATCAGGATGGATGAACAGACCAACGCTGGCAAGGTCCTGGGCCTGCACGACGTGGTGTTCCTGGGCTATGAGGACGCCATGCTCGAACCTTCCCTCGACCTGCGAAAGGATATCGCCCGGCAGATTCGCCGTTACCGTCCGGACCTGATCATCTGCCAGAATCCGGTCAGGGACCTGGTGGGGCGTGGTTACATCGGTCACCCCGACCACTTTGCCGCCGGAGAGGCCACCCTGGCGGCGGTCTATCCCACGGCCAGGGACCGCCTTACTTTCCCGGAACTGTTGGAAGAAGGACTGGAACCCCATAAAGTGAAGGAACTGTGGATCATGGACCGGCAAAACGCCGACCAGTATGTGGACGTTTCGGATTACATCGAAACAGCGGTGAGCGCATTGCAGGCCCACGCCAGCCAGGTAGAACCCGAGGACGCGGACAAGTACCTGAAGGGTTGGCGCAGCGAAATCGGTGGGGAAGTGGGCTTCCAGTACGCCGAAGCTTTCAAGCGGTTTGTACTGGGGTAGGCCCAGGTCACAACAGAACGCAGAGAATCAGAGGGTAGCTGGTAATCTCTGATTCTCCGTTTCTCCTTGTGAAAATGCTCTTAGCCAGGCTTGTGGGCCACCACCTTGACGCTGGCCACATTCAACGGAACTCCCTCGCTGTCGAACCGGACGTCCTCGTCAGTGGTTTCCACGCTCACGAACCCAGCCCGGGACAGGCGGTCAAGATAGACTGTCTTGTCCTCAGCCCCTCCCACGCACGCTACCCATGCCTCGGCGTCAGTAACCGCCGGGCCTTCAGGGCTGAGAGCCACCATGTCCGAAACGTGCATCCGGCCACCGGGGGCAAGTACACGGAATGCCTCCCGGAACACGGCGTCCTTGTCTGGGGACAGGCAGATAACACAGTTGGAGATTACAACGTCCATACAGGCGTCGGGCAGGGGGATTTTCTCCATCTCTCCCTCGACAAACTCCACGTTGGTCAGCCCGGTGGTGGCCAGGTTCTTGTGGGCCAGTTCCAGCATGTCGGGCGTCATGTCCAGGCCGGTAACGTGTCCGGTACCTCCCACCTGCTGGGCTGCCAGGAAGCAGTCAATTCCGCCGCCGGAACCCAGGTCAAGGACCCGCTCACCCGGTTTCAGTCCCGCCAGGGCCGTGGGGTTGCCACAGCCGGCGGAGGCTGCAACCGCCTCGGCCGGCAGACCGGCCACCTGTCCTTCGTTGTAGAGCCGGAGGGCCCGTTCCGTGTCGGAAGGGCCACAGCAGCCCGCGTCGCCCTCTCCTGATGGCTGCGCTTCGGAAAGTTCAATCACTCCCCTGGCACGGGACCCGTATCTTTCCTGCACAAATCGCTTGATTTCATTCTGGTCGGTTGCCATGTGCTTTCTCCCTGGTGATAGTTGCTTGTAATTGGTGACAGAGACGCCAATAGAGGCCATTGTCCGTGAGTTGAGTATACGGAGCGGGCCCGTCGAAGGTCAAATTGCCAGGTTGAGCGTAAGCGTGCAGAATTAATGGGGACAGACGGGCTCCCCAGGGCCGTCTTTCCCCGGTATGACGATACCAGAATGGCAATCCCTTCAAACGCGAACAGTTGCGGCTGGACTTCCCATGGGACGGCAAACTTGCCCACCCGGTTTCTTTGCCCACCCGGTTTCTATGATAGAATGGGCCAAATTTACCGGCGAACGCATACGTTGACCGGCTTGACTACTCAATCTGTTCGGAGAGTGCAAAAATGATCGACCAGGTCGAATTCATGAACATTGTAAACCGATACCGGGGCAAGGCCGTGGTTGTACCGGCAATGCGGGCAAACATCGGCTGGAACGAAGTTTCCGACTACGTGGTGCGGGACGTGCCGGCCAGCGGCGCCATGGGCAAGACCAATTCCTTCGCCCTGGGCGTGGCCCTGGCCCGACCTGAGGAAAAGGTAATCATCTTCGACGGCGACGGCAGCCTTTTGATGAACCTGGGCGCCCTGGTAACCATTGCCAACAAGGCTCCCAGCAACCTGTACCACTTCGTGTTGGACAACGGCGTCTATGCCACCACCGGCGGCCAGGAAGTCCCCGGCGCGCAGACCACCGACTACGAAGAAATGGGGAGGTCGGCAGGTTATGCCCACAGTTATTCCTTTGACAATCTGGAGGACTTCGCCACTCAGGCGGAGCAGATCATGAGTGAAGACGGCCCTTCGCTGATCCACGTCAAGACCGTCCCTAACATCCGCTATCCCGAAGAGCGGATGGCCGGAGGGAGCAACCGGCGCACCCCGCAGGCCATCCAGGAACTGATGCAGGAATACGGCCTGCGATAACCCAGGCTTCCATTCGTCCTCACAGTGGGAGTCCGGACGGGATTAAGACCGTGAGAGTTTCTCCCTCTCTTAATAAGATAAAGGAATGACCATGAAGATCACCGGCTACAACACCCGCATCTTGCGCGTCCCGGCAGAAAATCCCCTGGTGGATGGTATTCCCATCGGCCCCGGCACCAGGGACTTCGTTACCATTGAGCTGAACACCGACGAAGGTATTCAGGGCATTGGATATTCCTTCATGCCGGGCATGGTGGGCAACCCCCTGTTCACGGCGCTTAAGGTCACCGTGGACTGCATGTGCGAGATGATCATTGGCGACGATCCCATGGCAATCGAGGCCATAATTGCCAAGCTGAAGCGGCAGACGGGCACTATCGGCCCGGGCATGTTCAACTTCGCCCTGTCGGGTGTTGACGTGGCCCTGTGGGACATCAAGGGCAAGGCCTTCGGGCTGCCGGTGGCTACGCTGTTGGGGGGCCACCGGGACCGGGTCCCCACCTATGCCAGCGGCCAGTTGACGCGGGATCGCAACCTGGAGTTTCTGGCCGACGTGGGTCACCGCCTGGTGGAAAAGGGCTTCAGGCAAATGAAAACCCAAATGGGAGCCGAACCGTCTGCCGACGACGAGGTTGCGCGCATCCGTGTCATGCGGGAAGCGATCGGGCCTGACATTGACCTGATGTGCGACATCAACCAGCTTTGGGACGTGAACCGGGCCATCTCCATCGGCAAGCGGGTGGAGGAGTACAACCTCTTCTGGCTGGAAGACATGACCACCTACGACGACTACCAGGGCCTGGCCCGTATAGCTGACGCCCTGACCACGCCCATAGCGGCAGGGGAGTACGTCTTCGGTATCGCTCCCTTCCGTCAGCTTATCGAAAACCGCTCCATCGACATCGTGATGATTGACCTGATGCGGGTGGGCGGCATCACCCAGTTCCAGAAGGTGGCGGGCATGGCCGAGGCATTCAACATGCCAGTGGTCAGCCACGTAGCGCCCGAAGTGCAAGTCCACAACGTTGCGGCCATACCCAACGGGCTGACGGTGGAGTACATGCCCTGGTCCCTTCAACTTTTCGAGGAAACCCCCGCCATCGTGGACGGGGACATAGTAGTGCCGGACAAGCCTGGACTGGGCCTGGAATTCAGTGAAGAGGCTATCAGGCAATATTCGGTGTAACCTGGCCCTTCAATCTGACTGAGCAGGATAGTGAGTAAATCCGGTATTGCCGCTATCCAGTTCTCCCTTATTCTGGAAAATTGGAGCATTAGCCATGACCGCGCAATTGCGAATCTACACCATAAACCGGGGAATGATGGACTCCTGGCTCAAGGTCTTCAACGAGCACATCCGGCCGTTGCACGACCGGCTGGGAATCCCGGTAGTCAGCTCTTATGTAAACGCCGACCGTACCGAGTTCATCTGGGTGCGGCGGTTCAACAACGTGGAGGAGATTCCCGACAAGGAAGCCGCCTACTTCGCATCACCGGAGCGCACCGCTCTCGGCGACATTCCCACCAGCCACATCGCAAAGATGGAGGTGCGGGTCATCGAAGAGGTTGCGGTGTAAGGCATCAGGGCCTGCAATCCTCGCAGGGATTTCAGGCGTAATAGTCAGCACAAGGTATTAGATACGAGCAGCAAAGCATGGTAAAGACACTGCGAAATATATGGCGAGGCTTTTCAGGCCTCGCCATAATATTCAACCCGCGACCTTCTGCGAGCTACGGGCAGTTCCTCACGGACACAGTCCGGTACCACCATTGAGGGCCGCGCCCCTGAGTCCCGGTCCGGGACCAAGAAAGCTTAACCCACCGGCTTGACCATCTCCACGTGGGGAATCCCCGCCTCCATGAACACTGCGCCTCGCTCGACGTACCCATGGCCGGAGTAAAAGGCCTTGACGTATTCCTGGGCGTGAAGCAGGCAAAGGGTTAAGCCCTCCTGCCTGGCCTGTTCTTCTAGGAACACCAGTATCTGACCGCCGACGCCGTGGCGGCGCCATTCCCGGTCCACTGCCATGCGGCCAATGCGGCAAGTGCCTTCATCATCCCCATCCACCAGCAACATTCGACCGGTGCCAATAACCTGGCCGTCCTGCAGAGCAATGGCATGGATGGCGGTGGCATCGGCCTCGTCCAGTTCCTCTTCCGGGGGAATCTGTTGCTCCACCACGAACACTCGCATCCGGACGTTGATGGCGCCCTCCAGTTCCGCTTCCGTTTCTACCAGTTTTACAACGACGTCGTCCACTTGCCGTCTTCCCGAATTCTGGATTTCAGGTGATGGAGAAGGGCAACCATCCGCCGGAGGCGGACCCCTACCGACTTGTCAGCACGACCCAGTGCCCGCCGCGAGCACGTCAACCTTACCGCGCCAGGCCGTAGGCGGCGCCCTTCAAAACTGGGTCTTCAGATTCGTTCAAAGTTGCAGCCAGGTCTGCTATCAGTTTGCCGGCGGCGGTGCTGCCCCAGAACCAGCGGTGCAGCGAGTCCTCGTCGGCGTCCTGGTGCTGCTCCATTCGCGCCTCGTAGTAGAAGGCCTTCAGGTCGTCCACACAGTAGCGGATAAACTGGGGCCTGGAAACCCCCTCAGGCCTTTCATCCATGTCGGCAGCATCGTCTCCCGTGGCGCAGGCCTCAAGAAAGCGGATGACGCCCCGGAAGCGGCGCTGGGGAATGCCGCAAAGGCCAACCGCCGTTCGGCCGCCGTGGTTGTCCACCCAGCGTTCGTAAAAGGCTCGGAGGGCGGTTACTTCGTCGGCGGCGCTGCGGGTTGCCTGCTCGGCGTCGGCCTCAACCTGGGACGCCTGGGGCATTATGGCAGGAACGCCGTCGTCAGCAAAATCCTCCAATGCCGGACCTTCGGACTTCTGGAGCAGGTCGAAAGCCGCCCGCAACACACTATGCTGGTGGTCGGAATCATTGGGGTTGCCCAGGGCAAACCCGAAAAAGAAGGGAACGAAAAGGGCGCGGGGCGGCTTAACTTTTGCAGCGTGTTCGCGCACCATTGCAATGGTGACGGTGGCGATGCCATGTTCCTCGAAGACCCTGGCAAGCACACTCACGGTGTGCGTGCAGAGAGGTCAAGTGGGGGTCAGCAGCGCAACGTCCACCCCCTCGGCCTTCATTCGGCGGGCTACCTCGGGTCCGGTCTCGTTGATCACCGTGCTGGCATCCCGGAGGGCGCCCATGAAGGAATAGTAGTTGTCGGAGAGGCTGCCGATGTCGCCCCGGTCCTTTAGTTCACGCAGGCGGTCTACCGGAAAAGTAACGTTCAGGTCCCGGTAGATACCGGTGTGATCAAAACCAATGGAAAAGTGGCTCTGCACCACATCAAAGGGATCGCAGTCACTGGGAATAACCCGGTAGGTGGATTCTCCGCCGGGAGTGTCCCGGGTAAAAGGCTGGTCATCCCGCAGGTGAAGGCCTGCAGAGGTTACCAGGGCCACCTTGCACTGGGACAAAGGTTTGTCCAGGGCAACCCACGGCGTGCCGTCATGCTCCAGGCAGGGAAAGAACTCCAGGGTCCTGCGCTGTACTTCGCTGAGGGTTTCCAGCCGGGGCATAAGCGCCTCCTGTCATCGGCATCAAAGTTCGCAAATCAATCTTCAACGCAATCCGGGTATTCCTAGTCGAATACTATCGCGCCCCGGCCCACCTCGCCCTCATCCATGTCGCCGTAAGCTTCGTTTATCTGGTCAAGGGTGTAGTGGCGGACCACCAGGTCGTCCAGGTTCAACCTGCCGGATAGGTAGAGATCAATCATAGTGGGCATGTCGGTGCGGGAGCGGGCGGACCCGTAATAGGTTCCGCGCAGGGTCTTTTCGTTACGTACTATATCCACGCCATTTATGGGAGCCTCGGCTCCGATGGGGGCAATGCCCACCACCGTGGCTGTCCCGCTCTTGGCGCACATATCATAGGCAGCCTTGATAGTCTCGCCAGAGCCGAATACTTCAAAGGTGTAGTCGGCGCCGCGGCCCCCGGTCAATTCCTTCACCTGGGCCACGGGGTCGCGGTCGGCGGCGTTGACTGAGTGCGTCGCGCCAAACTTCATGGCAAACTCAAGCTGGCTTTCCCGGATATCCACCGCAATTATCTGGGAGGCGTTGAGTAGCTTCGCGCCCATGATCACGTTGAGGCCCACGCCGCCGCAGCCCACAACCGCCACGGTGCTTCCCGGCTGCACCTTGGCGCTGAACATTGCCGCCCCCACTCCGGTGGGAACGCAGCACCCGATCATGGCAGCCTTGTCCATGGGGATGCCTGCGTCAGTGGGAATGCACCCGGTTTCAGGAACGACTGCATACTCCGCAAAGCAGGCCACCTTGCCCATGTGGTGAATGGCCTGTTCGCCCTTGTGGAGGCGGGTAGTGCCATCCAGCATGAAGGGGCCGGTGGCCATGTGCAGGTCGCAAAGGTTGGAGTTGCCTTCCAGGCAGGACTTGCAGCGGCCGCACGCGGGCACGAAGGACAGGACCACCTGGTCGCCCGGCTGGGTGAGAGTTACGCCGGGGCCCACCTTCTCCACGGTGCCCGCACCCTCATGGCCCAGGACCGCGGGCAGGGCGATGTTGGCGTCGCCGTGCATGAAGTGGCGGTCGCTGCGGCAGATACCGGCGGCGCCGATCTTGACCAGCACCTCTCCGGCCTTGGGTTCGTCCAGGTCAACATCCTCGATGACCAGGGGCTGACCATACTCGTACAAAACTGCAGCCTTCACTTACGGGCCTCCTGCGTCAATTTGGTGCTTATCATCCCCGGTGTGCAGTTGTATGTCAACCGGGCGCTAGGGCAGGGCAATCGCACAAAGAGTATCAATTTCGCCGTCGGCATCGTTGTCCTGTTCTGGCTCTGGAATCACTGTCAGCGACCGCTTGCCTTCTTGGGTGGCGCTTCACTACCCTGAAACTTGGAACCCTCAGAATTGGAATCATCAGAAGAGTTTGCTTGTCCCGAACTTCTCCACGAACGTCCGCGCTGCTGCGGAGAGAAAAGGCTGGGCAAACGAAAACTCGCCATGACCCTGGGATTGAACGGAAATGAGCGGTAACGGGCGGTAGATTTAAATTTTCTTCCCGCCGCAAAGCTGACTTCCATTTAGAGACCTGCCGCCATTTTCTGCCGATATCCTTGATTTCGGCACGCTGCCGCGCCAGGATTTCACATAGACCTTCCGAAATGCAATCGCCTTGGGCACTAGGTCAATGCGGCACGATGAATTGTCCACCAAATCAGTCAAGGAAGCTGCCCCATCGTCCACGCTAATGGGCGTACTATCTCTGCCTACGGTGTGGTGCCCGGTCCCGGGCTGCAGATACCTGATGAAGCAACCTGTAAAATAATGTAATATGCGTGGAGTCGGGAACGAAACAGCGTTAGCGCAGCAGGGTAGATGAACTTCCCAGGAGGGAACGCCGGATGCTGGAATTAAGGCAAGTAACTGCCGCCGAGTTTGAGGAGTGGGTCCGTGTGGAGGCCCGCGCCTACGGCAACCGGCTGAACGCCGATCCCGAAATGCTGCGTCCTCACTTCGACCTGGACCGTTCCATTGCCGTGCTGGACGACGGTCAAATAGTGGGCGGCGCCCATTCCCACCGGCAAAGGGTTTCCATCCCCGGCGGCGAGTCGGTTATTGCCGGGGTCGCCAACATTGCGGTACAGCCTACCCACCGGCGCCAGGGCATCATGACCCGGATGATGAACCACCAGTTGAAGGACGTTTATGAGCGGGGGGAGCCGCTGGCCGGCCTGTTTGCCTCGGAAAGCGTGATATACGGCAGATTTGGGTATGGCGTAGGGTCGCTGAGGGAAGAATGGGGCATCGAGCGAGTGTACAGCGGATATGCCCGGAGCTACGAATGCCCAGGCAGGTTTGCCTTTATTGATCCTTCGCATATTGGCAGGGTACTTCCAGACGTTTTTCTTCGCAGCACCATGGGGCGTCCAGGGGTGTTCCAGAAGGCGCCCCACCTGTGGGAACGGGAAGCGGCGGCGCCCGAGCACCGGCAAGGCGGCAGGGGCGGCATCTTCTACGTGGCCTACTACGAAGGCGATCGGATGGACGGTTATGCCCGCTACCGCACCAACGAAGGGACGGTAACTGTCCAGGAACTGATGGCAGTTACGCAGGAAGCGGTCGCTGCCCTTTGGCGCTTTTGTTTCGATACCGACCTGGTGAACCGGGCCGAGGCTGAACGGAGGCCGGTGGACGATCCCCTTCCATGGATGCTGGCCGACCCCAGGAGACTGCACCGCTCCACGCGGGACGGATTGTGGCTAAGGCTGGTGGACGTGGCGGCAGCTCTGGCCCAGCGCAAATACGCCGAAGAGGGACGGCTGGTCATCGAAGTCAGGGATGACGTCTGTCAGTGGAACGCTAATCGGTTCGAGCTGGATGCGTCCACCAAAGAATCTCTGTGCCGTCCCACCAATGCCCCGGCGGACTTGGCGATTGCGGTCTCTGCCCTGGCCTCCGCCTACCTGGGAACCGTTACCTTCACCACGCTGGCCAATGCCGGCTTGGCAGAAGAGAAAAAGGCCGACGCATTCGACCGCGCCAACCGGATGTTCGCGGTGCAGCAACGTCCATGGACGCCTTGCGGGTTCTGACAACCAACCCAGGAAGTGGGCGAAGAGGCCCAAGAGTTTGAGCGAAAAGTAGGGTTCGGGCTGTCAGGACTGGCGATTGGGGGCGTAGAGCCAGCCTTCAAGCAAGACCACGGGATCATAGCCTTCCTCCCCTTCCGTCGGTGGCTTAGGGAACCGCTCAGGTGATACGACCCAAAGTGCAGCGGCCACGGCGGCCACAATGGAATCAAGGGCGTCGTGGCTGCGCAGGGCCAGATCTTCAAACTCCCCGAATTCGAACTCAATTGGCGGAGCCCGCTCTGGCAGGTCCGTTACGATAGCCTGTCGCCGCTGTTGGGCTCTGGCTCCCCCCTTATACCCCTTGTATGGCAGTCCCAGGCGGCGAAGAACGGCGCCGGGCATAACCTCCAGCAACTCGGTAATAGCGTTCGAGCAGGGGCGGGAATACTCCGGCAGCGGCGGCACCGAAATGGCATTTTCCGTATCGCCAATCCACAGGCTGTGCAGCATTTGCATTCCCCGAAAGGTCATGGGGACCATGATAGGGTTCACCATGTGCAGGCACGAGTAGCTCTCGGGCGGGTCGCAGGCGCGTTTAGGTTCGCCGTGCATGGACACGAACTCGTCTCGAAGGGCGAGGAAATCATCATACTCAAGGGCCGCTGCCGCTACCCATAATTCCGGCATAGACTGACAGCCTGGCGCCCAGAAATCGGCGAAGCTCCAGGGAGGAGCAAAGGGAAAGTCCAGGGCCGCTACGGTGGGGCCCGATCGCGATGCCAGGATATCGGTCAACTCTCGGCGGGTAACCCTTCGCACGTCTTCCAAGCACAAGGAAGCGCCCTCCAGCCAGGCGCTGGTCAACCAGGTATTGTTGTCTTCCCTGGCCCCGCTGAAGTCAACTCCCAGTATCTGGACCATTCCCCACCCTCATCAGAGATCCCGTGCAACCTGTCCGTCCGTGTTTGAATACACCGGCCCACGGTAGTATAGTCTTGACCGTGCTCAAGTCCAACTGAAAGAGGAGAATTATGAACCTGACTGCACGACGTGAACGCTACCGCGCAATCCTGGCGGGAGACCGGTGCGTCCATCCCGCCTCAGTGTTTGACCCCATTTCAGCCCGGGCCGCCGAGGACCTGGGTTTTGAAGTGGGCATGTTTGCCGGGTCTATCGCGTCCGGCACAGTCCTTGGCGCGCCGGACCTGATAGTTTTGACCCTGACCGAGTTCGCCCAACAAATTCACCGCATCTGCCGCGCCGGAGACCTAAGCCTGATGGTGGACGCCGACCACGGCTACGGAAATGCCCTGAACGTGCGCCGCACGGTGGAGGAACTGGAGACGGCCGGTGTTTCCTGCCTGACCATTGAGGACACGCAACTGCCCCTGGGCTTTGGCGCCGCCGGCGAGGGCTCACTGATATCGGTGGAAGAGGGCATCGGCAAGATGAAGGCCGCGCTGTCCGGCCGGCAGGACCCGGCGTTGGTGGTCGCGGGCCGTTCCAGCGCCCTTCGGGTTACCGGACTGGAGGATGCCATCAAGCGGGCCAAGGCCTATGAAGCGGCCGGCGTGGACGCCATGTTCCTGGCCGGCGCACAGACCAGGGCCGAGGTTGAGGCAGTAGCCGCCGAGGTGAACATTCCCCTGCTGCTGGGCGGCGCCGGTGGCGAACTGGCCGATCTCGACTTCCTTAGCGGGGCCGGTGTCCGTGTAGCCCTCCAGGGCCACCTTCCCTTCGCCGCCGCAATCAAGGCAGCCTACGACACCATGAAAGCCCTGCGAGAAGGCGTGGCCCCCGCCGACCTGACCGACCAGCTTGCCTCCCCCGCCCTGATGAGCCAGTTGACCCGGCGTGGGGACTACGACCAGTGGATTGGGGAGTTCTTGAAGTAGTCAATTATCATTCCACTGCTAGGAACGAGTGAACATGGCTAATCGAAGGTTTCGGGGCTCTTTCGATGCAATAACACAAAAGGCCAAGCAGACTGTAGACGTGGCAAGCGAAAAGGCGGACGAAGCAGCTCAGGCTTTGAGCGATGCTTCCTTGACATCTTGGGGACTTGCCAAAGGTGCGACTCAAGACCTTCTACAAGGTTCGGCTGCTATTGGAGCGCAGTTGCAGCAGCTTCCCAATGACGTGGTGGACAAACTCTTCCCGGAATGTCCCACATCAATGTTCATTGTGCCAACTGGCATCCGCCAAGAAGATTACTGCATCGTATTTGACTTGGATGGCGTTTTTGAGAACCTAAAATCCGGTGTATTTGTTAGGCCTAAGTTAGAAGCTTGGGCTGCAACGGATTCCAGTTGGGAACCGGCCCAACTGGGCGAGAGAATTAAGGGCGAGTTTTCTTTCCAGTTTGAAGACAGGCATAGCAAGCTGGTCAGGTACGGGGAGATTGACATCAGGAAGCTAGAAGCTCAATTGCAACGGCAATCAAGAGATATGTCTGGTCAACTCAATCAGGGTGCTACTTCATTGACGAAGGCTCCAGTTTATTTTGGTATTTCAGGTCTTCTCTTGAACCCCGTGACCTGGCCAGTCTCGTTGATATTCCTAGGGCTGGGTCTGCGCAATGGCACAAGTGCTATCAGAATGACAGGACGCTATCTGGGCACCATGTCGAACAAGCGTGAGACTAATAGGGAACTAAAGAAAAGGCAAAAGGACATCGAGGAAATCGAGAAGGAATTTGACGTAAAGAACGAGGCCTTTCTAGAGGCAGTTTCAAATCTGGAGATCCTACCTCATCCCCAACTGCACAAATTATATCGTCTGATTTGTGAAAGAGAAAAATTGGCCCCTCTTTTCAATTACCCAGGGAACACCTCTGCCAATGCTCCAGACGTGCGCCCCTATCTTAAGGAGCCGGCGTTTCGCAACAAGATCAAAAGACGTTATCGAGGTTTAGTAGATTCACTCTAGGGCAACCCAATTTGTGAAACTATTCAAGGAGGTCCCCCATGAACTTCACCCAGAACCATCTACACTTCCGCAGCGAGGACCCGGACGCCGCCGCCAGGTTCTATTGTGACAACTTTGGCGCCGTTGTCGTAGCGGAGCGGCCGCTGTCCACCACCAAGTCCATCATGCTGGAGTTGAACGACAGGCCGTTGATGACCATTTCCGGCCGGGCCGAGGGGGAAGACCCCGTTCCGGGTTCCACCGACCCCCGGTACGGCCTGGACCACTTTGGCTTCGAGGTGGACGACATGGAGGCGGCTGCGGCCAATTTCCGCTCCAACGGCGTTCATTTCATCTGTGAGCCGTGGACTATGCCCTCGGGCTCCATGGTGGCTTTTATCGAGGCCCCCGACCACGTCAGCGTGGAGATCATCCAGCGACCCAGCGCCTGACCACCGGCAACCTGGCTAGCGGAACAATGCACAGAGGGGGCGGTTTCTTCTCCGCCCCCTCAGCACTTGCTGGACGCTTGGCGCAGTTCGTATCTACAGTCCCAATGCCTCCAGTCCCACCCGGGACAAGTCCTCGTCGGCCTGGCCGCTGGGATAGCCGCCCACGCCAATGCCGCCCAGGATTACCCCGTCCTTGATGATTACCAGGCCGCCCTGGCCATGGGTCAGGTTGGGGTCGCCCATCTCGCTGATGCTGCGGCCCTGGCTGTGCATTCGCTCTGCGTTGGCGCCCGTGTCGGTGCCCATAATGGCGGCAGTGTAGGCCTTGCGCAGGGCATGGCGGCGGCTGAACAAGCGCAGGTTGTCCATCTTGGCATAGGCTTCCAGGTTCCCGGTGCTGTCTACTATGGCCATGGCCACCGGCGCGTCGGGAGTCTCCAGGGCCTTGGCCATCATGGCATCCATTGCCGCCTTTATTTGTTCCCTCTTCAAAGTCGTGTCGGGCATGATTTTGCCTCCGTTCTTGTTGTTTTTCCTTCACAAAGAGAAACGGAGACACCGTGGCGATCAGAGATCCTCGCCAAATATCCCCATTCACTGCTTCTCTTTGTTGAAAGTGCTGCCAGAGCTAAACCGCCAGCGCCTCGTCCACCCGCTTGCGGAAATCCTCGGCGGCCAGGCGCATCAACCCCTGGGAAGACACGGTAACAAAGTTGGCGCCCAGCTTGATAAACTCGGCTACCCCAGTAGCGTCGGCCGGGTTGTTGCCGCCCACGCCCACGTTCTTGCCGGCGGCCCGCACCCGGGGGATTACCTCGCCCATCACCCGGCGCACCTCCGACACGGGCGGGAATCCCATGCTCTGGCCCAGGTCGGAGGCGGCCACGTGCAATACGTCAGCGCCGGGCACCGCCAGAATTTGGTCCAGGTTGTTGACGGCTTCCACCTCCTCCACCATGGGAATGACCAGAAGCTGGGAGTTGACCCAGTTAGTGGACTCGTCCCTGGTAACGCCCACACCATAGTCGTGGGCACGGCCGCCGCCCATGCCCCGGCGGCCATCGGGGAAATATCTGGCGGAGCGGGCCACGCCGGCGGCCTGCTCACCGCTGTTGACGTGGGGCACGATTATCCCCTGCAGGCCCCGGTCGAGGAAGCGCAGAATGGTGGATTCCTCGCTGTTGGGGATTCGGGCTATGGGGGTAATGCCGAAGGACTCGGCGGCCCGGACCATGTGTTCGACCTGGTCCAGATTCATGGGGCCGTGCTCGCAGTCGATCATCACGAAGTCATAGCCCACGGCGCCGAAAATCTCAACCAGGTCTGGGGCATAACGGGTGATGATGGCGCCAAAGACCACGTCGCCGGCGACCAGCTTGGCCTTGGTAGTATTGGTCTGCATAACTTTGCCTCCCTTCGGGATGGGTAGCTTGGGCGATTATATGGCTGGCGGGGAAGGCTGGCAATGGCGGGCATGGACCAACAGACCACGCCGAAAAGATTGTGGACGACCCATTCAGGCAATAATATTAGGAAAAAGAAGTGCTGACAGGTGAAAGGCAATGGAATATCGACCCCTGGGTAATACCGGGCTAAATGTATCGGAAATAGGTTTCGGCTGCGGGAACGTGGGCGGCCTGATGATCCGCGGCGAACATGGCGACCAGGTGCGGGCGGTGGCCCGGGCTATGGAACTGGGCATCAACTATTTCGACACTGCGTCATCCTACGGCAACGGCCAGTCGGAAACCAACTTGGGCCGGGTTCTGAAGGAACTGGCAGCGGACGTCTATGTGGGCACCAAGTTCCGGGTTACCACCCACCAACCGGGGCAGATTAAGGGCAACGTCATTGCCTCGGTGGAAGAGAGCCTGGGCAGACTGCAGCGGGAACAGGTGGACCTGATCCAGATGCATAACCACGTGGAGACCGTGAACGAAGGCGGTTCGGTCTCCCCTGAGGAAGCGCTGGGCGAGGTGGTGGACGCCCTGCAGGAACTTCGCCGGCAGGGAAAGGTACGGTTCTGGGGCATGACCGCCGTGGGCGAGACCGCCGCCCTGCACCGGATTATAGGCTCCGGGGCGCTGAACTCCATCCAATCGGTCTACAACCTGGTAAACCCCAGCGCGGGAAATCCCGTGCCGACCGGGTTTGACATGCCCGATTATGGAAACCAGATTGGGTTGGCATCAGCCAACGGCATGGGGGTGCTGGTTATCCGGGTACTGGCGGCGGGAGCCCTGAGTGGAGAGGACGTACGCCACCCCGTAGCCGTTCCCAGCGTCGCGCCCATCGGCTCAGGCCGGGACTATGGGCAGGACCAGGCCAGAGCAGAGGGATTCAGGTTCCTGGTTCAGGAAGGCCACACTTCCAGACTGGTGGAGGCATCGCTGCGGTTCGCCCTGAGCAACCCCGGGGTGAGCAGCGTGCTGGTAGGATATTCGAGCATGGAGCACCTGGAACAAGCCGTCCAATACGCCTCAAACGGGCCGCTGCCACCAGAGGCTCTGGCTCGTTTACCGGACGTGTGGGCCGGCTTTACCGGCTAGGCAGCCGACTCCCAGGCCAAATACAGTGGGTAAGGAGGTGCCAAATGACGTCAAGCCCCCTTATTGCGATTCCGGCCCGAAAGGGGAAGGCAGCTTACGTCGCTGCGGGTCAGTCAGTGAAAGTAATCAACACCCACGGGCAGCAAGTGGTGGACACCTGGGCATTTCGGCAGGATGACTTGACCGAGTTTATGTCAATGGAGCACTCCCGTACAGCCATCGGTAGGACAATGCCTCTGCTGGGCCAGTCCATGGTTACCAACCGGCGGCGCCCCATTCTGACCATTGTGGGCGACACGTCGGGCGGGATTCATGACACCCTGCTGGCCGCATGCGACCGGTACCGGTATGAGCTTCTGGGCTGCACTGAATACCACGACAACTGCACCGACAACCTGGCGGCGGCTTTGGCGGAACTGGGCCTGGAACCTCCGGAAACTCCCAGCCCATGGAACCTTTTCATGAATATACCGGTAGCGGCGGACAACAGCCTGGACTTCAAGCCCCCGGTCTCGGGCCCCGGCGATTACGTAACTCTGCGGGCAGAGATGGATCTGGTGGTGGCATTCTCCGCCTGTCCCCAGGATATGGTGCCTATCAACAGCGTGGACTGTGTCCCAACTGAGGCTCATTTCCAGGTAGAGTAGGCCCCGGAACTAAACCTCTGCCAGGACGGGACGAGTAGTTTGCAATATGGCTCCAATCCCCGGCCAACAGAATCGGGGCGATTCGCGTATTGTCCCTACTCCAGCAGACCGTACCCTCAAACTATCGGATTCGTGCATGAGGTTGATTCAGGGTACGGCAAAGGTCTCATCGGCAGTATTCAAGTTTGATTTGCATCTCCCACCCCGGCTTCGGTTTCGCCCCCGGAAACATTAGGCAACACGCGCAAACCGGTCCATTTGTACTACCCCTGGGTTTCCCCGCGCATTCTGCCCGGACTGTTATACTGGGGTGGTTTCATAGTCCGGTTATCGGCCGTTCAAGTCATTAAGGAGAGGTATCGCCATGAAGTGGGCCTCCGCAATTTCCGAGCAACCTTCGGTGGAGTCGGCCATTGACGAATGCATTGCCAGCCTTCGGAACCAGCTAGGCGAGGCGGAGCCGGACTTGGCCGTGGTTTTCGCTTCCTCCCATTTCCATCAGAATTACGAGGCCATACCCCAGCTTGTCCGCCAGGGATTGGGCAGCGGAGATTCGTCGCCAATGGTCCTGGGATGCTCGGGCGGGGGAATTATCGGCAACGGACAGGAGGTGGAACAGAGTCCAGCCCTGTCCATCACTGCAGCTTCCCTGCCCGACGTTACGCTGACACCGTTTCACCTGGCCAGCGATTCCCTGCCGGACCTGGACGCCGGTCCCGCTTCCTGGGTGGAACTGTTAAAGGTTAGCCCAGCCGACGCGCCCCAGTTCGTACTGCTGGCAGATCCCTTTTCCTTCCCAATTCAGAACCTGATCCTGGGAATGGACTTCGCCTTCGCCAACGCCGCCAAGATCGGGGGCCTGGCCAGCGGGGGACAGCAACAGGGTGGCAATGCCCTGTTCCTTGGTCACCGGGTCCATCGCTCCGGAGCCGTGGGAGTCGCCCTGCACGGAAACATCACTATCGACACCGTAGTGGCCCAGGGATGCCGGCCCATAGGGCAGCCCATGCGAATAACCCAGAGCAGCCGCAATCTATTGGAATCCCTGGACGGCGAGACTCCCCTGAATGTCTTGCGGTCCCTGTTCCCCACTTTGTCGGAGCGAGACCAGGGACTGATGCGCCACTCCCTGTTCCTGGGCGTAGTGATGGACGAGTTCATTGACGAACCGCAACAGGGCGATTTCCTCATCCGCAACGTGATGGGGATGGACGACCGCAGCGGGTCGCTGGCCATCGGAGAAATGTTGAAGGAAGGGCAACTGGTCCAGTTCCACCTTCGCGACGCCGACACCTCCGCCCAGGACCTGGCAGCCGTGCTCGAGCGGTACGCCGGCGATAACCGGGAGAACGATGTGCACGGGGCGCTCCTGTTCTCCTGCCTGGGCCGGGGCCAGTACCTGTACGGCCGCCCCAACCACGACACCGACCTGTTCCGGGACAAACTGGGCTCCGTGCCCCTGGGCGGCTTCTTCTGTAACGGCGAAATTGGCCCGGTGAGCGGCACAACCTTCCTGCACGGCTACACCAGCTCCTTCGGCATTTTCCGGCCCCGAATGTAGTTGCACTCTGCGGGTGATATAGGGTCGGCCATTGGCCCTGAAATGCCTCCAATTAAAGTCGGAATACCTGTCTCGTTGACGGGCCAGTTTCGAACGCAGGGCCGACAAGCCCTGGCTGGACTGAAGGTTTGGGTGGATGACATGAATCAGGCCGGGGGCCTCGCCGCTGGCGGCCTGGTTTCCCGCGTTGAACTGGTCCACTACGACGATGCCAGCCTTGCCGAAAGGGCAGCGGCAGCCACCCTGAAATTGATCCGGGAAGATCGGGTTGATCTGCTTTTTGGCCCCTATTCCAGTGGCCTGGCCCGTGCGGCGGCGGAAGTGGCGGCGCAGGAGGGTCAGCTACTCTGGAACCAGGGCGGGGCAGCAGAGGCCATTTACCAGCCCGGCCACCGGGTTGTGGGCATCCTGTCCGGGGCGCATCAATACCTGTCAGCCTTACCCCAGCTCTTGAAACAAGCCGATCCAACGGCCGCCACCTTTGCCATAGCCAGGTGCTCCACCGGGGCCTTTCCGAAACAGGTAAGTGAGGGGTTTGAAACGGCGGCCCTGGCCCTCGGATTCACCAGGGTAGCTCACCTGGAATTTCCGCCGGAACAGACCCACTTCGTAGACCTTGCCCAACAGTTGGCCGGAGCGCACCCAGACCTGATCCTAGTAGTTGGCAGAATTCGTCAAGACATCGCGCTGGCAAGAGCGCTGGTATCCACTTGGGCCGGTACAGGAAGACCAAGAGTTGCTGCAGTGGTGGCCGCGCCCATCGACCGGTTCAGGAATGAACTTGGAAGCGATGCGGAAGGCTTCGTGGGGCCAAGCCAGTGGGAAGCTGCGGCTCACGAGTCCACTTTCCATGCGCTCTCTGACTACTTCGGACCCTCCCCTGCCCAGGCTTTGTCGTCATTGACACGGGCGGCCGTCGCCGCAGGTCTTCCCGTTGACTATCCCATGGCTCAGTCCTACGCCGCCGGGCTGGTGGCTCAACGCTGTGTTGAAGAGGCCGGAAGTCTGGATCCGGTTGCTCTGTGTAAAACCGCCGCGCGTCTTGACTTTCACACCTTTTTTGGAAGGTTCAAGATAGGCCCGGATACAGGAAGGCAAGTGGGACGGTCGGTCTTCCTGGTGCAGTGGCAGCAAGGATCGAAGTTGGTAATCTGGCCTCCGGAACAGGCGCAAGGGAAGCTGCTGAGTCTGTAGGAGATTAGCCGGGAGTCCCTTCTGCCACCAGAGGGGCGACCCCAATTTGGGTGCCGCCCCTTTGTTTTTTCGGTTTCTTACAGCTCCATTTCGATGCCACAGAGCTTCTCAAGAGAAGCATGAATATAGCCCTTTTAGAGCTGCATGGTAGAAGTAGCGCTGGAGGGTGTTGGCCGTGAGGCGCTGGCGGGGTGGTCCTGGACCAGTGCTTCGGCCAGTTCGGCCACGGCCTGGCGATATTCCTCCGTGTCCCCGGCTTGAATGGGCAGGTCAAAGACCTTGAAGGCGGCGCTCAGCTCCCGGGCGTACCGGTCGCGCGGCGAATTCATAAAGCCGTCGCCGGCTACCAGGAACAGCGCCCACTGGTCCCGGCTGTCCTGCGCCTCCCGTGCGGCTATGATGTCGTTCCGAATGGTCTCGCTTCCAAAACCTGCCGGCGTGCACACCACGATCAACTTGTCGTAATGCCGAATCCAGCGCTCAATTTCCTCCTCTTCAGAGGTGCTGCGACGGTCAACCAGGGCGCTGCCTCGGGCATTCTCAGGGAAGATCCAGCACCTCGCCCCGTTGACCCGCAGATCCTCCTGCAGTTTGGTCGCAAAGGGCACGTCGGCGGCAGCGCAAGCTATAAAGTAGTCGTTAGACAACGCCTGGGCCTCACTAATGGACTGCTGGAAGGCCGCCAGGTACTGGGGAGACCCCACCCCGGTAAGGAAAGCTTCCGGAATGGAGCCGCCCGACCGGAACAGCGAGTCCACGCCCAGGGTACTGGGAGCGTCATGCCGCACCGAATCCAGCCCCAGAGCGCCGTTCAGGTTGCAATTCTGAAAAACGGTGTAGCCCATTATGCTACCGGTGAAGTCGGCCCCGCTCATGGGTGTGGAGTTAAATACCGCCTCGTAAAAGTCGCTTTCCCGGAAGATTGCATCGGTCAGATTGGCGCGGGTGAGGGCGGTTCCATTCAGGATGGCCCCGGTCAGGTCGGCGCCGGTCAAATTGGCCCGGTCCAGGTTGGCCCGGGAGAGATTAGCGCCGCGAAGGTTGGCGCCAGACAGGTTCGCATCGGAGAGGATAACGCGGTCCATATCGGCGTTACTGAAGTCCGCTTCCCTACCATCCGCGCCCCGCAAATTGGCGCCATTCAAAAGGGAATTTACAAACTTGGCTTCCCTCATGTCGGCGCGATAGAAATGTGTCGGGTTGAGGCGACAGTCGGAAAGGTCAGCGCGGCGGAGCATGGCGCCCATCATGTCCGAGTTGCGCATATCCGCCCCCGTCAAATTGACCATAGGTATGCGGGTATGGCTCATATAGCAAGCGTTCAAGTCCATGAACTCCCCGGGGTGCTCCTCACGCCACTTGGCCACAGCATCTCGGCCCTGTCTGACTATCTGCACCTGATCCATATTGGCCATGATTATTCCTCTCCCGAAACATTCAATTCGAGCAGTGGGCAAGCCCCCTGGACAAGGGCTATGGTAGCCATTGGGAATCGGGCCTGTCAACTTGAAAATCATTTCCCAGACAATGCCCAGCAAGCCCAATCCCTCCCCCTTTGCGCCCCGGTCCCAAGGGGGAACGGCAGGGGCACGGCCCCCCGGTGAAATGACGCAGACCGTTAGGGTATAATTCGGCAATGCTGCTGACTATAGACATCGGTAATACTGCCGTGACCATTGGCGTATTCGACGGTGAGCAGTTACTGACCACCTATCGGCTTTCCACCGATTCCCGCCGCCTTTCTGACGAATACGGTCTGCAGTTGGTGGGTCTGCTAAACCTGAAGGGTATCGACCCGTCGAGCATAGATTCGGCCTGCATCTGCAGCGGTGTGCCCCCTTTGACCGTGGTCTTCTCCGACCTGTGCCACAATTATTTCGGCGTGTCCCCGCTTACGGTGTCCGCTGGCGTGCGGACGGGACTCCGCATTCTTTACGACTCACCCCGGGACGTGGGCGCCGACCGCATCGCCGACGCCGTCGCCGCCCTGGAACTGTACTCGCCGCCCCTGATTGTCGTGGACCTCGGCACCGCCACCGTCTTTGATGTGGTGAACCGGGACGGAGAGTATCTTGGCGGCGTCATTTCACCGGGAATCAGCGTTGCCGCCGACGCCCTTTTCTTTAACGCCTCCCAGCTTCGCCGCGTGGAACTGGTGGCCCCCCGGTCCGTAGTTGGCCGCAATACCGTAAATGCAGTGCAGTCGGGCCTGGTGTACGGCTACGCCTCTTTGGTAACCGGCATGGTGGACCGGATCAAGGACGAAATCGGCAGAGAGGCCCAGGTAATTGGTACCGGCGGCCTGGTTACGGTGATTTCCAGTCACACCGACGTTTTTCACGAGATAAACCAGGACCTGACCCTCATCGGCCTTCGCCTGATCTACGATATGAACCAGGAAAAGCCGACCAGGGCAAGGAATTGACGCCATGCGATGGGGTAAAATTGGGAGAATAACCGCGCACAGGTACGTTCCTTTCTTGGAGGAGTGATGGCAGGGCCCCTGTCGGACAAGCACGTTATTCTGGGCGTAACCGGCAGCATCGCCAGCTACAAAGCCGTTGACCTGGCCAGCAAGCTCGTGCAGGCCGGCGCGCTGGTAGACGTGATTATGACCTATGGGGCCACCCAGTTTGTTACGCCCCTGGCATTCCGCAGCATCACCCACCGGGAAGTAGTAACCGAGACCTACGACGTTAACTCGGAGTTTGCCAACGAGCACGTAGCCCTGGCCCGCCGGGCCGACATAGTCGTGATTGCCCCCGCCACGGTTAACTGTATCGCCAAGCTGGCGGTGGGGCTGGCCGACGATCCCCTGACCACCACCGTCATCGCCACCTCGGCGCCCCTGCTGGTAGCTCCGGCCATGGACGCCGATATGTATGCTCACCCGGCCACACAGGAAAACCTGGAGAGGCTGCGCCAGCGGGGTGTCGCCATAGCCGGACCCGCTCCGGGACGCCTGGCATCAGGACTGGTGGGCATGGGCAGGCTGGTTGAACCCATCGACCTGCTGGGCCACGTCTCTGCCACCCTGGGCCACAAGGGTGATCTGGCCGGGCGCACCATCGTCGTAAGCGCCGGCGGCACCCAGGAACCTATTGACCCGGTACGCGTCATCACCAACCACTCTTCGGGGAAGATGGGGTACGCCCTGGCAGAAGCGGCGCGGGACCGGGGGGCGCGGGCCGTGCTCGTTACGGCTCCCACCGGGCTGCCCAATCCACCCCTGGTCCATGTGGTGAAGGTGCAGACTGCGGCCCAGATGGCCCAGGCTGTCAAGCGGGAAGTTGACGGTGCCAATGCCTTAATAATGGCGGCGGCAGTGGCCGACTACCGCCCGGCATCGGCGGCGGAGCAAAAGATCAAGAAAACTGACGACGAGCTCACTATAGAACTGGCCAAAACCACAGATATTCTGGATACGGTGCGGGGCAACTTTGTACGTGTGGGATTTGCCGCCGAGAGCGAGAACCTGGTTGCCAATGCTACCGACAAGGTAATTCGCAAGTCCCTGGACCTGATAGTAGCCAACGACATCACCGACTCCGACAGTGGATTTGGCTCCGACACCAACAAGGTTGTGCTCATAGATCGAGAGTTGAAAGTCGACGAACTGCCCCTCCTGACCAAGTACGAGGTGGGCAACCGCATCCTGGACAGAATCAGGGACTTGCTGGCGAAAGCTGATTAGAAAACGGAGCGCGCTGATGGACCCAAAGCCGGTGATTCTTAGCAGTGAGCGAGTACTCCTGGAACCCATAGGGCCGCAACACGCCCGAGACTTGTATGAAGTTGGCCGGGATGAATCCATTTGGCGACACCTTACAACACCTCCCTTTGGCAGCCTGGAGGATGCGGAGAACTGGGTGAACATGTGCGTTGACCGCATGGCGGACGGCAGCCGCGTGCAGTTTGCGGTGGTGCTGCCTGACAGTGCCAAGGCTGTCGGGTCCACGGGCTACCTGGATATTGACCGGTCCAACCGGACGTTGGAAGTCGGTATGACGTGGTACGGAGTGGACCACCAGCGTACCTTCGTTAACACCGAATGCAAGTACCTGCTGCTGAAGAACGCATTTGATGATCTGAGCGCGCGGCGAGTCTGCATCAAGACCGATGTCAACAATACGCGGTCGCGGCGGGCTATCGAGCGGATAGGCGGCGTGCAAGAGGGAATTCTCCGCAACCACCGCATAAACCGGGACGGCTCGAACCGGGATTCGGTATACTACGGCATCATTGACTCCGAGTGGCCCAAGGTGCGGGAGAACCTGGAATGGATGCGGGACCGGGAGTAAGCCTGAGCCGGGCTCGCTGTACCACCAGTTTCCAGGAAGCCCAAATGGCTCACCTTCATCCCAACCTTCCCCCGTCGGAGAAGCAATTCTCCACAACTTCCCAAAAAGTAGGGGCGATTCGCGAATCGCCCCTACGCAATTGCTGACTGGATTGAGGACCAGGGATTCGCTAGTCCTCTTTTACCGCAGGAATCACCTTGGTGCCCAGCAATTCCACGGAGCGCATCACGTCCTCATGGGGCATGTCGCCCTCGTTGCCGTAGATAAGCAAATAGCCGGGATCGAGGGTCTGCTTGATATACCGCAGTTTCTGGATGACTGTCTCCGGGCTGCCGACAATTATGTTGTGAGCATCCTGCAATTCCTCGTATCCCATGCGGCGGCCAATGGTGCCCGTTCCTATGGTGGGACGCGATTGCTTGATGCGCAGGGCCTCTCGGGACTGGTATCCCGGCGGGTCGTTGAACTCAATGGGGCCTCGCTGGCGGTGGGTTTCCGTCCACAGGAATGTGCGGCCCACTTCCTGGGCCCGCTCGTCCGTGTCCGCAACCAAACAGCGGATCAGGTAGCCGAAGTGTTCCGGCCCGGGTTCGTAGCCCTCCTCGCGGGCAGTCTCGAAGTAAATATCCTTCAGCTGCTTGGTCAGGTCCAGCAGGGAACCCAGGTTCATATAGGGGTACATCCGTTTGGCGGCCCAGATAACGCTTTCCGGACTGCCGGTACCCGGGAACCAGATTTCCGGGTGCGGCTTCTGGATGGGCACAACCCAGGGGTTTACCATCCTGTGGGGGAAGTAACGCCCTTCCCAGCGGAAGGGGCCGGGATCAGTCCAGCACTTGACAATCAAATCGTGGGCTTCTTCGAAGCGGTCCCGGTTTTCCGTCGGGCTGATGCCGGCGTGGAGAGTTTCCACCGCGGTTCCCCGCACAAACCCCGAAATGATACGCCCGCCGGAGATGCAGTCCAGCATGGCTATTTCCTCGGCCATCTTCACCGGATCATTCAGGGCGATGACGTTGCCCAGCATGGCGATTTTGACGTTCTTGGTTACCTTGGCGATAACCGCCGCGTCCACGTTCACCGAGGGCTTCATGCACCAGTAAGAGGAATGGTGCTCGTTTGACATTATGCCGTCGAAGCCCACTTCGTCGGCCAGGGCGTACTGGTCGTGGTAGTTGTTGTAGAGGACGTGGGCCTTCTCCGGGTCGAAGTGGGTATTGGGAAAGTGCATCCGCCCCGATTCGTAGGGCGCCAGGTCATCGTCGGTTACGTGGCCGTAGGGCTGTTCCGAGAACCAGAATACTTCGGTCATTATTCTCTCCTATACTTGCGGGATGGCCGCGAATGCCAGGGCGCCTGTTGGAACAGGTGTAACTACTGGCCAGCCAGGAATGCGTTGACCGCCGCCAGAAACTCCGCGGGCTTTTCCAGGGCCGGGGAGTGGCCGCAGTTCTCGATTACCTTGAGTTGGGCGTTGGGCATGGCCCTCTCAAATAACTCGCCGCATTCCAGCGGGATAATGGCGTCCTGACGACCCCACACCACCAGGGTAGGGGTATCAACTCGGCCCAGGTAGTAAGGAAGGCTGGGGTTGTGCAGGTAGGGGCGCCAGCAGAGGCGGGAGGCCATTTCCTGATTGGAGTGGGCTACCAGCTGTTCTTCCGCCGTTGGCTCCCTCTCGTAATCCTCGCGGTTGGGGACCTGTGAAATATCATGGAATCGCTGGGCCGTTCGCGTCTGGGCGGAAACCATGAAAATCTCGGCGATTTCGCTCTTTTCGGGCTTGATTCCCGCCGCTCCCACCAGGATCAGGGCTTTGACGTTGGCGCGGCACATGGCCGCCATTTCCGCCGCAACCCAACCTCCCATGGACGAACCCATCAGTACGTAGTCCTTCAAACCCAGGGCTTCAACCATGGCATGGTTGAAGTGGCAAAGGTCGGTGATGGTATAAAGCCAGTCGGGGCGTTCGGTGCCGTTGAATCCTGCCTGGGACGGCACGTAGACGGTATAAGCCTTGGCCAGCTCTTCGTGGTAGGCCTGCCAACCCGCATTGCCACCGGCGCCGTGAAGGAACAGCAGCGGCGGTCCGCTCCCGCCGGAAAACATTTCAACCTGGGTTCCGGCCACTTCAACAGTCGTACGATTTGTGCTTGCTGTGGTGGTCATTGGCTCCCTCCCTTGTCGCTAACCGGAAATTGTTTAAGAGAAACTTCTAAGGCTGCGAAATGCGTTAACTGCATATCGGTCGCAAAGGGTATGAAACGAGACGAAATGACGCATTTGCAACTGCGCAAATGGCCTTGAAGACTGCCCGCATTCTGTTACAAACTACCGGTAGTGTCAAGGATGAAGAGGGGCAGCAGGCAGACGGCACAGTCGGGAAAACTTTACAACTGCAACGGAAGTGACCGGGCGCCCGAAGGTCAAGTTCAGCTTGACGCTTATCGGGGGCCAATGCTAAAATCCCGCTACGAATTTGCCCACTCTTACGTACGATTTTGCAGTCCGGGACGTTCTTCGTTGACCGATTTCTGGTGAAAGAACGCTCGGAGGGAGGATGGTTAATGGCCCCGGAGATAATGAAGGGACTTAAGGACGTTTATCTGGACACCACCAAATCCAGCTTTATTGACGGTTCGGTGGGCAAGCTCCTTTACCGGGGCTATAGCATACACGACCTGGCAGAGCACTCCACTTTTGAAGAAGTGATTTACCTGCTGCTTTATAACAAGCTGCCCACCCAGCAGGAACTGTCAGAGTTTGACAATACCCTCCGGGCCAATCGCCGCATTCCCGACGAAGTCATCCAGGTGCTGGACCTGGTGAAGAACAGCCATCCCATGGATGCCCTGCGAACCGGCCTTTCCGCCCTCTCCGCCTTCGACCCCGAGATTAATGACAACTCGGTGGAGGCTACCATCCGCAAGGGCATCCGCCTGACGGCCATGGGCCCGACCATCGTGGCTGCTCACCATCGGCTGCGGCAGGGGCTGGAGCCGGTGGCCCCCAACCCCGACCTGAACCACGCAGGAAATTTCCTTTACATGCTTTTCAACGAAATCCCCGACGAGGAAACCACCCGCCTGCTGGACGTGGACTTTATTCTCCACGCGGAGCACGGCGCCAACGCCTCGGCCTTCGCCGCCCGGGTAACTGCGTCCACCATCTCCGACCTCCACTCGGCAGTGGTAACCGGCGTCGGTACCCTTAAGGGACCGGCCCACGGCGGCGCTGCTGAAGAAGTGATGAAGATGTCACTGGAAATCGGGCAACCCGAAAACGCCGAGGAGTACTGCCGAACCCGGCTGGAAAGCGGCGGCCGCATAATGGGGTTCGGACACCGCGTCTATCGCGCCGAAGACCCCCGGGCACGCCACCTGAGGGAACGCGCCCGCATCCTGAGTGAAAAGGTTGGCCAGCCTCACTGGTTCCAGATCCTCACTTACGTTGAAGAAGAAGCCATGGTTCCATACCGGTCTCGAGGCATCCACGTCAACGTGGACTTCTTCGCGGGCTGCATCTACTATCTCTTGGGCATCACCGACGACTTGTTCATTTCCATCTTTGCCCTGGGGCGCATCCCCGGCTGGACTCTCCAGTGCGTGGAACAGTTTGAAGACAACATCCTCATCCGCCCCCTGCTGGAGTACACGGGCGACATGGACCTGGAGTACGTGCCCATAGGCCAGCGAGGCTAGACTTCCACTTTAGTGGACGTAAATTCGGGGCAGGCCTTTCGCCTGCCCCGAAGCTTTTATAGCATTTGTCGACGCAAATTGGGAGCTACCTGGCCATGGGGCCATGTACTTCCCATACACCTGGCTTCCATACATCAGAGGAGATTCAGGTGTCGCCCCTACTGGGGGCAAATGCCTCTTGCCCTATCTCTCTTCTTCCAACTGCTCCATCCTGTCCTGGTGAACGCCGGCCCAATAACCCGCCCAAGTTTCCCGAGTTTCTTTCTCCGTAACTCCCGGCAGATAAGCCGGAGAGACCAGCGGAAGGGCCCTCTCCACCTTTATCAGAACATAGGCCCTGGCTGGCAGGCGTACCTGGTGCACTCCTCTCCCTCCATTCTCATAGGCCTGAAAAATCTCCTCGTGCAGTCCCGGTTCCTTCTCCCTGTCCACGATATGGGCGATTCCCTTGAAGCGATACCCCTTGCGGGAATAAAGGTCCACCAGGTTAATCTCTATCGAGGAGTTGAGCCGCAAATTGTCCATGGTAACGGGAGATGCCAGGTCGGCAAACAGAAGGTGGTCGTCGTCCCACACGGCTGCCGTGCCTTTAGGCGAAAGATTGGGAGTGCCATCGGGGCACACGGTAGCCACGAATCCTATCCGCTGCTGCCGTACCACCCGCTTCATATCATCGGTAAGAATGCCCATTTCCCTGACCCCTCATCGAGACTGTGTTGAAGGTTGACCTGGACTGACAGTTTCTGTCCTTGACTCTGGGGCCGCCTAGTGGGTACGTGCTGCACCCGGCATTGCCAGTTCCTCCATCGCCCGTCCCTCTGCATCCCGGACGGCCTGTTCCAGTTCAGGCAGAAGGACGTCTCTTTCGGCCTCCAGGTAAAGAAAGCGCACTTCCTTGACCCTTATGCCGGTTGCCTTGGAGACGGCGTAAGCGTAGGCCCCACCCTGAAGTCGATACTTCTTGACGGCGTCTTCCACTCGATCCTCATCTACGGAATCCGTCTTGTAGTCCACCACCACCAGCCCGTCAGGTTCCTCGAAGAGCAGGTCAATGAAGCCGTGGAGAAAGCCGCCCTCTACGGGCGCGGCCACAGGCACCTCCCTCCAAAGGCGCCTCGACCTTACCGCCCGACGAACCAAGTCATGGTTGACCGCCATCCGGGCCAGCCTGATGACGTCGTCCTCCCGGCTGGGTATGCCCTCCGCTGTTGCCTGCGCCCTGGCCCGTTCCTCCAGTCCTTCGCCGGTGGCCAGGTCTATGGACTGGAGCACCGCGTGCACTGCCCTTCCCACCTGGGTGCCGGCACGGCCGCGACGCCATGGCTCATCCCCCTGGCCCCATTCCTGCTCGACCTTGCGTTCCTGCTCGTGCCGTTCACTCTGTCCCAGGGCAGTGGCGGAAGTGAACAGGGGCCGACCCTGGCTCGCTATCAGTTCCTGCCGTGCGGCCACCCATTCGTCCCGTGCCTCTAAGGAATGTTCTGGGCCTGCCGATAGTGGAGACGCCCCATTTCCCCCATCATCCGATTCGGCTCCTATTGGCAGGCTCCCGCTCTTGAGAGCAACCGTATCCCATAATTCCGGCCGGTCTCCCATATGCCGGGATATGATGTGGGCGGCTGTGTTGCCCCCTCTTTCCGGGCGGCGCAGGCTCAACACCAGGTGGTCGCGAGCGCGGGTCGCGGCAACATAGGCAAGGCGCACTTTCTCTGCCTCGAACATGCTCCTTTCTCTGGCCACCAACTCATCAAATCCCTCGGTAGCAATGCGGTTGGTTTGCGGTCCAAAGCCAACCTCAACCGACCCCCGTTGGCGGTCAAAAAGGGAGGTTGGCGGTCTAAAGCTATCGCCGGAGTTCAAACTGGTCAGGACAACCACGGGAAATTCCAGCCCCTTGGCAGAATGCATGGTCATTACCCGCACGGACTCTTCGTCCGACTCTGGAACAGGAGTCTCAGTAACCTTCACCCGGTCATGAATCTGGTCTTCGATCCACCCTATGAATGAGCGAAGCGACTTACCGCCAGCCTCGGCATATTGGCCGGCCCGCTCCACCATGAACCGGTATCGCCGCCACTGTTCCCTCATCCGCGGGTGGGAGGTGGCCCCCTCCATAAGCATTCGGTCCCGGACGAACCGCTCTATCAGCGTTGATGGCGACTCCCACATTCTCCTCAAGTGAAACTGCTTCAGCGTCTCCAGACCCTCGGACACCACCGGTTCACCCCTGCCGGCATTTTCGTACAGATAGTCAAAGCTTCCACCAGACTCGTGATGACAGAGAAGATCAACGTCGCTGCACCCAAAGGCGGGAGACCGCAGCGCCGCCACGGTTGCCACCCGGTCTGCCGGATTATCGATGGCCCTCAGGCAGTTGAGCAGGTCTCGAACTTCCTGGCTCTCAAAGACAAGCGAAGCGCTTTCTACCCGGTAAGGAATATTGGCCTCCTCCATGGCGCGTTCCAAGTCAGGCAGGGATGTGCGGGCGCGTATGAGGATGCAAATGTCAGAGAAGCCAACCGGAGAGTACATTTCGGTACCGCCGGCGGCATCGGTAGCTGCCTGGTCCAGCTTCAACCATCCGTCATCCACAATCTGGCGCAGCAAAGCCGCAATATCGGCCGCTTCCTGCTCGCGGATTGGACCGATACGGGCCGGCTGCTCCTCGTTGCCCAGGGCCCATACCCTCGGACCCACACCACTCTCGGTATCAGCTGACCAGCGATGTTTCATTTCCACGTAGTCCGCCTGCGCCCGGTCCAACGGTTCTTCACCGCCACTCTTACCCATCCACTCGGCGAACAGGTGGTTTACCCAGGCCACTACCGGCTCTTGCGACCGGAAGTTCTGCACCAGGTTGACCGTGCGTCCTCCGCCCGCCTCCATTCTGTCTCGCAGGCGCAGCATTTGCTCCACGTCGGCACGGCGGAAGCGGTAAATGGACTGCTTGGGGTCTCCAACCACGAACAGTTTTCCCTTTTCCGGCTCTATGGAATGCCAGGTGGCCGGCCGTTCACTGTCAGCAACTCCCTCAGCAACCGACTCGGCCAGGAAGATGGCGATTTCCGCCTGGATGGGGTCCGTATCCTGGGACTCGTCGATCATCAGGTGGGAGAAGCGCCTGCGGAAGTGGTCTCTTACGGTTATGTCGTCCCGCAGCAGATCCCTGGCCCACACCAGCAGGTCCTGAAACTCGGCGCGACCCTCCAATCTGCGGCTCTGGGCATAGTCCCGCACGAACTCGGTCAGGCTCCTCACCAATTCCGACAGAGCGTGGCGCCTGGCCTCCGCCAGTTCTGCTGTTACCTCTACTTGAAGCTCATTAAGCAGGTCCTTGATGGCAGTGCAAGCATTCTTGCAAGTAGCTGGATCTGTGTTCCAGTTCCTTTGGCTACCGCTTCTCGTGCCTAGTGGCAGGAGCCGGACCAGCTGCCGATAGTAATTGAAACTGCCTGGCGTCGCATACCCCAGGGCTTGTACGACTACACTCCGCGAAGTTATACGGTCGTACAACGGGTCACCAGCGCCGTCCCTTGAGAATTGCAGCAGCCGTTCCGCCTCGGGCCAGCGCTGGGCGACGGCCGTTCCAGCGGCACTAGCCAGCGCCACATCGGGGGCAGGACCAGGCTGGGAAAGATCAGCGTAGTTTTCGTGAAATTCTTGCGCCAGTTCCTTGAGCTTGTCCAGGGTCACGCCCTGGGTGAGAAGCAGCGAAATAGCCCCGTCGATGGGTGAGTCTTTCCCCAGGTTTCTGTCCAGCCATTCCTCCCAGGCCTCGTCAAAAGCCAGGCCTGCGGCGATTTCGTCGGAAGTCTCAAAACCCGGGGGCAGCCCTGCTTCCAGGGGCCGCTCGTGGAGCAGTTGACCGGCAAAGGAATGCAGTGTGCGAATGTTGGCCTGGTCCAGGTCTGAAATTCCCCGGCGGCATAGCTCCCGCTCACCTTCCGGTCGGGCGGCGTCGGTGGCGGCTATTTCCAGGTCTTGCCGCACTCGGTCACGCAGTTCGGCAGCGGCCAGTTCGGTGAAGGTTATGGCGGCGATGCGGTCCATTGTTGTCTTGCCGCTCACCACCAGGTTGACTATGCGCTGCACCAGGCTGGTGGTCTTGCCCGTGCCGGCGCTGGCCTCCACGAAAATGGTGTCATCCAGTTCCTGCGTGATGACCCGACGTTCTTCGATATCCGCCGGTTGGAAGGCAGCCTTGGCGGGAACCGGTTCCTGGGTATGGCTGATCACCTATTCTTCCTCCGGCGCTTGATCTTCCGGGTCGCCCTCGGCCAGCTGCCGGTAGATTGCCGCAGCGTCGTCGCCTTTCTTGGTTTCCCAGATATAACCCCGACGGGTGGGACAGAGGGTGTCGAAGTCGCAGTATCGGCAATTGGGAGAACCATTGTTTTCCACTTCACCGGGGTTGGCGGGAAAAACGCCCGCGCGGATACCCCCTGCCACCGTTGTTACACCGTCCCGAAACCGCCTGGCTGTATCGGGATCGTTAATGTCAAAGCGGTCTCGAGGAGCAAATCCGAACTGCCCTCGCGAGGAAGCCAGCCAATAGGCCGCACTTACCTCGGTGGCTTCCGGCGCCATCCTCTGGGCTGCCAGAGAATATATGCCCAGTTGAAGGCGTTTTCCGTGGTCGATAGGGTCTTTCTCCAGGTCAGCAAACGGACTGGGCGAACCCGTCTTATAGTCCATTACCAGCACCGACTTGCCGTCGGCGCTGATGTCCACCCGATCTATGAAGCCTCGAAACTTCAGCCCTGTAGCCTCGTCCAGCACTTCAGGTGAGTCACCGCCCAGGCCAAAGGGCGTCTCAACCCGGATTTCGCCGGTCCTGATTTGCCCCCGGACCCCGGCTTCTTCCTCCAGGAAGAGACCCAGGTCGTCTCGAATATTCTGCTTCTCCAGTTCCCACAGCAGGGGCTTACCGGTAATGCCCTTGGCCTCGGCGGCTTCAAACTCAGTCTCCGCTATTTGCAGCAGTCGCTGGTTATCCGCCTCGGTCCATGGTTCGCCCGGGGGAGGCAAGAACCCGCCGTCCCTGCTCTGAACTATGAAATCTTCCAGTATCTTGTGTACCAGCTTCCCCCGTTCCAGCGGCGTGATGCGGGTGTTGTCCTCCGGGGTCTCCAGCGCCCCCAGCCCCAGGACGTTCCCCAGGAAATAGCGGAAGGGACAGGTAGCCCAGGCTTCCAGCCTCGTAGGGGATATGGGCTGACGCTGCAGCAATTGCCCAAAGGTCGAACTTGGCGCAGCCGCTATCAGGTTGCCGTCGTACTGGGTAAAACGCCGGGAACGGCGTTCCCGTCCCATATCCACAGCCCGGGCCAGGTTCCCACCGGCGGCCATCGGGTGAAGATCTATTGGGTTCCCGGACTTTTTCCAGCGCACCAGGCGGTCCAGCTGATAGTCCAGCAGGTCGGCCAGGCCACCGTCCACCAGCCCGTCCAGGGCGTCTTCTGCCGATTTGGTTAGCGACAACCAAGACTGCCCGGCCAGCGAAGGCAAATCCCCGCTGTGTACCTGCCGTTGAGCCAAAATGGATGCCTGCTCAAGGAACCAGCGGGAGGGGTGGGCGGCACGACGGGAGGCGGATTCGGATATCGGATAGGACAGGGTGCGACGGGGCGCGGTAGCCAGCGCGGACAGGTAGTTATAGCGCTCTCCGGCCATTCGCCTTTGGGCCGGAGAGAGTTTGCCACGCCCGCTCAGGTCGCCCTGCGGCAGCAGTGGATCAGGGCGCATTGCCGGAGGCACTGCCCCTTCGATCATGCCGACCAGCCAGATATTGTCAAAGCTCATCCCTGCGGCATTGGCGAATGAGGAGACGAATACGCCGCCCCCTGTGGGGCCCAGGTGGCCCTGAGGAGCCTGAAGCGCATCCCTCACCACCTGCCCGAATCCTTCCAGCGTTGCCGGATGGCCCAGGGCATCCGCAGACTTCACTTCTTCCAGGACCTGGAGGACCCTTTCGAACTCCCGGTCGAAACTGTCCAGTTCTTCGCCCTCAATATCAGAAGTTGGGCGGTCCTGGTAGTCCTCGAGCAATTTGGACTGCCATTCACAAAATTCGGTCCAGGAGCTGCCGTCGTCCGGCGGCGTCAGGGCATCAGCCAGCTTCAGGACGAAATCGCGAAGCTCAATTGCAGCTGTCGCGTTGTCCCGCATCGCTGCGGCCCGAGCCTCGGAAATGCTCCCGTCCTCCTCACCCTGTTCGGCTTGCTCCCGGGTGGACCGGGCGTAGCCGGATAGCCTCTCCCTCCATTGGTCCAGTCCCCCCACGATTCCCGCTTGCCTGCTGATTGCGTCCCACCGGCTGGGGCTGAAGTTTTCCAGCGGTGCCCCCGCTGGCTTGACCGGACAACTCGTCAGCCATTCCATCACTTCGTCCCGCCGAAAATCATTGGACGGCAGGCCCTGGAGGCCAACCAAGGTTCGGCCGGCCGGCGTGTCCGAAAGCAGGTCTCTTCCCGGGCCTGCCATCGGTATACCAGCCATGGCTAGTTCGTCACGTATCAAGGTGCCATAGGGGTTCTCCATGCGGTATAGAACAGCCATGCGATGGAAGGGAGTGCCACGATCGCCGGCCTCCGCCACAATTTGCCGGATTACCCACCTCAGTTCCTCGTGGGTGTTGGGAGCCACATGCAGGTGAATCGCGACCTGGGGCGCCGAGTCGGGTGGAACCGGGTCTTCAACGGGTACAGCTAATCCCAGGGCAGGTTCAAGTTGCGCCTGCAAGTCCCGGATCAACCTGTCTCCCTGGTCGTCACCCGTCACGCCCAGGATAACGGTGCACTTGCCCTCTTTAGCTAGAGCCAGTGCCAGCGCGACCTCACCGGGGCTGAGGGGACGGGGCAGGAATACGATTATGTGGCCCAGGTCGGCAAGGGCCGCGGCCTGCCCGTTGTTGACCGCCGCGGCAGCCTCGATTACCAGGTCTTCGTGGTCGAACCAGTCCGCAGTGCTTTGATCGCGGTGCCGCTGGTACAGGGAGACCACTTCGGATGTCACGCCGCCCAGGGCCCCCAAATCTTCCAGGTCACCCCGGTCGAGTCGACGCAACTCCCTGAAGGCGGCCCGGACACTGCTCTGGGTTCTGGCGTGCAGGCGCACCGGCTGGAGAAGTCCGGTCGTTTCGGACAGTACCTGGCGCAAGGAAATGCTCTGCAACGTTGGTGTGAGGGGTTTCTTTCCCCTGGCCGCCAGGGACGCCCCACCCAGCAACTCGGCCAGCACCGGCAACTGAATGAAGCGCACGTTAATGAATCCCTTGTCGCCCAGCTCCTGCCGGAGGGCCAGGCTGGCGTAGCGGGAGGGAGATACCACGGTCACCGGGGCCATCAGGTCGTCCCGCTTTATCTCGTCCACCAACTCCCACAGCGTCGCTCTGCCGCCATCCGACGGACTGCAGGTGAACAGGTGTCCGGCGAGGGGGGAAATTTCCAAATCATTCGGCCTGGTCATTTGGGTATATTAACGCCTCCCGTCAGCCTCTGCCATACTCTGCCGTCATACGCACTGTCGCCATTCTGCCGGCTCCCGCTCGGGCTCCCGTCAGGTGGAAGGTTAAAGTCTCTCCGCGTCCTAATTCGTCCTTCCCCCGGCGCGAACCTCGACGGGCTTGGGCAAGAGTCCTGGCTGCAAAGGAATGTCGCCGAATTCTACAACAGCCACTATTGAATGCTGAATTCCTTCCAATATTCGGGTTGCGCCACAGGTTTGACGGCATTGGCCCTGCGTGTTAAAGTTTGCTTCCAAACCAAATATAGACTGTTCTGGCGGGAGCTTGGGCAAGCCAGGCTGAGAGGGTAGCCGCGAGTCGCTACCGACCGTCTGTACCTGATACGGGTAATGCCGTCGCAGGGACAAGACGCTGGAAATTGAGCAACCGCCGGTTAGTTTAACGGCGGTTTTGTCGTATTCAGCAAACCGGAAGGAGTAGCAGCGATGCCGGACGACTTGGTAATTGGGGGCAAACACTTCAGTTCCCGACTCATAGTGGGTACCGGTCGATACCGCACCAACGAAGAAATGGTTGAGGCTATCGAGGCCTCGGGCACCGAGATGGTAACCGTCGCCATTCGTCGCCTCAACCTGGACGACCCGACCCAGAAGACTATCCTGGACTACATCGACTGGTCCAAGTACAACATTCTCCCAAATACGGCCGGCTGCGCCACCGTCGAAGAGGCTTTGTTCGTTGCCCGTCTGGGGCGCGAAGTCGCCAAAACCGACTTCGTGAAACTGGAAGTGATTCCCGACCCCAAGTACCTGTTTCCCGACCCGGTCGGCACCCTGGAGGCGGCCCGTCAACTGGTCCAGGAAGGCTTCACTGTCCTTCCCTACATCCACGCCGACCCGGTGCTGGCCAAGCGTCTGGAAGAGGTGGGTTGCGCCACCGTAATGCCCCTGGGTTCAGCCATCGGTTCCGGTCAGGGTATCCACACCGTTGAAGAGGCGCGCATCATCATCGAACAGGCAAACGTTCCGGTTGTGGTGGACGCCGGCCTGGCCGTCCCTTCCGACGCCTCCAAGGCCCTGGAGATGGGCGCTTCGGCCGTACTGGTGAACACCGCTATCGCCCAGGCCCAGAACCCGGCCCAGATGGCCGAGGCCTTCAAGCTGGGCGTAGAGGGCGGTCGAAAGGCCTACCTGGCCGGCCGGATTCCCACCAGGGCCTATGCCTCGGCCAGCAGCCCCACCGACGAGGTTCCGCAACCGGTAACGGCAGGCAGCTAGGGCCTTGGCCATTGTCCTGCCCGACCCCTGCCTGTGCCTGGTAACCGACCGCCACGTAGGGGACGAGTCCACCCTGGTCGAGCGGGTTGCCCAGGCCGTGGCCGGCGGGGTTGACCTGGTCCAGTTGCGGGAAAAAGACCTGCACGGTGCGCAGTTGTTGGACCTGGCGCAACGGCTGCGCCAGGCCATCGGGAACCGGGCCTTGCTGGTAATAAACGAACGGGTAGACGTGGCAGCCGCCCTACCCGCCGACGGCGCCCAACTGGGGGAAGACGCTGTCCCGGTTCCAGTGGCCCGGCGCATCCTGGGGCCGGATTTGCTGATCGGCCGTTCCGTTCACTCGGTGGCAGGGGCTAAACAGGCAGTCCCGGAAGGCGCAGACTTCCTGGTGGTGGGCACAATGTTCCCCAGCCGGTCTCATCCAGGCGAGGAACCGGCCGGACCCAAATTGGTGGCACAAGTGGTCAGGAGTTGTTCGCTGCCGGCCATTGGCATCGGCGGAATAACGTCTGAAAACTGCAGCCAGGTTATGGAAGCTGGCGCGATGGGAGTGGCGGTGATCACCGGAATCCTGGCCGCCCCCGACCCGGGTGAGGCTGCCTGCCGACTTAAGGAAACGATGGTGGCGGCGCGGGAGAAGCAGACCCAACTATAGGACATATAGTGTCAGAACCCGTACAGGAACGAGGCAACTATGCCTGAAATGATTAACCTGATGGTTAACGGCAAGACCAGAGAGGTGGAAGAAGCCACCAACCTGGAAACCTATCTCACCGACTTTGGGCTGGACCTACAGTTCGTGGCCGTGGGCTACAACGGCGAAGTAATCAAGAAGGAATCCTTCGCCCAGGTTACGCTGAAGAACGGCGACACCCTGGAGATTGTGCGCCCGGTGGGTGGCGGATGACCCAGTCGACTGAAAGCCTGGACGCCCTGCTGGTTGGAGTAATCAAGGACAACCGGGACAAGGTTGTGGAATGGTTCAACGAAGAGCCCGGCAGTTGGGGCTTCCTCGCCGGTAGAGCCGTCCTTGCCTGCAAAGAGCAAAAGGGAGCGCCCTTGACCGACCCCGAGCGCCGGATTGTCTGGCATCGTATGTGGGAACTGTTGACCGTGCTGAAGGAGCAGGCTATCAAGTAGCTGACTAACGAAACTCCCGGCATACGCAACTAGTGGGGCGATACCGGTATCGCCCTTTTTCAATTTCAGGACATCCCCGACAGGGAAGGTAAACCGTGGACACACCAACTGCAACCAGAATCTGGCACGACCTGCATTACCGCCATACCGAACCTGGCACCCATCCGAAGATGTGGCGGCCTTTCATTGAGATTGACCCGTTCAATCCCCAGAACCGGGTGGCCGGCCACATCCAGTTCATCGGCGGCGACGAATACGGCGCGCTGGCAATTTCCCACGTAAACGACCGCCCCGTCCCCCAGTTCATCAAGGGCACCCCCAAGGCCGCCTATCCTTTCCACAAGGACGGTTCCTGGGTGCTGTACGGCGCACAAGAGGTTTCCGCCTTCGAGAAGATTGACGGGACCAACATTTGCCAGTACGGCTACCACGATGCGGACGGGAGGCCCTTCACCAGCTTCAAGCTGCGCACCCGGCCCTTTATGTCGCCCCATTTCCTGAACCTCCTGGAACGGGCCCTGGCAAACTATCCCGCCGTCCGCGCTCACCACCTGAATCCCGGCGAGGCTGCGGCCTACGAACTGTTCGGGTTCGAAAACCGCATGCTTATCCGCTATAACGTTGCCATCGATCTGGCGCTGCTGTTTGGCAGGAATAAGGATGGGGAACTGGTGGCCCCCCACGAGGCGGCCGGTATTTTCGATGGACTGGATTGCCCGGTGGCGGACCGGCGTGCCATCGATTTGACAAGAGATTTGGAAGGTGAGTACCGGGAGCGGCAACAGGATATCAGCGCTCGGCTGGTCCGACTGGACGATGAGTATTTTGACGGGGAAGAGGGCGAAATGCTGTACGTCCGGTTTGCCGACGGTTCGCGAGAGCAGCCGGGCAGCTTCACTCGCCTGATCAAGCTCAAGCCGCCGGAAATCGAGGAAATTCACTGGGCGCTGGACCACGTTCCCCGGGATGAGGCGGCCGCCGTGGCCCGTAACGTTTTCGAAGTCTCCGACACCCCGGAAGTGTCCGATATGGTGCAGTTACTCTCCGAAGAATGGAGCGACGAGCAGATCGCCCGTTCCCTCGACACCATTCAGCGTGTCCTCCAGGAAGCCATCGAACGGCGGGCCTTCCAGGAAGAAGTGCTGGGCGTCTATGTCCAGCTCCACGGCCCGGAAGACTTTCGCCTGGACCGCCCCGCCGTTATGCGTTCGATGAGCCAGCGGTTCGCCAAATCCCAGATGTCTAAAATCTACGCCGTGCTGGTGGAAAGGGGCTACGGATAGTGCCAACCAGGCCCCATCCCGTCGTTCCAGCGAAGGCGGGAACCTCGCCGGCTGGAGGCAAGATTCCCGTTTTCAAAGGAACAACGGGTTAATTTGAAGAGATGGCCTAGTCCCGCTGCAGTAGCTCGATTCGCACGTCGTCGGGCGCCCTCACGAAGGCCACGTGAACGCCTGGGCGAATGGTGCGGGGTTCTCGGGCCATATCCGCTCCCCGGCGTTTCAATTCCGCCACCGTTTCCTCCAGGTTGTCGACGCGAAAGCCAAAATGGTCCAGTCCCAGGTGCGGGTCCCTGGGGCTGGACTCCATATCCTCGTCCGCGGGCGCCGCGGCAATGAACACCATCAACCCGTCAATATCCAGGTCGGTGCGCACGAATCCGTCCGACTGGACCGACTTGATAACCCGGGCGTCGAACATCTTCTCGAAATACTCTGCCATCTCATCGGGATTCTTGGTTCGCAGGTGTATGTGGTCGTAGGTGTATTTAGGCATGGCAAGCCCTTCCTGTCCTCAATTTGTGAGGTCAAGTTAGGTTCGCCGAAGGAGTTTGTCAAGAACGCCACACTTGGCGGCAACTCTCTTGGTCACCCGGTCTCTCCTGGTAATGCATCGCCGGCACGTTCCCCGCCTGCTGACATTTTCTCCTTGCCACCCCGTATGGCACCTCTTCACCATGAGGATACAAGCTTATGCCCTCGGGGGCAGCCCTGCGTATCTACGATGTCCCAAAAGGCGAATTAAAACGGCAAGCACTCCGTCATTTCCCCGCCACCCAAACGCAGGACCGGATACAAAATGCTCGGAAATCGGCGGAAATGACTGGAAAAAATAACATTTTTCTCCCCACCCCCAGGGGAGCGGGCTTCCACCATCGGTGGGAGGGGCCGGGCGCAAGGCCAAGTTGGCACAGAATGAGACTGAACGGGACGAAAATCAGGAAATCCTGCTTCATCCCTATTCGTGGATTGCCCACCCATGGCCCCTTGAGCGACAGGCTGATGTTGAGGACTGCCGGCAAACCATGAGTGGCAGCGAGGCGCTGCAATTAGTTCACCGTTCCTTTCAAATCTCGCTATAATGTCCTCCAGCAGACGGAAACCATCCATCCATCCATGCTTCTGGAGGCTTTATGAAATACGACGTAATAATCGTTGGCGGCGGCGCTGCCGGGTCAGTACTGGCCAGCCGTTTGGCTGAGGACCCCGGCACTTCGGTGCTGGTGCTGGAAGCCGGCAGGGACTATCCGGACCCCGAAAACCTGCCCGACGAGATCAAGTTCGGCGGAACCAGGTTCGCCGAGTCTCCCGACTCAGACCACAACTGGGCCCTGCGCGGCACCATCACCGAGGAACAGGGCGAAATCCACGTGGCCCAGGGAAAGGTAATCGGCGGCGGTTCTTCCATAAATGGGCAGGCCATGCAGCGGGCTCTTCCCGAGGACTTCGACAACTGGTCCGCCTGGGGAAACACCGACTGGTCTTACGACAAGGTCCTTCCTTTCTTCCGCAAGATGGAGCGGGACCTGGACATCCAGGACGACTTTCACGGCACCGACGGGCCCATCCCAGTGCGCCGGCGGCAGTCAACTCCCTCCCCCATCCAGAAGGCCTTCTATGACGCCTGCCTTGCCGTAGGTTACTCCTTTGTGGAGGACACTAACGGCGCCAACCCCACCGGCGTGGGCATTGCCCCCACCAACAACCTTGGCGGCGTCCGGATGAGTTCCGCCCTGGCCCACCTCAGCCCCATGCGCCACCGCCTCAACCTTACGGTACGCGGGGAAGTGTATGTCCAGAAGATCCTGTTCGAGGGTCGGAAGGCAGTTGGAGTCGAAGCGGTCAGTGGTGGCGAGACTTTCCAGGTATTTGGCGAACGGGTCGTGCTGTGTTCCGGCGCCATCAGGTCTCCCCAATTGCTGATGCTGTCGGGCATCGGTCCAAGGGAACAGCTTGAAGAGTTCGGCATTCCCGTCCTGCAGGAAGCCCCCGGCGTGGGCCAGAGTCTTTGGAATCACCTTAGCGCCCACATCAACTACAAGGTCAAGGACGGGGTATCCATGGAGCCCAACCTGGACGGCGCCCATTACTCCCTCCACTACACGTCCGATGGCTCGGATGAGACCAACGATATGCTGCTCCGAACCAACACCGTGGTGGACGAGCGGGAAGAGCGAGTCCGCGGAGTCCGCACGCGATACCATACCGGCGACGTCCCGCCGGAACGTTCCGCTCGCATGTCCTGCACCCTGGGCCTGCCCAAGGGCAGTGGCTTCGTCCGCCTTGCCTCGGCAGACCCCAGTGTCCAGCCCACTTTCAACTACCGCTACCTGCATAACCCTGATGACATGCGCCGGGTCCGGGAAGGCATCCGAATGGGAGCAAGGCTCCTGGAGACTGATGCCTATAAGGACGTTTATGACTATCGCATCACCCCTACTGATGAACAACTGAACAACGACGACGCCCTGGACCTGTACATCCGACAGACCGTGGGTACCGCCCGCCACGTTTCCGGCACCTGCAAGATGGGCCCTGACAGCGACCCCATGGCGGTGGTGGACCAGCATTGCCGGGTGAAGGGTATGGAGAACCTGTGGGTGGCCGACGCCTCCGTAGTACCTCAGATCCCGCGCTCCGGCGGCCTCCACCCAACTGCGCTGATGATTGGCGAACGGGTCATGGAGTGGGTCGCAGCAGGTTAGGGCTAATCGACAAATAAAGGTTGTATCCGACGGGCTATGGGTAGGGAGATCGCCGGTCAAGATCAGTAGAATACGGTGGCAACAGAGTCAGTGTGGTGGAGTGGTAAGAGGATGGAAGGGCGGCAGATTAACGATGACCAGTGGAAACAGATTGAAGGATTGCTGCCTGGTCGGCCTGATTCAGTAGGAGTAACCGCCAAAGACAACCGCCTGTTCGTGGATGGAGTGCTGTGGGTGTTGCGTAGCGGGGCGGAATGGCAAGACCTGCCGGAAGAGTACGGCAAGTGGAAAAGTGTCCACAAACGCTACACCCGCTGGGCCAGGGCTGGCATCTGGAAGAAGGTCTTTCAGGTGTTGCTGGATGATCCGGACAACGGGTATGTGATGATTGATTCCACCATAGTCCGGACGCACCAGCAGGCGGTGTGTGGTAAAGGGGGGCCAGGGTGAAGCTGTGGGGCGGTCCCGTGGAGGCCTGAGTACCAGGATACATATGGTGACTGATGCCCAGGGTCAACCGGTACGCTTTGCGCTCACCGGAGGACAGGAGGCCGATGTGTCCCAGGCCATACTCCTGCTGACCGGTATTGAAACTAAGGCGGTCATCGCTGACAAGGGGTATGAAAGCAATGGGATTCTGGGCTTCATCCAGGACCTTGGGGCAGAAGCTGTCATACCGCCCAAGTCCAACCGCAGAGACACTTGGGAATACGTCCGGGAGTTGTACCGGGAACGAAACCTGATTGAAAGGGCCTTCAACAGACTGAAGCAGTGGCGCAGACTCGCAACCAGATACGACCCGAAGAGCCTCTACTACCAGTCAGCCCTGCACCTGGTTGCCACTATTGTATGGGGAACTTAATTGTCGATTGGCCCTAGAAAATGCAGGTGGAGTTTTTTTCGTAGAATGGCATGCCAGTTGTCCTCCATCATACAATTGAGTGGCTGTGCTGATTTCCAATAACCCGCCCTGGCGGAACCGGCAGAGCAACAGCCGTAGTCGCCGCATTGAGGGCACTTTGCATTGACCGCCCTTAGTGGCGTTGAATCTAACCCACCATTGCGGATGGGGCGAAGCCGGCCTGTTTGTTTCTCAGGTCACGGGGCAAAGGGGGTACCCCAGCTTGCGTGCCCCTCTCTTCGGGGCATTCAGGGCCGCAACCAAGCATCCGGCCGCTGATTTCCGGGAACTCTTCCAACTCTTTGCTAGTCTTAACCTCCGTGAGCCTGTTCATCGCCTTCGCAGGGCAGGGTTTTGCGCAAGCCGTGCGTCAATACGCGAACAGGCAAAGAGTTCAGAAAGGAGAAGAGACATGCAGGGTATCAACGTAATCCTCTTAATCGTTCTATTCGCACTGCCAGTCGCGGCTATGATGGCCTGCGGCGCGGTGGAGTCGCCGTCGGAAGCCCCTACCACAGGTGAGGTAGTCGACGAAGTTCCAATAGAAGTTGAGACAGTTAGGGAATTTGAGGTGGTCAACGAAGTTCCAATGGAAATGGAGGTAGATACAGAGGCAGAGGTGGTCAAAGAGGTTTCCGTGGAAGCGATGGCCGGCTCACCATCCGGCTCACCATCCGGCTCACCATCCGAGTACTACTACAGCGCTTCTCCTCTCAAGGCTGGAGAGACCGACGACAACCAGGCGTGGTCCGAGTACATGGACTTCGTTGCAGAGTACCGAGGGCACGCCCACCTTACTCCCCTCGACCACCGTTTCACGATTACCGTGGCCGATGCCCGGGGGACACCCATACCGGGGGCCCTGGTCATAGTCAGCCAGGACCAGGAAGAGGTGGCCAAAGGCGTTACCTATGCCAACGGGCAGACCATATTCCATCCAGTAGGGCCATTACCCGAATCCTACACCGTCACCGTTTTCAGGAACGACATTACGGTGGAACAGGCATATTCCACTCTCGAGGACATCTGGCTGGTAATCCTGATGGACGAGTTTTCCCAGCCGGAGGCGCTGTCGCTGGACGTCCTGTTCCTGCTGGATACCACCAGCTCTATGGACGACGAGATTCAACAGATCAAGTCAGCCCTTCTGTCCATCGCCGACCAGGTGGGGTCACTGGAGAGCAACGCCGACCTTCGCTTCGGCATGGTGGCCTACCGAGACCGAATTGACGAATACATCACGCGGGTGTACGACTTTGACGCTGATATTACCAGGTTCTTTCATGTCGTGGCCGAGGTTGAATCTGCCGGAGGCGGCTACGAAGAACCCGAAGCCCTCAATACAGCCCTTCACGTCGCTCTTAACGGCCCCGGATGGCGTGGGGACGACGCCATCAAGCTGGTTTTTCTGGTCTCCGATGCTCCTCCCCACCTGGACAACGCAACCGAATACAACTATGCCGAGGAGATGGTGAGCGCCCGGGAACGGGGGATAAAGATTTTCTCCGTGGCCAGCAGCGGCCTCAATCAAGATGGTGAGTACATTTTTCGCCAGTTGGCCCAGCAGACCATGGGTAGGTTCATCTTCATTCTTTATGACGACGGAGCAGGCGGACTGGATACCCCTCACGATGTGAACGAGTTTACCGTCGACAGGTTGGATCAGCTTATCGTCAGGCTAATACGTGAAGAGTTGGAATCGGCGAACCCCCAGGGTTCATAAAGACTTCTTAAAGGAAGCCGTGTTGCGGGCCGCACGGCGCCGTGCTCCCTCCTTGACCGAGCCGTAGGACTCGCGGATGGTGGCGTCCAGATCAATGGTCACCGGGCCGTCCCCCGTTCCCGCCCCGGCAGCCCTGGTCCAGGCCAGCAGTTCCCGTCTGACCCGGTCCACCTGGCGTACGTGGGCCAAGCGGAAGCTGCGAATAAAGGTGCCCAGGGTGGACGGCGCCTTGACCAAGCAGCCCAGCACCTGTGCACCCGGTCGGTGCCGCCAGCACGCAGCGCCTCGGCGTCGTCAATGTAATCTCCCCCAACCGAGGCCGGTGCCACCAGCGTCAGCATCTTGTCGTCAGCGATGGCTTGCCCTGGGAACTGGCCAAGGTCAAGGTGGCGGGCAACATCGGTCCAGCATTGGCTATCAGACGATGGTTGTCGAAGGCGACGCGGATGCGGTCGGGGCGTCTACGTGATAGCATCGGAAGGATGCTCCTTTTCCGGGGCCGGTCTTTTGATCAAGAGCCATTATCCCAGATTCCCAGGAGCACCTTTTCACGCCTTCAGCACGCCAATGATCTCCATCTCTTCGGCGGATTCGGGTTAAGGACACTGCAATGTTTGCAAGGGACCCACGCCTGCATCCGGCAGCGTACTGGGCGATCGCAGTTGGAGTCGCTATTGCGGGGGTAGTCGGCTGGCGGCTTTTGACCGGTCCCGATAAATATGCGCAGCCGACAGGCACCTACGTCTCCGTCAGCGCCGGGGCATCCCACGCCTGTGGGGTGAGGACGGACGGTTCGGTTGAATGCTGGGGGCAAATGAATATGGTCAGGCCACGCCGCCCGGTGGGTCATATGTCCAGGTAAGTGGCGGGTCCTGGCATACCTGTGGAGTGCGGGTTGATGGTTTGGTTGTATGCTGGGGCGGCGCCTGCAAAAGGGAAGGTCCGCTGGTCAGGCCTGATGGCGCATCCTTTGCCTCGGTACCGCCCGGTGGCTCTTTCACATTGGTCAGCGCTAGTGTCGCCCACACGTGCGGAGTAAGGACCGGCGGCTCGGCTGAATGCTGGGGTTCCAATGAGAATATATTCGGCAATGATTTGGGTCAGGCTCGACCGCCCCGAGGCCAGTTCGTCTCTGTCAGCGCGGGTAGCTTGCATACCTGCGGCATTAGGCCAGACCGGTCGATTGAGTGCTGGGGATCCAATCAAGACGCGTGGGGCGGCCCCGGAGGGCAAGCCATGCCGCAGGACGGCCCTTTCGTTTCAGTCAGCGCCGGAGGAGTCCATACCTGCGGAGTGCGGGTCGACGGCTCCGTCAGGTGCTGGGGGTCCGACCTGAATGTGCATGGCCAGTGGGTTGAACAGAATATGCCGCCAGACGGTTCCTTCAAGTCGGTGAGCGCCGGGAGCACCCACGCGTGCGGGGTACGGACTGATGGTGTGATCAGGTGCTGGGGAACCGATGAGGAAGGCCAGTCCAGTCCGCCGGACGGCTCCTTCGCTTCGGTCAGCGCCGGTGATACCCACACATGCGGAGTGCGGATTGATGGTTCCATCGAGTGCTGGGGCTCGGTCGAGAATGTGGCAAAGAACAATCCGTGGGGATGATTCGGCGACGGCGCTGTCGGCCCGCACGGTAGGTCATCTGGTGGCTCCAGTGTAGAGCACTTGCCCTACCCTCACGCGCAGGAAGTGGGCAGCGTCCCGCGTCGTGTTGGCTCTGCCCTTGCATACCCGACCCACCAGGACGTGCCTGGCCAGCGGCGACGGCGAACGGCGGGAGACAGGCTCTCACACCAGCATGGTTGCGGCGCCGGGCTTTTCCCCTGGGCGGCCCATAGGTCCTATGGACGGTGGAATCCAGGTCTATGGTCAACGGATATAGCCCGGTCAGGTTCCAGCAGACCAGGCCGCAGCCAGCAAGTCCGCTCACCCGTACCTGGTGGCGCACCTGGCCCCAGCGGAAGCTGCACAGGAAGGCCCGGGGTGGATGGCGTTTTCACGGTACACCCTAGCCTGTGCTCGGTCCCGTCAGCGCGCAGCACCAAGGCGCAGTCAATGCAGTTGCCACCGGCCAGGGCAGAGGCCAGCAGGGTCATAAGCTCGTCGCCGGTGTTGGCCCCGCCGGGGGGCATCTCCCAGGTAGAGGCGCTTGTTCATCAGTTCACCCAGACCCAGGCGCAGGGCCAAACCGGCGGGCGATAGCAGTCCGGCATTGGCTATCACGCCGTGGTCGTCGAAGGCTAGTGGTCTAACTGCATTGAAATGATGAGTAACCTCTTCATGAAGTTCCGTGCACAGACGCTTGCCTGACCACCCCTTGGACCGAACTGCCCACTATTACAAACCACTATTAAGAAATTTTCGCACTGCCAGCGGTCAGTTATACCAGAAATGACAGTAGCTGAGAAAAGAGGCTCAGGGAAATGGGAGCAGAGCCCACCGTCCTCCGTGAGAATCTTCCTGCCATTTCAAGGGTGACTGAATCCCAGGATCCTGGACCTGGGATGCCGGCTTCTCGACAAGAGCCCAGCGGCCTGGTTCGCCACGCCCTAGCCGAAGGCAGGCTTGTTGACCATCAGGTAGAGTGAACAAAGCGGCAAAGCTATCGCAAGCGCCCCCCAGAAGTACCACTGACGGAGCGCCGAGAAGAATTCCGATGGTGGCGAGTCCGGGTATTCCGACGGGTCAGAGAACACAGCCATGCGATGCTGGGCGGGAATAAGTACTCCCACCCATATGATGCCGGACGCGGTGAACAGCGCCAGGGCGACACTTACCCAGGACAGATCGTACAACACGGCCCTCCCACCCCAGCGGGTAAAGACCATGACAAACCCATTAATCAGTATCAAAAGCACGCCGGGCAGGGTGAACAGGAGGTCGGCGCGGAGAACAGCCTTTGCGGAAAAGTGTATGACCTGGACGCTCCGCGTTCGCTCCGCCATGATCATCCATGCGGCGGTGACGATGATGTTCCCGAGGAAGATTACCGCACCGGCGATATGAAGAAACGTGTGCCACCTGTACGGAAACAGGGGCAGGGATACCGCCAAAGCTGCGGCGACAAGGAAGCCATAGGCTAACCATTCATTCCGGTGAATGTATCGCATAGTCAGTGCTTTCGGTAAGGCCCAGTGGCGTAAATGAATATAGGGCGGCCACTGGGTATGCGGGTCAATAGTCTAACAGTTTTGACAGGTGTAGGATACCGCCAGCCGAGTCCGCCGGGGCACGGGACGTCCCTGGCCTGCGATTATGAAAGCCAGCTACGAATACACCAGCGCAGGGGGTGAACAGCCTGTTCGCTCCCCCGTAAGGGTGGCGCCGGAAAGGTGGGAACAGGTGGAAGTAACAGGCCGATGTACCCGGGTTGATTTGGCGCAGGTGCGGTCCTAGATTCCGGCCTGCGCCCGAGTGACGGTTATGCCCAACCCATCACTACAATCCAGTTACGCTACTAGGCGGATGCGGCAGAGGTGGTTACGTGGTAGCAACTGAGAGGCGCCCCCTCTTTCTGGCCGGTTTTCTGATCAAAAGCCATTATCCCAGAAGCCGGGAGCGCTTTCTCATCCCCTCAGCGCGCTGCCAGACTCAGTTCTTCGGTGGATCAGAGATTAGATTGCGCCGAGCACCTTATATTGGGTCAGAAGTTGGACGTCGACCCCATTCAGAATCGGAGTAACCTGGCGAATGCTCAGTAGAGTTGAAAGCTGGATTCGATTCCGGACTTTATCTATAATCCTGGTGGCTTCGCTCTCCGTAATTTGCCTGCAGCGGTAACGAGGAAGACCTCACAGCGTCGCCCACGGCCCCGTCCGGATCGTTCTCGACCATTCATACTCTGGAACACCCGGTAATCGGCGACCAGCTGCCCACCATCGATCTGAACACGCCGGAGCCCAATCTTACGTCCAATCCCATGCCGACGTTCAACCCGAACTACACGCAGGAGCCCGCGTCCTCGCCTCTGCCCTCAGCAACTGCGGTGCCGACGCTTGCCCCAACGGCCACGCTGATGCCTACAGCCATGCCAGAGCCGACGGCAACTCCCCGGGCCCACTTCCACACCTACTTCGACTGTCGCGCCTGCGCCCAATCCGGAACCTGTTCAGACACCTGTAATGCCCAGCACGCCGCCACCTGACTTCACCTCATTAAGCGTCGGGACCTACGACACCTGCGGACTCAGGACAGACGGCACAATCAGGTGCTGGGGCGACAGATTTACCGGCGAGTACGCCCCGACTGACGGCGTCCCGAACTTTGTTGAAATCGGCGTCAATGATGCCTATCTTGACTCCCGTCCCATCATACGAACTCCGCCAAGAATTCGCCTCGCGGGCAAAGTAACCCTGTGTCGTGATTGTGCCGACGCGCGTCTCATCATCCGTTGAGGACGATAGAGACGCGCCGGGGCAGAAGCCGTTATCCACATCCTGGGTGTCGGTTCGGGCACCCAACGTTTCCAGCAAGGAAGGTGGGACGGGGGTGGCAACCTTGCGGGAGTCTCCGTGGGGCGAGACGTAAGCCTTTTCCTTCGCCAGCCCGTCGTTATCCACAACCCAGTCCAGCAGTGTGTCCACGCTGTCGCTGGGAACCCGCAAGTTGACGCCTACCAAGCCATCTTCTATATAGCACGGATACTTGGTTTCGAGTTCCGCATCCGTCAGGCCTAGGTCGTGATCCCGCGCAATCTGGAGGAGCACATTCATTAACCCCGGTTAAGAGCGTGGGTGAGCGTACCCCCTCAACCAACCTGGGAGTTCCGCAGTGGGGGTGGCTTTGGCTTGCTCTGACAGGGGCTTATACAGAAATAGGTCGCCTCCCGGTCCATATGCGTTCTCTACCAGTGTCACGTCCGCTACATCGTCCCGCTGCGACAAGACACCTAGGTTGGAGAGGGGCAAGTAGGCATAGGTGCGGTATTCATCGTCCACCTTCACCGTAGCATAGGTCGAAGCATTGCCGTCACCTTTCAACCATTTCTCGAAGGCCGCTGGCTCATCGCCGGTCAGTTCGTCGCTATCCAGGTTTGCCTGTATCAGGACCTCGTTATTGAAGTAATCATCGAGTTCCGCTGCCGCTTCAGCTTCCGTTAGTTCGCAAGTCTCATACTTACGGACCGCATCGGCAAGGGTCGAGTCTAGATCGGGGTAATCCCCCTGGGTCAACTCGCACACAGCCTCCGGAGTGGCCGTTGGTTGGGGAGTCGCCGCCGGTTCTGGAGTAGCCTCAGGTGTTGCTTCCGGCGTCGGCTCCGGCGTGGCCGTTAATTCTGGGATTGCCTTGGATTCGGGAGTTGGCTCTGGTGTTACCTCTGGGTCACTCTCCTGAGCGATGGAAGGTAAGTTGCCGATTTCTGGCTGGATTGACTCAGCCGCCGGCCTGCAGGCTAGCAGGATCACAGCCAGCAGCAAGGCAGCCACCCACAGGATAGGCAAATGCGTCGCTCTGCAATGGATAATCATTACTACTTTTTCCTCCTCTGCATGCTTGTAAGAAACGGTTGTTTCCTTAATTGCAGAATCCTCCCTTCAGGCACCGCGGTCGCCCGGACGCTAAGGTTCAGTTGACCGTACAGTTTGTGGTGTCCTTGCCTATCTGCCTATGTGATGCGGGGAAAGGGATGCTGGCTGGCGGCCGGCGGGTACCCGGTTCAGGGAGTAGAGTTGGTGAGTTTGACTGAGTGGGTGTATTTGAAGGTTGAAGACGTACTCCTTTCCTAGAGGTATGCCCAAGTTTGTATAGTAAAATCCCTAGGGCAGTAAATTGAAGCCTTGATAGGTCTGCATCCCGTCAATTACCTTATCCACTCCAACCAGGGATTGAACCGACGTCACCAGTGTGGCCGGAATGACGGTGTAAACGTGCTGCCGGCCAGCCGCCCCGGTATACGTCTCGTAAATCGCAACCGTCCCCTTTAAGATCCCATTGGCAGAGAATTCGATACCCAGGTCGTGCATGTGAGGAATGTTTTTCGATTTCAGGTAATCCACCACTGGCTGGACTTCCTCACCTTCTTCCATGTATATGACGGTAAACACGTTCGGTACGTCGACCGTGGACTCAGCATCCCCACGTTCCCTAGCCTCCCGTAGTTTCCTTTCTGTTTCCTGAACTGGAACGTTTAGGTTCCTCAGTTCGGGATATTGCGGAGTGGGTCGGGCAGTTACTCGGTCAGCAACGCATATCTCAAGGTCACCTGGTCCTTGCAGACAACGTTCTGGCGTCGGTGTAGGTTCCGGTGTGGGCGTCGCGGTGGGTTCCGTAGTAGGGTCAGGGCTGGGGTTGTTTTCGTTATCATTTTGTAGGGCGGGGGCAGTAGGAGGTACCTCCACATCGGGCGGCGGCGTATTGGTCTGGGCCACTAGTAATGGCGTAGCTATCTGAGGCACCTCGGTAGGTTTCTTGATTGCCGCAACCGGCGGTGGCACGGTAGGCCGCATCATGGGCGGGGCCACCTGGACCGCTTCAGATACGGCGTCGGATACTACGGATGACGCTTCCGCCGCACTTTGCGAGGCAGGGGCAATCGTTATCTCTGGGATTGGCTGGGGAGGCAGGTTGCCGATCTCCCGCTGGATCGACTCATTCGCCGGCCCGCAGGCCAGCAGGATGAGACCTAGCAGTAAGGTAGACACCCATAGGATGGACAAATTGGTGGGTTTGCAATGGGCAATCAATAGCTCTTCTTCCTACTCTGCATGCTCGTAATAAACGGTTGCTTCTATATGTGCGCCGTATTCGCCTCAATCGCTGTAGTCATCGTTGGACAGGGATGGTCCTGACTGTCACCAAGATAGTCTCACCGCCTATTTACGTATGTGATACGGGGAACGGAATGCTGTCTGTGGACTGAAGGTCAGCAAGGAGCTTTCGGCGGCAGCGGGGACTGCCCAAACAGCCTTGACCAGAATGTGGCGCACCGTGGGGCGACTCAGGTCAATTCCTTCCCATTCCCGCAGCTGTTCGAAAAGGTGGCTGTCGTTGGCGCCCGAATAGCCGTCGCTGGCCAGTTTGATCACGTCCGCCGCCTCGGCTTCGGGCGCGGCGTTGTGGAACCTCTGTCCCCGGTCGCCGTGGGCGACTGCCGCGGGGACATCCTTCCGTTAAGTGGCCAGCAGCCGCTTGGTGTGTCGTTCATTGATTCCCATAATCTCGTCGGCCTGACCGATGGGTAGATGGTGTGCCAGTACGGTGTATAGTACCTGGATTCTTTGCTGTTCTCGCTGTTTCAATGTCAATTCACTCATAGGGTGACAATTTTCTTGAACAGCTGGCTGGTGACCTAAGTGTAGAACATCAACAGGTCAATCACGAACATTAGTCAATCCTGAGCGCGGTTGCATTGGGCTTGTATTAGGTTTCAGCCGAGGTGTCAATCACTTCCGTAGCCGCCCAATAACTTCCCGTTGAGCGACAGCATTCCCGCATAGCGTGGTATTTCGGTGACTATCTGGAAGCCGGAGTTAGCCAGGCGGTTCAGGGCGCTGTTTCCAGGGATGTAGGCGTCGAAGTGGCTCAACCACTTCTCTACGGCGCGGTTGCTGTGATGACCAAGCTAGAGCCCCTGAAAAGCTAAGGGTCAACATCATGGACGCCGCTGATATCGGGATGTCCGGAATGGACATAGAGATGGAGGTACGGCATCGGGCTACATTCATGACCATCGTCTTGAACGACCGCGTTATAAATGGCTATTCCGTAGATTGTGCCGTATCCGCAGAGCGGCTCGGTTTCACTGACCTATAGGGTGAGTACGCCAACCTGGCTAGAACCCTGGGCGGCTACGGCGAAAGAGTCGAACAACCGCAAGAGATAGTTCCGGCCATAGGACGGGCCAGGGAGGCAATGTCCAGTAGCGGTCCTGTATTGCTAGATTTCCTGATCAAGGAGGAAAATGCCCTTTCACGGTACCGCGCCGGAGCACCACAAGCGTTACCCTGACCTGAGTTCCAGGTTGGCACGGAGCGATCCCCTCTGCGGCAAGGTTCTCCGTGGCTTACCGTGGTTCTGTATGACGATGAATGATGCTCGCATAAGCCGGGGAAGGGCGAAACCGAAACCTGAAGACGAGGGGATGATTGTTGACAGGCTTCCCGGGGCGGGCGTACTCTCCTCTCGTTTCATGGGATAAGGCCGGGACCGGTGGAAATGGAAATCTCGATTCATATCCCGCCGATCCAGGAAGTCTACAGCAGGAAGTCCACAGAAAGAGGAGAAGAGCCTCATGTACGCAGTACCTGACGTCGATGAAGTGGTGGCCGTGGCCAGGGAATTGGGGATTCACCTGGGTCCCGATGAGGCCGTTAAGTACCAGAAGTATTTGGTAGAACAACTGGGACAGTTGGACACCTTCGTGCAGGCCCGGTTGGAGGAGTCCAAACCTCCCATGGTCTCTGCCGCCCGCGAGCCCGGTTACCGGCCGAGCGCGGAAGAAGACCGCCTCAACGCTTGGATGTGGAAGTGCCGAATCGAAGGGACGGCCGAAGGTCTGCTTGCCGGCAAAACCGTCAGTTACAAGGACCACGTCGCCGTGGCCGGCATACCCATGAGCTTCGGCTCCTTCGCCCTCGAAGGCTTCATACCCGACTTCGACGCAACTGTCGTCACGCGGGTGCTGAACGAGGGGGGCACGATCATCGGTAAGAACGTCATGAACGGCCTGAGTGGAGGATTCGGCACGGGCGGCGCCATCGGCGACTATGGTCGTCCCCTCAATCCCCACGACCACGATCACGTGACCGGCGGTTCGTCATCGGGATCCGCCGCCGCCGTGGCTGCCGGTGAGGTGGACATCTCCTTCGGCGGCGACCAGGGCGGCTCTATCCGTATCCCGGCGGCTTTCTCCGGGATCGTCGGACACAAGCCCACCTTCGGATTGCTGTCGCATTTCGGTATCGGCTTCGGCTCGGACCAGAGCATCGACTACACGGGCCCGTTGACCCGTAGCGTGGAGGATGCGGCCGCTACCCTCCAGGCTACAGCGGGTTACGACCCTTACGATCCCCGCCAGACACGAGACGTCCCCACCAGCATTGACCTGCTCGGCCGGCTGGCCGACGGTGTGTCCGGGCTTCGCATCGGGGTGCTCGAGGAGGGCTTCGACGAAGCCGAGGCCGATGTGCGCGACCTGGTGATGGCGGCGGTCGACGTCCTCGCAGAGGCGGGTGCCGACGTATCCCGGGTGTCCGTCCCGGAGCACCACACCATCCGCGCGGCCCAGGCCGCGCTCACGGGCGAAGGCGCCCTTGCCATTTTTAAAACAGGGTTCTTCGGAGCCTTCACCCGGACCTACTACCCCGCCTCCGTCATCGCCGCCATTAACAAGCTGTGGGCCTCTCAGGCCGACATGCTTGCGCCACGCAGCAAGCTGTCGCTCATCGCCTCCGAGTTGAGCCGGCGCAACTACCACGGCCGGGTGTACGCCAAGGCCCAGAATGTGCGTCCCACCTACATCAAAGCCTATGACGCCGTACTTGCTAACTTCGACGTGCTCGTGATGCCCACATGCATCATGACAGCGCCCAGGAACCAAACTCCGGGTAGCTACCTGGAGGCGGTGGAGGAGAACCTGGCCACTATGAACTCGAGCGGTTCTCGCAACACCCTGCCCTTCAACTACACCGGGCACCCAGCCCTCGCCCTTCCCGTTGGCAAGTCGTCAGCTGGTCTCCCAGTCAGCATGCAGCTGGTCGGCCGCTACTTCGACGACCCGCTCCTCATGAGTGTCGCCTACGCCTACCAGCAGTCAACCGACTGGGACAAAATCATCGGCGTCCAATCTTGATCGGGCTAATGCCTGGCCAAGGGTCACTTTCGTTAGGTTACCGCTCACGGTATTGGACAACGCTGCCTCCCTGCGAGACCTGGCTGGATTGCCCAGCAACAGGCTGGAGACTCTCTCCGGGGACCGAGCGGGCCTGTACAGCATTCGGATCAACCGCCAGTGGCGAATATGCTTCCGTTGGGAAGATGACGGACCGTAGACGTGGAGGTCGTGGATTACCATCGAGGTAGCGTTTGCCCAGGCGGAGGAGCTTGTGGCCCTGCCGGAGCTTGGCCCAGGGCAGGGGGCCTTCCAAGAGCCGGTCGGCGAAATCGGCCACGGCGGGGTCCAGCTCCCTGTTGCTGGCTTTGATACGGTCGGGAGCCCTGGTGGTGTAGGCCGAGAGCTCGGCGGGGTAGTCGGCGGGTTCGGTGGACCGTCCGCCCCGGGGCTGGCGGACGTGGGTCTTGACCAGGCGGCCCCGATAGTAGATGTGCATCAGCTTGCTGTCCACTCTGGCCTCCACCTTCTGGCCGGGAGGGCAGAGGGAGACAGGCACTGAATAGAGAGACTGCTGGTACTGGATGTGGTGGTCCTGGTGGACCTTGGCGTGGCGCCAGTCGGCGATCTCATAGTGCTCTCCCCGTTCCAGGGGAGAAAAGCATGGGGCTCCTCGTCCTGGAAGACCACCTGGGGCTTCCTGCGGACAATTTCCTGTATTTCCACTCTGGCAACCTCCCGATACGCCATCCCTGCACCTCCAAACTTGAAGTGCAGCAATGGCCGCCGATTGGCTCCCAAAGAGTGGGTCAATGTTGCAGGAAATTCACAGGCTTGCGTATACCGCTCGCAAATAGCCACTGCGAGTAAGGCCAGATCGGTCTGACAGGTGGCAAGAAGCTGGGACAAAGAACAATCCAGAAGGTGGCGATGCGGCAACGCTGCGACACGGTTGGCCCCCTCAGGCAGCAGTGTGGCGCCTAACCTTCCCCACCCGGAGAAGTCTACATTTTTATGTTCTCCACCTCGATCTGGGTACGCGTGAAAGACAATTCCGGCTTGATATGCAGTGCAGAAACGTGTACCGTTTTTAAAATTTCAAACAAGGGGGACAGCGACGTGGCTGATACACAGGAACGGGTTGCTCAGTTGCTGATGCGACAGTTCAACATCAGTGAGAGCGACGTCAATCCCGAAACGTCATTTCTGGACCTGACCGACTCTTTCGGGATGGTAGAACTGGCCGTGGCGGTGGAGAAGGAATTCCAGTGCTCGATCCGGGATGATGAGGAAGCGTATGCCATCGAAAACGTCGGGCAACTAGTAAGTTACCTGAACGCCCTCGGTAGGTAGGCCACACCTGATATGACCGGTGATTGGATAGTCCCCCCACCGGCGCGCGCGTTTGATGTGTCAATGAATGACGGTGCGGTCCTCAGCGTCCGGCGATACGGGAACATTGACGGCCCGAGGATCATCCTGAGCCATGGGAATGGACTGGCCGCCGACGCCTACTACCCTTACTGGTCGCTGCTAGTCGGCCAGTTCGATCTGTTCATTTACGACTACCGAAGCCATGGCCTGAGTTCTGAGGGAGACCGGCGATTCCACAATATTCCCACATTCATACTTGACCTGGAAAACATACTGAAGGCTGTTGCGGAACGATTCGGTTACAAACCGCCCATTGGCATATTTCACTCCCTTTCAGCCGCGGTCGCCCTACTGCAACCACAAGAACAGGCCGGTTTCGAAGCTTTGGTGCTCTTTGACCCGCCAATATGCCCGCCGGGTGGGCTGCCTGCCGATATGGAAGGAGTGAGTACGCGGCTGGCGACGCAAGCCAGTCGCCGGAGGTCGCGCTTCAAATCAAGGGGCGAATTAGCTGACTTGATGCGGGAAATACCGGCTTACTGGCGATTCCAACCAGGCGCGATTGATCTCCTCGTAGCTTCTATAACCCGCCCGGCCGAGGATGGGGGATTCTTACTTCGTTGCCCGAAGGAATTCGAGGCGCAGGCCTTTGCTTACTATTTCGGGTGGGCCATACAAATTGACCTGGATAGAATTAACTGCCCGGTCAAGGCCATAGGCGCCGACCCCACTCAAAGGTTTTCCTTCATGCCCAGCATGGACCTTTCCCTCTTGCACAATCTCGACTACGACTTCCTACCAGAAACCACCCATTACCTACAAATGGAAGAACCTCAACAGTGTGCCGCACTGACCGTGAACTTCCTTCGGAAGCACGGACTGGTTTAGGGAATAACGAGCCGTAGCAATTGGCTCACGCCGTGTCTATCTGACTGGCCGATTGCAGACCCAGTTCCTTTACCTCCATCTCTCGCATCCGGAACTTCTGGATCTTGCCGGTGACGGTCATGGGAAATTCAGTGGTCATCCTGATGTAGCGCGGGACCTTGTGGTCGGCTATCTTACCGCGGCAGAATCGCCGGATCTCTTCTCCCGTTGCACTTTCCTCTGGTTTCAACATCACCCAGGCTATGACTTCTTCGCCGAATCGCTCGTCTGGGACGCCGAAGACCTGCGCGTCCAACACCTTGGGGTGAGTGTGGAGAAACTCCTCGATCTCCGCTGGGTAGATGTTCTCGCCGCCACGGATGATCATGTCCTTCAATCGGCCTGTTATCTTGTAGTACCCATCCGCATCGACTGTCCCGAGGTCTCCGGTGTGCAGCCAACCGTCGGGGGCGATGGCGGCGGCAGTTGCGCCAGGCATGTTGTAGTAGCCTTTCATTACCATCACGCTGCGGGTGCATAATTCACCCTGCTCTCCTACCGCCACCTCCCGGTCTGTCTCCGGGTCCACCAGCCTGACCTCCACTTCCGGCAGCGTTATCCCAACGGTGGACACCTGGCGCTCAATGGGGTCGCCGATCCTGGTCTGCGTAATTATCGGTGAAGCCTCGGTCAACCCGTAGGCGACGGTTAATTCACTGGCGCCCATCACTTCGATGACCTGGCGTATGACTTCTATGGGACAAGGCGACCCTCCGATTATGCCGGTGCGCAGTGACGAAAGGTCGAACTTGGCGAACTCGGGATGTCCAAGTTGAGCGATAAACATGGTGGGAACGCCGTAGAGGGCCGTGCATTTCTCTTGGGCGACAGCGGTCAGCGTCTTCAGGGGATCGAAGTACTCGGCCGGCACCACCATCGTGGACCCGTGGGTTACGCAGCCCAGGTTGCCCAGGACGCAGCCGAAACAATGGTAAAAGGGCACCGGTATACAAAGCCGGTCGGCCGCGGTCATTTTCATTCCGTCGCCAACGTACATCGCGTTGGCAAGCAAGTTATGGTGAGTCAGCATGGCCCCTTTAGGGTTCCCCGTGGTGCCGGAAGTGTACTGGATGTTGACCACGTCGTCGGGGGTACAGCCGGCCTGCCGCCGCTCCAATTCGGCCGCGCTGGTTTCCTGGCCCCTTTCTAGGACTTCTCGCCAGGCCCACATTCCAGCGGGCGGTTCGGAGTCGGGGTCTGAAGGAGGAGGGATGTAGATGACGTTCCTCAAATTGGGAAATTGAGCAGACGATAATTCACCTGGATGCGCGTCCTTCAACTCAGGAACAACCTCGTTCACCATTGCCACGTAATCGGAGGAGCGGCCGGTTAGCACCGGCGCCCGGAATCGGCCAATCATAACCAGGGCTGTGGCCTCTGACTGCTTCAGCAAGTAGGCCAGCTCGTGGGTGCGATAGGCGGGGTTGACGTTCACCAGCACCGCGCCGATCTTAGCGGCTGCAAACTGGGTAAGGGCCCATTCGGTGTAGTTGGTGGCCCAAATGCCCACGTGCTGGCCTGAATGGATGTCCAGCGCCATAAGCCCACGGGCAACCCGGTCCACCTCGGAACGAAACTGTGAGTAGCTGTATCGAGCTCCCGTCTCCACATGCACCAAGGCGTCTCGGTCGCCGAAACGCTCGGCCTGCTGATCCAGAACGTCGCCTATAGTATTGCGGGGATCGATGGGACTGGTCATTGGGTGCCTCCGCATACTCTACCCGAGTTCGCCGAAGGTGGAGGATGGATCAGCCCGCAGAAGCAGTGAGAAGCTGCTTTTATGCGCCCGGGTTAACGTCTATTACATCAAGCCAGCCCAAGAAGGGCATCCCAAGCATCCTACCACGTAACCACCCTGACGGCATCCCGCATCGCCCGAAAGAGTAGAGCAATTGCGTCTTAATGTTAGACTTGGCAGGTAAGAAGCGAAGAGGGAATAGGGGTAGTGACGGGAGGTGGAAGGAGTGGAGAGGGTAAGGTTGGTAGATTACTTCGAGAATTTGGAAGACCCGCGGACAGAGCGCAGCAAGCGGCACTCGCTGCTGGACATCATCACCATAGCCATTTGCGCGGTTATTTGCGGGGCAGACACCTGGGTTCATGTGGCGATGTTCGGCAGGAGCAAGGAGGAGTGGTTCCGGACCTTTCTGGGCCTACCCAACGGGATACCGTCCCACGACACCTTCGGGAACGTATTCTCCCGGTTGGACCCAGAGCGGTTCCAGGAGTGCTTCATGGAATGGAGCCAGGGAGTGGCGGAACTGTTGCCCGGAGCAGTGGTGGCCGTTGATGGCAAGACAGCACGACGTTCCTACGACACCCGAGGGGGGAAGGGCGCCCTGCATCTGGTCAGTGCCTGGGCGGCCGCACACACGCTGACCCTGGGACAGGTGAGTACGGAGGAGAAGTCCAACCAAATCACCGCTATCCCACGTCTGCTGGAACTGTTGGAACTGCAGGGCTGCCCGCTTCCGGTGAACTGACCATTGACACCATGGGTTGCCAGAAGGAGATTGCCCAGAAGGTTCTGGACCGTGGGGCCGACTACGTGCTGGCGGTGAAACAGAACCATGGACACCTGTACGAGGACTTGAAGGACCTGTTTGAAGAAGCTGAAGCAACCGGCTTTGAGGGTGTGCCCTATGATTATGCCACCACCCTGAACAAGAACCACGGACGCCGAGAAAGACGGGAATGCTGGGCCATCAGCGACCCCGACTGTTTGGACTACCTGAGCACCGGTAAAGAGTGGCCTGAATTGCGCTCGGTGGTGAAGGTGGTGGGGCGAAGGGAGGCAGAGACGGGCATTACGGTACAACCCCGCTACTTCATCAGCAGCCTGAACGTGTCGGCGGAGCGGTTGCTGGCCACGGTGAGAGCCCACTGGAGCATCGAGAACTCCCTGCACTGGAGCCTGGATGTGACCTTCCGAGAGGACCAATGCCGAGTACGCAAGGACCACGGCCCCCAGAACCTGGCCACCCTGCGAAACATCTCCCACAACATGCTGAAACGGGAAACCAGCCTGAACGTGGGAATCCAGGGCAAACGACTGCAGGCCGGCTGGCGGGAAGATTACCTCCTTAAAGTGCTTAAAAGTTAAAACGCGATTGCCCCGTGGGGCCGGCAGGGCCCTGAGTTTCATCGACCACGGGCAGGGCCTGGCGAACATGACCAACTGGGTGGCAGGCCATCTGACCGTAGACATTATGCAGTCATTAGGGGAAGAGAGCGTCCTGGAGCCCGACATGCCGACCTTGCAACCGCTGGCCGGCGCACACGATAATTTATTTCCGGCGGCTTTCCTAACGTGGAATACCCGCAGCTCTGCATACGCAGCAGGCTAGGGCTAATCGACAAATAAAGGTTGTATCCGACGGGCTATGGGTAGGGAGATCGCCGGTCAAGATCAGTAGAATACGGTGGCAACAGAGTCAGTGTGGTGGAGGGGTAAGAGGATGGAAGGGCGGCAGATTAACGATGACCAGTGGAAACAGATTGAAGGATTCCTGCCTGGTCGGCCTGATTCAGTAGGAGTAACCGCCAAAGACAACCGCCTGTTCGTGGATGGAGTGCTGTGGGTGTTGCGTAGCGGGGCGGAATGGCAAGACCTGCCGGAAGAGTACGGCAAGTGGAAAAGTGTCCACAAATGCTACACCCGCTGGGCCCGGGCCGGTATCTGGAAGAAGGTCTTCCAGGTGTTGCTGGATGATCCGGACAACGGGTATGTGATGATTGATTCCACCATAGTCCGGACGCACCAGCAGGCGGTGTGTGGTAAAGGGGGGGCCAGGGTGAAGCTGTGGGACGGTCCCGTGGAGGCCTGAGTACCAAGATACATATGGTGACTGATGCCCAGGGTCAACCGGTACGCTTTGCGCTCACCGGAGGACAGGAAGCTGAGGGGCCCCAGGCCATACCCCTGCTGACCGGTATCGAAACTGAGGCGGTCATCGCTGACAAGGGGTATGAAAGCAATGGGATTCTGGGCTTCATCCAGGACCTTGGGGCAGAAGCTGTCATACCGCCCAAGTCCAACCGCAGAGACCCTTGGCAATACGACCGGGAGTTGTACCGGGAACGAAACCTGATTGAAAGGGCCTTCAACAAACTGAAGCAGTGGCGCAGAATCGCGACCAGATACGACCGGAAGAGCCTCTACTACCAGTCAACCCTGCACCTGGTTGCCGCTATTGTATGGGGAACTTAATTGTCGATTGGCCCTAGTACTACAGTCGCAGGTATTTTCCAGTTGAATGGCTTTACTTTGGGCAGTGGTAGAGGTGAGGAGTTGGTTGGGGAGAGGGTTGAAGAGTTGGAAGCGGGGCCGTGGGGTCAAGGAATTGAGGAAGTCCACCGACGCATCGGGGCCAGGTTCTACCGGTCAAAACCCCGCTGGCGGCCGCTGGCCTATCTGAAAGGGCTGATGAGTCCGGTCGAGCGCAAGAACTGGTGGTCCGCCGCAGGCGGAGCGGGACAGCCCTTCGGCTCGGCTCAGGAGGTGATGCCACGCCCGACGGAGTACAGCGCTTGCTGTACAACTACGTATGGGATGCTGGCCTGATTCGGGACGATCTCCGGGACTACGCGATGGAGCATCTGGGCGATGCCGACGGAGTTCTGGTGGTGGTCGAGACGGGATTCCTGAAAAAGGGAACCAAGTCGGTGGGGGTGCTACGTCAGTACACCGTCAGTACAGTGGGACGGCGGGTCGAAAGAGAACTGCCAGGTGGGGGTATTCCCGGGCTACGCTACGGGCCAGGGGAGGATTCTGCTGGATCGGGAGTTGTACCTGCCCCAGGGATGGTCGGAGGACTGGGAGCGACGTCGGGAAGAGGGAGTGCCGGAGGGAGTAAGGTTCCAGACCAAGCCGCAATTGGCCCAGAAAATGGTGAAGCGGGCGGTGGAAGGGGGAGTCCCCTTCCGGTGGTTTGCCGGAGACACGGTGTACAGCAACGACCGCCGGCTGCGGCGATGGCTGGAGCAGCAGGAGATACCCCATGTGCTGGCCATCAAGAGCAACGAGAAGCTGTGGGCCTGGACGGAGGAGGGCCCCATGCAAGTGCGGGCGGACCGGTTGGCGTCCCAGGTGGCGGAATCGGACTGGGCGCGGTTGAGCGTTGGGGAAGGGTCCAAGGGACCCAGGATGTACGACTGGACCTGGGTGGCGATCCGGCCTATACGGGAACCAGGCAAGGGTACTGGCTAGTGGTTCGCCGCAGCATAGCCCAGCCTGAAGAGCTGGCCTATTACGTCTGCTACGGCCCTGAGGATACCACCCTGGAAGAACTGGTGAAGGTAGCAGGCATCCGGTGGACCATTGAGGAGTGTTTTGAGGAAGCTAAAGGGCTGGTGGGGCTGGACCAGTATGAAGTGCGCAGATGGGAGGGCTGGTACCGCCACATCACCCTGGCCATGCTGGCCCACGCCTACCTGGCGGTAGTCAGGCTACAGGCTAACGCCGGCCCAGAGGGCAAAAAGGGGGAGACGCGGGTTGGACTGCAAGCCTGATGCCGTTCACGGTTCCCGAGGTGCGCCGACTGCTGTGTCGGTTGATCTGGCACCCTGAGCCATCACCCAAGAGGACGCTGGCCTGGTCTCGCTGGAGACGACGCCATCAAGCCAGGTCCCGCCGCTGCCACTACCAACGAAGACTCCAACGCCTTGACCACAATCTGCGACTGTAGTAGTAGGACAGAACCGAAACATGACCAACCGACCCAACTGGTGCTGGCCAAGCCGCGGCAACACCAGCCCTAGCATCTTGCATTTCCCTTCCTTACGAGTTCTCCGTGCGGTTCGAAGTTATCAAGTCAGTTCCCACGCTGGCGCTCATTTCCTTGTCTAGCTGGGACACCAGGACCGGCAAGGGCCCAATACGACGCTCGGGTCCGACCGTGGGGGGAGGCAGCGAGATCTCCGTTTCCTTGCCCCGCTTTGTTCTCATCAACCACACCAGCACCACTGCCAGCAATACGATCCCGACGAAAGTCCAGGCAAGCCATGGGAATAGAGAACCGAGGCCGCTGCTTTCGGCTGTTACTGCCGTTCCCGCCCCGTTCGTCGGGTAAACCGTATTGACCGGCGCCTTTTCCCCGGTTAAGTGAGGCGGAGGAGGTTCCACAACCGTTAGCGCAGCCACAGGCTCATGGTCAGCCCTTGTGGCTGGAACAGGCTCAACCCTGGACCCGGTCGTGCCCAGGTAAACGATAGGAGGTGTTGTAAATGGATCATCCCCTGGTTTTGGACCGGCGACGAGGCCCGTTGCCGCCTGGTCCGTGGTTCTTGCCAACTCCTGCGGCCCGTCGGTCTGAAGGGCAGTCGGTGGTGTTTTCGAGCTGGCGCCCAGACCTGGATCCGACGGGGTTTCCTGGGTGGGTCCGGATACCTCGGTCATCGGAGGAGGGGAAGCTGAGGAGGAAGCAAGAGCGGACGCGACACCGACGTCTCCCACGTCGATGCGCACTGCCTTGTTGGCGTTGCCCCCCTTGCCGTCCAAAACATGCACGACCCCAAAGTACCTGCCTGCAAGCTGGGGGTCCAGGGCGCTTCTGGTCTTCAATTGACCGGTGTAATGCCCGATCACAAAAAGCTGGGCAGCATCACCGGAAAGCCAGTAGGTGAGGAGGTCCCGGTCCAGGTCGCCGGCCAATACCGGTCGACCAAATTGCTGGCCCTCGGCGGCTTCGGCGCTAACGCTTCGTACCCCGGACTCCGAGAATGGGAACTCCGGCGGATGGTTGACTCCCGGAGACCACAAGTCCGTGGTAAACAGCGTGGCTGCTACCTTGCCAGGGCCTTGACCATCGGTGTATCTGGCCTGCACCCGGAGGAACTGTCGCAGGTCTTCCTGTGATGGGGAATAGGAGGGATGTTCAGCGCCGGGAATGCCATTCCAATTAACCTTGTCGATGGAAACGGACCACAGCCATGAGACATCGGAAATGTTGCCGTCCGGATCGGTCAGGGTCGCGTAAAGCTCTGGCCCGTCATCCAATGCATCCTGAGAAAGGAATATTTCTCCAATCTCGTCAGCATTTGTTACTTCTATGCTGACGGTGATGGTGTCGTAAAGCCCGGCGGAGTCGGTGGCTCGAACTGTCACGGAGTAGCTGGCCTCGGATTCGTAGTCCAGGGGCCGCGCCGGCTCAAGTTGACCGGATGTCCCTACAATGTTGAAGAACTCCGCATCTCTACCTGAAAGGGAATAGGTAAGAACGTCGAGTGGGTCCGGGTCCGTGGCAACAATCGGTGCGCCCAAGGGGCTGAACGGGGCCGAGTTTTCGGCAATGGACCTGACTGCCGTGGCGGATGGAAATGAAGGCGCGGTGCCTGACTGGGAGTGAGCGGGGATGGGCAGAACAAATAAAGCGCATACTGCGGACAGAAAGACCACGAGTGTTTTGAGTCCCTTTGCTTCCCTGGCGCGGGCCAGCAATTTTCCTCCCATATCCCCTCCACACATCTCCACGGCAGACCTTTTATGACACGGCAGCCGCCGGCTCGTGGGTGTGAATATAGCACAGATATGGCTTCGCCCTGCCCTGTTTCCTGCGGCGAGTTTCCAGCAATGTGGGCCGGTCAAAGGTGCGCCGATAGTTTCAAGTCCATACGCCATCCGGACTTCAGCAAGGGGCACGGTCACTGCACTCGGAAATGCAGGCAGGCGCCACGGTGTACCTCTGGTGCAAGCTGAGAATCTTAGACCTCTGGAGTTCCTGCCGCAGGGCGATGGTAGCAGGTGGGGGGAAAATTTGGGAAGTACCAGAAAAAGGAGGTCGCAGTTGGTGGTTGTAAGGCAGCCAAGAGAGATTTAGGGAACCTCTGAGTAAGAGTTGGAATGTGGCATACTGAAGGTAGAGCAGGCGTTGCCCGTGGAGGAGACGATGACGGATCAGCCTACCTTTGCCGATTTGGACTACCAGGTCAAGAAGCGCAAGACCCGGCGGGAGGAATTCTTGGAGGAGTTGGATGAACTGGTGCCCTGGCCACGGCTGGAGGAGAGGATTCGGCCCCAGTACTTCCGTGGGCATCGGGGTCGGAGGCCGTACCCGCTGTCGGTGATGCTGCGGGTGCACATCGTCCAATTATGTTACAACTTGAGTGACCCAGCCATGGAGGACCTGCTGTACGAGGCGGAGTCGGTGCGGCGGTTTGCCGGGCTGCGGTTGTCGGAGCCCATTCCCGATGAGAGCACCATACTGCACTTCCGCCACCTGCTCGAACGGCATCAGCTGGGGCAGGGACTGTTTGAAGAGATCAAGGACCACATGGCAGAGCAGGGGGTCAGGCTCAGGGAGGGAACCATCGTGGACGCCACCATCCAACCCACCATCATAGAGGCGCCCTCTTCCACCAAGAATCGTTTTGGGGAACGGGACCCGGAGATGCGGCAGGTGAAGAAGGGGAACCAGTACCACTTCGGGATGAAGCTGCACATCGGGGTGGACGCGGAGACGGGGATGGTCCACAGCCTGAGCGCCACCTCGGCCAACGTCCACGACGTGACCGAGGCCCACCGGTTGTTGCACGGTTGGGAGAAACAAGTGTGGGGCGATGCCGGCTACATCGGCGTGCAGAAGCGAAAGAAGAACCTGGGATTGGATGTGGACTGGCGGGTGGCCATGAAGCCAGGGAAGCGGAGGATGCTGGCGCGTGGGGGTCTGGAGGAGTGGGCGGAAAGAAACAAGGCATCGATACGGGCCAAGGTGGAACACCTCTTCCTGGAGGTGAAACGGCGCTTTGGCTATGCCAAGACAAGGTACCGGGTCCTGGCCAAGAACACGGAACGAGTGGCCCTGCTGCTGGGGCTGTCCAACCTGAGACGGGCACGGACCTTGACGGCTGGCTGACCCAGGGGGTGGTGCGCCTCATTGAACCTGATCACCGAAAATCCGGGTCTGGAAGGGTCAATAGGGCTCCCAAAGCGGGCCCGTCCACAGGTGCGGACCCTCCTCAGGAGGCTGCAAGAGCCCAATATATCCATAAGTGTCAGTTCTCCAGAGGTTCCCTAGCAATAATATGTGGCCGTAGAATTTCTGAGGGGCATTCATGACGGTCTTGGTGGGGTTTGTGGGATTTAAAGGGGGATCAGGAAAGACCCTTTTGGCCTTTCAGATGGCGGAGAGAGCTGTCTGTGCAGGCTACAGGGTAGTACTTTGGGATCTGGATCCGGAGCAATCTGCAATGCACCACATGGAGTGGCGGGCCGAGTCGGGACTGCCCCTGTGGCGCGCCGAGGCCAAGCGGGTAGACTCTCCTCCCGAGAACGAGTTCGACCTTCCCCAACTTGAAGACGTGGACCTCATTATCTGCGACTGTCCAGGGTACAACACCTTTTTCTCCGTGGCCTACATGGACCAAATGGATCTTCTGGTGGCGCCCCTCAGCACTTCCGCCCAGGACAGGACTGTGATGACCCGCATGGGTTGGATGGCTCAGGATAGGAACTGGGACCTCGTGTTCCTGCCCAATAACCTGCGGCCGTCTCGCACCAGGCTGTCCGGCCTTATAGAGGACTTGGAATCAGCCGAATTCCAAGTTGCTCCCATCAGAATTGGGCGGTGGGTGGCACTTCAAGACTCATCCGAGCTAGGGATGGGCATCTGCGAATACGAGCCAGAGGGACAGGCAGCAAGAGATATCAAGGAACTGTGGGCCTGGTTGGCCAGCAGGTTAGGACTTGACACGAGGTAAATATGACCAACAGGAACAGAAGCCAGGGACGCAGCTTCACGAGGCGTTCGCAGCCAGCGCCAACCAATGCAACCGAAACCGAACCGGAAACGGCGTCACCTCCAGTCAACCAGTGGGCGTCGCAGGGCCGTCAACAAGGCTCAAAACGATGGGCGCGTCAGCACTACCATCAGGTTCCCCAAGGAACGCTACGACTGGTTGAATCAGGTGTCATCTGCGACAGGCAGAAACAAGTCTGACCTTGTGGACGAGGCCCTCGAGTTGCTCGCAGAAAAGATGGGTTATGGAATGCGCCCGTCGCAATAATGGTTGGCGATAACAATCGGACTGTCGTCAACCTTCTGTCAGCGGCAGATAACATCCATAGCGCCCAACCGGGATGCCGCCCTGTTGGCAATCTTCGAACCTCAAATCTAAGTCCCGATATGTTTCTTCGCTTGATGCCCAAGGTGGACTATCGACCCTGGTCAAGTGAACCAATGTACTTGGTGACTCGCAGTCCGAGCTCCAGTCTGGCTGGAGTCCGGACAAATGTTCCCAGCTGTGAGTCCCTAGCTGAGCATTTTTCCACTGTTACTGCAGCCGCCCGCAGGCGGCGGATTTTCAGAAGAGCCTGACAACTCCCGGGCCGCCGTCATACGAAACGGCACATCAGCTTGCTTCCCGTTTGCAGCATCGTTAGGCGTCACAATCAGGTCGGTCAGGGCAGAAAGCCCTGCAACTGAAGTCCTTTTCACTGCGCTGTCTGAACAACAACACCGCAACACTACGGCGTTGCGATGTCCCGCCATCTCGCCATTCCGGCATTGTTAGGTGCTACACTCAGGGTATCCACTACACGTGGGGACCATCGTTAGGTGTTACGCCCCAGCCAGCTGATGAATTGACCCCAGCCAGCTGGACAGGGTCAGAGCCGACTCAAGTGCGGTTACCGGCACACCTGCCAGCGATTGGGTTTACTGTTCTGGTCAATCCCTCCTTACGTTAGACTCCCACTCCTACAATATCCTGCTCCCGGTAGAACACCTCGGCCGGAGTCCGGTTGCCCAGGCCCTGGTCGGGCCCGAGTCGGTGGTAGAACTGGAAGTAGTCGCCAACCCCCACTGAGCCTCCAGGACGCTGGCATAGGCCTTCAAGTACACTTCCTCGTATTTCACCGCCCGCCACAACCGCTTCACGAAGATGCTTTCCTGGTACCTCCTCTTCACGTCCATGCTGATCCGCACCCCGTGCTCCTGCAGGACCTGGGTGAACTCCAAGCTGGTGAACTGCCTGCCCTGCTCGGTGTTGATCACTGCGGGCTATCCCTGGCCAAGGCGATGGAGGAGCCCTTGGCGCAGAAGCCAGCTTCCAGAGAGTTAGACAAGCGCGAGGCCTTGGATTAAGTACCCATTGTAAGTATCAATAAATAATAATGGTGAACACCAATTACATACGCCCGTCGCAATGGACAACCCAGCACGGAATGCACCGCATGACCGCTTGGCGCCATTACAACGCCGGTGCACTCCCGCCGGAACTTCAGCTCAAGAAAATCGGCAACATCATCTATGTTCTTGCCAATCCCGAAGCGCCGGTCGGCCGTATTGTTGGTTATGCCCGGGTGAGCAGCGCAGACCAGAAACCACACTTGGAGAACCAGGCCAACCGGCTATGGGCCTACGCCGGGCGAATGGGCATCCTGCTGGATAATGTCGTATCTGAAGTCGCCAGTGGGCTCAACGATCGCAGGCCCAAGCTCCGGAAGCTGCTGGGCGACCCCACGATTTACACCATAATTGTCGAACACGGGGAGCGCCTGGCGCGGTTCGGAGTCGGAATGGTGGAATCCATGCTCCAAGCCCGGGGCGGCTTGCTGCTCGTCATTGGTGAAACGGAGGTCCTTGACGACCTGGCAAGGGATACGACGGATCTCCTGACCTGTTTCTGAGCGCGTCTTTACGGCAAGCAATCCGCTGCCAACCGGGCCAACGGGCCAGGCGGGCCCAGGAGGCCGCCAATGGCTGAACTGAAGGGCGGAGAAGGCCACCAGACCGGTATCTGCCCGGAGGGTAGTGATGCTCGAACCTGTGGACCGCTTTCGCCGGGGCTCGACTTTCTTCGGGTTCACGGAGAAGCGGCTGCGCGACTTCATTGACCCGGGCCATCTGCTGATTAACATCGACGAGCGCTTGGGCTTTTCCAAACTGGTCGCCCTTCTGGAAAGGCGCTACTGCCGCGACCATGGCCGACCCGCCAGCCATCCCGTGGTAATGGTATGGGCGTTGCTCGTTTGCTCCCTCTATAACATCGCCTCCTTCCGGCGACTGTGTTCGACCACTCCACCACCAGCCACATCTTTCAGCGTACCGGCGGGGAGGGATTTGCAGAGATATTCCACGGATTGAATCAGGGATAGCTCCGGCTGGGCCTGCTGTGGGCGGAGATGTACGTCGTCTCAAGCCTGGTCAGGGCCAACGTGAGCAGCCACCGGCTGTCCCGCGGCGGGTTGACAGTGGCCGAGTTCGAGGAGCAGGCCGTGGAGGAGAACAGGTTGTTCGTTCTGGCCGAGGCCGGTATCAACGACCAGGGGAACGAGCAGACGGAGGTGCGATTCTTTCAGGGCCCCAAGGGATCCTTGCCGCTGAGCATGATGGAGATGGATGCCCGGTGGCGAACCACCAGGCCGTAGCGACCGGGCTACCTGAGTTACCAGGAGAATATTGCTGTCGACCGGGGTGGCTTCATCATGTCCAGAGCGGTAGCCCACTCCTCCGAGGCGGAATGGAAAGCCCTGTTGCCCATGCTGGAGGAGACGCCCATCAAGCCCGTGTCGCTGGCGACGGACACCCGGTACAGCGCGGTCCGAATGCGACAGAGCCTGGAGGAGCAGGGAATCCAGGCCTTCATCCCCCCTTCACCCCAATCAGAGTTCGGGCCAGGTGGCCTGCAGAGAGTTTGAATATCACGGTGATCACCTCATTTGTTCTCAGGGCAAAGTCCTGCGCCGAGGTTCCTTCCGCAACCGGTTCCAAAGCTACAAATACCAGGCGCTTCAAAGTGATTGCCAGGAGTGTCCAGTGCAGAACGGGTGTCTCGTGCCTAATACTAAAGTCGCAGATAGTGGTCGAGCCGTTGGAGTCTGCGTTGGTAGTGACAACGGCGGACCCTGGCCTGGTGGCGTCGTCTCCAGCGAGACCAACCCAGCGCCAATTCGGGCGATCCCCTGGGCTGCCAGATCAACCGGGAAAACAGCCGGCGCACCTCGGGAACCGTGAACAGTATCAGGCCTGCATCCAAACCCGCGTCTCCCCCTTCCTGGCGCTGTTCCCAATCCTTCGACCATACGTAGGGCAGGTACAAGCCCCGATCCAAAAGGACCCTCCCCTGGCCGGTAGGGTAGCTCAGGAATACGCCCACCTGGCAGTTCTCTACTCGACCCGCCGTCTCACTGTATTGGCGCTATACCACCACCGACTCAGTTCCCTTCTTCAGGAATCCCGTCTCGTTCGTCACCAGAACTTCCTCGGCATCGCTCAGATGCTCCACCACGTAGTCCCGGAGATCGTCCGCAACCAGTTCTGCATCCCCCACGTAGTTGTACAGCAAGTGCTGTACTCCGTCGGGCGTGGCATCGCCTCCCGAGCCTAGCCGAAGGGTTGCTCCGCTGCGCCAGTGGCGGACCAACCGTCCTTGCGCTCCACCGGACTGCTCAGCCCTTTCAGCCAGGCCAGCGCTCGACAGCGGGTTTCCGAACGTTAGAACCTGGCCGTGATACGCCGGTGGACGTGCTGAAATCCTTGATCCCACCGGGCCGTGTCCCACACTTCAACCCTCTCTCAAACGAACTCCTCACTTTACCCACTGCCTAAAGCAACCTCATTTTACCCGGAAATATCTGCGACTGGAGAATTAGTGCCTCGGCAAGGGCCGGTCCCTCCCGGCTTATCGTATTGTAATAGCAAAATATTACCAGATTAGAATATGAGAATATTGCCACAATTATCCCTGGTTTAACGGACATGTTAGCTTAGCTGCTGCAGGTAGAGTCGCCTCTGGTCATTAAGAGCAGGGCAAACGCTTTTCTCTCTACACTCTTCATTGTTGTGAAGATACGGCCCAAAACGCGTTTTGACATAGTTTCCTAATGCCACGTTCGGAACTCCGGGATAATGCGCGGTTCCGGAGAGTTACGGGGCTGACGGTTGCATCGCCAGCTGCCGGCCGGTCCTGCGAATGAGGCCGAAGGACAGCGTTACCAGCAGGACGACCCCCGCTGAGCCGGTAATCGCCAGCGGCCAGCCGATTCCCGCCGCTGCCAGGGTCAATGGCCAGGCCCCCACCAGGTGAAAACCAGGGACGAGGTGGAACACCCCCAGCACTCGCCCACGCATCTCCGCCGGCGAGGTTAGCTGGATGATTGTGGTCGTCAGAGGCCATACCCACCCGATGGCCACGACGCCCACCAGCAGAACGAACAGCCAGGTGACCCAGAACCAACCGGACCAGGCCAAACCTGTGAGATCATCCAGCGCACCGCTCCAGGCCATAATCGTCAGTAGCAAAGTGAAGGTGGAAATGCTGAACAACAGCCAGCGGTAGAGCCACTCCCGGTGCATCAACGTCAGGGTGAGGCTGCCGATGAGGGCCCCGATGCCCGAAGCCAGCAGCAGGAGCCCGACCTCGGAGGCGCTACTGTCGAGCATTTCCCTGGCAAAGGCCGGCAGTACCTGCAGGTGGGCCATTCCGAACCCGCCGAAGAAGCAGGTCACCACGAGGACCGTCAAGAGCATCGGGGTGTCGCTTATGACGGATACGCCCTCCCTGATGTGGCGCAACAGCGACTGCCGGCTGGTCTCCGGACGGCTGAAAGTCCCCCGTACCAGGGCTAGGAGGAGGACACTTGCCCCGTAGCACGCCGCGTTCAGGACCAGCACCACGCCCATGCCCACCTGGTCGATCAGCACCCCGGCAATGGGCGGTCCTACGATCCGGCCGGCGTGGTTACCGGCGTTGAACTGGCCAACGGCGTCCAGCAGCCTGCGCTCGCCCACCAGGTCTGAAATCATTGCAATCCGGGCCGGCATGTTCAGAGCCTGCAGCACTCCCAGGAGCGCCGCCGCCAAGTAGATGTGCCACAGCACCACCTGCCCCGTGATGGTCAGCACAGCCAGCCCGGCAATCATCGATCCCACCAAGGCCTGGGTGACCATCAGAAGTTGCTTGCGGTCTATCCGGTCGGCGATGATGCCCCCAGCCATCAGGAATGCGATGTTGGGCAGGCCGTATAGCGAAATGGCCAACCCCAGCCGGGTTTGGTCGTCGGCAACCTCCAGCACTAGCCATCCCAGCACCAGGAACTGCATCCCCTGGGACATGGCCTGGGCCAGCGATCCCGCCCAGAACCAGCGAAACGAGACCTCCTCCCACGGACCTCTTACGCGGGCCCAGAGCGAGGAACCTGCCGTAGGGGGCGTCGCGTTTTCTACCACTGGAGAGATTTCACCTCGGGGTGGCGCTGCTCGATTCCGGAATTACGCTCCACGGCGACGGCCAACGTTCCAGTACACCAACCGCTTTGGAATGATGAGTAGCGGGGGCAACCCTTGTGGTTGCCCCTACCAGTAAGGTGCTGCCTTGCAGGGGCGCCCCTTGTGGGCGCCCTGGTCCCGGGAAGCCACCATAGCCAGGGCCACCCATCAATGCTATGATTTCGCACCATTAGTCCGGTATCCCCATGCTAACGCTGCGGTAGCTGCCCCCGAGGGCGCGGGTCTGGTGGCCCTGACCCGTCATGTCCTCGGCCAGCAGCACGTCGCCAGCCTGGAACTGTCGCGTGGAGCCGTCGCCGCAAATGACCTCCATCCTGCCCTCCAGCACGATCAGGTATTGCCTGCGGGTGGGATGGTGCCAGTCGCTGAAGCTGTTCTCTGCGGACTTGCGGAACACGAGGTCATCACCAGGCTTGGTGGTGATCCTGAGCACGTCCTCGCTGGGCATCCCCAGGTCCTCGAAGTGGGACTGTCCGTCGTCGCCAGTGTAAATCCGTACCAGCATGTCGATTCCTCTATCGAGATTGGCCCATATAGACCGGCCGGGCCATGGCGCAGTGGCAAGTATAATTCACGGCACAAGAAAGGCGGCCACCGGTTCCAGTGGCCAACAGGGCAATCGCGTCTTAACTTTTAAGCACTTTAAGGAGGTAATCTTCCCGCCAGCCGGCCTGCAGGCGTTTGCCCTGGACTCCCACCTTCAGGCTGGTTTCCCGTTTCAGCAGGTTGTGGGAGATGTTTCGCAGGGTGGCCAGGTTCTGCGGGCCGTGGTCCTTGCGTACTCGGCATTGGTCCTCTCGGAATGTCACATCCAGGCTCCAGTGCAGGGAGTTCTCGATGCTCCAGTGGGCTCTCACCGTGGCCAGCAACCGCTCCGCCGACACGTTCAGGCTGCTGATGAAGTAGCGGGGTTGCACCGTAATGCCCGTCTCTGCCTCCCTTCGCCCCCCAACCTTCACCACCGAGCGCAATCCAGGCCACTCTTTACCGGTGCTCAGGTAGTCCAAACAGTCGCGGTCGCTGATGGCCCAGCATTCCCGTCTTTCCCGGCGTCCGTGGTTCTTGTTCAGGGTGGTGGCATAGTCATAGGGCACACCCTCAAAGCCGGTTGCTTCAGCCTCCTCAAACAGGTCCTTCAAGTCCTCGTACAGGTGTCCCTGGTTCTGTTTCACCGCCAGCACGTAGTCGGCCCCACGGTCCAGAACCTTCTGGGCAATCTCCTTCTGGCACCCCATGGCGTCAATGGTCAGTTCACCGGAATCGGGCAGCCCTGCAGTTCCAACAGTTCCAGCAACCTGGGGATATCGGTGATTTCGTTGGACTTCTCCTCCGTACTCACCTGTCCCAGGGTCAGCGTGTTGGCTGCCGCCCAGGCGCTGACCAGATGCAGGGCCCCCTTCCCCCCTCGGGTGTCGTAGGAACGTCGTGCTGTCTTGCCATCAACGGCCACCACGTCTCCAAGCAACAGTTCCGCCACTCCCTGGCTCCATCCCATGAAGCACTCCTGGAACCGCTCTGGGTCCAACCGGGAGAATACGTTCCCGAAGGTGTCGTGGGACGGTGTCCCGCTGGGTAGTTCCAGGAAGGTCCGGAACCACTCCTCCTTGCTTTTTCCGAGCATGGTCACGTGAACCGACGAATCTGCTCCACAGATGACGGCACAGATGGCTATGGTGATGATGTCCAGCAGCGAATGCCGCTTGCATAGATCTATTCTTGGGTCTTCCAAATTCTCGAAGTAATCTACCAACCTTACCCTCTGCACTCCTTCCTCCACCCTTTACTACCCCTTCTTTCCCTACTATCTTCTTTCTCGCCAAGTCTATCATTAAAGCGCGATTGCCCTGTTTATTCAGAGATTCCCTAAGAAAAGAAATTCGTCCGTGATATACTCTTCCCCTCTTCCCAAGAAAACCACAGAGCTCACGACATGATCAAGGCTCTATTCACAGCAACCCTTCTGGCAACAATCATCCTGACAGCTTGTTTAGAGCCAGCACGGACTCCGTTGCCGATACCTACCTTCACTTCACATACGCCGGCAGTGACATCTACCACAGTGCCCGCACCCGACGGGACCCGGGCGCCGGCAACCATGTCAGACCCGCCACCCAACCCCGTACCACCTTATGAACCTCTCAGGCTGCCTACACCTCCTCCGGATCCAGCGTACGTTTCAACCAAGGAGCCTTTATCTAAAGAAATGAGAGACCCTGGGGTACTTGTGACCTTCGATCCGGTCAGCTTCTCCGCGGTGGCTGGAAAAGAGCAGACTTTTAAATTTACCGTCAAGAACATGTCGCGGGAACCTGCCTTAATGGCAAAAGTACGGTTTGAGGCCACCGCCGGCAGCAGCGTAGGAGGGGCCCGCTTAGTCGACAGAGAATGCACGCGCAACATCTGCTATATCGGGAATTTGGCAGGCTATGAATCCGTCTCTGGACATGCGATGTTGCTTCCCGGCCCAGGATTTCAAACTCGGATAAACCTGGCCGGGACAGCCTCCTGGTACAGGCATGGAACTGGTATAAGGGACTCATATGCCCAGGCAACCGGCCAATTGACTCCTGATGGACAAGCAGGAGAGTTGCTCTGGATAGCATACCCCGTAACAGAGAACCCCACGGACATTCATTGCGGTGATGGCGTTAGAGCGGTCCAAATAGGTCCTGAGACAATATATGCGACATTTGGGTACAACTTACATGCATTTTCTAGGTTCACCGGTGAAGCTCTATGGCAGGAAAACAAAGATGATTGGGGGCAGAAGGTGGTTCTCGCCAGTGGCAGCCTGTACTACTTTGGAAAGTTGAACGATTCGACTGGACCGACGACTCACTACGTTCGTGCGTTAGATTCATCCACGGGCGAGACAAAATGGGAATATTACCTGCAGCACAGGCCAGCGGGCCAAAAGGTTGTTTACGAAGGCGGCGTTTACTTTCTTGTGAGGGCGTGGACGGCTGAAGGAAGTTTTGACCATACCACCCTTATATCACTGAACGCGGCTACAGGAGAACTGAACTGGAGCTATCAGTTTGACTTTTGGCTGGCCGGTTCGCCGGTTGAATACGAGGGTCACATTTACCTCAGGACGATTGACACGCGTGGGAATTACCTCTATTCCGTGGACCCGCAATCCGGTCAGTTGGCCCAAAGATATGAACTCTTGAGCATTGCCTCATTTACACCCCTAATCCACGATGGCAGCATTTATGAAGTTTCAGCCTACGGTATTATTTCTGCATACGACCTAATTTCGGGCAGGTGGGAATGGGAGTATTACCCTGGCGGAAAAACGTTCAAAACTCCGGTCCTGTCAGATGGGATTCTCTATGCGCTTGTTTTCTATGGTGATTCGGGGGACTATGATGCTCTGATAGCTATTGACGCCGCAACGGGCCTGCTGAAGTGGAAGTACGAACCTGACGAAACCTTGTACAGGCTGGCGGTTTCAAACGGTAGTGTGTTTGTTTCCACCCATAAGCAGTTGGTTTCGCTGGATGCTTTGACGGGAGACGTGAAGTGGCGGGGTGCATACGGCCGCCTTTGCGACCATCCCATCATTCATGAAGGTGTTCTTTACGGGCGTGCACATGCTGATCGTAGTACTCTTGTCTATGCCATCCGCGCTCGTTAAACCGGCAAATCAGCATGCTGACAGTTCTGTCAGCGACTAATTCCCGGTATCAAGGTGTCGATGTCCACGGAAAATGTCCGCTGGTCTTGTTCTGAGAGGCCAGGTAAGCGGCTCGTCTTTGAGTCCGGTTGACGGGTGCAGCCTGTAGGGCGGCGTACCCTCTGACCGTGTTTCTGGAAATACCCAGGTCCCTGGCGATGCCTCTGAGGGAGACTCCATGCAGCCTGGCGTGGTGGACGGCTTTCCACAGGGCCTGCTTGTGCGGGGACGCCTCCCTCGGCGGAGGAGCGTCGGGCCGGGGGAGATTTGGCATCCTCCTGTCGCCGGGGTACAGCCGCCTCCAGGGCGGCCAGGCGCTGCAACTGTAATCTGGATAAGCCGTGCTGGGCCAGGTTCCTGACCACCTGGGCCATCTCCGGGGTGGACGCCAGGGCGCCGTTTGTGGACCTCAAGGCACCGGGCCTGGGCGGGGCCTCTTGGTGGGGGATGACTTCCTGGCCGAAGCGGACCATCAACTGGCCACCACTTTGCTCCAGGACCTCCACCTTGGCCCCGGCAAGGCTGGGCCGGCGCTCACTGGGAAGCAAATGCAGGGTCCTACACTGGAACTTGAAGTTGTTGTCCCGGACCACCTGGCGGGTGTGCTTGAAGCAGAGGACCCGTTCCAGGACGTGGGAGGGGTCCAGGAGGCGGTATGCCACCTTGGGCTGCTGGGCGGGCACACGGAACTGCTGGTTGAAACCGGGCAGGAATTCTTGCAGCACGGCGCTGGCCTGGTCGATGATGGTGGCGCCAGTCAGCCTGAGTTCACTGACCAGCCGGTCCTGAAAGTTGCCAGCCATGCGTTCGACACGGCCCTTGGCCTGTGGTGAACGAGCAAATACCTGTTCAATGCCTAGTTCCGGCATGGCTCGGGAGAAGTGGGTTGGACCGACGGGTTGAGGTATGTGCCGGGGCTTTCCCGCAAACTTGAAGCCCCGTGCCGGTCCCCATAGATTGCCAGGGGGAATCCCGAAGCTGCGGATGACTCCTTCCAGCAGCAGGAAGTAGCCCCGGGTGTCCTCTTCGGGCCGGAAGAGGGCGTTGGCTTCGGTGCCGGTGGCGTCGTCCACCGCCAGCAGCAGGGCGAACCTGGGGCCCGGCTCCTCCAGCCAGGGGTGGTGGCTGCCGTCGATCTGCAGCAGCATGCCTTCCTGGGGCATCCGGTCCCGATGCACCCGGTGTCGGGGGGACGCCGCTGTCGTGGGCTGGAGATGCCTGCCCGAGTCAGAATCCGATGCACCGTTCGCCGGCTCAGGTCCACTCCCCATCGGTCACGTAGCAACTCGGTCAGGTGGGTGTGATTGGTTCCCGCGTATGTAGTCGTCCCCAGCTTCACCACGGTAGCCGCCTCGGCATCGGGTATGGCATCCGGGGCCTTCGGCCACGATTCCCGTGGGCCAGTGCGGCGGCTCCCTCCCTGCGATAGGCCGCCAGAAGTCGCCAGGCGCGGCGTTCACTGACCTCCAGGACTTCGGCCGCCTGGGGCACTGGTAGCTGATGTTCCAGTATGGCGTTTAGCGCTTGATGTCTTGCCTGTTCCTTTTGGTTCAATGTCACGCCCTTAATAGACTGACATTTTCCCTGACCTGTTAATCGCTGACTTAATCATAGACCAACAACACTTGTTACGGGATTGAGTTGACCCACTCAGCTTAATTACTCACGGATCTTGTCAGTAAGCGTTGTGTTCTCCTGGCCCCTCCGCCGGTGGGGAAAGGAGCTGTTGGGAGGGGAACAGGCCCGCCTGCCGTTTTTCCCTTAGGCGGTAGCTTTCTCCCCGGATGTTGATCACATGGCTGTGGTGCAGCAGCCGGTCGAGGACGGCCGAAGCGATGACGGTGTCCCCCAACAGTTCTCCCCATTCGCCGAATCCTTTGTTGGAAGTCAGGATGATGGAGCCTTTTTCGTACCTGGCCGACACCAGGGTGAAGAAGGCGGTGGCCGAGTCCCGGTCATAGGTGTCATTTTCCAGGGGAATTGAGCCAGGGATTTACAGGGACATCGAGCCACCCTGGGGCGTAGCAATTAGATTAGTATCAGGTTCTGCCTGGCTGGTCAATCACCTCCCTTTCCCATCATTCTGGTCACCTTATCCAACAGGGCGCGGTGGGGCGACAAGCGTTCCCTGTAGCTCTGGCCTTCGATAACGATCTGGTAGCTGGCATCGGGCAGCCCGTTCAAGGCGCTGTTTCCCAGTATGGGGTCGTCGAGGAGGCCGAGCCACTCCTCCACGCCCCGGTTGCTGGTGATGACGAAGCTGGAGGCGCGGTGGCGCTTGAGTATGAGCTCGTACAGGTCGGCGGACTGCTGGGCAGTGGGATTGTGCAATCCAAAGGCGTCGAGGATGAGCAGGTCCGGGGATAGGAAAGACCGGAAAGTGCGGTCTACAGAGTTGTCCACCCGGGCCTAGGCCATGGCCCGGGCGAAATCGTCGGCGTGGATGAAGCGGACGTTGTGACCGGCGCGGACGGCAGCGAGGCCCAGGGCCTGGGCGAGAAAGCTCTTGCCGACTCCGGCGGTACCCAGGAAAAGGACGTGCTCGCGCTTGTCCAGGAATTCCAGAGAGAAGGTGGCGTCCAGTAGCCTCCGGTCCAGGGTGACGGCTGCCGTCCAGTCGAACTCTTCCAGACGGCAAATCTCAGCAAAGCCCGCGGCGCGCATCCGGCGCTCCATGCGCTGGTTATCGCGGCGATTCACCTCGTCCAGGAGGATGATCTCCAGGAAGGAAGCGTAGTCCGGCTGCTCCCTGCGGGCCAGGGCGATGCGCTCGGGCAGGGTGGGAGCCATGTTGCCCAGCTTGAGCCGCTTCAGCAACGGGGTGAGTTCGGTTCCTTTGGTCATAGCTGTTCTCCTTGGGCCTGGGTGAATGCGGAGCCGGGGCGGGCGAAGCGGCCCCCTGGTGCGGGCCCAGGCGGGGGTGGTTCGGGAGTGGCGTCCTGTTCCAGGGCGTGGATCAGGATGCGTTCTACGCGGCGCACGTCGATGAGGTCCACCTCCAGTGCCCGCTGACCGGCGGCGTCCAGACGCTGGGGCGTGTAGCGCTCTCCCAGCCGCAGCAGCTTGTGCCCCTGCCTGATCCTGGCCCAGGGCAGGGGCCTTCGAAGAGGCGCTGGGCAAACTGGTCCACCGCCAATCCCATCTGGGCCGCCTCGCTGACGATCTGGTCCGGCACTCGGGTGGTGTACTTGGAAACCACCGCGGGATAGTCCTGGGTGTCGATGGACCGGCCGCCTTCGGGCCAGCGCTGGTGGACCTTGACCAACTAGCCCCGGTGGTTGATGCGAACCAGCTTGCTGTCCAGCCGGACCTCCACCTCCTGTCCCGGTGGGCAGGCGACGGAGGGTACCGAGTAGAGGGCCAGCTGGCACTGGATATGGTGGTCGGGATGCACCTTCAGGGTGCGCCAGTGGGCCACCTCGTAGGGTGAGCCGTCCCAAGGGAGAAAGGCGTCACGTTTCTCGTCAGGGAAGACCTGCTTGGGCTGGCGCTGGGTCGTGCCGTGGATGCGCATTCCGGCGACGTCGCGATACCAGCGGCCCGCTTTAGAGCGGAGGTGGGCCAGATCCCTGAACTCAGCTCCCTTGAAGAAGCGTTCCCTGGCGTACTGGACGTTCCGTTCTACCTTGGGGTTGTCCCTGGGATGGCGTACCCGGGCCGGATCGGTGATGAAGCCCCGATGCTGGGAGTATTCCAGGAAGCCACGGGTGAGACGGGGGTGGAAGGCGTCGGCTCCGGCCACCGCGACGAAAGTTGTCGACGACCAGGTATTTGGGTGTCCCGCCGAAGAAGTCCCAGGCGCCTCCAGGCCGGCGATCACGTCCTCCAGCTACTGGCTGCAGGTGGGCCACAGGAAGCTGTGCCGGGAATAGGTCAGCACCACCAGCAGCGCCCACACCGCCCGCTTGCGCCCCGAGTCCTCGTCGTCAATGTAGCTCAGGAGGCCGAAGCCCACTTCGGCCTCCTCTTCCTGCGGGGTGTCACCCATCCGCATGGTCGCGGCGCTGAGAGGCCGCCACTTCCGCTTCAGGACGAATCGCCGCAGCGACGGATAGGACACCGGACAGCCGCGATTGGCCAGCAACTCCCTAACCCGGGTGATCTGCAGCTTGTCCAGGGTAAGCCACTTGTAGATCTGGTCGCCCCATGGCTCCAGCAGTTCCTGACCAAGGGTGACTGAATGCTGTGGCCCCGAACGGCTGTTCCCAGCCAACCGGCTCAGTTGCAGCTCATCAGGGGCCGATCCTTCCCGGTCAATGCCCTCCCCTTGAGCCGCGGCCACGTATTTGCGCACCGTGTCCCGCGAGAGACCGATGCCTGCCGCGATCTGTCGCTGGCTGTGGCCTGCCTGCCAGCGGCGAATGACTTCTTGCATCTCCATTCTGGAAACCTCCCGGTATGCCATCGCTACACCTCTCTGCGGAAGTGCTGCAATCGTCGCCAATTCGGCTTCCCGAGTGGACTAATGACCCTGAAAATCTGGCCTGAGGCTCGTGAAAATCGCAACTTTTACTGGTATATAGTTCCTGAAAATTGACACCGGCGGTCCAGTGTAACCAGTTCTGGCAAGTGAGCCAGGAGCGTGAGGGAGAGCTGTTCTCCCACGCCGGGGATGGATCTCAGGAGGTCCTTCTTCTCACGCCATATGGGACTGTGGCGGAGCGTTTGCCTCAGCTCCTTGTCCAGGTCCTCCAAGCCCTGCTACCGCCAGTTGATGTGGGCCTCAATGCGGGGACGGACGGCGGCACTGGCGGTTTCCAAGCGATTCTTTTCAGAGACCAGCATGGTCAGCACTTGGTGTCTGCGATTGGACAGGGAGTTGAGGGCCTCGGCCTCAGCTTCCCGCAAAGGGCGCCCGGGAGGTCGAACCGCTTCGGCAAAGTGAGCCAGGACCGTTGCGTCCAGAGCGTCGGTCTTGGCCGGCGTCCCGGTGGCTCTGGCGAAGTCTCGCACCTGGCGGGGGTTGACAACTACTACCGGCAGCGTCGTAGCGGCCAGCGCTGCCACCAGCGGCAATTCCAGTCCGCCCCTAGCTTCCAGCAACACCAGGACGAGACCCACGTCCACAATCTCGGAGACCAACTCCTGGACCCCTGCTTCGTCGTGGGACACAACTCCTTTGTCCCGTAGGCGGGACGGCGAGGTCCACCTGCGCCTCTGAGATATCAATGCCTACGAATCTCCATTCCTCCTCCAACTGTGCCTCCTGTATGAGCGTAGGTCGACCTTGCACTACGCGAGCCCCATTGGCCCAGGCAACTGCTTGAGCTTTACTCGTAGAGGGTGCGGCGACACTAGCTCCTTTCCGGTCTTACACGACCTAGGTGATGTGGGTCTGCCGCACCCGGGTTTCCTTTTCTTAAATTGATTGTCACACACCAAAACCAAGATACAAGGCGATTGACCCCTCAGCCAAAACCTGATATTACTCGTCCCAACACCCTCCCGGGGTGGGTCAATGGCTTTGTAAATCGACAGCATAAGATGGCGGCAGGGAAAATAGGTATGGCCTATGTGAATAGGTACAGTGGAAGACCTACTCCCGTGCCGCAAGTCACCCAACCTTAAGAGTGCACCAAAAGAGGTTAATTTGCGTAGATCAGCCAAGGCGACTTTACTGGTCACTCTGGTACTGGTTTCCGTTGCTCTGATTGTGCTCGCGGCCGCGGTCCTGACGTCCGGCGAATCCGTGACACTGTCGACACCGCCCAGCAAAACGATGCTGAGTCATCCTGCGCTGGGATCGAGACTGGATAGCCTGGTTGCCCGGGTCGAGTCCGGGGAAACTTCAGCGTCCGAAGCGGGAATGCAGTCTCCGATCAGCCTGGGTGATTCGGTGGCAGTGTCCATAACCGTTATGGGAGATCCAGTGAAAGCAATTAGTTTCCTGGAGGAAAATGGCGCCGACACACGGAATGTTGTCGAAAATTATATTGAGGCCTACGTGCCGGTCCCCCTGCTGGCCAGCCTTTCGGAACAGACCGGTGTCGCCCGTGTACGGGAACTCGTTCCCCCGCACCCAGCCTACGGAGGCGTAACCAGCCAAGGGGTGGCGGAGCACGGTTCCATCCCATGGAATGAGGAGGGTTATAGGGGCCAGAACATTAAGATTGGCATAATTGACGTGGGCTTCAAAGGCCTTGGAGATCTCCTGGGAAACGAGCTTCCGGAGGAGGTCAATGCCAGGTGCTATACGACCATTGCGTTTCACTCTTCGTCGCTATGGGGCTGTGAGACTACCCTCCTTGGCATCCGCGAGGCTTTTGCCGGCCCAGGCGACCACGGCACGATGGTCGCCGAGGCAGTGATTGATGTCGCTCCCGAGGCGTCCCTTTACGTAGCGAATCCATATACCCCCGCAGACATCAGGAAGACGGTGGAGTGGATGATTGCCGAAGAGGTATCGGTTATAAATTACTCCAGCGGTTGGCTCTTTGGTGGCCCGGGGGATGGTACTTCTCCCAGCGGCGTGGATCCTTTGAGGACAGTGGACCTGGCTGTGAAAGCAGGAATAGTCTGGGTGAGCTCCGCGGGGAATGAAGCCCGGCGGACCTGGTTCGGAGACTATTCCGACACCGACCAGGACGGGTATCTCAGCTTCAGCGCCGATACCAGCATTGAGGACAACGGCCTGGAACTGAGCTCCGGCGGAGCAGTTGTGGCCCAACTCCGGTGGGATGACAGCTGGAATGGTGCGAGTCGAGACCTGGACCTCCTGCTAATTTCGGAGGAGGTGTCCTGGTTCGAGCGGGGCAGATTGTTTGGCATAGGGCTTCCGCAACCGGCGCGAACCCTTGCGGCCAGGATTCTTGGAGGTGGTCGTGTCCTGTTAGCCAGCGAAGACAGGCAGAACGGGCAGCCCGACGACGTTCCCCTGGAATGGCTGATATTTGCCCCCGCATCGGACGGGAAACACAGCCTCAGAATTGTTCACCGTAGTGGATCAGAACCTGAATGGATCCAGCTGATGGTTTCCCCTGGGGTGGTAAACCGAATTGGCCACTTCACATCATTCAACAGCATAATCAGTCCGGCAGAGAGTTCCAGTCCTGGAATGCTCGCTGTGGGAGCAGCGCCCTGGTACAGCACCGGAAGCATCGAATCCTACAGCAGTCGGGGCCCGACTCCCGATGGCCGGATCAAACCCGACATAGTCGGCGCTACCTGTGGGGAGTCCTCTTTGGCTCCGCTGCGAGGCGGGCAGAGGGGCTTCTGCGGCACCAGCCAGGCTGCGCCCCACGTGGCAGGCCTGGCAGCCCTGGTTCGCCAGCGTTTCCCTGAATATGCTCCGAGAGATGTGGTCGAGTATCTGATAGGCCATGCGGAGCAGAAGGGCACAAATCATCCCAACAATACTTGGGGGCACGGATTCGCCAGATTACCGGACCCTGCTTCCGGTTGCAGACGGCTACTGGCCTGGGAGGGGCTAAATTTCGGCGGCTGGGCGGCCGGATGCAGCTCGGAGGCCCCGGGACGGGGGTACGCTCAGTATTTCAATCTGGTGCTCCTGTCACCGGCTGAAGTAACCCTCAGCCTGGAATCCGGGACCGCGGACCCATACCTCTATGTGCGGGAGGGGTATGCAGCGGCGGGCTCAGCGCTCCATGAGAACAACAATCACACTTCAAGTGACCCACGTTCCCGTATAGAGGCTGACTTGAAAGCCGGCGCGTATACCCTGGAAGCTACTACCTATGCGACCGGCCAGACGGGCAGCTTCACTCTGGAGGTTGACATCAGGGAACGGGCCGACGTTTCACCAGAGAATTCGGAGGAGGAAACCGCCAGTTCCGGCGACTATGCCGTTGCAGCGGAGGAAACACCTGCGGAAAATGTTGGGGCTGTCCCAGGGCCGTCACCTCACGAAAATAAAACGCCGCCCGACCTGGAGGGAATCGCCGTGGACCGGGCCGCCCTCGTCGCTTTGTACAATGCCACCGGCGGGCCAAATTGGAAGAACAACAAAAACTGGCTGACGGACAAGCCGCTGGTCCTTTGGTACCGCGTTTATACCGACGACAGTGGCCGAGTGATTCAAGTACACATGGGTGACAATGGCATGGCAGGAGAAATTCCCGCCGAAATTGCAAGAATGGACCGGCTCAGGGGTTTGGACCTGTCTCAGAACAGCTTGAGTGGGGAGATACCGACCGCTCTGGGCAAGCTGGGTAAGTTGGAATATCTTGGGCTGGAAGAGAACCAGTTAACCGGAAATATACCCGGGGAGTTAGGGGAACTCCGCAATTTAAGCAGGCTGCACCTTGACGATAATCAACTGTCTGGCAGGATACCGGTCGAGCTATCAAAAATGAGTAACTTGGAGTGGCTGAGTATCAGCCACAATCACCTTTCCGGCGAGATACCGGTTGAACTCTCTGAACTTTCCCAGTTAAGAATACTGTGGCTGGGGGCAAACCAGCTAACCGGAGGGATTCACGAGGAGCTTGCCGACTTGGAGAATCTGGAGTCCCTGGGGCTGGGGGCCAATGAACTCACGGGGGAAATACCGCCCCAACTGGGGAATATGAAACGCCTGGAACAGTTGATGCTGCTCCAAAACGACTTGAGCGGCGAAATACCGCCCGAACTGGGCGGACTGGAAAACCTTAAGACCCTGTTCCTGGATAGAAACCAACTCGGGGGTGAAATACCGGAAGAGCTGGGTAACCTGAGGCTGGATTTGTTGCAGTTACATGGCAACAATTTTGTCGGATGCATTCCTGAAGGATTGCGAAATGTCAGGTGGAATAGCGTTCTGCCCAATGGGTTGCCTTTCTGCCAATCGGTGCCGTGAATACGGAGGGGCTGCAGCCGATTGATCACTGCCCAGAATCAGGTGAAATCTGATACTACAAATATGCTGGAGCCCACGTGTTGCCGCTGGACTCCCTTGACGTGTAATAGTTAAGATTTAATCTGACACTCGGGGGTAGATTACGGTAGGGGGCAGAACCCTACGCTAAGGATTTTGCCCACCGATTCTCGTCGCCAAAAGGCCGTTACGGAGGTTTGGGAGTCCCTGAGGCCATTTTAGCGGCGTTTCGGCCACCGATATTCCCCGGTCAGCAGTATGTGAGCCCAGCCCAGGGGCGAGATGTGGCCCAAGATGTCGGGATCGACGGTCAGGACGTCGGGTTGTCGCTGTCAGACCGTCTCGCCGTGTTGCACTGTATTCCAGTAAATGACGAAGGCGGCGACCCGGTTGAGCCCAGCCAGGCGATAATGCTGCCCTTCGATGGTGCCGCCACGGATTTCGCCCTGGCGGCAGATGCGAAGCCCGTCCTTGTTCAGGCCCGTGTTGGCACGGCGCTGCAATTCGGCGTCGAGCAGCCGGTCTACGATAAAAAGGGTTCTTTCCACCCGTCCGATTTCGCGGAGAGCGATGGCCAGTTCCGCACAATCACGTCCTGCCGGATCTTGGCGCTGGTCAATCCGATCAACGGTTTCGGAACGCGTCTGGTCTCGAAGAATGCAGCCGTTCGGACGGCAGGTCCCGTATGGAAGAGACTTATCAAGGGAGGACTTTGTAGGCGATACATTCGACGATTTCGATGAGCAAGGGGGGTTCGGCCAGTCCGGTGGTGCCGATGACGGCACGGCACGGCGGGTTGGGGATGAATTCACGGTAGATGCGGTTGAAGAGAGGCCACTTTCCCATATCAGTGAGGAAGACGACTAGAGTGACGACTCGTTCATAGCTGGTCTGAGCAGCTTCCAGGGTGGTCTGGACGTGCTGGAGGGTGGCCCGATATTGGGATTCCTCGTCGTCGCCTACGATGACGCCGTCGAACCCGGAGGCGGTCGTGCCGCGACAGAGGACCTTGACCGCCCGGACCTTCAACATGCGAAGAAGATCTTCCTCGAAATAGTCGCAGTAGAGCCCGATGCGGTGGGAAATTGCATCCGTGGACTGATGCCGTCCGTCAGCGATGATGAGGTCCAGGAGACGGTCGCGTTCATCGAAGGAGAGGGCGTGCGCGTCGGCGATGGTCATGGCGTCCAGGTCAGCGAGAGTGTATTCCATGGTCAAGAACCATCCTTGCAGCGACGGAAGGTAGGGGTCGGACTCACAGAGACGGCGCCCGACAACAGTCGTATGGTAATCGGCAGAGGGCTTGAGGACAAGCCGGGGAGAGAACCGCTCCCAACTGGCTTTTGTTAGTTAGTTCCCTCTGCCCGGCCTGTATTCCGGCATAACTTTGCTATTCAGAACCTGAAGAAATCTGTTGCTCCCGGTATGCCGGAGCCAGGGCTTGACGAATTAATTCCGTTGGCGATTCACCTACCACGGCTGCCGGACGACGTTAGGGGCAGCAGCTCCTGAATGACCTCATCTACCGGTCAATGGGAATCCTCGGACTGCACCCATGCCCCATCCCTGATTGCCGACCTGGCAGCCCAGTACCTGTTGGCTGACCAAGGCTATGACGGCGACGCCGTCGTGGCCCAAACAGAGAAACCAGGAGTGGAGGCGGTGATACCGCCCAGGAGTCACCGCAAGGAAACCTGGGACTATAACCGGGCCCTGTATAAGCTGCGCCACCCAGAGGAAACGCATTCCGAACCTTCAAGCAATGACCGGGTGTGGCGACCAGATACGCTAAGAATAGGACCTCATTCCTGGCTATCTGCCAGATTCGCGCAATGGTAAAGTGGACAAGTTTATCTTGACGAACCCCCTAGGGAACCTCTGAAGAACTGACACTTATGGATATGTTGGGCTTTTGCAGCCTCCTTGAGAGGGTTCGCACCTGTGGACTGGCTCGCTTTGGGAGCCCCTCTTTTTCAGATACCCCGGAGCCGAGAGAACCGGCCTGTACATTTATGGGAAATCGCCCATCAGGGTAACGTACCCAGCCAGCTTGGCCCGAAGTGACTTGCAATTGGCGTAGTTGCCTGATATTCCCGCCTGTTCCAGGACGTCGCGAAACGAGAGGTTGGACAGCTCTTTGCCATACCGGATGCAGAAAAGGACAATGGATGCCCACGCTTGCTGGGTGTGCCACCCGTCGTCATACATGCGCCGGAGTATTTGAGCAGCTTCTCCACTGGTCATATCTTGACGTTCCCCTCGCTTGGACCGGACAAGCCTGGGTCAGTGCGACTAATGTGCTGAAACTTGTTTCACAAATGGCCGAACTCGGCTACAGGGGGCCGGATCCGGTCGCCGTATTACCTTCCGGCTTCCATCTGCCGCAAGCCTTGGGCATAGCCCTGGCGATACCCCTGAACATAGCCGCGGCCCCGGGAGTCCAGTGAATCGGCGGCCATATCGAAGTTCGTCTCGGTAAAGCTGGATACCCCGTCCAGATGTCCTTCCCTCTCGCCGGTGACAAATCCGTCGGTATAGGCCTGCCTCGCTCTGCCCCGCCTCGACGGCATCCTGCACCCCTCCAACATTCCTGTCGACCAGTACCTCCGCACCGGACCGCAAGGGCCAATGCTGACTTTACCACATACGGGCGCAGATCATCAGATTGTCATCAAGTCTGTCCGGGACGATACCCCCTGTCGTCACTAGGCGTGAAAAATTCATAGCAGCAGATTCAGGCAAGCGGCCCACGGGTCCGGGGGGAGATCAATGACTGTGGACAGTGGTTCTCGATCTGGCGAACCGGCACTTGCCGAACAATGTTGCCCTCTTAGAAGGTTTGGCCCTCGACTAAACTGGACCGATCTAGCTGGTGGAGCAAGATTGACTTATCATGCCGACCGACTGGAAGTAGGGAACAGGTTGCGGGAAACTATGGGAGATATGGGCATGGGACTTACCGACCCTATCGAGAGAGCTCACTGGAGGGAGGCCGTTACGTACAGGGATACTTGGCCTCACGAACATGTGCTACTTTTGAAGGACAGCCAGGTGCTGCTTATGGTGGCGGTGCATGAGCGTATGCAGGCCGGTGAGGGCTTTGTGGGCCGCTTGGGATAGGCCAGGGGACTGAGCCAGAGGTTGTCTACTGCTGGCAGCTTCAGAATGTCCAGGCTGGGGCTGGCTGCTCTCAGGTGAGGCAAGTCGAACTTGATGATGTTGTGGCCCAGGACAAAGGAGGCGTACTGGATCATCCCGTCGATGCGTTGCAGGCTTTCGGGCCGCCTCGCATTGTCGTGGATCTCGTCTTTGGTGTCGGGCCTCCAGGCGGCCAGGGCCGTCAGCCGGCTCTGCTCGTCGATCTCCAGGTCGAATGACAGGCAGTTCAGCAACTGCTCTGGAAACCCTACCCTTTCCTTCTCTTCCGTGCTGCGCGGGTCGGTCATCTACCACGTTTTTAAATGTGGTGTTTCTGCCCCGGGATCCTCTGCTGCCCTAGCTGTGCTGTTGGCGGTTGGGGACCGGTGTGGCCGGAGCAAATGGCTCCCTCCATTTGGAATCTTACCACCGGCTGGTTGCTGCAGAATCTTATCGCGACAGAATCTTTCTCTTACGCGCATTGCGATTGTCTCAGTGGGACTTTACCTCGGCGACTCGGCCATGTTCTCCAATTGGTTTATACGCCCTGGCCGTGTCTGGGACGCCCTTGTACCGCAGCTTCGTGGCCTTTCCCAAGGGCCTCAGCGCCCTCCGGCCCAGGGAGAAGCGGATGGCCTGGTACCAGGTTTCAAAGTCGGAGTAGTCTCTTTCATCGGCCAAGACGTTGAGGTGGGCCAGGTGTCCGACCGAGAATTCATCCTGGTGGAGGGTCGTGCCACTTTATCCTTCGGCAGTCGCATTTGCCTGCGTGTCCGCCTGTTCTTCCATTCCCCACTTTTCGCGAAATTGCCTGTTAATCTTCTCCAGGTCCAGGGCGTCTTCGATCTCTGCCAATCGTTGGTAAGCCGCGGCAATGCGCCAACTTGCATGTGCTATTGCCCTGGAGTCGGCTTTGTTGCTGATTGCCTGGGTTCTGTCCCTGGTTCTGCTTCGGGCGATGCGTTCCACGCAGGTAGGGCAGGTGATCCGATGGAGTGGCGTCCTGTTGTCGAAGTCCTCGTGGACCTCCTCCTCTGAAGGGTCGATAAGTTGGATTAGGAAACTGTCTCCTTCTACTTTCACGGTTTGCTTGTGATATTTCGCCAGCCCCTGTCGGACCCCGTGTTCGGTGTCGGGACATAGGACCAAGAGGTATTCGCCGTCGGCCTGGAGGACCCTCCTTTCTGCGTTTCTGAACATCTGGTAGGCTCGCCTGCTGTTAGGGGACTGGTTCCATTCCAGGGCCCACGTTGCGGCGTCTTCGGTTCGCACGACCTTTGCCAGGAAGCCCTTGCTGTCGTGCAGAACTTCCATCTCTCGTGCTGGCTCTGCCGGCGTTTCCTTCTGCCCTTCGTCGGATGGGCCTCCTTCGAGTTCGGCCAGTCGCCGATACACGTCGCTTAATTCCCTGGTGCGTACCGCAACTTCCTGCGGGGTTGACCTGCCCCCCATGCATTGTTGCCGTTTATCGCTCCGGATATCACCGATTCTCTCGACGCAGGTAATGCAGGTAATGCGGCCGAGAGGGATCCTGTCGTCGATGTCCTCGTGGATCAGGCCGTCTTCTTCAGGGTAGATGAGGTCGAGGCGGTAGAGGTCCCCTGTCGCTGACTTGGCGTGGTCAGGCCAACGGTCAACCAATGCCTTGACCGCTGCGTCGTCGGTGCAGTTCAGCGTAATAGCCGTGGCGCCCATGGGTAGCAGGATATTCCTGGCGTTCCGCAACATGTGCCTGGCCAGTCCTGGTTCCATCGGGGATTGCCAGTCGAGGTGCCACTCACCGTCACGGTCAGATTCCCGGACCGTTACAGCCACGCTCCCGCCGCTGGTTAACAGGGGTAACCTCCTGCCTCGTGCCGTGATGTCGTTAGTCTCATTGGTCACGGTTTCTCCCTCCCATGCCGGAATCTGCCCGAAGTTCGGGCTTCCGCTCTACGGGTCCGCTGGACGCCTGTGTTCCGTCGGCTTCCAGCCCTAAAAGATGGCAGTTTTGTAGCGCCCGCACTTGGCCAGCCGTTGTCCAGGTTGAGGACTGCCACTGCCTACTACCTAGAAGCTACTTCAATATTCGATTAGTGAGCAGGATTACAAAGGCCAGCAGGACGAAGCCGAAAAAGATATGCGCTTTTCTCTCGTATCGAACTACCAGCCGACGAAAGTTGTGCAACCAGGCGAAGGTCCGTTCGACTACCCACCGGTGGCAGTAGTTGGACACCTGAGCTTTCCTGCCTGGTCGCGGCCTTTTGCCACGTCGTTCCGGGATGCAAGGCTTGATTCCCCTCCGACGCAACCGGTTTCGGAATGCTCGAGAGTCGTAGTCTCAGAATCGTAGCCTCGGTCGGCTACCAGTTCCCTGGGACGACTGCGGGGGCGTCCCCTCACCCGCGGTACCCTCACCGTTGCCAAGACCGTTGCCAAGGTAGCCTCGGCCAGACTAATCTCCGCCCGCTGGGCGCTGGCCACCAGGGCTCCCAGGGGAATTCCCTGGTTGTCTACCACCAGCATCAGTTTGGTGCCCTTGCCCTTGCGGGTCAGTCCTACCTGGTCTCCCCCTTTTTGGCTGGGGCGAAAGTGGCATCCAGGTGGGCCCGCTCCCATTCCAGCCGACCCTGGGCATCCAGAGTTCCCAGCAAAGTACCCAGCAGAGTCCGCCAGATATCTTCCCAGACCCCTTGTTCCTGCCACTGGTTCAGTCGTCGCCAGCAAGTCACGGAACTGCCATACTCTCCCAGAAGGTCCTGCCAGCGGCAGCCCGTACGCAACACATACAAGACTCCATTGATGGTGCGCCGGTCATCGGCTCTGGGACGCCCCCTCAGCTTAGGCGCTGGCAACCAGGACTGTATTAGTTTCCATTGGGCATCGCTCAATTCCCGCTCCACCATTCCACCCCACACTTTCTCTTTGGTCAGGAGCATAAACCTTATTCGGTATTTTTTGAAATGGCTCCTAGCTCCTAAACGCCGGACCAGGGCCTGCACGGAACTGATGAACCTCTTATCCACCGCCCCGGGGGTATGTCCACCGAATGGGTCTCATAGACCACCTGCCCGGCCAAGGTGAAATCCTGTTATCCAGGGAGGGCCAACGGAAGGAGGTACATGTACAGCATCACCTGTACCTGATCCGACGTCTTCGGGTTGCCCGCCTTGGCGTCAATCACCTTCGCATTTCTTCGTTCCTTGTCCAGTAACACCACCAAGTCTGGTTTCCCGGCCAAGGTGGCTGTCTTTCCCCTCAGCCTGAATGCGTTCTGGGCCTCTAGGGCGATTAGATAGCCATGCTGTCGGTGCTCCTCGGCACACCGGCGCAACAAGTTGGTGTGGCGGATCTGCCATCCTGCCAGGTCGAAAGTGCTTGGAGCTCTCTCCCAGCTACCGGCGTCATTATGGGCCTTGAACTGGGACGCCCACTCGCAGCTTTGTTCTCCCGCCAAGAGCCTGGCCAGCCAGGTAATCCAAATATAGGGTCCGCCGTCCCTGAGCCTAGGCATGCTGAAACCTCCCCGAAATTAAGATGGGGGGCTGTTCGGGTACTCCTGTGTGGTTTAAGACTAGCGAAGTGTCATCCAAAGAGACAAGGGCCAAGTGTCAGTGGATTATCCTTTCATACACGCCTCCGAACCCTCTCCTATTTACCTGGGCAATGTGGTCTGCTGGACCAGCGTCAAAGCCATATCACGGAGCCGCCTCCAGGTGGAATCCTGTAATTCCAACCGCATCGGCATGCGGTCGCTTACTTTTAGACCAAGAGGTGGATCAAGGTGTTTTCCGGCGTCGGCGATAATCCGGATCGTACAATGGTAATCATTCGGTGCACATATTTCCCCGGACCTCTTGAATGCTGGATTACCTCTTTATGACAGTTGCCGGGTATCTGAAATCCAGATGGATGGGGTTGGGGATTAAGGGCCCCAACTCCATCCTCCCTACCCCTCCTCTGTAGAGGTAGGTGTAGGGAGTAGAAAGGCTGTTTTTCAAATATAATTTTTTCGGATTACGTAACTGCCAACGAGGGGAAACGTAACCAGTTACAAGGCAAGATGTAACCGGCAACCGGGTAATATGTAACAGCTAACGATGGATCATGCTTTTCTTACTTCTTGAAGGTTTGTCTGTATTTGAGAAAGATCAAGATTCTGTGACGGGTAACGATGATAATGACGATAATTGGACTATTTTAGAAGAGCGCAGTAGGCAAGGGCTTTTACATATTTGAAGATTTCGTTAAACGTAACGCCGAACGATGATGGTCTGCCTGGACTTGACTTTAATGAGGTAGAACCAATCAATTGGACAGTTTTCGAGCCGAGTTAAGTGACCATCCCGGCTCTCCTTGGAACACCTCGGCCGAAGTCCTGCTCAAATTGCCTTTGTGAGGGCTGGGCCTGTTATAGAGCCGTAGATAGTTCCAGTCCCTGCTGGGCCTCCAGGGTGTTGGACAGACGCCAATGCATCATTTGCCGGTTGTGCAATTCCAGTACCGCGACTGGGCAAGGGAGTTCGCGCCAAGAGCAGGCAGGGCTAGACCGGGTGCTCCGGCGACCTTCGGCTGGTGCCAGGCCGTCGGTAGATGGCCCGCGGTCCCATGGCGCGCATTAGCCGCTGCACCCGCTTCGGGCTGACCGGCATAGCAAGCCGCTCCGACCAGGCCTTCATCCGCCTGGACCCAAAGTTGGACGTCTGCGGGTATTGCCTGTAGCTAAAGCCCATCAGAGACGGTCCTCTGCCGAGGCAGCCCAGGGTCGGTAGTAGATGCTGGAATGACTCACGACCAGCACCGCACCAGGGACAGAGAGGGATGTTTCCGGTCCACCATCTGCCTCCTCGTGGCCGGACTCATGGACCGAACCTCTCCGCCAAGGAATCCCGCACCACCTTACCTTCAGCTGGCCGATCTCCTGGTACATGTGGGCGATCAGGGCGTCGTCGTTCAGGGACTTCTGGTTCGTTGTCGCTGCCGAAGACGCCGGAGGCGCCCTCCGCAAGGGCCTTATTCCAGGCTTGAATTTGCCCGTCCTGGCCCTTCAGTGCCTCCAGCGTCACCTCGGCCTTGAAGGTCGGGCTGTTTTTCCTGCGTCCTAGTGACAATTCCTGCTCCTGCCGACAGCAACCTTTGCCCTCAGTCTAGGAGCGAGACTCTCTCTTGGCCACGTGTCAGAATTTCCGGGTCCACCCCATTTTGACTGCTTGCCTTTTATGTGGAAATTCGACCGTAACACCTAACGAGGATGGGGACCAGAATTAAGAGCAAGAATTCACCAGTCTCTCGAAGATGTAACACCTAACGAGGGTGTTGAAGCTGGACTGGCTCATCAGTTGATTGGAGGGGGTACTTCGTATCTGGGAAAGTAACTCCTAACGATGCTGTCTCCCTATTGCGGCTACCCTGAGCGTAACACCTAACCGTACTGGAACACCATTGGACTGTGGTGTTGTAGCGTTGTAATTCAAGGAGCGCGTTGATAAGGACTTAAACCCACTAGTCCTGCTGCTTCATACACGCTTGGCGTAACACCTAACGATCGTCATTACCAGATAAAGTTGTGACGAAACATGAAAGACGAGCTTTCCGCTCCCACGGGGTCAAATACGTGCTCCGGGAGTCCGTCCTAGTTGGCCAGGTTATCATCAGTACAATCTGTGTGTATCTTCCGGACACTTGGATTCCACATTGTCATTATTCAGGGACTTAAGGCCAGTGGTAATCACATTCATCCAACCGCTCTGAGCACCGTCGATTTGGACTTGTATCAGGTTTCGGTTGGCCGGTCAACCACCTCCTTTGGCCCCAGCAGCTTGCGGTGGGGCGACAGTTTTTCCCTGTAGCTGGACCCCTCAATGACGATCTGGTAGCTGGCGTTGGCCAGGCGGTCGAGGGCGCTGTTCCCGAGGATGGGGTCGTCGAAGAGGCTGAGCCACTCCTCTACCGCCCTGTTGCTGGTGATGATGAAGCTGGAAGCACGGTGACGGCCGATGATCAGCTCGTAGAGGTCGGCGGACTGCTGGGCGGAGAGCTTATGGAGGCCCAGGTCATCGAGGATGAGCAGGTCCGGGGAGAGGAAGGACCTGAAGGTCCGCTCGAGGGAGTTGTCGACTCTGGCCTGGGTCATGGCTCTGAAGAAGTCGTCGGCGTGGAGGAAGCGGACGGTATGTCCGGCCCGGACGGCGGTGTAGCCCAGGGCCTGGGCCAGGAAGGTCTTGCCCACGCCGGCGGGCCCCACCAGCAGGACGTGTTCGTGCTTGGAGAGGAACTCCAGGGAGAAGACGGCGTCCAGGAGCCTGCGGTCCAGAGTAATGGAAGCCGACCAGTCGAAGTCCTCCAATCGGCAGGTCTCCTCAAAGCCAGCGGCCCGGATTCTCAACTCCATGCGCCGGTTGGCGCGGCGGTTGACCTCGTCGGAGAGGATGATTTCCAGGAAGGAGGCGTAGTCCAATTGCTCCCTGCGGGCCAGGGCGATACGCTCGGTCAGGGTGTCGGCCATGGCGCCCAGCTTGAGTTGCTTGAGCAATGGTGTGAGTTCGGTGGTCATGGTCATGGGAAATCTCCTTATGCCGTACGGCGGTATTGGTTGGTGTGGGAAAAGACGGAGCCTGGCCTGGCGAAGCGGCCTTCGGGCGGCGGAGCTGGCAACTCAGGCGTCGTCTCCTCTTCCAGGGCCTGGACCAGGATGCGTTCCAGGCGTCTGACGTCGATGAGGTCCACATCCAGGGCCCGGCGGCAGGCAGCGTCCAGCCGCTGGGCCGTGTAGCGCTCGCCCAGGCGCAGCAGCTTGTGGCCTTGCCTGACTTTGGCCCAGGGCAGGGGGCCTTCGAAGAGCCGCTCGGCGAACTCACCGACCGAGAGCCCCAGCTCCCTGGCGCTGGCCTTGATGCCGTCGGGAGCCCTGGTGGTGTAGGCGGAGAGCTCAGCGGGATAGTCGTTGGGGTCGGTGGACCGGCCACCCCGGGGTTGGCGGACGTGGGTCTTGATCAACTGTCCCCGGTGGTAGATGCGCACCAGCTTGCTGTCCACCCGCACCTCCACCTTCTGGCCAGGAGGGCAGAGGGAAGACGGTATTGAATAGAGAGCCTGCTGGCACTGGATATGGTGGTCCTGGTGGACCTTGGCCTCCCGCCAGTCGGCGATCTCGTAGGGCTCACCGTCCCAGGGGAGCAGGGCCTGGCGCTCCTCATCCTGGAAGACCACCAGGGGCTTCCGGTAAGTGGTGCCGTGGATCCGCAGTCCGGCGACATCGCGACACCAGCGCCGGGCCTGGTCTCTGACATCGGCCAGGTCCTGGAACTCGCCGCCTTTGAAGAACCGCTCCCTGGCGTAGGGGACGCTGCGCTCCACTTTGGGTTTGTCCTTGGGGTGACGGGCCCTGGCCGAGTCGACGATGAAGCCCCGATGCTGGGAGTATTCCAGGAAGCCCCGGGTGAAGACAGGGTGCAGCGGGTCGGCCGTGGCCACTGCCGGAGGGCAGTTGTCGATGACCAGGTATTTGGGGATGCCGCCGAGATGGGCCCAGGCCGATTCCAGACCGGCGATCACGTCCTCCAGCTTCTGGTTGCAGGTGGCCCAGAGGAAGCTGTGGCGCGAGTAGCCCAGCACCACCAGCAAAGCATATACCGTGCGGCGGCGGCCGGTCTCGGGATCATGGATCAGGCCCAGGCGGCCGAAATCCATCTCGGCGACTTCGCCTGGCGGCGTATCCTCCATCCGCACCGTGATCCGGCGGGGCCTGCGCCAGTGGCGACGGGCCACGAAGCGCTGCAGGGAAGCGTACGATACTCGGCAGTCCCGCTGCCCCAGCAACTCCTGGATTCGCGTCAGTTGCAGCCGGTCGCCAGTGAGCCACCGGTGGATCTGGTCGGCCCACGGAGCCAGCAATTCCTCGCTGGGAGCCTCCACCTGTCGGGGCCCAGGTTGCCCGATGGCCGCCAGGCGGCTCAGTTGCTCCTCACTTAGTTCCGGTCCCTCACGGGACACGCCCAGCGCCTGGGCCGCCGTGATGTACCTGGCCACCGTGTCTCGGGACAGCCCCGTCCCAGTGGCGATGCGCCTCTGGCTGTGTCCTGCCCGCCAGCGGCGGATGAGTTCCGATATTTCCACTCTGAGTACCCCCTTGTACGCCATCGCTGCACCTCGCCATGAAGTGCCTCAATGGTCGCCGATTCGGTTCTCAGAGTGGCTGGATGTTCCTGAATAAGTGGCCTAATGACCCTGATTATTCTGCGATTTTCTGGTAGGAAGTCCCTGATTATTTACACACATACCTCCTTTTCGGGTTGCCACGCGGAGAGGCATTTGTCTCAAGCCCGGCTAGGGCGGTCCGCTCCCAAGGTGGGCCAGACCCTGGAATTGCCCGGGTTCAGGGTACAGCGCATCAAGTGTCGTTCTGTGTTAATACCGTTGCCAGCCAGGGTAATGCTGGACGAGCACGCGGTCAGGATACAGTCCACTGAGTGGATAAATTGGGCTATCGGAGCGGGACTAATTGAAGACAGGGACTTTGTGACAAGGACCATAGTGGTCAGGTCCAACACCTTCAAGGAAACCCTTCAAGAATTGCTCGATAGAACGGATAAGGGCGGCTATCCAAACTTCCTCGTCAGATTTGCAAGAGGCTTGCCCATACCCCGTTACATCTGGCTGGTTGAACTGTCCTACGCAGACGACCTGGACCCGGGCGATCCGAACTCACCAGAGGTAATAGCTGTCCTGGTGCTAGATTGCACCTCGACGGAGACCATCAGGCCAGACTATCTTATGCTTCACTTCCCGAATGTTGCCTTAGGACGTCCACGACTGGGTGGCGCCACCCAGCCACCTTTCGACATGGACGTAAAAGACCACCCTCATGCTCCATTCCCGGATATGGCGCGCCCTCGAATCTGCGGCCGCTCAAGCCAGAATCATTGGCACGGTGTTGCAGGGTCAGGCAGGGCCGGAATAAGGCCAAGAACCCTTGGCTATACCCGTCTCGAACAGCGTCCGGCTGTTCTTTCATCACGCGTCCCATCTCGCTACTTCCGGCAAAATTGCCGCCACCGCAGCGAGTTTGTCCCCGCGAACATTGTTCATAAGCTAATTTGGCCCATTGACGCCGCTACCCAGGCTTTGTATCATCCTAGGGAACGACGGTAGGAGTTCCTCTTTTCGACACTTACCGGTGCCCCTCACACGGGCCAACCTCTCGGCCTTTACCACTATGGGCCGGACTTCAGCCCGCTTCGATCTTCTCCACTTCCGCTGGCGGAGTCTGCCTCTCGTCATCCTTTGGCAGCTTTTCGCCGCTACCTTTGGGGCGACGGCATGAATGTAATCTGGATAGTATCTGACACCTTCCGCCGCGATCACATCGGAGCCTACGGCAATCCGTGGATCAGAACCCCCTCCCTGGATGCCCTGGCCGCCGGGGCGGTGCGCTTCGACAACCACTACTCTGCGGGCTTTCCCACCATGCCCACCCGGGCCGACCACCAGACCGGCCGCTGGACCATGTCCTTCATGGGCTGGGAACCTCTGCCCTCCGGCATCACCACCCTGGCCGAAATCCTCGCCCGCAACGGCTATCACACCGCCGCATCAGTGGACACCCCCTACTATCTGCGGGACGGGATGAACTACGACCGGGGTTTCCAGTCCTTCTTTTTCAACCGTGGCCAGGACACCCTGTGGTCCTTGATTCCCGAACCCGGGTACCACAACGAAGCCCTGGACGTGCGGGCGGCCTGGCGGTACGAGGCCGACCGGAACGCGCCGCAGACCTTCATGAACGCCATGCGCTGGCTGGAGAAGCACTACAAGGAGGACTTCTTCCTGTACGTGGATACCTGGGACCCCCACGAGCCCTGGGACGCGCCGGCCCACTACACCGAGCTTTACCTGCCGGACTACGACGGCGAACTGGTGCTGCCCGTCTACGGCAACTGGCACGACGTGCCAGGGTACGAAGAAGAGCTGATGCGGAAGGGGCACGCCACCTACTGCGGCGAGATTACCATGGTGGACACCTGGCTGGGCTTCTTGATGCGGTGGGTCGAGAACATGGGCCTTGCCGAGAATACGGCGGTCATATTTACCACCGACCACGGCTTTTACTTCGGAGAACACGGCGGCCTGTTCGGCAAGATGAGCTCAGACAAGTATCCCGACGGCACCCTGCGCCCCTACGATGAGCCGGGTTCCCAGTGGAGCTATTCGCCTCTATTTGAAGAGATTGTCCATCTGCCCCTGCTGGTCCGCGCCCCGGGGATACGCCAGGGCACATACTCCGGCATCAGCTCGGCGGTGGACGTGATGCCCACAGTGCTGGACCTGCTGAACATTGACGTGCCTGACTTCGTGCAGGGCCGCTCCCTGGCGCCTGCCTTGCGGAACGCCGCCCACCACGGACGGGACTACGCTGTCAGCAGCCTGCCCTTCGCCAACGTGGGCGACCCCGTCCACTCGGTGGACAACCTGCTGCGCGTCCTGACGGAACCCCCGGTAACCACCATTACCTCCGGCGGCTGGAGCCTGCTCTACAGCCCCCTGGAAGGGGTGTCCCAGCTATACCACCTGGAAACCGACCCAGGACAGGACAACAATGTGATCGAGAAGCACATCAGCGAAGCGCAGGAACTGCACCGGATGCTGGTCAGGTTCATGCGCGAAACCCAAGTGCCCGAACGCCTCCTGGCGCCCAGACTGGAACTGCGAATTTAGTCTCCCCAAGATAAACGATCCTTACCCTTAGTCAGGAGCCACCTTCACCAAATTATGCAACAGAAGTACGATCACATAATCGTAGGCGCAGGTTCGGCCGGGGCGGCGCTGGCCGCTCGTCTCACCGAAGACCAGCACCGCTCGGTATTGCTCCTGGAGGCTGGACCCGATTACGCGGGCCAGGAGGGAATGCCCGACGCCGTCAGGTACATCTACGGCGCAGACTCCACCATCTACGAAAGCGGACATCTCTGGAACTTCCGCGCCCGGGCCACGGATCTGGCGGAAATAGACGTTCCCCGGGGCCGTGTTACCGGCGGCTCCAGCGCCGCCAACGACGCCCAGTTCCTGCGGGGTATGCCCGAAGACTTCGACCGCTGGGCCCAGTGGGGCAACCCTCTCTGGAGTTACGACAAGGTCTTTCCCTACCTCTTGAAGCTGGAATCAGACCAGGACTTCCACGACGAATTCCACGGCGCTAGCGGCCCTGTAACCTGCCGCCGGTACGACCCCGACGCATGGGGCCCCCAGCAGCACGCCTTCTACCGCGCCTGCCGCGACGCCGGCTACGCCGACTGTCCCGACCACAACCGGCCGGGTTCCACCGGCGTGGGCCCCCTGGCATTCAACATAGAGGGCCGGGTGCGGATAAGCACCGCCATCGCCTACCTGGACCAGGTACGCTACCGGCCCAACCTGGAAATCCGGCCCCACAGCCAAGTCCACAGAGTCCTCTTCGACAGCAGCCGAGCCGTGGGGGTTGGCCTGATTGGCCACGGGGGCCAAACCGATGTCTATGGGGACGAAATCATCCTCTGCGCCGGCGCCGTCGGCACCCCCCACCTGCTGTCCCTGTCCGGCGTGGGCCCCGCCGACCAACTACGGGAACTGGGTATTCCGGTGATCCACGACCTTCCGGGCGTGGGGCGGAACCTCCGCGACCACCCGGACCTGCCAATGTTCTGGCGCACGCGCCCGGACTTTCCCCTGGATACAAACCAGGTCGCCACCGGAACCGTCACTCTGCGGTACACGGCGACAGACTCCCCCTACGAGAACGACCTGGTTATCTATATGGGCAACTATGCGGCGGAGAATCCCATGCGGGGGCTGGACCAGGTCAACCCATCGGGCTTGGGGGTCAGCCAGTGCCTCTACCTGGCATTGAGCCAGGGTGAACTGCGGCTGGTGTCGTCGGACCCCAGGCAGCCGCCCCTGCTGGATTTCAACCTGCTGGACCACCCCTTGGACCGGGCGCGACTGCGGGAGAGCGTACGTATATGCGCCGGCCTGTTCCGCCACAAGGCGTTCGACGGGATTGTTGAACAGCGGGTGGCGCCACCCGACGAAGTCCTGGGTGACTATGCAGCCCTGGACACCTGGATGAAGCGGGCGGTCATCACCGCCCACCACGTATCCAGCACCTGCAAGATGGGCCCTTCTACTGATTCGCTTGCAGTGGTGGACCAGTATTGCCGGGTTCACGGCCTGGACGGCCTCCGGGTGGTGGACGCCTCGATTATGCCCGACACCGTGCGGGCCAACCTGAACCTCACCGTCATCGCAATGGCGGAGCGGGCCGCCGACCTCATAAAGGGGTCCAGCGGAGCTGGACGGGCGGGATAGAATGGGTGGGCGTTTTAAAAGAGGGCGCTTAGCGGGAGAAGGATAATGGCCGGTTCAGGTGCACCTGCGCCACCAAGCGGCGACAGTGATGGTAACAGCAGCGGTGGCAAGTGGGGCGAGAACCCAGAGGGATATGCGTGTGGCGTCACCGAGGACCGGTAGCAGGAAGGCCTGGGCACGGTTGCCGGTGGCGTCTTGGAGCCAGTTCCAGACAACCCACTTTCAGCCTATAGGGAAGGCGATGTACGGTGCCATGGCGCTGGTGATACTGGCAGCCAGGCGGTCGGCGTGGCGGAGGCCTGAGTATTCCGTTTCGGGGATAACAGTGTTGACGAGGAGCGCGGCGTAGAAGACGGCAATGGCGACGATCAGGGCGAATTTCAGGAGAACTGTCATTGGCTGCGGTTTCTCCCCGGGTTCTGCCAGTAGGCCATGAGGCCGAGGACCATGTGGTAGGCTCCGTAGGCGATGAGGCCGAGGACAGGGACCGCGGCGATGGCGAATATGGTGATGGTGGCGGTGTCTCCGTTCATTGCGGCGCCACCTTTCTGTGGAGTTGGCTGGGAGATGTCCAGCCCTATTGTATGCTGAGGGAGTCCTGGCTGTCAGGTGCCTTCGACTGGTTGACTTCGTCGACGATGCGGCGGTGCAATTGGGCGGCGTCGACGTGCTGTTGGAGATAGCCGTTGGGGCGGAACTAGAGGTTGCGTTCCAGGGGGATGGGGGGCCTGGTGGCGGACTGGTCGGGCTAGGGCCAATCGACAATTAAGTTCCCCATACAATAGCGGCAACCAGGTGCAGGGCTGACAGGTAGTAGAGGCTCTTCCGGTCGTATCTGGTCGCGATTCTGCGCCACTGCTTCAGTCTGTTGAAGGCCCTTTCAATCAGGTTTCGTTCCCGGTACAACTCCCGGTCGTATTCCCAAGGGTCTCTGCGGTTGGACTTGGGCGGTATGACCGCTTCTGCCCCAAGGTCCTGGATGAAGCCCAGAATCCCATTGCTCTCATACCCCTTGTCAGCGATGACCGCCTTAGTTTCAATACCGGTCAGCAGGGGTATGGCCTGGGGGCCATCGGCTTCCTGCCCTCCGGTGAGCGCAAAGCGTACCGGTTGACCCTGGGCATCAGTCACCACATGTATCTTGGTACTCAGGCCTTCTCGGGACCGCCCCACAGCTTCACCCTGGCCCCCCCTTTACCACACACCGCCTGCTGGTGCGTCCGGACTATGGTGGAATCAATCATCACATACCGGGTGTCCGGATCATCCAGCAACACCTGAAAGACCTTCTTCCAGATACCGGCCCTGGCCCAGCGGGTGTAGCGTTTGTGGACACTTTTCCACTTGCCGTACTCTTCCGGCAGGTCTTGCCATTCCGCCCCGCTACGCAACACCCACAGCACTCCATCCACAAACAGGCGGTTGTCTTTGGCGATTACTCCTACTGAATCAGGCCGACCAGGCAGGAATCCTTCAATCTGTTTCCACTGGTCATCGTTAATCTGCCGCCCTTCCATCCTCTTACCACTCCACCACACTGACTCTGTTGCCACCGTATTCTACTGATCTTGACCGGCGATCTCCCTACCCATAGCCCGTCGGATACAACCTTTATTTGTCGATTAGCCCTAGTAAAAGTAGACCAGTGGGAGGTAGTGCTGCCGGAGATCGTCGCCAAGCTAAAAGAAGGAGGAGACCACAAGTCACGCCAGACCTACAGCTGACAAAAGGCCCTTGAACCACCTCCGGTAACAAGTCCTATAATCCGCGATAATGTCAACGCCACAAGTGAGTACTAATAGCCGAGGGTCGGACAATGGCTTCTTACGTTAACACTGGATCCTTCCGCACGTCGCGCGCGGACGGGACCGCGCTTATCAACGTGCGGAGGTCCAAAACGGACCCGGAGGCCAAGGGGGTAACACTTTACGTGGGCCAAAAGGCCGGTGAAGCCCTCAAGGCCATCGGGCCCGCCGACGAGCTGCTGGACGCCAGTACCTGGGTCTTCGGCCTGTCACCCCAGCAGACCGGGCGGAGAGTAAGAGCCGCGACCGTCTCCGCAGGCCTCGGCGACGGTTTCACCCGCCACAGCGGCCGCGTGGGCAGGGCCCAGGACCTAGCCAAGACCTGCTCCGAACTGCCAGACCTCATGACGACCGGCCGGTGGAAGAGCTCCGCCATGCCGGCGCGGTACCCGTAGCGCCAATCCGCCGCCCGAGGTGCAGTGGCCAGATATTATCAAGGCAACGGGAGTTAGAGCACACTTCGGCAGTCCAACCCAAAATTAGACAAAGTCTAAGTGGTAACAGATTCCTTAAACTCCTCAGCATCAGCCCGCCGCCATTCAGAACAAACATTAGTCAATTCGAAAGCGACCTCCACACGTTCTCGGATCGTAGGAGCGTACTCTGCCCGCCGGGCCACACCAGCGACCTTAATAGCAAAAGGATCTTGGTAAAAGGTCATTATCGAGCCCGATAACCAGCATCAACTGCGCTTCAATATCGTCTCCTCTAAGCGTAGAGCTACACAGACGCCAAGCCATCGCATCGGCATATCCTTCACAGCCATTCCGCGGGTCTCCAATTAGCCCTGTAGATCCCTCTGCGGCCCCTTCCTGAACAACACCATTGCCGAGAAACCCAGGTTTAAGTACACTTCCCGATGGCAACCCCCTTTTTGCGGGGGCACATGCCAGCATTGAGACTTTTGTCGCGTAGAGGGGCTGCTGAAGATCGCACAGCTGGCCAGCCTCGGCATTTTCACAAGCGCAATAGACGCTGGATATATAGTGGGTTTCGTAGAAGCCAAACTTTGGCGAGCGCACTAAAGGATTCTCTGATGAGTCATCCCTTCCACCTCCAAACTGGCTCTGTGCAGGAACGCCTTCGGCGCCCAATTGAAGTCAACAGACCTCGTGCGGTCGTTTCTCTTTCACTACCACCGCCCAACCCCCTTCACAGCCGATGGGCCTGTCACAACTTTAACCCTGACAGTTTTCGTTTGAGTTCCCGACTGAAGGTCAGGAAAAGGGCCATTGCCTGGGCCTCCAGGCAGGGGGAGCTCCGGAATATGTGGCGAAGAAACCACTTGGGCCTAGACCATTTCGCTTTAGCTTTGAAGCTGTTGCCGGTTGGTTGCTTTGGAGTGCCAATTAATCCGTAAGTCAAGAATTCCCTGGGAAAGGTGGCATTCGAAGGCTCAAGGGGTAAGTTAACCCAATACCGGCAATACCTTCATATCTGGCTCGCCAAATACTGTCGCCCAGGTAAAAGCGTATCAAACCGCTGTCAGGTGGGCCTACCAACGAAGATTCCAAACCGACGGAAGGCATGGACGTCAATCCCACCAACAGGGACCCTGTCGAGCTTGGTCCTAGTTGCCAATTCAAACTTAATGTGGCCCCATCGCTGAGAACTCACCGGCGACTACTATCGCTAGGCGTCGTATTTGTCTTCGGCCTGGTGGCGGCAGTCACAGCCTTCATTGCCACTGAGACCGGAACGTTTGCCCAAGCCGATGTGCCTGATGCTCCTACGGACCTTGCTGTCTACACCATTGAGACGCAGAAGCTAGAGGTGCGTTGGTCGACGTCCGATGCTTCAGCGACCGATTCCTTCAAAATCCAGTGGAAATCGGGAAGCGAGGAGTTCGACTCGTCCCGACAAATGACCAGCGACCCGTCAGCCAGCAAGGTGGCCGTCCAGTCCACCTCAACCCTGGAGCGCTACAAGGAGACCATCACCGGACTTACCGACGGTACGGGATACACGGTGCGGGTCCTCGCCACTAACAGTCAGGGTGACAGCGAACCATCGGAGGAAGCCACCGGCACGCCCCGGACTCGGCCTAGCCAGGCAAAGGCGTTTATCAAGAAAGAAGTTATCGAACAGTTCGAGGATTCACACCCCTGGCTTCGAGAGACCTGGGATTACCTGACATTTCGAAATGTTGAGGTGGCATTTTTTGTTTCGAGTGGAATTTACGGGGGGGAAGGTGGCTTCGTGGGTGTGGACTGCCCGGAATATGCCGTGGAATCCAACCTGCGTAAATGCTCAGTGACGGAGGTCCAAATTGGCAGGTACGACCCACGCATAATCTACGTTGCCATCCACGAACTGGCGCATGTGTACACCCTGCAGAACGGACTGGCAGATACCCCCGGGCCGGTGGGAGTAGCCTTCGTTTATTTCTTCGAATTGCTCCCTGCCAGCTATAGGTTACTCCCCAATTACAGGCTTGTCGCAAACGGTTGCAAGCCGAGCGAGTTGTACGCCGAAGCGCTCTCCCTTCTTACTATGGGGGAGGAATACGAGGAAACACTCTCCTATTGGAACCTGTGCGACCTTGTCACTGATGCGGTTGGTGACGAGGCGTTGGCGGTCGCAGGTAGCGCTGCCTCGGGGGAGATACCGTCCTGGTTCACTGACACCTACAACGACGCCGACGGGGATACTGACCTGACCAGTTTCTGGCTGGACGTGAAGGAGATTCAGGATATCGAAAGGAAACCGCCCATCGTTTACCAGTTGCGGGATGCCTTTGGAGGCTATTGCGACAATAGAAGGGCAACGGAGTCCGCGTTTGCAGGAGGGGTCACCCGCAATCCCTGGAAGGATGGCGGTTGCGTACCCGATGCGCCGACGAGAGTGTCGGGCACTGCGGTTGGTGGCGGAAAGTTGGCAGTGTCATGGCAGGAGCCGACGTACGACGGCGGCTCACCGATAGAGGGGTACAAGGTGCAGTGGAAATCCGGCTCTCAGAGTTACTCCTCCTCCCGACAGGCAGTGGTAACAGACCTCACAGACCTGCAGAAGTCGATCAACGGACTGGCCAGCGATGGGGATTACTCAGTTCGGGTGCTGGCCTACAACCACAACGGCGACGGCTCAGCTTCCGAGATGACGGCTACCCTGACTGCCACCGACCAGGCGGCACCCACGCTGCTCACGGCGCGGGTGGACAGCTATAACTCCGCCGTGCACCTGAACTACAACGAGGGTCTGGACGAGTCCTCGATACCGGCAGGCACAGCGTTTACTCTAACCATCAACGGGGCAATTAAGACTCCGAAGGTTGCCATTGAAGGTAATATCGTAACCCTTTCTGCGTCGGGAATCCAGAATCCGACAGACGTGATGACGGTGAGCTACACGGCCCCATCGGGCCAGGCCGAGAGCGCAATCAGGGACCTGGCGGGCAACAATGCCGCGAGTTTCTCGGCCCAGACAGTACGCAACGACAAAGTGAGTGTCGCCATCACGTCAGATCCCGGGCCGGACAATATCTACGCCTGGAACCAGGGGGACGGGAGTGCGGACGTTATCGAGGCCACGCTGACTTTCAGCGAAGCCGTCGCGGTGAGCGGCTCACCGGAGCTCAAACTGGTCATTGGCGCCAAGGTACGACGCGCGTCGTATCACAGCGGTTCAGGCACTACAGCCTGGTATTCCAATACAGTGTAAGCGAAGGCTCCGAAGACGACGACGGCATAGAGGTCCAGCGTGCCGCTGTTGATGGGCTGGTCCGTTATGCCTCCTCCAAGGCCGTAGCTCCGGCAAGAGTAGAGCTCAGTCCTCAGACCGGGCACCTGGTGGACGCCGTTCGCCCTAACCTGATCTCGGCTGGCATGCTGGCCAATCAAAGCGATCTGGCGCTGACCTTTGACGAGACCATGGACGAAGTCTCTGTCCCGGCCATTAGCGACAGAGTGTTCTATATCTGGGACAGGAGCAACCGGAGGAGAGCCCAGATCACCGCTGTCACAATACAGGACAGGCTGGTAACTCTGACACTGTCGTCCGCTGTCTCTGCGAATGACGAGGTCCTTGTTTCCATTCGACCAGCTTCCCTAAGGCACCTACAGGATAAAGCCGGCAACACTGCGGCAGAGACCACCGCTTTCCCCGTCACTATTGTCGGGCAGCCAAACAGCCCGCCCCAGTTTCCTGCGACCGAGGACGGCGCCCGCACGGTGGAGGAGAACACTCCGGCGGGCAGGAACATTGGCGCGCCGGTGGCGGCCACCGATGCCAACAGCGACCAGCTAACCTACTCAATTTCGGGAACGGACGCCGTCCTCTTCGACGTGATTTCCAGGACCGGCCAACTGCAGACCAGGGAGCCATTAGACCACGAGAGCAGGGACAGCTACACCTTCACTATGTCAGTTACGGACGGGAAGAACACTTACGGAAGCACCGACACGTCTGCCGATGCAACGATCGAAATCGATATCACAGTAGACGACGTTGACGAAGGGCCGGAAATCTCCGGTCTCATTGCTGTGGACGGCTTCGACGAGAACAGCGCCGACAACGTGGCTACCTACACCGCCGCCGACCCGGAGGGCGGCGCTTCCACCTTCACATGGATTCTCTCCGGCGCTGACAGGGGAGATCTCACCATTGACAGCAGCACAGGGGAACTCGCCTTCCGTAATGTCCCTGACTACGAGAATCCGGTAGATTCCAACCTGGACAACGAGTACCTGGTGACAATTGTGGCCACGGACCAGGACAACCTCCAGGCCATGCTGGATGTGTCCGTAACAGTGTCCGACGTCAACGAAGCCCCCAGCGTTACGGGGATTGCAACAACTTCCTTTCCGGAGAACAGCATTCGCTCGGTGGCGACCTACCGGGCGACCGATCCGGAGAACGACTCGCTTACCTGGTCAACAGGAGGTGCTGACGGAGATTATTTCAACATCAGCAGCACCGGGGAGCTGACCTTCAACAGCAGTCCTGACTTCGAAAGTCCGGTGGACACGGACCAGGACAACGAGTACCAGGTGACGGTGGAGGCCCGGGACGAGGATTCGAACATCGGGACGCTGGAAGTCGTTGTGACGGTGACCAACGCCGCCGGGCCGGAGGAACCGACCATCACCACCACCAGCCGGCCGGCCCTGACCTACCAGGAGAACGGGACGGGCACGGTGTACACCTACCGGGCGCGGGACCCGCAGGGCGGGAGCATCACCTGGTCTTTGCGGGGCACGGACGCCTGGAACTTCAACATCAGCAATACCGGAGCATTAAACTTCGCCAGCCCGCCGGACTTCGAGAGCCCAACTGATGCCAATCGGGACAATGTTTACGAAGTCACGGTGGTGGCCACCGATGAACAGGGGCTGACCGACTCCTTTGACGTGACCGTCACCGTGACCAACCATGCGGAGGGTGTGGAACCCGCCATCACCACCCGCCGGCCGCCGGCAACCTGGCGAGAACTGGACACCCGTACCGTCTATACATTCAGCGCCAGCGACCCCCAGCGAGGACCCATCACACGGACGCTAGGGGGCGAAGACCGGCTGGACTTCACCCTCACACGGGACAGCGGCGGCCGGGGAGTATTGGCCTTCGCCACCGCGCCCGACTATGAGAGTCCGGCGGACGCGGACGCGGACAACGTTTACGAAGTCACCGTGGTGGCCACGGACCAGGACAGCCACCAGGACCGGCTGGCCTTCGCTATCACCGTGACTGACGTGGCGGAGGACCCGAGCATCTCCACCCGGCCCAGCAGCGGGCTGACCTACCACGACCTGACCTATGCGGAGAACCGGACCAGCGCGGTCTATACCTACAGCGCCTCCGACCCGCAACGGGGGGCCATTTCCTGGTCGGTGACGGGGGTGGACACCGGCGACTTCACCATCACCAGGGACGGCACCGGGCGGGGCGTCCTGGCCTTTGCCAGCCAGCCTGACTACGAGAGCCCGACGGACTCGAACCGGGACCGGGTGTACCAGATCACGGTGGTGGCCTCCGATGAGCAGGGGCTGACCGATGAGCTGGATGTGCGAGTGACGGTCACGGAGGTTAACGAGGGTCCGGAGATTAGCCGGGTGGGCAATCTGTTCGGCACTCCCCCAGGCAGCGTACCGGAGAACCAGGTTCAGGAGACGGTGCTGGTCCGCTACACCGCCACGGACCCGGAGGGCAGTCCAGTATCCGGATGGCGGACCTCGGGTACCGACAGTGGCAACTTCGTGATGAACGACCAAGGTGAACTGCGGTTCAGAAACGTCCCCGACTACGAGCGTCCTACCGACAGCAACCGGGACAACGAGTATGTGTTCACGGTTCAGGTGTCGGACGGGAGGAACCAAGGCAGCTTCGAGGAGGCGGTGACGGTGACGCAAGTTAACGAACCGCCTACCATCACCACCACCAGCACGTCGGCAAAGGCATTGCGGCAGGCGGAGAACCGGACATCGCGACTGTACACCTACCGGGCCGCCGACCCGGAGGGGGGCGGCACCAGGACCTGGTCGCTGGGGGGCGCAGAAGGGCACTATTTCAGCATCAACGAACGGGGCGAATTCTCCTTCAGGGAAGACAGCCCGCCGGACTATGACTTGCCCGGGGACTCGGACGGCGACAACGTGTTCCAGGTGACGGTGCAGGTCACCGACGATGACAGCAACACCGAGAGCCTGGACGTGACGGTGACGGTCACCGACGTGAACGAGGGGCCGGAGGTGACCGGCGGGGGGGACAGCTTCACGGTGCAGGAGAATCAGGAGTGGGCCGGGGCTAGCTTCGCCGCCCGGGACCCGGAGCAGGGCACCGTGAGCCGGTGGGCCCTGGGGGGCCGGGACAGTGGGGACTTCGCCATCAGCGAGACAGGGACGTTGACCTTCAGTCGGACGCCGGACTACGAGCGGCCCGACGATGCCAACCGGGACAACGTCTACGAGGTGGAGGTGAGGCCCTTCGACGGGCGCTACTATGGCTCGCACCAGGTGACGGTGACGGTGGAGGACGTCAACGAAATCAGCGGGGCAGCGACCATCATCCAGCCGCAGAACTTCGAGGGTACACTGGCAACCTACGTTGCGGGAGGTACTGGAGACTTGATCGGGGACCCAGGCTGGCGCTTGACCGGCACGGACTATTGGGACTTCACCATCGACGAGGACGGGCAGCTTGCCTTCCGCAGCATACCTGACCACGAGCGCCCGGCAGACAACAATCGGGACAATGAGTACCTGTTCACGGTGCAGGCTTACGGCGACCGTTACTACGACACATTCGATGTGACGGGGACAGCTACGCCGGTAAACGAGCCTCCAGCCATCACCACCACCAGCACGTCGGCCACAGCGTTGAGTCAGCCGGAGAACCGGACGACGCGCCTTTGCACCTACCGGGCCACGGATCCGGAGGGGGGCGGCACTGTCAGGTGGTCGCTGGGGGGCGCGGACGCGAGGTTCTTCGTCATCAGCCAGCTGGGTGAATTTTCCTTCGCCCCGGGCAGCCCGCCGGACTATGAGGATCGGTCGGACGCGGACGGCGACAACGTGTACCGGGTGACGGTCCAGGTCAGCGACGACAGCAGTCCGCCCAACACCGAGTCCCTGCCGGTGGCGGTCACGGAGGTGAACGAGGGGCCGGAGGTAACATCGGGCGGCAGCAGGTTCACCGTGCCGGAGAACCAGGAATGGGCCGGGGAGACCTTTACGGCCAACGATCCGGAGGGCGGAACGGTGGACCGCTGGACGCTGGGGGGGAAGGACAACGGGGACTTCCTGATCAGCGAGACGGGGAGGCTAACATTCCGGAGCCCGCCGGACTACGAGCGGCCGGCGGACTCGGACCGGAACAACATCTACGAAGTGGAAGTGCGGCCCTTCGACGGCCGGTACTACGGCTCCCTCCAGGTGGTTGTCACAGTGACGCCGGTGAACGAAGCCCCGGAGATCACCACTAGCAGCACGTCAGCAACAACCCTGCGCCACCCGGAGAACCGGACGACGCGTCTCTACACCTACCGGGCCGCGGACCCGGAGAACCGGGCGGTGGGCTGGTCTGTGGCGGGGACCCACGGGCGCTTCTTCAGCATCAACGATCTGGGGGAACTGTACTTCAGCGAGACCACACCGCCGGACTTTGAAAGCCCCCATGGGTCGGGGAGCGACGGGCAGGAATACCAGGTGACGGTGCAGGCCGCCGATGACGGGGGCAACATTGCCAACCTGGACGTGGCGGTGACGCTGACCGACGTGAACGAGGGGCCGGAGGTCACTTCCGGCGGCGACACCTTCACCGTCCAGGAGAACCGCAACTGGCCCGGGGCCAGCTTCGGGGCCACGGACCCGGAGGGTCAGGCCGTCACCCGCTGGGCCCTGGGGGGGAGAGACAATGGTGACTTCTTAATCGATGAAAATGGGCTGCTGACCTTCCGGCGAACACCGGACCACGAACGTCTAGACGACGCCGACCGGGACAACGTCTACGAGGTGGAGGTACGGCCCTACGACGGCCGGTACTACGGGTCCCACCAGGTGACGGTGAGTGATGTAAGCGAGATCAGGGGACCGGCCGCGCTTAGCCAGCCGGAGAACTTCGAGGGTACCCTGGCCACCTACATTGCTGGAGGGAGAGGAGACCTGGCCGTTGACCCCACCTGGCGGCTGACCGGCACGGACAGTGGGGACTTCACCATTGATGAGAACGGGCGGGTGAGCTTCCGCAGCATACCGGACCACGAGCGTCCGGCCGACTCCAACCGCGACAACGAGTACCTGTTCACGGTGCAGGCCACCGACGACCGGTACTACGGTACCCTGGAGGTGACGGTGGCAGTGACGCCGGTGAACGAAGCCCCGGAGATCACCACCAGCAGCACGTCAGCAACAACCCTGCGCCACCCGGAGAACCGGACGACGCGTCTGTACACCTACCGGGCCACGGACCCGGAGAACCGGGCGGTGGGCTGGTCTGTGGCGGGAGTTCACGGGCGCTTCTTCAGCATCAACGATCGGGGGGAACTGTACTTCAGCGAGACCACACCGCCGGACTTTGAGAGTCCCCAGGGGTCGGGGAGCGACGGGCAGGAGTACCAGGTGACGGTGCAGGCCGCCGATGACGGGGGCAACATTGCCAACTTGGACTTGGCGGTGACCGTCACCGACGTGAACGAGGGGCCGGAGATAAACCGGGTTGGGAACCTGCAGGCCGTCGTGCCGGAGAACCAGGCCCAGGACACGGTGCTGGCCACCTACACCGCCACAGATCCCGAGGACACGACCGCCGCCATCACCCGCTGGAGCGTGTCGGGGAGGGACGTTGGGGACTTCGTCATCAGCGAGCAAGGTCAGTTGCGGTTCCGCGCCTCGCCGGACTACGAGCGGCCCGCCGACGCCGACCGGGACAACGTTTACGAGGTGGAGATACGGGCCTCCGACGGTCGCTACACGGGCGTCCTGTCGGAGGTCCAGGTCATCGCCGTGACCAACGTCAACGAGGCCCCGGTAATCACCACCAGGAGCAGAGCGGAATTCACCCAGCGGGAGAATACGGCGTCGGTGCTGTACACCTACCGGGCTACGGAAGCGGACCGGGACGACGTAATTGCCTGGTCAGTGGAGGGGTTCGACGGGGACGACTTCGCCATTCACAATGGTGTGCTGACCTTCCGGCTGCTGCCCGACTACGAGATTCCGGCGGACACGGGGGGCGACAACGAGTACCAGATCACGGTGGTGGCATCGGACGGCCAGGGGCTCAGGGACTCGGTGGATGCCACCGTCACGGTCACGGAGGTGAACGAGGGGCCGAAGGTGACGGGGACAACGGCCTTCACAGTGGTGGAGGGACATGACCTGGTGGGCGCGTCCTTCACCGCCAACGACCAGGAGGGTGACGAAGTGACCAGCTGGAGCCTGGCTGGCTCCGACGGAGGCGATTTCACCATCAGCGAATCTGGAGTAATGACCTTCCAGACGTTGCCCGACTACGACCGGCCAGCGGACTCCAACCGGGACAACCAGTACCTGGTGAGCGTGCGGGCCTACGACTCGGGCAACCGGTACGGCTTCCTGGATGTAGTGGTAACGGTGACCGGCGTCAACGAGGGGGCCCCGGTGGTCACGGGCAACCGGAGCCTGAGCTTCCGAGAGAACACCGCCGCCACCACCCGCCTCTATACATACCGGGCCACGGACTCGGACCTGAACACTGTCTTCACCTGGTCGGTGGAGGGGGCGGACGGGAGCGACTTCACCATCACCCGGGACAGCAGCGGGCGGGGTGATCTGTTCTTCGCCAACGCGCCGGACCACGAACAGCCAGCGGACCGGGACCAGGACAACGTCTACAACATCATCGTGGTGGCCTCCGACGGGGGCAACCGGGGCGAAATTGCCGTGACGGTGACGGTCAACGATGTGAACGAGGGGCCGGAGATTTCGGGGACCACTCAGTACACCGTGGACGAGATGCAGTCGGTCACCGGAAACGTCGAAATTGCTGGAGCCACCTTCACCACGGTGGACCCGGAGGGGACGCGGTGACCCGCTGGTCCCTGGCGGGCTCGGACGGCGGGGACTTCACCATCACCGACACCAGCGAGGACACGGGCCAGAACACGGCGGACCTGGCCTTCCGCTACCCGCCTGACGTGGACCGTCCCGCCGACGCCAACCGGGACAACCAGTACCTGGTGAACGTGCGGGCCTACGACAATCGGGGCCGGTACGGTTCCTACGACGCCATGGTCACCGTCACCGGAGCCAACGAGCCGCCCGTGATCACCGGCAGCGGCACCCGCACCTTCCAGGAGAACGGCACGGGCGCCATCTACACCTACCGGGCCACCGACCCGGAGGGAGAGGACTTCACCTGGATACAGCCTGCCGGTCCCGACGGCGGACAGTTTGAGATCAGCGACCGGGGAGTCCTGAGCTTCAAGGCGTCACCAGACTACGATGACCCCGCCGATGTGGATGATGACAACGTGTACCAGTTGACGGTGCGTGCCCAGGACGCCCAGGGCAACACGGGTATATTTGACGTTGCGGTGACCGTCACCGACGTCAATGAGGGGCCCATAGTAGCGGCCGCCAATGACATCACGGAGACCAGGGTGCAGGAGAACCATGAGACGACAAGTATCCTGCTGACCTTCTCCGCCGCCGATCCGGAAGACCCCGCCGCGGCAAAAGCACGTTGGTCCCTGTCGGGTTCGGACGGGGGCGATTTCGTCATCACCGACACGAGGGACCAGACGGGAAGCAACACGGCCGCGCTCATCTTCCGGTACGCCCCGGACTACGACCGGCCGGCCGACTCCAACCGGGACAACGAGTACATGGTGAGTGTGCGGGCCTACGACGCCAGCAACCGGTACGGCTCCCTGGAGGTGACCGTCACCGTGGGCAGCGAGAACGAGGCGGCGCCGGTGGTCACGGGCAGCCAGTCCCTGACCTTCCGGGAGAACACGCCCACCACCCAGCGGCTCTACACCTACCGGGGCACCGACGCCGACCGCAACACCACCATCACCTGGTCGGTGAGGGGGCAGGACGGCAGCAACGACGGCGGCGCCTTTGACATCAGCGAAACCGGTGTCCTGACCTTCAGCGAACCGCCCGACCACGAGGGGCCCACCGACTCGGACTCGGACAACGAGTACCTGCTGGAGATAGTGGCCACCGACGACCAGGGCAGCGAGGGCACCCTGGAGGTGACCGTCACCGTCACCGACGTGAACGAGGGCCCCGAGCCCACGGGCGTCACCGCCTACACCGTGGTTGAGGGCCAGTCGCTGGCCAACGCCACCTTCACCGCACGGGACCCGGACCCCGCCGACGCCAACGCCGCCGTCACCGGTTGGCGGCTGGCCGGAGCCGACGCCGGGGACTTCAACATCGGGCCCACGGGCACTTATACCGCCCAGCTAACCTTCCGGAGGGCGCCCGACTACGACCGGCCGGCCGACTCCAACCGGGACAACGAGTACCTGGTGACGGTGCGGGCCTACAACGGCAGCACCTACGGGGAGCTGGAGGTGACGGTGACGGTGCGGGACGAGAACGAGGCGGAGCCGGTGGTGACGGGCCGGGAGACCCTGTCCTTCCGCGAAAACACCGCCACCGACACCCGCCTGCACACCTACACCGCCCGGGACATGGACCTGAATACCACCATCCAGTGGTCGGTAAGGGGCCAGAACGGAAACACCGACGGCGGCGACTTCACCATCACCCCCGACACCAGCGGGCGGGGCGAACTGTTCTTCGCCAGCGTGCCCAACCACGAGCAGCCAGCTGACGCAGACCAGGACAACGAGTACCACATCACCGTGGTGGCCTCCGACGGCAGCAACGAGGGCATCCTGGACGTCACCGTCACCGTCACCGAGGTCAACGAGGGGCCTGATGTGACGGGGCAGGCTTCCCGCACCGTCGCCGAGAACTTTGACCAGGTCCTGGGCACCTTCACCGCCGTTGACCCGGAGGGCTCGGCCGTCACCCGCTGGGGCCTGGGCGGTTCCGACGCGGGGGACTTCACCATCACTGACACCGGCCAGGGGGGGCCCTACACTGCGGAACTTTCCTTCCGCAACCCGCCGGACCACGACCGGCCGGCCGACTCCAACCGGGACAACGAGTACATGGTGACCATCCAACCCTACGACGGCCGGGTGTATGGCAGCTATGAGGCCGTCATCACCGTCACATCGGACAACGAGCCTCCGGTGATCACCGGCAGCAACTCCCGCACCTTCCAGGAGAACGGCACGGGAAGCATCTACACCTACCGGGCCACCGACCCGGAGGGGGACGACTTCACCTGGGACGTGGGTGGTGCCGACGCCAGCTACTTCCAGATCACCGATCGGGGCGTGCTGTCCTTCAGCAGCCCGCCCAACTTTGAGAACCCAGCCCGTTTCGACGGGACCAAATACGACAATGAGTACCAGGTAACGGTGGTCGCCGACGACGGAAACGGAGGGCGGGGTACCTTCGACGTCACCGTCACCGTCACCGACCAGAACGAGGGGCCGGAGATTGCGGAGACCGCGTCAAACACTGCCATCACGGTGCAGGAGAACCACGACGCGGTTCTGGCCACCTACACCGCCGTTGACCCGGAGGACCCCACCCTGGAAATCACCCGCTGGAGCGTCACCGGCAGGGACGTCGGTGACTTCACCATAAACGAGGAAGGGGAGCTGTCCTTCCGAAACCCGCCCGACGACGAGCGGCGCGCCGACTCCAACCGGGACAATGTCTACGAGGTGACGGTGCGGGCGTCAGACGGCCGCTACAACGGGGAACTGGCGGTGGTGGTGACCGTGACCCCCGTGGACGAGGCGCCCGAGTTCGGGAGCAACAGCACCGTCGAGTTCACCTACCAGGAAAACGGAACCAGCGCCCTGTACACCTACCGGGCCACCGACACGGAGGGCAGCGACGTCGCCTGGGCCGTGTCGGGGACAGACGGCAGCGCCTTCGAGATCAGCGAAAAGGGAGTGTTGACCTTCAGCAGCCCGCCGGACTACGAGAGACCGTCTGACTCGGGCGCCAACAACATCTACCAGGTGACGGTGGAGACAAGGGACGAAGGCGGCAACACCGCCAGGCTGGAGGTGACCGTCACCGTGACCAATGTGACGGACTGATCGACAGTCGAGGCAGGAAGGGCCGAGCAAGAGAAGCGGAATAGGCGGCGAGTATTCTTGTGGATAACAAGGGACTCTTCCCGGAACGTGGGCACAACACCTGCCCATGCCCTGCTGGGACCGGGCAACATCTCCTTTGATCGGGGTTCTGGGCAACATCACTCGATGACAACAAGCCCTTGAACCACCCCGGGTAACATGTCCTATAATGACACTGATAGGACATGTTAGGGAGGCCGCCAATGGCTCTGTAGAACTCTCTCCTGCCATTTCCCCACCACTTCTAAACAAGCCGGCTGGCAAATGCCTGATACGGACCATGCAGGTCACCTGATTACACCGGGGAGCACCATACCAGCAGGAGGTCAAGCCAGCGCCATGAAAAGAAACCTACAGACACTCATCGGCATCAGCACCGTATTAATTCTGTTGCTCCTGGCCTGCCAGGGCGACGTCGAGCAGCCAACACAACCCGATCCAGCCCAGAACCCGCCAACCGCAGCGACCTCGGCCGCACCCGTTCCCAGGCCAGACCAACCGACCGAGGAAGCTCCCCTGGCAAAGGCACAAGAAGCCGCTGTTCCACAGGCAGACACCACCGCAGTATCCGCGGCCACCCCGATGACGGCGCCTTCACAGGCGACCGCGCAAGCGACGTCGCCGTTGGAGACGCCTCGACCAACAACAGCGGTCACTGCGGCAACCGGTCCAGCCGCGACGGCTCCGATACAGCCAGCTGCGCCCACAGTCACCGCCCAGGTAGCCCAACCGGCCCCGCCCGGGCCGCAAACAGAAGGGGCCAGCCCGAGCAACGAGGCAGGAGTGAACCCCAGGTTCACCTCCCTCAGCGTGGGCGGATTCCACGCCTGCGGGGTCAAGACCGACGGCGCACCCTACTGCTGGGGAACCGCCGGACCAGATGGCGGGACCTCTCCCCCCAATGGACTTTCACTAAAGTCAATCTCGGCCGGAGGGCGTCACTCCTGCGGATTGAAGCCAAGCGGCTCACTGGTCTGCTGGGGTGGAGACAGATATGAAGGGGTATCCGCGGGGGGCGCGGTCCCGGCGGACCTGGCCTTCACCAAGTTCACCTCATTATCCGCTGGAACCAGCGCCAACTGCGGCGTGATGACCGACAATTCCGTGACCTGCTGGGGACACGACGGCAAGGGCCGGCCATTCCCCAGTCCGGAACCTGGCGGCCAATACGTTAGGGTCAGCGTCGGAGCCACGCACGCCTGCGGGATCACCACCCAGGGTCGCCTCAACTGCTGGGGAGACATCGACAACCGCCACACCGCCGATGACGTTCCCGCAGCGGCCGCAGACGCCCTCTTTGCCGACGTAAGCGCCGGCAACTGGACCACCTGCGCGGTATCAACCGAGGGCACCGTGCTGTGCTGGGGAGTCCTCCCCGGCGGCGGCGGCTACGAAGAAGGCGCAGTACCGCACCCGGGGAGCTTCACATCGGTAAGTAACCGAGACTACATGGCCTGCGGGTTGAAATCCGACGGCGCCCTCGCCTGCTGGGATGTCGACCTGAAGAAAGCCCCGGTCCCGGACGGCACGTTCACGGCGGTGGAAGTGTCCAGCTACAGGAAGAGCCATCTGGAGGGAAGCATAAGCGTCTGCGCCCTGAAGACCGACGGAGCCGTTGTCTGCTGGGGAGAGGGCACGGTAGGCCCAGCCCCGGGCGGCGCCTTAAAGTCGGTCGATATAGGCGTGAGGGATTCGATCTGCGGCCACAGAATCGACAACACGGTGCTCTGCTGGAATAACCACGGCTACCTGCCTACCAGGACCGACAGTATCCCCCCGCCCCCGCCAAATGCAACATTCATTTCGGTCAGCACGGGCAACAGCCATGTCTGCGGGGTAACCCCAGATGGAGCCGTTCAGTGCTGGGGCGAACCCGACAAGAACAAAGCGGACGTTCCGGAAGGGTCCTTCGAGTCAGTCAGCGCGGGCTACGAGTCCGCGTGTGCTCTGAGAACCGACAACTCAGTCGCCTGCTGGGGCGGCTTTGGGCCCGACCGGGACCTGGCCGGTGCGACCTGGCCGCCCGAGGGCATCTTCGCCTCCATTGACACTGGAGGCCACCACATGTGCGGCATAAGGACCGACGGGACCCTGGCCTGCTGGGGCCTGGCGGACCACCGGGGGCTGCCGCCGCCAGAAGGGCCCTTTGCCATGGTGGACGCTGGCAATGACCAGACCTGCGCCCTCCGTCCCGACGGGTCCATGGCCTGCTGGAACGCAGAAAAAGTGTGGGAACAGCCCGGAGGGCCATACACTTCCATCGGCGTCGGGGAGGACCACTGGTGCGCAGTGGACTCCGGCGGCTCCATAACCTGCTGGGGGAGCAACGACCACGGCCCGGTGACAGCGCCCGAGGGACCGTTCGTATCGGTCGAAGCCGGAGACTATGTAACCTGCGGCATCAGGCCCGATGGGTCTCTCGTGTGCTGGGGAGGCTACGCACGCTAAAAGCGAATAGTCCACTGCCCAGAAGGCACAGCGTAAGACCCTCCAGCCAGATGGGCCAAAAGAAAGCATCTATCGATAGGGAGGCCCGGAATGGCCCTGCAGAACCCCCTCATGCCAGTTACCCAGGTCACGGAGGAATCTCTCCCACCGGCGCCCAGCGCCGGCGTCACCCCCACCGACATCCACAGAGTCGGCCAGTTCCTGGACAGCAGCGTCTCGGCCAACACCCGAGCCAATTACCGCTCAGCGTGGAACAATTTTGAGAGATGGACCCAGGACCGGGCCGGCCCTGGCCGCCGACCGGCTCCACCGCGCCGCCCTGGCCGCCGTCCACAAGGCCAACGGCCACCCTGACCCCACCGACAACGAGGGCGTCCGCAGAGTGCGGAGGGGTATCGCCCGGGCCCACGGACGGGCCGGCAAGCAGGCCAAGCCGCTCACCGCCGAGGCCCTGGCGGCCGTCCGAGCCACGGCGCCCAACAGGCGCCCCCTGGGAAACGGGAAGAAGCAGGAATCGTCGGAGAGGGCCTCCTTGGAGAGCCCGGGTGGACCTGGCGCTGCTCTCCGTCCTCAGGGACGGCCTGCTACGACGCTCAGAGGCCGCGGCCCTCACCTGGGGCGACGTGGAAATCAGGGAGAACGGGAGCGCCCTGATTAACGTCCGCCGGTCCAAGACGGACCCCGAGGCCGAGGGAGTAACCCTTTACATCGGTCCCCAGGCAGGGGAGGCCCTCAAGGCCATCAGGCCGGCCGAGGAGCTGCTGGACCGGAACACGCCGGTCTTCGGCCTTTCACCCCGGCAGATCGGACGGAGGGTCAATTCAGCAGCCAAGGCCGCGGGCCTGGGCGAAGGATTCACGGGCCACAGCGGCCGCGTGGGCATGGCCCAAGACCTCTTAAAAAGCGGGGTGGAGCTGCCGGCCTTGATGACAGCGGACCGGTGGAAATCTTCAAAATGCCGGCACGGTACACAGAGAGGCAGGCCGCCGACCGGGGGCCGTGGCCAGGTATTACCAGGAACAGTGAGGCTAACAACCAGTGAACATCCGCTCAGTGCTAAACCGAATTACCGGTATAACTAGGCTCATACCAGCATGGGCATGGGTTACTGCCATCTTGGTAGTGACGCTATTGGTAACCGGCGGACTGGCCGTATACAAATGGGACTGGTTGCGAGCAGCCGGGAACGGCCTTGACGAGTCGAACAGCACCACCACTCTGAACGTGGGACTCCTGATCGCTGCATTTCTCGCCGGTATACTTGCGATATGGAGGAGCGCCGTAGCAGATCGCCAAGCCAGAGCCGCCAACCGCCAGGCTGACGTGGCTCATGCCCAAGCCACCACCGCCCAAGAGAGCCTGAGACACGACCGTTACCAAAGAGGCGCCGAAATGCTTGGTGACGAATTGCTCCCAGTAAGACTCGCCAGAATATCGTCTCTAAAGCGTCTCGCAGCCGATTACCCTGGGGATTACCACTTGCAGCTTTGGAACTCTTCTGTGGGTTCGCAAGAAATCCCACGGGGAAACAAGAAAAACAAGATCAGCAACCAGTGGATTTAGGGAACATCTGAATAATTGAAGCTCAGATGTTTTATCGAGTTAAGAGGGTTCGGCGCGAGAGCGGGTTCTCCTGAAGGTGTCCCTTTTCTGGTTTGGTATTTCTTCCTGACTACCTGATTGCGGGGTAGTCAGGGCCGAGAGGCGCACCGCCCCCTGGGTCAGCCGGTCAGCAAGGCCTGAGCCCGTCTCAGGTTGGACAACCCCAGCAACAGGGCTATTCTTTCCGTGTTTTTGGCCAGGCCTCGGTAGCGTACCTTGGCATATCCGAAAATCCGCTTCACGTCCAGGAATGGGTGTTCCACCCTGGCCCGTATCGACGCCTTGCTTTTCTCGGCCCACTCCTCCAGGCTCCCGGGTACCAGCAGTCTCCGTTTCCCGAGCTTCAGCGCCACCCGCCAGTCCACATCCAGCCTCAGGTTCTCTTCCCGTTTCTGCACCCCGATGTAGCCCGCGTCTCCCCACACCTGTTTCTCCCCGCCGTGCAGCAGATTCCCCGCCTGGGTCACGTCATGCACGTTGGCTGGAGTCGCCACCATGCTGTGGACCATCCCAGTCTTGGCGTCCACCCCGATGTGCAGCTTCAACCCGAAATAGTACTGGTTCCCTTTCTTCACCTGCCGCATCTCCGGGTCCCGCTCCCCAGTACTGTTCTTGGTGGACGACGGCGCCGCCATACCCGCGAGAAGGGATGGTGGCGTCCACGATGGTTCCTTCCTTCAGCCGCACTCCCTGCTCTGCCAGATGTCCCTTGATCTCCTCAAAAAGTCCCTGTCCCAACCGGTGCTCCTCCAGCAGGTGACGAAAGTACAGTATCGTGCTCTCATCCGGGATGGGCTTCGACAACCTCAACCCGGCAAAGCGCCGCACCGACTCCGCTTCGTACAAGAGGTCCTCCATGGCTGGGTCGCTGAGGTTGTAGCACAACTGAACTATATGCATCCGCAGCATTACCGACAACGGGTATGTCCGACGGCCCCGCTGACCCTGAAAGTAATGGGGCCGAATGCGCTCCTCCAGCTTCCCCCAGGGAATCAAGCCTTCCATGCCCTCCAGAAATTCCTCCCGCCGGGTCTTGCGCTTCTTGCCCTGGTAGTCCAGATCGGCAAAGGTAGGCTGATCGGTCATCGCTCCACTCCCACATAATGGCCCGCTCTACCTCCAGTAAGCCACAATCCTCTAATTGTTCAGAGTTTCCCTGACTTGGCATACCCCAAAAGATTCGCGCCCGTTTCAAGCAGTTGAGCGGGCGCGCTGTTCCGCATACCGACAGAGCCGGGCCTGGCCGGCAGGCCGCCACAGTAATCAGATCGGTTCCTGGATGGGATAATCGAAGTATGCTTCAGTTATGAGGAAGTGCAACTCGTCGGCTCCCTCCGAGATCTCCCGGAGCAGGGCAACCCGTTCCTCTTCATCGGGCCACTCGTAGTTAATCATTGAGGACAATCGGCCTACCAGGCGTTGCAGGGCGCGTCCGGAGCGGGAGTAGGGCCCACTGCCTATGGCGGCAATCTCGGAACCGATCAGCCCCACCGAGCGGCCCAGAGACTCGGGCAGCAACGGATCGCTTACCAACAGGTCCATCACCCGGTCGGGAAGGACCGCCACACTGTATGTGTGGTTGTACACCTCCAGCGCGTAGAACACCCGCAGGAGTGAAGTCCAGTCCTCTTCGTGGAACTCTTGGTGGGGGTTGGCGGTGACGGTGTCTAGTTGGGAGAGCAGGAGGGCCGCGGCGCCTTGGGCTCTTTCCACCAGCCGGCCCAGCTGAAGGAAGCTCCACCGGTCGTCGTGGTACATGGTGCATTCGGCCAGGCCGCCGAAGGTTTCGATGTCGGTTACGAGGGATTGGTAGAAGGTGGTGGGTTCCCATTGCCAGATGGTGGCGATGTTCTGTTCCTGGAGGCGCAGGTAGGTGGTGTTGAGGCAGGTCCAGACTTCAGGGCTGATGCAGTGGCGGGTGTGGCGGGCGTTCTCCCGTCCCTGGGCGAAGCAGCTGAAGACGGAACTGGGGTTTGACCGCTCAAAAGTAAGGTCGTCGGCCAGGGCAAAGGAATCGGCCAGGACAAAGTCCTCGTCGTCGAATCCGTCGCCGACGGAGACTTCGCCTCCGGGGGGTTCGCGGCGGACGTAGTTGTAGACGCGGTTCCAGCCGAAGTGGATCTCCCTGACGGGGCGATCGACCAGGGACTCGGACTGCAGTTGCAACAGGCGGCTGAGGTTGCCGGCCCGTTCCAGGTAACGTCCCAACCAGTAGAGACTTTGGGCGCTGCGGGAAAGCATTGGTTTCTCCAGTTACGAGCTATAAATTACGAAAGACGGGTCCGGTTCCGGCGGACCAGGGCAGACACGCGGGTCTGCCTCTACCATTCGGACCAGGGCAAACACGTAGGTCTGCCCCTACTATTGGTCTTCCGGGTGGTCTTCGGCGAGGACCCAGACGTCTTTGCCGCCGCCGCCCTGACTGGAGTTTACCACGAGGCTGCCGCGTCGGAGGGCCACCCGGCAGAAGGCCCCGGGGACGATGCGAGTCTGGAGGCCGGTGAGGATAAAGGGGCGCAGGTCCACGTGGCGGGGTTCGAAGCTGCCATCGATGAGGCAGGGGGCGCGGGAGAAGGCCTGGACGGGCTGGGCGATGAAGTCTGCGGGGTTTAGCCTGACCGCCCTGGCGTAGACCTCGCGTTCTTTGGGAGAGGCGTGAGGACCAATGATCATGCCGTAACCGCCGGACTCCCCGACCCTTTTGACCACCAAATTGGCAATATTGTCCAAAGTGAATTCCAGGTCGTCCGGCCGGCGGCACAGGTAGGTTTCCACGTTCTGCAAAATGGGTTCCTGGGCCAGGTAGTAACGGACCATGTCGGGAACGTAGACATAGACGCTCTTATCGTCGGCGACACCGGTACCCGGGGCGTTAGCGAGAGTAACGTTACCGGCCCTGGCCGCCTCAATCAGGCCGCCCGCCCCGAGCAAAGAATCCCTTCGGAAGACGCGGGGGTCAAGAAAATCGTCGTCAATGCGGCGATAGATAACGTCCACCTGCCGGAGGCCCTTGGTCGTCCGCATGTAGACCGCGCGGTCGCGGACCACCAGGTCGGAGCCCTCCACCAGTTCGGCGCCGATCTCGCGGGCGAGGAACATGTGCTCGTAGTAAGCGGAGTTGTAGGTGCCGGGGGTGAGGAGGGCGAGGACCGGGTTTGGCTTACCATTGGGGGCGAGTTCCTGGAGGGTTTTCTGGAGAGCGGCGCCGTAGTGGTCGACCTCCTGGACGCGGTGGGAGCGGTAGAGGCGGGGGAGGGAAGCCTTGGCGGCCTTACGGTTGGCGATCATATAGGAGACGCCGGAGGGGACGCGGAGGTTATCTTCGAGGACACGGAAGCCGTTGGTGGATTCCGGAATGACGGGGCCGGTTGGAATGACGGTGGGTTCCGGCTCAAGGCCGGAATGACGGGGTTGGTTGGAGGGTTGAACGCGGATGATGTCGGTCCCGCAAACGGCCACCCAAGCGCCGTAGGGCTGGTTGAAGTCGCGCATTTCGGGCCGGAAGTGGGGACAGTCCAGGATCATGTCCGCGGGGATAACGCCGTCGGCAATGATACGGGCGGGGCCGTAGATGTCCTGGAGGAAACTGTTCAGGGCCTTGACGCGCTGCTCCAGGCCGTGGGACAGGGTGAGCCAGTCGGCGGCGGCGATAATGCGGGGAATAGGGTCAACGGGGATTATGCGTTCCTCAGCCAGCTCACCGGGGGCGGGGTCGCCGTAGACGGTGAAGGAAATGGACTCGCTGGAGAAAGTGCGGTTTACGCGGGACTGGATATTGGCGAGATCGGCGGAGGAGAGATGGTTGAGGGCTTCGAAGAGGAGCTGGGCGTGGGGGCGGGGGGAGCCGTCGGGGGCGAACAATTCGTCGTAGATGGAGGGATCGAGGGAATAGTTGGCGAAGTTCACGGGAAATGGCCTCCGGATCACAGAGAGGGGTCCGCGAGAGGTCCGCCTGCGGTCCGCCTGCGGCGGGGAACGGGCGGACTGCTACGATTAAACGGGGGATTAAACGGGGCAACTATACCACCGGGGGCATTTGCGGCGCAAACCGTGAGCAAAGAGGAGCAGAGGAAGGGAGGTACCATCCGCCGCGGTCCGCCGAAGGCGGGGGAACGACGGGTTTGGCCCATCCAGGGGGAAGGGAATGACGGTTAATTCACTAATTGTCCGCCGCGGCGGAGGGAGGGCCGACGCGGACAGAAATAACATCGGTATCGTGATACTGTTGGTGCCTTACGGAAAGAGCGTAGCTACGGAGGAGGCGTAGGGAGAGGTCGTGCTCGGTAGGGGGCAGGGTGTCGTACTGCTGCAACTGGTGCACCTGGTCCTCAATATTTGCGCCACTGCGATTGTCTGTGATGCGGGCGCCAATGAACTCCAGGTCCGCCAACTGACCATCGCTGGAGGCCAGAACAATCAAACGGCGGTCGTCATTACCGTCTGCGCCCTCTTCATCGGAAAGTAGACCTTCAAGGTCCAGCGGGGCCAGCGTAAGGAGGGTCTCTTCGGCAACGGCTCCGAGCCTGTCCTTCATGGCATCGTTCCAGCCACGGCGGTCCGCAAACTTGTTAACGAAGGCGGTCAGGTCGGGCAGGGCATCAACATTCAACTGAGACTGGAACCGCATCTGACGAGGACTGGTCAACTCCAGGTAGAGGATCATAATCACAGCGGCCAGGCCGCCGGTAGTAATGCCGCTCTTGAGCAGGGCGTTGACGACACCGCCGAGATCGGGCAGGGCGAAGAGGCCAAACTGGAAGGCAGCGCCCAGCCAAAAACAAACGCCGGCCACCACAATCTTCTGGCGATCAGACTCGGACTGAATGACAGTGCGGGCGCCGTCCACCAGCAGATTGCCCGTCACCAGCAGCAGGTAACCCGTCACCACCGGGGCCGGGATAGTGCCCAGGACGGCGGAGATTTTTGGTGAAAAAGCAACGAGGATGAAGACCAGGCCGATAAGATAGCCCACCCGGCGGGAAGCCATGCCTGTGGTTCCGGTAAAAGACACGGCGCCGGGGTTTATGACATTGGGAACCGCGCCGAAGATGCTGGCCAGTAAATTGGAGACACCGGTTCCAGCCATGGCGCCCTGAACCTGGCGGAAATCCACCGCCGGGGAACCGCGCCGCGCCACCCGCTGGTGGGCAATGGACTCGCCATTGGTCTGGATCGAAATAATCACCCCGAGAAAAAGGAACGAAGGCAGGAGAGTCCAGAAGGGGATACCCAGGTGCAGGCCAAAGCCGGGCCACTGATGGGGCAGGCCCACCCAGGGGGCTCGCAGAACGGGGTCGAAATCGTAGATTCCCAGAGCCGCGGCGGTGATACACCCGGCGACGATACCGATAACCGGGCCCCAGAGACGGAGCATGGGCCAGCCGCGCAAGGTCAGGGCGGCAACGATAACCAGGGTGATCAAGGCCGTGGCAGGGCCTTTTTCCGGCTCGGCCCGGGCGGCATCGTCCAGCAGCGCAAAAACTACGGACGCCAGCGTAATGGAGAGGATCATCACCACCGTACCGCCAACGGTGGGGGTGATGACCTTGCGAAGGATGAAGAGCCACCGGGATATGGCCAGCTGGGCCAGGGCCGATACAAAGACCAGGGCCATCAGGGTGGCCGGGCCGCCGTCCACAACCGCAGTAATGCAGAAGGGGATGGAGAATGCGGCAGTGAACATTGGCAGGAGCGCCCCGGCGCCGACGGGACCCAACCTGCGGACCTGGATGAGTGTTGATACGCCAACTACCAGGAGCGAGGCGAACATCATCCATGACAGGTACGAGTCACCCAGGCCCGACGCCCTGGCAACCACTACCGGGGTCACCAGGAGAGTGACCGTAGCCATTAAGCTGAACTGAAAGCCGTATCGGAGAGTTGGAAGAAGGGGAGGGTTCTCCTGGGCTTCATAGACCGGATTCTGACTGGCCATGGCCAACCCCTGCCTCCGGAACCAGGCTTCTATTGCTGGGCCAAGTCTGCCAGAACAATGGCTTGCTACGCAAGTGTTAGTGTGGGGGTGTCGGAATGGTTGGCTAAGTGAGTCCGGAATGGTTGTGGTACATAAGCCGGCCGCAATGGTGGGCAGGAGTGTACCTTGGCGGTGAGGGTGGAATCAGGTGGCAGCATTGGATTGAAGTCAATGGTGGGCTGCCATATACTTCAATTGCCTTGTCATTTTTGTGCATCTAGTCAGCTTTCGGAGAATATGCATCATGAAATACGACGTTATCGTAATTGGCGCCGGTTCCGGCGGCTGTGTTGTGGCCGGCCGCCTATCTGAAGATCCTGCCAAGTCAATATTGCTCCTTGAGGCAGGACCGGATTATTCGGACTTCGAGACATACCCAGACGACCTTAAGTACGGGTACAACGCGACCGCGTCTACACCGGGAGCGCCCCACAACTGGTCCTTCCAGGCGCAAGCGCGGCCGGAGCAGGATGAGCCAATGCCTGTGCCTCGAGGCAAGGTGGTGGGAGGGACCAGCGCGATCAATGGCCAGGTAATTTTGAGGGGAGTACCGGAAGACTTCGATTCCTGGGCGGAGATGGGCAATGAGGAATGGAGCTTCATAAATGTGTTGCCCTATTTGCGAAAGCTGGAGACGGACACGGACATTCGCGACGACTTTCACGGAAGTGACGGTCCCATACCGGTCCGCCGATTTGCCAGGGAAGAGTGGCTGCCCTTCCAGCAAGCCTTTTACCAGGCCAGCCGAGATGCGGGACACCCGGATGATCCGGACATGAACCATCCGGAGTCGGGCGGCGTTGGGCCCATACCCATGAACAACCCCAACGGCGTGCGCATGAGCACCGGTCTCACCTACATCAACCCCAACCGGCATCGCCTGAACCTGACGGTCCGGGGCAACGTGGTAGTTCACCGAATACTCTTTGAGGACGGGCGGGCCGCGGGAGTGGAAGCGGAAAGCGGTGGCGAGCTCTTCCGGGTAGAAGCTGACCAAATTGTGCTGAGCGGTGGGGCCATTGCCTCACCCCAGATCTTGATGCTGTCCGGCGTAGGGCCGGCCGCGCATCTGCAGGAAATGGGAATTGAGGTTGTAAGGGATCTGCCCGGAGTGGGGCAAAACTTTCGTGACCACCCTATGGCGCCGGTGCGCTTGCGAGTTCGGGACGACTTCCCCCAGGACGCCGAGGCCCCGAGAATTCAGGCAGCACTGCGATACACGGCAGCAGGTTCGGGACTCCGCAACGACATGCAGATTCTTCCTTCCTCTTTCTCTTTCCCACTGGGAGGAGACCCGCTTGCCGGGGAAGGGGTCCGCTTCTCGTGCATTTTGGAACTAGCTGAAGGCAAGGGCTCGGTGACTCTGGCATCGGCCAATCCCCATGACCAGCCCCGGCTATATTACGGGTTCCTGAAGGAGGAATTCGATCGGGAGCGACTGAGGGAGGCGGTCCGGTTCTGCTTCGACTTGCTGAAGCACGAAGCTTTCGAGAACATCGTGGCTGGTCCCCTCACACCGACCTACGAAGACCTGGAATCAGAAGAAGCGCTGGACGACTGGTTGAACCGGAACGTCACCACTTCGCAACACCTGGCGGGCACATGCAAAATGGGGCTCGAGTCGGATCCCATGGCCGTCGTAGACCAGCACTGCCGCCTATGGGGACTGGACGGCCTTTGGGTGGCCGACACTTCAGTAATGCCCAACGTGGTCCGCGCCAATACCAACACTACCGCCATAGCGATTGCGGAACGGGTAGCCGACTGGGTGAAAGAGCACTGGGCTGAAACGGGTTAGTCGAACTACTGCCGCCTTCGCTGAAGCCATTGGAGATTCGGTAACGACTCACGCCAGCAGAAACGGAGTTCCGGGAGTCGCCTCCCAGTCTATCAAGTGGCTACCAACATTCTTGACTGCCTTGCCAATCTCGCAATGTATCAATACTTTCGCAGGAAGGGCAGGGAAGCACCCAGAAGATGCCTGCGTGCTGCTGCCCAGCACTGGGTCAAGGCATTGCGAACCTCCGTAGCCTCATTACCCAGAACTCGGATCCCCACTCCTACCCGGTTGGGGAGCAGCCCGGCCCCGGCCGCGACATCGGGGATGTTGGACACTAAGTCCTGCAACTCTATTGACAAGGCCCGAAAATACATGCCGGGCAAAATAACCAGCATGGAGCCCAGCGTGCAGCCGGGGCCGGTTCCCAAGCGTCCTGAGAAGATCCCACACCCAGGGGACAAGCCACGAGAGGGATTGAGGCTGAAGGCTTCGCGATAGACAAGGCGTCCGCCGCAATCCATGACCTCAAGATTGCTGTGAAGGCGGCGGTAACGAAAGGACTCGCCCATGGCCACCCTACCCGGGGTGATGATATCCCAGTAAATGAGCTTGCCTCCAGATGCGACCCTCAGGGTTGTACTCTGCCGGAAGTCTGAGTCTCTGTATGGAATCACGGGATCCGGCAAATATTCCAGATAGCCGTCCTCAGCCACCACCAATTCAACGTCCTGGCAGGCCGACTCGTCGGGCATTGCGTGAATTCGGGTAGCCCCCTGGCCAGTTACGTGAGCCACCGCCCCGGGTTCAACCCTTACCGCAATTCGGTGGCGGTCTCCTTGAAAAATGCCGCCCGTGGGATTGGAAAGCATCACCAAAGCCAAATCGGGCAGGTCCGAGTCCGGGTGAAGGGCCTGCTGGACTTGAAGCGGCGGCAGGGAACTCACCTGGGCCAGGCAAGTACGTGCACCCCGCTTTGCCAGGGAAAGCTCAATGGCACCCTGCTGGATACCTGAGGCGCTAGACGGCGCCGACGAGAGCATCGGCGGCCTCCAACACTAGGTCCAGAACCTCGTCCAGCCCCTCGCCCTTGCGACAGTTGGTGAACAAGTAAGGCTTGCGGCCCCGCACCAGTTCCAAATCCCGACGCATGATGTCCAGGTCGGCCCCAACGTGAGGAGCCAGGTCTGTCTTGTTGACAACCAGCAGGTCCGTCAGGGTGATGCCCTGGCCTCGCTTGCGGGGAATCTTGTCTCCCGCAGCCACGTCAATTACGTAAATTTGAAAGTCAGCCAGAGCCGGGCTGAAGGTGAGGGTCAAATTGTCGCCCCCGCTTTCGATCAGGAACAGGTCCCCGTCCGGGAAGGCGTCGGTCAATTCGTCCACCGCCAATAAATTCAGGCTGGGGTCTTCCCGAACCGCAGTATGGGGGCAGGCGCCGGTAGCCACACCCCGAATGCGTCCCACGTCAAACACTCCTTCCAGCGTCCTAGTGACATGGTCAGCATCCTCGCGGGTAAAGATGTCGTTAGTGATAACCAGTGGGTGCCACCCCCGGTGCAGCATCATGGGAACCAGCGCCTCTATCAAGGATGTCTTGCCCGATCCGACGGGGCCGCCCACGCCGATCCTGGGGATTCTCTTCATTACAACCGTCTCCTCGACTGCCTGTCTATCCTTTGTCCTGTATGCCTACCAGAGAGAAGTCTCCCCACCTCGAAGGGCGGGGTTCGTAAAATCAGCAGGTCTCTAACTGGCAAACATCCGCACTTCGGCGGTCTCATGTCGCATGGAAGCAATGTCCGCCCAAGGGGAGAACGATGTCATGTCCCGCCAGTGTGAGGTTCGTATGTCAGCCGCCATTTCAACCACCAGACTGTGCAGCGAACGCAGGGCCTCCTGCGCCTCGCCGTGGGTTATTGGCAGCAAGCGCTGGGCCGCGCCCAGTACTCCCACGGCAAAGGAATGGCAGTAGCTCAAGAGAGCAGCTTCCTCCCAAATGCCCTGGGCCCACGTGCAAACCCCAAAAGCCACCGCGCCACTGCCGGGAGCGTCGCCCTTCACAACGGCAGCCCGGTAACCTTCAAAGGCGGCCGGAACTGCACCGGCCGCCAACAAGGCACGGGACTCATCCAGCAGCCTGCGCCCGCTGTGGGTTGAAGCCACCCGCATCCCCTTTGGCAGCTTCATGGCATGTAATAGCTGGTCAATTTCTATGACAGTGCTAACATCGCCATCGGCCACGCTGCGGTGGGAATGGAGAAGGGCTACCCCGTCGGACGGCAAGACAGCGCCGGTCAGCAGATTCGACAAATACTCACGCACTTCCAGTGCATTTCCAATCCAGCCCAGAGCCACCATTCCCTCCAGCCCCTGGGAATGGGCATAGGCCCCCGTCGGGAAGAAAGAATCGGCCAGTTGCAGGGTGCGGAGCAGTCCAAACCCCTGTTCGTCCGCGCTGTTCACGCCCGGTTCCTCACACCAGGAAATGCAGTTGGGCCAGGCTCAGTTTTTCAGCTGGGGGCACTGTGGCGATTTCTCCATCAACCCGCACCTGGTAGGAATCCGGGTCAACTTCTATCGTCGGCATGGCATCGTTCCGGACCATCTGCCGCTTGGTAATCTGACGACAGTCCCGCACCGGTTCTACCCGCCGGTCCAGTGTTAGGTCCCGATGGACGCCGGCATCGTAAGCCGCCCTGGAAACGAAGGTCAGGGCCGTGCCCGACACCGCCCGCCCCATGGCCCCGAACATGGGCCGGTAGAAGGACGGTTCGGCGGTTGGTATGGACCCGTTGGGGTCGCCCATGACCGACCAGGCAATCATTCCGCCCTTAATGATGAGCTTGGGCTTGGCCCCGAAGCTGCCGATGGGCCACAGGACAATGTCCGCCAGCTTGCCCGGTTCCAGCGACCCCACCAGGTGCGATATGCCGTGGGTGACGGCCGGATTGATGGTCAGCTTGGCCAGGTAGCGCAGCACCCGGAAGTTGTCGTGGTCGGGGGAGTCCTCGGGCAGCTTGCCCTTGAACTGCCGCATCTTGTCCGCCGTCTGGAACAGGCGGGTGAAGTTTTCGCCCACCCGGCCCATGGCCTGGGAGTCGGAAGAGTACATGCTGATTACGCCCAGGTCGTGCAGCACGTCCTCGGCGGCCATGGTCTCGGGCCGGATTCGGCTCTCGGCGAAGGCCACGTCCTCGGGCACCCTGGGGCTCAGATGGTGGCACACCATGAGCATGTCCATGTGCTCGGCCAGGGTGTTGACCGTGTAGGGACGGGTAGGGTTGGTGGATGAGGGGAGCACGTTCAATTCCGCCGCAATCCTGATAATGTCTGGAGCGTGACCCCCGCCGGCTCCCTCGGTGTGATAGGTATGGATGGCCCGTCCGGCGATGGCGGCAATGGTGTCCTCGACAAAGCCCGCCTCGTTCAGGGTGTCAGTGTGGATGGCCACGGGCACGTCGTACCGGTCGGCCACTTTCAGGCAACGGTCAATTGCGGCCGGCGTGGTGCCCCAGTCTTCATGGAGCTTCAGGCCGCTGGCCCCGGCTTCAAGTTGTTCCTCCAGGGGTGCGGCGACGCTGGCGTTGCCTTTGCCCAGCAGGCCCCAGTTGACCGGCAAGGCCTCGGCGGCTTCCAGCATCCGGGCAATGTTCCAGGGGCCCGGGGTACAGGTGGTGGCGTTGGTGCCGTCGGCGGGGCCGGTGCCGCCCCCCAGCATAGTGGTGATGCCGTTGGACAGGGCGTGCCACACCTGCTGGGGTGAGATCATGTGGATGTGGGCGTCGATGCCCCCCGGCGTGGCGATGAGATGCTCGCCAGCGATCACCTCGGTGCCTGCTCCCACCACCATATCCGGGTGAACCCCGTCCATCACGCCGGGATTGCCCGCCTTGCCAATGGCGACGATGTGGCCGGCCCTGACGCCTATGTCACCCTTAACGATGCCCAGTACCGGGTCCATGACGATGGCGTTGGTTATGACAAGGTCCGGGGCGCCATCACGGTTGGTGGCTTCCGGCGCCTGGCCCATGCCGTCCCGGGCCGTCTTCCCTCCGCCGAAGACCAGTTCGTCGCCGTAGGTGAGAAAATCCCGTTCCACCTGGCAGACCAGTGACGTATCGGCCAGGCGGAACCTGTCGCCCACGGTGGGGCCGTAAAGTTCCACGTACTGCTGCCGGCTGATGCGCGCCATGCTAATCCTCCTCCTGGGTACCGGACTCCCCAGTGGGCAGGTGGGCAAAGCCCCGCCCTTCCATATTGGCCAGAGCGCCGGCCCGCACCTCCGGCGAGTCCAGGTTGCCACTGGTCAGCCCGTTCAGGCCGCGGATCCGGCGGGCGCCGCCAATGGCTACCAATGTTACGTCCTTGCGGTCGCCGGGCTCGTAGCGCACGGCGGTGCCGGCGGGAATGTCCAGCCTCATGCCGTAGGCCGCCTCCCGGTCGAAGCGCAGGGCCCGGTTGGATTCGAAAAAGTGGAAGTGGGAGCCAACCTGGATGGCCCGGTCGCCGGTATTCCAAACTGGCAGCGTAACCGTGGGCCGCCCGGCGTTGATTTCCACGGTCTCTTGGGAAGGGATGTAGTGAGCGGATGGGTTGCTCATTTTTTGCCGGTCTCCGTAGAATCTCGAATAGTTCAGACTATGGGGTCGTGGACCGATACCAGCTTGGTGCCGTCGGGGAAGGTGGCCTCCACCTGTACCATGTCCACCAGGTCCGGCACGCCGTCCATCACGTCGTCGCGGGACAAGACCTGCCGGCCCAGTTCCATGGCCTCGGCCACGGTGCGCCCGTCCCGGGCCGATTCCAGGATAGCCTCGGTAATCAGGGCCACCGACTCCGGAACGTTCAGCTTCAGGCCCCGGGCTTGGCGCCGGCGGGCCAGGTCTGCGGCGACGTACACCAGCAGTTTTTCGGATTCGCGGGGGGTGAGCATCATGGGGAACCTCCCTTGGATTCCGGCTTTCGCCGGAATGACGGTGGGCCTACAGGGTGGACAGGTACCGGGACACCTCATAGTCGGTGACCATCGAGCGGTAGTCTTCCCACTCCAGCTTCTTGTTCTCGATAAGGCTGTTGAAGACGTGGTCGCCCAGGGCCTCGTACAGCAGTTCACTGGACTCGGCCAGGGCGATGGCCTCGCCCAGGCTGGTTGGCAGGGTGCGCAGGCCCAGGGACTGGCGGCGCTGCGGCGACATCTCCAGCACGTTGCCAACCACCGGCGCCGGCACCGGGTAGTCTTCCTCGATTCCCTTCAGCCCGGCCGCCAGCAGGGCGCTGAATGCCAGGTAGGGATTGCAGGCAGGGTCCGGCGAACGGTACTCGACGCGGATGGACGTCTCCGTGCCCGGCTCGTAGGTAGGCACGCGTATCAGGTCCGACCGGTTGACATGGGTCCACGAGACGTAGATGGGGGCCTCGTAACCGGGCACCAGGCGCTTGTATGAGTTGACCCACTGGTTGGTTACCAAGGTGATCTCCGGGGCGTGGGCCACCAGGCCTGCGATGAACTTCTTGCCCAGCTGGGACAGGTACTGCTCGTCGTCCGGGTCGAAGAAGCCGTTGGTCGCCCCCTGGAACAGGGACTGGTGCAGATGCAGGCCCGACCCGTTGATGCCCGACACCGGCTTGGGCATAAAGGTGGCGTACACGTTCTGCAGCAGGGCCAACTCCTTCACCACCAGCTTGGCCGTCAGCACGTTGTCGGCCATGGTAAGGGCGTCGGTGTATTCCAGGTCAATCTCGTGCTGGCTGGGCGCGCCCTCGTGGTGGGAGTACTTGACGTCAATGCCCATCTCCCCCAGGTGCAGCACCGTGTCCCGCCGCAACTCGGTGGCGGGGTAGCTGGAAAGCTGATCGAAGTAACCGCTGGAATCCAGCAGTTCCGGCGTTTCAGAGTTGCGCAGGTAGAAGAACTCCAGTTCCGCCCCTACATTGTAGGTGTAACCCAATTCCGCGGCCCGTTCCAGGTTGCGCTTCAGCACGTAGCGGGGGTCGCCGATGAAGGTCTGCCCGCGCTGGTGGCGAATGTCGCAGAACATTCTCGCCACCGCGTTCTGGCGGGGACGCCAGGGCAGCAGGGTGAAGGTGGCCGGGTCGGGGTAGGCCCGCATGTCGCTTTCGTGGTGGCGGGCGAAGCCGTCAATGGCGGAGCCGTCAAACCCCACGCCCCGGTCTAGGGCCTCCTCCAGGTCGTTGATGGTGATGGCAAAGCCCTTCAGGTGGCCCAGGATGTCGGTGAACCACAGACGGATAAACTTCACGTCGCTGTCGTGGGCCGCCCGCAAAACCTCTTCCCGTCCGGTAATCGCTTCAGTGGTCATCGTTATTCCTCTTGTCGTTTTGTCTTGCCGCCAGTCCTAGACGGCCACGTATTCGCGGACCAGGTTCTGGTCCAGGTCCCGGGCCGTGCCCTCCAGCACTATGGCCCCCTTTTCCATCACGTAGCAGTAGTCCGCCAGCCCCAGGGCAAAGTCCAGGAACTGCTCCACCAGCAGGATGGTGGTCTCCTGCCGGTCCCTCAGCTGCTGCAAGAGTTCCTGGATTTCCTGGACTATGGACGGCTGGATGCCCTCGGTGGGTTCGTCCAGCAGCAGCAGGGATGGTCGCCTGATCAGGGCGCGGGCCAGGGCCAGTTGCTGCTGCTGCCCGCCGCTCAAGGTGCCGGCCACCTTGCGCTGGTAGGTCTGCAGGGCCGGGAACAGGTCGTACATCCTGTCCATAGCATCGCCCTTACTCTCTTGTCCATCAGCGGCCTCCAGCCCCATGAGCAGGTTGTCGTGGACCGACAGGTAAGGGAAAACGTGCCTTCCCTGGGGCACGTAACCAAATCCCGCCCTGGCCCGCCGGTGGGGCGGCCACCGGGTCAGGTCCGACTGGGCGAATTTCACTTGGCCCGCCCGGGGATTCAGCAGACCCATTATGGCCTTGAGCAGGGTGGTCTTGCCCACGCCGTTTCGGCCCAACAGGCACACGGCCTGGCCTTCAGGCACGTCCAGGGCCACTTCGGTCAGCACCATGCTCTGCCCGTATCCCACGGTCAGGTCGCGAATTGTCAACAGTGGTTCTTCGTATCTCATACCCATTCTTCCGGCGCATCAGGCGCCAACGGTCTCCCTCTGCTCGCGCCGGGTGTTCTCGGCCACCGTGCGCTGGCCGGAAACTCCATGGCCCAGGTAGGCGCGAATCACCTCCGGGTCCTGCTGCACCGCCTCCATGGTCCCCTCGCTGAGCACCCGGCCCAGGTGCAGCACCGTTACCGTCTCCGCGAACCGCCGCACGAACTCCATGTCGTGTTCCACCACCAGCACCGAACGGGTACTGCCGATGGATTGGAGCAGTTCGCCGGTGCGCTCCCGTTCCCGGCGGGTCATCCCAGCCACCGGTTCGTCCATCAATAACAGCTTGGGTTCCTGGACCAGCAGCATCCCTATTTCCAGCCATTGCTTCTCGCCGTGGGACAGGGCCCCGGCCACATCGGACGCCCGGCCGGCCAGCCCCACCTCTTCCAGAGTCGCCGTTATCCGGTCCGAATCCCGGCGGCGGGTTCCGCCCAGGAGACCAGTGATGCGACTGCGGAAGCCCAGGGCCACCTCCACGTTCTGGTACACGGTCAGGCTGCCGAAGATGGACGGGGTCTGGAACTTGCGCCCAATACCCAGCTTGACCAGTTGGTGTTCCTGCTGGCGGGTCAGGTCGTCAGTGCCGTCAAAGACGATGCGGCCCCGGTCCGGCTTGGACTTGCCGGTAATGGCGTCAATCAGCGTAGTCTTGCCAGCGCCGTTGGGCCCGATGAGAAACCGCATTTCCCCGTACTTCATGCTGAAGTCCAGTTCATTCAAAACGGTGAAGCCATCGAAGCTGATGGTCAGCTGTTCTACGGAGAGAATCAGGTCCTCGGCCGGTGGTTTGGCCCCGGCGCCGTTGCCGCCGTTGGGGTTCACCGACCGAAAAATGCCCCTGGCCCTGCGTCCAATCATTTGCTCACCCCCGGAATAAACCTGGTTGCCGCCGCCCGCGCTTGTTCCAGTGCCAGCCACTCCGGCCGCCGCCAGCCCTCGCCCCTCAGCAGGCCCATGATGCCCGCTGGGAATACCAGCACCGCGCCGATGAACAGCAGGCCCAGGAAGTACTGCCAGATGGCGGGAAAGGACTCGCTCAGCCCGCTCTTGGCCCCGTTGACCAGGATTGCCCCGACAATGGCCCCCAACAGGACGCCCCGGCCGCCCACGGCAACCCAGATGGCAATTTCAATGGACGGTACTATCCCCATCATGGTGGGGGAGATTATGCCCACCTGGGGCGTGAACAGGGCCCCGGCAATGCCGGCAATGCCTCCGGACAGGGCAAAGACGATGGTCTTAAGGATGGCCGGGTTGTAGCCGGAAAAGCGCACCCGGTTCTCGTCGTCGCGCATGGCCACCAGCAGGCGTCCAAAGCGGGATGCAATCAACCAGGCGCACAGCAGGTAAGTCAGCGCCAGTACGGCCAGGGTGGCGTAATACAGGAAGACCTGGGTTGAAGGGGCATTTATGGAAAAGCCGAATATGGTGGTGTAGTTGGTGATGCCGTTGGTGCCGCCGGTGTAGGGCTGCTGGCCGATGAACAGTATACTCACTATCAGCGCCAGCGCCTGGGTTATCAACGCGAAATATACGCCGGTGATGCGGCTGCGGAACACCAGGTAGCCCAGCCCGCCGGCCAAGGCAGCCGGCACGATGAAGGTCATGGGTATGGCGAACCAGGCGTGCTGGAAGGGCGCCCAGAAAGTGGGCAGTTCGGTCAGCCCGCTCCAGAACATGAAGTCTGGCAGCTTGCCCTGGGCCGACTCCAGCTTCAGGAACATGGCCATGGCGTACCCGCCCAGGCCGAAGAAGACCCCGTGCCCCAGGCTCAGCATTCCCGCGTAGCCCCAGATGAGGTTTAGCGACATGGCCAGGATGGCGAAGGTCAGAAACTTGCCCAGCAGGGCCACCCGGAAGTCGGACAGCACCAACGGCGCCGCCAGCAACGCCGCCAGCACCAGCGCCGGCGCAATCCACTCGGTGGCCAGATCGCCCAGGCGTGTCGGGCCGGCAACGGTCCGGACTGCCCTGAATATGGTTGTTCTGGTAGCCATCACCGCCCTACCGTCCCCTGGCCCGCATCAGGCCGGCCGGTTTCCACTGCAGGAACAGGATGACCATGGCAAAAACCAGCACCTTCCCCACTACCGCAGTGGTACCGAACTCGAACAGGGTATTCAATATCCCGATTATCAGGGCCGCCATTATGGTGCCCGGTATCTGGCCCAGTCCGCCCAGGATAACCACGATGAAGGCATCCACGATGTAGAAGGTGCCCAGGGATGGGCCAATGGGGCCGATCAAGGTCAGGGCGCACCCGGCTACGCCGGCCAAGCCCGACCCCAAGGCGAAGGTAAAGCTGTCCACCCGGCGGGTGGAAACGCCCAGGCTGGACGCCATATCCCGGTTCTGCATCACGCCGCGCATCCGGCGACCTTCGTTGGAGCGGTACATGTACCAGTAAAGCCCCCCGAGGCAGGCCAGCACCAGCCCGATGATGAATATGCGCTTCATGGGCAGCAGCAGGCCGGACGTGATGGACACGGTGGAACTGAGCCATGCCGGGGCCACCACCTGCACGTTGGGCGCGCCGAATATGGAGCGGGCCAACTGCTGTAGGAACAGGCCCACGCCCCACGTGGCCAGCAGGGTATCCAGGGGGCGGCGGTAAAGGAAGCGGATTACCGTGTTCTCTACCAGGTACCCGGCGGCGGCGGCAGTTATGAAGGACGCGGGGATGGCGATGAGGAAGGTAACACCGGCCTGGGGGTCGCCGGTGTAATGGCTGGCCAACTGCTGCAGGGCGTAGGTGGTGTAGGCCCCCACCATTATGAACTCGCCGTGGGCCAGATTGATGACGTTCATCAACCCGAAGGACAGGGCCAGTCCCAACGCGGTCAGCAGCAGGATTGAGCTGAGGCTCAGGCCGTTAAAGAGTTGCAGTGCCCAGACTTCCATAATTCCAGACTTGATCGTTAGATTCGGGTGTCGCTCACGTAGATGTGCCAAGGGCAAGCAGGCCGAATAGCCCGCTTGCCCCTGCCAAATGTGCTGGTTCTTACTGGGCTTGGGCCAGTTCCCGCAGGCCGGCTGCCCAGTCGTAGGTGTCCAGGTACGGGTCGGGTATTACGGGCGTGCCGGAGTTCCAGACTTCGTCAATCTGGCCGTCGCTCCGTACCTTGCCGATGCGGACGGTCTTGGAGACGTGCTGGTTAGTGTCGTGAATGGTCACGGCACCGCCGGGGGCCGCGAAAGTAATCCCCTTGGCCGCTTCCTTGACCGCCGCCACGTCGGTGGAACCGGCCTTCTCCACGGCGGCCTTCCACAGGTACACGCCGAAGTAGCCGGCCTCAATTGGGTCGTCGGTAACCCGGTGGTCGCCATACTTGGCCTTGAAAGCTGCGACGAACTTGGCGTTTTCCGGGGTGTCGGTGGTCTGGAAGTAGTTCCACGCCACCAGGTGGTCAACAATGTTCTCGGCGCCGATGCCGGTGATTTCCTCTTCCGCCACGCTCACCGAAACGGTGGGCAGTTCCTCGGCGGTAATGCCGGCGTCCTTCAACTGCTTGAAGAAGGCCACGTTGGAGTCGCCGTTCAAGGTGTTGAACACCACGTCCGGCTCCGCGGAGCGAATCTTGGCGATGACCGTGCTGTACTCGGTGTGGCCTAGGGGCGTGTACTCCTCACCCACGGCCTCCAACCCCGCCGCGGCAAGCTGCTTGTTAATAATCAGGTTGGAGGTGCGGGGGAAAACGTAGTCGGAACCCAGCAGGTAGAACTTGGTCTTTTCCTCTTCCAGCAGGTACTCAATCGCGGGGACGATCTGCTGGTTGGTCGTGGCCCCGGTGTAGAAGATGTTGGGCGAGGTTTCCAGCCCTTCATACTGGACGGGGTAGAACAGCAGGCCGTTGTTGGCCTCAAAGACGGGCAGCATGGCCTTGCGGCTCGCGCTGGTCCAGCCACCGAACACCACGGCCACCTCATCCTCCTGGAGCAGCTTGCGAGCCTTTTCCGCAAAGGTGGGCCAGTCGGACGCGCCGTCTTCAATCACTACTTCCAGCTGCTTGCCCATGACGCCGCCGGCCGCGTTGATTTCTTCAATAGCCAGAAGTTCAGCGTCGTGGACGGCGGTCTCGCTGATGGACATCGTCCCGGAAAGGGAGTGCAGGATGCCAACCTTGATGGTGTCGGAGACCTCTGCGGCCGGGGCGGGTTCAGCAACGGAAGCGGTGGGAGCCTGTTGAGCAGCGGGTGGCGCCGGCTGAGATTCAGAGCCGCAGGCCATGGCAAGCAGCATACCGAGGCTGACCAACAGGCTCAGGGAAAGAAAGCGGAACGAACCAAAAACCCTGGGTAATGATAAGAGATACATTTCGGACTTATCCTCCTGATATTTCAATGGCCGACATCGAGAACTGCTGATTCACTGTCAGTGGGGTTGCATTTGCAGTTTCTGAGGCGACAGGTATAAATTAAGAGACCTTTGTTTCCCCCCGATTTCTTGAATGTGAACTTGAAGTAACTTTTGTGTTTCCAGACTGTTTCGTGGATTCCCGATTCCGGGATTCTCAACCCTCATGCAGACTACAGAGTTAACTCTCAAGTGCTTCCAACCCTTGGAAGTAAGCCGCTTCATTCCTTACAAGTTTTCCCTTGGCGTCGAAAAGCCGGCATCGTCTTCTGGATACGCAATAGCTGGCAGGAAGCATTGGCAAAGGGATAACTGGGGAGCAGCGGCAGTGGGTCGTATTTCTGTGGGCGTTTACGAGGCTGTCCCTGACTTGGTATCTCAAATAGGAAGCTGAAGACTCGTAGCCTCCCCAAACGCTATATATGGGCTGGCTTCCATTGACTAACTCCCAAGTTGCCGCTCCGCACCTGGCCCAGACGTGTAGCTGGAAGCTAACCCTGCCCAACCGGACGGTAACTCCCGAAACCCGCCGACTTCTTACACGGACTATTAGAATAGCGCGACCTTCCGCTGGCGTCGGGCAGGATGGGGTGGAGGTGGCCAGCTTTTCAGCCAGACCCAGGAAAGCCCAGAAACTATGGAAGTTTGGGCCGATAGCTGCGATGAAATGGCCGGCGGTTCATACCACCCAGGAGTCCTGGAACTTCCAAGGGAAAAGAAACCGCCGGTCAATTATGTTTCTATCCTGACCCCGGACCTTTCCTACACGGCACCTGTCAATTACGGGCCAGCGTTGACCCAAATGTTGCGACTGCCCCAAACGCGCCGCCGTACGCACCGGACCTGACCGGCCCGATCATTTCTGTGGGGTGTGGGACTCGATGCAGGAACATAGGCTTACGCCACGATTATTGGGAGTGGGCGATCAGGAAGTATGGCCAGGATGATTTTCTCGATCGAATCTGTGCGGCCTCGTCATGAGGTCCCGCCCTTTAAAGTATTCAACTCGAACAGATCAGACTAGAAAGAAGCTCTATGAGAATCTCTGGTCATATGCGGGTACCGGGTGACCAACCTCTTGCCAGGTACTTTCGGTAAACATACGAGCCCCAACCCAGTTCTTGCTGATCCACGGCTCGCACCACGTGAGAATAGGCATTGGCAAGGCCACAGTACACTTCGGGGCCTTCCTCCTAATGAGCGGCGGCCATCTGAGCCAGGCAGGTATAGCTTCTGCCCAGGTGGTCCGAAGGGTCGTAAGGTTCCAGCACTTCAAACCCCACCTGGCCCAAAGCCTCCTGATAGCCGGTGAAACTGTAATCGCTGTCGAAGAGGAGCCGATCATAAACAAACCGGCGTGCATCGCCCCCAATATCGAGCCTTGGCTTAATCAGATCGTCGAACACCATTAGCCCGCCCGGCTCCAACACTTGGTAGGCTTCTCGCAGGGCTGTTTCCCGATCGTGAACGTGGTAAAGGGTCGCCTGGCTCCAGATAGGCTGAAATCTCCCGGCCCATGGGGCAGGGCGGTGGCAGAAGCTTTCTCAAACTCTATCCGCGCTTGCTCGTCCGCCGGCAGGACCGCGACGGACTCGGCCGTACAGCTTCTCACGGTCGGCAACCCTGAAGCATAAGAAAGGGCAATCGGCCTTCTTAATGGCCGTCTCTAAGTGGCTTTCCGGACTCATGGACAATAAAGGGATGTGAAGGAGAAGCCGAGGAAAAAGTGCTGGCGGAGAGAGAGGGATTCGAACCCTCGAGAGGCGGTAAGCCCCTACACGATTTCCAGTCGTGCCCGTTCGTCCACTCCGGCACCTCTCCGCAAAGTGGGTTCGGTAATTATACCTAGCTGCATCGACAGTGTCCACCAACTTTGCTATTGCTCACACTGTACGATTGGGCGACAATAGCCCAGGAATGCAGCGGCCAGTCTTTAATTCCTTGTGCCCTTTGTGCAGCAGGGCGGGGAGTGAGAGATTGCTCAACACTCTCAACTATTGCTTCTTAACTCTCACCTATTCATAGAGGAGGTCTACCATGACAACCTACGTTTACGTGGCAGCCCAGGACGATGACAAGGTTTCGATATTCACCATGGATGAATCCATCGGGGCATTGGCCCTGCAGTCGGAAGTGGACATCACAGGAGGGCCTTCACTGCTGGCCCTGAGCCAGGACAAGTCCACCCTGTACGTGGGACACCGGTCTTCCGCCCAGATAAGCAGCCACCGGGTAGATCCGGCAACTGGAGGCTTTACCCAGACCGGGATGGTGGACACTCAAGATTCGCCCACCTACATCGTGCAGGACCGGACGGGTAAGCACCTGCTGTGTTCCTTCTACCAGGGAGCGCGTGCCGCGGTGTTTCCCCTGGGCGACGACGGCAGCGTTGGCGGAGCGGCCACATCGTCACTGGCTACGGCAGATGGAGCCCACTCGATCATGACGGACCGGTCCAACCGGTTTGCCTATGTTCCCCACATCGCCTACCAGCAGGACAACGTGCTGGAGCCGCCCAAGAACATCCCCGGGCCCAACGTCATCTACCAACTGCGGTTCGACGAGGCCACTGGAACGCTGTCGGGCAATGATCCGTTGACGCTGGAAATGGACCCGCTGGTGGGACCGCGCCACCTGATCACTCACCCCAGCCATGACATCGTCTACTTCTCCAACGAACAGGGGTGCAGCGTATCCTCGTACCGGATTGACCCGGCCTCCGGGACGCTGAGCCACCTGCAGACCGTGTCCACCTTGCCGGAGGGGGTGAGTGTCCGCAACACCTGCTCGCAGATACAATTCTCGCCGGACGGCAGCCTGTTGTTCGTGCCCAACCGAGGCCACAACAGCATCGCCGCCTTCAAAGTAGACGACGAGGGGATGCTGGCTCCGGCGGCGCACGCGGACACGGAAGCGGTGCCCAGCGCCTTCAGCCTGGACCCTTCAGGCCGGTTTGTCTTTGCCGCCGGGTCGGCCACCAACCGGCTGGCCGCCTACAGCATAGACGGCAGGTCGGGAGCCATGACGGCCCTGGGCACCTACGACGTGGGGGCGCGGCCCATGTCGGTGCTGACGGTGGAGTTGGGATAGTAGCTGCAGGGACTCTCACAAAGAGGAACAGAGCTACACGGAGACACTCCGTTTCTCCGCTCCTCTTTGTGAGCAGAAAGTCTAATCATCCGCAGGCGCTGCCACCGCCGCCTCTTCTGCCACGGAGTCGTTGATGAACTCGCCGGTCTTGGGGTCGCGTTCGAAGGGGCTGTAGAGTTCCAGTTCCTTGGCCATTTCGCGGACGGCGGGGATTACCTCCTGGCCCATAAGGCGGAGGCTGCGCATCTGGTCCTCGTGGGACATGGCGCCGTCGCCGTCCCAGAAGAAGACGCTGCCCGGGCGCAGGTACTCCAGGACATGGCGGATCTTGGGAATGACCGTCTTGGGGGTGCCGGAGATGATGCTGTAGTCGGCGGCCTGGTCCTCGTAGGGACGGCGGTTGGTGCCGAAGCGGCCGGCGGGGCCGAAGGCGGTGGCAGACAGGCGCCGCGACGTGCGGGAGGTATGGCCCGGCAGGTTCATAATGGCCGGGTTGACCTGGCCCTCGTTGCCGGCGAGGAAGGGGTTGCTAACGCCGGACAGGTACTTGCGGCCCACCTCCTCGGCCTTCTCCTCGGTCTCGTCCACATGGACTTTCCACAGGTAGGCCACGTTCTGGGTGTCGGACTTGTGGCCGAACTCGGCGGCGGTGTCGTGGTAGAGCTGGAAGGCCTCCTTGGTGGGTTCCAGGCGAGTGGCCAGCAGGACCAGCGGGTAGCCCTTCTCGGCGGTCCACTTGACGGTCTCCACGCTGACGGTAGAGGGTATCCAGATAGGCGGATGGGGCTGCTGCAGAGGGCGCGCCCACGGGTTCACGTAGCGGTAGTGGTAGTGCTTACCCTCCCAGCGCCAAGGGCCCGGAGTAGTCCAGGCCTTGATAAGAAAGTCGTGGGCCTCCTCGAAGCGCTCCCGGTTGAAGTGGGGCGGCGCGTTGTGGGAGTAGCTTTCGCGACCGCCGCCGCGGACGAAGCCGGAAACCAGGCGGCCACCGGAGATCATGTCGATCATGGCAAGCTGCTCGGCCAGCCATAGGGGGTCGTCCCAGATGGGCAGGACATTGCCCAGGATGATGATCTTGGCCTTGTTGGTGATGCGGGCGAGGATGGAGGCGCCGACGTTGGTTACCCCCTGCATGCAGAAGGGCGTGCTGTGATGCTCGTTGAGCATCAGGGCGTCGAAGCCCATCTCCTCGGCATAGACCTTTTCGTCCAGGTAGCGGTTGTACAGACTGGAGCCCACCGCCGGATTGTAGTGCTCATTGCTGATGCTGAGGTCGGTGGACTGGGTGCCCATCAGGCCGGAGTTATCGTCCTGCCAGGGCTGCTCGGTAAAGTGGCCGATTAGCATATCAACACCTCAAGGGATGGCGGATTGCGTCGCGGGGACAGGGAGTTGGTGGGAGTTTAGCATTGGCGGGGTTGGGGTGGCAATGGGCAAAAGAAAGCATGCCGGCGTTGCGGCGAGGGCGGTCGTCGGGAAGGGCATTCCGCGGGATGGGCAGACTGTCGAGGGTGGAGTCTTCCGAATACCGATTTTCGCTGTCAGTACCATTAATGAGGCCGGCGAAGAGGCGGGCTACGGCGCGGGGGTCCCAGATCCAGGCGGGGATCCAGGTGGCGACAGATGCGGGAGACTCTCCTCCCGCCAAAGGCGGACGTTCCGCATCGGAGGAGTCGTCCAGAAGCAGTTCCTCGAGGCGGGCGGGGCGAACCTCGGGAAGCAGGGCGGCGACGATGCCGATGGTGTTGGGGTTGCGACCGTTCTCGCGGCACCTCTCCAGGTAAAGATGGAGCCCGGTGAAGGAGTTAAGGCGGAAGCCCTGCCGGGCGATATGGCGGATGAAGGCGTAGCTATCAGGAGGACTGTTGCCGTCAGTCATAGCTTCGGTCCAAAGGAGGCAATAATCCTCGGCCAAGGGGCGAAGCCTAATGACGGTAAGATCGCTGGCGTATTTGCGTTTCAGGGCGTCGACACGGCGACGGATCTGGAAGAGTGTGTACATGGATTTACTCCCTGGGGCCCTTCAATCCCGGCCAGGGCAGACACCCAGGTCTGCCCCCACCACTGTTGCCCCTACAATGGTTGTCGGAAAAATTGTTGTTTTTCCAGTCATTTCCGCCGATTTCCGAGCGGTTCGTATTTGGCTTTACGTTTAGACGGCGGGAGAGTGGCGGAGGTACTCCCACTCACCCCCAACCCTAACCCTCCCCCGTCGAGGGGGAGGGGATTCTACCTACTCTGTCAGCCCCAGATGGGGGAGGGATTGCCGTCACAGGTGGCACCGCGCCAGTGAATCAGGATTTGCCGGTCCTGACTTCCAGGTCGTGAAGGTCGGCGGAGAGGCGGTCGGCCTCGCTGACCCGGAGGATGAAGGACATGGCATAACGGGCGGCGCGCAACCGCAGGACCGGATCGGGAGACTGCATAGCGTTGGCGAAGACGGCGGCGCAGGCGGGCAAGAGTCCTTTGAGTTCCTGGTGGGCCACATGGATGGTCTCCTCGCGCATACGTTCGACGTGGTCCCGGAAATCGGGGTTGGCCAGCCAGCGGCGCAGGGTGGATTCGGCGACGCCGGAGAAGCGGGCGGCCTGGGCGATGGAGGGCGCGAAGGCGACCACCGGCAGGGTGGCCCGCTGGCGGTGGGTGAGGCCGGAGAAATCGGCGGCTTCGGCGTGGTCCACGGCCTGGGGCAGTTCGCCGGCAAGGTCGGGTTCTCCATGTGGAACGGGGACAATGGCGGGGGACGAACGGGGTTTCCTGGGCTTGTTGGGCATTTGACCTCTGGGCGCCTCGGTGGCGGGCTGGATTTGGCCCGGGATGTATGGGGCCATAGGATTATGGTGGCAGTGGGTTATGCAGGGTGGCAAGGGGGTGGGGGGAGTTAACTTTCGAAAATATTCAGTCTATGGTAACCAAGGAATTCTGGGTCCGGATGAAATCTCTCCGGTAAGCGGATAGGCTTTCCGTGGTAGGACTCTAAAGCCGAGGAGAAGAAGCTATCTTTGGATAGTCCGGGAGAAACCATAACTGCCATATTTTCATCTATAGTCAGCAGACCAGCGTCAAATGCCCGATCATGCAGCGCAGACAATAGCAGGCCATTTCTAGGATTGACTCTATTGACGTTGTCTATACGCCAGGGAACAATATGGCTTGCCACCAGTAGTTGGGGGACAGCAAGCCCTGTAATGCAACATTGCTGATTGTAAGCACTTAGAACTGCCTCACGGAAAAAGGTTTGTCCGACGCGGGCCGTAGTCACTATTGGGCGGTCAATCCCTGAGTTGTTGTTGGACTCTGGCGGGAGGTCTTCCTCATTGACTGATTGCTCTGCTAACCCTACTGCAATGAGTGCACTGTGAGACTCATTGGCAAATCGCTCCCAGTCGCTGTTCATTTCCTCCCACATAGTTCTGTCCGCCCTCGATGCGTTCCCAAGTCCTCTACGTCCAGTAGACGTTATGGCGGGGTCAAGACTAGCAATATTGCACATCTTCATTGACAACGCCGACGAGCTTCGACCTATAAGTTGAGCGGCACGAAGTATCTCGGGATTGCCTGAAGTAATCCGGCCAAAGGGAATTCTGCAATATAATTCAAAAGCTACGAGCAGTTGTTGGCGTGTCCAGTTGGTTCTTGTCGTCATTGGCTCTTGTGTCCCGAAAACAAGGGTGCTCAATTGTGGGCGGCTCAACCACCTTAAATTGACGAATGCTAATTCTCGATCCTCGTTTCTACCTGAAGCCGGAATTTAGAAAAGCTATCGAGGGTCAACTGCAAAGTGTCGGAAGGGTCCTGGATTCCGGCTTTCGCCGGAAGGACGGTTTAGTCCCAATCCAACTTTCCGATGCTGTCGTACTGCTGGGCCACCAAAATGCTCGACCACTGGGTAGAGAGTGAGGTATTAAGCGATGGGAACTTATACTGTTTGGGTCGTGGGCTCGTCACCATATTCCGCAGTTGAGGAGTATGACGAATGCAACGATATTCCCGGTTCTTTCCCGGGATTAACTTTCGATTACATTGCCGATGTCGAGGAACCCGGACCCGCCTACTATTTTTTGACTCTTCTCAATGATACTCCTCCCTTTGCCATTGTCACCGCCGATGGGCAAATAGTGCGCACCCCACATCCGGGCTCTGAGCAAGACTCCTCAGTCTCTGTGGGAAGAGCGAATATGCGGGCATACTTGGAAAATCATCCCAACGAGGTCATTACTCCTATGAAGTGGCATTGCTGAAGCACAAGTACGAGACTGGCTAAAATCCTGTAACAGCTTGAGGATGGTCCTGTTGGAATAACCGAAATCTTCCGTTCTTGTAGTTCTATAGCACTACCGTGATGGGATAGGGACTGACCGTCATTCCGGCGCAGGCCGGAATCCAGCGGCTCTCACGTTAGCCAAGTTCGGGGTACAAGTCTTTCCACTGAGGGTTATCTCTCTCAATTAGCTTAAGCTTCCATTCGCGTTTCCAGTTCTTTAGTCGCTTTTCGCGAGTAATGGCAGCCTCCATTGTCTCGTGAATCTCGTACCAGACCAAGGTGTGTGTATCGTAACGATTACTGAATCCTTCGATGAAGTTGTTCTTGTGCTGCCAAACGCGTTGGGCGAGGTTGGAAGTAACACCCGTGTAGATTGTGCCATTACGTTGACTCGCTACTATATAGACGCAAGGTTGCCTCATTGCAGCCCCCTGGATTCCGGCCTGCGCCGGAATGACGGTCTGATGGCCGAGTCGACTCTATAGGGCCCCTACCCAAACCACCCCCGGACCACCTCCACGAACCTTTCCGTTTGTTCCACCTCGGGGCGGTGGCCGCAGTTTTCGATTATTTCGAGGCGGGAGTTGGGGATGCTTTGGTGGTAGAGCTGGGGGACGCATTAACCTGTCTCGAATCGGAAGTCGGACACGTTCAACTGGTGGGAGCGTTTGGATAGATAGAGCATCTCCACGCCCACGACTTCCTTGTCTGCGTTGAAGTCCAGGATTATGCCAGGCGATACCTCTTCCGTCTCAACTATTGAAGAGTCGTCGAGACGCAGGTACAACGCGTCTGCTTCTTTATCTACGCTCAGTTTCATATCCCGCCTCCTGCTCTGCTGTCGACGAACACAGTGACTACCCGCCAGGGGTTGGCGACGGTATTGACTGCTACCCTAATGTAATGGTCATCCAGTTCAGGTACATGTCCGTAGAAGCGTTCAATTTCAAGGTCTCTAGGGTCCGGTACGCGCAAGGCTGGCTCGGCAATTGCTCTTTCTACCCAAGCTTCAATTATATTACGAGAGGCCATTTGCTCTCTAGCGTGCCTGGTGAAATATAGTTCGCCCACACTATTCCCCCTACCCGAACCACCCCCGGACAACCTCCACAAACCTTTCCGTTTGCTCCACCTCGGGGCGGTGGCCGCAGTTTTCGATTATTTCGAGGCGGGAGTTGGGGATGGAGGTGTGGTAGAGTTGGGCGGCGCTGGGGGGGACTATGGGGTCCTGGTCGCCGGTGACGATGAGGGTGGGGAGGCGCTTGAGGCGGGGGAGCAGGTTGGGCAGGGCCGGGTAGTGCATGTAGGGGCGCCAGGCAAGACGGCAGGCGCCTTCCAGGGAGGTTTCCCAGTTGAAGGCCTGCTCATCGGAGGGTTCGTCGGGGCAGATGTCCTGGAACTCGGGGACGGCGTCGGGGTTGAGTAGGCTGCGGGTGATGAAGACCTTGGCCACCACCTGGAAGATGTCGAAGATTTCGCCCTCGGGAGGACGGACGCCGGCGGCGCCCACCAGGGCCAGGCGCCGGAACTGCTGGGGATTCATTACAGCCATTTCGGCGGCCAGCCAGCCGCCCAGGGAAAAGCCCATGACGTCCACGCCCTCCAGCCCCAGGTCGTCGAGGGCGGCCAGGTACCAGACGGCCAGGTCGTGAAGGTTCATCACCCAGTCCAGGGGCTCGGACTCGCCGAAGCCGGGGTGCCAGGGGATGTACAGGGTGTGGTTCTGGGCCAGGGCCTCGTGCCAGCGGAGCCAGCCGGGGTGGCCCATCTCGTCGTGGAGGACGAGCAGGGGGTCGCCGGAGCCGCCCTTGACCAGGTTGATGCGGGTACCGGCTACTTCTACCATTTCCTGGGTCCAGGTTACGGAACTGGTGGTCATGGGAACTCCTTGATACCGCCCGGGACGGCGGTTGTTTTGTAGTGCTGGTTGGATGGATGGGGTGATTGTCAGAGAGGCGGCACGGGTTGTCAAGGAGCGGCGCGTCAGCCGAGAAATTCGGGGAAGCGTCCACGGGAGCACGCAAGGATGTCCGGTTGATTTGAACGCTTATGCCGTACCGGGATTACGTTCTTGTTCGAAAATTTTTGCTTTGCAAACCAATGAGGCATGGGTTAGCATTGAAAGAGCAAATAGTGTATGAATGGGCATGATGGCACCGGAAGCAGATGAATATTTTTCGTGTTGCGGCGTGAGGGGCGGGTGAAGCCTGCGGGAGACGGCGTACCCCACTTGATTGGAAGCGCGGGAATGGCGCTGGGAGACCAGTTATGACTACCTTATCCACATCTACCGAAAACCTGGTAGGCCAACAGCTGAGTTTGCCCGAGGAACTGATCCTGGCCCTGCTGAACGAGGAAAGCGGTTACTTTCACCAGGTGCCGGGCTGGGACCTGAACTGCGCGATTATCGGCTCTGCGGTGGCGGAGCTTTCACTGATGCACCGGGTAGATACGGACACGAACTCGCTGTACCTGGTGGACTCGAAGGCCACGGGGAATCCCGCGCTGGACTCGATCCTGGAGGAGATTGCCAAGGATGGGGGGCAGAGGAACGCGCAGTACTGGATTGAACGGCTGGCGCCCCGGGCCGAGGAGATAATTGACCATACCCTGGACCGGCTGACGGAACTGAACATCCTGGAGCACCACGACGGGGATTTCTGGACGCTGACGCCCAACGCCATGAGCCTGTGGCAAGGGGGAACGGGGGGAGAGGGGAGCGCGACGGAGTTTGTGAAGACCCGGCTGAGCCGGGTGATTTTCAATAATGAAATTCCCGACCCCCGGGACGTGATCATCATCTGCCTGATAAATACGTGCGATGTGTTCCGGTTTATGTTCCAGCTGGATGACGCGGCGGAGGAGAGAATCCAGTTCATCTGCCAGATGGACCTGATAGGACGGTCGATTGCGGAGGCGGTGTCGGTGAACATGGCGGGGCCGCTGTTGAGCCACTCGGCCCTGACGAAGCAGATACCGCGGGTGTCGCTGCGGGATGTGGCCTTCAATCCGAACATCCGGAACGGAAACGTACCGGCCCTTTTTGCGGACCTGGCGGAGAAGTACGGGCCGGTGTTTGAGCTGAAGCCGCCCTTCGGCAAGCCGATGTTGTTCCTGGCGGGGCCCGATACGAACCACTGGGCCAACCGGAACGGCCGGATGTACCTGAGAGCGAGGAATTACTTTGCCGATTTCGAGAAAGTGTACGGGGCTTCGGGAGTGCTGCCTTCGCTGGACGGGGGGGAACACTTCCGGCTGCGAAAGTCGCTGGCTCCGGCGTATTCTCGGGGCAGGCTGGTAGGTCAGATTGACCAGCTCTATCAACAAGCCAGGAACTTCATGGCAGACTGGGAGGAGGGGGATATTTTCCCGGCTACGGGGATGTCCCGGTATATGATCAACGGGCAGCTTTCTCCGCTGTTCTTGAGCGTAGACTCGCAGGACTTAATCGGAGACCTGATCAAGTATAAGGAACGGGCGCTGAACACCCACATTATCAAGGTACTGCCGAAGTTCATGCTGCGGACGCCGGGGATGAAGGCCCGGGAGAAGGTGATTGACGAACTGATGGAAAGGATCCAGAGCGTCCACACGCCGGCGCAGCGGGCCGGAGAGCCCAGGGACCTGGCGGACGACATTCTGAGCCTACACGCCAGCGACCCACAACTGGTGCCCGAGTCAAACCTGCGGTTTGCCCTTTCGGCGGCGCTGGTTGCCAGCGTTTACCTGGGGGACGCGTATACTTTCGCTCTGTACGCCATGGCTTCGCAACCGGAGCTTTATGGCCGGATACAGGAGGAGGCGGATGCGCTGTTCGCCAACGGGGACCCGGACCCAGCGGATTTCACGCCGGAAGCGATTGACGTGACGCACCGTATGCTGATGGAATGCCTGCGGATGTACCCCATAGTCCCGATGTCGATGCGGGACGTGATGAATTCCTGCGTGGTGGAGGACTACCAGTTGACGGTGGGGACCCGGGTTTTTATTGCGCAGACGGCTTCCCACTACATGAGCGACGTCTTTCCGGAGCCGTTCAAGTTTGACATTGACCGGTACCTGCCGCCGAGGAACGAGCATCACCACCCGGGGTATGCGCCCTACGGGCTGGGACCGCACCGATGCCTGGGTTCGAGGTGGATGGAAATACAGTTGGCGGTAAACGTGCTGATGGTGGCGCATTACTTCAACATTGAGGTGTTTCCCCGGGACTACAAGCTGGGGTTTGCACCGCTGCCTTCATTGAAGCCGAACAAGAAGCTGAAGTTCCGGGTGGCGGAGAAGCGGCGCGAGTTGCCGGCATAAGGGGGTGTGGCAGCACCACCACCTTTCAGCGTGAAACGGGGGCGGGTTTGAAACACGCCCCTACGAGTTTTGAGCCACGTGAATCGGACCGCTACTTCCCTCGAAGTATTATAGAGCCGTGTCGCCTACATCGGAGTACAAGGGGCGAAACATTTCGGGGCCCGTTACTCAGGCTTACGAGCCAAGAAACAGTACAGCGGCGTAAAGATACCGGTTCTGCCACCGGCAACGTAGGCGTCGGCGGTATTGTCCAACAGTGCCACAACGTCAGCTGAGCCCTTCGGGAACAAACGCAGCATCTCAGACAGCCTGACTGTCCCCAGGAGCAGCTTGCGACCCAGGGGAGTCCGGTACAAAGCATTGCCCAATGTCCCCCGCCGGCTGGCCATGGGCTGAAACCATGGCGTGGCGCGGTCACCATCCAAAACCGCCCGGTCTTTCCCTTCAACGACTTGAAATCCAACCTCTTTGAGGGTCCGGTCCACCTCGTCCATGGTTGCGATGTCATTGAGCGCGATGCCACGCATCAGGTCACGTTTGATGGCGCGGTGCCGATGATCGCCGGGGTTGTATTTTTCGGTCAGGCACATTTCCTGGCCCCAAAAAAGGGCCCCGGGTTTCAGCACGCGGTAGATTTCGGCAAATGCTCCAGCCTTGTCCGGCGCATGGCAAGTAGATTCGATGGCGTATCCCCGATCGAAAGCGTTGCCCGGTATGTCGCTCATGTCCATGAAACTGCAGGCGAGATAGTCAGCCATGTGGCCAATACCGGCGGCATCATTCAGGGCCCTGGCCTTCTCCAACTGGATTTCATTGCTATTTACACCCAGAACGCAGGCGCCGGACTCCCAAATAACGCGACGCATCGGGCCGCCGAGTCCGCAGCCAACATCGAGCACCTTCATGTCCCTGCTCAACTCCAGCTTGGCAATCATCAGCCGCTGGTGCCGGATCTTGGCGTCTTCCAGGCTCTCCCCGAGCGAAAGAGGGGCGAAGTGGAGGCTATCGCCCCAGCCAAACTCCATGAATTCGGTGCAAAGGTCGTAATATTCCTTGACCGTATCTGCATGGTTGTAGGGAACCGGCCCAGGATTCCCATCCTCGGCTCTTTCCATCCAGCCATCGAAGAGCTTTACGCGACGGCGAATGTCGGACCCTCGATACGCGGCCCTCAGCCCGCCGGGTAGTTTACGCCACTGCATAGGATGCACTTCTACGGTGATTCCGGGTCAAGCTCGTGGCGACGATGCACCGCATCTATTTCCATGTCCAGTTCCTCGGCCCAACGCCTGACGTTGGAACGCAGCTTCATGTTCTGGTAGGCGCCCCAGAAGGTCATGGCGGCGGGGACTACCAGGATGGAGACTATGAGAGAGTAGCCAATGGTGATGGCCGCGGTGAATCCGAACTGCTGGGAGGCGGCCAGGGGAGACGCCACCAGTACGCCCAGGCCCAAGGCCGTAGTCAGGGCAGACCCCAGCAGGGCGGAGCCGGTGGTGGCCAGGGTGCGGACGGCGGCCTGCTCCGGGTCGCGCAGTACAGAGTATTCCTCGCGGTAACGGTGGATCATGTGGATGGTGTAGTCAACGCCGATGCCGATAGACAGGGCGGTGATGATGGAGGTGATGATGGTGTAGGGAATGCCCAACAGGGCCATAGTTCCCAGGACGGATATAAGGACAAGCACGATGGGGCCGACGGCGATGACAGCCAGGCCCGGCTGGCGCACCGTTATCCAGAAGAAGACGGCCAGGACGGTGAGGGCAGCCAGGATGGTAGTGGTAATGGCCTCGGTCTGGCGCTCAGTAATGGAGTCGGTAACGGTGACGGAAATTATGCTCTCTGAAGTGGCGGTGATGGCGGCATCGTCGCCAAACCAGAGGCCTTCAATGTCGGACTGGATAAGCTTGGTGAGGCCAGGATCACCAGAGTAGGTGGGGAACTGCACCAGCATGGAGTCAATGCCCTGGGGGTCGTTAACCAACAGTCGCCTGACCGCGGGGTCCCTGGCCTCCAGTTGATCAATGAACTGCTGCATCAGCACCGGGTCGACCTGCACCCCGGCGGTGGCCTGCAGGAAGAGATCGGCCAGTTCGGGATCAAAATTGTCTCCCGGAGCGTTACTGTCGTCTATCCAGTCCCGCAACAGGAGGTCAAATGAGGCGTGAATGGGCCCGGCTGCGGCGGCCGGCCGGCGGCGTTCATCCTGGAAGGCCTCGGTGAGGTCCTGCATATTGAGCAGGGTGCGAGTCTCGGTGGCTTCGGCCTGCAACAGCACGGTGGCCATCTCGGTGGAACCACCGACGGCCGCGTCGAGGGTGTTCATATCTTCCAGAAGGTCGCCACCACGGGGCAGGATGTCGCGGATGCTGAATTCGGATTCCAGATCGGTAGCGGCGTATCCCAGGGCAGCGGTAACCACCAACACGCCGACGAGGTAGGGACCCGGGGCGCGGGTAATACTGCGGCCCAGCAGTTCGGCCAACCCGCTGACCCCGGGCAGAGCGTTGGCAATGGGACGGGGCGGGTTTAACCGGCCCCGGGCCTCGCGGCGGCGGTCAATGATGGTGCGGCCGGCAGGCACCAGGGTGAGCATGACGATGAGGCTCATGCCCACGCCCAACCCGGCAATGATGCCAAAGTCGCCTACGATTTCTATGGGGGAGAACAGGCTGGCCAGCAGGCTGACAATGGTGGTGATGGCGGCCAAAATAAGGGGAACGGCTACATTACGGAAGCCGATACGGACGGCGGACAAAACGTTCTCGCCGGCGTTGCGCTGCTCCCGGTAGTGGGAAACGATCTGGATGGCATAGTCCACCGTCAGGCCGATGATGATGATGGGCACCATGGTAGTGAGAGAGTTGGGCGGACCAGTCAGGCCCAGGGCGTTGGGGCCCAGCCAACCCTCGGCGCCGACGATCCAGATGATGGACATCAGCAGCCCGGTCAGGGTGAGCAGCAGGTCGGAGATGGTGCGCATAAAGAGGAGAATAAGGGCGGCGATGAGCAGGAAAGCCAGGCCCACCAGGGGAGCCATTCCTTCCTCCGTGGCCTTTACGTACTCGTCCTCGACTATTACGGGGGAAACGCTACTTACTTCGAGCGGCCCCTGGTCGGCCCGAGCGAGGGCAAGGATACGTCGCTCGGCCTCCTCGACACGCTCGTCACCCGTAGTGAGGACGCGGATGGTGGCGATGGCGACCGGGGTACCATCAGTGTCCTCACCGGTCAGTGCGTCGATGGCGCCAAGGATTTCCGGAGGACCCTGAAGGTTGTCTATGTCGGCCTGGGAGACGGAATCGAAGTTGGGCGCCTGGAGCAGGGCCATGACCAGCAGAGATGGGGCGACAACGGAATTGCCCGGAGCCAACACTTCAACCACACTGGGGTCGGAGACGATTTCATTCACCAAGGATTGCATCTGTGCAAGGCCACCGGGAGTAAGGGCATCACCGCGAAAGAGAAGGGTAATAACGTTGGCTTCGCCGGTCTCCCTGAAAAGAACCTCAATTTCGTGGAGGGCCACGGCAACGGCGCTGCCCTGAGGAAGAGTTGCCCTAGTCTCAGGAGGAGGGGCGCGGTGAACGGCGCCGTAACCCAACGCGAGGGTGACAAGGAGCAGAACCAGAAGGGTAATCCAGGGGCGGGCCGTGACCAGCCTCGCCAGCAAAGTGAGTGTTCTGTCCAAAGTAAGTTTCCCCCTTCAGATCACGTGAGAGTTAATAGAGCGTCATTCGTGAGAAGCATGGGATGATTAAACCGCATCCCAGCACCCCTATTATCGATTATGAACCATTTTCGAGAGGCCGAACCGCGCCTGAGAGATGGCTTTCAAGCCCTTCGGCAAGTTCTGGGCTAATTGAACTCCGGCAAAGACTTTTGGCATCTTTCAGGAATTTGATCGACCTGATCTGGTTCCCATCCTGACCTTCCACACCAACAGGAAAAGGACCCGTTGGCAAATTTCTCGGGACCCGTCATAGCAGAGCCCGGTCAGAACTGGCGGAAGGGATGCCGGGCTGGACCTGAGGTTCCGGGTAGAACTGGGCACAGTAGGCGCGGAAGGGCATTATTTCGCCGTCGGAGCGGCAGAGACGGGGTCGGGAGCGATAGCGCTTTCGGCTCCAGATGGCCACATCCTGCCGAACATCACCCTTCTGCTGGGCTGCCATGAACTTGTTGAAAATGGGGGCCCGCCAACCCACGGGCAGCCAGCCGAGGCCGATGATGCGGCGTTTCGGGTTGCGGATCTCCCGGGTCTCGGAGACCAGGGTCAGGTCGATGAGAGTCCCGTCCACCGGAGTGGCCAGAACCCAGAGCCGCATATCGACGCCGATGGAGTGCTCGCGAATCTGCACGAAGGAGTAGCCCAGGCCAAAGATATTGGTGACGGCGGAGAGGTCCATGGTGAAGGCTGAGAAGCCTGCGACCTTGCGCACGGTCCTGAAGTTGAAACAGCTTTCCAGGCGGGCGCCTTCAACCAGGATGCGGCCCACCCGGTCGAAACTGCCGTAGCCGTGGACGTAGCGAAAGTGGGCCAGGTCCACGGAGTTCTCGGCGGTTTCCTGGGGATGGCCGGGGAAGCGGAAGGTACGGATGGCGGGACGGCACCAATTCTCAACCTCTGGGCGGTCGGGGTGGAGTTCCCACTGGGGAGGGCGTCCGTCAATTCCGTACCAGGCGAAGATAAGGCCGTTGATTTCCTGGGTGTCAAAGACCCGCAAGCGGGCACTGCTGGGCGGGTCGGCATAGGGGGTAGCGACGCACTGGCCTGAGGCGTCAAATTCATAGCCGTGGAAAGGGCATACCAGGCGACCCTGGCAAACCCGGCCACCGGCATCGGGTCCCAGGTGGGAGCCCAGGTGTGGGCAATGGGACTCGGCCACGCAGACGGCACCGTCGTCATCGCACCAGACGATAATGTCCTCGCCCATCCACACTTTGTGAAGAAGCCTTTCCCGCCGGATGTCGGCGCGGGAGGCGACGAAGTACCAACCCTCGGGGAAAGGTGAGGGAAGCTGATCGGTGAGGGGTTGTCGCTGGGGTGTTGCCATTGACCGTATCTCCCGGCACCCAATTCGAGGCTGGCCCAGAGACTTGGAGGTGAGCCGGGCCCGGCGCCAAGCTGGCCGGCACCACGTTTGAGGGAGGAGCATTTGTTTTCAAGGCGCCGGTCGGCAAGGTATCGTAATTATTTGTAAATTATTCAACGGGGAAATAATGCCTGCTCCAAATTATACCGGGGCGTACATCGGATTAAAAGGTTGATTCGGGCTTTCCTAATATCATTATGATGCAGGGACGGGATGTGGCCGAAGGTGAAGAGGAAGCAGGGCCACGGTTGCCTCCTTGGGGGCTTTGTTGGTGAGGGCAGGCGGTCGAGTAGAGGCGGTGGGGGAAATGGTTCGGAATTTAGGTATTGGAAGCAGCCTCCGTAATTCGTCAGTCTCTGCATCACCTTGTGCGGGAAAGTTTGCTTGTGTCAAGCATAGGTAGTGGTTAACATGGTGGGCAATCTCTCCCCAGCCTGGAGGCGCTATGGTCCAGTGTTCTTTTCGATTGCCCAATGCTGATTACCTGGGATTTCCGGCGACCACGGAGGCCATAGTTGAGACGGCCGTCAAGGCGGAGGAACTGGGGTTTGACGCGCTGTTCGTCAATGACCACGTTATCGTGGACGATTCGGCGCGGAGTGAGTCGTGGCGGAATGTTTATGACCCGCTGATGGTACTGTCCTACGTAGCGGCGCGGACGGAACGGGTAATGCTGGGTACGTCGGTGCTGATAATGCCGTACCGGAATCCGGTGGTGACGGCCAAGATGATTGCCACGCTGGACCAGATGTCGGGAAGGAGGGCGATTGTGGGAGTGGGTTCGGGGTGGAATGAGGCGGAATACAAGGCGCTGGGGGTGCCCTTCCGGCAGAGGGGGGCGCGAACTGATGAGTATTTGCGGATCTGGCAGGCGTGCTGGGAAGAAGGGGCTACGACTTTCCAGGGTCGGTTCTTTTCCTTTGAGAATATGTACGTATATCCGAAGCCGCTGCAGCAGCCGCATCCGCCGGTGTGGATTGGCGGGTCGAGCGGGGCGTCGCTTAGAAGGGCGGCCCGCTTCGGGCAGGTGTGGCAGCCCACGCCCACGGCGCTGGATACCCTCGTGAGCAACCAGGCCTACCTGAGGGACTATTGCGCGGAGATTGAAAGGGAGGAGGCGCCGCCCTCCCGGATGAGCTTCCGGGTGAATTTCAGCAAGATTACTGGGAGCTCCAGCGGCAGTGGAGACAGGCCCACCGGGCAGGGGACGCCGGAGCAGGTGGCGTCGGATGTTACGCGGTACCGGCAGGAGGCGGGGCTGGAACAGTTCCAGATAAATTTCAACGGATGCGGCAGCCTGCAGCAACTGCTGGATTCGATGGACGTGCTGGTGGAGGAAGTTATGCCGAGGGTAGACGGGTAAAGGCAGCCCTCAACCCTACCGAGGTCGGCGCAAGGGAGTGAGAAGGTTGACCTGGCCCTGCCAGGCCCCCTACGTTTCCCAGGAAACCAGGAAGGGGCGAGAGGGTTGTGTTCCCACGACGTGCCACTGTCCGTCCTGTTCCTGGAGAGAGGACTCAAGGGCTCGGTCCAGGCGTTCGATAGCCTCGGTGCCCTCGGCTACAAACAGCCGGGCGGCGATGTCATCCCGCGCTTCCGACGGGCTCTGATACACCCGCAACTGCTGCGATTCCAGCTCGGTCATTTTGCACGAAATTCCCAACTCGTCCAGTACCGGGAGGAACTGGGGCAGGGAAGGCAAGAGATGCCGGGTCTCGCCGTGAACTTGCTCCCACAGATCGCGAACCTGGGCCAAGGGCGATGTCTGGAAAATGACCATAAGCACGGAGCGTTGTGCGTGCCGGTGCAGCTTGCGGACGAATTCACCGATGTCCTGGATGACGTACACCATGTTGCAGCAGAGGACAACATCCGCGGGGTCAACCCTGGCGTCCAGCCACCCCGACTCGACCAGGGAAACGTTTTCGATGCCGTAATCCCGGGCGGTCTCGCGCAGCACGGCACCCATGCTGGGCGACGGCTCTACGGCGGTGACGTGCCGGCAGGACAGGGCCAGGGGCAGGGCCAGTCGTCCGCCGCCAGCGCCAACGTCAAGAAGGGTATCGTCGGGCCGCAGGTGGGAGCGGATGGCCTCCACCTGGGAATCGTCGGTACGGTTGGGATCGGCCCGGAATCGGGACGCATGCTGGCGCCAGGTATCGGAGGGGCGTGCCCCACGCATCCTGTCGGACTGGTCGTGCTCAACGCGCACCATCTCGCCCCAGGCTTCAATTGCGCTCATGTTGTACCGTTCCTGTCCAGAAGTAGATGAGTTGCCGCCGGAGCCGGGTCTTGAGTATTGCGCTTTCGCTTCCGTTATTTCAGGAAGAGCAGGAAATCCAGGTTTGACCCAGTCGGGGCATCCGTCCGTGCGGGAACGACGGCGCCTTGCCAGCCATTTCTTGCGCGCCCCTTTCGTGAAATTGGCCCGGAGTAGCCGGCGGACGTTCCGGCTATTGCGGGCTATTCCGGGGTTACCAGCGACTCGGCCTCTTGTCCCGACAATACGCGGAGGATATTGCCGTAGGCAAAGTGCGCTGCCCGCAGGGCGGTCTCCTGACTCTGACCGGCCATGTGGGGAGTGATGATCACGTTGTCCAGTTCGAACAGAGGATTGTCGGCGGGCGTGGGTTCCACCTCCAGAACGTCCACTGCCGCGCCAGCAATCTTCCCTTCGGTCAGGGCGCGATGCAGCGCAGCCTCGTCCACCACCGGCCCGCGGCAGAGGTTAATCAGGAAGGCAGTCTCCTTCATCATGTCAAATTCCTGGTCCGACATCATACCCCGGGTCCGCCGGGTGAGGGGAACATGGAGGGTAACGATGTCGGAGGTCTCCAGCAATTCGTCGAAAGGCACAGGCGAGGCCTTGACCTCCCGCTGGACATCCTCCGGGATATCCTCCACGTCGTAGAAGATGGTCCGGGTGTCGAAACCGGTCAGCCGTTTGGCCACCTGCTGGCCAATGCGTCCCAATCCCACGATGCCCACCGTCTTGTCGGTGACTTCCGACAGATCGGTCTGGTAGAGGTTGCCTCGCCACTCCCGCCGCCGGGTGGTGCTGTCCCATTGGGCCATCAGATTCCGGTTGATGCCGATCATCAGGGCGATGGTCTGCTCCGACACCGAAATAGCGTTGGCGCCGCCGTTGTTGGCCACAGGTATGCCCATTTCCAGTATGGCCTCCAAGTCCAGTCGGTCGTAACCGGCACTCAAGGTCTGGATCAGCTTTACCCGTGGGCACTCCCGTAACACGTTGGTACTAACATCGCTGGTGATGAGGGCGTCGGCATCGCGGCAAAGTTCGATTTTTTCCGACTCCGGCAGCGCCGGGTCCACCACCGTAACCTCGATTTCGTCCGGCGCATTTTCAAGCATTGTGGCTGGGCGTCCGCCAACACCGCTGAAATAGGCGACTTTCCAAGTGGCCATCTGATTGCCTCCTTCATGTGCGGCCCAGAAGTCCCGGGCCTTTGGCCCGCTGCGATACATTGCGGCAATTGCAGAGAAGGTACTGCAGCAAGAGTCAGGGTATTGAGACAAGGGTATAACAACAGCGGTATTGCGGCAAGGATTCGGGTAGGGCAGCAAGGGTAGTGGAACCGCCACCGTCGCCAAATCCGGCCTCGGGGCCAGGACTGGGGTTTGTCCTGACCCAGGCGGAGGGATACCGCCGGTGGTTTGACAGGCCTAAGAGGAGCGGACTTCAGAAAAAAGCGATCAAACCAACAGCGATGACTTGCCAGCCTTGCCAGGTGGAGGGAGAGTGGACACTTCCTGATACGAACAGATATGCCGAGCAGGCATTTCCTTATCAGGAGTGTTCTTCAACGGACTCGGGAAGGGAGGGCTCGGGGGTTACCAGCCTAGCGGCGTTGCCTTGGGTCCACGTATTCGTCGGGCCTTGCTTGTTGGCCGATGCCGATGGTGGACATGGCCAGGGCGATGGCGATGGGAATGAGGGATGCGGCGGCATAAATGGGAACGTGGCCCACTGAGCCCCTGGAGACTTCCCAAACCCGGTCAAACAGGCTCATATCCTCCCAGCGGTCGGTATAGTTGGCGTCCAGCGAAGCGGTCTGGTAATTCTCGTCGAAGTGCTGCCAAAGACCCAGGCAAGAAGCAACGATGGTGGCGGCGGCTACCAAAAGGACCAGTTTCCTCGTAGCTGAAGAAGGGAAGAGGACGATGGCCAACAGGGCCAAGAAGATGATCCCCAGAACGGCCCAGGGGACCAACTGCCAGTAGCCGTCCCAGTGCCGCTCGAAGGCCAGGGCTATGGCCGCCCCGACAATGCCGATGAAAACCAACCAAAGAAGGCTGGCCCGCAACCTCCAGGACGTAGCGGCTATTCTTTCCTCACGCATCAGGGCAGCTCCAGCTGGGCAACAATCCGGTCAACCACACCGGGCGTGGGATTGTACTTGGCCAGTTCAATGCGCAGCTTTCTGTGGTCAGGGTCATCTTCCGGGTAAGGGCGGTATTCTTGGACCTCCCGTGCCCACTTTCCAGCGTTGGTTATTTGCGCATGCTCGAAAGCCGGCTGCAGGTCCGCCCTGCTGGCGTTGTTGGCAGACACCTTCTGGCCGGGGATGTAGCTGGAGGTGGATTCGCCAGAGGCTGCATTGCCATTGCAGGCTAGTAACAGGGTAGCGAGGACGATCAGCGCAATGGTGACCACAAGGAACTTGGCCTGAGCCATACTATCCTCTTTCCCATTAGTTGAGACGTGGTGACAAGGATATGAGACATGGCGCCGTTTCAGAGCATCGCGTTAAACGTAAACCCGGGAGAATCCGGACGCTTCCGACTGGGTAGCCTGTTCGCTTCAAGTATCCAAATGCGACTTTCCAAAGCGGGCGAATTATAGCGAAGCCGCTATATATTTGCAAAGGGTGGGAAGAGACTGGAAGGGCAGGCTCCGAGATGGACAGGTGGGGTTTCTCCATTTGTCCTGATCCGGTCAAAGGGTGCTACGTTACCAAGGTATGGTCCAAAAGGCCACCTCCAAGGTCGTTAGGGGCCTTGGGATCGCCCCTGGGTTGAGGCATGGACCGTTCCGGCCGTCCTGGCGGTGGCGAATTGAATGCGGGATACAAGGTTAGCCACCAAACCGTGATAGCTGCAACTATGGGGCTTTCCCATGCAAGACCGAAGCAGGCACGTAGCTCTTTCCCAACCGTATGGCGGCACTACCCACCTTTACCGGTAGGCTGCCCTATTGCGACCCAAGGTTCCGATTCAGGTGGTTTCGTGGGTGAGGCCAGGGCAGACACACAGGTTTGCCCCTACCACCGTGTCCCAGACCACCTAAGCCGGAACGCTGCTCTATTGCGATAAAGTATTGACAAGTTGGGCCCTCAATTGATATAAAGTTTTATTCACGTTTATATTGAGATTAAGTATAGGATGGGAAGTACGGTGAGAGGATACAAGAACCAACTGAAGAGCCAATTGATGATGATGAGTTTCAGTACATTACCGCATCATCACCCAGGAGAGTTCACTTCCCAACTAAAGGGATACACTATCAATTTTTAGGCCAAGAATGAATATTCTATCCGGAGGAAAATGAGATGCGAGGTAATTTACTTAAAACGCTGATACCCATGCTGGCCGCCGTGCTGCTGCTGGCCGTCGCGTGCGGCAGCGAGGAGCCGGCGGCACAGACCGCCGAGCAACCCGCGGCTCAGGCGGCGGCACAACCGGCAGCGCAACCCGCGGCTCAGGCGGCGGCACAACCGGCAGCGCAACCCGCGACGGGGGCCTCAGCCGCAGTCCAGCCGGCGGCAGCGGCGCAGCCACAGACAACGGCGCCGGCCGGCCAGCCCGAGGCGTCAGCAGAGAAGATCAGAGTGGTAACCACCAGCAACATTATTGCCGACTGGGTAAGGGCAGTTGGACAGGACCGGCTGGATGTCTTCTCCCTGTTGCCGGCCAACGCCGACCCACACACGTACCAGCCCGGGGCCCAGGATATAGCCAAGGTGGCCGATGCGGACCTGGTGATGTCCGTGGGCCTGTCGCTGGAAGCGGGGTGGCTGACGGACCTGGTGGAGAACGCCGCCCAGGACCCCCACGCGATTGTGGAAGTGGGGGAAGGGGTGGACCCCATCGACTTCGTGGAGATATTTGAGGACCACCACGATGAAGAGGAAATGACTGAGCTGCTGGGCAAGCTGCTGATTGGCGACGGTGAGACCGGGGCGATGTCCATCATCGAACTGGACCACGGCGAGGTGGAGCAGGACGCCTATGATATGGGCAGCCGGGCCGGGCGTATTTACGCCACCAGGAGCGGGCGCTTTGCCATTGCGGTGTCCAGCGACGCAAACATGGTCCACATCATTGACGGCGGCACCTACCTTGAACCCCATGGGGACCACTTCGACCTGGTAAACGGGGAAGCCGAACCGCTAGGTCTGGACCTGACCGGCGATCGTCCCGTCCACATGTTCGTGGGGGATGAGTGGGCCACAATCTACTATGACGGCTCGGGAGACGTGGTGTTCATCAACGAGCACGAACTGGAAGAGGAAGGCGCCGCCTACGAACCGGTCCGACTCAATGCGGGACCCCAGCATGGCGCGGCGGTTCCCCTGGAAGGCGACCTCTTCGCAGTCACGCCCCAGCATCCCAACTATGGCTCCAATCCAGAACAGTACCGCCTTCCGGAGGGCGCCGATATTTGGGACACGTCAGGCAACGTTCTCTATTCAGCCGACGGTTGCCCAGACCTGCACGGCGACGCCAGCAACGGTCATATCGCGGTTTTCGGCTGCACCGGCGGTGTCTTGGCGGTGGAGGCCCATGACGGCGAATATGACCACGCGTTCATTGCGGCGCCTGAGGGTGCTCCCGAAGACTTCCGGCTCACCTCCGTCTGGGGGACTTCCGGGGCGGACCACTTCTTTGCCCTGGGTTCCGCGGTGGGGCTGTACGTGGTGGAACCGGAAGAAGGTGAAATGGAGCAGCTGATTGCCGCCGAAGAGGGCAATTCGCCCATCCAGGTGGCCCTTTCCCGGGACGGGGAACAGTTGGTTGTTGTAATGAGCAGCGGTGAAATCCGGCTGTACGACACCCACGACGGGGATGTCATTGCCACCAACTCGGAAGCGCTGACCACACCGTTGGAAACGGGGTTCTGGGGTCGGCCACACGTTGCAATGGCGCCGGGGGCCATCTTCGTTACGGACTCGGTGGGTGAGCAGGTGCTGCAGCTGGACGACCACGACCTGGAAGTGGTTGACCATTGGGACGTGGCCGGCAACCCGACCAAAATAGCCTTTGTGGGCATCCAGGGTGAAACGGAAGGCCACGAGGAAGAGGGCCACGGCCACGAAGAGGAAGGCGACGGGCACGATCACGGGGAACTGGACCCCCACTTCTGGTTCGACCCCATCCGGGTGAAGCAGGCGGTGAACAGCATTGCCGCACACCTGTCTGGTGTGGACCCGGCGGGGCAGACTTTCTACCGGGACAATGCGGCGGCGTACAGCCAGGAGCTGGATGAGCTTCACGCCTGGATCGAGGACGAGGTTTCCGAGCTGGACGAGGACCACCGGCTGCTGGTTACTTCGCACGACAGTTTCCAGTACTTCGCCCAACGCTACGACTTTGAGGTGGTGGGAGCGATCATGCCGGTGACCACGGAGGTGGAACCGACGGCGATGGAGCTGGCGGAACTGGTGGAGACCATTGAACACTCGGGCGCCCATGCCGTATTCGCGGAGAAGTCGCAGACGGACCGGCTGGCGCAGCAGGTTGCCGCAGAGACTGGGGCACAACTTATCGGCGGCCTGTACACCGGTTCTTTGGGGCAGGAAGGCAGTGAAGCGGGAACGTACCTGGAGTTTATGCGCTATAACGTGAGCACCATCGTGGAGGCGCTGCATTAACACAGGGTAGGGCCCCGCTTCCGGAGCCAGGGTATGACAAATCTCAGGGCTGCCGAATTGGCAGCCCTGATTTCTTTGCACACTGGATGAAATTGTACATTTCACCCTGGCGCTGGTTTAGACTTCGTAGCAGGCTGCCCAGTGGTCGGGGCCTTTTTCCTCGTTGGGGGGATGTGGATTGTCGCGGCAGTGAACGGTGGCAAGGGGGCAGCGGTCGTAGAAGCGGCACCGGTCGGGCGGGTCGATGGGGGCAGTCAGGTCGCCCCGGATGTCCGGCGGCTCCCGACGGTAGTTGGGGTCCGGAACGGGGACGGCGGACAGGAGGGCTCGAGTATAAGGGTGGAGGGGGTTACGCAGCAATTCCTCGGTCTCACCAATCTCCACTATCTTGCCAAGGTACATTACGGCGATGCGGTGGCACATGTAACGAGCGACGGCAAGGTCATGAGTTACGTAGAGGTAGGCGATGCCCAGGCCGTGAGCCAGTTGCTGCATAAGGTTCATGATACCGGTGCGGCTGGAAACGTCGAGCATGGAAGTGGGCTCATCGGCCACCACAAAGGTGGGTTCGACAACAAGGGCGCGGGCGATGGCGACACGCTGCCGCTGACCGCCGGAGAGCTCGTGGGGGTGGCGGAAAAGGAAGGTGGCCGGTGGGGTGAGGCCCACCAGCATCAGGATTTCCGACACAAGGTCGACCCGGTCCATGACGGTGCCGATGCCCTGGACGGCCAGGGGTTCGGAGATGGTGTCGTAGATGGTGCGGCGGGGGTTCATGGACTCGTAGGGGTCCTGGAAGATCATCTGCGCCTGACGGCGGAAGGCCCGCATTTGGCCTGAGGTTATGGCGGAGGAGGCAACCGGGTCTTCCGGATATCCCGACTCGAGAGTGAGCCCGGGCAGGCGGAAATGGACCTCGCCGGAGGTTGGTTCCAGGAGTTTGACCAGCAGCTTGCCCACGGTGGTCTTGCCGCACCCGGACTCGCCCACCAGACCCAGGCTATCGCCGCGATCCAGGTCGAAGGAAACGTCGTCCACGGCGTGGATGAAGCTGGTAGTACGGCGAAAGAGGCCGCGGCCCACTGGGAAAAGCCTGGTCAGTCCGGAAACGGACACCAGGGTTTCGGGGCTGAGGGCCTGGGCCGGATTCTGGGCGGGCTGCACCTAAACAACTCCTTCCTGGGCCGCGTCGGGGATTTCGCCGTTCAGGGGGTGCCAGCAGTCGGCCCACTGGCTGCCGCGAACAACCCGGGGCGGGTACTCGGTCCGACATCGGTCGGTGGCGTGCAGGCAGCGGGGATGGAAGGGACAGCCGGGCGGCGGATCAATGAGGTTTGGCGGTTCTCCGGACAGGTTGGCCAGGACCCGCTTCTCGCCGGTGATGCTGGGGAATGACCCCATTAGCGCTGCGGTATAGGGATGCAGGGGAGCGCGGAAAACGTCGGCGGTGTCTCCGTATTCGACCAGTCGGCCGGCGTACATCACGCCTATACGGTCGGTGACTTCGGCGACGACGGCGATGTCGTGGCTGATGTAGATGATGGACATGTTGAGCTGCTGCTGGATGCCCTTGAGTTCCCGTAATATCCGGTCCTGGACGATGACGTCGAGGGCGGTGGTGGGTTCGTCGGCGATGATTACCGCGGGGTCGCAGGAAAGGGCCATGGCGATAACGGCGCGCTGGCGCATACCGCCGCTAAACTCGTGAGGATAACGCTCCATCAGGGCAGGGTCGAGGCCCACCATGCGAAAGAGGCGGGCAACGCGTTCCCTGGCTTCGGACTGGGTGCTCTCGATGCCGTGAGCCTCGATAGCCTCCACCACCTGCTGGCCTACCCGGTAGACCGGATCGAGGGCATTCATGGCCGCCTGGAAGACCATGGCAATGCGGCTCCACCGGTACTCGCGTATCCCCTCCTCGGACAAGGCCATAATGTCCTGGCCGTCGAGGATGACCTGCCCACCACGCAAGACGGCGTTGTCGGGCAGGAGGCGCATGAGACAGTTGGCAACGGACGTCTTGCCGCAGCCCGATTCGCCTACAAGTCCCATGGCCTGGCCTTGGGCCAGTTCGAAGCTGACATTCTCTACAGCCTTTACTTCTCCGGCGCGGGTGAGGTAGCGGAGGGACAAATTGGCTACTTCTAGTACTGGTACAGTTGTCGTATTTTGCATGGTTGTAGTTGCATGTGCTTGGAAAGCTGCCCTCACCCCCGGTCGCGTTCCCTCAGGGAGATGGGAGATGTCGGGAATGGTCTGGCCTTCCCTGACGAGCGATGCTATCGACAGGTTCTGGGTGAGCGGGTTCCCAGGCAGGGCGGCCCTGGTGGTCGCCCCTCAGATGTATCGAGTATCTCCTTTTCCGGTTACCCACAGAGAGTGGCGCTTCGACAGACCAGGATGTGTGGGGTGTTCTCCCTTATTCTAACCTTCCCTCACCTGGGGAAAGGAAGTTCCCAGCAAGTTGCTAATCATGGCGGCGGCGCAGGCGGGGATTGACCACCTCGTCCAGGGCACGTCCGCCGAGGTAGAAGGCGCTGCAGAGCAGGGTTATGGATGCGCCTGCGGGGACTACCAGCCACCAGTAGCGGGTGCCGCCCATCAGGTAGCCGCCGGTGTTGGCAGTGTGAATCATTATTCCCCAGCTCATCCGCAAGTCCAGAAGGCCGAGGAAGGAAAGGACCGCCTCGGCGAAGATAGCGCTGGTAACGGTAAACATCATGTAGAGCAGGGACAACGGCAAAAGGTTCGGGATTATGTGAACGAAGATGATGTGAATGTGGCCGCCTCCGGCAACCCGGGCTGCTTCGATATAAGGCTTGACCTTGATGCTCAGGGCCTGGGACTTAAGGATGATGGCCGTGCCGCCGAAACCACCCAGGATGCCGATGACCAGGGCCAGATAGAACAGGTTCAGCTTGAACAGGGCGCTCAAAACGATGAGCAGGGAAATGCCAGGCAGGGCGATGATCAGGTCGGCCAGGCGCATGAAGAAGACATCTACCAAGCCGCCGTAGTAAGCGGAGATGGCGCCGACGGTGGTGGCTATTGCCACCGTTACCAGGGCGGCCGTGATGCCCAGAACGAACTCGGACCGGGTACTCCAAAGCAACTGGCTCAGCACGTCCCGCCCCAGCGGATCGGTACCCAGGGGATGGCGCCAGGAGGGGGGCGCAGGCTGCTCCAGCTGGTCGAAAGCGTACCCGGTTACCGGGTCATAAGTGTCGGTATCCCAGATAGTGAGCATAAGGATGGGGTGGGCCACAGCCATAACGGCAAAGAGGGCGATGATCACCAGCGACAGGACGCCGATGCGGCTCTCCATGAATATGGACCAGCCGGTGCGGAAAGAGTGCCAGGCAAGGCGGGTACGGGCCAGCAAGAGGCGCAGGCGACTGTGGCCAACCTCCATGACCGGCGGTTCCGAATTTGGTCCCGGCAAAAGCGGGTTATTGGTCGGCGTAATCACTGGTAACGTATCCTGGGGTCGAGATAGACGTAGAGAACGTCAACGATGACGTGGGCGAGCAAAGAGAACAGGCCAATAAAAACCATGGCTCCCATGACCAGGGGAAGGTCTTCGGACCGCACGGCCTGAAGCAGGGTGAGACCGGTGCCGGGCCAGGAGAAGACTCCTTCGATGATGACGCTGCCGTCGATGGCAAAGATAAGGCTGTAGACCAGGCTGGTAACCACCGGCAGCAGGGCGTTCCGGGCGGCGTGGCGGTCGCGAACCAGTTTTTCCGGCAGACCCTTGGCCCTGGCTGCCATCACATAGTCCTCGCGCACCGTTTCCAGCATGCTGTTGCGGGTGAGGAGCATGGTTCCGGCGAAGGAAATCAGGGTCAGGGTGACAATGGGGAGGATCATGTGCTTGAGGATGTCCAGGGCCAGCCCGCCAATGCCGGAAAGGGACCAGATCAGCAGGGCGACGACCAGGGCCACCGCGATAAGGGGGCCGGCCCACTTGACCAGGCCGATTCGGCCGGTCTTCCTGAGTAAATAGAGGGCCAGGAAGGCGAAGGCGGTAATGAGAAAGGCGGTCAGCAGCATCTGGCTGAAGACATAGTTGGCGGAAACTTCGGCGTGACGCCAAACCAGGGGGTCAAGAAATTTGCCGACGGGCAGCCAGCCCAATCGGAAGGCGAATATCCAGATCATCATGAGGCCGAAGGCGGGAGTGAAGACGGTGAAGAGGGTGGCGCCGGAGATGGTGGCGGTGTATTCCAGAAGGCCGCCTCGGCGCCAGGCTATGGCCTTGCCCAGCAGGAAGCCGATGTAAAAGGACAGGACGGTGGCGGTAAGGAAGAGTACGGCGGTGCGGGGTACCCGCTCAATCAGGACTTCCATCACCGGCCGGGGGAAGTGGCCGAAGGAGACGCCAAAGTTGCCGGTTACAGTGTTCTTGAGGTGGATGAGGTACTGCTGCCACAGGGGTTTGTCGAGGCCGAAGGAAGCCCGCATCTGTTCCTTGACCTCCGGAGGCATATCAGGGTCGAGGGCGTAGAAGGTGGCGTAGTCGCCGGGCTGGGCCTGCACCAGGAAGAAGGCGAAGGTAATTATCAGAAAGAGGGTGAGGACCATTTGTCCCGCTCGGCGGACCAGGTAACCGGTCATGTGGGGGCAAACTCCTGTGCTTGGGAGGGACAGATTGTTGGTGGGGAGAAAATCACCCCCACCCTGACCCTCCCCCTTGATGGGGGAGGGGACTTTATTTCAATCTTCAGCAAGCCTTGGGGAAAGGGATTTCGGATGGCTTCCTATCAAGTTTCCGGATTGTCGGGCTACTTGAAGCTGACCAGGGAGGGCATGCCTGCTACGTTTTGAAGGCCGCCCAGGTTCTCCGTATAGGGAAATTCAATCTTGTCGCTGCGGTAGGTTTCCACTATGGGAGTGGTGAACAGGGTAACGTAAGGCAGGTCATCGGCCAGGAAGGCCTGCATGCGGAAGACCTGGTCCCGGGCGGTCTGGAGATCGGTCTCGGCCACCAGGTCGTCGGCCAGCTGGTCGAATTCGGGATTGTTGTAACCTCCGGCGTTGTATTCTTCCAGGTCGGAGTAACGGCTGTGGAAGAACACCTCAAGATAGTCAGGGTAGAGGCTCAGGCCCCAGCCCAAGATCCACATTTCGAAGTCCTGCTGATTGAACACTTTCTCAACGATCAGGTTAAAGCCGGTGAGGTCAGCGCGCACGGGAATGCCCACCTCGTTAAGCCACCGCTCGATCCAGATGGCGAAGGTTGAGCGAAGGGGATCGTAGCCCGGGCTGGGGGCCAGCACCGTCATCTCGGGCATAAGTTCGCCGTTGGGCATTCGAAGCCCTTCGCCCTGCTGTTCCACAAAACGGCCGTCTTCGCTGACTTTGGGTTCAACTTCCCAGGTGAAGCCGGCTCCCTTGAGGAGTTCCACGGCCTGGGCCACACGTTCGGCGCGAGTGAGACCCTTGCCAATCTGGGGCACGTCGGGGTTGTACCAGGCGGCATTGCCGGTGGGGACCATGGCGTAGACGGGGATGGCCACTCCCTGGAGGACGGTCTGGGTGAGGAATTCCTTGTCAATGAGGGTGGCCACGGCCTGGCGAAAAGCCTTATCGTTCATAGGCTCGCGGCGGAAGTTGAAGCCCAGATAACGGACACCGTCGGAGGAGTTCTCGATGGTGGTAAGGCCTTCGGCGCCTTCAAGCTGTTCCTGGAGGCCCTTGGAAAGGCCCAGGGGATTGAGCATAAAGTCGATATCGCCTTTTTTCAGGGCCAGCACCGTGGCATCCTGGCTGCCATATACGGAATAGATGGAGCTGCTGGCGTTGGGGCCCTCGGTGGTCTCCAGGGTCACATTGCCTGTGGGTTCGCCGAAGGCGGTGAATTCGTAGACGCCGGGCTTGGTTTCAACGTACGCGCCATTATCGTACTGGGTGGAAACGGATCCCCGGAAAAAGTAGTCATCGTTGCGATCTTTTTCGGCGAAGGCGCCCTTTTCCCATTTGCCGAAGCCAAAGGGGCCGCCGGTGGGTTCGCCCTCGGGCACGTGAGCATACAGGACCTTTTGCTGCTCGGGTATTTCACCGGCCTGTTTCGCCTCGGCCACCACCGGCCCCCAGTATGCGCTGGAGAAGATGGGCATAAAGGCCAACCCGAATTGCCAGCGGGCGAGGCCGGGCTTCTTCTGGAAGTATATCTTCAGGCGATAGGGGTCCAGAGCCTCGGAATGGTGGTAATACTCGGGGTCTACGATGCCGGGCCAGTTGCCGGTGAGCATAAGCTCGTTGGCGGTATTGGCGGTGAATGCGAAATCCTCGGCGGTTACTTCGTTGCCGTCGCTCCACATTACGCCCTGCTTGAGAGGCACCTCAGTGGTCCACAGGGTCTGCCCGTCAACGGTTTCCTCGGTCAGCGCGGTGGGAAAGTCAGATGCAAGGGATGGAACCCAGTCAAAGGTCTGGCTGGTGTAGCTATAGAGAGAGGGCTTGCTGCCACTTAACACATAGAGATTCCAGATGGTGCCGTCGGGGCCCAGGTAGGCCCAATAGTTGGTGGTGGTCAGGTCCTCTGAGATGCCTATTTTGTAGATACGCTCCACATCGTCAACCATTGCCTCTGCCGTGGGTGGAGGAGGCGGCGGCGCCTGGGTGGGGTTCGGTTGCGCGGATGCGGTTCCCGGGGCGGGCTGGGTCTGGGGCTGACGGGGGAGTTCGGCCTGGGGAGCATTGGGATTGGGGGTGGGAGTAGCAACGACCTCCACCATTACCTGTCTCTCCACCTCAACGGGGACCTCCCGCTCGACCTCAACGGTCACTTCCCTTTCCACCTCAACAGGAACTTCCTTGACCACCTCCACCTCCCTTGTGCAGGCGAGGATAAGGGCAATCAAGGTGAGCAGAGCCATTGTCGACAACAAACGTGGGAACAGTCGCATCAGAAATACCCCCAAGGACTGCAGAATAAATGGGAACCGGTTGGCGACTTCGGGGAGTGAGTAGAATGATGGCGCTTCCCGGCGGCGGAAGGGCGCTCCCGCCATGCCATCGTCAAATCAACCCGGCGTATCAGGTCGAAGACAGCTGTCGCCGCGAAAGGGTCAATTTGAGAGCAGGTACACCAATATTAACAATGGGGGTAGTTATTGTCTAGCTAGGTACGAGTAGAGGCGGGAGATGTGGTGATATCTTCATATTCCTTGTAAGGGGCAAGGCGGGGCAGTAAGGAGCAAGGCGGGGCATTTGCTATGGAAGGCGGGAAGTAACGCAGGTCCGAAAGGCTATAACTCCAGACCTGAGGCGGTGGAGGCTTGGCAGGCCGTTTTCGCTCAAGTTTTGAGGTAGCAACGCCGGTCTCATCCAACTGGGCCGGAGAAGCCAAAACAGTACATGAGTGAAGTCATCTGGCAACCACGGGCCCCGAACGGCGGAGGCGAGCCCCCTTCCAGAGGCGCCAGAGACGTATGGCTTCCAGGACTGCTAGAGGGACGAAGAAGATGAGGGCGGGCATTGGTCCGTGTACAACCACCCAATGGACCAATACCAGCACCGCTACGACGTAAGTAGCCCGTTGCAGGTCCTTCCATTTCCGGCCCAGCAACCGCATGGAAACGTGGTTTGAGGTGAGGCCGAGGGGGACGATGATAAAGAAAGAGAGCCAGCCCAGTATTATCTCGATTTGTCCCAGTTCATGCATAAACTCGGCAGTAGATTCGAGGGCCACCAAGTAGAGGGCCATATGCACCGTTGCATAGCTGAAACAGGCCACGCCGAAGTAGCGGCGCCGGGCCAGCAGCCACCGGATGAATGTGGAGTTGCGAAGCTGGTAGATCGGGGTCATCAAGAGGGCCAGGGACAGGGCTATGGCGGCAAAGGTGCCAGCGGGTTCTCGGATTTCGCGGGCTTGTTGCTCGCTGAGGCCTGCGCCATCTGAGATGCCAGTGAGGAGCTGGATAAGCAAAGGAATGGAGGGCAGGGCCAGGATGGCCCAGATGAAGTAGCGGGAGTCCCGAAGAGCCTTGAACCGAGCCATTGTTTCCGCCTTGATGGATTACGCTTGAGGTACGGGGTTCCTTCAGGATAGGGCAGCCCAGCAAAGCTACGTCTTGCAGATCAGGGATACCGATGATTGTAGCTAAAGGTTAGAGGGCAATGTTGAAGAAAATGTGGGGGCTTGAAAGAGGGATGGTAAAGGAAAGAGGGTTGCGGCCAAAGCAATCACTATTCCGCTTGAACCTACAGCCGAATGAACCTTTGCTGGAACATGGACACCTTGCCCAATAATCTAACACGCGCCCGCCACGGGGTTACAGGAAGGGATTTGAGCCCCTTAGGCTGGCCTGAAGCGCATGAGTTCCTGCCAGGTTATAGCGGATGGGGAAGCGGTTGTCATGGCTGAATAAGGACGTCGAACGCACAAACAAACGGGCCGGTGGAATTACCACCGGCCCTGGTTACCTGAGTGGGTTGGAAGATGGGGACTAGATGTAGTCCTCTTCCTCCATCATGCCCATGTTGTCGCGGCTCTGAGACAGACCACGGGCGACCTCGGCACGGAACTCCTCGATCATTTCGTCGGTGATGTTTCCGCCGTTGGCCACGGCCTTTTCCTTGAACTGAGAGAAGGCCCATTCTTCGGTGTCGCCCTGAGGCATTTCGAAGAAACCGGCATCGAAGACGGGCATTTCGCCGGGGCCGAAGTAGCCCTTGCCTTCCAGGGTGTAACCTTCGAGGTCGTGGGTGCCCTTGCCCAGTACCTGACCGGTCTCGGCATAGTGCTCCATGACGTTCTGGAGGCCATACTTCTGGATGGGGCAGACCTTCATGCAGATGCCGCAGCCCAGGTAGCGGGCCATGACGGGGCGGCAGCGCTTGAAGTAGAGCTTGTTCTTCTCAATTCCCCGCCACCAGATCTTGTCGCGCATCAGGGCGCGGCCGGGGCAGCGGTTCACGCAGACCTGGCACACCTGGCAGAAGGCGTGGATGCCGTAGTCCACCGGGCTGTCATGGGTGATGTTGGCGTCGGTGGTGATCATCATCAGGCGGCAGCGGGAGCCAACGTGGGGGGTGAGCAGATAGCCGCAAGCGCCCAACTGGCCAAGACCGGCGGAAACAAACATGGGGATGTAAGGGCCGGTGTTGTCGTTGGGGCTGTGAACCTGGGCACGATAGCCGAGGCTGCGGATGTAGTTACCCAGTTCCAGTCCGGCGGCGCCTTCGGTCCGGTAGGTGCTGGAGTGCACGATCTCGGCGTCAACGCTGGGGATGGTCTGGGTGGGCTCGAAGTCCTGCTCGTAGGCCAGGCAGATGACGTGAGGGAACTTGACCCAGTCCTTCTTGCTCTGGTAGGTGTAGTGGGTGTCATAGGCGGTGATGCCGACTTCCACATAACCCAGTTCGCGGGCCTTGGCCTTGATCTGTTCGCTGACGTCTTCGCCGGTGGGCTCAGCAGTGGGCTCCTGTTCGCCGGTGAGGCGGGCGCCCATAATCAGGGAGCGGTTGAGCTTGTCATGCTCCTTGCGGATTTCACGCATCTCAACGTGCTGGTCGCGAATGGCGTTGGCCCAGTCGCGGGAAGCGCGCTCGGTAATGTTCATGGTCTCCACGGGATATTCCCGGGCATACCAGTCAACTTCACGCTGAATCTTGGGAATACCAGGAACGGTCTCCAATTCTTCGGGAACGGGAATGGTTACCGGAGAATCGCCGACGTTCTTGCCAGGTCGAACAACCTCATGTCCGATTTTGAGCATAACTTCTCCTCCCTTTGAAACTCTTGAACCTAGGGTAAGGTCTTGTGGGTAAAGATAAAGGTTGCGCTTTTATTTGTCAATACTATGGGTAAACGGAGTTTATATTCCTTTTTGCGATAATGAAAAGCAACCGCAGATATGATTTGTAATTGTAGGTTTTTTGAACTTCACATGAATGGGCAGGAAAACAGGATGATGTTCACAAGCGCCGGGCATACTTGCCTCCCCCATTTCCAACGATGCTTGTGTGAACCCGGCAGCTTGCAATTTCTACGGCCAGCGGAAAGCGGCCTGGGCGGCCTTGCCGAAGGCCCACTCCCTCTCCTCCTGGTTCTTGAAGCAGGGGTACTCTTTAAGGGCTTCCAGGGAGTTACGGTAGCCTTCCCGGCCGCCCACGGGGGGGAAGTCGCTGCCCCACATCATGCGCTCCGGGCCAAAGGCCTCATAGGCCATATCCACCAGGGGCGGCACTTCCTCGAACATGAAGTGGGGGGCCAGGGGGCGAGGACGAACGCAGAACTCTCCCAGGCCACCAAACTTGATGAAGGTGTTGGGGAAGCGAGACAGGGTCAGGGCTTCCTTATAATCGGCGTAGGGCGGCGTGACAGACTCGGGGCTCTGAGGCCGGTACGCCCCGGCGAGGTGTTCGAGGACTATGGTCAAGTCGGGAAACTGCTCCACTATGTCCTGAAAACCCGGATCGGAAGCCTGGGCAGCGCTGCGGGCGTAACAGCTTACCGGAAGCCGCAGTTCAGCGGCCTTGCGCCAAATGGCCAGGGGGTCGGGTTCAGGTGAGCGTTCGTAAGGGTGAAGGCGCACGGCGATAACTTCCTCGTGCCGGGCCAGTTGCTCGAGAGTAGCCGGGGCATTGGGGTCGGCCACGTCAACCCATACGACGGCGCCAAAGCGGCCGGGGAAACGCTTGACGCACTCCAGCAGGTAGTCGTTGTGGTAATTGCCCGCGTGCTGGATCAGTGCGGTCTTCTGAACGCCATTGACGTTCATCTGATGAAGAATGGTCTCCACCGGTTCGAACCAGTTGACGCCGGCGTGGGAGTGGGTGTCGATGATGATCATGGGGAATACCCTCCGTTAATTGCCTTCAGGAAGTTATGCCTATCGAGTTGTCGGATATCTGGGACAAGGGGAATTACCCAGGATGGAACCTCGCCCCCATGGCAGCGTTCCAATTTAGGTGGTTTTTCGTTCTTGAGAGATTTCAGCGGGCTGCCAGGGCGGGTTTGAAACCCGCCCCTACGAGTCGATACCACCTAAACTGGAACGCTATCCGCCCCCATCCTAACCTTCCTCCATCAATGGAGTAGGGATTTCCTGAGCGCAACCTGACTGTCCCGACTAGACTTCCTTAAAGAACAGGCGACGGGCGTTGCCGCAGCAGATAAGGTCGACCTGGTCGGAAGTGAAGCCCGCCTCTTCAATGTTGGAGGCGATGGGTGAGCGGGACCCGGCGAAAACGTAGTCGGAGCCCAGTAGCAGGTGGTCGGTTCCAGCGATTTCGTGCATCATGCGCACGGCCGCGGCAGATACGTTCACGTTGTCGTAGTAAAGCAGCGGCAGGTAGTCGGACGGGCGGTCACGCTGCAACTCCACGGGGCGACCATTGCCTCCCAGGTAGCCACTGTCGATGCGGGCGGCCTGGTAAGGGAGATAGCCGCCGCCGTGCACCAGCATCATCTTCAAGTTGGGATGCCGGTCGAACAGGCCGCCCAGGATGAGCTTGGCGGTGGTGATGGTGGTGTCCAGGGTGCGGCCCAGGGAAAAGGCCAAGTAGGACGGGCGAATGCTGGCGCCGAAGCCGTGGGTGGGCGGGTGCATAACGATGGGAACGTCCAGGGCTTCAGCAGCGTCCCAGAAGGGTTCGAAGCTTTCCTTGGCCAGGTCCTGCTCCACCGGGTCGGTGGCGAGCATTACTCCCAGCATTCCAAGTTCGTTGACGGCATACTCCAGTTCCCTGGCCGCGAGGGCGCCGTCCTGTACTGGAACGGTGGCAAGAGCGGCGAACCGGCCGGGATGGGCCCTCACCACTTCGGCGAGGTGCTCGTTAAAAAGCCGGGCCCAGGTGGCTGCGTTTTCAGCAGACAGGGTGTAGCCCTGGATATCCAGCCAGGACCCAAGAATCTGCAGTGAAAGCCCCTGTTGTTCCATCCATTCCAACCGGGCTTCCAGGCGGGCCAGGCCTCCAACCGGTCGCAGGTGGACCAGACCGTCGAACTGGAGGGCCGGCCCACGCTCGGTATCCTCTACAGAGACGCCCAGGCTGGCGCCGGACTTCCGGGCTTCGTCGATAAGATCGGGCGGAACGATGTGAGCGTGGGAGTCGATGCGGGCGGGGTGGTTTTCCGTCATGAGCGCCCTCCGATTACAACCCTGATGTTGTGTGGGGATACTATACCAAAACACCCCACCAAAACACCCCGGCCCACGAGGGCCGGGGTCATTTATTGCGGGTCAGGTGGTGCAAGCTTGGAAAAGGTTACAGAACTTTGTCCAGCGCTATAAGTGTTCCAATTGCGGCTATGCCAAGGGCAAGGATGGTGTAGAACAAGCGGTCGATGCGGCCGTTCAGGGCGTCGAACCGGGTACTGTTCGCCTGTTCCATGGAGTCCAGTCGAGCATTGGTGGCTTGATGAGTAGCGTCATTACTTTGTTGCATGGCATCCAGCCGGGCTATTATCTGACGCTGGCCTTCTTGCACGGCCGCTAACTGGACTTCAACCACGGCAAGCCGGGTATCCATTGCTGCGTTTTCTGCTGCGTTTTCGTCGGGTGTGGTGGTCATCCTGGGAACTCCAATTGGTCGGTACCGCAATGCTATTGAAGCAGCCACCGCATGTCAACGGCTCGGCTACCTATGTAGTTGGCTACTGCACAGTGGACCAGTGGCCCAGGGCACCCTGTTCGCGAAACCCGGAGCGGGTCCGGTTCGGGCCATAAGTCCCCGAATCGGTGAAAAGGATCGTCAGCCCAACATCTTCCGTTGTGCGACCCGGAATTGCTGCCAGAAGGCACTAGAGAGGGGACCCCTCGTAGCGGAGAAGTTCGACGAATCCGTCTTCGTCGTCGGACCAGGCGAAAAGGGCCGCTTCGACCACCCGGTGTTCGTCGATTCCCACCACCAGTTGCTGCACCGGGTAGGCGGGACCGTCCCCCCATGGGCTGGCGGCCACCTGGCGGTCGGTGGGAGAAAAGTAGGCCTGGCCGTTGGGGTGGGAGTGGTAGATGACCAACGGCGGGTGATCTCCATCCAGTGTGTGGTTGAGTTCCAACAGATCGGCGGCGCTGAAGACGTAGGCCCGTTCAGCCGTGCGGTCGGCAACTGTAGGGTGGTTGCCCGAGTCCTGGTCGTTGACGCAGGGATGGATATCGGTGGCAACGTTGCCGGTTCTGGGGCCGGCAAGCCAGCCGCAGCATTCGTTGGGGAAGCTGGCGCGGGCTTGGAGGTAAATGGATTCCAACAAGGACCGATCGATGGCTACAGGCTGAATGGAAGGATGTTCTCCAGGTTCAGAGGGCATAGTACCTCCGGTTTTCGTTATGGACATCTCGGGTGAAATCGATGAGAGCGGCAAAGGAACACTGAACTTTATGAAAATTTATTTATAAATCATAGCAAACTTATAAAAGCACTAATATAATTAAAAATCATAACCGTCTCGTAACTCCAAATAAGCTGCCAAAGTGAATCTTGGAAAGGGATTTGGACGTAACAATCGACGGTGAGAATCACGCAAACCCGAAAGGGGAAAGGACAGATGCGGTTATGAAAAACAATGCCAGGTTCTTCTTCAAATCTTGCGCAAAGTGCGGGGGTGACATGGTCCAGGACAAGGACTTTGACGGGTACTTCCGCAAGTGTTTGCAGTGCGGCCGCATCGTTGACCTGGGAGCCACCATGGAGCCATTGGCGGAAACTGAGGAAAGGAAGCTGGCCGCCTAGTGGTTTCTCCGGTTACGATCAGGCCCTCCTCCGCCCGAGGCGATTGGCCCTGGTGTGGGCCTGAACGCAAGGGCCGGCCGGTTGATTTAACAGCCGGCCGGACTTTTACCAGGCTCCTAACCGGAGCTGACCCGGGCGCCGCCGGTGTTCTTGCGGTGCTCGGCATAGGCAAAGACCGACCGTTCCTGGTCGGGTGTCTGGATGGAACCGGGGCGGACTTCTCGAATGAGATCGACGGCCGTCTGAGGCTCGTAGCCCATATAGACCATATATGCAGCCAGGACTGTGCCCGTGCGGCCGATACCGGCGTGGCAGGTTACGACGACGGGACGTTCCCAGTTTTCGATCTGTTCCTCAATCCAGCGACACATCCGGTCAATTTGCTCAAGGGTGGGTGCGGAAAAGTCGGGCACAGGCTCGAACATGTCGTACAAATTCCAGAGTTCGGCGGAAATGGTGCTTTCCTCCATCCTCAGGACAGCCCCTACGTTCTGTTGTTGGAAGAAAATCAGGTCCCGGCGACTGGTGGGGCCCATGGCACCAGCCAAATATCCCTCCAGGACCCAGCTGAAGTTCAAGTGTGCCAACAGAAAACTCCGTGCCTTTACTGGTGATGTGTCCGGCGCCAATTATACTGCCTGGCCATTGGCAAGCCAACAATTGGGGGAGCCGGACAGCGTTTCGGTTCAGGTGGTTTGTGGTGAGATCAGGGCAGCCACAAAGACTGCCCCTACGTGAGCGGGCTGTTCAACGAACCTTACGTGGAGGCCGCCCATAGAGGTGAGCGAAGTCAAGGACACATTGACGATAGAGTCGGGGGCAGGGACGAACCCCGGTGCAGGTCTGCTGGGCAGGCGCAGGGTATGGTGTGTTGGGGCAGGCCGGACGGGTAGAGAAGGGATTCGGTAAGGGAAGCATTGGGGTTCTTCCCTGCGCCCGACATCAGTGAACAGGTCCCAAGGTACATTTCCGTCTTTTTTGCGTCAGGAAAGGCAAGAGAATCACAAAGGAAACGGGGTCGGGTTTATTCCCGGCCCCGTTTCGTCAAGTCGACCAGCAGTTCCTCTAATACGGGCGATTCCAAGCCTGTGACTTCCAGCACCTTGTTGCGGGACGCGGCTCCCCGAACGATCTTGAGCCGGCTACGGGATATGCCAAGGAAGTTGGAGAGCAATTCCGTGACGGCTGCGTTGGCCTTGCCTGCATCGGGTGGTGCGGTAACGCGGAGGCGCACCACACCGTCATCATATCCCTCAACCCGGTTGCGGGAAGCGCCGGGGTTTACGCGAATGCGCAGGGTGGCCACGACCCGACCTATTAATCCGGAACACGCAAGTTTCCGGAGTTCTTGAGCCCTATTCTTCGGGCGGGGGCCACTGGGTGCCACCCTCGGAGGGACGCTGGCCAGGGGCCATCCGGAGGCCTTCCGCCACCACCTGCTGGAATTCGCGGAGGATAACGTCGCCCCAGTCCTTTGCCTTGCCCACACGGAAGGCAGTGCGCTTGCCCCGGGTGGCGGCGCGGACATCATCCCCGGTGGCGCCCTGGGAAGCGACTTCCTGGGCTATGGCGTCGTCCATAGCGTCGATCTGGGGTACCAGGGAACGAGCGGTTTCGATAAAACGGGAAATCTCGCCCATCTCAGCGTCGAAGGTGACGAAGACAGGGACGGTGCCGGCCCGGTTTTCGGGAAGGAAGCTGTTGGTGATTTCCAGTTCGTCGTCGCGGCTGAAGACCTGGAGATTCAGCTTGTCGGTGGCGTCGGCCAGCTTCAAGACGGCCGGTGTGGTGCTCATTGCATCGCCGCACCAGTCGGACGTGAAAACGGCCAGGTTCAGTGGTTCTTCAAGCCCTTCGAAGAAAGCCCTGGTGTCTTCGGGCACTTCGACACCATTATAGATATCGATGAAGGGCTGCTTGTTGACCTTGATGTAATCGATGTATTCCTGGGTAGTCATTCCTTGTTCAAACTTATCCCTGGAAAGAGCCATCATGGAACCTCCTTGTGTAAGGTCGCCTATTTTCTGAGCTCTAGTAGCCTGGCGTGCGCCACTCGAAGGCCAGGGTGGCGTAACGGACGAAGACCGCGCCGCCGGGGGCTCCGATGGGGCCGTTCATTGCCAGCAGGGCGATGGTGTGCTGGTCGCCAGGCTTGGGTTCGGCGTCCACCACCACACGCTGGGGGACGTTGAAGCCCTGGACTGCGCCCCGGTCGCGGTTGCAGTCGCCGTCAATCCAGAGTTCGCCGTAGTCGTCGATGCAAGTTTCGAAGATACAGCGGGCTCCGGCGATGTCGCGACCCTCGACCTGTTCGGGCAGGGTTACCTTGATGCGGTACCAGGCGAAGGTGACTCCGCGAGACCGCCACTCGGCCAGGTCTTCGCAGATGTCCCAGCCCGAGTCGTCGTAATCAACCAGACGGGCGGGACTACCTTCCAGCTGGGACACGAGGCCCTCGTTGGGCTCGCCGGGCACCAGTCCGGGGGCCCAGCGCCATACGCCGTTGACCGCCTGCAGGTCGGCGGGATTCTGAAGATTAAGTGTTCCTCTGGGCATGGACTATTCCTCCAATTTCGAAAGTTAAGGGTCTTTATGGGGTTTCAATCAATTGGCAGGGAATTTTGACGTCTTCAGGGAACAACCCACCCTTATCCTGACTGTACCTGCCAACGGGGACGCTCTTGGGTTATTCAGACACCCGTTATTCTGATTCCGGAGTGTACTTTATAAATGCGGTTTATGTTAACCAACAAGGGGGTTATCTGCTCCACGTATTTGGCGTTTAGCAGACCGCCGCCGTCCACGGGACGCAGGTCGGGTATCTTTTCCGTCAGGGTCATGACAAGGGACTTGGCATCGGGGTCGTCGGCGCAGATGACAACGTCGCCTTCCATATTATGGTGGGGTTCCTGGAGCTCCTCGGCGCTGACGTTCTGGAAGGCGGCCACTACGTGAGAATCGGGAAGTAGAGACTGAGCCTCTTCGGCGGCGGAACCGGCATCTACCGGGACGGCGATGGCGCCCTTGCCGCGTTCAAAGCGCATTGGGGCGATTACGTTGACCACCACCTTGCCGGACAGGGGAGCGGCCAGCTGCTCTAGCATGGGACGCTGGGCCTCGTAGGGGACGGTGAGAAAGGCGGCGTCGGAGAGCTGGGCAGCGTCGACGTTGTCGGCTCCGTTGATGCTACCGTGACCCGCTGAGTCCTGGATTATGGCGGCCAGTTCCTCTGCTGCCGCACCGGCGCGCTGGGCATCGCGGGACCCGATAACCACGTCTTCTCCGGCCAGGGCCAGGCGCAGAGCCAGTCCCTTACCCTCGGGTCCGGTTCCTCCCAGGAATGCCAGCATAGTACAGTCCCTCCCATTGGTTTCGCCCCTAATATAACACAAGGCGGAGAAGGTTCAGAGAATTGGGAAAGTGCGATCGAATGACAGTTGCCGGTTGACTCCTCAACCCTGCCTCAATACAGTAATGGGGAAGCAGGGACGCGGAGAAGTTCAACCACCCAACAGATACCGGAGTTGGTGAAAATCGTTGGGTGGAGGAGACGATACGATGACTTTGAGTGCGAAGCGAAGAGTGGAAGAAGTCATCGCCGCTGAGTTTAACGGGCGGCATAAGGGTGAGCTTACCTTCGGCCCAATTATCGTTAAACCGGACGTGGACTATTACGGAGATGACTACTACCGGGTGCTGGTAGTTGTTGACGGGGACAACACTCTGCTGGACAGCGCGTGGATGGCCGGACTGATTACCAGGGTCCGCGACAACCTGGAACAGTACGGAATTATGGAATTGGTCTCTCCCTACCTCATAGATAAGAAAGAGTACGAACAATACGTCAGGCGAGGGAAGGATGACACCCTCTAACCTGGTGGCGGCGGCGCGCGATATGGCATCAACGCACCGGGGACGACCTCGCCAAGCAAGTCTTTGCCGGGCCGTGAGCACTGCCTATTACGCGATGTTTCACTGTCTGGCAGCTTGCTGCGCCAATACGATTGTGGGCGGTACAGGAGCAGGCCGGAGTTATCCTGCCTGGCTGCAAGCCTACAGGGCCCTCGAACATGGAACTGCCCGCAGCAGATTTCGCAACCGAAGTTACATCGTGAAATTCCCACCCGAAATTCGTTCATTCGCAGATAAGTTCCTGGAAATGCAGGAAAAACGCCACAAAGCAGACTATGACCCTACAGTCACTTTTCCCAAGCTAGACGTACTTTCCGACATCGCAGCGGTGGAGAATGCGATTGGGGAGTTCAGTCAGGCTTCCATTAAGGACCGACGCGCCTTGGCAGTATTTGTTCTGCTAGATTTCAGGGCAACCTGAACCAAACTCGTTTGCCCTAACTGCCCTACGCCAAAATGCGAATGAGAGCGGCAAGTGAGTCTTAGCGGTAGCTATATAGGAGGTACGCCCCTGAGGGTGTTGTTCCTCAGCCCCTATTTCCGGCCCTACCTGGGCGGAATTGAGCGGGCCATTGAGCGGCTGTCTTTCCAACTGATGGAGTCGCCGGAGGTGGAAGCGGTGGGGGTGCTGACAACCAAGTATTCCTTTCCTCCCACGCCACACCCGGAGTGGGTGGACCGCGAGAGGACGCCGGAAGGGGTTTCCATATTCCGGCTGACAGGATTTCCCCGCAAGTCTTTGCCCCTCTATTCGGTGCCGCTGGTGTGGTTTTCGCCGGGGCAGATTCGCCAGTACCTGGACGAGTTCAATCCTCACGTCATCCATTTCGTGGGTGATGGCTGGTTCTGGGGACATTTCTGGGCCTGGATGTGGCGTAAGGGAAGGGCACGGTTCGTGTTTACACCATCTTACCACACGCTGCCACCTTCGCGGGCGTGGCTCAAGCCTGTGAACCGTTGGCTGTGCCGGGGTGTGGACCGGGTTGTCGCGCTGACCAGTCAGGAAGCGGCGCAAGTGGGGCGGGACTACGGCGTGGCCGATGAGCAGCTCGCCATCGTAGGCTGGGGCGCATCGGCTATGGGAGAGGTTGCATACGGGTCCGAGACGCCGGAGGTCGATGCCGACGAGAGGGTGACCATTCTTTGCGTGGGGCGGCTGAGCCGGCACAAGGGCCAGGCGTGGCTGCTGGATGTTTACCGGCGGGCGAGGGGGAGTTTCCTGCTGCCGACCCGCCTGGTATTGGTGGGAAGGGATGAGGATGCAGAGGCTGAACTGCGGGCACGGGCAAGGACGGCGGGTCTGGAGGACGAGGTAGTCTTCACCGGAGAACTGGGGGACGAGGGACTGGCCAAGTGGTACGGAAGGTCAGACATATTCGCCTTGTTTTCCCAATACGAGGCCTTCGGACTGGTCTATTTTGAGGCTATGCTATGCGGTATGCCGGTGCTGACCCACGAGGTGGGAGCCAACCGGGAGCTTCTGACCCACGGGGCGACGGTGGTCTCCCGATTTGACACGAATGCAGCGGTGGCCGAGTTGGTGAGGATGGTGAACGAGCCTGAATACCGAAGGCGGCTGGGGGAGGAAGGAAGGGAGTACGCCTCTTCGGAGTTCACCTGGGAGGCGGTGGCGGAAAAATACCTGGCCTTGTACCGGGGCTGAGGACAAAGGAGGCGCTGGGGTGGATAGGTCGGAACTGGAAGCGCAGGCAAGGCAAATCCTGCTGGGCAACCTGCGGCGGGGTGTGGCGGACTGGAACGGGAAGGAGTTCAGCTTTGTTGTGCCGTCCTTGACAGGCTACCCTTTCCAGTGGTTCTGGGACTCGTGCTTTCACGCCATTGCATTGACTCACCTGGACCTGGCGCAGGCAAAGGCGGAGTTGACGACGCTATTGAGCGGCGCGCAGCCGGACGGGTTCATTCCTCACATTATCTTCTGGGAAATGGAGAAGCAGCCGGACTTCCTGAACCGCAACATCGTGGGAATGACGTCGCCCTATTTCAGCGCCACCATTCAGCCGCCCATCGTGGCATACGCCGTGGAGCGAGTCTACCAGGCCACCGGGGACGGGGATTTCCTGAACGCGGCGCTGCCTGTCCTTACTGCTTATTACCGATGGCTGCGGCACAACAGGGACCCGGACGAGGACGGGCTTATTGCAGTGATTCAGCCTGAGGAAGCCGGCACGGACTGCTCGCCCAAGTACGACGATGCGCTGGGGCTGGAGGAACTGAGCAACCAGGGTTTCATCGCCGCCCTCAGGAAGGTGTACGCCGCCTACGAACCGATGCGGGGGGATGACCGGCGCATTTTGGAGTCAGACATCTTCCATTTTGAGGACGTGCTGGTCAATTCCATCTATGCCTTTGGCATGCGGTCGCTGGCGCGGCTGCTGGGGGAAGCTCCGGAAGCGGAGGAGTTCCGGCGGGAGGCGGACAAGACCCGAGACGCCCTGGTAGAAAAGTGCTGGAACGAGGAGGCCGGGGCCTTTTTTGACCTTTGCGGCGTGGCGGAACGGCAGGTGGAATCGGTTACGATAAGTTCGCTGATGCCCCTGGTGCTGGCCGACCTGCCCCGCAATATAGTGGAAAGGCTGGTCAATGACTGGGTGTCAAATCCAGAGCACTTCTGGCTGCCATATCCACTGCCGTCGGTGCCGGCGTCCAATCCCAAGTTCATGCCGGGCAACCCGCGAGGGTTCATCTGGCGAGGGCCTACCTGGGTGAACACCAACTGGTTTCTTTCGCATTCCCTAAGGGGCCACGGCTACCCGGAAGTGGCCGACACCATTGTGGCCAAGACGCACGAAGCGATTGAACTGTCGGGGTTCCGGGAGTATTACAACCCATATACGGGGGAGGGCCTTGGGGCAAGGAACTTTGGGTGGACGACGCTGGCGCTGGATTTCTAAAGCGAAGCCAGGGCGACTAGAAGCAAGACGGGGACTGAAGATACGGGATGAAACGGGGGCGGGAGAATCTCCCGCCCCCCTGGCTGTGCCCCATTGAACCTGGATGGCTGCTAGTCCACCTCTGCCGGAGCCGGTTCGGCATCCGGGACTGAGTCTTCCGCCACGGCAACCCCGTCCGGGCCCGGTCCACCGTCCGGAGACGGCAGTGATTCCTCGGCAGACTGACGCTGGCGTCCCCGCCGCCTGGAAGGGCGCGGCGACTGCGCAGGGGTGGTCTCCGCTACCTGGCTTTCCGTTGCGTGGGCCTCCTCAGCGTCAGCACCGGACGCCGCTTGCTCCACGGTCGGCGCCGCATCCTCGGCAGCCTGGCGTTGGCCGCCACGGCGGCGGGGAGGGCGCGCCGTTGCTGATGGAGTGGACTCCTCGGCCGGAGCTTCCTCGGTACCTGTTTCAGACGGAACCTGGCCTTCTGTCTGCGATTCCTCTTCTGCCGACTGGCGTTGGCGGCCACGGCGGCGAGAGGGACGCGCCACTGCTGAAGGAGTTGCTTCCTCGGCTGGGGCCTCCGCTGAGCCTGATTCGGACGGAACCTGGCCTACCGTCTGCGATTCCTCTTCTGCCGGCTGGCGCTGGCGGCCCCGGCGGCGGGAGGGTTGGGCGACCGGCGGGGAAGTGATCTCCCCTGCATGGGCCTCGACCTCGCTGGCGGGCACAGGGGACTCGTCCACTGTCTCCGTTGCCAAAGAATGCTCCTCCGGGGGAGTTTCCGGCGGTTGCTCAACGAGAACTTCCGGTTCGTGATCGATGGTGTCGGTGTCGGGCCCCCACTGGCTAACCAAGGCTTCCCGTACCAGGGGATGGGACCGATTGAGGTTAAAGGTACGGAATCGGCTGGTGCGGCCCGTTTCCTCGTTGCGCTCCTGGTGCCAATCCCGGAGGAATATCTCCTTGTCGCCCAGTTCCCGGAGCAAGCGAGTAACGTAAGTACGGGAGTAGGTGCGTCCGCCCCAGCGGCTCGTTATTTCCGGGTGCTCTGCATCAAGGCCCTGCTGGAGAGCGCCGCAGACTTCGGCCAGGAGGAAGTTGAAGGCCACGTGGGTAATGCCTTCCTGGTGTTCCAGCATGTCGGCCATAATTACCAGGTCGGTCAGACGTCGACCGTCCTGTCCATCGCCGGGCCCCCTGGGCAGTTCCAGCTGGGACAAGGTTTCCTCAAGGACTTTCACCAGTTCAGGAGACAGGGCCGTAGGCGCAACCTCGTCTGTAACATCCGATTCGGCGGCATCGCTTAAGGCTTCCGTTTCGGCAGGGAGTTCTACTGTTACGGAATCGGATTCGGACAAGGTTTCGGCTGCGGCAGCAAGTGTTTCCGTTTCGGCCTCTTCGGACCGCTGGTCGGTGACTTCCGTTGCTGGCGAAGCTGCGTCGAAGGCTACGCCCTTGGCTTCGGCAACAGTTTCAGTGTCCGAAGCAGGTCCGGACTGGGACTGGTCATCGAGGACTACTTCCTCGTCTGCCGCCACCGTCTCCACAGACCCCCGTTCGGAGGTGGATTCGGTATGCGCTTCCACCGGGTCGGGCTCGTCGGCCATGATCACCCAGTCCACCAGGCCCACCGTAACCAGCTTTATGGTGCCTTCCTCCGCGGTGCGGAGCATCAGCTTTTTGAAGCCGGAGAAACCCAGTTTCTTCTCGTCGAAGCCGGGCACGCGGCGCATAATGCGCTGCTTCAGGGAGGTAAGCAAGGGGGTACGGCCGGCCTGTCGTTCGGAGCGAACAATTTCCTCGATTTGACGCATCACGTCGGAAAGCTGCTGGCGGTTGCCGCCATTGGCGCGGGAAGAGCGGTCGGCAGCAGCGGGGACGGGCTCCGGTTCGGGCTGGTGCTCGGGGTCAACGTCAATATCGTAGAGAATCAACCCGTCCACCTGGTCGGCCAGGCGGCGAGATGTACTCCAGGATACGCCGATGATAATCACCCGCTTTCCGATGGCCCGCAGGGAGTTGATAACGTGGATGAAGTCGGAGTCGCCCGACACCAGTACGTAGGTGCCTATATTGGGATAGGTATGGGCGCACTCGATGCAGTCCGCCGTCATCTTCACGTCCACGCTGTTTTTGACCCGCGTGGTCCTGGTGTTCATGGCAGAAGGGCTTCCCAGGGGGAGGCGGGTGGGGACGTACACCGGTTCAATACCGGCGGCATATAAAGCGGGAGGGTCAATGATGAATTGGCTGGCCCCTCTTAGTTCAGGAGACCTGGTAACCCAGTCAGCGTAGGCCTTGGCTACCACCACCCTCCCGTGGTTGGAAACCTCCTCCTTGAGGGCGCTGACGTTAGGCGTCCTGCTCCCCCCGGCCAGGCTGATCTTAAAGTTTTCCCAGTCAATAAAAAGGGCTACGTCATCTCCTGACGCGGGATAACCGTTTACGTTAATGATATGTTCACATCTCCTGTGAAGCCTGAAGGATGCCTAATTCAGCAGTTTAGTCCCCGCCGACAAAAGCGTCAACAATGGGCCCTTGCGGGTATTGTAGAGTTTCGGTGAATGCTCCCGCAGGCGGGAAAGCGGCGAACTGGGAAAAACACTGTGGGGGGCTTCAGCTCAAGCGTCGTCGCTTCAAACTTCGGGGTACTCGGCTGCGCGGGAGTCACATTTTATCCCCAAATTAGAAACTCTGCTGATTTTCTGGCCGAAATATCCGGTGGACTCCCTTTGCCGTTTGTGTTAAAAGGGCCCCAACTTTCAAGGTGGGAACGTTTTGCTTCAATTAGCGAAAATCCTTCTTATCGTAACGATACTGTATAACGTGGGGGAGGGCTTGGTCGCCCTCTGGTCGGGCGTGGTCGCCGGCAGCATTGCGCTGGTGGCCTTCGGGGCGGACAGCTACCTGGAAGTGGCAGCGGCATCGCTGGTTCTGTGGCGAGTGAGCATACAAGACGAGGAGTATGCGGAGCAGTTAGAGGGCCGAGTTGTCAGGTTCATCGGGTGGACTTTCATCGCACTGTCGGCGGCCATTGTATTCCAGTCGACGTGGGCTCTGGTGAACGGCGCCGGGGCCGAGGAATCGTTGGTGGGAATTGTGCTGGCTGTGCTGTCTGTTACGGTGATGCCCCTGATCGCATTCTGGAAGCTGCAGATCGCGGCGAAGGGAAATCTACAGTCCATCGCTATCGAGGCCAAGGAAACGATTGCCTGTTCCGCGCTGTCAATAACGCTGCTGGTGGGACTGGTGGCCAATGCCCTGGTGGGGTGGTGGTGGCTGGACGCGGTAACGGCGCTGCTGCTGGTACCCTGGCTGGTACGGGAAGGACTGGAAGGAATTCGGGGAGAGACGTGCCACGACGGGTTGCAACTGTGTTCTTGCCGTCCGTGCTTTTATGGACTGAGGGCCTGCCGGGCGGCGTGCTGCGGGGGGTGACCTCTCACGGAGACGCGCAGGGACTTGAGGGCGATATGAAAATTCCGTTGGCCCGCGGCTATTCCCCTGGTCTTTCACATTGTCCGGGTTGCCACGGCCCGTTCCCAGGTTTGTAATCGCGCAGCAAAGCAGGCGAGGACCTGTACCGCGTCGGTAATGGGGGATTGGCGAGGGAGAGATTCAAGCCCTCCCCTGCGCGTTGGGCGGTACCCGAACTTCCGTCCGCCGAACCTCCATCCGCCGAACCTCCATCCGGTCGGTAATATTTCGCCCGTGTGCGGGGGATTCCTGCAGGTGCTATAATCGTTGGCTGTACGCCCAGCGGTGAGCGGGCATTTTGTGTGTAAATCGACACAAAGACAACGAAATCGGCTGGCGCTGTGACCGGCCCTCTTTAAGGTACCAGGAGGAATTGTGAGGATCCAACCCCATAATCTGCGAACCCCCGGGCCCACGCCCATCCCGGATGAAATCTACGAGGCGATGTCGGACCCGATGATCAACCACCGGGGCCCCGAGTTTTTTGAGTTGATAACCGAGTGCACCGCGATGCTGAAGCAGGTCTTTATGACGGATAATGACCTGTTCATCCTGACTTCGTCGGGGACAGGCGGGCTGGAAGCTTCGGTGGTGAATACGCTCTCTCCCGGCGACCGGGTGCTGGCGGCCAGCGCCGGTTCCTTCGGCGACCGCTTCGCCGATATGCTGGATGCTTACGGAGTAGATACCCAGCGGATTACTTTCGAATGGGGAGAGCCAATTGACCCGGAGGCTATCCGGCAGGCGCTGCGAGATGACCCGGAGTTCAAGGCCGTCATAGTTACCCATAACGAAACGTCCACTGGTGTAACCCACGACCTGCAGAGTATTTCCAGCGTGGTGAAGGGGGAGTTCGGCAAGCTGCTTATCGTTGATGCGGTCAGCAGTCTGGGGTGCGTGCCATTGCCCGTCGACGGGTGGGACTGCGACGTGGTGGCCACCGGATCTCAGAAGGGCTTCATGATACCCCCCGGCCTGGCCTTCATCAGCTTCAGTGACGAAGCCTGGGAGGCCCAGAAGTCGTCAACCCTGCCCCGGTTCTACTTCGACCTGGAAGAGGCGAAGAAATACCTGGAACGGAAGCAGACTCCGTGGACTCCCAACCTTTCGGCCATGTACGGTCTGCGAGTCGCGCTGGAGAACATCCTGGAAGAAGGGCTGGAGGGTGTCTTCGGCCGCCACGCCAGCATCGGCCAGTTCACGAGGGACGGGGTACGGGCCCTGGGCCTGGAACTGCTTTGCACCGACGAAGCCCGGGCTTCCAACACCGTTACGGCCATCAAGATGCCGACGCACATTGACGGCGACCAGATGATTGAGATGATGCGAACGGAGGAAAACGTGGTGCTGGCCGGCGGGCAGGGAAAGCTGACGGGCCACATTTTCCGCATCGGCCACCTGGGCTACGTCACGGAGGACCACATTCAGGAAGTGCTGGATGCTCTGGGCCGGGTTTTGCCCCGGGTGGGATTCTAGGGTTAAGAGTTGATAGCATCGCCGCAACCCGGGTTGCGGCGATGCCTTTTGCCCGATTTTGCGGAATATTGGCCGGACGCATTACGTAAAGGGAGCCCGAATCCAGGGCTCCCGACAGAACCTGAAATTCTCAAAGGGTTTCGCCTATGTCCATGTCCCAGTTGCAGCAGACGATGGCCACACTCCGGATGACCCTGGCGGAGTTGCAGAACAAAGAGCAGCAACTTGACGCCCTGATCAGCCAGTTCCGGACCCAGTTGCAGCGTTTGCCCAGGCAAGTGATCTACGGCCGGACGCCGCTGGACGTTTCCCTGTCGTCCATGGGAGAAATCGAGGAACGGCTGGCGGACACAGAGGCAACGAAGCGCCGGTTGCTGGCCATCAAGAAGACCGCTATGGAGGAGCTGGCTGCCCTGGAATCGGTCAAACAGGTGGACGAAGCAAAGCGGTCTCTGGCCAATTTGAAACGGAGCATGCGGGCTGAAGGGGAAACCCTGGAAGGACTGGCGGAAGTCCGGCGGCTGGAATACTTCATTGCGGAACACAGCCGGCTGGCGGAACAGGTGATTACCTCGCGTTACCAGGAACGGCACGGGGGGTAGTTGCCGGTCGTGCGGCCGCTATTCCACCCCGACCTATCCCGTAATGGTGGAAGGGACTATCCCTATTTTCGCTGGTAATCAGTCTGCCATGATCTGACGACTGATCCAAGGGAACTTCTCCACGCAGACGAAGGTCTGCAACCGCAACAGGCCAGAAAAAGACTCCACCCCCAGCCATTAACTGGATTCCGGCTTTCGCAGGAATGACGGTATATCCCCAACCCTTCACCGGAGTGTTGTTGAACTGCTAGATTGTCCCGTCCAGGCGGTTTATTACGAGGCCGGTGGGGAGTTTAGGGTAGAAGAAGGTGGATTTGGAGGGGAGGCGCTGGCCCCCACCGACGATGCTTTCGAAGGCGTCCATGGGGAAGGGCTTTAGCAGGAAAGCCAACTGCTGAGTCCCATCGCTGACCATGCCCGCAGTCCGCCCCGCGTCGTGGCTGTAGTCTACATGCCGGGACAGGGCATCGTCGCCAAGCGAGGGTTTGATTACCTGTTCGTCCAGAACCCAGGCCTCGGAAACGGCCAGTTCGCCCCATTGCCGCCAGTCGATGCCGTCGAGCAGGGTCAGCAACCTGGCCTGGCCCGCTTCGGGGCCGACCAGCCCCACCACGTGGCGCCCCCGTCCTTCTTCAATAACCATCCGACCCAGGCCCTCGCCGCCGCCGCTCTGGGCCAGGTCAACCGATTGGGCATCGAACAGTTCCAGCAGACAGGCTTCCAGTTTTTCCAACTGTGCCGCCGAGAGGCCGCCCATGACCTTGTGGTAGGGGAGAAGCTGGAGTCCGGCGTCGTCAAATTCGGTCAGTGACATCATCACGTAGTTATGAGCGGCATCGGCCGAGGATTGGGGCTGGGATCTGCGATACCTTAGCGCGGCCTCGTAGCGGTGGTGGCCATCGGCCAGGAAGACCGGCCGATTCTCGAAGAACCTGGTTATGCGCCGTTGTAGATCGGGGCTGGCGATGCGCCACAGGGAAACTTCGCCGATGTTGCACTGGGGACTGCCGGAGGACTGAAGGTCAGGAGGGGAAGCGGTAACCTGTTCCAGCAGCGGCGCAAGCTCGTTACCCGAATCGCGGTAGAGGGTCATCAGTGGGCTGAATTGGGTCATTGATGCTTCCAGCAGAGCCACCCGGTCCATTACCGCAGGTTCACGGGTGAATTCGTGGGGCAGGACCGAGCCCTGGCCGTACTCTTCGACCAGGATGTGGCCAAAGAGGCCGCTTTGGTGTTTCGTTTGGCCCTGGTCCTGGTAGGTGTGGCGCATCAGGTAGAAACATGGGACGTCTTCCTGGCGCAGGGCGCCGTTTTCGAGCCATTCGCGGAACAGCGACGCCGCCTGTTGGTAGCCGGCCTGCGGGTCTACGGGATCAGGCTGCTCGCCGCCTTCCAGGTGGACGGCGTTGTAGGGGCTGAGGGACCGGAGGGACTGCTTGAGGTTGAGGTCGATCATGTCGTAAGGAGGGCAGAGAAGGTCATCAAGATTGCCCGCAACCTGCGGCACATAACGGCAGCCCCGGAACGGGCGGAATACGGACATAACTATAACTCCTGGGGAAAGTGGGGAAATTATAGGTTAGGTGGAACGGGATAGTCCAGATTGGGCTGGCTAATCACCCGCGACGGGGAACGACACAAGATTCGCTATTTATATGGATTCTCAAGTCGTTGACAGCAGGAACTACGGTTGATAAAGTCAAAGCGTGATGTTCCCTGTTGTCCGCTCCGGCGCACATCAGGCCAGTATATCCCTGTAAAAGCGGCATAGTGTTGGCTATGTCGCTTTCCCCTTTAAGGAGGCCAGTTGTCAGGCCGAGCGGCAATATTCATAGATGGCGCCTATTTGGACTTTGTTCTTAGGGATGAGTTTCATAACCGTCGCATTGACTATCAGGCCTTTTCCGGAATGATTGCAGGTAGCTCGGATATATTGAGGACTTACTATTACCATTGCGCCTCATATCAGAGCAATCCACCCACTGAAGAAGAGAGAACCAGGTACGCGGCTCAACGCTCTTTCTTTGCCTCCCTAGAACAACTACCTAGATATACTGTCAAGCTCGGAAGGTTAGCGCTGCGATTCGACCGTCGCGGAAATCGGAGATTTGAGCAGAAGCAGGTCGATATTCTGTTAGGTGTAGACCTGGTTCAACTGGCGGCAAAGCAGAACATTCAGGAAGCCATTCTGGTAGCAGGAGATAGTGACTTCATACCCGCTATAGTAGCGGCCAAGTCGGAAGGTGTATTGGTCAAGTTATTCCATGGCGCCAATCCCCACAATGAACTTTGGAAGGAAGCTGACGAGCGCATCCGAATCGACCGAGAGTTAATCGACGCTGTTTCGAGGTAGGTTCCGATTTTCTTGACATCGCTATACCCCAATACCATAATGCCCCTGACCGCTATCTGTACTACGCCGAAATTGCCGTCTCCCGTTGTCTTTGCTGCGGATTTCCCAGGAGGTTTCTCATGGCTACCGTCAAGTATTCGCTGGACGAGTTTATCAGTGACATGGAGGGACTGCTGAAGGAGCAGCCTGACCAGCACCGGATTTTTGACAGGGGTTCTTCGTATCTGGAAAAACTAATTGCCAATCCTGCCGCCATTCCCGAGGAGTACCTGGTGCCCGTGGGGCAGGGCGCCCGTGGCAACCACGGGTCTTACGCGCTGTACCAGGGGGATAGCGGGCTACTGATTACGTCGGTGGTGTGGGGGCCGGGAGACTACGCGTCGCCCCACGACCACGGCACCTGGGGGATGATCGGTGTAATGGGGAATCACCTGACCGAGACGCGGTTCCGGCGGGTGGACGACCGGTCCGTCGATGGGTATGCCAAGCTGGAAAAGGACCGCAGCGTGGAGTTCACTTCGGGCGAGATAACGCTGCTCATCCCGGAGGTGGACGAAATTCACCAGATGGACAACTTTACCGACCGCCCCACTGTTGAAATCCACGTGTACGGCGACAACCTGCGTGGACTGAACCGCTCCCGTTACGACCTGGAAACTGGCAAGATCACCCCCTTTGCCACCCAGAAATACGATAATTGTTAGTGGCAGACGTTGGTCCGCACCGGCCGCAAAACAGCTAAGACTAGGCTTTCCGACGGAATCCCCCTGAATCCCCTTCGGGGATTCAGGGGGATTAATTGTTAACAGTCAACTCGAGGTGATGAGGAAATGTCCCAGCAAGTTTCAGCCGAGGCTCTTTCCGCGCTATTGGAAAGCAATGAGTCGTTTGCCCTGATAGACGTAAGGGAGGCGGGGGAATACAACAGCACGCACATACCTGGCGCCAGCCTGATACCACGGCGGGAGCTGGAATTCCGCATCGCCGCGTCGGTACCGAATCGCGGGGCCCGCGTTATACTTTGCGATGACGACGGTCGGCGGGCAGCGCTGGCCGCTGGCACTCTGGAAAGCCTGGGTTACAGCAACGTATCCGCGCTGGACCGGGGCATAAACCGGTGGGCCAGCCTGGACCTGCCCACCGAATGGGGAGTAAACGTTCCGAGCAAGGATTTCGGAGAGAAGGTGGAGGTGGTCCACCACGTACCGGAGATTGACGCCAACGAACTGCACGAGCGTATCGAGCGGGGCGACAAGCTGGTTATTCTGGACACCCGCACACCGGAGGAATACCGCCGCTTCTGCATTCCTGGCGGCCGCAGCGTGCCGGGTGGAGAACTGGCCCTGCGCATCACTGACATTACCGCCGACCTGGACCCGGACACCACGGTCATCGTGAATTGCGCCGGGCGCACCCGCAGCATCATCGGCACCCGCGTTTTGCAACGTATGGGGCGGGAGAATGTTCTTGGTTTGAAGAACGGCACCTCCGGCTGGGTGCTGGCCGGCTACGAACTGGAGTCGGGGGGCGACCGGGTAGACCTGCCGCAGCCTTCAGCCGAGGGTCTGGCTGAGGCCGAGGCATACGCGGACCGACTGGCGGAAGAGGACGGTGTCCGCTACCTGGACATCCCCGCCTTGCAGGCGATGATGGAGCGGAGCAAGTCGGAGACTGTCTATTTCGTGGATGTCCGCACCACCGCCGAGTACACCGAGGGTCATATCCCGGGGTTCCGCTGGTTCCCGGGCGGGCAAGCGGTGCAGCGTTCCGACGAAGTGGCGGTGGTCCGGAACACTCCAATAGTATTCGCCTGCGACGACAAGGTGCGGTCAACGTTGACTGCATCGTGGTACCGGCAGCTGGGCCACGAAGAGGTGTTCGCGGTGGCCGGGGGAGTAGGAGCGTGGGCGGCGGCGGGGCTGGACGTGGAAATCGGCGCGCCGTCGGAGCCGGCGCTTGGCATGGACAAGGCCAGGGAGGGTCTGGAGTTCTATACCGCCGAAGACCTGGCTACTGCCATGTTTGACAACGTGCTGACGGAACTGGCCATGGAGTTGGGCGCTGAAGATGACGAGGAGATTGTTATTGGGGATGAGCAGGTCGCTCTGTTTGTGGACACCAGTGGGGACTTTGCCGCCGGCCACATACCTGGCGCGCGCTGGGCGCCCAGGGGCTGGCTGGAGCTGCAAATTGAACACCTGGTACCTTCCCCGGAAACTTCCATAGTCGTCACCTGCCGCGACGGACGGCAATCCGTTCTGGCGGCTGCAACATTGAAAGGGATGGGCTATTCCAATGTGTCGGTACTGGAGGGAGGCATGACAGCCTGGGCTGCGGAGGAACTCCCCGTGGAAACGGGACTTTCCGGAGTCATGAGCCCGCCCACGGACCTGGTGCCCAGCGGCCCGGACCGGAACTATGCCGATATGATGAACTACCTGCGTTGGGAGACGGCGCTAGGGGAGAAGTACGCGGCAGGATGATTACGCAACGCCGTCAGACCAAGAGCCGTTCAGAGGCAGTCGAAGAGCTTTGAGGTAACCAATGCCAATCATTGAGCACAGCACAGTCAGGATGCCGGCGCCGGTGGATTACCACGCCGAGCGAACCTTCGTATCGGCGGAACATGGAGCGGTGTCGCTGACCGTTAAAGAAGTAGAACTGCACCCGGGCTGGCAGGGAAGGCTCCACACCCACTCCACCGACGAGGCCATAATGGTCCTGGCCGGGGCCGTGCAGCTTATCATTGGGGATGAACTGCAGACAGTAAGGGCAGGATGCACCCTGTTTGCGCCGCCGGGCGTGCCGCACAAGCTGGTGAACAAACTGTGGATTCCCGTCCGCCTGCTGGTGATAACCCCAACCACCGACCAGGAGACCGCCTACCTGGAATAGAACTGCAGCGTAGACGCATTTGAGGGATCTTCACTCTCACAGTCGTTCATTCCAGGTTCGAGGTTCCTGCCTGTACGAGAACAATTCCTGATCTCCAAACCTGAACTGTGATTACCCACAATAGGACTGTGGCTGTTGATCGGTCTGTGGTAAATTAGTCGAAAATTGGCGGAGACGCAGCGTCTCCGCACATTCAACGAATCCCTAATCCAGAGATTGCCCCATCAGGAGGCCCAAAAATGGCAACCCGAAGTGTGCGCACTGAAACCAAGCCCCAGTTGATTCCCACCAACGCCGGGTTCCGTACCTGGGCGGCGCCGCCGGAAGCGCTGCAGCGAGAGGTGGTTCCCAACGACCTTTTCTACATCCGCAACCACTGGACCGACTGCCCGGAGATTGACATTGACACCTACCGGCTGGTGGTGGACGGGGAGGTGGAGAACCCGCTGAGCCTGTCTTTCGACGAAGTGCTGGGGATGGCGCAGCAGCGGTTCCAGGTTACCTTCGAGTGCTGCGGCAACAGTCCGGTGCCCGACTACTGGGCCAAGGCCACCCGCACAGGATCGGTTATGGAGATGATCAAGGGCCACGGCATTATGGGCAACGCCGAATGGGCCGGCATTTCCCTGAAGGACCTGCTGGCGCGGGCCGGAGTCAAGGATTCGGCGGTGGAGTTAATGTTCGAGGGGGCGGACCACGGGCCGGACGAAACGGTGGGAGACCCGCCGGAAGTTACCTACGAGCGCAGCCTGCCCATCGCCAAGGCCCTGCATCCCGACACGATGCTGGCCTACGAAATGAATGGTGAGCCGCTGCCCCTGAACCACGGTTACCCGCTGCGGCTGCTGGTGCCGGGCTGGTACGGAATGAACTCGGTCAAGTGGCTGGTGGGAATCCACGTCCTGGACCACAAGTTCGACGGGTTCTACCAGACGGAACGGTATATGACCCAGAACGGGCCGGACAGCCCCGAATACTACACCTACTACACCAAGATGAAGGTGAAGTCCATCATCACCAACCCGGCTCCCGGCGAAGTAATCCCCGCCGGCGGGTACACCCTGGCCGGGGCCGCCTGGTCGGGCGAGGAAGAGGTGGTGAAGGTGGAAGTCAGCACCGACGGGGGCGACACCTGGGACCTGGCCACCCTGGCGCCGCGGGCCAGTTCCTACGCCTGGTTCCGGTGGCAGTACCAGTGGCAGCCGAAGGGACCGGGCCGGTACACCCTTATGTCCCGGGCTACCAACAACCTGGGCGAAACCCAACCGATGGAGTTCCCCAACCAGTGGGACGGCCGGGGTTACGGGAACAATATGGTCTTCCCGGTAGACGTGCAGGTAGAGTAGCTGGGAAGTGGCTCTGCACATCTATTTGCTGATTGGCCCCATTTTTGGGAATACCATTGGTGAGTAGCTTCTCACCCCCAAACTTACCTTCCTCCTTGATGGGGGAAGGGGCTCCAAGGAAATTCCTACGTCAGGAGATCTGGGGAGATTGCGATGCTTAAGTCCCAGCGGGACAGCGTGGTCAGCGGGCTGAGCGTGGATGACCGGCACAATATGCGCCAGGTGATTGCAGCCATCAAGGAAGCCAGGGGCGGAAGTCCGGACCTGGCGGCGGTCGAGGGGCGGATAACCGCCAGGGAAATCCTGGAGGGCTGGCAGGAGGAACTGCCGGACCAAGTCCGTTCTGCGCTGGAAGCCACCCTGATGCGAGATGAGACCGGCCCGAGGGTTGGAGAATTTCCCGCCGACTTCAACTTGAAGCGGTTGGGCTCTGAAGAGTGGGTGCGACTGTCGGACTTTCGGGACAAACGACCGGTGGCCCTGGCCTTCGGCAGCTACACTTGACCCCCCTTCCGCGCCCAGTCTGAGCGCATGACAGAAATCTGCAACCAGTACCAAGATCGGGTAGAGTTCTTCGTCGTGTATGTCCAGGAAGCCCACCCCACAGACGGGTGGCAGACGGACAGCAACATCCAGGAAGGAGTGCTCTTCCGCCAGCACCGGAGCTACGAGGAGCGCGAGGAAGTGGCCCAGACCTGCAGCATAGACCTGCACATCGGGCTGCCCATCCTGATTGAGGAGATGGACAACGCCATCGACGAGGCATACGGAGCGGCGCCGGAACGGCTGTACCTGATCGGCTCCGACGGGCGAGTGGTCTACCACGGCGGCGCAGGTCCCCACTTCTTTGATTTGGACGAGTGGGAAGCGGCGATTAGGGAATGTGCATCGGTCGCTTCTCAGACTTAGGATGGCTTAGCCGACTACCGACGGGGGAACCATTTTGACTGAACTGATTGACCTTACCCTGACCCTTGGCAGCGACCGGGTTATACCTGTGCCGGGATTGATTGGAGTCTGCACGGAACCGCTGCATACCCACGAATCCCACGCCCGGTCGAACACCAAGCTGACGCTGGCCACCCACATTGGCACCCACGTTGACGCTCCTTACCACTTCCACGCCGACGGCACCACGGTGGAGAATATGCCCCTGAACCGGTACATGGGACCGGCGCTGCTGCTGGACTTGCGGGAGGTGGCGAAGGGACTGACGCCATTGTCGGTAGCAGATCTACGGGGCGCCGGCGCGACACCCGAGGCGGTGAAGGACAGGATTGTGGTGCTGTTCACCGGGTGGGCTGCCGCCGAGTCCGGGGGCGTCGGGTTCTATTCCCAAGGCCCTTACCTGAGCAACGAGGGGGCCGCATACCTGGCGGACAACGGCGTCAATGCCGTGTCGGTGGATTTCCCCATCGACAAGCACCCGCCCACTCCCCAGTCAACCATCCATGACTTTCCGGTGCACCGCCTGTTGCTGGGACGAGGCATTCCCCTCATTGAGAACCTGATTAACCTGGACCAGTTGGTAGGGCGGGAGTTTGAGCTTTGGGCGCTGCCCATCAAGCTCAAAGACGGCGACGGGGCAGCGGCCCGGGCCGTGGCCCGCATCCTGTAGCCTTCCCGTCCATACCAATGTCCGCTTTCAACTCCCCAACTCCCATCCTGCTGGCTACCGGCAATCCGGCCAAGCAGAGAGCCCTGCGCGAATTGGTGGAGGGCTTGCCCTTGAAGCCGGTTACCCCCGACGACCTGGAACTTTCCGCCGACCCGGAGGAAACCGCCGAGAGCCACGAGGCTATTGCAGTAGAGAAAGCGGTGGAGTGGTCACGGCTGGCCGGTATGCTGGCCATAGCGTCCGACGGGGGACTGGTGGTACCGTCGCTGGGGGACAACTGGGAAAGCCGATACACACACCGGTTTGCCGGACCGGCGGCAGATGATAATGAGCGCAGGCGGCGCCTGCTCCAACTGCTGGAAAATGCTGACGGAAGCGAACGGGAGGCCAGCTGGGTGGAAGCCCTGGCAATCGCCGGGTCGGGCGGGCCACTGAAGTCGTGGGCACTGACAGGCGGCCAGGGCATTGTAAGCAGAGCGGCTGAGCCGGGGCCCCACGCGCCGGGGTTCTGGGTGTTTCCCCTCTGGTATTTTCCCAGATTCGGCAAATACTACAATCAGCTTTCCGACGGGGAAAAGGAGTCGCTGGGAGACCACTGGGGCAGACTAAAGCAACTGGTGCGGGACTATTTCGTGAACGAGTTTGCCTTTCCTTCCAACTGACCTTGCAGGGCAACTGAGCTTGCGGGTGAAGATGCCCACTCAATGGGATAGAATGAGGACGGATGGCAACAGCCTTGCCGCCATTAGTCGAGATTACCTATCCGTTAAACCTATGGAGAACCTGACTTGACCACCACCGATACCTCGCCCGCGTCCATAGACCAAGTCCAGAACCTGCTGCGAGACCAACAGTATGTTACCGACCGCGGATTGGCCGTGGCCATTTACCTGGCGCTGACGCTGCAGCGGCCCCTGTTTCTGGAAGGGGAGGCTGGCGTGGGCAAAACGGAGATCGCCCGTTCCCTGGCAAAGGGACTGGATACCGAGCTTATCCGGCTGCAGTGCTACGAGGGGCTGGACATCAACCACGCTGTCTATGAGTGGAACCACACCCGCCAGATGCTGGAAATCCGGCTGCTGGAAGCGGCGGGAGACGTGGACCGGGAAGCTGCCACCGATGACCTGTTCAGCGAGAGGTTCCTGGTTAAGCGGCCCCTGCTCCAGGCTATTGACGAGAGCAGGGAGAAGTCTCCGGTGCTGCTGATTGACGAGCTGGACCGGGCCGACGAGGAGTTTGAGGGGTTCCTGCTGGAAATGCTGGCGGACTTCCAGATAACCATTCCGGAACTGGGCACGTATCAAGCCGTCCATCCGCCCATTGTCATCATTACCTCAAACCGGACCAGGGAGATTCACGACGCCCTGAAACGGCGGTGCCTGTACTACTGGATTGACTATCCCGACTACCAGAAGGAACTGCAGATCGTCAGCGCCAAGCTGCCCGACGCTCCGCGCAGGCTGGCCCAGCAGGTTACGGGGTTCATCCAGGAATTGCGGGAGACGGAGCTCTACAAGATACCTGGGGTTTCCGAGACAATTGACTGGACGTCGGCGCTGCTTGCGCTGAACCAGACGGAGCTGGACGCCGAGGTGATTGACGACACCCTGGGGATTATGCTGAAGTACCAGGACGACATTGAAGTGGTGCGGGGCGAACCGGTGCGGAACATCCTGGAACGCTCGCTGAACCGGGGCCCGCGACGGGGCGGGCGCAGGGGCTAGGCGTTATTCAAACATGGACGGACAGGATTTACAGAATTTCTTGACTTCGAGGAGGCTGGTCGGTGATTCCAACCGGTTTCCCGGTGTATCTTTGACGATTGGCTTGCCATGACCGCTCAACAGGAAGCTGACGGCCACATTCTGCATAACCTGATGTTGTTCGGGGAAACTTTGCGGCGGCTGGGGCTGGATTTTGGTTCGGGCAATATGCTGGACCTGGTGCGGGCCACCGAGACGATTCCCATTGGGCGAAGGCAGGACTTTCGGGCCGCCGCACGGTGCCTGCTGGTGCATCGGAAGCAGGACTTTCCGCTGTTCGATGACGCCTTCCAGATCTTCTGGCGGCGCCCAGCCCACGGTATCAGCACCCGGGACCTGCGCAGCATGGGCGAGGAACGGCGTTACCGCAATCCCCAGGTTGGCCCGCCAGTTTCTGCGGATGAGGAGGGTGGCGACCTGGTGGGCGACGCGCCCGAGGGAATGCCTGGCATAGACATGAGCCAGACCTACAGCGCCCGTGAGGTGCTGCGGCAGAAGGATTTTGCCGACTACACCCCCGGCGAAATTTCCCAGGCACGCTCCATGATGGCGGAATTGTCATGGGACTTGGGCCGGCGAAAGACTCGGCGCAGCCTACCCGGAGACGGTGACGCCCTGGACTGGCGGCGCACCTTCCGGGACAACCTGAAGTATGGCGGGGAGCTGCTGGAGCTGTCTCACCGTCAACCGAGGGAGAAGACCCGGCCCCTGGTGCTGATATGCGACGTGAGTGGTTCCATGGAGCGGTACACTCGCCTTTTGCTGCACTTCATCCACACCATTGCCGGGGACCTGGGCAAAGTGGAGGCCTTCCTTTTTGCCACCCGCCTCACGCGGATTACCCGCTACCTGAACCACCGCGGCGTAGACGAGGCGGTGAACGAAGTGTCCCGGGCCGTGCCCGACTGGGCCGGCGGCACCCGTATCGGCGAGGCCATAAAGAGTTTCAACTACACGTGGGCGCGACGGACGCTGGGCAGCGGGCCGGTGGTGCTGGTTATTTCCGACGGCTGGGACCGGGGTGAACCGGAACTGCTGTCCCGGGAAATGTCCCGGTTGCAGCGGAGTTGCCACCGCCTCATCTGGCTAAATCCACTGCTGGGTTCGCCCAACTACCAGCCGCTGACCCAGGGAATGCAGGCGGCGCTGCCCTACGTGGACGATTTTCTGCCGGTACACAACCTGAACAGTCTGGATTCATTGGCCCGCCACCTGAACAGCCTGCCACCTCGCAAACAGCCGGTGGCCGCCTACCGAAGGTCCCGGGCTGGGGCGCAGGCCGAGGTGCCGGAACCCTCTGAGCCCACCCGCCGTCGGGAAGATATGAACCCCGCCCTGGCGCCCACGTTTCGCCACCCCCTATGGGGGCGAATACCGCCCGGTTGAGACTCAGCGCAAGGGCGCTGCGGCGATTCGCCACCCCCATCCAATTCGCAGGCCGACGACGCCGGTTGGTGAATAAACGGAGTTGGCGAGCATATTTCGGGCCGGCGCAACTTGCAGGTCATCCGTCCCGCCACGCTAATGATGCCAACGGCCATCCCTATTGATGCTACCCCGACCACGGCATCCACCAGGTAATGGTTGCCCGTCACCACGATGGCTGCAAGAGTGAGCAACGGGTAGCCCAAGCCCAGGTAGCAGTACCATCCCTCACATTCTCTCAGGAAAAGCCAGGCCAGAACGCAAGTCCAGCTGAAGTGGAGGCTGGGAATGGCGGCGTTGGTGTTGTAGAAGAAGGCCATGGCCTCGCTGCCGTAGAATCCGGGGCCGTAGAGTTGAATGGTATCCGCCAGCAGGCCGGTCTTGAAGGGTGGAGCGACGGGGAAGACGAGGAATAGCAGGAGAGCCAGGCACAGGTGGACAGCGATCAGGGTACGGTACTTTATGTATAGGAAACGGCGGGTCAGGTAGAGGTAAAGGGCGATGACCAGGATGACGGGCCAATAGGTGACGATGTATACCCAGTTGAGAAATACTACCAGAGGCTGGGTGTGATTAGTGGCCCACTGCTGTATGGCAGGTTCGACGAAGAGGCCAATGCCGCCCTGAAGGGAGATTACCCTGTCTGCGTTGGCCAGGGCCTGCCGGTCGCCCTCGAATACAAGGCCCCGGGACAGCAGGTAGACCAGGTAGAAGCCCACGTAAAGGGCCAGTTCCCTGCCGTGGCACCGCCAACGGTAAGGTGGCGATGCCGGGAACACCGCCGGAAAGCGAAAGACAATCGAAGCCATGGGCGCCCATCCATGAAGTTACACAAATATGCACGGATGCTTGAATTCGACTGTTACGACTTAGGGTTGGCCTGAAATAGAATCGAGGACACCTGGTAACGGGCGTCCTCGACCGCAAAATTCCCTTGGAAATTAGTCCTGGAAGTGGGGCATCACCTCGGTGGCGAAGAGTTCCAGGGAGTCCTTAACCTTCTGGCTTTCAATGCCGCCGTAGTTGGTGAAGAAGATGATGCTCTTGACGCCGGACTTCTTCATCCGCTCCACCCGTTCGGCCACATCGTCGGGAGAGCCGAAGAGGATAACCTTCTCGGACATGTCGTCAAAGTCAAAGGTAGTCTCGGCGGCAAAGCGGCGGCGGTAGGCCTGGTAGTTCTCGGGCAACAGTTCTCCCCGGCGTTCCGGGGGCGCGCCCACCTCGTCGCCGGTGGTCTTGAACCACATGAAGGGTTCCTCGGCGTCCTCCCGGGCCTGTTCCCGAGTGGGCGCGGTGTACATTGCCCGGGCCACCTTGACCCGATAGGGATCGAAGTCCTCGCCGGTCTCACCCACGGCGCCACCGAAATAGGCCACCTGCTCGCCCAGCTGGTCGAAGGTCAGGCCCTGGCCGACCAACAGGTTCCAGCCGTTCTGGGCGATGCGGTCCATGCTGCCCGGGCTGGCGGCGGCAACCCACAGCGGCGGGTGAGGATCCTGAACGGGCTTGGGAAGAACCGTCATATCGTTGAAGGTCCAGAAGTCGCCCCGGTGGTCGAAGGGCTCGTCGGAGGTCCAGGCGCGGGTCATCACGTCCATGGATTCCTGGAAGCGGCGATCGGCCTCGTCCATGGGAATGTTCAGCTTGTGGAACTCGCCCCACTGGTAACCCCGGCCCACGCCCAGGTCCAGGCGGCCGTTGCTCAACAGGTCAACGGTGGCGGCCTCTTCGGCAATCTGAATGGGATTGTGGAAGGGCAGGACGGTAACTGCGGTAGCCAGGCGGATGCTGCTGGTCAGGCCGGCGAGATAGCCCAGCACCGTCAGCGATGCCGATACAATGCCGTGGCGGGAGAAGTGGTGCTCGGTCATCCAGACCGAATCGTAGCCCAGTTGCTCGGCCCAGAGCACCTGCTCAAGGGCATCGCGGTAATACTCGTTTTGTCTGGCGGGATCGGGCAACTGGACTGAGTGGAAGAGGCCGAATTTCATTAATGTTCACCTTTGGGTTTTCCACAAATAGGCACGAATTTTCACGAACAATTTTAGAAGGACAGGGCCTGCCAGTAGCGGCGGCCGTCGGCCCTAACGACTTTTCCGAAGCCGGGGTAGGGGAAGTGGCCGATTATGCCGAGGATATTCTCGGTCTCAAGCTGGTCCATCAGCTTGCGGCGGGTGATGCGGGTCTGCTCGGGGTCCATGTCGGCCCGGGACTCCCAGTCGGGTTCGTTGACCTGGGCCTGGTTGTGGATGGCGTCGCCCAGGATAATGGCCCGCTCTCCCTGGGAGTTGACCATGATGCTCATGTGGCCGGGGGTGTGGCCCGGCGTGGGAAAGGCGGTCAACTCGGAAGTGAGGACGTGTTCACCGTCCATGAACTCGATCAACCCCAGGTCCTGCAGGGGCCAGACGGTAGTGGGGGCGTTGGGGAACCTGGTTGGCATAACGTCGGGGTCGTGGCAGGCTTCCCAGTCCATGGTGCTGAACCAGTAGCGGGCCTTGGGGAAGGTGGGGGCGTACCGGCCACCCTCCTGGGCCGGGGGCGCCAGGTTCCAGCCCACGTGGTCGCGGTGCAAGTGGGTCATCACCACCATATCTATTTCGTCGGCGCGGACGCCGTGGGCTTGGAAGTCGTTCATCAGCTCGCCCCAGGGCGTATCGGGTGCATCAGCGGGGCGGGCCCCCATGCCCGTGTCCACCAGGATGGTGCGGCCGTCGGAGCGGATGAGGTAGGAGGCCAGGTTGAAACGGACCTTGTGGCCGTCCACCAGGTGCTGGCGGTAACTCTGCCATTCATCGTCGGACTTGTGGTTGGGGAAGAAGTTGCACAGGTCGAACTCGAGAATACCGTCGGACAGAGAGGTAATCTCGACGTTGCCCACCGTAACCCGATTACCGGCCATAGCGCGCCTCCCGTACGGGATGGAATGGGGAAAGCTGGGGGGTATTTTAGCATAGATTTGGTTGTACGCTCCGCCCTAGTTGTTGCCAGCCTGTCCCTTGTGTCACCCTTCTCTGACAAGGGCAAAAGAAAAATGTCATTTCCCCGCCCAATTCCTCTCATTTCCCGTCATTTTGTATCTGGTTATGGAAGGCAATGGCATCAATTTGAAGGACTGGTCGACCATTTTCCAGCTACTGCGTGGGCGGAAGTGGCGGTGGATGGGCCGCCGGTGTTCCGGTTTTCGCTAACGGGACAAAAGAAAATGGGTGGGCACAGGGATTATGGTAGGGGTGGGTCAAGCTAACTGGCAAGGGGGCAGCGGGATGAGAGTAATCGACCCGTGAGTCAATGTAATGTGATCCCTTTTGTTTCGTGAGAGGCGAATTCGGTGAAGGCACTTCACTTGTTGCCCACGGCGCATTCTGAAATCCTGTACCGTTTCTTGGGTAGAACTCCTCGCCCCTTGGCAAGGTCAGTGCGGCACCAATTCATCCTTTGGCGCCTTTGCCTGTTATGGAGCAAATATAAAGGCAAGTTCATCCTGCCTCCCGTTAGGTTTTATGCGTTGTCCAGTCAAGCATCTGTTAGAATGAAGCAACAAGTAGCACTGAAGGCTGAGATCGCCGTTTCCGTTGGCGGGTCTCGCAACTGAATCCAATCCTGAGCCGGGCCAGAAGAGGGGCAGTATGGGTGGAAGAAAGAAGCTGTTGATTTTGACCATAGTGGTGGTGGTTGCCTCGGTTTTGACGATGGTGGCGATGCTGTTCCTACCCCTGAAAATGGCCATACTGGTGGGCGGAGTGGCAGTCATACTGCTATTGTCCATCACGACAGGTCCGGCAAGGAGCCGACGGGACGCGATGTCCAAGGCACAAGCAGAGGCGGCCCAGAAGGGGAACCAAGCAGCGTTTATGGACAGTCGAAGCCATGGCAGCGGCTGGTAATGGAGACCGCAATTTATAATATGGTTGAAGGGGGAAGGTGGTTATGGGTGGAAAGAAGAAGCTGTGGCTTACGATAACAATAGTGATAGTTGCGTTGATTGCGCTAGGCGCCTTGTTGATTCTGCCGCTCTACATCGCCCTGATAGTCGGTGGAGTGGCCGTCTTAGGCGTGCTTTTCGTGTCGGGGGGCCCTTCGCGGCGTCGATGGGATGCGCAGTCGAAGGCGGAGGCGAAAGCGGCACAAAGGGGAGACCAGGCGGCGTTTTTGGGCGACCGTCACGACACTACCCTTTAGCTTCTTGATGAGGGGACGGTCAGGCAATCCTGCTTGCCTGTCACCCCCATCCGGTCTTTCCACTATTCAGGGCAAGGGACTTTTGACAGGTCCTCGGCCTGCCTCAATGTCGAGGTTTTCGCCCGCGCGAACGATAACAACAACCCTTCCCCATTACTGACTGCGATTGCGCTTCAGGCGATTTCCCCGATTTTCTTTGCCAACGATATCAAGGCCTCGTCAGCCCCGCGGTCGCCGAGGAGGGACAGGCCCACGGGCAGGCCTTCGACCTGGGCAAGGGGCAGGGAAATCTGGGGGCGGCCGGTGTTGCCGGCGATGGAGGTCAGGGCGCTGTTGCGCAGGCGGACTTCATGGCGGAGCGATACGGGCTGGCCCTTGGGCGGCGCGGGGCTGATGGTGGTGGGCAGGCAAAGCACCTTGTTGCCACCCTGGAACACATCATTCATACGTGCCACGATGTCCTCCCGTCGCAATTGGGCCGCCGCCACCTGTTCGTCGGTTACTGAACGGGCCGTAACGTAACGGTCCGACACCTCGAAACTGAAGGCGGGGTTGACCCGGTCTATCCATTCCCGCACCGCTTCCCAGGCTTCACGGCTCTGAAGTACCTGCTGCTGGTTCGACCAGTCGGTCAGGCTGGTGGGGGAGATGCGGACGGTAGTAACAGACTCGAATACGCCGGCCACGCCCTCCACGGCGGCGGTAAGGGCGGAGCGGGTTTCGGGTTCGGCCAGTTCAAAGGCGTCTTCGGCGATGATCAGGTGGGTGGGCAAGGCGGGTTCGGCGTCGGAAGCCAGCAGGACCCGGCCCACCCGCTGGTAAGTGTCGGGGTCGCGGGCGAACCAGCCAATGGTGTCATAGCTGGGGGCCTGGAGCAGCATGCCGCCCCTTGGGATGCGACCGTGGGTGGGGCGCAGGCCGTACAGACCGCAGAAGCTGGCTGGTACCCGCACGGACCCGCCCGTATCGGAACCCAGTGCAAAGTCCACCAGTTCTCCGGCCACCGCGGCGGCCGACCCGCTGGAAGAGCCACCGGGCACGCGGCCCGGGGCGCGGGGATTTGTCGGCGTGCCGTAGTGGACGTTTTCGCCGAAAATGCCCCGGGTCAGTTCGTCAGTGATGGTCTTGCCGGCCAGTTCCGCGCCGGCGTCGAGCAGTTGCTGCACCACCCAGGCGTTGGCTTCGGCCGGTGCGTGGGTGGCGGTCCAGGCGGGATTGCCGCCGCCGGTAACCTTGCCGACCACGTCAAAGATATCCTTGGACGCGAAGGCAAGGCCGGCCAGGGGGCCGTCGCCCCCGGGGAGCCAGGTATCGTCGCCGGGGACGAAGGCGTTAAGGGTGTCGCGGATGGCGCGGCGGTTGTGGGTCATGGCGGCCTCTCCTGGTAGCGAATAAGAGAAGTGGCGGGACAAGAAAACGGCCCGCAGAACGGGCCATTCCTGAATGGTCTGGGGTTGCCGAGGTCGGACTAGCGGCGCTGGCGGCGACGGCGGCGGGCGGCACGCTGGGCGGCCAGACGTTCCTTCTGGGCCTTGGACCGGAAGAAACGGCGGTCCTTCAACTCACGCAGGATACCGGCGTGCTGCACCGAGGCGCGGAACCGGTTAACCAGACTCTCGGGGGTTTCGCCTTCGCGGGGCGTTACAAATGCCATGCAATTCTCCTTTGCCCTTTGGTGGATGTGATTGACGAAAGCGTACCACAAGGGTCGAGGGCAGGCAAGGCGGCGATACAGGTTTAACCGTTCAGTATTTGGGTCAACCCGACTAGCCGCCGGACCCGTTCACGAACTCGCCGTCGGCCATTTCCAGGCGGCGGGTGCACATTCCGGCCAGGGCCAGGTCGTGGGTGGCGGTTATGACGGTAACGCCGCGCTCCCGGGCAATATCGCGGAGGATGGTGGCGATGGCTATGCCGGTTACGCTGTCCAGTTCGCCGGTGGGTTCGTCGGCAAACAGGACGGAGGGGCCGGCCACCAGGGCGCGGGCGATGGCCACCCGCTGCTGCTCGCCGCCGGAGAGCTCGTAGGGCCGGTGGCCGGTCCGTGAACCAAGTCCCACCAACTCCAGGGCCTCGCCCGCCCTCTGGCGGCGTTCACGCCAGCCGGCGCCGCCGATGTGCAGGGGAAGTTCCACGTTTTCGAAGGCGGAGAGCAGGGGTATCAGGCCGAAGGACTGGAAGACAAAGGCGATTCGCGTACGGCGCAACTCCACAAGCTGGGCCTCGGAGAACTCGCCCAGGTTGCGGCCCTCGAAGACCACGCCCCCATCATTGGGTTGGTCCAGCCCGGCCAGCAGGTTAAGCAGGGTGGTCTTGCCGGAGCCCGAACGGCCGGTAACGGCCAGGAACTCGCCGGGCATTATGTCCAGGTCAACCCCGTTGACGGCGGTCACTGCCTGGTCGCCGGAGCCGAAAACCTTGACCAGGCCTCGGGCGGAAATGACGCTGGAGGCAGGAATGGGGGCGGGCGTGGCGGATTCGGTTGCCCGGGGAGTCTGAAAGGTGGGCCGATTCATTGGCTGGCGCTCCTGGTATTGTAGCTGAATAGGTTGTGCTTCCTTTCCGGATTCCGGCTTCCGCCGCGGCGGGCCTGAATGACGATAGACATTTGCCGCCTGGATTCCGGCTTCCGCCCCGGCGGACGGGTTGTGGTTCGACAGGCTCACCATGAGCGGGGCTTCCGCCGCGGCGGACCGGAATGATCCGCCGGAGGTCCGCCTGCGGCGGATGGGGGAAGGGATCTTTCAAGGAGCTACTGATTTCCCACCTCCTCTCGGCGTGGGCGGCGGAACATGGCGTGGGGATCGGGGGCCTGAGTTTCCGGTTCGGCGGCCTCGGCTGCGGGTTCCGGCGCCATTCCGCCGGTCAGCCCAGGGCAGACACGCGGGTCTGCCCCTACCCCCGCAATGGGATCAGACCCCGGATTCCGCTCGGGCTGGGGCTGTCCGCCCGGGTCGGCCGCGGCGGATTCGGGCTGGGGCTGCACCGGCGCGGGAGATGCGTCGGGGCGGCCGGCGGGGCGGATGGTTACCTGTCCCTCCAGGTAGTCGGCGGCAGCCAGGCCGGCCAGGCCGTTGCGGCGCAATTGATCCACATGCTCCGGGGGCAGTTGCAGGCGGCCCACCCGGTCCACCACCAGGTACTCCTGCTGCACCAGGTTATCCATACCGTCCGCCGCGGCGGAGGGACGGCGGTAGGTGGTCTGCATGAAACTCTCGGAGCTGATGCGGCCGTCGCGGATGTGGACCACGCGGCCGACGTGGCGGGCGACGCCGGGGTAGTGGGTGACCACCACCACGGTAACGCCGAAGGCCCGGTTCATAAGCCGGAGCAGGTCGAAAATCTCGTCGGCCATCTGGGTGTCAAGCTCGCCGGTGGGCTCGTCGGCCAGCAGCAGGGGCGGGCGATTGGCGAGGGCCACGCCGATGGACACGCGCTGCTGCTCGCCGCCGGATAGCTGGTCGGGATAGCGATGGGCCATGGCCTCCATGTGCATTGCGGCCAGCAGTTCCTCGCTGCGCTGCCGGCGCTGGGAACGGGGAACCTTGGCAATGGCCATGGGGAGTTCGATGTTGTCTCGGACGTTGAGGTAGGGGACAAGGTTGCGGGAAGTGGACTGCCAGACAAAGCCCACCTCCTGACGGCGGTAGATGACCAATTCCCGGTCGGAGATATTCAGCAGGTCCCGGTTGCCAACCCTTACCTGACCCGCGGAGGGGCGTTCGAGCCCAGCCAGGATGTTGAGCAACGTGGTCTTGCCGCTGCCGCTGGCGCCCACGATGGCAGTAACCTCGCCGGGGGCGATATCCAGGTCAACGCCCCGGAGGGCCACCACCTCCAGGTCGGCCAGCTTGAATATCTTGAATAAATCCCGGCAATCCACGTAGGGAAGGGGATGACCGTCCGGGCCAATGGCTGCAGCCGGGGCTGCCGACTGCGATATGGGATTCCTTTGTGTATCTGTGGCCATTGTAAAGTCCTGCCGTTCAGTTTTTATTCGTTTTGGTTTGATGGAGGGATTGCAGCGATCGCAATACGGGAATCATCCGCCGGAGGCGGACTGCAAACCAACGCATTACGGGAAGGAAATCACCCGGCTTCACCGGCGCGGAGCACCTGCTGGACATTGAGCCTGGCAGTGAACCAGGCCAGCCAGGCGACGTTGGCAAGGGCCACCGCGGCCAGGGCCAGGTAGGCCACGGCCAGGGTGAGCCAGTTGGTCTGAAGCGCCATTGGGGGGGTTACCCTTGCGCCGCCCTCGGACACCTCCAGCACCGGCAGCAGCGTAGCGCCGATCTGATGGCCGGCCCAGGTGCCCAGGGCCACCCCGCAGACTACCATCAGGAGCAGGTTGAACCAGACCATACCGTTCAACTGCCCGGCGGAGGCGCCCAGGGTGCGCAGGAGGGCGAACTCGGTGCGGCGTTCGCCGGTGTCGACATAGGAGAACAAGACCACACCGGATGCGCTGGCCAGCACCAGGGCCAGGAACATCAGGGCCAGCAGTCCGCCCCAACTGGCGTTGGCCAGGGGCTGTTCCACCCGCCGTTTAATTTCCTCCGTGGCCAACAGGGAGTCATCCACCGTCACACCCATACCGGTCAGGGTCTCGGAGAGAAGTTCCACCGCGACGGCCTCGGCATGACCCCCATCCTGACCTTCCCCCATCGAGGGGGAAGAGAGATCAGGGACGGCGGCCCAGACTTCGTTGGGGCCGGGACCCGGGCGGCGGCCCAGGCGGTCGTTGTAGAAATTAAAGGCTTCCAGGTCCAGCACTACGAAGGGCCGGTCGCGAGGGTCCAACGTCGGGAAGTAGTCGGCCACCGCCGCCACCCTTATGGGGAAAGCCAAGTTGGAAGTTGCGATGCCGATGGTGTCGCCCACCTGGATGTCGGCCAGTTCCAGGATTTGCGGTGAGACGATGGCAGCCACGGGTGTGTCGGGCGGTCCCGGCCGGATGGCGCGCAAGCTGACACCGCCGGGTGCCCAGCTATAGGCCGCTGACTGCTGGCCCTGGGTTCGGTCATTGGGGCGGCTGACGGCCTGGCTGGTCTCCAGGGCGTACAAGCCGGGGCGGGTGTAATCCTCGGCTACCCGCCAGTTAGCCAGGGACTGGAAATCCTCAACCAGCACTTCACCATCCGGAGTAATGGCGGACAGATCGTCCAGGAACAGAACCCCTGGGTCGCTGATGCCAAAGCGGCTGAATACCTGGATGTTGACCAGGGTAAAGGGCGGTTCGACACCAGGCAGAACCCGGTTGCTTCGGGTGAGCTGGGGTTCAATGTCTCCAGATATCTTCTGCCAGCCGGGGTCGCCGGGCTGGCCGATGATGGCGTCGAAGGTGTAGCCGGCGCTGTCCCGCAGACGAGCGCCCACGGCCAGACGGGCGCCGGGCTGACCGGGATTGGCCCACAGGGAGAGTCCGGTGGCGTCGGCGGGCAGAAGGATACCGCCACCGCCGCCGGGCAGGGCTGCCGGGGAAATCTGCAGTTCTGCGGGCTGCCGCTGTTCGTTAAGGCCGGGCGGCGGCTGGATGGCCCTCATCAGTTCGCCCAGTCCGCCTGAGGCGGACCCGTCGGCGAAGTCGGGGCGGAACCAGGCCACTCTATGGAACCGGGATGTGTCCACGGCGAGCAGGTCGAACCGTTCGCTGCTGAAACCCTGGGTCAACAGGTTACCGGTGGACCTGGAAACCTCGACCGTTTGGAGGCCCGGCAGAGCCGGAAAAAGGCGGTCGTCCAGGCCAAGGGAGGGGACGGGGTGTCGGTTACCGTTGTGATGGACACGGAGGTCGGCGCCAACGTGGTAGCGAGCGCGGTCCACCTGGCTTTGCTGGAGAGTAGAGCCGAAAGCGCTGCCGATAACGCCCAGGGCGGTGGCCAGCATAAGGAGAACCACCAGGCTGCCGGGGGCAATGGGGTCGCGGCCCACGCGGCGCAAACCCTGGACCAGCCAGACCGGGCCGACGGGTTCGACGACACGGGCCAGGAGAGCCACGGCCACCGGGAAGAAACGGAGGACGACCAGGCCCAGGGCCAGCAGCCCCAGGACCGGGCCAAGGAGGAGAGTAAAGTCGATCTCCAGCGCGCCCAGACCGCCCCGTCCGACACCGGAGGGACGGAGCAAGAAAGAACTGCGGCTCTGAATCTGCCACCAGATCAAGCCGATCAGGGCCAGGAGGAGGAAATCCAGGTAATAGCGGTGGAGCAGAGGGGCGCGGGCGGGACGGGCGCCGGCCTGGCGGAACTCCACAATGCCCTGTCGGGCGGCCACCAGGGTAGACAGAGTAAGCACGACCACCGAAAGCAAAGCGCCGGCCGCCCCGAGGAGGAAGGCCCGGGAAGACAGAACAATCAGAACACCATCACGCTGCACGTCGAAAAAAAGGCTGCCGAGAAGGCCGGCAACCGGGGCAGCCAGGGCCGAGCCGACCACCACAGCCGGCAGGGCAAGGAGCAGGCCTTCCACGAAGACCATCAGGCCCACCTGGAGCGTAGTAGCGCCGCGGCTCTTGAGCATAGCAATTTCGGCGCTGCGGGAGCGGATGGTCAGGGCGGAAACCAGGGCCAGGTAATAGGCCAGGATACCGACCACGAGAAAGACCATCAAGTAAAGGGGGATGCGGGACAGGACCAGCTGCGAGGAGTAATCGTCCAGCAAGCGGTCCAGCTTCAGGGAGACAGTAGAATTATCCAAAAGGGAAACGACATCCCGCCGCATCACCCTAATGCTTTGCTGAATCCCGTCCACATCATCGAAGCTGAAACCCTGCCGGTCCAGGTCGTAAATCCAGGTAACATTGGAGTAAATGCCGGGGTACTCGGAGGCAACCTGCTGCAAGATACCGGCCTCGGTAGTGAACATAGGAACCGTGGGCCAGTCGCCGTTGTGGTTGGCGAAATTGTGCTGGCGGCCGAACCAGAAGTCATTCTCGGGTTCGTTGCGCTGGAAAATACCAACGACACGGACGTCGATGAGCTTATGCTCCGTACTGCCGGTAGCGGGATGGACCGACAGGACCTCGCCCAGGGAAATGTCCACCATATCTGCGCCCCGCCTCTCGATGGCCACTTCCAGGGGCCGCCAGAGGTTCCCCCCGGGACGGCTGGCCGGCTGGCCGGAAACCGGGGTTGCCTCGGCGGGCCAGCGTCCCTCCAGCAGGGTACTGCGGTCGTCGTCGAACAGGCGGGTCATATACTGGATACGCCCCCTGGGCCGGGCGTCCTGCTCCAGCTCAAAGCGGTCATCGCCGGTATAGAAAAAAGTGGAGGTTTCCAGGAGGTGGGCGCGGTCGGCCAGGTAGGAGTCGAAGACCTGGGTTACGCGCTCGTCGACCAGGTCCAGGCTTCTTTCGTAAATGGAAGTGCGCTGGGCGGCGATGGTGGGCTCTTCCAGGTTGACGAAGATGCGAACCCAGAAGTTGACGTCGCCGGCCTCGGCTTCCCGCAGGGTACGACGCAGGGCGGCCTCGGCCAGCAGGTCGGAGAAGACCACGCTGCTGGAGAGCAGGGCGACGGAGAGGAGGATGCCGAGGAACAGGACCAGTTCCAACCGCCACGCCGTGGCGATTCTCCTTCGCGCCATTGTGTAAGCCAGTTGCAGGAAGGACATACTACCTCAGGCTGGGATGCAGTGGTCGCCGGACCTGCAATGCCGGAATCACCGGGTATGAAGTGAGCGTTTTCACCCCATCACCGCTCTCCTACTTCAATGAGAAAGGGACTCAAAAGCCGGTTCCTAATCACCGTACCTAGACTCTGCTGCGAAGTATATCAGAGACCCTCAGGCGCCCCACGGTTATGGCCGCCACCACGGTTGCGAGGGTAGCCGCGATTGCCAGGTTAACGATGACCAGTAGAATCAGCCAGGCCTGGACGGTGAATACCATGGGCGGGACGATTGGCAGGCCGCTGGGCGTCAGGCCCATATAGCCAAGGGTCCAGCGCCCCAGGTAATAGCCCAGGACGGCGCCGGCGGCGAGGCCAATGCCCGCCACCAGCACCCTTTCCAGCACCAGCAGGCTGACAAGCTGGTTACGGGAGAAGCCCAGGGCGCGAGTTACGGTCAGTTCCACCCTGGCGCCGTTGACGGCAACGATGGCATGGGTTGCCAGGGCCAGGGTTACCACCAGGGTAAGGGTGCCAAGCCCCAGCAGGGTCAGGCCGTTCCAGCCGCCGCCGGCCAGGGGATCCTGGCTGTATCGTTCCAGCAACACGGAACGATCGCGGATGCTGGCGGAAACGGAGGTGGCCTCGCGTACCGAGCGTATGGCTTCCTCAGTTCCCACCCCATCTTCCAAGGCTATCCAGTATTCCCGGGGAGGGTTGACGTTTCCCCGGGGGATGCGGGAAGTGTAGTCTTCCAGGGACTTCAGGGAGACCAGCAGGAAGGGTACGTTCCGCCCGCCGGAGGCGGACATAGTGGGGAAGTAGGAAACACTCTCCTGAAGCACGACGGGCACCAATTGGCGGCCCAGGTCCAGCCGCAGGGTTTGGCCCAATGGAAGGTTGGGACTGCCAACGGCGGCCAGGGGAAAGTCTCCGGGCGGGATTAGAATGCCCCGTGCATCCTGGAGCAGAGGGTCTTCCCAGGTGAACTCCATTCCCAGACCATCGCCGCGGCCGGCCTGGGAAGTCACGGCGGCGCGATCGACGACGTCGCCATCGTGGGGCAGGGCGACCCAGCGGCCCATGTCGTCGAAGTCCTCGATAACCAGTTCATCGGGCGACCCCGGCGACGGCTTCAGCTTGACGGTTATGTCGTCCAAAAAGATGGAGCCGGGCGGCATCCGGTAGAGGGAACGACCTACGAAATACAGGGTAACTACACTGAAAGGAGGGTCCAGCCACACCTTTTCCAGGGGTAAGGGGGACTCGTAATAGGTCCACCGGTTGCCGCCCTGAGTCCGCGACAGGCCGCCGGGGGAAAGTTCCACTTCGCCCATATCCAGGTTTTCGTGGCTGCCGTCAGCGTCGGCGATGCGCAGCCACATACTCAGGGACTGCTGGACGGAACTGTCGGCGAAGGTCTCGGTGTTGACCCATACGCCGATGCTCTCGGCGTTTTCAGGTATGGGGATGCCGGAGGGAAGGTTGCCGCTGAGGTCGGGCAGTCGGGACTGGCCCCGGCGCAACGGGGTTACCAGTTCGGACAGGGTTTTGCCTGAGATGGAAAAATCCTCGCGGTACCAGGCTATGTTAGCCAGGGAAACCGGGTCGAAGGCCAGCAGGCCCGCCGACGACCCGGGAGAGGCGTCCAGCAGGGTAACGGAATCACGCTTGACCGGCGTAAAGGAATGAACCACCGGGCTGGAAGCCAGGTTATCCACCGTGTCGCTGGTGGGGGCAATGATGTGGACTTCCAGGTCGCCGCCGGCGCGGTATAGGGCCTGTTCCTCCTGGCTCCGGCCCAGGGTGGACTGGAAGGATGCGCCGAAGACGCCAAGGGCGGCGGCCAGCATGACGATGACGGTCAGGGAACCGTAGGGCAGGGGGTCTCGGGCCACGCGGGACAGGGCGAAGGCAGCCCAGGCCGGGGCCACCAGCCTGGCGGCCAGGGCAAGGACCCGGACGGCCAAGGGCAGCACACGAAGCACCAGGAAGGCGGCGGTCAGCAGCGCCAGGGAAGGGGCCACCAGCAGGCTCAGGTCAAGCTGGTTGTCGCCGGTGGTCAGGGTGCGCTGGAGGAAACTGCCACGCTGTTCTATCTGCCACCAAACCACGCCCAGGGCAATCACCACCAGGGCGTCCAGGTAATAGCGCTGCAGGAAGGGGACGGTGGGCGGGCGGGCCTTCTCCCTCAGGAAGTCCAGCAGGCCCAGGCGCGTCAGGTTGAAGTTGGCGGCCAGCAGGACGGCGAGGCTCATCAGGCCCCCGACGGCGCCGAAGACAAACATATCGGCGCGCAGGCCGACTTCCAGGACCTCGGTACCCCCTTTGGGGTTAATGGTGCCGAACAGGACCAATTGGAAAATGAAGATGGCCAGGAAGGGGCCAACCAGTGTAGCGACTGCCACCAGCAGGGCCTCGGCCAGGGTGATTACGCCGCCCACCTGGAGCATGCTGGCGCCCCGGCTGCGAAGAAGGCCGGCCTCCTCGCTGCGGGTCTGGGCCAGCAGGCCGGTGACCAGGGCGAGGAAGTAGAGAATGACCACCACCACCAGGGAGATGAACAGGTATATGGGGGCGCGGGCCCTGGTTACCGCCCGCTGGTACTGGGCCAGCAGGCCCGTGTCCCGGCTGTTCTCCAGCCGGGTCAGTATCAGGGAGCGAGGAACCCGCTTGTTGATGTCGGTCTCCATGCCCTCGAAGTCATCCCGGGCGGGTTGGACCAGGTCGGCGTTGAGCACGTCGGTATTGAGGTACAAATACCAACCGAAGTCGCCCACCAGGGTGGGATAACGGGCGCCGATGCCGTTGAAGAAGAGCTCCTCGGGCACGTACATGGGCATCAGGACTATTTCGCCGGCCTCCTGGGGGCCAAAATAGTCGTGAAAGCCCATCCAGTACTCTTCTTCGGTGTCCAGGGGTTCGATCAGGCCGACGACTTCGACGTGGATCTGCTGATCCAGGTCGGAGCGGTAAGGGAGGATTATCGCTTCCGAGCCCAGTTCCCAGAACATAACGGTGGCGGTGTCCTCGCCCACGGCCACCTCGATGGAGAGACGGCCGTTGTTTTCCTTAGGCGCCGGGGACGGCCAGCGGCCATCAATCACGCGGACATGCTCCTGGAAGTCGGTTTTGAAGAACGGGCGGGCGGACGGAGCGCCAAGGAGTTGGGACTGCCGGAAGGGCTCATCGACCAATAGAATCTCGGGTTGCGGGCGTCCGTAGCGCTGGATGTCCCAGATCATATAGCCCACACGGCCGTGGACTATTTCCTCCAGGTTGGTGCGGAGAGTGTCATAGTCGGCCGGGCCCAGGGGGCGATTCTGGGCGATGATGTGGGTGTTGAGGATTTCCTGGGAAGTGGACGCCAGGCTGTGCTGGAGACCGGCTTCGGCCAGTGCGCGGGTGTAGACGGCGCCCAGCGACATGAGGGTTACCGCCGCCAGGACTCCGAAGCCGGTAATGACCAGCAGCGCCCACGATGAGCGCAGGCGCCGGGGCAGAATCCAGAACAGGGAGCCTATCCAGTTCACATTTAACCCTATGGCTGGAGGATAGGGTAATATCGCAAGGAATCGGGATTTTGTCCAGTGAAAGTAATACTATTGCCGGAGAATCTTCCAACACCCCGCTCACGGCGACCTTGTCGGAGCATTTCAGGGGTCGGGCGCACCATTGGCAGGCTCGGGATGCGCGGAAGTCATTTGCTGTCTCCGGCGGGAAACCCGTGCCGCCAAAGGACGGCCGTGGCCGGAGGCTTACTGACCGGCCTGGCTGCTTCTCTGGGCAGCTTCAAGGCGGTCCTTCTCCTGTTCCCGCTGGTACCACATCACCATGACAATACCGGCGGCCACAATGCTCATCATATCTCCCACAACCCACAGGAGCAGGCCGCCAAGCTGCTGGTCGATGATGGCCTCCAGGGGCATGGGCTGAGGGAACTCGCCGTAGGACTGGTACATGACACCGCGGGAAAAGGTGATGGCCGCCCCCAGCACCGTGTTGGGCAGGACTATCAGCCCCAGGTACAGCACCCGCAAGCCGTAGTGCATGCGCGACCGGTGGGGCTTGGGGTCTATGACCAGCCACCAGAAAAGAAATCCGGAGAAGAGCATGGTGAAGTGCATGAATTCATGCACGTAGTCGTTGCGTACCGCCGTGTCGTGAGGCAGGGGAAACTGCCAGAAGTAAAGGGCGCCCATGAAGATGCCCACGGCCACTACGGGATTGGTCAGGCGGTAATAGGCGTGGCGCACCCAGCCTCTGCGCACCAGCGAGCGGACACCACCCTGGAGCAGCCACAGGGGCAGTCCTCGCAGCATGGGGGTAAGCGGGGCGCCCAGCAGCACCAGCAGCGGACCGATCATCCGGATCATAAGGTGCTGTATCTGGTGGATAAAGAAATAATGCTCGGCCAGGGGGTCTATGGGCGATTGCAGGGCCAGGAAAATGACCAGGAGGCCTGAGAAAAACGAGATTTTATGCCAGAGATTCACCGGGTGACTGGGCCGGTCCCACTTGCCCAGGCCGTTGACGTAGAGGTAAGCCGCGGCAAACAGGAAGAGGGAGGGCAGGGGATTTCCCGTGTTCCAGGCCAGCCACAGGTTGTCGCCGGGGTCTACGCCTCCGTGGGCATGGGCAACCGGGGCAGCAACCAGCAACTGCCACGCAGCGACAGCGCCCATCCCGACCAGCACCCAACCTTTGAGGCAAACCGCCCTGGGTCCCCGGTATTTTTCCCTGGGACGAGCAGCCCTATCGATGTTTTCTTTCCTGGAAACCAGGGGTTGTAAGATGTGTCGCAGGAGCGATGTCTCGCTAGGTTGCATTGGCCGCTTCCCGCTGTTTCTGCGCGCGACGAATGGTCCAAAGGACGTAAAGCAAGCCGCAAAGGAGGACTCCCGACATTCCGGCAAAGACTACCGAACCTACCCAGTACTGCTTGGGCTGCGGGATGGTTACCGTGCCAACAACCGTTGCTTCCCGGCCCAAAGGCCCGTTTACCTCAACGCTCAGGTCCCACGCCCCTGGATGCTCCAGCTTCATCCGGGCGCGGTAAATCTCGGGGCGTTCCGGCACGGGAAGGGCGGTTGCCCAGCCGGCCTCGCCGGTCTCGTCGTGGAGGGTATGGATTTCAACGCTGGCGCCGGGCACCGGTTCCCCGGTAGCGGCATTCAAGACCGCCACGCTGACCAGGGCAGTCCCCAGGGAGAGGTTCGAGGCCTCGGCCTCAACAAACAGGCTATAGTTTCCAGCTATGAGATTGCGGTCGATGCGCACGGGGCCGGCCAGGTCTTCCTGCTGGCCGGCTTCCTGGGCCCGCACAGAGCCCGGGATTAAAAGGGAGTACAGGAGCAACGCTGCCAAGGCAAGAGCGAAGGTGCAGGAAGTCATGCAGCGCAATTTGAATGTCCTTGTTACGTTGAGAAGACGCGATTGGTGTAGTTGCTGAGTTCCTGGACCGGCGGAACCGGCGGTAGGAAACCTGCGCCTTCCAGTTTAACAGATTCAGGACGGTGCGGGTCAGGAGGATATGGAACGGGAGGTTTGGACGTTGGTTGGCGTTGCCAGGAGAGACGTCACGAAGGAGACGGGGCGAGTTTGAAACCCGCCCCCTCGTGCCAGCTTTTTGACAATGTGTGATGGGCTGGAAGGCCGGACTAGATCTGGAAGGTCTTCTTCCAGACCCCCGGGGAGCCAGGCGCGTGGGTCATCATAGGACGGATGCGCTCGGTGGATGGGTCAATGTCGCGCTGGCGGTCCCATTCCTCGCTCTCAGACACCAGTTCGTGCTCGAATTCGTACACCGTGGCATACATGGGGGTGCCCCGCACCGACTTGTAACGGCGGCCACGGATGACGCCCGGAACCTTCTCGTAGTTGGGGACGTAGATGCCGCTGTACCAGCGGTTCCACTCGTCCTCATTTTCCGGGCCGACATCCATGCGTCCGATCTGCAGCGCCGGGGCCATATCGCTGGCGGCGATTTCCGGCGTGAGTTCGGTAGGGTGGATCATCTCATAGACGTTGCTGATCAGGGTGGTGGCGATGGCCGGCCCGGAGGCCCGGTTGGCCCATTCCGAGCGGGGCGGACGGTTCTTGAAGGCGTCGGACTCAACCACTGCGGGGCTCTCCAGTTCGTAGCAGGCCAGGTGCTTGGGGCCGCTCTTCACCGCCTCGTAGCGGGCGGCATTAAGTATGCCGGGGATGGCCAGCAGTTCCGGAATGTGTTCCTCGTTGTACCAGGCGTTGAAGTCGTCTTCCTTTTCGGCCGGCACGTCGGCCCATACCATTAACAGTCCGGTGCCCTTTCTTGTTTGGCATGTTTCTCGCTCCTAATTCTGCCGGATATAGTCCCCGCGGTGATAAGGGGCTAAGCCCCGATGCATGGGCCTAGCGTAGTTTCAACTCGTAAACGTAGTTGGTGGCAATGCCAGGCACCGGCGCATCAATCTCGATGCCTACGCCGTAGCGGTAGTCGGGGTCTTCAGCCACCTTGGGGCCAACGGTGTTGCGCAGCGTGCCGAGCGCCTCGACCTCGAACTCCACCACGTCGCCGGGCTGGAGCCAGCGTGCCTCGTAGCCCTTCCGGATGGCCTCACCGATGGAGCCACCTCCCACGGTGCCGCAGCCCAGGACATCGCCCACGGCAATGCGGCTGTCCTTGGATGCCCGTTCCACCATGGCGCCCCAGGTGTGGTAGGAAAGGCTGCCGTCGCTGTCTTCCACCCAGGGCACGCCGTTGACCCGTCCGGAACACTTGACGTGGAGCCGGCCATCGCGGATATAGGGGGCCAGTTCATCGGTGGTAACCAGGCAGGGACCCAGGCTGGAAGCGCCGTCCTTACCCTTGGCGGGGCCAAGGCCTACCGCGCTCTCGTCCCGCTGCAAATCGCGGGCGCTCCAGTCGTTGAAGATGAGGAAGCCGGCAATGTAGTCCAGGGCGTCGGCTTCGGAGACGTTGGTACCCTCCTTACCGATTACGCAGCCAATTTCCAGTTCGTAGTCCAACATATTGGATGCAGAAGGATGGGGCACCGTGTCCTCGGGGCCGTAGACGCACAGGGGGTTGGAGAAATAGAAGATGGGCATGCGGTACCAGGCTTCTTCCCGCTCTCGCGTGCCCTGCTGGGTGGCATGCTCCTCAAAAATCATGAAGTCGCGAATGGTGGGCGGCCGCAGGATGGGAGACTGGAGCTGAACATCTTCCAGGGCAAATACGGGGGCCGACGAATTTTCCTGGGCCAGGGCGGCCTGCACCCGATCCAGGGCATCGTCGCCGGTTTCCAGCAGCGCCTGCACGTCGCGCAAGGGTTGGCTCGCGCCCACCAGGGCGGTTACGTCTATAACTGAATCTTCCTGCAGGACGCCGCAGCGGGGTCCGATTCCGGTGTTGTAGGTGACCAGCTTCATTATTATCCTCCGCAATGGGGCATCTATCGCTCTGCCAGCCAGGGGCTTCGGTTGGTAAATATACCACAGGGGGCGTGGGTAGGTGAGCAGGAACGGAAAACGAGGTCAGGAACGGAAAATTAGGTACGGTTGCTTTTGCTGCGGGGTTGTAGTTAATATTAGCCATCAACGGGAAGCAGGAAACGGAAGGAGGTCGAGTATGGCAGAACTGACCCTGGCCTATCGGGTAAGAAGCTACAGTACCGGCACCCCGGGACGCGCCATCTGCAACACCCGCACCCACCACTGGGTAGCCGACGGTTCGGGTGGAGAAGAAGTCGGCGCCGGCGAACTTTTCCTTTCCGGCATTACCGCCTGCGCGGTAAACATGGTAGAGCGCATCGCTGGAGGGGAGGAGATTCCTCTCAACTGGATGGACGTGAGCATTGAAGCTTATCGCGACCCTGACCACGCACCCATAGCCGACGAGGGGAACGTAAGCTTGTACGACGACATTAAGGTCCACTTCCAGATGTGGGGCCTGGATGACGACCAGGGCCAGTACCTGGTGGACCAGTGGAAACGCCGTTGACCCCTCTACGGTTCGGTCGCCGTGGCGACCCCGAGTACCAGCGTATCGGCGGAAATCTTCGCACAACCCCACCACTAGAAGATCTTTTTTCGCATTCGCTTTTTTGCGGATAACAGCAAATCGGCGAAGTCAGCAGGACTTCGCCGATTCTTGTTGTCTCAGTGCTTACAGGAAGTGCTTTTTCGCCAATTTTGCCGAAGAGGTATCGAAAACTTCCGAAACCGTTGGCTTTATGATATGCTCCACTTGCCCAAGTCTATTCTTTTAATTTGGGCACAGCAACTGTATTCCTTGCGCACACTTACTTTTTTATTGTCGCAAGGCCTGAAGCGGGAGCAGTTGCCAACATTCTTCTAATTTTCTTAATTGTCCGGCGTTGGTCGTTGCCATAGTCCTGTATACATTTGTGCCGCAGTGGTGTTGGGGGTGAGTGTACCGGCAATTGCATCGGACTTTGAGCCAGGCGGAGGCCAGGGGGCTTCGGCAGGCGCTGGGAGAGGAGCATATTTTCGTGTTCGATGTATGGACCTTACGAATTATTGGGGCCGGAGGTATTGGCGCGCTGGGGTGGCGCCTGGGGCCCTATGTACCGGATTTCCCTTCTGACGGAAAACAGATCATCCCCTGGGGCATTGTCCTGGCGATAGTGGGCATTCCCGTAGGGGCATTCATCACCCCCTATCTGCTGCTTCGCCCGTGGCGTAAAGTGGTCAGTTACATTAATTCCATCCCGGGGTCAACCCTTCTTTCGGCATCCTTTGGCGCGCTGGTGGGCCTGGTATTCGCAGCGCTGATTTCAATCCCTTTCTACAACATTAACGGGTGGATGGCCTGGGGCATCCCCATAATGGTAAGCCTTACACTGGGACTGGCCGGCCTGATGCTGGGCGGCATCCGCGGCCGGGACGTGCAGGCCGTATTTCCGTCCCTGGAGCACACCAACAACACCAACGGCGTGGCCCACGAAAGCCGGAACGGCCAGATACTGGTAGACACCAGTGTGATAATCGACGGCCGCATTGCCGACCTGACGGGCACCGGGTTCCTGGAGGGAACACTGGTGGTGCCCCGTTTCATTCTGGACGAGCTTCGCCATATCGCCGACTCCAGTGACCCCCTGCGCCGCAACCGGGGCCGGCGGGGGCTGGAGGTGCTGGGCCGCCTGCGCCGGGACGAGAACATAACCCTGGACATCCTGGACGTGGGCATCTCTAACGGCGACGAGGTCGACTCCATGCTGGTGCAGATGGGCAAGTCAATGAAGTGCCCTATCCTGACCACCGACTACAACCTGAACCGGGTGGCGGAATTCCAGGGCGTACAGGTCTTGAATGTTAACGAACTGGCGAACGCCCTGAAGTCCATCGTTCTCCCCGGCGAGGAAATGCGGGTCAACATTGTGCAGGAAGGCAAGGAACTGGGCCAGGGCGTTGCCTACCTGGACGATGGCACCATGGTGGTGGTGGAGGGCGGCAAGCGGTACATCAACGCCTCCCACGATGTTACCGTAACCAGGGTGCTGCAGACCGCCGCCGGGCGCATTATTTTCGCCCAGTCCAAGAACAACTAGCAGGAAATTCACAGAGAGACGCAGGGGCACGGAGTCTGGGCAGAGGTTCTCTGAACGACTCCGATTCTCTGCGCCTCTTTGTGAAAAGCGCCTTGTGGGATGTAATATGCTGAACCGCACCGGGGTTGGCGTGGTGGTGGTTGCCGCCGGCAGCAGCACCCGCATGGAGGGCGTGGACAAGACCTTCGCTCCCCTGCTGGGGCGGCCCCTCATAACTCATACGCTGGACCGGTTCGAGGAATATTCGGAAGTCTCGGAAATAGTGCTGGTATTGGCGGCAGGCTCCCTGGAATATGGCCGATCCCTGGTGGATGAACGGGGCTACCGCAAAGTCTCTCATATCTGCGGTGGGGGGGCGCGACGGCAGGACTCGGTGAAGGCCGGACTATCAGCCCTGGCTCCCTGCCGCTGGGTTATGGTGCACGACGGCGCCCGCCCGGGCCTGGACCTGGCCCTGCTGCAACGGGGAATGGGAGCGGTGACCGCTTCCCCCCACGGCTCCGCCATCGCCGGCGTGCCCGTCAAGGACACCATCAAAGTAGTAGATGTGGAGGGCACGGTCACGGACACCCCGGCCCGCGAGACCCTTTGGGCCGCCCAGACTCCCCAGATCTTCGACTACGAACTGCTTTGCCGCGCCCATGCGGAATTTGAGGGAGACGCCACCGACGATGCGATGATGGTGGAGGCCCTGGGCTGCCAGGTCAGCATGTTCCTGGGTTCCTATGAGAACCTGAAGGTGACTACGCCGGAGGACTTGATGGTGATGGAGGCGGTGCTGCGGGGGCGGGTATGAACTTTGCATGGATGGCCAGGATGAACAGGATATAATGGGCTTCAGTCCTCTCATTCTGCGTATCCTGTTATTCCATGAGAGAAAAGATCCCCGACATCCGCACCGGCATTGGATTTGATTCCCACGCCCTGGGGCCGGACCGGCGCCTGGTGCTGGGCGGCGTGGAAGTGCCGCACGATCGTGGCCTGGTCGGGCACAGCGACGGCGACGTGCTGGTCCACGCCATCATGGATGCGCTGCTGGGTGCGGCCAACCTGGGTGACAAGGGGCAGCACTTTCCCTCTTCCGACGAACAGTACCGGGACATTTCCAGCCTGCTGCTGCTGGAAAGGGTGGGCCAGCAGGTGGCCGACTCAGGTTGGCGCATAGCTAACGTAGATGCTACAATGTTGGCTCAAAGGCCCCGTTTGGGGCCTTTCATACCGGAAATGAGGGACCGAACCGCTGCCGCCCTTTCCATGCCCGTGGGGCGGTTGAGCGTCAAGGTTACCACCACCGATCACCTGGGCTTTACCGGAAGGGAAGAGGGTATTGCCGCCGTGGCCATTGCCACCATCTTCCGCCAGGAATAGCATACCCCCGCAATCCGGCGCAGTCCGTACGCGTCCAACCGGCCTTCACGGACTGGCGGCCCGGGCGAGAGCAAGAAAACGGCAGAGCTATGCGTCTTTACAACACGTTGACCGGGGAAGAGAAGGAGTTCGTCCCCGCCGACGGCAATACAGTCAAGATGTACGTCTGCGGCGTTACGCCCTACTCGTCCACCCACGTGGGCCATGCCCTCAGCTACGTTGTATTCGACACCCTGCGTCGCTACCTGCAATACCAGGGCTACCAGGTGAAGCACATCCAGAACTTCACCGACGTGGACGACAAGATCATCCAGCGTGCCCAGGAAGCCGGCGTCAGCGAAGATGCGCTGACGGCCCAGTACATCGACGACTTTTTCCGCACTATGGACGCGCTGAACATCCTGCGGGCCGACGTTTATCCCCGGGCCACCCAGGAGATCGGCCCCATCCTGGAGACCATACAGAGCCTGGTGGACAAGGGGTTTGCCTACCCAGCCAGCGGGGACGTTTATTTCCGGGTGAACCGCAAGGAAGACTACGGCAAGCTCAGCCACCGCACCCTGGACGGTATGATTGCCGGCGCCCGTATACAGGTGGACGAGGACAAAGAACACCCCATGGACTTCGTCCTGTGGAAGGGCGCCAAGCCAGGCGAGCCGGCATGGGAGAGCCCGTGGGGCCCTGGCCGTCCCGGATGGCACATTGAGTGCACCGCCATGTCCCTGCGCTATCTGGACTATCCCCTGGATATTCATGGCGGCGGCCAGGACCTGATTTTCCCCCACCACGAGAACGAGATCGCCCAGAGCGAGGCCCACACTGGTATTACTCCCTTTGCCCACCATTGGGTCCATAACGGCCTGCTGCAACTGGGCGAGGACAAGATGAGCAAATCCCTGGGCAACCTGGTGTCGGTGGAAGAAGCGCTGGCCGAGTACAGCGCCGACGCCCTGCGTATGTATTTCCTAAGTTCCCATTACCGCAGCCCCCTGCAATACAGTGACGAGGGTTCGGCCGCCATGGAACGCAGCATGGACCGTTTCTACCACGCCCTGCGGCCCAACGAAGTTGAAGGGGACGCCCCCGCCAGCGGTGAGGCGCTGGACGCCACCCCTTTCCGCCAGCGGTTCATGGCCGCCATGGATGACGACCTGAACACTCCCCAAGCCATTGCGGCCCTGTTCGACCTGGCCCGCGATATAAACCGGGAACGGGACGCGGGAAACCTGGTCGCAGAGGCCCAGACCACCCTGCGGGAGTTGGGCGGCGTGCTGGGACTGACCTTCGAGGAACGTTCCGCAGGCAGCGACCAACTGGCCGCCAGTCCCTTCATAGACCTGCTGGTCAGTACTCGCACAGAACTGCGGCAGGCGCGCCAGTTTGCCCTGGCCGACCGGATACGCGACGAACTGGCAGCCCAGGGGATAGTGCTGGAAGACTCGGCCCAGGGTACGGTATGGCGGTACCAGCGCTAGGGCCATCCGCAAGAACCTCTTAAGAACAAGCAATAAAACAGCGGGGCCCGATGAATCTCCGGCCCCGCTGTTCCGTCTCCAGATTCCCTCGCCTGTGGAAATCTAGAATATTTCCTTCTTGAAAACCAGCCGCTCGATGCCGTACTTGCGGCTGCCGAGCACCCCTATTATGCCGGCGATGATGAACCAGAGGATGGCAACTTCGCCACCGTTCTCGCCGTAGCCGCCCGGTGGGAAGATGTGGGGCCAGACGCCGTTGTCGGCATGCACCCTGAAGTAGGCCACCACCATGGTTACACACAGGGCGCCGGCGCCCAGTCGGGTGAAGATTCCGAGCCCGATCATAAAGGCGGCGATGAACTCCACCCAGCCGGCAATGTCCACCAGTGCGCCCAGGGCGTGGTCAGCGGGAAATCCCCAAAACAGGAACGCCTTCTGCGCGCCGTGCAAAGCCACCAGGAAGGCGAAGACCAGGCGGAACAGAAGGTAGAACTCGTCGGTGTACCTGGGCAGGAGTTTACCGAATATGCCCTCATTTGCCGAGCCATTCATGTTTTCAGTAACTTCAGCCATATTTCTCCTCCATTGTTCGTCGTATTTGGTGCGTCACCTGCCTTGAATGCGGCAAACAAATCTTAACACTTGCTCTAATATGTCAGGTCAATACTCGTACCGGTATAAAATCAGTTCGCGGCGCCGTTCCGCTATCCCGGGAGGTTCACCCGACCTTCAATTTATAGCATGGCCACTTCCGGCAATTACGCTTTGCTCACGATTTCTTCATCACTCTTCGGCACGCAGGCATGAATTGAGACAGGCTTTACCTGCCCAAATACAGCCAATGGATAACCTCGCGGGGATTGTGGCCCAGGCCACGCATTGTTGCCCTTTGAAGGGCCCTTTGCCATAATGGGAACACACCTATGGGCAGTCTCACTCCCCATTTGACCGACCCCAAATTTTCTTCCGGCGAAACTGGCGAATTTATGATTGCAACTTCCATAGTGGAATCCCTGTCCCGCATCGTTGGCGAGGACAACGTGCTGACGGCCCCCTACGACCTGGACCGCTACTCTGCCGATGCCCTGACTCCCTTTCGCGCCTACCGGGCCGGCTACGCCTTTGAGCAGCTGGCCGACGTGGTGGTGCGGCCGGGATCGGTAGAGGAGGTTTCCCGCATTGCGGCCCTGGCCACCGAGGAAGGCATTCCCCTGGTGCCTTATGGCGGCGGCACGGGCGTTATGGGCGGTGTCCTGCCCGTGCGTGGCGGCATTGTGGTGGACGTGAAGCGCCTGAACCAGATTATTGAGATCAGCCCGAGGGATATGACCACCACGGTTGGCCCCGGCGTGGTACTGCAGGATTTGGCCGACGCCCTGGCAGAACACGACCTTATGATCGGCCACGATCCCTACAGCGTTCCCATTGCTACTGTTGCCGGCACCATTTCCACCAACGGCGTGGGCTACCGGGCCAGCGCCTTCGGGCCCATGGGCCAGCAGGTGGTGTCGCTGCAGGTGGTGCTGGGCGACGGCCGCATCCTGGACACCCGCTCGGTGCCCAAGTATTCTTCGGCCCCCAACTTCAACCACCTGTTCATCGGCGGCGAGGGCGTTTTCGGCATCATCACCAGGGCCACCATCAGGGTCTTCCGCATCCCCGAGGCCCGAGTCTTTGCCACGGCGGGTTTCGACAGTTTTGACCAGGGTTTTGACGCGGCGGCTGAGATGAAGGCCCTGGACCTGCACCCCACACTGCTTGACCTAACGGAAGAGGACGGGCTGGTCCGCATGTTCCTTCTATTTGAAGGATACCGGGAGGGTGTAGAGCCGCGGCACAAGCGGGCAATGGACATCTGCGCCCAGTTCGGCGGGCGGGACATTGGCCCGGAGGACACGCTGGACTACTGGGATGGGCGCCACGACTCAGGTTATCGCTACAAGCGAAACGCCCTGGATCGTCCAAGAGAGGAACGATGGAACCGGCAGTGGGGGCGCAGCTTCGACTACCTGCACATGGCCCTACCCGTATCCAAAGTGCTGGACTACCGTCGCCAATGCCAGGAAATATTGGCCGCTCGGGGCGTGCGCATTGTGGAGTACGCCATCTGGAGCCGGCCCGAATTATTCTCCATGATGGTGGTGCCTGAAGACGCTGACGGCGAGGGAGAGGAGTTTCGCCGGAACCTGGCCGAGGCGGTGGAAGATGTGCTGACCCTGTCCCAGGACATGGGAGGCACCATGGAATACTGCCACGGCGTGGGAATGAAGCTGAACCACCTGCTGGCCCGGGAAATGGGCGTGGGCCACGACGTGATGCGGGAGATCAAGGAAGTGCTGGACCCTGCCGGAATTATGAATCCGGGTAAATTCGGGCTATAGTAGGCAGAGCGCCAACCGAGAATCCGACTCCATTACACGAGGTGAACGGCATGCCGGAACGCGTTTGGGAACCCTACCTGACGGAACAGGACCGGGCCCACCTGGCCATGACCGGCGAGAAGGAGGTGGGGTTCGGCAAGCGTCCGGCCCTGCTGCTGGTGGACCTCTACCGATGGGTCTTCGGGGACGAACCTCAAGCCCTGCTGGATGCCGTCGAGGACTGGCCCGGCAGCTGCGGCCTGGCGGCGTGGGACGCCATACCCCACATACAAGCCCTGCTGGACGCGTGCCGTAGAGCCGGTATTCCCGTGGTGCATGTAACCGGGCTGAGCGATTCCGGCGTGGAGTCGTGGAGTTCCCTGAAGCAGCCGGCCGGCAACTCGGACCGGAAACCGGGGATGGTGGACGAGGCGGCCCTGGACCGGCAGCGGAGGCGGTTTGACATTATTGACGAATGTGGGCCTGTTGACGGCGAAGCCGTGCTGCATAAGACGGCCCCCAGCGCCTTTTGGGGCACGCCACTTACCGGTCACTTGACCCGGCTGGGCATTGATACATTGATAACCTGCGGGGAGAGCACCAGCGGATGCGTGCGTGCCAGCGTTGTGGACGGCTGCACCAATCGCTACCGGATGATAGTGGTGGAGGAGTGCGTTTTCGACCGACACCAGGCCACCCACGCCATTAACCTGTTCGACATGCACCAGAAGTACGCCGACGTCATGTCCCTGGCGGACGTGCTGGAATGGCTGGCTGAGGGGAGGTTTGAAACAGCCGGTGGGTAGCGAAGTTAAGCCACGAATTTGCACGAATATTCTCGAATGAGAAATGAGGGGGCAGCCACAATGGCTGCCCCTGCGCCATCTGACGTGAATTGTGGTTTGACTAACCTGCTTTCTGCAGCGGTGCTACGCTGAAAATTACGTGGAAGGGCATGCAGTAGATGATGACACTTTTCTGTTCATCCAGGTTGATGTCTGACGGAATCTCATAGTTCTGGTTTCCGATGTTGCCCTTGAGCTTGGCCAGGTGGGTATAGCCGCCGGCCTGCAGTTCGTCTCTGCTCATGGGATCGGACGACTCGGCCAGCAGCACCCGGAGGTCGGGGCCGTTGGTGACCATAAAGTCCTCAAACCTGAGGACGTGTCCGCCGTCGGGCGTCTGGTAAATGGTGGCGGTACCGCTGCCCCGGTGGAAGGAGTCGGCGTCGCGGAAACTGCCCGAAGCCACGGCCACTGGTTGGGCGGGCATTTCGGGTGGCATGGGCTCGGCCATTGGCTCCTGGTCCATCTTGGCCATGGTCTCCATCACCGTTTCCACTTCGGCCATGGTCATGTCCGCCGGAATTGCGGCGTTGGCGGCGAAGGGAAACTCCTCGTCCACCGTGGTCGTCAGAAAAAGAGGAGACAACAGCCACCAGGCGAAGGCCACCACGGGAATCAGTACTACTATTGCTCCAATTATGAAGATATTCCGCTTGCGCATTTGGTCTCCTGTTATTGAATGGGGCGGATATGGTTCGGCCGCACTCAGCTACTTTTCGCCTCGTAGACCTGTGGGTTGGCACACCGATCTAGGGGCTTCCCCTCCAAACCTGCCACCAGGTTGCGGGCCGCCAGCATGCACATGGCCCCCCGGGAAACCAGCGAAGCACTGCCAACGTGGGGGGAAATTACCACGTTGTCCAGAGTCAGCAAGGGGTCGTGCGCCGGTATGGGCTCCGGATCGGTAACGTCCAGGCCGGCGGCGTAAATCCAGCCCTCCTTCAGGGCCGTGTACAGCGCTGCAGAGTCCACCACCGGCCCCCGGGCCACGTTGACCAGCACCGCCGTATCTTTCATCTGCCGCAGCTCCGCCTCGCCAATGTAATGGCGGGTCTCCGGCGTCAGCGGCACGTGCAGGGAAACAAAGTCCGCCTCCGCCAGCAGGGTGGGCAGGTCAACGTACTCCAGGCTGTATTCCGCCTCCACGTCGGGCCGGCGGGTGCGGGAATAGTAGATGATGCGCATGTCGAAGCCGCGGCCCCGTCGGGCCATTTCCAGCCCGATCTGGCCCAGACCGACTATGCCCAGGGTTTTTTCGTGGATATCCACGCCGAGCCAGCGCAGGGGGTGAAAGGCCAAAGTCCATTGGCCGTCGCGGACCCACCGGTCGCTTTCGCCGATACGGCGGGCGGCAGACATGAGCAGGGCGAAGCCCACGTCGGCGGTGGCCTTGGCCAGCACCTCCGGCGTGTAACCCACGGGAATGCCCCGTCGCGTGGCTTCGGCCACATCGACGTTGTCCAGGCCAACCGCCAGCTGACTGACCACCCGCAGATCTGGCGCCGCATCCAGCAAGGGGGCATCCACCCGGTCCATGATGTTGGTCAGAACGCCTGCCGCGTCAGCCACCTTTTTCCGCAATACTTCGGGAGACGGCGGCTCTTCATCGGGCCACACTTCCATGTCCGCATGGCGGTTTATAAGGTCCAGGGCCTCCTCCATGATGCGGCGGGTTACGAAGACGCGAGGCTTGGCGTTCACGGCGGCCACCTGAAATATGTGAGGTTTGAGGGGTACAGGCAGTTAAAATTAACTGCCTTTAATAAATCTTATCAAAGGTATTTTCGGTTTGCCACAAATTGGGTACGGCTTATGCCGCCATAATGCTCCCTCGCCTCAACCCCGCCTTTCCTGATGCTATACTTACCGGCGATTGGGGCGCACCTGCGCCCGATAAACCCAACTCCCCGGAGGAATTATGGCCCTATTCTTGAACGAACAGGAAGTGGTGCAGTTGCTGCCCATGTCGGAATGCGTGGATGTCCTGGACGAGTGCTTCGCCCACGCCGGCGCCGGCCAGGTCGACATCAAGCCCCGCTCCCGCATCCGTATGCCCGGCGGCTTCTTCCACTTCATGGCCGCTGCCGACGCCGGCCACCAGGTATTTGGCTACAAGGCCTACCCGTCCTTCGCCGGCGGGGCGAAGATGATCGTCATGCTTTACGACTATTCCACAGGCGAACTGCTTTCCTGCATGGAGGGCGGACGCCTGGGTCAGATTCGCACAGGGGCCGCGTCAGGCCTGGCATCCCGCTACATGGCCCGGGCCGACGCCGACAGTGTGGGCGTTATTGGGTCGGGCTTCCAGGCCCGCACCCAGTTAGAGGCGGTCTGCGCCGTGCGGGACATCAGGAGCGCCAAGGTGTATAGCCGTCGCCAGGAACGGCGGGAGTCCTTCGCCCAGCGCATGAGCGAACAACTGAACATCGAGATTACGCCCGTGGACAGCGCCCAGGAGTGCTTGTCCGACGTGGCGGTGGCCATCACCATCACCTCGGCCCGGGACCCGGTATTGGAAGGAGAATGGCTGGCCCCCGGCACCCACGTCAATGCCGCCGGCGGCAACCACTGGATGCGTCGGGAGGTGGACGAGGCCACGGTGCTGCGGTCGGCCGTTATCGCGGTTGACGACCTGGACCAAGCGAAGATCGAGTGCGGCGACCTGCTTTGGCCCGAGGCGCGGGGCGAGTTCCGGTGGGACATGGTCTGTGAACTGCAGGACGTGGTGGCGGGACGGGTCAATGGCCGACCGGACGACCAGGCCGTCACCCTGTTCGAGTCCATGGGGGTGGCCTTGGAGGACATTGCGGCAGCCCAACTGGTGTATCACAAGGCCCGGGAGCAGGGCATAGGCCAGGAACTGCCCTTTTAGTCGGCAGGCCAGCAGTCTCGCAGCATCCAGCCTTCGCACCGTTTTGCGGCAGGTTAGCAGTTGGATCAAACACCAGTTCAGCCTGGATGCGGCAGATTTGACAAGGATTGACACCTAGCCGGGATTCAATGAGAATTATGAGTAAGTTCGACACCTCGAAGAAGAAGGAGGGCGATTATGACTATGGCACCCGCCTATACTATGGACGCTTTTCTTGACGACGTCAGGGAAACCTTCGCTACCACCAGCGACCCGATGGCCCAGGCCCAGGCCGTGGCCGACAATTTGAAGACCCTGATCAACACCCCGGGCTGGCTTGAGGAAATGCTGGACCTGCCCGAAGAGGGCGGCTATGGCCCCAAGAGCCTGCATCTGGAAGAGGAAGCCGGCCACCCCAGGCCCGGTTTCTGGCTGATGGCCTCGGTACAGGAAGACGGCCGCGACAACCTGCCTCACGACCACGGCAATGCCTGGGTGGTCTACGGCGTGTACGACGGCGCCATCGAGCAGACCAAGTGGCGCTGGTTCTATCCCGGTGAGGGTGTTGACCGCCTGCAGCTGAAGGAGACGGGCCAGTTCGTGCAGAAGAACGGCGCGGTGGCCTTCTTCCTGCCCGGCGAAATTCACAACACCCGCAACGTCAGCGGCGGCCGCGCCCTGGTGGTGCGCCTGGAGTCGCAGAAGCTGGACCGCCTGGTCCGCTACCAGTACAACCCCGACGAGAACACCATGAAGGTAATGGACCGGTAGCCATCTCCGGCAACCCGGTTCCGTCGCCCTGATTGGCGGACATGAAACCGGCCCACCTGCACGCTCAACAGCAGGTGGGCCGGTTTTTTGTTTCGTCCACGAATGGGCACGAATTTCAGAACATGAGGATAGGGCTTATTGGCGCTCATTCATGGGTAGGTTCTTTTGCGCCAACGGGTGTACCGGGCGTTCCCCATTGCGTTTCCAGGCCCATTCCGGGCTGTTCTTGTCCCGGTTGGGGAATTTCTGGTCCCGGATGTGTTCCAGCAGGACTTCGTTCATGGCCTCGTGGCGGGCCTTCTCGTCCGGCTCCTGTTCCTCGAACCAGTCCAGGACATTCTTGTCCAGGGTGATGGTTACTTCCTTCTTAACGGGCCGGTAGAAAAGCCCGCGCCTGACCGTTGACCGGTCAACATCCCTCTCGGGTATATCCGAGAGATCTATTTCGTCGTCAGACATTTCCGCCAAAGCCTGTAGTTCGGCCTTTTGTTGTTCAGTAAGATCTGCCATTACCTGCCTCGTATCTTGTTCGTTCCAAGCGAGTAGCTTTTCGCGCGCTGATTATCCTGCCTTCCCCCCCAGAGTCTTCAGGTTCTGTAAATACAACGGTAATAGTCATACCGTCCATGTATCCGATAGCCCGCCAGCGTTGTTCAAAAGGATATGGGTCTGCGTCGATCATTACGTATTGGTCATCAAAGACCAATGTCGCAGTTTGGAAGCTTATTCCGTGCTTCCTTTGGTTTATTCTGTCCTTTTCCGGGTCCCATGTCCAGCGCATTGGTTGATCCTTCTCTATTTTCCTCCATTAAACTCCAACCAACGCTAATTTGAAACCGGCTTCTGTCAGTGAATATTCGCTCCTGTTCGTGGATGAAATTCCTCTCCTGCCCTTCGTGTTCCTTCGTGAATTAACAGCCCGGACATTGACTTTTAGAACATCAGTTCGTAAAATTATCCCGGCAATACTTATCCCATTTTGGGAGTTGCCGGGACAAAATGAAGATAGCCTGCGCACTGATTACCCACCTGAGGATCAAGGCTGAACTGAAACGACAGCCCCACCTCGGTGACCTGCCAACCATTATAGTTGACCGCAGCCACACCCGTCCCCTGGTAATTGACAGTTCCCCCGGGGTGGCGGTGGCGCCGGGAACCACCCTGGAACAGTCCCTGGCCCTCCGGCCCAATGCCGTGACGCTGGAAGCCGACGAGTCCCACTACCGCCGGGTCTTCCGCCAGGTGCTCACCGCACTGCTGGGCGTCAGCGACCGGGTGGAGGATGCGGACCTGGGCGTAGCCTACGTGGCCATTGACGGTTTGGAGCAGATGTACGGCGGCGAGGCCCGGCTGGTTACCACCCTGCTGAACGCCATTCCCCGGTGGCTGAATCCCCGCATCGGCGTCGGCGAAGGCAAGTTCCCGGCCCTGGTGGCCGCCCGAGCCAGCCAGGCCATGGGCGCGACCCGAGTGCCTCCGGACCCGGCGGCCTTTCTGGCTCCCCATCCGGTGGACCTGCTGCCCGTTTCGCCGGGCACTCGGGAGGCCCTGCACCGCTTCGGCATCCACACCCTGGGCCACATCGCGGCCATGTCCCCGGCCCTGCTGGTGGACCGCTTCGGCCACGAGGGGTGGCAGGCCTGGAGCCTGGCCAGGGGCAACGATGACAGCCTTCTAATCCCCCTCAGGCACGAGGAAGCAGTGATGGAGCGCACCTCGCTGCCCTTTTCCTCCACCTCCCTGGAATTGCTTCAGGTGGCGTCGGATACCCTGCTGCGCCGGGCCTACGCCCGCCCGGAAATACGGGGCCGCTACGCCGGTAAAGTCCACCTGGAATGCGTCGTTTTCCGGGCTGCCCCATGGCAGAAGTCCATCGCCTTCCAGGAGGGTGTAAACCGCTGGGAACGGGCATCTTTCATCGTCCGCAGCCGCCTGGAGGTCGAACCCCCGGAGGTCCCCATTGACGACCTGACCCTGACCCTGGCCGATTTCACCGGAGAGTCCGGGTCCCAGCTGGGCCTGCTGCCCGAAGCGCGGGAGACCCGGCAGCAGCAACTGGCGGAGGTGGAGCGGCGACTGCAGACCCGGTCAGCAGGGACTTCCGCCCTGTACCGGGTGGTCAACGTGGCTCCCTGGCACCCGGCCCCGGAGATGCGGGCCGTGCAGGCTCCCCTGGACCAGGCCGGCGCCGGCGGTATCCGCCCCCTGCTGGCCCCGGTGCCGGTGCTGGTGCGGGAACACCCCGACCACCGGCCGGAGGCAGTCCGGGTGGGCACCCACTGGCGGCGGGTGGACCGCATCGCCGAGCGGTGGAGCTTCGACCTGTGGTGGCTGCCCAGGCCGCTGACCAGGACCTATTACCGGGTGGACCGGGAGGATGGGAGACAAGTTGTCCTGTTCCGGGACCAGCGGGAAGACCGCTGGTACCAGCAGGGCCACTAGGACGACACGGGCCACGGCGAAAAAGCTCATGTCCGGCGGCTACGTGGAACTCCACGCCAAGAGCTTCTACTCCTTTGGACTGGGGGCTTCCCATACCCACGAACTGCTGGCCCAGGCCCGGGAGTACGGCTATGACGCCCTGGCTCTGACCGACACCAACCTGTGCGGGGCCCTGGAATTCGCCCGCCTGTCCGGCAGCCTGGGAATCCAGCCCATCACCGGCGGGGAGTTGACCCTGACCGACGGCTGCCGCCTGGTCCTGCTGGCCCGGACGCGGGAAGGTTACGCCAACATCTCCCGCCTCTTCACCTTGTCCAACACCACTGACCGTCGGGAGCCGCGACTTGACCCCACGTACTTGTCCCAGCACGCCGCTGGGGTCGTCCTGCTGACCGGGGGACGGGGCGGGCCGCTGGACCGTCTGTTGGAAGAAGACCGCCGCGCCGATGCCCTGCGGCTGCTGCGGGACTACCTGGACTGGTTCGGGAAAGACTCGGTGTTCGTGGAACTGCAGCAGAACTTTTTGCAGGGTGACGCCGGACGTAACCGGGACCTGGCCAGCCTGGCGGCCCAGGCCGGAGCATCCCTGGTGGCCACCAACAACGTCCATTACCACGACCCGGAGCGGTACCGCCTGCAACACGCCCTGGTGGCCGCCAAGCACAACACCACCATGGACCAGGCCCTGCCCTTCATCCATCCCAACCGGCACCTCTGCCTCAAGCAACCCCAGAGGATGGCACAGCTTTTCGAGGAGTACCCGGAGGCGGTGCTCAACACCCGGCGCATCGCCGGGGAGTGCCGGTTCAACCTCAGCGCCGACCTGGGCTACACCCTGCCCGAACCCGACGTGCCCCCCGGTTACACCCCGGACAGTTACCTGCAGCGGTTGTGCCTGGAAGGGGCCCAGCGCCGCTACGGTTCGGTAACCCCAGAGGTGGAAAAACGGCTGGCGGAGGAGTTCAAGCTGATTGGTCTGCACGGCCTGTCCGGGTTCCTGCTTCTCTACCGGGAAATAGTCTTGCTGGCCCAGCAGATAATGGAGGAGCGGGGGCTTTCCCACCCGGAAACGCCCCTGGAGGAACGGCCGCCGGGCCGGGGCCGCGGTTCCTCCGTGGCCCTTCTGGTGGGGTATCTCATCGGCATCAGCCACGTGGACCCGCTGAAATGGGGCCTCACCCTGGAACGGTTTATTTCCGAGGACACCAGCCTGCTGCCGGACATTGACCTGGACTTCCCCCGCAACCTGCGGGATGAACTCATCACCCGGGTGCATCAGCGGTTCGGGAGGGAATACGCCATCCTCACCGGGGCCATCTCCACCTACACTGTCAGGGGCATCATCCAGGACATTGGCAAGGCCCTAGGACTGCCCCGGGAAGAGCTTACTCTGCTGTCCAAGCAGCTCTATTCCTACAAGGCCGAAGATATGGAGCAGGAGATGCGGGAGCTGCCGGCCTTTCGGAACAAGGTGGACGCCCCGGGCTGGCGGGACCTGGTGCAACTGGCTCCTCAGTTGATGCGCGCCCCCAAGCTGCTCAGCCAGCACGTGGGCGGCATGGTACTCAGCAGTTCTCCCATTCCCGAGATGGTGCCCACCCGGGCCGGAGCCATGGAGGGCCGGTACATCATGGATTGGAACAAGGACAGCGTGGCCGACGCCGGTTTCGCCAAGATTGACCTGCTGTCCCTGCCGGTGCTGAACCAACTGGAGGAGGCCCTGGACCTGATTGAGGCGCGGGAGGGCCACCGTCCTGACATCAGCCGCATCGACCCCGAGGACCCGCAGGTGTACGACCTGATCAACCAGGGGAAGGCCAAGGGGGTTTTCCTGCTGCAGTCCCCGGCCCAGTTGAACATGGGCCAGCGGCTCAAGTCCCGCTGCCTGCTGGACCTGGCCTACCAGGTGGCCCTCATCCGCCCCGGCGTGGGTGTCCAGGGCAGCGCAGTCTCCCAGTTCGTGGAGCGGTACCGCCACGGGGCGGAGTGGGAGTTCGATCACCCCCTGGAACAACGGGCCCTGGAACGGGGGTGCGGCATCATCGTCTGGCAGGAGCAGGTGGTGCAACTGGTGATGGACGTGGCCGGCCTTACCGCTGCCCAGGCCGACGAGATGCGCCGCGCCTTCGCCCGTCCCAACAACAAGCACCTCATCGAGGAGCACTGGCAGCGGTTCCGGGAGGGCGCCCGCCAGCGGGGTGTCCCCGATGAGACCGCCGCCAAAATCTTCGCCAAGCTCAACGGCCAGTACATGTTCCCGGAGTCCCACTCCCACGCCTTTGCCGTTACCGCCTACCAGGCCGCTTGGCTGAAGCGCTACCATACCGTAGAGTTCTTCGTCTCCCTGATGAACAATCAGCCCATGGGTTTCTATCCCAGGGAGACGTTAAAGCAGGACGCCCGCCGCTTCGGAGTCCCCTTCCTGAATCCCTGTGTGAACCGCAGCATGGAACGCTGCCGCCCCGAGGAGGGTTCGGTACGCATGGGTCTGGAGTTCATCAAGGACGTGGGCGGCCGGGGAGCGGCGGCGGTCGTGGCCGAGCGGGAACGGGGCGGCCCCTACCGGGACCCGTCGGACCTGGTGCGGCGCACCGGCCTGAAACCCCAGGCCGTCCAGTCCCTGGTGCAGGCCGGGGCCTTCGACGGCTTGGTGCCCAACCGCCGCCAGGCTTTGTGGAACGCCGGCCTGGACGTGCGCCCGGGCCGCAACGGTCAGCCTGCCCTGCCCTTGACCACCGTAGAACACGCTCCCGAGTTGCCCGACTTCACCGACTTTGAGCGGATGGCCGGGGAATACCGGGTGATGGGCATCTACCCCAGCGGTCACCTGATGCAGTTCGTCCGCCCGGGACTGGACCCGCGGGTACTGCCCACCACGGCCATCGAATCCCTGGAGGACGGAACGGAGGTGCTGGTGGCCGGCTGGCCCGTGGCCAGGCAGCATCCCCGGGGCCGCCACGGCACCGTATTTGTGACCGTTGAGGACGAGGAGGGAGATACGCAGCTAATCGTCTGGCCGCCCGTCTTCGAGCGGTGCAAACGGCAACTCAGCAGCCAGGTCATCCTGGCCCGGGGAACGGTGTCGAGGTGGGACGGCACCGCCAACGTGATAGTGTCCGACGTGCGGGCCATAGACCCGCGGGTCTCCATGCCGGACGGCCACGACTGGCATTGATGTTACAATGCTCCCCAACCAGCAAGAAAACCCCGGGGAACAGCGAATTGCGAAACTCAACCGCTGCAACCTCATCCGACACCCTCGCCAGTGTAAAATTGAGAGAACAAAAGCCAAGAAGACAGGTGCGGCCATGACCACAGCACAACCTGCAACCGAACAGGCGCCGCTACAAGAACAGGACCACTGCAAGTTCAGCAGCGACCAGTACCACTGGCTCATCGAGTCCGGCATCCTTACCACTGACCACAAGGTGGAACTCATTGGAGGACAAATCCTGACCATGCCCCCCATGGGAGACGAACACGGAGACAGTATCGGAGACCTGAACACCTGGCTGAGCGACCGGCGCGGACAGGACTACGTACCCAGATGCCAGGTAACCATCCGGCTGGCGGAAGGTTTCACTCCGGACCCGGACTTCGTCCTCCTGCGGTACAAGGAGGAGGGATACCGGGGCGAGAACCGGCCCACGGCCGCCGACGTGCTGCTGGTCATTGAAGTAGCCGACTCCTCCCTGTCCCTTGACCTGGGGCCGAAGAGCCTGGCCTATGCCCGGGCTGAAGTACCGGAACTGTGGGTTGTGGACATCCCCCACCGCCAGGTCCACCGCCTCACCCAGCCTTCCCCCGAAGGCTACCAGGAACATAGCACCGCCGGAGAAGATGAGACTATCAGCCCGACGCTGATTCCCAGCCTGCAGATGCCGGTGCGAGCAGCTTTGTAATAGGACCTGACCAGAAATCAGAATAACAGCTAGCATCTCCGCGACCCCTATAGCGCAATAGAGAGCTAACCAATTGTCTACCGGGAGGAACAAGCCATTATGTGCGGGCGGTATAGCCTAATCGCCGACATCCAGGAGTTGGCCCGCCAGTTTGAGTTTGACGGGACCGGCTTCGAGAACTCGCCCCGCTATAACGTGGCGCCCACCCAGTCGGTGTTGACCGTAACCAATCGGGAAGAGCGGCAGGGGGAATTCATGCGCTGGGGCCTGATACCATCCTGGGCAAAGGACCCGTCCATTGGCAACCGAATGATCAATGCCCGGGGGGAGACGGTGGCCCAGAAGCCCAGTTTCCGAAACGCCCTGCAGCGCCGCCGCTGCCTGGTTCTGGCCGACGGTTTCTACGAGTGGCAAAAGGTGGGGAAAGGCAAGCGACCCATGCGTATTGTCTTTAAGTCCCGGGATCCCTTTGCCTTTGCGGGACTGTGGGAGACCTGGCGCAACCCCGAAGGAGAGACCGTCCGCTCCTGCACCATAATCACCACCGAGGCGAACGACCTGCTGCGGCCCATTCACGAACGGATGCCGGTGATCCTGCCGAGGGAACTGGAGGAGTTCTGGCTGGATGGCGACGTCTCCGATTCGGCGGCACTGTCCGACGTGCTGGCGCCCTATCCCGACGACTCAATGGAGGTTTACGAGGTATCGACGCTGGTGAACAAGGCCACAAACAGCAGCCCCGATCTGATAGTCCCGGTGGGCGGGGGCCTGTTTGTTTAACCCTCGAAGGAGGAAGCGCGGCTACCCTCGATTCCGGGTGAAAAGGGGGTGGTCCAGCTGGCAAGATATGGCTGCCTGATTATTGGGGTCCTGCTGGGAGCACTGTTCCTGGTCTATTTCTTCTTGTTCAGACTGTCCGGGGGAGGATTCTGACAAGTCAGAAGATTTACGCGACCGGAAACTTACACAAGCGGCGTTAATCGCAAGCTGCCAGAACTTCGCCAGCCAGGGGCTTCGATTTATGACAGTGAGAGGAAAAAGGTGAAGGCGGGCCGATGGTGGCCCGCCTTGCTTATGACTGGGGGATGGTGGCGTACCCCTGGCCCACGGCCGTGGTGTCGCCGTTCTGGTTGTGGCACTGGATCTGGACAGTAACCTGGGTGCCATTCTCGACCGCGTCCTGCTGGATTACGGAACCCGACACGGTAATAGTGTCGCCGTCCTTGACCGGCCGAAGGAACTTCAGGTTAACGCTGCCCGAGTGGTTGAAAGCCTCCGGACCGAAGAAGCGGCGCAGAGCTTCGGAAGCAAAGGTAACGGACATCCTGCCGGAAGCCAGCGTGTAGGTAGTGCCCAGGCGCCGGGCAGCCAGTTCGTAATTGTTGTGGATATTCTCCCTTTCCAGGATGCCGCAGGATTCGAACTGGAGGATACTCTCCTCCGTAATGGACTTGGTCAGTGTGGGTATGGTTGCGTTGTCTAGGATTGGGGATGCCATTTCTTTCCCACCTCGTCAGGTTTTTTCATCTGGTAGGTGCGCAGGCGTTCCAGCATGCGCCCGTCTTCGTCCACGGCGGTGGCCTCGATGACCATGTAGGGCTTGTCTCGCCGCAGGTACTTGTCGTGGATTCTGCCCGTTACAAAGATCTTCTTGCCCACGATGGGTGGATTGAAGAACTCCACCTCGTTGCCAGCGTTGACCCCGCCGGTCTGGTCATCGTAGACCATGTTCAAAGCCGTGGCGTCGTGCTTCACGGCCAGGGTGGGGAAGCAGGCATCCGGGTCCTGGACGGAAGCCCGGAAGTTGTCCAGCATCTCCTGGGTGAGCACATACTCGTAGGAACCCAGTTCCTCACCAATCTGGATGTCGTTGTAGTTGAAGAGCTTCAGTTCACCTTCAGCCATTGACCCAACTCCTCAAAGTGTAGCGTGAAACCCATTATAGCGATAAACAGGGTATGGTCAACGGCTATGGACAACCACACCTGTCTTTCATATAATAATTGGACGTTTCCAGCGGCAGTGGCTCAGTGGTAGAGCATCTCCTTGCCAAGGAGAGGGTCGTGGGTTCGAATCCCATCTGCCGCTCCAAGAAACCCCGTTTTTAGCTACGAAACCGCCGTTCTTGGACGGCGGTTTTCAATTTTCTTATTACTATTGTTGAATTTACAAAAAGGTGCATTTGTGCGCTCCCTTGTCCGGTCAGGCAAGCGTAAAAACCTTTCAATCTCGTCAATTCTCGGTCAAGTATTGAATGAGATCAAGAATTGATGAGATAGAGGCGATCGAGCTTGGTTCGGGCATCAAGTATGCCGAAGCTCCGGTTGATGCGGGCTTGAGCCCGGTTTTTCTCCCGTTCCAGGGTATTGATTTCCCCGCAGAGGGATTCTTCGTCAGGGAGACGCTGTCCGAGGCAGCTGTGGGATCGGTCTTGAGCAGAATGGGGCCCTAGTCGCAAGCCGGGCTGGACCTTTTCCAGACCGGGCCATATAGACCAGTGGCTCGCGTTCCTCCGGGGTCAGCCGGACTCGATACTTCTCCATGACAACGGCACCACCTCAAAGCAACACCAATTGCCCCAGCATTTACACCCTAGCACCATCCGCGTCCTCGTATTCAAAATCAACCTCAACCCAGTGCTAGAGCAGGTTGGTGGCTGCTCTCGAACAAAGCAGTCCGACAATTGCCACCGCTATCCTGACCTTCTCCCATCAGGGGGCAAGGGACCGTTGAGATAGTTTCTAATGGCCGACCATTTGAACCGTTCCTCCACAATAGGCGGAAGACAGTTCCGGTAGATGGCTGCACTTCCCTGGGCACGACCGTACGCCAGCGACCCGGTGTTCCGTTCAGAGGCTCCAAATTCCAAACTCACTCTATTTAATGAAGTTACAAGTGTTCACACATTTAATAAAGTGTTGACACAATACTTTTTTATATCTATACTAATGTTATGCATAATCGTTGCCATTTAATGGTTCATTTAGTTTAACAACAACACATTTGCTGTGCCGTTCGCGATCCGGCTGCCTCCTGTGCTGGAGCCGCGGACACTATCACTGCGGCGGACGCGCCTTCCTCCTCCTCCCCAGGGAAGGCGCGCCTGTCCGAAACCGGAACTACCCCGGCAAGGGTTTGGCCAGCCAAATGTCCTGGTCTTCACCTCCGAGGGCTACACTCCAATACCTGACAACTCGCGAAAGGGAGAAAGCATGATACCGGTCTACCCATATCACATTCGCCGCAGCAGCAGCGGCGAAGGCGGAGAAATACTCCTGAGCCTGACAGCCGCAAGACGGCGATGGTACTGCAATTGACCATGGACCGGTCGAGGCTGCTGGCAATGGAGAAGAAGTGGTAGTTGGTGGCGCCCTCTTCGTGGGTGTTCCCGATGAAGAACTAAACCCTCCACGAACCCCCGTGACCCAGTTCGCCTCTTGGCTTTAGGCTCACACTTCGCCTGAATTTAGGGAAAGGCCGGAATTCCCCCCAGAGCCAACATCAGCTAAGTCTCAAAGCCCTGGTGAGCCGACAGTGCCAGATTACGTACATAAGGCGCCCTTGCTGAAATTGGCAAGGGCGCCACTCATTTTGGACCGGTCATCCTCGGACATCTATTTCACGCGAGGCAAAGAACCAGATTGAAGTAGCATGACAGGCCGCTGCTTACTCCCCATAGGCTAATGGAAATCGTGTTGTTCATGGCGGTAGCGGACTTCCTGCCGGTATGCAGCCTCGACAGCAACTCCTTGAATCTTTATTCGGGCCGCTCCCAGACCTCGGTGAGCCCCCTCCTGGAATCCTTTATTGAAGATATGGGCACCGATATCCAGGTTAAGTACGCCGGCAGCGCCACCATTGCCCCCACCATCCTGGAAGAGGGCGAGAATAGTCCGGCCGATGTGGTCCTTCTCCAGGACCCTGGGTATCCGGGCAGCCTCGCTCACGCCGGAATGCTGGCGAAGCTTCCGGATGGACTGCTGACAAGGGTAGACAGTGGTTAGCGGTCCACCAATGGCAACTGGGTTGACACCTCGGGGAGGTGCCGTGCCGTTGTTTACAACACCACTACGATTGATCCTGACAACAACCTACCACATTCCATCCTGGACTTTACGGATCCCGAATGGCAGGGCCGGGCAGGCTGGGCGCCACTGGAGGCTTCCTTTCAGGTCTTCCTGACCGCCTTCCGCCTGAAGCGGGGAGGGGAAGGCGCGCGCCTGGCTGTAGGGCATTCAAGCCAACGACGTCCGCGAATATCCCAAAACCACAACCTTGGTAACCGCGGTCGCTCGCCGAGAAGTGGATGCAGGCCTGGTCGGCCACTACTATCTGCAGCGGTTTCTGGAGGAGGAGCGGAAGGGTTTCGAAGCACGCAAATACTTCCTGAAAGGCGGCGACCCCGGCTGGCTGCCGGAGCGGTTATCCTCAAAACTACCGACAATCCCGAGGGCGCCCAACGTTTTATTGAGTACCTGCTTTCTGAAACTGCCCAGGCCTACTTTTCGACCACAACCAAAGAGTACCCGCTGGTTGACGGAGCGTCCGTTGACCCGGGCTTGCCTCCCTTACCCTCTCTCGAACCGCGGGACGTGGACCTGGGCGACCTGACGAACGCGGGGGGCACACTATCCCTGCTTCGGGAAGTGGGCATTATTCCGTAACCATGTGTGTTCGGCTACTGCGTGTTTCGCGACCTTCCTACCAGCGCTGTGTCTGGAACGGAATATAATTCCGTTTCCGCTTCCTCTTTCTCCGTGACTCGGTTTTGCCGCCTGAGTCGGACGGGCGCGGCGGTTCATCGGGTCTGAACAGTTACACTTGCGTTTCGAGTTACTCCCGTTGTTTTGGATCGGGAATAATCCAGGATGATGATGCGCAATGCCCCTGCGGAGTAGGGGATACTGGCTCCAGGACGGCATTGAAGAAGATGTGCCTTAGTCAATCAATTCTGGCCCGACCAAGAATCCACGCCGGTGCGGGAGCCGATTGGGAAAAGGCGGACAAGGTGTAACTGCTCCTTCCTCAAGGTATCGCCGTCGGTATCGGAAAAGCCCACCGACACGCCTAATGGGCTGACAACCTCGGTGGCCAGGGTCAACCGTAATTCCGCGGGACGGCCGTAAAGAGCGCTCACCGGCTCCGGACGCCCCCGTATGGCGACCCTCAAGGGCCATTCCACAGCATCGACTGCCTGGATTGCTGCGGCGTACTGCTCACCTTGGCCAGTGAAAAAAGCCAGCTGTCGGGAAATGGCCCCAGCCACCCTCCCGACCCTCCTCCATCAGGGTGGGATGTTAGAATGGATTTCCGACCAGGCGCGAACGGAAACAGCACCATAAATCCAGGCGAAACCCCGAATACAAGGGCCAAAGTATTGATGGGGGAAGGAATGAGATACTTCGGTAAATTTATTGCTGTATCAGTTTTGATTTTATTGGGAGCAGGGGCAATTGCCTGCGAAGGGGCGCCCCCCCCCAGCCCCGGAGGGGCCTGTGGCCCTGGCCCCAGGGCAAACTTCAGCACCCACTCCGCCCTTGGTTGCAGCGACGAGAATCGTTGACGCGGTCCAGGATACTCGGGGCCAAGAGCCCTCTGCCGGAGACTCGGCAACGGTAGTGGCGGCTGAGGTCGGGCCGGTGTCAACTCCCTTAGTAGTGTACAAGAGAGATCCGACTCGGTCAGTGACGGTCACCGTCACGCCGGCGCCCGAGCCGACATTGGCGCCCGTTCCTTCGCCGACTACTGCACCGGAGCAACCGACCCTGACCCCCTCGCCAACTGCGACACCCGCGCCCACGGCGCCCGCCACCCCCGCACAGCCCCCGACGGCCACGTCCGCACCCACCGCACCACCTCAACCCACCGCCACACCTCCGCCAACGGCAGAGCCGATCTCTACGGTTGCTTCGCCGGCAATTGCCACGCCGTCCCCGGCGGCCGACATTCCCCCGGGAGCCGAGCCAATTGCGGAGGCGGTCGCCCCCTTGGGCTCCAGCCTGCAGTGGCTGGCCTACTTTAATAACGTCACCAAGGTCTGGTCGCTTTACGATCCAACAGGGACCTTTGACCCGTCGGTACTCTGGCCACCTGTTTCCAGTGATTATCCATTCGGGGAGCTGACGTACGTATTCCCCAGTGACCTATACCTGGTTAGCATTTCGCCTGAGGTTGATTACCGCGGCGTGAAGTGGGAGGAAGGCATTCTCCAGGTTGTATGGCCGCAGCCGTGATAATGGGGCCCTGGTAGCCGGTCAAATCGGTAATTGCAGGCCTGTGGAACTTTCGACTCGAAGTGCCGGTGTTGCCAGAGATGCTCTGTCGAGTGCGGTGCGGTGTCCGTGGTTAGAGGGAAGTATGAGCTCAGCCTGACGTCGAGGGAAAGGGGACGGCTGCGGAAGGTAATCCGGTTGGCAAAGAGTTCGGCCCAGGCGAACACAAAAGCCCGGGTTATGCCGAAGAAAGGCGAAGGTTGGAGCGCATCTCAGGTGGTGGCGAGGGAGGTGACGGAGCGGCCGGTGTTCCGCACCAACCGGCGCCGGAGGGTTGGCGAGCGGATGTCCATCTGATCGCTCTGACTTGAGGTGGAGCGCCCGACGCCCCCGATTACTGACCCTTCGATCGCCGGCGGGGAAGACGGTGGAGCCGGGACTCATGGAGTCGTTGTCCTGCGAGCACTAAGGCAGCGGAAACTGCCTCCAAAGGCCGGGGCGCGCGAGTTCTGCGACAGTCGCCGCAAGGCCAGCAAGCTGAGGCTGGGGTCTCTCGTCTCCCAGCCTCCGGCGTGGCTCAAGGGGACGGGGGGAATAGAGGCGCTTTCAGTGGTGGAGGTGGTAAGGCCGAAGTCCCGGGCCCGGACTTGGGTTGGCGCAGCGGTCAAGGAATAACATGGCATCGTCCAGGCCAACGGTTATTTTCCCTCGTTAAATTACGTTATTCGTACCAATTACGCCTCAATCCTGCTTGTTCACTTTACACATACCCCTCTTTGACTCCAAATGGAACTGGGAATATAGTTTGGGTTGCCATTCCTCGCTCCCCTGTAACTACGGGGCAGCCTCCTTTGGCGTCCTGTCCTCCAATAACATTGCTCTCGGGTTAGAACGATATGCATAAGAGAAGATTCCTGAGCGTATTGCTTTTGGCTCTGGCGACGCTCTTGCTGCTTGGCTGCGAGGCGCAAACCGGATCGGCTCCCGAACTCGAAACTGCCGCTGGCGACCGGATTGCGACCACTAACAACGAAGCCGCCCTACAAGTCACTGCCGAATCGGTTCTAACTCCTGCGCCCGGGGCTCCCACGCCGTCCGCCGCTCCCCAGCCTGGAGCGGAGGCAGGCGCACAACCGACCCCTGCGGCCAAGCCCATCACCGAAGTAATTCCAACAGCGGCAGCTACACCGTTGGCCGGCCCCACCGCCACGCACTTGCCCACACCCACCGTTGGTCCTACTTTGCATGCGCCAGATGCAGAACTGTACTTTCCCTGGGTTCAGGACGGCATGGAACCCGGCGAGGAAGTAGAAACCTACGAATCCCTGCTTTTCCTGAAGTACGCATATCCCGAGGTCTTTCCGGCTATAATCGGCTTTCCCTGGCTTTCCGACAACATTACCTTCGCTGAATTCTCCGTAATTCAACGGCTGGTGCTAATCATCGAAAGCCTGCCGCCCGAGGGTAGGGTTGCCCTGGCCCAGATCATTGGCGATTCTGCCTGGTTGAATGACGGCATAGACGATGGAGAGGACCTGGAATTCCTTACTATCGCTGATTCAGGGGCAAACCCTTCTGACATTCTCGAAAAACTTCAAGCGAAGGCGCTGGGCGTCCAGTCCTTTGAAGCCACTCCCACACCACCCCCGCCAGGACAGGAAATCTTCTCCATCATGCCCTGGACCCAGAAAAGCGACAGAAACCTGACAGAACTGGCTGCCATGGACATGATGAGCGAGATAGCGCGGGTGAATCCGCCAATGGTGGCGACGCTGCACAGTTTCCCGTGGCTTGCAGACAAAATAACCTCGGACAAGCTGGATGCCCTCGTGGCAATTCTTCAGTTGGCCCTTGGTTTCCCGCCGGATGACGGCTCACTGGCCCAGGCTTTGTCGGAAGCTCCCTGGTTGCAGGACACCCTCACCATGAACGAAGTGTTCTACCTGGTCAGATTAGCCAGCAGCAGTACGGAACCGGCCGAAATTATCGAAGGAATACGGAACGCCGTAATAGCAGACACTCCGGTAACAACGCTGAAACTTCTCCCCGCCCAGAACTGGGGCCAATAGTCCCGATTTCAGAACTTGGCTGGACAAGAGACGGCCTTACGGACCTGGAGCAGCTGGCCCTGACCGACCTTCAGACTTTCGACAGGGACTACCCGGAAATGGCCGAAGTAATCCTGAGATACTCGTGGGTTGCCGACGGTATCAACGCGGATGAACAGCTGGCCCTGACTTACCTTCTGACCATAACCCGGGGCGGTCCTCTGGCCAGATTGTTGGGCTCGTCCCTGCCACCCCACGGTTACCAGGAAATTGTGGACCGTTTACCCCGGCTGTACTACTTGATTGACGGCATCACTCCAGCGGACAGGCTATTCCTTCGGGATGTGTCGGGGTTGGCCGAGCAATCAACTATGATAGCCAACTTTACTGCAAGCGAACCAACGCAGGACTATTCTGCAGCCACACCAACACCGGCCCCAACGCCCACCCCGGCGCCAGGTGGGGGCACCATCAACTTCCCCTGGGTACAGGACGGACTAACCGCCATTGAACAGGAGGTAGTGGGCTACTTGCGAAGCCTGCAGAACGGGGACGAGTTTATCGCCGCCGAGGTAATGCGGGCGCCCTGGCTGCGCGACGGCGTGGACGAGGGGGAAAGAAGGCTATTGTGCCTGGTTGCGACTCATCCCGACCCCTCTACCGGGTACGCTATCTTCTTGACCAGCAGCCCTTCCGCCGGGCTGCCGGCGTGCCCGTAGAGGAAGTTCCCAGGCTTGTAATCAGTCCCCTGAACTCTATAGAGTAATCGCTGTGCCGGTACGCCAGTTCAACCTCATCTCCCACTAAAGGGGCCAGCTCAATTCCCCCAATTTCCCGCAACACATCCGTCCACCTGGCGCCGCAGCTCTGGAAACTGATTTGCAGTCTATTGAGAGGGGCACAGTTTAGGTTGTCCCGCGACAGCTTGGCGATGGGGCGTTGCTCTGCATGGGTTTCCCATGTTCCGAATGGAACACCAGAATGCTGTCGCTCCTGGGTGCCTGTGAGCTCCTCCACTTCCATGGAGGCCTGCATTGGCTGGCCCCGGAACTCAAGGCCGCCCTCTGGCTACCGATCCACCATTTGCTTCCCTACCCCGTGGGCTGACTTTCCTCCACCGGCATCCCCTGGTTCATCCATTCCAGGTACGACCCGTCGTAAAGCCTCACGTCGTAGCCCATTTCCTTCAAGGCCATGTAGCCAACCGACGCCCGTATCCCGCTGCGGCAGTAGGCGATTACCGGTACGTCCGGACTTACTCCCCTGGCTTCAAGAAGTTGGCGGACACTGCTCTCCGCCAGCAGGTAGCTGTCGTTCCCGTCCACCAGTTGCTGCCATACCAGGTTGACTGCGCCGGGGATATGGCCGGGACGCTCGTCAATCTCCGGCAGGCCGTCGTACTCATCCTGGCTGCGAAGGTCGAGCAGGGTGGCGACGGCGCCGGACGTGCCTTCCAGCGCCTTCGAAACGTCCTCAAGCGCTGCCCGCACTCCCGTATTCAATCTCGGTTCAAACTGGTTGGCGGTAGGACGCACCGGGCGGTACAGTTTTTCCCGTCCCTGGGCGGCCCAGGTCTCGAAAAAGGTGTCCATAATCCGGACATTGTCGTGGCCCAGGTATTCCAGGGTCCAGGCCGCCATGGCAGCGTTCCGGCCGTCGCCGCCGTCGTACATGGTTACCGGTGTGTCGTTGCCCACGCCCACCGAACCGAAAAACTCCGCCAGTTCATAAGTGGACAGCAGCTTGCCGTCCCGGCCAAACAGCCTTACAGCCGGCAGGTTGACGGCTCCCCGCAGGTGGCCCTGCATGTACCGCATGGGCCCCCGGGGGTCTATCAGCAAGAAATCGGGCGTGCCCAGCTGGGACTCCACCCAGTCGGCGGAAACAAACTCGACCATAATGACTCCAGGTTTGTGATGTGAATGAGGCAAAATGGGCGGGACGACTGCAAGCCGTAGGGGCGGGTATGAAACCCGCCCCTACCTGGGCATCAATGCGTCGGCCCGCCTCTGCGTGTTCTTGCGGAGAAATCCGTCGCTAGCCGACCATTTCGAAGTCGGTTTCGACAGAGGTGGCGTTTGCTACCGACTGGGTTACGGGGGAACCTTCCACTGCCAGCCGCCAGATTTCCCGCAGCGTAGCTTCGTCGGCGTCGGCCCGGACAAAGCACTTGGCCGAGATGCGGCCATAGCCGGGGTTGCCTTCATCCTCGACGCCGGCCCACTTGCGGATGTTGTCAAAGTAGCCCTCCACGGCCACTTCCAGGTCGTGGATGCGTACGCCCTGCTTCGTGGCGTTGACCACGAAACCCACCGTCATGCAGCTTCCGATGGCCGACAGCAACTGCTCGTGGGCGCTGGCGGCTACGTCGGTGGCGGTCAGGTCGCCCGGCTCGTCCATGTCCACCTGGTGGTTGCGCATGTAGGCGCGGGCGCGCATCCCGCCCTGCCAGGCAATGCGGGACTTCCAGGGGCCGGTAACGGCGTTAAAGACATCCGGGTCCTTGAAGGACTCCAGCACCTCGGTCAGCTTCTCCCGAGGGAGACCGTTCAGATCGCGTTCTGCTTCCACCATTTCTTTCTCCTTTTTTTCACATGGATGGGCAATGCTCGGTCGAATTCAGTGCTGGTCATGCGGCTGCCGGGTTCGCAGCCTGTGTTGGGACATGGGGCCAGAAATCCGTGCGCTGGCCGGAGAGTTGGGGGATGGGTTTGCCGGTCTCCCGACAAACGTCCAGCCAGTGCCCCATGGCTTCCTGGATATTTTCGAGCGCAACTTCCCGTGTATCGCCGTGGGCCATGCAGCCGACCAGCTCCGGCGAAAAGGCAACAAACAAATCGTCCTCGTCGCTCCAAAATATGACCACTTCGTACTTCAGCATCAAGTAGTTTCCTCCAAACCGTTCCGCCGGATAAACTGCCTGACCTGCTGCACCTGATAAGGCTTTGCATTGGCGGCCGATGGTTGCAGGTTCAATATGCCCTCCAGGTCATCGCGGCTAAATATATGATGGCTGCCGCGTATCCGCTCGTCAAACCCCAGGCGGCGCAACAGGGCGCACAGGTCGTCGAACCTGATATTGGAGTCGGCGTTGCCGCTGAGAATTCGCTGCATCAAGCGCGAGCGCCGCCTCACATTCGTTCCTCAATAAAAGGGCCGTTCGGTCGGGCGACTCCCTATGGGATAGCTCTTCGACCTTCATCCAATGAAACTCGTCCTTCCATGCTTGAATACATAACGCCTAGCCGAATTCGGCCCGCAGTTTCTCCGCCGCTTCGCCGATTATGCGCATTTTGTGGAAGGCGCCGGCGGCGGTGTTGATATTCCGCTCGGCGAAGGTGCCAAAGCCGCAGTCCGGGTTCAGATAAATCTTGTCGGCGTCGAAGTACTGGAGCATCTCCTTGACCCGGTCCACTACCTGGTCGGGCGATTCCAGTTCATCGGTACGGGGGTTGACCACGCCCAGGCCGATTTCCTTCTCGTTGGCGTACTCTTTGAAGACTTCCATTTCGCCGGCCCGGGGGGTGGCGCACTCCAGGACCAGCTGGTCAATGTTCATCTGCACCAGGTAGGGGAGCAGCGGGCCGTAGTTGCCGGTGAGCAGCACCTCTTCCTTGCGGCTCCAGTTGCCCCGGCAGACGTGGACGCCCAGCTTGACGCCCTCAATGCCCTCGGCCACTTCATTCATCATCCGGAGGGCAAACTCCAGCTCAGTGGTCGGGTCGCGGCGCTGGGGCAGGGAGGCGCACATAAAGGTCTCGCTGGATTCCTCTCCCAGCACGACCTGGGTCAAAATGGGCTCATCGTACTGGATGAAGTCGGCGCCCATGTCCCGAAGCTTGATGGTCTCCTCCCGCAGGATTTGGACCACGTCCTTAGCAAGATCCTCCGGCGAAGGGTAAATCCTGTCCGACAGACCCTCGAACCAGCTGGAACGGGTCAGCATGTAGGGACCCGGGATGGGTATCTTGATGGGCTTGTCGGTGTGTTGCTTGAGGAAGGCCAGTTCATCCAGAGACAGCCCCTCCCGCGTTGAAATTCTGTCGACGACTATCGGGCTCTTGATGGCGAAGGCCGGAACGTCCAGAGCGCGAAGCTGTTCCTCCAGGCGAGCCCGGTCGCGGGCGTAGTCCAGCAGTTCAGACACCTTCATCAACTGCATGCCGGCAATCTTGCCAACGACATAAGAGTAAAAGTTGTCCCGCCGCTGCTCGCCGTCGCTGATGATGTCGGTGCCGGCCTCGTCCTGGGCCTTCAACGCCTCAATTACCGCCTTATCCGCCACCGTGTTGAATTCGTCCTCGGATATCTCATCGGCCTGCCGTCGCCGGAGGGCCTGGATCAGTTCCGGCGGTCTGGGCCAGCTTCCCACGACGGTAACCGGAAACAGGGGAGCGTCTGCCATTATTTCCTCCAGGTAAGATTGAATTTTTCCTCTCTTGGCGAACTGGGCTCGAAATCGCCCCCAGGGAGCCGATTAGTTTGCCCACTGGGGTTCGCGCTTCTCCAGAAAAGCGGAAATGCCCTCTTGCGCATCCTGGGCCAGCAGGTTTTCCACCATCGTGCGCTGGGCCATTTCGTAGGCCTGGGGCCGGTCCACCTGCAGCTGGCGATAAAATGCCTGTTTGCCAATGGCCAGGGTGTAGGAACTGGCCCGGGCGATGTGCTTCGCAAGTTGCGTCACCGTATCTTCCAATTGACTGGACGGTACCACCCGGTTGACCAGGCCCCAGTCCAGGGCCGTTCCGGCCGAGATGGGGATGCCGGTCAGCAGCATTTCCATGGCGTGCTTGGGGCTGACCGCGCGGGACAGGGCCACCGCCGGAGTGGAACAGAACAGGCCTATCTGCACGCCCGGGGTGCAGAACCCGGCGTCTTCAGACGCAACCGCCAGGTCGCAGGTGGCCACCAGTTGGCAGCCGGCCGCCGTGGCCAAACCCTGTACCTGGGCGATGACGGGCTGGGGCAGCAGGCGGATGGCCTCCATCACCTCGGTGCATTCGGCAAAGATACAGGTGTAGGACTCTTCGTCGGAGCCCACCATTTCCCTCAGGTCGTGGCCCGAGCTGAACACCGGTCCGTCGGACTTGAGGATTACCACCTTGACGGTGGTATCTTCCCGGATGCTATCCAACCGGCCCTTCAGGACGGCCAGAACCTCGCTGGACAGGGCGTGGCGGCGGGAAGGGTTATTCAGGGTCAGGGTGGCGATCTGGTCGGCCAACTCGTAGACAATCAGCGGTTCGGTCATGGGCCGCTCCTGTGTTCCGGAGTGCGCAATTATTTGGCAGGGGCAGTTTAACATCAAGGAATAGGAGGGTCTAGTTTCACGACTGGCGGGCAAAGTTCCAATTCAGGTGGTTTCGTGTGAGTCCAGGGCAGACACACAGGTTTGCCCTTACCATTGTGTCCCAGACCACCTAAACCGGAACGCTGCCGCCAGTCGGCAGAGGGCGACCGTGCCCGACTTAACTGAATCGTACCCTAGCGATTCAGGGCGTTGCCGATAACCCAGGCAGCGGCGGGGCAGCCAATGCCGAAACCGAAAAAGGGACCAAAGTCGCGGGTGGCCGTCTGGCCGGTGAAGTAAAGGCCCGGGACGCTGGACTGGAACCGGTCATCCAGCACCGGATACCCCTCTTCCACATCCAGGGACTCCGCGATTCCAGTGTCCCGAAGGTAGGGCTCGCGGGACAGTTCCACCCGGTAGCCGGTAGCCAGGATTACCTGGTCGACCTCCAGGGACTGTCCGTTATCCAGGTCCACGGAGACGGCCCCGTCAGAGTTCCGGTGGCCGCCGGTGATGCGGGTGTTGGGACACAGATGCACGTTGTCACCCTGGATTCGGGGGTAGAGCCAGGGCTCCAGCTTTAACCGTCCCTCTCCCCAGAGCCGCTGGTAAATCCCGTCGCGCTCCTCGGGCGATAGTCCCTTGAACCAGCCCTGACTTTCCCGCGTCCGGTCCATCAGTTCGTCAATCCAGTCCCAGTCGGACTCTGTAAAGGCGGGGGTGTCGTGGCGGTAGACAAGGTGAATCTCCGCCCCGGCCTCCTCGTTGATTAGGGCGGCCCACTCGAAGGCGCTCTGCCGACCGCCCACAATCAGGCACCGCTTGCCCTGCAGAGGACTGAAGTCCACGTAATCGCTGGTGTGGGCGTAGCTCTCCGGCGGCAGCAGGGCCGCCAGGTCGTCCGGAATGTTCTTGTACTGGGTCAGACCGGTGGCCGCCAGCACCCGTTGCGCGCCTATTTCAGCACCGTCGTCCAGCGTCGCCGCGAAAGGATACGGGCCATCCACGAGGTGCTGCAGATTCTCGACGTACGCCTGCTGGACGGCTATCCCACTCTGTTCACGGAACCACTCGGCGTATTCCAGGTACAGGCCCAGGGAGATGGGCGAAACCTCCCCAGGCTGCAGGCCCCCGACTTGCAAAAATCGCTCAAAGGTCAGCTCTCCGACGGCGTCCAGGTGCCAGGAGGTCGGCGAGCGCAGCTTCATGCCGGCCGGCATGTGGTCCCGCCAAAAGCTCATGGGATCGCCCACCACCAGGCACTCCAGGCCCAGCCGCTTGACATAGGAAGCCACAGCCAACCCATAGGGCCCGGCGCCAATTACCAGCAGGTCCGTCGCTTGCATGGCCTGTTAATAGCAGGGACGCGGGACTCTGTCAAGGGAAGCCTCCGGTGAGATAGCGGTCCAGTTTGGGAGGTATGGACTCGTAGGGGCGGGTTTGAAACCCGCCCTGGCAGCCCGTTGAAGTCCCTCAAGAACGAAAAACCACCTGAATTTGAACACTGCCCTCCGGTGAGGAAGGGTTTAGTTTTGGGCGATTGGGTCGGGAACCTCGCAGGCCCAGACCTGCAGGTTTGCCTTGACCCAATGGCAATACCACCAGGATCGAAATCATTACCTTCCGTAACCCTGGCCGGTGTATGCAAGCTACGTATCCGAATCCTTCAACAATCCTTGGTACTTATAAGTTATTCGCAAGGATTTGTTGCAAATCGTGAAAGGAATTGACAGGGTCAAGCATATGTAATATAAAGCTGCAAGCTACCGGCATGAAGTAGTTAGTCTATCCAAGGAGGGGCCCATTCAACCACTAGGAGAGCATTAATTGATTACGCATTTGGCGAAACACGGAGGTAAATTTTGGGAAACCTGACCAAACAGTGCGCTCAATACCTTAACCGCCGTTTGTGGGTGATTCTGCCCTTGATAGCGGTGCTGGCTGTGGCTTGCGGCGCCGCCGAGGAGCCGGCAGCGGCGCCGGCCGCCGAACAGCAGCAGGAAGCTGCGCCCACCGCGACTTTCGCGCCCCAGATGATACCCCAGGCCACGCAAGCCCCGGCCGAGGCCATGGCCGATTCGTCTTCCGGCGAACAGATGCAGGAACCCGCCCAGGCGCAGGAAACGGCGCCTACCGCCGCGCCGGCTCCCACCGCCGCTCCACCCCCCGCCGATCCGGCCAAGAACCATGCAGTGGTCGTTACCGAAGCGGAACCGGCCAGCATTGGCGCCTGGAGCGAGGGCTGTTCCGCCGAGATTCACAGCATGGGCTGCCAGGACTTCGTAACCGACTTCCTTACCTGGCTGGACGACCGCACCGCTGAGATAGTACCCCTGTCCGGCGTGGTGGACTGGGAACAGATTGACATCGACCGCTGGCAGTTTAACCTGCGTGACGGCGTCAAGTTCCACAACGGCGCGCCCTGGAACGCCGCCGCCGCCAAGTACGGAATTGAATACAACGCCTTCCCGGACAACCCCAGTGCGTCGGTGACGTGGACGGGCCCGGACATGAGGGCCGAGGTTATCGACGAGCTGACGGTCCACGCCGTCTGCCCGAACCCCTGTCCCATCTACCCGCGCACCGCGCTCTTCGCCGACTTCCAGGACCCGGAATGGTTTGAGAACGCAACCGAAGAGGAACGTTCCCTCATGACTATCGGTTTCGGGCCCTACAGGATTACCGGTTACACGCCCGGCGTCGACACCGAGTTCGAGGCCTACGAGGACTACCTGCCCAACGAGAACTGGTTCTCTCAGGCCCCATCCATCCAGTACCTGACCCACACCTACCGCGCTGAGGCCACCGTGCGTGCTGCCATGATCCGGGCCGGTGAAGCCCATTGGGCCGCCGACATCGGCTTCGAGGAAGCGGAAACCGTGAACAACACCGTAAGCGGCAAGACCGCAGAGGTCTACACCCTGGTGTTTGACACGGTCTTCCACGAAGAGCTGGCCAAGAAGAACGTCCGACTGGCCCTGACTCACGCGATAGATTGCCAGACGTTGCTCGACTCCCTCTTTAACGGCCAGATTCCGTGCCACAACGCCATATCCATGAATGGCACCGTAGGCATTACCGCCGAGAACTCCAAGTGGCGCGATTACGATCCTGAACTGGCACGCCAATTGTTGGAAGAGGCTGGTTATTACCAGGGTGCCAACAGGGAAGACAACCCGGAGATCCACATCAACACCCGCCCCGGCTCCAACATCCGCGGCGAGGAACTCCTGGAAGCCGTTGTCCAGTTCTGGAGGGACGTTGACGTTAACGCGCAACTCAATTCCTTCGGAGACCTGGGCGCTGCCAGGGAATTGCAGATTTCCGGCTGCGGACGCTTCTCCGGCGAACCCGGCTACCAGCAGGCAATGGACTGCGCCGACCGGGATCCCCCGGGTCCCGCTTTCCGCTCGTCCCACGCCTACGAAGTAGCCACGTCCAACGAAATCCTGGACATGCAGCGGTTTAACAACTCCCGTCTCAGCTGCTTCAGCCGCAGCAGTCGCCATTGCAGCTCGGACTTCGAGGCCTGGAAGACGGAAGCCAACTCCATTCCCGAAGGCCCCGCACGGACCAAGGCCATGGAAGAGATCGCCGACTTCGCTTACGAAGAGGCCATCTTCCTGCCCTTCTTCGAGGTCGTCTATGTGTATGGTCTCGCCGACGACATCGAATGGCAGCCCTACTACGCTCCGCGACTTCGCGGCAACACCCTGCGGTTCACTGAGTAATCTGGGCCGAAAGGGGGATCCACCAGGGTCCCGACAAGATTGTCGCAACTTTACATGAGTCATCCCGAATTTTGGGGAACTTAGGGAAAGTAGTCCGGGAAAAGCCTACAAAAGAAGCCCCCATTTTGGTGGAGTAGAAGTGAGCAAACTTCGAAACACCGAAAGGGGGGCTTTTCTATGGTGGGGGAAAGGGAGGGGCGGAGGCAAGCCCAATCGGCAGCGAATTTACTGGAATTATTTATCGGTCCCCTGGAGGGGTGGCTGGATGATCAGTTGGACCGAAGGTTGGTACGCACCTTTTTCCTGGCCCTGGTGGCCATGGTACGACTGCGCCACAACCGGTCGGGACTGTTGCTCAGTGAACTGGGGGCCCACATACTTTCCCCAGACAAAGCTCCGGCAGGCACCAAGCGTTTAAGCAACCTGCTCCGGTCTCCCAAGTGGTCCCACACCCTGCTGGAACGCTTTCTGTGGTACCGGGCCGACCTGGCCCTGGAATCGCTGCAAGAGGCAGGGGAGCCAGCATTGGCCCTGTGGGACGAAAGTGTCCTGGAGAAATCGGAAAGCATCGCCCTGGAGGGGTTGGGGCCGGTGCGCTCCAGCAAGGCCGCCCGCCTCAAGCGCATCAAGCCCGGCTACTACAATCCCCCAGGGGGTCCACCCGTATTCGTCCCAGGGCTCCAGTGGATTGCCATCATGGTAGCCGGCTACTCGGGGCCGCCCACCCTGGCGGCCATGCGCTGGTGGACCCGGCGCGGCCCTTGGGCCACCGACCGGTTTACCAATCTCAGTTCTCTGTTGGACCAGTGTTCCGAGAAGTGGGGTCAGGGGGTGATCCATGTGTGGGACCGGGGCTTCGCCGGTGGTCCCTGGCTCAAGGAGTTGACCAGCCGACGATTGCGCTTCGTCCTGCGCTGGCACACCAACTACTTGCTTACCGACGGCCAGGGCAGCCGCCGCGCCTGGCAGATCTCCCGAGGAAAGCGTTCCGTGGACCACCGGATGCTTTGGGACATCAACCGCCGTCAGTACCGCAAGACGGGCATCGTCTACCTGCCGGTACGCCATCCCCAGGTGGACCAGTCCCTGTGGCTGGTGGTATCTCGACCCGGACAAGGCCGCAAGCCCTGGTACCTGCTGACCAACGAACCCATCGCTACGGTGGATGATGCCTGGAAAGTGGTCTTCGCCTATGCCCGCCGCTGGCAGGTGGAACTGTGCTACCGAGCCTGCAAGACCGACCTGGCCATGGAAAGCCCACGCCTCTGGTTCTGGGAAAACCGGCTCAAGTTGCTGCTCATGGTCAGCCTCCTCTACTCCTTCCTGCTATCCCTGCTGGATCCCCAATGTCAGCTACTGCTGCAAGAACTGCTGCGAAGCTGGTGCCACAGAACCGGAAAGCGGTACCGCGACGCCGCGATACCGCTTCCCAGACTGAGATCAGCTCTAAGTTCCCTCTGGCTAACCCATCATCCTACATTTTCTATCTGTTCCCAAAATTCGGGATGACTCATGTATTCGTTCGCCCACTTCCCAAGAGATCAGGCAGGGCGCTGCGTAACTGTGTTGAGGTCTCACTGTTCTTGTCTAATTAATCCAGAAAATGAACGGAATGCATCAGCCCACGGCTTTGTTCTCCGTGATTGATGATTATTATTATTGACATGTAACTAATTCTGTAATATAACCGGGTAGCCATCTACGGAATACTGTAAGTCCAATGGCAAAGGAGGCATCATAAATAGATTGTACGGAAAAATATAGGCTGTTATCCGTAAAGTTTGGAGGTGAATCGTGGGAAACCTAACCAATGCGTTCGCCCATATCATTAAGCGTCGTTTGTGGGCAGTTTTGCCCCTGATAGCGATGCTGGCAGTAGCCTGTGGCGCTGCCGAAGAACCGGCCGCCGCCCCGGTTGCGGAACAGCAGCAGGATGCGGCTCCTACTGCAACATTCGCCCCCCAGGTGATCCCGGCAGCTACAGCCGTGCCTGAAGCTCCAGCCATGGCGGACCAGTCTTCCGGCGGCCAGGCAGCGGAACCAGCCCCGGCCCGGGAGCAGCCAGCTCCCACCTCTGCCCCTGCTCCCACTGCAGTTCCACCCCCGGCCGTGAGTGCCAAGAACCACGCAACCATAGTCACCGAGGCCGAACCGGCCAGCATTGGGATGTGGAGTGAGGGTTGCTCGGCAGAAATCCATAGCATGGGCTGCACCGACTTTGTCTCCGACTTTCTGACCTGGCTAGATGACCGGACTGCAGAGATTGTGCCCCTGTCCGGCGTAGAAAGCTGGGAACAGATTGATCTGGACCGCTGGCAGTTCAACCTGCGGGACGGCGTCAAGTTCCACAACGGCGCGCCCTGGAACGCCGCCGCCGCCAAGTATGGCGTCGAATACAACGCCTTCCCGGCCAACCCCAGCGCTTCCATCACCTGGACGGGGCCGGACATGACGGGCGAAGTCATAAATGACTTGACCTTCCACGCCGTGTGCCCCAATCCATGTCCCATCTACCCGCGAACCGCCCTCTTTGCCGACTTCCAGGACCCTGAATGGTTCGAGAACGCCACCGAAGAGGAGCGGTCATTGAACAGCATTGGGTTTGGGCCTTACAAGATCATCGGGTACGAGCCTGGCGTGAACACCCAGTTCGAGATCTACGAGGACTATCTTCCCAACGAAAACTGGTTCGCTCAGGCCCCGACCATTCAGTACATAACTCACACCTACCGGGCTGAGGCACCCGTACGTTCGGCAATGATCCAGACCGGCGAAGCCAATTGGGCCGCCGACATCGGGTTCGAAGAAGTGGAAAACGTGGTGGCATCCGGCGGCAAGACCGTCAGCGGCAAGACCGCAGAAGTTTATACTCTGGTCTTTGACACCGTTTTCCATCCCGAGCTCTCAAAGAAGGAAGTCCGCCTGGCGCTGACCCACGCCGTGGACTGCCAGACGTTGCTGGACTCTATGTTTGGCGGTCGCATTCCGTGCCACAACGCCATTTCAATGAATGGTACCGTGGGGATTACTCCGGAGAACTCCAAGTGGCGGGAATACGATCCCGAATTGTCACGGCAGCTTCTCGCGGAAGCCGGCTACGACCCGGCAAATGAAATCAACATCAATACCCGGCCAGGGTCTAATATTCGCGGACTGGAGATCATGGAAGCCACCATCCAGTACTGGCGGGATGTGGGAGTAAATGCCAACCTGAATTCTCACGGCGACCTGGGCGCAGCCCGTGAGATCCAGGTCTCCGGTTGTGGCCAGTTCACCACAGACCCCAATTACAAGGCGCTAATGGACTGCTCCAGCAGAGAACCCCCAGCGCCCGCCTACGTAAGTTCCCACGCCTACGAGGTAGCGACGTCCAACGAGATCCTGGATATGCAGCGGTTCAACAACTCCCGCCTCAGTTGCTTCAGCCGTAGCAGCCGCCACTGCACCGCCGAGTTCGAGGCCTGGAAGACGGAAGCCAACTCCATTCCGGAAGGCCCGGATCGGACCGCCGCCATGGAAGCCATTGCAGACTTCGCCTACGAGGAGGCCATCTTCCTGCCCTTCTTCGAGGTCGTATATGTGTATGGCCTGAGCGGCGACATGGAATGGCAGCCCTACTACGCGCCGCGCCTCCGGGGCAACACCATGCGGTTCACCGAGTAATCGGCTCCATTGCAATGAACGCCCTTGCATAGCAATTGACTCATGTGCAAACCGGGGGGCGGGTCAGATACCCGCCCCCCTGGTTGTTCCGCAGCAACGGCGAGTACCGTTCCGCGTCCCGTTCCCGGCGTTCCGTTCCTGGCTTGATTTCTCCTTTAATTTCTCCAACACTTCGCAGTTATACTATCTATCTGCGGAACCTCACAAAATCCTTACGGGCCGCACACCAGGGTGCGCACGTTCCGGGCGTACACTGATAACGCCCGCGCCTGGTACGACAGCCGAGGGCACAGTACCGTCGGATATACTGCACAGCAAAGCGCTCATCCTTCCTCCTGAGGCCCAGGCATGCCCAGCCACCTGTTCCACAACGCAGTCCCGGCTCTTGCAGCCACTGTTGCCATAGCCCTGGCGTTGTTGTCAGGCCTCGCCTGCCAGGAAGCCCGCGAGCCTGCATTCTCTCTCCAATTGCTCCACGCTTCGGATATGGACGGCAGCACCGGCGCCCTGTCAAATGTCGAGAACTTTTCGGCAACCCTCGACAGCTTCCGGCGGCAGTTTCCGGACAATACGTTGGTGGTCAGTTCAGGCGACAACTATATTCCTGGCCCTCGCTACTTCGCCGCCGCCGATGACGATACCGCCGCCGTGTTGGGCTTCCCCGGCGAGGGCCGCGGAGACATAGCCCTGCTTAACGCCATGGGATTCCAGGCCTCCGCGGTGGGCAACCACGAACTAGACCGGGGCACGGAGCCTTTCGCCAAACTGATTGCCCGCGAGGGGGGCGACTCCGCCTATCCAGGGGCCGGCTTCCCCTATCTCTCCAGCAACCTGGTCTTTGGGGACGACGAAAACCTGGCAGCCCTGGTAGCGGAGGACGGTCAGGAGGCGGACCGGGCGGCGGCCGGACTGACCGGCAGCGTAGTCATTACGGTGGGCGGCCAGCGCATCGGCATTGTCGGCGCCACCACTCCCTCGTTGGCCAGCCTCACCAGGGCCGGGGGCATTACCGTCCTGCCCAAAGACAGCGCTGACATCTCTGGGCTGGCCGCCATTATTCAGCATGCCGTTGACGGCCTGACCGGCCAGGGCATCAACAAAGTTATCCTGCTGGCCCACATGCAGCAGATTGCCATTGAGCAGGAGATGGCCACGCTGTTGGAGGACGTGGACATTATCGTGTCCGGCGGATCCAACACCCTCCTGGCCGACAAGACTGACCGTCTTCGGCCAGGCGATCAAGCCAAAGGGACCTACCCTCTACAGTACGAGTCGGCCGGCGGCGATCCCGTATTGCTGGTGAACACCGACGCCGACTACAGGTATCTGGGCCGGCTGGTGGTAGAGTTCGACTCGGACGGCCTGGTTATCCCAAGCTCCGTAGACCCTCACCAGAGCGGGGCCTACGCCACGAGTCCTCAGGACGGCCGTCACATAACCGGCGCCCCGCTGCCCGAAGTAACCGCCATAGTAGACTCCCTGAGGACGGTGCTGGAAGCGCGGGATGGCAATGTAATCGCCCGTACCGAGGTCTTCCTCAATGGCCTTCGCGGCTCCGTGCGGACCGAAGAGACCAACCTGGGCAATCTGACCGCCGAGGCCAACCTGTGGGCGGCCCGGCTGATTGACGCGGAAGTAGCCGTGTCCATCAAGAATGGAGGAGGAATACGGGACAAAATTGGCATGATTCTGCAACCGCCGGGAACGAACGACTCAGCCCTGGTGCAATATCTGCCGCCCCAGGCTAACCCTGACGTGGGCAAGGCAGCCGGGTCAGTTTCCCAGTTTGATATTGAGGGCGCTTTGCGCTTCAACAATGGCCTGGTGATAGTGGAACTGACCGCAAGCCAGTTTCTGCAGGTAATGGAACATTCCATCGGCTTTGACGGCGCGGGACAGGTGCCCGCCGGGCGGTTTCCGCAGGTCGCCGGGATCCGATTTAGCTTTGACCCCGGTGCTCCTACAGGGGAGCGGATCGAGTCCCTGGCCATCGTGGACGATGACGGCGCGATAAAGGACCGGGTGGTGGAGAAGGGCGAGTTGGCCGGCGACCCCGGCCGCGCAATCAAGATAGTGACCCTCGATTTCCTGGCCGACGGCGGCGAGGACTACCCATTCCCTGCACCGGCATCAGGGAGAATTGACTTGGCCGACGCCTTGGCAGGCGGGTTACCAAACCTGGCCACCTTCGCAGATCCTGGCACCGAACAGGACGCCCTGGCCGAGTACCTGGCGGCCCACTTTTCCACCAGTCCCTTAAGCCGGCCCGACAGGCCCGCAGAACAGGACCGGCGCATCCAGAACCTGGGACTGGCCGGAGTTGAGGATAAGGTATTTGGGAAGCAAGACAGTTGAAAACACAAAGGGGGGCGGGTCTGAGACCCGCCCCTAAATCGGTTTCCTGGTGGACTCAGCCTTTAATCAAACAGAATCACGCTGCGGGCCACGTTGCCACCCTTCATGTCGGCGAATGCTTCGTTAATCTGCTCCAGCTTCATCTGCTGGCTGACCAGTTCGTCCAGCTTCAAGCGCCCCTGCAGGTAAAACTCGATGTAGCGGGGCATATCGGTGCGGAACCGATTGCTGCCCATGCTGCTGCCCTGGAGTTTGCGTTCGCGGCGCAGGAAGCCGCCGGCGTCAATCTCGATCATCGTACCCTCGGGAATCATACCGATCACCGTGGCGGTGCCACCGGGGCGCAGCATCTGGTAGCACTGCTCGGCGGTCTGCTTCAACCCAATAGCCTCGAAAGAGTAGTCCACCCCGTCGTCGGTCAGGTCCCGAATCCGCTCCACCACGTCGCCGCCGGAGGCGTCGATAACGTCGGTGGCCCCGAACTCCCGGGCCATGGTGAGCTTGGTCTCCACCGTGTCCACGGCGATGATGCGCAGGGCGCCGGCCAGGGCCGCCCCCTGGATGCAGTTGAGGCCCACGCCGCCGCAGCCCACCACGCAGACGGTGCTGCCCGGCTCCACCGCAGCCGTGTTCAGCACGGCGCCCAGTCCGGTGGTCGCCCCGCAGCCAATCAGAGCCAGGCGGTCCATTGGCACATCTTCCCGCACCTTGACACAGGCATTTTCGTGGACCAGCATCATCTCGGCGTAGGAACCAAGCTGGGCCATCTGGGTTATGCCTTCTCCGTCCTTCCTGAGCCGAGGTGGCTGGTCGGGGCCGCGCACCACGTCGGTGCGGGTACACAGGACGGGCTGCCCCCTAAGGCAGAACTCGCAGTGGCCGCAGAACACGGAGAGGCACATAATTACCGTGTCCCCAGGCTTCAGGTAATAGGCCTGCTCCCCCACCGCCTCAACGATGCCGGCGGCCTCGTGTCCCAGGATGGCCGGCTTGGCGATGCTATAGCTTCCCTCCACGTAGTGCAGGTCGCTGTGGCAGACGCCGCTGGCGCCGGTACGGATGAGCACCTCCCGGGGACCGGGGGCATCCACCTGGACCTCCTCCACCTCAAGGGGTACGTTTACCTCGCGCAGAACGGCAGCTTTCATAGCAGCACCTCCATTTATGTTGTATCCAGGATGGGACACCAAGATTCACATAGATCCGCGAAGGATGTGTTTCTATTGAATGCCTGGCCTATTGGCGTGGGCGACTTTGGTGGTAGCCGGTCAGGCGCTTAGCGCGCGGCGGGGATTCTTCCTGCCCGTGCGCAATTTCGTCGTCACCTCACGCTTCACCCGACCGGCCAGGCAATGGTCGTATTGCGCCAGGAAGTCCTCCACCGCTTGCCGGTCATAAGGCACTGCCGCCCGCAGCGCCCAGGACAGGGCCTTTACCACCATATCGTCCCCATCGTTTGCCAGCATCCTACAAACGGCCATAGTCCGGGCCACGTCGCCGGTGCCTCCCCTGGCCTTCAGGTTCAGCGCCACGGTGCTCACCAGGGCCACCCTGCGCCACCAGCGGTCTGCCGACCTGGCCCAGGTGTGGACGTCGGCATCGTCTATCTGCCCGTTGCGCCAGGTCGGCCCGGCAAGGTAGAGGGAAAAGACGTCCACCGAGTCCCAGCTATCCAGGCTGCTGCCCAGTTCTTCCAGCTTGTCCAGGTCAAGCGACGCCAGGGTCGGCCGGTGGTGATGAGCGATTTCGTAGCCCACCCACCGCAAGTCCGGTTCGCCGTCCTGTAACGAGCGTTCCACGATGGCCAGGACCAATGCCAGGACTGAATCCGAACTGGCGGGGGACACCTGGCGGCTCAAGTCCCTTCGGATGGGCCGGATGGCCGGAATGGAACCAACCGGAAGGTTGCGCACTCGCAGGAAAAGGTCGTCCACAGAAACCTTGAAGCCTGGCATCGGTCCGGTTCGATCCTCTCGCCTGGAAATGCGTCGGTAAACAACCGTAGGGCTAGGGGGATTGTAGCAGAATTGAAGCAGGGTTGAACGAACAGGTCAGTGGTTTTCTGCTGGGTCTGAATTTGGGTTGACCTGGGTTTAGGAACGGTTCGCGGGCGTTCTCTAGAGAATGTACAACTGGGCGCCAAGCTATTCGAAACCCGGCTTCTTACAGCGGTTTATCGTATTTGACAGCGGCCTGACCCAATGATAAATTGGTGTCTGGATTATCAACAAACCAAATGATTACATTTAGGGATAAGCCAACGGCTGTAGGCCGGGCGCAGTTGTCCCCGGGAGGAATAAATTGCCCCGCTACGATTATCAATGCACCAGTTGTGATCAACAGTTTGAGCTGGTCCAGAGTTTCAAGGAAGCCGGCTCCGGCACCTGCCCCGAATGTTCCGGGGAGGGCAGGCGGGTGTTCCACGCCGTGCCCGTAATCTACAAGGGTTCCGGCTTCTACACTACCGACTATGGTAGGCCCAAGTCTCCGCCCTCGGAAACCAAGGAAAAGGAAAGCTCCAGCGAATCGGAGAGCAAGTCCTCCGGTCCGTCCAACGGCTCCTCATCCTCCGATTCCAAGAGCGAGTCCACCCCGGCGGCAGCCGAAACATCAGCCTAGTCTCTCAACCCTGCCACGTTATGGTTCTCCACAGGCCCAGATTCACCTCTGGGCCTGCGCCTTTGATAGGCGAACTTTCAACAGGGAAGAAGTAGAGAGGTATCTGACTTGAGGGCCCTGATTCAGCGGGTAGCTGGCGCGTCTGTTACGGTGGAAAACCGGGAAGTGGGTAGCATCGGCCCAGGGCTGGTGGTGCTTCTGGGGGTGTCCGAAGAAGATACGGAGGTCGACGCCCAATACCTGGTGGACAAAACGGTCAACCTGCGCATCTTCGCCGACCAGCAGAACCGCTTCAACCTGTCCGCCCTGGACACCGGAGCCCAGTTACTGGTGGTGAGCCAGTTTACCCTCTACGGCGACACCCGCAAGGGGCGCCGCCCGGACTTTACGAGGGCCGCCCCGCCGGACCAGGCCCAGCGGCTTTACGAGCACACTGTTGGCCTGTTCCGGGAGAAGGGCCTTGAAGTTGCCACCGGCGTCTTCCAGGAATACATGCAGGTGTCCCTGCAAAACGACGGGCCGGTGACGTTGATGCTGGACAGCGCCGACCGCCACCGACCGAGAAGGTAGTAAACTAGCGCGGGTACCAGCCCATTCCCTGGTAATAGCCCCTCAGGTAGGCAATCTGCCCGCCGTGGGCCACGTTGTCCCAGGTGCGCTGCCCAACAGCGGAACCCACTGAACGTGGTTCGGTAAAGGGTGGAATTACGATGGGCTTCTCCAGGTCTTCCAACGTCACCGAGGCCAGGTACTCGGATGCCTGCGCCTTGACCGCCTCGTAGTACCCCAGTTGCGCCTCCACCGAGGGTGGTTCCCACGCAGCCACCTGCTCCGCGGTCCAGCCAACGCCGCGGTCGGCCGGGTCGGCCGGCATACCGTATTTCTCGTGCCAGCCGTCTCTTATCCACAACTGCGGGGTTTCCAGCAGGTAAGTGTTGAGCAGGGTGTCCCATACCCGGTTCATGTGCCACAGGATCCAGGATATGGAATTGGACGATTCGTTGGGGCGACGGTTCATGGTCTCGTAGTCCATGCCTTCCAGGGCCCGGTCCACCATATCCCAGTTCCGTTCCAGGGCGGTGACTATACCGTCAGTAACGGGCATTTGCGGCACCTCCAGCAGCTTAGTCGACTATTTCAGCCTTGGCGCCCTCGGGTAGTTCCACTTCGAAGGCGGTAAGAATCTGGCCCACCAGCATGTAGTGGCCAATGAGGCCGGTTATGTCGACCGTGTTCTGGGTGCCGAACCGCTCCATCACGGCGTTGAAAGTGGCGTCGCTGATCTTGCGGTTCTGCAGCAATTCCTGAACGTACTTCACCACCAGGGCCTCATCGCCGGACAAGCCTTCCGGAGCCGTGCCGCGGGCTATTGCGCCGATGGTATCTTCGGTCACACCGTGCCCACGGGCCAGGCGGGCGTGGGCGGCAAACTCGTATTGGTTGCGAATCTCCCTGGCCGTGGCGATGATGATAACTTCCTTCAGGGCTTCGGGAATGTCAAAGTCGAAGCGGACGTAGGTGCCGGTGTGGGCCACCCGGGCCGCCAGCTTGGGGCTGTGCAGCAGCACGCCGTAGGGGCCTCGGACACTGCCCCGGCTGCCTACAATTTCGTCGAAGAAGTGCTGGTCTTCCGGAGAAAGCTCTTCCCTGGTTACGTTAGGTAGTCGCGCCATTGCTATCTTCTCCTTCTCTTCAAATGTATTAAGCAAATACCAGGTAGTCCAGGCCCCGCCGCCCCGGCAATCATGCCCACGACGGGTGCCCGATGAAAATAGAGTTAGCTTAGGGAAACTCCAGATCCAGGCTTATGTCCAGGGCCTGGGTGGAGTGGGTCAGACCCCCGATAGAGATGAGGTGGACGCCCGTTTCCGCCACGGCTCTGACCGTTTCCATGTTAATTCCGCCCGAAGCCTCTACCACGGCCCGTTCACCGATTATGTCCATGGCCTCCTGCATCATTGGAACGGGCATGTTGTCGAGCATTATGATGTGGGCTCCGGCGTCCAGGGCCTCCCGTACTCCGGCCAGGGATTCGACCTCCACCTCAACCTTTATGGTGTGGGAGGCTTTCTCCAGGGCCAGCCTTACCACGTCCCCCAGCCCCATTTCCCGGGAGCCCAGGGCCTCGATGTGATTGTCCTTTATCAATATACCATCGGCCAGGTTCAGGCGATGATTATGGCCGCCGCCCATGCGTACCGCATACTTGTCCAGGTACCGGTGGCCCGGCGCAGTCTTGCGGGTATCCACAATGCGGGCACGGCAGCCGTCGATGACCCGCACGTAGCGATTGGTGTCGCTGGCGATGCCGCTCATGCGCTGCATGAAGTTCAGGGCGATACGTTCGGCCCGCAGTATGCTGCCCGCCGACCCCTCAACCCGGGCGATATCAGCGCCCGGAGCCAGGGAATCGCCGTCAGCCATCAAAGGCTCAAACAGCAGGTCAGGGTCAACCCGATGAAACACCGCCCCAGCCACGTCCAAACCCGCCAACACGCCGACGGCTTTGGCCCGCAGCATTCCCACGCCGGTAATGTCCGGCGATATCAGCAGGCCCGTTGTAGGGTCGTTGAAAGTTTCATCCTCGGTCAGGGAGGCGTCGATCAGGCTGTACACCTCCGGGGGCAGTTGGCTCATGCTGCTACCTCCTCCTGGGTCAGGGCTACGTGCTTCTCCCATTGCGGGCTGGTCTCGGGAAAGTCCTGCCGGTAATGGGACCCGCGGCTCTCCTGCCGCAACAGGGCCGATTCCACCATTAACCGGGCCAGCAGGACCATGTTGCTCAGTTCCCAGGATGGCCGGTCGTCCGGCGTCGGCATCATCCGCTGCCAAAGGTTTAGAATTCGTGCGGACAGCAGCAGGCGCGACCCGTTGCGGTTGATGCCCGCGTTGCGCCAGGTAAGGTCCTGCAGATTCTCCAGGTTCGGAGCGGGCATCGTGGCGCAGACCGGTGCCCGTTCGGGTATCCGCCTTAACAGGATATCTTCGCTGTCTTCATCCACCTTATCAGGGGCCTGGCCGAGGCTGCTGGCAACCAGGCGGCGCGCAAAGACCAGGGTGTCCAGCAGGGAGTTGCTGGCCAGGCGGTTCGCACCATGGACGGCGGAACAGGCGGCTTCCCCGCAGGCGTAGAGGCCGGGGACATTGGTGCGGCCCCAGGTGTCTATTTTGATGCCCCCCATCATGTAGTGGGCGGCCGGGGCCACCGGCGCCGGTTCCCGGGTAATGTCCAACCCGTAGCCCAGACAAAAATGGTAGATGGTCGGAAAGCGGCTCTGGATTACGTCGGCTGGCAAGTGGGAAATGTCCAGGTAAACCTTGGCCCCCTCGGTCTTTTCCATTTCGGAGGCAATTGCCCGGGCGACCACGTCCCTTGGAGCAAGGTCGGCCAGAGGATGGTAGTCGGCCATGAAAGCCCGGCCTTCGGCGTCCCGCAGTACCGCCCCTTCGCCGCGCATGGCTTCGGACAGCAGGAAGGTGGGCGCGCCTTTCAGGCTGAGGGCCGTGGGGTGGAACTGGTAGAACTCCATGTCCATCACCCGAGCGCCGGCCCGAAAGGCCAGGGCCACGCCATCGCCGGTGGCCACCTGGGGATTAGTGGTGTACTTGAAAAGCTGGCCGGCTCCGCCGGTGCCGATGACAATGTTCCGTCCGTTGAAGGTCTCGCAGTCTCCCGTTTCGCTATTGAGTGTTTCCACCGCCACCACCCGCCCCTTTTGGGTTTTCAGGCGGGTGGCTAGGGTAAACTCCAGGACCCTGATATCGGACTCGGCAACCCGGGCCGCCAGGGTCAGTTCGATGTGCTGGCCGGTGGCGTCGCCGCCGGCGTGGAGGATACGCGGGCGGCTGTGTGCCCCCTCCATGCCCAGGGAAATTTCTCCGTGGCTGGTGTCGAAGGGAACACCCCATTGAATCAGGCTGGCGACCCGCTGGGGCCCCTCGCTGGTCAGGACTTCAACCGCCTCCCGGTCGCACAGGCCGGCTCCGGCAGTCAAGGTGTCCTGCATGTGCAGGGCCGGCGTATCGCCCGCCCCCACGGCCGCGGCAATGCCACCCTGGGCATAAAGGGTATTGCAGTCGTCCACTCTGCCCTTGGTCAGGATGAGAGTAGAGCCATGTTCCCGCGCCAGCAGGGCGGTATTGAGACCGGCAATGCCGCTGCCAATGATGATGTAATCGTAGTCGGGCTTCTGCATCAGCCCCCATTTCCGTACGGGAGTTTCCGGCTACTATACAGATATGGGAACCGGTTGCCAACTAGAGAATAAGCAGGGAGCTTGATAAGGATGGACTGGGCCACCGGGATGTGGTGGGAATTAAACGGGCGGGGCAATTGATATTAGTCGTTGCTTAAGGTGACATTGCCGGTCCGGCCCTCGTAATGCAGGGTCAGGTTTTGGAGAAAGGTTCTGCCGATTAGGGCATAGCAAGGTTGGCCACCATTTCTAAGGTGAACGCCTGCCAAATGCCCATAAATGGTCTGCCCCTAGCCGGCCACGTATATCTGGCCAAGAAAGTAATCAACCTGGGTATCGCCTCCTATTCCCGACACAGTTCTGCGACCTACCAGAGGCATGTTCAACTCCCTGGCGAGTCGGGCGTCCACGCAACTTTCCGTTGCGCAAGTATCAATCAGGGCCGGAAGCAAGTCATCAGGTATGTCCGGGCGGTCGACCTCACTTTCCTCAAATGCGGGGTCGAAACCTATCTCCACCAAGAGGGTGGGCCCTTGGATTGCCAACCACTCCTGGCCTGTGCGACCTGATTGATCGCTGAATCCACAACTAATCGTTGTCATGGACAAGGACGTAGAAAGGAATAGACCTGGGGAAATCCCCTACCTGCCGGATATGGTATGGGCCGCGCCCAAAACGTTTCACCGCAGTCTTAGCGGCATCCTGAAAGTCCTGATATGCGCCGACAAGTTCCTCGTTGTGGATGATTACCCACTCCCCCTTGTGGTTGGCTTCCAGGTAATCACGCATACGATTATATGCGGCTATCTCGACATCCAGCTGGTCCATCCCTGGACTCCTTAGTCAGTCCCACTATATTGGGAAGCGTACCCGCCGAACCGCAATCTGACGCCCCTAGTTCTCCGAAGGCCTGTCAAATCCCAGGTCCAGGTCGCGCAGGAACTCCTCGATGTTGGCGGAAAGAGGCGGCGGCTGGGTCTGTTCCGCCCGATGCTCCCGGTCGTAGTGTTCTTCCAGTTGGGCCAGCAGGGACGATACGTCCTCACCCTCGCCACTTACCATGTCAGCGATTCCGTCGTACTGTTCCTTGCCCCGCTCCGGTTCAATCAAGCGGTCGGGCAGGTTGTACTGGTTGCAGAGAATCTCCATCAACCGGGACGTGCCCATCAGGTCCTCGTCCACCTGGAAGTACTGGGGGAGATGAACCACGAAGGTGCGGGTCTCAATACCCTCTTTTGCCGCTTCCTGGGGAATGAGGTAAGTGATGGTGGAGGGTCCTTCGTAGTCGCTGGTCTTCACCCGGTTCTGCCGCTGCTCCTCCTCCAGGTCACCGCCCACGCCGGAACCGGAAACCAGTAGCGGGCGAGTATGGGGGACCATGTCGTACATGGCGCCTACCATGGAGTACCGCTTTACCCCCAGTTGGCGGAGCATATCGAGCATGGCGTCAGCGTAGTCCTCCCCGTACAGGTGCGGTTCCAGCAGGTGCCCAAGCACAATGTCCGGCCCCTCTTCCCGCTGGGCAAAACGGATTATGGTGTTGGGGATGGTCACCTCGCGCTTGCCCTGGTTAATGAGGGAACGGGGACGATAACGGGTGAAGTCATAGAACAGACCCGGCCGGTGCAGGCGACCCAGTTCCCTGGCACGCAGGTGCCGTTGAATGCGGCCCAGGCTGAGGCTGCCAACCCGACCCACGTCAATCCAAGGACGCAGTACCGCCAGCAGATGGGGGTCTTTCAGTTCAGGCAGGGGTTCCTTGAGTTCAAATTCACCAAGTTTCATAGGCTATAGTTTGACAGCGGCAGGTTCCTTTTACAAGACCTGACGGAGCGTCGGCGTCTTCACCACTCAAGCGGTCACAAGGGCTGCCCCTGCGAGCCCACATCGGCCATAGTCGGGTCAGGTTGCCGTTCGGCCAGAGTTCGGGTTGATGAATGGAAAGGCTGATGGGATACTGTAGCCCTTTGCGAAAGGAGCAGTAGTATGAAAGTCGTAAACGTTCACAGCCACATCGTCCCCGACTGTTTCTGGGAAGCCAACGAAAGGGATGGCAACTGGTACGGGGCCAGCCTGTTCACCCGCGACGGCATCCTGTACATCAACGCAATGAACCGGGTAGCCGGTCCGATAGATGAGAAATGGCAGTTCAATCCCGCCGAGCGGACAGCCTTCATGGATCAGCAGGGCGTTGACGTTCACGTCCTGTCCGTGGCGCCGTACCTTACCAACTACCACCTGGACCCGGGCGAGGGCCTGGCCTCGGCGCGGGAGCTTAACGATGGTGTTGCCGAATTTGCGGCGGCCCGTCCCGACCGGTTCATCGGTCTGGCCACCGTGCCCATGCAGGACACTGCGGCGGCGGTGGAGGAATTGGAGCGATCAATGGGTGATCTGGGCCTGGCGGGGGTGGAACTCAACACCAATATGGAAGGCCATAACTGGGACGAGGAACGGTTCCTGCCCTTCTTCCAGGCGGCGGAACGGCTGGGGGCCTTTGTTTTCTTCCATCCCCACAACCCGGCGGGTTCCGACCGCACTAGTCGCTACTACCTCTCCAACCTGATCAGCTTCCCGTTGGACACCACCATCGCCATCGCATCCTTCATCTTCGGGGGTGTGCTGGACAAGTGTCCCAACCTGAATCTCTGCTTCGCCCACGGCGGCGGCTACGCCTGCTTCGGCATTGGCCGCATGGACTTCGGCGCGGGCGTGCGACCTGAACCAATGGTGAACGAAATCAAGGGTATGCCCAGCGACTACCTGCAGCATCTCTACTACGACAGCATTACCCACAGCGACGAGGGCCTTAAGTACCTGGTGGACCGGGTGGGCGCCGACCGGGTAATGCTGGGCGACGACTTCCCATTTGACATGGGCCCCGTAGACCCGGTGGGCTGGCTCAAATCCTTGAAGCACCTGAACGACTTCGAGAAGCGGCGGATACTGGGGGAAAATGCGCAAGAGGTGTTCGGGATTGAGGGGTAGCTAATCTCCGTTAAAATTCGTTCCTTTCAAACCACTCTGCCCACGCAGAATGTACTATACGATCTGATGCCAGGAGTCTTGCACCCAAGAATCATAACGGGAGGTTAGTTTGGCCTCTCCAGCGGAAATGGATAACCTCCGGGGGGCTATTGAGTCCTGTGAAGGTGCTATGCGCTGGGCAAGCGATCCAGCGTTCATGGAGAGTTTGCCCGAAGAGGCCCGGAGCACTTTCAGGAGCGGAGTTATTCAGTGTTTTGAAGTAGCTTACGATGAATGTCGCAAGTCCTTTCAAAAGTGGCTGAAAGAGTCCGACATTTCCCTTAAGGGGGAACCTGTTCCGGGATGCGGGTTCCGCGGAACTGATTGATGACGTGGAAAAATGGATGGAGTTCCGGATAGCTCGGAACCAGACCAGTCATTTCTACAGCGTGGACTTTGCGCAGCGAACTTTCGTCCTGATTGCTGATTTTCTCCTCACGCCCGCCAACTGCTGCGGAGCCTTGAGAAACGAAATGAATATTGACCTTGCTCCGAAACAACTCGAGACCCTCACGCGCATTCTGGCCCGGCTTGTGCCTGACTGCGAGGTTGTAGCCTTTGGTTCTCGAGTGATGGGACACGCCCGCAAATATTCGGACCTGGACCTGGCAATTAAGGGGAAGGAACCGTTGGAGTTCAGCAGGTACGCCCAGCTACGGCAGGCGTTTGAGGAGTCTGCTCTGCCTATAAACGTTGACATTCTGGACTGGCATACTATTCCGGAGAGGTTCCGGCAAAACATTGAAAAGAGGTGCGTCGTCGTTCAAGCGGGCGTCAGGCCAGGTGAAGAAGCGTTCCCTCCATCTTAGTTTCCCTGCCAGATTGGAGAACCATCCTGGCAAAATATCTGCACACGCTCACTCCCCCACCCGGTAAACCCCCGTATCCGGGTAGAAGGAATACCAGCCGAACCAGTAGGCATTGTGCGTGGGGATCCTGGGCAACTGGACTGACGGGTCGTCCACCCGCACCAGGGCCTCCTCTGCCACGCGCCAAAGCTGGCCGTCGCTGTCGGTGAGCAGGGTTTCCTCCCCCTCGGCGCCTTCCTCCAGGATGAATGTCCGGTCGCCTCTCTCGTAGGCGCGGCTGCCTATCCACCCGACGGTAACTACTACCAGGGACTGTCCGCCAAGTTCGTCGTTTACCACGGGGTCGGTCCGCAAGGCTTCCAGGGGGTAGGCCTTGGCTTCCCCGTTGACCCTCAGCCCAATAACCTGGCCCTTGGTGGTCAGGTCCTCGCTGGTGCGCCATACTGGGAACATGGTCGGGGGGTTTTCCCTATAGTTGAAGTAGATTGACCGAGGGTCCCATTCCGACTGGTAGAAGCGGCCGGGATACAGGCCCGTTTCCTGGGCCAGCACCGTGGTGTCCGGGTGGGCCGCCAGCCACTCGCCCCACGTGGTGGTCACCACGGGCAGCAGTTCCAGCCTCATGCCCGTGCCCACCAAGGGACCGGCCGCGGGAACGCCGGTAAACTGGTTCCAAAGGGTGTTGGTCTTGCGGTCGTACATCAGCTTGTTGCTGCGGTACAACATGCCGGAAGTACCAAACTCCACCCGGTCGCCGTCGATGTTGGTGGAATACACGATTCCAGCGCCGCAAAGCGTTCAATAGGCCAGGGCGAAGGGCACACCTCCCACCACGTCGTTGGCCATTTCATGGGCGTTGACGATACGGTGCGGATACGCCCGGTGTTCCCCGTTGAATGAGACCCCGAAAACCCGGTCCTGCGGGTCAAGGTAATCCGCATTGGCCCCGTCAATGACCGGCGCGTTGGTCAGGTCCGGGATACCGTCTTTGCGGACTCCGCCCCAGACAATTTCCTCAACCCTGATATTGGCTCGAATCCCGTCGTACAGGAACGCCCCCATGGCCGGGTCAACAAGATCCCCGAACAAGCGGCCTTTCCAGCCCGCAAAACCGGGTGGCGGCCACACCTCCGGGTGCTTGCCAATCCACACCACCCACCGGACCCACTCATCTACGTCGGAACCCGGCTCAACGTCAGCGATGGCCGGGTTGCGATCAGCAATGGTGTCCAGGGCCTCGTAGAGGGCCACTTCCACGTCCCGGTCAATCTGCCACCAGGGGAACCGCATCAGCTCAACCAGCACTGGGACGTATGTCGGGTCGCCCGAGTTTCCCAGCCTGGCAAGGCCCCAGGGATCTCCCCTCAGCGCAGCATCCAGGGCCTCGTACATCAGGCGGGTGGACGCCGCCTGGGCAGCGGAAGGACTGCTGCCCGGCAATATCCAGCGGGCGAGGTGTCGCTGCCCTTCTGTACAGTCCAACATCATCAAGTCCCGGCGCACGTGGGATACTCCGCCCGCCTGCTCGCCCTCACCGGGGGCCACCGACAGGCAAAGCTGCCCATCACCGGTCCGGACCGTGCCGTCGGAACCTACAGAGAAAATCTGGGAAGCAGCGTCGGAACATGTCCTGGTGTAGACCTCGTTCCCTTCCGCTTCCAGGCAAAGGTCATAGGCCGGCATGAAAAGCTGGCCCTCGGAGGGGTGGTTGACCAGGAACAACTCGTCCTCCCCGCCCGGCTTGCAAGTGTGGGCCTGAAGGGACCGGTCGGTCTGGGAGTTGGAGCCGAATCCCCGCACGTCCACGCAGTAATATTCGGGTTCGTCCAGGGGATCTATTAGCTGGATCAGCGTTTCCCCGTCGGGATAGAGAGAAGCCAGGGATTGCGGCCCGGGCGTTTCCAGGGGCCTGGTCGGCTCGGCCGGGGAATCGGTGGGAACGGGCGTGTCCGCTGCCACGCTGGGGACAACGGTGGCCGGAGGCGGCGGCGCGACGGCGGTGGCCTCTGCAATGGCAATAGCCGAAGATCCGGAAGTACGTGGCCCTGTGGTCGCCTCGGCAGTGGGCTCCAAGGTACTTGCGACATTGGCGGGCTGGCTTGACCCGACCGTGGGCAGCGGAAGCTCTTGCGGAATAGCGTCCGGCTCCGACTGGCTGCACCCGAGCATGGCCATCGCAGCCATTGTTGCGACCGTGGCGGCAATTATCCAGGGAAGATACTTCAGCAAGGGCCCATCTCGGTCAGCTTTCCTTCGCGCCAGGCCACGGCCCCGTTTCGCACCGTCAGGAAGGTGTCCAGCCGTACCTTGCCCTCCACTTTGTTGCGGGCCATGTCGTGCCAGACGAACCTGCCTTCCCGAAGATCATACACTGCCGCATCCCCGGACATTCCCGGCGCCAGCGAACCAATCTTCTCTTCCAGTCCCAGAACCTGGGCCGGGCGGGACGTGCTGGCGGCCACGGCGTCCTCCAGGGCATGCCCATGGCGTGGAATTTGCTGATCAGATCGTTCATCAAATAAACCCTACGCCCGGGCGGGGGCAGGTGGATGTCTGTACTGATGGTATCCGGGGGCATTCCTTGCTGGATGGCGGCCCTGGCCACCTCCACGTCGCAGTGAACCCCGGCGTGGCCCAGGTCCATGATGACGCCTCGTTCCGACGCCGCTCGCACCTCTGGACGAATATTGTCGTGCCGGTCCAGGATACCCTCGTGGTTGCCATTAAAGGCATGGGTGACGATGTCGCCCGGGCCCATGAACTCCAGGATTTGTGGCAGGGGAATGGGCGTGCCGCTGACGTGCACCATCAGCTTGCCGCCGGACTGGTCGGCAGCGGCCCGGGCCCGGCGCATGGCTTCCGGGGCGTCCCAGTAGGATACCGCGTTCAGCTCCATGCGCACCTTGATACCAAAAAGGAAGCCGGGGTTGTCCTTCACCGCGTCCGCCGTCTGGTCCACGTCAATAATGCGCAAGTCCTGCAGGCCGCCGCCAAGCACCCGGTTGGCGGCCAGGCCCACGGCGCCGATGTGCAGAAAGGCCAGCAGTCGCGTGCGGTGCGCTGGAAAGACGTAGTCCCGCATGGCTCCCAGGTTCAGGAACCCGGAGCTGCCGGCGTCCACGCCGGTGGTGGCCCCGGCGGAGAGGCAGTTCTGATCGGCGTGTACCGCGCTGCCGGTACCGCCGTGGTAGAAGTGCCCGTGCAGGTCAATCAGTCCCGGAGTTACCAGTTTCCCAGCAATGTCCACGACATTGGCCGCCTGTTCCGGGGCAATATTCTCCGCCACCTCCGCCACTTGACCGCCCAGGAAAGCAACATCCCGCTTGTGGTTGACGATACCCTGGCCCGGATCCAGCAGGGTGCCGCCCTTCAGCAGCAGGTCGTAAACGGCGGGGGCGGTAGTCATGGCAGCCTCCTATATTCGCATGGATGTACAGGATGGGGCTGGAATTAGAGCAGTACCCTGGCTTCGGTGGCCAAACCTGCCGGAGACAACAACATCCTCTCTATCCTGTCCATCCGTGTTTGACTTTCCTATTGATCGGGGTCGGTAAATTGCATGCGGCGCAGGCGGGGATAGACCAGTTCCTTGGGGTTCCTCAGGTCGGCATCAGATATCTCTTCCGAGTCGGCCAGGTTGCGGGCCCGCCATTTTTCAACGGCCTGGCGCACCAGTCGTTCCACAATCTGGGGTGAGCGGCCTTCCAGCCGCCCCACCTGGTAGGCCAGCGTTACCGCCAGTTGGCCCCCGGTTATGCGGTCGAAAGCCGACGGATCGGAGAGGTCTTCAGGCATGCCGCCGCACTGGTCCAGGAAGTCGTCCAGCACCTGGCCCATAATGTCGGTCAGGCCGCCCAGCTCAATTTCGGTCATGTACTGGGTCAACTGGTCGGTCAGGTCCTCCACTCCCTCGACGGGCAGCACCAGCCCCTGGACTTCCGGTTCCTCGCCGTTGGTGTGATGGTCGGTAGCCATGTGCAGTCGCCGCTCCTTGTGGGGGCCGATGTGGCGGTATTGTAGCATGCCGGTAGCTGACTTACTGTGAATAACAGACGACCGAAAGCCCGATATACTGATTCCTCGACAATCTCCAATTCAGTATCTTTGCCGTTATTAACGTTGAATGATAATATAAGCTCCAGTGGAGAGATTCAAGAACAACGACGACCTTCGCCTGTTCCTGGGATTGCCAACCGGGCACCTGCCTCCTGACATTCGGCGTCGAGCAAGGATGAGATTGCAGAGGCTGGTCGCTGCGGTAAGACTGGCAGACTTGCAGACTCCCCCGTCCCACCGGTTGGAGAGGCTGCGAGGAAACAGGGCAGGCCAATACAGCATCCGGGTTAACGACCAGTGGAGAGTTTGCTTCATTTGGACTGACGGCGGAGCGATGGAAATCGAGATCGTTGATTATCATTAATAGGATTGAATTATGACATCCGAAGCACCTATTCATCCTGGAGAACACCTGGCAGAAATATTGGACGAATTGGGAATAAGCCGTTACCGTTTGGCAAAGGCGGTAGGTGTTCCCCCCATACGGATAAACCAAATCTACCACTGCCGCCGAAACATTACCGCCGATACCGCCGTCCGGATCGGGCACGCCCTGGGAATGAGTCCTGAGTTCTGGCTGAACCTGCAACGAATGTACGACCTTGAGATTGCCCTCGCCACGGTGGACTTGGACAGCATCGACGTATTGATCGACCCCGACGAATCGGGGTAACAAAGCTCATCTTCCTATTAGCTCAGGCACCTGAAGGTACCTAACCTTGACGCCCGGTTTCAGCCTCGTGCTAATATGATGCTCCACCCCCCACTTTGTCCCCGCAGGAGCACGAGTAACCATTGATATCTCAATCCGAACGGGACATTCTCATCACCATAGCCGACGAGTTTCGGGACGATGTTTCGGAACAATGGCTGGAGCACGTGCTGTCGGTTGCCCTGGACTTCGCCCTGGACCCTGGCGAACCGGGCCAGATCAGCCTGCTGTTGACCGACGATGAAACCGTCCGGGAACTGAATCATCACTTCCGCGGCCTGGATGAAACCACCGATGTCCTGTCCTTCTCCCTCATCCACCAGGGCCACTGGGAAGGTGAAGACGGGCCTTACATTGGCCCGGACGAAGTTTGGCCCGACTTCATGCTGCCCCCCAATGAGCTTCCCCCGCTGGGAGAGGTGATAATCTCCTACCCGCAGACCTGCCGCCAGGCCCTGGCCCTGGAGCGTTCCGTAGATCGAGAACTGGCCCTGCTGGCGGTCCACGGCGCCCTGCACCTGGTGGGCCACGACCACCTGGAACCCGAGGAGACTGGCAGGATGCAGGCCCTTGAACAAGAGGCCCTGGCACGGATCTTTGCCGACCGGGAGGAACCGTCATGACTTCCCAGGTCTACTACCGCAAGTGGCGCCCCGGGTGTTTTGCCGACCTGGTGGGCCAGGAGCACGTCGCCACCACCCTGCGCCAGGCCATCCGGCAGGAACGTGTCTCCCACTCCTACCTGTTCTGCGGGCCAAGGGGCACCGGCAAGACCACCACCGCCCGCATCGTCGCCAAGGCCGTCAATTGTCTCGACCCCCAGGAGGGCGATCCCTGCAATCAATGTTCCATCTGCGTCTCCTTCAACGAGGAGCGGTTCATGGACGTCATTGAGATGGACGCCGCCAGCAACCGGGGCATTGAGGACATACGGGAGATTCGGGACAAGGTCAACTTCGCCCCCGCCGAGGGTCGCCGCAAGGTCTACATCATCGACGAAGCCCACATGCTCACCGACCAGGCTTCCAACGCCTTCCTGAAGACCCTGGAGGAGCCGCCGGCCCACGTTATCTTCATCCTTTGCACCACCGAGGCCAACCGCATCCTGCCCACCATCGTCTCCCGCTGCCAGCGTTTCGACTTCCGACGCCTGCCGGCAGAACGCATCTACCAGCGGCTGGCAGAGATTACCGAGGGAGAGGGAGCATCGGTGGCCCCGGACGCGCTGAGGCTGGTGGCCCGCTACGCCGCCGGAAGCCTGCGGGACGCGGAGAATCTGCTGGAACAACTGGTGGTGTCCTACGGCGACGGAGTAACCCTGGCCCACGTGGAAGAATTACTGGGCCTCGGCCACGGCGACCGCTGGCTGGACCTGGTCAAGTACCTGCTGATGAGCAACACCACCGCGTCCCTGGAAATCATCAACCGGGCCGCCTGGGACGGAGTGGACCTGCGCCAGATGCACCGGCAGACATTGGAACTGCTGCGGGCCGCCATGCTGCTGGAGTGGGGCGCGGCCGAGGCCCTGGAACTGCCGGAGCACGTGGCAGGGCAGCTGCGAGAATTGGTGACCAACCTGCCCAACTGGCGCATCGTCAAGGCCCTCCGCATCTGGGGCGACGTCAACATGCGCTACGACGCTCCTTCCACCCTGCCCCTTGAACTGGCGGTGGTGGAGATTTGCAACGACGACATCGCTCCGCCGGTGGAGGCCGCCCGCGCAGAGGCTGGCGCCCGTCCCATGACCGCGCCACCTTCCCGTAGGCCCGCTCCCAATCCCGCGCCGGCGTCCGGCCCATCTACAGTGCCGGCCGATGCTTCCCCCGGCCCGGCCAGTCCGCCGCCCCGTCAACCCGAACGGCCCCGTACCGCCCCGGTCCGGCCCCAGGCTGGCGCCACGGTTCAGGAGGGCATGGGACCCAGCGGCGGGGGCGAGGACGTGGCCGGTATGTGGCAGGCCACCGTCAAGGCCCTGGGCCGGGCCACGGGCAAGAGGTACAACCTGGGCGCGTTGCTGCGGGACTGCAAGCCGAACACCATCACCCTGGAAGGTGATACACTGTTGGTACCCTTCGTGCACCGTCCCAACATGGAGCGGATGCAGGAAGAAATGGAAGACCCCGGCTCTCGCAACCAGGTAACGGAGGCGGTGACCCGCTTCTTTGGGACGCCCTACAACTTCCGTATAACCCTGGCGGGACAGACGGAAGAGGGCGCTCAACCCAACCGGCCCAATCAGCACAGCCCGCTGGTGCGTACCGCACTGAATATGGGGGCCCGAATCGTGGAGGACACGTTAGAATGAACCGGAACATGATGCGTCAGGCCCAGCGGATGCAGGCCCAACTTCAAAAGGTCCAGGAAGAACTGGAAACCGCCACCGTGGAAGGCAGCGCCGGCGGCGGCGTGGTCAAGGTGGTGATGACCGGCAAGCAGGTGGTGGAGTCGGTAACCATCGAACCCGAAGCCGCCGAAGACCTGGAACTGCTCCAGGACCTGGTGGCCGCCGCCTTCAACGACGCCAACCAGAAAACCCAGGAACTGGCCGCCAGCAAGATGAGCGTCATCACCGGCGGAATGAACATTCCGGGGTTGACCTAAGACCAGGGTTGACCTGGGATAGTAATCTTGGAATGAATAAATCCCTTCCTCCCTGGATGGGGGAAGGTCAGGATGGGGGTGATGTTCAGCGATAATCCTGTATATCCTGTCCATCCATGTTTCAATCTTCCTTGTGACTAAGAAGTATTGACATGACCCTGGAGCACCTGCCATCGGCCGCCCCTTCCCTGGCGCGGCTCATCCAGGAACTGAACAAGCTGCCCGGCATTGGCCCCAAGAGCGCCCAGCGCCTGGCCTATTTCATCATCCGCCTGCCCGAGGAAGAGGCCTTCGACCTGGCCGCCGCCATCACCGCCGTCAAGCAGACCATCATGTTCTGCGGCCAGTGCCAGAATCTCACCGACGCCAGCCCCTGCTCCATCTGCGCCAGCAGCCAGCGTAACCGGGAGCAGATTTGCGTGGTGGAGGAACCCCTGGACGTGCTGGCCCTGGAACGCACCCACTGCTACCGGGGTCTCTACCACGTACTGCACGGCGTCCTGTCACCTTTGAACGGCGTGGGGCCCGACCAGATCAAGCTGCGGGAACTGTTCGCCCGCCTGTCCGACGGCGCGGTCAAGGAGGTGGTCATCGCCACCAATCCCACCCTGGAGGGCGAGGCCACGGCCATGTACATCTCCCGCCACCTGGCCGGGGGCAACGTCAACGTAACCCACCTGGCCCGAGGCCTGCCGGTGGGCGGCTCGTTGGAGTACACCGACGAGCTTACCCTGAGCCGCGCCTTCCAGGGCCGCCAGGCGGTGGAATAGGCAGCTTCGCGTTCCTTAACCCATTTCTCAGGCAAATAGCCCCAACCGTCAGTAATGTGAGCCGAGTATGCCGCCGCAACGCACTTACCGCGCCGACGCCCTGGTGCTAAGGAGCGTCCCCCTGGGAGAGGCCGACCTGCTGGTCACCCTTTTCACCAGGGAGGCAGGCAAGGTGCGGGCCGTGGCCAAGGGCGCGCGTCGCTCCACTGCCAAGCTGGTGGGCCACCTTGAACCCCTGACCGTCACCCGCCTGGCCCTGTCCCGGGGCCGCTCCCTGGACGTCATTGCCCAGGCGGAGACCCTGGACAACTTCACCCCGCTAAAGACCAACCTCACCGCCGTAACCAGGGGCCTGCAGGTGGCCGAACTGGTGGACGGGTTCGGCTCGGAAGCCAGCCCCAACGAACCCCTTTACAGTCTGGCCCTTTCAACCCTGGCCGCCGTCGGCCAGGCCCCCGACGACGAACTGCCGCTGCTGCACTTCCAGCTTCACCTGCTGGCCGTGTCGGGGCTGATGCCGGAACTCCAGGATTGCGTGGAGTGCCGCCGGGAGATAGAACCCGATCGCCACCGCTACAGCGCCGACGGTGGCGGCGTTTTCTGCCCAGACTGCACGCCGGACCAGGCGGGACTGCGTCCTCTTTCCCTGCGGGCGTTGAAGGTACTGCGCCTGCTGTCCCGCAGCCACCCTGGCAACCTGCCCACCCTGCACCTGGACCCGACCTTGACCCAGGAATTGAAAGCCATCCTAACCGGAACAGTCCAGTACTGGCTGGACAAGGAAATCCGCACCAACGCCTTCCTGAACCACCTGGCCCGCACGGAAAGGGCCGGTGCGCCCGGCGGGTGAATGTTCCGGCAGGCTTTAAGGTCCTCTCCTGATTGCTTTGACGACGTCTCCCAAAGCTTTTGCAAAGCCCCCATCGTTGCGATACACTGATTTACCGCAATGGTATTCCATTCTGAAGGCCAAGCCATTGCCAGTCCTGCGAAGGGGTATCTGCCAAACCCGTGCCAACCTACCGTGTAAGAGTTGGGGAACAGTTGTACACCGTCGAGGTGGGCGACGTTAGCCGTTCACCGGTGGAGGTCAACGTGGACGGACAGACCTTCTACGTAGAGGTCGATGCACCGCCAGCAGAATCTGCCCAGCCGCCATCGCGCCGGGGCCGGCGTCCCCCCAGCCGGATTGCGCCTCCGGCCCTGCCCCGGGTTGGCGGTTCTGTCCAGACCTTTGACCCTACCGACAAAGTGCTGCGCGCCCCTATGCCGGGCCGGGTAATTGCCATCCGTGTCCGCCCGGGCGACCGGGTGGCCGCGGGCGACGAGGTTTGCGTCGTCGAGGCCATGAAGATGGAACAGAGCATCCGGGCCGCCCAGGACGGCGTAGTTAAGGGTATATTCGTTCAGCCCATGGACTCGGTGGGCGCCAATGACGCCCTGATTGAGCTGGAATAGTCTAGCCATGCCGCTGCCGTTATTGCTGGTGCCCATCGCCGTTACGGTAGGCTCCGCGGCCGCCCAGGCTGTGGGAAAGCTGCGGGCACGGAAAGAACTCAACAGCCTGCGGGCCCAGCTGGCCGATGCCCAGGCCAGGCACCGCCGCCTGCTGACCGAATACTACCTCCGCCACCACTTCCTTTGCCGCCAACTGGGGCTGGAGCCGCCGGACAGGCCCGATTCCCTGGCGCCGCCTGCGCCCGAAGAAGAGGAAACCGTGGCACGCAAACGCCTGTGGCGGAGGGTAATTCCACTCAAGCCCAAGACCACCCTGACCCAGGGTTCCACCGGCTCCGCCAGGCAGATAGTCGGCCGCCATTCTTTCAGCGCCGCCACCAGCGTAGTCTGGAAGACAACCTCCGCCAACGTAGTCCGCGTCGTGCAGCCCGTGGGGACCCGCCTTATCGAGCCAGTGGGCAGCAAGTTGTTGACCATTGCGCCCCGGTTCGTAACCCTGGGTGGAGGCGCCGCATCCACCGGCGGCTCGTTGGCCGCCTCTACGGCGGCCCGCACCGTCATTGCCAGCGTCTCCGTGGTGGGCATCGTCATTGGCCCTGCCGTAGCCGTTTGGACCATTGCCAGTGAAGTCCGCAAAATCAAGCAGGCCCGCCGCGAACTAACGAGGCTGCTGGCCCAGCAGGACATGGAACTCGCCAGTTTCCGGGTTAAGAACCGCAGGCTGGAAGCCCAGTATGCCGAGACCTTTCAGGCAACCGCTCAAGATCGGGAACTGGTATCGGTGGGATAAGGAGAGTGCGCACCGGGCTATTACGAAGCCCCGATACTGTACGCAGCTCTGCTCCAATTCTGCCCCAGTAAATCGAAGCCAAAGAAAAAACATAACTGCCAGGCCCTTCGCCCAGGGCAAGCGTATCTCGATCATATCGCTCCCCTAAGCCGACAAAGTTGCCCAGAAGCCCCATTTCAGGTAAATTATTAGCTCACTGCGGCTATGCCGGAGTCCCCCTTTCCTATTGGTATATAATGTGGTTTAAGAGACAATTAAGCCGTTATTCCGGGGGCATTAAGAATAGTCCTTCGCACCAGTGAAACAGCGCCCCGTGATGGGTAGTTAAACAGTTTCTGACTATTTGGCCCGGCATTTTCCAGTGCCGGGCAAGTTGGATAGAGCAAGAAATCGCCTGATGGATACGTTCTATATTTGGACCATTGGCTGCCAGATGAACAAGGCCGACTCTGAACGATTGGGGTCGGCCCTGGAGCAGTTGGGCTTGAGCCCCGTGGACAACGCCAAGGCCGCCGACGTTATCGTCCTGAATTCCTGCGTTGTCCGCCAGGGCGCGGAGGACAAGGTTGTGGGCAACCTGTGGATGGTCAATCCGCTGAAAAAGAAGCGCCCCGACCGGGTTCTGGCCCTGATGGGTTGCATGGTTGGCCCCAGGACCGACGAACTGGAAAAGCGTTTCCCCGACGTTGACCTGTTCATGCAGCCCCAGAAGTTTGAACCCCTCCTGGAACTGGTTGGCGAACGCAAGGGACTGGACTGGGAGGGCTGCGTGGGTTCGCTGGCTCCGTCCCACCCCGACGTAACCTGCTACGTGCCCATCATCCACGGCTGCGACCTTATGTGCACCTTCTGCATCATTCCCTACCGCCGGGGCCGCCAGGTCAGCCGCCCGGTGGACGAGGTGGTGCGGGAAGTGGAGTTGCTGGCAAACCGGGGCGTGCGCGAGGTAACGGTCCTGGGCCAGACGGTGGACGCCTACGGTTACGACCTGCCGGACAAGCCGGACCTGTCCCTGCTGCTGTCCCGCCTGAACGAAATTGAGGGCCTGGACCGTATTCGTTTCCTTACTTCCCACCCGTCGTACATGGACGACCGTATCATCCGGGCGGTAGGCGAACTTCCCAAGGTGTGTGAACACATCAATCTGCCGGTGCAGGCCGGCGACGATGAAGTCCTCCGAAATATGCGTCGCCCCTACACCCGCGACGAGTACCGGGAACTGGTTGGCCGCATTCGCGACACCATCCCCGGCGTCTCCATGAGCACCGACATCATAGTGGGCTTCCCCGGCGAAACGGAGGAGCAGTTCAGCCATACAATGGACCTGGTAGCCGAGCTGAAATTCGACAAGGTCCACTGCGCCGCCTACTCCACCCGCCCAGGCACCATCGCCCACCGCACAATGCCGGATGATGTTGCCCCGGAGACAAAAGACCGGCGGATGAAGGAGTTGGACACTCTCCAGGAGGGTATTCTTCGGGAGATCAATTCAACCCTGGCCGGCCAGCGGTTGGAAGTCCTGGTGGAAGGACGCAAGCGGGGCAAGTGGCAGGGCCGCACCCGAACCGACAAGCTCGTGTTCTTTACCGAGTCCGCTGAGGAGGGTTGCGCCGCCGACCTGGCGGGACAGTTGGTAAAGGTGGATATTGAACACACCGGCCCCTGGGCACTGCAGGGACGGTCGTCAACGAGCGGGGCAAGAGAATAGCCCGATTTGTGTGAAACTGCCTGTGGCAGATACTCTCCTCATTGTCTCCGCAAGACTTGAACCCTGAAGGGAAAGCTATGACCAGCAAATTGACAATGCAGGCTCACCAGCCGGAAAGGCTGGCCGAATTCCCTGCTTTTCCGCCCAGGGATGATATGCAGAACTTTCTCCACCTTTACCGGGAGAGTTACCCGGCCGCGTTGATCCGCCATTTTGAGAACCGGGACAAAACTCTGTTGCTGTGCGAAGCGCCGGTGTATTGGTATCCAACCCGCTACACCAGGATTCCGGACCTGTTGGTTGCATTTGACATAGATCCGACGGCGGTCATCGCGCGCAACGGTTACTCTATCGAAGAGCACGGCAAGCCGCCGGACTTCGTTCTGGAAGTAGCGTCGCCCACCACCGCCCGCAATGACTACACCGGCAAGCGGGAAGATTATGCCGCCTTCGGCATTCCCGAATACTGGCGTTTCGACCCCACGGAGGGAGAGCGTTACGACGTTCCCCTGGCCGGCGACCAGTTAATTGACGGGGCCTATCAGCCAATGGAAATCAACGGCTCCATCCAAACCGGTCTCTGGGGCCGCAGCCAAGTTCTTGGACTGGTACTATGCTGGGAGAGCGGCAAGTTACGTTGGTGGAATCCCGCCAGTCAGGCATACCTGGAAACTCACGATGAAGTGGCGGATGCCCGGTTGGCCGAACGGGAAGCTTACCTGGCTGAACGCGAAGCCCGGCTGGCGGCCGAAGCCCGCATCCGTGAGTTGGAAAACCGGTTGGGTCATCAAACCAATCTCTGACCTGCGAATTACACTGTTCGGCGCTGAGCGCCCGTGGCTGCCCGACCAATTCAGCAAGGGAAGTTTAGCTAGAACCCTTCTTCGGCAGCCCACCTTTAACCGAGGGAGCAAATATGGCAACACAGCCCAGGACGCCTACAATACCCCTGACTGAAATCGAACACGCCGCATTCTGCCGACCCGAGGATGAACTTCCGGCCAAGTCACTGGCCGAAGAACTGGCTGTAAATATCCGCTGGCAGCGGATTCCGCCGGAATACCTGCGTTATTCTCCGGAAGAACTGGACGAGCGAATTGCCCAGGTCCGGCAGAAGCTGGGTACCGACGTAACCATCCTGGGCCACCACTACCAGCGGGAAGAGATCATCAAGTACGCCGATTTCCAGGGGGATTCCTTCCTGCTTTCCCAGGAGGCCGCGTCCCGCCCCGAGGCCAGTTACATCGTCTTCTGCGGTGTCCACTTCATGGCGGAAACCGCCTGCATCCTTTGCGCGCCCCACCAGCAGGTTGTCCTGCCCAACATTACCGCCGGTTGTTCCATGGCCGACATGGCCCCCATGGACGACGTGGAGGATGCCTGGGACGACCTTCAGGAGGTGCTGGGAGACCACGGCGGCATCGTTCCCGTCACCTACATGAACTCCATTGCCGGAATAAAGGCCCTGTGCGGCCGCAACAACGGTGCGGTCTGCACATCGTCCAACGCCACCGCAGTGCTGGAATGGGCCTTCAGCGAGGCCGAGCGGGTACTTTTCCTGCCCGACCAGCACCTGGGGCGCAACACCGCCCTGAAGCTGGGCATTCCCCTGGACGAGATGGTGGTCTGGAACCCCTTCAAGCGCTTGGGGGGCAATACCCCGGAGCAGCTGCGCAAGGCAAAGATGGTCCTGTGGCAGGGCCATTGCTCGGTCCACACCCGGTTCACCCCGGCCCAGGTCAAGTCCGCCCGCGAGCGTTATCCCGACATCAACGTGCTGGTACACCCGGAATGCCCCATGGAGACTCTCCAGGTGGCCGACATGAACGGCTCCACCGAGTTCATTCGCAAGACCATCAACGAGGCTCCCGCCGGCAGCCAGTGGGCCGTGGGCACCGAAATCAGCCTGGTCAATCGCCTGGCCCTGCAGAACCCGGACAAGACCGTATTCTGCCTGGACCCGGTCAGCTGCCCCTGCTCCACTATGTACCGCATCCACCCGGCCTACCTGCTCTGGGTGTTGGAAGGCCTGGCCGAGGGCGTCGTCAACAACCGGATAACCGTGCCCGAGGACGTGCGGAGGGACGCTAACATTGCCCTGGAACGAATGCTGGCATTGCGGTAACCTGACCGTCCGGCTTGGCGACGGGATCAACTGTACCTGGCATCTCAATGCGGGCCAGCGCCACGGGGTCGGTGTTAATGGGTGTTAAGTTGGAGCCGGAGTCTCGGCATAGGGACTCCGAAGGGAGTATCTGGTCATTCCCAGCAAATAGGGCCGATTGACTCCCAAATTTGCTTATGATACATTGGTCAGACCCTTCCTGAGCAAGCGCCTTTGCCAAATTTCTTTGGAGGTAGGAGAGCATAGCAAGGCAGTATAGAGTAAACGAGCAGATTCGAGCGCCCCGCGTTCGCGTTATCGGAGAGAACGGAGAGCAACTTGGCCTGATGCCTCTGGGAGAGGCCTTACAAAAGGCACGGCAGGATAGTGTCGACCTGGTGGAAGTGGCTCCCAATGCAGATCCCCCGGTTTGCCGCCTGCTGGATTACGGAAAACTGCGCTACCTTTACTCCAAGAAGGAAAGGGAGTCCAAGAAGGCCCAGAAGAACGCCGAGTTGAAGGAAGTCCGCTTCCGCCCCAACATTGGCGATCACGATCTGGACGCCAAGCTCCGCAAGGTCAAAGAGTTCATCGACGACGGCTCCAAGGTCAAGCTGACGGTCCGCTTCCGCGGGCGGGAGGCTGTTCACCAGCAGTTGGGCCTGTCCTTGCTCAAGAAAGTTGCTGACGACCTCAAGGAAGAAGTACGCCTGGAAAAGCCGCCAGCAATGGAGGGCCGGGCTTTGTCCATGATCCTGATACCCAACCCGGCCAAGGGCGAAAAATCCGACAAAAAGGTAGAAGACCTAGCCAATGCCGAAGCTTAAGACACATAAGGGCGCCAGGGCCCGCTTTCACGTCACCGGTTCTGGCAAGCTGATGCGGCGCAAGCGCATGAGCAGCCACCTGCGCCGCAAGAAGCCCAAGAAGGTGACCCGCAAATACGACAGCAAACTGTTGGTAGACAAGGCAGACGTCAAGCGGTTCAGCAAACTGATTCCCTACGACGCCTAGCCGACCCGCTACTCCCGGAGTTTCACGTTGTCCAGAATTAAACGAGGCGTTACCAAGCGCCACCGGCACAAGAAAGTATTGTCCGCGGCCAGGGGGTTCCAGGGTTCTTCCAGCCGCAACTACAAGTGGGCCAAGGAGGCCCTGCTCCACGCGTGGAGCTACTCCTACCGGCACCGCCGCGAGCGCAAGGGCGACTTCCGCCGCTTGTGGATCGTCCGTATCGGCGCTGCCTGCCGCCAGTCCGGCACCACCTACAGCCAGTTCATGCACGGCCTGAGGCTGGCCGGTGTGGAAGTGGACCGCAAGATGCTGGCCGACCTGGCAGTCAATGACCCCGCGGGGTTCGAGAAGCTGATAGGCATCGCTGCCGAGGCCAAGGCCGCAGCCTGACCCGCCAGCCAACCTGAGGTCCGAAGAAGCGTCCTTTCCCCCTGATCTGGAAAGGGCGTAGTTCTTTGCCAAAATTAACCGGGACCGGCTCAAGGAAGCCGGTCCCGGTTATTCTCGTTTCGCAGTTTACTGGCGGCAATACCGCGGTAAATTCCGGTATCTACTGATCTCCCTCCGCCCTGGCGAAACCGTAATAGTCGTCGCTGTCCAGGATGCGCGCCAGGTTCCTCGGGGATATATGGATGGGGCGTACCGGCGTGGCCCAGCGTTCGGTCAGTTCCCGGTGCAGGTCGGTAAGCGATATGGGTTCATTGCGCCGCGCCAGCATTGTTCTGAAAACTATCTCCTGGATGGGCATGTCGGAGCTGATAAACTCCTCCACATCGCCGCAGTACTCGGCAATCTCATCCAGCAGCTCCTGCGGATTATCCAGCTCATGGTCTTCCTTCATCATGGAAGGCGACATGGGGCTGCGCCTGGCCGCCAGCAGCGTAATGGCCGACCGGTTAAGCTCATCCAGCCGTTCAAGGCTGATGCAGTAAAGGGGTGTTTCCTCCTCCTGCTGGGGCGCCTCGGGGTTGGGGATCGTCATATATCCACCTCTTCGTTCCAATCAAGCATGATAATGTCCACCCTCTCGCCAGCCTCCTTGCGGGGCAGGTCTTCCGGGCAGATGGCCAGGGCATTGGCCCGGGACATGGAAGTCAGAATGTTGGAGCCCTGGGGCCCGGTAGGATTGGCGTAGTACCCGCCGTCCCGTTTCTCCACTTCCACTCGCGCGTATACCCGGCGGCCGTCGGTGTTAAAGATGGGGCCGGTCAGTACCCCTTCCACCATTGGACGGGCCAGCCGCTGCCGCCCCAGCATCGTCCTGATGGCCGGACGGGCAAACATCTCAAAAGCAACCATGGCGCTTACCGGATTGCCCGGCAGTCCCATCAGGGGAACGGGCCGTCCGGTACCCCGAACACTGTCTCCGCGCAGCATCCCGAAGGCCAGGGGCTTGGCGGGCCGCATCCGCACCGACCAGAAGTTGATATCGCCCCGCTCCGTCAGCACGTCCTTGACTACGTCGTAGTCTCCCTTGGACACTCCGGCTGACGTTACTACCAGGTCGGAATCGGCCACCTCTTCCAGCTTGCGGTGCAGTTCATCCAGGGTGTCACGGGCGATGCCCAGGATTTTCGGGATTCCCCCGGCGGCCAATACCGAAGCCGCCACGCTGAAGGAGTTGCTGTCGTAAATCTTGCCCCCTGCCAGTTCCTCGCCCAGGGAAGCCAGCTCGTCGCCCGTGGACAGCACGGAAACCAGGGGCCGCCGGACCACCCGCGCCCGCTCCAGGCCCAGGGACGCCAGGACTCCCATTTCAGACGGCCTTATTACCGTGCCTGCTTCCAGTACCAACTCCCCGGCCTGCACATCCTCACCGGCGGGGCGCACGTTGCAGCCGAAGGGCAAATCGGCCTGGATGTCAATGTCCGTCAAGGGTCGGCCCGACGTCCGGCGGCTGATTTCGTCGGTTTCCTCGAATGGGACAACGGTGTCCGCGCCCGCCGGTACCGGGGCGCCCGTCATAATCCTGATAGCAGTGCCGGACTCTACCGGTCGGTCGGGCACCTGCCCCGCGGCCACCAGCCCGATTACCCGCAGGTTGACCGGGGCCTGCTCGGACGCGCCGGCAATGTCCTCCCGCCGGACTGCATAGCCGTCCATGCCCGAATTGGCCAAAGGCGGCAGGGACAGCGGCGACCGGACTTCCACTGCCAGGGTCTGGCCCAGGCATTCGAGTATGGGCTTTTCCTCAACGTCCAGGGGAGAGAAGCAGGCCATGATCTGGCGATATGCTTCCTCCACCGACAGCATGTCCTCATCAACGTGCCGGTGGCCGTGGTCGTGGGCTGCTTCGTGGTGGCGCCCGTGTCCCCCATGTTCGTGATGCCCGTGATGCGGCGTCGCCATAATTCGTCCTTATTCGGTCCCTTCCGCTTGTCCGCCAGCAACGGCAACAGGGAGCCGATATCCATGCAAACAGATTGGCACTAATCCCTAAGGGTCGCCCCCACGTCCCGCTGCAGCGTACGCAACAATCCATCCAGGGTGCGGTTCACTTCCTCTGCGGTGAGAGTCCTGTCCGGGGACTGGAAGTACACATGGAAGGCCAGCGACTTGGCCCCGGCTTCCAGGTTCTCCCCAGTATAAACATCGAACAATTCCACCCGTTCCACCAGCCGGTGGCGGTCCAGTATTTCCTGGACTTTTCCTGCCGGTACATCCTCCGGCACCACCAGGGCCACATCCCTATGGGCCGACGGGAAACGGGTCAACGACCGGAAGTTGCGGCCTGAACGGGCGGGGAGAGCCAGCAGGGCGTCCATATACAGTTCGAACACGGTCGCCGGACGATACCGAAGGTCGTACCTCTCCGTCACCGTCGGGTGCAGTTCCCCCAGAACGCCAATTTGCGAACCGCTGCACATTATGCGGGCGGTGCGTCCCGGGTGCAGAGCCGGGTTCTCACCTTCCTCAGCCGGCTCCCATGACGGTTCCAATCCCAACAGGGCCAGCGCCGAAGTCAGCATCCCCTTGCCGTCAAAGAAATCCAGCGGCCCGTTGTCCACCAGCCAGGAAGGCTCCGAGCGCATGCCCGATATTACACCGGCCGCAACTTCCCGCTCTTCCGGAAGCTGATTGGCCTGGGGCAAGAACACCCGCGACTGCTCGAAGAAGCGGAAGGGGCCCTCGTTGTGGCCCTCGTTGTAGGACAGCGTGTCCAGCAGGCTGGGCAGCAGTGTGGGGCGCATGTGGTCGTGTTCCGTGCTCATCGGGTTGGCAACCCGCAGGGGACCGAAGCCTTTGACGTCGTAATTGACCTTCTCCAGGTCCTCGATGCTCACGACCGGATAGCTGATGGTCTCCTGCAGGCCCACGGCGGCCAGAGCTTCCCTGATCCGGCTGCGAAGCTCCGTCATGGGCGCCGGTTGCCGGTAGGGAATGGGCGTCGAGAGCATGGTGGTGGGCACATTGTCGTACCCGGTGATGCGCACCACTTCTTCGATCAGGTCTTCCTCGATGTTGATGTCGCTGCGCCAGTAGGGGACGGTTACCGACACCGCGTCATCGCCCACCCGCTCCGTCTGGAAGTCAAGGGAGTGAAAGACCTCCTCCACCTGCTCCAGCCTCACGTCCATGCCCAGGATTTGCTTCAACCGCCGCAGGGTCATGGTAACCTTGGGCGCAGGGCTGTCTGCATCCTCGTATATATCGTAAATTCCACGGGCTATGGTGCCGCCGGCCACTTGCTGGATTAGCTGGGTAGCCCGGCGCAGGGCAATGGGCGCCAGTTCCGGCCGCAGGCCCTTCTCGAATCTCTGGGAAGCGTCGGTATGCAGACGGAAGGTATCGGCAGTTCGGCGGTTGTTATAGCTGTTGAAGGTCGCCGATTCCAGCAGCACGCTGGTGGTCTCCGGCCCAATCTCGCTGTTGGCCCCGCCGATGACGCCGCCCAGGCCCACCGGGTCCCTGGAGTCGGCGATAACCAGCACCTCGCTATTCAGCTCGCGGGGCACTCCATCCAGGGTTTCCAGCGTTTCTCCGGGGGCGGCCCGCCGGACGATGATGGTCTTGTCCCGCACCTTGTCCAGGTCGAAGGCGTGCAGGGGCTGGTTAAACTCCAGCATCACGTAGTTGGTGACGTCCACCACGTTACTGATGGGCCGCAGACCAGCCCTGGCCAACCGGTCCTGCAGCCATTGGGGTGAAGGCCCAATCTTCAAGCCCTGGATCAGGCTGGCGGTGTAGCGCCGGCACAGGTCGGGGTCAGCCACGGAGACACATGCTTCTTCGTCGATAGGCGGCCCATCCTCGCTGTAGCTGACTTCCGGCGTCCGCACCTTCTTTCCGGTAAGGGCGGCAATTTCGTGGGCCACGCCCAGGATGGAGAAGCAGTCCAGCCGGTTGGGGGTAATCTCCAGGTCCAGGATGGTATCCCCCAGGTAGTCATCCAGGGGCACGCCGATGGGCGCGTCTTCGGGCAGCACCACGATGCCCTCGTGGCCCTCGCCCAGTCCCAGTTCCAGCTCGGAGCAGATCATCCCTTCGGAGACTACGCCCCGGATGCGGGCGGCCTTCAGGGTTTCGTGGCGGCCGGAATGCGTATTGTAAAGATTGGCGCCCACCCGGGCGAAGCAGATGCGTTGGCCAGCGGCCACGTTGGGCGCGCCACAGACCACTTCCATCTCCGTACCATCCCCTGGGTTGACGCGGCAAAGCTGCAGGCTGTCGGCATTGGGATGCGGATTCACCTCCAGCACCTCGCCAACGCAGCAATTCTCCCACCCCCCAAGTTCCGTAACTTCGCCCACTTCAACTCCGGCCATCGTCAGCCGGTGGGCAAGTTCGTGGGGCGGCAGGTCGATATCCACATATTCCCGCAGCCAGCTTAAAGGTATTAGCATCTGTGGTGGCTAGTTCTCCGGTTCGATTTCTTTAACTGCCAATGCTCGCGTTTATCCACCAACTCTCATGGACTAACACATTGGTGAATATTTGTGCTGAGTCGTGGACCAACTCTCTAAAACTGCCGCAGGAACCGCAGGTCGTTGGAGTAGAAGTGCCGGATGTCGTCAATGCCGTACTTCAGCATGGCAATGCGTTCCGGCCCCAGGCCAAAGGCAAAACCGGTGTACTTCTCCGTATCGTAGCCCACTGCCCGCAATACGTAGGGATGCACCATTCCCGCGCCCAGGATTTCAATCCACCCGCTGCCCCGGCAGATGCGGCAACTGCTGTCCGTCCCCTCGCAGGAGAAGCAGTCGATGGACATGTCCACCCCTGGTTCGACAAAGGGGAAATAGTCGCAGCGGAAACGCACCTGGCGCCGAGCCCCAAATATCTGGCGCGCAAACTCGTACAGGGTGCCCTTCAGGTCGGCAAAGGTGATGCCCTCGTCCACCGCCAGGCCCTCTACCTGGTGAAAATGCCATTCGTGGGTGGCGTCGGTAGCCTCGTAGCGATATACCTTGCCCGGGACTACCAGTCGTACCGGCGGCTCCATGCTTTCCATTACCCGCGCCTGCATGGGTGACGTGTGGGTTCGCAGCAGCATGGGACGCTGCCCCTCTTCGTTCACATAGTCCACCCACAGGGTATTCCACATATCCCGGGCCGGATGTCCCTGGGGGATGTTCAGCATTTCGAAGTTGTAATGGTCCCACTCTATCTCAGGACCCTCAACGATGCTGAAGCCCATGGCCACGAAGGCGTCGGTAATTTCCCGCAATACCTGGGTGGTGGGGTGCAGACGGCCGGTGGTAATGGGCCGCCCTGGCAGGGTTACGTCAATCCGCTCCAGGTCGGCAACCTGCGCCAGCCTGGCTTCGCTAATCTCCTGGCCCCGTCGTTCCAGTCCCTCTTCCAGGGTTGACTTGGCGCGGTTGCCCAGGGCGCCGACCTCCCGCCGCTGTTCCAGGTCCAGTTGGGACAGGCCCCGCAGAATAGTGGTCAGCCCCCCGCGTCTGCCCAGGTAGTGGACTCGCCACTGCTCCAGGGCTTCGGGGCTGTCCAGTTGCGCCAGTTCGGTGAGAGCGGTTTGCGTCAGGTCTTCAATGGACTGGGCGGTGCTTTGCGACACGCTGGCTTACCTTTACCGGAAGGGTGGACGGGATAGGGGCCTTTTCCCGCCACGCCATTATAGGATTCGTACCTGGCAGGGTCAAGCTGACGCACGTCGGGGAAGCGTTCGGAATTGGCGAATCATCTCGCCGGACAATTCGTCAATCCGGCGCAGGCCGGAATCCAGAGACGCTAATCCGGGATACAGGGCAAATGCGGCAGGGTTTCCTGGATGCCGGCTTTCGTCGATTTGACGAGTCGGGCCGTTGGGGAAAGCTCCCCTACTCCGAACAATTACTTTGGCACGAGAGCATCACCAATTTTGTCGTCAAGCTGGGGAAAGAGCGGGCGCTGACTGTGCGTCTGTCCCCAAATGGGCAATAGCGGCAGGGGCGCACTGCCATGCGCCCCTGCCTGGTAATCACTATCCTCTTTGGGAGCGGCTACCCCAAACCCCTAGTTGGGCGTCCACGCCAGGGCCCTTACCTCGGTGAACTCCTTCTTCAGCTTGGACCAGTTCTCCCCTCCGTCCTCGCTGCGGTACAGTTCCCCGTAGACGCTGTTGGCCAGGATCAGGTCGGGGTCGGCCGGATGGGTGGCGAAGTTCCACACCGGCGAGTTGGGTTCCACCGGCAAGGGCCGTTCCTCCCAGGACTGCCCGCCGTCGGTGGATCGGCGGATGGTGCCCGTATTGCCGATGGCCGCGTCGCCGTTGGCCACGAACATAGTCTGCGGGTCGTCAGGCTTAACCGCCACCCAGCGGCAGTAGGGCATCTCCAGTGACCTCGATGACATCAGGGACTCGAATGTGGCGCCGTCGTCCCGGCTGGCGAAAATCTCCCGCGGCGTGCTGACCAGCACGGTCTTCTCCTCGCCCAGGCTGAAGGCCATGCCGTGGATGTCCGGGTCCCTGATTCCCTCCTCCACGTGGCTCCAGGAATCGCCCCCGTCGCGACTGACGTACACGCCGTCAATTTCCACGCCGGCCATGATTGTGTTGCTGTCCACCGGGTCCACCAGCAGGGCCGTAACCCGGGGATCGCCGATGGCGCACTCCTGGGCAATATCGGCTTCCAGTCTGTCCCAGGACTTGCCGCCGTCCCGGCTGCGGAACAGGCTGGCCGGAGCGGTGCCGACAAAGATGTTGCTGGAGTTGGACGGGTCCACCGCAATGGACCAGATCTTCAATCCCTCCATGGGCGAGTCCAGCTTGCTCCAGGTCATGCCCGAATCATCGCTGCGGTAGATTCCGTTTTCCGCCCCGGCGTAGACCACGCTGGAGCTGTTGGGATCAACGGCCAGCGCCCTCACCTGGGACTCGCCCGGGAAAGGACTTCCCACCCGCCGCCAGCTTTCACCGCTGTCGGCGCTGTGGAAAAGACCGGCGCCCGTGGTTCCAACCATTATGCTGTAGCTTCCTGCCATAACATTTACCTCCATGACCGGCAGAAGGGCCGGTTCAAGTGAACTTCACGATAAATCCCTTCCCTCTTGACGGGGGAAGGATAGGATGGGGGTTAAGAGTCCCCTCGATTTTGTCTCCCCTAGCCGCAAACTTGGCCTGCGGTCTTGGGCGGGCCCTACGCCGTCGCCTGCGCCTGCCTCTCCAGCATTTCGTCCCACGGACCCGGCATGCGGCCCTTCTGGGTGCCGCCGATCATGTAGCCGCTGGGGTCGTGGCCCCACTGTTCGGCCGGCATTTCGTAGGACAGTTCTATTCCGTTGCCATCCAGGTCCCGGATGTAGATGCCGATGGCGTGGCCGTGGTCCGACACCCGCTCGATGGGAATGTTCTTTTCCTTGACGCGATTGTACAGTTCCGCCAGGTCTTCCAGGTTGTGCATGTACCATGCCATGTGGTTGAGCCCCACCTGGCCCCGCTGGGGGCCCATGGCGTCCTCTCCCACTTCAACCAGGGCAATTTCATGGGAGTTGCCAATGTCGGCGCTCATGAAGGCGGCCCGCCCCGGGGTAAAGCCGTGAGTGTGCAGGCCCAGCAGGTCCTCATACCATTCCCGGGCCCTCTCGGCGTTACGCACGTAAATGTTCACGTGCCCCAGTTGTCGTGGCGTATAACCCATAATCTGCCTCCTCTTTTCCTGCGGATTAGCTCAGTGGGCTTAGCTAATGCGATTATAGCAACAGTCAACTTGCCAAACAATTGCGGAAAACGTATTGGCGGCTTGCCGGCGAAAATAGGTGTCGCCTGGCTGAATCCATCTGGCGGCCACAACAGCATTTCTGAAAAAGAGTACTCACCTGCCCCTCTTCAATTCCGGCAGCGCCTCCCGGATTTCGTCGACGTGGACGGCGAAGAAGGTACCCACCACCCGCTTTCCCCCAGCAGCAATCTGGGCCGCCCGCACCAGGCCAATTACCTCGCCCTTGCTGTTGAACACCGGCCCGCCGCTGTCTCCCGGGTCCACCGGGACATCCATCAGCAGGTTGCGTACTTCTTTGGCCGAATCGACAAACACCACCTGGGACAGCACACCCCTGTTGGCCGAGGCCGCTCCTACCGTACCATCGTCCCGGGGCGACACGGTGGAATAGCCCAGCGCCATTAACTCTTGCGCAATGTCGCCCTCGGGTACATCGCCTAATGGAAGGGGCGCCGCCCTGCTGTTAAGCGGGCCATCCTCCGGGTCGAACTCTATCAGCGCCAGGTCCCGATTCCGGTCCACGGCCAGCACCCGCCCGGTGAACTTGGAATCTTCCGCCTGCCGGATCGTAACCGTACGGTAATGCTCCACCACGTGCTCGTTGGTGATGATCAGGTCAGCCTCCAGCAGCCACCCCGAACCCCTGCTGTTCCCCGCCTCGATCATAAACACCGCTGGCCAGGCATGCTGGTGGATTGCCCGGAAGTCTGTAACCGGCTGGGCGTGGCGGTGGGCTGGGGCGTGGCGGTGTTGGGAATAGTTACCGGTGTGGCAGTGGGCGGAAAAGTTACCGGTGTGGGCGTTGGCGCCGGTGTGGCCGTTGCCGGAAACGTGACGGGGGTCGCCGTGGGCTGGGGCGTCGGGGTCGGCGCGGAGGTCGCCGTGGGCGCGGCTGTGGCCGTGGCCACCAGTGTCGAAGTGGGCACCGGAGTCGGCTCCGGTATTCGCGTCACCGTCGGCTGCGGGGTGGCCGTGGGCAGCGGCGTGGGAACGACCTGGGGCGTAACCGTTGGCATCGCCTCCACAATAGCCTGCGCCCTCTGGTCAATCAGTTGGTTCAGTTCCTCCTCCGAAGGACCACAGGCGGGGAGGGCGAGGGCGAAGCTGGCCAGCGCCAGGCCGGCCAGAGCCCGCCGGAGTAGAAGGTAGCCCCTATTTGTGAGGCAAAGACTGTTCGGTTGCATCAGTATATTGAAGTGGTAGTGTTATGGAGGTCCATCCAGTTCAACCCTAACGGCCCGGTAGGTTCTGCCACTTACTGTTACCAGTACGTCCTCGCCCTGTTCCTCCCCCTCAAAATGGCAGATCCCGCGACCGGGTAGTTCATCCCAAGAGTACCACTTGCCGTTATGTGTCACTCTGGTTACGCATGGCCTATCGTTACGGTACCTGTTCCACCACGACCCATTTTCATACCAGGTTAAGAAAGCTAGAAAAGAACCGTCGTTGTAATGGGCTTCCGGTATCGACGGAGTGGGGGTTGGCAATCGAACACTCCTACCGTTCTTCAGGTCGTTAAATCGGGCATAAATTTCTTCGATGGCGAGAGCATAACCAACATTTTCCAGATGGTCCCATCCGCAGGTATTCATTCCAATTATTTTCCCATCCGTTGTCATCAGGGGCCCACCACTGTTACCCGGATTTAGAGCCGCATCGGTCTTAATCCAATGCACACCATCCTCACAGGCGCCATAAAGGACTCTCTCGACAGAAACTACGCCTCTGGTTACAGTGCGACTACCTCCTCCTTGTGGATATCCCATCGCTATTACTTCACTACCCTTACTTATGGTAGTGGAGATGGTAATTCCTGTCCCCCATTCATTCAGGTAATGTATTCCATCACTGTATCCTGTACCGGTCCAGTCAAAATCATTGGGGCCGGCCTTTATCAGTGCCACATCCGCAACTTCGTCCACCCCCAACACCTGTGCGCGAGCGATAGTTATACCTCGGTACCAACGCAGTTCCACCCATTGGTCGCTCCCCACAACATGGGCATTTGTTACCAAGTACCATTCCGATTTGTTAGAAGGGTCTTGAATGAAGAAACCTGTCCCGGAACCTTTCGAAGACAAGATACGTACGGTGTGTGGGTTCAGACGTTCACTCCAGTCAACGACACTCAAGGTCGGCGTTGGAACAAGGGTCGGGCGCATGGTGGGTGCCGGCGTAGCGGTAGGCTGAGGCGTAGCCGTAGGTACAGGTGTCGGTAGGGCTTGGGGCGTGGCTGTCGGTTGGGGAGTAGGGGTTGGTAGCGGAGTGGGAAATGCTTGAGGTGTTGCTGTCGCCGCTGCCGTCGGCTCCGGTATCCGCGTCACCGTCGGATGCGGCGTGGCCGTGGGCAGCGGCGTGGGAACGACCTGGGGCGTAACCGTGGGCATCGCCTCCACAATTGCCCGCGCCCGCTGGCCAATCAGTTGGTTCAGTTCCTCCTCTGAAGGACCACAGGCAACCAGCATCAGGGCCAGAACGGCCATTACCGCTCCGGCCCTGACAATAACACCTGGGACGGACTGCCCTCTCCCCACCTAAATAAACCGCGCCTGCGTCCTTGGCGCATCGGCGTAGTCAATGTAGACGGTGATTACTTCGCTGAAGAAGTCCACCGCCTCGACGCCCTGCTCCCGCTGGCCCACGCCCGACGCCTTCAGGCCGCCGAAGGGCAGGTGTACCTCACCGCCCAGGGTGGGGGCGTTGACGTGGACCATGCCCGCGTCCACCGTGTTGATGTAGCGGTATGCCCGGGGCAGGTCCCGGGTGTACACCGACGACGACAGGCCGAACTTGACGCTGTTGGAAATCTCCACCGCGTCCTCCAGGTCCCTGGCTTTGAACACCGTCAGCACGGGCCCGAAAATTTCCTCCTGGGCAATGCGCATATCCGTGGTGCAGTCGGTAAAGATGGTCGGCTCCACGTAGTAGCCCTCGTCAAACTCGCCGCCCGTAACCGCGTGGCCGCCAAAGGCCAGGTGCGCCCCTTCCTCAGCGCCGATGCCAATGTATTCCAAAACAGTGTTCAACTGGGACTGGCTGGACAGGGGACTGACGTCGGTGTCCGCCGCCATCCCGTCGCCCACCTTGAGCTTGGACGTGCGGTCAATCAACTGCTCCATGAAGGCGTCATAGACCCCTTCCTCCACGATTACCCGGCTGGTGGCGGTGCACCGCTGGCCCGTGGACCCGAATGCCCCCTGCACGATGCCGCCCAGGGCCTTGTCCAGGTCCGCGTCCGCCAGCAGGATTACCGCGTTCTTGCCGCCCATCTCGCACTGGACCTTCTTCAGCCGCTGGGCTCCCTCGGCATAGATGCCGGTTCCGATTTCCGTGGAGCCCGTAAACGATATTCCGTTGACGTCCGGGCTTTCCACCAGGGCGTTGCCCACCGACCCGCCCGGGCCGGTAATCAGGTTCAGTACGCCAGGGGGCAGTCCCGCCTCCTCGAACACCTCCGTCAGCTTCACCGCGCTCAACGGGGTGATAGACGCCGGCTTGAAGATCAATGCGTTGCCGCAGATAAGGGCCGGCGCCATCTTCCACGCCGGTATCGCGATGGGGAAGTTCCAGGGGGTGATGATGGCCACCACACCCAGGGGCCGCCGCACCGTGTATGCCACCGTGCTGGGCAGTTCCGACGGTGTTGTGTAGCCGAACATCCGCCGTCCCTCCCCGGCGGCATACTCGATGATGTTCATCGCCCGCCGGACCTCTCCCTGGGCGTCGGGCAGGGGCTTGCCCTCCTCCTCGGTGATGGTGCGGGCCAGCTCGTCGCTGCGCCTTCCCATAATCTCCAGGGCGCGGAACAGCACCTGGGCACGCTGGGGCGCCGGGGTGTTGGCCCACCCTTCCAGGGCCTCCTTGGCCGCCGCCACCGCCTTCAGCGCGTCCTCGGGCGTGGATGTCTGGAACTCGCCCAGCACCGTGCCCTTGTGGGCGGGATTAGCGACGGGGTAGGTGCGGCCGGACACGGACTCAACCCATTGTCCGCCGATATAGTTGCGATGGATGGCCGGAGTTGTCGTGGTCATTTTCAGGTCCCTCGTTACTTGGTTGAACGGTTTCGCCGGAGCGGAAATGCTACGCAGTAAAGTAACATTCCAGGCCTGAACGGGCAAGCTGGAACAGACAACAGGCTACGAATCAAGGAGTGTGCCCTGCTTCAGAAAGACGTAGACCAGACCTGGGTGTACGCTCTCTCTCAAGGCAAGATAATCCCTGCCTTCTCCATTCACTAACTGCCTCAATCCCGTGCCTCACCAGCCCTTATCCGATACAATGCAAACTGGAATCGAACACGCACAGTAAAGGAGCAACAAAATGGCAGGTTATATGATCGCCGACGTTAATGTCACCGACCCGGAGGGTTTCGAGGAATACCGCAAGCTGGTCAGCGCCACCATCGAGGCCTACGGCGGCCGCTACGTGGTCCGGGGCGGAGCCACCGAAACCATAGAGGGCGACTGGAGCCCCAGCCGCCTCGTAATTCTCGAGTTCGACAGCGTGGAACAGGCCAAGGCCTGGTACTACTCCGAGGAGTACGCCGGCCCCAAGGAAATGCGACACAACTCCGCCACCACCAACGCCATCTTCGCCGAGGGAATGTAGTCCCTATTCACAAAGAGACGCGGAGAATCAGAGTTTCTCCGCGCATCTCCGTTCCTCTGTGTCTCTTTGTGAAAGTAATTCGCCGTTAATGCCATTCGGCGTGGTACATCACCTCGATCAGGTTGCCGTCCGGGTCCCGCAGGAACCCGGCCAGTTTGCCACTGTCGTTCAGCTTGGGTTCCCGCCCCGGTTCGAAGTCCACTCCTACGTTGTTCAAATTTGACAGCCAGGCATCCCAGTCCTCCACTTCCACGGCAAAATGGTTGGTGGGGTGGGGCTGCGGGTTGGCTTCTACGTGCAGGTGCAGTTCCGTGTTGCCCAGCTTCAAATAACGAGGGCCATCCTCCGTCCACTCGGCGCCAAACACCTTGCCGTACCATTCCTGGCTGCGCGGCACGTCGCTGGTCTCGACGTTGGTGTGCTGGATCATTGCCACCTGGATGCTGTCCTTGGTAAACGTGGGGGCGTATGGATTGCGTTCCGGCATGGCTTCCACCTCTCATGTATATTTTCCGGCAGACAGGCTGCCCAATGGGTCCAAATGGTTAAACGAAATATATTACAGCCGGTGGTTTCGGTCAATTAGTCTTCAATATTCATCGCCTTCAGGCCAATCCCGGCCAGTTCCTCATCCCGGACCAGGTAGCCTCCCACGCCGATGCCCCCCATTATTACTCCATCCTTGGACTTGACCACCACGCCGCCTTCACCGGGGGTCAGGCTGGGGTCGCCGTAGTCGCTCACCGTCCGCCCCCGTTCCTTCAACTGCTCCCCGTGGGCCCCGGTGTCCATCCCCATAATGGCTGCGGTGTAAGCCTTGCGGAAGGCGTGGCGTCGCGCGTACAGCCGCACGTGGTCCATCTGCGCGTAGGCCACCATGTTCCCGGCGTCGTCAACAATGGCAATCGCTACCGGCAAGCCGCCCGGCTGGGTGGCCTCGTCGATTATGGCCTTCATCGCCGCCTGGGCCTGTTCAAAGTCAATAAAGGGTTTTTCCGACATACCTTTTTCCTTCCTCCTGCTCCGTCTTGCTGAAGGGCCCGCATTGGCCCCGGTTTCGGCCCATAATACCACGCGCCCCGGCATATCCCCGTTCTGGAATTGCTGACACTTCCCCCTTGCCACCCTGCATAACCCATCTCCACCATAAAACCATGACCCAATCGCCGTTTACCACAGAGACACAGTTGCCCCAGCCCTACACCAGCCATCTCTGCGAAACTCCGCGTCCTCAGCGTCTCTGCGGTCAGACGCGCCCCCGAAGTGCAATACTCCCGCCCTCAGAAACCCTTCTTCCTTGTCGAAAACGTAAGGACCAGGGTGACAAGTCAAGACAAAGAATGGGACAGAATGGGACCAAATGGGACACTTTTCAAAAAATTCATTCGTGAGCATTCGTGTAGATTCGTGTAAAAACAACAAAAGGAGCCAACCATGAGGACCCTCAGCGAAATCAAAAGAGAAATCCGCGCCCTCCAGCGCAAGTACCACCGGGAACTTACCATCTACCGAATGCGCCGCGTCACCGAACGGGTTCAGCACGACTACGCCCGCACCGTCGCCGACCGGCAGGAACCCCCTAAGCCCCTGGAGATTATCCGCCGCATCGCCGACCAGGGCTTCCGGCTCACCACCTGGATTCGCCTGCACAACTACCTGGACAAGGTCAGGGAAGCGGGAGAGATACCCGAAGCCCGCCGCATGGTTCAGGACCTGCTGCCCTGGGTCTGGGAGAGCAAGTACGACAATCTGCTGACGCGGGAACTCCCGCCACTGGAACCGAAACCCAACTTGTCCCTGCTCTGGGCCCGCTGGTTCGCCACCACGTAAGGAACCAATCCATCTTAGGGGGCAACCCGTCCGTGGCAATCCGGTCATCCCTGACTTAATCCATCGTAAAGGGCAACCCGTCATTCCGGACTTGATCCGGAATCCAGGGTGAGGGTGAGGGGGTGAGGGTCCCCAAGTGGCCCAAAACGGCCCAAAATGGCCCAAAGTGGCCCGGGGAAAGCGAGAACTCAGATAGGACATCCAGCGGTTCCGGGCCACAATTTGGCCCGTTTCACCGCTGTCAGCCCCCGCTCCCAGATACGAAACGGCCCAAAATGGCCCAAAATGGCGCGGACCACAAAAAAATCGGGCTCTGTGCCAGCTTGTGGATAACTCCCACTCCTCCTGAGCGGCCACGTCCGCCCTTGGCACACCTGTCGAAGGATTATTGTGAGGCCATCGAAAGATCATCCTGAGCTTACGGAAGGGCGCCCACCCCTGGCAGCGGCATCCGACTCGGGCGGGTCCACGGCGGGTGGAACATCCGCCCTTGGTGGAAGAGGCGCCGGGGGTGAGGGCACCTCCAATGATATAATCTGCCACGGCAGGCAATGGCGCCATTGCCGTCTGCCGCGGACTCCGGGAAAGGGAGGTGTGTATTTTGTACGAACTCAGCCAGCGAGCCAGGGACCGGCTCTCCGCCCTGCAGAGGACCTTCGAAGAAGCCTCCGATCACATGCTGGGCTATCCCGTCAATTTCGACTTTGATTACGACGAGATTTTGCCCTTCCTGAATTACAACGCCAACAACGTGGGCGACCCCTTCCATGGCACCAACTACCGTGTCAATTCCCACGAATTTGAGCGGGACGTTATCGGCCGGTTCGCCGCCCTGATGCGCCTGGACCCCGACGAAGCCTGGGGCTACGTTACCACCGGCGGGACCGAAGGCAATATGTACGGCCTTTACATGGCCCGTGAGCTCTACCCCAACGGCGTCGTCTACTTTTCCCAGGACACCCACTACAGCATCCTCAAGATTATGCGCGTGCTGAACATGCGCAACATTATGATCAAGAGCCAGGACAACGGGGAAATCGACTACGACGACCTCCGTGAGACCATCCGCATCAATCGCGATGTCCCCGTAATTTTTATGGCCAACATCGGCACCACCATGAAAGGCGCGGTGGACGACCTGCGCCGGGTGCGTTCCATCCTGGACGACCTCGCTATTACCCAGTCCTACATTCACTCCGACGCGGCCCTCAGCGGCATGATCCTGCCCTTTGTTCCGGAACCCCAGCCCTTCGGTTTTGATGAGGGAGCCGACAGCCTGGCCGTCAGCGGGCACAAGCTCATCGGCTCGCCCATTCCCTGCGGTGTCGTGCTCACCAGGAAGGAGTATGTCTCCCGTATCTCCCGATCCATCGAATACGTGGGCGTTATGGACACCACCATTCCGGGGTCTCGCAACGCCTGGACTCCATTGCTCCTATGGTATGCCCTGGAAAAACTGGGCTACGAAGGATGGAAGGATATTGTTGGGGGTATGCTGGACGTGGCGGAATACGCCGTGGCCCGGCTGAATGACAGCGACATCCCAGCCTGGAGCAACCCCAATTCGGTTACGGTGGTCTTTCCCCGTCCCTCCCCCGAAGTGGTGAGCAAGTGGCAGCTCGCTCCCTACCGGGAGATCGCCCACCTGATAACCATGCCCCACGTAACCAGGGATATGGTAGATGAACTGGTGGACGACTGCCTGGCCCTGGCCCCGGCATGACCGTATCTGCTCTTACACTTGGCGCACTTCAAGGAGGTCTTCAATTGGAACGCATAGTCATCATGGCCCGGGATGAGGTGGGTGTCCTGGCGGACATCACCACGACCCTGGCCCAGGCCAACATCAACCTGCAGTCCATCAACACCCAGGTCAACGGGGACCAGGGCACTATCATCATTAGCACCGACGACACCGACCGCGCCCTCGTGGCCCTGGCCGGTGCCGGCTACTCCGCCGTTACCGATGACTCCATGCTCATCCGGTTGAAGGATGAACCCGGCGCCCTGGCGCGCATCGCCCAGCGTTTCGGAGAGGCGGGCATCAATATCCGCAGCGTCCACATCCTGGACCGCAAGGACGGCGTGGCCACCATCGCCCTCTCCACCTCCCCCGAGGAACGGGAGCGAGCCGAAGCCCTGGTGGAGCCGTCAGAGCGGGTCTGACCGGCGGCAGAGGCAATCGGAATTGGGAGTTTCCTTAACCGCAGGGAGGCACAGTCGGCAGAGTTTCCCAGAGATTCCTTCGTGTACCTCCGCGTCCTCTGTGTCTCTGTGTCTCTGTGTCTCTGTGTGAAAAGCGGTCCGGCGGGAAGACGGCAAACGGCAGCCCAGCACCAAAATGCGATTGGCCCGCTCGGGCATTTCCTTTGGTTGACTGCCCATCCTAACCAAACCTATAATTCCAGCCACTACCCAACCCCGGTAAACCGAATCAAGGGGCAGATCCCTGTCCTGACGGAGGATTTCATGGGAGAAATACTTGGCATTGGCGCCACTCACTATCCCCCCGGACTGGTTCCCGACGAATACAAGCCCTGGCCCCTGATCCGGATGCTCAAGACCGACCGGATTCCCGAGCACATGAAGAATCCGGCCAACTGGCCGGCGGAAATGCAGGCTGAGTGGGGCGATGACGAGGGGATCACCGCCCACAAGGCCCACCGGGCCAAGGTTTTCAATGCCTTCCGCAAGCTGCGCGAGGAGATAGACGCCTTCAACCCGGACTTCATCCTCCTCTGGGGCGACGACCAGTACGAGAACTTCCGGGAGGACATCATTCCCCCCTTCTGCGTCCTGGCCTACGACCAGATTGATTTCCAGCCCTACCACCGCATCGGCGACCGCCCCAACGTCTGGGGCGAACCCAAGGAAAAGGTTTTCAGTGTCCCTGGCCACCAACAGGCCGGCCGTTACTTGACCCGCCGCCTCATCGAGCAGGGCATAGACATGGCCTACGCCTACAAGCCCCTGCACGAGAAAGCGGGCCTGGGCCATGCCTTCGCCAACACCATCCTGTTCCTTGACGTAGACCGCAAGGGCTTCAACTACCCCATTCTGCCCATGGCCGTCAACTGCTACGGCAGCAACGTGGTGCGGATGCGCGGCGGCGCCGAAGTCTTTGCGGACGAGCCGGATCCGCCTTCGCCCACTCCCACCCGCTGCTTCGAGGTGGGACAGGCCACGGTTCGCGCCTTGCTGGACAGCCCCTACCGCGTGGTCTTGATGGCATCCTCCAGTTGGTCCCACGCCTTCCTGACCGAGAAGAACAGCTTCGTCTACCCCGACCTGGAAGCCGACCGGATACTTCTGGAGGCCCTCCGCAACGGCGAATACGACACCTGGAAGAATTGGACCCTGCACCAGGTGGAGGAGTCGGGCCAGCAGGAGACCCTGAACTGGCAGTGCCTGGTGGGCGCCATGGCCGAACTGAACCGCCGCGCCGACTACCTGGAATGGGCCGAGTGCTGGAGCTTCAACGCCCCCAAGTGCCTGGCCGTCTTCAAGTAACGGAGACCACCCATAACCTACCAAGTAGCTGATGAAGCGCCTCCCCCGGTGAGCAGGGGGAGGCGCTTAAGTCGCCCCAATTCGTAGGTCCAGCCCTTGTGGCCGTTTTGCACCTGAGTCTATTGAGTCTTCCGTGGCCCAAAGTGCCTATTAGTTGACGGAAACGTGGCGCTGGATCGATCCAATTGAATGAGAGAGGGCAGCACTTGTGGCTGCCCTACAGAATCTGCGAATCATGCCCACTATTGATGGAACATTGAACTAGAAAGTAAGCAACCCCTGCAATTCCTTCTCCCCCTCGTTGGGCCCCACCACTGCCAGCCGCAGCTTGTCCGGATCCAGCAGGCGCGAACCCACCCGGGCCACGTCCTCGGCGGTAACCGCATCGATAGTCTGCACCGTTTCGTCAATGGTTGAAACCCGGCCCAGCAGCAGTTCCTGGGCTCCCAGCCAGGCTGCCACCGAGCGGGTGTCCTCCATCCGCAAGAGCAACCGACCCTTGGTATACTCCCGAGCCTTGTTCAGTTCAGCGGCAGGCACCGGGGCAAGCATCCCGGCCAGCTCGTGAACTACCGCCTTTACCGCCTCAGGAGCCTTCCTGGGTTCCACTCCGCAATAGACCACCAGGGAGCCGCAGTCGCGGAAGTGATTGAGCGAGCTGGACACATCGTAGGCCAGCCCCTGTTCCTCCCGCAGGTTCAGAAACAGGCGGCTGCTCATGCCGTCGCCTAGTACCCCATTTAGGATGGCCAGTGCATAACGGTCCGGGTCGGTCAGGGAGATGCCCGGCAGCCCCAGGCAGATGTGGGCCTGGTCGGCCTGCCGCTGTTCAACCTTGGCCACTGCGCCAATACCCCGGTCACCGTAGTAGTCCACCACCGGTTGACAGTCCAGCGATGCGCGAGGCTCCCAGTCACGGGTGGCCTGGTTCACCATATCCACCACCTGGTCATGGTCCACGTTTCCGGCAACGGCGATCACCGTGTTGGCCGGATTGTACTGCTGCAGCATGTAGTCCCGGACATCTTCCAGCGTGATGTTGTCGACCGACTCCAGGGTACCGCCCACGTCCCGTCCCATAGCCTGTTCCGGCCATAGCAGTTCGTCAATGAGCAGGTCCACCCGGTGGGAGGGATAATCGTAGGTCATGCGCAGCTCTTCCTGGATCACCTCCCGTTCCTTTTCCATTTCCTGAGCGTCCAACAGAGGATGAAGCACCAGGTCAAGCAATACGGAGAAAGCCTGCTGAAAGTGCAGCCTGGCCACCTTGCACCAGAAGACCGTTACCTCACGGTCGGTGCTGGCATTCATAATCCCGCCCACGCCCTCTATGGCCTCGCTGACGTGGCGGGCGGTGGGCCAGCTTTCCGTTCCCTTGAAGGGCAGGTGCTCCAGGAAGTGGGACAGCCCAGCCAGTTCGTCGGGCTCGTGGCGGGAACCTGCCCCCACGCTGATGGTGACGGACACGGACGTGGAATGGGGCATCGCCGAAGTGAGGACGCGCAGTTGGTTGCCTAGAACAGTGCGTTGGAACATCTAAACCTCTATTCGGTTTAGGCGAAGCATTCAGTTGGCCCGAGTTATCGTCTCAAGGGCAAAACTGGAAGACTTCGCCACTCTTCAGAGCTAGTCCTGTCCCGACATATCATTGACCGCGTAACCTGCTTCCTGCATTTCCTGGGCCTGCGCGGTGCTGATCATTTTGGATACTACGCATTCGGGGCCCTCGGCGGCCTGACCTTGAATACCGTAGCGTCCGTTCTTGTAGCGAACCAGTTTGACATCCTTCACAGGGACCTGACGCCGAGCCTTGAAACTGTAAGCGGTGTAGTCAGCCATATATGTCATCTCCTCACATCATCTTCATAGCAAGCTATCATCGTTGATACACGCTATCACAAATAACGAGATTAGCAAACCATCCCAAGTTTGTCAACGGAGGACCAAACTCGGATAGTGTCCCGGCTTGGGTGGTCCAGCCGGCAACTGGGTAGGTGCAGACCCGTAGAACCGCCCCCCTTCCGATAACAAAACCACTAAACTGGGAGACTAATCCGCGCCCGAACCTGTCTGCACTAACTTTTCCGGTACAGGGAAAGCGCCACCTCAGAGACCCGCTTTTCCAACGCTAGTTGGTTGAGTCTTTTCCTGCAGACCATTCAACGAGATCTCCAGGCCCATCGATCTGCCTAAAAAACTCAGGATCTGCGGGATATTGACGCTAAAGATCACGCTTGGTTCGCTGTTGACGCGCGCAGGGTTACTCGGTTTCCAGCCAGTCAATGTCGCCGAACAGGTCCGGAGAATGCTTCTTAGACGTGAAGACCTGGTAGCGCTGGCGGGCCTCACCGATGGTTGTGTCCACCCCGCCGTGACCGGCGTAGACCGCCACGTCGTCGGTCAGGGTGAGCAGCTGGCTGCTGATGCTGTTCAGAATCTGCTGCAGCAGTTCGGGGCTGCGGGACTTGCCGGGGCCACCTGGGAACAGGGTGTCACCGGAGAACAGGTGCTTGCCCACCAGGTAGCATGTGGCGCCTTCGGTGTGGCCGGGAGTGTAGATGGCCTTAACCGTCTGATTGCCGAAGGACAGGGTGTCCCCATCGTTCAGGACCGTCTCGGGACTGCGGGGCAGGCCGTCCACGTCGTTGGCGTGAACCGCAACCGGGGCCCCGATGGCGCCGGTAATCTCATGGAACCCGTTCAGGTGGTCCTGGTGTTTATGGGTAATCAGGATGGCCTTGATCTGCACGTCGCCAACCTGGTCTATCAGCTTTTCCGGCTCGGCGGGGGTGTCAATGATAATGCCCTCGTTGGTCTCGGGGCATACCACGATGTAACCGTTGTTGTCATAGGGGCCCATATTGATCTTGGCGATCTTCACCTCGCCGTCATAGTGCAAATCCATAGAAGTTCCTCCCAGTAAATAGGGCTTTTTGGTCGTGGCTATTCTACCAAACGGGAACAAGGGTGACTACGGGCAACCTTCCACCAGATTCCTGCCTCATCAGGAATCAGAAGAGGGCAGCCGTTTTTGGCTGCCCTTGCAGATCCCTTATACGATTCCTGCCGGACAAGAGACTGGCCTCGCAGTCCATAGAAATTCTTAATTCAACCGCTGCCCCGGACCGCTAGTGGTGTACCAGTCAAACCCCTGGGGTTCCACGCGGACGCAGACGTACTTGGGCGCGGTGTACTCGTGGATGAAGTCGAAGCTGCCCTCTCGCCCGTAGCCGCTGTCCTTGAACCCGCCCCAGGGAATTCCCGGATGCAGCCGGTGGTGGTCGTTAATCCAAACTATTCCCGCCTCCACCTCGCCGGCCACTCGGTGGGCGCGGGCCACGTCCCGGGTCCAGATTGAGCAGCCCAGCCCATAGGGAATGTCGTTGGCAATGGCGACAGCCTCTTCCTCGGTGTCAAAGGGAATGACGCAAACCACCGGCCCGAAAATTTCCTCTTGCGCCACGGTCATTTGCGGGCGCACGTCGGCCAGAACTGTCGGTTCGATAAAGTAGCCGTTGGCGAATTCGGGCCCCCCGGGGTGCTTGCCGCCATGGGCCACCCTGGCCCCTTCTTCCCTAGCGCCCTTGATGTAGTTAAGGATGCGGTCGTAAGAGGGTCCAGACACCACCGGACCCATCTGGGTCTCGAACTCGGTGGGATCGCCCAGGCGGATTTCAGCCACCTTGGCCGATAGCTGTTCCACGAACTGGTCGTAAATGGAACTATGGACGACGGCCCGCGAACCCTGGATACAGGTCTGCCCCGATGCCACGAAGGATGCGAAGGCGCAGCCATTGACGGCGTCCTCCAGGTTAGCATCGGGAAACACGATCACCGGCGCCTTGCCGCCCAGTTCCGCCTGGAAGGGCGTGAGGTTTCGGCCCACAACCTCGCCCACGGCCCGACCCGTTTCCGTCCCTCCGGTCAGGTCCAGCTTGCCCAGCCGCCGGTCGCCAGCCAGGGCCTTGCCTGCCGTCGGGCCAAAACCGTTCACGATGTTCAGCACTCCGGGCGGCAATCCAGCTTCCAGGGCTATGCTGCCAATTTCGGTGGGGGTCAACGGGGCCCACTCCGAGGGTTTCAAGACCACCACGCAGCCGGCGGCCAGGGCCGGGGCCAGCTTCTTGGAGGCAATCATCAGCGGGTGATTCCAGGGCGTAAGCTGGCCCACCACGCCCAGCGGAACGCGCACCGTGTAGTTCAGGTGGCCCCGGTCGGTGGGGACGGTGGAACCCTGAATCTTGTCGCAGAACCCGGCAAAGTAGCGGAAGTAGCTGGCTACCACCAGCATCTGGGAAGAGGTTTCCGAGATGGGCCGGCCGTTGGAGATGGATTCCAGGCGGCCCAGTTCCATGCGCCGCTCTTCCACGATATCGGCCATGCGCCAGAGAATTTTGCCCCGTTCCGAGTCGGGCATGGTGGACCAGGGGCCGTGCTTGAAGGCCCGTTCGGCGCTGGCTACCGCCTCGGCGACATCCTGTTCCCCGGCGTTGGCCATACGGGCCACGGTTTCTCCGGTGGCCGGGTTTTCCACGTCAAAGTAGTCGCCTCCGGAGGCAGGCTTCCAGTCTCCGTCAATGAGCAGGTCGTATTGCAGGGCTTTCGTTTGGGTCATGGGTTGCAGCCTCTATTTGATCGATGATCTATTGGTGTTCGTCTTCAGAATTCCGGACATAATCGGGGGGATGAGACGTCCGTACTCTCCCGGACTGGACGGTCATGACGGAACCGAGTTCCAAATCACTCTATAATCTCTTATAAGTTGTTCAACCAACGCAATCCGCTCAGCCATTGCCAAGTCCGGTAATCTTATCAACCCACAATGCGAAGACTGGTGAAGAAATATAAGCTCACCAAAATCTTTGTCAATAGTGATGAATATGCGTCTCTCCTCAGCAGCACGTTCCAGCAAAATCTCGTCCCCCGGGTCCGGGCCGAGAGTATGAGCTTCAAGGAGGTCATGGCCGTTGGTCCTGAGCCACTCGGCAAGCCGCCGACCAGCGCAGCGGTCGGTCATAAACCTCAAGAGCCGTCGACCGATATCAATGCCAGGGAATCTCCAGATATTACGGAACAGGCGTAAGAAATACAGGCTAGAATATCGTCCGGTTCCAGTTCGGGGTAGTCCTCCAGTATCTCTTCCTGTGAAACCCCTTGGCTCAGCAAGCTTAGAATCAGCCTTACCGAGATGCGCATATCGCGAATGATTGGCCTGCCTCCAAATACATCCTGTCTAGCTGTTATGCGCTGGAGGAGTTCCTGCTGACTGCTCATCTCCGTAACCCCTTATGACGTCAAACTCTTGGTCTACCTATTATTGCCCTAATCATCCCCAACCGCCACCGGTTCCTTGGTCCGCTTCCTGGCCGCTTTCCTGGTTGTCTTCTTTGCAGTTTTGGCAGGTTGCGCCGGTTCTTCCTCAACTGGAGCCCGAGCGGCGGCTACTTGCAGAGGCGCATGGCCATTAACTTCCAGCAGGGGTTTCAGGTAGCGGCCCGTGTGGGATTCGGGGCGTTGGGCCAGCATTTCCGGGGTGCCGGTGGCGATTAGTTGGCCGCCCCGGTCTCCCGCGCCGGGACCCAGGTCAATAATCCAGTCGGCGTTTTTGATCAGGTCAAGATTATGTTCTATCAGGACTATGGTGTTGCGGTTATCCACCAGGCGGTGCAGCACCCGCAGCAGGGCGGCACAGTCCTCGAAGGACAGGCCGGTGGTGGGTTCGTCCATCAGATACAGGGTCTTGCCGGTGGCCCGCTTGGCCAGTTCCGTGGCCAGCTTTACCCGTTGGGCCTCGCCGCCGGACAGAGTGGTGGCCGGCTGCCCCAGCCGGATGTAGCCCAGGCCAACGTCCCGCAGCGTTTCCAGCTTGGGCCGGATGCGGGGGAAGTTGTAGAAGAATTCCAGGGCCGTGTCCACCGTCATATCCAGCACGTCGGCGATGCTCTTGTCCCGCAGGGTTACCTCCATGGCCTCCCGGTTATAGCGACGGCCGTGGCAAATGTCGCAAGGGACGGTTACGTCGGGCAGGAACTGCATTTCAATCTGGTTGTAACCCTCGCCCTGGCAGGCTTCGCAGCGCCCTCCCTTGACGTTGAAGGAGAAGCGGCCCGGTTTGTAGCCCCGGATGCGCGCCTCAGGCAGCGATGCGAACAGTTCCCGGATGGGCGTGAAGGCCCCGGTGTAGGTGGCGGGATTGCTGCGGGGCGTCCGGCCGATGGGCGATTGGTCGATATTGACCACCTTGTCAATGTGCTCCATGCCGGTAACGTCGTCATGGTCGCCCGGGTAATCTCGCCCCCGGTTGATTTCTTGGGCCAGGCGCTTGTAGAGAATGTCGTAGGTCAAGGTGCTCTTGCCGGACCCGGACACGCCGGTTACACAGGTCAGCATCCCCAGGGGAATGGAAACGTCTATGTCCTTGAGGTTGTTCTCCCGCGCCCCGGTGACGGTAATGTGGAAGCCGTTGCCGGGACGGCGGCTTTCCGGGAGGGGTATCTCCTTGTTGCCGCTGAGATACTGGCCGGTAAGAGATCCCTGGCTGGCCATTATTTCGCCAATGGCGCCGGTGGCCACCACGTGACCGCCGTGTTCCCCGGCGCCGGGGCCCAGGTCAACGATGTAGTCGGCGGCCCGCATCATCGCCTCGTCATGCTCCACCACTATCACAGTGTTGCCCATGTCCCGCAGGCGGGTGAGAGTGTCAATAAGGCGGTGGTCATCGTGGGGATGAAGACCCACGGTGGGTTCGTCGCACACGTACAGGACGCCGGTTAGGCCGGAGCCGATCTGGGTGGCCAAGCGCACCCGCTGCGCCTCGCCGCCGGACAGGGTGCGGGCAGTGCGGCTCATGGTCACGTAGTCCAGGCCGATGCCATCCAGGAACTTCAGCCGGCCCTCGATTTCCTTGAGTATCTGGTTGGCAATGGCCTTGTCCCGACTCGACAGCACCTCTCCCTGGTGTTCGCCTTCGGCATCCGGGTCAATGGTCCGGACCCACTCCACGCCCTGGGCTATGTTCATGGCGGTAACGTCCATGATGCTGAGGCCGCATACCTTCACCCCCAGGGCCTCGGGCTTGAGCCGCTGGCCCTTGCAGGCCTGGCAGGGGCGGGCCGTCATATACCGCTCTATTTCCTGGCGGGTGTGGTCGGAGTCCGTTTCCCGGTACCGCCGCTCCAGGTTGGGGATGACCCCCTCGAACCGGGTTTCCCAACTGTAGGTGCGGCCATTGTGGGTGCGGTGCCGGACGGTAACCTTTTTGCCCTTGACGCCGAACAGGATAACCTTCAGGTGCTCGTCGTCCATGTCCTTTACCGGCACCTGGGGAGAGAAATCGTGGGCGCGGGCCACCGACTCCATCATGCTCATGTACCAGCCCGAAGAAGCGCCGGTGCGGTTCCAGGCCACCACTGCTCCCTCCAGCAGGGAAAGGTTCCTGTTGGGGATGACCAGGTTGGGGTCAACCTCCAGCTTGAAGCCCAGGCCGGTACACTGGGGGCAGGCGCCGTGGGGACTGTTGAAGCTGAAGGTGCGGGGCTCAATTTCGGGCAGGCTGGTGCCGCAGCGGACACAGGCGAACTGCTCGGAGAAAGTGATTTCTTCTTCCTTCGCCCCTTCCTCTCGTGGCTGGCGGAGGACCTGAAGAACCCCTTCGCCTTCCCGCAATGCAGTTTCCACCGACTCCGACACTCGGCTGATTTCCGTGTCGGGGCGGACGATGATGCGATCAACCACCAGTTCAATGTAGTGCCACTTCTGCTTGTCCAGGTTGAGCGTGTCCGTCTCATCCAGCATCAGTATTTCGCCGTTGACCCGTATGCGGACAAAACCGGCGCGGCGGGCAGCCTCGAATACGTCCTTGTGCTCACCCTTCTTGCGGCGCACCTTCGGGGCCAGCAAGGTAATACGGCTGTCTTCAGGCAGGGAAAGGACGGCGTCAACTATCTGCTGCACCGTTTGCCGTTCCACGGGACGGCCGCACTTGGCGCAGTGAGGCTTGCCCACCCGGGCGAACAGGAGTCGCATATAGTCGTAAATTTCAGTGACGGTGCCCACGGTGGAGCGGGGATTATGAGAGACACCCTTCTGGTCTATGGATATGGCAGGGGACAGGCCCTCGATATAGTCCACGTCGGGCTTGTCCATCCTGCCCAGGAACTGTCGGGCATAGGCGGACAGGGATTCCACATACCGCCGCTGTCCCTCGGCGTAAATGGTGTCGAAGGCCAGGGAGCTTTTGCCGGAACCGGAAACGCCGGTTATGACAACCAGCTTGTCCCGGGGAATGGTTACCTCTACGTTCTTGAGGTTGTGCTCCCGCGCGCCCTTTACGTGGATGAATTCCTGTGGCATAGGCCCCACATCCTTAACGGAATTGGTCAAGGCAGATTTTAACATCTTAGGGAATGCCTTAGCCACGAATGAAGCCTCCTTTGCAACCCTGGCATGGCCAACGCATTATGAACTGGGTCGCTGAGCCTGCATTATGCCTGCGGACTACCCATCCATACGCCGACATCCGCCTCTTGCCTTCTCGCCTCACACCCCGCTACTCTGAAACTATAAACTCCTGTATTCCTCCGGCTTCCCTTCCCTCCGGACAGCACCGGTATCGGCGGAGGGCATATCGGAAACCTGTGAATGAATGAAATTGGGCGGAAATGGAAGGGAAAAAGAAATTTCCGCGCGGCCCAAATCTGGAGGCTATTTGGAGAGTCCCCGCCAAACTCCGCCATAATCCACCGGATTGCAATAGCGCTGGCGAGCCCGGCGCTCAGGTTGTGATGCCAATGGCTGGGTAGTAGAATAAGGCATAAATCAGCAAGAAGCTGACGACAATTCGTCAAAGGAGCGCCCATGGCATTAGAGTTTGGAGTATTTGACCACATCGAGCCCTGTCCGGGCCTTACCCTGCAGCAAATTTACGACCTGCGCCTCATCCAGCTGGAACGCCTGGAGGAAGCCGGGTTCTATTCCTACCACCTGGCCGAACACCACACTCCGGCGGTGCACAGCCTGGCCCCTTCCCAGAACGTTTTCCTGGCCGCCGTGTCCCAGCGCACCAAGACCCTCCGCTTCGGCCCCTGCGTCTACGTTCTGCCCCTCCACCATCCCATCCGGCTGATCGAAGAGATCAGCATGCTGGACCACCTGAGCGGCGGCCGCCTGGAACTGGGCGTAGGCCGCGGCGGCGTGTTCGAAGCCTTCTTCTGGGGCCAGGACTCCGACGTGGAGATTAACGCCGCTCGCTACTACGAGACCCTCAAGTGCATCCAGGAAGGACTGAGCCACGACGAACTGAACTTCCAAGGCGAGTTCTACAACTTCGACGATCTGCCCATGCGCCTGCGCCCTCAGCAAGACCCCTTCCCCCCCTTCTGGTATATGCGTAACGTGGAGACAGCGGCCGTCGACGGCATGAACACCATCATCGTGGGTTCTTTGGACGGCTTCGAGGCCAACGTGCGGCGTTACAAGGAGGAGTGGGAAAGGCACCAGGGCAAGGGCGCGCTCACCGTCCAGGGCACCGAGCCCAAGATTGGCCTGGTGAACCACATGCTGCTGGCGGAGACCGACGAACAGGCCCAGCGGGAGGCCCAGCCAGCCTGGGAATCCTACCGCTGGAACCTGGGCACTCCCCGCCGCCTGGAAGCGGAAAGGCGGGGTTTGACCCAGTTCTATGGCTCCAACATGAACCCCCGCCCGGTTTCAGCCCCGCCCAGAGACCTGCCCCAAGAGGAGCGCCGCGACCTAGACGCTTCCCTGGAAGACCTGGACCGCCAGCAGCGGCGGTCCAGCCTGCGGGGCGGCCTGGGCGACGGCCACAGCGGCTCCGGCGCCGGCTTTGGAGCCATTGCAGGCTCACCGGACACCATCCGTGAGTACATGGACGAGTACGTGGCCACCGGCGCCAACTACTTCGTCTGCTCCTTCCAGTGGGGCGACCTGACCCACGAGCAGGCCATGCGCTCCATCGAGCTCTTTGCCACCGAGGTTATGCCCCATTACGTGGATAAAGTGCAGGTGGCGACGGCGTAATCACCACTGTTTCACAAAGATACACGGAGACCCGGAGTTTCACAGATAAATCTCTGCGGGACTCCGGGTCTCCGTGTATCTTTGTGAACGATTATGTATCTACGCTACAACCCCCGCGGCCGCAACGCCAAACTCGCCGGCTTGGGCGGGTCCCAGGAGCCGGTCAGGTAGTCATACAGGTTGGCCGCGCTGATACGCATAACCATGGGCGCCATGTGGGCCTGCCCCACATCCATGGGATAGCGGTCAACGAACTTGGTGAGGTTCAGGGCCGCTTCGTCCCGGGTCATGCCCATGTCAATGGCTTCCTTTACGTAGTCCCGCCACTCCATGATGAAGGAACCCTGCTCATCCAGGTAGCCCTTGTCGCACAGGTCGCCGTGGCCGGGGACGAAGATGTCCTCGTTGAGCCCGCGCAGGGATTCCAGGGCCGTCAGCCACAGGTCCGGGTTGGCCTCGTGCAGCCAGGTCTGCACCTTATGGAAAATATTGTCGCTGGTGAAGACAACGCCCTCTTCCTCAATAACGATGGCGGCCTGGTACAGGGTGTGACCGGGCATGTGAATCATTCGGAAAGTGTGGTCGCCCACCCGCAGTGTCATACCGTTCTTGAAGGTGATGATGGGGACGTTGGGCTGGTAGCCCACCATCAGCGGCCCCTCTTCCGGCCCGAAATTGGCCACCCGTTCGATGTGTTCGTCCAGATCTGTTTCAAGGATGCGGGTCCGGACGCCCTCGTGGGCAATGACCGGCGCGTCGAAGAAGGCGTTGCCCGTCCAGTGGTCGCCGTGGGGTTCGGTGTTGATGATGTAGCGCAACTGCCCGTGCTTTGCTATCTCGGCCTTCAGCTTCAGGGCATCGGACGGCTTGTGGGGGCTGTCGATCATCACCACGCCGTCGGAGGTTGTGACAAAACCGTGGTTGCAGCCCCGCACCTCGGTTTCCACGTAAACGTTGCTGGTTAGTTGGCGCATTGCTTCCTCCATTCACTTTCCATATTGATGGACCTTTTTCCAATTGGACCCAATCCCCAAATGCGAAACCCCTCTCCCCGAGGGAGAGGGGTGAAGTTCTTTGCGGTCGGGCTTACCCCAGAGGCCCCTGGAACACCTGGTCAACATAGGTGTCGGAGAGGGCTTCCAAGGTTTCCGGCCACTCGTCCGCGGGGCCCACGTTCCGGCGCAGTTCCTTGGGACGGGGCTGGCCCTCCCAGCCCAGCTGCTCCATGTAGTAGTAAAGCATAATCAGGTGGCCGTCCGGGTCCTGCGCATAGGCCACGTAGTCCACGCCGGGATGCAGTTCAGCCGGCAGTTCCTTGAAGTTGACACCATGCTCCTTCAGTAAGGCCACGGCGTTCTTCAACTGCCTGTATGTCCCCACTTCGACACCGAAGGACATGCAGGATGTGTGGGGACTGCAGCCCAGTTCGGCTCGCAAAGCCTTGGGGAAGAGCCCCAGGCTGTGGTGCTCGTTGCCGTTGCGCATGAAGATGCAGCGGTGCCCGTTGAAGTTCACCTCTTCGGTGTGTACGAAACCAAGCCGCTCGGCGTAGAAGGCCACGGCAGCATCCAGGTCGCGGACAAATAGGTTCACCGGACCAATCTTGGTGATCTTGAACGGCCTGGGCAGCAGGATGCCCTCCACGTCGTATATCGCAGGCATGTTCTCCGTGTCCCGGGTGCCGGAGAAGATCTCAATGCCCTTATCCACGGCCTCGTCCACCTCGGCTTCCTCCGACATCTGGGGCAGGGTGGGCGCTTCACCGAACCCGCGGTAGTGCATGGGACGTGGCTTGCTGCGCCCAAGCCAGCCGATCTGCTCGATGCCGTAGTACAACTCGTTGATGTTTTCGTCCGGATCCCAGACGTAGGTATGCCAGTTGCTGCCGGGCATGTCCCGTCCCGTGCGGCGGATGGGTATGCCCGTCTCGTTGAAGTACTCCTGGCCGTTTACGACTTCAGCCAGCGACCCCGTCTGCCAGGTAATCTGATTGATGGTAACGTCGCCGTCCCCCTCGTGGCCGCTGCCCCGGCCCAGCACGTCCAGGGCCTTTTTGGGGAAGAGCACGAAGGAATGATGGTCGCCGCCGTGGTGCATGAAAGCGCCCCGGCAGTCTTCGTCGGGCACGTCCTTCAGCATCTCCGCCCGTTGCGGGTTGCCCTTGAAATTGAGGTGGTCGGAAACCTTGAAGCCCAGCAGGTCCTTGTAGAACCGCAGTCCCGCATCCATGTCATACACGTTGAAACCGAAGTGCCCCAGCCTGCGAATCTTGAAGGGACGGGGCATTGTAACTCCGCCAACGTCATAAAGCTTTTCCTGGGTGGTAGCCATTTGCAAACTCCTTGCATCAAGCGATTGGGTAGCGCCGGCGCCTGTTTCGGTAATGGTAATTCAAGCACAGGCGAGGGTCAAACGGGGAGTGGGGATTGCCCTGGTCAGATATGCACTCTTGCCAAGGAGAATAAGTGCCTGGTACTTTCCAATCAATCCTGGTGTTACGAATAGATTATATTATTTGTTATTTTAGAGTTTGACTGACAAACTATATTAGCATATATCTACTGATTACAAATTATATTTGTAAATATACAATGATTATTCGTAATAGTTGGTTGACAGAGGGGCTGGGAGCGTATATATTCTTGGGAATTACAACCGGGCGACGATTGTGAGGAGTTTTGCCTGGTTCTGTTCCGGGCGTCCCAAGTGGGACGAGACATTGACTCAAGGTGGTGCGGCCTGGGCGATTGATTCCTTTCGCAAGTCCCCTGATAGCATTTTTCGTTTATCAAGGACAGCAAGGACACCAAAAATTGCGGGAGGATTGAAGAAATGTCATACGAATGGTTAGGGAAACCGAAGGCTACTCTTTCTGCTCCGTTCCTGGCAGTACTGGCGCTGGCTGCTGTGGCATGTGGGGCAGCAGCCCCGGCCACGCCAGCGCCAACCGCGCCGCCCGCCGAACCACCCCCAGCAGCCATGGCCGTGCCAGCGCCAGAGCCTACGGCCGTGCCAGCGCCGATGCAAGAGCCCCCCGACGACATGGTGGCCGGCCCCAAGCAGGCCCCGGTCTTCGACGAATACTGGACGCCGGATACCGACTTTTACGGCGAGCCGGTCTATGGCGGCACTCTCCGGATTAACTACGAAGACCCCTTGGAGCATGCCAATACCTGGGGAGCCTCCACCGGGGCCGCCACCCGGTATCGGGGCGCCACCATGAACCGGATTGTCTCGGACAACCCTTACGACAACACCGAGATAATCCCCGATCTGGCCAAGGGCTGGACGAGGGCGTTACCGGCGCCACCTTCTACTTCCATGACAACATCACCTGGCATAACGGTGAACCCTTCGTCTGCGAGGATGCTCGCTTCACCTTCGAGACCTGGGTCACCGGGAACGGCATCACCGCCAGTTCGAACAAGGCCAACTTCAGCTTCATTGACATGGACAATACCAGCTGCATAGACGACCTGACTCTGCACATCGGCTATTTTGGGCCGACCGCCCCTGGCTTGCTGGCCCTCACCCGCTCCAACGCCCTGATGTTCAACAAGAAATGGTTCCTGGAAGGTGGGGAAGAAGCCATGTTCCAGGATGTTTCCGTAGGCACCGGCCCCTATATCTGGCGTGAAGGGCAGACAGTCGGCATAGATGAGCAGCATTTCGACAAGAACCCCAATTACTTCAAGGGCGGGGGAGGAGTGCTGCCCTACGTGGACGAGCTGGTTGTCTTCGGCATCCTGGACGAAACCACCCAGCAGGCCACTATGATGGCCCACCAGACCGATTGGCACTGGGTCCGGAATTTCGGCCAGTACCGCGAGTACGTTGAACACGACCAGATAATGACGGTCATCCGGGCCACCCGGGGCCACTTCCAGATTTGGCTCGACTCCCGCTCAGAGCCCTGGGACAATGTGAGAGTCCGCCAGGCCGTTTTCATGGGGATTGACCGGCAGGCCGGCATTCAGGTACTCCAGGACGGCTTCGGCTCTGAAGGGTTCCTGATGGTCCCCGGCAGCGCCTGGGAATTGAGCCAGGAAGAAGGCTGTGCCGTACCAGGGTGGTGCACTCCTGCGGACATGGAGGCGCAGCGCGAGGAAGCCATTCAGATTCTCAATGAAGAAGGCTTCGACTTCGACAAGACCTACCTGTTCACCGTACAAGCCGATTCCCAGGTGGTCGCCCGGTCCACCTTTGCGCAGGAGCAATTGCGCCTCCTGGGTATCAAGACCGACTTCAACCAGGTGGAAATTGTTGCCATAGGGCAGATGCGAACCCAGGGGACCTGGATTGACATCATGCCCGGCAACGCCACCATGCCCACCGACGACCCGGCCCTGGGAATGGGCTACTACTTCCGCTGCGATTCCACCGCCAACTATTGGACGCCGGGAACGGAGTGCGACGAGGAAATGGAAACCCTGCTGGACCAGGCCCTGAGCGAGGGTGATCCGGTGGCACGGAAGGAAATATCCGACCAGATCCAGCTCAAGGCCATGCGCGAGTACTGGAAGTTCCCCCTGTACTGGGAGCAGGGAGCCGTAGCATTCTGGCCCGAGGTCCGGGGCTACTTCCATCACCCCCAGCCGTCCGGAGCGCATACCCAGTACGAACAGATGTGGATCAACCCGGCCTACAAGGACGACCGGGGCAACTCGGGTCAAACCACAGGCGTACCAGGGGGCGTCTAGTCGTTGGTCAAACCATTAAGAAACTATCTCAAAATCCCTTCCCCCTTGACTGGGGAAGGTTAGGATGGGGGTGAGAAGGGTGTCGGCAATTCCATCTCCCGTGGGTCCGCTGCTCGTCGCCTGTTTTGAGATAGTTTCTAAAGGCTCGGGTAGAGGCGGTGGAGTTTGAGTCTGGCGTCCCTGGCGGTGAAGCGCTGGTTGATGGCGGCTATTACAGTGCTACGGTCTGCCACGCTGGCCTTCACCGCCTTCTCCAAGCCGTCCGCGTCGGCATTGCGTCCTCGCAGGAAGACTCGGGCCAGTACGCTGAACCCGCTTCCCGCCATATTCCGCCAGTTGCGGCGCGCCTGGGCGTGCAGTGGTGTTCCAGCCGCCCAGCGGCGCGCCGCTCCCCCGTCGCGAGAACGATCTCGAACAAAGATTTCGCTTGAAGTAACTGTTCAGAGATGCGGGGACTACTTTACCCGCACAAACCGTCATTCCGGCGAGAGCTGGAATGACGGGTTGTGCAAAGGTCTCCCTTCGCGGTAACTACGGATTTTCCCTTGGGCGACACCGAGCCCTTCCGGATGTTACCACCCCAGCGATTCCTTGATCAGCACCATCCTGATGCGGTCGGGACTCTGCTCGTTCTCGAAGATCATCAGCTTGCCCAGCGGGGCGGCCGCCCGTCCTTGGGCAATGGCCCATTCGTGGTGCCGTTCCACCGAAAAGCCCTTCACCCGAGCCAGGGCATCGTCCAGGCTGGGGCAGATCTTCTGAACACCGGCGACCCAGATTACGGTCTTCGCCCCGTAGACATAGGCCCCCAGCTGGCTGCCGGAGCCGCTGGCCACGATGACCTCGCCCGTTTCCGCGATGGCATGGACGCTGCCAACGTAGAACTCGGCCACGCTGGCCAGCCGGCGCAGTTCCCGCTGCCGGTCCCGGTCCGGTTCTTCCGCTATTTCGAGGTAGAGGTTCCGGTACCGGTCGGTCTCCCGGATATAGTCCGAATAACCGATGGTGTCCAGTGTCTCCGATGTGCTCTTGAAGACCTCAGCGCCGTCGGGAATCATATCTATAAGAATCTGCCGGGCTTCGTCTCCATTTTCCGCCGCCACGGCATCAACGTTGCGGGATTTCAGACCCGCCACCGTCCTGTCAATCGCCGCCTGGTCAATCTGAGCCGCCCGCCGACTTTCAGTTGCCATCTGTCTCTCCATCAACAAGTCCACTCCAGCATAGCTGTAAAGCCATTGCCGAAAAGCGGTCAATTCTGTCGGCACATTCTAACCCGATAGCTCCTTTCCTGACAGCCATCAGTTCCCTTGGTAACTGTTCGGCCTCCATAAGTCGTGGCGCCCGATAAGTCGGCCTTGCTGCGTCCGCCTCAGGTAGAGAATCCGGAAATCTTGTCTTGCGGTTAGTCCCCGGTTTCTTTGCCTTCGTGGTTTCCCGTCCGCCGCAGCGGACCGGCAGGACGGCTTTGGAGGACAGCGTGTTCCCTCTGCCTCGGAACAGGTACTCCTGACACTGGTGCCTTGCCATAAGCGAAAACACTCCTCTACCATAATCATGTGGTCGCCCTTATTCCCCAACCATCAGATCAGCGATCCGGTTCAGGTTTTAGGGGTTCCACAATGGTAGGGGCAGCTACTGGGGTCTGCCCAGGGAGCGCCAACGAAACTGTCGAACTTGGAACTCTGCCACTGTTGGCATCGATAGCAGGGCTATATTCAGGTGCAGCTCTGTCCCATTCCGACCGTGGCCCGAAGTGGCCCGGAACGGCCCAAAACGGCCCGGCATGGGCCACTTCCCGGGCAGATTCCCTATCTGGGAAACGGCTCCCAGTGGCCCACCGGCGTGCCATCCGGCCCCGTAACGGCCCTGTTGTCAGATACGAAAAGGCCCAAAACGGCCCAAAATGGCGCTAGAAAGCAAAAAATTCCTTAATCCGGCAACGCCGCGGCAGGAGGGACAAATCCCCGTGTTGGCAGGTCCGAGCGGTCGTCATGCCGGATTTCTCTGGCGACCGGCAGTCGCCTGAAGGGGAAAGGAGGGCATCCCCGGGGCCCTTCCCGCAGCCTGCCTGAATCTGAGCTTTGCTGGCAATTTCTCAGACCCGATGAATCGTAACGCCTGATAAGGTTTCATACCGGCGTCCACTTCTGGCGGAGAATCCGAACTTGGTTAAAGGGAAAGCAGTCCAACAGCAGCATGTACTTCTGGGTCCGCCTCAGGAGGATGCCAGGTTGAGCCAGCAAGGAAATCCCCCTAACCTTGAACAGTTACTTCCCTGGAGGGCATATAGCTACCAGCGTAGGCTTGCCAGCGTCCCCTCGACAGGCGAGGACAATCCACTGCCAACGATGTTCCGTAGTTTAATGTGACAAGGTTATTTCGGCCTGTCAGCATCAAGATCACTTGGAGGCTCCACATGCGACGCCGCTTCAACGCATTCCCCTGGGGCCTCGCTGCGACAGGGTTATTGCTCTCGCTGGCTATAGCCTGCGGCACTGCCGCCGCTCCCACCGAACAACCCGTATCGGCAGAAACTGCTCCCAAGATCGAAACGGAGAAGGCTGCCACTCCCTTATCCGAAACCATACGCAAAGAACCTGCCGCCGTTCCCGAACCCACTGTCATGCCTGTGGCAAGCGTTGACACGAACAGCCCGCTCCCCGAATCGCCGCCAACGGCCGCGGTTGCTGCGACTGTTGCCGCTGACCCGGCGCCGACCGCCCTTCCCACTGCCGTGCCGGATCCCACCAAGCCGGATGTGGGTGCCGAACCCGACTGGGCCAGGGAACTGCGCGACGCCGGCATTAACACCGGCATCTGGGAGACCAACTTCAGCAAGCGGAGCGTTCCGTACAATGAAATATTCTCCGGCGGGGTGCCCCGCGACGGCATTCCGCCCATTGACGACCCCAGGTTTGTTAGCGTTGAGGAGGCTGATGAATGGCTGGAGGAAAAAGAACCGGTCATCGCCCTGGAGATTGATGGCGAAGCGAAGGCCTACCCGCTGCAGATTCTGACCTGGCACGAAATAGTGAACGACACCCTGGCCGATGTTCCGGTTACCGTCACATTCTGCCCCCTCTGCAACTCAGCCATCGTATTCGACCGTCGCCTCGACGGCGAGGTCTACGATTTCGGCGTATCGGGTAACCTGCGCAACAGCGATCTCATCATGTGGGACCGGCAGACCCAGTCCTGGTGGCAGCAGCTAACCGGCGAGGCGATTGTCGGCCAGTTGACCGGGGCACAGCTGGACATACTCCCGGCTACGTTAACGGCATGGCAGGACTTTAGGGTCACCTACCCGGACGCCCAGGTGCTGTCCCGGGACACGGGACACCGCCGAAGTTACGGGGCCAACCCCTATGCAGGCTACGATGAGGTGGGGCGGTCGCCGTTCCTCTTTTTCGGCCAGGAAGACGACCGGTTGCTACCCATGGAACGGATTGCCGCCGTGACGGTGGGCGGTGAATCGGCTGCCTTTCCTTTCGCTTCTCTGGAGTCGGAAGGCGTGGTGCATCACTCCCTGGGTGGTCAAGACCTGGTGGTCTTCTTCAAGCCGGGCGCACGCTCCGCCCTGGACCAGCGTTCCATCGCAGATTCCCAGGAAGTCGGTTCGACAGCAATCTTCCTTCGGGACCTGGACGGCCAGTTGTTAACCTTCGACCCGGACGGGGATGAATTTGTAGACCGGGAAACGGGTACCCGCTGGAACATCTTCGGCCAGGGTTTGTCGGGCATACACGCCGGCAAGCGGCTGACCCCGGTAGAGCACGCTAACCACTTCTGGTTTGCCTGGGCCGCCTTCCGCCCCGATACCACGGTAGTGAGGGAATAGGCCTCACCTGGAGGACAATAGTTAGCCTGTTATTAGTCGAAATCTCCACCAGCGGCAAGAAGCCCCATCCTCTGGCCACCGCAAGCCCCATCTAGGGGCAGGGGTTAATCACCCCTGCCCCCCGCTCTTGCCATTTGCCACTGCAAACCCGCCCCCGTAAAATACTTGGAACAACTGTTAGTCCCTCAAGGGAACTGCAGCATTTCACCGCCCAGGAGACACCATGCCTACGCCTGAAATTACCTTCGGCTGCAACTTCACCGTGGAAGACTACTGGGACGTGGTGGAGTTCGCCCAAAAGGCCGAGGAACTGGGATTTGACCGCATAACCACTGGTGAGCACGTAATGGACGGCAACCCGCCCCGTCCTACCTTGATGAACATTCCCATGATGGCGGCGGCGGCCGGCGCCACTAAGAACCTGAATGTTATGACCGGCATAGTCATCGCGCCTCTCTATCACCCGATTATGCTGGCCAAGCTGAAAACTACGGTGGATGTGGTGTCCCAGGGAAGGCTGGACTTCGGCATAGGCATCAGCGGGCAGCGGGGCACCAGCATCGAGTTCGAGTCCCTGGGCATTCCGGTCAACACGCGAGGGCGCAGAACCGACGAGATGCTGGAAGTGATGAAGCGCCTCTGGACCGAAGAACACGTCACTCACCACGGCCGCTTCTTTGACTTTGAAGACGTTACCCTCTTGCCCAAGCCCCACCAGCAGCCCCACCCGCCCATCTGGGTGGCCGGCCGCAGCGAAGCGGCCATGCGCCGGGCGGCCTTGCTGTGCGACGGCTGGTATCCCTACCTCTTCACCGTCCGCCGATTAAAGGCCACCAACGATACGGTGCGTCAGATTGCTGAGGAGGCGGGCCGGGACCTTTCAGGGTTTCACTGGGGATTGAACCAGCCCACTGCCATCGCCGCCGACCGGGAAGAAGCCCTGGCCACCGCCGTCGCTCACGTAGGCCAGAGATACGTTACCCCGGAGCGCAGCGCCGAAGACATTGCCCAGGCGCTGTGCCTCACCGGTACGCCCCAGGACTGCATCAAGGGCATTGAGGAAAGGGTTGAGGCGGGGGTAAGGGACTTTATTTTCGGCTTCCTGTCCCCGGATCCGGCGGGGCTTTACCGCCAGATGGAAACGATGGCCAACGAGGTTATTCCCTACTTTCGGGGATAGCCGCTTCAGAAGACTGAGAAAACAAGCGGGGTGGGCCGATCTCCGAACCGCCCCTGGAGAACTATGCCCGAAATCACCATTTCGTCCTGGGTGCCGGCCGAACCGTCTGCCGTTTTCGCCCACGTAACTGCCTTCCCGACCCATGGAGAACCTGACATCCGGCTGCTGGAAAACAAGTACGGCAAACTGGAGGCCCAGGACGGGCCGTCTTTCACCTTTAGCAACACCACCAGGCAGCACACTGACACCCTTTTGCTTTACACCTTCAGCCCACCCAACCGGCGTCACATGAAACATCTCGACTCCGACTGGGCAGACCGCACCGATACTTTTCTGCCGGCAGGTGACGGCACAGAGTGGACCATTGTCTGGGAACCCAAGTCCAAGGGTGCTCCTTTCCTGGTACGTTGGCTTTTCTTCCGATGGAAGGACCGCCAAAGGCTATACAACCAGATAATGCAGCCAGTAGTTGAGCACTTTGAGAAGCAGGATTTTTACTAGAGGCGCAGTGGGGCGGGGGCAGAATGCACAGTGGTATTAATCATGCCGGCGTTTGCCGGCATGATTTGCCTTGCCAATTCAGGGGTGTGATAGCAGCTTAAGCGCTGGCAGCCTTAAGGGCGGCCTCTAGCTTGGGGGGGCTGTAGCCCACCACGTTCTCTCCGCCGATAACGGTTACCGGCGTGCTGCGGAGCCCCATGGCCAGCAACTCGTCGCGGGCGTCGTCATCCTCGGAAACATTCTTCTCGGTGAATTCCAGGCCCTTGCGTGAAAGATACACTTTCACCATGTGGCAGGGGCCTCAACCCGCGGAGGTGTAGACAGTAATATCCATAACAAACGCTCCCTAACTGTTTTGGCCGGAACGCCTCACCCAGCTAATCGCCACCCTGGACGCTCTTGAAATCGGCCTTGGACTGGTAGTCCTGGTCGAACAGACCCTCGCCGGGCTTAACCGCCTCGTCGATGGTCTGGACAAAGTCCTCGCCCTGTTCGTACTTGCGAAGGAACTCCTCGCTCACGAAGAACATTCAAATGCAGAAACCGTCGCGCTTAATGTCCTCGTGGTGACGGTCGCAGGGGCAAATCTTCTTGCGATCCTCTACTGGGTCGCCGCTTAAAGGCATTCAAGGGCAGTACCGGTAACCGTGATTAACCTGGTTCTCGGCCAGCCCCTGCTGTACCACCTCAACCACTTCCTGCTCGGGGAAAAACTCGTATGGGCCGCGCTCTACGTATTTTTCAGAAAAGGTCTTGGTCCCCTGGAACGCCTGGTCAAAGGTCAACTTTCGCTGCAACTGGTCCCTCCCCGTGGTAATCCCGTGCCTCGCTGGACTGGCTGAGTCAAGGAAAATGGCTAATTGCGATTCAGTCTAAATATATTATAGCCTACCTTGACGCATTTTGCCGTGCATCTCGCAAGACATGCTCCTGAACATTCTCACCTTAACCTGCAGGTTCTCCAGCAGGCTGGGCATAGCATCCCTGACTTCCTTCAAGGTCTTGTCCATCGCCACTTCAACACTGAGCAAACCGGCAGTACCGCACTGGCACTTTACTGCCAGGTACACCTTGTGAAAATCCGGGTTGCCGGAAAAGTCCATCTTGAAGCCCTTGAGGAGAGAAAGAGAGGCGTCCTCAGAGACTGCTTCCCGGAACAGGTCGTGGACTTCCTCCAGGGTCGCCCCCTCGGGCGGGCTGGACTGCTGGCTTTCGTCATTTACCCCAATTGGAAGTCCTTGCTGGGTGATTTCGCCATAAAGAGCGATTAGGGCAGGGCCGCGACGGCCTTGATTTCTACCAGGAACTCTTCCCTTACCAGGCCCTCTATCACGAGCAGAGTATTGGGCGGATAGTCACCATTAGGGTAAAGGGACGGAAAAACCTCAGACCTGGCAGCCATGAAGGGCTGCACCGACTCCCGACCGACCACGTAAGTGGTGAATTCCACCACATCGCTGAAAGAAGCGCCCACCGATTCCAGGATACCGCCGATGTTCTCGTAGGTCTGCCTGGTCTGTTCGGCAAGGCTGCCGTCTCCGGCCAGGTTGCCGTCCTTGTCAACACCCACCTGGCCTGCAATGTAGAGAAGTTCCCCGGCTTTTACCCGAATGGCCTGCGAATAAGCCCCCAGCGGCCGGGGCGCCCGGTCAGTGTTTACTACCTTTCGTTCGGTTCCTGCCACGACGTTGCCTCACTCTGGGCGAATTGCCCATCGAATAGGTTAATCGGTGGGGGCGGCGACCATGTACCGGCCCCCGACCACGTTCAACTGGTCACCGGTTATGTAGGAAGACTCGTCCGACGCCAGAAACAGGCAGGCGTTGGCGATGTCGTAAATGGTACCCTGGCGGCCCAGGGGAATTCGCCGCAACTGCTCATCGTTTCCAGTGGGACGGCGAGACTCGCGGGCAAACCACTCAGGGTTCCGGCGAGTGGTGTCGATGGTGCCGGGATTCACCATGTTGGCCCGGACATTGTAGGGGGCAAACTCGGCGGCAATGGCCCGGATCAGTCCCCACAGCCCGGTCTTGGCAGCGGTTACGGTGGAAGTATCCGGCCGGCCGGTAATGGCGGCCATGCCTCCTATGCCGATTATGCTACCGGCCTGCCGTTCCATCATTCCCGGAAGCACGGCCTTCGCCAGGTAAAAGGTAGAATGCAAATTGATGCCAAAGACCCGGTGCCAGTCTTCGTCGGTGACCGTCAGCAGCGGGTGATGGGGACGGATGGCGGCGTTGCTTACGAGGACGTCAATTCTCCCCAGGGCTTCCAAGGAATCAGCCACCAGTTGTCGACACTGGTCACCGTCGGATATATCCGCTGTGGCGGTGTACGTTTTGGCGCCCAGTTCCCGGCATTCTGCGGCTACTTCGTCAAGCTCTTCCGGGCTCTGCAGGGAAGAAAGTGCCAGGTTGGCTCCCTCCCGCGCAAAGGTGATGGCCATTTCCCGGCCTATGTTCCGGCTGGCGCCGGTAATCAGTGCGGTCTTGCCTTCCAGGCGCAATTGGTTCCTCCGTTGACGTGGAAAGTAAATGCAGGCAACTGCTCGGTGGCGGTTGGGCTCAACACCCGCTACGATTCTTCCGGTGGTTCGGGCGCGCTCTGCAGGATATCGTCCAGGGCGCGGCCCAAACTTGGGTCCAGTTCCACCGGGTTGCGGAAGGGCTCATAACTATAGTCGTTCCGTACCCGCTCGATAATGTCCCGAGCATTGGAATTCGTCCTGGCGATACGCTCCAACGTTTCTTTCAGACGCTGGGATTCAACGTTGCCCCGGGTCTCCAGGTCTGTCAGGTCAATGTCCAACCCAAACATGGCCTTTATCCGGCGCATAATATCATAGAAAGAACGGTAGTCAGTAACTATGCCCACCTGCTGGTTGCTCTGGGTGGTAAAGGGATACATGGGAGCCATGGCCCCCAGGCGGAAAACCTGCAGGTCCGGGTGGCTGAAGTGAGCCATGTTGACCAGCGCCATACCCACGGTGGGCCCCTGGCGACCACCACTGCCGTAGCTCGAAAACTGGATGCCGTACTTCTCCAGTTCCTCTTTCATATCGGCCCGACTGTAGGTACAGCCCACCCGGCGTTCCAATTCGGGCGGAGCGGGCCCGTTATAGCCTTCTACGGTTACCGTCTTTTCCACGCCCAGTTCCCGCACCGCTTCGAAAAAGGCTTGGCCATATAACTCGATCTCGAACCAGGGCTCCTCTCCCATGAAGATGATTAACCCGGCTCCGGCGTCATAAAGTTCGTTGTCCCAGTGCATGGCCACGCTGGGCAAGCCGTCTTCGAAGGCGCAGGCGGGCCGGTAGGAGTCGTGGGTGCCTGCCACCTGGAAGGGGTAACAGAGCTTCTCAATTTCGCGGCTCATGCTGCCAATCTTTCGGGCACCAAACTGGTCAATAAGGTACTGGGGCAGGCCGCTTGATATGCTGCCACCGTCGGACCACTGGCGACGCCACCCGGCGATCAGGAAACGGGCAGTGGGTTTTTCGTCGAGTACCAAGAGTTCGCTTGCCATGCCCTCTATCTCCTGACAGCTCGGTTAGCGACAACCGCTTCTTCGGCACTGGCTGTCCATATTTGGCCTGAGGCCGGGTGTTGCTTACCGCAATTATACTACACCGTAAGTGAGCCAAGACTGAGTGCCAGAATGAAGCGCATATCCAGCGCAAACGCATTTTGATTCCGGCGAGAGGGGCGCAATTGTCGCTCAAGGGACACGCCGCCGTCTCCAACCTGAAGGTTCCCGCCTGCCTTCGGGGCATTCAGTCGGGGCAATTTTTTTGTTTTCGCGCCATTTTGGGCCATCTTGGGCCGTTTCGTATCTGAAACACAGGTCAGAGACGACCCCGGTGGCCCGAAAATGGGCCGCTCCCCAGATAGAAAGTGGGTAGACCAAGCGGGCCATTTTGGGCCGTTTTGGGCCGTTTTGAGCCACAGGCTAAATCAAAGCCGATGGGACGCACTCCCCTTCCCCCTCTTTCCCAGAGAGAGGGGTGATTTAGGCTTGACCGGGCTTTGGGCGGAATGTGCCATGAAAGTAGGGTAGAGAAGCGTCACCCTAGGAATCATGAGGCAGGTGTCACCAGGGCGATGGCACTTTGAGTCTGGCAAAAGGGACGTCCGTCGGAGGCGGATCGCCCAGAGGATAACACCGCAGTCCCCAGGTTCGATGTACCCGTCTGCTCCAGAAAGACGGACTTTCCCGAATCACAACGCGATTGCCCTGAGCGCATATTTCCCTTGCTTGCGGCAGCACCGGGTTTCCGCTATTCTGGCATAAATTCAGAGAACGACGGAGATACATCATGACCAGCGTACACGTTTACACCAACCCTGGTTGATTCAGTTGCCGGACGTTGGAAGAGTTCCTTTCGTCCAACGGTGTTCAGTATGAGCACCACGATATCGCCAGCGAACCCGCGGCCCAGCAATACCTGGAAAGCAGGGGGGTCAAGTCCGCGCCGGTGACGGTAATTGACGACGATGAAATCATCATCGGCTACTTCCCTCGCAAGCTGATTGCCTCCCTGAAGCTGGACGCCAAGGTGGACCTGTCCGGCCAGACAAGCTGGCTGGCGGACAAGTACGACCGGATACTCCACGCCGCCATCCGGGCCACCATGCAGCTCAGCCCGGAACAGCTCAAGCAGCCGGTAGCCTGGCGGCCAGAAACCCTGCGAGACACCATTGTCCACATAATGTCCTTCCCGGAACTGGCGTACATCAGCCACAAAACGGGCAGCATGACCACCGACGACATGCAGGCATGCCGGGAACGGCTTACCGGCGTCAATTCCTCGGAAGAGATCGCCGTATACGCGGAAGGCGTGATAAAGAGCATCGTCGACTTCCTGAACAGCGACAATACCGAAGCCTTCGACCGGGTGGTGCCCGCCCATTACGGCGGCGAGGTTACCGTGGTGGAGCTGCTTAACATCATTCTCAGCCACAGCACTCACCACCTGAAGCAGGTCTACTGGTTCATGGAAACCACGCTGGGCGTAACGCCCGAGAACAGGGCAACAGAAGAAGACATGGAAGGAATATTCACGCCGGAAGCGCTGATCTAAGGCAGCGCCCCACAACAGGAGCAAAGAATGGCAACATATAATCCCTCCCAGAAGCTTGATGTACAGGTCCGCGACCTTGAATACCGCAACGACGGCCAGGAGTCGTGGATGGTTACCATCTTCCAGCCCGAAGGCAGCGGCCCCTTTCCGGCCCTGCTGGACGTTCACGGCGGCGCCTGGAACCGGGGCGACCGCAGCGCCGATGAGGTGATGAACCGGGCCCTGGCCGCCAGCGGCATCGTCGTGGCGGCGGTGGATTTCCGGCTGGCCCCGGCGCATCCCTATCCCGCCCAGGTGCAGGACGTGAACTTCGCCACCCGCTGGCTCAAGGCCCACGCCGCGGAGTTCAACGCCGACCCGGCCACCGTGGGTGGAATGGGCTGCTCCAGCGGCGGCCACACTCTGATGCTCAGCGCCATGCGGCCCAGCGACCCACGCTATGCAGCGCTGGACCTGCCTGAGGCATCGGGCCATGACGCGACGGTGGCCTACAATGTTTGCTGCTGGCCGGTGCTCGACCCCTACGCCCGCTACCTGTATGCCCAGGAGTCCAACGAGCGGCTGGCCGCTTCCAGCAAGGCTTACTTCCTGGACCAGGATGCCATGAAGGAGGGCAACCCCCAGCACATTCTGGAACGGGGCGAGAATGTACTGCTGCCACCTACCCTGATAATCCAGGGCACCAGGGACGACAACGTGCCCCTTTCCATACCGCAGCGATTCGACACGGCATTCCGCGCTGCCGGCGGCGACATCCAGGTGGAGTATTTCGCCGACCAGGTTCATGGCTTCGGCAACATGCCAGGTCCCGAGTCCGACAGGGCCATCGGGTTGATCAAGGCCTTCATTGCCCGCTGCCTGGCCCTGACCGGCGCACCGGCCTGACCGCCAGGGAACTTTCACAAAGAGACGCAGAGACACAGAGTGACATGAAGGCTCTCTGATTCTCTGCGTCTCTCTGTGAGAAAGACGACCAAATAAGCCTTCAAGAAGGAACTGGAACCTTGCGTATCGAGAAAGTAGAAACCGCTCTGTACCGTATCCAGCGCCAGCCCGGCCTGTCCAACTCCACCCAGCAGATTGACGCCACCAGCCTGCTGATGGCTCACGTCCACACTGACGAAGGACTGGAGGGAGTGGGCTGGACCTACAGCCACGGCACCAGCGGCCGGGGCATGAAGGAGGCCATCGACACCCTGCTGGCGCCCCGTATCATTGGCGAGGACCCGGCGTACATAGAGCGGCTTTACGATCGCATGTGGAAGAGCGTCTTCCCCAACATCACTATGTCCGGCCTGACCACCGTGGCCCTGGCGCCGCTGGACATCGCCCTATGGGACCTGGCGGGCAAGGCCGCTGACAAACCCCTGTTCCGGATACTAGGCGGGTACCGGGACAGCATACCCGCCTATGGCAGCGGCCTGGACCTGGCTTACACCACAGAGGACCTGCTGGACCAGGTGACCAACTTCGTCGACCAGGACTACTGGGGAGTCAAGATCAAGATTGGGCGACCGAATCTGGGCGAGGACGTGTACCGGCTGCGGGCCGTACGCCAGGCCATTGGTCCCTACACGCCCCTGATGGTGGACGCCAACCAGCGCTGGTCAGTGGGCGAGGCCATAACCCGCTCCCGGGCCATGGAGGAGTTCAACCTGTTCTGGCTGGAGGAACCCATCCTGGCCGAAGACCATGTGGGGTACGAAAGGTTGAGCAATACTGTGAACGTGGCCCTGGCTACGGGCGAGGGAGAATGGCAGCCAGAAGGGTTCCTGGACCTTTTCCAGCGGGGAGCCGTCCAGTTCGTGCAGGCTGACGTGTGCCGGGTGGGCGGCGTTACTCCCTGGATGCGCATTGCGCGAGTTGCCGACGCCTACCACCTGCCAATGGCGCCGCATCTGGTGGAAGAGATTTCCATGCACCTGTGCTGCGGGGCGTCCAACGGTTACCTGGTAGAGCACCTGCCCACGCTGAACCTGAACAACACTGGCTACATCTTGAACCCGGTGCTGCCTGTTGACGGCAAGTTCACGCCTACCGAAGCTCCAGGCCACGGCGTCCTGTTCGACCTGGCGGCATTGGAGCAGGTGCGAATAGCCTAGCCGGTAACCCTTCATCGCGAGGTACGGACGGGGGCTACCCCAAGCGCCAGGCGTAGAGGACCACCGCTACGGCCGTTGCCAGGTTAAGGCTGGAAACGCCGGGTTCCATGGGTATGGCAATTCGGCCCCGGGCAGCTGCGAGCAACTCGGGGCTCAGTCCGTCGCGCTCCGTACCAAAAGCCAGGATTGCTCCATCGGGCACCGAACCCGAGTCCAATGGCTCTCCCTCAGGATCTACCGCCAAGAGGTCCCGATCATTCAAACTTGCCGGGAGTTCGTCCACATTCAGCCCTCGGAGCCACACTACCGGCAGAGCGAAGTGCAGGCCGGCGGAGCCCACCAACGCTGAGGGGTGCCAGGGATCGTGGTCGCCGGTGGTAACCACGCCGGCAGCGCCGGCGGCGGCCGCAACCCGTACTGTCGCACCGATGTTACCGTGGCTGCGGGGGTTCTCCAGCAGTACCAGGGGCATCGGGCTTCCAAAAGGTTGTGCACTATAGGCAGGCCGAAGAGCCAGTGAAATGACACCGGTTGCCGGAGGCGTCGGGGAAAGCTGCCGGAAAACAGTCGCGGGAACCTCGGTGCCATCCTTGGCAAGGACGTCCACCAGATCGGGAGCCAGCGAAGGAACTAAGCTGTCAAGTCTGTCTGAGTCCTGAGTCACGGTCTCCAGGATAGTTGCGCCGAAGCGAAGGGCGTGCTTCAGGGGGTGGAAGCCTTCCAGAACCGCCAGAGTGTCATCGGAGCGGGCACGACGGAACCGGTCAATCAGGGACTGGTAGCCGGGCCCGCTGCTAATGGCCGTCCTCCCAAAGCTGGACCACGCCCACATCGGGCAGCAGGAAGTGGAACCCGTTGCGTTCGGCGTACTGGCGGTCCAGGTCCGTGTCGCCAATGTGGTAGTAGTTCTCGGCCGGGAACTGTTCCTTTACCGCATCAAGCTGGTGCTTGAGGACGGTAAATTCCATGTCGATGCCGGCGGTCTCCCAGATGCGCTGCTGGTTGCTGACGGTGCGGTCGGAGCAACTGCCGATGATGCAGCCGCTGGCCTTGGCCGCCCGTACCATATCCAGGGTAATGCACCCGGGCGGATCGCCCACCTCCAGGGTGCCGTCTATGTCAAAGCTGATTAGCGTGGCCAATTGATTGTCCTTTCCAAGTGTGTGGATGATTTGCAACTGCTGGGCTGGTTGATAGGTGAGAATCTTCACCCCCATTCTCGCCTTCCCCTATCGAAGAGAAAAGTAGTATCGCGCTGGTCCCTATCTCCCTTCGTGATTCTTCGCATCCTTGGTGGTTACTTCAGGACGGGTACTTGCCCAGCATGAGCCAGCCGCCGCTGCTGGGAGTGGTGAAGGCGCACAAGGCCGTTTCCGCACGGACTGTTACCTGGCGGGCTCCGGCGGTGCCCCTGAGCTGCTCGATACTGTCGGTGTACATGGCGGTGCGGGTGCGGCCGTTGCCCAGGTTGCCGCCGCTGGAACTGAAGGGGTGGGGCCCCTTAACGCTGATGTCGCCCGCGTAGAAGGCGAAGGCATCGCCCCGTTTGACCCCGTGCCACTGGAACCCCTCCAGGAAGAACTGGGTCATAATCGAATACCCGTCGTAAGGGTTGAAGATATCCACGTCGGCGGGACTCAGCCCGGCGCCTTCATACATGCGCGCCGCCTGTCGGTCGGTCCACATTTCCACCTCGTCCAGATCGGGCTGGGTAGTACGGAACCGGAAGTTGTGCTGGGAGTGGTTGAGCACGTACACGGGCTGGGACTTCATGTCCTGTGCCCGCTCTGCGGTGGTGAAAAGATATGCGGCCGAGGCGTTGACCGGACGGTCGCAGTCCCAGATGCGCAGGGGGTTCAGGATGTACCGGGACGTCTTGTAGTCCTCCACTGAGATGGGCTCGATGCCGTGGTTGTAGTTGAAGCCCCACGGAGTGAGCATGCCGTTCTTGTGCTGGTTGATGACGAAGGGGGCCAGGTCGTCGTGCTCGCCGCCGTACTTCAAGCAGTACTGGTTGTGGGGGAAGATGTTAATGAAGTCGTTGCCGCCGTGGTTGCCCCAGGGCACCGTCCACTGGCGGACGCCCCGGGCGTAGTCGTCGGCATTCTCGCCGCCCCGGCGGTAGCGCCCTTCCAGGTTGCCGGTGGGATAGATGACCAGGCAGGTGCTGCAGACGCCGTCGCCCACAGCCTGGGAAGCCATTCCCACCATCTCGCCAATAGTGGGGACGCCGGTTGGGGCGAACTTGACGTTCTTGAAGCCCATGGCGTTGATGAGCCACTGGGCATTGATCAGGGTGATGCCGTACTCCGAGTCGTAGGGCGGGTCAAAGTAGGAGCGGGGCGCCCAGTTGGAGGCGGAACCGCCGCTGCCGCCGGCAATGTGGCTGTCGCAGCAGACGATGCCGTCCACCTGGTCTATGGTGACACCGGCCTGCTCCATGGCCCTTTCGCAGGCCAGGATTGTGTAGGCGCCCAGGGAAGTATCCAGGTTCTCGCCGTCCCAGCGCCGGTCAACAGGAGAATGGCCGTAACCTGCGATGGCTACCTTGCCACGGTGTTCCCACACACCCAGGCCGTCCCTGTCCCGGCGCCACTGGAAATTGTTGCTGTTGGTCATATTCGGTCCTTCCTCGCTCCCTGGCTAGACTTTTTCACAAAGAGACGCAGAGAAGCGGGGCTTCGCAGAGGTCATCCGTTACCTTCCGCCCCTTTGCAATCTTCATTCTCTAAGCAAAGATATTTCCTTATTCACTTACTCCACTACCCGCCATTCGTGAATCAATTGGCCCGGGGCCACTTCTTCGAAGGTGAGTTCCACGGCAGCGCCCACCGGCGCCTGGTAGGCTGGCACACCCGGGAGATTGGAGTAGAAGTTCACGGCGGGGTCTTCATCCAGGGTAACCAGGGCCAGGTTGTAGGGCTGGTCGGGCATCCGGCGGTTAAGGCGGCCATCCTCAATTACTATGTAGGTGGCGACGTGGCCCTTCCCTTCCACTTCCCTCCACTCCAGCTTGTCACCGGAGCCGCAGACCTGACAGGCCGCCTGGGGCGGATATTGGAGCTTGTCGCAGGCGGCGCAGTTCTGGAGGACGAGGCGGCGTTCGTTCACCGCCTCCCAGAAGGGCTGGCTGAGATCGTCGGGGACCGGGATTACTTTAGGCATTGTTTATCTCCAGTTAGATGTTCGGTCGGGCCATCGCTAAGCAACGGCTTCATCGTCCCAGGCACGAGGGTCGGGGCCGTAATGGTTGGGGCCGGACTGACCCAGTTTAACCATCCATACCAGCCACCAGACGACCAATCCTATCCAGACCAGGAAAGCTACAAGGATGCCAGCAACAATGGGCGCCCAGGAGACTGCCGACCACCATTTACCCCAGTCCTCTTCTCCGGTAAGGAGCCCGGATAATCCAACTAACACGCCAACGATGATTGGTATTATGGCCAGTATACCAATGGCGAACCAGACCAGCTGCCACCACCCGCTCTTGCCGATATCGTGTAAACGGCGGGCGGTCACGGCCAAGTCGGGAAGCAAAACGGCCAGGGCAAATATGGTACTTAGAGGAGTATAAAAGTAAGCATTGGAAATTGCGCCGATGAAACTGTCAACGGCGCAGATGGCCAGGCTGGCGAGGATCGTTGCCAGCAACCACCACCAGTATTCGGCGCGGGTGGCGCGGCCGCTGAAATCGGCATACTTGCGGATACAGGTCTTGACCGATTCCTGGATAGTCATCATCGGTCTGGTTTGGGGCGCCGATCCTGGCTGCATTAATTTCTCCTGAACTGGGCTTACGCAGGGGTTATTCTACCCCTTCACAGGGACTTCATCCACCAGCGTCCGATCAAAACCCGCCACCTTACTCACTATTCCACTCCCGTGGGTCCCTGCCATACTTGTTGGCGCCCGACTCGCCCTGCTTCACCAGCCAGACTATGGCCCAGGCGTACACCACCAGAATAGTGAGAATGGCAGCAATACCGACCATGCCGAGCACGACAAGTAGGGTGAAGCCTCCGGACAATGCGCCACCCAAATACCGGTCGTCGTCAACAGCCCATAACGCAATGAAGTACAACAGGCCCACCAGCGATACCACCAGCAACAATGAAGCAATGAAGTCGATGCAGTACCAGGCCAGCAGCCACCACCCGCTCTTGCCAATGTCATGAAGGCGGCGAACACCCACGGCAAGGGTGGGCAGGAAGATGCCGAGGATGATCAACAGAGCCAGCGGGGTGAACACTCCAATACCCGGGAGTAGAAGAAGGGCTGAAAGGGTCGCGTCAACCGTGGCGGCGACGATGATGAGGACGTTCGCGGCCAGCGCCCACCACCAGAACTCGGCGCGGGTGGCACGACCATTGAAGGCCGCATACCTTCGCAGGCACAGTCGCACCGCCTGGGGCAGTGTCATCATCGGCCTGGACGGTGGACGGGGCTGTTGCAACGGGGTACCTACTACAGCGGCTTCCAGACCCGCTTGCGATGACCAATCTCGCTTTCATCTACGGGAAAGAAGCCCAACTGGCCACGGTATGGTATGGGATCCTCGTATGCCACCGGTTCCTCCAAAGTAAACCCATAGGGGCCGCAAAACCAGGGGCTGTCATTGGATGAGACACAACCGGTGATGGTCACCTCACCCACAATGGCGCCACGGCCCAGGTTAGAGGGAATGACGATACCGGCCCGGCTGATGTATTCGCGCTGTTCGGGGTAGTCGTCAGCCACCATGCGCTGACCGGCGTGGACGTAGATGCGGCCCCGGAACCCGGTGCTCCAGGTGCGGTTTTCAATATCCTTGTAGCCATTGACCACCAGCCATGCCCATGGCTGGCGGATGCTGAGGGCGCGCACTAACATGCTCCTGCATCGATTATTTTCCAGATTGTATCTTACCAATCGCGGTGCTAACATCCCATAAGACGACTTGCCGGGACCGTTGATTGATGGTCAAAGGAGTTAGGAACTATGGCAGATTTGGTCTTGGGGCTGGCCTCATCGCATAGCCCCCAGTTGAGCACTCCCGCCGAGGGCTGGGCCGCCCGCGGCGAGCGGGACAAGGGCCACATTGAACTAATCGGAACCGATGGCATTACGTCCAATTTCGAGGAACTGCTGGCCAGGTGCGACGCGGCGCGGATTGCCAAAGAAATCACACCGGAAAAGTTCGAGCAGCGGCACAAACAGAACCAGGAAGCAATCGCCCACCTGTCCAAGAAACTGCACGAAGCCAACCTGGACGTGCTGGTGATGGTGGGCGACGACCAGCAGGAATATTTGCTGGACGATAATATGCCAGCCTTTTGCGTTTACTGGGGGGACCAGGTGAAGGTTGCCGGCCACGAAGCGGGACCCTCCACCGGCGGCCAGCACCTGATTGGCTATAACACGGAGGACCAGCAGGTCCCCACGGAATCAGGGCTGGGCCGCCACATCATCGAGCACCTGATCGAATCGGAGTTCGACGTGGGTCGCTCCAACGTCCTGGACCCCAAGCGGGGCGGACGGGCTCGGGGCGGCATCGGCCACGCCTTCGGTTACGTCTATAACCGACTGATGACGGAAGGCACGATTCCTACGGTCCCCATAATGCTGAACACCTACTATCCCCCCAACCAACCCACGCCCAAACGCTGCTACAACCTGGGACAAGCGTTGAAGGACGCCATAGAATCGTGGCCGAAGGACCTTCGTGTGGGCATCCTGGCATCGGGCGGGCTGAGCCACTTCGTGGTGGACGAAGAACTGGACCAGGCCGCGCTAACAGGCATGCAGGCCAAGAGCGTGGAGCAGCTAATGGCCCTGCCCCGGGAGAAGATCAACTCGGGCAGTTCGGAAATTCGCAACTGGATTGTGGTTACCGGGGCTACGGAAGACCTGGACATGGACGTAGTGGACTACGTGCCCTGCTACCGGTCTCCGGCCGGTACGGGCTGCGCCATGGGGTTTGCCACGTGGGAGTAGGGATCGCGCCTAACGACACGACCAAGTGTGTGCATTGAGAAAAGGGCGGGACTCGGTTCCCGCCCTTTGCCTTTGCCGTCGAGACCGCTACGGGTATTAAGTTCTGCTGTTGTAGACATAGTGGGGCGCGCCGGTGGGAGGGCCACCGGACTCGTCGGCCCAGGCACGGTAAAACTCCTCGGCGTAGGGGCGCAGGCGGGCAGCCATCCGGCGGGTTTCCAGGGTTTGCGGTTCGGGGGGACAGGACAGTTGCTCGCGGAGTTCGCGCCGAATTTCGTCCTTGCTGACCCGTTGGTGCTCCCCATCCCGGGTGAGCGCTTCCCCATCCACGATGACGGCGGCAATGTCCCGTGCCTTGGCCCGACCCAGTACCGCTTCCAACGGGGGCAGGTCTGCTTCCAGGTAGGGATCCTCCAGGTCTGACAGGCGGATTAGCAACATGTCGGCCCTGCGGCCCGGTTCCAGGACGCCAATTTCCCCGGCGAACCCGGTGGGGGATGCGGCGTTGGCGGTGGCCATGGCCAATACCTGCTCGGACGTTATGGCCGGGTTGCCGATGCCGGGCTGGCGGTGAAGCCTGCTTACCAGGCGCATTTCCTGGAGCAGGTCGTCATCGTCGTTGATGGCCGTGCTGTCGGTGCCCATGGCCACGTTAAGGCCCCGGGCCAGCATGGGATTTACCGGCGCGATGCCGTTTTTGAGCCGCAGGTTGGAACTGGCATTGTGGCAGACGGTGGCGCCGGCCCCCGCCAGCAGGTCAATGTCCCGTTCCGTCAGCCAGACAGCGTGGGCGCAGGACAGTTCCGGCCCCAGGAATTCCAGGTCGGCCAAATGTTCAACCGGCGTCTTGCCCCAGGTGCGCAGGCCGTATGCCTTCTGGTAATTGCTTTCCACCAAGTGCATGTGTACGGGTGTACGGTAGCGCAGGGACGTTTCGCGGGTGCGCTGCAGGAACTCGTCGGTGTTCCACTGCACGTTGCTGGGACTGAGCAGTACGCGCAGCTTGCCGGAAGGGTCGCCGTTGTAGCGGTCGTAGGTTTCGGCGAAGAAGGCGAAGTACTCGTCGTCGGTCATGTCGGTGGCGGCCAAGTGGCGGGTGACGATTTGGGCCAGGTCGACGGGCAGGCCGGCCAGAAAGTCCTGGTCGTCGGCGTACACTATCCGGTTCTGGTTGCGAAAATAGCTGGAGAAAGCCACCCGCATACCGGCATCCTGGAAACCCCGCAACACCGCGTCCACGTCCTCCCGCAGGGTGGCGGTGGCCGTCTGGGGATGGTTGTACATGACGGTGGTGGTTCCAGACTCCAGCATGATAAGGGCCGTGTAGAGCGTCATCAGGTAGTGGTCGTAGGGACGCCGACCCCAGCCGTCGAGAATCCACAGCTCCAGGCAGTCGTCGCAGGTGCCCATCTGAAGGGTTGTGACGCCGCGCCCGTGGTGGTGGGAGTTGACCAGGCCGGGGATGATGGCGTAATCGGGTCCGCCCACTTCCTCATCGGGTTCCAGCCGGGCGCGCAAATCCTGCCGGGGGCCGACCTCGCGGATAACGCCGTCTTCCTGGTAAATTGCAGCGTCGGACAGCGAAGTGGTCCCCCCACCGGACGCGGGAGTGAGCAGGTACCTGCCGCGTATCAGGGTTGACGCCATGGTTCACCTCCCTCAGCCGGCCTGCTGCCGGTACCATTCGATGATTTCTGAACCGGTGGCGGCCCAAACACCGCCCTGGCCCATGATGTGGGACAAGGCCCGGTCAATGCTGCCGATGCGGAAGGGCTGGCCCACCAGCCAGGGGTGCCAGTTAACGGCCATAAGCCGGCCGGTTGCCGCTCCGTCCTCCTTCAGCACGTCAAAACTCTCGCCCAGCATCCGCTCGTAGTCGAAGACGGGCATCAGCTTCTGGGAGATGGAGACCACGTCGTCCAGTTCGTAGAGCAGGGGTAGAGCGAAAAAGGGCCGGTCGCCGGTAGTCATGGGATAGGGCTGCTCGTCGTTGGCCCAGTCGCAAACGTAGGTGAGACCGGCCTCGGCCAGCAACCCGGGGGTACGGTCGGACTCGCCATATTCGGGGCCGAACCAGCCGGCGGGCGGAGCGCCGGTGGCGGATTCCAGTGCACCGATGGAAGTCCGAATGTAGTCCCGCTCCTCATCCTCGGACATATTGCTGGTAATCATCCGGCTGACGGAGATGCCGTGGCCGATGATCTCGCAGCCCCGGTCCAGGCAGTGGCGCACCAGGTAGGGGTAATGTTCGGCGGTCAGGGCATCCATGGCAATGGTGGCGCGGATGCCGTACTTTTCCAGCACGTCCAGCAGGCGGAAGATGCCCACCCGGTGGCCGTATTCCCGGTGGGACAGGCGGGCGTAGTCGGGAAACTCCCGGGGGGCGGAACCTCCGGCCAGGCGGGCTACCTGGAAACTGCCGGCCGGCGCCTGCCACTCCATTTGTTCCAGAGGTATAACCACGCACAGGGCAACGGCGGCGTTGTCGGGCCAGCGCAGAGTGGGACGGCTGATTACCGGAAACCATTCGTGGTGGGGGTGATCCATACCAAAGGTGCGTTGGGCGGGCATGGGCTTTATTCTCCCGTTCGGTGGTTTGGGGGGCGGTTATCACCCCCACTCTAGCCCTCCCCCATCAAGGGGGAGGGGACTTCAACAAAGGCGCCTATTTGCTCTACGCTTCGGCCAGGCGCTGGGCATGAGTTATGGCCTCGTCGTAGTAGTTGGCAATATAGTAGTCGGCGATGTCGTCGGCGGTGGTCTGCCAGACGCCATCGTGGGACATTATGTAGCCTAAGATATCGTCCAGATACTTGATGCGATGGGGCTGGCCGATAATGAAGGGATGAAGGGCAATGCACATCACCCGTCCACTCTCGGCGCCCTCCTCGTACAGGCGGTCAAACTGGGCCTTGCAGATGTCTGCAAAGTACTGGGCGCTGTAGTGGTTGTCGCGCAGGACGGAGGAATCATTCAGTTCGATTGAATAGGGCACTGAGATGAGCTTGCCGGAATTGACTTTGATGGGCGTGGGCTGGTCGTCGTGGAACCAGTCGGTGTGGTAAATGAGCCCGGCCTCGGCCATCAGGTCGGGTGTATGGACACTGCCGGAGATGGCGGGACCCAGCATGCCCTTCAGGGGCTTGCCGGTGTGGCGCTTCAGGGTGTCGATGCAGTCCCGGTAGAACTCCCGCTCCTGGTCTTCGGTGCAGGTGTAAAGGTAGCGGGTGTTGTAGATGCCGTGGCTCATGTAGTCGTAGTCCCGCTCCATCATGGCCTCTGCGATTTCGGGAAAATGCTCCAGGACGGCCAGGTTCAGCGAGATGCAGCAGCGGATGCCGTGCTTGTCCAGGGGTTCCAGCATACGCCAGAAACCAATACGGTTGCCGTAGTCCCGGTACGAGAATTGCTGCACGTCGGGATAGGGTGTGCGGGGCCAGGGGTTGCGGACACCCTCGTTGGGGGGCTGGTACTCGTAGTGCTCCACGTTGGGAGAAATCCACACTGCCACCCGGGCGTCGTTTGGCCACTTGATGATGGGGCGGTCAATGATGGGCAGGTAGTCGATTCGGTCGGGTGGCAGGGCCATTTCAGTTTCCTCTTACGTTATTTGTGCGGGACGCCTGGGGATTGATAGCGGAGTTCGCGCCAACCTGACCTTCCCCCACGAAGGTAGAAGGGGATGCTGCAAGCCAGGCTTGCTAGTCCAAAAACCCAAATTCTCGCCGCCATTCCACGTAGTCCGAAAGTCCGGCGGCCAGGTCGTAACTGGGCTTCCAACCGAAGTCCCGCCACAGGCGGTAGCCGGACAGGGGGCCGCGGGCGGGGGACGTGCTGACGTTAGAAACCGGTTCCGCCCCCTCTTCCAGCAAGAAGGTGTCGGGGTAGAGTTCCTTCAACGTCTCCTGAATTTGCTGGCCCGTAACCCACACGCCATTGGTGATGTTGTAGCGGTCGTGGGGCAGGTCTGGAGCATCCACAACGGTGGCGATACCGGACGCAATGTCCAGAACGTAGGTAAAGTCCCGGCCCACATCCGAGTCCTCTACTGCAATGGGTTCGCCCCGAACCAGCCGGCCGGTCCACTGGTGGGGTATGGACATGTTGTCGCGGTGGCCGGTAACCCGCTCCATGGGGCCGTAGGGCGTGCTAAGCCGCAGGCTGGCGGTGGGGAAGCCGTGAAGCTCGCCATATCGCTGGGTGATGGCCTCGCTGGCGGCCTTGGTTATGCCGTACAGGGTGTCGGCCCTGGAGGGGTCGTCTTCGTTGAAATACTGGTCCGGGCCCCGGGTCATCCCGTACATGGAGCCGGAGCTTATGTAAATAAAGCGCTCCGGCCCTATTAGCCGGGCCATTTCCAGCATATTGGCTGTGCCGGTAACATTAATGTCAACAATGTCCCGGCTGCGGGCGGTCTCCAGGTCAACCCGGTTCACCGTGAATACGGCGGCGTGGACTATCTTCTCAATTGAGTAGGACTGGCGAAGGGATTCCAGATCGGAAGGGCTGAGTATGCTGCCGGCAACGAAGGTAACGCGGGACTGCAAATCGCCCAGGTAGTTCCGATTCAGGTCATCGGCCGGAGCCACGTCCAAACTGACCACATCGTGCCCCCGGGACGCAAGTTCCTTAACGATGTTGGAGCCGACAAAGCCGGTGCCGCCGGTTACCAGGGTTGCCATCTGCTGTCTCCTTTTTTTCTTCCGCGAAAATGTGCGAATCCTTACTGCGCCGTCGCAATTTAGGTGGTGTGCATGAATTCCGGCCTTAGGGGTGGTTCGCGAACCGCCCCTAAGGAGCAGCGAAGGCATCGAACAGTTAAGTAAACATTCGTGTAAATTCGGGGATAGATTACCAGCCCAGCATTACCGATTCCTTGCGGGGGTCGGCGCCGCCGTGATAGACACCGTCTTCCGGATTGACCAGTATTGGCGTGAAACCGTTGGGCACACCCCAGGGGCCGATCACCTTTACCTGGTGACCTCGGTCGTTCAGGGCGTCCACTACGTCCTGCCCCATCCGGCCCTCGGTTTCCAGCAGGTTGGGGTACTCCTCGTGGGGCCAGGGAGACTGGGGAAAGCTGTATCCGCAAAAGCGAGGGGCTTCCACCGCTTCCTGCACGTTCATCCCGAAGTCGATGATGTTGCACAGGGTCTGCAGGTTGCTCTGGGGCTGGCTGTCCCCACCGGGGGTGCCCAGGGTCATGAAGGGCTGGCCGTTCTTCAGGATGATGAATGTGCAGGGCGTGGTGCGGGGCCGCTTGCGGGGAGCCAGGCCGTTGGGGTTGTCCGCATCCAGCCAGAAATAGCAGCCGCGGCAGTTGACCAGGATGCCCGTGTCGCCCAGCACCATGCCCTGGGCCAGGGCCCCGAAACTGCTGGGGGTGGCGGAAACCAGGTTGCCGGCAGAGTCAGCAGTAGCCAGGTAAGTGGTGCCGTCTCCGTCGCCGCTCACGGCCATGGGTTCCCGGGCCCGGGGGCTGGCTGCCCAGGTCGGGTCCACGGTCAGCAGATTGTGGGGGTCACCGGGCGGATAACTGGCTTGTGCTTTGTTGGGGTCGATCAGTGTCCGGCGCAGGGCCGCGTATTCCCGGGACAGCAGGCCGTCGAAAGGCACGTCCACGAAGGCCGGATCCCCCACGTACCGCTCCCGGTCGGCGAAGGCCAGCTTCAGTGCTTCCACCTGCAGGTGTATGGCCTGGGGACTGTTGTGGCCCAGGGCGGCCAGGTCGAACCCCTCCAAGATGGCCAACGCCTGCAATAGGCTGATGCCCTGGGTCCAGGAGCGGTTGGTGAAGACCTGGTAGCCACGATAGGTGACGGAAATGGGTTCCTCCATGGGAGATTCATACTCGGCAAAGTCCGCCAGCTCGTACAGCCCGCCTAAGTCCTGAAGGGCCTTGACCATGCGGCGAGCCACGTCGCCCTTGTAATAGACGTCGCGAGCTGCCTGGATTCCTGCCTCCCGAGTACTGCCGCCGGCCAGCGCCCGCTCCTCGGCCTGGACCATCAAGGACAGGGTGCGGGCCAAATCTTCTTGTAGGAACAGGGAACCCAGATCCGGCGGCCGGTCGTTGGGCAGGAATATGCGGGCCGAGTCGGGATACTTGCGCAAGTTCGCCATGCGCTCAGCGGTGGCCACGGTACGGACGAAAAGCTGGTAGGCGGGAAAGCCCTTGCCGGCGAAGTGCAGCGCGCTTTCCGCCACCTGGGCAAAGGACTTGGTGCCGTAATCGGACAGCATGGCCAGCAGGGCTGAGATTACTCCGGGCACGGTGGAGCTGAGAACGCCGGGCGGTATTTCTCCCCAGTTTTCCAGGAAGTGGTCAATGGTGGCTCTCTGGGGCGCCCAGCCCTGGCCCACCACGGAACGGACGGACCTGCTGGCCCGGTCGTAGAACAGGAAAGAAACTTCGCCGCCCAGGGTGTAGTGGGCAGTGGGTTCCATGACGCCGGCCGCCAGGGCCGAAGCCACCGCCGCGTCCACCGCGTTGCCCCCCTGCCAGAGAATGCGCATTCCCGACTGGGCGGTCAACTGGGTGCCGCCGCCCACCATTCCGCGGGTGCCCCAGACAATGGGCCGGTGGGAGTAGGTACCCTGGCTGCCTGGCGTGTGGCTGGCGGTGGTCGTCGTCATGGTAATCGCTCCTGGACGCCGATAGTGGGGAGACAACTTGGGCAGGTATCTGGTTGGGGACAGTTTAGTCTGGCGAAAGGCCAGGCGCAACCGGCACATTTCGCACCTGATTTGCTTCTATCTCGGTCTTCATTTGCCAATATTGCATGAAGATTTCGGCCCCAGAAATGAGCGTGGACAGCAATATGCTATGCTGGATTACAGGCAGTTCAATCCCAAGTACCGTTTCCTATTGGATCCCCAATCCACGAAGACGAACCATCCTGTGGTTTTGCGGAAGAGAGGAGGTTATATGACTGGAATAAAGAAGCTGGCAGGGGCTTACCTGGTACTCCTTGCGATTGCCGTGGCAGGGTTCTTCATCATCAACAACTTCCTGACGGACACAATCGACGTTATGACGGTGTGGTTGGTTCTAGACGTATTGATGTTAATCGGCCTGGCGATCGGACTGATTTACAACTATGGACGCAAGAAGGCGGTGGACGTAGGGGCTGAAGATGACGGTGTCAGCCGTGGGTATTTTGAGGCGAATGTCGCCTTTTTCGTAACGGCCGGCGTCGCCATCCTGTTCCTGCACAACTGGTTCGCCTTGCTGGCCAACGGCAGCGACTACCTGGACGGCAACCACCAGTCGTGGGTAATCTGGGCTGTGGTAGACACCATGCTGCCCATCATCCTGGGCGTTACCGGGTGCCACATGTGGAAGAACTCAGGCGGATAGCCGGCCAGGGGTTAAGGTAATGCCAGAGACGCCTACCACGCAGGGGAACACGGGGAGGCCACGAAATTCGCGGCCTCCTTACCGTTTTCCAACCGGCGCGCTGGCGGTAGGCGCCTTATCACTGCCCAAATGGGCGGCCTTCATACCTACTTACACCAAGTAGTCCCACCCAGCCAATTCAGCGGAACGCCGGGACCAGTCTGCGACGGGCAGTCGCTGTTCATAGACAAACGGTGCGTACAACGGATAGGTGCCCGGAAAGGCTCCAGGAGCATTGTCCAAGTGGAGACATACCGTACTATACTGTCGGCAGATGACGGTCTTGTTCTGACCATGGTGCCCATGACCGTTCGGGCGCAACACCCTCCACCGATGCAATCCTCGCGCCGAGGTGAATGACGATGCCAGCACGTACGGGAGCCGAATACATAATGGGACTTAAGGACCGTCCCCGGGAGGTTTGGATAGACGGGGAGCGGGTAAAGGACGTGACCACCCACCCGGCGCTGAAGAACGGTGTGAAGTCGGTGGCCGCCCTTTACGACATGCAGCACGATGCGGCGCTGCGGGAAGAAATGACCTTCGCCTCGCCAACCAGCGGCGGCGCCGTGGGCCTATCCTTCCTTGTTCCCGAAACCGTGGAAGACCTGGAGCGCCGGCGCCGGATGATGACCCGCTGGGCGCAGGCCAGCTGCGGCATGATGGGGCGATCCCCCGACTTCCTGAACATTATCTTCTCCTCGTGGGCCGGGGCTTCGGGCTATTTTGCCCAGGACCGGCCCGAGTTCCAACAAAACGTGGAGGACTACCACGAGTTCATCCGGGAGAACGACATAGCGCTGACTCACGCCCTGGTCAACTTGCAGCGGCGTCGTACTCCCAACGCTACCGACACCCTCAGCGAGGAGGTGGCACTCACCCTAGTCAAGGAAACCGACGCCGGCATCGTGGTCAAGGGCAGTCGGGTGCTGGCCACCCTGGGTCCCATCTCCGATGAGATTGCGATCTACCCGGTGGCGTCCCACCGGCTGGCCGACGACGACGGGCGGCAGTCTTTCTCCTTTTCAATCCCCTGCGACACTCCTGGCGTGAAATTCCTTTGCCGGGAGAGTTTCGACTTGGGGCGTTCCCACTTCAACCACCCCCTGGGTTCGCGCTTTGAAGAAATGGATTCGGTAGTGTTTTTCGACAACGTGTTTGTTCCCTGGGAGCGGGTGTTCCTGCTGGGCAACGTGGAGCTTTGCAACGGGTATGCCATGGGGACCAGTTCCGATGCCCATACGGGGCACCAGGTCTTGACCCGCTGCCTGGCCAAGGCCGAGTTCATGCTGGGCCTGGCGGACCTGATTGTCGATACGCTGGGCTCGGGCACTATTCCCCACGTTCAGGAGCAGGTGGCGGAGCTTATCACCCAGCGGGACACGCTATGGTCCTGCCTGAGGGCCTCGGAGGCGGATGCTGCCCCCAACCGGTGGGGAGTGATGAGTCCTGCGCTGGCACCGCTGCGGGCAGGTCGGACCATATTTGGCCGCTCCATGTACCCGCGAATGGTGGAGATTGTGCAGATGCTGGGCACCAGCAGCCTGATGGCCCTGCCGGCCGAGGCCGACTTCAATACGGACATTGCCGGCGAGATTGACCAGTATATGGCCACCGATACCACCAACGCCCGGGACCGGGCCAAGCTGTTCCACCTGGCGTGGGACGCCTCGTGCAGTTCCTTCAGCGGAAGGCAGGTCCTTTACGAGCGGATGTTCGGCGGGAACCCGGTGCGCAACTCACTGACCCTCTACAACAACTACGACAAGGAACCCTTCAAGCAAAGAGTTCGGGAGTTCCTGGAGTTGGAGGACCACGAGCTTTAGGCGGTGTTTGGGCAAGTTTCTCGTGGCAACCGGAGCAACATATCCGTCTGAGGAGCACTTAGCGACTGGTGTAAGTGGAGGAATCCAGGCATCGCCAAAAAAAGGGGAGAGATGTGGCTCCCCAGGCAGGATTCGAACCTGCGACCTAGCGGTTAACAGCCGCCCGCTCTACCGCTGAGCTACTGGGGAATGCTGATGCTGAACCGGCGCTTAAGTCCGGGACAGCTTGAAAATTGTAGCACCTTCCAGTGCAGCTAACAAGCGAAATCCGAAGGAAGGCGGCGCCCCATTTAAAGGCCAACAACTAATGGGGACCGCCAAAACCAGCGGGACCGCCCCTGAGTTTATCGCCCCCCAAGCTCAAAAAAAGGAGAGGCCCTCGCGGGCCCCTCCCATTGTCCTGGTTCTCAGGAGCGTCTAGGCTTCAGCCTTTTCTCCTTCCACGATCTGGTTGCCGCCGCCCACGTTGATGGACAATTGGCGGGCCTGCTTGGCCTCCACCTTGGGGAAGGCGATGGTCAGGACACCGTGGTCGTAGCTGGTCTGGGCCTTGTCCACATCCAGGGTGTCGGGCAGGCGCAGGGAACGGTGGAAAGAACCGGTATGTCGCTCCCGCATCAGGTAGTTCCCCTCCTGACGCTCGCTGTCGCTGGTAGTCTGGCCCCGGATGGTCAGCACGTCGTTCTCAATGCTTACGTTGAGGTCCGACGGGCTGACGCCCGGCAGGGAAGCGTGAACAACAATACTGTCGCCCTCCTGCACCACGTCCAGGGGAATGGCCCAGTCTTCCATCTCACTGTTGCCGCTGCTGGGCTGAGCGAAACCCCTCCACAGGTGGTCCATGTTGTCCTGCATCCGCCGCAGTTCGATGAAGGGATCCCATCTTCGCATCACCATAGTTGTACCTCCTGCTGTTTTAACTTACACTTTTATGTCAGTAAGATTGATACGATTCATATCATTCCTACGTTGCTTATTCTAAATACTTGAGTGTTGACTGTCAAGTCTTTTATGTGATAGCATTCATATATCTTGACAGTATTGTCCCGTATCAATACAATATCAATACGACGGCAACCACCCATGAGAGGTGAATCCCATGCCAGCAAATTACTACGAGCTGCTGGGAGTCGCCCGGGATGCAACTGACAAGGATATCCGGCAGGCCTACCGGAAACTGGCCCGCCAATATCATCCCGACGTTAACCCGGGCGACCCCGGCGCAGAAGAAAAGTTCAAGCAGATAAACGAGGCCCACGGCGTTCTGTCAGACCCGGAGAGCCGGCGCAAGTACGACAAGTACGGCGATCGCTGGATGCACGCCGACGAAATCGAGCAGGCCGAAGCTCAGGCCCGCAGCCGGGGCCGCAGTACGTACCACTACTATAGCGACGGCGACTTTGGCGGACACAACGGAGTCAACTTCGACCTTGGAAGCTTTGGCTCCGACGATCTCTTCGACCGATTTTTCAACAACTTTGGGTCGGAACGGGGCGCTCCCCGTCCTGCGCCGGCCGAGTACCAGGTGGATATCACCCTGGCCGAAGCGGCGGAGGGCACCACCAGGACGGTCAGCCTGCCCGACGGACGGCGGCTGGAGGTCAAGATTCCGGCCGGTGTCGATACCGGATCCCGCGTCCACATACCGGCCAGAGGGGGCGACGGCGACTTTTTCCTGGCCGTTACCGTAATTGACCATCCCCGGTTTGAGCGCAAGGGTAAGGACCTATATTCAGAAGTAGAAGTGCCGGTGGACGACCTGGCCCTGGGCGCTGAAGTGACTATTCCCACGCTGACGGGAAGGGTGGCGTTGACCATTCCCCCCGGCACCCAGAACGGCCGCCGGTTCCGGATGGCCGGCCAGGGCATGCCGGAACTGAACAAGACGGGCAGCAGGGGCAGCCTGTATGCCACCGTCAAGGCGGTGCTGCCCAAAGATCCGGGACCCGAAGAACAGGAGCTGTTCCGCAAGTTGAGGGACCTGCGGACCGGACAGAGGGTATAGATATGGCTTACGAAAGAAACCACTCCGACGAGCCCTGCTTCGTCATCAGCATCGCGGCACGCATGGTTGGCCTGCACGCCCAGACCCTGCGTTACTACGAGCGGGTGGGGCTGATCTGGCCTTCACGCTCCAACGGACGGCAGCGGCTATATTCGGTAGCCGACATTGAACGCCTGCGCCGCATTAAGACCTTCACCGAGGACATGGGCGTGAACCTGGCCGGCGCAGAGGTGGCCCTGAAGTTGATGGCCCGAATTGAGGAACTGGAGCAGGAAGTCAAGAGCCTGAGCGCCACGGTCGATGAACTGCAGCAACGGCCGAGTGCGCCGAGCGCGGACACGAGAAGAAACCGGGCATAGGTCTGCGTCAGGTCTTATCGAAGCACTATTCCATATTCCATTTCCGCCCCGCCCGTGGTAACTCTGCTAACGGCGACAGCACTGGAGGGTGCAGCCAGGAGTTGAGACTATGACAATGAGATCAGAAGACTTCACCGAACAAGCATCGCAGGTAATCCAGGACTCCCAGGAACTGGTGCGGAACTACCGCCACAGCCAGTGGGACGTGGAGCATGTGCTGCTGGCCATGCTGAACCAGGAGGACGGGATACCGGCCCGCATCCTGGACCACCTCGGGATTTCCACTCCGTCCGTGAAAGCCCGGCTGGAACAACTGCTGGACGCATCGCCCAAGCTGGCCAACGCTTCCGGCCAAATCTACACCACGCCCCGGATCCAGCGACTGCTGGACACGGCCCAGGAGGAGTCGCGAAGGCTTAAGGACGAGTTCATCAGTGTCGAACACCTTTTCATCGCCGCAGTTCGGGAGCCCCAGGGCGACTCAGCCAGGATCGTCCAGGAGTTCGGCATCGACCAGGAACGGGTGTACCAAGCGCTTACCACCATCCGCGGCGCCCACCGGGTCGACGACCGGCGGGCGGAGAGCCGGTACCGGTCTCTGGAAAAGTACAGCATCGACCTGACACAGCTAGCCGCTGAAGGCAAACTGGACCCGGTTATTGGACGGGACGGCGAAATCCGGCGGGTGGCCCAGACCCTGACCCGCCGCAAGAAGAATAACCCGGTCATCATCGGCGAGGCCGGCGTGGGTAAGACAGCCATCGCCGAGGGCCTGGCGTCCCGGATCACGGCCGGGGACGTGCCCGATTCACTCAAGGGGAAACGGGTTCTGGCCCTGGACATGGGCGCCATGGTGGCCGGTTCCAAGTTCCGCGGTGAGTTCGAGGAACGGCTGAAGGCCGTTATGGACGAGGTGAAGGAGGGACAGGGAGAGATAATCCTGTTCCTGGACGAGATTCACACCATGGTGGGCGCCGGCGCCGCCGAAGGTGGACTGGACGCCAGCAACCTGCTGAAACCGGCCCTGTCCCGTGGGGAACTGCAGTGCATCGGCGCCACCACCCTGGACGAATACCGCAAGCACATTGAGAAGGATGCTGCCTTGGAACGGCGGTTCCAGCCCGTGTATCTGGATGAACCCAGCGTCGAGGACACGGTGGAAATCCTGAGGGCCCTGCGCCCCCGTTACGAGGCCCATCACAAGGTGAAGATTGAGGACGCAGCCCTGGAGGCTGCCGCCCGGCTCAGCGACCGGTACATCACTGGCCGCCAACTGCCGGACAAGGCCATTGACTTCATCGACGAGGCGGCCAGCAAGGTGCGCATAGACGCCGAGGGCATGCCCGACAACTGCCACCAACTGGAGGAGAGCATCCGGCTACTGACCGACCGGGAGGAGGCCGCGTCCCAGCGGGGCGAGTACGAGCAGGCAGCGCAGCTTCGAACGGAACGGCTACGCCTGGAGGAAGAGTTCAGCGCGGAGCGGGAGAAGCTGGGGCAGGATCGCGGCGCCGACCTTACGGTGAGAGAAAGGGACATCGCAGACTTGGTGTCCAGCTGGACGGGCATCCCCGCCGGGCGGCTGCTGGAGAGCGAGGCGGATCGCCTGATCCAGATGGAGGACCTGCTGCACCAGCGGCTCATCGGCCAGGAGGAGGCGGTGAGCGCCGTATCCGAGGCCATCCGCAGGGCGAGGTCAGGTTTGAGCAACCCCCGGCGGCCCATCGGCAGCTTCATCTTCCTGGGCCCTACCGGCGTGGGCAAGACCGAACTGTCCAAGGCCCTTGCCGAGTTCCTGTTCGACGACGAGGAGAACATGGTGCGGCTGGACATGTCGGAGTACATGGAGAAGCACACCGTTTCCCGCCTGGTGGGCGCGCCCCCGGGCTATGTGGGTTACGACGAGGGCGGCCAGTTGACCGAGGCGGTGCGCCGCCGTCCCTACCGGGTGATTCTCTTCGACGAGATTGAAAAGGCTCACCCCGACGTATTTAACATCCTGCTGCAGATCCTGGAGGATGGAAGGCTGACCGACGGCCATGGCCGCACGGTTGACTTCAGGAACACTGTCATCATCATGACCAGCAACCTGGGCACCGGATACCTGAGCCGCCAGGGCGTGGGGTTCAACACCACCACCCAGTCCACTGGGGGCGAGAAGGAACGGCTGGAGAAGTCGGTCCACGAAGCGTTGAAACAGGCCTTCCGGCCCGAGTTCCTGAACCGGATAGACGAGACCATCATTTTCCACCCGCTGACCCGGGAACAGATAGTCCAGGTGGTGGGGCTAATGGTGAAGGACGTGGCGGAGCGGCTGGCGGAGCAGGGAATAACCTTCGAGCTGACCCAGCCGGCCGCCGACTGGCTGGCGGAAGAAGGCTTCGACCCGGTCTACGGGGCGCGGCCGCTGCGCCGGGCCATCCAGCGGAGCTTGGAGAGCCGGCTGTCCCGGGGCATCCTGTCCGGCGAATTCCAGGGCGGCGACCACCTGGTGGTCAATGCCGAGGAAGGTGGCTTGGCGGTAACCAAGGCGGAAACCGCTGCCGTGGCCGCGGACTAACCGGACCAGTCAGAGGCCGGTCCTTCGCTCACAAACAATAAAAAGGCGGGCTGCAAACCCGCCCCTTTGTCGTTTCATAATCCGAAAACGATCAGGCTTTAACCGCTCCGATAAGTTCATTGATGTCGGCAATGCCACGCTCTCCCAGCCAGACCTGCATGCCTTCCAACACCTTGAAAGGCGCCCAAAGGTCAGCCAGGTTGGCGCTCCCCACTTGCACGGCGGTGGCGCCGGCCAGGATGAACTCCAGGGCGTCTTCGGCGGTGAATATGCCCCCCACGCCGATGATGGGCACATCCACGGCCTGGGCCGCACGGTACACCAGGGCCACGGCCACGGGATGCAGCCCCGGCCCGGACAACCCGCCGGTTACGTTTCCCAGCGCCGGCCTGCGGGACTCCACGTCAATGGTCATGGCGGGAATGGTGTTGCAGATGGTGAGGGCATCGGCTCCGGCATCCACCGCCGCCCGGGCAATGGGCACGATGTCGGGGACATTGGGGGCCAACTTGGCCAGCACCGGCACTACGGCGTGCCGCTTGACGGCTTCTACGGCTTGGGCTGTTCCCCTGGGGCTGTAACTGAACAGGTCACCCTGCTCCACGTTGGGGCAGCTGAGGTTCAACTCTATGGCTTCGAATCCCGTTGCACCTACAGTCATCCTCGCCATATCGCCGAACTGATCGACGCTGTCGCCAGACATGCTCAACAGCACAGTAGCGTCCCATTGAGCCCACTGTGGCGCCAGTTCCTCCAGCCCAGATTCAATGCCTGGATTGGTTAATCCAATAGCATTGAGCATCACGGGTTCGTGGTTTTCGCGGGCGACCCGGTAGGACTCGGGATACCAGCGGGGTTCGGGGTTGCCTTCGCGAGAAAGGCAGGTAAAGGTCTTGGGAATGACCGCCCCCAGCCTTGATAGGTCCATTTCGGGGGTAAGGCCACGACCGTAACCGTCGTAACCGAAGGTGCCCGACGCAATCATCACGGGGTTGCGCAGGGCAAGACCACGAGTATGGGCAGGAGCCAGTTCAACGGCAAGACAAGGTTGACGCACCTCGCCCTCTGAACCGGCTCCTGCCACGGGGTTAGATCTCTGCATCGCCCTCCAGGGATAAGTCGGAAATGTCCTGCGTGCCGTTCTCGTCGCCTGTCAGCCCCAAAGCGTCGGCAGTTGAGCCGCCGGTTTCGTCACCGATGAGGTTGGACTCACTCTCGACGAAGAAGCCGGAGGTGGCCAGGTCTTCCGAACCACCGCCAAAGGTCATGGCCGCGCCCGAGACGGCATCACCAGGCTCCAGCCAGCCGGCTGCCACCAGTTCTTCCACCGCACCGATTTCGTCGAAACCGGGCAGCGCCAGGATGTCAGGTTCCTCAACCAGGGTGGTGGAATCCAGCCTGGCGGGAATCAACCGGCCAATAATGACGTTCTCCTTCAGACCCTGGAGATAGTCGTGCTGACCGCTCAGGGCTGCCTGGGTGAGAACCCGGGTGGTCTCCTGGAAGGCGGCAGCGGCCAGGAAGCTGTCGGTGCGCAGGGAGGCGCGGGTAACGCCCAGCAGCACGGGCTCGGCTGTGGCGGGTTCGCCGCCCTGGGCCAACACCCTGGCGCAGTTCTCCTGGAACTGGACCTTGTCCACCACCTGGTCTGGGATGAAGTCGGAGTCGCCGATGGACTTCACCTGGACCCGGCGCAGCATCTGCCGCAAGATGATTTCCACGTGTTTGTCGTGAATCCCCACGCCCTGGGACCGGTACACCTGCTGTACTTCGTTGACCATGTACTGCTGCAGTTCTCCGGTGCCCTGGATGCTAAGGATATCGTGGGGGTTCTTGGGCCCGGCAGTCAGGCGGTCGCCGGCCTTGAGCATGTCCCCATGGGAAGCTACCAGTTCGTCCCCGACGGGGATCGGGTATTCTCGCTCTTCCGGGTCCTCCCAGACGATGGAGATGAGGCTGTCGCCCAGTTCGACGCGTCCACCTACGTTGGCTACCACTTCCAGGACAGGCTGGGACTCATTGGTCTCATCCTTATCCGTTTCGTAACCCAGTGTAGGCAGGGTGGCGGCCATCAGCATGCCGGCTTCCACTTCGTCGCCCTCATCAACCAGGAGCTGAACGCCCTCGGGCAGCAGGTATTCTTCGCGGAACTCTTGCCGGTCCACAATGCGGACGGGTTCCTCTACCAGGCGCCGCCCTTCCGAGTCCAGGGGCAGCTGCACCTCGCCGTCGATCTCGGAGAGGATGGCCACACCCTTGGGCTTGCGGGCCTCAAAGATTTCTTCAACCCTGGGGAGACCGCTCGTAATGTCAGAGCCCGCGACGCCGCCGGTGTGGAAGGTACGCATGGTCAGCTGGGTGCCGGGCTCGCCGATGCTCTGGGCAGCGATGATGCCAACAGCCTGGCCCAGTTCGACCACCTTGCCGGTGGCTGGCAGGCGACCGTAGCACATCTGGCAAACACCCCGGCGGGTTTCGCAGATCAGGGGAGACCGGACGGGCACCTGGATAACGCCCGCAGCGGTGATCCGTTCGGCCATTGCCTCGTCGATCATGTCGTTGCGGTCCACCAGGAACTCCCCGGTGGCCTCGTCGATGATGGGCGCGGCGGCAATCCGGCCGGCGATGCGCTCGGGCAGCGTGGCTTCGGGAGTGCCGTCGGGCCTGCTCTCGATGTAGTAGGCGTCGAAGGTGCCGCAGTCCTCTTCCAGGACAATAACCTCCTGGGCAATGTCCACCAGGCGGCGGGTAAGATAGCCGCTGTCAGCGGTACGGAGAGCCGTATCCGCGAGACCCTTGCGGGCGCCGTGGGTGGAGATGAAGTACTCCAGGGCGGTAAGACCCTCGCGGAAGCTGGACTTTACCGGCAGTTCGATGATCTCGCGGGAGAAGTCCCGGGTGGGCTTGGTCATCAGACCGCGCATACCGGCCATCTGCTTGATCTGCATGATGTTGCCCTTGGTACCCGACTGGGCCATCACGCCGATACCGCCAAAGTTCCGCAGTTCATCTCGTACCAGACTTTCGATTTCGTCGGAAGCGAAGGTCCAGGCCTCGACCACCTCGTTATAGCGCTCGTCGTCGTCCATAAGACCGAGGTCGTAACTATCCCGGTGGGTGGCCACCCTTTCCTCGGCTTCCTGAAGCTTGTCTCCCTTCTGGGAAGGTACTTGAAGGTCGCTGATGGATACGGTAAGGCCCGACTTGGTGGCGTACTCAAAGCCCATGCCCTTCACCCGGTCCAGCACGTCGGCCATCCGTTCGTTGCTCAGCCTGTAATAGAGCTCGGAAGTCAGGCCTTTCAGCGCGCGACTGTCGAACAGCTTATTCTGAAATTCCATTTCCTCGGGCAGGTTCTCGTTGAAGATCAGCCGGCCCAGAGTGGTGTCAACCCATTCGTCCTCACTGTCAAGACGTTCCACGTGCCTGACGTAGATGCGCTCCCGCAGGTTAATATGACCGGCGGCTTCTGCGATCCTGGCTTCGTCGATGTTGTAGAACCGGGCCGGTTCGTCCTTCCGGGTTTCCACCATTTCCGTCAAGTAGTAGCAGCCCAGCACCATGTCCAGGGTGGGAGCCACCAGGGGCTCGCCGGACGCCGGAGAAAGCATATTGTGGGTACTGAGCATGGCCACCTGGGCTTCGTGGACGGCCATACGGGATAGGGGAACGTGGACCGCCATCTGGTCGCCGTCGAAGTCGGCGTTGAAAGCGGAACAGACCAGCGGGTGAAGCTGGATGGCGTTGCCCTCAATTAACGTGGGCATGAAGGCCTGTATGCCCAGCCGGTGCAGGGTGGGCGCCCGGTTCAGCATCACTGGCCGGTCCTTGATGACTTCTTCCAGGATGTCCCAGACCTCAGGGCGTGCCCGTTCCACCATGCGCTTGGCGCTCTTGATGTTGGGGGAGACACCCAGCAGCACCAGACGGTGCATGACAAAGGGCTTGAACAGTTCCAAGGCCATGCGCTTGGGCAGGCCGCACTGGTTCATCTTCAGCTCGGGGCCAACCACGATGACGGAGCGGCCGCTGTAGTCTACCCGCTTGCCCAGCAGGTTCTGGCGGAAGCGGCCCTGCTTTCCCCGCAGCAGGTCGGACAGGGACTTGAGCTTGTGGTTATGGCTGCCCTGGATGGGACGGCCGCGACGCCCGTTGTCGATCAGGGCGTCCACAGACTCCTGGAGCATCCGCTTTTCGTTACGGATGATGATCTCGGGGGCGCCCAGGTCCATGAGCCTCTTGAGCCGGTTGTTGCGGTTAATCACGCGGCGATAAAGGTCATTCAGGTCGCTGGTGGCGAATCGGCCGCCGTCCAGCTGAACCATTGGCCGCAGTTCCGGTGGCAGAACGGGCAGCATGGTCAGGATGATGTCTTCAACCCGGTTGCCGCTGTTGCGGAAGGCTTCCACCACCTGCAGGCGCTTGATGGCCTTCTTCCGGCGCTGGCCAGAGGTAGACCGCATTTCCCGGACCAGGTCCTCACGGATAGCTTCCAGGTCATGATTCCGCAGAATCTCCAGGATGGACTCGGCCCCCATCCCTGCCTCAAACAGGTCGGGGTACTTGTCTTTCAGTTCCCGGTACTTGGATTCTGTCAGAATCTTGAGAGACTTCAGGTCTTCCAGTTCGCTGATTGTTTCCTGCAGCTTGAATTCCAGATCACCTTCTTCCTTGGCGATCTGGTCTTCCAGCGCTTCCTTTTCGGCCTGGACGGCAACAGCCTCGGCGGCGGATTCCGGGTCATTGGTCGCTTCGAGGGAAGCCAGTTTTTCCTGGAGTTCGGTCAGTCGGGGTTCGTGGGTAGACTGGATTCTTTCCTTTTCCAGCTCTACGCGAAGCCTTTCCTCTTCAATAATCTCGGTGCGCCTGTCGGAGTCAACGGAAATAACGATGTGCTGCGCGAAGTACAGGACGCGCTCCAGGTTGCGGGGCGACAGATCCAGCAGCAGGCCCAGGCGGCTGGGGTTAGTCTTGCTGAACCAGATGTGGGCCACCGGGGCCGCCAGGCGAATGTGGCCCATGCGTTCGCGCCGTACTTTGGAGCGGGTAACCTCCACACCGCAGCGGTCGCAGACCACGCCCCGGTAGCGGATGCGCTTGTACTTGCCGCAGAAGCACTCCCAGTCCTTGGTGGGCCCGAAAAGGCGTTCGCAGAAGAGGCCGTCCTTTTCGGGGCGCAGGGTGCGGTAATTGATGGTCTCCGGCTTGGTAACCTCGCCGTGGGACCAGTTCAGAATCTGTTCCGGAGAGGCGACGGAAATACGAATCGCATTGAACTGCGTAGCCGGAGCCTCGGTTCTGTCTTGCATTCTAACCATTAAATCGCCTCCAGTGATTCATACAACTCGGATTCGTCCCCCATCCCTTCCATCAGGGAAGCCCGGTCCTCTTCGTTAAGCAGCTCCACGGACAGGCCGAGGCTCTGCAGTTCCTTGAGCAGGACGTTAAAGGACTCGGGGACGCCGGGCTGGCCGATAGGTTCGCCCTTGACTATGGCTTCGTAGGTTTTGACCCTGCCTGCCACGTCGTCGGACTTGACCGTCAATACCTCCTGAAGGTTGTAGGCGGCGCTGTAGGCCTCCAGGGCCCACACTTCCATTTCGCCGAATCGCTGGCCGCCGAACTGGGCCTTACCACCCAGGGGCTGCTGGGTAATCATGGAGTAGGGGCCGGTGGAGCGGGCGTGAATCTTGTCCTCCACCAGGTGAATCAGCTTCAGCATATAGATGCTGCCCACCGTAACCAGCTGGTCGAAGGCGTCGCCCGTCCGCCCGTCATAGAGCTGGAACTTGCCGAAGATGGGCGGGGCGATGCCGCGTTCCCGGTGAACCCGCAGGGCTTCCTCGTGCATCTGTTCCGACGACATTCCGTCCGACTCAACACCGGCCTTGTCCTTGAGCCAGATGCTCAGGCACGCGTCTCGCGCCTCGCCGCGAATATTCTCGTCGAACAGTCGGCCGCCATCGTAGCCCCTTTCACCCAGCCAGTCGTTAATGCGGGAGAAGTCTATGCTCGGCGACCACTCAGCCGGGCCACCGTCTATCGCGCCCGATTGCTCGGCGAACCAGAGCCGGGAAAGGGAGTCCTCAATGGACTCATCGGAAGCGCCATCAAACACCGGGGTCTGGGCGCGGAAGTTTAGTCCGCGGGCCGCCCAGCCCAGATGGGTTTCCAGCACCTGGCCCAGATTCATGCGCGAGGGCACGCCGATGGGATTGAGAATCATGTCCACAGGAGTGCCGTCTTCCAGGAAGGGCATATCCTCCACCGGCAGGATGCGGGACACCACGCCCTTATTGCCGTGGCGGCCGGCCATCTTGTCGCCTACCGAAATCTTCCTAGTCTGGGCGATCCAAACGCGGACTGCTTCGTTTACGCCCGGGGGCAGGTCGTCCCGGTTAGCCCGGTTGAGAATCTTTACGTCAATAACCTTGCCCCGTTCCCCGTGAGGGACGCGCAGGGAGGTATCCTTCACATCGCGGGACTTTTCACCGAAGATGGCCCGAAGCAACTTTTCCTCGGCGGTAAGCTCGGTCTCCCCCTTGGGGGTTACCTTGCCCACCAGGATGTCGCCAGGTCCCACGTCGGCGCCGACGCGGATGATGCCGCGCTCGTCCAGGTCCCGCAGGCTGGTCTCGCCCACGTTGGGAATGTCCCGAGTGATTTCCTCGGGGCCAAGCTTGGTTTCCCGTGCCTCCATTTCGTGCTTTTCAATATGTATGGAAGTGAACTGGTCGTCCTTGACCAGGCGTTCGCTGATGATGATGGCATCTTCGTAGTTATATCCTTCCCAGGACATGAAAGCCACCAGCACGTTTTGACCCAGGGCCAGCTTGCCCGAGTCCGTCGAGGAGCTGTCTGCCAGGGTATCGCCTACCAGCACTCGGTCGCCCTTCTGGACGATAGACCGCTGATCGAAGCAGGTCCCCTGATTGGTGCGCGAAAACTTGACCAAGTCGTGGTGGTGCTCCAATCCGTCGGAGTCGGTAACGACGATATCCCGTCCTGAAACGGAGGAAACCACGCCGGCGGCGCGGGAGAGCACCACTTGGCCGCTGTCCCTGGCCACCCTTTCCTCAATGCCGGTGCCAACGACGGGGACCTGGGGCCGCAGCAAGGGCACCGCCTGGCGCTGCATGTTCGAACCCATCAGGGCGCGGTTGGCGTCGTCGTGCTCAAGGAAGGGAATCAGTGCTGCAGAAATGCTCATAATCTGCATGGGCGAAACGTCCATCAGATCAATGTTCTCGGGGGAATCCTGGGCGTAGTTCTCACCCAACCGGATTTCTACGCGATCGTGGACGAACTGGCCCAAAGCATCCAGTTCGGAGTTGGCCTGGGCGATGCGGAAGTTCTCCTCCCTGTCCGCGGACAAGTACTCCACGAACTCGGAACCTCCCGACACATACGGACGGACACGGATCATGGTACCGGCCGGCAGTTCGCGAACGGACCCTACGTTGGAGCGGTTTAGCTTCTTGCCGGCGGCGACCAGCACCTTGCCGTCCAAACCCTGCACGTTCTCAGTAACCTCCCGGCCCTCCAGGTCGGGAGCGGTATTGGAAATGGACTTCAGCACCCGGCGGTAGGGCGACTCGATAAACCCATAGGGGTTGGTCTGGGCATAGGACGAAAGGGAACTTAGCAGGCCAATGTTGGGCCCTTCAGGAGTCTCAATGGGGCAAATGCGGCCATAGTGCGAGAAGTGCACGTCCCGCACGTCGAAACCGGCCCGCTCCCGGGACAAGCCGCCTGGCCCCAGGGCGGAGAGGCGACGCTTGTGCGTCAATTCCGCCAGGGGATTGGTCTGGTCCATGAACTGGGACAACTGGGAGCCGCCGAAAAACTCACGCACGGCGGCCACCACGGGCCGCACGTTCACCAGACCCCGGGGAGCCACCTCTTCAGCATCCACCAGGGTCATTTTTTCCTTGACCATGCGCTCCATCCGGGACAGGCCAATACGAACCTGGTTCTGCACCAGTTCGCCCACGGCCCTGACCCTGCGGTTGCCCAGGTGGTCGATGTCGTCGGCCCGCTCCTCGCCCCGGTTGACCAGGATGAGAGTACGCACCACCCGGAGCATATCGTCCAGGGACAGAATCCGCTGGTCGGCGCGTTCTTCGATGTGGAGGCGGCGGTTAAACTTGTAGCGGCCAACCCGCCCCAGGTCGTAGCGCCTGGCGTCAAAGAAGGAAGTCTTGATCAGGTTGCTGGCGTTTTCAACGCTGGGAGGCTCCCCGGGGCGCAGGCGTCGGTACAACTCCACCTGGGCCGAAGCTATCTGGCGGGCAGTGTCGATATCAAAGTCCTGGTCTGGGCGGAGCCACTCCCACATGTTGCGAAGGTCGTCTTCGCGGAAATGCGGGTCTCGTTCAGAAGAAGGCTGGTCTCGGTCCAGGGTCGTCTGGATGTACTGGTGCCTTTCGTCGGTATCCACATCAGCGAAATAGGCCACCATTTCTTCCCTGGTTACGCCCATGGCACGGAAGAAGGTAGTAACGGAAACACGGCGTTTCCGGTCGACCTTAACGGACAGAATGTCCTTGATGCTGGTCTCAAATTCCAGCCACGCTCCCCGGGAAGGAATTACCTGGGCCGTGCAGAGGTTGCGCTCCACCGAAGGCGACTTGTCATGCTTGAAATAAACGCCAGGAGAACGGACCAACTGGCTGACCACCACCCGCTCGGCGCCATTAATGATGAAAGTTCCTGTATCCGTCATCACAGGAATTTCGCCCATAAATATGTCCTGCTCGAGCCGCTCGTTAGTCTCGAGCTTTACCAGCAGGGCCTTCAAGGTCAGGGGCTGGTTATAGGTCTTCTCCAACTCTTTGCATTCGGCCGGCGAAAGCTTGGGCTCTTCAAAGGTGTGTTCCAGGAAGTGCAGCTCGTACTTCTTGCCGGTGTAATCGGTTATTGGAGAAAATTCCCTGAACACTTCCGCCAGGCCGTCCTTCTTGAACCAGTCATAGGACTGCACCTGGCTAAGGATGAGGTGAGGTACATCCAGGACTTCGGCGATGCGGGCATAAGACTTGACCCTGGCTGAGGCTGAACCGGCGCCATTGGCCTTGCCATTGGAATGCCCATTAGACACGGGAGACATAGCCATACTCCATTCTCCTTTTTGCGAACGCAGGATGGGGACTAGTGGCCGGAAAGATTAGGCAAAGTGGTACTAAGGACTGTGATTTGCTTCGGAAAGTGAGCAAAAAAAGGTACTTGAGGCATATTCGGCAACTTCCTATTATAGACTCATGGCCCAGAATGTCAACCCATTTTTGATCCAGAACATTGCAAAGTTCTCTCGCTCCTGGTGGGAGAGGGAACGACGGTGGGGGCGTAACTCCAAGCAAAGATGGGGCCATTCCCTCCCCAACCCTCCCCTTTCAAGGGTGAAGGGAATCGAGGGTCGACTTTGCGTTCTTCCTGGTTATTTACTAGCCAGCTGCGTAACCGTACTCGGTAAGGCTTACTTCGACCGTCAAACCAGCCCAGTTCGAGATTCCCGACTACGCGTGAACGAAGAGTTTCTCCCAGACATGAAATGCATTTGCCTCTAACCGGATGGCCCCAGAATTAATGAAAGGCCCAGTTTGCGGACTACCTTGCAATCCGCTGACAGATTCCTGAAGGCCAGGAAGTGCGCGACAACCTCAGCAACGCCGGCAGTGTCTGAAATTAGACGTAGCCGTGAAGTTATGGTGAAAGGTTGAACGTGTTTGTATAATGTCTCAACTCCTTGCTTCGCCAACTCTTGGGTATCCGCTCCCTGGTTTGAAGGGAAGATAGGGGCGTCTGATTCGTCTAATATGGGTGGCAATACGGTGGCAGCTGGGCGGTGATCAATTCGGTTGGAGCGCCTCAGGTGCCGGTTTCCGGGCCCCCGTTGCTAGCGCGGCCAAAGGGTACCCCTTGACTTTCCATAACTGCTATGTAAAATTCTTTGCGTCGAAATTCGCCATTCTGATAGGCAATTTGGTATTCTCTCCAACTTTGCCGGCGTTCACTTCATCAACACACTTCTATCCACAAACATGACAGAGGAAGGTACAAATGAGCCCATCAACCTTTAAGACTCTTCCGTGGATGATCGGCATTATTGCCGTGCTTGCATTGGCCGGGATAGTTACTGGCACAATGCTGTTAGCGCCATCCACTTCGACTGATGCGCCGGCCATGGTGAATTTTGTAGAACCCTCTCCGGAAGCCCAGAAGGACTCCTCTCCCCCTCCCACCGCCTCGGTTGCAACTTACACCAGATTCCCGCAAGTTAGATTGGACGAAGACACCCGTGCCGACCTCGCCGGAAACCAGTCTTTGGCCGAACTTACCAACACGGTGATTGCCCAAACCGAGCCGGCCACAGTGCCGACGGCGGTCAGTATTGATCCCGTGGAAGACTGGAACCCCATCTTCAGCCAGCACACCTTCACTGTAACGGTGAACGGGGCCGACGGTACACCGGCCAACGGTGTTGAGGTGGAAGTGTTCCTTAACCGCTTTAGTGAGGCCGTGGGCGACATCGTCTCCCTTGGCGGGGAGAATCCCCGCAAGGTGGACAATTACTTCGGGCGCGTCATTACCGACGACAACGGTCAGGCCACCCTGACCATTACGGCCACCCGGACTGGCGACACCGACGTAACTGCCTTTGTCCCCCAGATAGTGGACAACGACACCCACAAGGTGTTCGCAGTCAAGCACTGGGTTAATATGGATGTTGAGTTCCCTGCCGATGGCGTGAACCTGGTTGGGACCGAGCACCCGATGCTTGTGCGCATTTACAAGGTTACTGACGGCTCTCCCATAGCGGACGCCAACGTGGCCTGGTCCATCGTGGACGGAGACCCCGCCGCCACCCTGGATAACCAGGGAGCGCCGGTTTCCACCACCACCAACGAGAACGGCGAAACGGTGGTCACTCTGCGGCAGGTTGACCCCGCCCTGGGCGACAACCAGGTCCTGATCCAGGTGCTGGAAGAAGGCACCAACAAGGCGATGTTCAGCCACACCCACACCAAGACGTGGCAGTCGCCCACTCTGGAAGTTAACAAGGAAGGTCCTGCCAGCCTTGGGCTGCGCAAGACCGGCGAATACACCGTTGCCGTCACCAACAGCGGCGACACCACCGCTACCAACGTAACCCTGACCGACGAACTTCCCGAGGGTCTGACGTTCATCAGCTCCACGCCGGAAGCTGCCAGTTCCGACGGCGCTACCGTTACCTGGAGCCTGGGCGACATCCCGCCCGGTGAGTCCGTTTCCGTCACTATGATGCTGACGGCAGCAAACGTCGGCGAGCAGATCAATACCGCTACCGCCCTCTCCGTCGAAGGCATCAGCGGGCAGGATACGGCCCTGACCAGTGTAATCCCCGGCTCCCTGCAGCTGGCCAAGTCCGGTCCGGAACAGACCATCTCCGGCGACGACCTGACCTACGAAATCACGGTTACCAACGACGGCGCCGGCGCACTGACCAACATTGTCCTCACCGACATTCTGCCCGGGGGCCTGACCTACGTTTCCAGCAGCCCGGAGGCGGCGGTGAGCGCCGACGGCTCCATCAGCTGGCTAATCGACTCCCTGGACGCCGAGGCTTCCGCCACGGTGACCCTGGTAGCCACCACCGGTGACCCGGGCGAGATAGTGAATACCTCGACCGTTAATTCGGACGAGGGCGCCACCGCCACGGCACAGGCTACGACTCTTGTCACCAAGTCCGACCTGTCCATTACCAAGACGGCGGACAACCCCAGCCCGCTGCTGGGCCAGCAGACGGTATTTACCATCGCGGTGACCAACAACGGCAACGCGATAGCCTCCAACGTTTCAGTGGTTGACCCGCTGCCTGCCGAAATTGGCAGCGTAGTGGCCGATCCCGAAGCCTCCCTCGGCGAGGACGGCAGCCTGCAGTGGACCATTGCGTCCATTGACCCGGGCGCCACCGCCACCATTACGGTTACTGGCACTCCCACGGTGGGCGGCACGATCACCAATACCGTGTCCGCCACGGAGCGCGGCGTTACCGTGACGGCAGAGGCCAGCATCGATGTGCTTGAACCGGCGATAACGCTGGCGAAGGTAGGCGGTTCGGCCCTTTACGTAGAGGGTGAACGGACCTACGCCATCACGGCTACCAACACTGGTACGGCCAACCTGACCGGCGTAACCATAACGGACAACATCCCTGCCGAAATGTCCTACGTATCCAGCGACAACGGCGGCCAGGAAGCCGACGGCGTCGTAACCTGGGACATCGGCAACTTGGGCGCTGGTGAATCCGTTGAGGTTCAGGTAACCCTGCGCGGCGATTCCGTGGGCGAGGTCATCAACACCGCCAACGTATCCAGCACTGAGGGCGCTTCCGCCGACGCGGTCCTGAACATCAGCATCGTGGCGGCCGCTGCGGCACACCTGAGCATCATCGATACCGTCGACCCGATGGGCGTCGGTGAGCAGGGTGGATACACGGTCGTTATCACCAACCAGAGCCAAGACTCAGCAATGACCAACGTGAGGCTGTCGGTTACCATACCGTCCCAGTTCTCCATAGTCAGCGCTGATGGTGGCGCCATCACCGGTGGCACCGTAACATACACGGCAGTCCCGTCCCTGGCGGCCGGTGGTGAGCTTGAATACACCATCTCCGTCGAGGCGGTGAGCGCTGGAGACGTGGTCGCTTCCGCAACCTTGCGCTACGACGAGTTCGGCCAGCCGATCACTGCCCAGGAAGGTACCACCATCGTTGAGCGGTAACCAAGGCTAAACCTTAATTGGGCGGTTGGGTCACTGGCCGCCCGACAAGACCTCCGGAACTTAACGGGGCCCCAGGCTGGGGCCCCAACTCTTTTGCTGGGCATAATATTCTGGCGAACTACCACTCAACCCAATGGAGGGGCTTGATAGTGGGACAAGACCTCCGAATTGACAGGCATTACCGCCAAACCTAGAATCTTGTAACTGCGACCCGTGACAACTTGCGGGCTAAGCCCGTCTCTGCGAAAAGCCCCGTCTGCTTCAGCTAAAGATTGACAACTGGAAAACAGAGCAAAGGCGCTAAAGATGGTTCCTGTCTGAGAGGCAGGAAATATTCTCACTTCCTGTCTTTCCTGGCCTTGGGAATAATGGCCGCAATGGCCACGGGCTGCGGGGTAGGGGAGGTCCAGCAGTCATCACCTCCCCCAGACAGCTCCGCCAATGGGGAGGATTCCGTCATCACTGTCTTCGCGGCGGCATCGCTCACGGAGGCCTTCAATGCCATCGCCAGGGAATACCAATCACTTCACCCGGACAGCGAAGTCGTCCTCAACTTTGACGGAAGCCAGCGACTGCGAACACAACTGGAGCACGGGGCCCGGGCCGACGTATTCGCTTCCGCCGACTGGGAACAGATGGAGGCAGTGGTAGACCTGGGACTGACTTCCAGCCCAGCGGTGAATTTCGCCAGCAACCGCCTGGCAATATTGGCCTTCGCCGGTTCGGCCGGAAACCTGGACATAGCGACTCTTGATACCAACACAATGCCGCAGCCTGCATTTCGCATCCAATTAGAAGCGCTCTCCAGGCCCGAAACGAAAATTGTCCTGGGGCAGGGAGAAGTCCCCATTGGCAGATACACGGAAAAATTGCTCGAGAATATCGAAGCCGCGCCTCACCTGGGCCAACAAATGGCCAAAGGTTTGAGGGCAAATGTGGTGTCCCGTGAGGCCAACGTGCGGGCCATCGTTCAGAAGGTGAACCTGGGCGAAGTCGACGCCGGGGTGGTCTATTCCTCGAACGCCTCGCTGACCGCCGCCGGAGTGAGCATACTGGAGTTGCCCGAACCCGTAAACGTGACTGCCCACTATCCAATTGCGGAGCTGACGCGGAAGTCGGAAAGCGCAGCGTTCCTGGATTTCGTCCTGTCCGAGTCGGGCCAGAAAATTCTACGTAGTCACGGCTTTGGGCCGCCATTGGAGGCCGGAGGGGACACGCCGTGAAAGGACTGCCCGCGCTAGGCGTAACAAGCTCCACAGATCCTACAGGCCTTCGATAATGGCGTCTTCCCTAAAGAGACTGTTCACGGGCACTGGCCCAATGGGGTCTTCCACCCGCATACCCGTGGGAAGCATAGCCACTGCCCTGTACGTTGCCTTTATCTGTCTGCCAATCCTGGCTTTGTTGTTCCGGGCGCTATCGCAGGAAGTTGCCCTGGCCAGCCTGTTCAACGACAACGTTCTCCAGGCCTTGTGGCTGTCGTTATTAACCAGCACAATCAGTATGGTGGTGGTGGTGGTGGTGGGAACTCCCTTCGCCCTGTCCCTGGCCCGCAGCAGATCGGCGGTAATGCGGGTGGTGGACCAGATAGTGGAGTTGCCGATAATACTGCCGCCCGTGGTGGCCGGAGTGGCCATGCTGCTGGCCTTTGGTCGGCAAGGGATACTGGGACCGCCCCTGGCCCAACTGGGAATTTCCCTACCTTTCACTACGACGGCCGTGATATTCGCCCAGATCTTTGTGGCCGCTCCCTTCTATGTCCGGTCAGCGAAGCTGGGATTTATGGCAGTGCCCAGGGAATATGAGGTCATCTCCCAGACCCTGGGCCTGTCTCCCTGGCGAACTTTTCTGAAGCTCACACTGCCCATGGCGACCCCCTCACTGCTGACCGGCTTGGCGCTGGCCTGGGCCCGGGCCCTGTCCGAGTTCGGAGCCACTATCATGTTCGCGGGCAACCTGATGGGAGAGACCCAGACCATGCCCTTGGCAATTATGACCGCCATGGAAACCAGCCTGGAGAGCGCCATAGCCCTGTCGGTAATCCTGTTGGCGCTGGCGCTATTGGTGCTGGGGGCCCTGGGCCTCATATCCAGAAACCGGTGGCGGCAATCTATATGAACAACGCCCAGAGCAAGGCCTCATCCTCCCAGTCATCTGGCTGGGTCAAGTACAAGATCGGGCACTTCAACCTGGAAGCCCAGTGGGAAGTGAAATCGGGGCAATTGCTGACGCTGTTCGGGCCGTCGGGCGCAGGAAAAACCACCCTGCTGCGGGCTATCGCCGGACTACTGCAACCCTTGGAGGGGCACATCGAAATTGGCGGCCAGCCGGTCTATGACGGCGCGACCAGTATATTCGTCCCGCCCCACTTGCGGCGTGTGGGCTTGCTCACTCAGGGCTACCATCTCTTCCCGCACCTGACGGTAGCAGGCAACATCGGCTACGGGTTAGTTGACTGGACACCTGAAGACCGCCGGCGTCGCCTGGCGGAACTGGTAGAAATGTTCCAGCTGGGTGAACTGGTGGACCGGCGCCCTCACCAGATTTCGGGAGGCCAGCAGCAGCGGGCGGCCCTGGCCCGAGCGCTGGCCCCGAAACCGGCCCTGATGCTGCTGGACGAACCCTTCAACTCTCTGGATATTGAACTGCGTAGAACTCTTAGGTCCGAACTGCGGACCAGGTTGAGGGAGGCGGGCGTACCCGCCATCATGGTAACCCACGACATTGAAGAAGCCATATCCATGGCCGACACGGTGCAGGTAATCAACAAGGGCAAGGTGGAGGCTGCCGGCGCTCCCCTGGAAGTACTGGGGCAGCCGGGCCACGGTCGGGTGGCTCGGCTGGTGGGAGTGGAAAATCTCCTTTCCATGGTGGTAACCTCACTCCACCCGCAGGACGGAACGATGGTTTGCACCGCCCCATCAGGCAATTTGCAACTGGAGGTGCCCCTGTCCGACGTGGCCAGCAGCAGCAGGGTTACGGTTGGGATACGCGCATCCGACATCATCCTGTCGGATACGGAACCGCGGGGATCCTCAGCCCGCAACCGCCTGCCCGGAGTGGTTTCGGCCATAGAATTGCGGCCCCCGGGCTACCAGGTCACTCTAGCGTGCGGGGAGGTAGACCTGAAGTGCCACATTACCGGCACATCCCTGAACGAAATGTGCATTGCGACAGGCGACAACCTCTGGGCTGTTTTCAAAGCATCTTCATGCTTTCTTGTTTCCGACGAAGAATGAGAAACTGATTGGGATGTTTGTTGAACCCACGTCCCTTAAATCCCGTAGCCCACTGCTGCCTGGTCGAGACTATAATTCGACGAGACTACCGAGACCGGCCGGCCAAGTGTAATTACATCATCACATTCAAGACAGGAGCACAGGAACTCAATGACAGGCTATCGAGCAATTCTCTTTGACATGGACGGAGTCCTGGTGGACAGCGAACCCCTTTTCCTCAGCGCCATCAACCGTTTGCTGGTGCAGGAGGGCGTTGAACCTGTTTCGGTGCAGGAAAACGAGGAATTCCTGATAGGAACGACCATTGGCGAGACCTGGAGGCAACTAAAAGTCCGCCGCCCGCTCCCCCTGCCAGCCGAAGAGTACATTAACCGCTACGATGACATCGTGCGGCAGGTGATGCAGGAAGAACTGGAACCACAGCCGGGAGTTCGGGAACTGATTCAAGCCTGCAAGGAGCGGGGTTTGCCCAAGGCCGTAGCCTCTTCTTCCCTGCACATGTGGGTTGACCTGAAACTTAGCGCAATAGGGCTTACCGGCGCCTTTGACGCCGTGCTGGGCGGCGACGACGTTACCCGGGGGAAGCCGGAGCCGGACATCTACATCAAAGCGGCGGAGAGCCTGGGCGTGCCGCCAGAGGAGTGCATCGCCATCGAGGATTCGCCCATTGGAATAGCTGCGGCTGTGGCCTCCGGGGCGTATACCATCTGCGTTCGCACTGAATACACCCGCAACCTGGACGTCAGCCTGGCGCACACCATTCTAGAAACCCTGGAGGAATTTGACCTTTCCCTGCTGGCGAACGGCCCCGCCGGGGACTAGCTGAACAGGCTAGACCAGGGGATTCCAGGAGTCAACTACCTAGCGCCGCCGGCGTCGCCCGGGCAAGCCAGGATAAGTCCGCTCCGAAAGCACCCATTGGATACGCTTCTGCATGGCGATGACTTCTTCCGGCAACAGCAGGTCCAGCAACTCCTTGAACAAGCCCGAAGGGTGGACGAACTGTCCCAGGAGCCTGGCGAGGGTCTGAAGATACGCGTCCGGGATGGGTTCACCCCCGAAGTCCCAGATGACGGTGCGGATCTTGGTATCGGCGTGGAAGGTCAGGCCCTGATCAATTCCCCAGAGCTTGCCTTTTTCGTCTACCAGCACGTGGTTGGCCTTGCGGTCGGTATTGTTCGACACCAGGTCGAAGCAGCAGATCATTCGCAACTCTTCGGCATCCCCCTCACCCAGGGTGTAGTAGTTCAGATGGGGATCGTGCTCCACGTACTGCTGCACCGAGCCAATTCCGTAGGGGCCCTCCCGGATGATGGTGCGGGGGATGAAGTCCCACTCCAGTACCTGGCTCAGTAAATAAGCGCCATATTCCCGCTTGTAAAGGGTGCCCCGGGGAAAATCCCACAGCGGCACCTCTCCGTCCCGGGGTTTGTAGATGGCGCGATCTGTCCGATCACCCAATTGAAGCGAAGCCACAAAGGTGTAGTTGGAGCCCAGCGGGGTGAGTTCGCAGGTCTGGAATTCTCCGTTCAGGAGAACGTCGCCATTGAATTGGTCTAATGCCACCAGGAAAGTCCTTCAAGTCCCCTAGGGAGATGGCGCAGTGGAAAGGGCGAATCAGCCGGTTTCGAACACCGCGTGACCGTTGGCCCGGGGGCATACGTGGCCGGTGGGGTCTATGGGCAGCCCGCAAAGGAAGCAGGGCGGACGTCCGGCAGCGCAGATCCGCAGACTTTCGTCGGCCAGAACCGAGGCTTGGTCAACGGTGATCCAAAAACTCACCGAGGGCGCTTCTTCGCCCGACTGTTCGTCCCCGTCGCCCTGGGCTTGCAGATAAAAGGAATTGGTATCCTCGTCGTGCCGCCCGGACAATACCCTGGCCTTGAACTCGATCAGGGTCTCGTCACCCGACCAACTGGGCGCAGTGGGGGAGCTATCTTTTTGCCGGTCCGAGTCCGTCTGTCGGTCAACGGCCTCCTTCAGACCGGCCCCCAACTGGAAGAGTTGTTCCTTTTCCAGCCAGACGTGGAAGGTAGCCCGTCCCGACTGCAGCACCAACCTGAAAGTGCGCCGGCCAGGCTCACCGAAGGTTTCCGCCTCAATCCTGGACAGGGCGCCAAGTGGATAGGTGATGCTACCAGGTTCCATGCTCATAGCTTATCCCGGTCCCGCTGCCCGCAGGTCTTGGGTTAATGTTTTTCGACTTCGGCGCCGCCCATGCTCTTGCGAGAGGCGGACGGTCTTTTACGCCGTCGACGCGGTTTCCGCCTCAAGCCCTAGCTTGGGCAGAGCGGACAGTCCTGCATCGCTGAGTTCCAGTCCCTGGGCCACGCCAATCTCGTACTTGTCCTGCAGTTCTCGCAATTGGTAAGGGAGAGGTCGCTGCCCCTCATCGAGGCGCTCCATTAACTCGGTCAGGCTATTGTAAGCCTGGTCGACGTGCCAGAAGAAGGAAAGCAGCCAGGTAAGTTCCCTTTCATTGGCCGGAGCGGGAATATCCGCCAGGTCTATCAGGGCGGTGTTGACCTTGGTGTAGCGCAGGATGCCCGCCTTGTCCCGGGCATCGCGGCCGTAATAGCGGCGGCGGCGCAGATCCAGAACACGCGAAGTGTAGTCCTCGTCCCCATAGATGTGCTGGGGCAGCCAGTCCTTCCGCAGGTCAACAAGCTCCTCGCCCTGGGAATCGACGATGGCCACACCCACTTCAGAGCGCAGGATGGGGTCGTATTCAAACTTCACCGCGCCCCGAAGCAAAGCCTCCTGGAGCATCAGCGTCAGTTCCCGGGGAATTTTCTTGTAGTTGGCCCCGCTGGCTTCATCATTACTGTCGGCGCCGATACCGCCGGTGTTGAAGACGTAGTACTCCTGGGGCATGCCGCCCCAGGCTAGTTGCTGCAGGATGTGGTACATCAGGTTGGCGTTCTCGTCTTCCAGCCCGATGATGAATGGGTCGGAAAAGTACTCCACGTAGGGCCGGCCAATGGCGCCAATGGCCGCTCCCATCTGCACGGCCTCGCCGTACATCAGCACCCGAATGTACTGCTCCAGGCTCAATCGGCGAAGGGGCGGAATCACCGTGTTCTGGCGCATCACTTCCTGCCAGAACACCCGGTCCGTGTGTTCCATGGGGACGTGTACCGAGTCCGCCAAATCGCCGTCAGTAATGGAATCGATCAAGCCGCCCACGCCCTTGCGGGCCAGCAGACGGCGGCGGGACAGGGTAACCCGCATATTGCGGACCGGGTTTTCAAGGAAGTTGGGCGCCGCGGCGCCGGCGTCCTCAGGCAGGATAACCGGCACATTCTCCAGGGTCTCCTGGGGATTGGGTTCCGTTTTCGACCCCCGAACCGCGTCGAAGGTGATGGGGTCCTCAGATTCATTCAAGCCGAAGGGCATTGCATAGAAGTTGTTCTCGGTGCCATCGATGCTGTGGGAGATGGTAAAGCGGCTCCCCTCCCGGTTGGAAACGATGGGTTCCCGCAGGGGCTGCAGCAGTACAATATCGTCGTTCATGGGGTAGACCCCTTCCAGGGGGTCGGTTTCCAGGCCCAGCACACCGGCCAGTTGGCTGTTGGCCAGTTCGATCATAATGGTCAGTGTGCTCTTTCCGTGCAGGGATGGACCCACGGTAATGAGCGCCGTGTTTGATATGGAGCCGTTTAGGGTGCGAACTCTGGCCAGGCTCAGGGCCGCCTGGATGGCGATGCCGTTGTTCTGCTTGACCTGGTGCATGGCAATGGACAAGGGGCCCATCTTGTGTTCGCCCACATAGTCGAAGCCCAGGTGCAGGGAGAGGCCCCTGGTGGGAGCCTTAAATACCAGCTGGTTGATCCCCATTTCCTTGAGGCGGGCCTTCAGTTCCGCCGGCAGTCCCAAATCCTCGTACCAGTGAGGGATGGAAACCTCCATAATGTCCGGAGTCTCCGCCCGTTCGGCCTCGGGCAACTCGAAGGTAAGCTGGCGCCACATATAGGGGAGTTGCAGATAGTCGGCTCCGAAAAGCAACTGGCGGGCGTGAAACGAACGGCCTGGCGCGTCGCAAATCTGACGGTCGGTTTGAATTATCGTCTGGCCTGAAGCCAGGTGCTCCCGCAGCCTGGCGTTAATGCACTCGAATACTTCGGTGAAAAGGGCCTGGTTTTCTTCGCTGAAGGAAAGGGCGTCCCGATTGGGAACAAACCCGTCGACGTAGTACTGGGTAAGGTCGGGGCGTCTCACGACGCCCAACTGGCTGAAAAACCCTATTCCGCCGCTGTCCAGCTTGACTGCAACGCCCGGCCAGGCCTTGGTGGCGGCCCGTCCGGCGGCGTTGGCTTCTTCTCCCTCTTTGACCACGGCGCTGGCCTCGGCCAACACTTTGGCCTGGTCATCTTCCGACATTTCCTGGAAGACGGGCATGTTGTCCACCAGCCATTGGTCAGAAGGGTTAAAATTGTCAGAATCGGGGCGGTGCCCCTGCCGGGCCAGGGAAACCAGTTCGTCCAATGCCCTTGCGAAGGCTGGGTCCTTCGCAGGCGGAGTCAAGGGGGACTTTATCCCGGCGCCCCCCCGCTTTCCCGTTTGTTCGTCTGCCACTGACAGTCCCTCGTGTCGTTCTCGGTGATTTGTTAGGAATTAGCGGCCAGAAAAGGTTGTGGCCGGCGACTGATATGCTACATTGTTAGCAGTCTTATGTCAAAATTCGCAGTAGCATCCCGGCTTTGTTCGGGACCGTCCGTAATCCCTTCCATGGGAAGCAATAAGCAGGTGAAAAGAGCATGGAATCGCTGACACTGAAACCCGCCAGCCTGGTTGGGGGAACCATTCAATTGCCGGGTTCCAAGAGCCTTTCCAACCGGTTGCTGCTGCTTTCTTCCCTGGCCAGCGGGCAGACCGAAGTCCGCAATCTTCTGGAGAGCGACGACACCCAGCACATGACTACTGCCCTGGAAACCCTGGGCATAGGGCTGACTTTTCTTGACGAAGGAGCCAGATGTGTCGTGGAGAGCCAGGGCGGGCCCTTCTCCGTGGCAAATGCGGACCTTTTCCTGGGAAACGCCGGTACCGCCATAAGACCCTTGTGCGCTGCCCTGTGCGTGGGGGAAGGAGAATACACCCTGACCGGCGAGCCGCGAATGCAGGAACGTCCCATTGCTCACCTGGTGGACGCCCTTCGCCAACTGGGTGCAGACATACAATACGAAGGCGCCGAAGGTTTCCCGCCCCTGCGGATTCGGGCTTCCGGGCTGCAGGGTGGCACCGTGTCCATTCGGGGCAATGTATCCAGCCAGTACCTCACCGCGCTGCTGCTGGCATCCCCCCTGGCACAGGACGCCCTGCACATTGAAATCGTTGGCGACCTGGTTTCCAAGCCCTACATTGACATGACCGTGGACGTGATGCGCCGGTTCGGTGTCGCGGTGGAGAACGACAATTACCAGGCCTTCCGGGTTGCTGCCGGCCAGACCTACAGGTCTCCTGGAACCGCCCTGGTAGAAGGGGACGCCTCTTCCGCCAGCTATTTCATGTCGGCGGCAGCCATCCGTGGCGGCACTGTTCGGGTTACGGGCGTGGGCGCCGACAGCATTCAGGGGGACGTTCAGCATGCCGACGTGCTGGAACTCATGGGCGCGGTGGTCAGCCGGGGTTCGGACTACATTGAAGTTTCCCGTGGACACCTCCGGGGGCTGGACCTGGACCTTAACCATATCCCCGACGCAGCCATGACAGTGGCAGTGACGGCTCTATTCGCCGACGGAAAGACGGTCATCCGCAACATTGGTAACTGGCGCGTCAAGGAGACTGACCGCCTGGCCGCCATGGCCGCCGAGCTGCGCAAAGTCGGCGCCGGGGTAGTGGAGGGCCCCGACTACCTGGAAATTGACCCGCCCACCCGGATACTCCCGGCGGAAATCTCCACCTACAACGACCACCGCATGGCCATGAGCTTCTCCCTGGCCTCCCTGGGCAGTTCGGAAATTACAATCCTGGATCCAGGCTGCGTTTCCAAGACATTCCCCGAGTACTTCGACAATTTCAGGGCCATCATTTCGGAATAAGCCGGCTGGACTCCCCGGTCAGTTCAGACCTCGTGAACGGTATTGCAGAGCCTCGGCCAGGTGGCTGACGCCGATGCTTTCGGAGCCGTCCAGATCAGCAATGGTGCGGGAGACCTTGACTATGCGGTGGAAGGCCCGGGCGGACAGGTTTAGCTGGTTGGTCGCTGTCTGGAGCAAGTTGCGGGCAGCCGAGTCCAGGTTGCAAATTTTCCAGACTTCCGCGGCGCCCATTTCCGAGTTAAAGCGTCCCGCGCAGTGGTTAAAGCGCTCCGCCTGCACTTCCCTGGCCTCTTCCACCCGTTTCCTTACGATCTCTGACTCCTCCGACTCAGCCTCGTCCACCAGCTTATCGTACTCCACGGGGGGCACCTCCACGAAGATGTCAATGCGGTCCATCAGGGGGCCGCTGATGCGCTTCTGGTAGCGGGCCACGGCGGAACTGCTACAGGTGCAGTCTTTGCGGGGGTGGGAGTAGTAGCCGCAGGGACAGGGATTCTGAGCCGCCACCAGCATGAAGCTGGCGGGATAGGTCACCGACCCGGTAACCCGGCTGATGGTAACCACCTTGTCCTCCAGGGGTTGGCGCAGGGACTCCAGGGCAGTGCGGTCGAACTCGGGCAGTTCGTCGAGGAAAAGGACGCCCCGGTGGCTCAGTGTAATTTCACCGGGGCGCAGGGTGCGCCCGCCGCCCACCAAGCCGGCGTTGGAAATGCTGTAGTGGGGGGCGCGAAAGGGCCTATCCGATACCAGGGGACAGTCCGAGGGCAGAGACCCGCTTATGCTGTAAATCTTGGTGGCATCCAGGGCCTCCTCTGGGGTCATTTTCGGGAGAATGGAAGGCAGGGAGCGGGCCAGCATGGTCTTGCCGCTGCCCGGCGGGCCGTTGAACAGAATGTTGTGGAAACCGGCCGCGGCCACTTCCAGGGCGCGCTTGGCATGCTCCTGCCCCTTGATGTGAGCCAGATTGCAGCCGTTGGCGGCATGGCCCGCGCCTTCGGGCATGCCGGCAAATTCCAAGGGCCGGATGGTCGTCTCCCCCAGCAAGTGGCTCACCAGGGCCGCCAGGGTGGGCGTTGGATAGACCTGTATGCCTTCCACCAGGGCCGCTTCGGCAGCATCGGCAGTGGGGACGTAGACGGCGGAAAAGCCCTGGTCCCGGGCCACCGATACCATGGGCAATACGCCGTTGGTGTGGCGGAGACTGCCGTCGAGAGAAAGCTCCCCCAGGAACAGGGAAGCTTCGTCAGGGAGGTAAATCTGCCCGGAACTGAGCAGAATGCCCACGGCGATGGGCAGGTCGTAAGCGGGGCCGGCTTTCTTCATATCGGCCGGCGCCAGGTTAACAGTAATGCGGCGCATGGGGAACTCGCATCCGCTGTTCCGCAGGGCAGCCCGGACCCGCTCTCTCGCTTCCTGGACCGCAGTATCGGGCAGCCCTACTACGTTGAAGGCAGGCAGGCCGTTGGAAATATCCACCTCGACCTGGACTATGAAACCGTCCAGGCCCGCCACGGCGCACGTTTGACTCTTGGCAAGCATCGCAACTCCTCCCGCGCCTGTCTTGCCGGCGCGTACGGGTAAGCTGCAATGACTATAGAACAAATGTTTCCAAATAATCTACGGGCCGCTGACAGTAGTTACCCAAAGGTCGTCGGCCACCGAAACGGGGCCGCCATAGTGGGCGCAGGCCTCGTCGGCCAGGGGTTGGGTGTCGTGGTGGAAGGGCGTATCAATGTGGGTTATGACAAGCCGGCCGGCGCCGGCCAATGCGGCAGCCCGGGCGGCCTCGGCGGCGGTACAGTGGCCCCGGCTGGCTGCCCCCTCTCGGTCGTCGTCGGTGCTCAGGGCTTCGTGAATCAACAGGTCGGCGCCCTGGGAGGCTTCAACCAGGCTTTCGCTATATCGGGTATCGCCGGAAAAAACTACGGAAATCCCGCCGGTTTCCACTCGCCAGCCCACGGCGCCCCCGATGTGGCTCACCAGAAAGCAGGAGGCCCGGGTATCCGCGCCCAACGTAATCCACTGACCCACCTCCACCGGGTCCCACGCGACCACCCGATTGCCGTCCGTGGTGGTGACGCTGTCCTGGTCAACCTGGTGGGTAATGCTCACGGCCCGGAACAGGTTCTGCAAGCCCGCCAGGGATTCTTCCAGGCTGTGTACCACCAGGGGCGACGCTGTGGGGGCCACCTGGGTGCGGCGGCCCTGGATGTGGGGCAGGCCGCCCATGTGGTCGGCGTGCCGGTGGGAGAGCAGGACGTGCTCGTAGTCCTCGGCAAAGATGTCCAGCTGGGCGCCGTGGCGCAGTACCGAGTTGCCGGAACCAGCGTCCAGCAGTAGCCGGGTGCCGTCGGGGCAGTCCAGCACGATGGCGGTGTGGGCACGGTGGATGCAGTTGCCGGCGCCGGTGCCCAAGAAGGATATGCGTACTTCAGGCAAGGTTGGTTGCTCCAAATTTAGTATTCACAGAAGTTTGGCTGCGCGGCCAAAAACTATTCAGAGTTGTTCTTAATGCCGGTTCGTACTTCTCTGTAACCGAGACTTCCATAGCACGATTTGTATGCGTAAGGTTCTAGCGCGGCTCGGACCTCTTTGGTCCCTCTCCATGACCATATCAAACCATCATTTGTCCAACGGGGTGTGGTGAACCAATAGGGGTTATGTTCCCTTGCAATTTGTTCAAGAGTTCTGTGTTTCAGTAGGTACCAATTACCGTCAGTCTTGTCCAATGGAAAACAAATGTACAGGTCTTCGTAAGCCAGAAGCTTCCTATCAATGACCAAGGACGACTTCAGCTGAACTTGAAGAGTGCTACCCGTGGACTTGTGATAAGCAAGAAAATCAGCCCCAGCCCAGTCGTCAGATAACCTTATGCAGTCGAACCCGTATTCTGCCAGAACCCCTGCAACCTTGTGAAAGTTGTAAGTCTCTATTTGTTTCGAGACTTTTCCAGTCCCGTAAGCAAAGTCGATTTGGTCGAATTTCATTAGACTTAGCCCTCGAGTCTGTTGCTTAAGGCCCCGTTCGCTGACCTTTATCCTCCAACTCAACCAGCCTCTGTTCCAGCCGCCGCTGCTGCAGGGAGATGGTCAGGTCGCCGCGGGTGCGTTCCAGCACGCCGCGCATAGCGTCGGTGCTGCGGCGCAGGCCCCCGGTTACGCCTTCGGGGAAGTCTATGGTGACCAGGATGCCGTAGATTTCATCCATCACGTCCATGAACTCCTCGCAATGCTCGAAGGAGTCGCGGCGCAGGGCGTCCAAAATATAGCGGCGGAGTTCTCCGATTACCTCGGCCATGCCGTTAAGGTAGGCCGGCGGGTCCACGTCTATGGCATCTGGGTCGGGGATGCCGGACCGGGAAATGACCGCCAAGGTGATGTTGGCTTCAGTGAACTCCTTGCGAGCGTCGGACAAGAAACCGGCGTAGTAGATTTCGGGGTTTTCCTCCCGGATGTGGCGCGTCTCCTGCAGCCGCTGGCCGGCTCGATCGATTAGCTGCCGGGCGTCGTCAAAGTCTCCCCGGTGAACGGCGCGGATCGCGTTGGCGGAGAAGCGGATAACCTCTCGGGAAACGGCCAGGGCCTGTTCGCGGGCCTGGTGGCGCAGGGTCAGGGCCTCAATTGCGTCGGCGGCGATGCGGGAAAGCTCTTCACTGTAGTTGGAAGGCACTATACCTTGCCTCCTGCCTGGCGGATGGCTTCAACCAGCCGGGCGGCGGCGGCCTCGGGTTCGGGCGCCAGACCCACGGCCGCGGTAACGCATACGGCGTCAGCCCCGTACTCAATGACCGGTGCGACGTTCTCAGCATTGATACCGCCGATGGCCACCAGGGGCACCTGGGTAACGGCCCGGGCCTCCTTCAACCGCTCCGGGCCCTGGGGACCACGGCCGCCGGACTTGGTTGTGGTCTGGTATATGGCGCCAAAGGCCACGTGGTCGGCGCCCATTTCCTGGGACTCGATCAGCAGGTCGATTTCCCGGTTGGAACGGCCCAGCACCTGCTGGGGGGCCAGGACTTGGCGGGCCTGGGCCACCGGCAGGTCGGTCTGGCCCACGTGGACGCCGCCCGAACCCACCACCGCCGCCAGGTCAACGTGATCGTTGACTATGAGCAGGACATCGTTGGCCTCGCACAGGGCCTGCAGGTCCCGGGCCAGGGGGAGAATCTCGCCCTTGTCCCGCAGCTTATCCCGTAGTTGGAGCATCTTCGCTCCGCCCCGCACGGCCGACCGGGCGATTTCCAGTGGTTCCCGCCCGCCGGTAACCTCCGGGTCAATGATGACGTACAGGCCCCGGACCTGGTCGGCCTTCTGCCGCCGCAGCTCTCCGCCCAACCGGGACGACAGTTCGGAAAGGATTTGGGACAGAATTTCGGCAAAGTCGGCCGGCATCTCGTCTGCGGCGCTCAATCCGGCCACCGCCTCCAGCGATCCGGCGGCCGCGCTGGCAACCGACAAGGCCCCGGCCAAAGTAAGAGGACTCGAAGCAATTCCTTCGTCCTCTGGCAAGGAGGGCAGAATAGCTTTCAATCGGGCCAGGCACTCCTCTCCACCCTGGAAGGGGGGACAGTCGTTTGCCAGGCTGTGGGCGTTCAGCAATACGGATTGGGCCAGTTGCTCCCTTATGTCCGGTTGTTGCGTCATATATCCAGGTCCTTTAGCAGATTGCCTTCCCGCGCGGCGGCAATGTTGTCCCGCACCGAGTCGGGCATATCCAGGCCGTGCCTCTGGAAGCTTTCCTCAACGTTTCTGCCGATGTTGCGGGGGTCACTGTAGTAGTCCAGTGCCGAACCGCCCCCCAGGGCCGGGAATTGCTCGTGGACGGACTGGGTGGTCTTGCCCATGGCGAAGGATGACATACGCCGCTCCATGTTCCGGCCCTGGCAGTGGGCACAGATTGGGTCCAGTTGGGCGTTGATGGAACGGGTGAAAAAGGACGATACCTGTTGGCAATCCCCACAGCGGTATTCGTAAATGGGCATAGATTCGAGCCCTCCTGGACGGTCAATCCGCTAGTGGCTGTGGCCGTGATCGTGCCCGTGGCTATGGTCGTGTCCATGGCCGCCGGGAGTGTCGAAGCTGCGGGGGCCCTGGGTAATCTCCCGCCGCATTTCCTCGAAGTCGGAAGTAACCTGGCCGCCCATTTCCTGCTTGACGCGGCCCATAAACCGGTCGACGCTGCGGGGGTCGTCTTCGTTCACGTCCCGCAGGGTCTCGCCGCTGGGCGCCCAGTTCAGGCTTTCGCCCCAGGATCGTCTCATAGTGAACTGGGAGATAAGGCGATTCAGGTTGGCGCCGTTACAACGGGCGCACGTCCGTTCCTTGTCCTCGGACCAGCTATAGACCAACACCGAGTTGAGGTGCTGGCAGTCTTCACACCGGTATTCGTAGATGGGCATTACTCTTAACCACTTTGGGCCGTTCACTGGCCGGCCTACCAGATTTGCACCCCATTTTAGCACGTTGGAGACTGGGCGTAGCGGTCCCTGACCTTAAGCCTTTTGCTCATCCGTCCTGTTGTATAATGCGGGAAACAACCCCCTGCAATTCCGGCGACCAGGTCGCCAGGAACCGTGGAACCCATAGCCGTCTTTTGAGGTGCCAGCCATGGCCCAGCAACCCGCCGCCATGCCCCTGTTTGAGTCTGCTTCAGGCAAGCCCCTGCTGATGATCATGGATGGCCACGCGATGGTGCACCGCTCCTTCCGGGCCATTTCCACCCAGCGCCACCTGACTGTTTCAAGCACCGGCGAGGACGTTACCGGGGTCTATGGCTTCACCAACGTGTTCCTGCGGGCCTTGCAGGACTGGAAACCTACCCACGTGGCCATCGCCTTCGATACCCGGGCTCCCACCTTCCGGCACGAACGTTTCGAGGACTACAAGGCACAGCGGGAGCCTTCGCCTCCGGAACTGCGGCCCCAGTTCGGGCGGGTTAAGGAACTGATGGAGGCCTTCGGAGTTCCCATCTACGAGGTGGAGGGATTTGAGGCGGACGACGTCATCGGCACCCTGTGTAAGCAGGCCGAGGAGCAGGGGCTGGACGCGGTAATCCTGACCGGCGACCGGGACACCTTCCAGCTGATCTCTCCCCACGTGCGGATTGACCTGTCTTCCGGGTTCCAGGACCGCAATGTCTATGACGTAGCAGCACTGGAGGAACGGTACGGGGGGCTGACCGCCGCCCAGCAGCCCGACTTCAAATCCCTGTTGGGCGATTCGTCGGACAACATCCCCGGCGTACCCCGGGTGGGGGAGAAGACTGCCATCAAGCTGCTGAACGAGTTCCACGACCTGGAAGGTATCTACGAGAATATCGAGGACGTTAAGCCACCCAGCGTCCGCAAATCCCTGGAAGAGAACCGGGAGCGGGCCTTCGAGAATCGCATTCTTACCACCATTTCCCGGGAAGCCCCGGTGGAACTGTCCCTGGAAGCATCGAAAAGCGGCTCCTACGACCGGGGCAAGGTGGTCGCCCTGCTTACTGAGCTGGAGTTCCACACCGTAATTCCCCGCCTGCCGGCGCCGGTATGGGACCCGGACTCCGGAGCCGCCCAAACTGAGACCCAACTCGCACCTGCCGACGAGGATACGGACTACATCACCGTCCAAACCCAGGCCCAGCTGGACGAGATGCTGGCGGAACTGCGGGACGCCGGCGGCTTCGCCTTTGATACCGAGACGACCAGCCTGGACCAGATGAGGGCCGAACTGGTGGGCCTGAGCTTTGCTACCGAACCGGGCCGAGCCTGGTACGTTCCGGTGGGCCACCGGGAGGGCACACAACTCCCCCTGGAGGAAGTGTTGGCCCAACTAAAGCCGCTCCTGGAGGACCCGGAACTGGCCAAGAGCGCTCACAATGCCACCTTCGACGTAATGGTGCTGGCAAACTACGGCATCAACGTCCGTAACGTGGACTTCGACAGCATGGTGGCCGCTCACCTGCTCAGCCGCAACCAGTTGGGACTCAAGAACCTGGCGCTGGACGTGCTGGGCGTGGAAATGAAGCTGATAACGGACTTGATTGGCAAGGGCGCCCGCCAGAAGACCTTCGACCAGGTGCCCATCGAAGATGCCACCCCCTACGCTGCCGCCGACGCCGACATGACCGTCCGGCTGCGGGGCCGGCTGGAGCCGTCCATCGATCAGCAGAACCTGTCCGCCCTGATGCACGAAATAGAAATGCCCCTGGTCCCCGTGCTCGTGCAGATGCAGCGGCAGGGCATCAAGGTGGACGAGGGATCGCTCCACGAAATGTCCCGCGACCTGAACGAACACATGCAGCGGACGGAACTGGAGCTATACGAGACCATCGGCCACACGGTCAACATCAACTCGCCCCAGCAGTTGAGCGATCTGCTGTTCAACGAACTGGGCTTGCCCAAGACCCGGCGCACCAAGACCGGCTACTCCACCGACGCAAACGCCCTGGAAGGCATGCGAGGGTTCCATCCCGTGGTGGACAAAATCCTGGAGTACCGGCAGGTTTCCAAGCTCAAGTCCACCTACGTCGACACTCTGCCGGAACTGATTAACCCGGACACGGGCCGCATCCACACCAGCTACAACCAGGTGGGTTCCGCCACGGGACGCATGTCCAGCAGCGACCCCAACCTGCAGAACATCCCCATCCGCACCGAAATGGGGAAGCGCGTGCGCAGCGCCTTCATCGCCGAGGGCGCGCCCGACTGGGTGCTGTTCGCCGCCGACTACTCCCAGATTGAATTGCGGGTGCTGGCCCACCTTTCCCAGGACCCGGAACTGCTTGAGGCCTTCCGCCGGGGCGAAGATATTCACGCCGCCACCGCGTCACTGATGAACGACGTGCCCATCAATGAGGTAACCGCCGACCAACGCCGGGTGGCCAAGGTGCTGAACTTCGGCGTCATCTACGGTCTCTCCGCCCACGGCATATCCCAGCAGACGGAGTATTCGCGGGAGGACGGCGCCAAGTTCATCGAAACCTACTTCAGCAAATATCCCCGCATCGCCGGCTACCTGGAGGAGGTCAAGGCGAAGACCCGGGAGACCCAGTACGTGGAAACCCTGTGCGGCCGCCGACGTTTTGTGCCCGACGTGAACTCTAGCAACTTCAACGTGCGGGGCGCCGCCGAACGCATGGCCATCAATATGCCCATTCAGGGCACCGCCGCCGACATTATGAAGCTGGCCATGATTCGGGTTCACGACCGCCTGCAACGGGAAAACCTGCGGGCGAAAATGCTCTTACAAGTCCACGACGAACTGGTCTTCGAGGTACCGAAGGAGGAAATGGACGACCTGCAGGCCCTGGTCTTCGACGAAATGCCGGCGGCCATGGACCTGGACGTAACCCTGAAGGTGGAGGCCAAGTGGGGCGTAAGCTGGGGGGATATGGAGTAGGATCATGTCTGGCAACTAATGCCGGCCGTCATCCATTCCTGATAAAGGAATCATTCCATGGGCAGAACCGACGTTCAGGCCAAGATAATCGGTGAAAAGGAGACTCGGGAGTACACCTTTCTGGTGGACACCGGGGCCACCCACGTTGCTCTGCCCCTGGAGGAGATCGAAGCCTTGGGCTTGCGTCCCGCCGGGGGCAAGCTGCGATTGCGGAGCGCAACCGGTATTGTGGAATTGCAATCATACCACTTCGACGGGGAGTTATTGGGCCAGTGGTTCGGCGGCATCCTGGTGCCTGCATCCACGCCCTTGATCGGATACGAAGCGTTGGAGAACCTGGGGTTCCGGGTTAACCCGGTAATCCGGCAAATCGAACCGGTCCCTGACGATGTGATTCACCCTCCTTTCCTGTTGTAGCCCCATCAATGCTAGGATGGCATTGCATCAACCAATCCCCACCCGGAGGAGACCCCTTGGAACTGTTACGCAGCTTGATCTTCGTTCCCGGCAACCGCGCCAACATGCTGGAGCGGGCCCTGAACTTCGACGCCGACATCATCATGGTGGACCTGGAGGACTCGGTGCCCCCGGGGGAGAAAGTTGCAGCCCGCGCCGTGGCCGCCGAGTGGATTCCCCGTCTGTACCAAACCGGCCAACGAGTCATGGCGCGGGTCAATTCCCTGGACACCGGCCTGACCCGGGACGAAATGGCCGCCCTGATCTCTCCCCATTTCTACGGTGTCAGCGTGGGGAAGACCGAGTCGGCAAGTGACTTGCGGGAGATTGAGGGAATCATATCGCCGCTGGAAATCGGCGCGAACCTGGAAGCCGGCCACGTAAACCTGATTCCGTGGATTGAGAGCGCAAAGGCGATCGTCAACGTCAACGAAATGGCCACCGCTCTGGTACGCACCGTTGCCATTGCCTTTGGGGCCGAGGACTATACCAACGACATGGGCATCCAGCGCACTGACGATGGCGAAGAGGTCTATCATGCCCGCAGTACCGTGGCCATCGCCGCCCGGGCCGCCGGCATCGCTTCCCTGGACAGCCCCTACGTGGCCTTCCGCAACCCCGAGGGATTGCTGAAGGACGCCGGTGCAGCCCGTCAGATGGGCTACAACGGGAAGTTCGCCATCCATCCGGCCCAGGTGGAAACCATCAACCGGGTGTTCAGCCCCAACCCCGAAGACGTGGTCTACGCCCGCCGGGTAATGGAAGCCTGGCAAGAGGCCGAGGCCAACGGTCGCGGCTCGCTGTCCCTGGACGATAAGATGGTCGACGTGCCGGTGGTCAAGCGCGCCCAGAACCTGTTGGCCCTGGTGGATGAAATCGACAAACAACTGGCCGCCCGCGGTCGGGGGTAGCGGGTCGTGGGGAGGACAGCACACTTGTCCACTCTTTCAACCGGCTACTGCGGGCTATGATGGCCGCCGACCGCATCATCCTGCAGGGAATGCGCTTTTACGGCTACCACGGGGTGAACCCCGAGGAAAAGACCCAGGGTCAGGCCTACCTGGTGGACCTGGAAGCTGAGGTGGCTCTGGCCCGTCCCGGCCAGTCCGACGCCATCGAGGACACAATCAGCTACACCCACCTGTACCGGGCAGTCAAAGCCATCATGGAGGGCGAGTCCCGCAACCTGCTGGAACGGTTGGCCCAGGAGATTGCCAACCGACTGCTGGCAGATTTTCCCTTGGAGGCGGTAACCGTTACCGTCAAAAAACCCGACCCGCCCATTAAGGGCTCTTTTATTGAGCATGCCGCGGTTAGGATTCACCGGCGGCGAGAGGGCGTCTGAACGCCCTGGTAGCACTTTCCCATTACTTCAAGGGGACCTTTGATGCAAAACCGCGACACCGGCGCAGCCTTTAACTACCACGAGTCCACCAAGCTGGCCTACATCAACCTGGCCACCAAGCCACCCCTGTACAAGAGCTATACGGGGCTGCCGGCCTTGTCCCTGCCGGCCGAATTTTCGTCCCCCGAAATCCCGGCTCTGGAGGCTATTGGGACCTACGAAGCCACCGGCGGCCCTGAGCCTACTCTGTCCACACTGACTCAGTTGCTCTACCACTGCGCCGGCGTAACCAGGGTGGGCAATTTCAGGATTGCCGGGGAAGTCCATTTCCGGGCGGCGTCATCCGCCGGCGGCCTCTACCCGGTGGAGACGTACGTCGTATGCCAGGGACTGGAGGGCCTGGAAAGTGGCGTCTATCACTTCGGACCGGACACGTTCAAGCTGACACGGCTGCGCCCGGGCGACTTTCGTGGACACCTGGCCCGGGCGGCCGGCGGCGATGACCGGATAGCTTCAGCTCCCCTGTCCGTCGTTTTCACTACCGTCTTCTGGCGCAGTTCATGGAAGTACCGCTCCCGGGGCTACCGGTACTGCTTCTGGGACAACGGCACGGTGGCCGCCAACCTGCTGTCCGTCGCGTCGGCGGCCGGCCTGCCAGCCAGGGTGGTCAACGCCTTTGTGGATCGGGAGGTGGACGACCTGCTGGGCATTGACGGCGTGGGCGAGGCGTCCACCTGCCTCCTGGCCATCGGCGAGCCGTCGGGCAAGGCTGAGGAGACCTCAGCCACCAATTTGGGCCCGGTGGGCGGCCAGTCCGTCATAACCGCGCCGGGGGAGATTGATTACCCGGACATACGGGAGACCCACGCCGCCACGCTTCTGGCCGATGCCCTGGATGTGGAAAACTCCCGTGGCGGGTTGGGAATTACAGCCCCGGCTCCCAACGGGCCCTTCTTCCCCTTCCCCGATGGAGCGGCTTCGGCGCTGGTGTCGCGGCCTTTGGGCCAGACCATTCGCGAGCGGGGTTCAACCCGCCGCTTCGGCCACGACTCAATTTCTATGGCCCAGCTTGCCGCCGTAGTCGGTTCCGCCACCGGCGGGGTGCCTGCGGACTTCCTGGGCGAGCCTGGAGACAGCCTGCTGGACCTTTATCTGATCGTAAACGCAGTGGATGATTTGCCCGGCGGCGCATACTACTACTCTCCCAGCCGGACCGGCCTGTACCTGTTAAAGGAGGGAGAGTTTCGACAGGAGGCCGGACACCTGGGATTTGAACAGGCCCTGCCCCACGACGCTTCGGCGGTGGCCTTCTTTATGGCCGACCTGGGGCCCATATTGGAACGATATGGCAACCGGGGATACCGCGCTGCCCAGCTTGAGGCCGGCATCGTGGGCGGGAAACTCTACCTCGCCTCCCATTCCCTGGGCCTGGGCGCCAGCGGCCTGACCTTCTACGATGACGAGGTGACCGAGTTCTTCTCACCCCACGCCGCAGGCAAGGGCGCCATGTTCGTCGTTCCCATCGGGGTTACGGCGGAAGTGAATCGGGTCAGGCCCTTCCGATCCCGCATCGCCATGACCCTGGACGCCCAGTCCAGAACTTCCACTCGACGCTGAACTAGCCCCAAGTACCGCCAATTTCCACTGTAGAATGTGGTTGCCAAAGTGGCGTCCTGAGGCCTTACTCCGGACAAGGCAACCATCCGGCCGGTAGTCGGGCAGCGGGGCGCCGAATGCAAATCTTTCCCAGGTCGGGGCCAAGCCTTTCCGCTATCGGAAACACATCACCATTTAGGTGCGAGTGCATTGGCCGACTTGACGGCGCCTGGCCATCCAACACCCTCTCGTTGAAGCCCACCCCAACCAATTTGACATTGAAACGGGCCGTAGTATATATTCCTGAAAATCTCAAGGGGAGCTATCCAGGGACGGTTTTCGAAATCCTTCATTTAGATCGGGGAGATGGCCGGCATTCCAGCCCGGTACTGTCAGGTTCAGATTTAACTGGCCGGCTTTGGGATTTTCGTAGCGGTCTACTTTCTTCCGGTGGTAACCGGCTATCCGGCGCATTTCGCTAGAGCCTTCAATTGGCGGCCGATCTGCGTTTGCTGAAGGGATTAGTTGATATGAGTGTTGACACCAGCAATGTCATTCTCGAGGTCGAAGACCTCCACACCTACTTCTTCAACCGGACCAACACCGTTAAGGCGGTGGACGGCGTCAGCTTCTTCCTGAGACAGGGCGAGACCCTGGGAATCGTCGGCGAGTCGGGCTGCGGCAAGACCATGACTGCCCTTTCGCTGCTGCGGCTGGTGCCCCAGCCGGCGGGCAAGATTATCAGCGGCTCCATTCGGCTCAACGGCGACGACATCCTTCAGAAAAGCGAAGACGAGATGCGCCAGATCCGGGGGCGGCAGATTTCGATGATCCTGCAGGACCCCCAGACTTCATTGAATCCCGTCTTCACCATAGGCAATCAGTTGATGGAAGCCCTGGGAATGGCCCGCAAGGAAAGCCAAAAGAACATGATCGGCCGTGCGGTGGATGCGTTGCGCAACGTTAACGTGGCGGCCCCGGAACGTCGGTTGGAGGACTTCCCCCACCAGATGAGCGGCGGAATGAAGCAAAGGGTGGTGGGCGCCATCGCTCTTTCCTGCGAACCCGGCGTTATCATCGCCGACGAGCCAACGACCGCGCTGGACGTTACCATTCAGCTCCAATACCTGCGCTTGTTGAAAGACATTCAGGCCGAGACTGGCCTGGCGATCATCTTCATAACCCACGACTTCGGGGTGGTAGCCCGTATGTGCGACCGGGTGGCGGTAATGTACGCCGGCCGGGTGGTTGAAAACGGTCCGGTGCGGGAGATATTCAACGAACCTTCTCACCCCTACACCAGGGCCCTGATAGATTCAGTACCCAAGCTGGAAGAACGTACCGAACGGCTGTACTCCATCGAAGGCCAGCCGCCCCTGCTGTCCAACCTGCCAGAGGGCTGCCGCTTTGCCGACCGGTGTGAGTTCGCCCGCGACAAGTGTCTGGAGGCTTATCCGCCTAGCTACACCGTTAGAGAAGGCCATACCGCCGACTGCTGGAGGTTGGACGAATCATGGTAACGACCAATGGGGACACCCCCCTGCTGCAGGTGCAGAACCTGAAAAAGTACTTCCCGGTCACCAAGGGGTTGATCCTGATGAAGACCATCGGCTACGTGCAGGCGGTGGACAGCATCAACTTCAGCATCCGCCAGGGTGAGACCCTGGGTCTGGTGGGCGAGTCGGGCTGCGGCAAGACCACCACCAGCAAGCTCATGCTGCGCCTGGAAACTCCCACGGAGGGTCAGATCCTGTTGGACGGCAAGGACATCCAGCAGTTCCGTGGCTCTGAGCTACAGGACTACCGTACAACGGTGCAGGCCGTTTTCCAGGACCCATGGTCTTCCCTTAGCCCACGGATGAGGGTACGGGACATTATCTCGGAGCCCCTGGTGGTCAACCGTCAGGTCAGCAACCAGGAGCGGGACGAGCGGGTCGGCGAAGTGCTGTCCCAGGTTGGCCTCCACGCCGAGCAGGCCAACAACTATCCCCACGAGTTCAGCGGCGGCCAGCGCCAGCGAATTGCGGTAGCATCGGCCCTCGCCTCCTTCCCAAAGATGATCGTACTGGATGAGCCGGTATCCGCTCTGGATGTATCCATCCGCGCCCAGATCATGAACCTGCTGGTAGACCTGCAACAGGAGTACAACGTCAGCTACCTGCTGATCGCCCATAACCTGGCCACGGTGAGGTACATGGCCCACCAGACTGCGGTTATGTACCTGGGCCAGATCGTTGAGTACGCGGAGACGGAAGAACTTTACCAGAACCCGCTCCACCCCTACACCAAGGCTCTTTTCTCGGCAGCCCTGCCGTCTCACCCAGACCTGGTAAGGGAGGAAATTGTGCTGACCGGCGAAGTGCCGTCACCCATTAACCCACCCTCCGGGTGCCGGTTCCACCCCAGGTGTCCTTTTGCCATGGACAAGTGTTCCGAAGAGGTGCCGGTGGACAAGGAAGTGGCCCCGGGACACCGGGTATCCTGCCACCTCTATTAGAACCCTTAGAACAGACCAAAGAGTCCCGAAAAGGAACGGGCCGGACATTGTGTCCGGCCCGTTCGATTTTGGTCACAAGAGATATGGCTACTCGTCCCACTCCCCGTCAAAGCCGGTGATCTTGACAAATTCCACCGTGCCCTCTTCATCCTCGTCCAGTTCGTCAGTGTCCAGGTAGTTCAGCACATTCTGGCTGGCCAGGGCGCGGCGCTCCGGCCGACTGTTTGTAGGGAAGGAGCTAATGTTGTGAAGGCTGGGGTGCCGGTAGGCCTCCCGGATGATGATCGAAACTCCCCAGTCATTGATACCTACCACGGCGGCCTCGTAGCGGTTGCCGCCGGCCATCAGGCGCGCCAGGCGGGTTGCAAGCCTGGCCTCTACCTTGCCCAGGAACTCGCCTTCACGGACGTAGGCAAAGATTATCTGATTTTGGGCCACCAGAGTTACGGGATCTCCCGGGGCCACGCTGGCCGAAATCTTGGATCCAGCGGTAGGCTGCAACACCGTCGTACCGGACTTGCCGCTTTCCGCGATAAAAAACTTGGACAAACCGCCAGACTTCCTGGCCTGCTTCGTCTCGGCCGGCGTATTCTCCAGTTGTTCCAGCCGGGCCAGGTTCTTTTGGGCAATGTTGTTATAGGGGGCCTTGGCCACCACCTCTGCCAGCACTTCCCGGGCCCTGGCGTATTCGGCCAGCTCGATAAACGCGTGACCGAGGCGGTTCTTGGCATCGGCGTCATCGGGGTAAAGGGTCAGCAGGGCCTGGTTTACCTCGGTGGCACGCTGCCACTCGCCCTTCATCGCCAGGTCGATTGCTTCCTTACTCCACTCTCTTCTGAGTCTGCTCTTGTCTGATGTCTTTGTCGTTTGCATAGCTGCATCTCTCCAGGAAAAAACAATATTTATAAAAACTCTTAGGGCCGGACCTTCCGCAATTAACTGTGCTTGATTTGTTACATTATCCGGTCGAGAAAGGTCAAGGCAATTTGGTCTGATATTTAAACTATTCTTATATTCTTAACATATTATCGGGGAACCCCCACCGGGATAAGTTCCTGAGTCTGCATTAAGTTAAGAAATATATTAGTGAGACTATATTACCTGCAAATTACCAGAGGTACTAATTTCGTAAAGAATATTCACTTTCGGGTCCACAATCGCCAGCGAATCTTGATGACATCTCTGGCCATGGCCGCCGCGTCTCGCAGCGGTCGTACCTTGCTGCCCTCTCGGTAGTGCCAGTCAATGGCCACCTCCCTGACCACCAGTTCGGCCCTCCGGGCCAGATAAAGAACTTCCACGTCGAAGGCGAAGCCCCACAGTGTCTGCTGCTCAAACAGGGCCGCCGTAGTTTCCGCCCTGAATAGCTTGAACCCGCACTGGGTGTCTTTGATTCCCGGCAGGGCCAGAATCCGGATCAGCAGGTTGAACACCCTGCCCATCAGGTGCCGGCGGGACGGTTCACCAAATCGGCGGGACTGCGCCAGTTCCCGCGAACCCACCAGGATGTCGATACCGTCAATTTCCTGCTCCAGGAACCGCCCTATTTGCTCCACCGGCATGGACAAGTCGGCATCGCACAGGAACCGGTACCTACCATTTGCCGCCAGCATCCCCTGTTTGACCGCCCACCCCTTGCCCCGGTGCTCCAGGGACAGCAGCCGAACTAGAGGATTTACGTTGGCGAAGGCGGCGACCAGTTTCGCTGTATCGTCGATGCTGCCGTCGTCAGCCACCACGACTTCCCACAGGTAGGACTGGAGTGACAGGTAGGCGTGGACTGTTTCCAGCGTAGCCTTAATCCGTTCTTCTTCGTTGTACGCCGGAATAACTACGGAGAGAAAGGGCTGGGTCACGGGGGCCTCCCTGCCGGATGGTGAGAGTTTTCAGTCTTCTTCGCCCAGTTGAAAACCCTCGTGGAGCAGTCGGACCGCGTCGGACACCTGGTCTTCCTTGATAATGCAGGAAATCCTTATTTCCGAAGTGGTAATCATGTCGATGTTAATATTGCCTTCAGCAAGAATGCGAAACATGCGGGATGCGTAGCCTGGCGTATTCTGCATACCGGAACCCACAACATGGACCGATGCCAGGGTGGGGTCGCTGATGACTTCAGTCCCTCCCAACTGGGAGAGCAGGCCCTGGACCTCTTCATGGGCCTGGGCCAGGTCGGACCGGTTCACGGTAAAACTAATATCCGTGATGCGTTCCAGGCTGGTGTTCTGGACGATGGTATCCACGTTGATGCCCCTGGCAGCCAGGGGTTCAAACAGGGCCGCCGCGATTCCCGGCCGGTCAGGCAGCGACCGGACAGTGATCTTGGCAATGTTGGCCTGGTAGGCGATTCCCGTAACCTTGACCCGATTTTCCAGTTCTCTCACTTTATCTACCCGGTGAATCAAAGTTCCTGGCGCATCCCCGAAACTGGATGCTACGTAGATGGGCACGTCGTTTGCTTCGCCCAGTTCAATGGACCGGGGATGCATCTTGGCGCCGTAACTGGCCAGTTCCAGCATCTCCTCGTAGCCGATTTCAGCCAGCTTGCGGGCATTGGGCACGATGCGCGGGTCGGCAGTATATATGCCGTCCACGTCGGTGTAAATGTCGCAGCGGTTGGCGCTTAGGGCGGCGGCCAGGGCCACGGCGGTGGTGTCGGAGCCGCCCCGGCCCAGGGTGGTAATGTCCATTTCCTCGGTAATGCCCTGGAACCCGGCAACTATTACCACCTTCCCATCGGACAATTCACTCTGCACCCGGCCCGGGTCGATACTGAAAATGCGGGCCTTGCCGTACATATCATCGGTGCGGATACCGGCCTGGAACCCGCTGAGTGTGATGGCATCGTAGCCCAGGTTGCGCAGGGCCATGGTCAGCAGGGTACAGGACACCAGTTCCCCGGTGGACAGCAGCAGGTCCAGTTCCCGGGGGTCCGGTTCGGCGGCGACTGTGTGGGCCAGGTCAATTAACTCGTCGGTGGTATCGCCCATGGCCGAAGCCACGGCGACAATGCTGCGTCCGGAGTCCTTGGCACGGGCGATTCTTCGGGCAACATTGCCGATTTTTTCCGCGTCGGCAACTGAACTGCCCCCGTATTTGTGAACTACCAGTTCCAACCTAACCGGACCTCCGAAACCCTTGCCTGGGCTGCTCCCATTCGCAGCCATTCTGCTACGGCAACTTTCAGTGTTTCTAGTCTTAAATAACTACGTGAGCACCCCCGGCCGTGGGGCGAGTGATTTCCACCTTGCCCGGCACACCGGTCAGGCGGGCCGCCTCAAACATCTCGTAGGCCACCGTCATCTCACGCCCGCGGGTCAGGGCCAGGACCGTGGAACCGCTGCCCGACAGGAACACGCCCAGGGCACCGGCGTCCCGGGCCGCGGCGAATATCAGTTTGATGGCCGGGAACAGGGGCTGTCGGTAGGGCTGATGCAACCTGTCCTGAGTAGCCACGTCCAGGTATTCGGGCCGGTCCAGGCCCATACCGGCCACCAGCAGGGCCACCCGTCCCATGTTGAAGACGGCGTCAGCCACGCTGACCTCGCCAGGCAGTACCGCCCGGGCGTCGGAAGTAGCGATGCGGGCCTCCGGGATGAACAGCACGGTCTGAATTTCTTCGGGCACGGGTATGGGCGCCGTGTACAACTGGGGCCCGTCGGATACCACCAGTTGCAACCCGCCCAGCACGGCGGCCGCCACGTTGTCCGGGTGGCCTTCAATTGTGGCCGCCATTTCCAGTAGTTCGCTGGGGGAATAGGGGTTGCCGCACAGGTGGTTGGCAGCCACCAAGCCGCCGGCAATGGCCGCTGCGCTGCTGCCCATGCCCCGACTAAGGGGAATTACGTTGTGACAGCGGAGCCGCAGAGGCGGAATTTCCAGCCCGGCCTCGTCGAACAGGAAGCGCAGGGCTCGGAAAGTAAGATTGCTGGCATCGGATGCCAGTTCGTCCACTCCCTCCCCGACTATTTCCACGCTGGATAATTCGGGCGAACCTGCCGGGACAGGCGCTACCTCTAGCCGGTTCCACAGGTCAAGTGCCATGCCAAGGCAGTCGAAACCGGGACCCAGGTTGGCCGTGGTGGCGGGGGCCACTACCTCAAATGGTTGAAAGTTGTCCATTCCGTCCTAGGGCATTTCCATTTTCTCTTGCCGGTGCGCCTGGCAATTGGCATGACCGTTTTCGTCAATGTTTCACGCCAATTGCTGGCCTGCCGGTCAACGTTCCGGCCAGTTTCCGTGCAGCGAGAAAGAATTATAGGAGCATTGGGGCCATTAGGCAATTGGGCATCGCCTTGCGGCCAGGTTCACGATTAAGGAGCATTCAGTAATGCCACGACCCTCAAGGCTGGGTAGAAGCCGCTCAATCGACCATTCCCTGGGCGAAGGGAAGGTGGTGTTCATTTTGCGCAAACCCTCCGGTCGCCTGCTTCCTACTTTGCCGATGATGCGGTCCCGTTGGGGAAAAGCTGCTCCAGCAAATCGAAGGGATTGTGCTTCCCGTTGGCGGAATGCGGGCTGGCCAAGGCCTGGCCCGGCCGCGCGTTCCGAACGGCATTAAGGTAGTCCAGAGCCAGGCGGGGCAGCAGGAACTTCTGTCGCACGCGCTCCCGGGCAGCCTTGCCCATCTTCCGGCGCAGGTGCTCGTCCTGGACAAGCCGCACGATTTTCTCTCCGCAATCCTGCGGGTCATTGACCAGAAAGCCGCTCACTCCATCCTCAATCTGCATCTTTATGCCGCCGACATTGCCTCCGATTACGGGCTGTCCCTTCCACATGGCTTCGGTGACGGTCAGGCCGAACCCTTCACGGGTGGACTTCTGGAGCACCACCAGAGAAGCGGTCTGGAAGGCGTTGACTATGCGGTCTATGGAGGCGGGAAGCCCCTCCGGGTAGAAGTAAGCGTGAATGTCGGGGTCTCCGTCGGCATAGTCGGTTACGCTGTGGAGAACTCCCAGGGCCTCCGGATCATCGGCGGCCTGGCTCAGGCCAAGCAACGCCAGCTGAAGTCCCGGAACCGACTCTTTGGCCTGGCGGTAGGCGTCAATCACTCCCCACGGATCCTTCCAGTAATCGAACCGGGACACTTGGGTTACCAGGGGACGGTCGGGGTCAATGCCCATGGCGGCAACGATCTCCTGGGCTTCGCTCCGGGACATGGCCGTATTCTTGTCGGTCAACGGGTCAATGGATGGCGGCGTAATGTAGACCGGGTAATGCCCAATAACGCCATCGGGCACAAATTCGTTCATGGAAAAAGCCAGACCATCATAGTAAGAAGTCAGGGGAGCGAGAACGTCCAGGGTTTCGGCATTGGGCGCGGTCAGGTCAATATGGCACACCCAGAACCGCAGTTCGCCGTTCTTCCTGGGCAACAGCATCGCCAGGGGCAGCAGCTGGGGGTCGTGGAAGAACCATACGCTGGCCTCCAGGCCCCTGCCCTTTATGTCCTCAGCGACCCGTTCCATGCACTGGAAATAAACTTCCAGCTCATCCCGGCTCAGTGAACCTGAAGAACCCTGGAGAAGATTGTGAATGCGCTTGGTAACCTGGAAGAACTGGGGGTCTTCGGGGCTGACAACGATGCGCTCCGTTGGCAGGCCCAGCGTATTCATGAAAGGCACCAGCGATTGCAGAATCTCCGCTACACCGCCGCCGGTGGCCGTGCTGTTGGCGTGGACGAACCGCAGCCCGTGAAACTGCTCTGCCAGGCTGTACAGAGTGTCCATTAGTTGCGAGGGAAGTAGGGAATCGTACTGGTGCAAAGGAATTTCCGGATGGTTGACGCGTAGAAGCATTTAGAGAGTGTACCTTTGTGAGATTTAACGTCGCGGCCTCAATAGGTATCGCAACAAAACCTGTACATTATTCCATTGAAGGTTGGAGCAATTCAATGATTCGACCCTCGGTTTTCGCCTAATTAAGTAAACATTTTGTTACGGATTCGAGCGAAAGGTCATCGGAGTAGTACGCGGCATCGCTCGCACCGCTTTTTGGAAGGAAAACCCAACCTGCAAGTCCTGCGCTTGTCCCCGCTGCCGTTCAGGCAGTAGCAACCCGCCCGCGAGGACCGGTATGCTTCAACGGATACTCGGCAAGCCGATGGTATCCGGAGGCCCCCAGACTGCCTGAAGCCATGACCAACAGGGACATTAGCAAGTTAAAGGAATGCGAGAGAGAGCTTAGGCGCTGCCAACCCGATTATTCGACTGTAACCGACTTGGCCAGGTTGCGGGGTTGGTCCACGTCGCAGCCCCGGTCCAGGGCGATATAGTAGGCCAACAGTTGCAGTGGGATGGTAGCCAATAAGGGGTATATGTAGTCTGGCGACTCGGGCAGATACAGCGCCTCATCAACTTCCGACTCCAGCTCCCTGTCGCCCTCGGTCATCACCCCCAAGACCACGCCGCGGCGGGCTCTTACTTCCCGGATGTTGCCCGCCATCTTGTCGTACAAGCCATCTCGGGGCGCCAGGGCCAGCGTGGCCATATTGCGGTCAATCAGGGCAATGGGCCCGTGCTTCATTTCCCCGGCCGGATAACCCTCTGCATGGATGTAGCTTATTTCCTTCAGTTTCAGGGCCCCTTCCTGGGCGATGGCGGAGTTGATGCCCCGGCCCAGGTAGAGGAAGCTGTTGTAGCCGCTGAACTTCTGGGCCAGCCTGCGGTATTGGGAAACATCCGACAGCATTTCCCCGATCATGCGGGGGCACCGGGCCAGGTCGCGGATCAGGACTGAACTCTCCGCTGAGGAGAGCCGCCCCCTAACCTGCCCCAGGTATATGGCCAGCAGGAACAGGATGGTTACGGACGCGACAAATGTCTTGGTGCTGGCTACACCGATTTCTATACCCGACCCCATCAGCAGGGCGCCATCGGCCAAACGGGCAGCCTCACTCTCCTCGGCGTTGCAGATGGCCAGGACCCTTGCTCCCCGCTCTGAAGCATCCTGCATCGCGGCGATGGTATCTGCCGTCTCCCCGGACTGGGTAATGGCCACCACCAGGGTTCGGGAGTCCAAATAGGGTTCCCGATAGCGGTATTCCGAGGCGCTCTCCACCTCGGCCGGCAGGCCGGCATATCGCTCCACCAGGTACCGGCCGGCCAGCGCCGCGTTCAGGCTGGTGCCGCATCCGGTAAGTACCACCCGCTGGAACTCACGGGTTTCCGCATCGGTGAAAGGGAAGTCGGGCAGTTCCACCCGGCCGGCGTCGAAGTTGACCCGCCCCCGCAGGGCCCCGGCCACCGCCTGGGGCTGTTCCATAATTTCCTTCAGCATGAAGTGGCGGTAGCCGCCCCGGTCCACCAGCGCATCCTGGGGAGAGACGGTGCGCATCTCCTTTTGGACGGCCGCGCCAGCCAGGTCGAACACCTGTACGCCCTGGCGGGTCACCTGCGCCATTTCCCCGGGCTCAAGGTAGGCCACCGGCCCGGGTCGCTGGCGCAGGATGGGAATGGCTGCCGGCAGGTCGCTCCCAACAATACCCTGGCCATCCCGGTGGGCCACCACAATGCCGCCGGCATGGCCCACCCGCAGCGCGCACAGCTTGTCAGGTTCCCGGCGACATACGGCGGCGATGGCCTGGGAGCCCTCCAGGCTGCGTCCCATTTCCCGGAAGGCCACCGGGAAGGGCAGGCCCTGACTCAGGCCTTCTTCGATCAGGTGAGCGATGACCTCGGTGTCGGTTTCGGAGGAGAAGATGTGGCCCCGCTCCTGGAGGCCGCGCTTGAGATCCAGGTAGTTCTCGACGATACCGTTATGGACCACGGCAATTTGACGGTGGCAGCCGGTAAGGGGATGGGCGTTGGCGTCGGTGGGCGGGCCGTGGGTGGCCCAGCGAGTATGTCCCAGGCCCACGGTGCCATCGGGGTAGTCGGCCTCGTCGCCCCGGGTCAGTCCGTCAACCTTGCCCACCGTCTTGCGAAGGCGCAACTGCCCGGCCCGGTCCAGCACCGCAATGCCTGCGCTGTCATAGCCCCGGTACTCCAGCCGCTGGAGGCCTTCCAGCACGATGGGCCACGCCGCCTGGCTGCCGATGTATCCAACTATGCCGCACATGCAATTAAAGGAATCCGGGTGAAGACAAAGCTGCCGAGTCTGGGGGGATATTAACGCAAAGGGGAAGTAATTGCCAGAAGGAGCCTGCCCGGCCGCAAGAGTCCAGCGAGAAACAGTGTCCTTCAGGAAACGGCTATTGGCCCGTTCACTATCTCCATAATCGTACGGGCCAGGGATTCCGGATCGTGCCGCAGGTAGACTCCCGACGCCAGCAGGGGCCCGGTAATGATCTCCCCTACTACCTTGTTGCACTCCTCCAGGTCCAGTTCCACCGGATATTGCCGGTCGGCGGCATACCGGTCCAACAGGCGCGGGGGCAGCGGGCTGTCGTTGAACACCAGGTAGTCCAGTGGTTGGCCGGTGCCCAGGTAGTCCATCAGCAGCTTGACGAAGGTGGAAGCCTTGAAGCCATCGGATTCGCCGGGCTTGGTCATCAAGTTGCAGATGTGGACTTTGACGGCCAGGGACGCGTTGATGGCATCGGCTACGTCCTCCACCAGGAGATTGGGCAGGACGCTGGTGTAAATGTCCCCCGGCCCCAAAATAATTGCGTCGGCCCGGGCGATGGCGTCCAGCACCGGCGGATAGACGTAGGCTTTGGGGTCCAACCAGATGTAGTCTATCCCCACGTCCAGGTTTTCCCGGCGCAGGTCAATCACCGACTCCCCGGAAAGCTCCTCGCCGTTTTCCAGCCGCGCCATCAGGGTGGCGTGGGTAAGGGTTACGGGCAGGACAGTCCCCTTGATGCCCAGCAGTTGAGAGGCTTCCTCGATGGCGGAAATGGTGTTTCCCGTGACCTCGGTTAGGACGGCCAGCAGCAGGTTGCCGAAGTTGTGCCCGGTCAGTCCGTTGCCCGAGTTGAACCGGTAATCGAACAGGCGGCGCATCAGGTTGCCCTGGGGAGATTCGGCTGCCAGGGCCATGAGACAGCGACGTATGTCCCCCGGCGGAAGGTGGCCCATTTCCTCCCTAAGCCGCCCGGAACTGCCGCCGCTGTCGGTCATGGCCACCACGGCCGACAGGTTGCAGTCCTGGTTGCGTAGCCCGGTGAGGGTGGTATGGTTGCCGGTGCCCCCACCGACAACCAACACTTCCTTCCTGCTCATCCGTCCCTTAACAACATTAGACCGCCGGTACATCACCGACGGCTGAGTTACCGGAAATGGGAGAATTTGCCCTAGTATATGGACTGGGTTTTCGGGGTGTCAAGGGTGGGCCAAGGGCCCGTGGTGAGTCTCCTTCCGCTTGAGCGCCCCTACCTTTCCCGCTACAATGACTGGGAAGTTCATACAGGCGAGCAGCACCCATGCCCGATGAAGGCACCCCAAACGAGAACCAGGAAAGATGGCGCAGGGAAACCCTGGAGCCTGTAACCCGTCGCTTCCCCGAGCGGCGGGAGCAGTTCCTGACCGACAGCGGCATCCCCATAGAGCCCATTTACACCCCGGCTAATGGCGACGCCAGTCTGGAAGACATCGGTTTCCCCGGCGAATATCCCTACACCCGGGGCGTACAGCCCAATATGTATCGAGGCCGGGTGTGGACCATGCGCCAGTACTCGGGATACGCCACTGCCGCCGACACCAACCGCCGATACCGTTACCTACTGGAGCAGGGACAGACGGGCCTCTCCGTGGCCTTCGACCTGCCCACCCAGATAGGCTACGACTCCGACGCTCCGCAGTCCCGGGGCGAGGTGGGCAAGGTGGGCGTGCCCATCTGCGGCCTGGAGGACATGGAGACCCTGTTTGAAGAGATTCCCCTGGACCGGGTCAGCACATCCATGACCATCAACGCCACCGCGTCGGTACTGCTGTGTCTTTACATCGCCGCGGCCAGGCGCCAGGGCGTTAGTCCGGAACAGCTGAGCGGTACCCTGCAGAACGACATCCTCAAGGAGTATATCGCCCGGGGCACCTACGCCTACCCCCCACGGCCCTCCATGCGCCTGGTGGTGGATGTCTTCAAGTACTGTGCCGAGAACATCCCCCGTTGGAACACCATCAGCATCAGCGGCTACCACATGCGGGAGGCCGGGGCCACGGCCGTGCAGGAACTGGCCTTCACCTTTTCCAATGCCATCGCCTACGCGCAGGCCGCCGTGGACGCGGGTCTGGCGGTGGACGACTTCGCCCCGCGCCTGTCCTTCTTCTTCGTGGCCCAGAATAACCTGCTGGAAGAGGTGGCCAAGTACCGGGCCGCCCGCCGCATGTGGGCCACCATTATGAAAGACCGTTTCGGTGCCAAAGACCCCCGTTCTCTGATGCTGCGGTTCCATACCCAGACTGCCGGGGTAACCCTCACCGCCCAGCAGCCCGACAATAACGTTATCCGCAGCACGGTGCAGGCCATGGCCGCCATCCTGGGCGGCACCCAGTCCCTCCACGTTAACTCGCGGGACGAGGCCCTGGGCCTCCCCACGGAGGAGTCGGCCCAACTCTCCCTGCGCACCCAGCAGATCATCGCCCACGAGAGCGGCGTGGCCGACGTGGTGGACCCCCTAGGTGGCTCCTGGTACGTGGAGAGCCTCACCGACCAGCTTGAACAGCGCGCCCTGGAGTACATTAGCGAGATTGACCGCCAGGGGGGCGCCGTGGCCGCCATCGAGCAGGGCTACCAGGTTCGCGAAATCGGCGAATCGGCCTACCGGCACCAGCGGGAGGTGGACACCGCCGACCGTACTGTCGTGGGCGTCAACCGCTATTTGACCGACGAGCCGCCCCTGGGCAACCTGCTGCGAGTGGACCCCGAGGTGGCCCGCCAGCAGGCCGAACGCCTGGTCCAATTGCGAAAATCCCGGAACAGCAATCAGGTCAAGGCATCCCTGGCCCGGCTGGAAGAAGTGGCCCGCACTACCGAGAACACCATTCCCACCACCCTGGAATGCGTAGAGAATCACTGCACCCTGGGAGAGATTTGCCAGGTCTTCCGCACCGTCTTTGGGGAACAGCAGGGGGAGTTGGCATTCTGATTGAAGACTGCCAACTACGGAGAGCAGTATCGTGCAACCGGCCGTGAAGACCAACAGCCTACCCAATCCTGAGGGCCCCAAGTAGCTAAGAGGAGTAACACCATGCCCGACCCCATGCTCACTGAAGAAGAACGAATGCTGCAGACCCTGGTGCGGGATTTTGCCGACCGGGAATTGGCCCCCCGTGCCCGCGAGGTGGATGAGCGGGAGGAGTTTGACTGGCAGAACTGGCAGGGCATGGCCCGCCTCGGTTTGACCGGCATCGCCATCGACCCCCAGTATGGCGGCGGCGGCGGCGGGTACCGGCAGGTTGCCATTGCCATGGAAGAGGTGGCCCGGGGAGACTCCGCAGCCAGCACCGGCCTCATCGCCCACCTGTCCCTGGGCACCAGCACTATCTACCGGTTTGGCAACGAGGAGCAGAAGTCCCGCTTCATCCCCTCGCTGGCGTCGGGCAAGGGTGTGGCAGCCTGGGCGTTGACGGAACCGGGGGGAGGTTCCGACGCGGCGTCATTGCAAACTCAGGCCGAGCAGCGGGACGGCACCTGGTTCCTGAACGGCAGCAAGATGTTCATCACCAACGCCGACGTGGCCGAGTCCATGGTGGTGTTCGCCACCCAGGACCGGTCCCAGGGCTACCGGGGCATTAGCGCCTTTGTGGTGCCCCAGGGCGCGCCGGGCATGACCGTCAACCCCCTGCACGGCAAGATGGGCATGCGGGCCTCCAGCACCAACGAGATTGTCTTCCAGAACACGCCCGTCGCAGGCGAAAACCTGCTGGGCGAAGAGGGAAGAGGCTTCCGTTATGCCATGGAAATACTGGATTCCAGCCGCATAATGATCGCCGCCCAGTGCGTGGGCATCGGCCAGGCGGCGCTGGAGGAAGCGGTGCGTTACGCCCAGCAGCGGGAGTCCTTCGGCCGGCCCATCGCCCAGCACCAGGCCGTCCAGTTTATGCTGGCCGACATGGCTGCGTCGGTCCACGCCGCCCGCACCTGCACCATGCAGGCCGCTACCCTGAAGGACGACGACCTGCCCTACATCAACGAGGCGTCAATCGCCAAGCTCATCGCCTCCGAGATGTGCGTTGACGTAACCTCCAAGGCCGTCCAGGTCCACGGCGGTTACGGCTACTTCAAGGACTCGCCGGTGGAACGCCTCTTCCGCGACGCCCGGGTTACGACCATCTACGAAGGAACTTCGGAGGTCCAGCGCCTGCTTATCGCCCGCCAAACCCTGGCCCAATACCCCATTTAGACGGCGCAGGGCATTACGCATCCCGACCGCCAGGAAGAAGGCAAATACTGCCAGGAGAAGGGACTTGAACGCCAGCCAGGTCTGCACCGTTGACTACATTGACCACGTCGGCATTGCCGTTAAGGACATCGATGCCGCCCTCAAACTGTTTCATGAGGTGTTCGGGGCGCCCATGGCCGAGGTAAAGCAGTTGGACGACCAGGGCATCCGCGGCGCGCTGGTCCAGGTGGGGCAGACCCGGCTGGAATTGATGGAACCCACGGCCGACGACACCACCATCGGCCGGTTTATCGAACGCCGGGGCGAGGGTCTGCACCACCTGGCTTTCTATGTTACCGACCTGCCGGGCAAGATTCAGATCGTAGACGAGCTGGGCCTCCAGTTGATTGATCGGGAGCCCAGGGAGGGCTTGTCCGGCGACATAGCCTTCATTCACCCCCGCTCGGTCTTTGGCATACTGACTGAACTGGTGGAACGCCCCAACGAATAGCCCGTCTCCCAGCCAGCTAATCTCCGGAGGACCCCTTGCCGGCCCACCTCCTTCACGGCGACAGCTTCCTGGTATCCCGCCAGCTCAACCGGCTTACCGGCGAAGCCGGGGCCGATGCCCTGCTGGAGGCCAACCGGCACCAGTTGACCGGAGGCCAGGTCAACCTGCCCGAACTGCTGGCCGTCTGCAATGCCCTTCCCTTTATGGATAGCAGCCGCCTGGTGGTAGTTACAGGTCTGCTGGCCACTCTGGAAAGCCGCGGCGGCCGGGGCCGGGGCTCTCGCTCTCTTGGCGAGTGGGATAAGTTGGCCGAAGCTATTCCCCAGATGCCGGATACCACTCTCCTGTTCCTGGTGGACGGCCCCGTTGCCGACAGCAATCCCCTGCTGCGAAACCTGCGTCCGGTTACCCAGGCGCAGCATCTCCAGGCACCCACCGGTGAGGCCCTGGCCCGCTATGTGAAGGACCTAGCCCAGGACAAAGGCTCCGGCATCAGCCCGGCGGCAATACGGACCATTACCGACCTGGTGGGCAACGACTTGTGGACTTTGGAGCGGGAACTGGAAAAACTGTCCCTCTACGCCGCCGGCCGGAATATCGAGGAAAGCGACATCCAGGAGATGGTAGCCCAGGTGCGGGAGGCCAGCATTTTCAACGCCGTCGACGCCATGATCGACGGGCGCCCCGAGGTTGCCCTGCGCCTTCTGCAAAGGCTGCGCCAGGATGGGGCGGCGCTGCCCTACATCATCAGCATGGTGGAACGGCAGTTGCGGCTGGTCTGCCTGGCCCGCTACTGGACTGACAAGCGGGTACCGCCTCAGGAACTGCCCGGTAAGCTGGGCGTGCCGCCATTCGTGGCCCGTAAGACCGCGGAACAGGCCCGCCGCAATTCCTGGCCGGACCTGGACCGCCGCTATCGCCGCCTGCTGGAAGCAGACTTGGACTTCAAGACTGGCCGGGTGGACTCGGAAGACCTGGCCCTGGAACTGCTGGTGGTTGACTTGGCGGCCCCAGGGTCCCAGGAAAGGAACCGGGGCCAGCGCCGAAGATAAAGACCGCCCTCCGCAGGTGATGGTCTAGGACGATACGGGGTTGAAGCAGGCCACCCAGTGGTCTTCTTCCAGCTCCTCCAGCGGAGGGCTGGGGTTCACTCGACACTGGCTCATGGCCTTGTGACACCGGGGCAGGAAAGCGCACTCCTCCGGCAGATTCACCATATCGGGCGGGCTGCCGCGCAAGGGCTGGAGGCGACGATTAGCATCGTCCAACCGGGGCAGGGACTGGATCAGTGACCAGGTATATGGGTGGCGCGGGTCTTTGAACATGGGAATGACGTCGGCGGTTTCCGCCAGGCTGCCGGCGTACATCACCGCCACCCGGTTGCCCATGTGGGCCACTACGCCCAGGTCGTGAGTGATCAGCAGGATGGCCGAGTTCAGCTCCTGGCATAACCGCTTCAGCCGGGCCAGGATTTCCGCCTGCAGGGTAACATCCAGGCCCGACGTGGCCTCGTCTGCAATTAGCAGCCTTGGCTGCAGCACCAGGGCAATGCCAATCATAACTCGCTGGCACATGCCGCCGCTCAGGTTGAAGGGATATTCACCCAGTATGCGACGGGGATCGGGCAGGCCCAACTCTCTAAGCACATCCTGGGCCATGCGATTGGCCTGGCGAGTGGAATAGTTGGTGTGGTTGAGAATGACCTCCTCCAACTGGGTACCCACGGTCTGCACCGGGTTCAGGGCCGTCTGGGCATCCTGGAAGACCATCGTGATTTCCTTGCCCCGAATGCCGCGCATATAGTCCGGGTGGGCCCGCGTCAGGTCAACGCCGTTGAAATACACGCTGCCTTCCACGAGGGTGGCTGAATTGGGCAGCAGGCCCATAATCGCCAGGGCCAGGGTACTCTTGCCGGCCCCGCTTTCCCCCACCACGCAGTAGATTTGCCCCTCCTCCTGGGAGAAGGTAACGCCGTTCAGGGCTTTAACCTGCCCGGCCTGCGTTTCAAACTCCACCCGCAGGTTTTCAACTCTCAGTATTTCACTCATCTGCTCAACCGCGCGTGATTCATCGAATTTGGAGCCGCCCTTGCAGATCCTACCTTTGCTTTCCTTACAATGCAGCCTGCCGAAGGGCCTCGGGCCTGAAGCGTCCCGCTTTGATCTCTGTTATCAGGGTCTCCACGTCCTCTATCCGACGGTCAAACCGCGTCGCCACCGTTCCCAGTTGTTCCAGGCGATGGGCGTCGCTGCCTGCCGTCGCAGGGAGCGCAAAGGCATTGCCCAGATCGACGGAAAACTCATTCTCATCGGACTTTCCCCGTCCATTGCAGCCCTCGATGGCGTCGCACATCAGGAAAAAGTCGTCGGCCACCGCACGCTGCAGCATCTCGGCCCGGGCGTCCGGGTTCCTGCCCGGGTCAGACAGGTAGCGACGGCGATAGGGATGCGCTGCTACCATTACGCCACCAACCTTATTCACCGCATGGCGCAAGAAGGCCGGTTTGTGCAGCCCGAATACATACTCCTGTAGCCCGAAAACCAGTATGTGGCCCGCGTCGGTGTTAATTTCACTGCCAGGCAGGACCAGGAAGGCGTGCCTGCGGGAAAGTTCCTTCACCTCGTCCTGGCTCCAGAACCCGTCATGCTCCGTAAGGCAAATACCATCCAGCCCCAGGTTTTTGGCCCGGTCTATAAGGTCATCTACGTTGACGAAGCTGTCATCGGACTTGGGATAAGTGTGAGTGTGCAGGTCTATCAGCAAGCGAGGCAATCGGCCCTGATAATTGATGAGGTCTGCAACGGCTTCTCACCGGGCAGACCCCATAATACCACAACAATGTATCTTTCCTCTGTATGGCAGCGCTGAGGAAACCCCCTACCGGGGGATCAACAATCCCTCGTCCTCCAGCACCTCCACGATCTGCTCGGCCCGGCTACCGCCGATTTTCAGACGGCGTTCCAGCAACGAAGCGCTGAGGTTGGGGTTTCGCAGGGCCAGCTCGCGGGCCTTGTCCACCATGCCTTCGTCCAGGCCCTCACCGTCCTCCACCTCGCCCTCATCTTCAAGATTGATGGGCGGCAGGGCTGGTCCCTTCTGGTCCAGCCAGAAGTCAACCAGTTTCTCCGTTTCCTCATCCAGTACCAGTGTTCCCTGGACCCGCCTGGGTTTGGGAGCGTCGTTGTTGAGAAGGAGCATATCTCCCTTGCCCAGCAGCTTTTCAGCGCCCACCGAGTCCAGGATGACCCGGGCGTCTACCTGGGAAGCTACCGCGAAGGCGACGCGGCAGGGAATGTTGGCCTTCAGCAGGCCGGTAACCACCTTGACCGACGGTCGCTGGGTTGCCAGCACCAGGTGAATGCCGGCGGCCCGGCCCAGCTGCGCCAAACGCACCAGGGACTGCTCGATTTCGAAGCCGCCCACCAGCATCAGGTCGGCCAACTCGTCCACAATCAGCACCAGGTAGGGCATGGGGTCCTTGGCTTTGGCGTTGTAGCCGCTGATGTTGCGGGTGCCTATTTCCGCCATGGCCTTGTAGCGGCGGGTCATCTCCCGAATAAGGCCCCGCAGCATGGGGCTAACTTCGTCCACCTCGGTTATCACCGGCAGGACCAAGTGGGGAATGCCGTTGAAGGGCGTCAACTCCACCTGCTTGGGGTCGACCATCAGCATACGAAGCTGGTCAGGAGGCTTGGTCAGCATCATTGACGCAACAATGGAGTTGATGCAGACGCTCTTGCCGCTGCCGGTAGCGCCGGCAATCATCATGTGGGGCAGGCTGGCCAGGTCCACGGCCACCGAGTCCCCGCCCGCATCGGCCCCCAGAGCGATGGGCAAGCCACCCTTGGCGGCAAACTTCCGGAAGTCGACCGAGTCCATCACCTCCCGCATGGTGACCTTGCTGGGGGAAGGAGAAGGCACCTCCAGTCCCAGCAAAGCCTCCCCGGGGACCTGCTCGAAGCGCAGGCTGGGACTGCTAATGGCCAGGGACAGGTCCCGCTCCCGGGCCAGTATGCTCTGCACCCTCACCCTGCTGCGGTCGGGTGCCCCGTCGCCGTCCTTGCCCGAACCACGTTTCTCAGTCCAGCCGGGCATGAGACCGAACCGGACGATGCGGGGTCCCGCCTTTATGTCCGCCACCTCGATGCTGACACCGTGGTCGGCCAAGGCGCTCTCTATATCCTCCGCCATCTTCTTCAAGGGCTTCTCATCTGTGGAACGTACTTCCGCCGGAGCCAGCAAGTCCAGGGAAGGCAGTTTCCATTTGGAACCCTTGGCCGACAAGGGTGCAGAACCTGGCGGGGCAATAGTCTCGGGAGGCTCACTGGCTTCGGCGTCCTCATCCGGTGGGCCCACTACAACCGGCACGTTCCCTGCAGGTTCAGTCCGGTGAGATCGGCGGAACAGCACCGAGAGAAGCCGACCTAGGAAACGCAAGACGGCATTGATCCACCCGGGCCTGCTGTCATTACTGAAGAGGGAAGCAACGCCCCGCCCAATGGCAACCGCCACGAATGCTATACCCTTGGCCAGGGCGACCAACCCGGCCCACAAGCCCTTGATTGCATAGGCAAGGCCCAGCCAGTAGCCTCGGCCCGCCTTTCGCGGCAGGATGAGGATGGGAATTACCAGGACCAGGGGCGCCAGCCGTGCTATGCCGAGGAGCAGTGAGTCGCCCATGGCAATGCTGCCCCATTCTCCGCCCAGCCCCACGAAGGCCAGTGGCCCGTATCCGGCTTCGAAGAAGGTCAATGTCCCAACGGTAAGGATTACAGCACAGGCTCCCGCCAACCACAGGTTCCAGTACCGGATCAGCCACGAAGGACGGTAGCGCAGGGCAACCAACACGGAACCGGCCCACAGCAGCGCCGGAATCCATCCATAGCCTAGCGCCAAGTAGGTTCCCTCCCAGGCGTCTGGGTAATACCTAAACACTACAAAGGCGGCGGCTAGAACGCAAATGACGATTGCAATATCCAGTACAAGGAAAAAGCGGAACCAGAATTTAGAACCATCCGATGCCGCAGAGGATCGGCGCAAGGGCCGCGCTATACCCGCCATAGGATCCACCAACATAACTAAAAATAAAATGCCGAATATATGGTACCTGATAGGCGTCTGGGAATTTAAGGAAAACAAGGATGAGTTTTAGGGAGTTTAGGGTAGGCAAGGGACAATCTCCCTTGTGGGGCAGTCATGGAACGAAACAAAGCGACACTCGGGCGTGTGGTAAGGCGATCCTTCTTGGAATAGTCCGGCAGCATCGGCGTCTGGTAGCTACTGTGGGAAGGCGAGGACCCAGTTAGAGGGTTCCCCTCGCGGGAAGAAACGGATATTCCCCGACTGAAATGGGACGGCCAGGGGCGTAACGTCGTTAGTTAGACTTCGAGAAATACGGGGACTATGGTTGGGCGGCGCCTTGCTTCCGTCTGGATGAAACGGCTCGCAGCCTCGCGAACCAGATTCCTGATCCGATCTGGGTCGTCGATCAGTTCCTGCTTTTCGTGGATTACGTCGTCGATGATTCCCGACAACTTGGGGAAGAGGTCGCTGGTTTCCTCCGTCTCCATAAAGCCGCTGGCCAGTACCTTGGTGGGGTAGGCCGGCAGGCCGGTACCAGCATCCACGGAAACCACGATTACGACCACGCCGTCGCGGGCCAACGCGCGACGCTCTCGCAAAACCTCGCTCCGCATATTCCTGGCGCTGGGCCCATCAATAAGAATGGGGCTGGCCGGCACGCTTTCCACTACCCGGCCGCCCTCCTCGCTCAACTCCAGCACGTCGCCGTCTTCCAATACGAAAATACCGGACTCGGCCAGCCCCATATCCCAGGCCAGCTTGGCGTGGGCCATGAGATGGCGATACTCGCCATGCACCGGAACAAAGTAGCGGGGTTTGGTCAGGCTGAGCATCATTTTGAGCTCTTCCTGGCTGGCATGGCCGTGGACGTGAACCGTGGCAATCCTGTCATAGAGAACCCGGGCGCCCTGGCGGAGCAGGTTATCGATAGTTCGGCTTACCAGTAGTTCGTTGCCAGGAATCGGCGTGGCGGAGATTACTACCGTGTCCCCTTCCACAACCGACACGTCACGGTGGTCCTGGTTGGCAATGCGCACCAACGCGGAAGTAGGCTCTCCCTGGCTGCCGGTAGTTATCAGTACCGTCCGCTCCGGTTCGTGGCTACGGATTTCGCTGAGGCTGACCAGGGTGCCGGAAGGAATGGTGAGATAACCCATTTCCGCAGCCATGTTTACGTTGTCTGCCATGCTGCGACCCACGATGGCCACTTTCCGGCCGTGCCGAGATGCAGCGTCTATGACCTGCTGGACACGGGAAATCAGCGACGCAAAGGTGGCCACCATAACACGGCCCGGCGCCTCGCCGATGGCCCGGTCCAACGTATCCCCAAGGATGGCCTCCGAAGGAGTGTACCCGGGCACCTCAGCATAGGTGGAATCGGAGCACAGAAGCAGTACCCCTTCATCGCCAAGGCGGGCCAGGGTTGTGAGGTCAATAGTGTGCCCGTCAACCGGCGTGTGGTCGATCTTGAAGTCGCCGGTGTGAATAACCGGACCCAGGGGTGTTGAGATGGCGATGCCCATGGCGTCGGGAATACTGTGGCAGACCCGAAACCAGCGGGCGCCAAAATTTGCCCCGAACCTGTAGTCCACGTCAGGTTCGATGGCCTCGGCCGCCTTGCCCCGGGTGGCCCGGTTCTCCTTCAGTTTGACGGATATAAGGCCGTGGGCCAGCTTGGGGGCGAACACCGGAACGTCAAGCTGGGGAAGAATGTGGGGCAGGGCGCCGATGTGGTCCTCGTGCCCGTGGGTAATCAGAATGCCCCGAACCCGATCGCTGCGTTCTACCAAATAGGACACGTCGGGGATTATCAGGTCTACGCCCAGCATGTCCTCGGAAGGAAACTGGACGCCGCAGTCGACAACAATAATGTCATCGCCGCACTCCAGGGCCATCATGTTCTTGCCGATTTCACCGAGGCCGCCGAGGGGAATAATACGTAAGGTATGGTTCAAACCGGTTCCATTTCCAATGAAAAGTAAGTAACTAGAACAAAGACAGTTGTTCCGGTGGCGGCGCCTGGTCTTCTTCCTCCGTCGCCTCGGGGACCAGGGCCTGCTGGCGAGACTGGGCAAGGATTTCAGGGATGCGCCGGAAGTCCTCTTCTATCGAACTGCGCATTTCCTGGCGGTATAAAGCTGCGGCCGGGTGCATGATGGGATATATCCGCCGGCCGTCTTTCTCTCTCACCCTGCCCCTGGCGCGGCTGATACTCTCCCCGGGAAAAAACCTGGCCAGCGAAAAGCGGCCCAGGGTAACTATCAAAGCCGGGTCAATAAGCTCTATTTGCCGGTTCAGGTAAACGCTGCAAGCGCCAATTTCTGCAGGCAGGGGGTCTCGGTTTTGGGGCGGGCGACACTTGACCATATTGGCGATAAAGACTTGACGCCGGCTAAGGCCGATGGATGCTAGCAGTTCTTCAAGAAATCGACCGGCCGGCCCCACAAATGGACGGCCCTGGCGGTCTTCCTGCACCCCTGGACCCTCGCCGATGAACATTAACTCCGCATCCGATGCGCCCTCACCGGGGACGGCGTGGCTGCGCCCGAGGTGCAGGTCGCACTGGGTACAGCCCGAAACCAGTTGCGCAATTTCTTCCAGGCTGTTCATCGCTTGTTCAAGGGGACCATCGGCCACGCAGGACTAACAGGATTACAGCCGCTTCCGTTGAAAATGCCCGACGGCTCGGGACAAAGCGGACTTGGTTGGCGTTCCGGACACAGATGGCATTGGGAGACTAACGAACCCGGGCTAATCGTTGGAAACACCGTGCTCTACCAAATAAGCTACGGCATCTCCTACAGTCTGGATGTTAGCGGCGTCATCGTCGGAAATCTCCACCTGGTTGCCCTCAGTAGAGAACTCCTCCTCGAAAGCCATGATGAGTTCCACCAGGTCCAGCGAGTCGGCGTTAAGGTCGTCAACGAATGAGGAAGTTTCTTCTACGTCGTCCTCCTCAACCCCCAGCTTGTCTACTACTATGGTGCGTACACGTTCAATAACGGTGGCCAAACGGTCATCTCCCTTCGGAAGCGAGTTTTTCCTTATTCAATTCTCCCCGAGGCAGGGCGGACATAGCCGTACCCAGCACACCGTTCACAAAACGGGCCGAACTGTCGCTGCCAAACATTTTGGCCAGCTCAACGGCTTCGTTGACGGCAGTTTTGGCGGGAGTAACGGGGTGGTAAAGCAATTCGTACAGTGCAATGCGCAATATGTTGCGGTCTACGGGCGATAGCAGGTGGACCGGCCAAGCTGGCGCATAGGTTTGAATAAGGTCGTCCAATTCCTGCTGCTTTCCGTTCAGCCCCTCCAGCAGTGACCTGGACAGGGCCAGTACATTGTCGGCGTCCCTGGCGCCCACCAGGTTTTCTTCAAGCAGCCATTCAACGCCCGATTCTTCGTCAAACCCTCCTCGCAAGTCACTGGCAAACCCAGCCTGCAAGGCCACGGTTCGCGCCAGACTCCGGGGGTCCCTGATCAATACCTCAGGCATAGTCACCAGTTAAGGAATTGCCCGCCAGCTTCCGGCAGATAGTTAAATTTCAGCGACCACCTTTTCAATGGAGGCGGGATCGGAAAGGGTATACGCCTCTACGTCCCCGTCTATCCGCCTGATCAGGCTGGAAAGCACCCGGCTGGGGCCGAACTCCACGAAGTGGGACGCGCCCGAATCCACCATGTACCGGACCGATTGCTTCCATCTGACGCAATGGCACAGGCCTTCAATCAATTCGCCGCGCACTTCCTCTGCGGTGGTGACGGGGGCAGCCATAGAATTGGCGACGATAGGAAACACCGGATCAGCCATTTCAAGTCCCGCTATGGCCTCCATCAGTCCCTGCTGAGCATGGCCCATTAAAGAGGAATGGAAAGCGCCGCTGACCTTCAGGGGCACGGCCTTCTTGGCTCCCCTGGCCATTGCCAGGTCCATTGCCCGGGCCACCGCAATCTTATCCCCGCTGATTACCACCTGGTCATCGCTATTGACATTGGCCAGTTCCACGCCCGTCTCGGCGCAGATGTGCTCAAAAGCCAGTTCACCCAGGCCAATAATGGCGGCCATTCCGCCCGGGCGCAGTTCCGATGCTTCGTGCATCAGCCGGCCCCGCTCCCGCACCAGTTGAATACCGTCCGTAAAGCGAAGCACTCCCGCGACAACGAGAGATGTATATTCTCCCAGGCTGTGGCCCGCCACCGAAATGGGTTTGGGACTCTGCGCTCCCAGGTACTCTTCCCAGGCCTTCCAGCAGGCAATGCTCACCACCATGATGGCCGGCTGGGAGTTTACCGTATCCTGCAAATCCCTGGTGGGCCCCTCAAAAATCAACCTGGACAATGAGAAACCCAGGCTGTCGTCCGCTTCTTCAAAAACTTCCCTGGCCGCTGGCGAGGACTCGTACAGTTCCAGCCCCATCCCCACGCTCTGGGAACCCTGGCCCGGAAACACGTACGAGAACTCTTTGCTTTCCTGCGTCATCGTCATAGCCTCTACCATCTACCCTTAACCCTGTTCGCCATTACCATACAGCCAAAGGACTATAAAGCAAGGGCCACAAGCCGACCAGGACTTTCTAAAGTGAAAGGGGGCTTGCGACCACAGGAAGTGAGACCTACATACCGACGCCCACTACCTGGCGTCCGCGGTAGTAGCCGCATTGACGGCAAGCGGCGTGGGGCAACTTTGCGGTATTACAGCGCTGGCAGCGGGCGGGATGGAGGGGCTTCAGCTTATAAGATGTTAGCCTTCGCCCCCGCCTGGCTCGCGTAACTTTTTTGTTCGGTACTGCTCCCATGGTTCAGAATCCCCTTACGTTTCGGATTGGTCCAGCAGGGCCGCTAAGGCGCTCCATCTTGGGTCGATGGCAGACCCGCTGCACACACAGTTCTCTTTGTTAAGGTCCACGCCGCACTCCTGGCACAACCCCTGGCAGTCCTGCTGACACAGGGGCTTGATCGGTTGGGCGGCAAGAGTGCACTGCCGCAGTAACTCCGTCAGGTCCAGGATATGGGTCGTATCAATGATGGTTCCTTCGTAATCCCAGGGTAAGTCCAGCCTCCTCCCCGTATTGACATCAACCAGTGGGAAGTACTCTTCCTCCACCTCTATCGGGGACAGACTGGCAAAATCGTTCAAGCACCGGCTGCAGGTTGTGGTCACGTTGGCATCTACCATGCCCCTGACCAGGAGACCCTGGTGCGTCCTGACGAACTCCACGTTGCCCCGGCAGCCAGCTTTCAAGCCGCCAAAGACGCTCAAGTCTCCGTCCACTCCCACCTTGCGGATGGCGCCGGTTGGTTCCTTAAGCAACTGAGCTACGTTGTACTGCATCGAATTTTAAAGTGCTGTAAAAAGTATGATACCCAGTTCAGGCAATAGCTAACTAATGCCACCCGAGTCGCTGGCACAATAAATTGGCATTGATTATACGTGGCGAACGTGGGTGTGTGTCAATAGCGTCAGGTATGGCCAATCCACAACCGGAGCTTCTGCCATTCCTGGGTTGCCCAACGCGCCCGTTTGAACTCTTGAAGCGCTTCCCACCAGACAAAGCAAGCACAGGCTAATCGGCAAACCGCCTAACCCGCCAGCGCTTCTCTTTTGCCTGCCTGGATGTAGTCGATAATCTGCTGGGTAGAGGCTCCTGGTCCGAATACAGCGTCAATTCCCATGTCCGCCAGTGGTTGACGGTCCTCCTCGGGGATAATGCCACCCAGAACCACCAGGACATCGCCCATGCCCTCTTCCTTCAGGCGGTTCATTATCTCCGGCATCAACTCCATATGTGCGCCGGAGAGGATACTCAGCCCCAGGACTTCCACATCTTCCTGCAAAGCCGCCTGGACTATCATCTCCGGCGTTTGGCGGATACCGGTATAAATGACCTCCATACCGGCATCCCGCAACGCCCGGGCAATAACCTTCGCGCCCCGGTCGTGACCATCCAGACCGGGCTTAGCTACCAGCACTCGAATAGGGCGGCTGTCCTGGACCACTGATGGTATCCCCTTTCTTCCGTATTCCGCAGAGTGTTAAAGCAATCGACCCGCACATTTTATCCTATAGACCGCTGTCTTGACACCTAATTCCCCGCTCCGTAAGATTTAACGACAAGCTCACAACGTGAACCGAATACACCAACCTCTCCAGAGTCCCAGTAGCTCAGTGGATAGAGCGGCTGCCTTCTAAGCAGCGGGTCGCGGGTTCGAATCCTGCCTGGGACGCCACTTTCCCTTACTACTGATTCGAACCAACTAGCCTGTCGTGCCCTTCCTCTGCTTCCGGCCGTCAATTTCGGCACTGGCAAAAAGGGTAGGCCTCCGGCTGTATACCGGAGGCCTGCCAAACAGAGTTCCATACGAGCCGGGAAGCGTGCGCAGTTCCCTTTAAGAATACTTGCCCGTCAGCTGCGGCGTGGTGGTGTCGAAGCCCTGGTTCTGGCGGTCCAGGCGGGTTTCCCGGGCCCACGTCCGCTTCAGATCGTCACGGACGTTAAGGTGCAGGTTGCCCAGGCCCTCGCACTCCAGGTCAATTACATCCCCATCCATCAGGGCGCTCAGGCCCCGGTGGTTGGTGCCGGTGGCGACGATATCGCCGGGCTCCAGCGGATGAATGGAAGTGACCCATTCCATAATCCTGGGAATCTGGTGGGCCATGTCGCTGGTGTTGTAGTTCTGCTTGACTTCCCCGTTGACCTTCAACACTACCTGCCGGTTGAGCGGATCGGTATACTCGTCGGCAGTAACGATGTAGGGCCCGATGGGCGCGAAGGTGGCCCGAGACTTCATCTGGTAGAAAGTATTTCCCGGGGGCAGCACGCCGCGGGCTGACCCGTCGATGAAGTTCAGGTAACCGAAAATGTAGTCGTAGGCGTCCTCGGGCTTCACGAACTCGGCCCGCTTGCCGATTACGAAAGCCATCTCCGCCTCGAACTCAAAAATTGTTGCGGGAATATCGGGCAGGATTATCGTCTCATCCGGACCAATGATGCAGTGGGGCGACTTCTGGAAGGCGTTGATGGGGGCAGGTTCGTCCCGCGTGCCGTCCTCCATGTAGTTGACCGCCATGCACACGATAGTGAAAGGCTTGGGCAGGGGCGGACGCACGTGCACCGAACTGATGGGCAGCCCATCCTCCGAGTTTACAATGGCATCGATGGCTGCGCGGTGGCCGTCAAACCCCGCAACTACCCGGTTTATCAGGTCCTGGGGCGAAGTATGGGCAATTCCACTGACGGCGGACGAAACATCCACCAGGTTGTCGCCCTTGACCACGCCCAGCTTGTAGTCGTCAAAAAAGGCCAGCTTCATTAGCTTTCCTCCTCTATGAAGGTCGGTTCATTGATTAGCTAACTGCCTGCGGCAGCAACACGTCGTATTAAACCAGCACCCCGAAGCCGGAAACGGTGCACAGTTCTATGCGGTTGCCGTCCAGGTCATTGATGTAAAAGGCCCGCTGTCCGTCGTTCCGTGTCTGGATGTCCGTGGTTTCGATGCCCCTGCTGTTGAAGTACTTGTGGGAAGCCTCGATGTCGTCCACCTCAAAGGCGGTGTGGTGAGAAGGCGCGGACGGAGCATCGGGATTCTCAATGATGTGGACCATGGCGCCGCTGGGCAACTGCAGCCAGTACAGGTGGTCGCTGTTAACCATCTTGGGAATCTGCTTCAGACCCAGGAAATCCTCGTACCACTTAAGGGCTGCGTCCTTGTCCTTCACGTTATAGGTGATGTGGTTAATGTTCTTCAGCCTGATGGGATCATCCAGCATTGCCTACCTCCGTTTATCCGTGTTTTCGGGATGGCGCTATAATACCAGCATCTGCCTGTCAAACCAAATGGAAACAGGTTGGGGCAACCTGCTCGGTTGCCCCTTGAAACCTGCCTTACTGTTCCCTACGCTCCCTGCCCGGCTAGACGCCCAGAACCCGCTCCAGGTTCTTCCAGAGAATGGCTTCTTTTTCGTCCTGGGTCAGGCTCTCCAGGCTGTTGACCCAGGCGGTGGGCTCGTCAATTCCCATGTCGTAAGGATAGTCGCTGCCCAGGAAGATGCGGTCAATGCCCGCAGAGTCAATCATGTACCTTAGCACCGCCTCGCTGTGGGTCAGGCAGTCGTAGTAGACCTTGTTGAGATAGGTGCTGGGAATGTTTGCGCCCAGTTCCCGGGCCTCGGACCGCACTTGCCAGCCCCGGTCCAGTCGGCCGGCCCCGAAGCAGGTGAAGCCGCCACCGTGGGCCAGGCACACCTTCAGGTCGGGGAACCGGTCCAGCACCCCGCCGAACACCAGGGTACCGAAGGTAACCACCCGGTCGGACAAATTGCCGATAGAGTTATCGATGGCCCACCCCTTGGTGTCCCGGGGCTTAACAATGGTGTCGTCGCCTTCCTGGTGAAAGAAAATCAACGCCCCTAGCTGTTCCGCCGCAGACCAGAAGGGAATGAAGTCCTCGTGGTCCAGGGTCTTGTTGTTGACGTGGTCGGCGATCTGCGCTCCCTTCAGGCCCAGTTCGTTGACGGACCGCTCCAGTTCGGCGACGGCGGCGTTAACGTCCTGCATGGGCAGCGTGGCCATGCCGGCAAAGCGGTCGGGATGGGATCGCGTGAGTTCCGCCACGTAGTCGTTGCACTCGCGAGCGATACCGGCGCCCACGTCCCCGGGCAGGTCGTAGTTGTACATGCCCACCCAGGTGGTGAGCACGTGCACGTCCACGTTCACCGAGTCCATGTAGGCGATGCGTTCGTCGGCAGTCAGAGAGTAGGCTGGATGGAGCCACTGGCGCTTGTCGCCCTGCACCAGGAACTGCCTTCCGTTCATTTCCTGGCGGGTAAATCCGTGCCAGGTCTGGCCCTCGGGCAGGTGGGACGCCGCCAGCGGGGCAATGTGGGCATGAATATCTATGCTGCGCATTAGTCAGTCTCCTGTATTGGTGGGGTAGGGCTACAGTCCCTTCTAAATGCCAAGCAGATTCTCCAGGTTCTTGTAGAGAATGGCTTCCTTCTCTTCCTGGGTCAGGCTTTCCAGCCCCAGCACCCAGGACACCGGCCAGTCTATCTGCATGTCGAAGGGCCAGTCGGTACCGAATACAACCTTGTCGATGCCCACAGAGTCAATAAGCATCCGCAGGGCCGGTTCGCTGTGGGTCAGGCAGTCGTACCAGAACCTGTTCAGATAGGTGCTGGGCGGCTTGTTTATGTTGACCCGAGCTTCCGACCTTACCTGCCAGCCCCGGTCCATGCGGCCGGCGCCGAAGCAGGTATAGCCGCCGCCGTGGGAGAGACATACCCGCAGACCCGGGTACTTGTCCATAACCCCGCCAAACACGAAGGACGAGTAGGTTATGGCCCGTTCAACCAGGTTGCCGATGGTGTTGGGCAGGTGGTAACGGGTCGAGCGGTCCCCACCACGGTCTGCATGCCCTGGTGAATCAGTATGACCGCGCCCGTCTGCTCGGCCACCTCCCACAAGGGGTAGAACTCGGGCTCGTCGTAGGTCTTGCCGTTGACGCTGTCGTCAATCATGGCGCCTTTCATGCCCAGCTGGGTCATGGCCCGTTCCAGTTCGGTGGCCGCAGCGGCCACGTCCTGCATGGGCAGGTTGGCCAGGCCCGCGAACCGGTCGGGATTGTCCTTAGTCAACTGGGAAACGTAGTCGTTGCACTCCCGGTCCATGGCGGCCACGGTGTTGGCGTCCCCGTCATAGCAGTAGAAAACAGCGTTGGTGGAAAGGACGTGTACGTCCACGCCCAGGGAGTCCATGTCGGTGAGTCGCTGTTCCGGCGTCCACATGGTGCGGGGTACCGCCAGGTGAAACTGGTGGGACATACCACTGATGCCGTACCATTCTTCGCCTTGCTCCACCGCCCTGATGTATCCTTCCGGGCTGATGTGGGCATGAATGTCGATGGATCGCATAGGTTACAAGCTCCTGTTTGGTCAGTGTCAGCGGGGCTAAAGGCCCAGCATCTTTTCCAGGTTTTTCCAGAGAATGGCCTCTTTCTCCTCAAGGGTGAGACTCTGCAGCCCCATCACCCAGGATACGGGCCAGTCAATCTTCATGTCCGCGGGCCAGTCGCTGCCCAGGACCACGCGGTCGATGCCTACCGAGTCGATGAGCATCCGAAGGGCCGGTTCGCTGTGGGTCAGGCAATCGTAGTAGAACTTGTCAAGATATTTGCTGGGCGGCTGGTTGATGTGTTCTCGCGCCTCAGACCGCACCTGCCAGCCCCGGTCCATGCGGCCTATGCCGAAGCAGGCGTAGCCGCCGCCGTGAGCCAATATGACCTTCAGGTCGGGACACTTGTCCATTACCCCCCCGAAGGTAAAGGCGGCGAAGGTAACGGCCCGGTCGGAAGGATTGCCAATGGTATTGCGAACGTGGTACCTGGGCTGCCGCTTCGTTCCCGATGGTGCCGCCGCCCTGGTGAATGAATATGACCGCGCCCATCTCCTCTGCCGCCTTCCAGATGGGCATGAATTCCGGTTCGTCGAAGGTCTTGCCGTTGACCTGGTCGCCAATCATGGCGCCCTTGAAGCCAAGCTGGTGGACGGCCCGGTCCAGCTCGGCAATGGCCGCACTGGCATCCTGCATGGGGATGTTGGCCAGCCCGGAAAGACGGTCGGGATAGTCCATCGTCATCTGGTAAATCTCGTCGTTGCAGTCGCGACAGATGGCAGTGGTAACCGCCACGTCCTTGTCGTACTGGTAGAAACCGGCGTTGGTGGAAACTACCTGGATGTCCACGCCGATGGAGTCCATGTCGGCGATCCGTTGCTCCGGCGTCCAGGCGTTGCGGGGGTTGAAAAGCTCGCCTTCCGAGGCCGTCAATCCGTGCCATTCGTTTCCGGCCAGCACCGCGCGCTGAAAGCACTGGGGGGTCGAGTGTGCGTGAATGTCTATGCTTCGCATGTGGATTCCTTTGTGTGAAATGATGGCGCCGCCGTACACGGTGGCCCCGGCGCCGGTTAAATTCCTAGCAAGTTTTCCAGGTTCTTGTAGAGAATGGCCTCCTTCTCCTCCTGGGTCAGGCTTTCCAGCCCCAGGACCCAGGACACGGGCCAGTCTATGGCCATGTCTGCCGGCCAGTCGGTGCCAAATATGACCTTGTCGATACCCACCGTGTCGATGAGCATCCGCAGGGCCGGTTCGCTATGGGTCAGGCAGTCGTAGTAGAACTTGTTCAGGTAGGAACTGGGCGGGTTGCTGATGTTCACCCGGGCTTCAGGCCGCACCTGCCAGCCCCGGTCCATTCTTCCGGCGCCGAAGCAGGTGTAGCCACCGCCGTGGCACAAGCACACCCGCAGGTCGGGGCAGGCGTCCATCACGCCGCCAAAGACGAAGGAAGCGAAGGTAACCGCCCGGTCCACCAGGTTGCCAATGGTGTTGTGCAGGTGGTAGTTGGGGTTGCGGTCCCGCACCAGCGTCCTGCCGCCCTGTTGATGCACCAGCATCACGGCGCCCATTTCCTCGGCGGCTTTCCACAGGGGCATGAATTCCGGGTCGTCGTAGGTCTTGCCGTTGACGTGATCGTCAATCATGGCGCCCACGAATCCCATTTTGTTGACGCAACGGTCCAGTTCCTCGATGGCCAGCTTGACGTCCTGCATGGGGATGATGGCCATGCCCTTGAACCGGTCGGGATAGTCCACCGTCATCTGGTGGACCTCGTCGTTGCACTCCCGGTGCATGGGCAGGATTATTTGCGGGTCCCGTTCGTAGTAGTAATAGAAGCTGAAGGTGGACACAACGTGAACGTCGACGCCCAGGGAGTTCATGTCGTCGATTCGCTGTTCCGGCGTCCATGAGTTCCGGGGGCCGATGCCCATTTCACCGGGCTTCACGCCGTGCCATTCCCGGCCCTCCCGCATGGCGCGAATGAAGCACTGCGGGGTCAGGTGGGCGTGTATGTCTATGCTGCGCACTGGTTCCTCCAGGTATAAAGGTAGGCTCGCATACCCGGCCGTAGCCAATAGGGCGAACCGGAAATCAGGGACTCACTCACTGCTGATGCCCAGCAGCTTTTCCATGTTCTTCCAGAGGATGGCTTCCTTCTCCTCCTGGGTCAGGCTCTCCAGGCTCAGGACCCAGGAAACGGGCCAGTCGATCTGCATGTCGAAGGGCCAGTCGGTGCCGAAGACCACCTTGTCGATACCTGCCATGTCTATGAGCATCCGCAGGGCCGATTCGCTGTGGGTCAGGCAGTCGTAGTAGAAGCGGCTCAAATAGGCGCTGGGCGGCTGGGGGATCTGGGGCAGGCGGCCCACGTCCCAGCTGCGGTCCATGCGGCCCACCCCGTAGCAGGCATAACCGCCGCCGTGGGCCAGGCATATCTTCAGGTCGGGGCAGGCATCCATCACACCACCCATGACGAATGAAGCGAAGGTTACCGCCCGGTCCACCAGGTTGCCGATGGTGTTGGGCAGGTGGTACTTGCGGGTACGGGGATTTACGAGGTTCCTCCGCCCTGGTGGATCAGGAAGACCGCGCCCATCTGTTCCGCCGCCTTCCAGAGAGGCAGGAACTCGGGCTCGTCGAAGGTCTTCCCATTGACCTTGTCGTCGATCATCGCCCCCACCATGCCCAGTTGGTTGACGCAACGGTCAAGCTCGGCGATGGCCAGGTCCACGTCCTGCATGGGAATCTGCGCCAGGCCCTTGAACCGGTCCGGATGGTCGATGGTCATCTGGTGGACTTCATCGTTGCACTCCCGGTGCATGGCCGCGATTTCCTGGCCGTCCCGCCCGTAGTAGTAGAACTGGGCGCCGGTGGATGCTATTTGCACGTCCACACCCAGGGAATCCATGTCCTTTATACGCTGCTCAGGAGTCCATTCCAGCTGAGGTTCAATGTCCAGGGGTCGAGGTTCAACCCCATGCCACACCCTTCCTTCCTTCATTGCACTCAAGTAAGACTGGGGTGTTACGTGAGCGTGAATATCTATGCTTCGCACCTATACCTCCGAAACTGGTCAGTTTAATTAGCGGGGCATCTATGGTTGGCAAAAACTGCGGATGTTAAATCCGGCTGCCATTAATGCAACGTCGTATCAAAAAAGTGATCTCCCCCAAATCGGGGGAGATCTTCCTTTCCAGGAACTTGGACCCGTAATCAGGCAAGGGATTAACGCCCCCGCTGCCGTGGGTCGAACAGGTCCCGCAGGGCGTCGCCGAAGAAGGCGAAGCCCATCACGGTTATGGTGATGAAGAAACCGGGGAAGGCCAGAATCCAGGGGGCCGACGGCGCGTACTGGGCGGCCTGTCCGGTGAGCATCCGGCCCCAGGAGGGGGTAGGCTCGGAAATGCCCAAGCCCAGATAGCTGAGGCCCGCCTCGGTCAGGATTGCAGTGCCAAACATGGAGGACATGATAATCAAGAAGGGCGCCACCGTATTGGGCATGATATGGCGCAACATGGTCCTCAAGTCGGACGCCCCGATGGACCGAGCCGCCATGGTGTAGTCCATTTCGCGGATGGCAATGGTAGAGGAGCGGATTACGCGCACGCCGCGGGGCAAAATGGTCGCGGCAATGGCGAAAATCACGTTGGGCACAGTATTGCCAAGCACCGCCACAATGGTCAAGGCCAGAATCAGGTCCGGAAAGGACATCCACGCGTCCACAAGCCGTTGAACAATGGCGTCCAACTTGCCCATGAAGAAACCGGAAATCAGGCCAATAACTGCGCCAATGCCGGTCCCTACAATCACCGCCAGGAAGCCCACCAGCATGGATATCCTGGCGCCATGCACTACCCGGGAGAAGATATCGCGCCCGAAGTTGTCAGTACCGAACAAGAATTCAGTACTCGGGGCGGCCAGCACCGCCGTGTAGTTCTGCTCCTGGTAGGTATAAGGGGCAATCAGGTCGGCGAAAATGGCCATGAGGATCATTACCGTACATATGACCAGGCCCACCGTGCCGAGCAGCTTGTGCCTGAAATAATAGACTGTATACCTGAACATGCCGGGCCGCCGGGGCGGCTCCGCAGCCATCAAGTTCGCTCTTACGGTGTCGGCGCTGGTAGTCTCATTGGGAGTAACCATTTCATTTCCTCTTCGCGAACATGCCGGGTTCGGCAATCAGAAAGAACAGAATTTTGGACCAGCCATGCGACCATTCGCCGGAGGGAGGCCCAGCTGTCAAGCCAGACCTCCTTCGGGGAATGTAGCGGGACACTAGTTGTACCGGATTCTGGGGTCCAGCCAGGCATACATGATATCAACCACCAGGTTGGCCACCAGCACCACCATGGCCACGAACATTACGATGGCCTGGATAACAGGGAAGTCCCGAGAACCCACCGCCTGAATGAATAGCTTGCCCAGGCCATGCAGGTTGAACACCGACTCGATGATTACCGAGCCACTCATCGCGAACACAATCTCGAATCCGGCCAGAGTGGTTACCGGAAGCAAGGCATTGCGCAGCACGTGCCTTCCCAACACCTTGGAACGGTACAGGCCCTTGGCCTCGGCGGTACGCACGTAGTCCTCCCGAAGCACCTCAAGAACGGAGGAACGGGTCATCCGCAAAATCTCCGCCGAACTGCGCAGGCCCACCAGGAAGGCCGGCAACAGCAGCACAGACAGATTGCGCATCGGGTCAACCCAGATGTGGCGATACTCAATCGATGGTTTCCAGCCAAAAATGATGACCAGCCCCATTATCACCATTAGGGCCAACCAGAAGCTGGGCATCGCCTGGAGGGACATACTGCAACCCCGCAGGATATAGTCGATCCAGGTATCCTGACGTACCGCTGAGATGACACCACCCACGGTGCCCAGAACGCAGGCGAGGGCGATTGCAAGGGCTCCCAACTCAACGCTGAGGGCAATCCGCGGCGCCATTCGCTCCAGCACGGGCTTCCGGTTAGTCCAGGAAGTGCCAAAGTCTCCCTTGAAAAAGTCGGTAAACCAGCGGGCATACTGCTCGGGAAGTGAACCCTTAAGGCCCAGCTTCTCGCGCACCGCTTCAATCTCCTCCGGAGTGGCCTGAACTGCCTCCTCTACGTTGCCCAGGAAAAGGACCGTGGCATAGTCTCCGGGAATGATGTGGAGCCCACCAAAAATGACTATGGATACAATAAAGGCGGTGGGAATAAACAGTAGCAACCGCTTAATCAGATAGGTCCTCATTAGCTACACCTCCCCGGTAACCTGCGGGATTTGATGTCTAAACCGTCCAGGGCCAATCCAAGGGTTTCATTGCCAGATTATACGACAAAAATAAGTAAATAGTTCTGATTTCGGGAAGAATTCTTCAATTTTGCTGGCAATCTTCAAATATTGCCAGTATCCAGTTACTTAATCTGTTATTGACCACTGCGGTGCTGTTGATATAACGCAGGCCACCCGCATTAAAGTGAGTGGCCTGCATTTATGTTAATGGGCTAATCTTCCGAGCAAGGGGGTTAGGCGCCTCCGGGCACACCGGTGGTCTGGCCCGAATTGTCCCGATCATCCTTATGGGCCGGGTTAATCCACATCTGCTCGTACTGAGTGTGAGAGCCGGAAGGCTGCGGGTGGTGGAAGTAGCCCCGGACCTCGGGCCAGAAAGCGACGGCTTCCTGCTCCCAGTACAGGGGGTATTTCCAGTATTCCTGCATGGCCTTCAGCTGGATCTGGGCAGAGATTTCCTGCCGCTTTACCGGGTCACCCTCACTCAGGGCCTGGTCCAGCAGCGACTCCATTTCCTCGTCGCATGCGCCGCCCGGCGTCCAGAGATTGGACACTGAGTCGCACCGGAAGTAGTAGCCCATGCCCAGGGCGGGATCGTCGGTGGGCATGGTGGCGTTGCCGGGGAGGAAGTCGCCCCAGGTGCCCTTGGCTTCCTGTTCCCGGTAGGCTACGGTCTCCACCTGGTCGAAGTCGGTCTTGATGCCCAGCAAGCGCAACTGCTCCTGCACGAAGGTGGCGCGGGCCACCACCTGGGCATCACTCTCGACGGTGAAAAGGTAGGTCTTGTCGAAGTCGAAGTTCTCTTCGTTCAGAATCTGGATGGCTTCCGCGCGCTGGGCTTCCATATCGTCGGCCTGGCACCAGCCGGGAACCGCGCACCCCTGCTCCTCAGACAAGGCCCAAGCGCCGCCGGGAACCATGATGAAGCCCTGGGCGCCGTGGCCGTCTTGCAGCACCTGGATGCCGGCATTCCGGTCCATGCCCATGAACACGGCCTGGCGGACGCGGACGTTGTCCCAGGGAGCGTTACGGGCGTTCAGCCAGATTTCGAAATGGCCGCGGGTAGCCCGGACCACGGTCATTATCTGCTCGTGGTCAACGTACTCCCGGTACTGGCCCCAGTTGCGGACCCAGTGCCAGTCGGTCTGGTGGGCCAGCATGGTAGCCTGCTGAGTCGTCTCGTCCAGAATGCCGAAGAGGACCAGCTCGTCCACGTAAGGAAGGGCGCCATTTCCGCCGCCCTTGAAGTAGTTGGGGTTCTTGTCGAAATTCTGCTCATCGATGCCGACGCTCTGGCCTTCCTGCCAGACGTAGGGGCCGGTCCCCATTGAAAGGTCCTGGAACATGGCATCCTCACCGTTTTCCAGGAACCAGTTCTTGTTGAACATGAGCGCATTGGAGCGGGTCAGAGCCAGCATCGCCGGCGCCGTGGGACCTTCGTACTTCAAGTACAGGGTATGGTCGTCAATACAACTGGAATTATCCATGTCGATGAAGCTGAAGTTGGCTTTATTGGAACTGGCGGTAACGCCGTTGCCGGTTATCCACGTCTCGAAGGTGAAACGGGCATCTTCACAGACGAAGGGCTCGCCGTTGTGCCAGGTGATATTGTCGTGGAAATAGAACGTGGCGCCGGCCACGTCGTCGTCTATGGTCCAGCCCTGGGCCAGGTCGGGAATAATCTTCGTGTTATCGTACGGGCTGTCCGAAACGATGCGGTTGTGCGTGGCGCCCCGCAATCGGGTAGCTGCACCGGTGGAAGCGCCCCAGGTGTTGGCGTGCTCCAGTGGGTCCTCATAGTTGATACGGAGCGTGCCGCCGTAAACCGGTTCGCCGTAGAAATCTGTATCCGGCGTCCAATACTCTTCAAAGGCTGGCGCTACTTTAGCGCCGGACATCATATCGTCTGCCGGCTCCGCCATGGCTTCCGGCATCGCAGTGGGTTCCGCCATGGCTTCCGGCATCGCAGTGGGTTCCGCCATGGCTTCCGGCATCGCGGTAGGAACCGCGGTTGGCGCGGGAGTTGCGGTGGCGGCGGCGCCGCAGGCAACGGCGGCCAGAGCCAGTACCAGCACCATCGGCGCGACCACCAATCCCCTTAAGTTCCTAAACCAGTGGTTGGACATGTCCTAATACCTCCAAATCTCTCAGAGAATCCTTTGGTAGTCCGAATTTCAGCAATATAGCTGACAAGGGACTATTCCAGCCATTCATTCCCCGGGCAGATCACCTCCTCTTCTTCGAGAATCGAACCATAGCAAGGCGGCCAAAAATATATTCCTTTCCGCTGTAGGACAGCAAAAACAATGCACAGGAATATATACACTGTGCCGGGGCATGTCAATAGTTTTTCGGGCGATGCGAATGTTCAGAGTTGGTGTGCCGCCGTACCTTACGATGCGTCATTCCGGGGTCCGCTCCAGGCGGAGAATCCAGTAAGGTTAACGCGGAGAATGGACAGAAAGTAGCAAGGTTTCTGAATTCCGGCCTGCGCCAGAATGGCAGGTTGGGTTGGCAGATCATTCCCCGTGGCTATGAATGTTGCCGGACGATAATGCAGGGAGGTTCACTTGGACCACAACACCATTTGTGCGCATCCTGTTCCGAAGGGGGTCGGGATGTTAGCATTTCCATAGCAAATAATTGACCGAAAGTAATATTGGTAATATCATTCTTCGTAGCAATATATGTTGGTCGGTCTATCCACCCATTCTGGGAGACTCGACGCCGTCCCGGCGTCACAAGAGGAGAAAATTGAACGGTAACAAGTTGGTATCGGGTCTCTATGTTCTGGCAGTGGTGGCGATATGCATCGCAGTAGTACCTGTTGCAGCCCAGCTTGGCCTGCTGTGGTTGTACATCGAACCCAATCCCCGGCACCTGCCCCCCGTATTGACTGGCGAAGCCGTTGGCTGGGGCATTCTGGGGTTATTGACCGGAGCCGCCGTGGTAATAATTTCCGAGTCCCTGTTCTGGCAGTACAACCGGAATTTGTGGACTAAATACCGGGGGCTGATAGTGGGCGGCGTCATTTCCCTGATAGCCGGAGTCACGCTGGGCATCTTCTTCGCCATCGTCCAGATGGACAGCGTCGACGGCCAGGCCATGGAAACCACCACGCTGGCAACTTTGGCCGGCGCCACCGCCAGCGGCATTTCGGTGGTGGCCGGAATAATCGCCGGTACACTCCTGAGGCGGTACGTGGTTGGCCTGTACCGGCTGCCGGCGTCTAACCAGTCCAGCCGGATAACTTTTAACGATGAAGACGCCACGGGCGCCCGACGCAGCGCACAAGAAGGGAGCTAACATGAGGGAGAACACTCTCAAGCAGAAACTTGCGGCGGGGAAGGCCGTATTTGGCGTGATGATTACGTTTCCCTCCGCGCCGGTGGTGGAGATGCTGGGCGCCCTGGGCTTTGACTGGGTGCTCATCGACAATGAACACGGGTCAATAACCGTTGACAATTCCGAGGATATGGTGCGGGCCGCCGAACTCAGCGGCATTGCGCCGATAGTTCGTCCCGTGGCGAACAAGCCCGAAATCATCGCCCCCTTCCTGGACCGGGGCGCGTGGGGAGTCCAGGTGCCCCACGTCAACACTGCCGATGAGGCACGGGCCGCCGTAGACGCCGTCAAATATTACCCGGACGGCCACCGGGGCATCTTCAGCCGGGGCCGACCCGCCGGTTACGGCTTTGAGGGTTCCACCTCCGACTATGTAAAGGACGCCAACGCCAACACCCTGGTCTGCCTGATGCTTGAAGAGGAAGAGGCCATCAATAACCTGGAGGAACTGGTAACCGTGGACGGTGTGGACGTGTTCTTCATCGGGTCCGGCGACCTCTCCCAGTCCATGGGGTATCCCGGCCAGAACACCCACCCGGAAGTCCAGGCCCAGATGGAGAAGGGTGTCCGGATCATCCGCGAAGCTGGCCGAGTTGCCGGAGTAAGTTGCCCCGACAACCTGGTGCCAAAGTTCCTTGGCATGGGGGTCCAGTACTTCCACGGCAACGTGGGAACCCTGCTCCAGACGTCCAGCGTGGACTACCTTAATGCCATGCGTTCGTCGGCCGCTGAGACAGGCATGTAGCTATCATTTACAATAGGGTAACGGAAACACCAGCGCTTGCCGGTCTGGCAAGCGCTTTCTGTTGCCCCACGGATCCGCAGCCGCGACGGGTGGGGGGATGGGATCCGGAACTACTTCAAAATCAACGATTGGCAACAGCTACGATTAGCGCCGGTTCCCCTGCTCAAAGAAGAAGGCCCGGACGAATATCCGGGAGTCCGGCAAGATTGGCGATACTCCGGGGATGCGCGCTACGGCTGGCGGCCTGCCATGCCAAGCAGCCTGTGGTGGATACTGGCCGTGGACGAGACAGGCACTTCCGGGCCGCATATGTCCAGTTCACGCGCCATGACGGCAGCAGGGGCCAGCGTCTGGTAGCAGATTTCCGCGAGGCTGCTTTCGATGTGGTCGCTTTGCCCGGTGGCTTTCGCCAAATCCCACTTGTGAACGACCAGGTCGGCCATCGGGAACATCACGTAGCTTCCTGCTGCCATGGGGCCGAACCAGGTATCCAGCGTTTCATCCAAGTCGATGGATTTCAGAGTATCCAGCACCTGTTGGGTAACGTTGCGCAGGGCCGACTCCGGCCCGTCCGGGAAGGCAGCGTTCAGGTCGGGCAAGGCGTCGACCTCCTGCTTCCGCAGCAGCGCGGCGGCTTCCCCCTGAATTGCCAGGTTGTGGTTGACCAGTTGACGCACCGACCATTCCGTGCAGGGCGTGGCAAGCTCCAACTGACTCTCGCCGATTCCCGCAACTGTCGGCAGAATCAGGTCTACCGCCCGTTGATAAATCTCTATGGGATCTTGTTTCTTACCTGACAAACCTGCGTCCTTTCCTTTATATGAGCTCCCGCCACAGCCGGGCCTGAGTGTTGAGCATGCCTAGGCATCCAGGGCCAGGTAGTGACGGCGAGTTAAATGCTTCTGTGAAGACTACCACTGATGATTGATCAGGAAGGCATTGGTAGCCGGTATTTAGCTTCTAACCGGTCAAAAGAGAGGCTAAGCTAGGGTGGTTACGAACACCTTCCTCACGGCACTCTACGTTATGGCAGATGATTTTTGCAAATACCAATCCCCGCCCGGTTGTACTCTTGGCTCCAAAGCTTCTTTGACGAAAAGTGTGGAAACAGTCACGGGGAGCTTTAATATGAGAGAGCGTTAATCATATATAATATGGTTACTCAAACACCAGCGCTTGCCGGTCTGGCAAGCGCTTTCTGTTGCCCTGACGGATACGTCGCTACGCCGGGTGGGAATAGAGGCGGCCGACAAATGTTAGCCTACTTACCAAAGAAACATCACGGAGGAGAATTGAAGTATCGAACCCTGGGCCGCACCGGCCTGCAAGTATCTGAAGTGGGTTTCGGCGGCGCCGGCATTGGCCACGTCTGGGGCCCCACCAATGACGAAGAGTGTATCCGCGCCGTTCAGCGGGCCCTTCATCTGGGCATTAACTTCTTCGACACGTCGCCCATGTACGGCGGCGGAAGGTCGGAGGAAAACTTGGGCAAAGGCCTGGCAGGCCAGCGCCAGGAAGCCATCATCGCCACGAAGATCAGGCTTCAGCAGGAAGACGACCGATCCAGCGGCGACAATATGGCAGCAGCCGTCCGCCATTCAGTGGAACAGAGCCTGGCCCGACTGGGAACGGACTACATTGATATCCTCCAGGTCCACCACCAGGTGGGCGCTGAACGCGGCCAGTACATGGCCGCAGTGGGCCCGCCGCCGCGGTACGCCCTGCTACTGAATAAGGAAGACTGTCTGGCCCTGGGCGAGGCAATGAAACAGGTGGTCCGGGACGGTAAAGTGAGGTTCATCGGCATTACCGCCTGGGATGGCGACCGGCGGGCCATTCGGGAGGTACTGGAAAGCGGCGTGTTTGACACGGCCCAGATTCTCTACAACCTGCTGAACCGCACTGCCGTCTCCGCTCCTCCGTCGGGTTTTGATGACCTGGACCAGGGCCAGTCCCTTCCCATTGCCCAGGCCAACCAGGTGGGCGTCATTGGCATTCGATCCCACGCCGCCGGCGCGCTGGCGGACCTGCTGGACCGGGAGTCCGCCCCCGACACGGAAGTTGCCCGGGACCACGCCAGGGCCCTGGCCCTGCGACCGCTGCTGGAAGACCGCTACGCAACCCTGTCGCAGGCCGCCCTCCGCTTCTGCCTGGACAATCCGGCCATCGCCACCGTCGTCCCCGGGTTCAAATCCACCGCCGAGGTGGAAGAGGCGGCCGCCTGTTCCGAACTGGAAACCATGCCCGCGGATATCCTTCGCCGGTTGGAGGACCATTACCTCCGGCAATTCGCAGCCTGACCCCTGTGTTACACTGCCAGCGGCGCAGGGCCACGGCAACCGGAGCAGACCCAGGCTCATCAAGGCTCCAGGTTCCCTCTTTGCGCCGGCCAGCCGACCAATACACCTGACGAGGAGCGAAAGCAATGGGCGTTTACCGGATGTACACCGGAGAAGATGGTGAGACACACATAGACGAACTGCCGGAGGATGCCATCAAGGAAATACGACTGGAAGGGGCCCGAATGGAGTTCAGCGTATCCCAGCGGGAACCGGGGTACTTCTCCGACTTCCACCCTGCCCCGCGCCGCCGCTGGCAGGTGGGCATTGTGGGCCGCACCATCATCGGCCTCAGCGACGGCACAACCCAGACCTTCAACCCCGGCGACGTCCGTCTTATAGAGGACCTGACGGGCAAAGGGCACACCACCACCTACCCGGACGGCTACAACATCACGCTGCAGGTCACCCCAGCGGAAGACCTGTAGAACCGGCGGCCATTTGATTACCGGATGATCGAGGGCCCATTCCGACTTCGCGTCGGTTTGGGCCCTATTGTTGCTGTGTTTCGCAACCAGACGGCAAAGGACAAGTCCCTTCCCTCTTTCGTTTGACACCTGATTTTATGAAAACTATACTCTGCCAAATTAAGCCGGGTTTGGCAGCAATCCAGGCAGTCATGTTCCTGAATTGAAGGCTGCTGGGCAGGTTTGTTCCATTGGGCCCAAACAGGCGCATTAGCGGGAGGTGGTTCTTGGCTAACGGACTGATTGGTCAAAGCAGATTTATGCTGAGTTTCTCTTTAGCTCTCATCCTCGTTCTGGTCGTGGGATGCGGTTCCGCCGCCCCAACGGTCGTGGAGAAAGAAGTAATCAAGGAAGTGCCCCTAGAGGTGGAGGTACAGAGAGAGGTAGTAAAGGAAGTACCTGTTGAAATTGAAAAGCAGGTTATCCGAGAAGTGCCCGTCGAGGTAACGGTAGAGAAGGAGATTATTAAGGAGATTCCTTCCGAAAAAATAGTGGAGCGGGTCGTAATTCCCACTCCCATACCGGCCCAGATCGTGGAGGCCAAGGCCGTTTCCGAGCGCCTGGAAAAGGTAGCCATCGCCGTCGGTGGCCAGTCCTGGGATTCCAACTATTCGTACAAGGTCAACATCAGCGGGTTCCTGGACAAGTGGCCCGTGCTTGAATATTTGGTCGGCGTTGACAACAAGACCGGTGGCTATACGGCAGAACTGGCCACCGAATGGTCCATTGCCGACAACGGCAAGGACTGGACCTTTAAACTCCGCGAGGACGTCCAGTGGCAGGATGGCTGGGGGGAGTTCACCGCCGAAGACGTGCGACACTCCATGTGGCTGCTGGTGCAGCCTACAGCCGCCCCCAGCGGCGCCAGCACCTGGCGCAAGATAATGGGAACCAACAGGGGCGACGACGAGGCAACCACCCTCGCCCGCGCTGAGGAGGTGGTTGAAATTGTTGACGACCACGAAGTCGTTATCCACCTCGGTATCGTCCTGCCCGAGGCCCTGTTCAACCTGGGCAAGCGCCGCAACCTACCCATGGAAAGCAAGGCCCGATGGGACGCCGTAGGCGACGAGGGTATGGGCGAAAAGATCGTAGGCACTGGCCCCATGTCTTATGTGGAGCGGGTGGAAGGCTCTCACGTTCTGTATGACGCGGCCGACGATCACTGGCGCGTGGTGCCCGAATATCACCAGTTGGAGTTCCGCGCCATCGCGGAGTCACAAACGAGGTTGGCTTCATTGCTGACGGAGCAGGTTCACCTGTCGGTTATCGAGCGCGCCATACGTGACGAGGTCACTAACCGCGGTTTCGAGTTCGTGAATGGTGAATTCCCTGGAATCCAGCATCACTGGACCTTCTGGGGTAACTTCCATACCAGGCCTGACGATCTTGACCCCACCAACCCGATGCTAATCAAGGAAGTCCGCCAGGCCATGTCCAAGGCCGTAAACCGGGAAGCCATTGCCCAGGCGCTATTGCCCGGCGCCAAGGTACAGATACCCTCCTTCGTGAAGTTTACCGCCCTTGATGAGGTTGTGTGGCCCGGCCTGATAAATCCTGAATGGAATGAGCGCTGGGACGAAATGTACGGGTACGATCCTGATGCTGCCAAACAGTTACTGGCCGCAGCGGGCTATCCCGACGGTTTCGAGTTCACTCTCGCCCTGGATTCAAACGCCGCTCTGCCTGAGATTATTGACATTGGGCAAGCTATTGCGCTTGACTTTGAAGCCATCGGGTTGAAACCCACCCTGGCGAACATCGAAGGGAGCAAGATTCGTTCCCTTCGTCGCGCCTGGGACATTCACAATACTCTGTCTGGTTCGGCAGGCTACAGCTACACTGTCTATCATCTGGAAACGTACTATTGCACCTGCGGCTCCGTGCGCACCTATGTTGATCCGTTCCTCGACTCCAAGATCGAAGAGTTGAACGTAACGATTAACCCTACCGAACGCACGCGCATCATGCGTGACATGGGGGATTTCTGTTACGAAAATTTCTGCGCTTTGCCCATGTTCGACGTAGCGCCGGATATCGCCATCAATCCCAACTACATCGAGAGTTACGTCTTCCCAGGCTTCATCAGCGGCTTTTATACTCACCTGGAATACATAGAGACCGTGCCGCAATAAGCATCGGCTCGTGTGCAAACTCCTGGTCAGGATTGAGAGCGCCTCATTCCGCGAACGAGTCCACGGCATGAGGCGCTCTTTCTCATATAGTTGACCTGCGTAAGGACGCAATTCAAGCCGGGTCTGCCCTGGTCTGTCAGGGAGGTTAAGAAGTGCAGCGATACATAGTTGTTCGCCTTTTCCACGCTTTCCTGGCGTTATTCGCCATGAGCATCATTGTCTTTTCTCTGGCCCGCATTTCCGGTAACCCCATGGACGTGCTGCTGCCGGAGGACGCCACCGTGCAGGACTTTGAGATTATGACCGAGCGGTGGGGCCTGGACAAGCCGCTGCACATGCAATATCTGGTGTACGTAGGCAATGTCCTGCGCGGCGATTTCGGAACTTCTATCAAGTGGCCCGGCCGTTCCACCCGCGATCTGATATTGGCTCGCCTGCCGGCAACCCTGGAACTGTCGTTCCTGGCGCTTGTTGTCGCCGCCCTGCTTGCCCTGCCCCTGGGAGTAATGGTCGCGGTCAAGAAAGACACGGGCATTGACTACGCAGGCAAGGTTGTCGCCCTGCTTGGACAGGCGGCGCCCTCCTTCTGGGTAGGTATTGTCCTTATCTGGATATTCGCTGTCACCCTGGAATGGCTTCCAGCCTCCGGAAGAGGCGGGCCGACCAGCTTGATTCTTCCCGCTTTTGCCCTGGGCTGGTTCCAGGTCGCGGCGGTAATGCGCCTGACCCGTTCTTCCATGCTGGAGGTGCTGGACAGTGAATATGTTAAGCTGGCCCGAATTAAGGGCATCCCTAACTGGAAGGTCGTCTGGAAGCACTGCCTGCGCAACGCCGCCATCGCACCCTTGACCTATTTCGGGTTCATTCTGGGGGGGTTCCTCACCGGATCGGTCGTTATCGAGACCGTATTCGCCTGGCCGGGCGTGGGCCTGTTGGCCATTGACGCACTGAGGGCCAGGGACTTCCAGGTTGTCCAGAGCGTTGTGCTCTTCTTCGGCGTAATCTACATCGCCAGCAACCTGCTGGTAGACATACTCTACGCTTACCTGGATCCCAGGATCAGGTACACCGGCTAATGAGGCCCGTAAAGTGGTGGCAGAGGTACAGGCATGGCAAACATAGCTGAGGCAATACCGGGTCCCATTAGCAGTGCCGCCGACCGAGTCCGTCGGTCGGTCAAGTGGGCTCGCCAGTTCCCGCTGATCACCATTATCGTGCTCTGCTTCGTGCTTCTTATTCCTGCTGTATTCGCCGGCCAGGTTGCGCCCCACGAGCCCACCAAGGGCAATATCCTGGAACGGCTGCAGCCTCCCGCATGGATGGAAGGCGGTAGCTGGGAACACCCCCTGGGCACGGACAAGCTGGGACGGGATATGTTCAGCCGCATAGTTTACGGCGCACGCATTTCTCTCACTATCGCCGCCATTTCCATTGTTTGCGGAGGAATTGTTGGAACTACTCTGGGGCTGGTGGCCGGCTACTGGGGTGGCATGTGGGACCATGTCATAATGCGACTGGTGGACATTAAGATTTCCATTCCATCCATACTGTTAGCGCTAATTCTGGCCGCCGCGCTTGGACCTAGTTACTTCACCGTGATCATCGTGGTTGCCCTCACCCTCTGGACACGCTACGCCCGCCTGGTAAGGGGGGAAGTGCTCAGCCTGCGCTCTCAAGACTTTATATCCCGCGCCAAAGTTGCGGGAGCAACCACTCCCCGAATCATTCTCAGGCACTTGCTCCCCAATGTGGTCAATACCATCATAGTACTGGCCACACTGGAGGTGGGCGTGGTTATCATCCTGGAAGCTTCTCTGAGCTTCCTGGGCGCTGGCATTCCACCTCCGAATCCCGCGTGGGGCCTCATGGTGTCCGACGGTCGAGCCCTGGTAATTAACGCCTGGTGGGTTTCCTTCTTCCCGGGCGTGGCGATCCTGCTGACGGTCCTCTCTATGAATCTGTTGGGCGACTGGCTTCGGGACAAGCTTGACCCCAAGTTGCGAAACGTCTAGTCCATAGGCGCTAAAGCAAGTTTCACGCTCCCGCAGTACGTGGAAACCAAGTCCGAGTAGGTTCCCAGTGGGGTGGCATTTCCACCCACACCCTTTGCCGCAACGGCCCGTCGGGAGCTCTTATGCTCTCGGCGGGCCGGTTTTTCTTTGGAGAATTTGATAATAATTGCAAGATAATATGTTAAGATACGATATCTTTCGGCGCACCGCGCGGCTTGCCCGAACCCAGCCCGGACCTTCATTTGAGATTAAACTCGTCCATTCGTCAGGCCACCTACCCCGTCGCCATCCTGGGACAGCGCAACTTCGCCCTGGTCTGGTCTTCCATCTGGACGGTTCAGACCGGCAACCAGATGGAAGCCCTCATCCTGGGCTGGTACATCCTCGAGGTCACCGGCAGCCCCTTCCTCGTGGGTCTCATCGCCTCCGCCCGAATGGGCATGAACTTCCTGGCCATGTTTTCCGGCGCCATCGCCGATAGACTTCCCCGCAACCGGCTTCTGGTAGTCGTCGAACTGATCCTGACCGGCCTGGGCGCGGCGGTATTGCTCCTGCTGATCACCGGCTTCCTGGAGGTCTGGCACCTCTTCGCCATAGTGATGGGCGCGGGACTGGTGAGAATCTTCCAGATGCCCACGGCCCAGGCCCTGATTGGCGACACTCTACCCCCGGACAAGATCAGCAACGGGGCTGCCCTCAGCAGCATGGCGCAGAACCTTTCCACCATTCTGGGTCCCTTCATCGGGGGCCTGCTGTACAAGACATGGGGCCCGGAGGGAGGCTATACCGTCGTTGCCCTCCTTTACTTCACCAGCGCCCTCTGCGCTTCCTTCGTCAGGCCCATTCGCGTTTCCGAGGTTCAACCTCGGGGTTCCGTACTGCGCACCGTCATGGAGGGCCTGCGTTATGTCAGGGGTCAGCAAATATTGTGGGCCACTCTGGCCATTGCCGTCATCATTAACCTCACCGGCTGGCCCTTCCACACTGCCCTTCTGACCATCTTCGCCGGAAATGTTCTGGAAACCGGTCCCGACGGATTGGGCACGCTCACGGCCGCCTTCGGCATCGGGGCGCTGTGCGGTTCTATCGCCTGGGCCTCTTTTCGGAATCTCCGCCACGTCGGCAAGCTCATGATACTCTCGGTGGTGGTCTGGCACGGCAGCATGCTGGTATTTGCCCTTTCCACCTCCTTCTACCTGTCCCTGGCCATATTGCTGGTCACCGGCGCCGCCTTTTCCTCCACCCAGGTCATGATGCTCACCGCCATGTTGCGCACCACCCAGGCCGAGTTTCGCGGGCGGGTACTCGGGCTTAGGGTACTGGCCATCTACGCCTACGCCTTTGGCGGCGCGGGCGCGGGCTGGATGGCCGGCGCCTTGGGCGCGCCCGCCTCCGCCATGATCATCGGCATAACCGGCGCCGCGCTAACCCTGGCCCTGGTGGTATTCACGCCCCAGCTGAGACGGGCCTGAGCTTGACGCCCGATCCCATTCTCCGGACCCGCGTCATCGGTGCGAAGGGCTTGGCTAACCTAATATCTTCGTAGGGGAAGCCCTTGTGTCCGCCCTGCCCACGACCACAGTCGCACCTATTCCGAACCCCAACACCCCACGGTCAACCCTTTAGCTACGGCCCAAAAGCCGTTATACTTTGCCCAGCCTTTTCGAGTGTACGCAGGAGGTTTAACATGGCCCGACTGCCCAACGTAACCCGCGACATGGTCCCCGAGGAATTCCGCGAAGCCTACGACGAAGTGACCGGCGGCAACGTCATCACCGGCGGCCCTGGTTCGATTACCATCTACAGCCCCGAAATGGCCCGCCGCCGCGCCGGATTGACGGCCTACCTCCGCTACGAGACCACTTTTCCCCGACGCATCCTGGAACTGGCAATTATCGCCACCGCCCGGGCCATGGACTGCCCCTACGTTTGGAACGCCCACGCCCCTGCCGCTCGTCGCGAGGGCGTAAGCGACGCGCTGATTGACGCCCTGAGGGAGAAGCAACCCCTGCCCGATATTGGCGACGACGAACGGGCCGTCATCAACTACGTGAACGAGTTCTACGCCAACCACCGGATCAGCCCGGAAACCTTCCAGGCCGCTCTGGACCAGTTCGGCGCCCAGCACCTGGTGGAGTTGACTACGCTGATGGGCGGATACGCCCAGACCGCCTTCGTGCTCAACGCCTTCGAGGTGGAACTGCCTGAGGGCACCACTGAGCCGGTCCTGCCCGTCTAGGGATAATCGAAGAGTCCCTTCCCCCTTGATGGGGGCGGGTTAGGACGCTGGGAAGACTGACGCCATCAAATGCCCAACCTTGTGGAGGAAACCCATGCGACTGGAAGGTAAAGTGGCCCTGATCAGTGGCGGCGCCCGGGGACAGGGCGCCTGCGAGGCCCGCATGTTCGCCGCCGAGGGCGCCAGCGTCGTCTTCGGCGACATCCTGGACGACCTGGGCCAGCAGGTGGAGGCCGAAATCCGCGAACTGGGCTACGAAGCCACCTACGTACACTTGGACGTAACCAGCCAGGCTGAATGGGAAGCCGCGGTGCAGACCGCCGTTGACCGCTACGGCAAGCTGGACATCCTGGTCAACAACGCCGGCATCTGCAACTGGGGCAAGCTGGAAGACTCCAGCGGCGAGGAGTGGGACCGCATTATGGAGGTCAACGGCAAAGGGGTGTTCCTGGGCACCCTGGTCGCCATACCGGAAATGAAACGGGCTGGCGGCGGCTCCATCGTCAACATCTCATCCATCTCCGGCCTGGTCGGCCAGGATACGGTTACTGCAGCCTACAATGCATCCAAGGGCGCGGTGCGGTTGCTGACCAAGACCACCGCCATCCAGTACGCCGCCGACGGCATTCGCGCCAACTCCGTCCACCCCGGCTCCGTGGCCACCCCCATGACCGCCGAACGCCAGTCCGACCCGGAAATCCTGCGCCAGAGCGAGTCCCGCATTCCCCTGGGCCGGGTGGGCCAGTCCGAGGACATTGCCTACGGGGTGCTGTACCTGGCGTCCGACGAATCATCCTTCGTCACCGGCAGTGAGCTGGTAATCGACGGTGGCTTCACGGCTACTTAGCGTCAAGAGTCTATCCACGAATCCGCCGCGGCGGACGAATATTCTCTAATGCCAGTTTTCCCAGCGCTAGATGGAGGAATTCATTCGTGAAGGTTCGTGTTAATTCGTGGATAAAAAGAAAGAGGTAGCGTATGGTTGCCGAAATGCAGGGTTTGGTCGACTCGGAACGCGGCTTAGTGAGCCGTCGCATCTTCATCGAACCAGACATCTACCAGCAGGAACTGGAGCGCATCTTCGCCCGCTGCTGGCTGTTCCTGTGCCACGATAGCCAGATTCCCAACCCCGGCGACTACTTCACCACCTACATGGGCGAGGACCCGGTGCTGGTGATGCGCGACAGCGGCGGAGCCATCAACGCCTTCCTGAACGTCTGCCGCCATCGGGGCAACCGCCTGTGCCGCGCCGATTTCGGCAACGCCGCTACCATCACCTGCGCCTACCACGGCTGGACCTTCGCCAACAACGGCAAGCTGGTGGCCGTCCCCAATTTGCAGGACGCCTACTTCGGCGAGTTGGACCTGGACCAGTGGAACCTTATCCCCGTGGCCCAGCTGGACAGCTACCGGGGCATGATTTTCGCCACCTTCGACCCTGACGCGCCACCACTGCGGGAGTACCTGGGCGAGATGGCCTGGTACCTGGACAGCTTTTTCGACCGGCGCGAGGGCGGCGTGGAAGTACTCGGCGGCGTCCACAAGTGGGTGGTGCCCTGCAACTGGAAGCTGCCTGCTGAGAACTTTGGCGGCGACTCCTACCACGTCTCCTGGAGTCACCTGTCCGCCATCCGCACCGGATTCGCCGGCGATTTCCGTCTCCGCTCCAGCACCGGCGGCACCCTGATTTCTCCCGGCGGGGGCCACTGCGTCATCACTCTTGCAAGCGGCGACATTGCCGAAGCCCCGGAACCGGACCTCATCGCCTACGAACGGGAAACTCATTCCGAGGTTGTTAACCGCCTGGGGCCCCGGGCCGAACAGGTCAGTCCCATCGTCGCAACTGTCTTCCCCAACCTGTCTATCATCCGGTCCACCTCCCACTCCTTCCGCGTCTGGCACCCCAAGGGCCCCGGCGAGATTGAAATTTGGGCGTGGATATTCGTGGATAAGGCCGCACCGCCCCACGTTAAGAACGCTCTGCGGGTCAATGGCCTGAGGGGATTCGGACCTTCCGGCACCTTCGAGCAGGACGATATGGACAACTGGCAGGAGTGTACCCACACGTCGCGGGGCGTCGTTTCCCGCCGCTTCGACCTGAACATGCAGATGGGCCTGGGCCACGAGCAGTACCGCCCCGACCTGGGCGGTTGGGCCAGCGATTTCCGGCTCAGCGAAAGCAACCACCGCCAGTTCTACCGCCGCTGGGCCGAGTTGATGGCGGCAGAAAATTGGGGGGACTTGCCAGCGTAAACTCCGCCGGGGCGGTCCCTTCCCCCTTGATGGGTGAGGGTTAGGTTGTGGGCGAAGTCCTGCCAAAGATCACCTGCACCCGTTCCTTTGAGAAAACTTGTGAGGCCACCAACTTGCAAATAACGCCCGACCTGCTCCGCGAAGTCGAACAATTCCTCTACCGGGAAGCCCGCCTGTTGGACAACCGCCAGTTCCACCAATGGACGGAGTTGCTGGCCGACGACCTGCGGTACTGGATGCCCCTTCGCAGCAACGTCTACCCCTCCAGAAGCAAGTCCATCGCGTCCCTGGACGAGGCCCGACAGGAAGAAAAGGAACTGTCCGAACCCCACGAGCTGGCGATCATGGACGAGACCCGGGACACCCTGCTCCGTCGCATCGAACGGCTGGACAGCGGCCTGGCCTGGGCCGAAGACCCACCGTCCCGCACCCGCCACTTCATCTCCAACGTGGAACTGGAATCCACCGGCAACCCCGACGAGGTGCGGGCCTATTCCAACTTCATTATGTACCGCACCCGCGGCGAGCGGGAGGAGGACTTTTACGTGGGCAGCCGCGAAGATGTCCTGCGCCGGACCGGCAACGGCTGGCTGCTGGCCTACCGGAAAGTCGTCCTCGACCAGACCGTTCTGTCCGCCAAGAACGTCAGCAACTTCTTCTGACCCGCATTGTTCTTGGTTCCTGCTCCCTTTGCGGGGGCAGGCCAGGATGGGGGTACCATTTACCGGAACCGCCACTGCCAAAACCACTACCAAGAGAGGAGCAACCAATGGATATCGGCGTCCTGAACTTTGTAACCGACTACTCAATGCGCCCGGCTGACCTGGCTGTGGCCCTGGAGGAGCGAGGCTTTGAGTCCCTGTGGGTGCCCGAGCACACCCACATTCCCGCCAGCCGACGCAGTCCCTGGCCCGGCGGCCCGGACCTGCCCCGGGAATACTGGCACTCCATGGACCCCTTCGTGGCCCTGGGCGCCGCCGCCGCCGTTACCAGCAACCTGAAGCTGGGCACCGGCATCTGCCTCATCGTGGAGCGGGACCCCATCATAACCGCCAAGGAAATCGCCACCCTTGACATGCTTTCCAACGGCCGCTTCCTCTTCGGCATAGGGGGCGGCTGGAACTCCGAAGAAATGGAGAATCACGGCACCAACTTCCGCCGCCGCTTCCGCCTGCTTCGGGAACGTATTCTGGCCATGAAGGCGATCTGGACCGAGGATGAAGCGGAGTTTCACGGCGAGTTCGTGGACTTCGACAAGATCTGGTCCTACCCCAAGCCGGTGCAGAAACCCCATCCGCCTATCTTCATGGGCGGCGACGGGGCCACCACCTTCGACCGCGTCGTCGAGTTCTGCGACGGCTGGATGCCCATCGCCCGTGGCGCGGGGCAGGAGGGCGTCTTGACCGAGAAGATTGCCCTGCTCCGAAAACAGGCCGAGGAAGCAGGCCGAGACCCCAAGAGCTTGCCCGTGTCCCTTTGTATCTTTGGCCCGCCGGGGGAGGATCTGGTACCCCGTATGGAAGAGGCCGGGGTTGACCGCCTGATTCTCAACTTGCCTTCGGACGAACGGGACAAGGTACTGCCCATCCTGGACTACTACGCGGCGCTGATACCGTAGCCCCTGAGCCGGTTATCCTGACGCAATAGACCCAAAATTCGGGCCAGTCAATGGGAGGATACTATGGGTTGGTCAAGCCATCACAAGGATGGGCTAATCTACCACGCTCCCCAGAATTGCTATCGAGGCTACACGCTGCTGACCACCAACGGCAGCAACCACGTCAGGCTCATCGACATGGAAGGCCGGGTTTGCCACCAGTGGTATTACCCCGAAAGGCTGGGCTACGGCTACCTGTTGGACAACGGCAACCTTCTATTGCGCACCATCAGTTCCCGGGCCGGCGGCCAGCGCAGCGACGCCGGCCCGCGCTCCGGCGCTATCGTGGAACTGGACTGGGACGGTGTGGAAGTATGGCGCTACGAGAACCCCTTGCTGCACCATGACTTCACCCGACTGCCCAACGGCAACACCCTGGTCCTGCTTTTCGAGCCCCTGGCACCTGAACTGGCCGCCAGCATCAAGGGCGGCGCGCCGAATGCCGACCGCGACGTCGAAATGCTGGGGGACATGGTGGAAGAAATCACTCCGGAGGGAGAGACGGTCTATTCCTGGCGCTCCTGGGACCACCTGGACCCGGAAGTTGACGAAATCTGCTTCCTGGAAAACAGGGAGGAATGGACCCACCAGAACTCCCTGCGCACTACTCCCGAAGGCGACCTGATTGTCAGTTTCCGCCGCACCGACACCGTGGGCATTGTTGATCGGGAGACCGGCGACTGGAAGTGGAAGTGGGGCCCCGGCCAGATTTCCCACCAGCACTATCCCAACATGCTGGACAACGGCAATATCCTGCTCTTCGACAACGGCTGCCACCGCCCGGGCTTCACCTTCTCCCGGGCCGTTGAGGTTGACCCCACCACCAGCGAAGTGGTTTGGGAATACAAGGGCGATCCGCCCATATCCTTCTACAGCTTCCATATCAGCGGCGCGGACCGGCTGCCCAACGGCAACACCCTCATCTGCGAGGGCGCCCCCGGCCGCGTGTTCGAGGTTACGCCCAACCAGGAAATCGTCTGGGAATACATGAACCCCGAGTACGTCTATTCCGTCCGCGACGCCAGCCGGGCCAACTCCCTGTTCCGCGCCCACCGCTACGGCCCCGACCACCCCGCGCTGATGGGGAGGGATTTGGACCCGGGGAAGCATGCGGCACATAACCGACTGTACGGTGGGTGAGTATGGGCCAACCTTGGCGACTTAAGACCCTGCGCCGAGTCGATAGCAGCGGCAAGCAGCCAGAATTCTACTCCGACCCATCCTATGAGAATCTTCGTTAGGGCAACGCTTCGCAACTTCTGGGAGCGGCACCCGGATTCTGAAGACGCGTTGCGAGACTGGTACCGGATAACCCAGCGAGCCAATTGGTCGCGTCCCGCAGAAGTCATCAGCCAATTCCCAACCGCAAGTATCTTGAATAATGATCGAGTTGTATTCAGAATAAAGGGAAATTCCTATCGGCTTATCGCCAGTATCAACTATCGTGCTGGCCGGGTGTATATCAGGTTCATCGGCACCCATTCTGAATATGACCGGGTCAACGCCACAGAGGTATGAGTAATGGCGGAAACAGTTAAGCACATTAGTTCCGAAGAAGAATTTGAGAGCGCCCTGAAGCGACTCCACGAGTTGTTCGATGCCGAACCGGGAACACCTGAAGGTGATGAACTGGATGAATTGTGCGATCTCATAGAAGCCTATGACATAGCAAATTACCCGATTCCCGAACCGACCCCCGCCGGAATTGTGCAAGGGCGTATGGATGCACTTGGCTTGTTTGACGATGACCTGGCAGCCCACCTCGGCAGCATGGAGGTGGCATCAGGCATCCTCGCTGGCGAGATCACCATAACCCCCGAGTTGGCAGCCTCTTTGCACGAATTTCTTGATATACCCGTTGAAGACTTGCTGCCCGAACCAACACCCAACCCCGGCTGATTCAATCTCCCATCCGCAGCAATGAACCGGGACCAAATGACCACAAGAAAGAACTGCTGCAAAGAGCCGCGTCCCTGGTTCCCACCCTCCGCGAGAGGGCGGCGGAAACCGAGGAGCGGCGGCAGGCCCTGCCTGAGAACATCGAAGACCTGAAGTCGGCCCAACTCATCACCGTGGCCCAGCCTCAGCGTTACGGTGGCACGGGCCTGGACTTTGACATAGTTTTCGAAATCGCCGCCGAGCTGGGTCGGGGCTGCGGCTCCTCTGCCTGGTGTTACGGCATCTGGGCCAGCCACAACTGGCTGGTGGGCCTGTTCCCGGAAAAGGCCCAGGACGAATACTGGGCTGAAGACCCCAACACCCTTTCGTCCACTTCCTTTAATCCGGCACGGAGCAAGGCCACCGGAGCCCCGGGCGGTTTTCGCCTTTCCGGCCATTGGGATTTCTCCAGCGGTTGCGACCCGGCCCAATGGGTCCTGCTCATCGCCAACGGCCCCGAAGTTCCCATGATGATGCTGTTGCCCCGCAATGACTACACCATCCAGGACACCTGGTACGTGTCCGGCCTGAAGGGCACGGGCAGCAAGGACATCCTGGTGGATGACGTATTCGTTCCCGAACATCGTACAGTGCCTATGCCCCTGTTGCGGGAAGGTAACTCGCCCGGCCGGAAGGTCCACAACACGGCCAACCAGCGCATCCCTCAGCAGTGCATCATTCCCTACACCCTTGCATCCCCCATAGTCGGCATGGCCCGAGGCGCGGTGGAGACCTTCGAAGAGCGCATCCGCCACGGCGCATCGGCCCGGGACGGCAATCCCCTGTCCCAAGTCGCCAGTTTACACCTGCGGCTGGCAGAATCATCGGCGGAGGTTGACGCAGCCCAGCTCATCATGCGGCGGGACTGCCGCGAAATGTTTGAGCGAGCATACCGCGACGAATTGCCTTCTATAGACGACCGGGCCCGTTACCGGCGGGACCACGCCTACGTAACGCGGCTCAGCGTCCGGGCCATTGACCGCCTGTTTGAGGCCAGCGGCGGCCACAGCCTGTACGATTCCAGCCCCATGCAGCGTTTCCACCGCGACGCTCACGCCGCTTCCCACCACGTGGGCCTTTCCTGGGACGCGCTGGCCGAACAGTACGGCAGGGTAAGGGCGGGGTTGGAACCGGACCCGAGGTTGGTGTAAATTCCCAACGGTGCGAGAAATAAAAGGGGCGGGTCTGAAACCCGCCCCGAAAATTGTACCGCTCCTGGGTCAAATGCCCAATTTAATCAGCCCCGTTCTCCTGCTGCCACCTGGCTTCCAGGAAAGTGGCCGAGTTCATGGGCAGGTCGGTCAGCCGCAGCCCCGTGGCGTGGTAGATGGCATTGGCAACGGCGGCCATGGGCGGCACCAGCGACACCTCGCCCACGCCCCGTACACCCAGGGGATGGCCCGGGTTGGGCACTTCCACGATCACCGTGTCAATCATGGGCAGGTCCAGGCTGGTGGGCATGCGGTAGTCCAGGAAGCTGGAGTTGACCATCAGGCCCTCCCGGTCCACGTAGTACTCCTCGTTCAGGGCCCAGCCGATACCCTGCACGGCGCCACCCTGAATCTGCCCTTCCACGTAGCTGGGGTGGATGGCCTTGCCAGCATCCTGCAGCGCGGTGTAGCGCAGGACCTCCACTTTGCCCGTATCCGGGTCAACCTCCACGTCCACGATGTGGATGCCAAAGGCATTGCCCACGCCGCCCGGGTTGGCCGTCGCGCGACCCACTACCGGACCACCCGTGCCGTTCAGCCTTCGGGCAATCTGGGCGAAGGTCATGCTCAGTTCCGAGTCGGACTTGTGGCTCAGGACTCCCTTGTTGTACTCGACGTCCTCAACACTGACGTCCCATATCCTGGCCGCCCGCTCAATCAGCTGCCTCCTGATGTCCTCGCCGGCGTTGTAGACCGCCGTACCCATCTTGAAGGTAACGCCGCTGCCGCCGGCCCCCGAACTGTAGCCAATGGAGTCGGTATCCGCTATGGAAGGCTTGATGTCCTCGGCAGCGATGCCCAGCACCTCGGCGATCTGCATGGCCATGGCGGCGCGGCTGCCGCCGATGTCCGGCGACCCCTCTACCAGGCTGACCGTGCCGTCGGGGTTGACGCTGGCCACCGCGCTGGCGGGACCGGTCCCGTTCATCCAGCACCCGGCGGCCACGCCCCGGCCCCGGAACTTGCCCTCCAGCGGTTGGGCCATGTGCGGGTGTTGCTGGGCCGCCTGGCAAAGCTCTACCATGCCTATCCGGCGGTAGGTGGGACCGGTAATCTGCCGGTCGCCCTCCTTGGCAGCGTTCATCAGCCGGAACTCCACCGGGTCCATGCCAATCTTCTCGCACACTTCGTCCAGCACAGTTTCCGCGGCATAGGCGGCCGTGGGAGAACCGGGCGCCCGGTAGGCGGCTGACTTCTGGGTGTTGACCACCACGTCCAGCCCCTCAACATAACCGTTTGGTATATTGTAGGGGGCGAACATCGTCCGGCAGGCCGATGCCACCGGCGAACCGGGGAAGGCGCCCGCCTCGTAGGTAAGCTGAGCCTCCGCGACGGTAATCTTGCCGTCGTTGGTGGCACCCACCTTCACCTTCATGTGGGTGGCCGGCGCGGGGCCGGTACCCAGGAAGACCTCGGTACGGGACATGGCGATCTTTACCGGCCGTCCCGTCTTTCGGGCAAGGACCGCCACCACCGGCTCTATGTAGCAGCCGCCCATACCCTTGCCGCCAAAGCCGCCGCCGATCTCCATCGGGATGATCTTCACCTTGGATACGGGCATGCCCAGGATGGTAGAGGTATGGTCGCGCAGGGCGAAGTGGCCCTGGCTGCTGGCCCAGACGGTTACCGTGTCGTCGGTGTTCCACTGGGCAGTGGCGGAGTGGGGCTCGATGTAGCCCTGGTGAACGGGACGGGTATGGAACTCCCGCTCCACCACTACGTCGGCCTCGGCAAAGGCCTTTTCCGGGTCGCCCAGGGTGTACTCAAACTTGTTGGCCAGGTTGGAAACCTTGTCCGACTGGTCGCCCCAAGCCCCTGGCCGCCAGTTTGGGCTGTCAAAGGTAACCAGCCGCTCGTGTACCAGGGGCGCACCCTCTGCCAAAGCCTCTTCGGCGTTGAGCACCGGTTCCAGTATTTCCCAGTCCACGTCAATCAGGGCCAGGGCTTCCTCCGCCAGGTGGGGGCTGGTGGCAGCCACCGCGGCCACGGCATGACCCCGGTACAGGGCCTTTTCCCGAGCCATGACGTTGCGGCTGTAGAACCCGTAGTTGACATTTGCCCCTTCGGAAAGGTCCGAAACCTCGGCGGAGACCTCGGGAAAGTCGGCGGCCGTTACCACCGCTTCCACCCCGGGCACCGCCAGGGCGCGGCTGGCGTCTATGCCCCGGATGCGCGCGTGGGGATGCGGGCTGCGCAGTATCTTTCCATACAGCATTCCCGTCAGGTGAATGTCCGCGGCGTAGCGGGCCCGGCCCATTACCTTATCCGGCCCGTCGTGACGGATAGGCCTGGTGCCTACAACATCGTACTCCTGGTTGGAGAGCACAATGTTTGGCTTGTAATCAAGCATCTCTTCCTCCCCTGGAGCCCGGACTCGGTCCGGGCCGAATCTGGGCCTAATTTACCACATCCCAAGGCCGATTGGAAAAGGCTACCGAAACTTACCGCCAACTTACCGTCAAAATTTGCGGCCGGTGGCTTCCTCGATGGCCTCACACAACCAGGCATTGAGGCTTTTGCCCTGAGCCCTGGCAGCCTCGGTGGCGGCTCGATGTACTTCCGGGCGAAGGCGAAGAGGAATTCGTCCGGAAAAGGGTTTATCGGGCTCCTTTCCCCATTCCACGCATGCTGCCAAATAGTCATCTATGGAAAAGTGAAACTCTTCCTCCAGTCTCTCGACGGACTCAGCCTCAAATACTATAACGTCTCGAGTGCCGATAACCTCTCCGTGAAGCACCTTGCCATCGTCGTCGTAACTTACAGCAGCTTTGTAACCCTTATATTCCATCATGGTTCTATTCCAGCCTCCAACAGAAATCCCCGAATTGACTCCACCAGTCCCTTCCTGATTACCCTTTGCGGCTGAGTCCGATGAAGATGAAAGTCCACGCCATTCAACCTGACATACACTCGGAAACCGCTTCGCTCTTGAATCGTGGCGCCGCAGGCTAAGAAAAGTGCTTCCACATCATCCCATCGGATGCCCGATGGAGTTGGCCTTGCGAAGATCAACTGAAGTGTTCGCCGATGTCTCCTTCTCATAGGATTGTTATATCACATTATGATATCTGCTTCCAATCGAGCAGGTTGAACACGCTCGTTGTTGACTCCCCTTATCTCCCTGATATAAAGTGTTTGCCGACATCAAGACTACCCTGTCTAACTGGAGGAATCACCCATGCCCATCAACCTTTCCCGCATTGGCCATGCCGCCGTCCGCGTGCGTGACATCGAACGGGCCAAGAAGTTCTACACCGAAGTTCTGGGTTTCGTCATTGAGGAAGAAGACCCGGAACACGGCGGCGTCTTTATGAGCCTCGGCCGCGACGACACCCACGAAGGCCACGTCTTTGACCTGACCCCCGTGGACGACCCCGACAATGCCCTGGACGCCCCCGAGCGCAACCAGGTCGGCGTGGCCCACATCGCCATCAAGGTGGACAGCCACCAGGACATGAAGGACGCCTACGACCACCTGGTAACCAACGGCGTTACCGTGGACCGCCTGGTGGAACACGCCAACCAGCGCAGCATGTACTTCGCCGACTCCGAGGGCAACCGCCTGGAGATCTACTTCGAGTACCCCACTTCCAAGGAACTGTTCAAGCGGGGCCGCGGCGACCGCGACTTCGTCTTCACCTTCGAAGACCCCGTACCCCCCTGGGCCTCGGAAGTCCCCGCCGACTGGGACCCCGACACCACCGTGGACCGCTACCACCGCGGCACCGTCAGGACGATGCAGCGACTAACCTTTGCCAAGCTTCTTCTCAACCCAGGACGGGCGCTAAAAGCAAAACGGGCCGAAATTGCAATCGGCCCGTTTTTATTTTGGCGGTGTTTCAGCTATATCTGAGCGCCCCGGTTCGCGATACCCCCTTCATCCAGGATTTCCTTGACTAGAGATAGACCTGTACACAACCTGTCCTCCCAGTCCTGCTGTGGCTGTCTCAAGAAATTGGTACAAAGCCTGAACAGGCATACAGCCTCCCTCAAGTCCAGATCCCGGGCGTTCCAGCGGAAACGCTGGAGAGACGCCTCCCGGAATAGCCGGTGGTAATCGGCGGCAACATCCACCTTAGAGGCCGATCCCAACCTCATCCTCCACCTCAAGTGGGCCAGGAAATTACCCACGTCCAGCAGAGGGTCGCCCGGTCCCGCTTCCTCGAAGTCCACCAGCGCCATCCGGCCGTCCGGCGTAACAATCAGCTGGTCATCATAGAAGTCGTTATGCGCAATGCCAGTGGGTTGCCAGGACCCAATGAAGGGGTCTAGCGCGCCGGAAATTTCCTTGATTGCAGTGGAAATTTCCGCATTGCCCTGGGCAGCATGTCTGAACATGCGTTTGGCCTGCCGGTACCCGCCGGGCAGGTTGTAGGCAGGAATGGAACTGTCTGCCGGCGCCTGGCTCCAGAGAGATTCCAGCCCATCCAGCAGCGGCTCCGGGTCCGGTCCATTGGCCTCTCGGATGCACAGGCGCAGATTCCTGCCTGGAATTTCGGACATCCATACTACGCCCCCGTCATTCCAGCAGCCAGCTATCCGGGGCGCAATAAACCTGGACTTGCCAATCAATTCCCATCCCCTGAAAAATGCTGGCAAGGAAGCTGGCGGCAGCACCCTGGCAAAGAAACCCGCCCGGCCTATCCGGTGGCGCAGGACCGCCCTGTTGCCTGGCCTGTACCTCACCACCTCCACCCGCACCCGCCGACTCCCATGGCCAGCACATGCCGTTTCATCAGTTCCAGCGCCCCTTCCGGCTCCGCCGCTTTATTCAATCCTGGCAAGTCCGGATCGTCGGGAAACTGAAACAGCTTAACTGGTTCTTCCCGCTCCAACCGAGCCACCAAGTGTTCCGCCGGCAAATACTCTTCCGGCTCCCATTCCACCAGGTAACTGACCACCGCCTTCTTGCCCAGGCTGTGTGCAAACTGCCGTATATGAACTGCAACGGGAGCTCGGTCAACCCAGCCAAAGTCCCTCCGACATACCTCCAACACCCACTCCGAGTCGAAGAGCCGCGGCAACTCCGGTAGCCCGGGGTCGTGCGGGAATTCAACCCTGGGGTAAAGCGAAATTGCGCCTTCGGAATTGACCATAACTGCTTAACTACCACCCGACTCATCGCTATCATCTTCATCACTGTCCACTGACGGAGGTGTGGGCGGCGTCACCGGTGATGGCGTATCCGGCGTCGGTGTATCCGGCGTAGGCGTGGCCGGCGTAGGCGTGTCTGGCGTGGGCGTATCCGGCGTAGGCGTGGCCGGCGTGGGCGTGTCTGGCGTGGGCGTGTCCGGCGTCGGCGTATCCGGCGTCGGCGTATCCGGCGTCGGCGTATCCGGCGTCGGCGTATCCGGCGTCGGCGTGGCCGGCGTGGGCGTGTCTGGCGTCGGTGTGTCTGGCGTAGGCGTGGCCGGCGTGGGCGTGTCTGGCGTGGGCGTGTCTGGCGTCGGTGTGTCTGGCGTAGGCGTGGCCGGCGTAGGCGTGGCCGGCGTAGGCGTGTCTGGCGTCGGTGTGTCTGGCGTAGGCGTGGCCGGCGTAGGCGTGTCTATCCCGTCGCTGTCCGTCCCGTCGCTGTCCGTCCCGTCGTTGTCCGTGGGGGTGGGCGTGTCTATCCCGTCGCTGTCCGTTCCGTCGTTGTCCGTGGGGGTGGGGGTGTCAACCCCGTCGCTGTCCGTCCCGTCGTTGTCCGTGGGGGTGGGGGTGTCTATCCCGTCGTCGTCTTCCAGTTCTTCAAGAATGACTTCGGCATGGACGCTGCGGGAAACCAGTGCGCCCTCCGGTGGATGAAAGTGGGCGCTGCCAAAGGCCGCTATAGTGGAGCCAAAGACAATTGAAAGGGAAAGCAGGAGCGTTACGGCTAGTTTCGTACCCCGGATGGCCTGGAGTGGATTATCCATACCATGCCTCCCGAACAAGTCCTTGCGTTCCGACTGAAATAGGACTTTATCTGAAGGCAAGTCTAACAATCACGTGTGGAGATGTAAATTAGACCGCGTCGTCCATTAACATTCTCAAAAAGTAGGCGCGACATTCGCATCAAGGGAAAAGGCCCGTCAAGCGGTTTCTGCCGTTTCCGGAGTTGGAAAGGGTTCCCACTTCTTTCCCTTGATGGCAGCCTACCCTCCCGCCGCCCCTGCTACTTCCCGCTCTCGCTTCCGATTCCGCTGCTTTTGTCTTTCTCCCGCAGTTAGCGCCTTCTTCCGAAGGCGGTAGTTTAACGGTGTAACTTCCACCAGTTCGTCTGAAGCAATGAACTCCAGCGCTTCCTCCAGGCTCAACTTCACCGGCGGACTCAACCGCTTGGCCACGTCGGCGGTGGATGAACGCATATTTGTCAGCTTCTTTTCCCGGCAGACGTTGATGGCAATGTCGTCTTCCTTGGGGTGCATCCCCACAATCATACCTTCGTACACCGGCGTCCCCGGCTCAATGAAGGTCGAACCCCTGCCCTGGGCGTTCAGCAGTCCATAGGTGACTGCCATTCCAGGTTCGGAGGCCACCAGGGACTGGCTGCTGGCGTGTTTCAACTCTCCGGTCATGGGCCGGTACTCCACAAACCGGCTGTTGGTTACCCCGTTGCCCCGGGTGGTGCGCAGGAAGAAGGACCGGAACCCGATCAGCCCGCGCGTCGGCGCCAGGAATTCCATCCTCACGTTGCCCGCCCCATCGTTGTCCATGTCGGTCATCTGAGCCAGGCGATTGGCCAGGCTTTCCGACAGGGCGCCAATGTACTCTTCCCGGGTGTGTATGGTGAGTTGCTCGTAAGGTTCGTGGGTCCTGCCATCAATAACCCTCGTAACGGGAACCGGGCGGGAAACCTGGAACTCATAATCTTCCCGCCTCATGTTTTCCACCAGTATGGCCAGGTGCAGTTCCCCCCGGCCTGAAACCAGGAACTCGTCGGCGCTGGCCGTCTCTTCCACCCTCAGGCTCACGTTGGTGCGCAGTTCCCTGAACAGGCGCTCGCGCAGCATCCGCGATGTGCAGCGCGACCCTTCCTTGCCCATGAAAGGCGAAGTGTTCACGCCGAAAGTCATCATCACCGTCGGTTCTTCAATGTCGATGGAGGGCAGGGCTTGCGGGCTTTCCGGTGCGGCGATGGTATCCCCGATGGAAATGCTGGGAATCCCCGACACCGCAACTATGTCGCCGGCCACGGCTTCCGAAGACTGGAGCCGTTCCAGACCCCTGAATACAAAGACGTTCTCCAGCGTCTCGGCCCTGGGAATGCCGTCCCGACCAAGAACCGCCACCGGTTTCCGGAAGTGGATAATCCCCTGGAAGACCCGGCCAATGGCAATCTGCCCCAGGTAGTTATCGTAGTCCAGCGCCGCCACCAGCATCTGCAGAGGACCTTCCGGATCGCCCGCCGGCGGCGGGATAACCTCCAGGATGGCATCGAACAGGGGCTGCATATCCCCGCCGGTGGCGCCGGGTTCCGTGGCGGCGAACCCCTGCTTCGCCGAGGCATACAGGACCGGAAAGTCCAGGTGTTCCGGCAGGGTTGCCAGTTCCAGGAACAGGTCCTGCACCATTTCCTCCACTTCCGAAATCCTCGCCTCGGGCCGGTCAATCTTGTTAATCACCACCATGGGCGCCACGTTCCGCTGCAGGGCCTGCTGCAGCACGTAGCGAGTCTGGGGCATGGGGCCGTCCACCGCGTCCACCAGCAGCAGGCAGCCGTCGGCCATGTTCATCACCCGCTCCACCTCGCCGCTGAAGTCGGCGTGCCCTGGCGTGTCGATGATGTTGATCTTCACGCCCCGGTACTCCACCGCCGTGTTCTTGGCCAGAATTGTTATCCCCCGCTCCCGCTCCAGCGGGTCGCTGTCCATTATCAGCTCACCCACTTCCTGGTGCTCCCGGAACACCTTTCCCTGCTTCAGCAGGGCATCCACCAGTGTAGTCTTCCCGTGGTCAACGTGGGCGATAATTGCCAGGTTGCGAATGTTTTGGTTGCTCAAGTTATCGATTCTCCCTTTTTCAACCCTTGTCCGCGGACACCCGGGACTCTATCCGGGCATACCACTGCCTAAATCCATAAAGTTTTGGTCTTTATTCAGTAGAGACCAGTAATGATTTTACCAGCTTTCGTCATCATTCTGCCTGAATCCTGCCACAATTTCCAGTAGGAGCGCCTGTCGCATACGCTGGTTTTATTGGACCTTCAATTGCCGGGCACGGCTGGCGACGTAGGGCCGGGAGGGCTGGAAACTGTCCCCGGAGCGGCAAGCTCCGCCCGAGAACCACTGCTTCCGGTAGCCAGTGGAGTCAGCGGCGCCGCGACCATTTATCGCATCGCAATCAATTATGCATTGCGGACCGGAGCCTCGACCCCGGAACCAGGGCGAGAGCGACTCGTGAATCGCCCTGTCCATGTCTTTAACAGCAGGCGGGGCATATTGCCCCCAATCCTGCCTTTGTGTAGAATCCAGAAATTCGGTAGCTGAGGTTGGGCCCGTTTCCTATTGATGGCCCGCCCAAGAGGAGAGAATATGAACTTTGGACTTGAGGGCAAGAAAGCCTTCGTAGCCGGTGGCGGTAGGGGCATCGGCAAGGCAATCGCGCGGGTCCTGGCGGAGGAGGGCTGCGACGTGGTGATCGCCTCCCGCTCGCTGGACCAGCTTGAGGCCGCCGCCAGGGAAATTTCCGACGCCACCGGCCGCACGGTCATCCCCATGCAGATGGACGCCACCCAGACCGACCAGGTTAACAGCGTTGTGAATGCCGCCGTGGAACAGTTGGGCGGCCTGCACATCATGGTCAACAGCGCGTCCCTGCCTGGCGGCTCCGATGACGCCGTTGGCTACGTGGAAACCGTCAACGAGGAATCGCTGATGGCCGACTTCGACGTTAAGTTTGTCGGGGCCCTGCGCTGTTCCAAGGCGGCCATTCCCCACCTGAAGGAACAGGGCTACGGCCGCATCATCAACATCAGCGGCGGCAACGCCCGCAACGCCGGCAACCTCAGCGGCGGAGCCAGGAACGTCTCCATGGTCCACATGACCAAGACCCTGTCCAACGACCTGGGCCGCTATGGCATCACCGTCAACTGCATCCATCCCGGCACCACTCGCACCGAGCGCACCGCCGGTATGCTGGAATCCAGGGCCGCCCGGGAGGGTATCACCGCCGCCGAGGTAGAACAGCAGGACTTCGCGCCCGGTTCCGGCCGGGGCAACGCCATCTGCCGTATGGTTGATGCGGAAGAAATCGGCTTCGTGACCGCCTTCCTGGCCTCCGACAAGGCATGGGCCGTAACCGGCGAGGTCATCGCGGCCGGCGGCGGCGTGGGTTCCGCGGTCTTCTACTAGACCGTCTACTCTGTAACTGCCGCCGACTCCACAATTACAGCCACTTCAATGGGCCCCTCCTGTAAATCGGAGGGGCCCAGTTTTATGGTCCCTTGTACGTGGCCAACCTGGTTCACGGCATCGCTACAGCCAGCATTACCCAGACTTATTCCAGTAAGAACCCCCTGATAACCCTGCTGTACCGCTGGTACAGGAATCCGCCAAGGACAAGCAGCGCGCCCAGGCCCATAAAGGCACCGACGCGGTAACCCGCCTCCAGTTGAAAGGCATCGTACGAGAAGAGTTTTAGCACGGGGATCGCCAGCAATGCCAACCCGCCCGTGCGAAGCCAGCGTTCCTGCCTGACTATTCCCATGGCAATAAGTACTGTGGCATAGAGGGCCCACAGGACGCTAAGGGACAGGCTGGTGGCATTGCCTGCTGCGGAGGCGCCTACCAACCCATTGCGTGAAGCCAGGCCAACCGCGTCCGCAACCATCACGCTTAGTATCCACAAGGTGAACAGGTTTGCGGCCACGGAAACCGCCAGGGGAACGTAGTCCTCCCAATCATATTGAAGATCATCCCGTATTCTCTTCCACCAGAAGACCGAGCCATAGGAAACGCCAATCAGGATCACGTAAGCCAGCAAACGGACGTCATAAAGGAACCAGAAGGGGTGAAAGTGATAGTTGTGCTGCTGCAGCAGGGACAGGTCCAGAATAACATCGACCAGCAGCCATTTGACGGCGCAAGCGGCAAGCAGAGCGATGCCGCCCGCCCGGAGCAGCGGCAGACGGCGCCTCGCCCCCAGGTAAACCAGTACCCCAGCGTAAGCGGCCCACAACGCTCCCAGGCTCAAACTCATCACATTCGGGAGTTGCCTGTCGGTAACGAGGTGGTAGCTGGTTGCCAGGTTAACCGCATCCACTACCATCACGCTGAGGACCCACAGTGTCAACACGTTGGCAGCCGCTATGAGCAAGGTGGGCAGTCGTGACTCCCAGCCATAAAAATAATGCTGGGGATTTCGCTTCCACGAGAACGCCGCATAATACGCTGCCCCCACCAGGATCACGTACACGGCAATCCGGACATCGTAGACTATCCAATAAGATCCCTGGTTATAGCTCTCCCAATAGACGGTTATCAGGTCGATGCTGATCCCAATGTCCAGCAGGAACCACTTGGCGAGGGCCAGCGCCAGCACGGCAAGCCCTGCCAGCCGCACCGGTGGCAAGTTCCTGATATTACCTGCCACCAGCGCTGCCACGGCGTACAGTCCCCAGCATCCTCCCAGCGACAACAATATAGCGTTGCCCTCCAGGTGTTCGGCCAGCCGCCCGGCATCCACCGCATTCTGCACCAGGTCCACCATCTGGATGCTGAGAATCCATAAGGTTAGAACCTGGGCCCCTGCCAGGAAGGCAGCCGACATGAACCTTTCCCATTTGTATTCAATTGCCTGCCGACCTCGCATCCACAGAAAAGCGGTAAGATAACCCGCGGCTATAACCATGAGGTAAGCAAGAATTCGGAAGTTAAAGAAAGGCCAGCCACTGTCGTTTGCATACGAACTCAAGGGCGAATAAATCCCCAGGTCCAGCGCCAGGTCGGTTACAAGCAGCCATCCCAGGACAACTACGAAGAAGGCCAGACCAAACCAGCGCATCTGGCGCAGCCCGGTCGCAAATGACAGCCACGTCAGGGCCGCTCCCTGGGCCGCCCAGGCCACCACAACCGAAGGACCGCTAAGCTGCACCGGTACGGCTAAGGCCAGAAGCACCAGGGCTATGGCTACCGCGAACATGCTGAGGTGGGCCTGATCGCGATTGCGCAGTAGGATCCCGTAGCTGAGCAACCCATAAAAGGCGGACAACAGTACGGTAAAGGCGCCCATCCATTCCCGGTATACATCGAACAACTGGTTATAGCTGATGGCCAGGTATGCCATGGCATTGATCACCATCAGGGACTGGTCAAATGCCTGGAGCGGACGCCGCCAAATCAGATGATACAGAGTGGTGGCCCCAACAAAGATGAGGAATATGAGGGTTATGCCCGCTTGGGACAGCAGCAACGAGGGAGAGGGTTCGTTCTGCACCCAGAAGCCGTACAGTACCAGTGAACCCGCGAGGGCCAGGAGGGTAAACCACCGCCAGTTCCGGAAAGCCGCGAGAAACAGCACGCCCAGGTCCAGTACCAGCACGTAGCCAAGCAGGGCCCACTGCTGTTCCACGTCCTGGGAGAGAAACACCGGCGTGGCAAATCCCCCCAGTATGCCAAGTATGGCAATGGCCAGGGCCCCGTACCTCAGGGCCAGCCCCGCCGCCGCCGCGGTAACCAGGAAGGCCAGGCCCAGCGCCGTAAGCCCCCCTATTAGCTGGTATAGCCCGAAGGCCGCAAAGATAGACAGGTATAGAATTGCTATACCGCCGCCCGTAACTGCCTGGGCCCAAACTGGATACTTTCGACGCCAGAACTCGCCAGCAGCCAGCAGGGCCACTCCTGCGACCAGCCCCAGCAAAACCCTTCCTGTCTCCCCAATCCACTGATTGTCGAAGGCCAGCTTCAAGAAGAAACCCACCCCGATTATCAGCGCGACGATTCCGATTCGGGCCAGCCAGTTGCCACCCAGCAGCCACTCCCAGTTAAACGAAGCTAACAGGGGTGTCGCGGCGCCTTCCCGGGGAGTGCTTGCGTACGATTGAACCCCACTCGTTTCCGGTTCTCGGCTGCTCACCGGGGTGGCGGCGGGACGCGTAGGGGCAGGGGACCCTTCGGAGGTACTCGGACGCTCCGGGGCAGCGGCAACATCCTGCCCGGACATAGGTTGCGAGGGCGCCGCCGTTACAGGGGGAGTCTGCGCCACCGGCGGCGCCGCTGGTGGACTTTGGGCCTGGGGCTGTGCTGGTCGAGGAGGCGGCGCAGGCACCTGCGCTCTACGCTGCGGTTGCTGGGATTGAGGTCCGGCGATGGAACTCTCCAGGGCCGAAATGCGGTTGCTCAGAAAACTGACCTGGTTTTGCAGGGTGGTAATGGCCGCCCGCAGTTCCTCCGTTGAACCCAGTTCCTCCGAAACCGCGGCTGCTTCCGACTCCCCCTCAACGGCGCCTTCGGCGGGACTAGCGGCCTGCGCCGCGCCGCAATGCCGGCAGAAATTGGCCGTATCGACTATTTCACCGCCGCAACTGCTGCACTTCACTCCCGCCACCTCCCCAGTTGTAGGTGTTCAGTATAACACCGGCCACGAAAATTCCCGCACCCTGAGCGGGTGCGGGAATCAGCTATTTACGTTGTACACATAACTGTCAGCCGCCCTTGCGCCAAGACTGTTTAATGGCGGTGCCCTTCGCCATGATCATGGTCATGCCCGTGGCCGTGTTCATGCTCCCCCGCTGCCGGATTTTCCGTGCTGGCGTGGGCGTGCTGGTGACCGTGGTCGTGGTTGCCGTCACCCGCCGGCACCGGTGCGGCCCTGGGCAGCCGGATGAAGAACAGGATAACTATGGCCGCCACGTAAAGGCCAGTAGTGTAGTAGAACAGGTTGTCCGGGTTGATGGTGTACAGAGCCCCCGCAATCAGCGGCGAGATGGCGCTGAAGATAAACCGGGACGTAGACATCAGCCCCAGCGTGGTGGCCGCCGTCCCTTCCCGCACAATATCCATGGCCGAGGCCGTGAGGATGGGCTGGTCGCTGTACAGGAACAGGCCCAGGCCCGCCAGCAGGATGGTCATCCCGGTCAGCGTATCTCCCAGGGATGCCATCAGGAAGGTCAGCACTGCCAAGACCGCCATCCCCGGTATCAGCACCAGCTTCCGCCCAAACCGGTCCGACAGATATCCCATCACCGGACTCGCAAAAATTCCCACCAGCACCAGCAAGCCAATAAGCGAACCCCGGTAGAACAGGTTCTCAAACCCGCCTTCACCGTCCTGCAGCCTCAGCCCCAGTTCGTCGGCAAGGTAAAGGGGCAGCACCGTAATGAAGCCGATGTAGGCCATACCGCGCAGGCCGGCCACCGCCGTAATGCCCCACATGCGCCCGTTGTGCATCAGGATTTTGGTCTCGTCTATCTGGTGACGCATGGTGCTGGCGGGGCGCTGCTGTTCCTCGCCGTGCCGCTGCTGGCCAATGTCCCGGAATGCCCAGAAGACCAGGAAGGCCAGGAAAACCGGTACTGCGCCATAAATCGTGATAATGCCCTGCCACGTGAGGACGGACAGCAGCAAACCCGTCAGCACCGGCCCGATAACGTCGCCTACGTTGCCGCCCACCCCGTGGAAGGACAGCACCGAAGCCCGCCGGTGGCTGAACTGGGCGGACAATGCCGCCACGGCCGGCAGGTGCCAGAAAGACGCCGCCATGCCCACCACTGCCATGCCGACCAGCAGCAGGATGTAGCCAAAGACGTTCAAATCCCCGGAACCCTGGCTCGCCGCAGCCTGTTCCGCCGTAAACCAGGAACTGCCGGGCACCGTCCACCCGCCGGCGGCCATCAGTATCCATCCCACGCCAAAGAGGGCCATGCACACGGCCATCACCCAGCCCCAGTGCCTGCGTAGGGCGTCCGTCAACACGCCCCCGGGCAGGGAGACCACACCCGAAGCAATCTCCCTGGTGGTCTGAATGCTGGTGGTGGCGATGACGCTTCCCCCCAGCAGCAGGTCCCGCACCTCGGGCAGCACCACAATGAAGCTCTGGGTCAGCCAGTGGAACACCCCGTGCCCGCTGGTCAATCCGCCGATGATAAAGGCGGCGCCCCGGCGAAACCCCTGGTGCTCTTCGGTCACCTGCAGCGGGCTATGGTGGTGGTGAGAGTGGGCCATAGTGTTTCCTCCTCCCCTGCGCAGATTAAAGACGTTTTCCCGAACCTCCAGAGGATCGGGAAGAGGATTGCGCCAAGTTTAGCACGGCCAGTCAACGACCGTAAGTCATCCTCGCAACGCTATGCATTCCCCCGGTATTGACGGTCTGATCCATTGCTTGCGTAGGGGGCAACCCTTGTGACTGCCTTTTCCATTCCGCAGAAACTATCAGGGGGCGCTCCCTCTGGCGCCCCCTCGGTTCCTCTTAGTCAAATGCCACGGCCTGGCTTTGCCGTCGTTCCTCCGTTCGCTCACCCCCGCTGGACCCAGACTTAACAAGTCCTCTCAAATTGCTGTATACAAGGGTCAACAAGAACAAGACGGATGAGAAAAGAACCACGCTGGCGCCTGTGGATATGTCCAGCACCCAGCTGGCGTAAACTCCACCGAACCCGCAGAACGCGCCCGTAACCGTGGACAGGATCATCATCGTTCGGAAGCGGTTGGTCAGCAGTCGTGCAATTATTGGTGGTATCACGATGGCCGCCGCAATCATCGTCACCCCCAAAACGTCCAGGGACGCCACGATTGTAGCCGCCAGCACCAGCGAAAAAATCGTATCAGTGAACCAGGTGGGCACGCCGTAGAAGCCGGCTACATCCGGTTCAAAGGCGGAGAAAAGGAACTGTTTGTACCAAACCAGGAAGACTCCGCCGGTTACTACCGTCACCACCATTATGGTAACCAGGTCCGCCGCCGTAACACCCAGGATGTTGCCGAAGAGCTGGGCCTCAAAGTCCCTGAAGGAGCGGGTATAGCTGATCAGTGCGATGCCCAGGGCAAAGCTGGCCGTAGTGATGATTCCAATGGCCGCGTCGGCCCCGATTATTCGCAACCGGGTTATCAGGGTGATGGCCAGGGCCGTAAGGAATCCCCAGGTAATGGCTCCCAGCAAAAGGTAGGTCTCGCCCAGACCCTCCTGGCCCACGGAACCCACTGCCGCGCCGGCGAAAATTACGTTGAATACAACGAACTGGCTGACTACCGCTCCGCCAAACACCGAGTGGGCCAGCCCGTGGCCGATATAGGACATGTGCCGCAGCACAATGTACACCCCCACCATCCCGCACAGTGCGCCGGCCAGCGTGGCGGCAATGACGCCGTTGACAAAAAACTCGTATCCGAATGGGTCAAGCAACTTTCGGGACTCCTTAATCTGCGCCGGCGGTTCCGTGGGCGTTCATCGGGTGCGCATGGTCTCCCGCCTGGCCGTCGTGACTGTGGCCGTGTCCCGTCCCCGGCTCCACCGCTCTGCCCGTCCCGTTGACCGAGGCCCTCCGATTGCCGTTCCGGGCAAAGTGGTGGGGACTCTCCGCCACCAGGGTCATTCCCTCGTACTCAATCACGGGCATCTCCGCCCCATAGGTCAGCCGCAGAATCTCGGACGAAATAACCTCCGAGGGCGGTCCCTCAGCCAGAATGTGTCCCTTGATGCACACCAGCCAGGGCAGGTGCGCCGCCACGGCGTTTATCTCGTGGGTGGTCATGGCAATGGTGATGCCCTGGTGGTTCAGTTCATGCAGCAGGTGCATCACCTCGTCCCGGGTCTTGATGTCAACGCCGCTGGTGGGTTCGTCCAGCAGCAACAGGGAGGGGTTGCTCACTAGGGCCCGGGCCAGGAACACCCGCTGCTGCTGGCCCCCGGAAAGTTGCCGGATGTGGCGGCCTTCCAGGTGGTCGATGCCCAGGCGTTTCATTATCGCCCGAGCCTCCTGCCAGTCTTCCCGACGGTGCCAGGGAAAGAGGAGATTGCGGCGGGTGTAGCCCATCATCACCACCTCTTCCACCGTTACCGGAAAGTTCCAGTCGATGGTCTCCAGCTGGGGCACATACCCGGCCTGGGACCGCCGCCGGCTCACCCTTTGCCCGTTGACTATGGCCTGGCCGCTGAAGACCCGGGCTGCACCCAAAATGGTGCGCAGCAGGGTTGTCTTGCCGGATCCGCTGGGGCCCAGGAAACCCACAAAGTCTCCGGGCATTATCCGCAGGTCAACGTCCGACAGCACGGCCTGCCCTTCATACCCTGAGGTTACCTTCTTCAGTTCTACAATTGGTTGCCCCGACTCGCGATCGTGGGGAAATGGGTGGAGCATCTGTTTTCCTTAAGGAACCTCTGAACCGATCCCTTCCTCTTTGACAGGGGAAGGTCAGGATTGGGGGTGGCGGTACACCCGTTAAACCTGAATCTCCCGGAGTTCCTTCTTAAACGAGCATACCGCTTTCGTTCAGATGAATGGTTCAGGGTCCCCTTGAATTTCTTGCTTCTCTTTTGGCTCAACTATTGGGGATAAACGGCCCCGCTTTCCCCTTCAATCACGTGGCTGGGATCATATCCCTCCAGTGCCTCAGGGTCGCCGCCCAAAGCTGTGGTCATTATTCGCACGTCCTCCAGGATAAGGCCCATGTAGGTGTGCTCAGGATCGCCCGGTCCCCCGGGCAGGTCGTCATCCCTCAGTTGGTCCACGAATTCGGCGCCACCTTCTCGGGCGATCTGCTCCAGCACTGGGCTGGGGAACACTTCGGAACCGAAAATGGCGGGGACGTTGTTTTCTTTAACCTGGTCAATGAGGGAAGCCACTTCCCGTGCGGAAGGTTCGGTGAAGTCGGACGGCTGGATGGCTCCGATAATCTCGAACCCGTACCTGGGGCCAAAGTAGGGGAAGGAGTCGTGGTAGGTCAGCAGCTTGCGGTTTTCCGGGGGAATGGTTTCCACAGCCTGATATATCCTTTGGTCCAGGTCGTAGATCTTTGCCGACAGTTTATCAAAATTACCCCGGTAATAGTCGGCATTTGCCGGGTCCAGGGCCACCAACTCGTCTCGAATGAACTCGGCGTACTTCAGGGCCAGGTGGGGAGCGGTCCAGAGATGTGGATTGGGATTTCCCTCATCCTCTGGAAAGGAAAAGTCGAATACCCACTGGTCTTCGGTCACCGTTTTAGGTCCCAGGATCAGGTGGGCCGACCCAGCTTTCCGGTTGGATTGCGCCATATTGATGGTGGGCTCTTCCAGGAAAAGGCCGTTGGCAATAAACAGATCGGTTTCAGCCAGGGTAACCGCCACCGAGGGAGCAGGCTCAAAGGTATGGGAATTGGTGCCTTCCGGCACAATGCCGGTCAGCTCAATGCGGTCGCCGGCGATATTTTCGGCCAGGCTGGTTATGGGGGAGACTGTACTGGCTACCTTGAGCTTCACAGCGACAGGTGCGGATTCAGGTTCAGACGTGGGAGTTGGAGTCGGTGAGGCCGAGCATCCCAAGGTAACCAGCAGAAGAGACGCCACGAACAGGATACCAATCACGAAACCGGGGCTAGAGAACCGGGCAGGGACAACTTCAGGGAACATCCTCATCAAGCGTAAATTCCTCCGATCCGACCCTTACCTCCTCTGGGGACTGGGGACGGCAGTTTACGCAAACACCTGTTATCGTGAAATGGTCCAGGTCGGGAATGAATCCAAACTCATTCACCAGGGTACTATTAAACTCCTCCAGGTAGTGGGGACTCAGGTTGAATGCGCCGTGGCAGACGCGGCAAACCATGTGATGGTGCCGGTCGTCGGGGTGGGTGAGTTCATAGTGAAGCCGGTCGCCAATGGCCACCTCCGTTACCAGGCCCACCTGCTTGAACAGGCGCAGCGTACGGTACACGGTAGCCAGATCCATAAAGGGATAGGCGGACTGGGCCTCTCGGAACACTTCATCAACTCCCATGTGCTGCCGGCCTTCAGCAACCACCCGCAGCACTATCAGTCGCTGCGGAGTAAGCCTGTGCCCTTCGTCTCTTAATACCTGAAGAAGTTGCTCATAGCTGGTCATGACACTCCAAGTATTTGCAACTCATTGCAAAAAGTAATTTAGTTATTTCAGCCATTATTGTCAATACCTAATAGTGGCTTTAATGGCCAATTTGCATCGGGGAATCTCTCACTGTTTCTTTGGCGCCTGATTTCTATCCGGATGTCCCACTGCATCTCAAACCAACTCCTATACCTCCTTCCGCTAAAGTCTCGTACCCGGCCCGGCCCCATGGACTGGCGCCGCCCAATTCCACGGCAACCTGCATTGCCAGGGTATCAAAAGGCGCAGCAATGCTACACCTTCCCGTCCCTGATCCAGTCAGACAAACGCTCCGCGATCATCAGCGTCGTCACATTAGTATTGGCCCGCACTACGTCCGGCATCACCGAGGCGTCGATGACATTCAGGTTGGAGACACCATACACCCGACAGTACTGGTCCACCACCGCGAGGGGGTCCTCCATCGGCCCCATCTTGCAGGTACCCGACGAATGCTGCTGCGTCGAGACATTCCGCAGCATCCAGGCATCCAGGGCATCATCCGAGGCCAGGTCTGCGTCAGTGGGTGAGACCATTTCGGTGATAATCCCGGAAAAAGCCGGTGACTGGGACAACCTGACGCACAGGCGCACCGCCTCCCGCATCCTGGCCCGGTCCCCCGGGTCATCCAGGTAGTTGTAGCTCAACTCCGGCTGCACGTAGGGATCGTTGGCCGTCAGCCGCAACTGGCCGGCGGTGGTAGCATTTTCCAGTGCCGGAGCCATGCGCATGCCGGCCGCGGCATCGGGCGCCTCCCCCTGGGCGTCGGCAAACCAGCCGGGTAGCACCTGCATATCATTGCGGGTAAGGGAACCCTCGGAAGTGTAACGCAGGGCCACCTGGCTCCAGGGCGTATCCGGATCGTCCAGGTATTCCTGCCGCACCCGGAACTGCAGGGCCACCAGGGGATGGTCCCGCAGGTTCTGCCCCACACCGGGCAGGTCATGCACCACGGATATATCCAGGCTCTCCAGGTGTTCTCGGGGACCCACTCCCGAAAGCATCAACAACTGGGGCGATGCGATGGCGCCGCCGCTCAGGATAATGCGTTCCCCCTCGATAGCGAAGCGGTCCTCGCCGCTATCCACTTCCACGCCCACCGCTTTGGTCCCCTCAAAAAGGATGCGGCGCACCGTTACCCCGGCCCGAATTGTCAGGTTAAGACGGTGACGGGCCAGGTCCAGGTAGGTGATGGCCGCGCTCATCCGCACCCCGTCCACGTTGTTCATGGGGCGTGGTCCCACGCCGGTGGAATCGGGATCGTTCATATCGTCGCAGTGGGGCAGTCCTGCCTCAATGCAGGCCCGGTAGAAGGCTTCCTGGGTGGGCAGCCACTCCTCCCGCTTGTGCCGCCGCACCGGAATGGGCCCCTCGTTGCCGTGGAAGTCGCCCCCGAAGTCCAGGTCATTCTCAATCCGGTTCAGGTAGGGCATTATATCCTGGAAGGACCATTCGTTATTGCCCCATTCCACCCAGTTGTCGAAGTCCTCGGGCACCGCCCGCAGCCACACCTGGCCGTTGACAGCGCTGCTGCCCCCTATAACCTTGCCCCTGGGCAGGTGGAAGGTATTGTCGTGCTCGGGCCTGGCCTTGGCCCGGTAGCCCCACATGTGCGGTCCCGATACCGCCCGGGCCGTGTTGTATCCATACTTCACGTCGTCGGGAATTTGTTCAAAACTGGGGTAATCCGGCCCTGCTTCCAACAGCAGCACCGACCGGTTTGGATCTTCCGACAACCTGGTAGCCAGCACGCTCCCGGCCGAACCGGCCCCGATGATGATTACGTCATACTTCATGGATATCTCCCTGGTTAACTGAATCACCTGTCCAGCCGGGCAGCGCCACGGCTCAGGCCTAATTTAATTTCGAGAGCCCCCCACGTCAATGGAAGATGCTTTGAAGGAGGCGGAGAGCAAAGGCCTGCGGGCTTTGCAGATTGACAGTCCCCTGCCCCAACCCTAAACTACAGCTACGAAATAGGTTCACCTCAAATACCGGCCACCCCGAACCTGCCCCGGCGACCCAGCAAGGAGGACTATGAAAGCATCCTATTTGGGCGCAATGGGATATGCTGACCGCCACTTGTTCCCCGAGACCTGGCCCATACCCCCCGCCTGCCACGAACCTCGCCTTTCCGTCCAGAGCTACCAGGAAGGTATGGACGAGTGCGAATTTGCCGAGGAGATGGGTTTCGAGTGGGTCAGCTTCTCTGAACACCATTATTCCGGCCGCATCGCCACCGGCAACCCTGCCGTCATGGCCGCCGCCGTGGCCGAGCGGTGCAAGAAGGTCAAGCTGGCCATGCTTGGCCCCTTGCTGCCCCTGAATAATCCCGTCCGCATCGCCGAGGAAATGGGCATGCTGGACAACATCTCCGACGGTCGCCTGGTCATGGGCTTCCTGCGGGGCACCCCCAACGAGGACCAGGTCTACGGCGTCAACCCGTCGGAGGGCCGGGAACGCCTTTTCGAGGGCATGGACCTTATTCGCAAGGCCCTCACCGAAGAGCAACCCTTCTCCTGGGAGGGTCGCTACTACCAGTTCCGCACCGTTTCCGTATGGCCCCGACCCGTCCAGCAGCCCCTGCCTCCCTGCATAATGGCCACCCGCAGCGACGACACCGTCCGGTACGCCGCCGAAAACGGCATGGGCCTGGGCGTGTCTTTCATTCCCGTGGAGATGATGGAGCCCATCACTGAGAAGTACGTCAACTGGTGCAACGAAGCCGGCTGGCAGCCCGGGCCCGACGACATCGTCTTCCGTGGCAACATCTACGTGGCCGAGACCGACCAGGACGCCCAGGACTGGCTGCATGCCCTTCCAGGCGGTCAGCCCCGTCCCGCCATCCAGATTTCCCGCTCTGTCGCCCAGGTGGTGCAGGCCGCCCGTTCCGGCGAAGAATTCGACCTGCGCCGCATCCTGGCCGGCAGCCCCCAGGGCGACGTGGTGGGCCGCTCCCTGGGCCTCAACTTCCTGGGAGGCCCCGACACCGTCGCCGACAAGATCAAGGAATACCACGACCGCTGCGGCGTAGGGGTTGTGGACCTGTTCTTCCAGCAGCCCGGCCTTACCCACGGCGAGGTGATGCAGGAAATTGAACTCTTCGGCAAGGAAGTCCTACCCCAGATTAAGGAGCTTTAGGCAGTAGTCTCCGCTTATAGGGGACACCGCCCATGCGACGATATGGATTCTAGCGACCAGTCCAACGCCTTCTACGAACAGTCCATACCCTTCAGGGAATACCAAATCAAGGCGGGACAGTTTTCCCTGAATTGCCGTGAAGCCGGCGAAGGACTGCCGGTAATATTCCTCGAAACCATGCGGTGGGGGAACCGCGACCTGTACGACGCCCTCGGCCAGCGCTTCCACCTGTTCATCCTGGAGTTTGAAACCGCCGAAGTCGAAAATATGCAGGCCAGGCGCCGCGAATTCCGCGAGCGGAACCCCGACGCACTCGAGGACTTTGGCATCTACATCCCCAAGGAGGAGGGCGCGGAGGCGGCAGTCCGCCAGGCCGCCAAAGCCCTGGCCGGCGACAGCTACAACCTGGTGGGCGCGACCCAGGGCGCCAATCTGGCCCTGCGCACCATCCTGCGCGCCCCCATGGACCCCGAACCGGCCGAGTCCCTTGTGCTGCTATCCCCCAACTCCATTCGCACCGCCCCCGACTTGTTCGACCTGGACTCCATCGGGTGGGCCCGCCGTCTGGTGGCCGACATACACCGTATGACTAACATCAGGGACCTGCCCGATAGCTGGGACCTGGCCCCCATGTTCCTGCCCAAGGAGTCGGACGCCGAACTGGAGGAGTGGCTGCCCGAGGTCAAGTGCCCCACCCTGGTAGCCTTCGGCACCAAGGACCGGCAAATTGCCCGCGAGGCGCCCTCCACCTACCGGGCCAACATCCCCAACTGTCACGTCTCCCTGATCTACGACGCAGCCCACCTGGTAGCCGCCGAGCGCCCCCAGGCCGTCGCCGATGTGGTTTCTGACTTCATTGAAAACCGGGAAACCTTCGTGGTCAACCGGCAAAGAAGCGTGATTAATCCGTAGCCTTCCCACCAGAAATTGGAGGCCCCAAATGTCCGTCGGATTGGTAGTCCCCCTTCCCGCCTATACTCTGGACCCCGCCTTCTACGCCCGCAAGGCTGAGGAACTGGGGTTCGAGTCCTTGTGGTACCACGAACACCCCATCCTGCCCGTCCACAGCGACAGCCCCTTTCCGGCCTCGGGCGGGGAAATCCCCTGGACCTACGCCCATTTCACCGAACCCTACATCGCCCTGGCGATGGCCGCCGCCGTAACGGAGCGCATCAAGCTCTGCACCGGCATCACCCTGGTTCCGGAGCGCAATCCCCTGATCCTCGCCAAGCAGATTTCCGTCCTCGACCTGCACAGCCAGGGTCGCTTCGTCTTCGGCGTGGGCGCCGGCTGGAACCGCGAGGAGACCACCATGATGGGCGGCGACTTCGACCACCGCTGGACCCAGGCCCGCGAGGCAGTGCTGGCCCTGAAGGAACTGTGGACCAAGGACGAAGCCGAGTTCCACGGCAAGTATTACGACTTCCCGCCCGTATACATGAACCCCAAGCCCTACCAGAAACCCCACCCGCCGGTGCTGCTGGGCGGCAACGCCCGCAACGTTCTGCACCGCGTTGCCCGCTGGGCCGATGGCTGGCTCCCCAACCGCGCCAATCCTGAAATGATCGAAAACGGCCGCAACCAGCTGGACTCCCTGGCCGGGGAATATGGCCGCGCCCCCGAGTCCCTCACCATTTCCGTCTTCGGACAGTCTCCCGACACCACCCGTCAGCAGGTTGACGACTTCCTCAACGCCGGCGCCCTCCGAGTTTCCGTCTGGCCCCAGCACTGCAGCACTGAAGCGGAAATGTCAGAACAACTGGAACGTATGGCGGAACGATTGATACGGTAGGCGACAGAGGGATAGCCGTACCTCCCCACTGGACGAAGGCAAAGACAATATGGGGACGGCAGGCTACGGAACAAAGAAAGTTCCCGGGGTATTTTCACTACCCCGGGAACTCTTTTGACTCTTCGGCGATTGGACTTACGCCGTTGCCGCCACCGGCTGGTGCGCCTTCAGGAACTCCCGCACCTGCTCGACGCTCTTGGCCTTGATTTCCGGGTCCTCCTTCCAGGGATACACCGTCACCTGGGCCTTGGGGGCAATCTCGGCCATGGCCATGGCCGCTTCGTAGGAGTGGGAGGGGGTGTCGTCCGGCATTACCAGTATTGGCGTCTGGCACTGGCGGGCAAAGTCCCGCGACACGCAGTACATGAAGTCGGGCTGCACCCGGTACAGGTTGTGCAGATACTGCTCCACAATCTCCATCGTAACATCAGACCGGTTCTGCATCAGTTCCGGCGCCCAGACGTTTACGCCCGAGTCGTACATAGAGTCCGGAGTCTTGTCCGAGTGTCCCACCGGCTGGCACAGAACGGCGGCCAGCACCCGTTCCGGCGCCCGCTCGATCAGCTTCATCGCGAAGGGGCCGCCGATGCAGTAACCGATGAAAAGGAACTCGTTGATGCCCAGGTGATCCATCAGCCCCAGTTGGTCGTCGGCGAAAGCGCCCCAGGGATCTTCCACTTGCACGGGACCGGTGGACTGCCCGCCATTGGCGTTGCGCTGGTCCATGGTAATGCAGCGGAAGTCGTTCTTGAACGCGTCCATCCCGTCAAAGACCTGCCTGGGCCAGCCGGATGCTATGGAGTTCAGACCGCCGCCAGGGGTCAGCAGCAGCGGAAAACCCGAGCCCTGCTCTTCGTAATAAATGCGGACATCGCCTCTTTCGTAGAATGGCATGTCAATCACTCCTTTTTTTCAAGTTTGTTGGGGAGAATCCAAGAGAATTGTAGCTTGGCGGGCAAGGTTGTCAAGGAAGCGGTCCGGCCTCAGGTCAATCCCATTTCAATTGGATCGTCCGGTTCACCCGATGCTGTTCCAGCTCATTCATCACTGCAGAGACGTAATGATCGCGCAGTTGCGCCGAGCATCTCTGCGTTCCTCTGCCTTCTCTGTGCCTCTGCGGTCAAGGGAGTCCTCAACAGGAAATTGACCTTGCGCCCAGGGCAATTGCATTTCCGAAGGTTTATGTGAAATCCTGGCGCGGCAGCGTGCCAAAATCAAGGATATCGGCAGAGAATGGCGGCAGGTCTCCAAATAGAACTCAGCTTGGCAGCGGGAAGGAAATTTAATTCTACCGCCCGTTACCGCTCATTTCCGTTCAATCCCAGGGTCATGACGAGTCTTCCTTTGCCCAGCCTTTCCGCATCGCAGCGGAGCGGAACTTCGTGGAGGAGTTCGGGATAAGCAAACTCTTCTGAGGGTTCCAAGTTTCAGGGTAGTGATGCGCCACCCAAGGAGGCAAGAGGTCACTGACAGTGATTCCAGAGCCAGACCACGACAACGAAACCGACGGCGAAATGGATACTCTCTGTGTGATTGCCCTGCCTTGCGACGCCCCCTGCTTGACCCACCATATTCCCTGTGTTATCTTGCCTCCAACAACTAAATACGTTTCTGGCGGGAGCTTGGTTATGCCAGGCTGAGAGGGCGGCCACACAGCCGCCGACCGTAGCACCTGATCCGGGTAATGCCGGCGTAGGAACTGGGGCTTGCCGTTTATCTTCCGCCAGAGTTCACAGACTTGGCGGTTTTTTGTTTGTGGCTTCGTCCGGCTTGCTGACAGCGAATCCATAGGGGACCCCGATGCTTGATACGAATCTTGGCATAATTACGCTGATAATCGTTTGCGCTGCCTTCCTCGCGCTGGGGCTGGCCTATTCCTGGCGGCGGCGCCATCAGAGCGTCGAGGACTACACGGTCTCCCGCAACCATGCCTCCGTAAATATAGGCGTCGCCACCCTGGTCGCCTCCATGTTCGGCACCTGGGTCCTCCTGAGCCCTGGCGAGTCCGGCGCCAATTTCGGCATCATCTCCCTGGTCGGCTACGCCATCGGCATGGCGGGTATCCCCGTTATGTACATGTTCGTCGGCCCGCGCATCCGCCAGCTAATGCCCAATGGCCATTCTCTCACCGAATACATCCGGCACCGGTTCGGCATGGTCCCCTTCGTAACCATCCTCCTGTCCATCATCTTCATCATGGGCATCTTCATCACCGCAGAACTTACCGCCATCACCGCCGCCGTCAGCAATCTGACCGACTCTCCCCTCTGGGCCACCGCCGTGGCCGTGGGAATTGTGGTCATCGCCTATACCGCCTACGGAGGCCTTCGTACTTCCATCTATACCGACCGTATCCAGTTCTGGATTCTGATTCCGATCCTCCTGCTCCTGGTAGTGGTTGCCGCTGTGCTGCTGGGCGACACCGATGCCTGGTCCGAGGCCAACAATGCCGGCCTCCTCTCCGCCAGCAACTCGGGCAGCTATTTCTTCGCCATTGTTCTCATAATCGGCATCGTTGCTTCCAACGCCTTTCATCCCGGAATGTGGCAGCGGGTCTACACGGTCAGGGACCAGCGGGTGCTCAACCGCAGTCTGTGGGGCGCCGTGGCCATCGCCATACCCCTGACCTTCCTCATGGGAATGTCGGGCATCGCCGCCGTGGGCAATGGCTCGGTTGAGCCTTTTGGATACCCGGACGTAGCGGCAGCCTTGTTTGCGCTGGCCAGCGACGTCTTCCCCCTGTGGATGCACTTCCTCATGCTCATCTGTGCCCTCATGCTGGCCATGAGCACTCTGGACACCCTGATGAACGGCATCGCCAGCGGCGTTGCGGCCGACCTGGCGGGTTTCGGCATTCAGCGCAGAACTCTCATGGTTATGGCCCGCGTGATTACGGTGGTTGTGGCCATTCCCGCCATCATCGTGGCTTCCCAGGGCCACAGCGTCCTTTACGTCTTCCTCATTGCCGACCTGCTGGGCGCAGCCCTGGTTACGCCCGTGCTGGTGGGCCTCTACTCCCGGAGGATGCCCGGCTGGGGCGTGCTGGTGGCCGGCGGAATCGGTATCGTAATAGGCGCGCTGTACTATCCCAAGCCCGACCTGTTGTCCCCCTGGGCGCTGACCGCTCCCACCGGTGGGCAGATGTTCTGGGCATTCGCCTCCGCCCTGGTGATCTCTTCCGTCTTAACTGCGGTCATAATACTGGCCCGCCGTGCTGCCGCGCCGTCCCAGGAATATGATTTTGCGCTGCTGGACTCCAACGTAGACCTGATAGACAGCCCAACCGCTGCCGCCAACTAGCGCATTAACGAAAATCATCCAACAGATGCCGGCCCAGGGTTCGTCACAATGGACAAGCCCGTAAGGAGGTCAAGAGGAATACTCGGATACTCATCCTGTCAATAGCCCAATCAATAAGGGGAGGTACACCATGACCCAGACCCAGTCCGACCTGGAAATTCAGGGCCAAACTTCATTCCCGGCAAGCAAGAAGGTCTACTCCACCGGCTCCCGGGACGACATTCGCGTCCCCTTCCGCGAGGTAACCCTCACCCCCACCTCGGGTCGCTTCGGCGATGAACAGAACGCCCCGCTGAACGTCTACGACACCAGCGGCCCCTATTCCGACCCCACAGCTCGTCTCAACCTGGGCCAGGGCCTGCCCGCCCTGCGCCGCCCCTGGATACTGGAACGGGGCGACGTGGAAGAGTACGACGCCTCGCCCGTGGTCTATCGCGGCCAGGACAAGGGCCAGCCCTTCCCCGGCCTGTCCCGCCGTCCCCTGCGTGGCAGGGCCGGCCGCCCCGTGACCCAGATGCACTACGCCAGAAACGGCATCATCACCCCGGAAATGGAGTACATTGCCATCCGCGAAGGTGTGCAACCCGATTTCGTCCGCGAGGAGATAGCCCGAGGCCGGGCCATCATCCCCTCCAACGTCAACCACCCCGAATCGGAGCCCATGATCATCGGCCGCAACTTCCAGGTGAAGATCAACGCCAACATCGGCAACTCGGCCATCACCTCCTCAATCCGCGAAGAGGTGGAAAAGATGCTCTGGGCCACCCGCTGGGGCGCCGACACCGTGATGGACCTGTCCACCGGCAGCGACATCCACACCACCCGGGAGTGGATTATCCGCAACTCGCCGGTGCCCATCGGCACCGTCCCCATTTACCAGGCCCTGGAGAAGGTGGACGGCAACCCCGAAGAACTGACCTGGGAGATCTACCGCGACACCATCATCGAGCAGTGCGAGCAGGGAGTGGACTACTTCACCATCCATGCCGGGGTGCTGCTGCGCTACGTGCCGCTCACCGCCAACCGCGTTACCGGCATCGTGTCCCGGGGCGGTTCCATCATGGCCGGCTGGTGCCTGGCCCACCACCAGGAGAACTTCCTCTACACCAACTTCGAGGAACTCTGCGAGATCATGCGCGCCTACGACGTCTCCTTCTCCCTGGGCGACGGCCTGCGCCCCGGCTCCATCGCCGACGCCAACGACGAGGCCCAGTTCGGCGAACTGCAAACCCTGGGCGAGTTAACCAAGTTCGCCTGGGAGCACGATGTGCAGGTTATGATCGAAGGTCCCGGCCACGTACCCATGCACAAGATCCAGGAAAACATGGAGCGGCAGCTGGAAGTGTGCCACGAGGCCCCCTTCTACACCCTGGGGCCCCTCACCACCGACATCGCCCCGGGCTACGACCACATCACTTCCGGCATTGGCGCCGCCATGATCGGCATGTACGGCACGGCCATGCTCTGCTACGTTACCCCCAAGGAGCACCTGGGCCTGCCCAACAAGCAGGACGTCAAGGAGGGCGTGATCACCTACAAGATCGCCGCCCACGCCGCCGACGTGGCCAAGGGCCATCCCCGGGCCGCCGAATGGGACGACGCCCTGTCCAAGGCCCGCTTCGAGTTCCGCTGGGAGGACCAGTTCAACCTGGCCCTGGACCCGGAAACGGCCCGGGACTACCACGACGAGACCCTGCCAGCCACTGGAGCCAAGGTAGCCCACTTCTGCTCCATGTGCGGCCCCAAGTTCTGCGCAATGAAAATAACCCAGGACGTCCGCGAATACGCCGCCCAGCGAGGCCTGAGCACCGACAAGGCCATAGACGTGGGAATGCAGGAAAAGTCCGAAGAGTTCCGCCAGGCCGGCAGCAGGATTTACCAGAAGAGCTAGGGCAGAACTTCCGGCAAGCGTGGCGCCTGCCGAAGATCATCAACGAAGCCACACGAAGAACCACGAAGGCGCAGTTTGCAATTTCGTGGTTTTTCGTGTTTATATGGGGTGGGGTCACAGTGCGAGGTTGCAGATGGGAAATTTCACCGTTCCAGTAGAAGTCTTCGCCCCCGACGGCAACCGTTCCGTCACCATCGAAGCGTTGGTGGACACCCGGATATGCTTTTCATGTCTGCCAACCTCGCTATTGCACGATTTGGGTATTGTTCCCGATCGCCAAATACAATCTATACTGCCCGATGGCAGCGTAGTTGATGACGAAATCGGGGAGGCATGGGTTAGAGTGGATGGTGTGCAAACGCATACAATGGTGTTGTTTGACGATGATACAGGTCCCGCCAGGCTGGGCCATCACACCCTGACCGGTGCGCTGTTGGATTATGACCCCATTAGGCGCCGCCTGGTTCCGGTAAGGGCATTGCGCCCTACCCGCCTACTTGTCGGCTGAATTACGGCATCCCAAATCTAACGGAGTTAAAATAATGCAAAAACAGGACCTCGGCGTCGCCGTAGTTGGTTCCGGCCGCATCGGCACCCTGCGCGCCAACATGGCGTCCCGGCATCCCTCGGTACGCTTTCTGGCAGTTTCCGACATTGATCCCGAAAAGGCGGGCATGCTGGGCCAGCAGGTCAACGCCGACCTCACCTCCAGCGACAACTACCGCATCATTTCCGACCCCCAAGTCAACACCGTCGTCATATCTACCCCGGAGCACGAGCACGTGGAACCCATCCTCCAGGCCCTGGAACTGGGCAAGCCCGTATTCGTGGAAAAGCCCCTGGCCCTCACCCTCGAAGACACCGACAAGATTGTCGAGGCGGTGGACCGCACCGGCGTCGAACTGCGCATTGGCTACTCCCGCCGCCACGACCGCCGCTGGATGCTGGCCCGCGAGCAGGTGGCCCAGGGACGCCTGGGCGGCATCCTCGGCATCCAGTCCCGGGTCTACAACTCCCGCGCCCACATGATGGAAATCCTCAAGCGCTCCCCCGAGGCCACCCCGGTCCTCGACGCCCTGACCTACTATGTGGACATGGCCTGCTGGTACTTGGACGACGTCCGCCCCGTGGAGGTAATCGCCCGGGGCAACTACGGCCTTTACAAGGAGATGGGCCACGACATCCACGACGTAACCTGGGCCATCATCACCTTCGAAAACGGCGCCCTGGTCAATCTGGGCATCTGCTACGCCCTGCCGGCCCGCTATCCCACCTACGGCCAGAGCGCCCGCTTCGAGGTCTTGGGCGAGGACGGCGTTATCGTTCTGGACATGGACAACAAGGACAGCTTCCTGTTCACCGACAAGGGCGTCCCCCACGCCTACGTCCCCGACCACTACGTGGACGCCCTGTTCATGCAGAGCAACTCCTCCGGCGACTGGGCCATGGGCGAATACTGGGGCCCCATCGCCAACGAGACCCGTTCCTGGTTCGACCACCTGGCCGCCGGCACCCCCTGCTCTCACACCACGGCAAGAGAGGGCCGCCGCACCGTGGAGGTAACCCTGGCCATTGAAGAGGCGGCCCGAACCGGACAGGCAGTCAAACTTTCCGGCCGGTAGGGAACATCCGTTAAAATCCCTTCCTTGTTGACGAGGCAAGGGCAGGATGGGAGGTGGCGCTGAATCGCCCCCTGCTTTCCAGGTTATGAACAGTACAGAGTTCGTGCTCAGAATGTTGGACTGGATGTGGGCCAACCCCTGGTCCATACTGCTGGCCTTTGCCATTATCGTGGCATTGGCACTGTGGGCTAGGCGGCTTCTCCCGCCCGATTACTACTACCTGAGGGGTAAGCCCCGCTGCTACTTGTGCCTGGACCGCGCCAAGACAAGGCACAAGGTCATTTATTCAAGCCAGCAACTCGCCGAGGCGGAGGCAGCGCGACTCAGCCGAAGATTCGGTCAACAGTGGGCTTACAAAGCCCAGTGTGGCAATTGGCATCTCACTTCACAAAACCCCAATGTGACTGTTCGGAGGAGAGTGAGACGATAATCCCGTCCCCGGCAATCAGGCGCTTGCGCGGTTGCCATTCGGTCCTTGAAGCCCCGGCAAATCGGGCTGTCCTTTCAAAATCAAATGGGGCGGAACCTAGTTCCGCCCCAACATTTATCCCGTCACTCCTCTGCGCCAATGTTCGGTTTCCGCTACCCCAGCCGTTCCAGCGTTTGGTCCTCAATCCCCGGCATAACCCAAATGGGCCGGGGAGCAAAGTCGAAGGTTATGTTGGGGTCCTCGGGGTCCAGGCCCGCCACCGTCATCTTCGTCTCCTCCAGGTATTCAATCTCCCCGTTCACCACGTGAAACGCCCGGTCGTGGCCCGGATAGATGATGTCCGCCTGCTCCACGATCCGGTCAATGCTCTGGGTGGCTTCCTTCTCGTTCCAGAAGACCAGGGGGTTCTTGCGGGTCAAAGCCACTGCAGAATAGTGCAGCACGTCGCCGGATATGATACTCAAGCCCTGCGGGGTTTCCACCATCACCGAGAGACTGCCCGGAGAGTGCCCCGGCGTATGCATCAGGGTTACCCCCGGCTCGACGACGTGGCCCTCTTCTACCTCTTCAATCCTGGGTTGGAACTCGATCATCGCTCCCGACCACGACGGGGTGGCCCAGTCGTTGCGGTGGGGTTTGTGGGCGTATTTGCGCTCCAGCGGATGCACCAGCATGGGAGCATGCTGGAAAAGGTCATAGTTCTGGCTGTGGTCCCAGTGGGCATGGCTCATGATGGTGATATCAATGTCCTCCGGCGTCAGGCCCCTCGCCTTCAGTGCATTCTCCAGCGCAGTTCTTCGCCCGACGTGGCCTACATCAACCAGGATACGCTTCTCGCCCTCAATCAATACCACCGAGCAGAATCCCACTATGCCTACATCAGTCCGCAATGGACTTCCCTGCAACAGTACGCTAAGTTCCGGCATGTCCCGTCTCCTCAAAATATCCAGTTTGCCCAAGCGGGCAGGATTGTATGGCAGACCCTATGGAAAGTCAATCAGACCTGTCCAGTCTTGAAGCAACACCATGCCAACGGCAAGGAACCATCCCTTCCCGGGGAAGGCAACGCCGTCGTAGTGACACTTGCCCCTTGTCACCCCGCCTGACACCCCTGCACCATAAGCATACAACCTCCCCCAGAGGGAGCAAACCTGCGTGTCTTCCCGGGGCCGATGTGCCGCACTCATCCTGAGGCCCTCGAAGGATCATCTTGAGCCTGTCGAAGGACCCTGGCCCTATGGGTGCGGAACAACTGCCCTTGGTGGGAAGGCTGGGAACGAGGTCCCCAAATGGCCCAAAGCGGCCCAAAACGGCTCAAAACGGCCCGGGAAAAAGCGAGTACACAGATAGGACGTCCAGCCGTTCCGGCCCACAAATTGGTCCATTTCACCGCTGCCACTCCCCCTTCCCAGATACAAAACAGCCCAAAGTGGCCCAAAATGGAGCGAAAACCAAAAAATACCCCATGAATCAGTGTTCGTTCTTATTCTTGGATAAGACAGGACGGGGTCGTTATTGTGACATTCCCGCAAGCGAAACCCGGGCCTCGGTGTCTCCGTCCGTTGGTTGACTGTAGCTATCCGTGGTGCTAATGTTCAGCCGTCCAACTACAGGAACAAAATGGAGGTCCAACTATGCCAAGAATGACCGGCGCCAGGTTCGTGGCGGAAACTTTCAAGGGATACGGAATGACCCACGTTTTCTACGTCCCGTCCATTGCTCGACGCATACTGGCGGAACTGGAAATCGCAGGTATTGAACGCATCGTTTGCCACGGCGAGAAAGCCGCCGCCTACATGGCCGACGGTTACGCCCGGGCTTCCAACGGCCCCGCTGCCTGCATGGCCCAGTCGGTAGGCGCGGCTAACCTGGCTGCCGGCCTGCAGGACCCCTTCCTGGGCCTTTCTCCCGTCATCGCCATAACCGGACACCGGCCTCTTTCCCACCAGTACCGAAACTCCTACCAGGAAATTGAGCACTTCAAACCCTTCAGTTCCACTACCAAGTACAGCGTGGCGGTGGACACCGTGGAACAGCTGCCACACCTGTTGCGGCAGGCCTTCCGTGAAGCCACATCCGGTGCCCCCGGGCCGGTTCACATGGACTTTATGGGCATCCAGGGCGAGGTAATCGAGAACGGCGAAGCCGACATGGAAGTCATCATCGAAGAGGACTTCATGAAGCGCTCTTCCCTGCGTCCCGAGCCCAGCCCCGACCAGATTCGACGCACGGTCCAGGTACTGGCCGATTCTCGCCGGCCCGTAATCGTTGCCGGTGGCGGCGTTACGTCTTCAGGCGCGCAGCAGGAAGTTGTGAAGCTAGCCGAAATGCTCAACATTCCCGTCGCCACTTCCCTGAACGCCAAGGGCACAATCCCCGAAAATCATCCCCTGTCCGTCGGCGTGTGCGGCGCCTATTCCCGCTGGTGCGCCAACCGGGTGGTGGCCGAGGCCGACCTGGCCATCTTCATCGGCAGCCACACGGGCAGCCAGGTAACCCTGGACTGGCGGATTCCCCTACCTGGCGCCAAGGTAATCCAGATTGACATCGACCCTTCGGAACTGGGCCGCAGCTTCCCCACCAGCGTGGCCATCCAGGGCGACGCCAAGGCCACTGTATCGCGTCTGGTCGAGGCGCTTGAGCCGGTGTCCCGCGTCGACTGGGTTGAGCGGGTGCAGGAACTGGTCCAGGGATTCCGGGACGAAGTGGCCCCTGACTGGCATTCCGATGCCCAACCCATCCGGCCCGAGCGCATCTGCCAGGAATTCACCGACAACCTGCCCTCCGATGCCATGCTGGTTTCAGACACTGGTCATGCTGGTATCTGGACCGGCGCCTATATCGAACTGCACCACGCCCAGCAGGAATATATGCGGGCCGCCGGTTCCCTGGGGTGGGCCCTGCCCGCCGCCTTGGGGGCCAAGTGCGCCCTGCCCGACCGGCCCGTTGTGGCCTTCACCGGCGACGGCGGCTTCTGGTACCACGTTTCCGAGTTGGAGACCGCTACTCGCTACGGCATCAATGCCGTCATTGTGGTCAATGACAACCGCTCTTTGAACCAGTGCCGCGTCGGTGATGAGCGGGTAGTCAATGCCAACTACCCCGACATGAGCGCCGACGCCATGTGGCAGTTCACCGACGTGGACCTGGCCAAGGTCGCCGAGTCCATGGGCGCCTTTGGCATTCGCGTAACCGACCCGGCCAACATCTCCGGCGCCATCGAGGAGGCACTGGCCTCCAACCGCCCCGCTGTGGTGGACGTGGTCTCCGACTGGGACGTTGTAGCCCCGGTCCCCTGGGGCCCCAGCGAATCCGAGCGGGTCCGCTACGACTAAAGGCCCACCTCAACAACCCGTCCCAATAGGCAAGGGTGGGACGTGAGTGTTATCTTCAGACAGAAAGTGGGGCGGGTCACTGAGACCCGCCCCATCACCATTTAAGCCAAATCCGGTTAATTCTGTCCATCCTTGTTTGGCCCGCCGGCGTTACACCTGCCGAAGCTTGGGGTCCAGCGTATCCCGCAGCCAGTCCCCGAACAGGTTGAATGCAACCACCGTCAGCATGATGGCGATGCCGGGGATGGCCGACACCCACCAGGCAGTATCAACGTACTCCCTTCCCTCCGACACCATGCTCCCCCAAGCCGGCGTCGGGGGCGGGATACCCGCTCCCAGGAAGCTCAGCGACGCCTCAACAATGATGACCCACCCTACCTGCAGCGTCAGCAGCACCAGTAGGGTGTTCACCGTATTGGGGAACAGGTGGAACAGCACTATCCGCAGGTGCGAGCAACCGGACACTCGCGCCCGGGCTATGAAGTCCCTTTCCCTGAGAGCCAGCACTTCGCCCCGTATAACCCGAGCGTAGCGGGCCCAGAGCACCAGGGCAACGGCAACCACGACGTTAGCCAGGTTCGGCCCCACCGCCACCACCAATAAGATGGCGAACAATATAATGGGAAAGGCCAGGGTACTGTCCGCGCTTCGCATGAACACCGCGTCTATCCGGCCACCAAAGTAACCGGACACCAACCCTATGGCAGTGCCGATCCCACCCCCTATAGCAAGAGTAAATAGCGCAACCATCATGGACACGCGACCACCGTACATAAGCCGTGTGGCCAGGTCTCGCCCCAGTGCGTCAGTCCCAAACGGGTGCTCCCAGGTACCTCCCTCCTGCCAAACCGGTGGCGTAAGTCGGTCTGCCAGGGAGGGCTGGGTAGTGGAATGGGGCGTCAGCAGGGGCGCAAAGATGGCCGTAAAGAGTACGATAAAGATGATGGCCATCGGGATGAGCGGAGCTCTCCGCAGCGAGTCCGCCGCTTGCCTGGTCCTTTCCCGGAGGGCGGGCCTTCTGGCCAGGGTTGTTGTCGTTGTAGCCAAAGTTCACCCTCCTCCCTAGTCGTACCTGATTCGCGGGTCAATGTACGCGTAGGCTATGTCTACCGCCAGGTTGACGGCGATGACGACGACAGCAATCATCAGCACCAGGGTCTGCAGCACCGGGAAGTCCCGCCAGATGATGGAGTCATAAACCAGGCGCCCCAGCCCGGGCCACGCAAATACCGTCTCTACCAGGATGGCGCCAGTAATAAATGTTGCCAAGTAGGTACCGGCAAAGGTCAGCACCGGAATGAGGGCGTTCTTGAACGTATGCTTCCACACTATCTTGTATTCGGGCAAGCCCTTGATTCGAGCCATCTTGATGTACTCGCCATCCAGGGCATCCAGCATACTGGAGCGCAGCAACCGCATTACCGCCGCAGCTACCCACCACCCGAGGGTAAAGGCGGGCATGGCGTAATGGCTAATACCTCCCGTTCCTGCAGCCGGCAACAGGTCCAGTTGAACGGTGAATAACTGGATCAGCATGATGCCAACCCAGAACTGGGGCAAGGACTGCCCCATAATGGCAATCAGCTTGGCCCCTCCGTCAAAGAAGGTGTCGCGTTTGACCGCCGCCAGCACCCCTAACGGTATGCCTATTATCAGCGTGATGACCATTCCCGCTAGGCCCAGTCGGAGGGAGTTCATCACCTTGGGCCCGATCAAGTCCATAACCGGGCGCTTGGACTTTATGGAATCACCGAAATCGAACTGGACCGCGTTGCTTACAAACTTCCAGTATTGAATGGGCCAGGGCTGGTCCAGGCCGTAGTGGGCGCGGAGCGCGAGCTCCGTTTCTATGGTCGCTTCCTGTGGCAGCAAGAGAATAATCGGGTCTCCGGTGAAGCGACCCAGAGCGAAAATAATCATTGACAGGATGATGAGGGCGACTATTGACTGTCCCACCCTCATTACTATGTAACGTTGCATAATCCGTCCTTAATTCGAGACGGCTGGCAGCCCGCACACGGGATCGCGGCGCGGCGCCAGTTTTTGTTGGGGCGAGTCCAGGACCCGCCCCTGACGCAATTGTACGTGCCGTCTATGGCTACTCCTTACCACCTCAAGTCTGGGAAGATTAGGCTGTCTACGTTGTTGTCGTAGGAATCCTTCCCGGTGTTCCAGTAGGTAATTTCCGGAATGGCCGCAAAGGACGAATCCACCTCAAACAGTGGAATACCGTCGTAGTTAGCCAGCAGGTGCTGCTGCATCTCGCTGATTAGAGCCTTCACTTCTTCCGGATTCGTCGACGCGAAGGCCTTGTCCATAATCGCATCGAATTCCGGGTTCTTGTAGGTTGTATAGGTTGCTGTAGAGTGCTTCAGCACTTTGACGATACTCAAGATCTCCGCCGGCGCCGCTCGGTTATGAGTGCCCCAGGGCCCAACCCAACCTCCACCGAGATTGAACGCCCGGCGCATACTCCGCAAAGTACCGTACTCGGTGGGCTGGAAGTTTACCTTCACACCTACCGCTTCAAAGTCAGCGCCCACGGCCTCGATCATCCTGGGGAACTCCGCTATACCGCCAAAGGAGTAAATGGCCAGCTTGATCTCAAGAGGGTCGTCATCAGTGTAGCCGGCTTCCGCCAGCAATTGCCGCGACCTGTCCGGATCGTATGGGTAGGAGCTCTGACCGGGGTCATAGCCACTGGCGGCAGCATAGCTACCCATGGGGTACAACGTGGTGCTGCCCCTTCCGAGGAAAATATGCTCCAGAATGGCATCCCGGTTAATGGCCTTGTTCAAAGCCTCCCGCACCCGGATATCGCCGAAGGGGTTGCCCTCCTCCCACTGCTGGAAGAAGTACATACCCGAAAGCAGTGCTCGCTCCTTGTAGAAAATGTTAAAGCCGTCGTCGGCCAGCGGGGCTATCCGCTCCCGGCTAACGTCAATCACGTCGGTCTGGTTGGACTTCAGCATGGCGATGCGGGTGGTTTCCTCGGAAACGCCGCGGAAGGTTATCTGGGCGTACTTGGGGATGCCACCGTTGGGGCCGCCGCGGAAGTGGGGCCGGTTGATGGATTCCACCACTGCCGAATCGCCCAATATCTGCCCGACAAACTGGTAGGGACCGCTACCGATGGGAGCCTTGGCAAATTCCTCTTCACCGACGGCTTCGTAGTGGGCCTTGGGAACAATCATACCTTCGGTGCCGCGCACCCCGGAGAAAATCCACGGGGCGTACAGGCACGTGGTGTGGCAGTTGATTACCCAGGTATAGGCATCGGGAGTCTCGTAATTCTCCCACAAAGGCTTAAGTTCATTAATGAATGCCGTTTGTGAGTCGTCCTCCATAACCTCCAGAGCGCTGAACGTCACATCCTCGGAGGTTACTTCCTCTCCATTGTGGAACTGGATGCCCTGGCGCAGGTGGATAGTATGCACCTTGCCGTCGGGAGATACCGACCAGTCATTAGCCAGGCCGGTCTCCTTGCTGAATGCGCCCTGAGCGTCGGAGCCTATGACAACATCATATAAAGTAGTATTGATGTCCTTGCCGCCGGCGTTCACGTTGCTGGCCTTGGGATAGACACCATCGGTGCCCAGGGAAGTATAGGTTATGCGCAGGTGACCTTCCGACTGGACTGCAGCCTCTGGAGCCGGCGCCGGCGTCGGAGTGGCTACCAGGATCTTGTCCACCTCAACTTCCTTCACTCTCTCCTCAACGACAGTCCTCTCGACGGGAACCTCTCTGATTACTTCCCGGTCGACGGGAACTTCGACCTCGACTTCGCGAATTACCTCTCGCTCTACTGGCACTTCCTTGATTACTTCGACAGTCTCCGGAGCCGCGCTGCCGCAGGCCACCATGAAAAGCATGGCCAATACGCCAGGCAGCACCATAAACTTGGGCAAACTAGACCACCGATATGCCATGATTAACCTCCTGAAACCGGAAAATTAAAAACTTGCCAGCCCTTTGGGCCCGGAGTTTGAGATGGGCAACATATTAGCACAAAAGTGGATTTTGCATACATCCTGGTAGATAAGCCAGACACGAATGTGAAACTCATAATAAGGTTGTGTCGGTTTTCGCAATTGAGCCCATTGTTTATGAACTAACTGCCTGACACACCGTCGAATTCGGCTTAAAGTGAACAGGCCAGACTGTGCCGGCTGCTGCCCGGATTGACGCCTCTAGGGGCCAAAACAGGAAAGGTCCCGTGCGGCTTGCACGGGACCATGAATGGTACGCCAAATGAGGGAAGGGAGTTACGCCCTGGTCACGTCCACCACCTCAAAAGTTCTGACCCAATATTCGCCGGTAATGTAGCTCCAGCTAGTGGCAAAGTTCCTCTGAATGTCGTCCGCGAACTGTTTGCGCAGGTTGCTGGTTTCGTATGCTGCCAGGTCTTCCTCGGTATTCCAGACACTGAGAGACACGGCATCGTCCTCTCCGTCTATGCCGCGCAGGATGGACCGGCTTACCAGGCCGGCAACCTTGTCGTTCAAGGGGAAGACCTTCTCGCGATAGTACCTTTCGTACTCTTCCCACCTGTCAGGGCGCAGGTGCCCCCAGACCATCCTTACGTACATTCCCATCACTCCAAAGGGTTGTTGTTGAACCGGGGCAACTCCCTTGCCGGTGCAATACCTCATCCCGGCGATGACCGTCTCAGCCTACAGCCAAATACAGGTAACGGTGTTCGTCACACCGTCCACCGGTCGGATGCGATTCCTCAGCATACCGGTAATGTCCTCCTGGGTATCGGCCTCAATCTCCATCACTGCATCGTAAGGGCCCAGCACCTCCTGCACCATAGTGCCTGGCAGGTTCTTCAAACGCTCAATGGCCGCTTGGGTCTTGGCCGGTTCCAGATTCAACAGTACGTAAGCGTGTACACTCAAGGTTTCCGCCCCCAAAATTCTCTAAAGTGATGCCGCGGAGCCGGCCTGTTCTGAGGCTGGCTTCCCGCTAGACCGCCCAACAGTATATCACCGGAACTCACCAAATATAGACTAGGAATCGCCCCGTTCAAGTTCCCTGGCTGCGCTCATGGTGAGATGGGTCAGCGTCTCCGCATAGCGGTTGGAGAAGAGGCGACCCACTGATGCGTAAATCCTCATGCCTATCTCCGGCTCACGGGAACACAGCATCAGCAGTTCGGACCTGGGGATGGCCAGCACTTCCATTTCCGTCAGCGCTTCCCCGGAAGTTATCAGAGTGCCGGACCCCAGCAGGGCGGCCAGGGGGAAAGCCTCCCCGGGACGGGCGATTCTGACAGAGATTTCTCCAATTTCGGAGTGGGTGGTCAAGTGAGCTTCCCCTTCCAGGATTACGAACATAAACTCGCCAAGCTCACCGCCTGTGCCAAGCAACTCACCGGCTTCTACGTTGCGTCGAGTCCCCAGCGCAACCACCTTTTCGATCTGCTCGGGCGAAAGGTCCGTAAATGCGTCTATCTGCCTGAATACACGATTGTCGCCATCCTGGGAATCGCTGGCCGGTGTAGCTTCGGCAGCCAATTCCTGGATTTCCCGGGTGCCAAAAACTCGAACCTCTGTAGAAGCCCGGCGTTGCACTTCCCTGGCAATGCTGCGCTTAACGTGCCTGGCGAGAAGTTTCCTGTCATGGGTGTACATGGCGATAAGGTCAACGGATTCCCGATTGGCCAACCGGACTATTCCGTCTGCCACTGAGTTGGCTACCTCAACCTGCAGACTCCAGTTGTCAGCAGACCAGTCCTGCTGGCGTGACAGAGACCTTAAGTAGGCCATGGCCTCTGACCGGTCGGCCTCCTCCTGCTGGCTGGCCAATATAATGTGCTCACCTATTTTCTGGGTGCGGGCAGGCGGAATTACCTGGACCAGAATTACTTCCCCGTCTTCGGAAAGCTCGTTCTGGACCAGGGGAAAGACTTCCTCCGCTTCCTTGGACCCATCCAGTGGAATCAACACCTTTTGATACATAAGCCCTCCTTTGTTCGCCGGTCCCGTGGCCGTTTAGCCGGCAAGCCAGGCTGATCATTTCAATCAGCTATCTATTCCGGCCAGGTCTCTGCAAATGTACTCCTTCAGGTATCCGGCCGGATAGGTCCAGCCGGAGCTAACTAAACCGACAGGGATGCTTCATCCTCAGCGAGCAAGTCCCGCGCCAACTCCCGGTCCAGTTCAAAAGCCTCGGCCGCCTGCAGCTGACCCAGGGACACGTGATCGCGGGTGCGCTGGCTGCGGTAGACCTGGCCCTTGAAACGCGCTGCCAGCTTGTCCAGGGTGGCGGCTGCGCTATGCGTCGCCGATAGAGCCGATGGGCCCCGCCGTTCTGCCCGGATTACTGTGCCCTTGATGTTGACCGAGGCCCTGGCCAGGTAACGTTCCTCGCGGCTCCTGCTGGGTTCGTGGATGATTTCCACACGGGCCTCGTCAGCTGCCGGCAGGTGGCGCAGCAACTGTTCCATTTTCCTGGTAACAAGCGCGTCGAGCCGCCTTCCGAGATTGAAATTCCGGCTTTCTATCTTAAGTTCCATTTCAGGCCTCCTATAGGGATGTTGTCCAGGGATTGTTGTCCAAGGCTTGTTGTTGAAGAAACGCGCCAGCCACGGGTCTCCCACAGGACAGAAAACGGGAATGGGCGACGCCCACTGAGGGGAGTACCCATCGCCAAAATAGCCCTGGGGAAACTAGTTTCGGCTTAAAAGGGTGTTGATATAGACCGAAGTCATTTCGAAGCGGCGACAATGGGGCACAAAGCCATTGGCGCCGTGGAAAAGGAACTCGCTGGCGCAGGTTTCCTGGCCAGAACCAATGACGAGTATTGGCACGGAAGTAAGACAGCGGATGGCGCGAAGAAGGTTCAAAAGACTGGTGTCCCTGGTCGAACCGCTGATGATCACCACATTTGGGGCATCTTCAAGGACGTGCTTGATGCCGCGGCGGCCTTCGGTAGCTTCGACAACATAGAAAGGCGAACCGCGCAGGGCGTCGATGATGCCCGCCCTTCCACGAAAATTGCCGATCACCAGGGCTCTGGGTTTCGTCTGCGTTACCATAATACCCTCCTGTAGAGTGATATTAAGCAACCTGCAAGGGGAATATTTCCCCTCGATTTCCTCCTGTTTGGCTCATTTATTCACAGTTTGAGGCATTAGTCAACATTGTGCTCCATTTCACTAAGATTATCTTCATTTCTGATTGTGATAGTAATCTAATATTCCCACCAACCTTGATGAGGTTGCGAGACCTGCAAGACAATCAGCATTATCCAGAGAAGGAGGCGTTACTCTCCAACCTCCCCGGGCCAGACCGGGAGCCGATTCCCACGACATGCCCAAATGACAGTCTGCGGTTTCGCCGCGCCCTGTGGTAAGTGCAGTCGACCAAAGAGAATCGGTATCCTTTGGGTCTATAAAGACTACCCAGGTAACAGTTCAAGCCCGATGAGTCATGGCCCCCAGTGTGTTCCCCCCACCTCTTAACGGTTTCGCCTGACACTAGCGCATTGCCATAAGCGAAAACACCCCTCTACCATAATACTGTGGTCGCCCTTATTTCCCAGCTATTAGGTCAGCTCTATCCCTTTCCGACCGTGGCCCAGAACGGCCCAAAACGGCCCGGCATGGGTCGTTTCGCAGGGCAATTCCCTATCTGGGAAAGGGATCGCGGTGGCCCACTAAAGGGCCATCCGCCGCCGTCATGGCCTCGCTGTCAGATACGAAACGGCCCAAAATGGCCCAAAATGGCCCTAGAAAGCAAAAAATTCCTTATCCGGCAACGCCGGCGGGCCGGAACGATATCCCCCGGTTGGCCGGTCCGGGCCGTCGTCGTGCCGGATTTCTCGGGCGTCCGGTAGTCGCCTGATGGGGAAATGCGGGCATCCGCGGTGGACCTTCCCGCAGAATGCCTGAATCTGAGCGTTAAAGGGAATGCAGGCCGATAGTAGCAGGGACTTCCGAATCCCCTTGAGGCGGATGGCGGATTGAGCCGGTAAGCAAATCCTCTTAACTCCGAACAGTTACCTGCTTAGCGCAGTCCTTGTTTAAGGCCGGACGTGTGTAATAGTATTAGCGCACGTCTCAGCAACTCGAACCTGGGAGATTTAATAATATGGATGCGAAGCCGGTAAACATTTATGAATACGAAGAAATAGCCAGAGGCAATCTGGGTAAGGGGGAGTACGATTTCATCGCCGGCGCCGCCACCGATGAAATAACCCTGCGCCGTACCCGCGCCGTTCTGGACTCCATTGTGATGAAGCCCAGAATGCTGGTGGACATCAGCGACCGGGATATGAGCACTGCGGTGCTGGGGCAGGAAATCACCTTTCCGGTAATGCTGGACCCGGCCGGCAACCATAGCTCGGCCCACCCGGAAGCCGAGCTGGCTACCGCCCGGGCCGCGGGCGCCGCGGGAACCGTCATGGTTCTGAGCGCCCAGGCCTCGCGTACGCTGGAGCAGGTGGCCGAGGCCGCTACCGGCCCAATCTGGTACCAGCAGTACTTCTTCAAGGACCGGGGCCTCACCCTGGAAATGGCCCGCCGTGCCGAAGAAGCCGGCTATTCTGCCCTGTGCCTGACGGTGGACGCCAAGGTAAAGCCCAAGCGGGAGCGCAACATCCGCAACAACTACCAGGGACCGGCCTCTCCAAACTACGATCCCTCCCTGAACGTCGGCGGCAGCAGTTGGAGCTTTGGCCTGGACGCCCCCCAGGGAGCCAACGATATTCGCGACCCGGCGGCCACCTATGACGACCTGGACTGGCTGGCCTCCAATACCCGCTTGCCCCTGGTAGTGAAGGGCATAATGGTAGCCGAAGACGGGTACCAGTCCGCCGAGCACGGAGCCAAAGCGGTGATCGTGTCCAACCACGGCACCCGTTACCTTGACACGACTTTTGCTACCATCGAGGTGCTTCCCGAGGTGGTGGATGCAGTCAACGACCAGATTGAAGTGTATATGGACGGGGGCATTCGGCGCGGGTCCGACGTGTTCAAGGCCCTGGCCCTGGGAGCACGGGCTGTACTAATAGGCCGCCCCCTGTTCTGGGGCCTGGCCGTAGACGGTGAGGATGGCGTCGTGTCGGTGCTGGACATGCTGCGGGACGAACTGGAAGCAACCATGGGTATGTGCGGGAAGACGACGGTGGAGAGCATAGACCGCGACTCGATAGCTACCGTGTCCCCCCTGCTGTCCCTGTTTCCCACTGCGCCGGAGTACCGGTAGTGTTCCTATCGGTTATGCACTACACAAGGAGATAGTCGGGGCGGGTTTAGAACCCGCCCCACACTTGCCGTGGCCACGGGTCAGTCCCACCGCTAAATCGCCGGCAGCACATCCTCGCAAAGCAGGGAGACCGCCTCGTCAACGTCTGGGCCCAGTTCAGAGAACATCAGTTGAGTAAAGCCCTGATCTCGCGCGATTTGGCTGATTTCCACCATGCGCTCTGCGCAGTCCCCGGGAGCGCCGGCAATGAATATGGCGTCCACCATGGCATCGGTAACCAGCGCGTCAAACTTCGCACCGGTAGCTCCGTTCATTTCGGCCTCGTCTAAACGTGCGATGTCGGGAATAGCCACTCCCATTCGCTCAATGTCCTCATGGGTGTAACCCTGACGATACATGTTCAGCACGCGATGGCCGGCGCTCTCCTTGACCCATTCCCGGGCACTGGTCAGCATCCCGGGAGACTGAAATCTTGATTTCGGCTACCCTGGGCACCTGGGCGGTGTCACTGTCTGCGGGCACGGCGCCATTGAAGATATCCAGCAGCTCGGGCACCCGCCCGGTGCGCAGGGCCGCCAGGTAGTGGCCGCCAAAAATCAGGCCGTCCATGTCCCTGCCTCCTACTTCCAGCCCCCGGGGGCCATTGCTGCCGCAGAAAATCTTGACTGGCGAGGAGGGCCTGAAGTTGAGCTGGAAAGTGGCGCCGGGATTGAAGTGGTAATAGTCCAGCAGGGCCGGATAGTCGGCGAAACAGACCCCATCGCCATCCAGCAATCGGCGCAGGCTCAGGGCCGTCTCCCGCAACATGCTTACCGGTCGCGGAGTTCTGATGAGCCTGGGCGTGCGGGGATTGCCCCGCCCCAAGCCGATGGATAGCTCCCTGCCATCCATCAACTCGCTGAGGGTGGCTACCGAGTCGGCCAGGTCCACCGGGTTGCGAAAGTACTGGACCGTTACCGCCGTGCCCAGCTTGATGTTCAGATTGCAGGCCATGGCCGCCAAGGTAACGTAAGACTGGCGGCTGCGCAGGTTGTCCGTTACCCACAACTGGGAAACTCCCTTGCCTTCGCCCTCCTTTGCCAGCTCAACCAAGTGGGGCAGCGGGACATGGGCGTAGGTCGGCAAATGAAACTGTACTCCGATCTCCATAGATGGCATCCGTAGTCCTTTCCTTCAGAGTAATATTCAAGATGGGCGACACCGGTTGGCTTCGGCCAATCAAGTGAGATGATCTTGATGCCTAAACCACGGGCGTTGGAATCCACCATTCCCGACCCCGAGCCGTCTCCACGTACTCAGGCCAGCGCAGGTCTACCGGCGGAGAAAAATCTGCCGGCAATAGGGGGGCCACCCACTTGTCTCCGCCAATGCCGCCGCCCGTCCTGTTCCTGAATTCCTCCTGGGCCTTCTCCAGTTCTTCAGGCCGGGTCAGCAGGTCGGTCAGGGTGCCCGCGATGGTCTTGCCCGCCACGAACATACCGGGGCCAATGCAATCCGCCATACCGCCCATGGCATTCAGCGTCCACATGGGGTAGGTATAGCCGGGCGCAGGCGGGCGCAGCCTGGGTCGAGAAGTGTGCAAACGAGCAGTGGGGGCGTGCCAGGTGTATTCCACGTAGTCGTCAGAAGTGAAGTTGTGCTGCCAGGGAGGCAGGCTGCGCTGCTGTGCCGCCTCGTAGTCCTGCGGACTCTGCAGGCGCAGGTTGTCGTCAGTAAAGGGCTCTTCCATGGGACTAATCCCCAGGTTTTCCTGGATAGCGCGGGCAAAATGTCGCGCCTCGTCGCTCATAGTTGGCGCTCCTACCTGTTGTAAGTTGCGATAGGTCATGTCGGCGAGGGCCAGGTTGGGCAGGCCCACCCGGGTCTTGGTTACCCAGCGGGGCGTTACCCTGCAACCGGTTACCTCGGCAGCGTGGCGGGCGTTCCGTTCCAGAACCTGGTAAATGCGCTCCTGAATGTCCAGAGTGGGAGAGCGCCAGGCATATTGTAGCTGGCCGATGCGGGGCGGCAGGTTGTCGGAGGTGCACTGACCGCCCGCCATTATGTACTCGTTGAGGGTCCAGGTCCCCGTGTGGGGGAACATGGCCTCCTTGGTGTACTTGGTGTTGGTGTACATCAGGCACACCGCGTCCAGGGCGCCGGGGCAGCGGGCCACGGTATGCGGCCGGTCCGGGGCTGCCAGCAGACTGGCATCCATCCACTTCTCCGGTTCCATGCACTCGAACGTGAAGACCACACTCCAGTAGGAACCGCATTGAGTCTCCCACGCCACAGTGTTGGTGGTGTGAGGGTGGTACACCACGGCGGCGTCCAGACCGTCATAGTAGCCCTTGGCAGCATGAACGGGCTTGGACCCACAAATCTTCTCCGCAGGTTCGCCGAAGATACGCAGTGTTCCTGGCAGACCATGAGCTTCCATGGCCGCCTTGGCTCCCAGGATGCCCATCAACGCCGCCACTCCGAGGGATGAATGGGGGTCGGTGTGGCCGGCGGCCCAGGGATGCAGCCCTTCCCGAGGAGCCAGGTAGGGAACGGCCTGCTGGGAGTTACCCGGCACTGCATCGTACTCCGCGAAGGTTGCCAGAACGGGGCCGCCCTGGCCCCAGGTGGCGGAGAAGGCCGTAGGCATTTCCCCTGACCCTTCTTCCACTTCGAACCCTTGCCTGCTCAGCAAGTCCACGTAGGCTGCCGCAGACAGGTACTCCCGGTAAGCCGGTTCGGCGTAGGCCCAGATTTCCTGATGAAAGCCGGAAAGCCACTGCCGGTGGTGGTCGATCCACTCCACGGCCGTTGCCTTGGGTTGCCCAATCGTTGCCATATCATTGCTCCCAAGTGTGGACGGGTAGCCGAATAACGCTCGCATTGTAAGTCCGCTTTGCTAGTAACGCAAAAGCGCTGGCCTCTTCCGTCCGCTCCCACGTATCCAGGATAGACATAGCCTGGCCGGCAAGCTATATTCCAGGCACTTCGTTGAGGTGACGCGGAAATGGCATCGGACCGCGAAATATACGTGAACTTGGCTGTGGCTGACCTGGATAAGTCAGTTACCTTCTTCAAGACGCTGGGCTTTGAGTTCAACGAACGGTTTAGCGGTGACAAGAGCGCCTGCATAATCATAGGCGAAAAGTCTTACGTTATGCTGCTTACCCGCTCCTCCTTTGAGGACTTTATACCGGGGAAGGACATTGCCGACGCCTCAAGGACGGCGGAGACGCTGGTGGCGGTGTCCGCTCCAAGTCGGGAGGCGGTGGATACCATGATCCAAAATGCGGTGGCCGGCGGCGGCAGTGAATACCGGGAGGCCGCCGATCATGGCTGGGTGTATTACCGGGCCTTCCAGGACCTGGACGGTCATATATGGGAAGTGGTGACCCTGGAGGAAAGACAGTTGCCCTACGAAACGCAAGACGGAGAGTGTTGAGAGACTATGGCCGAGCTTCAAAAGATCACACCATTCCTTTGGTTTGACGGGCAGGCCGAGGCGGCGGCAGAACTGTACGTTTCCCTGTTCCCCGACTCCAGGATTGTCCGCAGCTCGCCGCTGGAGGCAGGGCCTGCGGAAGGGGCAGCCATTGTATCCTTCGTCCTTGCCGGGCAGGGGTTCACCGCACTGGACGGCGGGCCGGTCTTCCAGTTCTCACCGGCCATATCCTTCGTAATCAACTGCGACTCCCAAGCGGAAATAGACCACTTCTGGGAGGGTCTGTCGGAAGGTGGGGAGAAGGAACAGTGCGGGTGGCTGCGGGACAGGTTCGGCGTGTCGTGGCAGGTAGTGCCGGTGCAACTGGAGGCCTTGTTGGAGGCCAATCCCGAGGGAGTGATGTCGGCACTGATGGAGATGGGGAAGATAGACCTGGCGGCACTGGAATCTGCGGCCAGGGGATAGTAAACTGCCTGAAAAGCGAACTGATACCCATTGGGAGGAACTGTTTATGGCTACCAAGCGCATGGGTGAAGCATACTGGGGCGAGGAACTGCACGTGCCGCTGTCCACCGACGGGCAGGTGACGGCATACGTGTGGCCGCTGCGCATCCTGTCAATCAGGGGAACGAGTTGCGGGGGTCCCACTATCGGCGTGGACGTCGGTAACGAAGAGGTGCTGCGATTTGACTGCCACGCCGACCGGGGCCACTGGCACACGGGCGGCTACGACCGGCTGGGGACGCCCGGCAATTCCCACGTGGACTTCCCAGAAGGAGTGGCCACGGTGGAGGAACAGGTGGCCTGGTCGCTGCGGCACCTAAGGGATAGGGTTTGCGAACTATTGGCCCAGTCGGAGCAGGAAGAGGGCTCCCGGAAGGTGGAGTCCTACCTGTTGGAGACGGGGCTGATCAACCTTCGCAACCACATCGAGAAGAACGCCTACCTGCGGAAACGGGCCATAGACGAAGCGGTTATCGTGGGATAGACGGGAACGATTCGGCAATATCGCCGCAAGACAGTTGCGGGACAGGTCTAACGTATTGGACCTGTCCCGTTTGCTGTTTGCCAACCAGGCCCGATTAGGGCTGCTGGCACACCTGGAAACCATCTCAAAACCATCGGCGAATGTCATGTGGGTGCGTTCCACCCGTATGATGCTATGGCTTTTCGCCCCTATCCTGACCTTCCCCGGTCAGGGGGAAGGGACTTTTGAGATAGAGCTATTTGACGCTATAGCCCTCCCCGAATTCGTACTCCTTACCACCCAGGGTTACTGTAGCCGCTCGTTGCAAGTTCCAGTGGTAAGAGAGGTTTGTGTCTAACGAAGTCAGCGGCGAATATGCACTCAGATCCGTAGGCGGACTCAGGAAGAAGGGCAACAATCCCGGATTAAAAGTGCCGGTGGGGTCGTAAAGCGACCAACTCTTGGTGGCATTGTCGAAGTAGGCCACCCACTGAAGATTACCGGCCAGGGGCGCAACGGTGTTGACTATAGGTGACCCTGGCGGAACCACCGGACCGGAAGGCGGAGCCTGAACCGTGAAGCCAGTAGTTGCGGAGTCCGACCCCGCTGTCACTGTCAGGTTGTAACTACCGGCAGACACATCGGGCACGACGATAGTGGCATAGAAACTGCCCAGCGAGTCGACGGTGACCGGCGGCGCCGGCGAAGCGGTGACCCCGCCAAAACTCACCGCGCCAACGGGTGAACCGGGGGCAAAGTCGGTACCGGCCACGGTAAGGCCCGTCCCGGGCTGCCCGCTGCCAGGGTTAACGCTGACGGACGGGTTCCTGACTGGGACCGGCGTGGCGGTGGGTACGTTGGGCCGGATAATAACGGTTGGCGTTGGCCTGGGCAATGGAGTCGCGGTGGGTTCGGGCGCGGGCGCGGCCGTGGGTTCTTCGGTTGGCGGCAGCGTGGGCTCCGCGGCGGGCGCGCGACCACCACCAAACCGGCTGCCGGGCACTACTACCAGGGGAGTAGACACGGGCCCCGACGGCTCGGCTACGGGCTCCTGTGCAGGCAGCGGCGGCAAAGTGGGCGGCGGCTGGACCGGGGGAGCTGCGATTACGACCGGGGGAGTCGTAGGCGGCGGCACGGGAGTGGGATCCTCTCCTCCACAGGCGCCCAGAGCCAGCAGAACCACACAGCTAATCGTCAAATATATAAGGACTACGGGCAACCGATGTGCCTTCACCCCTCCACTACTCCCAAAACCCATTTTTTCCTCCATGACAATCATGACGATAATGTTATGTAATCAACACCGACCTATTTTAACTTTGCAAGGCTTAACTGACAATTCCCGCTTTTTGCGAGAATTGGCAGAAAATCCAGCGCCTGTTCGGTTTGATGAGCCATCCCGCTCTGCACGGCAACACTCAGGCGCAGGCCGGAATCCAAATGCTCCGGAGAGTGGATACCGGCTTTCGCAGGTATGACGAGTACTGCGCCGGTATGACGGGTACTAACTGTCAGTCATCACTTCAATCCTGTCCAGCTACCAGGACCGCGGAAGAAGTCTCAGGAGTCCGCAACTCGGCCAGTCGAGGGAAGCTGCAGTTGCCATTGCCTACAGGCCGAGCATTTCTTCCAGGTTCTTCCAGAGGATGGCTTCCTTCTCCTCCCTGGTAAGGCTTTCCAGGCTCAGAATCCACGAAACGGGCCAGTCGATCTGCATATCTGCAGGCCAATCGGTGCCAAACACGACACGGTCGGCGCCAACGCAGTCAATCAGGTACCGCAGGTCTTCCTCGCTGTGGGTCAGGCAGTCGTATTAAAAACTGCTCAGGTATTCGCTTGGGGGACGGTTGATGTTCACCCGCGCCTCGGAGCGGACCTGCCAGCCCCGGTCCATGCGGCCAATACCGTAGCAGGCGTACCCGCCTCCATGGCAGAGACAGACTCGCAAATCGGGGAATTTATCCATAACACCGCCGAAGACGAAGGAGGCGAAGGTGACGGCCCTATCGGCCAAGTTACCGATGGTGTTGGACAAGTGGTAATTGTTATTACGAGGGCTGACCACCGTGGGGCCGTCCTGGTGGATCAGCATTACAGCGCCCAACTGTTCCGCGGCCTCCCAGAGGGGGAAAAACTCGGGGTTGTCGTAGGTCTTGCCGTTGACATTGTCGCCGATCATGGCGCCCTTCAGCCCCAGATCGTTGACGGAGCGTTCCAGTTCGGCCACAGAGGCAGCAATGTCCTGCATGGGCAGGTTGGCCAGGCCGGAAAATCGGTCGGGGTACTGCCTTGTCAGGCCGGCTACGTAGTCGTTGCACTCCCGATCCATGGCAACTACGGTATCCAAGTCGCCGTCATAACAGTAAAGGAAGGAGTGGGTGGACAGAATGTGAATGTCCACGCCCAGAGAATCCATATCCTGGATCCGCTCCTCAGGCGTCCACATCCCCCTGGGCGTATAGCCCTGGTATCTGCCGGCCACCTGGCCGGGGCTGAGGGAATAATAGCCAGTCCCTTCTCGCATTGCCTTGAGACAGTTTTCGGGGGTTATGTGGGCGTGAATATCGATGCTGCGCATGATCCAAGCGCTCTCCATAGATGTAATTGGAAATTCAGGCCTTATGTGAACCGGCATTCAGCCTACGGGCAAACCGGGATGGTGTCAACCGGAAGGGTAGGGAGCGCAAGGAATCGGCGTGGGCCAAGGCGACCTGCCATTACCTGCTTGCAGTTCCCCCAACTTCTACCCACAAGGGTCCGCTTCTTTGTCGATTTTTTTGTGTTCCGCGCCATTTTGGGCCGTTTTGGACCGTTTCGTATCTGAAAACGAGGTTGGGTAGCCGTTAAACGGGCCTAATTCCGGGCCGGAACCGCTGGACGTCCTATCTGTGTTCTCGCATTTCCCGGGCCACTTTGGGCCGTTTTGGGCCGTTTTGGGCCACTGGGTTCCCTCACCTCCAGGCACTCCCGCCAAGGGGGAAGGGATTCTTGGGCAAGGGTATCGCATTTCAAGGACGCCTTTAACCGCAGAGACGCTGAGGACGCGGAGTTTCGCAGAGGTGGTCGGTGCGCCGCTGGGTCACCTGTGTCTCTGTGGTAAACAGTGAGTGATTGGGTCATGGTTTTATAGTGGAGATGGGTTATGCGGGGTGGCAAGTGGACCGTGTCAGCAATCCAAGCAGACAACCATGCGCCCCAACACCCGGACCTGCCGCAAGTGGGTTGGTAAAGGTGTTGTTAAAGATGGAGAAAAAGTCAGACCAATATTGGACAATTGGGCCGGCAGCATTTATAATCCCACTGCACATATACCGGCAGAAAGCAGTTGCCACCTTAGGCGAAGCTCTCGCATCAGCCCAACTGTATCTGTCGGATTTGCTTGTCTGGGACAGTTGTGGCTGGTGCACCGGAAGAAATCGAGAGAAGGAGTAAAGGTATGGCAGAAAGTTACGACATTATGTTGATGGCCCACCTTATGCGCCGCGCCGGCTTTGGCGCGTCCTATGAGGAACTGGAGCAGCGGGCGGCCAAGGGATATGAGGCCACCGTGGAAGAACTGCTCCACCCCGAGGACCTTCCCGACCTGCAGATGGACGTTATGAACCGCTACATGCACGGCTGGCGGGACATGAACGGTGTACTGGCCAACCAGGGCTACTGGACCTATCGCATGGTCAACTCCCCCCGGCAGCTGGAAGAGAAGATCTGCCTGTTCTGGCACGGCATCTTCTGCGTGGGCGACTCCAAGTGCATGCGCGCCCGCCAGATCCTGCTGGAGTTGAACAACTTCCGGGCCCACGGCATGGGCAAGTTTGATAACCTGCTCATGTACCTGTCCACCGACCCGGCGATGCTGTACTACCTGGACAACCAGCTCAGCCACAAGGAAGCGGTGAACGAGAACTGGGGCCGCGAATTGCTGGAGCTGTTCTCCATGGGCGTGGGCATGGACGGCGAGGCCAACTACAGCGAGGACGACGTAAAGGCTTGCGCCCAGGCCTTCACCGGCTGGACCATCGCCAACGCCATCCCCCGCTACCCGTACGGCAGCTACGCCAACCGGTTTCTTTACAACAAGTTCGACCACATCGACGAAGACAAGACCTTCCTGGGCGAGACCGGCAACTGGAACGGCGACGATATTGTCCGGATTATCTGCAAGCATCCGGCCACCGCTCGCTTCGTTGCCCGCCACCTCAGTAACTATTTCGTGGCCGACGAGCCGCAGGTCCCAGCCTGGCAGCACACCCCGCCGCGGTACCCGGAGCTGATCAAGGCCCTGGAAGACGAATACTTCCGCTCCGGCTATGACCTCCGGTCCATGCTGCGGGTGCTGTTCAACTCAGACGACTTCAAGAACGCCCGGTTCGCGAAGGTGAAGAACCCCTCGGAGGTGGTGTGCGGCACCCTGCGGATCGTGGGGGACTTCCAGACACCCAAGCCCCGGTTCTACGATCCGGCCCTGCAGATTCGCTACATGGGCCAGGACCTGCTGAACCCACCTACGGTTGAGGGCTGGCACACGGGCAAGGAATGGATTGACAGCGGCACGCTGGTGGAACGGGTCAACTTCGCCGCCGGCGAAATGGGACGACTGGACTCCCCCGGCATGCGGGATATTGTGTCCCGCCTGGCTTCCCGCGGCGACGTTATATCCGCCGACGACCTGCTGGACGGTTGCCTGGAACTGCTGGGCGGCTACGAGTTGATGCAGGAAACCCGGGACCTGTTCCTGTCCCAGGCCGTCAAGGCCAGCGAACTGCACACCGGCAGCGAGGAATTCGCCACTCAGGTGAGCCAGTTGTTGCAGTTGATCGTGGCTACCCAGGAATACCAATTCTCGTAAGGGCGATTCAGAGGAATCCGACCGGCTTCCTGTGCCATCCCTATGACCGGAAGATTCAGGAATCCGGGCAAACAACCAGGTTAGATAAAAAGGAGGAGATATGACCAGCACCAAGAAAGATCCGGTCCTGGTAGTTCTTCAGCTATCCGGCGGCAACGACTTCATGAACACCTTTGTCCCGTACACGAACCCGCTGTATATGGACAACCGGCCCAACGTCCACATTCCCGTGGACCAGGTAATGCCCATCAATGACGAGTTGGGCATCAACCCCAACATGCCCGAGTTCAAGGCGCTCTACGACGAGGGCAAGGTGGCAGTAATCCAGGGCGTGGGCTATCCGGTACCCAACCGGTCCCACTTCCGCTCCATGGACATCTGGCATACTTGCGAACCGGAAAAGATTGCAGACGAGGGCTGGCTGGGCCGCGCCATCAAGGAGCTGGACCCGACCAAGGAAAACGTGCTGACCGGCGTGAACTTCGGCCGCGGCCTTCCCCGGGCCATGGTGGCCGGCGGCGTGCCCGTGGCTTCTGTCGGCAACCTGGAGTCCTACGGCGTGCTGACCACCATCGAGGAACAGGAACAGCGGTCCGAGGCTCTGGACATCTTCGCCCGCATGTACTCCCCGGCCATGGGCCAGGGCCCGGTAGTGGACTACCTGTCCCAGACCGGCATGGACGCGCTGAAGGGCGCCGACATCCTGGCCACCGCTCCCGCCCAGTACACTTCGTCCGTCGAGTACAGCGACACTTCCATCGGCCAGTACATGCGCAACATCGCGCAGGTACATTGCGCCGGACTGGGCACCCGTGTGCTGTATACCACGGCTCCCTACAACAGCTTCGACACCCACGCCACCCAGTTGACGGCTCACGCCAATCTGGTGACGAACGTTTCCCGCACGGTCAATGACTTCTACCAGGACCTGAAGGAGCACAACGCTTCCGATAACGTAATGCTCCTGGTCTTCACCGAGTTCGGCCGTCGGGTCCACGACAATGGTTCCGGCACGGACCACGGTTCGGGAGGCGCTGCCTACATAATTGGCGACTGCGTCAAGGGCGGCCTGTACGGCGAGTATCCGTCCCTGGAAGAAGACAAGCTGCTGGACGGTGACCTGCACTTCAACAACGACTTCCGGGGCCTGTACACTACCATCCTGGAAGAATGGTTCGGACTGGACGCCAAGCCCATCGTCAACGGCAGCTTCGAGAAGATGGACTTCATCAAGAAGTAAGACCAGGGCAAGGGGAGAGCGCCTTAATCGGCGCTCTCTTTAACTTGCCTGGCGGAGATGATAATGACTACGCAAGTTCAAGGTGTAACCTACCGTTACACCCATACCATAGGAAGAGGTGAAGAGGCCGGACCCGGCTTCAAGAATCCCGTTTCCGTGGCCCGCGGGGCCGACAACGTGCTCTACGTTGTCAATAGGGCCTATGACTACCGCGCCGACTCCAAGCGCATCACCGTCTGCACGGTAGACGAGGACTACATTGGCGAAATCGGCAACGGCGGACGCCTGGGCGGCGACCTGATGGATACGGGCGAGAACGCCTCCGACGGTTCGCTGGTCTGGCCCACGGACATCGCGCTGGACAGCGACGAGAACCTGTACATCACCGACGAGTGGCTGAACCGCGTCGCCATATTTTCCAAGGACGGCGACTGGCTGGGTTCCTGGGGCGTGGCTGGCGACGGCGAGGGCGAGTTCAGCCAGCCCTCCGGCATCCACTTTGACGATGACGGCAACGTGATGCTGGTGGACACGGGCAACAATCGCGTCCAGAAGTACACCAAGGACGGCCGGTACATATCCTCTTTTGGCAGCTTCGGCAGCGGCGATGGCGAACTGAACATGCCCTGGGGCATAGACATTGACCAGGAAGGCAACATATTCATTGCCGACTGGCGCAACGACCGGATTCAGAAGTTCGCTGCAGATGGCAGATTCCTGATGAGCGTGGGTTCCACCGGCAGCGGGGAGGGCGAGTTCAAGCGGCCCACCGGTGTAGTCGTGGACAAGGACGGCATCATCTACGTGGCGGACTGGGATAATGATCGGGTGCAGGTGCTGGACAGCAATGGGCTGTTCATTTCTTTCATCACCGGCGACGCCACCCTGTCCAAGTGGGGCATCACGAAGCTGGACGCCAACCCGGACATGAAGCTCCAGCGGGAGATCGCCCAGGGCCTGGAGCGGGAGAAGTTCCTGCGCGGCCCCATCGGCGTGGAAATCGACGATAACGACCGGTTGTTCATCGTTGATTCACAGCGCAATCGCATCCAGATTTACCGGAAGATTCCTCCCTACTTTGTGGGGATGTACGACGGGGCCCGCCTGTAGGCACTTTTACCCCCTTAAACTTTAATGGCGTTCCGGCCCCCGCGCCCACCAATCGCGGGGGCTTTTTGTTGTTGAATGTCCCGCAGCTTTAGCCTGGAAGTATTAGAGGCCGGCCGGCTTGACGAGTCGGACAGGGGAAAGATTGTCCGGCTTTGCAACGAAGCCTATGGCGAGGATGTCTCCCACCTGTTCGCCGCCTACACTGCGGATACCCATGTGCTGGCCCGGGTCGGCCATACCCTGGTGGGGCACGGGATGATCGTTACGCGGTGGCTTCAGGTCGGGGACGGCCCGCTGCTGCGCACGGCATACGTGGAACTGGTGGCAACCGCTGCAAATTATAGACATCGGGGAATCGGGGCCGGAATAATGGGGCTAGTGGCGGACGGGGCTGCCCTGGACGGATATGACCTTGCCGCCCTCTGCCCGGCGGATACCGGGCTATACGGGCACCTAGGCTGGGAATACTGGCAGGGGCCCTTGTTCATCCGCCCCGACAAGGAGCCGACAAAGGACACGGAATTGCTGATTCCTACGCCGGAAGAAAGGGTAATGATATTGAGGCTGCCTGGAACGTTGCCGTTGGACCCGAACCAGCCACTCTCCGCGGAATGGCGGGCTGGCGGGGAGTTGTGGTAGGCCCGTCAAAACCGCACTGTTGCCGGACACCGCCAAGTTTGTGGTTCCAGCTTCCGGGAAACTGTTGAGTGGCAAGAAGCTGTCTCAAGAGTCATTTGGGGCCCATCGGCACATGGAGAGGAAACTTCTGGAGAGGCGTCACATTCATCCCTGACTACCCTCTGTCAAGGAGTCAAGGGCTTGAGGCAGAGTTCCGATTCAGTTGGTTTCTCATTCTTGAGGGATTTCAACAGGCTGCCAGGGCGGGTTTGAAACCCGCCCCTACGAACCCATACCCCCTGCATTGGAAGGGATCAAGGGCTTGATCAGAGGTCTTTTTAGGAGGGAAAGTTCGTGAATAGCGGTTCAGGAGTCGGTGTCGGGCTTGTGCTGGCCGATGTAGCCTATGATGACCCGCTCCCGCTGGCGGTCCCAGTAAAAGGCGATGCGGATGGCATTGACGGGATCTTCGCCCACGCCCTTGCCGATGGTCTCGTTAAGGAAATAGGCGCGGCCGTTGACCAGCATCCGGTAGTGGCCCTCGCTCTGGAAGAAGGAGCGGTCGGCCTGATTACTGGAGTACTTCCAGCGACAGGCGCGGTAGAGGGACTCGTTCAGCTGGGCGTGGTCGAATTCCCCCTGCCGGGCCGAAAAGTAGGTTGCCGCCAGCCATTCCAGGGCGTCGGAGACTGACTGGGGATCTTCGAAGGGGTTGCCCGCCACCCAGGACTCGGCATTCAGCCGAAAGACAAGCCTATTGGAATACCACTCGCGGGCGCGCATCAATGCCCCGGCAAGGCCACTTTCCTGCACGCCGCCGGCGGGGTCCAGCGTCAAACCCTCCTCCGAGGCTCGGGATCCCTGGGCCGAGTTGCCGGCTCCGGACAACTGTTCCTTTAGCTGTTCCAGGTCCTCCCGCAACGATTGCAGCCCTGCCAAAATGCTGACGTTAACATCGGCGGACTGGCTTTGTTCCGGTTCGGCGTCCGGCGAATCTGCCGAAGGTGTCAGCGCCTCAAGCCTGGAGTTTAACGATTCGAGCACGGGCGTCGGCGCATCAGGCGCTGGACTCAACGACTCGGGTACCGGTGTTAGTGCATCAGGCGCCAAATCCATGGTTTCAGGTGCCGGGGTCAGCGCATCAGGCGCAGGACTCAACGACTCGGGTACCGGCGTCAGTGCATCAGGCGCCAAATCCATGGTTTCAGGCACAGGCGTCAAGGATTCGGGCACAGCCACTACATACTCGTCCGCAAGGGTCAAACCTTCCAGCTCAGGCTGGCACGCTGCCAGGTCAACGGGCAGCAGTTCCTCATGCAGGTCGGCAGGTTCCATATTGCCGATTTCCGCCAGATCCACCGGCACCCCACCGACCGCTTCCTGGTCCCAGACTCCTTCGAGTCCAGGTGTGTCGGCATCAATGGTCAGTTCGGGCTCCGACGACCTGGGGCTTCTCGAAGGATCAAAGATGGGCTCCAGTTCAGAAACCGTGGAGATTATCTCCGCTTCCAGTTCCGCACGTCGGCCGGCCCTGGAAGACTCTACGCTTCGGCTCTGGGCCTGATCGCGAATGGGGCTGTACTGGCTTAAGAGCGAATCCAGATTGTTAACCCGGGCCAGGGTTTCCAGGGCTTCCTCGGGCTGGATGTTTCTGGCCGCGCCCCATTGGCCTATATTCTTTTCCAGGTAGACCAGTTCGTCAGAAAACTCGAGCCAGATATCCTCCACCTTGGCCTTCAGCTGGTTGACTGCATCCCTGGCCCGCTGCTTTTCCTTCTCCAGTACTATTTCGCCAATGGCAGCCGCGAATTCCAGGGCATGCTCCCACTGGGACGCATCGGGACGCAGGGCCAAAAGAAGCTCTTTCCAGTGCTCGAAGTCAACTATCTCGGAAGGGTCAACAACCTCGGCGTGGGGCGGGGGTAATTTGCCGGAAACGTACCAAAGCATCAACCCCACGTCGTTGCGGTCAAAGCCGGTGCGGTCGGCCAGAAACTGATTGTAGTTGGTCTGCCAATCCCGGGCGTCCCAGAAACCCCGGAAAGTCAGTTCCTTGCGGTCCGGGCCATAGGTGGGCTCATCGTTCCATTGCAGGTGCTGAACCACACTCTCGTAGAGGTCTCCCTGGATGCCTACCCAGGCCCGCAGCACTGCCTCGGTAAGCTCGTCGGAGGAGTGCATCCTACGCAAAACAGGCGACTGCAGGTGATGGGTCGGAGCCTCTTCAACGTCCTTGTGCTGGAACTGAGCGCCGGGAACTCTCACGCCACTGTTGCGGATGGCGGCGTCCAGGGCCCGCTTGATTTCGGAAGGAATCTGGTCCCGAGCATCCAGAACCACCTTGATTACATAGCCAGCGTAGTCTTCGCCCAGCCAGTCCTGGGAGGCAGAGAGGAAGGAGGAAAGGCTGGGTGGCGACGCCGATGTTGTGGGTTGGGTCGCCATCGCTATCTCCTTCTTTCCAGATCCAGACTGACGCCTGCTTCAATAGAATCCGACAAGACTTTAATCCTGGAGAGCAAATCTAAGGATCCGATACCCTTCAAAGGCCGGATATCAACTGAGGTCCGCTTGACTCCTAAACCATTCCGCAGTGATGGGAGAGTTGAGCTTTTTGTGTGCAAGGCGGCACACTTTAGCCCTTGATCAAATCGTCCCGAAAGTATGAAATAATAGAATTAGTTTAGCATAAAATCCCTTAATGGATTATATGGGCCACCCATTTTCCGGGCAAGATTATTCACGACTTTTCACGGCACACCTGAGTAGTGTTTGGTTAGTCCTAACTGATCTTCCAGGAAGGGCAGTGGCTGTTTCCGGGACCCTGGAGCATTGGTGCCCTTACCCTCTGTAACGGAGTTCCACCATGACAATTGAACGCCAGACGCCAGACTTCGTAGTCATAACCGTTGTACTGACCAACGGCCTTACCGTTGAACACCGGTACCCCGTGGGGCAGGTGAGAAGCCCCCAGGAATACGAGCGAATTATGGCGACAGTATTTCTCCCACCCTACGAGGCCATGATGGGTCGAAGCCGGGCAAGGGCTTTCACCCTGGCGTATCCGGTGGCGGTTTACAACACCGCCCATGTAATGACCCTGAGGATACGGGGAGAAGGCTCCACCCAGGCGGTGGAACTGGCAGACCACGTCCACGAAATGGGTTTCCTGGCGAGGGAGCGCGGCGGTGAAAGAAACCCGCCAACCTGAGAAGCTATTGCCCTTGCGGCCTTCAGGCGACCCCTGTGGTAGAATTCGGTTTTACCCCGACCCGAAGCCTTCTTCGTATACACCCCGGCGCTAAAGGAGCCGCACCACGCAACCAAGGGCTATGACAGATTTTCCGCTTAAACTGAGTGTTCTTGACCAGAGCCCTGCAGCTGAGGGGGAATCGGCTAAAGTTGCCCTGGGTCACACGATTACGCTGGCGCAAAAGGCTGAGGAGTGGGGTTACCACCGGTTCTGGGTGACGGAGCATCACGGTTCCAACCGCAATATGGGTTCCTCTCCCGAAGTGCTGGTATCCCACCTGTTGGCCCGCACGGACCGCATGCGCATAGGCTCGGGCGGCGTCATGCTGCAGCACTACAGTCCATTCAAGGTTGCCGAGAACTTCAACGTGCTGGCATCGCTGGCTCCGGGACGAGTTGACCTGGGAATAGGTCGGGGACCCGGGGGAATGCCCCGCACCACCCAGGCCCTGCGCCCCCAACCGCTGAACGGGACGCCGGCAGTACCGCTGGGTGAGAAGCTGATGGCACTGCAGGGCTTCCTGGGCGGCGGCGCTGATGGTGTCGTCGCTTCACCTCTGCCACCCCAGCCTCCTGACCTGTTCCTGCTGGGGACTACTGCCGCCAGCGGGGAAATGGCGGCGGCTCACAAACTGCCCTACGTATTCGCCATGTTCCTTAACGGCGACGAGGAGGAAATGCGGCGGTCCATCCACACCTATCAGAGCCTTGCCGCCGACAGCCCTGGCTTCCGACCGCAGGCTATGCTGGCTCTGCCGGTGATAGTGGCGGATACAGAGGACAAAGCTGCTGCCTACGCCCAGGCCATCCACGTCGTTCGAATCAGGCTGGCCAGCGGGCGCACTTTCACCGTCTTTTCCGAGGAAGCGGCCAGGGAGTTTGGCCGCCAGTCAGGAGAAGAGTTCACCTACGATGTGCAGCCGGCCAACGTGATACATGGTTCACCGGCGCGGGTGAAGGAACGGCTGCTGGCATTGGGAATGGAATACGGCGTAGACGAGGTGTTCATTGTCACCGCCATAGACAATTTTCCTGACCGGCTGGAATCCTACAGACTGCTGGCCGAGGCTATGACTGGTTACGGCGACAACGCACCGGGGGTGGGTCAAGATACTGGGGAGGGCCAGAGATGACGAGTCAGCGCAAACTCCGGCTGGGCGCCTTCTTTTCCGGCACGGGCAGCAACATGGCTTCGTGGCGACATCCTCAAGCCGTACCCGACGGACCCATAAACCTGCAGTATTATCGGGAGTTGACCCGCAAGGCGGAGGAGGCGAAGCTCGACTTCGTCTTTTTCGGGGACGGGTTGTATATCAGCGAGAAGTCGCATCCCATTTTTCTGAACCGGTTCGAGCCCCTCACTCTCCTGGCGGCACTGGCCATGGACACTACCCACATCGGAGTGGCGGCCACCCTGTCCACCACCTACAGTGAGCCCTTCACCGTGGCGCGCCAGTTTATGTCCATCGACCACATCAGCGGCGGTCGGGCGGGTTGGAACATCGTCACGTCGCCGCTGGAGGGTTCGGCGCTGAACTACAGCAAGCCGGAACATCCCGCCCACGACTTGCGCTACGAAATGGCCCATGAGTTCCTGGAGGTTACCAAGGGGTTGTGGGACTCGTGGGAAGACGACGCCTTTGTTTTCGACAAGGAAGCGAATGTGTTCTTCGACCCTGAGAAGATGCACCGGCTTAACCACGAGGGCCGGTTCTACTCGGTGCAGGGTCCGCTGAATATATCGCGCTCGCGCCAGGGGAGGCCGGTGCTTATCCAGGCGGGTTCGTCGGAGGCGGGGCGCAGCTTTGCGGCCCGCCACGCGGACGTTATCTTCACCGGCCAGCCCAGCCTGGAGGCGGCCAGGGACTTCTACAACGACGTGAAGGGCCGGGCGGCGGAGTTTGGCAGAAGTCCTGAAGAACTGCTGATCTTGCCGGGATGCGCGCCCATAGTGGGAGCAACCGAGGATGAAGCCAACCGGAAATATGAAGAGATAGCCGACCTGGTAGATATACAGCAGGCGCTCAACTATCTGGGACGGTATTTCGACGACCTGGACTTCACCCAGTTTCCGCTGGACGAACCCTTTCCCGACCTGGGGGACTATGGCAGGAACGGCTGGGAAAGCACTACGGACCGCATCAAGAAGACAGCCCGGGACGAGAGCCTGACCCTGCGGCAGGTAGCGCTGCGTTCAACAACGTCCCGCCACAAATTCATCGGTACGGGAGAGCAGGTGGCCGACACTATGCAGGCGTGGCTGGAGGGCGGCGGAGCCGATGGGTTTATGGTGAACAACTCGGTGCTGCCGGTGGGATTTACCGACTTCCTGGAACTGGTAGTGCCCGTCCTGAAGGAGCGCGGTTTATTCCGTTCCGAATACGAAGCGGATACCCTCCACGGGAACCTGGGGCTGCCCATACCGGAGAACCGGTATTTGGGGTCAGTCAAACGGGGCTAGGCCTGCTGGGGCTGGCCGGCAGCATCATCTTCTTCCACCCAGTCGGGTCCGTTCACCCGGTCATAAAGTTCAGTAACTTCTTCGGGCGGCGGCGCCGTGAGCAGGGTGGCGGCAACGGCACAGATCACCGCGGCCACGAAGCCCGGCACACCGGGGTTGATCTGCCAGACCCCAAACGCCTCCATCTGGTCAATGGTAGCCTCGAAGCCCAACAGGTCGGCCACGGTGGAGTACTTCTCGTAGCCCAGGCCAGCCAGCCACCACCAGGTGGAGACGACGGAGCCGGCTAACACTGCAGCCAACGCTCCCCAGCGGTTGAAACGGCGCCAGTACAGCCCCAGAAACAGGGCGGGGCCAAAGGCCGCTCCCATGCCTCCCCACGCCAGGGATACCAGGGCAAAGACCGACTCGGGGGAAACAATGGAGATTGTGGCCGCAATGAGGCCCACAAGCAGCAGCATGCCCCGTCCCATCCAGACCCGGGACTGGGTGCGCAGGGAGTAGGCGATTCGCTTAATAACGGGAAGGTCGTCGGTGGCGATGGCTGAGGCCAGCAGCAACTGGGAGTCGGCGGTGCTCATTACGGCGGCGATGACCGCGGTGAGAAGGAGACCCGCGACTATTGGATGGAAGAAGGTCTCGGCCACCACCAGGTAGAGTTTTTCCGCGTCGGGCAATACTATGCCGCGGTCCAGCAGGGCCGGGGCCGCCACGAGGCCCATCAACAGCGCAAAGAGAAAGATCAGCACCACCCAGACTGCGCCCACGTTTCGGCTGCGCTTGATGTCACTTTCCCGCCGGACGGCCATGAAGCGGGAAATAATTCGATGTGCCCCGAAGGCGCCCAGACCCCAGCCGAGGGAGGAAATAAAGAACAAGTACCCCAGCTGCGAGTTGTTCTGGTCGGTAAAGGGATTCCAGAAACCGGGGGCGGTGGACTCCAGACCCTGGAAGGGGTTGTTGACGATAAGGATCAAGGTTACCGGAATGATGGTGAATCCGGCCAGCATTATCAGGGACTGAAAGACGTCAGTGCGGGAAACGGCCAGGAAGCCGCCGATAAAGGTATAGGAGACCACAGCAATCAGGGAGATAATGACTCCGATATTGTGGCCGTTTGCCATGTGGTCCAGGCCGAACACCACCTCCAGCAGCTTGGCGCCGGCAATTAGGCCGGAACAGACGTAGAGCGTTATGAAGTAGATGCCAATGAGGCCGGAGAGGGTGCGCAGCGCTCCACTGGTATCCCCAAAGCGCTTTTCGAGGAACTCGGGGAGGGTCAGGGAATTTTCCGCAGCCATGGAGTAGCGGCGGATTCGCCGGGCCAGCAGCGTCCAGGCAAACCAGTGGCCCAGAATTATGGAGGCGACAGTCCACAGGTGCATCATGCCGGCGGCAAAGGCCAGGGCCGGAAGGACCAGCATGGTCCAGCCACTGGTGGCAGAGGAAGCGGCGCTCAGGGCCGAAGTAAAGTAACCCATTTTGCGGCCGCCCAGCACGTAGTCGGACATGTCGTCCATGTGCCGGGACCGGACGATGGCAATACCGATGAGGATAACGAAATAGGCAATAAAGACAAGGAGAATCCAGACGGCGTTGGAGGGCATTGGGGGGTCATACCTCGGACAAGATGGCGCGAGAGGGGGGCCGGGCCGCAAGTTGTAGACAGGCCGGGCTATGGATACCCCAGATAGTATAACAACGCTGCCCGGTGTTTTTGCAAGAATAAAGGCTTTTTCAAGATATTATGTATCGGTTAGCGAGGGTCGGCAAGAACTACTTCGAAAACAGCAAGGCTGGGTTTGAAACCCGCCACTACCGTTGTACGCCATTTGAACGGTAACGCTGCCAGTTTCTGCCCCATTGTTCAGTTATGGGGCGGCGAATGGTATCATTTGGACTCCTACTCCCGTGGCGGCACGGGGAAACTTATTCTCCACTTGGCAGGTGCAGGGATGCGTTTGGAAGGCAAGGTTGCGTTTATCAGCGGGGGCGCCCGGGGCATGGGCGCCGCAGAGGTGCGCCTGTTCAGCGCCGAGGGGGCCAGCGTTGCCTTTGGCGACGTATTGGAAGAGGACGGCCGGGCACTGGAAGCGGAGATAGTTGAGGGTGGCGGTCGGGCCCTGTTCATATCGCTGGACGTGACCAGCGCCGACCAGTGGCAGGCAGCCATTGACGCCACCGTGAGCCGTTTCGGGGGGCTGGACATCCTGGTAAACAACGCCGGCGTCCGGGGCGCCGGCCTGGTTGAGGATATATCGGAAGGGGAATGGGATCGGGTGCTAGACATTAACGCCAAGGGAACCTTCCTGGGAACCCGGGCGGCCCTGCCCGCCCTGCGAAAGAACGGCGGCGGTTCCATCATTAACATTTCATCCCAGCTGGGCATAGTGGGCGTGGACAACAGCGGTCCCCAGTATCAGGCTTCGAAGGGAGCCGTGCGAATATTCACCAAGGCAACTGCCATCCAGTACGCCAAAGAAGGCATCCGGGCCAATTCCGTCCATCCGGGCCCCATCGCTACACCCATGACCGAGGGCGGGCGCGCCGACGCCGACCGTTATCGGACCACAGTCTCCCGTATACCCCTGGGGCGTTACGGGGAACCGGAAGACGTGGCCCTTGGCGTTCTTTTCCTGGCATCAGACGAGTCCTCCTTCATGACCGGTAGCGAACTAGTAATAGATGGAGGATGGACTGCGCAGTAACCTAGTGGCCAGTAGTAATCCAAGGGAATCAACCAGTCTCTAATTGAGTGGACAACCTGGGGCCAACGTTCCGTATCAGGCGAAAGAATTGGTAGGAACAGGGCGGTAAGTCGCCCGGAGACAAACAAGGGGTCTTAATTCCTCGTTTAATCGAAGGTTCCCCAATGTGATCCGGAGGTGTTCTTGTATGCCAGGACTGGAAATCGGACTATACGACGTTCTTGACCAGCCCCAGATGGAGTCCCACCCCACTGCGGCCGATGTTTACGAGGAGCACATTCGCGGCGCCCAGGAAGCCGAGCAGATGGGGTACAAGTACTATTTTTCCATCGAGCACCAAACCTCCAACGTCAGCTTTCTCAGCGCCCCTAACATCTACCTGACCGCCCTGGCCCGGGCCACCAGCGCCATGCGTTTCGGGGTGATGATTTACCAGTTACCCTTTCACCATCCCATTCGCCTGGCGGAAGAGGTGGCCATGCTGGACCACCTGTCTCAGGGGCGCATCGAGTTCGGGGCCGGTATCGGCGTAACCCTGCACGAGTTTATGCGCTGGAACGTGCCGTTCGACCGGCGGCGGGAAATCAGCGAAGAGGCCATCGATATCATCCTGCAAGCCTGGACCCAGGACAGCGTCAACTTTGATGGAGAGTTTTTCAAGTTCGACGAGGTGCTGACATCCCCCAAGCCCTACCAGCAGCCTCATCCTCCAGTGTGGTTCGGGTGCCACAGCGCGGCCAGCTTCGAGTATGCGGCCCTCAAAAACTTCCATGTCGCCCAGAACATCGACGTTGACCCCGTCATCGCGGACAAGTTCAATACCTGGCGCGACCTGTGGCGTCAGCAGGGGCACCCGGCGCCCATACCCCGAACTTTCCTAACCCGCCACGTCCACGTCGCCGAAACCGACGCCAAGGCCAGGGAACAGGCGGAACCCCACCTGGCCACCGCAGCCCACCCGGAAGCCGTCCCCGCCGGCAAGGGACAGGACATCATCGCCTCCACCCGCATTGGCTACGGCCCCGGCGGAATGCGGGGAGACGACCCGGGTACACCCGAGCGGGCGGAACTACGCCGAACCTTCCGGGAGCGGGCCCATTCCTATGACTTCTGGGTGGACAACGGCATCGCCCTGGTGGGCAGTCCCGAAACTGTGGCCCGCCAACTGCAGGAGCAGCACGAGCTAATCGGCCACGACATCTTCTGCGCCCGCCACCAATTCGGGTACATGGATCCGGCGGCCGCCAAGAACTCAATTCGACTGTTTGCTGAAGAGATAATGCCAGCCTTCGCCTGAAATTAGATTCTCATCCACGAATGCACACGAATAACCACGAATTGTAATGAGCTATCAAGCCATTCCGGAAAATTCGTGCCGACTCGTGGATCAGAGAGAAAGGGAACACCATGCAGTTTGGACATTTCTATTATCCGATGAAGTTTGATGACTCACGGGACGAGGAGGCCATCCGGGAATGCCTGGCCGAGGCGGAACTGGTCGAGGAACTGGGGTTTGACGCCATCTGGCTGGCGGAGCATTACTTTACGGGCGAGTGCGTCTATGGCGACCCCCTGGTCTTCGCCGGGGCGCTGGCGGTCAAGACAAAGCGGGTGGACATCGGGTTCGGAATTCTGGAACTGCCCTTGCACAATCCGGTGCGGGTGGCCGCCCAAACGGCCCTGTTGGACAACCTTACCCGGGGCCGCATAATTGTGGGAACTGCCCGGGGATCCAACTACAACGCCTACGAATACATCGGCTTCGGCACCAATCCTGACCTGGGTCCGGAGCAGCTGCAAGAGGCCGAAGACCTGATGGTCCAGGCCTGGACTACCGACAACCTGGACTTTCAAGGCAAACACTACAAGGTAGCTTTCCCGTCGTCACGGCCCCGTCCCTACCAGAAGCCCCACCCCCGGCTGAGCCGCGCCTGCATAGACGACGAATCGGTGAAGGCCATGGCGCGCATAGGCCGGCCCATCCTGCTGCGCGGCCGCTCCACCAACCACACGGCCGCCAGCATTCGCCTGTACCGGGATACCATGGCCGAGGCCGGGTTTGACGAGGCTACCATCGAGGCCAACCTGGACCAGATATGGGTGTGGCGGGAGATGCACCTGGCGGAGACGGACGACCAGGCCATGGATGAATTCCTGCCAGCCCAGCACGAGGCCTGGGCCAATATGCAACATTACCGGACTACGTGGAATCCGCCCCAATACAATATGGACCGCCAGCCGCCGCCCATGCAAAAGGAGGGCTATGCGCCCGTGCCAGATCCTGAAGCCGGAGAAGGAATAGTGGGCAGCCCCAAGAGGGTAGCCGAACAACTGGCGCAAATGCGGGATGCCGGCATCCGCAACCTGATGCTTACCAACCGGGGGCTGGTCTCGGCGGAGAAGACGGGAAGGTCGTTGAGGTTGTTTAGCGAAAAGGTGATGCCCAGTTTTCGCTAACGGGAAAAGGTACTCTCCCGAATAGCGGTCACTGTCGGACAGGTGGAACTACACCTGTCCGCCCTTGTCAGATAGTGGACCAACAAGTTCACCCACCCAGGGGGCTGCCGCCCTGGATCATACGGACGATGTCGTTGTAGGTGATGAAGAGGATAAAACCGAGCAGCGCCACGAAGCCGATGAGGTGAACCAGGCCTTCCCGTTCCGCGGGAATACGTCGTCCCCCCCTTACCCACTCCAGCAGCACGAACATTATCCGGCCGCCGTCCAGCATGGGTATGGGCAGCAGGTTCAGGATTGCCAGGTTGATGCTGAAGAGGATGGAGAGAACCACCCAGCCGCGAACTCCACCGTCCCTGGTAACTTCCCCGGTAACCTGGGCGATTCCCACGGGTCCCGAAAGCTGGGGACTGCGGACGCCGGTTATCCATGATGATATTTCCTGCCGCAGGAGGGTCAGCATTTCCCAGGAACTGGTCGCACCCTTCCACACGGCAGTCCAGGGTGGGTCGAAGCGAGTCTCGGAGCGAATATTCACCAGGCTAATCTGGATGCCCGTCGCCCCCTGGCCGGGGGGCGGGTCTACTCTTGGTGTAACCCGGACTATTTCAGTGATGCCGTCCCGCTGAATGGTCCATTCCATGGATGAACCCGCGTTAAGGGTAGTGGCCCTAACCAGGTCGGAGCCCTGTTCAATGGCTCGGTCCCCCGCGACCAAGACCAGGTCGCCGGGCTGAATGCCGGCCGACTGAGCGGGAGAGTTGGCCTCTACCACATCCACCTGCACCTGCCCCACGGTAACGCCCTGGGGAATCATGAACAGCAGGGTGAAAGCGACCAGCGGGAAGACGGCGTTCACCAGCGAACCCGCCGCCAGGATAATTGTGCGGGCGCCGGGCCCCTTGGAGGCGAGGCTGCGGGGCACGGCGGGATTGTTCTCGCCAGCCAGGCGCACGAAGCCTCCCAGGGGAAGCCAGTTGACGGTATAGGCCATGTCCGCCACTACCAGGGAGTCATTGTCCTTCTCCCGCACCGTTCCCTCGTGCCGCAGCAGTTCGTCGGTATCCATATCCTGCAGTGAGGCGGAACGACGGAGGCTGCCTGACTGGGAGCCCTCCACGACGCGGGCCACCAGGCTGCCCGCGGCATCTTCTGTGGAGTGGACACGCACCAGCGAACCAGGCTGAATTGCAGAGGGGCCGTCCAGGTTAACGTACTGGGTGCTGGCGTCCAACAGCACCCGGGTGCGGCCGGTATAGAAGCCAAAGGCCCGAGGGGGGTAACCAATACCGAATTCCAGTACCTTCACGCCGAAGGCCCGGGCCGTAAAGAAGTGTCCCCATTCGTGGATGACGACCAACATCACCAGCATGGGGACAAAGGCGATGATGGCAATTACTGCTGTTTCCATGTAGTTCCCTGGGTAGTTCCCTGGCGAATTTGTGAAGCGGAATATAGCCCTTTGCGACCCTTGAAGATTATGACAAAGGGAGGAAGGTATATGTTATCACAAGTCAGACAGGACTCTTCGGCCAGGCAGCCTGGCCTGCGGTGGATCCAACGGGGAAATGACGGATAACCGTCGCTGAAGAAACCCGAACCCGGTTGCCATCTGCCAGGGCTAGGCCAATTCCGCCACAATCCGTTTCGCCTCTCCCGTGCCCCACTCATCGGCGGCGAGAAGCTGTTCCAGGGTTTCACCTTCGCTGTGACGGTGATTGTTTACGACCGTTTCCACGACCCGGTGAATGTCGGTGAAGCGGATCTTACCATTCAGGAAGGCGTTGACGGCCACCTCGTCGGCGGCGCTGAGGACTGCCGGGTAGGTATGGCCACTTTGGGCGGCATCGAGGGCCAAGCGAAAACATGGGTAGCGCTCGGGTTCCAGGGGCCGGAAGTCCAGGGATTGGGGAATTTGGGTATCCAGGCGGGGTATGAGGGTATCGTCCGGGTTGCGGCGGCGCTCGGGGTGAAAGAGGGCGTACTGGATGGGCAGACGCATGCTGGGGGGGCCCAACTGGGCCTTCACCGAACCGTCGGCAAACTCCACCATGGAATGAACGGTACTCTGGGGGTGGATTACCACCTCGATGCTGCCCCAGGGAACGCCGAACAGCCAATGCGACTCGATAACCTCGAAGGCCTTGTTCATCAACGTAGCCGAGTCGATGGTTATCTTGGGACCCATCTGCCAAGTGGGGTGTCGCAACGCCTCCTGGGGGGTGACTTCTGACAGGTCTTCCAGGGGCATTGTCCGGAATGGCCCGCCGGAGGCGGTTATGATGAGGCGCCGGACATTTCCTTTCTCTCCCTGAAGGCACTGCCAGATGGCGCTGGGTTCGCTGTCCACCGGCAGGATAGCTCCTCCATACCTGCTCTCGTAGTCCTTCAACAAGGGTCCGGCGATTACTATGGGTTCCTTGTTGGAAAGGGCTACCGCTTTGCCGCTTTTGAGAGCGTTGACGGTGGGCACCAGGCCAGCCGCGCCGGTGGTTGCCACCATTATCACGTCGACCTCGGTGAGGCTTACCATGTCTTCCATTGGAATGTACGTCGACCGGGGGGCCAGAGAGTCAGGAGGGTCGATACAGTAGACGTAGCTGGGCTGAAACTCGTCGATTTGCTGGCGGAACAACTGATGATTGGAACCGGCAGCTAGGCCCACTACCTCAAATTCGCCGGGGAAGGAACGAACAATGTCCAGGGTCTGGCAGCCAATGGAGCCGGTGCTTCCAAGGACTACTATTTTCTTCATAGCAGGAGCACCGCCACTAACAGATAGTACACCGTCGGCAGGGTAAACAGGAGGCTGTCCAGCCGGTCAAGCATGCCGCCGTGACCGGGAATCAGGGTTCCGGAGTCCTTGACCTGAGAAACTCGCTTGAGCCGAGATTCCAAGAGATCCCCGAACTGGGAGATGATACCTACTGTAGCACCAATTACCAGGGGTTGCCAATTCACTGCGAACCGAGCCCCGTCCCACACGGTGGCTCCCAGCCCCAGGTCAAGAATCCGGTCCAAGAGGAGCGCCGCAACTACAGCACAGGCAAAACCGCCGACTGCGCCCTCCCAGGTCTTGTTGGGACTGGTAGTCGGCGCCAAGGGATGGCGGCCAAAAGCCCTGCCCACCAGATAGGCTCCGGAATCGGTGGCGGAATTAACCAGCAGGGCGAACATCAGCCAGTTACGGCCCACCTCATAGATTGACGGCCCGGTTTCGGGATCAAAATACAGGGGATCAAGCTCAAAGAAGACCTCGCCTACCTGGGCGAGAAGCAGGACGTGAGCCAGGAGGAACCCCACATAGACAGGACCCAGCACCAGGTACGCCGCCGCAACAGGCCAGTTGGAGCCCCGATAGAAGGCGATAAGCCACAATGTGGCCACAAATGCTCCCACTGCCAGGATTCCCAGGGAGCTCCCCAGGAACTGGAAAGTGCCAGTGGCCCCGGCGCCGGCGATGACGAAGGCCGCCACCCAGGCCAGGCCCAGGGGCAGGGGAAGAGGCGTGGCAATCCGACCATTCTCACCCTCGTCAGGGGCAATTGCCGGTGAACTGCCGAGGGATGATGGCGGCGCCTCATGCATACCTTCAATGGCGGCTTTGGGAATCTGAGCTGGCGATTCCAAAGCGTTTACTGGAGGGGAGGTTGCAGATTCACTTTCGTTGGTTGCCGGTTGATTGCTGGGATTGGAAGGCACGGGCGAGACTGCTGCGGATGACGGCGGCTCGAGGTCCCTGACATCATCGGTCTGCTTTTCATCTTTGGGCGAGGGAGGCGATTCGGGGCGGGCGACTGCAGGAGGGTGCAGGCGGTAGAGTTCCCGTATGCCCAAGATGGCAGCCGCCGTGGTGACCAGGAAAACCCAGAAAAGGCCAGCCCAAATGGCGGACAGGAGAATGGCCAGACCAAGCAGGCTACTGACCGTCCGGAGCAACACCAGGCCTAGCTCCCTGTATCGGAAACTACGTTGCCAAAGCGGCGTTGACGGTTGCTGTAGGAGGCCAGGGCCCGGTCCAGTTCCGCCTCGTCCAGGTCGGGCCACAGGACCGGCGTGTGAAAGTACTCGCTGTAAGCGGACTGCCAGAGGAGAAAGTTGCTTATGCGCAGTTCCCCGCCGGTGCGGATAATCAGGTCGGGATCAGGACTATGGGCCGTGAAGAGGTGGCTGCTGAAGACCTCCTCGGTAACTCCTTCCGGGCTGACACCTTCGCGTATCAATGCCTTGACGGCAGCGAGAATTTCCTGGCGGCCCCCATAGTCGAAGGCCACATTCAGGACGAGACCCGTGTTTCCGCCGGTCTCATCCTGGATGCGTTCCACCGCATCCCGTATCTCCGTGGAAAGCCGGTCGGCGTTGCCAATATGAACGACCCGGACGTTTTTCTGGTTGAACCGATCGGTTTCCCGCTGCAAAGTCTCATGCAACAGCTGGACTATGCCTTCTACTTCCGGAGTGGGCCGGGACCAGTTCTCGGTAGAAAAGGCGTAGATGGTAAGGAACTGCACCCCCCGATGGGCCAGTGCATCCACCACCTTGGGGATGGCGTTTACGCCCTCCCGATGTCCGGCCAGCCTGGGCAAACCCCTCTGCTCCGCCCAGCGGCCGTTGCCATCCATAATTATGGCAACATGCCGTGGCACTTGGGCAACAGGTTCAGAGCGGGCGGGTTCATCCTGAGAACAGAGACGGTCCTCCCCGGAGGAGCCGCGATGTTCTGTCAGGTTTACCGGACCGGTGGGGGCATTCATGGGCTGTTCAGGGCGCTAGACCTGCATAATCTCCGCTTCTTTAGCGGTGGAGACCTGGTCCATGCTCTTGATGAAGCTGTCTGTGGTCTTTTGTAACTGGTCCTGGCTGCGCCGGTTCTGATCCTGGGATATCGCCTTGTCCCGTTCCAGCTTGCGCAGGGACTCCAGCCCGTCGCGGCGAACGTTGCGGACGGAAACCTTGCCCTCTTCGATCTTACGCTTCAGCAGTCGCACCAGCTCCTGACGGCGTTCCTGGTTTAAAGGGGGAATGGGCACGGTAATAATGTTGCCATCATTTGAGGGGTTGAACCCCATTTCCGACTGCATCAGGCTCCGCTCAATATCACGGAGGGCCTGGCGGTCCCAAGGCTGAATCATAATCGCCCGTGCGTCGGGGGCAGAAATAGATGCTATCTGCTTGAGGGGAGTAGGAGAACCGTAATAGTCCACGTTTATGTTTTCCACCAGGGAAGGAGTGGCCCGACCGGTGCGCAAGGTGGCAAGCTCTCTTTCCAGAGCTTCCACTGACCGGTTCATCCTGCGCTCTACGTCTGCCAAGACTTCGTCCGGTGTCAACTGGATATCGGCATTATTGTCCTGTTCTACCATTGTGGGTCCCTCCCATTGAGTAACATAATCGAGTATGCCGTGTAATGCGAAAGACTCTTTGCTCCCTGCCCCAAACCGTGGGCGCCCCAGAGAAATAGCCGCCCATCAGGTGAAACCGGGCTCTTAATCGGATGACGTTATGGTGGTGCCTACAGTATCGCCGGTAAGAATTGCCTGCATGCTGTCCTGTTCGAAGATATTAAAAACGACTATCGGCAGTTTGTTCTCCATGCAAAGGGAGACGGCAGTGGAATCCATTATTTCGAGGCGCCGGTTCAGCGCATCGAGGTAGTCCAGATTTGCAAACCGCTTGGCTTCGGGATTCATGTGAGGGTTGGAGTCGTAGACGCCGTCAACGTTGTTTTTGGCCATCAACAGCACCTCGGCGCCAATTTCCAAAGCCCGCAAGGCGGAAGCTGTATCCGTGGTCATGAATGGATTGCCGGTACCGGCGGAGAAGATGACCACCCTGCCCTTTTCAAGGTGCCTGATAGCCCGGCGGCGAATGTAAGGTTCCGCCACCGCCTGAATTTGCAGAGCGCTTTGGGTGCGGGTGATAATGCCGCGCTTTTCGAGGGCATCCTGCAGGGCCAGGGCGTTTATGATGGTGGCCAGCATACCGGAATAGTCGGCGGTGGCCCGGTCCATGCCCCATCGTTCGGCTTGTCCCCCCCGCCAAATATTACCGCCACCGATGACTATGGCAAGCTCAATTCCCATACGATGCACGTCCCCGATTTGCTGGGCCATGTAATTGACCGACTCGGGGTCGATGCCGGTACTGGCGGAACCCTTAAGAGATTCGCCGCTGATTTTGAGCAGTACTCGGTGGTATTTTGGAGCAACCATAGGCTAAAGGGTGATCATTCCTCTAGGGCCAAGCGGTTAAAACGAACCACACGGACGTTCTCACCCACCTTGGCGGCCAATTCCTGCACGATGTCTCCCACAACTCGAGAGCTATCTTTAATGAACGTCTGCTGCAACAGACAAACTTCGCTGGCGGGACGGTCGTCGCCTTCATCCTTATTGTCCTGGCTGACGTACACCGGGCCCATGGCCGCCACCTGCATGGCGATGTCGTGGGCCACCTGCTTGAACTCTTCATTGCGTGCCACGAAGTCCGTTTCACAACCCAGTTCCACCAGGGCGCCCACCCGGCCGCCGGTGTGGATGTAGGCCTCGATCACACCTTCAGTAGTCTCGCGGTCCGCACGGCGGGCGGCGCGGGCGAAGCCCTTCTGGCGCAGGGCTTCGGCGGCTTTGTTCATATCGTTGTCGTTGTCTTCCAGGGCCTGTTTGCAGTCCATAATTCCGGCCCCGGTCTGTTCGCGCAGGGTCCGGATTTCTTCAACTGTAGCTGGCAAGGATTTCCTCCATGACTTGTTTACCCGCCCAAAACGGACTGGTGAGAGTTTATTGTCCTAACTTCAACCTTGTTAATCTTCGGCCAAAAAGATGAGGGGCAGTTATAGAGTGGGCACGAGCCAACTGCCCTATGGCTGGGAATTGTCCTCCGGTTCCTCTCCGTTAAGGAATGCTTCAACTTCAAGCGTCTGAGGGAGCACCAGCACACCGTCTATCTCAAAGCCGAAACGTTTGTAGGCCTCCCTTCTTCTTCTATGCTGAGCTTTCTTTTCTTTTTGTCCGATATTCCTGATGGCATCGGTAATTAGTAGCACCATGCGTCCTCACAATTCGACCGCGATGGCAACAGTTAGCGAGGCTACGCCGGCTGTGCCAAATACCGAGGCCATGAGGGCTGGCCAGTCCCCACTCCACCTTGGCGAGTTCCAGTTAATGCCCACCAAAACGGCGACGCCTACCAGGAAGGACAGGTAGTAAACTACCCAGTATTTGCCTTCGAACCCCCTGATATACGTTCCCCTTTGCGGCGTTCCGGGCCGTCGATGTCCGGCAGGCCAGGCCTAGCCTTCAGAACCCTCCTCATTACCGCCCCGATTGCCCTGCTCCATCAGTTGGGCCAGGTCATCCAGGGGCATGGAAGCCAGGGCCACGTGCTCAGCTTCCTCGTCGGAAAGGTCGTCGCCGGCTTCGGCGGCCAGGGCATCGGCCTCAGCCTGGGCAGCCGCTTCGGCCTGGGCCCGCTGTTCGGCCAGCATCGCCTCCCGCTCCGCCTTGCCTTCCAGTATGGCATTGGCCAGGCGTCCGGTTACCAGCCGTATGGAACGAACCGCATCATCGTTGCCGGGGATGGGGTGGCTGACCAGGTCCGGATTAGTGTCGGTGTCGACGATGGCAAATATGGGAATGCCCATGCGCCGCGCTTCGGCAACACAAATGTCTTCCTTGCAGATGTCAATGATGAACATCGCTTGGGGCAGGGCGGTCATGTTGCGAATGCCGAGGAAATATTTTTCCAACTTGGCCAGGGTCTCTTCCAGCTTCAGGCCTTCCTTCTTGGGCAGCAGGCGGAAGTATCCCTGCTCACGCTTCTGCTGCAGCTCGATCATGTAGCTAATGCGGCTGCGGATGGTCTGGAAGTTGGTAAGGGTGCCGCCAAGCCACCGCTGGTTGATGTACCACATTCCGCAGCGTTCGGCCTCGCTCTGCATTACTTCCTGGGCCTGCTTTTTGGTCCCCACGAACAGCACGTTGCCGCCCTCGGCCGCCACCTGCACCATAGCCCGGTAGGCCTCGTTCATCAACCCAAGGGTCTGCTGCAAGTCAATGATATGAATGCCGTTGCGCTGGGTGAAGATATAGCGCTTCATGCGCGGGTTCCAGCGACGGGTCTGGTGGCCGAAGTGGACACCGGCCTCCAGCAGGGACTTCATGGTGAGAGGTTCACGCTGGGGGGCAGCGGGAGGGGGAGGGGTCGCTACGGGGGCTTGTTCGGCAGGACGCTCAGCTGACTGTACCATAAACACTGTCCTTGTAACTGCTATCGCAGAATTTTATGGAGTATAACATGGGGGCAGTTTTGGCGGCAATCTGAATGCCGCTGAGTAGCTGCAGAATTGCTATGGGCAAATGTCCTGAAGGCCGGGGCACAAGCACCGACAAAGGGAACGTCGCGGGGAGACGCAGCGGGGCACTTCATCAACCTTGCGACTGCCAGGCCCAAACAAGCTGGAAAACTGCCAACAATGCGATTCCATAAATTCCGGCCACCACGTCGTCCGCCATAATTCCCAGGCCCCCATGCCAGCTTTCCAGGCGGCGGGCAGGCCAAGGCTTGAAAACGTCGAAGACGCGAAAAGTGAAAAAGGCCGCGGCCAGCCAGGGGATAGTTGCGGGCAGGAACAGGCAGGTTATCCACATGCCCACGAATTCGTCCCACACCGCCCGACCGGGATCTGGGTCAGCGTCAGTTACCAGCAGTCCCGTGGCCCAGATGCCAAGGGGAGCGCCCAACAGGATCAGGGCCACCAGGATGTAAGGGGCAATACCACCGGCAAACAGTGTAATCAGGTAGTAGATGAACACCGCGACCAGGCTTCCCGCAGTGCCGGGGGCTATTGGAGAGAGACCTGCGCCGAAGCCCAGACCGATGAATTTTCCCACGGAATTTAACATGGACTAACAGGGTGAACAGGATACGGCTGGCGAGTGTTGCAAGTCGCCAGCAAAACCAGATTCTATATCCTGTCTATCTTGTCCATTCATGCTCGAATACCCTAACCGTAGCCCAGGCGGTGAAGGTCGTCTTCGTCCATTCCCAAATAGTGGCCCACCTCATGCCAGAGGGTAATTCGAATTTCTCGGACCACCTCTCGGCGGGTCTGGCAGCTTTCCAGTATGGGCTGGCGGTAGATGGTTATGCGGTCGGGAAGGACGGGGGCGCCGCCTTCCCGGTCGGTGAGGGGCACGCCGTAATACAGGCCGAAAAGCGTGCCGCCGTCTTCCAGCAATTCCTCCTCGTTGGGACCGGGCCACTCCTCCACGGTAATGTCCACGTTCTCCAGGGCATCAAGCACGTGGGTCGGCAAACGCCGGTAAGCCCGCCGCACCAACCGCACAAATTCGGGGTAGCTGATGTTGACCAAAGCGATTTCCAAGTCCTGCAAGCTATCCAGGAAAGAGCACGAAGAGTGTCCAAGGCCTACGTGAATCTTCGTGCCACTTGGTGGAATAACTAAAGACCCACTTCCGTCCTGATGCGTTTCAGGATGTCTATGTTTTGCTGGTCGGGGCCATCGCCTTCGAAGCCGGGGACTTCCAGGAAGAAGGGTACGTCCCGGAAGGCGGGGTTGCCCATGATGCAGGCAAAGCCTTGCTCCCCTATGTAGCCATCGCCGATATTGTCGTGCCGGTCCACGCCGGAACCACAAACCTGCTTGGAATCGTTGGCATGGACCGCCGCCAGCTTGTCTGCGCCAATGGCCTCGTCAAACTGGGCAATCATGGCCTCAACCCCCTCTATGGTGGTCAGGTCGTAGCCCGCCGCGAAGCTGTGCTGGGTGTCCAGGCAGATGCGGAGGCGGGGGTTGTCCACAGCCCGCAGGATACCGCCCAGTTCTTCGAACCTGGCGCCGATGTGCTGGCCCATGCCGGCCATGTTCTCCAGGCACAGGTAGGGGCCCTCGGGGGAATTGTCCAGCACCCGGTTGATGGCGGCCACAGCCTGGTCGAACACTTGCTCGTAACCCTGCCCCTTGTGGCTGCCTGGGTGGAAGATGACGCCCTCGGCCTCAATGTCCGCCGCCAGCGTCATGTAGTTGATCAGGGACTGCACTCCCTTTTCCACCAGTTCCGGATTGGGGCTGCCCAGATTTATCAGGTAGATGGCGTGGAAGAAGACGGCGCCCATGCCGGCTTCCGCCCGCCGCTCCTTGAAGGCGGCAATCTCCTTTTCGGGGGGGTGCTTGAAGGCCCAGGTGCGGGCGGAGGAACCGAATATCTGGATGGCCTCGCAGCCGATTTCCTGACCCCGGTCAATGGACTTGCTGATGCCGCCTGCCGATGAGACGTGCGCACCAATCTGCATACTGTTTCTCCTTCTGGGAAGTTACCGAAAGATCATTATGGCGACCAGTATGTAATGGCGCCATTATACCCCCTGCTTTTCCCTCCAGTAATGAGATTGACCGGTCGAGCCAGTTGCCCCGGCGATGTGGGAAGGGAAGACGTTTCTACATTCGTCTCGGTTGCATCACTGCTGGGATGTCTAAGCAAACGGGCCGCCCGCAAATGGGGCGGCCCGTTTTCCCAGGGATTAGACCACTGTCACCGCAATGGCGCCGCGTAAATCTGCCCTCCCCTGGGGCAGTCGGTGCAGGGAGCAGCACTCCACAGGGCGTTGCGGCTGCCCTCCCGGGCGATGCCCAGGGGAGCAAGGTGTCGCTCGTAAATCTCTCCATAGTTTCCCACGCCCCTGATCACATCCTGGGCCACCGTGAGACCCAGGCCCGCTTCTTCCTGGCCGTAGGAGCCCTCCAGCCCCAGCAGCCGGTCCACCGGGGTGTTGCCAGTGGTTGCGTCAGGCACGTTGTCCGAAGTGATACCGAAGGCCTCGGCGTAGATCAGAATGGCCATCACAATCTTAACGATGTCGTACCACTGGTCATCACCGCTGGGTACCACGGGGCCCAGTGGCTCCTCTGAAATTGTGCCGGGCAAGATGGTGTGGTCTTCCGGGCTGGGCAGGCCCTGGCGGGTGCTGACCAGGCCGGACCGGTCGGTAGTCAAGGCGTCGCACTGGCCATTGGTGTAGGCCTCGTCGGTGCTGATGTTATCCGGGAAGGTGATTATGGAGAAATTCATCCCATTCTGGTTACTGAAGTCCTGCAGGTTGAGTTCCGTGGTGGTGCCCTGTTGGACGCAGATGGCGGCTTCCTGGAGTTCTGAGATGGAGGAGACGCCGGCGCTGACGGGGACCATGAAGCCCTGGCCATCGTAGAACATGGTCTGGGCAAAGTTGCCCCACTGGACGTCCCGGGAAGTGGTCCAGGTGGTATTGCGGGACATCATATCTATTTCACCCGACTGCATCACGGGGCCTCGCTCTGCGGCGGTGGTGGGCCGCAGTTCGATGGCGTCGGGGTCGCCCAGGACGGCGGCGGCTACGGCGCGGCACAGGTCAACGTCGAAGCCCCCGATATTTCCGTCCGCGTCCAGGAAGCCGAAGCCGGCCAGGGAATCGTTGCCGGCGCACACCAGGACGCCCCTGGCCCGCACCCGTTCCAGCCGGCCGCCCTGGCCCTCAGTATCCGCCATCGCTTCCTGTACGCGCGCCTCCACGGTGGCTTCAATGTCCGGTGTGGGTCCTGCAGGTACAGCGGTTGGCTCAGGAGAAGTACAGGCTGCTATTATTCCACTCGCAACAATTGCGAAGACCAAATAGTGCTTTCTCATGTTCGAGTCAGACCTCCAGTTCTTGAATGTCCGCGATATAGGCTACCATTGATTATAAAACTATGCCCCAATAATGCCTTATAAGGCGACGGCAGGCGATTGTCGGTATTGGACTTGCTCTTCCTGTACGAATTGGCTTACTTGACCCGGATGGGTCATTAGCCGACGTAATCGCGCAAAGGCCAAATAAGAGCTTAAGCTCACCAGAGGGGTTATGCCAGCACACAACATTGCTCAGCGCTCCTCCACGCAGCTATTACTTTCTTGTATAGGAGAGATGAAATGAAAGCTCTTTTGGGCTTCCACCGTGACCTCGTAGAACTCTACTCATATGAGGTAGAAGTAACTGCCGCACTTCATCAATGGACTGAGTTCATAAGACGGATGTCGGATCTTAACGAGACGACAACTCCAGACAGTCTATTCCTCGTTTGGAGGGGAGAGAGTGACTGTTCCGGTGAGCTTTACCAATATGCGAAGACCATTAGAGAGATGCTCGAGGCTTCTGAGGAGGGAGGTCGTAATGTCCTCCTCCACAGGAATGCAGTAGTGGCTCTAACTTACGCACTGTGGGAGGACGAATACCGTCAACTGATCGCCAAAGAAACAGGATTGGGTTCAAAGGACGAGGTCAAAAGCGACGTCTTTCAAGATCTGAACAAATACCGGCAAGCGGTGTTACATGTTAATGGTCGACTAGATAGGGAGCCCGAAGTCATTAAATTCTTTCGGAAGGGTGACTTTGTTTCTTTCACAAAAGACCATATGTATCTTTTATTCTTGCATCTTATAGATGAACTTAACCGTATTGGGAAAGAATATTATGCGGCCAGTTTATCTCTGCACTTGAACAAGCACTTTCCTGAACTATAGAGTCTCTCAACTCCCCTAGCGAAATTGGATACAGTAGTCAGCAATGTCTCTTGGCACCACTCAGATAGTGCTTGCCAGCCCTGCCAAAAGTGGCTAGACTAGGGTACGTTTTAGCACGATACTAAGGAGGAGGTATCTGGGTTAAGCATTATGTTTAATCAGAATGCGCTTACCGCGCTGTTCGACGAATTACGGGACGAGTATGAACTGGAACCGGACTGGGAGGAAATTCAGAGAGACGCCCACCTGGCGGTTGCTCGTGTCGATGCAGGCCAGCCCCTTGGCAACGTGGACCCCCGGGTCGCTCCCCTGGTGGACAAGCACAACCCCGGTTAGTTCCTGGCAGGTTCCGAACTCAAAAAGCCAGGGGAGGAGCATTGTGCCATCCCCTGGCTTTTTCCGTGTCCCGGTTTCGTTCTCACTGATTTACCGGCTCTCTAACTCCCCACACTTACGAGAACTTCAACCGCCACTGCTGATATAGGTAGAACCCCACTATACTGGCGGGAATGGCCAGGACTATTACCGTCAATATAATCACCAGCACCCAAGGGTCAAGCGTAATAATGTGGTCCAGCCGGGCCTTCAGCCACGCCAGAAAGTCGGGATCAACAATGTCGTCGTGGTGAGCAGCTAACCCCAGCAGCGGGGCGGACAGCCACATGACCGGCATCCACAGCCCCGTAACCATCATCGCAAGCCCCCCGTCAAACTTGCCCGTTCCTGGGGAAACCCGCGCTAGTCGCCAGCCGCCGGCATGACCGCCGGCTCCACCGGTTGATAGCGGGACGAGTACTTCTTTTCCTTGATGGAGAAGGCGAACACCGAAGCCGGGAACAGCATCAGTCCTGCGATGAGGAAGGGCAGCGTGTAGGAGCCGGTCAGGTCGAAGAGTTCCCCCGCCAGCCAGATGCTGATGCCGCTGCCCACCGCGTGCACCAGGAAGGCAACCCCGCTGATGGTGCCCAGAGCCCGCACGCCGTAGACGTCGGCTATCAGCGCCGTCGTCAGTGGCGCCGTCGCTATCCAGGACACGCCGGCCACAATGGCGAAGATCAGAAGCGCCACCGTTCCCAGGTCGAAGAAGACCACGCCGGCCAGCATCAGCATGTAGGCAGTGCCCCGCACGAAATACACAATGCCCAGCATGTTCTTCCGGCTGAACTTGTCTGAGAGTACGCCGGCGCCAATGCTGCCCACCACGTTCAATCCCATCATCAGCGCGAAGATGAAGGCAGCCGTCTGCGGGCCGATGCCCAGGGAGTCGGCGAAGGGCACAAAGTGGACCGACAGCACCGCCGTGGTGTAACCGCAGGCAAAGTAGGCAATGGTCATCTGCCAGATAGGCATCGAGCGGTAGGACTCTTTCCATTGGTCCGTGTCTAATATGCCTGCTATCCGGCGGGATACGGGATTGCCCTGCGTATCCGCAGGCTCGTCATCGCCATCAGGACTGAGGCCCATATCCTTGGGGTCATCCTTAAGGAAGAAGAAGGCCAGTGGTACGGATAATGCCAGGACCGCAAGGCCAAATGCCACCCAGGTTATTCGCCAGTTGGTGGACTGCAACAAGTACATCCCCAACGGCACGAGAATCAGCCCACCCGCGGACAGCCCGGAGGCGTTCAGGCCCACGACTGTGGCCCGCCGCCGCCGGAACCAGCGGGACAGCAACGTCCCCGTGTTATTCAGGGACATGCCGCTGAGGGCAATGGACGAGACGACGCCAAAGATGAAAATGAGAAACAGGTAGTGGAAAGTGAGGCTCAAGGCCACGGTGGCCACGCCGAAAACGGCTATGCTGACGGTGATTACCCTGCGGCCCCCGAAGCGGTCCAGCAACTGACCCATGAATGGTTGGGTTATCCCGTTTACCATGAAGCCCAGGGCCGCGGCGAAGGAAATTGTGCCCCGGCTCCACTCGAACTCCTCGCTCATGGGGAGGACGAAGATGCCGAAGCTGTTGCGGGCCCCATTGGTAACGAAGGCTATGAAAATGCAGGTGGCTACGATGTACCAGCCATAGAATACCGGTTTCCGCTCTTTAGAGCCGCCGTCAGCCGTCATCATTACCGCCAGCCTTACAGTTAAAAGGCAAGTATACACCCGGCTGCAAGAAGGTTTACTGTCCGCCATTATCCAGTCTCGCACTCCAGGTCTGGCGATCATATTGGGTAGTAGCGCCGCGGCCGGGCATGAGACTGCCTGGTCTCTCCGGTATCCTCGACCGTGGTGGATACTACCTGATTGAGCAATGGCAACCTCCCCGCAGGTTTCACCCATTACACATACCCGACTCATTCATACGCGACCTGCATAGCCTGAATTCAGCTACCAAGACGTAGCGTGCCCCGCCACTCCGAACTCAAGACATCTGCCGCCCAACTCAATAGACTTATGCCATGTCTTGTGGCATAGATGACTGTTTCAATATACAAGCAGGAATTTAGCCCTTCACACCGTTTACGTTTGCCTTATAATCCAGCCATGAACTAAATCCGAAGCAGGAGATACGACATGAGCGCAGCAAAGACCATCTATGTCGGAATGCACGACGGAGTCTGTGCGGTTACCAGCGATGACGGCGGCAAGACGTGGCAGCAGGGTCCGGTCACTTCCCTGCCCCATGCCGCGGCCAGGCTGGCAGCCAGCCCGGTAAAGGGCAGCCGGGCCTACCTGGCGGCCTACGAGGCGGGCGTCTACCGCACCGATGACGGAGGGAAAACCTGGACTCACCTGGGTTCTTATCCCTCCGACTACGCCCACAGCGTGCTGGCCCACCCCACGCAGGGGGACACTCTCTTCGTGGGGAGCGAACCGGCCACGGTGTACCGCTCCGAGGATGGCGGCAATACCTGGACGGAGCTGGAGGGCTTCACAGAGGTGCCTGAATCGGTGGACTGGAGCTTTCACTCCCCCACCCGCGATTCCCACGTGCGGGACCTGCGAGTCGCCCCGGACGACCCCGACCGGTTATATGCGGGGATTGAAGTGGGCGGGATGGTCCGTTCCGCCGACGGAGGCCGGAGTTGGCAGCAGCTACCGGGTCTGAACGACGACATTCACTGCGTAGCCCTCAGCGAAGACCGCCCCAGCAGCGTTTTTGTCGCCACCGCCCGGGCCCCCTACCGATCCAGCGACGGGGGCAAGAGCTGGGAACTGATTAACGACGGTCTCGATCGACGCTACACGCTTCACATCGCTCCGGCTCCCGACGACGCGAGCCTGGTACTGGTAACCGTGTCGGAAAACGCCCGGCGGCTGAACCCGATGTTCTACCGCTCGACCAACGCCGGCGACAGTTGGCAACCGGTGGCCGATGTGGGCCAGGGCACCGAGCCTGCGGAGATGGTCGTTGCCTTCGAATGGGACCCGTCGGAACCCAACCGGGTTTACGCCGGCGCGGACGGGGGCCAACTTTACCAGAGCAGCGACTGGGGTGTAACCTGGGAGGAACTGCCGGTACGCCTGCCATCGGTGGCGGTGGGGGCCCTGGCGGTAGGCCGCAACTAGGGCAACGGCGGTCCCGCCGAACTCAGCGGGAAGGCCTGTGCCTCAAAAGATATCGGGCTGCCAGTCGGCAGCCCGATAGTTATTTCGGCTTATTTTCCTAAGAATTGTGCTGTGAGGACTCGTCGGACATTAGATGGCGCCCCTCATCTCCGGCCGCTCTCTTTCTGTGCGAGGCGGGAAGGACCATACGCACTTCATCCTCGAATTCGTTCGGTTACATTCCCTTCAGGCAGGTTTCGCAGTTGACGTAGAACTCGAACCGGTGACCCACAATTTCCCCTGGGATCTGCTCACTTATTGCCCGCATCAGGTTTTCGATGTTGGTGGCGCGAAACTCGCCAACGTTGCCGCACCTGACGCAAATGGTGTGGTGGTGGTGCTCAACGCTGGACAGGCTATACCTGGGCGCCCCGTCCAGCATGTTCAGCCGACAGAGAACGCCGGCATTCAACAGCAGCTTGACGGTGCGGAAGACAGTAGCCCGACCCACCTGGGGAAGTTCGTTGCTGATTTCCTCTGCGGTGAACCCTTCCTTTTTCCCTTCCAGCAACTCGATGATGGCCCGCCTGGGTGCGGTTGCGCGGTAACCCCGGTTTTCCAGGATGGACATTATTTCAGTGCGGGTAGTCAGTGGCGACGTCATTGCACCCTTCTCGCTGCCTGTAATGGATTTAGCCCCCGCGGGAATCCCTATAGCTGATATTAGCAACCGCAATTTCCACCGTCAACTGCCACGCTACACGGGGTTATATACCAAGTCTGTTCTCTTGCTACCATCCGTCCCGTACTTGCGCAGAGGCTTGTGCGACCAACTATCTTTATTTCAGGGGGCGATGTATGCAACAGCGACGGCGCTAGAATTCTCATTTGATACTACCTGTCATTCGGTTTATAATTTGGTGAGGCCACGGAAAGTGGACTGCTTTTCCTCAGTTGACGAAAGTTCTTGCCGTGTGGTTACAGGTTCCTCTTCAACACCGCCCTCCTGCCGCCGACCCGCTGGTAATGCCGGCGACTCTGTGGTTCCAGGAAGCCAGCCACACGAGCTTGGAGATACGACAGTGATTTCCGAACCGGCCATAACCGCTACCGACGTAACCGTAGAGCGGGACGGCTTTCGCGCCCTGTTCAACGTTAACTTCCATATAGGGCCCGGTAACCTGGTGGGAGTGGTAGGCCCCAACGGCGCCGGAAAGAGCACCCTGTTCGATGCCATCGTGGGCGCTCTCCCGCTGGCCAGGGGAACGGTGGAACTCCACGGCATCGACGGACGCCCGGGTGGCCTAGCCTACGTACCCCAGCGGGACAACATCAACCTGCGCTTCCCAGCCACCGTCCACGACGTGGTGATGATGGGCCGTTACTGCCACGTTGGCATGTTTCGGGGGGTGTCACGGAGGGATAAGGAGATAGTCAGGTCCTGCCTAGAGCGGGTCGGCCTGTGGGAACGCCGCAAAGCCTTGATTGAAGAAAACTCGGGCGGACAGCGCCAGCGCGTCTTCATCGCCCGCGCCCTGGCCCAGGAGGCCAGCATTGTCCTGCTGGACGAGGCCTTCAGCGGCGTGGACGTGGGCGCCCAGGAGGGCATCATCCAAGTGCTCCAGACCCTAAGGGATGAAGGCAAGGTGGTGATGCTGGCCACCCACGACCTTACCAACCTGGCCGAGCGCTTCGATCAGATCATCTGCATCAACCGCCACATCTGTGCCTACGGCCCGCCCGCGGAGGCTTTCACTCCCGAGGTGCTGGAGGAACTGTACGGTTCCCACGGCATGGTACTGGCCCACACCCACGCCAGCGGCGAGACCCACATCGAGACCCACATGGCCCATGATTGATTACCTCATCGGACCCTTCCAATACTCCTTCATGCTGCGGGCCCTGATCGTGTCTGCCCTGGTGGGGTTCCTGCTGCCGGTGGTTGGGGCCTACATCATCACCCGGGGCCGGGCATTTATGACCGACGCCCTGGCCCATTCCATAGTGGCCCCCGTGGCCGTAGCGTCCCTGCTGGGCTTCACTTCCTACATTACTGCCGTTCCCGGAGGAATTGCCATTGCCATGCTGATGGGCTTCCTGAGCCGCCAGACAGGTATAAGCGACGACACATCCATCGGCGTGGTCTTCGCGGGGATGTTTGCCCTGGGCCTGATTATTCTCTCCATCAGCGTGGACGTGAACCCTGGGCGCGCGATAAACATCGAGGACTTGCTGCTGGGGCAGGTACTGGGGGTAACTCAGACCGATGTCCTGATATCCCTGGTCCTTACGGTGGTAGTGGCGGCGGGCGTCTTCCTTTTCCACCGGCACCTGGTGTACACGACCTTCGACCCGGTGGGCGCCCGGGTGGCGGGCATTAAGACTTCGCTGGTGGAGTACCTGCTGCTGGCCCTGCTGGCCGTTGTGATAGTCATTGGCCTGTCGGCCGCCGGAATAGTGCTGGTGATGGCCATGCTGGTGATACCTTCGGCCACCGCATATCTGCTGGCCCGACGTTTCACCGGGGTAATTCTGCTGGGGGCGTTCATCGGGGTGGTTTCGGCCGTGGCGGGACTGTACCTTTCCTTCTACGCCAACTGGCCGTCGGGTCCGGCCATGGCGCTGGTGGCCTCGCTGATTTTCGGCGTAGCCACCGTGCACAAGCGGGCCTTTCCGGTGAAGGCTGATGAGTAGGGCTCTACCAAAGGGTTGAATTGCGGGGAATCCAGTTTACTTCGGTAGAAGCAGGGGGGTGGCATGTAGAGTAGAACGACCGGAAACTATAGATATGTCTAGCTCCCCGCCTCTTTTGCTGCTTCGTCTTGGCCGTCGCCGCTCGGCGCAAGCATACTTGGCTTCCCCATCTCGGAAAGTTTTGCGTTAAGGGCATCTCTGCGCCTTTGTACGTCTGCTGGCCCGACAAAATAGAAATCGAACAACACCTCTACGACGTCAAGGCACCATTCAGCTTCTCCTGGCTCAACAGGCACAACGTCGCCCGTGTTCAAGCCCTTGTTGGGATGTACGGCGAAGTTACCGATGTTTCTGACCGCATCTAGCGAATCTTTTATTCCGGTTGGTATGCTGGGATCAGCTACAGCCTCTTCGATTGCCCTCAGAAGATTGTCCGGGTTTTGTACACCCGCCTTCTCGCGTAGAATCAATTGGAGGCATCTACGGCTTAGTGCCGCACTAGCTTTTGGACTGTCGGCAAGAACTAGGCAAGCCTCCACATAGTCCTCCGAAAACTCTGGAGGGACTTCGGTAGGGACAGGGGGGCGTCCGGTCTCCCTCGGATGAACCAAATTTTCCTTGATAACTTTGTTCGGCCATTCTTGTCCACTTCCGGGCATATGTGTGCCTCTGTCAGCCGCCGCCATCAGCCAGACTATGACTTTGAGGCAACTAGGACACTGTTCACTACGTACCCACCAATATCCGTCTGCCCCCTCGTTCATCCGGGCGACCTGCGTCCACGGGTAACCCCGGGCGAAATAACTCAACCGACAGTGGGGGCACTTCTGACTTCCCATTCCCTCGTTTTCTCTCATTACCATTTTGTGACCATAGCCTGTTCTTTGAATATTACCTAGCTCTCCCTTATCTCCCCCGAGATTCCCACCAGGCTGTCCAGCAAAGATTCCCTCGATGCATCATCAGTTGGTTCCGGTAACTGAGGTACGAGCGTACATATCACGAACGACGGGCCAGCTACAGCGCTCCTGCGGCTGGTATAGTAGCCAAGCCTTTCCGTCCTTTTGATGAGGAAATCGGCGAACTCCCCGTCTTCCGCTAACTCATTCGCCGCGATCCAGGCATTCGTTCATCAGCCTGGCGTCAATGGCATTGACGATCTTCTCTACCAGCGCCGCGACCGCTTCTCCTTGCTGGTTTCCAATCGTGCCGTAGTTGTTGTCTAAGTCTCCGTAAGGACGCCAGGCACTTGAATCGTACCAGTAACCGGCGTCCCTCAACGTTCTTTCAACTTCTTCCTCACTATCCGTGAGAAGAAGCTTCCAACAGAGTTCCCTGTTATCCATTGGCTACCCTTTGAACTCTAGGACTGTCTTATGCCTAAACCTGCCGCAGCAACTCTTCCTGCAGGCGGTCTATGTTGAAGGTCTCGCTGGTTTCGGCTACGCGGGCGTCGCCCTCGCGGACCATCTGCTCGGCCAGGGTTTCCTCCGGCCTTTCGGGCAGTTCCTCTTCCCGGGCACGGCGGCGCTGCACGTCGCGGTTGTGCTCCACGAAGAGGCGGCGCATGGCCACCACCACCGAGTCGGTGGACGACAGGTACTCCGGGAAATCGTACTGCACGTACTTCTCCGCGTCGTAGTCCTGGTTGCGGAAGTTGAAGTTAAGCTCCCAGTTGCGATAGGGCCACGATGCCGAACTCCACAACCGGCGCAGGGCGTTGGGCTTCTTGCTGTAGCGTTCCACGTTCAGGTACACCATGCGGGTCAGGCCTTCCTCAACAGGCACGGCCCAGCGGGTGCTGCGGAAGAAAGCGTTGTTGCCACCGGTACGGGACATGCCAGGCAGGCGGGTACCGTTCCACTCGTTGACGCCGTTGGTGTCGGCCTGGGGCGGGCGGACGCGACCCGGGGCCTGGCCGGTTTTGCGGGCCTTGCGGTCGAAAATCCAGGTCCACATCAGCCGCCACTTGGTCTTGGGCCAGACGCCGTCCACGCCTGGATAGTACATCTGGTAGGGAATGTTGCCTTCTTCGTCGTAGTAGTACCGCTCAACGCTGGACTTGCCCCGGCCCGGCTGGTAATGGACGTTCTTGTTGTTGACCAGGTTGACCCGATAGCCCAGAGGGGTGCGGGGCCGGCCTCCCAGGCGGCTCTTCAGGATGCGGATGGCGTTGCGATGGACCATGAAGGCGTTGTGGGCGTCCATGGTGTTTTCCAGCACCAGCACCCAGTTGCAGTCGAACATGGAGAACACCGGGCGGTGGATGTTGTGCTCCTCGAACATTTCCGGCGGGATGTCCTCCTGGGGGTCCACCGGTTCGCCGTCGCCCATCCACACGAAAACCAGGCCCTTGATGGTAGCGGTGGGGAACTTGCGGGCCTTCATTCCCGGGGCGCCCACCATCTTGGATTCGGGACCCTCGGTCAGGAAGGCGACGCAATTGCCGTCGCCGTCGAAGGTGGCGCCGTGGTAGGGGCAGGTTACGAAGCCGGGGAAGTAGCAGCGGCCCATGGAGAGGTACACCGAGCGGTGGGGGCACCAGTCCAGCAAGGCCTGGACTTCGTCGTTCTGGTCGCGGAAGAAGACTACGTCGGTTCCCAGCATCCGCAGCACCTCGGGTTGGCCCTTCTTCACATCCTTGGCGGGCAGGGCCGGATACCAGTATTCCCGAAAGCCCAGGGGAGGCATGCGGCTGCGGCGATCATCGGGGTCTTCGGGTACCCGGAAAGGTGGCGTCTGGTCAAAGCCCTGGGTACCACGCCGCATGTGTTTATACCCGCCCGGGTAACCGGAAAAGGGTTTCAAAAGCAGCTTCTTCAAGCCCATATTACTACCTCCGATACAGATAGGGTTCCGTATGGGGTTTCAGGCCGGCTGGGGCCAATTCGCAGGTTTTCACGGATTATAGCACGGAAGGCAGCGAATCCTGCAGAGGGCCGGTGTCTTCGCTGGCTTTCGTCATTAGTCCACCTGGAACGGGCAGGACGGGTTTGATAACCGCCTCTAAACAGGTCTGAAATGGATTGGGCAGACCATGCTACCCATGAAATTGCCACCGGGGCGTAACGGATGCTTGCTTTGGGGTGGGCCTGATGGTAAAAGGAGTCCCAAAGGGCTGGACAGCACAAAGCGGCAGGGAGGTTTAGCATGGCACGACTGGAAGGAAAAGTGGCGGTTATCACGGGGGCCACCGGCGGAATCGGCCGAGCGGCATCGAGGCTCTTTGCGGAAGAGGGAGCCCGGGTGGCGCTGGTGGACCTGGACGAAGGGTCCCTGCGCGAACTGGCTGCCGACATTGGCGAAGAGCGGGCCAGCTACTCCGCCGCCGACGTTACCCAGCCCGACCAGACCCAGGCCTACATCAACGCCGCCGCAGAACGCTGGGGCGGTATTGATATCCTGCTGGCCAACGCGGGCATAGAAGGGACCCTGGCCACCATACCGGAATACCCTGTCGACGTGTTCGACCGGGTAATGGCGGTGAACGTGCGCGGCGTGTGGCTGGGCATCAAGTACGCGGTACCGGCCATGAGGGAACGCGGCGGTGGCAGCATTGTCATCACCTCATCCACTGCCGGCATCGGGGGTGCGGCGGAAATGTCGGCCTACAACACCAGCAAGCACGCCGTCATAGGAATGATGCGATGCGCGGCCCTGGAATGTGCGCCCCACGGCATACGGGTCAACACCGTCAATCCTGCGCCCATCGAGACCCGCATGATGCGCTCCATCGAAGAGCAGCGGGCCGCGGCCCTGGATGACGCCGACGTTACCCTGGAGACAATGAAACGGGCCTACGAGGAGCGCATACCCTTGCGCCGCTACGGCAACCCGGAAGAGGTGGCCCGGATGATGCTGTTCCTGTCCAGCGACGACAGCACCTTCTGCACGGGCGGGGTGTACATGGTCGACGGCGGGCGGTCCGCCGGCAGCAGGTAGGCTTGCGCCCAAAGAATTATCACCGAACTATCACGGCTTCTCAGGAGGTGGCCTGCCTTGCGCATCCTGGTGATCGGGGCCAGCGGGTTTATTGGCCGTTACCTGGTGAGGCGGCTGGGCGCACCAAGCGGACCCCGAATATATTGCACCTTCCGCTCCCGTTATTCCGGGGAAGACCGCAACCACTGGTACCGGGTCGAATTGACCGATGCAGTGGCAGTGGACAAGGTGTTCAGCATGATTCGCCCCGACCTGGTGATCCACCTGGCCGCCATGGCCGACGTTGCCGCATGCGAACGCGATAAGGCGGCGGCGACCGCAATCAACGTGGAAGCCACTTCGGAGATAGCGAAGCTCTGCCGGTCCGGCGGCGCGCGCCTGCTGTTTGTTTCCACAGAGTATGTGTTTGACGGGGAGCGAGGTTTCTACAACGAGGATGACCTGCCCAACCCCACTACCCATTACGGCCGCACCAAGCGGGCAGGCGAACAGGCAATTGCCGAACTGGGCGAAATGGGCGCCGTCCTTCGCACCAGCATTGTGTATGGGTGGCCGGCGCCCGGACGACGGAACTTCGTACCGGCGCTGGTGGAACGGTTACAAAGGGGCGAGACCTGGCACGGCAGCGCCGGAGTGATGCGAAGCCCGGTTTACGTGGAACACCTGGTGCAGGGCATAGCCAGGCTGGCAGAGGAGTTTCAGCCCGGCGTTCACCACTTGGCCGGGCGGGACTGCGTCAGCATGTACGACTTTGCGCTGGCTGTGGCTGCGGAATTTGGCCTGGACCAGGGGCTGGCGCTGCCATCCAAGGATGAACCCGGCAGCCACGACAGGCTGGGGTTGGACTGCCACCGGACCATGCGGCGGCTGGGGCTGGAACACCATGGCCTGGCGGCGGGGCTGGCGGCGATGCGGGCGAGTCCACTAAACCCGAACGCATGAATCTATTCGGCGCCTCCGGCGCACCTTCCTTCAGCCTGCGGATTCCCCGGAGGGACGTTACGGCAGGTACTTGTCCTCCATCTCGCGGATGCGCTGGGCTCCCAGGATAGTACCGTTGTTGGCGACGCCCCAGCGGCTCTGGGCGGCGGTGGCCAGGAACTGGTCGATGGCCTCAGTGCCGCGCTCCTGGAAGTCATGCAGAAAGTCCCAGGATGCCTGGAGCCCTGCCATGGTGGTCAGGGCCGGGTACCAGGCAGCGGAGGCCCCGGCCTCCTGCAGTTCTTGCAGCGTGGGATGGGTCTGGCTGCCGTGGGTGAAGAGAGGCAGCACCGGCCCGGGGATTCGGCGGATGGCCTCCACGTTCTCCTCCCAGGACTGGACGGCGGGGCAGATAACGTCGGCATTGGACTGGCTCTTGTAGGCCAGACAGCGTTCCATAACGCCCTCGAAGGTGGCGCCGGGGACGCCGCCAAAGTCGCACCGGGCCACTATGACGAAGTCGGGGTCGAACTCCATCTTGGCGTCCATGGCGGCCCGCAGTTTGCCCACCATTTCTTCAATGGAAACACACCGGCGGCGCGGGCCGGACTTGGGTGGGTAGGTCTGGTCTTCCAGGTGGGCGCCAGCAATGCCGGCCCGGATGTATTCCTTGACGGTATCGTAGACCTGGATGGCGTCGCCGTAGCCGGTGTCCATGTCGCAGAAGACGGGGATATCCACCGTGTTGACTATGCGCCGGGCATTGTCCACCATGTCCCGCATGCTGGTGCCACCCTCGGTCAAGCCCATGAGCTGAGCCGAGGTGTTGCCGCCGGACATATAGAACGCTTCATAGCCCGCCACCTCCGCCATTTTGGCGCCCATGGCGTTCATTCCGCCGGCCAGGACAAAGATTTCGGGGCGTTCGAACAACTCTTTGAGCCTGGTAGTCATGCGTTTGTTCTCTGGCATTTGTTCATCTCCTTTTCGCGTGCAATAGTAACGTCGAGCTTGAAAGGGTAGCCGGTTGGCAGGGTGCCTGCTATACGGGGGATCAGGGCAATCGCATTTAATCATGGACCAGGGGGCAAGGTGAGAAATTTTTGATTCCGTCCCATTCCGTCTCAATTTGTCCCATTCTTGCCCTTAGCACCGGCCTGGGCAGACACCCAGGTCTGCCCCTACGCTGTCATTCCCGGACCCTGGCCCCCAGAACCAGGGGAGATTGTGTTCTCAATTGTGGCGGTGGGTTATGCCGGGTGGCAAGGGGCAAGAGTCAGTGGTCTGGTAAGCAGGGCAATGGGAGGAAGGCACTGCCGTCTCTTTGCTCATTGCTGCGGAGGCGGGAACAATGGGCTTTCCCCGAACCACATTGCGATTGCCCTGTTAGGGGGATGAGCGCCAGCGGGGCCCAATTGCCCTATAGTATATCGCCGAACCCAGCCAAAGGAGGCAGCTTTGCCGGTTGACGACCAAACATTCAATGGGATGTCCAGCGAAGCGGTAGCCAGGGCTACGGGCCGGAACTGGGACGCGTGGCTGGCGTTCCTTGACGACCTGGGCGCCCAGGAATCGGATCACAAAGGTATTGTCGCCCTCCTGGCCGGGCCTGGCGGTCTGGACAATGGCTGGTGGCAGCAGTCAGTGGCCATAGGATACGAGCAGGCCCGAGGGCTGCGGGTTGTCGGTCAGACCTCGGAAGGCGGCTATCAAGTAGGGGTCCAGAAAACCCTGCCCATGCCGGCTGAGGCGGCCTGGTACCTGTTGACGGATGGACCTGGTCGAGCCCTCTGGCTGGGGACCGTGGACCACCTGGAACTCCGGAGGGGAGAGCAGTACCACACCGGCGAAGGGGCTTGGGGCGAAGTCCGCTCCGTAGCCATTGGCCAGAGAGTAAGGCTGACCTGGCACAGCCCTGAGTTGCAAAGCCCATCTACTCTTCAAGTTTACGTAGCCCCTTCCGGTGAGAAAGCCTCAGTCAGGTTTCACCAAGAGCGGCTGTCCAGCCTGGAGGAGCGGGAACAAATGCGGGCACGCTGGCGAAAGGCGCTGGACGGATTGTCCGAACTGGCGGGCCGCTAGGGAACCAACCCAGGCGGTCAATCCATCAGGGCCCCTCTATGGGCAGGTTGGGGTAGGACTGGGATGTCGGGAAGGGACGGGCGGGGTCCACCCGGCGCAACTGGTAGGCGTCCGACGCCATGATTTCTTCTATGTTATTGGGGAAGTCCTGGAAGCGGTCGGCGAAGGCGCGGATGAGGCGACCCGAAAGTGTCCCGCAATCGTCGCTGCCCAGGAAGACGGCCAGTTCCGCCGCTCGCTCGATGGAAGCGCCCTGGCCGGAGGTTACCTGCACCCCCCTTTCGTAGGTAGCCATGTCCCCGATGGCCAGGGACAGGTCCCGGGTCTCCTCCCACATCCTGGTGTGGATTGAGCCGGGGCTGATGGCGTTGACGGTGATGGGCGTGTCCTTGAGTTCCAGGGCCAGGTTTTCCGTGAAGTTGACTATGGCGGTCTTGGCGGCGTCATAGGCGGTGGTGTTAGGGCCGCCGACGCCGGACATGTTGACTATCCTGCCGCGCCCCCGCTCCAGCATGTGGGGCAGGACAGCATGGCAGCCGTAGAATACGCCCATCAGGTGGATGGCAATGGTGCGGGCCCATTCCTCCGGATCGCTGTCCCAGACCGTATTCACCGGCCCGATGTTACCGGCGTTGTTCACCAGCACATCTATGGCGCCGTAATGGGCCAGCGCCCGGTCAACGGCCAGGTCAACCTGCTCTCTAACGGACACGTCGGCTAGCAGCGCAATGGCTTCGGCGGCGTGTCCGTCCCTGACCATTGCCGCCGTCTCCTCCAGTTCGGCGGCGGTGCGGGAGACCAGCGCCAGTCTGCCCCCTTCGGCGGCGCAGGCGCGGGCGATGGCCCTGCCGATGCCTCGACCTCCCCCAGTGATGAGGACGACCCTTCCCTCCAGTCTCCTGGAATCAGCCATTGATCTTCCTCCTGGAAATCCCGCCGGAATAAAGGGATGATAGAATTGGGACTCATTCTACACCCACGGTTCTAAACTCCATTGCAACACGGAGATGAAAGATGACGGACGCTAACCAGGTGGTTGCCTTCACCAGCATGGCTGAGGGAACCAGGGAGGACTACGAGCTTCTGGAACGGCTGGAGGCCGATTTCGCCCGGGGCACAGCGGACCGGGTGCTGGCCATGCTGCAAGACCTGTCGGGCTCGCTGTCGGGCTATCAAATCGACCGGCTGGAACACTCCCTGCAGTCTGCCACCCGGGCCTACCGGGACGGGGCAGAGGAGGAGATGGTGGTGGCGGCCCTGCTGCACGATATCGGGGATATGATCGCCCCCTACAACCACAGCGAGATGGCGGCGGCAGTGCTACGCCCTTACGTGTCGGAGCGGACCTACTGGATTGTGCTGCACCACGGCCTGTTCCAGAGCTATTACTACGCCCACCACTCGGGCGGCGACCGCAACGCCCGGGACGCATATCGCGACCACCCGTGGTACCAGGACACGGTGGACTTTTGCCACCGCTGGGACCAGTCTTCCTTCGACCCGAGTTACGAGTCCCTGCCCCTGGACTTCTTTGAGCCCATGGTGCGGCGCATTTTTGACCGGTCTCCTTTCCAGAACGGCAGGGGGTAGCAAGATGTGAGGCCCCTACCGGCGACGGCGGCGGCGGCGCAATGACCGGCGGGACCTGGTGGACGGTTCGTTGTAGTCAGGAGTTCCTGCGTCGGCTCGGGCCACCGGCGGGTTAAGTATGCGGCGGCGGTTGATGATCCAGTGAGCCTGGGTTATGACGGTGAATAGCAGGCCGGGGGCGACAATGGCCACGGTGCTGAGGGCCACGGTGCCGCCCACCTGCAGCCGGACGAAGGCAAGGTAGCCGCCGATGATCAGCCAGGCCCAGGCCAGGGCGCCCACGATCAGCCCATTGTGCCACGGGGAACGGATTATCAGGACCGGCCACAAGGGCCAGAAGACGATCATGGGGTGAAGGAACCAGTACTGGTAGTACCAGGGCCTCAGTTCATCGGGAGGGACCGGGGATGGTCCCTCCTCTTTTTCTGGCTGGGCTGGCGGGGGTTCCCGGTTTTCCTGGCTCATTGAGAGATGCGAGGTTGCGGCCCGGTCAGTTGCGGGCCAGCAGGAGGTGGAATTCCAGGGGTTCCAGGTCCCGCCGCTCCCGGATGGCGGCCACGGCGTATTCCACGCCCATGCGGGCAAATCCCGAGTAACGGTAGATGTTAGCCCCCAGGTAAACCTGGGGAACCTCCCGGTCAAGGTCAACGTGGAGCCGGTTAAAGTCTTCCACGTCCACGCGCAACTCTATGGCGCCTTCGGTAAGGCGTTCGATCTTCTGACGGATGCGCCGGATAAATTCGTCGTTGTCCATTTCTGCCATGACCGGACCCCGCTACTCGGCCAGGGGAACGGCCAGGGATACACGGAATTCGTCGCCGATGCTGCGGGCAATGTGCCCGTGGCCGGTAACGTCCTCGGCGATGAGCACGTCGCCGGGGTTCAGGCGGCGGACGGTACCGTCGGCAGTTTCAAACTCGGCGATACCGGCCAGGTTCATCACGTACTGGCGGCGGGGCGCGGTATGGTAGTCGGAAAAGCTGGGAGACGGGCGAGCGTTGAGGGTAATGTCGCCCGTCCCTACCCGGTTGACGATTTCGGCAAACTGTTCAACGGTCAGGTCCTCGAAGTGGGACTCGCCGTCGTCGCCGGCGTAAACCCTTACTATCTGCATGGCACAAGCCTCCGGTAAAGGGTGGAATGGGGTATCGCTTGCCTATCCTATCACAAAAGCGAGGCGGGAAAGGGTCGGAACAGGCTGCTGGGCCGGGCGACCGCATTTGCAAGATTGACCTGAATTTTCGTCCCATCAAGGGGCCATTCTTGCGAGGGCCATTCCTGGTTTTTCACAAATGAAGGTTTCCTTCGGGAGATTAGCACCGGGTGGACCGATCTCTCGATTGAAGCCGGCGCCGCTACTCGATTCCCAGGGCAAAAATGGCATTGCGGCGGACGGATTCTAAAGGGTATTGGCGCTATCGGATAACCTTGCCGCGGAATCTGAGTGGGAGGGAAATTTTAATTGTTCCTGCCATTTCCGCTCATATCGGGTCATTCCGAATCTGGAGACCGGGCCCTGACGCTTGGGAGTGGCTGCCCGGTGGATGGATTTCACGTCCCCCTTGCTTCTGGTTCATGACTTGGAGGAACGCGGGCCACAGCTCTCCAGGGTTTGCCTGTTATCAGGGTAAGGAAACGGCAAGCGGGCAAGCAAGGGGCAAGTGTCAGCATTCCGCAAAGGGAAGGGACGAGCTTATTGCGTGTCCCCCGAGAGACGTAAGGGCAGATGCCGGGCGGCGCCTGCCCTTCTTGCTGTATTCGGGAAGGGGGTTTTGAGCTTGCCGAAGCCCCGGAGGCTTCCATTTCGGCACCAGGGGAAGCGGTCCAGAGGCTTCGGCGTCGCTGCAGGTGATTTCGTGCCTTTTGTCTACTTGCCGTCCTTGATGTGGTCGGCGATTTTTTCGCCGATGGCCAGGGTGGTTACGTTGGTGTTGGCACGGATGCAGTCGGGCATTATGGATGCGTCCACGATGCGCAGGCCTTCCAGGCCATAGACTTTGCCATACTGGTCCACCACTGCCATTGGGTCATCGGCGGCGCCCATCTTGCAGGTGCAGGAAATGTGCTGGGAGGTGGTAACCTCCCGCCGCATCCAGGCATCCAGCGCCTCGTCAGACTCCAGGTCCTCATCGGTGGGGGATACCCGCTCCTGGATAATGTCCTTGAAGGCGTCGTCATTACCCAGGTCGACGCAGATGCGGACGGATTCCCGCAAGCGCCGGACATCGAAGTCGTCGGTCAAGTAATTGTAGTCCAGGATGGGTTGGTCCGACGGGTCCGCCGAGGCCAGGCGAAGTTCCCCGGCGCCCACCGCCAGGTAGATACCGGTGGTCATCCTGATGCCCAGGGGCACCATACGGCTGCCACCAAGGTTGACCCGCTCGGTGGCGAAGGACTGCATAGTAATTTTCATATCGTTGCGCAGGTCTGAGTCTTCGGCGGTGTAGCGCAGGGTAAGCTGGGCCCGGGGCTTCAGGCCGTCCAGCTCAAAGCCCTCCCTGGTACGCCAGGTAACCCACACAGCGGGATGGTCGCGCAGGTTCTGGCCAACGCCGGGCTTGTCCAGCACCAGGGGGATGCCCAGTTCGTTGAGGTGGCCGGCCGGCCCCACTCCGGACAGCAACAGAATCTGGGGCGAACCGATGGCCCCGGCGGAGAGGATAATCTCCTCGCCCTCCACCACGAAGGTCTCGCCGCTGCTTTCCAGTTCCACGCCGGTGGCGCGGTTGCCTTCGAAGATCAGGCGGTGGACCAGGCAGTTGGGGCGGATGGTCAGGTTCAGGCGGTGGCGGGCCTGGTCAAGGTAACCCATGGCGGTGCTGATGCGGATGCCGTTGGGGTTGTTCAGGGGAGTAGGTCCCACACCATAGGTATCCGGGTGGTTGTGGTCGGGGCAGTCGGGGTAGCCGGCGGCGCGGGCGGCGGCGTAAAAGGCCGCCTGGGCCGGCAGCCAGTCCTCCCTCTTGAACCGGTGCATCACGATGGGACCGTCGCCGCCGTGGAAATCGTCGCCGCCGTAATCGGTGTCAGTTTCGATGCGGCGGAAGTAGGGAAGCAGGTTGGTGTAGGTCCACTCGCTATTACCAAAAGAAGCCCAGGTGTCGTAGTCCTCGGGGACGCCGCGCAGAAAGACCTGGCCGTTGATGGCGCTGGACCCACCGGTAACCTTGCCCCGTGGCACCATCATGGGGGGCGCATCGTCGGTGGCCTTGCCGGTGAACTGCCAGTTGTGGTCGCTGGTCATTACGTCGGCCTCGGTGGCGTAGCCGAACTTGACCTCTTCGGGCAGGTCCTCGAAGTTGGGATAGTCGGCCCCGGCCTCGAGCAGCAGCACCGACTTTGCGGGGTCTTCCGTCAGCCGGGTTGCCAGGATGGCCCCGGCGGAACCGGCTCCGATTATCACGTAGTCATACTTCATCGGCCAACCTCCAATTAGGAATATGCAGGTACGAATATGGGAATCATGGGTCAGGATGGGAGTAGGTTAATGGGCGTCCAGGGTAGTGTCAATGACGGATTTTGACGAGCTAAAGGCTACAATGCGCCGGATGCTCACCCGCGATGCAGGCGACGTACACAGGAGATGCCGGCATCACCTTCCTGTACTTTGGTTACCGATGCAAATAGTAGCCTGACCTGTGAAATGTTTTTTGTTTCAGTAACCCCAAGAGGCTTGAGAGGGAGTCCGGTGGAATTTCCCGGCCAGGGCAATATCCTAATTTGTAGCATTTCTCAAAAAATGAACAAAAGTGATTATTTCCAAAATTTGTCAAAAAAAGCGACCAAGTTCCGTTGACACTTTCTTCCGCTTGTTGTTACCGTCAGTCCAGTGATTGTGGTGAGGGGTTTGTGGGAGGATCACATCTCCGTATCACTCTACAAAACCGCCGTTCGGGGCTTCTGCAGAGTCCCGCATCGGTCTCTGAAGGCTCTCCCAGGGCTCCCAAGAGTTGGGGGAGAAGCCGATCAATATTCGGAACGGGGCAGAGTTGGGTTGGGTATCCGAAACCAGGGCAAAACCGGCTTACCGTCATTTCCCCAGAGTTAAACCAGGCGGCACCGGTAACTCCACTTTTTCGCCCCGGCAACCAGGACAGAGAACGAGGCGTCCCAACGGGAGATTATGGTTTCTCTGTCGGCACACTGGCTAGGAATTTCCGGTCTGGCGACAACTCCTTTCTATTCCATGCGTCGGTCCGGGGCCCGGTAGGTCAGCGATGACAGATCAGGCAGAAGGAGCACCGGTTCCTTTCCACCTTCCCGTGTTGTTGACGGAGGTTTTGGGTCAGTTGGGAGTGCGCCCGGACGGTGTGTTTGTGGATGCTACGGTGGGGGATGGAGGGCACGCGTTGTCCCTCCTCCGAGCGTCCTCCCCACGGGGGAGTGTGTGTGGTATCGACCTGGACCCTCGTTCTTTAGTCCGAGCTGAACAGCGCCTGGCCACTTTTGGATCGCGATTTACCCCAGTGCTGGGCAGCTATGCCAAGATGGTATCCCTGATCCAAGGGATTTGGGGTGCGGAGGCAAGGGCAGACGGGGTTCTGCTGGACCTGGGGATATCATCCCGGCAAGTAGACGCCACCGGATTTGGTTTCAGCTTCCAGCAGGATGAACCGCTGGATATGCGCTTCAATCCGGGGGCGGACATCCCGACGGCGGCCGACATAGTCAACTCCTGGTCAGAAACCCAACTGGCGGCCGTTATCAGGGAATATGGTGAGGAACCCAGGGCCAGGACCATAGCCGCAGCCATTGTGAGGGGAAGGCCTGTCCGAACTACCGCCCAACTGGCGAGGGTGGTGACGGAAGTGACGGGGCGGAGGACAGGACGAAACCCGAGGGGCGGCGGCAGAAGGCCCAACAGGATTCATCCCGCCACTCGCACCTTCCAGGCCCTGCGCATAGCGGTGAACGATGAGCTGAACACACTGAGCGCGGGACTGGAGGGGGCGGTGGAGTTGCTGGCCCCAGGCGGCCGGTTAGCGGTTATCAGCTACCACAGCCTGGAGGACCGGTTGACAAAGAGGTTCATGGCCAGGGAGGTGGCGCAGTGCATCTGCCCGCCGGGGCTGCCAGTCTGCGTTTGCGGGCACCAGCCCAGGCTGAGCCTGGTGAACCGGCGGATTATCCGGCCCGGCGCCGAAGAAGTGACAGCCAATCCCAGAAGCCGAAGCGCCCGTCTCCGGGTGGCCCAGCGGCTGGCCGAGTAGGGTGGTACGGAGAATAAATGCCTGGCCCGCGACCGGGTGTCCGGTGGTGGAAGCCAGGGATTCGATTTAAGACTCTGGTTATCGAAGGACGGTACATCTTGGCGAAAGAGACTTTCTATACTGCAGTGGATATTGGCAGCAGCAAGGTTGTCACCGTCGTGGCCCGGGTGGGAGGCGAAGGGGAACTGAAGGTGCTGGGCACCGGCATCGCCCCGTCCCACGGAATGCAGAAGGGCTGTATCGACAACATTGAAGAGGTTAAAGAGGCAGTACGCGGCTCCATTGAGGAGGCCCAACGCTACGTTGGCAAGGGATACAGTCCCAGCGCCTACGTGGTGGTCAGCGGCGGCCATATCCACAGCAGCAACGTCAGGGATGTTATGGAGCATCCCACCGACCTGGGGAGCATAACTTCCAGCGATATGCATCGGTTCATCCAGTCTTCCTTCCCCACCCTGGGCGAGGGACAAGAAATATTACACATTATTCCCATCGGATACGCGGTGGATGGACTTTCCGGTGTGCGCAATCCCATAGGTTTGCACGCCAACCAGGTCGAACTGGAAGCCCACGTTGCCGCCGGCGACGCCACCATTCTCAAGAACACGGTTAACGCGGTGGAGTCTTGCCGGATGCCGGTCAACAGCCTGGTGATGCAGTCCCTGGCTTCCGCCGAGGCCACGGTAACCGGCGACGAGCGGGAGCTGGGCGTACTTTTCATCGACATAGGCAGCGGGACCACGGACGTTACGGTGTTCCAGTATGGCAGTCCCTGGCTATCCATGGTGCTACCGGTGGGCGGCAGCCAGTTGACCCGGGACCTGGCCGTGGCCGAGCGCATTCCCTTCCACGTGGCGGAGGATGCCAAGATCAAGCGGGGGAACGTGCTGCCGGAACTGGTGGAGGATGAAGAGGTGATTCTGTCCGGCGGTCAGGGCCAGGGCCAGAAGCTGGTCCGGCGGAGGCACCTGTGCGAACCCCTTAACGCCCGGATGTACGAAATACTCCAGATGATCGTACAGAGAATGTCCCAGGCCGGTATGAACCGGCTGCCCGACGGCGGCGTGGTTTTCACCGGGGGCAGCGCGGAAATCGCGGGACTGCAGGAGTTCACCGAAAGCGTGCTGGGCGGACCGGTCCGCATTGCCTACCCCACCGGGGTGGCGGGACTGCCGACCCAGCTGCGCAAGCCGGGCTTTTCCGCGGTGGTGGGCACGCTGTTGTGGGGCATCAGGCACCAGGGAGAGGGGCGCACCTACCGGGCCCCGGAGAATTCAACCAAGGGTTACAAGTCTCTGCTCAGCATTTTCAAGCGCTCCCGGGAGAAAGCTGCCCGTTAGGCGACGGTTGAGAGGGATAAGTTCCGACCGGACGAGGCCAGGTTTAGGTAAAGAGGAAGCAAACAGGGCTGAATACCCGGAAGGAAGGCGGAGTTTTAAAGTTCATTACCACTCGGATTACGGAGGATAGTGATATGGTATTCGGAAGCTCAGCATCCTGGGAACCCGGCAGAGACGATCATGACAACTACAATTCCATGCCGGAAATCGCCCGGGGAGTGCCCCTGATCAAGGTCCTGGGCGTGGGCGGCGGCGGCAGCAACGCTGTGAGCCGTATGTACAAGGACAAGCTGCCCGTGGTGGAATACTACGCCCTGAACACCGACGCCCAGCACCTGTTCCGCTGCGACGTCTCCCACCGCATTGCCCTGGGCCAGAACCTGACCCGCGGTCTCGGGTCGGGCGCCCAGCCCGAACTGGGCCGGCAGGCGGCGGAGGAGTCCCGCCCCGAGATTGAAAAGGCAGTGGAAGGCGCCGATATGGTCTTCGTGGCCGTGGGTATGGGCGGCGGCACCGGTACCGGCGCAGCGCCGGTGGTGTGCCAGATCGCCCAGGAAGCCGGCGCCCTGACCGTGGCGGTTGTCAGCCGCCCCTTCTCCTTTGAGGCCGCGGCCCGCCGCAAGAACGCCGACGAGGGCATCGAACGGCTCAAGGACCACGCCGACACGGTCATCGTCATCCCCAACGACCGCCTGCTGGAGTTGAACCACGAGAAGGACCAGACTTTCACCTGGGAGGACGCCCTGAAGATGGCCGACTCCGTCCTGCACCAGGGCGTGCAGGCCATAGCCGAGGTGATAACGGTGCCCGGCGAGATCAACGTGGACTTCGCCGACGTGAAGACCATCCTCAGCAACGCCGGTCCGGCCTGGCTGGCCATAGGCCGGGGCAAGGGCGAAAAGCGGGCCGTTGACGCGGCCAAGATGGCCACCCGCAGCCCGCTGCTGGACATCGCGATGGACGGCGCCAAGCGGATCCTGTTCGTCATCACCGGCGGGACCAACCTGTCCCTGCAGGAAGTACAGGACGCCGCCGCCGTGCTGGAAGAGATGTCCGACCCTGACGCCAACATCATCTTCGGCACCAGCCGCGATCCGCGCCTGGAAGACGAGGTGAAGATGACCATGGTGGCCGCCGCCTTCCCGGTGCTGCAGGACAACCAGCGCCAGCGGGAAGCCGAACTGCAGCAGCTTTTGCAGGACATTCCCCAGGAGAGCATGGGCGACCTGGACGTGCCCAGCTTTCTGCGGCGCCAGTCCGGCGGAAGCCGGCGCGGCTTTTTTCGATAACCTGGAGGCCGGCGAAGGACCCGCCGGCCGCACCCCGGGCCACACCAGGGACTTTGACGGGTTGTCCCGTCGCCGGGAAGGCCGGCAGGGTGGTTGGTCCAGATTCTGGCGAAGGGGAAAGTCCTGACAGACCAGGGAAACTGAGAGAAACCGGCAAGCTTTCCCCTTGCCGCCACTCAATGAAAACTGATAACTTTAGGTCGACTTCCTTATCAGAGGAATATTCTCGGAGGCTCCTAGCAGTAGTACATTTTATTTAGTATCGCTGACCACTTGAGCGCCGGGAACCTGCTTTAAGGCCGATCCGATTTTCGGGTCGGCCTTCTTCTTTGTACAGGAGCTTTTCTATATTCATACGGCCTGGATGATATGTGGGGATTGAGTTTTACGGGAATGCTTTCTGCTTGAACCATCTCATTCCAACCATATCATGATGTATGCAGGTTCTTTTTCCGGTTGTGCAGACCCCGATCACGGAATAGAGGTATGGCTTTCGTACCCCACGCCTATAGAGCCAGGCTACGCGGGACAGCCCAGGACCATCGCATTGGCTACTTGCGGGGGGTATAGGTAAAGGTTCTTTATTGTTCTTGATGAAACGGGACGTGTAGCTGGAGTTGCGGAATACCGGGGGGTTCTGCTCCCATCCTGGTCCCATACTGCGGAAGGGACGGAAAGGTTAGATTTAGACTCGATGATGAGCTAAGGAAAGTCTGAACAAGTCCGCTTCAACGCATTGTTTCTGCGGGGTCGGGAACCTTGCCAGCTACGAAGCAGTGGGGATCAACCGCATGCTGGCCTTCCCCGGTCAAGGGGAAAGGGACTAGTCCTACAGTCGCGGATTGGGCAGACGCCGATTGAATCGTCATCGATGTAATCCTGGCGGGTGAATGCAGTGGACGTCATCAAATTCTATCAGCATGACGGCATCAAAGGACGACAGTGATGTGCTTAACCGACTGCATTCATCTAACAATGCATGTGGGGACCAGTTGGACACGACTAGCATGGAATGCCGTCTCTGACCTTCAATGGCCGCTCTTTTCAGGCAGTAGCGTTTGTCTGAACACTTGCGGAGGAATTCGCCCATCACCTCGGCCCTAGTCTGCCCAGGTTGCTTGGCAATCTCACTGATTCGTCTTTCAAGATTGCGAAATGTCCCTTTGAGAGTCCAGTCTGTCATATCCGGCACTGACGTCATTTCTACATCAACTTCGAAGTTTCCGATCTGCGCCCTGAAGTCTGGATAATTGCTCTTGCCATTCGGGTAAGGTTCTGCTGAGACGGTGAACCCGCGGTGCTTGAGCCACGAACATACTTGATCCCAAGCCGCCTTTTCAGAAATGTCATTCGTGCCCACTACCCGTAAGTTGTCCTTAAGTCGCATGGGAGGTTTGTTATTGGGTGCGACCACTACCAAACCCGGCTTTGCTGGATTGTTCAAGCAAATGAATATGCTTCTGTCGTGCACCTCGATATCGAGGGGTTTTTCAAAAACTGGTAGAGACCGAGTCCCCGCCAAACCCTGAACATGCGCTGACTTATCAGAACCCTTCAAGGTTGAGCCAGGCACTAAAGATAGACGAGGAGGAAGCCCTGACAGTTGCTCAGTAACCTTTGACTGAGCAGCTTTTGGAAAGGTCAGGGTAACCGATTCGACACCCGCACCAAATCCCAATTCGTCGTCGTTATTCAGATAGTGCTTCTGAATTGTGGTGGCGAGATCTCCACTGTCATCCGCAGACATGGCTTCTGGGTTGGATTCGAGCGACTGAAGCTGGTGCCAGATGCGGTAATCGTGGTACTTCCTGAGAATTCTTTCTATTTCTGCCATGGAGGAAGCTTCGATTGCAAGGAAACGAGGGGTTACAACCGGGTCGTTCTCGTCGAACAGTTCAATCCCAGCGCCCGGCGGGGTGATGTCTGTTAACCCAAATGAAATATTCATCCCAACCTTCCTCGCCAAAGCTCGACCTGAGTCATCGACGTTGCTCGAAAACCAAGATCAGGCCAACAGAGTCTTACGATAAAAGCCTCAGACAGAATTGTGGCAGCAAGAGTGGTCACATAGGCACCCATGCGACCGCCCCGTATTTCGCTGATGGCCCAGTTCTATACACTCAGAATACTGGCGCGCTTTTGATAATTCTGCGTCATGCGTCGCCACCGTGAAACCTCCCCATCAATTATACGTGCTTTCAATCTGCGGCTGTGGTGCCAAGGCATGGCCAAGGCCCGCGCAGGCGTGATGGTCCTTCCAAATCACGCCCTTTGTACCACTGGTGTCAGGCAAGTAATATCCCAGAAACATCCACTGGCACAGTCAAATCTATACCAATGAAATTCTGGGTCACCCTTCCTGTGCGAAAGGTCGGCCTGAAACGGAGTAATCAAGATTCCCTTGTATTCAGACTTGATGCGTTGCCAATTAATGTGACGTCCGTAATCGGACTTCCCATCAATAACGCAGTCCCTGAGTGACCCCTCTCCATAGGTAGTTACGAAATTTCGTAGGTCGTCTGGAGTGCCCAGGACCAGAATCTGCTCAGCTTGAAGCGGGTCAATAGTGAAGTCATATCTATACCGCAGCAGTTCGGTGCCATCCTCCCACCCGCTGGCTCCACGGCGCACGAGCTTACTGACAAGTGCATACCAACCAAATACACTGTCGTCACTCAGCCAAAGACCACCCGGCTTATGCTCATTATCACTGGATGTCGGAAAGTCGGCGGAAAAAACCTTGCCAGGCCTCTTGGAATAATGGGAAAGAACATTCATAACTCAAACAGAAGCCTCCGCGACGGCACTAGTACCTCATATAACCAGCACTCTGGCCAACGCCCGGTGGTTCTTACCTCGGTTCAAAGTATAGTCGTTCCAACGCCGTAGCAGAGAGCTGTTCATATACAATTGAATTCGAGACGATACTGAAACTCATTCTGTTCCCCAATACTTAAACGCTATACCATGGCTAGAACGGTTACTGGAGGCCATTTTAAGAATATGGATTAAGGTTTATGCACCTGACCAAATGGAACGTTCTGGGTGGAGCAGGAATTGAGCGACGCGCAGTGGTGACTGATAGGGCCCTGGTTGCCAGCGCCTGAGCGGAGGGGGCGCCGCAGAGCCGATGACCGGCGCAATCAACGGTGTTTTGTATGTGTTGCGCACGGGCTGTCGCTGGCAGGACCTTCCGAGAGAGTAGGGCAGTTCCTTGACTTGCTGGCGATGACTGAGCCAGTGGCAGGAACAAGGGGGCTGGGAAGGGGGCTGGCGGACTCTGCTGGGCACTCTGGATGCCCAGGGGCGGCTGGAATGGGAGCGGGTCCACTTGGATGCCACTTTCGCCCTCGCCAAACAGGGGCAGACCAGGCAGGACTGACCCGCAAGGGCAAGGGCACCAAACTGATGCTGGTCCTAGACAACCGGGGTATCCCTTTAGGGAAAGTCCGAACAAGTACCCTTCAACGCATCGTTTCTGCAGGGTCGGGAACCTCGGCAGCTATAATTCCGTAACTTGGACCCAAACCTTTCTGGATTCCGGCCTTCGCCGGAATGACGATTAATACCTCGGGAAAATGACACCTTCTTCTTTTTTCGGGCCGGCACGAGCGCCGGCATCTTTTGTCTTCCGGTATCCCCCATTTCCTGCGTGGAACTCCTTTTTCCTTTCGGTAACGCCGAAATTCCTGCATTCCCCAGTAATTTCTCGGTCAGGCATGCCAAGTCGCCCGTCCAGCGGCGAGGACGGAGTTTTCTCACGTTATGTCAGGTTGGCCGACCCTTGCGGATGGGGTTAACACCTGTCAACCCGCCTTCCCATTGAGTCCCTGAAAAAACCGTGAAAACTCGCAAATTCCGATTTTGGGAGTGTCAAAAAGCCTTGACTGCACTTTCCAGGGCCATATAGAATCCTGCCTACCAAAAGAAGCGAGTTGGACTACCATAAATGGTAGTGGACAGAGGAAGCAGTACAAGATAAAGTATTTCTAAAACTATTCTTAAAAAAGTTTTAGAAACTGGAAAAGGGAAATGCGGTGCCCCTATTGTGGTTTCTTCGATTCCAGGGTCACGGATTCCAGGAACGTGGAAAACGGCATACGGCGGCGCCGGGAATGCCTGGAATGCCAGCGCCGGTACACGACTTACGAGCGTATCCATACGACGGCCCTGATGGTCATCAAGCGGGACAACCGCCGGGAGGAGTTTGACCGGGACAAGCTGGCCAGCGGCATTCGCAAGGCGTGCGCCAAGCGGCCCATTCCAGCCCACGCCATTGAAGACCTGGTGGAGGACATCGAGGGCGACCTCCAGGGTCAGACCGAGGTAGCCGCCAGCCAGATCGGCGAGGCGGTAATGGAAAAACTGAAGGGACTGGACCGGGTGGCCTACATCCGCTGGGCCAGTGTCTACAGGGATTTCCAGGACATCGACAGTTTCGAGGAGGCAGTCAAAGACTTGCGCGAGGGGGGCGGTACGCAGCTTACCCTCCCGCACATAGAACCGGGACCCAGTCGGCAACGCCGCGGAAGGGCCAGGGGAGGGCGAAGGCAGGCGCCAGCGGCCGTACCCCCCACAGCCGGACCGGAGGAAGGGGAGTTGGGAGAAGGGCAGGACCAGCAGCCCGAGGGCGACGCCGAAATGGAAAACCCGGACCGATAAGAAACATGTACGGTCCCGCCGGTTGGCGCTAACCCGGCGATTCGCAAAATGCAAGGAGTTATCCAATGCCTAGCAGCGCCCAGTATTCTGCCCTGAGCCGGCTCTTGTGCCACAACACGAGGGTCCACGACTTGGAAGACCTGCTGCTCCGGTTGCCGTTACCGGATGACAACATTTGCCTGGACGATGAGTCTTTGAACCTGGATTACGAACATCACTCCAATCCCATATCCGACCTGCAGGATGACATTGACAAGGAAGTTCGGGCAGGCCTGGTGGCGAGCTGGTTCGCCCTGCCAATGGATATGGACGACATGAACCAGGTATAGGTAGATGGGGCTACTTGACCCAGGCAAGTTCAAGGAAGGACTGACCCCCTCAAGATAAGTGGAAACCAATGTATTCATCAGTAAATTGCCAAGTCCGTCAGCACATAGCGCAGGCCGGAACCGAGCCACAGCCCGGGGGTAATTTACTGACAGTTGCCCAATGCAATATTGGAACAGATGTGTTAAAAATTAGGGAGGAACCGGACGATGACCCTTGAAGACCGGTTCCGGTGTGGCGGCGGTAGAAACCACGGTTGACCGCCTCTGAGGGGGCGCAGGCTGCCCCCAATATCCAGATCTACAAAGTACGCCCGGGTGGGCGACAAATCTTCAATACCGTTGAAGATGGGCGGAGGAGTTTTCCCTCCTGTACGGAGGGGAACAATGTGGGGTTATGAGTTCGACAGTACGCAATAGTCGCAATAGTAATGATCCTGTACGGAAACCGGCTCCGGCTTACAGCCGGAAACCCCGGCTACAACCATCAGTGACGGGAGTAGTGCAAACTCAAATGGCCGAACAAACCAAATACCTCATTCACGTCCAGTGCCAGCCCGTGCCCAGCGGCCAGGAAAGTCAGTTGACTGCGGAACTGGCGCAGAGTTTCCCAGTGGAGCGGTGCTGGACCGAGCGGGACTGGCTGACCATTGAATTGGTTTCAGGTCACCGGCTGGCCTACGGGGCCCTGAAGGACCTGGCAGACACCATCCAGCTTTGCCTTTCGGGCCGAGGTTCCCAGCTCAATGCGGGCGTCATCAACCGTATGGTGATGGGGCCGGTAGCGGCGGCGATACGCCCGGCAATCACCGCCCTGGAACGCCGGTCCGTGGCCCGGCCCCTGCTGGCCGGGCTAGTGGGGAGGCTGGGCCCTCGAATTGCGGGCCCGGCGCGCTGGGTCCCGGAGATGTATTTCCACTGGGGAATCACTCTTGATCTGGCGCTGACCGGGAGAATTAATCAAACTTCCAGTGTGAGATAACTTATTGTCAAAGAACAGTTTTTCGATATAAATAGCGTCTTTTGTGGCGAGAAGGGGTAGGGAAAAATGGCAACGGTCCAGAATTTTACGGATATATCAGGGGAGGAAGTCAGGCGGCGCGTCCGTGTGGCAATGGTCGCCTCTGGCATCGCAAACAAGATTAACAGCCGCTCCACGGAGCTGACCGAAAACTCGGAGGTGGTGCTCCGACGGCGGTACCTTTCCAAAGACCGGGAAGGAAATGTCCTGGAAGACCCGGACGGCATGTTCCGCCGGGTGGCCTGCAACCTTTCCATGGCGGAGCTTAACTACCCGCCGGTAACGGAAGTCGACCGGCAGGCGGTGGAGGACGAGTTTTACGGCGTAATGCGCCGGCTGGAGTTCATGCCCAACTCGCCGACCCTGATGAATGCCGGCCGGGAGCTGCAGCAGCTTTCCGCCTGTTTCGTCCTGCCCGTGGGCGACTCGCTGGACTCCATTTTTGAACGGGTTAAGGAAACGGCGTTGATCCACAAGAGTGGCGGCGGCACCGGTTTCTCCTTTTCCCGGCTGCGGCCTGAGGGCGACGTCGTCGGGTCCACCGGCGGCGTGGCCTCCGGGCCGGTCAGCTTCATCAACGCCTTCGACGCCGCCACCGACGTGGTCAAGCAGGGCGGCACCCGCCGGGGCGCCAACATGGGCATCCTCAACGTGGACCACCCGGACATCCTCCGCTTCATCCATTCCAAGGAGGATGGCGCCCACCTGGTCAACTTCAACATTTCCGTGGCCGTTACCGAAGACTTCATGCAGCGGGTGGAACGGGACCAGTCCTACGACCTGGTCAACCCCCGCACCGGCGACATAACCGGCCAGCTGAACGCCCGGGAAGTCTTCCAGGAAATGGTGCAGATGGCGTGGCAGACGGGCGACCCAGGCATCGTGTTCCTGGACCGAATCAACCGGGACAACCCCAACCCCCAGCTGGGCAAGATAGAGAGCACCAACCCTTGCGGTGAACAGCCATTGCTGCCCTTCGAGTCCTGCAACCTGGGCTCCCTCAACGTGGCCCGCATGGTCAAGTACACCGATGATGACGTGGTCATGGACTGGGACCGGCTGGCCGGGGCCGTCCGGACCGGCGTCCGCATGCTGGACAATGTCATCGACATGAACAACTATCCCCTGGATGAAATCGAGGAGATGAGCAAGAAGACCCGCCGCATCGGAATGGGCATCATGGGCTTTTCCGACCTGCTGGTGCAGCTGGGCATACGCTACGACTCGGAGGAGGCGCTGGAACTGGGCGGCCAGGTCATGCGCCGCATTCAGGACGAGACCTACAAGGCATCCATGGAGCTATCCGAGTCCCGGGGCACCTTCCCGGCCTGGGAGGGGAGCGTGTACAACCAGCCGGGCAACGTGCGTCGGATGCGCAACTCCGCCCCGGTAACCATTGCCCCCACGGGCACCATCAGCATAATCTCCGGCGCCTCCAGCGGCATCGAGCCCCTGTTCGCCCTGTCCTACGTCCGCAACGTCATGGACAACACCCGGCTGGTGGAAGGCAACCCCTACTTCGAGGCGGTGGCCCGCAGCGAGGGTTTCTATTCCCAGGAACTGATGGAGCAACTGGCTGAAACGGGCACGCTGCACGACCTGGACGTTCCCGAGTGGGTGAAGGACGTTTTTCGGACTTCCCACGACATTACCCCGGAATGGCACGTCCGCATGCAGGCGGCCTTCCAGCAGTACACCGACAACTCGGTGTCCAAGACCATCAACTTCCCCACCACCGCCACGGTGGAAGACGTGGGCGAAGCCTACCGCCTGGCCTACGAAACGGGCTGCAAGGGCATAACCGTGTACCGGGACGGCAGCAAGGAAGGCCAGGTGCTAAGCACGGGCCAGACCAATGCGGCCGGAGAGGAATCAACGGCCGCCCAGGCCGGCGCCACGGTGCGGGTGCCCAAGGACCGGCCCCGGCAGATCCAGGGAATCACGGAGCGGGTGCATACCGGCCACGGCAACATGTACGTGACCATCAACTTCCAGGAAGAGGGCAAGCCTTTTGAGGTGTTCAGCACCCTGGGCAAGGCCGGCGGCTGCGACTCGGCCCAGCTGGAGGCCATCTCCCGCCTGGCGTCTTTGGCACTGCGTTCCGGCGTAAGCGTCGAGGACGTGGTGGAACAACTAAGGGGAATCACCTGCTGCCCCTTCTGGGACGAGGGAACGCTGGTCCGTTCCGGTCCCGACGCGGTGGCCCTGGCCCTGCAGCGCTACATCGAGGGCAATGCGGAGGAGACGGAGCCGGCGGAGTCCAAGGCGGTACAGATGCAGTTCGTGCCGGAGCCCATGTACCACAACGGCAATGGCCACGGCAACGGCGGCGCGGCCCCCACGGCCCGCAAGTGCCCCGACTGCAACACGCCGGTTATCTACCAGGAAGGGTGTTTGATGTGTATATCTTGTGGGTGGAATAAGTGTGAGTAGGCAGACCTGGGCCAATTAAGCATGTTGGGCGTGGCAGGGCTACGCTAAGAAAGTCAAATAACAGTCCAAAGAGCCCAAAAAGAAGGGCCGCTGGTAACAGCCTCGCAAGCACAACCAACGGCCGAGTCCAAAACGGGTGGGACCCGTTTGGGATGATTATTTCTAACATAAACCATCACTGGTTGCAAGAAAGACACAGAACAATTAGCTGACATCTCGACCATATCAAATCAGCTATGCAGTTGGAACATCAATGCACACCACATTTGCACAAAGGGAGCGGTTAGATGGCAGGGAAAGGAAAGAGGAAGGATCCAAAGACAACCACACAATACATCATAGGACTGATCGCCGCTTCTGTGTACGTCGAGAATTACGCAAATGAATCCGTGGATTCCGATTACTACTCAGGAATATTGTCGTCGGCTTTCCTCCTTACCGCACACGCGGCTGAATTAGCCCTAAAGCTTGCGTACGAGAATGAAAATCCCGATAAGACTGCTCTTCAAGTGCATTATCTGGACGAACTCTACGGCGAACTGGCGACGAGCCGAAGGTTAGATATAGAAACGGAGTATTCAATGAGAATCGGTCTACACGAGAGTACCCCCATTCCAGGCTGGCAATCAGCAGAAGAAGTGTTCAGTTCAGGGAGAGAGTATCCAGTAGAGTTGCGATTCCTTACCGAGGAAGGTCAATCGCCTTTCGAAATTCACCCTAATTTTCTCAGAGAAGCAGTTTGCAGCGTTTTGGGATCATTAGGTACCAAGGTCAAGATGTCACCGGCCTTTTCTGGAGAACAAAATAAGGTGACCCAGAGCTGAAGGGTCTCCAGGAGAATATACGTTTCGAAAAGATCGCTATGTGAGTTATTCTTACCAAAGGAATGTCAAGTTCTTGGGAAACAAAGTGCTTGAAACATAGCTAATTAGCTGCGTTTTCTCTTTGTTGGTCAATTGTCTGGGATAGGTTCTTGAGGACCCGAGGATTGACTTCCACAATTAACACCCGCCCGTTACTCCTCCTCCCCCGTATAAAACGCCGTCGTCCTTCCTGCCGCAGCGTTGGCAACCTCCGGTTCCGTGCCCGCCGCTATGGCTGCCTGGGCCCAGCCCTCGCTGCTGCCGGTGATGAAGGAGCGGCCTTCCGCCGAAGTGGCGAATTCTAGCTCGTCGGGCTTGAGGGCTGACGGGGCGGCGATGTGCAGGGCCAGGCCCAAGGCGGCCATTTCCCAGCCCACGCCCAAGTTGTAGCATTCGAGAGGTTTCACAATTTAGAGGGAATCAGACCAAAGTAGATATATCTGGAGTAGTCTTCAATTTCCTCTGCGTTCCATTCTGAAGACCACTCCGCGATCATTTCCGAGAGCCGGCCCTCGATGGCTTCTATGTTATCCCAGTCTGTATCCACCGTGATGATTAGATCGAAGACTGACCAGTCTTCCTCTTCCGTTGAAATCCCCAGGGTAACTTCAGCGCATTCCAGCCTTCCATTGCAGAGTCCGAGGGCGGCGCGGTAGATGCGGTTGAGCACGTTGGCCCGAAACTCAGTTTTCAGGGCAGCGGTTTCTTCAGAAAACCGGAGGCTGTCCCACGGCTCAGGAACTGGGCCATCTTGCGGTGTACCCTCTGCAGGAAGGCTATCAGAAACGCCAACATTTGGCTCGCTTGCTTTCGCTGGAAACGTCATCACCTGCCCCTTTTGGGATCGCTTTTGGCTACCAATTGTATAAGAGAACGAGCGAACGGAGTGTTAAGAGCAAATGTGCTCTGGTCATCCCTCCTCCCCCGTATAAAACGCCGTCGTCCTTCCCGCCGCAGCGTTGGCAACCTCCGGTTCCGTGCCCGCCGCTATGGCCGCCTGGGCCCAGCCTTCGCTGCTGCCGGTTATGAAGGCCCGGCCCTCGGCTGACGTGGCAAATTCCTCCATGTCGGGCTTGAATGCTGACGGGTCGGCGAGGTGGAGGGCCAGGCCCAGGGAGGCCATTTCCCAGCCCACGCCTACCGCGCCTGGGCCGAACTGGTCCCAGTGGGGTGAGAGCAGGGCCGTATGGACGAGGGTCAGGCCAACCCGGCCGGCCTCCTCATCCCATACCTGCACCTCAACCGTGCTGACGTCTCCGGCAAACTCCCAGGTCAGGCCAAAGTGGGACCGGGCTTCGCAGGCGATGATTGTACCGCCGGCGTTGCCCTCCACCTGGTAGCGGCCGCCCAGTTCCAGGCTGCCGCTGACCGGCGCGAACCAGCGGGGGATGCGGTCAGGACTGGTTACCGCGTCCCACAAATTCTCCAGCGTGGTGGCAAAGCTGCGGGTAAGGCCTACTGCGCTGGCGGGCTGGCCGTCCCGCTCCAGGAAAGCTACCGACCGGTGTACCTCAGCCAGGTGGGTTTCGGGGTTGAAGTTCATCGTAAACCTCGATTGTTAAAGGGTTTGGAACATACTCAATTAGCGAAGACGGGGGATTAGGGGCGGTAAATGCTATAATTTTGCGTACATGGCAAGCGAAGAGTGGTTTATCCTCACTATTCGGCAAAAGTTCGCTGATGGGCTTGTCGGGTTTACCCAGCACACCACGGACAGAAGCATTTTACGACACATCTCTCTGGGAGAAATTGAACAGGCCATCGCATCGGGAGAAATTATCGAATATTATCCCGACGACAAGTATAGACCCTGCTGCCTTATATTTGGCTACACTCTGGAACGCCGTCCCTTGCACATTCAATGCAGCTACCCGAGCAGGCCCCCGCTGAAGGTAATCTCGGTCTATCAACCAGACCCCAAATTATGGATTGATTTCAGGACCAGGAGGTCCACAAATGGTCTGTGACCTGTGCAGTTCACCGGTTACCGAAGAAAAAGTCACCTACTCTCTTGAGTTACCTAAGCGCTGGATTCTGGTCGAAAAAGTTCCGGCCCGTGTCTGTCGACAATGTGGCGAAAAGCTCTTTGACCTGGAAACGGTCGTAAAGCTGCAGACCATTGCCTGGGGTCAAAAGAAGCCTGACCGTGTTCAGGAAACCGCCGTTTTTGACTTTAGCAAAGTCCATTAATCAGTCTCTTTTAGCTTGGCGCCCGCAACTTTAGTGTTTCTTGGCCTTCTCCAGTCAGTTTGGGGCCAGACTGACACTCCCCTCCCCCGTGCTATAATTTCCCGGTACCTTTGCCCTATCTGCACCAGGAGCGAAGCGAGTTATGGTTGACGCTGAAATGGAAAAGCCGGCTATCGCCATTACCATGGGCGACCCCTGCGGCATCGGCCCCGAGGTGGTGGTCAAGGCCCTGGCCGACCCCCGGGTGTACGCCTCCTGCCGCCCCATGGTTATCGGCAACACCTACGCGATGAACCAGGCGGTCAAGGCCACCGGTCTGCCCCTGGCCATTCGCGAGACCGACGATCCCGTCAGCGCCGGCGAGGACCCTTCTACCGTGGACGTGGTGGACATCCATAACCTGAACCCCGAGGATATCACCGTCGGGCAGCTCAGCGTTCCCTGCGGCAAGGCGGCCATGGAGTGGGTGTCGAAGGCGGGGGAACTGGCCCTGGCCGGTATCGTGGACGGCATTGCCACCGCGCCCCTGAACAAGGAAGCCGCCGCCATGGCAGGCTACGAGTCCATCGGCCACACCGAGCTTCTGCAGGAACTGTCCGGGGCGAGAATCGTCCCCACCATGCTGATGGCCAAGAACCTGCGCGTCGTCCACTTGACCACGCACCGCTCCCTGCGGGTGGCCTGCGACTACGTGAAGAAGGACCGAATTCTCGACTTTCTCCAATTGACCCACGACTCTTTCGTCAAGTGGGGCTTTCCCAACCCCCGCATAGCGGCGGCGGGCCTGAACCCCCACAACAGCGACGGCGGATTGCTGGGAAACGAGGAAGCGGACGAGATTGCACCGGCCGTAGCGGCAGCGCGGGAACGAGGAATTGACGCGGTGGGCCCCATCCCGGCGGACAGCGTCTTCCACCAGGCCATATCTGGCCGCTACGACGCAGTCCTGGCAATGTTCCACGACCAGGGACACATTCCCGTCAAGGTTTACGGGTTCGAGGAGAGCGTTACCGCCAACCTGGGCCTGCCCTTCGTCCGCACCTCGGTGGACCACGGCACCGCCTTCGATATCGCCGGCCAGGGCATTGCCCAGCACGTCAGCATGCTGGAGTCCATCCGACTGGCGGTGGAATTGGCCCGGGGGAACGGACTGTCGGACTTTTAGAGCGGCGGGAGTTGGCGCAGAAGAAGACTGGCCGGGCGGCGGGTCCTTACATTCGGCGCCGGGGCATGCCGGAAGAGAGCCCTTGAAATGTAACGGGGGCGGGTTTGAAACCCGCCCCTACGTGTTGTGGGCCACTGAACAGGACACCTGCATTCTGTTGTGTCGGGGTTGAACGGGTCCCGTTTATTCCTCGCCGGTGAGGTGGGGGAACATGGCCAGGGGTGTGGCGGCGAGCAGGCCGGCGTCCACCGGCAGGGTTACGCCCGAAACCCAACGGGCCTCGTCCGACGCCAGGAACAGGGCGGCGTTGGCCACATCCCAGGCGGTGCCTTCGATGCCCAGGGGCCCGGCCCGGCGGCGCAGGGTCAGCATTTCCTCGGAGGAGTGGCGGGCAACCATGGGACTGCGCACGTGCCCCGGGGCGATGCAGTTGACCCGCACGCTGTCCCGGCCGTAGTGGACGGCCATGGAATTGCTCAGGCCGATGATGCCGCCCTTGGATGCGGCGTAGGGATGGCTGGGGCGCCCGCTGCCGGCCCGCAGGCCGACGATGGAGGACAGGTTGACGATGGAACCGCCGCCGGCCTCGATCATCCGGGGAATGGCGTGCTTGCTGGTAAGCATCACGCTCTTCAGATTAACGTCCAGCACCGTATCCCACAGGTCTTCGTCCACGTCGGTTACCGACCCAGGCCCGCTGATGCCCACGTTGTTGATCAGGATGTCCAGGTGGCCGTAGCGATCCGTGGCGGCCTGGGCCATGTCGCGGCAGTCGTCGTTGCTGGTAACGTCCCCCAGAAACACCGATGCCTGGCCGCCCTCTTCGCGAATGGTTGCCAGCGTTATGTCAGCGTTGGCCTGGTCGCGGTCCACCAGCAGCACGCTGGCCCCCTGGCGGGCGAACAGGATGGATATTGCCTGGCCGATGCCCACAAAGTCCCCGGAGCCCGTGGCCCCGGCGCCGGTTACTATGGCCACCTTGCCGCTCAACCGGCCGGGTTGGTTCTGCATTCTGCACCTCCCTGGAGAATAGTAAGGGTTCGGTGACCCGTTTCGCGGTTTTTGATTCTAGATCGGGGAGTTCAGTATAGGCGCAACCATCCCCCCTGCCAACAGGAGAGTGCATTTGCCTAAGGCATGTCTTATGTCATATACCTGACATTCTCTTAACGAACAGTCAAGGACCAACCGGGTTTCCCGGCGGCGACCTGCTATAGAGTGCCAAGTCCCGGGAAGATAGCGTCCCGGAAGGTAGCCACTTCGGCGCGGGGCATATCGTAGCCACCCTCCTGGGTATGGGTAGGGAAGATGAAGACGTGGTCGATGCCCGACTCGGCCTCCGCCCGCTTCAGCCGTGCCAGACATTCTTCGGGCGTACCAAACAGGCCAAAGGCGTCGCAAATTTCTTCCGCCTGGGCGTAGCCGATGTTCTCGGGAACGAAGTCGTCTGCCAGGTCGATGCCGGCCTCCCGCAGCCAGAAGAGGTTGGAGCCGCTGGGATACTTGAGATAGGGCTGGTCCGGCCGGAACCACTGCTGGGGAAAGCGCCGGGCGGCGGGGCCATCTTCAGATATGGTTGTCGGAGTGATAAAGATAGTCTGGAAATCGTCCAGGCTGCGTCCCGCCCGGGCCGCGCCCGTCTCCAGCCGGCGCCTGGCCGCCGCCACCGCCCGGGGATGCAGGCCCACCAGCAGCAGGGCGCCGTCGGCAATTTCCCCGGCCAACTCCACCATGCGCGGACCGGCGGCGGTCATGAAGACGGGCGTGGGCGGGTCGCTCACGTTGCGCAGGCGAGTCTCCACGCCGTTAAACTGCACCCGTTCCCCTCGCAGCAGGCGGCGGATGACCAGCACGGCCTGCCGCATGGCTGACACCGTGGCCCGCGGTCGGCCAATATTGCCCACCGCCAGGTAGCCGGGCGCAATAGTAAGACGCGCCCGCCCCGGCGCAATCTCATCCAGGGAATGGGCCAGGGAGGCCAGCACCATGGGGTGGCGGGTTACCGGGTTGCTGGTGGCGGGATACAGGGTGAGCCGGGAAGTCCGCTCTGCCGCCAGGGCAAGGGTGAGAAATACGTCCCGACCGCTGTGCTGGTGGTCGTGGACGCCAACGCCGGAGAACCCGGCGGCTTCGCACTTGGCAATGAAGTCGGCAGTTTCCGCAACCGGCAGACCAACCGGAACCCTGATATCCACCTTCATTCTCTTCACCTACCCTTCAGACCACAGGTGGGCGAACTGATGGGCCACCACCTGCTCGTAGGCCACGTCGCCCGACAGCAGGCCCGTACTCCGGGCAAAGGAGTTCAGGCCGGCCACAGATTCGGGAGAAATCGTCGCTGAATAAAAGGGAGCGTCTCTCCGGATTAAATCTTCAACCAAAGCCGCCTCATCGGAGGGAAACAGTCGCCGTCCAACTTCTTCGGCTTGGGAAGGGTCGGCACGCAGAGCCGCCAGGGTGCCCACCAATGCCCGTACGGCTCCCTCGGCCGCCTCCGGAGACTCTTCAACCAACCGCTCCGCGGCAACAAGTGCCGGGAAGGTGTAGTCCCTGGCTTCCGGTGGGGCAAGGCCCTGCCGCGGGTCCAACACAATGCTGCCGATTCCGCTGCGCACCGCCACCTCGGCGCCCATGGCGTTGGCCCAGAATCCATCTATCACCCCTTCGTCCAGGGCCCGGGCGGCGTGGACGCCGAAGGACACGCCAGGGTCGGAACTGCCCGGCACCGGGGCCAGATCAACTCCGTCGCGCACCGGATCAATTCCCGAATCGGCAAGCAGGCGACGCAGGGCGGCATCGGGGCCCGGAGCCGCGCCGATGCGCAATCCCTTCACCGCCGCCGCGTCGCCGGGCTGCACGCCCAGGCTGGAACGCAGCACCAGCAGCCAGTAGGTATGCTGGGACAGGGCGGCGAGCAGACGGGCGCCCCGCCATTCAGGGAAGGCCAGCAGAGTGGCATGGGCAGGGCCGGCCACAAAGTCCACCGCGCCATCCCGAAGCGCCTGCATGGCCCTGCCCGCCGGGGAGACAAGTTCCAGGTCCACTTCCATCCCCTGTTCACGGAAGAACCCCAGTTCCACTGCGGCCAGAGCCGGAAAGTAGGAGTTGGATACCAGGTCCGGAACCGCCAGGCGCATTCAAGTCCTCTCCTGTCCCTGGGGGATTGCGATAAAGATTCGGTACAAGTTTACCACCGGCCACACATCCATTATTCTCTGCGGTATAGTCGTCAAGTCCGGCAAGACAACCCTCCACGGATATACAACTACGCCAGAGAGACGCGAGCGGCCCCAATTCAGTCAACCAGTAGGCCACCGGCATGACTACATCCTATCGCCCCACCGGTTTGACCCGATGCAACCCCGCCAGCGCGTACCGGGGATACACTCTTTTTTCACCCAACGTTGGCGATGATGCCTACCTTGTAGACATGGAAGGCAACTTTGTCCACCGCTGGCATTATCCCGGCGGCATCGCCTACGGCTATCTCCTGGACAACGGCAACCTGCTATTCCGCGACCAGGGGGCCAACCCGCCGGGAGCAGACCATATCCGCGAACTGGATTGGGACGGCAACCTGGTCTGGGAACACTACGACCCCGCCCTGCGCCGCCACAACCGGCTGCCCAATGGCAACAACTTACTCCTTCTGCAGCGGGACCGAATCTCCCCGGAACTGACCCGCCTGGTACGGGGTGGCTTCGCCACGGCCAACGACTCGGAGCAGATGTTCGGCGACCAGGTGGTGGAGGTGACCCCGGACGGCACTGAGGTGAACGCCTGGCACTCCGGCGACCACCTGGGCCCGGAGACGGACGTGATCTGCCCCCTGGAAAGTCGCGCCGCCTGGGGCGGGGCCAACGACCTTACGTCGTCGCCCGACGGCAGCACCTTTCTGATCAGCTTCCGAATCCTGGACACCGTGGCCCTGGTGGACCGGGCGTCGGGAGAGATTACGTGGAAATGGGGGCCGGGCATAATTTCCCACCAGCACCATCCCACCTACCTGGCTAACGGCAACGTACTGCTGCTGGATAACGGCGCTCACCGTCGAGGTCTCAGTTATTCCCGGGTGCTGGAAGTGGACCCGTCCAGCAGTGAAATTGTCTGGGAGTACCAAGGGCGGCCCATGGCTTCCTTCTTCACCCACTTCACGGGCGGGGCGCAGCGACTGCCCAACGGGAACACGCTGATCACTGAGGGGATGGCCGGACGCATGTTCGAGGTAAACACCACCGGCGAGATAGTTTGGGAGTTCGTCAACCCCTTCTTTGTCCCTTCCCAGCACGGGGTGGCCAATGGCGTGTTCCGGGCCCACCGCTACGGGCCCGACCACCCCGCCTTGCGGGGACGCCAACTGGACCCTGAAGGGTTCGCCAACCTCAATCGATTGTACGGCGGGCGGCTGTACGACGGGCGGCAATAACCCTGAAGGAATTACTGATTTGGCAACGGGCACGCAACGCCTGTCCAAGACGGGCCAATGAGGATTATGTGATCTTCCTGTTTCCCGTTCTTTGGGTTGTTGACCTTCTTCAGCACCAAACCCCAAAATGGATGTGCAATCTTGCAATGGGAGGGTGCGACCATGACTGAATGGCTCGGTATCAGCCACCTTTTTCAACTTTCCACAACAGAAGCCATTGCAGGGTTTTTGACGCCGCTGGCCATTTTCGCCGCATTTTTCGTGGTGCAGCTCATTCTTCCGGGACGGCGAGTTACCGGATACGTCATAAACCCGGAAACGGGAGAACCACGCAACTACAAGCTCAACGGCGTTCTTGTCTTTGCCATTGCCGTTGCCGTGTGGGCCTTCGAAGTTGGCGGCCTGCCCCGGGACTGGTTCTACCGGTCCACCATCTACGCGGTGGCCGGCGGCACCGTCTTCTGCATTGTATTTTCCCTATGGGCGGTGTTCAGCCGGCCAAAGGGCCACATAGAGAATTCCTTCGTCGCCTTCTGGGAAGGCCGCTCCCTGGAACTGCCCTTCTTCAACGAGCGATTCGACCTCAAGATGTACCTGTACGTCGTCGGCGGGACCATGCTGTCCCTGAACGCCCTGTCCGGCGCGGCGTGGCACTACGATCAATTCGGGTCAGACTTCAACCCCGGCGTTTTTCTGTATGCCGGTTTCCTGACCTTCTACGTACTGGACTACTTTATATTCGAGCGGGTCCAGTTATATACCTATGACTTGATTCACGAGCACCTGGGTTTCAAGCTCATCTGGGGCGGCCTGGTGATCTACGGGTGGCTTTACATCCTGCCCTTGTGGGCGTTGGCCGCGCTTCCAAACCCGGGCTTCTCGCCGGTCTGGACCTACGTCTGGCTGATTGTAACCGTCGCGCTTTTCCTCCTGGGCTGGGGGATTTCCCGGGGCGCCAACATGCAGAAGTACACCTTCAAGCGGTGGCCGGAGCGCAAGTTCCTGGGAATTATCGAGCCCAAGTACATTGAGGCCGGAGAGCGGAAGATCCTGTGCAGCGGCCTGTGGGGTTTTGCCCGCCATTTCAACTACCTGGGCGAGGGGTTCCTGTCCTTCTCCATTGGTCTGGTGTTCGGCTACTTCGCCAACCCCTGGGCCTGGACCTACTTCGTCTTTATAGTCTCGCTCTTCACCTGGCGGCAACGGGTGGACGAAACCAATTGCGCTGAGAAATACGGCGCTGAGAAGTGGACGGAGTACCAGCAGCGGGTTAAGTACCGGATTCTTCCGGGTGTTTACTGAGGAGGGGTTGCCGCGTTATCGGCACCGACGCCGGAAGCACATCGATGGCTTCCGGCGTTGGTATTGGTGAAGGGGAGATTAAGACACCGATTCCACAGGAGACTGGCGACGAGTCTCACCTGTCCAAAAGAAATAACGTCCTCGGTGGGGAAGTAAGTGAAGAATACCGGGCGCCTGGCGGCCGTTTGATGAAGCTTTCAACAGGGCCGCTTGTCTCCCAATCGGGCGACGGGCCCGCGGGCCTTGCGAGCAGGCTTATTCCTCCACCGCTCGGGCGGCGGGCAGAAAGTCGGCGTCGGTGAAACCGGCAAAGCGGTCGGGCAGGAACTCATTCATATCTGGCACTACCTCGGTGCCGCCGCGACAGATGTAATCGGCAATAATGCGCCCGGTAATGGGACCCAGGTGAATGCCCTTGGTGGCGTGGCCGGTAGCCAGGAAAAAACCTTCCCAACCGGGAACCGGGCCGATGAGGGGTTTACCATCGGGGCTCAGGGGTCGGGACCCGGCAAGCTGCTGCACCAGTTCAGCGTGCTCCAGGTCCGGCAGCACATCCACGGCGCGTTGCAGCAGCTCAAGCCGGGCGGTCTCGGTGGGCTGGCGGTCAAATTCCTCCCCCCAGAACAGCTCCCTCCGGTCATAGTCCCGTCCGCCTGTGCTGCCCACACTGGTGAGGCCGTCCAGGCGGCTGATCATATGCCCGCGCCTGGGAGAACTGATCAACACCGGCAGGGGTTCGCCAGAGTAGTTGAGCAAGAGCCGTTCCCCTTTCATTGGCCTCACGGGAACCGGAAAGTCCAGCCAGGGCGTAAAAGCCCTGCTCCAGGTGCCTGCCGCTACAACCACAGCGCCGCAGGGTATGTCCCCGGCCATCGTTCTTACACCCGCAATTGCGTTGCCGTCGGCAATCACGCCGGTTACCTCCCGTTGAAGAATGTTGACGCCCTTTAATTCAGCCGCCCGACCCAAGGCGAGGTTCAGGCGGTAACTGTCAAGCTGGGCGGACTCATCCTCGTACGCAGCTCCCACTACGGAAGGTGAGAGGCGGGGCTCGATAGTGTGAACTTCCTGAGCGTCAATCCAGCGCATGCTGACGTGGTCCTGCTGCCACTCCATCATTCCCTTGATAAGCTCAGCTTCGTCGTCATCGAGGGCCAGGCGCAGGGAGGGTCGCCGTTGGTAAAGCAAGTCCATACCAGTGGCGGATTCCAGCTCGGGAACTATTTCACTGAATTCAGAGTAGGCGGCGCGGGCCATCTGGAAAGACGCCCCGGGAGTAAATTCAGCGCCAAGCAGGCTCAGGGAACCGGTAGCGTGGGCGGAGGCCCCGCTGCCCATGGCTTCCCGCTCCAGCAGGGTAACGGCAGCGCCCTCCCTGGCAAGGTAATAGGCCACCGAGCAACCCACCACGCCGGCGCCAACCACAACTACGTCGGTACCATTCGCCATAGCCTGCCCCTCCAGTGCATTTGGGGCATTATCGCCGGGCAGTGGAAGGGGCGTCAATCGGGGCCCCGGTGGCCGCCAAGTTCTTCGAAATCCGCTCAAGGTTGGAAATCTTTGCGAACTAGGTATGCTGAAGGACCTTAGCAATGTCGTGGTCAAGCATTCCTTAAACACATCCCAAACTTCCACATATAGTAGAATGCAGCGACCAACTACCACAGAAACATTGTCCAAGGAGCATTTACCATGACAGAGAAACTTCGCCTGGGGTTCGTGGGGGCCAACGTCAACTCCACCTGGGCCACCCAGTCCCACTTTCCGGCGCTGCTGGCCAGCCCGGACGTGGAATTCACCGCCGTCTGCACCACCCGCCCCGAGAGCGCCGAGGAGGCAAGACAAGCCTTTGGCGCCAGGCTGGCCTTCCACGATTTCCGGGAAATGGCAGCGTCTCCGGACATTGACGCTATCGCCGTGGTGGTGCGGGTACCCTCTCACTACGAGCCGACCAAAGCGGCCATTGAGGCTGGCAAGCACGTCTATACCGAGTGGCCCCTGGGCCGTAATACTGCCGAGGCCGTGGAACTAGCGAACCTGGCCCGGGAGAAGGGCGTGCAGACCGCCGTGGGCCTCCAGTCCCGGGTCAGTCCGGCCCTGATGTACATCAAGGAACTGATTGAAGCAGACTACGTGGGCGAGGTGCTTTCCTGCAGCCTGACCACCATGCGCGACGGCGCGCTGGCCCGGCCCACGGGCCGCACCTGGCAACGGGACGCCAGCCTGGGCGCCAACACCCTGACCATCGCCAACGGCCACGTCATCGACGCCCTGCGCTTCGTGGCCGGCGACTTCGCCCGGGTGTCCTGCATGGTCAGCACCCAGGCAAAGGAATGGTACGAGACGGACACCGAGCAGTACGTGGAGGTTACGTCGCCGGACAACGTGCGGGTCAGCGGCCAGCTGGTGAGCGGCGCAGGGGCATCGGTCCACGTGGGGGCGGCGCCCTGGGCCGGCAGCGGCTACCGCATGGAGATTTATGGCAGGGAGGGCACCCTGGTCGCCACCGGCAGCGTCTCATCCCAGCGGGGCGAAATGCTCAGGGTGCAGGGGGCCCAGCGCAGCCACCAACTGGAGGACCTGGAGATACCGGACCGGTTCGCATTTGTGCCCAGGGACTTTCCGCAGGGTGATCCATATAACGTGGGGCAGATGTACTCCCTGTTCGCCGAGGCGGTCCGCACCGGCCAGAACCGCCTGCCCACCTTTGACACGGCGGTGGACCTGCACCGCTTCATAGACACAATCCAGGAGGCGTCTGACACCGGGCGGGAGTTGCCGGTGGCGTGAGTGCAGGATGGCCGCACAGTTCCCGTCAGCGCCGCATTCCGTGTTAGAATTTCCGAAAGCGCGTCAGCCAACCACACCATCACCTTAAGGGCAAAGCATCGGCAGGTGAGAAATGACTACCAAACCGGAAGCTCGTATAGGGGAGAGGTTTCGACTGCCTGACCCTCCTCCCAGGGAGCCCGACGAAGTGACTGCCTTCGACCATATCTACCGCTCAGGCGATCCCGAAAACCTGGCCCTGCATTTTGGCGACCTCGAAACCACGTTGATTACCGCCGACCGGTATATAGTAGCCACCCAGGAGCAGGACAAGTCCCGGGCCCGCCGGCCTGACCTGCTAATCGCCTTCAACGTCAGCCCGGAAGACTACCGCCAGAGCAACGGCTACATCAGCACGGAGCAGGGCAAACCCCCGGATTTTGTGATGGAGGTAGCCTCCGTGACTACGGCGGAAACCGACACCGGGGAGAAGCGGGACTATTACGCGTCCATGGGCATTCCGGAGTACTGGCGGTTCGACGAAACGGGGCAGCACCACGGCCAGCGGTTGGCTGGCGACCGGCTGGAGGGGGATTCCTACGTTCCTATTGATATTGAGGAAATAGAGCCCGGCGTACTTGAAGGGTACAGTCAAGTCCTGAACCTCAGGATTCGGTGGGACCACGGAGAACTACTGTGGATAGACCCGGCCACCAACGCCCGGGTGCCGCGACACCGCCAGACCATAGCAGAGCGCGACCGGGCCCTGGAAGAACGAGACCGAGAAAGGGCAAGGGCCGAACAGGCAGAGGAAAGAGCCAAGCTACTGGAGGAGGAAATACGCCGCATCAGGGAAAGCCAGGGGAATCCCTGAACCAATCATGGTGATTGCCAAATGCCGTCCTGCTGGCAGTCGCCAGCAGGACGGCATTTATTACGGCAAGACCAACAATTCAACGTCGGGGACCCTACCCAATGCCGGGGACTCTACGCCCTGGCAGCCACCGGTTCGTGGGTCTTAAGGAAGCGGCGGGCGTGGGCCACGGCCTGTTCTATGTGTTCCTGGGTGTCCTTCCAGGGGTAGATGGTTACCTCGGAGTTGGGGGCGAGGTTCGCCACCTCCATGGCCACCGCGTAGGGGTGGGCCGGCACATCGTCGGGCGCGATAAGCAGCGGAGTCTGCAGGTTCCGCACGAAATCGCGGGTAACGGTGAAAACGAAGTCGGCCCGGTTGGTGTACATGCTGGTCAGGAAGTCGTGCACCAGCTCCATGGTGACCTCCGGGCGCTTCTCGCACAGGGGCGGCCCCCAGCCAGTGATGTTGTTCTGGTAGAACAGGTCGGGTATCTCCGGCCGGAACCCGCTGGGCTGCATCATGGCCGCGGCGACGATACGGTCCGACGCCCGGCTCAGCAGGTTGTGAATCATGGGCCCGGCGATGCAGAACCCCAGCACCAGGAACTTGTCGATGCCCAGGTGGTCCATCAGTCCAAGCTGGTCATCGGAGTAGGCGTCCCAGGGCCGGTCAATTTCCAGGGGCCCGGTGGACTGGCCCGGCGGGGCGTTGCGCAGATCGGCGGCGATGACGCGGAAGTCGTCCTTGTAGGTCTCCAGGGGATTGAAGGGGTGGGACTCGAGCCCCTGGATGGTGGAATTCAGGCCGCCACCAGGAATAACCATTAGCGGGAATCCGGAGCCAACCTCTTCATAATAGATCCTGGTATCGCCTCTTTCGTAAAACGGCATATCTGCTTTCCTCCATTTATGAATTGCGTAGCCCCTATTGCTTCGCGTGTTGGTGTCGAATCTAACCCAAGGTTAACCGGTGGTCAAGGGAAGCACAGCAATCGCACTTCGAGGGAACTCTTAACCGCAGAGACGCAGAGTACACAGAGGAGCGCAGAGTATTGCTGCGAGACTCCGCGCCCTCTGCGTCTCTGCGGTAAGAAAGGGCTGGCATAGAAGCGAGCGGACAGGAACTTCCAATCAAAATGCACTCACCCGGGACGAAATCCATCGCCCAATTGACCCCTTTCGAACGGTTGGGCTATATTGGACTGTAATCCAGATACGGAGGGCGACTATGACCAGCCCCGCCGACCTGAAAATGACCATCGGAGACTTGCTGGACCGACAGGCCGACCGGTTCGGCGACCGGGATGCCCTGATCCACGTGGACTGGGATCTGCGTTACACCTGGCGAGAGTTCCAGGAAGAGTGCGACCAGGTTGCCCGTGGCCTGGTGTCCCTGGGCATCGAAAAGGGCGATCACGTTGCCCTGTGGGCCACCAACTACCCCGAATGGGTTGTGGCCCAGTTCGCCACCGCCCGCATCGGCGCCGTGCTGGTGACCGTCAACCCGGCCTACCGCACCCACGAGCTTGAGTACCTGCTGAACCAGTCCGACGCTGTGGCAGTAATGCTTATCGGCAACTTCCGCACTTCCGACTACGTGGGTATGCTGCAGGAGGTAGCCCCCGAACTGACAAACTCAAGCCCCGGTCAGCTTCAATCCGAAAAGCTACCCGCACTGCGCCACGTCATTTACATCCCGCCCTACGACGGGACGGATGGCGCGACTCCCCCCGGCATGTTTTCGTGGAACGACGTGAAGAACCTGGGCGCGGAAGTTAGCGTTGAGTCCCTGGCCCGCCGCAAGGCCGACTGCCACCCGGACGACGTTATCTGCATCATGTACACTTCCGGCACCACCGGCAACCCCAAGGGCGTGATGCTTACCCACCACAACCTGGTGGCCAACGCTACCTACACCGCCGAGGGTTTGCGGTTCACCGAAGAAGACCGTCTCTGCATCCCCGTGCCCTTCTACCACTGCTTCGGTTCGGTGCTGGGCACCCTGGCCTGCGCCGCGGCCGGAGCGGCCATGATTGTGCCTTCCGAGTACTTCGACCCCGGCAAGGCCCTGGTAGCCGTGGAAAAGGAGGGCTGCACCGCCATCCATGGCGTACCCACCATGTTCATTGCCGAGCTGGAGCATCCCGAATTCAACGGGTCCAGGCTGGACTCACTTCGCACCGGCATTATGGCCGGCTCCCCCTGCCCCATCGAGGTTATGCGCCAGGTCATCGACCGCATGGGCTGCCGCGAAATGACGGTGGGCTACGGCCTGACCGAGGCGGCCCCCATAATCACCCTGACCCGGGCCGACGACAATATCGAGCGGCGGGTCTCCACCGTGGGCACCGCCATTCCCTACGTCGAAGTAAGGATCGTCGACCCCGATTCGGGTTCAGAAGTACCCGTGGGCGACCAGGGCGAGTTGTGTTCCCGCAGCTTTATGAATATGAGGGGCTACTACAAGATGCCCGAGGCCACCGAGGCCGCCATCGACACGGAAGGCTGGCTTCACACGGGCGACCTGGCCACCGTGGACGCCGACGGCTATTACAAGATTACCGGCCGCTCCAAGGACATGATCATTCGTGGCGGGGAGAACGTCTATCCCCGGGAAATCGAGGAGTTCCTTTACACCAACCCCAAGGTGGCCGACGTGCAGGTGATCGGCGTCCCCGACCAGCGGTTCGGGGAGGAGATCATGGCCTGGGTGCTGCTGCGGGCCGGCCAGGAGGCCACGGAGGAGGAAATTCGCGACTTCTGCCGCGGCCGCATCGCCCACTACAAGGTGCCGCGATACGTCAAGTTCGTGTCCGAGTTCCCCATGACCGTAACCGGCAAAATCCAGAAGTACGTGATGCGGGAAGTCTCCATCCAGGAACTGGAACTGGAAGGCGCCGCCAGCATCGAAACGGCCTGACTTCGCACACCTCGGTACGCCCCGTAGTACAATACGACAACTTTAAGGAGGAGCGAGCTACTTATGACACTCCAACTCAAGGACTTCCGAATCCGGAACCGCCCCGTCGTATCCGGTCGCCGGCTGGATCCGGACATGTCCGAGCAGATGCGGACCAATCTCAGCAACGCCGAAGCCCAGATCGCCGAGCCCTTCAAGGGGCTTACCACCAACGGCCAGGTGGTGCCGCGCCTGTTCTCCCTGCGGCAGACGGGCCTGTCCACCGCCAGTATGAAACAGGCCGCCGATGCCTGGCTAGCTTCCCTGGACGCCGGGCAGCGGGAGGCCGCCCAGTTCGACCTGGAAAGCGAAGCCTGGCGCCGCTGGAGCAATATCCACGTTTTCCTGATGCGCCACGGGGCCATGCTGGAGCCCATGTCCCAGGAACAGCGGGACCTGGCCTTCGGCGTGCTGCGGGAGGGCTTCAGTCCCGAAGGCTTCCAGCTTGCCCGCAACATCATGAAGCTGAATGAGTCCATCCGCGAAATCACCGGCAGCGACGAGGAACTGGGGGAGTGGCTCTACTGGCTCAGCATAATGGGCGAACCTTCCCTGGACCAGCCCTGGGGCTGGCAGATGGACGGCCACCACCTGAACGTCAACTGCTTCGTGCTGGGCGACCAGGTGGTGATGACCCCCATGTTCATGGGCTCCGAACCGGTGGCGGTGGACATCGGCAAGCACGCCGGCATCCGCGCCTTCCGGGCCGAGGAAAGCACGGGCCTGGCCCTGGCCCGAACCCTGTCTGCCGAGCAGCGCAGCAAGACCATCATCGGCGAGGACGTGCCCCCGGGCGTCTTCACCGGCGCCTTCCGGGACAACTTTGAAATGTCCTACGAGGGCGTCAAGTTCGACAGCCTGTCCAGCCACCAGCAGGCGCTGATGTTCGAGCTGATCGGGACCTACGTGAACCGGATGCGCTCTGACCACGCGCAGCTGAAAATGGACGAAATCCGGCAGCACCTGAACGAGACCCACTTTGCCTGGATGGGCGGCACCGGCGAGGACGATGTCTTCTACTACCGGGTCCACAGCCCCGTGGTGCTCATCGAGTTCGACCACCAGGGCGGTATCTTCTTGGACAACGACGAGGCGTCCAGGAACCACATCCACACCGTAATGCGCACGCCCAACGGCAACGACTACGGCAAGGACCTGCTCCGCCAGCACCGGGAACAGGGCCACCATCACCACGGGTAGAGGCTGACCCGGGTTCCCGCGTTTCAGTTGACCATTGGGGCCACCGCCCGGTCCGGCGGTGGCCCCAGGCAATTCGGCATTCACGGGGTGGCGTGAGGTCAAGAAGTGTCAGAAAACGAATTGCCCAACATCCCCATGGAATCCTTTGACGTGGTCATTGTCGGCGGGGGGCCTGGCGGGCTGGCCGTTTCCCAGCAGTTGGCCGCCCACGGCATTCCCCACGTGGTTCTGGAAAAGGGTGACCACGCCGCATGGATGTGGGGCCAGGTCTACGACAGCCTGCGGCTCCACACCGGCAAACACCTTAGTTCCTTGCCCGGGATGTCCTTCCCATCTAGCACTTCGCTGTTTCCAACTCGCTCCGAGTTTATCGCCTACCTTCACGATTACGCCGCCAGGTTTCAACTGCCCATCCGCGCCGGGGCCAGGGTCACTGGTCTGCGGCGGGAGAAAGACGGCTGGATTGTCGAAACCGGTGAAGTCAACTATCAGGCACGAGTTGTCGTCGTCGCCACGGGGATAATGTCGTCCCCCGTCCTGCCGGCCTTCACCGGCATGGAAGCCTACGGCGGCCAACTGTTCCACAGCACGGAGTACCGGCGGCCTGAGACGTGCCCGGGGCAGTCCATCCTGGTAATCGGCATCGGCAACTCGGCTGCAGAGATTGCGTCTGAACTGGCCGCTTCCGGGCGGGAGGTGACCGTCTCGGTGCGGTCAGGGGCCACCGTCATACCCCGGACCATTGCCGGCATACCTTCCCAGTACTTCGGCTGGGGTATGTCGTGGCTGCCCGGCGGTGTACAGCGCCAAGTCGTACATTCCACCGCCCGGCTGGGTGGTCTCCTGCGTCGCCGACAGGCCACCCTGCCCCGGAAGGGGGACGCTGGCCCTTGCCAGGATGTGCCGGTTGTGGGCCATACCATCGTCAACCACATCACCGCCGGACGGATCAAATTGCGCCCCGGAATCGCCGAATTCACCGAGGACACCGTACGCTTCAACGACGGGAGCGCATGGCAGGGCGACGTAGTGGTGGCGGCCACCGGCTATCGGTCAGCCATCGAATGGATGGGGGAGTATGGCGTCAGGGACGGGTGCGGTTTTGCCCAGCGAAATGGCCGGGTCCATAGCGCAGCCCACCCGGACCTGTTCTTCGTGGGCCACAACTACGACGGCCGGGGCGGTCTGTACAACATCCGCATTGACGCCAGGCGCATCGCGCGGCAGATCACCAATAGCCTACGCCAGGTGAAAGTCGGCGAAGGCCCATAGGGCCAGGGCCAGCACCATGTGAAACCAAATGGGAATGGTACGCCGGAACCACCGCAACTCCGGGCGCAGGACCATCGTCAGCACGTACCGCACTACCATGGAACCGAAGTAAATCCAGGAAAGTACCATCAGGGGCAGCGCCGCCCGGCTCCACCAATCCGCCGCAAACAGTCCCCCGCCCCGGTAAACGTCGGCGCAAATGACCACCATCACCGCCAGCAGCACCAGTTGCGACGGCAGCAGGTAACGGTAGGGCATCAGGCCGGAGTACCAGTGTTCGTTGGCCGGCAGCCAGCGCGGAGCCCGGGTTACCACCACAACCTGCCCCAGCACACGCAAGGCAAACAAGAGAGTGCAGACCGCCATTATAAGAAAGCTGCTGGACACGGTGCGACCGCCTGAATCGGAGTAATTGACTTTCTGAATCATTATATCCGGCGCCGGCCCTGGAGATTGCGAAGTGGCCGCATGAACATCAGTCTTCCCATTCCGGGCACCGCGCTTGAATCAGGAGTAGAATTATCCGGGAGCCAACGCAACGCAGTCCGAAACCAAGAGTCGTCGTTATGCAGGAAAACGATATGGCCTCCGCCATCGCCTGGCGGGAATGGAACGAGGAGGCCTTCGTGGCCGCCAGAACCGAGGGCAAACCAGTTCTTCTTACCCTGGGAGCCACCTGGTGCCACTGGTGCCACGTTATGGACCAGCGGGCCTACGCTGACCCGCGCGTAATCGAGTTGGTCAACTCCCGCTTCATTCCGGTACGGGTGGATGTGGACCAGCGTCCCGATATCTCCCTGCGCTATAACCAGGGGGGCTACCCGTCGGTGGCCTTCCTGACCGGCGCGGGGGAGTTCCTTGCCGGCCGTCCCTACACCCCTCCGGACGAAATGGTCGCCCTGCTGGAACAAATCTGCCGGGGCGAGGACGTCTCCGCTACGCCAGCAAGGGCCGAGTCCAGCGACGCGGCCGCCACCGCCACCGGCGAAACCCCGGTGGAACGAGTGCTGGCCCGCCTCGGCGAGCTCTACGACGAGCGGTTCGGCGGCTTCGGTCTTGAGCCCAAGCAGCCCCCGTGGGAGTCCCTGCGCCTGCTAATGGCCCGCAGTTCCCTGACGGGAGACCGCACCCTGCTGGCAATGGTGGAGAGTACCCTGCAAGGAATGTGGCAGGGCATTTACGACAACAAGGACCAGGGGCTCTTCCGCTATTCCGTCAGCCGGGATTGGAAGGTGCCCCACTACGAAAAGATGCTGGTAACCAACTCCAACCTGGCAATGGTCTACCTGGACGCCTACCTGCTAACCCGCAGGCCCGACTACCGCACCCCCGCTTCCGGCATCCTGGACTACCTGCTTAACATCCTGTTCAGTCCCGCTGACGGCTTGTTCTTCGCCAGCCAGGACGCCGACGAACCCTACTACCAGGGTTCCTGGAAGGACCGCGACGCCGCGGCCGCTCCGCCCGTGGACCACACCTACTACGCCGGGTGGAACGCCCTGGCCGCCCTGGCCCTGGTCCACGCCACCGAGGCCCTGGGGCGGGGGTACTATCGACGGTTGGCTACTGCCATCCTGGAAAAGCTGTGGCGGGAAAGCTGGACCGCCGGAGACGGCCTGTGCCGGGTTGCCGGAGAATCCGGCCGTTCCACCCCTGTTCTAACCGACCAGGTCAGTTTTCTCCGGGCCTGGCTGGCCCTGTACCAGTCCACCGGCAATCCCTATTGTCTCACCCGCTCCGTGGAAGTCGCAGCCACCAACCAGCGGCTTTTCGGAGCGCCCGGCGGTGGCTGCTTCGACACCGTCGCGCCCCGTTCCTTCGAGGCGGCCCTGCTCCCTCGCGAACAGCCGGCGCTGGACAACGCCCACTGGGCCGAGGCCCTGATGGTCCTGTCCCACCTGTCGGATGACGACGGATACCGGCAGCAGGCCGCGGCGACCCTGCTAATCTTTGAATCCATCATCCCCGGCAAGAGCTTCCTGGGTGAGAAGCAGTCCCGCCGAATGGAGGAGGACGAGGAGGCCCTGTTCCTGCCCGCCGGTTCCGCCTGGGCACAGGCCAGGGACATGCAGGATAACGGCCCGGTACGCCTGGCCCTGGTGGGCGATTCTTCCCATCCTGCCTACCGCCAGCTTCACCGGGCGGCGGCCAGAGTCTATGCCCCCCATCGGGTTATCCTGCCCCTGGACTGGCAGCGCAACGCCCGCCATATCCGGCAACAGGGCTTTCCATCCCGAGCCGAGCCGGCCCTGTACGTCTGCATGGGCGAACGCTGCCTGGCCCCTGTGACCAGCCCGGCAGAGGTGCGCGACCTGGCCCGCTCCCGTCCGTGGACCGCCATTTCTGACCCGCAAACCTGACTCACATCCGACCCGACAAAGGAGGATGGGCCATGAGCACACCGGCCGAAAGGCACATCAACGCTGGTACGCTGGAAGATATCCGGGAACGGGGCTGCACTGTGGTTACCGGCGGGGGCCACGCCATCGCCGTTTTCAGCCACGGCGACCAGGTTTACGCGGTGGACAACCGCTGTCCCCACATGGGCTTTCCCCTGGACCGGGGCAGCGTGAAGGACGGCATTCTCACCTGCCACTGGCACCATGCCAGGTTCGAACTTTCCAGCGGCGGCACCTTCAATCCCTTCGCCGACGACGTGCGCACCTTTCCGGTAAAGCTGGTGGACGGGCAGGTCTGGATTGACCCGGTTCCGCCGCCACGGGACGAAGCTGGCCACTGGAGGCGCCGGCTGGAAGACGGCATGGAGCACAACCTGCGGCTGGTCATTGCCAAGGCGGCGCTGGGGCTACAGTCCGCCGGCGCCGACTACCGCGACCCGCTGGAAATCGGCGCCCGGTTCGGCGCCACCTATTCCGCCGCCGGCTGGGGCGCTGCCATGAGCATGCTGACCTGCACCGCCAACATGATGCCCCATCTCCACGAGGAAGACCGGCCCAGGGCCCTGTACCAGGGCCTGATGCATGTCGCCAGGGAGTGCGCAGGCCGGGCTCCCAGGTTCACCGTGGACCCGCTTCCCACGTCGGAGACCCGCCCGGAGGTTTTCGCCGGCTGGTTTCGCAACTTCATCAACGTTCGGGACGACGAGGGCGCGGAGCGGTGCCTGGTTACCGCCATCGAGTGCGGTGTGCCCCGAGAAGACGTTGCAGGCATGATTTTCGCCGCCGCCACCGACCACATCTACCTGGACGGCGGCCACGTGGTGGACTACGCCAACAAAGCCCTTGAGCTGCTGGACCACCTGGGCTGGGAAATGGCGGGCCAGGTGCTGCCCAGCCTGGTGCGCGGCATGGCCCGGGCCCGCCGCAGTCAGGAACTCAGCCAGTGGCGCGACCCCATAGACCTGGCGTCCATGGTGTGGCAGGCGCGGGACGAACTGCCCGACCTGCTGGAGCGGGGACGCTCCCTGTCGGGAAGTTGGAACGGGGAAGATGCGCTGGCCGACGATATTCTTAAGGACTCGCCCGACGAGGTCACCGAGTCCCTGAAACAGGCGATACTGGAAGGCGCAACACCGCAGCAGCTTGGCGCCGCCGTCGCCCACGCCGCCTTCCTGCGCATGGCACGCTTCCATACGTCCAACGAGTTCCGGGACTGGGACACGGTGCATAACACTCTGACCGCCGCCAACGCCCTTCACCAGGCCCTGAAACGGACACCTACCCCGGAGTTGCTGCGGGGCGTGTTCGACGTGGCCATCAGCATCTACCTGGACCGGTTCCTGAACATGCCGGCCCAGCGGCTGCCCGAGCCATCGCCCAGCCCGCTGCCGCGTAAAGACCAGCTGGGCCGTCTGCTGGACCTGGTGAATAGCCGGCAGCAGGTGGAGGAGTGTGCCCACGCCGTTTCGGGATACCTGGCCGGTGCAGGTTCAGCCGACAGCCTGATGGCCACCATGGGCAACATGATGCTGCGGGAGGACTCGGACTTTCACTCCTTCCAGATTGTGGATGCGGCCTTCAGGCAGTTCCAGGAGCGGCAGGGGACCGAGTCGGGACGGCACGTGATGATCGGGCTGGCCCGGTTCCTGGCGGCTCATTCCCCCACTCCCCGCGCCGAGGGCCAGACTTACCAGATCGCCCTGCGCCTGCACCGGGGAGAGGATATGCACGAGTAACCACCGGAAAGCGTCGGCCCACATCATTGACCCCCGTCAGCACCGATGCTAATTTCAACCTGAACGGGACGTCCCGCGCGCCTGTATCTCCGGCGCAGCCTTAAGGAGGCAACCATGGCCATACCCGCAGAAATGGACACCACCGCAGCCGGGGCGAACGTAGCCCATCCGCTGGACCCGCTTACTTCCGCGGAAATTATCGAGGCAGCCAGTATTCTCCGTTCCCAGCGCCAACTGGGGTCCAGGGTGAGGTTTGAGACCATCGTCCTGAAGGAACCGGAGAAGGCGCAGGTCCGCGGCTTTTCTGCCGGCGACCCGATTCCCCGGGAGGTCTTCCTGGTTATCCTGGACAATCAGGACGAGGCCACCTACGAGGCCACCGTCTCCCTGGAGGAAGGGAAGGTTACGTCCTGGAAGCACGTCCCCGGGGTGCAGCCCCGCATAATGTTCGAAGAATTCGTCGAGTGCGAGGCCGCCGTCCAGTCCAACCCCGAATTCCGGGCGGCCCTGGAGAAAAGGGGCATCACCGACCCCGACCTGATTATGGTGGACTCATGGTCGGCGGGGTATTACGGGTTCCCCGACGAGGAGGGACGGCGCCTGGCCATAGCCCGCTGTTTCCTGCGAACCGGCCCCAACGACAACGGCTACGCCCGTCCCATTGAGGGACTCAGCGTCGTGGTGGACCTGAACAAGATGGATGTGCTGCGGATTGACGACTACGGCATCGTCCCCCTGCCTCCCAACCCGGGCAACTATGGGGCCGAGTTCGTCAAGGATTTCCGGCAGGACCTGAAGCCCCTGGAAATCATCCAGCCCCAGGGGCCCAGCTTTAACGTGGATGGGTACGCCGTAACCTGGCAGAAGTGGCACCTGCGTGTGGGGTTCACGCCTAGGGAGGGGCTGGTGCTGCACGACATCGGCTACGAAGACCAGGGCCGAGTCCGGCCGGTCATGTATCGGGCCGCCCTTTCGGACATGGTGGTCCCCTATGGCGAGCCGGGCAAGGACCACTTCCGCAAGAACGCCTTCGACGCCGGCGAGTACGGCATCGGTTCCCTGACCAACTCTTTGACGCTGGGCTGCGACTGCCTGGGGGAGATCTATTACTTCGACGCCCACCTGAATACGGGCGGCGGCGAGGCTTTCACCATTCCCAACGCCGTCTGCATGCACGAGGAGGACTACGGCATCCTGTGGAAGCACACCGACTGGCGCACGGGCCACGTGGAGGTGCGCCGCTCCCGAAGGCTGGTGGTGTCCAGCGTGGCTACCGTGGGCAACTACGAGTACGGCTTCTTCTGGTACTTCTACCAGGACGGCACTATCCAGATGGAGATCAAGCTCACTGGCATCATCAACACTGCCGGTATTGAGGAGGGCGAGACTTCGAAGTACGGCACGCTGGTCGCTCCGGGCCTGAACGCCCACATCCACCAGCACTTTTTCAACTTCCGCCTGGACCTGGACGTGGACGGCGAAGGCAACATAGTCCACGAGATAAACACCGTGGCCGAACCGCCGGGCCCCGACAATCCCCACGCCAACGCTTTCTACGCCGAGGCCACGCCCTTGAAGACCGAATTGGCAGCCCAGCGGGTGGTGGATCCGATGAAGGGCCGTTACTGGGTGGTATCCAACCCGTCGGTGAAGAACGCCCTGGGCCGGCCCGTGGGGTACAAGCTGATGCCGGGGGAGAACATCCTTCCCTTTGCCGACCCCACCGCCAGCATAATGCAGCGAGCCGGGTTCATGGCAAAGCACTTGTGGGTTACCCCCTACGCGCCCGACGAAACATCCGCCACCGGCCCCTATCCCAACCAGCACCCCGGCGGGGCGGGCCTGCCCGAGTACACCAGGAACGACCGCAGCGTGGAGAACACCGACCTAGTATTGTGGTACACCCTGGGCTATCACCACGTCCCGCGCTCGGAAGACTGGCCCATCTCCCCGGTCTCCTACTGCGGGTTCAGCCTGAAACCGGTGGGCTTTTTCGACACCAATCCGGTGCTTGACGTGCCGCCCAGCGCCCACCACAACGGAGTGTGCCACGCGTGATCGGGCGCAAATGAAATCGGGGTGAGCCGCGCATTAGACGCTCATCCCGATTCCCATTCTCCCACTCGACCTTATCTTGTCGAGAAACGCCCTTTGAACAGGGCATGGTTCGACAGGCTCACCATGAGCGGTTTATGGTGGACTCCCATTGATCCGAAACTAGGCTGAACGGGGATAGGTCGGGGTAGATGAAAGTCGCCACCTGGAACGTGGAATGGGCCACGCCCCGCTCACGGCGAACCCCCGAAATCCTGCGCCGCCTGTCGGATCTGGAGGCTGGTGTTATCTGCCTGACCGAGACCCACAAAGGGCTACTATCTGCCGAAGGCCACGCTATCGCCGCCCAGCCCGACTACGGCTACGGTTGCCAGGCAGCCCGCCGCAAGGTACTGCTCTGGTCTCGAAGTCCCTGGACTGACGTGGATGACTTGGGGCATGAAGCCATGCCGCCGGGCAGGTTCATTTCCGGCTCCACCCAAACGCCCCTGGGTGAACTTACCGTCATCGGGGTCTGCATTCCCTGGTGGGGTTGCAGAACCGAGGCCAGGCGCGGCCTGGACCGCAAGAGGCGGTGGGAAGACCACGGCCAATACCTTGAATGTCTCGCCGAACTTTTGCGTAATCGGCCCACTCGCCGTCTGGTGATCCTGGGGGACTTCAACCAGGTAATTGGGTCGGGCAGCCATGCTCCCAAAGCCCTTCAAGCGGCGCTCCAGGCAGCCTTTCCAACGGGGATGACCATAGTTACGCAGGAACTGGCCGCCGGGCAGCGGAAAAGCATAGACCACATAGCTCTGAGTGAAGACCTGTCAACTGAATCCCTGGGAGTCATCAGCAACGTCCACAAGGGCGGCAAACTCTCCGACCATTTCGGCGTTTACGCCCATCTCTCGGTCCGGTCCTGGAAGGCAGCCGGCGCGAATCCCCCCGTTTAGAAGCCCCAAAAGGGTAAAACCCGCCCTGCCACCCCAATGCGAATGTCCTTCCCGGCTGTCAAGATAGGCGCCAACTCATGGTACGCAAGTTCGGCATACAGCGGCCGGCGCTGGGCCTGACGCGAAGACGCCGGTTGATCGACCGGAAGTTCCGGCAAAACTGGCGGAGCTACCTGTTCCAGAGTGCGCTGACCATGCTGGCCCTGCTGATAATCCTGCTGGTAATAGATGTGGTGCTCCAGGCGGCGATAGTTGTTGCCATAGCATCCACCGCCTTCATCGTCTTCGTCGCTCCCCACAGCAACGCCGCCAGTCCCCGCCGTGTGGTAGGTGGCCACATAGTCTCCGTAATCGTTGGCACCTTCTTTTCCATGGCCTTCCTGGCGCCGGAACTGGGCGAACTGGTCTCCAATTCCAACTCAGTTCGCGACTTGTTTGCCGTCCTGGCCGTCGGGCTGAGCATGTTGTTAATGGCCGTGACCGACTCCGAGCATCCCCCGGCAGCCGGCACCGCCCTGGGCCTGGTCGTCACCGGCTGGACTCCTTCCGCGGTCCTGTTTGTCGTCCTGGGAACGGTAACCCTGTCGGTTATCCACCTGCTCCTGCGGCCCTACCTGAAGAACTTGTTGTAGCCCGCCTGCCTTGTCCCACCACTACCACCGGGGTATCATACGCACCATCTTGAAGGCGCCCCCATCGCCGGGACCATTTGCGATGTCGGCGCCGGGCTGCGGGGGTATGCGATGCCACGGAAGAGTTTCTGGGCCTGGGGCATGGAGGCCGACGAACCCACCGAGACCCAGCGCCGGGAACTGGCCGCCACCCTGTCCGCCAAGTATGGCGTTTCCATAGATGTACCGCCCGTACCTTCCAGCAAGGACCTGGACCTGCGCCCGCCCCGCATAACTATCCCCAGCCCCCTGGCGTCCATCTGTTCCACCGACGTACACGAGCGGGCCGTTCACACTTACGGCCGCAACTTCGAGGACCGAATCAGGGCATTCAATCTCCAATTTCCAAACCCGCCCGACGTGGTGGCCTATCCGCGAAATGAGGACGACGTGGTGACGCTGCTGGACTGGTGTTCCGGCCGGGGCTACGCCGCCATCCCCTACGGCGGCGGCAGCTCGGTAGTCGGCGGGGTGGAGCCACCCGAGGGGTATGACGGCATCGTCTCCATAGACCTGGCAGGGCTGGACCAGGTGCTGGAGATTGACGACGTTTCCCGTGCCGCCCGCATCCAGGCGGGGGTGTACGGCCCCGCCCTGGAAGAACAGCTTCGCCCCCATGGGTTCACCCTGCGCCACTTCCCGCAGAGCTTCGAGTTCTCAACCCTGGGCGGCTGGATTGCGACGCGCTCCGGCGGCCACTACGCCACCAACCAGACCCACATCGACGACTTTGTCGAGTCCGTCCGGATGGTCACTCCCCAGGGAGTCTGGGAGTCCCGCCGCCTGCCGGGCAGCGGCGCCGGCCCCAGTCCCGACCGGCTGGTGCTGGGCAGCGAGGGGGCCCTGGGCATCATCACCGAGGCGTGGATGCGCATCCAGGCCGGGCCCCGCTTCCGGGCTTCCGCCGCCGTTACTTTCCCGTCCTTCGAGGCCGGCGGCGAGGCCGTGCGGCAGATAGTCCAGACCAAGCTCTGGCCGGCCAACTGCCGCCTGCTGGACCCCGGCGAGGCTCAGGACGCCCTCGGGTCGGACGGCGCCAACGCCATCCTGGTGCTGGGCCTCGAGTCCGCGGAACTGCCCCAGGGCGAGCAGATTCGCCAGGTAATCGCCATCGCCCGGGACTGCGGCGGCGTGGTGAACGAAGACCAGGTAAGAATCATTGACGGCAGCGGCGAGGAGTCCCGCCGGCCCGAAGCCGTGGGAGCCTGGCGCAACGCCTTCATCAACGCCCCCTACCAGCGCAACGCTTCCATGGGCATGGGCATGGTGGCCGAGACCCTGGAAACGGCCATCACCTGGGACCGGTGGCGCGAAATGGACGGCGCAGTGCGCACCGCCCTGCAGGACGCACTGGACCGGGTATGCGGCGGCGGGCGGGTAACCTGCCGTTTCACCCACGTCTACCCCGACGGCCCGGCCCCCTACTTTACTTTCGAGGGCATGGGCCGGCCCGGAGCCGAGATTGCAATGCACTCGGAAATAAAGCGGGTCGCCTCCGACGCCATCATCACCGCCGGCGGCACCATTACCCACCACCATGCCGTGGGCCGGGTCCATCGCCCCTGGTATGACCAGCAGCGCCCCGACCCCTTCGCCGCCGCCCTCCGCGCCGCCAAGTCCGCCCTGGATCCCAACTGGGTGCTGAACCCGGGGATTTTGGTTGACAGGTAGGGCACAGCGAACGTCAATTTCCGTTGCTATCAACTTCACCTTGCAAGGAGGCCAAATGGGTATTTCCAAGGAAACCATGCAAGCCATCATCCGCGAGTACGGGGGGTTTGAGCTTTCTGATGAAGAACTGGACCTGGTACAGCCTGAAGTGGACGGATACCTGGAAGCCATGGCCGGGATTGCCGACCTGGATCTGGCGGACGTAATGTCCAGCCGCCTGCTCCGCGCCGCCGAAGGAGGGACCCAAGATGCCTAACGACGATCTCCTGGACCTGACCATATCCGAACTAGCCCCACGCATAGAAGCTCGGGAAGTCTCTCCCGTGGAACTGACCGAGGCCGCCCTGGCCCGGGCCGACCGCCTGCAGCCCAAGCTCAATTCTTTTATTACGCTGCTCCACGAGCGGGCCCTGGAGCGCGCTCGGGCGTTGGAGGCGGAACTGGCCGATGGCAAGTACCGAGGACCCTTGCACGGCATCCCCATCGGCATCAAGGACAATATCGAAACACGAGGCATCCGCTCCACCGTGGGCTCCCTGGTGCTGGCCGACAATGTTCCCGACGAGGACGCCCGGGTGGTAACCCTGTGCGAAGAGGCCGGGGCCATAATGCTGGGCAAGGAAAACCTGGAGGAGTTCGCCGCCGGCGCCACTTCCAACAACCCCCACTACGGCGCCGTCCACAACCCCTGGAACCTGGACCACATCCCTGGCGGATCCAGCGGCGGCGGCGGGGCCAACGTGGCCGCCGGCGTAACCTTCGCATCCCTGGGCACCGACCTGGGCGGTTCGGTGCGGCTGCCCGGCGCATTCTGCGGCGTGGTGGGGCTGAAGCAGACCTTTGGCCGCGTCAGCCAGCGGGGTCTGATGGTAACCAGCTTCAACGGCGACCACATTGGCCCTATGACCCGTTCCGTCGCCGATAGCGCCCTGGTACTGCAGGCCATCGCCGGATACGACTCCCTGGACCCCAGCACCGTGCCAGTGCCGGTACCTGACTACTCAGAAGGGCTTGGCAGCGACCTGTCCGGCCTGACCGCCGGCATTCCCTCCAACTACTTCTTTGACGAAATTGACTCAGAGGTTGAGACATCCGTCAGGAATGCCATTGCCGCCCTGCAGGAACTGGGCGTGAAGGTTGTGGACGTGAGCCTGCCCAGCATGGAGTACATGGGCGCGCTGAGGGCCGCCAGCCTGTCCGATGGGGTGGTGACCCACGAACCCTACCTGTCCAGCGACCGGGACAAGTACGGCCCCAACGTCATCTACCGCACCCTGGCCGGCCAGTTTGTCCTGGGCCGGGACTACTCCAAGGCCATGAAGGTGCAGCGGCTCATCAAGGAGGAGTATGCCCGTGTTCTGCAGGGCGTGGACTTCATAGTAACTCCCACCACGCCGGTGCCCGCTCCACGTATTGACGCGGTGGACATTGAACTGGGCGGGGAGACCCACCGGGTGCGTGGCCCCGGCTCCGGGTTTATCTCCCGCAACACCAGCCCCATGAACGGCAACGGCCTGCCGGCCATAACCGTACCCTGCGGGTTCAGCAGCGGTGGCCTGCCCATCGGAGTACAGTTCATCGGCCGGCCCTTCGACGAAAGCCTGCTCTTCCAGGTGGCGGCGGGCTATGAACAGGTCTCTCCCAGCAATGGGATACGGCCCCAGGTTTAATCCTGGCGTTTTACTTGGCCCGAATAAGACAGGGGCGGGCTTGAAGCCCGCCCTTGCCAAATACCGAAACCCTCTTCCAAGCAGAGACTACTCGACCTACCTCCGCCAACCGGAAGGCACTTGTCCGGCAGTCATTTACGATTCCAGTTTCAGCAGTATCGGCCGAATCTTCGTGTTCCAGTAGTCATCATCGCCCGCCTGCCGCAGTTCTTGCACCAGTTGCGCCGTGTCCTCCCCCACAGCCTCACTCAACTGGGCAGCGGTGCGGTCACCGGCCAGGGCAGTCACCGCTTCCCTCAGCCGCATTACGTACTCCGCCACCTCGAAGGCCGCATGGTCCGAGGCGGAACGGGCCTGCAGGGCCTCCAGCTTTTCAAGCCATTCCAGCCCTCTTTCGGCATCTTCGAACATATCATCCAGGGAATTAATCGTGGTCACAGCAAAACCTCCACATCGGTAACCTGGTCAAGCGAAGCCGTTGGTAGAACAGGAAGCAAATCCGGGACCTCCTGAGCGCCCAGCGACCAAGGGTAAGTTGCATTACGATGTAAGTATACATCCCCCCTCCACCCAAAAGCAGGCAAGGGCTCAGATTGAGGCCACTCGACTCCGCTGCCATTGAGACTCTTACCACTGCAGCCAAGGGACAACCCGAACGGCGTATAATGGCCCCCAAAACCCTTGGGGGTGCCACTGTGGACGTGCAGAAACTACGGGACGAAATCCCCGTTCTCGCCAACGCAACTTATCTCAACACCGGCTGGTCCGGCCCGCCGCCCCTCCGGGTGGCCCAGGCCCTGAAGGAGCGCATTGACCTGGAACTGTACGAGGGGCCCACCTCCCGACCAGTCCAGGAACAGGGCCGCGAAACCCAGGCCCAGGCCCGCCAGACCGCCGCCCGACTGTTCAACGCCGATCCGGAGGACGTGCTGGTAACGCGCAACACCACTGAGGGCCTGAACATAGTCCTCAGTGGGTTGGACTGGCAGGCCGGGGATGAAATCATTACCTGCAACCTGGAGCACGGTTCCGTGCTCCTGACCAGCCTGGCCACCGCCAAGCGTTACGACCTTAATGTGCGGGTGGTGGACCTGGACCCCCACGACTCACGGGAGACCATCATTGGAAAGTTCGAGGCGGCCTTCACCCCCCGAACCCGCATGGTCTTCGTCAGCCACGTCGAGTACTCCACCGGATTGCGAATGCCCGCTCCGGAGCTTACCCGGCTGGCCCACGACCGGGGCGCCCACATTATGCTGGACGGCGCCCAGACCGGGGGACACCTGCACCTGGACATGGAGGCCGAGGGTTTCGACTTCTATTCCATCCCAGGGCAAAAATGGGTGCTGGGCTACGAGGGCGTGGGCGCGCTGTACATCCGCCGTGAGCTGATTGAACGGGTCCACCCGGCTCACTCCGGCGGGCACGCCATTGTTCAGCCCGTGGACTACGACAACGTCCGGCTCAACTCCGCCGACATGGAGAAGTTCCACGGCGGTTCCGCCAGCGTGCCCTTGCAGGCGGCCTTCGTGGAGGCCGTGAACTTTATCGGGGAAGTGGGCTTAAACGAGATTGAAGACCGCAACCGCCAACTGGCCTCCAGGCTCAAGGAACAACTGGCGAACATCCCCGGCGTACATATCTACTCCCCCATGGAGCCGGGCCTGTCATCGGGCCTGGTGTCCTTCGCCCTCGACGGCTGGGAGCCGCCAGAGGCGGTAGGGCGCCTGTGGGACGACCACCGCATCGTGGTAAGGCAGGTGGGCTATCCCCCCGGCATCCGGGCCTCCCTTCACTTCTTCAACACCGAGGACGAAGTGGACCAACTGGCCCAGGCGGTGAAGGGGCTGGCCTAACGGTTCAAGGCGAAATTGCTAAATCACGTAGTCCGCTCATCCTGAGCTTGTCGAAGGACTCCACAAACAACGGATGGTTCGACAAGCTCACCATGAACGGAAATATAAGGTCAATCCGTAGGGCGCACCCCTTCGAAGTAACGCCGCGGGTTCTCAATCATCATCCGGTCAATTACGTTCTGAGACACGCCTGAATCCATCAAGCGGGGAATGACCGCGCGGCTCAGCCAGAGATAGCCGTCCGGGTTTTGCTCCCGGGTGGGCATGCCGGGCGAGCCGATGCGGGACAGGACGATGTTCCAGTCGTGGGACAGCATCATGTTGGCGTCCAGGCCCTCGCCCAGCCGCTCCTTCAGGTAGTCGGTGCGTTCCTGCCACGACGGCAGGTTGGGGCGCCCGAAGGGGTTGTTGATGTCCCAGCCCAGCCACACGCCCAGGCGGGCCAGTTGGTGGTGGTAGTCGGGGTCGAGGGTATTGTTGAGGTGGCCCACATAGATGTTGTGGGGCTCCACTCCCTCTTCCATAAGAATGCGCACCTGTTCCTCGCCAATGCGCGACTCGGCAGGGGTGTGGGTGGTGACCGGAACACCGGTTCGCAGGTGGGTCCGGGCCGAGGCCCGCAGCATCAACTCCTCCTGCTCGGTAATGGGATCGCTGGTGGCCACCTTGATAATGCCGGCCCGGATGCCGGTGCCCTCAATCCCTTGCTCGATTTCCCGCACCCACAGGTCGGCAATGAAGTCCTTGTCCCGACCCCAGAAGCTTCGGGGCACGTCCAGCCAACAGCCGGTGCAGCAGATGAACTGAACGCCGGTTCGCTCGGAGACTTCCTTCATCAGCGTCACGTCCCGCCCCAGGTCCAGCGGCGACACCTCCACCACTGTATCCACTCCGCCCGCCTTGGCCTGGCTGAAGGACTCCAGGGCCATGTCCAGGCATTCGTCCCGCTGCTCCAGTTCATAGTAGGTCTGCCGTATGCCGGCCGAGGAATCTATCAGGTGTTCGTGGGGCAGGGTAAAGCCCAAGTCGGCCGTATTCAGGGGCCCCAGCACCGAGTTTATGGTTGCCATGCGACACCTCCCTATGGAAGAGCAATGTTTCAGGTACCTCAATCTCGCGGAGTTCGTGAATTAACCGGATTATACAGGCGTGAAACATTTTCTGCGGTGATAGAATCGACGAATCACCCCACACCAAAGGGAATGACCTGGATTAATGGCCCGGGAGGAACAAGATGCCGCTCCACTTCACCGAGCAGGAACTGGCCGAACGCAGAAAGAAGGTTACGACGGAATTGCAAAGCCGGGGGTTAGAGGCCCTCCTGATCTTCCGGCAGGAGAGCATGTACTACCTGACGGGCTATGACACCACCGGCTATTCCCAGTTCCAGTGCCTGTTTCTGGGGGCCGACGGCAGCTTAGTGCTATTGACCCGTTCCGCAGACCTGCGGCAGGCCCGCTTGACCTCGGTAATCGAGGACGTCCGCATCTGGGTGGACAGCGCCGAAAGCAACCCGGGCCGGGACCTGTGGGACATATTGGAAGAGCAGGGGTGCCTGGGCCGGAGGGTTGGTGTGGAAATGGAAGCCTGGTGCCTGACCGCCGCCCGCTGGGAGCAGGTGAAGGCCGCAATTGACGGTCGCTGCAAGTTGGAGGACTGTTCGGAACTGGTGAGCCAGTTCCGGCTGATCAAGAGCGGCGCAGAACTGGAGTATGTCCGCCGGGCCGCGGAACTGGCTGACGACGCCCTGGCAGCAGCCCAGAGGCTGGCGAGGCCGGGGACACCGGAGCAGGACGTGCTGGCCGGAATGCACTCGGCGGTCTTTCAAGGTGGGGGCGACTACGCGGCTTCCCGCTACATCATCGGGTCCGGCGACAACGCCTTGATGGTGCGGAACTTTACCGGCTACCGCAACCTGGAGGACAAGGACCAACTGCAGTTGGAGTTCGGCGGGGCCTACCGGCATTACCATTCCTGCCTGATGCGGACCATTCTGACCGGCGAAGCCAGTCCCCAGCAGGTTGCCATGCACGCCGCCTGTTGCGATGCCCTCCAGGCCTGCAAGGACACGGCCCAACCCGGTTCCACCTTCGGCGATATTTTCACCGCCCATGCCGAGGCTCTTGACCTCGCGGGATTCGGTCAACACCGCCTGAACGCCTGCGGCTACAGCCTGGGCGCCTTGTACCCACCCACCTGGATGGACTGGCCCATGATCTTCCGGGACAATCCAACAGTGGTAGAGCCCAACATGGTCATCTTCATGCACATGATCCTGCTGGACTGGGACCACAGGCTGGCCATGTCGGTGGGGGACACGGTGGTAATCACGGCCAACGGGTGCGAAACATTGACCAAGATGGGGACGGACTTGGTGGTGAACTGACGGTTGGCAGGACGGTGGAGTCGGAGCGGGATGTCCATAAAACACAGGAGCGGGTTTGAGATCTGATCCTTTACGCCACCAAGCACCTGCAACGGAAGTCTGTCCATATCGGCAGAAGTGATGTGCCGAACCGCGCGAAGTTGTATCATACTGGCAACAATACGACAGGCTAATCGCAGCAAGGAGTAAGCGCCATGACTACTACGGAGCAGCAGTCCACCCTCAAACCCTACGTTGTCCACGCCGTGGGCGACGCCTCAGAGACCATCCAGACCCCGGGCATGGTTCGCCAACCGGCCGTCAACCCCGGCAAGGGCGACACCACCAAGATCTGGATGGGCAAGGTTACCGCGGCCCCTCTGGAGAAGGGCCCACCCCACACTCACCTGGAGGCCGAAACCGCCGCCTACGTGCTGCAGGGCCGGGTGCGGGTGTGGTTCGGCGACAACCTGGAAGAATGGATTGAGGCCGGCCCGGGCGACTTCCTCTTCGTGCCCTCCCATACTCCGCACATCGAGGAAAACCCCTACGAAGAGGAGATGGTGGCCATTCTCTGCCGGGCTCCGGACAACATCGTCCAGAACCTCTAAACTTTGAGGTGCGTGGCGAAGAACTCCAGCGTAACCGGCCATGACGCGGTAGCCGCCTCCTCGTGGTACCGGGCCGGCTGGGTCCGGTCCAGGAAGGCGTGGCCGGCCCCCGCGTAGGTGCGGAAGTCGTGCTCCTTACCCAGCCTGGTCAGTTCGGCGTCCAGCCTGCCCATGTCCTCCTGGGAGGGATTGGCGTCCACCGCTCCGAAGTGGAAGAGCATGGGACAGCCGATGCCCTCGGCCAGGTCAAAGGGCGTGGCAGTGGCATTGCCCACGGTGGCCATGATGTTGCCCCCGTAGTAGGGCACCACTGCCCGGTAGTGGGAGTTGGTAGCCGCCGACAGCCAGGCAATCCTGCCACCGGAACAGAACCCGATAATCCCGATACGGTCGCCGTCAATGGCCGGGTGATTGCGCAGGAAATCCACGGTGGCGTTCATATCGGCGATGGTCTCCACGTCGTTAAGGAACTGGCCGGCCGCTTGCCCGCCAGCCAGAGCCTCCGCAGGCACGCGGTGAAACCGGTTGGGCGCCACGGCGGCATATCCGGCCTCCGCCAACCGGTTGGCAATACTCTGGGTGAACTCACCGACGCCGCTGGCCGGGTGAGCCACCACGATGGCCGGGAAGGGCCCCGAGCCTGACGGCACACTGGCGTACAGGTCCATTTCCAACCCATCTACTGTTACCTTTTCCCAGAATGAGGGCATGTCATTGCCTCCTTTTCACGTTACTGCAGAAAGAAATCACTGGCGGCGCGGGTCGTTAAAGAACGCTGAGTCGCCCCGTTGGGCTGCCCTCGTTTCCGACTGGTTGAACGTTTCCCGGCGGTGGCTGGCCCCGCCCAATACAACTCCCAGCAATACCGGGGCCGCAAAGAGGGTGAAAATGGCAGCGTAAACGATATGCAGAAACAGGAAGGCCAGCACTATTGCGGGAACCAGGATTCCCACCGTTGCCAGGACCAGGATCGTCCTTTTCTTGCCGTGCATGCCACCCCTCCTCCGGAATTTATTCTCCAAACCGAGAGCACCTTCCTTGATATAAGCCTGATGCTTGCCACGATGATAAGCGCTGAAGTCATCGGGGTCTAGCGTCTTAGCATAGCCAAATTCGGAGACAATGGGTGTCTATTCTCTCAGCTGTGTCCTGCCGCCCCAGCATCTCAAAGTAGTGCAACTGTCAGGCCGGGGCCAGCCGGAAGGTCTCCGGCATTATATAATTGAAGCAGGAAGCAAGGAGTTCCAGCTCATTCCACCCTATCAGGTTACAATTCGGACACGACATGGACGTAATCGGTTCCAACCTGCCCAGCGCAGACCCCAGTTTCTCCGACAACCAGGTCCGCATGGAGGCCCTGGTACGGGAATTGAAGGAGCGGCTGGCCCAGGCGCGTGGGGGTGGCGGGCAGCAGGCCGTGGACCTGCATCGCAGTCGGGGCAAACTCCTGGCCCGGGAGCGGATTGACGTCCTGGTGGATCCCAACACTCCCTTCCTGGAACTCAGCCCCCTGGCCGCCTGGGGCATGTACGACGGCGAGGTTTCATCCGCCGGCATCGTAACCGGCATCGGCGTAATCCACGGCAAAGAAGTGGTGATCGTTGCCAACGACGCCACGGTCAGGGGCGGAACCTACTATCCACTCACCGTCAAGAAACACCTGCGGGCCCAGGAAATCGCCCTGGAAAACCACCTGCCCTGCATCTACCTGGTGGACTCGGGCGGCGCCTTCCTGCCCCTGCAGGCGGAGGTCTTCCCAGACCGCGACCACTTCGGGCGCATTTTCTACAACCAGGCGCAAATGTCGGCCCTGGGCATTCCCCAGGTGGCGGTGGTCATGGGTTCCTGTACTGCCGGCGGCGCCTACATTCCCGCCATGAGCGACGAGGTGGTCATGGTCCGCCAGCAGGGGACCATCTTTCTGGGCGGCCCACCGCTGGTCCGGGCCGCTACCGGCGAGGAGGTGGACCCGGAGACTCTGGGAGGCGCCGACGTCCACACCCGCATTTCCGGCGTGGCCGACCATCTGGCCGCCGATGATGCCGACGCCCTGGCCATCACCCGCGACATCGTTGAGAATTTCGTCCGGCGCCGCGAGCTTCCCTTCCAGGTAACAACGCCGGAGCCGCCTGCCCACGATCCGGCGGAACTCTACGGCATCGTCTCCCCGGACAACCGCCGCCAGTACGACGTGCGGGAGGTAATCGCCCGCATCGTGGACGGCAGCCGCTTCCACGAGTTCAAGGCCTCCTACGGCGAAACCCTGGTCTTGCGGCTTTGCCCGCATCTGGGGCTACCCGGTGGGCGTGGTGGCCAACAACGGCGCTCTCTTCTCCGAAAGCGCCCTGAAGGGCACCCACTTCATCGAACTTTGCAGCCAGCGGGGTATTCCCCTGCTCTTTCTGCAGAACATCACCGGCTTCATGGTAGGCCGACAATATGAAGCTGGCGGCATTGCCAAGGACGGGGCCAAGATGGTTATGGCCGTGACCAACGCCGCAGTCCCCAAGTTCACCGTCATCATCGGCAGTTCCTTTGGGGCGGGCAACTACGGCATGTGCGGCCGAGCCTACCAGCCCCGCTTCCTGTGGACCTGGCCCAACTCCCGCATATCGGTAATGGGTGGCCAGCAGGCGGCGGAGGTGCTGCTCACCGTCAGACTGCAGCAATTGGAACGGCAGGGCCGAACCATGGATGAGCAGGAGCGGGACGAGCTACGGAGTCCCATCCTGGAGAAGTACGAAACGGAAAGTGACCCCTACTACAGTACCGCCCGCCTGTGGGACGACGGCATCATTGATCCGGTAGATACCCGCGACATGGTAGGCTTGGGCATCGCCGCAGCCCTGAATGCCCCCTTCCCGTCCAGGCAACAGGGCGTTTTCAGGATGTAAGGAGACCACCACACAGCCCGTCGTTCCCGTCCGCCGCGGCGGAGCGGGAACCTCGATTGCGTGGGAGACCCCGACGACAGTGGCAACAACAGACCATCATACGAGGCCGGACATCTTCTCATGTTCACCAAGGTCCTGGTAGCCAACCGCGGCGAAATAGCTGTCCGCATTAACCGGACGCTGCGCGCCATGGGCATTGCCCCGGTGGCAGTCTATTCCGGCGCAGACGCTGGCGCTCCCCACGTGGCAACGGCGGACTACTCCGTAGCCCTGCCCGGCAACACCGCCGAGGAGACATACCTGGCTATCCCCCAAATTATCCGGGCCGCCCGGGACAGCGGCGCCGAGGCCATCCACCCGGGCTACGGCTTCCTGTCCGAGAATCCCCGCTTTGCCCGGGCCTGCGCGGACACCGGTATCACCTTCATCGGCCCATCACCCAAGAGCATGGAGGCTTTGGGAGACAAACTGCGTTCCAAGACCATCGCCGAGGCCGCCGGGGTTCCCGTAGTTCCCAGTTCCCGTGTCTGCATGCCCGGGGATGAAGAAGCCCGCGAATTTGTGGGTAATTGGGGCTTTCCCGTAATGGTCAAGGCGGCCGCCGGCGGTGGCGGAAGGGGAATGCGCCTGGTCCACGACCGGAACGGCCTGGACACCGCGCTGGAGTCTGCCGGACGGGAGGCCCAGGCCGCCTTTGGCGACGGCCGGGTTTTCCTGGAACGTTACGTTGCCAACCCCCGCCACGTGGAAGTGCAGGTGCTGTGCGACGCAGACGGCCATACCATCCACCTGGGCGAGCGGGAATGCAGCATCCAGCGCCGCCACCAGAAGATTATCGAGGAGACTCCATCACCGGCCTTGACGCCTGACTTGCGCCGCCGAATGGGTGAAGCCGCCGTGGCCGTGGCCAAGGGGGCTGACTACGTTAACGCCGGAACTGTTGAATTTCTGCTGGATTCCAGGAAGGGAGAGTTCTACTTCCTGGAAATGAACGCCCGGCTCCAGGTGGAACACCCCGTCACTGAGGCTGTGCTGGGGCTGGACATGGTGGAGTGGCAGGTGCGCATCGCAGCCGGCGAGCCGCTTACACTGCGTCAGTCCGACATCCAGCCCCGGGGCCACGCTATCGAGGCCCGCATCTACGCCGAAGACCCTTATAACGGCTTCGCTCCGTCCACCGGCACCTTGCTGCGCTGGCGGCCCCCGGGAGGGCCCGGCCTGCGAGTGGACAGCGGTGTGGCGGAAGGGCAGGAGGTATCCATCTACTACGACGCGATGCTGGCGAAGCTGATTGCATGGGGGCCCGACCGCGACGTAAGCCTGCGTCGCCTGGAGGTAGCACTGTCCCAGTTCCAGGCGCTGGGCGTGGTTACGAACATCCCCCTGATGCGGTCGGCATTGGCCCACCCCCAGTTCCGGAGCGGCGACTACGATACCGGATTCCTGGAATGGAACCCGGCAGTAACCGCCCCATCAACACCGCAGGAGACCCTGACGATGGCCCGCGCCCTTGCGGCTTGGGCCGCTGCCCAACCGTCCGTCCCCAGCTCTTCACTACCCGCGGAGGAGGGACCAGCCCACTCCAGCCCCTGGCAGTCCGCCAGCGGCCGAAGGTTGCCATGAACCGGAGCACCGGCCGGTTGCGGCTAGTTTATCCCGCGGCAGAGGAGGCCCTAACCTGCCGGATGGCGGAAGACGACGGCCACTTGATTTTCTACCTGGCGAAGGGCAGGATGACGGCCCCCCACAAACCCTTGCCCTCCAGATCGAGGCACCGCAAACCGGGGAAGGACTGTGCCGTACCCAGTCGGGCCAAACCCGTCTTTTTGCCTGGGCCTGGGTCGGCCCCCAACTGCACCTGTGGCTGGGCGGCGACCTGTTCATCTTTCAGCGGGAGGAAGTTCGCCGCCGAGGCAACTCCCCGGGAGCCGAGGCCTCGGGCGATATACTGGCGCCCATGCCCGGTGCGGTGCTGGAGGTACTGGTTGCCGAGGGAGACAGGGTGGAACGCAACCAGACCGTATTGTTGATGGAGTCCATGAAGATGGAACTGGCCATAACCGCCCCGGGCAACGCAATTGTCCGGCAGGTAAACGTACGGACCGGCCAGCAGGTTGAGCGGGGAACGCGGCTGGTGGAACTGGCCCCGGATGAGCAGGCCAGTGGATAGGTGAGAAGGACTGTTGACGTCATCGCGATGTTGTAAGCAAGCGTTAGTCCGGCCGCTCACGCGGATATTCGTGGAGCCTTGTGACAGTTCATAGTTAGTGAGTCATCGTACCCACCAACCCGGCATTCCGGCCCAGGCCGGACTCCAGACTGGTTAAGGGGAATGCAGGACGATAGTAACACGGACCTCCGGATACCGGCTTTCGACAGTATGGCGGGTTGAGCCAGTAGGGAAACCGCCTCGACTCTGATCATTTGTGACACCTGCCTCTTGATTCCCACGGTGACCCTTCCCTACCATACTTCCATGACCTGCTCCAGCCTTGGCCTTGGCAAGCTCAGATCGCCTCTCTCTTTCCGGCTTAGGGTCCGGAGTAAGAGAGTCCCCTTGGCTCAGGTCAGGACAACGGCCCAAAACGGCCCGGAATGGCCCGGAATGGCCCACTTGGTCTACCCCTTTCCTATCTGGACAGCGGCCCATTTTCGGTCCACCGGGGCATCAGCCGACCCCCACTTCAGATATGAAACGGCCCAAAATGGACCAGAATGGCACGGAAATAGAAAAATTGTCCTTTAGGGAAGCCCCGAAGTCGGGCGGGAACCCATCGGCTGTCCAATGGTTCAAGCCCTTGAAACGGTGGTTGGACCTCCCTTCCCCGGGGAGCTTGTGGCGGACAGTCCCCAGGGAAATCGCAATATGGTTCAGGGGAAGCCCGTCGTTACCGCGCGGAGGGAATCCGCATCAGGGTGACCTGTGGCTGGCGGGGCCCTCGAACCTGGAGACTGCGGGTTTCCCCAAGCTATAATCGCGCGCCTTTTGCCGGAATCAAAATGCGACTGCCCTGTCACGCCTCCCCTGTTAATTGTTCAGAATCGGAGGGTCGCAGCGGCTCACCAAATCTGAGCAGTTACGGAGCCTTGCTTCATGTGGACAATCCAGGCCTTGTCCCAATATGCTGGTACATCCCATACCACTCGGGAGCGTTAGCCATGACCTATCAACCTGGCATCATAACCACCGTTGCCGGAACCGGCGAGAAGGGCTACAGAGGCGACGGCGGCCCAGCCCAACTGGCTCACCTCAGCGAACCCTTTATGTGCGCCTTCGACTCCACCGGCAACTTGTACATAGCCGAGGCCACCAACCACTGCATCCGTCGCGTTGACGTGGCAAGCAGCGTCATCACAACCATTGCGGGGACGGGCGAGGAGGGATATTCCGGAGATGGCGGCCCCGCCACACGCGCCACTTTCAAGCAGCCCTACTCCCTCCAGGTGGATGGCAACGGAGACGTCTACGTCGTTGACCGCCTTAACTTCGTAATCAGGAAGATCGATGCTGCCACCGGCGTTATTACGACGGTAGCCGGTACGGGAGAGGCCGGCTATGGGGGCGACGGCGGGCCAGGCATCGAGGCCCAGTTCCGCGAACCCAACGACTGCTTCCTGGACGGCAAGGGAGGCCTGCTCATCGCCGATATCCAGGACCAGCGTATTCGCCGCCTGGACTTGGCCACCGGAGTCATCACCACTTTTGCAGGCAACGGCGCAAAGGAAAGGACCGGGGATGGCCTACCCGCCACCGAGGCCAGCATCCTGGGAGCAAGGGCGATTTGTATGGACGGAGCGGGTAATACCTATATCGCCGAGCGGGAAGGCAACGGCATTCGCATGGTGGACGGGGATGGCATAATGCACACGTTGGCCGGTACTGGCGAGTTCGGCTACGACGGCGACGGCGGGCCGGCCCTGGCCGCTACCTGGGGCGCCCCCAAGGCCATCCGCTGTGACCATGCCGGCAACCTGCTGGTGGTGGACACTGAGAATCACGCTATCCGGCGGATTGATGCGGGGTCCGGCCTGGTAACCACCATAGCCGGGGGTAGGCGCGGCGGCGAAGGAGACGGCGGGCAGGCTTCCCTGGCAGGCCTGGACCGTCCTCACGGCCTTGACCTGGACGCCTCGGGCAATATCTATATCGCCGACAGCAACAACCACCGGGTAAGGGTTGTGGGAGTTTAGTGGCGCCAAGAGCGGTCGTCAGTTTTCCGTGGCGCTGTCCGCTGTCAGGCGTTTGCTCAGGTCCCATAAATCAGCAGCCAGATCAGCATCATAGCTCAACTGCGAGGAAGGCACGGCCCGGCAGTCTATGAAGAACTTGCCGGTCACTGTCTCAACACCAGGAGACGACGCAAGGTACACCAGGGTTTCTGCCCCCCTGGCTGCGTTGACGCCGCGGACACCGATAAACAGGTTCGCTATCCGCCCCAGGATGCCGTTATTCCGCGCGATGCCGGTGCGTACCAGGCCCGGATGCAGGGCGTTGACGGTAACCCCGCTTCCCGACAACCGCCGGGCCAGTTCGTAAGTGAACAGGACGTTGCAAAGCTTGGAACGTCCGTAGGCCTGGTAGGAGCGCCCGTTTCCTGGCCTGGGTAGATCATCCAGCCGGAAGTTGCCCGCGGAGTAATGGGAACTGGAGGAGACGTTGATAATACGGGCCGGAGCCGATGCCTCCAGCAGGTCAAGCAACAGGGTGGTCAACAGGAAGTAGCCCAGGTGGTTGAGGGCAAAGGTCATTTCGACGCCGTCAATGCTGGTCCGGCGGGACAGGAAGATGGCGCCGGCGTTGTTCAGCAGCACATCTAACCGAGGCAATTGCTCCCTGACCTCCACCGCCAGGCGGCGCACTTCTCTTTGCGAAGACAGGTCAGCAAGCAGGAAAGACACCGACGGGTTGCCCGCCTCTCTCCTGATGCTCGCCGCAGCGGCTTCCGTCTTTTCCGCATTCCGGCCCGCAATTACAACCGTCGCACCCATCCGGGCCAGTTCCAGCGCGGCGGCGTAACCAATGCCGTCACTGCCGCCGGTTATCAGGCAGGTCTTGTCTTCCATGGTTGGTTTCATCGTGACGGACATTAAATCATAGTAGGGCAGGGCCAGAAACCTGGCTGGAACTCATCCAGGGACGGTTCGAAAGGGCTCCACGGCCAGGCGCATTGCTCGGTCAGAAGGGATACGGCTGCCCGCCGCCTACGGCCAGGACCTGCCCCGTAATGTAGGAGGCGTCGTGGGATGCCAGGAAGGCTATTGCCGCCGCCTGTTCGTCGGCCTCGCCCCGGCGGCCCATGGGAATCTCCGACAGACGGGTCTGCTGCCGGTAGGTTTCCTGCAGGTCCAGCTCCTCCTGGGGCAACTCGGGTGGATCGGCCGATATCCCGTAGTTGCGGGGCGTCACCCGGTCTTCCGCCAGGGTGCCGCTGGGGGCCATGCAGTTGACCCGTATGCCAAGGGGGGCTACCTCTCGTGACAGTGACGTGGTAAGTCCGATTTGCCCGGCCTTGGCGGCGGCGTAGGGCACCCGGAAGGCTCCCGTTACCGCGTGGGTGGCCACGTTGACAATGGCCCCAGACCCTTGCTCGATCATGTAAGGCAGGACAGCGCGGCAGCACCACATTGCGGTCCAGAAGCTCTTGTCAATCTCCGCCTGAATCTGTTCGGGAGTGTAGTACTGGAAGGACTGGAACCATATCGTGCCCCCGGCCACGTTGGCCAGCACATCTATCTGGCCGAACTGCTCCTGGGCAAAGGCCATCAGCCGTTGGGCATTTTCCCATTTGGACAGTTCACCCAGGCAATAGGCGGCTTCCGCGCCGAATTCCCGCAGTTCATTACAGATCCGTTGGGACGATTCTTCCACCATATCGCCAACCACCACGGCAGCGCCCTCCTGGGCCATTCGCCGGGCCGTAGCGGCCCCAATGCCCTGTCCGGCGCCGGTAACCACCGCCACCTGGCCCTCGAACCGCCGGGCTCCCGCCGCCTTTACGTCAAGTATCTCTGCCATTGTACCTCCCGATATAGGCTGGCCCCGGAACGGGCCGCTTCTACCATCTCAATAACCACACTGCAATTGGCGCCCATATTAAACCCTGCCTGGGAAACTGGGCAACAATGGGACAGTATTCTGCGCCGGCACCAGCGCAATCAAGTCCGGTCGGCGATACTAGTCAGATGCTGTTTAGGGCTAGCGCGCATTGTTCCGCCTTAGCTATGAATAATTCGTAATTTATATAGCATATTATTACTATTCCAATAAGGTATTTCAAAATACATTGACACTTTTCAGATACGGATGTATATTCCGCTTGGTATGCCTCAAATGGTACCCATTACCTCTACAGAGAAGGAGGAATTTCTATGCGGAACCGATGGCTACTCACTTCTAGAGCGTTACTTTTCGTCTCGCTACTCTTCATCCTGACCGTGCTTGTAGCATGCGGCGCTTCAGCACCCGAAGCGCCCGCTCAGGAGCCTGCGGCAGAACCCCAGGCGGCACAGCAAGCCGCTCCAGAACCGGCCCAGCAGGAACCTGCGGCCGCCCAGGAACCGGCTCCCACTGCCGAGCCGGAACCGGCCATGGAAGCTGAAATGGCCGAACCTACGGTAGTGAGATACGTCGAATCCCAGGGCGAAATCCAGGTGGAAACCAATCAGCACTGCGGCGGTAACCGCCCCATCATCTCCCAGTTCCTGCCCTACGTGGAGTTCCTGGTCGAGGCTGACCCGGTTACGGCGGAGTTTAACCCGTGGCTGGCTGAGTCGTGGGAATCTACTCCCGATGCCAGGTCCTGGACCTTCAAGCTGCGGGAGGGTGTCCAATTCCATCATGGTTACGGAGAATTCACGGCCCAAGATATCGCCAACATGGCAGTAGCCAAGGGCGACGAGTCGTGCGCTTCCAGCACCACCAGCTTCTGGAAGGAAATGGCCCGGGCGGAAGTGGTTGACGACCACACTATCATCTTCCACATGAACAACCCCTCCCTCCCCATGCCTAGCGTGGTGTCCAACCTGCCCACTGGCCTGGAGTTGATTTCCTTCAGCAAGGACCAGCTGGATGAAGTGGGCTATGAAAACTTCGACGACGTAAAGCCCGCTAGCACCAGCTATTACCAGTTCATGGAACGCAAGCTGGGCGAGGGTGTCGTCTACGAACGGGTCCCCTACGAACACTGGCGTTTCCAGTCCCCCTTCGAAGAAATGGAGATCCGCTGGATCGGCGAGGAAACTACCCGGCTGGCCGGGTTGCTGGCAGGCGAAATTCACGCCATTGCATTGTCTCGTGACCTGCAGCCGTCGGCCACGGAGCAAGGAATGAAGGTCATACCGGCGCAGCAGGCCTTCAGCCAGTTGAGCCTCTTCTTCGGCGGAATGTACTTCATGCCGGGCGACCCGGACTTCGACCCCACTACGCCGTGGGCCGACCTCAGGGTTCGCAAGGCAATGAACAAGGCAATTAACCGGGACGAACTGAACGACTACATATTCCGGGGCGAGGGCCAGCGGATGCACGTCACCGCCTGCTGCCACCCGGTGCTGGATCCCGAGATCTTCAATCCGGAATGGGAGACCCGCTGGGACGAGGCCTACGGCTATGACCCCGAGGCGGCCAAGCAACTACTGGCCGAGGCCGGTTACGGCCCCGACAACCCGGTAAAGGTGGAAATGCTCAACTACCGCACCTCCGGTGAACCGGAATCGCCTCTTGCGGTGGAGGCCCTGCCCCAGTACTGGGGGCCGGTGGGCATTGACGTTACCATCACCGACATTGACTCGGGCGCCTACTCCCAGATGCGAAGGGCCAAGCAGATTCAGCATATGATGTATGCCAACGTCTTCAGCTTCCGGAAGATACAGGACCGGATCCGGACCAACGCTCCTTCCAATACTTCTTCCCACACCTTCTCCCATCCCTTCATGGAGGAGAAGTACCAGGAGACCCTCAAGGTGTACACCCAGGAAGAGATTGACGTGATTGGACGGGAGGTAGCCAATTTCTGGTACGACCAGTACTGGACCATACCCGTCTTCTGGTTCCGGTTTAACTTCACGGTTAACCCGGAGGTGCTGGAAGACTGGGTCTACCTCAACCGGGGTTACTACTGGCACAACCAGGTCCCGGCAACCAACTAACACCGGAACAGAGCGGAGGCTTTGCCCGGTCTGTTCAAGGCAAGATTCCCCTCCCCACACGCGTGTGGGGAGGGGAGATTAGCATATAGAATTACAACTCGGATCCGACGTGGAATAGCTCAAAGGATAAGAGGATGCAACGTTACATCATCATCCGCGGCTTTCACGCGTTCATTACTCTCTTTGCGATAAGCCTTATCATATTTGCCCTCACCCGGGCCAGCGGGGACCCGGCCGGTGTCCTATTGCCCGAAGAAGCAACCATGGAGGACTACGAGCGGCTCCGGGCCTACTGGGGGTTGGATGAGCCGCTTCACGTGCAATACGCCGTCTACATTGGTAACGTCATGACAGGAAACCTCGGCGAGTCCATAAAATGGCCCGGCAAGTCGGCCGGAGAATTGATTCTGCAGCGATTGCCGGCTACGGCCAAACTGACCATCGTGGCTTTTACCGTCAGCATAATGCTGGCCTTGCCCCTGGGCATTCTGTCCGCAGTCAAGAAGGACTCTATCTGGGACGCAGGCGGCAAGGCATTTGCTTTGCTCGGGCAGGCTGTGCCCAACTTCTGGCTCGCAATAATGATGATCTGGATACTGGCGGTTGATTGGGACCTGTTCCCCACATCGGGGAAGGGAGAAGGAACCTGGGACGGCATCCATCACCTGATTCTGCCGGCCATCGCCCTGGGGGCCTTTGGCCTGGCCGCCGGTATGCGGCTGAGCCGGTCCGCCATGCTGGACGTGCTGGACAGTGAGTACGTAAAGCTGGCCCGCATCAAGGGCGTACCCGAATGGAAGATTATCTGGAAGCATTGCCTCCGGAATGCCGCGCTGGTTCCCATTACCTACTTCGGCATCCAGTTCGCCGGTCTCATCACCGGGTCGGTCATTACCGAAACCGTGTTTGCCTACCCGGGAGTGGGTTTGCTGGCCATTGAGGCCATACGAGCCCGGGACTTCCAGGTGGTGCAGAGCGTGGTGGTCGTCTTTGCCTTCATTTACGTATTTGTCAGCCTGCTGGTAGATATTCTTTACGCCTACCTGGATCCCCGAATCCGGCTGAGTTAGCCAAGGCTATTTTCGTTTTTACAAGGTAAGGAGATTGCCCGATGGCCTTCGTAGAACTTTCTGCTCCAACATACGTGGGTGGTAGATTGACCCGAGCCTGGGGAACCGCTCGGCGTTACCCCCTGGTCCCTCTGGCAATACTTATATTTGTGCTGGCCCTCCCCGGAACTTTCGCAACCCAGATAACTGACGCCTGGCTCCAGGACCCGCTGGAAGGAAGATTAACCGAGCGGCTTACTCCTCCCGTTTGGCAGGAAGGCGGCACCTGGGACCACCCCCTAGGTACGGACAAGGTGGGGTATGACATCGCCAGCCGGATAATCCATGGAGCCAGGGTTTCCCTCATCGTCGCCGGGCTCTCCATTCTTAGCGGGGGGTTCGTGGGCACCGCTCTGGGCCTAATGGCGGGTTACTTCGGCGGCTGGTGGGACCATATCATAATGCGATTGGTGGACATCAAGCTTTCCATTCAATCGGTATTGCTGGCCCTGGTACTGGTGTCGGTCATGGGGCCGGGCTTCCACACGGTGATCATCGTGATTGCCCTGGTCTTGTGGGTCCGCTACGCCCGCCTGGTCCGCGGGGAAGTCCTGGCGCTGAAGAACCAGGACTTTGTGGCCAAGGCCAGGGTTGCCGGGGCCTCCAACTTCCGGATTATGAGCCGCCACCTGTTTCCCAATGTGGTGAATACCATAATAGTGCTGGCCACCCTGGAGGTGGGACAGGTCATCCTGCTGGAGGCCGGGCTCAGTTTCCTGGGAGTAGGCATTCCCAGGCCCACGCCAGCCTGGGGCTTGATGGTGGCCGACGGGCGAAACCTGATTGCGGCCGGCAATGGCTGGTGGATATCCCTCTTCCCCGGCCTGGCCATTCTGCTGACAGTGCTGTCCATGAACCTGCTGGGAGACTGGCTGCGGGACAGGCTGGACCCCAAGCTGCGCAACGTGTAAGCAGACTTTCCGAGCCGGAACCGGAAGGAGCAAAGGCCGTGGGGCGGGATGCGATCCCGCCCCACTTCTGTTTGACGTTGCCGGTTTGCGGCGCGCCTACTGGAAGGCTGGCATTACTTCCTGGGTGAGAAGCTTGAGGCTGCGTTGGACGGCTTCCTTGGGAAGCTGGTTTCCCGGGTTGAGTTCGGCGGTGAAGCCGGTGATGCCCAGCTTTTCCCGGTACTGGTGCAGCTTGTCGATTACCTGGTCGGGGCTGCCGACTATGACCTTGGTGTCCAGGATTTCCTCGTAGGTCATGGCCTCCAGTCGGGCCAGGCGGGAGCGGCGGGCTTCGATCAAGTCGCCACCGCCGGTGACGTCGGCCAGGGCTTCCTCGAAGCGCCCCTGCTGGAAGCGTTCCCGCATCCGACGGAAGTAGCTTTCAATGGTCTCCCGGGGTTCTTCAACGGCGTCTTCCTCGGTGGGGGCAATGTACATGGGGAAGCGCACCGAGATGTCGCCGCTTTCGCCTTCGTGGCCGGCCTTCTTCCAGGCAGCGTGGTAGTTGACCATGTTGGTTTCCAGTTCGTTGACATCCATCCCGCGCATGGACAGGAATATGGGAAAGCCCAGGCGACCCACCCGCTCGAAGCTGTCCTCTCCGCTGGAGGCTATGCGAACCTTCGGATGAGGCTTGGTGTAGGGCCTGGGAGTCAGGCGAGCGTTGGTGATGCGGTTGTACTTGCCCTCGTAGGAGAAGGTCTCGCCGCTGAAGGCCTGCATGATGATTTCCAGGGCCTCCTGGAACCGGTCCTTGCTCTCAATATAGTCAATGCCCATGGTGTCGTAGGCGCGGATGTTGCCGCTGCGGCCCACGCCGAACTCGAAACGGCCCTCGCTGACCTGGTCTACGGTAGCCGCCTCTTCCGCTATGCGCAGGGGGTGAATCAGGGGCAGCACATGGACCGCGGAGCCGACCCGCAACTGCTTGGTGCGGGAAGCGATAGCGCTGAGAATCACCATTTGGGCCGAATGTACGGCCCGCTCGGGGGTGAAATGGGTTTCGCCCAGCCATACCGTGTTCAAGCCCCACTCGTCGGCCAGGTCCACCAGTTCGAAAGTGTCGCGGAAGGCCGCCTCGTGGGGCCCGCCGCCCGTGGGAAAGTCCAGAAAGATTCCAAAGTCCATTAGGGTTTACCTCCTGACTTGCTTGGTTGAGGTATAGGGCCCCATTGGAAACCTGGATTGCGCTAGGGTAACTAACGGCAGGGGCTGATGCCGTAGCAATTAGCTGTAGTTTAGTCCCATTTTATTTGCAGGTCAAATAAAAAGCAGCGAATAGTATTCAGCATTCCGTATTAGCAACCTCGATAGTCGTTGCCAACGAAGTTGGCCCTTCGTAAATGTACCGCCTAACCCGGCAGTTCCCACCCAAGCCAGTTGCAGAGGGCGCGGCCCATGATGAGTTCCTTGTCGTTGTCGTTGAGCCAGGACAGTTCCTCGGTGAACATGGTTATGCACTGCTTCCAGGAGCAGGGCATGCGGGTAATGTCCGTTCCCCAGAACATCCGCTCGGGCCCAAAGGCGTCGTACACCTGGTGAAGGTAATCGTGGATGTTGGCAAAGGGGTATTCGGCGCTGGAATAGCTGGGGCCGCCGGTGGCCTTGACGGCCACGTTGGGATATTTGGCCAGGGCCAGCAATTCGGGCAGGTTAGCCCAGGCGGCCTCGTCGGTGGCGCCGCCGCCCCGGCCGAAGTGGTCGACAATGAGCTTGACGTCGGGATGGCGTTCGGCGATGGGTCCCACGTCATTCAGGAAGCCGGAGCAGGCCAGGGCCACTGGGATGCCAGCGGCCGCGGCGGCGGGCCAAAGCCACTCCATGGTGCCGTCGCTGGGCCAGGACAGCATGTGGGGCTGCTGGAAAGTGAAACGCAGGCCCAGCATGCCGGGTTGCTGCTTCCAGCCATCCACCAGGCCCCGGCTGGATTCCTGGTCCAAGGGGAAATTGCCGAGAATGGACAGGCGGTTGGGATGTTCGGCGGCGGCCTCCAGGGCCAGTTGTCCGGAATTGGGGTCCCAGCCGGGGGGATGGATAACCGCGGCGTCCACGCCGGCCTCGTCCATTTCCCGAAGCAGATCTTCCTTGGTGAAAGAGGTTATCTGTCGGTGGGCTGGGTTGGTGGGCAAGTTCGCGCCCCAGATATGTACCTGGGCATCAACTATCAGCATAGATCATTCCTTTGCGCATCAATGTTTTTGTTGCGGGAAATTCACAAAGAGAAACAGAGACACGGAGACCTCCGGGACATCTCTGCTTCTCTGCTCCTCCCTGTAGAAAACCAGGCCCGTGGATACTGCCGGGCTAATGAGCTATTGGGCGACGCCGCGTTCCACCAGCTTCTCGGGGGTGGCAACTTCGTAGATCTCCAGCAGGTACTCGTCCAGCAGTTCCTGCAGCCTGGGGTTGTACTCGCGAACGGTCTGCGGCACCTTGGAGAACCAGTTTGGCTCAATAGAGTCCTGGGTCCACTCGGCATAGACGCGGTTGGGGGTGCCGGGCAGTCCCTGCCCTTCGATGTAGATGCGGGCCACGTCGCGGCCGTTGGCCTCGTAGGCTTCGCATATCTTGGCGAGGTAGCCGGCCACGGCCCAGGCCTGACCGGGCTTGGTCTTACAAACTCTGCGTACCAGGTACATATTTAACGCTCCTTTCGGAAGATGGCGCCATTATAAGCCGAGCGTGGGTTTCGGGCCAGTAATCCAATACAAACTGGTTTTGCGAAAGCGCCGGGGCCTGGCGTTATTCCATTGCCCACTAAGGGGAATTTTTGATTTCCGTGCCATTTTGGGCCACTTTGGGCCGTTTTGTATCTGGGAGCTGGGTCGGGCAGCGGTGCAACGGGCCAAATTGTGGGCCGGAACCGCTGGACGTCCTATCTGTGTTCTCGATTTTCCCGGGCCATTTTGGGCCGTTTTGGGCCGTTTTGGGCCGCCACTTCCACTCCTCTCCCAGAGGACGAGGGGATGCTTCGACGGGGATCAGGATGAGCGGCCGCAGTTTCGCAAGTGTGCCGGTTACCCTGCATCGTCTTTGGAAGGGCGGCCACAAGGGCTGCCTCTACGGAGGTGGTTTGTATTTCTAATGGTGGAGAAGGGTAATGCAGGGTGGCAAGGGTGTAATGTCAGCGATGTGGGGACATAGCCAGAAGGGAGAGGCGCTCCATGGGCTGGTTTCGTAAGTAAGATCATGGAAGACCTGTCTGTCAGCCTCTACCCCTGTGCCTCAGGACCACCTGAACCGCAGCGCCGCCGGTAAGGGGCATAAAGTTGCCAGATGCAACGGGCCTGTTCATAATGCCCCAAAATCCATTTCTGCCCCGGCGGGGCGGACGCGGGAGGATGTATGCAACTGGAAGGAAAGACGGCACTGGTAACGGGCTCGGGGCGTAACATTGGCCGCTCTATCGCCCTGGCCCTGGCACGGGAAGGAGCGGACGTGGTGGTGAACGCTCGGTCGAACCAGGCGGACGTGGACTCGGTGGCGGCGGAGGTCAAGGAACTGGGGCGCAATGCCCTGCCCCTGCTGGCCGACGTGGGCAATCGGAAAGACCTGGAAGCATTAATGGACACCGCCCTGGGGGAGTTCGGCCACCTGGACATAGTGATCAACAACGCTTCCGTACGCCCGCACAAGCCTTTCGCCGAGATGAGCTACGACGACTGGCGCGGGGTGTTGGCAGTTGACCTGGACTCGGCCTTCATCACCTCCAGCGCGGCGGTTCCGGGGATGCTGGAACGGGGCTGGGGCCGGATCATCAACCTGGGCGGCCTGCAGGCACACCAGGGACGGCACGGCGGCGCACACATTTCGGCGGCCAAGGTGGGACTGGTGGGATTTACACGGGCGCTGGCCACGGAACTGGGTCCCCAAGGCATACGCGTCAACTGCGTGGTGCCCGGGATGATTGACACCACCCGGGACGGCGGCAACGCTCCCCGCACCGGAAATCGGCTGGCCGACATTCCGGCGGGCCGCATGGGCAGCACCGACGATATCGCCAACCTTTGCCTGTTCCTGTGCACCGATGCCGGTGACTACATCTCCGGCCAGACCATCCACGTCAACGGCGGGGAGCGGAACTTTGGGGGTTAGAGCGGTTGGATCCAGGTGACGACGCGACCATGCGGCAATATCGGGGTGTACATCTCTATGGAGCACTTACCCCTTGCCCATCACCGTTTTCGGTAGTAAAGTCAAGAATAATCGGAAAGATTCACCCAAATCATGGCTTGGGGAGGTCTGTATATGTCCAGAGTAACCCTTATTCAGCACATAAACATCCAGGTCAGCGACCGGGAGAAGACGCGCAAGTTCTACGAGGACGTTTTGGGCGCGGAGTTCCTGGACAGGGGGCCGGAAATGAATGCCCGCCAGCTTCAGCTGCGCATTGGCAACGGGGAGATTCACACCACCGACTCCCGCAATCCCACCCCCGTTCCGTCGGTGCATTTCGCGGTGGAAATTAACGACTGGGACGAGTTGATCGAGAACCTGGAACGGCTGGGCGTTTCATACACCACCACCCCCGGCCGCCGCAACGAGACGGAAAACTCGTGGGGGCGGCGGGAGTACAGCAGCGGCTGTTACACCTACATCCACGATCCCGACGGGAACATGATCGAACTGGTGCAGCACCCCATGGGCATCGAGGACTCGGACGGCAACGCGGTGGACATCCAGCACTACGACGAAAGCCCCCAGTGGCGGCGGCACCCCCAATACAATTCCGTACCAGTAACAGCCGACTAAAATACCGCGAGCGGAGGAGGAAGCATGGCTACACAAGTTGAAACCGGTTCCCGGGTCTCACAGCCCCTGGTAACCATTACCGAAATGGACCACATCGTTCTGCGGGTCAGGGACGTAGAGGAATCGCTGCGGTTCTACGCGGAGGTGCTGGGACTGGCAGTGGAACGGGTAGAGCAATGGAGGGCCGGCGAAGTGCGTTTCCCGTCAGTGAGACTAAACGCCGACACCATCATTGACCTGTTTGCCAGTGACCAGGAACCTATCGGCAAGGACGGGGCCAAAAACCAGGACCACTACTGCATGGTCATCGAACCTACGGACATGGAGGCCCTGAAGGCCCAGTTCGAGGCCATCGGCGTGGAAATCCAGGCTGGCCCGGGAAAGCGGTGGGGTTCCCACGGCGACGGGATTTCGCTGTACATTTATGACCCGGACGACAACGTGGTGGAGTTGCGGCATTACTAGGGCGGAAAGAACCCTTGGAAAGCAACTTGCTGGGCGGGTGTACAACCCGCCCATCTTATTTGCGATGCCGTCGAGCGGGGAACATTGGTGATACAACTCGGTCATACGCAGGTGGGTCCACTTACCAGGGTTGCCGATGAACCACAGTCCCCAATGGCCGATACTCCACATTCTGGTAGGCATACCAATAATTCTTGCCGTTTCGTACACTTGGGGAGGGGCGATGAAGGGTTGGAGGTTTAGCGAGGAGACTATTCTGACCGGCGCAACGCTGGTTTCGGTGGTGGGCGCCAGCTATACTTTTCTCGTTACGGCTGTGGAAAGGAGCTACTACATTGTGTTCTGGGCGAGAGAGAAAATCAGAGGGCATATTGAAGAGGCCCGGCGTGAGGGCAGCATGAAAACAAACCGGGCCTGGCGCGCTTGGTAAGAGCGAATGCAGGCTGCCCAGCGGGAAGGGCGGGCCTTTGATGAGCCTCCTCCTGATTTCCACGATGGAGGAGAGAGCCAATAGCCACTGCAGGGTGAAATTGGGTCAATAGAGAAGCAGGGCGAGCCGGATGCTCGCCCTGCTTTTTTGCCAGGGACGAGATGCGGGTTATCCCCCAGTTCTGCGGGCGATCATGGCTTGGGCGAGGGGACTGGCGCCGGGGCGGACGGCTATGTTCACCAGGGACGGTCGGCCGGAGTTGATGGCCCGCTCCACTGCGGCCCCTACCTCCGATGGCTTTTCCACATGCTCGGCATAGCCGCCGATGGCCTCCACCACCTGGTCGTAGCGAATGGTGCGGAGGTCGGTGCCCACGGCACGACCGTAGTAGGCCAGCTGAAAGGTTTTGTCGATGCCCCAGTTGGAGTCGTTACCCAGCACGGTGGTAATGGGGAGGTTGTGGCGAATGCAGGTGTCGTACTCCATGGGGTAGAAGCCGAAGGAACCGTCGCCGCAGAAGACGAAGACCTTGCTTTCCGGATGGGCCAGCTTGGCCGCCATGCCATAGGGTATGCCAGCGCCCAGATGACTCAAGGGTCCCAGGCGGAGGAAGCGGCCGGGCTTGCGGGCGCTGAAGTAGGAGCGGCCCCACTGCACGTAGTCTCCGCCGTCCATAACGATGAAAGAGTCCTCATCTACCAGGTGCTCTATGCCGGTATAGACGTCCAGGGGGTGCATGGGTTCCTCGCCGGTGGCGTTGGAACGGAGTTCGTCCAACCAGGCCTGGCGGTCCTGGGCCAGCAGGTTGACCCAGTCGCTGATGTCGGCGCGGCTGCCCTGTCCGGCGGCGGCAGTCAACTGCTCGGTGATGGCCCCCAGGTCGCCCAGCAAACCCACCGCCACACCCCGGTTGCGGCCAATCTCGGCGGCGGACGGGTCGGCCTGGATGAGCTTCGCATCGGCGCCGAAGACCTGGCCGTAGCGGTAGCGATGGTCGAGGCGCTTGCCGAGGAGGAGGACCACATCGGCCTCGCGGAAGCGGCGGGCAGCGGTGTTCAGGGCGCCGTCGGCGTATCCGAAGCAAAGGGGATGGTCGTCGTCAATCATGCCCCGGGCCTGCTCCACCGTGAAAGCGGGAATGCCGGTGGCTTCCACCAGGGCAGTCAACTGCTCCTGGGTGGCGGTGTAGCGGGCGGGGTTGCCGACGATGATGACCGGACGCTGGGCATTGCGGAGGAGGTCAGCCGCCTGTTGAATCAACGCCGGATCACCCTGGGGGCGGCCCATGTTGCGGTACTCGCTGGGCAGGTAGGGAGGCAGTTCCTCCTCCGAGACAGGTTCGTCCTGGATGTCGATGGGAAGAGTCAGGTGAACCGGCCCGGGGCGGCCCGACATGGCCGTGCGGAAGGCGGTGGCCACAAATTCGGGAATGCGGCGGCGGTCGTGAATCAGCCACGAGCCTTTGGTGACGGGAGCAGTCATGCCGATCTGGTCCACTTCCTGAAAGGTGGTCATGCCCTTTTCGGGCAGTTCAGCGCAACCGGCGACGAAGATGACGGGACTCTCCGAGGTGTAGATGGCGGGAAGGCCGGAGATGGCGTTGGAGAAGCCCGGGCCGCCGGTGAACAGGGCCACGGCCGGCTCGCCGGTAATGCGGGCGTAGCCGTCGGCCATGTGCATGGCGGCGCCCTCGTGGCGAGTATCAATGAATTCGATTCCCTCGTCGGCCGCGGCGTCCACCAGGGGCAGGACGGTGTCGCCGACGATGGTAAACACCCGCTTCACGCCTTCCTGTTTCAGGCAGCGGATGAACAGGTGTCCTCCGTTCAGGTTGGGCATAAACAACTCCTTTTCAAGCCGGCCTGGCACGGCCGGGACTGTTAAGAGCTTAACTTGACCGCCCCATTTCGGCAAGGGAAGACCAATCGGCGGCACCGTTCCGATTCAGGTGGTTTTTCGTTCTTGAGGGATTTCAACGGGCTGCCAGGGCGGGTTTGAAACCCGCCCCTACGAGTCCATACCACCTAAACTGGAACGCTACCCCAATCGGTTGAGTAGGGACAGGTTGGAAGGGATACGGGATTTGAAGCCTTCCGCCTCGGGGCGTATATTGCCTGCATGGGCACACTGTTTGTGGTCGGGACGCCTATAGGAAATCTGGAGGACATTACCCTGCGGGCGGCGCGGATGCTGGGCGAGGTTGCGCTGGTGGCCGCCGAGGATACGCGGGTGTCCAGAAGACTGCTAAACCACCTGGGAATCCGGGTCTCTTGCGTCAGCTGCAACGAGCATAACTGGCGTCAGCGGGTGCCGGAACTGGTGCAGGTATTGGAGACGGGGGACGTGGCCCTGGTAACGGACGCAGGAATGCCAGGGGTCAGCGACCCCGGCGCAGCCATCGTAACCGCAATAGCCGCCGAGGGGTTTGACGTGCAGGTGATTCCTGGCCCGTCGGCAGTTACTACGGCCCTGGCTGTGTCGGGCTTTGCCGCCGACTCCTTCACCTTCCTGGGATTCCTGCCCCGTCGGGGGAGGGAACGGCGGGAAAGGCTGGCATGGGCGGCGGCTCTACCGGACACCCTGGTTGTCTTTGAGGCGCCACACCGCCTGCGGGCCACGCTGGCCGATTTGCTGGGGGCGCTGGGAGACCGGCAGATGGCAGTGTGCAGGGAGTTGACCAAGCTGCACGAAGAGGTGTGGCGGGGGTCTCTATCGGAGGCTATTGAACATTTCACCGAAGCCCGGGGGGAGTTCGTACTGGTGGTTGCGGGAGCTGGCGCGGTGGAGAAGAAAGAGGCACACGACAGTCGGGAACAAGCGCGGGAACTGCTGGCCGCCCAGCGAGATTCCGGCGCCCGGGCCCGGGAGGCGGTGGCAGAGGTGATGGCGGCCACGGGGCTGTCCCGCAGCGAAGTTTACCGGTTGTGGGTGGAGACGGGGAGGAGTTGATCCTTACCGGGCTTACGGTGGGGCGCCAAACCGTATCTCATGGCAGGCTGGGCCGGGGAAATTGCATTGTGAAGAGCCGTTGCGCTGAGCCTCTCAGCTTGACTCAGAATAAACTCCGCCGCCCGCCTTAACTCAAACCAGGCAGAAAGGGAGTTCGTCCGTGAGAGGCGGTAGCAGAGAAGGATTTCAGGTCCTTCGGCAAGCCAGGGGCGGCATACTCCTGTTGCAGTCTGGCCTTGCACAGGTTACGCCGTCGTTGGAATGCGATTGTCCGGAGAGTCGTCCGGCAAGCGGCGAACGGGTATGCCCCCTGTGATAAACTAACCGTTCGTAGAGGAGGCGGCCCACAGCTTCGGTGGCGCTGCCCCGTCCACCGAAGATTCTCCCCACTTACGCGAGCAACATCTTGGGTCTGGCAAGCCAAATAATTGGCGCTCCGCAACGGGCGCGGGGCGTTTTTTACGGCTGGTGGCTGGTGGTCATCAGCGGATTCACCATGTCCATCGCCACGGTGCCCCTTTACCACGCCATGGCGGTCTGGTCGGTGGCCCTGGAAAGTCAGTTCGGGTGGAGTCGCGGCCAGATAGGCCTGGCCCTCACATTCACCCGTATCGAGGGCGGCTTCATGGGCCCTCTTGAAGGTTATCTGACCGATCGCCTGGGCGCGCGACGCATGATCCTGATGGGCTTGCTAATCCTTGGCGTGGGGTTCCTGATTTTTGCCTCCGTCCAGAACCTGTGGATGTTCTATGCAGCATTCATTGTCATGGCCCTGGGTCAGGGACTGGGCAGCTGGCTTCCCCTGATGACCACCATCAACAACTGGTTTTCCCGCCGGCGGGCGACGGCCATGGGCTGGTCTAACGTAGGGGGACGGCTTGGCGCCTTGCTGCTGGTGCCAGCCATTGCCTGGGCCATTGATCCGGAGCATGTGCGGCTGGGCTGGCAGATGACGGCGCTGATACTGGGAATTTTCACTCTCGTAATCGCCTTCCCTCTTACCAGGCTTATTCGCAACCGCCCCCAGGACTACGGACAGCTTCCCGACGGCGATACCCCGGCCCCGGCAGCTCCTACAGCTGCGGGAGCAGGAGGGGAGCTCCCCGACGATCGATCGGGCAATCCCAGGCCAACCGCCACCGCGCCCCGCCGCCAAGCCGCTCAGGATGACGGGGACCTGACTGCAGGGCAGGCCCTGAGGACGCCTGCGTTCTGGCTGATATCCTTTGGCCACGGCTTTACCTCGATGATAATCCTGGCCATCATGACCCACCTGGGGCTGCTGCTGAAGGATAAGGGGTTCGACGTTCAGACCACCGGCTGGATTGTCGTGGTGTACACGGCGACCGCCATGGTGTTTCAGTTGGTCGGCGGTTACATGGGAGACCGCTGGCCCAAAAACATAACCCTGTTCATATTCACCACAATCCAGGCAGCGGCAGTGGTGGAATTGACGCTGGCCACCAACATCCTGATGTTTTATCTTTTTGCCGTGTTGTTCGGAATTGGCTTTGGGGGCCGCAACCCGTTGACTACAGCCATTCGCGGCGAATACTTTGGGCGGACATCATTCGGCCGCATCCTGGGCCTGTCCACGGTGCCAATGAATGTTTTACTGCTGATAGGCTCTCCCCTGGCAGGGTATATGAGGGATGTTCAGGGCTCCTACGACCCTGCATTCCTCCTGCTGGCCGGTTTCAATTTCCTGGGTGGGGTGCTTTTCCTATTTGCCCGTAAGCCGAGGATTCCACGCCGCACCTGATCTGTCCCGGGGCGGGAACAGGCCAGCAAACAGAGGAGGGGCGGGTCGATGGACCCGCCCCGTTTCTTCATTCATCCATGGATGGAGTTAACTAGCCGGGGACGGAATTAACCGGCCGGGGTTACTTCCCGTTCGTGGATTTCGATGTTGTGGATTTGCAGCCGTTCGGTGGGGGCGGAGCGTTCACCGCCGGCGCCGGAACCCACGGGAGAATTGGCCAGGGTGTCCAGGGTTTCATCGCCCTCAACCAGCGTGCCGAAAATCGTGTAGTTGGGGGGCAGGCCCACGTTAGCGCCGTGGACGATAAAGAACTGGCTGCCGTTGGTGTTAGGACCGGCGTTGGCCATAGCCAGGGTGCCTTTGACGTAGGGGCGGGTTACGGCCTCGTCCTGGAAGCGGTAGCCGGGGCCGCCACGGCCGGTACCCTCGGGGCAGCCACCCTGGATCATGAAGTCCTTGATTACACGGTGGAAAGAACCGTCTTCGTAGAAGCCCTCGCGGGCCAGGAAGACGAAGTTGTTGACGGTTCGGGGGGCCTCATCGGCGAATAGCTGTACGACCATATCGCCGTGATTGGTGCTGATGTTGGCGAAGTAGAGCTTGGTGGGGTCCAGTATCAGGGACGGGGCGCTGGCGTATTGCTTGGGGGGCATGATTCCTCCTTAAGTCCTTCTGGGAACAGCGCCCAGTTTAACACAGGCAACCATTCTGAGCCGAAGAGCCTACTGCCAACCGATTGTCCAGTTTTGGGGACCCCAGGCCCGGACCTTCCGTTCTAAACCAAAGCCACGACGGGGACTGCATTCTTAGCCTGAAAAATACCGATGCCACCTTGTCCCGCCCTGGCTCTAGCTTAGAAGGTAGGTTCGCCTTCTCCAAACCAACGGATGATCAGGGCATTGAGGGAACCGTCTTCCTTCATGGAACCGATGGCTTCGTCCAGCTTCTTGCGGAGTTCCACGTCTTCCTCGCGAACGCCTATGCCGACGCCTGAGTCGAGCAAGACGGGTGGGCCGACGAATTCCAGCCGGCCCTGGCTGTCGGAAACTATGTCCTTAAGGTAGGAGTGGCTGGCAAAGGTGGAGTCCGCTTGTCCATTAAGCACAGCTTCGATGGTCTCTTCGGCCAGACCGTAGTCCATTAACTCGGCTACTCTCCCTTCCAGGTAATCCGCCTGGATTGTGGCAGTCTGAACTGCCACACGTGCCCGGGTGACGTCTTCAGCGGCGCCCGCCAGCGCGGCAAACACCGACTCTTCAGGAGGGAAGTAGGGTTGGGTGAAGTCGATTAGCTCGTCCCGTTCCTCGGTGATGCTCATGCCGGCCATGATTGTGTCGTACCGTCCGGCCCGGAGATTGGTAATCATGGATTCCCAGTCGTTGGTTACCCAGTGGCATTCCAGACTTGCGCGTTGGCACAGTTCGTTCCCCAAGTCGATTTCGAAACCCTCCAACTCGCCGGCTTCGTTCAGGAAACCAAAGGGAGGATATGCTCCTTCGGCGCCAATGCGCACGGGCGGGGGGTTGGCGCAGGAAATCGCCATTGCAATGAATAACAGAAAGCATACTGTCAAAGTTGTGGACTTGATCATCTTCTAACCTCGTGGCTCAGGAAAAGGGGCCATATCGAAAGGGAACGCTGGGCATTGCCTGCCGCCGGTCTTCTCCGGACGTCTGGGCATTGCCGATGGGCACAAGAAGAAAGCGGGGTGGGCGCGGATGTCCCACCCCGCTTGCCGGTAAGGCCGCAGGTAGAGTTGATACCAGAACCGGCGGATAGCCGAGACCGGCTGCTTGCCTAGCCCCGGTTATGGGTCTTAGTTTCGGCCCAGGCCACGATCTTGGGCATGGCGGCGTTGACGTCCCTCTGGTCCACCGAGCGGGCAATGTCGTCAGCCTGGCAGCGGATCAGCATAATGGGCAGCCGGTTTTGGATCTTGTCCAGGGTCCAGGACAGGGGATCGCCTTCGGCGGTGAAGTCCAGCTCCAGACGAACATTCTGGTCCATGGGCTTGTTGCGATAGTGGTAGTGGGGGTTGATGCGGAAGCAATCGAAGCGCAGTAGTTCCTTGTCGTTGCCCTCGACCTCGTTGCCATAGACGTGGATGCAGATGCCTTCGTCGTTCATGGCTCCCACTTCAGTGCGGTACTCAAGGCCAAAGGTAACGGCGCCGGCCTGGACCAGTTCCTCGGACCCGCTGGTGGATCCTCCCATCTGAGCATGCATTACCTCTTGTGTCATGGCTCAATACCTCCTTCTTTCGTTGTGATACAGATTTTATCCAACTTTTTGAGCAGCTTGGTTTGATTATACTACCTGCTTTCGCAGGCGCAAGCGTTGGGCATCGGGTAATCCGGAGAAATGCCAGGTAAGAGCGACTCGGGTGCCACAGCCATCGGAACAAGGCAGGCCTGTGTGCCTGCCCCTGCCAGGTTACGTACGAGACCATCCAATTCGTAACGTTGCTCAAGCCACTGGCAAACTTTTGCCTCCCGGTGGTTTATGCTATAATTTAGCTTTCCGCTAGTAGTGGGTAACCCTAGTTGTGCCCCGCCCGGAGCACCAAGTTACGGAGTGAAGATCGGTGAAAGTTACGAAGGAATCGTCCACCCCCGTCGAAGTAATCCTGAACGTTGAAATGGACACCGCGGACGAAGACCCGTACATTGACCGATCCTACCGCCGCACCGTAGGCCGCCTGAATATCCCTGGATTCCGCAAAGGCAAAGCCCCACGCTCCATTGTTGAAAGCTACGTTGGCCGCGTCGCGCTGGTCCAGGACGCCCTGGACTTCATGATTCCCGAAACCCTCAACCAGGCGCTGCAGAACGAGGAAATCCAGGCCTTTGTTGAGCCGCGGGTGGAAGTTACGGAACTGGAACCCGTGTGTTTCACGGCCACCGTCCCCCTGGAGCCCACCGTGGATCTGGGGGACTTTTACAGTGTGAGACTGGAAAAGGACCCGGTGGAGATCTCCGAAGAAGAGGTTGACCAGGTCCTGGAGCGGATACGGCGCGAGATGGCCCCCTGGGAACCGGTCTCCCGCCCTGTGGCGTTCGGCGACCTGCTGAACCTGAACGTCGAGGGGGAGATGGACGGTGAGGTACTGGTCAACGACCAGGAAGTGGACTATATTCCCGAGCTCACCAATGTTTTGCCCTTCCCCGGATTTGCCGAGCACCTGGAGGGAACGGAAGAAGGGGAGCACAAGGAATTTGTCGTTACGGTGCCCGAGGACTATCCCCGAACCGAGTTCGCAGGCAAGGACGTGGCCTTCAAGGTCGACGTCCTTTCTATTAAGGAAAAGGCGCTGGCCGACCTGGACGACGAGTTTGCCAAGGGGGTGGGCGAAGGGTTCGACGATATGGTCGCCCTGCGCGCCCACATCCTGGAACGGATTACCAGCGAGGCCGAGTCCCAGGCCGACCAGGCTTTCCAGGAACAGAGCCTGAATTCTCTGCTGGAGAGCTCCACCATCACGGCCTCGGACTTGCTGCTGGAGCGGGAAATCCAGAATATGCAGGAAGAACGGGAGCGGATGCTGCGCAACCAGCGCCTGGACCTGGATACTTATTTGAGCTATGTAGGGAAGACCGAAGAGGAGTTCCAGGAAGAACTTCGCCCCATAGCTGAAGACAGGTTGAACCGGATGCTGGTGGTTCGCAAGCTGGCCCAGGAAGAGGAGCTGGACGTTACGCCCGAGGAGATCGAGGCGGAGATTGAGACCATCCTTTCGAGCTCTTCTGAAGAGAACGTGAGCGCCATGCGGAGGGCGTTTAACTCGGAGGGCACCAGAGAGTCCATTCGTTCATCCCTCCTGAACCAGAAGGTCATGGCCCGCATGGTAGAGATAGTGCAGGGCCAGGAACCGGGGGAAGGCGGCGAGGCAGAGCCTGACAGCGACCAACCCGAAAGCGAAGACGCGACTCCTGCGGCCGAAGCTTCCCTGGAGGCTGACGCCCCGGAAGCAGCCGCTGAGAACCCCAGCAACCAGGAAGGACCATCGGAATCGGAAGAGAGTAATGAAGGAGCTTAACCCAATGCTTTATAACCCCTCGCATCCCGCCAACCCGGAATATCGCCCGATGAGCGCAGCAATGTGGCAGAACGGGCAATTGAGCTTGGGTGGCTCCGTGGAATCATCGCTGGCGGTTCCCCAGGGAATAATCCCCATGGTGATTGAGACCAGTCCACGGGGGGAGCGGGCTTTTGACATCTACTCCCTGCTGCTGAGGGAGCGCATAATTTTCCTGGGCACGCCCATTATGGACCAGGTGGCAAACACCATAATCGCCCAGCTGCTTTACCTGGAACGGGAAGACCCGGACCGGGGCATCAACGTGTATATCAACAGCCCCGGAGGCTCCATAACCGCCGGGCTGGCAATCTACGACACCATGCAAATGATTTCGCCCGAGGTCTCCACCGTGTGCGTGGGAATTGCCGCAAGCATGGCCACAGTCCTGCTGTCGGGCGGCACCAAGGGAAAGCGCTACTGCCTGCCCAACTCCACCGTACACATGCACCAGGCCCAGAGCGGCACCCAGGGGGCTGCGTCCGACATCCAGATCGCGGCGCGGGAAATTACCCGCCTCCAGGACCTGCTTCGGGGCATCCTCCGCGACAACACGGGGCAGCCGATGGAGAACATCGTTCGCGACAGCGACCGGGACAACTACCTGACGCCCGAGCAAGCCATGGAGTACGGCCTGGTGGACGAAATTCTTGGCATGAACCAGGAAGGTGCGGACTCGGATTCGGATTCGGAGGCTAGCGAGTAACGTCTCCCCGGGCAGGCGTCGGTCCTGCTCCAAAGCGAACGCACAAATCTAGGGGCCGGGCATTCCCTTAGCCCAGCCCAATCACAGTCTGGCAGGGATCACCTATGGCAAGTCCGGACGGCAGGGAGAATAGAGGAAGAAGTGGGACTCGGCCCTTGCAGTGTTCCTTCTGCGGGAAGGGCAGGGCACGCAGCGAGTTATTCCTTGCCGGTCAGGGCCGCGCTTCTATATGCTATGACTGCCTGCGGGCCATGGGTGAACTCATTCAGCCCCAGACTCCTCAAGCCCCGGCATACCACGCCAAAACAGAGGGCCCGCTGGTGCCCCGGGAAATCTACACCAACCTGGATGACTACGTAATCGGCCAGGAACGGGCCAAAAAGACCCTGAGCGTTGCGGTCTACAACCACTTCAAGCGTGTCTGGTCGGGTGTGGCCGGGTCAGAGGTGGAGCTGCAGAAGGCCAATATCCTGCTGATGGGCCCCACGGGCAGCGGCAAGACCCTGCTGGCCGAGACCCTGGCGCGGACCCTGGCGGTGCCTTTTGCCGTCTGCGATGCCACTTCCCTCACCGAGTCTGGGTACGTGGGCGAGGACGTGGAGAACATCCTGCTGCGGTTGATCCAGGCGGCGGACTGGGACATATCCCGGGCCGAGCAGGGGATCATCTATATCGACGAGATGGACAAGATTGCCCGCAAGGAAGGGGTGAACCGATCCATCACGCGGGACGTGTCGGGTGAGGGCGTCCAGCAGGAATTATTGAAGATAATCGAGGGCTGCATCGCCAACGTGCCACCCCAGGGTGGGCGCAAGCACCCCCAGCAGGAGTTCCTGCAAATCAACACCCGGAATATCCTCTTCATCTGCGGTGGCGCCTTCGAGGGCCTTAGCGAAATAGTATCCCGCCGCATCGCCAGCCACGGTTCGCAGCTTGGGTTCCTGGGAGGCACCCGAAACCGGACGGAAATGGAGGACAGCGTTCTTTCCCAGGTTACGCCGGAGGACCTACTGGCCTTTGGATTCATTCCCGAAATGGTAGGGCGGCTGCCGGTGGTAACCAGCCTGGACCACCTGGACAAAGCCACCCTGGTGCGTGTGCTGACTGAACCGAAGAACGCCATCGTCAAGCAGTACCAGTACCTGTTCAGCATTGACGGGGTGGACCTGGAGTTTACCGAGGGGGCGCTGGAGGCAGCGGCGGAGCGGGCTCTCAACCATTACACGGGAGCGCGCTGCCTACGCTACATCGTCGAAGAAACCCTGCTGGACGTAATGTACGAACTGCCGTCGCTGAAGAACGTCAGCCGCTGCATCGTTGACCGGGACGCCATTGAAGGCAGGGGCAACCCAACGCTGGTAGGCAAGAACGGCGAAATCGTTCCCCTGTACCCCGAACTGCTGCAACAGTCTGCCTGATAAGAAAACGATAAACACCTCAAACCGTTCATTCCTCGGAGATATGGAAGGTTGAGGGGCACGTGTCCTCTCAGGAAACTTCCGCGCAGGGTAGCGCGAACATTGCTCACACTGCGGTGATTCTAATGTTTATTCCTCCAACACCACCCAACCCGGACGAACACCTTAGATATGTACAGACAGAGCAAGAGCAACACGCAAGCATAGCGGAAAGCAGACGTAAACTAGGTTTAGGGGGCAAGTCCTCGCTCAGCATGGGCGACATATTTATCATGGGCGGAACCACAGTCGCCGCAGTGCTCGTTATCGTTCTATTGTTCTTGTTCTAATGAACTAAAGCCTAAGTGAAACCTCATTTTCCGGGTTGCGACCGTCGTGCCGGCGAAGGCCAGTAGCTAGAGTCTTCGGTCTTTATTGCCTTGACCTGAGACTGATGCCTTGGGAATGCGGCTGCGGATTACTGCATAAGATTGCCGGGGGGCGGGCGCAGCCAGTTAACCCAATTGATCATCCGCCATGACCCGGTCAATTTCCTCATCCAGGCAAAGACCACCAGGTACTGCCTCACCTTGCCGACTCAGGACCATGCCGTCCCTGATTTCTACCCGGCCATCGGCTACAGCCCGCAAAGTCTCGAGAATCAGGTAGGGCTCCCTGCGGTACTGGGCCTGACGTATCTGCTGGAACAAGGGTAGTTCCTCGCCCCTGGCGGCCCGCACATCCTCCAGATTCGCCCCTTCCAATTCCTGCCAGGCCGGGGCAAAGTCGGGGCCGGTTATCGGCGCGGTGCAGTAGGAGACCACGGGGCCCCGATCCAGCTCCTCGGTGGCCAGGTGAATCATGGCGCCGGTGCGGGTGGCCCGCTGGCGGATCAGTTCCCAGGTAACTTCCTGCCAGGTTCCGATGGGGCCGTCAGGCAATGCGGGGTGCAGGTTCAGGAGGGGGTACCGGCGGCACATCTCGCCGCTGACGATAAGCATATAGCCGGCCAGCACACATACATCGGGTTGGAAGTCCTCAAGGTCCTTGATGACCAGGCGGTCATACTCGGGGCGCAATTCCGCCCAGGAGAGGCCGGATGAACTGCGGGAACGGCGGAAACGGGCTGAGGAGCGGGTTGACAGGGGGAGGCCGTAACTGTCTACCAGTTGGAAAAACTCGTCGGAGCCCTGGGCCTGGCCGCGGTCGCGGTTACTGAATACGAACTGTATACGAGCGTTCAGGAGACCGCCCTCAATGCGGTCTTGTACGAACCGCAGCAAACCTCGCGAACCCTCCCCTCTGCCGGTGGAGAACCAGCCGATGTTCAGCATAGGCTAGTTGCCATCGGGGAGTTCTTCCTCCGGCTCCCATTCATCATCAGGTGGGGGCATCTCCAGGTCTCCCCAGGCAAGGCTATCCTGCTGGGCCACTGCGGGGGCGCCGCCGTTTTCCAGAATTTCGGCGATGCGCAACTCGGTCTCGTCCAGGAGTTGGGTACAGCGGCGGACCAGCGCCATGCCCTGCTCAAACATCTGGGCAGCCTGGTCCAGAGGCAGGTTGCCCGTCTCCAGGGTTTCAACCATGGAGCCCAGGCGAGTAAAGGCTTCCTCGAAGGTGAGGGAAGCGGGATGGGCCAGCGGTTCGTTGCCTTGGGGTTCGGTCATTTCAGTCCAAAATCCGTGGTGAGGTAAATAGCTTGGCAGAGGACAGTGTAACGCGGCAGGGGGCCGGGGGAAAGGGCTTATGGGGCCGAGGCCAGATATGATTCCCTCAACATCTTCAGATTCCAAATTGGATAGTTAATTCTTACTCAGGACTCCACTGAACTATTGGACATGGGTAAGCTTGTCGAGGCCTATTGACAACTTTCGAACAATAGCCGTCAACTCAATTACATCACGTTCGTTTATTACAAGACGCTGCCCAACCTTAAGTCGAGTATCACCAGAACGTTCTACGTATGGCTGGTCGATCAGACCATCTTGGTGCTCAAGCACATGGCGTTGCTGGAAAAATGCAATTAACCTCTCGAATTTGTGGCTACCAATTATATCAGTATATCCAACTGCGGTAGCGCTTCTCCAAATTTCATCTGACTCCCTCAGCCTCTGAAACAGATTTTGGCTGATCCTGTTGTCACCGCTGTTATCAGCCTAAGGTAGCAGCTTTCCGCATATTTTTGAAAAGATGAAACTGTCTTGACCAAGGCATTTTCGAGCGTCTGTCGAGATATATCTTCTGCCACATCCTTACCAGAGGTATCCGCTAAAGCCTGACGAAGTGTTGGTAAAGCCTCTATAGTTTTCTCTACGGTATCAATTGCGTTTCCGAAGGTCTCGAATATAGAGTTCCAACCACATGCGGGGCAGAAAAAGGCAACTCCTATTGACGCATATCTGCAACTGCATTCTCTACATTCGTACCCCTGAGTCATTATCTCGGTGGCTTTTGCAGGCAATAGCACGAAATTTGGCGCAGGTCGATAGGACAAGTTTATGTGAACAAAATCTCTGCGGTTTTGCCGCGAGTTGAAGCTCCGGGCGTCGGCCTGCAGCGCATTACCTATCCGCTTTCGCGCATAATTGACTGCTTCCCTCCGAATCTGCTCAATTTGCTCGACTGTATTCCACTCCGTAGCAGGTGACTCGTACCGGCAACGAGGGCAGAAGACACCTTCATCCGAAACGATGGATTTCCAATCTTCAATGTGCACCTTGAATGATAAATTGCAATCCGGAGAAGGACATTTGCGATCCAAATACCCTTTGTCATCTACCTCGATACTAATAGGGATCATTTCACCGCGTTCCATTTGTCGAAGTTCCCTGCGCAAGTGGTCAAACAATATTCCCCCAATGCTCACAGCCTTTGGTATTGTTGCTACTTAAACCAAGCCGATTACTACCCACCCTACATGCAGCGATATTCAACTACATCTGTCGTACTCCGACGTTTGCACTGACAGATCCCCATTAGAATTACTCAGGTCACCACTACAATGCAATTCCGTGGCGCATTTCCACATGGCTTTCCTACCTCGCACACGTCAAGCCCCACAATCATATTATTGAAGCAGACAATTCAGCGTCAACTAGATTGTGTCAGGAATAAAAAGCCGAAGAAACCCTCGACAAGGAAGTGTCAACGGAAGAGATAGAAGTAAAGTCGGGGAGAACTCATCGGGACGGCCTGCCATTGGCCTCAAGAACGTCTATATTAGCTTGGCCATTCCGGGCGGCTCCGGAGGACGGCGACGGCCCCGGCGACTGTTCCTGGCAGGGGGCGCAGATTCGGAGGCATTGGTTTCAGGACCAGGGGAAGCGGTAGACTTAGTTGTCCCGGGGGACTGGGGGCTCGACTCCGAAGGCGTGCCTACAGACTGAGGCTGCGGCTCAGCAGTGTCGCCCACGGTGGCGGGGAAGGCGCCATCGGCCACAGTTATGGTAAGGGGTTCACCGTCATCTACCTGGCCCACGGCGGAAACTACCTGCCCCGTGTCGCCGCGCTGCACCATGGCAAAGCCCCGACGCAGGGTGGCGGCGGGGTCGAGGGTACGCAGGCGGCCTTCCAGACCATCAACCTCCAAGCGCGCCAGCCTGAGGCGGCCCTGAAAACTTCCGCCCAGGGATTCGGCCAGGTCGTCAACCTGCCGCTTCAGATGGTCCACATCGGGCAGACCGGATTCCAGCCTGCGGGCAAGGTTGGCTACGTCTCCCCTGCTGGATTCGACGCTACGCAAAGCTCCCCGCCAGGCACGCTCGGTCCAGGCCTGCACCGTCTGGCTCAGGATGGAACCGTCGGGGACCACCAGTTCGGCGGCGGCAGAGGGCGTGGGGGCGCGGCGGTCGGCCACGTAGTCGGCAATGGTAAAGTCGGTTTCGTGACCCACGCCGCTGACTACGGGGATACGGTTGCGGAAGATGGCCCGGGCGACGATTTCCTCGTTGAAGGGCCACAGGTCTTCCAGGGAACCACCGCCCCGGGCCACGATGATCACGTCGCTACTGCCATCGGAGTCCAGACGGTCCAGGGCGTCGGCAATCTGGGGCGCGGCGTCCAGGCCTTGCACCTGGGTGGGGGAGAGGAGCAGGCGGGCCAGGGGGTAGCGGCGACGGACGACGTTCTGGATGTCCTGCCAGGCCGCGCCGGTGGGGGAGGTAACTACGCCGATAACTTCGGGGAACTGGGGCAGTGGCCGTTTGCGGGACTCCTCGAAGAGGCCCTCCTGGCCCAGGCGAATCTTGAGCCGCTCCAGTTCCTGGGCCAGGGCCCCCTCGCCTTCAGGCAGCACCCGGTCGACCATGAAATCGGTGGAGCCGCGGGGTTCGTAAAAGCTCATTCGCCCGTGGGCGCGTACCGATTTGCCGTTTTCCAGCATACCGGCCCCGCCGTGGCCCCGGAACAGGACGCAATTCAGGGAAGCCGAGCTGTCCTTGAGGGTGAAATAGGAATGGCCCGAGGATGAGGCGCGGAGATTGGAGACCTCGCCGACGATCCACAGATCGGACAGGAAGGGGTTGCTTTCCAGCAACTCCCGCAGGTGGACAGCCACCTGGCTGACGGAGAAGACTGCCTGCTGCGGGAGAGTCAAAACGCTAACTAACCCGCTCCGTGTACTGGCCGGTGCGGGTATCCACCTTCACGATGGTGCCGGGGGTGATGAACATGGGAACATTGATGCGCAGGCCGGTTTCCAGGGTGGCCGGCTTGTTGCCGCCCTGGGCGGTGTCGCCCCGGAAGGCCGGAGGGGTGTCGGTAACTGCCAGTTCAACGTGGGTGGGCAGGTTCAAGTTGATGGGAGAACCCTTGTAGAAGACCATCTCGGCGATCATGTTTTCTTTCAGGTAGTTAAGGGTATCGCCCAGCGTTTCCCTGGTCAGCTCGTACTGGTCGAAGGTCTCCTGGTCCAGAAAATAGAAGTAGGTGCCGTCGGTGTAGAGGTACTGGGTCTCCCGGTTGTCGATCTCGGCAACGGTGAAGTCAGTGTCGTAGCGCTGGAATGTGCGCTCCACCACCGCGCCGGACAGCAGGTTCTTCATCTTGATGCGGGTAACGGGCGCGCGCTGCTGCATCTTGTGCCGCTCGTAGTCCATGATCTGCCAGGGCTGGCCGTCCAGTTCGATGACCATGTTGCGGCTGAGGTCGCTGAAGTTAATGCTCATACCTGTCTATTCCTCACGAATTTCATTTGCTGTGATCCGGTCTCTCAAGCATCGGTTGGGACACAGGCACCCACTGATTCCACTTGTCTCCCCTACTTCCCCGCCTTGCTTAAAGGCGTGGCTCCTTCCTCGCCCAAAATCACTATGTCCTCGATGCGGACGCCGCCCCAGCCGGGGAGGTAGATGCCGGGTTCGATGGTGAAGACCATGTTTGGCTCCAGGACGTTTTCGGCGGTGGGGCCGATACGGGGGTTTTCGTGGACGGCCAGGCCGATGCCGTGGCCCAGGCTGTGGCCGAAGTCTTCGCCGTAGCCGGCATCGGCGATGATGTCCCGGGCCAGGGCGTCGGACTCTTCGCCGGTAAGGCCCGGTCGGACCGTGTTGATGGCGGCAAGCTGGGATCCCAGCACTATGTTGTAAATCTTGTGGAACATCTCGTCGGGTTCGCCCACCACCACGGTGCGGGTGATATCGCTGCAGTAGCCGTTAACCTGGGCGCCCATGTCGATGACTATGGGTACGCCGGCCTGTATCACTGTGTCGTCGGCCCGGTGGTGGGGCATGGCGCCGTTGGGTCCGGAGGCCACTATGGTGTCGAAGCTGAGGTTGTCGGCACCGAACTCGCGCATGGCCACTTCCATGCGCCAGGCCACTTCCTTCTCGGTCATACCGGCCTGGATAGAGGGGCAAACGGCCTCCATGGCCCGGTCGGAGGCGTCAATGGCCTTTTGAAGCTGGGCCAGTTCGTCCTTGTCCTTGAAGACGCGCAGCTCATCGGTGATTCCGGAGGTGGCGATAAGGGAAGTCCCGCCCAGTTCTTCATTGTCCTTGATGGCGTCCAGCAGCCGGTTGTAGGAGGCGACGGTCATGTTGTCGCTCTCGAATCCGACCCTCTTCACGCCCGTCTCCGACAGGGTGTCCATTAGCCAGTCCTGTCCTGGCTTGATCTGGATAACCTCAAAGTGGGTAGACTGGTTGCCCGCCTGCTCGGTGTAACGGGAGTCGGTGAAGAGCGCCTGCCGCTGGCGAGTGATAAAAAGGTAGCCGGCGGACCCGGTGAAGCCCGACAGGTAGCGGCGGTTTTGGGGGGAAGAAATAAGGATGGCGTCCAGTTCCTTCTCCGGCAACTGGGCAACCAGTCGGGCTACGCGTTCCTTCACGGGGAGCTCTCTTCTTCGATGATACCAGCCATGATTTCTATAGCTGAAGTATAGCTTCTCCAACCAAAGCCTGCAATTTGACCGCGGGCGATGTCGGCCACAACGGAGTGGCGCCGCCATTCCTCGCGGGCATGGATGTTGCCCAGGTGGACCTCGATGACGGGCACCACAGCGTCGATGAGGGCGTCCTTGAGAGAGTAGCCGTAGTGGGTGAGGGCCCCGGGGTTGATGACGATACCGTCAATGTTGCCCCAGCTTTCCTGGATTCGGTCGATGAGGGCGCCTTCGTGGTTGGATTGGTAGAAGACGACCTCCATCCCGAGAGCTTCGGCCTGTTCGGAGATGAGCCGGTTTATTTCATCCAGGGTCAAGGTCCCGTAGATGGTAGGGTTGCGCCGTCCAAGGCCGTTGATGTTGGGGCCGTTGAGAACGAGTATGCGAGGCATAGTTAGTTACCTACCTAATTTGGGGCTGGTGCAACACAGGCCTGAGTCATGCGCAGTGGCGCGCCTGAACAGTCTCCAGTTTCTCACTCATTGACATTAGAGGAAAGAGACGAAGGCGCAAACCACCGCCGCTTTCCCGTCGCTGATGGCATCAGGTAATCAGGGAATACTTTCAGGAGCTTCTACTGGCGGCCCGACAACCTGGCGCTGACCAGGCGATTCAGGCTTACGCCCTCCTCGGCGGCCTTTATGGACAGGGCCCGGTGGACTTCCGGCGGTACGCGCACGACGAAATGGCCGCTGAAATGGCGGTCGGCCAAGGGCTCGGGCGCCTGCTCGCCATTTTCCTCCATTTCTGCTGCGCAGTCGGCCACCAACCTGAGGATGCCGTCAAAGGCATCCTCGCGAGTGGCCGCCAGCCAGCTGAGGGAAGGAAATTCCGCGCACAGGCCCACGTACTCCCCGTCTTCCGGGGACCAGGTTACCCGGTATGTGTAGTGGTCAGTTATCATGTTCTTCTTGCAGCCTTTCTAATGCTCTTATGACCTGGCGGACTTGGTATGGCTTTGCCATGCCTCTCCGGTTCTGAATGTTCACCCTGGGGTCTCCGGGCCAAGGCATCTTGTAAACGAGATGGCTGGTCCCTCCGCTGCGTGGCGATCCAAAATAATGAGTACATATCCTCTCCAGTTCCGAAAAGCGAACGCCTTGCGGATTTCTCCTTAGTTCTTCGATGACGGACTGTAGGGCCATTGATTCCTCCGTGGCTTTTGGGGTCAATTGAGGTGGTCATCTTCTTATCTCCTAGCGTTCATAAACTGATAATTGATGCACTGGGTGAGCGAAACGTATCCAGGATCTTTCTTACATGTTCATGGCTTCACCTTCGACGTACCAAATTCTACCTAACGTAGTATCATTAATTATACCAGAAGTAAAGAGAGGTCGCTGTCAAGGCGGGACTCCGTTTTGAGTAGTTTCATGGGGCAAGGCCCAGCCAAAGGATTACTCTCCCATTTCGGGAGATTCTGGATATCTGCTTTCGACTTTGAGATGTTGCTCAAGCCACATAGTGGGTTCCCATAAAAACTTGGCCACACGCATATTTTCAGGGCCCGGAGAATTCTCTCCAGGCCCCGAACAAAGTGGGTTTTGCAATTGCCAGCTTTTTGGCTACGGGCTGTAGCCCGAATCGGCGGGACGGGGCGGTTCCGGCGGAATGTAGCGGGTCATGTGGTCCAGCAGGTAGCCAAAGTCGTTGAAGGCCGTGAGGTTGCCCAGGTCATGCTGCAGCGTCCACAGTTGCCGGTTCAACTCCGACAGTTCCCAGTTGAGCGAACCGTAGTCCAGGTGGCCGGGATAGGGCAGAGCGCTGTACCGGTCTGCCGCCAGGGCCACGATGGAACCCAGCTTCAGGTAGGGGTTGTTGACAGCGTCAAAGTCCTGACGCCAGTGACCGGAAAGGGTGGCGTACTGTTCGCGGGAGGCGCCGGTATCGGGTTCCACCCAGCGCAGTTCGATGTCTCCCAGCTTGGCAGTGCTGGCCGACCGCCGGTCAAGCTGGCCGGTCAGTTCCAGTTCGTAGAAGACGGTGGTAGCCGCGCCGGAAGGAATCTCGGCGAACTCTTTGCGGTTCTGGGTGAAGAACTCGTCGGGAGTGACCCGGTTCTCGTAGCCCACAATGCGCCACGACTGCACGTACTCGGGGTTCCAGGTAACCTGGGCCCTGGTCTGGTCGGCGAAAGGGACGGCCAGGTTCAGCCAGTTTTCGCGGCTGAAGGTCTGCTGGGCCTGGTGAACGTCGTCCAGGTAGCGGTACCAGCCGTTGCCGTGCTGAGCCAGCTGTTCCAGCAGATAATCGTTGTAGTTGGCGATGCCCACGCCGATGGTGACGAGTCGTATGGGATTCTGTAGCTGGTTGTCTCCGGCCGTTTCCAGGATGGCGAAAGGATTTGTGGCATCCACGTTGGCCACGCCGTCGGACATGAGGATGACGTAGTTGTAGGCTCCAGGGCTCCAGCGCCGGGCCTGATCGGCCAGTTCCACGCCCAGGTCCAGACCGGCCTGTACGTTGGTGGCGCCGTTGGGTTCCAGCCGGTCAATGGAGCGACGAACGTCACGGTCGTCGGGGTGGGTATGTTCGACGGTAAGGCGACTGATCACGGTATCGGTGAACTGGACTACGGCGATGCGGTCCTGGTCCCCCAGGCTTTCCCGAATGGCATCGGCAGCGGCGCGGGCGATGGCAATACGGTTGCCGTCGGCCATGGAACCCGAAGCATCCAGCACCAGGGTTACGTTCAGCGGAGTGGAGTCATCCCGCAGGTCGGGGGCCTGGAAGGCGACCCGCGCCATGTGCTTGCGATCGTCCAGGGGATGGCGATAGACGTCGGTGTAAATGGCGAACTCATCGTCCCGGCCGGGCACGCCGTAGTTGTAGTTGAAGGAGTTGATCCACTCCTCCGCCCGCACCGAGTCGGGTTCGACGTCGTAGCCCTGGCTGGCCCAGTTCAGAGCCAGCCGGTAGGAAGTGCGGTCGGTGTCCAGGCTGAAGGTGGAAACCGCGTCCTCATAAGTTGTAACTGCGGGAATGCGCCAATTGTCCTGGAAGGTGGTGGCCCCGGGCTGGGACTGGCCGGTGGGGCCCCGCCTGGCGACGGTGGCGGGAACAGCAGTGGGTGCGGGCCCGCTGGACTGGGAACTTGCCTGGGCCTGGGGTGCCTGAGTGGGGACGGAAGCGGGTGCGGCCTGGGGCCCAATGGGACCTTGGGCTCCATCTGCCCCAACGGGGCCGGCGGGGCCCTGCGCGCCAGCAGCACCAGCGGAGCCGGAAGGGCCAGCAGGGCCGGAAGGACCCGTGGAAGCGGCGGGCGGAGCGCTGGCGATGGATTCGACCTCAACTTGGCGCACCACTTCTACCGGCGCCTGAGCAGGTTCGCTCATGGCTTCCGGCACCGCCGTGGGGTAAGGCTGAGAACCGGTGTCCAACCCGTTAGAGGAGCTACCTGCGGCGCCGGCAGGTCCCTGGGGGCCTTGTGGGCCGGCGTGGCCCGCTGCCCCGGGGTCGCCCTGGAGACCGACCGGCCCACGCGCTCCGACGTAGCCTGGAGCCGCGGAGGGTTGCCGCTCTGCGGAGGTTGAACCGGAGGGCGACTGGGATTCAGCCAGTGGGGCGGACTGGCTGCCGCAAGCGATTGCGGCGATGGTGAACAGGGACAAACCAAGGATTGCCAGGGTACGTCGTACTGGGAACATGTCGATCAAACCTCCTGAAGGCTTATTCGTTACATCCCTTAAGACGCATGTTGTTCCGGTTTGGTTCCCGAAAATCGGGCGAATTTGCCTCCACTTTCGAGGCAATGTTCCCGTGCTGCCCCTCCTTCCTTTGAATTAGACGCTGAAGACCCGGTAAAATCCGGCTTGAGATTAACTGCTCTTTAGCGCCTTAGTCCTTCCCAGCCCGAGGGTGGAAGTTCAGGTAGGCGGCTCTGGCTTCCTGCTTGGTGATGTGGGTGTAGATTTGCGTGGTGGTGGGACTGGAGTGGCCCAGCAGTTCCTGGATGACACGCAGGTCGGCGTCACCTTCCAGCATGTGGCTGGCGAAGGTATGGCGCAGGGTGTGGGTGTGGACGCCGTCCCGCAGGCCGGCCCGGGCGGCATAACCTTTGACCAACTTCTCGATGCTGCGGCGGGAAAGCCGCTGGCCGTAGCGGTTCAGGAACAGGGCCTCGGTGGGGCCGTCCAGCAGTTGGGGCCTCGTTTCCTCCAGGTATTTCTGAAGTACGTCGGCGGTGGGCTGACCAAAGAGAACCCAGCGTTCCTTGGAGCCCTTGCCCTCAACCAGGATCCGGCGCTCCTCAAAATTCACGTCAGGCAGGTCCATGCCCGCGATTTCGGCCAGGCGTACCCCGCAGGAGTAGAGCACTTCCAGTATGGCCCGGTCCCTCATTCCGTACTGGTCATCCTCGTCAGGGGCTTCCAATAGGCGGACCGTTTCCTGTTTGCCGATGAAGGAAGGCAGGGGCTTTTCCACTTTGACCTGAAGGCTGCGACCCGATGGGACGGGACAGTGCTTGAACATCCCCTGCTGGACCAGGAACTGGTAGAAGGAACGAAGGGCGGTGAGCTTGCGGACGATGCTGACCCGGGCGTACCCCTCCTTCTGTTTGCGGCCGGAGTAGGGATGCCTGGTTTCCCGTGCCTCGGTCGCCAGCCAGGCAAGGTAGCTGCGGGCCATGCGGCGGTTCATGTCTTTAAGACAGAGGCCCGATTCGTCAATGTAACGTACGAAGGCTTCCAGGTCGGTCAGGTAGACCCGGACGGTGTTGTCGGAGAGACCTCGCTGTCCCCGCAAGTAAGGCTCGTACTTTTCCAGCAGTTCGCGGATTTGGTGAGAGACGTCGACGGCGCCGGTGTCGACAGTGTCGGTAAGGGTGGCCATGCTGGACTCCCGTGGTGTAGGTATAGGGCCAGCATATCCAGGAGAGAAAGGAATTGCGTTGCTGTAAAGCTTCCCGTTTGCAGGACTTTAGGGAGAGGCGGATGGAATTAACCCTCCCCGACGATGGAAGCCAAAGCGCTCGCAATGGATCAAGTGTTGCCCCGGCGGCGCAGTTCATCTTCCAGTTCGCGGACGCGGGCCAGGGCCGCTTCCAGATTTGCTTCCGCAGCGCCGCGGGCCCCTTCCGCTGCAAGCCGCCCCTCCGCCTCCTCTTCGTGGGTTAGCAAGTATTGCCTCGCCACCGGGTCCCACCAGCGCAGCTTCCCGTACTCCCAGCACAAGTCCAGATCAAGCACGTCGCTGTGGCCCCACAGCCGTTCTTCATCTACCCGTACCATTTCTATCGGCTGGTACGCCCCGTTCACCAGTCGGTCTCCCGCCAGGGGAGCGTCGTACCGGCGGCCTCCCGTGGGGTCGAACCGCCAGTATTCGGGGATGCCAAAGGCGGCATAGTCCTCACGCTTGCTGGTGTAGTCGTTGCGGGCTGTGGTGGGCGAGGCTACCTCCAGCGCAAAGTCCGGCGGCTTACCCTGCTCTTCAATGGAGTATCCGTTACGGGCGAGGACCATGGACTGGTTGACGTTAAAGGCAATGGTCAGGTCGGGGATTCGGGGGGTTCTGCTAGTACGCCAGTCAATGGGGACTTCACCCATCACCGCGGTATTTTCCCGGTTGCTGAAATGTTGAACGAGCATAGCCGGGTGGCCTTCCAAATACAGGTGAAAGTAGTTCTGCATGTCATCCCTGGGTCCAAAGTCGGGGAAAACCTCCAGCTTTTCGGCGGCGGCTTGGTGTCTCAGTTTGTTTGTCATTTCCTTCCTCCGGTTATGGGAGGTTTTCTCCGGGCTGGGCTTTCAGAGACATTCAGTCCCCAACGGCCGCCAGTTCCTGCTCGGGTTCAGGGGCCGCTACCTTCCAGGCACAGTTGGTGCAGGAGTGGCTGCCATCCCGGTTGACCACCATCAGGCCCTGGCATTCAGGGCAGGGTTCGGGCAGGGGACGCCGGTTGCTGGTGTATTTGCACTCGGGATAGTTGGAGCAGCCAAAGAATACGCCGCGCCGGCTGCCCCGTTCCACCAGGTCGCCGCCGCAGTCGGGGCAGGCGGCGCCCGTCTTCATGGGATGGGTGTTCTTGCAGGTGGGGTAGTTGCTGCAGGCGATGAACTTGCCGTACCGGCCCGTTTTCAGCACCATGGGCTTGCCGCACTGTTCGCAGACCTCGTCGGTTTCCACATCGGCGGCAGCTTCGGCCCCTTCCTCCTTGAGCTGGCGAGTGGTACGGCACTGGGGGTATCCGGTGCAGGCCATAAAGCGGCCGAAGCGGCCCGTCTTGATGACCATGGGCAGGCCGCAGTTCTGGCAGACCTCGTCGGTAGCCTCGTCGTCGGGCTTTACCCGGGGCATATTCTCGTTGGCGTTGAGCAGTTCCTGGGCGAAGGACCCATAAAAGTCCTGGAGCATGGGAATCCAGTCCCGCTCACCCTGGGAGACTTCGTCCAGCTTTTCCTCCATCTGCGCGGTAAAGTCGGGATTCATGATGTCGGTGAAGAACTGGGCCAGCAGGTCGGACACAGTGGTCCCCAGGTCCGTGGGATGCAGGCTGTTGTTTTCCTTGTTGACGTAGTTTCGGGCCAGCAGCACGCCGATGGTGGGGGCATAGGTGCTGGGGCGGCCGATTCCCCGCTCCTCCATGGCCTTGACCAGGGTGGCCTCGGTGAAGCGCGGGGGCGGCTGGGTGAAGTGCTGGTTGGCCTCCAGTTGGTTGCAATTCAGCGTATCGCCCTGGGCCAGTTCCGGCAGGGAGTTGGAGTTCTCCTCAGCGTCTCCTTCATCTCTTCCCTCCAGGTACAGAGCACGGAAACCAGGGAACTTGAGCACCGAGCCGGTGGCGCGGAAGTTAAAGACCCGGCCCGCTTCGCCGGTGGCCTGGGCCTGGCAGGCGGCGTCAATGTTGACCGTGGTGGCATCGGAGCGAGCGTCGGCCATCTGGCTGGCCAGCATCCGCGCCCAGATGAGGCCGTAGAGGCGGAACTGCTCGGCGGACAGGTGGTCTTTCAGCGAGTCCGGGGTGCGGGCAATGGACGTGGGCCGGATGGCCTCGTGGGCCTCCTGGGCCGCCTTGGTGCGGGTACGGTAGCTGCGGGGTTTGTCGGGCAAGTACTCCTTGCCGTACTTGCCCCGAATGTATTGCCGGGCCTCCTGCACCGCCGTTTCCGCCACCTGGGTGGAGTCGGTGCGCATGTAGGTAATCAGGCCCACGGAACCCTCGCTGCCCACGGACAGGCCCTCGTAAAGCTGCTGGGCCACGGACATCGTACGCTGGGCGGTGAAACGGAGCTTGCGGCCGGCCTCCTGCTGCAGGGTGCTGGTGGTGAAGGGCGCGGCGGGCCGCTGGCGCACTTCGCGCTTCCGCACCTCGGCCACGGTATAGGCGGCATCCTTCAGTTCGGCCTCGTAGGCCCGGGCTTCCTCCTCGACGCCGATGGTCAGGCGCCGGCGGTTGCCCTTTATGGAGTGCAGCGATGCGGGGAACAGGTTGGCTTTGGTGGCTGGATCAGCAGACTTGTGAAGCTGGGCGTCCAAGGTCCAGGACTCTTCGGGCACAAAGGCCACGATTTCCTTTTCCCGGTCGGTTACCAGCTTCAGGGCAACGGACTGGACCCGGCCGGCGGAAAGGCCCCGCTGGACTCGCTTGGCCAGCAGGGGACTTATCTGGTAGCCCACCAGGCGGTCAAGGATGCGGCGGGCCTGCTGGGCGTTGACCAGCTTCATGTCTATATCCCGGGGGTGCTGGAAGGCCTCCTCCACCGCGTCTTTGGTGATCTCGTGGAATACCACCCGCTTGGGGGCCTTGGCATTGGGCTTGTCCCATCCCGCGGCGGTCTGCAAATGCCAGGATATGGCCTCGCCCTCCCGGTCCGGGTCGGTAGCCAAAAAGATGTCGGCCGCCTCGTCCCCGGCCCGCTTGATTTCCTTGACCAGGGGCATCTTGTCCCGCATGGTTACATAGGTGGGCTGAAATTCGTTTTCCAGGTCCACGCCCATCTTGCTCTTGGGCAAATCGCGAACGTGGCCCTGGGACGCGGTGACCACGTACCGGTTGCCCAGAATCTGGCCGACGGTGCGGGCCTTGGCCGGGGATTCAACTATCACAAGCCGCTTGCCGGCTGTTTTGCCCAGGCCCCCTGACGCACGGGAAGCTGCTCGGGAGCGGGTAGCGGTGGCACCGGCGGACTTGCGGCCAGCGGCGGTCTTGGAGGATGACTTGGCCGATGTCTTGGCGGTGGACTTGCCCGCAGTCTTACTGCGGGAAGCCTTGGCTTTGACCGTCTTGGAGGTCATGCTGTCGGGCTTCTTCCGGCTGCCGGACTTGGCCCGCGTGGATGTTGTTTCCTTAGTTGCCATAGGTAGGGGTTGCCTCCCCGATGCGGACGTAGTGCATAGCGCCCACCTGCTTGACCAGGCCCTTCAGCTCCAGCATGGTCAGCAGGCTGCCCACCGTGGCGATGGGCAAGCTTGCACTGCGTCCTATTTCGTCGATATGAGTGGGTTCGTGGTCCAGGCAGCGGAGCAGATCCGCCTCGTCGCCAGCGTCCGGGCTGGGCGGCAGGCTTTCCGCCAGCCGCATTTCTATCTGTCGCGTTACCACCGTCAGGTTAAGCTCTTCCAGGATGTCCTTATGGCTGGAAACCAGCTTGGCGCCGTCTTGGATCAGGCGGTTGGTCAAACGGCTTGCCGGAGAGAATATGCTGCCCGGCACGCAGAACACTTCTCTATTCTGCTCCAGAGCGTGGTAAACCGTCCAGCGGGCCCCGCTCTTTTCTCCCGCCTCCACCACCAGGGTGCCCAGGCTCATGCCACTGATAAGGCGGTTACGCCGGGGAAAACCCTTGGGATCCGGCCGCGTGCCCAGGGGATATTCGCTCACCACCGCGCCCTGTTCTTCTATTTGCCGGCTCAGGCTGGTATTGTCCCTGGGATAGATCAGGTTCAGGCCATTGGCCACCACGGCCACGGTACGGCCTTCCTGGGTAAGGGCAGCCCGGTGGGACGCGGTGTCCACCCCCAGGGCCAGCCCACTGACTATGGTTATGCCGCAGCGGGCCAGGTCGCCGGAAAGGGCGGCGGCAGCCTCCCGGCCGTAGGAAGTAGGATTGCGAGTGCCGACAATGGCCACTGCCCTTTCGTCTTCAGGTACAAGCGTCCCCTTAACGTATAACACGGGCGGCGGGTCGTCAATGTGCTTCAGGCGCGGCGGGTAGGCCGGGTCCCGCCAGGTAAGCGCCTGGACACCGGCCTTTTCCAACCTGTCCATTTCATCATCGGGCGATATGCGGCCGCGAGCCTCCACCAAGGCGGAGACTACAGCATCTTCAAGGCCGGCGTTGTGGAGTTCCCTGGGGCCGGCCACCCAGGCACGGCCCAAATCATCGAAGTGATTCTCAAGTTTCTTGAATCGGACGGCGCCCAGTCTCTTAACCTGGTTCAAAGCCACCCAGTACTTGGTTTGGTTGGTGTCCATAGCGCGATTCTAGCACAGGGCGAAAAAGGCCAACAATAACGCGCTGTCAGCATTTGGGTCCAAAGAGAGACAAGAATCCCCGGAATTGGTCCTCCTTCCAAAGGGCAAGAACCGGCAGAGAATGCAAGAATAAACTTCTATCATGGCTACGAATGTTTCGACAACGATTCGCAAGTTGGGCAGGGGGCCGGCACGGGGCGTAGCGTTGGAAAGCCGCCTCATGGACAGAAGGCTGCGTCACCACCCACGAAACTATATTTTCCAGAGCGCGCTTTGCATGCTGGCGCTGCTGGCCATCATCCTGGTGGTGGACGTAGTGCTCCGGGCTGCTATCGTAGTCGGTGTTGCGTCTTCAGCCTTTATCGTCTTCATGCTGCCCCACAGCCGGGCATCCAGCCCACGCCGGGTAGTTGGAGGGCATGCTGTCGCAGTAGCCGTGGGCACGGCCCTCGCCCTGCTATACACGGCGCCGGGATGGGGAGACCTGGCTGCCATGTCTCCGGCCTTCCAGAACTTGATAGCCGTGCTGGCAGTGGGCCTGGGCTTTGTGATTATGATCCTGACCAACACTGAGCACCCGCCGGCCGCGGGGACCGCCCTGGGTCTGGTGGTGGCGGACTGGACATTCTCGGCGGCCCTGTTCGTGCTGGTGGGCATGCTGATGCTTTCGAGCATACACATGCTGCTGCGCCCCTGGCTAAAGAACCTCATTTAGCGGCCCCTTCCTCTATCGGCGCTTCCTTAGCGAAGGTGATTTCCTTTCGAAACTAACTTGCGGGATGCCGAACTTTCTTCGCAAACCCCTCTGTGCGGCTTGGTAAGATTCAAGCGGCCGTTAGATGTCGAGCAGCGCGGCAGTCGAATTTCCACTACCGGGCACCCGGTCTCTTGCACATGCAGGTCTGCCTCAACAACCGGAAAATCCCGTTGACATCATATCTGGGGAAAGGTAATATGAATTGTTGACTGAAAGAGTCAACAATTATTGACGGAACCACCACAGGCTGGCCCGGCGGGGCGTCGGGGAGGATTATCCAGCCACTACAGCGCCAGCCACGGGAGGAGTGCCATATGACGACCCAACGGGTCATTTCCAGGGAGTCCACGGACATCGACACCGAATACAAGTGGGGCTTTACCATTGACATTGAGCAGGACATAGCCCCCAAGGGCCTGAACGAGGACATTGTCCGGTTCATTTCGGCCAAGAAGGAAGAGCCGGAGTGGATGCTGGAGTGGCGGCTGAAGGCCTACCGGTACTGGGTAACCCTGAACGAGGAAGAACCCAAGTGGGCCAACATCCAGCACCCGCGCATCGATTTCCAGGACATCAGCTACTACGCTTCGCCCAACCTGAAGGACGGCCCCAAGAGCATGGACGAAGTGGACCCGGAACTGCTGGAGGCTTTCGACAAGCTGGGGATTCCCCTGGAAGAGCAGAAGCAGCTGGCCGGCGTGGCGGTGGACGCAGTGCTGGACAGTTCCTCGGTGGCCACGACCTACAAGGATACCCTGGAAAAGGCCGGGGTAATCTTCTGCTCCATGAGCGAGGCCATCCGCAACCACCCGGACCTGGTGCAGAAGTACCTGGGCTCGGTGGTGCCCTACGCCGACAACTTCTATGCCGCGCTGAACTCAGCCGTGTTCAGCGACGGGTCCTTCGCCTACATCCCCAAGGGCGTCCGCTGCCCCATGGAGTTGATGACCTATTTCCGCATTAATGCCATGGACAGCGGCCAGTTTGAGCGCACCCTGATAGTGGCGGAAGAGGGAGCCTACGTCAGTTACCTAGAGGGGTGTACCGCCCCCATGCGCAAGTCCAACCAGCTTCACGCCGCGGTGGTGGAACTGGTGGCCCTGGACGACGCGGAGATAAAGTATTCCACCCTGCAGAACTGGTTCCCCGGGGACAAGGAAGGCAACGGCGGGGTCTATAACTTCGTGACCAAGCGGGGCAAGTGCCAGGGGCGCAACTCCAAGATTTCGTGGACCCAGGTGGAGACGGGTTCCGCCATCACCTGGAAGTATCCCAGCGTCATCCTGCAGGGCGACAATTCCACCGGAGAATTCTACTCGGTAGCGCTGGTGAACAACTACCAGCAGGCCGACACGGGCACCAAGATGATTCACCTGGGGAAGAACACCAAGAGTACGATCGTGGCAAAAGGCATTTCCGCAGGGAAGGGCCAGAACACCTACCGGGGCCTGGTGAAGATAATGCCATCGGCCACCAACGCCCGGAACTTCACCCAGTGCGACTCGCTGCTCGTCGGGGACAAGTGCGGCGCTCACACGGTCCCCTACATCGAGGTGCAGAACCCCACGGCCCAACTGGAGCACGAAGCCACCACGTCCAAGGTGAGCGACGACCAGCTTTTCTACTGCCAGCAGCGGGGCATTTCGCCCGAAGAGGCCAACTACATGATTATCAACGGCTTCTGCCGGGGCATCTTCCAGGAACTGCCCTTCGAGTTCGCCATGGAAGCGGGGCAGTTGATGAAAGTGAGTTTGGAAGGGACTGTGGGGTAGAGGTTTTCCCAGGAAGAGTCGAACAGTCCTTAGTAGCCAGAACAGGAAGCGAGGAAATAGTGATTCGCACCGTTAGAGCTATGGTTGATGCCGAAGGCAACGTGCGATTGTTAGAACCGGTAGAGATTGCCGTTACTTGCAGGGCACTGGTGACGATCCTGGACGACGAAGAGCCGGAATCCGCTCTGCTCAGTGAGGAAGCGCTTGCCAGGGATTGGCTAAGGCCGGAAGAGGATGAGGCTTGGGCCCACTTGCAGCAGGACTAGTGGTGATGGTCCGATTCCCTTTTTCGGATCTATCCCGATCAAAGCGACGACCAGCCCTTTTGATTGCGCCTGCTGGTTATGGCGACTGGTTGCTAAGCCAGATTACGAGCAACCCATTTGGAGACGAACGCGTAATCGCATTGAGCGATGAAAGTTTTGCAGAAGGGTCTTTGGAAGTCCTAAGCTACGTACGACCGGCGAAGCTTTTCACTGCCAGCCCAAGACTTATTGCAAGTCGGGTAGGATTACTTAAAGCCCATGTGTTCAATGACCTTATGGACCAGGCGATCCAGTTCTTGAACGAACACCGATTACCAACGTAAGGAGCAAAACCACAAAAATGCCACCCATTCTGGAAGTCAAGAATCTCCACGTTTCCGTGGATGAGCAGGAAATACTCAGCGGCGTGAACCTTACCGTGAATGCCGGCGAGGTCCACGCCATTATGGGGCCCAACGGGTCCGGGAAGAGCACCCTGGCCAGCACCCTGGCCGGGCGGGCCGATTACGAAGTTACCGCCGGCGAGGCCGTCTATCGCGGGATGGACCTGTTGGGCATGGAACCCGAGGAACGGGCGCGCGAGGGCGTCTTCCTGGCCTTCCAGTACCCTATGGAACTGCCCGGCGTGCGGGCCTGGCAATTCCTGAAGGCCGCCGCCGACGCCGCCCGCGTCCACCGGGGCGAGGAGGAGTACAGCGCCCGCGACTTCGACCGGATGCTGCGGGAGAAGGTCAAGCTGGTGGAAATAGACCCGGAACTGGTACGGCGCTCCGTCAACGAGGGCTTTTCCGGCGGAGAGAAGAAGCGCAACGAAATCCTTCAGATGGCCATCCTGGAGCCCACTTTGGCCCTGCTGGATGAGACCGATTCGGGCCTGGATATCGACGCCCTGCGCATCGTTTCCGACGGGGTGAACAGTCTGCGCAACTCGGAAAACGCCATCGTCCTGGTAACCCACTACCAGCGCCTGCTCAACTACATCACTCCCGACCGCGTCCACGTCCTGCTGGACGGCCGCATCGTCCGTTCCGGAGGCCCGGAACTGGCCCTGGAGCTGGAGGAAAAGGGTTACGACTGGATCAAGGAAGCGGTGGAGGCCGGCAACTAGATATGAGCACCGCGCCCGTCATCAATCACCCGTCCTACTATGCTGATTACGAGACCCTGCGGCAACAGCTGTCTCCCGGCAGTCCGGCCTGGCTTAACGAGCTACGCGCCGCCGCCTGGGAGCGGTTCGATGCCAGCGGCTTTCCCACCGCCCGCCGGGGCAACGAGCCGTGGAAGTACACCAACGTCCGGCCCATTGCCCAGGGAGAATTTTCGGTTCCGGGTTCCCCCGGAGATGGTCCGACACTACTTTTAGTAGGGGCCAACGGCGCGCCAAACGTGGGAGATTTCCTGAAGAATGACTGGACAAAGCTGGTGTTTCTGGATGGACAACCGTTAATCGGTGGACAGCCCGATACACCTACGGCGTCCACCCTCCGCCGGGCTCTGCAATACAGCGCGGAAGAGAATCCTTTGCGCGACCACCTCGGCAGTCATGCCACCATTGAAGAAGACGCCTTCGTGGCCCTGAACACGGCCTTTCTCAGCGACGGCGCTTACGTGCGGGTGCCCAACGATTACGAGGAAGAGGTCTTCCTGAACATTGTTCATCTGCGGCAGTCTCCTGATACGGTGGTCTATCCCCGAACACTGATAGTCGCAGGACGCAATACCCGCATGACGGTGTTTGAGTCCTACATTGGCGCAGACCCGTCCAAGGCTTCCCAGTACTTCACCAATGCCGTCACCGAGGTAGCCGTCGGGGAGGGCGCCCGGGTAAACCACTACCGGCTGCTGGACGAAAGCCGGGGGGCCTACCACGTAGGCACCACCCGGGTAACGCAGGCGCGGGACAGCAGCTATGAGGCAGGTTCCTTTGCCTTTGGGTGCGCGCTGGGCCGCCACGACCTGTCGGTGCTGCTGGACGGCGCCGGCGCCTTCTGTTCGCTGAATGGGCTGTACCTGACCGACAATACGGAGCACATGGACAACCTGGTCTCGATAGACCACGCCCAACCCCACGGGACTAGCCGACTTTACTACAAGGGAATCCTGGACGGCCGGTCGCGGGCGGTGTTCGGGGGCACGGTGCTGGTGCGGGAAGACGCGCAGAAAACCGACGCCCAGCAGACGGACAAAAACCTGATCCTTTCGGACCGGGCGGAGGTGGACAGCAAGCCCAGCCTGCTGATCTACGCCGACGACGTGAAATGCGGCCACGGAGCCACCGCCGGCCACATTGACGAAGACACCCTGTTCTACATGCGAAGCCGCGGCCTGGACCCGGAGACCGCCAGCCGGATTCTGATTCACGCCTTTGCCAGCGAGATTATCGACACCGTCGCCCACGAACCGGTGCGGGAATACCTGGACCGCCTGTTCCTGGACACGGTGAGCGGCAAGACGCTGGCCGGTATAGCCGGCAGGAACGCAAATGCCAATTCCCGACCAGGTCTGGGAGGTGCCTAGATTGACGACATCCGCTAAAGCCTTTGACGTTGCCAGGATACGGGAGGACTTCCCCATCCTGAAGGAACTGGTCCACGGCAAGCCCCTGGTGTACCTGGACAACGCCGCTACCACCCAGAAGCCCCAGGCGGTTATAGATGCCCTGGTCAATTACTACACGACCGAAAATTCCAACGTCCACCGGGGCGTCCACACCCTGAGCCAGTTGGCCACCGACGCCTACGAGGGGGCGCGGGAGAAGGTGCGGGAGTTCATCAACGCCGAGGACGACAAGGAGATCATCTTCGTGCGGGGCACCACCGAGGGCATCAACCTGGTGGCCCAGGCCTACGGCCGGGCCAACATCGGGCCGGATGACGAGATCATCATCACGGCCATGGAGCACCACTCCAACATCGTGCCCTGGCAGATACTCTGCGAAGAGAAGGGCGCCCACCTGAAGGTAATCCCCATCAACGACGACGGCGAACTGCTGCTGGACGAGTACGAAAGCCTGCTCAGCCCCCGCACCAAGTTCGTCTCAATCGTCCACCAGTCCAACGCCCTGGGCACCATCAACCCGGTGGAGAAAATCATCGAGTTGGCCCACGACCGGGGCATTCCCGTGCTGCTGGACGGAGCCCAGGCGGTGGCCCACGTACCCATAGACGTGCGGAAATTGGGCTGCGACTTCTACGCCTTCTCCGGCCACAAGCTTTACGGCCCCACGGGCGTGGGCGTCCTGTACGGGCGGGCCGAACTGCTGGACGCCATGCCCCCCTACCAGGGCGGCGGCGAGATGATCCGGTCGGTAACCTTTGAGAAGACCCTGTACAACGTCATCCCCAACAAGTTCGAGGCGGGGACCCAGAACATCGCCGGCAGCGTGGGCCTGGGAGCCGCCATAGACTACGTGAACAGCGTGGGAATGGACAGCATCTCCGCCTGGGAGAAGGAGTTGCTGGATTACGGCAGCCAACGGCTGTCGGAGATCGAGTTGGTGAAACTCATCGGCACCGCCCGGCACAAAGGCAGTATCATGTCTTTCGTGATGGACAACGCTCACCCCCACGATGTGGGCACCATTCTGGACGCCGAGGGCATTGCCGTCCGCACCGGCCACCACTGCGCCCAGCCCCTGATGGACCGGTACGGAGTACCAGCCACAGTACGCGCCTCCCTAGCCTTCTACAACACCAAAGAGGAAATAGACACCCTGGTCAAGGGCATTGACCGGGTTATCGAGGTATTCAGCCGCTGATGTCCAACCTGCACGAGCTTTACCAGGAAATCCTGCTGGAACACAACAACAAGCCCCGCAACTTCCGCCAGTTGGAGGACGCCAACCGGCAGGCCGACGGCTACAACCCCCTGTGCGGCGACCAGATAACCCTGTACCTGAAGGTGGAGGACGACGTGATCACCGACGTGGCCTTCCAGGGCCACGGTTGCGCCATCTCCCGGGCGTCGGCGTCCATGCTGACCCAGAGCGTCAAAGGGGAGACCCTCGCCAAAGCGGAGGAGATCTTCGACGGCTTCCACGCCCTGATCACCGACCCGGACGCGGAAGTGGACTACGACCTGCTTGGCGACCTGGAAATGCTGTCGGGAGTCTCCGCCTTTCCCACTCGCATCAAATGCGCGGTGCTGGCCTGGCACACCTTCAACGCCGCCATCGAGGGCAAGGAAGACTCGGTTACGACGGAGTAGAGGTGGCGATTCCGTCGAGTCAGTAGTAAAGGCGCATTAGGTCCATTCCAGGCTCTGCCGAGCTGGGGCGGGACGACTTTCCGGTGTCGGTCAATGGCTCCGCTCACCCCGGGCTTTTTCGACATTCCGCCCGCCCATGGTTCCACACTATCACCACGAGCGGACCAAGCGCATTTACTGTCACTTCAAACCAGCGGCGGGCTTGTGGCCGGCCCTTTTGCTGACCGCATTAAGAGACCTCCCCGGGACTGGCCTGGCGTTTTCCGGCCGTGCCCGAGGAGGTCTCTTAAATTGCGTGGTTGGAGTTGTGTGACTACTTGCGCTTGAGGGCGTTGGGGTCGGTGTTCTTGAAGTAGTCGTAGTTCATGGCTATGTAGTTTTCCCACTGGGAGGGAACGGCATCCTCGGCGAATATGGCGGTGACGGGGCAAACCGGCTCACAGGCGGCGCAGTCGATGCACTCGTCCGGGCTGATGAAGTACATATCGTCATCGTCGGTGGTGTAAATGCAGTCAACCGGGCACACATCCACGCATGCCGCGTCCTTCACACCAACACAGGGCTCGGTAATTATGTAGGCCATTCTCTTTCTTGCTCCTCTGAACTAACGGTTCTTGAGTCTCCATGGCCACTGGGGCCACCTTCTCCCGGCTGTTAAGACCAGGTCAAACGAGAAGGCAACGAAATTATAGCATAGCCCGTAGGGTTTGCAATAACGGCAGCCTGGCAGCCGGTGGAATCCTGAGGTCAGACATTACTCTCCCTTTGGATCGTCCTCACCCTTTCGCAGGATGTCTGCCCAGGCCGTGCATGGCTCGAGATTCACACGCTGAGCGCTTGCCTGACAGCGCAGGCAGGGCGAAGGGTTGGACAGGAGAACAGGCAGTGTCCCTCAATTTCCCAATGGAAAAAAGGCGCTGGGGCAACCATGGAGGCTGCCCCAGTTTTTTGGTTCCGGTACGTTGGAGGGACTAGAAGCTGTTTCGATAATTATTTGAGCAGCCCGTTACCTGAGTGTGGAGGAGATTTCCGGAAGAGCGTCACCCTCATCCTGAACCTTCTCCTGTGTCGGAGGAAGGGGGCTTGCTAAGGTCTCTAAAGGACCAGGCCGTAGGTCCGCTTCTTGATAGACAGGTTCACGAAGGTTTCGGTGCGCTGCACCCCGTCGATGGGGCCGATCTTGGTGCGGAGGAACTGGCCGAGATTCTCGGCCGATTCGAGGCCCGCCCAGACGAAGACGTCGTAAGCGCCGGTGGTGACGGCCACGTAGTGGGCCTCGGGCAGGCTGATCAGGGACTCGGCGACAAGGTCCGATTTGCCGGGGCCGGTCTGCATGCCGATAAGGGCCGTTGTCGAGAAGCCGAGCTTTTCCAGGTTGGGCACGGCCACCACCCGCACTACGTCGTCATCCAGCAACTTCCGAAGCCGGCGGCGCACGGTGCCTTCGCTGACTCCCACTTCCCTGGCGATTTTGGCGTTGGAAGCTCGACCGTCCAGTTGCAGCAGGGCGATTATTTTTCTATCCAGTTCATCCATTGGCTGGTACACTCCCTATTGTGCTTTGTCGGAACTAGCAATACGAATAATAGACCAATGACAGTTTAGTGTCAACTGGACACCAAAATTGCCGAAAATCGGATAGCGCAACGGCCTAATGCTGGATAGCGCTACGGATATCGAAAAAGGGGCCGTCGTACAATTTCGTTACTGGCGGAGCAATATCCAGTTTATCCCGTTCCCGCCAGCCAAATGTTTCGTAGATGTTAACTGGAGCGGGAAAACCTGGGTGGCGGAAAATTCTGTTTTTTCCTCCCATTTCGACTCATTCCCGCTCAGTAGCCCAACTTTTATATGTGAGAGCAGCGGCGGGGCGGCAGACGGGGCCGGCGATGGGGCCCGAACACCCAGCCAGGAATCGGGCCATGGCGCTAAATGGCAGACTGCGCTCCAGCACGATTGCAAAGGGCCTGGCTTCTGGCTGAAGCCTGTTTCCCGACCCAGTGAAGGCGGGAAAACGGAGGGCCACAGGACTTATGGTAGATGTGGGCCATCGGTGGCGGCAAGGGGTCAGTGTCATCAGGGCTATCGTACTTGGGAAATATCACGTCAACCATAAATTTCTTCGGGTTGATGTTCCCGCCTGCGCGGGTACGGCGTGCTTTCCTCAAAGCTGAATTGTGAATGTCCTGACCCGCAACGACCCGTTCTTGACCTGTGTCTCAGGTTTGGATAAATTGGATTGAGGAACAATTTACCCGGGTGGCCGCAGGGCTGCGGCGGCCCGGGACGAGAACGACAACAACACTGCCAGAGGTATGCAAATGACCATGTTTAATCCACCGGCCAGCGGAGGTTACGGGTATAACCTGGCCGAAGCGAACCGAATATTCACGGCGGCTATGACCGGCCTTTACGGCTGGACGGCGCTGGGCCTGGGCGTGGCGGGGGTAGTGGCCTGGTTCTTCGCCTGGACGGGCCTTTTTCTCCTGTTCACCGGTTTCCTGGGAATGATCCTGGGGCTGGTGCTGGCCATAGGGTGCCTGTTCGGGATGCAGTTCGCCGCCCGCCGGGGGGCGCCCCTGGCCGCGGTGGGAGCCCTTTACCTGGGCTTCACCGCCATCATGGGGGCAACACTGTCCTACGTGTTCGTAGTCTTTTCCGGCCCCAGCATAGCCCAGGCCTTTGCCGGCGCTTGCGGCCTGTTCGCCCTGATGAGCGTTTTCGGGTTCACTACCAAAAAAGACCTGTCCAAGATCGGCATGTTAGCCATCATCGCCCTGATTGGCATGGTAGTTGTGGGCCTGGTCAACGCTTTCCTGTTCCAGTCCAGCGGACTGCAGCTGCTGTTGAGCGTCATCACGCTGCCAATCTTTATGGGGCTGACGGCGTGGGAGACCCAGGCGGTAAAGCAGGAAGCCCAGGAAGCCGCGGCCACGGGCAACGCCGACGCCGCCAGCCGCATTGCCCTGATCGGTTCGGCAGGCATGTTCCTGAACGTTGTCAACATGTTCCTGGCTCTCCTGCACATTTTCAACTTCTTTGGCGGGAACGATTAGCGGGCTTTCGCTGGCGGCGAGCCAGTATCGCAAGTCTGCCCTTCTTCCCTACTCCTTTGGCAGGCTCAGGACAGGCTCTACTTTCCCCCGCAATGAGGGAAGATACTCTCAATACCGGGCTGATCTTGCCCGTCAAAGGGAAAGCAATTTTGAGTGAGTTACGTAGGAAGTCTCCTCTTCCGGAAGCGCGGCGCGTCCTCCTTTTGTTGACGGTGGTCTTGCTGTTTGCAGGCCTGGCGACGGCGTGCGGGGGCGCCTCGGAAGATGCCGCCTACCGCATCGGCGTTATGGAATCACTTACCGGCGCCGGCGAGTCCTACGGCACGGTGGCCAACCAGGCCAAGCAGATGGCCGCCGACGAAATCAATGCCGCAGGCGGTATCGACGGTCGTCCCCTGGAACTGGTGGTGGAGGACTCCCAGTGCAGCGCGCAGGGAGCGGTGGCGGCCTACCGCAAGCTGACCAGCGTGGACGGTATCCGCATCATCCTTGGAACTTCGTGCAGCGGGGCAATGCTGGGCGCCGCGCCCCTGGCAGAAGCCGATGGCGTCATCCTGTTCTCGGGCCTGGCCAGCAACCCGGACATTGCCAGAGCCGGTGATTACATTTTCCGCACCCAGATCAGCGACGTGGAAGTGGGAATCGGGACGGGCAACCTGCTGTGGGACGACGGCATCCGGAGCCTGGCAACCATCACCGAGTCCACCGACTACGCCGACGGGGTGCGCCGCACCACGGTGGAGCAGTTTGAGAAGCGGGGCGGGCAGGTGGTGGCCTCGGAAAGATTCGCCACCGACGTTACGGACTTCCGGTCCCAGCTGAGCAAGCTGTTTGCAGCAGAACCGGACGCGCTCCACCTGTCGCCCCAATCCGAGTTCGCCGCCGGAACCATCCTCAAGCAGGCAAGGGAATTGGGGTACCACGGACCCGTGTACGCTGAAACAGTATCGGTGGGCACCACTGCGCTGGAAATAGCCGGGCCGGCCGCCGACGGTATGAAGGCAATCGTTTCGGACCTGGCGCCGGATAACCAAAAGGGCCAGCAAGTATTGTCCAACTTCAGGGAGCGGTACGACTACGTAACCCTGCCCTGGCACCTGGGATCCGCCTACGACAACGTCTATATCGCCGCCGAGTGCCTGAAACAGACCGGTGACGACCAGGATGCCGACGGTTTCCGGGACTGCCTGTACGGCATAACCTGGAGCGGCGCCATAGGGGACAACTACAGCTTCGATGCCGACGGCGAGGTGGTGGGCCTGTCCCGCGTAGTAGTGCGGATACTACCCGTGGCGGAACGCAGCGAAGAGCACAAGTACGAGGTTTTGGGGCCTGCGCCGAGTGCGCCGTGAGCGGCCGCCTGTGTCGTTTCTGGCGGACGAAAATGTCCTGGCGTGGAAAACGGTAAAGAGTCAGGGGCGGGACTTCTTAGATGAAGCTGCCCCGACGCCGGCCGCGAGAGTAGGCCGTGCGCATCAGGTAGGTTATGACCCCGGCCACAACCAGGATGATCAGGATGATCAGAATGGGCACCCACACGCTTACGGTGGAAGGCTGGTACAGGTAGGTAACGTGGATCTGGGCGCTGGGCTGGCGGGACTGGCCGGCACCACTATCGGACGAACCCGGGCGGTCGAGGATTTCCCGCGCCGACACCCGTCCCTGGGTTTCAATGAACTGGGCCGCCCGGTTCAGGTCGTCGGGGAACACCCTTAAGGCGATTTCCGCCCTTTCTCCCTGCCCTTCGGACGCCAGGTAGACTTCATCTATCTCGCCCAGGCGGGCGTCTACAAATTGCCGCATCCCGGCAACGCTGGAGGGTACCCCGTTAACGTCCAGCACAAAGGTGGCTGCCGGGCCCTGCTCCGCCACCGCGCCCCGTGGGAACAAGACAACGTGTATGGTAGCCAGGTCCACCTGCCGTTCCAGCAGTTCCAGATGCCACTGGGCCCGCTCGACGTCCGTCCTTACCCGGGAAAGTTCCCGTTCCACGCTCAGCAGTTCGACTACGGAACTGCTCCGCTCCAAGAGAGATGACAGGCTCTGTTCCTCCTGGCGCAGGGCAGACAGCCGGGCCGTAAGATCAACGTGGCGGTCGGTAACGTCCTCGCTGCCCAGGCTGCGGTACTGGACCACGCCCAGGCCCTGGATGCGCTCCATGGCCCGGTCCAGGTGCTCCTGGGGCACCTTGATGGTTACATCCGACCTGGCCTGTTCCGCCACACCGATGGTCGTGAGCCGCTCGACGTAACCGCCCAGGCTGGCCGCGATGGACTGCACCTGGAGGGTAGCCCCTTCCACGGACGCCACTTCCAGGCCCAGCCGGGCCAGGGACATGGGGTCGCCACCGACCGCGGACTGGACACCGCTGCTTAGTCCCGCGGAAAGGCCTGGACCGTAGCCCGTGGCTGCTGGGAGTGGAACCGACGGGGAAGCGCCAGCGTAGTACCCGGCGTATCCACCCGGGGATTCACCGGCGGAAGTCAACCGAGGACGGTCATCCTGCACCAGTTCCCGCAATGCCAGACTGCGGCCACTGTCGTCGTCCGCGGAACCGCAGGCGGGGAACACCAGCAGCAGGCAGGCCAGGAATGGCAGAACCAACAGTCTGTTCATCGGCGGCGCTCTTTGGGTTAAAATGATAATTAGGAGCCGATTTTACTATAAATTGCGAAGGTCAAAATATGTAATTTAGTTCCGAGATTGAGCAATCTTGACGCAGATGTCAGGCAAAGTCCCGTTTACCGGCGGTTCCGGCGATAAAGGACATTAATGGCTTTGAATCGCATTGCCTGAAACCCTTTCACCGAAAAAGAACCCTTTGTGGAGGAATATCCCATGCAGAAATTACCGGCCGCCCTGGGCTACGGAGCGTTGAGCGGGGCCCTGCTGACGGCTCCCCTTATCGGTCTGATGTTCCTGGCGGACAAGCTGCTGGACCTGCCCTTCGTTCCCTTCGCCCTTTTCGACTGGATCGCCACCGTCACCCCGGGGCCGTTGATTACCTTCGGCATTGACATGATGATCGAGACGCTACTGCTGTTCAATCTGAGCGTGGCCGACGCGGCCAAGACCAGCGAACAGGTAGCGGCGGTGCTGATGGTCTTCTTCATGGGCATAGCCGCCGGGGCCATACTCTTTGCCGCTTTGCGGTCCCGTGCTCCCGCTCCAGGCGGAATCGAGGGCGGTTGGCTTGGCAGATTCTTTGCACAACCAGTACCCGGGTTGGTGGCAGGACTGATTATAGGGCTGCCGCTGACCGCCGTGAGCCTGCCCATGGGCCAGTCCACCATGAACCCGGTGGTAACTTTCGTCGTCCTGATGGCCCTGTTCCTGGTGTGGGGTCTGGCTTTGGGTTATTTCCGGCGGCGGTTGACACCATTGCCCCTGGCGGAAATGGGTGAGAGAGACGAGGAGGAACGGTCGGTCAGCGTAATAGACCGGCGGCAGTTCCTCATCCGCCTGGGCGCCACCACTGCCACCATCACCGTGGCCAGCGCCGGCCTGGGCGCCGCCCTGGGCCAGGGAGAGCGTGCCCGCATAGCCGAGTCGGTGGCCGACTCCATGCCACCCGCGGAAATGCCGCCCCGTCGCCCATTGCCCAACGACGGAGATCCCCTGGCTCCGGCCCCGGGCACCCGGCCGGAGTATACCCCGGTGGAGGACCACTACCAGGTATTCCTGCGCACCGAGCCCACCTTCATCGACATTTCCAACTGGGTGCTGCCCATCCACGGGCTGGTGGCCAATGAGAAGGAACTGACCATAGAGCAGATCCGCAACGACTACCCCACCCGCGAGCAGTACGTTACCCTGTCCTGCATTTCCGGGCGCATCGGCACCACCCTGATCAGTACCACCCACTGGACGGGGGCGGCGATGCAGTCGGTGCTGGCCGACGTGCAGCCCCTGCCCGAGGCGAAGTACCTGGTCATCAAGTCGGCCGACGGCTTCTACGAAACGGTTGCCCTGGACCTGATCGCCTCCGACGACCGGATTATGTTGTGCTACGCCTGGGACAGCGAGCCTTTGCCCTTCGACCACGGCTTCCCCCTGCGCATCTGGCTGCCCGACCGGTACGGGATGAAGCAGCCCAAGTGGATTGTGGACATTGAAGTTACGGACGAATACCGGGAGGGCTACTGGGTGGAACGCGGCTGGGACGAGGTGGCCCGGGTGAAGGCCACGTCGGTTATTGATACCGTGGCAGTGCGGGACGTGGTGGAGGCGGACGGACAGCGCCTGGTGCCGGTGGGCGGCATTGCCTTTTCCGGGGCCAAGGGCATATCCGGGGTGCAGGTTCGGGTGGACGGCGGCCCTGGCAAGACGCCAAGCTGCGGTCGCCCCTGTCGGAGACCACGTGGGTCATCTGGCGGTACGACTGGCCCTTTGCCGCCGGCGACCACACCTTCGAGGTTAGGTGCGCGGAGCTGGACGGCACCCCGCAGATCGAGGAGGAACAGGGCAACCGGCCCAGCGGCGCCACCGGCATCCACAGCCGGAAGGCCACGTTGTAAGCCTCTTTTCTCGAACACCAATCCGCTCGACCTGATAAGGTCAATGCGAGGCTTCCGACCAACCGGAAGCCTCGCATTTTCTCTTTTCGGCGGTGTCCCCTGAACTGAACACCCTTTCCATTCTTACGCTTCATTCCTGTGTTACTATTGGTGCCCTGGCGGAAACTGCCTCAACCAGTTAAGACACTCAATGGGAGTGCAATTATCCATGGCCGACGCAACTTCCATTCCCGATGCCGGCACTCCGGCGAACGAGACACCGGAAGATTCCCGACGCATGACACGAGGCCTGCTTTACCTTTGGGCGGGCCTCATATTCATCGTGGTGTTTTCCTTTGCGGCCCTGTTGTACTTTGGCGGGGAGGTTTACCAGATGGCCCCGCCCCTGCCTACCGCGGTAACAATATCCGGCGGCGAGGAATTCTTCAGCGGCGACCGAATCCTGGAAGGGCAGGATGTCTGGCGCTCCATAGGAGGGCATGAACTGGGCTCGGTCTGGGGGCACGGGGCCTACACTGCGCCGGACTGGACGGCCGACTGGCTGCACCGGGAGGCGGAATGGATGATCGAGGACTGGGCTCAAAGGGAACACGGACGGGACTACCAGTCCCTGGAACCGGAGCAGGCGGCCGCCCTCAGGGCCAGGCTGCAGCGGGAACTCCGCAGCAACACCTACGATTCCGTCAACGGAACTATCACCATCTCGCCGGACCGGGCGCGGGCCATCGAGGCTGTTGGCGCCCACTACTCCGCCCTGTTCGGGGACGATCCAGACCTGGACCACCTGCGCGAAAGCTACGCCATGCCCCGTTCCGTCATCCCCGATCCGGACCGGCGGGAGGCGTTCAACGCCTTTATCTTCTGGGCGTCCTGGTCCTGTGTTACCGAGAGACCGGGGCGGGACATTACCTACACCCACAACTGGCCTCCGGACGACCTGGTGGGCAACGAGCCCACGGGAGTCATGATAGTGGTCTCGGTGGTGAGCTTCGTGCTTTTGCTTGGCGGGATAGGCGGCCTGGCCTGGTTCTTCGCCGCCAGCCGGGATACCTGGCGGAGCGAGGCGACCACTTCGCCAACGGACCCGCTCATCAGCACGGTGCCCACGCCGTCCATGAGGGCCACTCACAAGTATTTCTGGGTGGTGGGCGTCCTGGCAGTGTCGCAGATCATTACCGGAATCATTACCGCCCACTACGGCGTTGAAGGGACGGAGTTCTACGGGCTGCCGCTGGCCGAGATATTGCCCTACTCTCTGACCCGGACCTGGCACGTCCAGCTGGGTATGTTGTGGATAGCTACGTCGTGGCTGGCTACGGGCCTGTGCCTGGTGCCCCTGATTGCAGGTTACGAACCCAGGTTCCAGAAGTGGGGAGTGAATTTCCTGCTGCTGGCCCTCATCATTGTGGTGGCCGGTTCCATGGCCGGTCAGGCCTTCGCAATCCACCAGACCCTGGGCGACAAGGTCAACTTCTGGTTCGGCCACCAGGGCTACGAATACCTGGACCTGGGACGTTTCTGGCAGGCCCTGCTGCTGGCGGGGCTGCTGCTATGGCTGGCGTTAATGCTGCGGCCCCTGATACCTGCCTGGCGGTCTGCCAAGGGGGACAGCCGCCGTCGTCAGTTCCTGGGCATTTTCATGCTGGCCGTCGGCGCCATTGCCATCTTCTACGCCCCGGGCCTCATTCCCGGGCAGCACACCAACCTGGCCATCGCCGAGTACTGGCGCTGGTGGGTGGTCCACCTGTGGGTGGAGGGCTTCTTCGAGGTGTTCGCAACGGCGGTGATCTCCCTGATTTTCGTGCGTCTGGGGCTGGTGCGGGTGCAGTCTGCGGTAATGGCTATTCTCTTTACGACCATCCTGTACCTGAGCGGCGGTGTCCTGGGGATGTTCCACCACCTTTATTTCACCGGCACCACACCGATAATTCTGGTCATAGGCGGCACCTTCAGCGCTTTGGAACTGATGCCCCTGGTTATGATTGGCTTCGAGGCCCACGAGAACCTGGCAATGACACGCCGGACCTCCTGGATCCACCACTACAAATGGCCGGTCTATTTCTTCATAGCGTCGGCATTCTGGAACCTGGTAGGCGCGGGACTGTTCGGTTTTCTCATCAATCCGCCCATCGCCCTTTACTATATGCAGGGTCTGAATACTACCGCCGTCCACGCCCACGCGGCCCTGTTCGGCGTCTACGGGAACCTGGGACTGGGGCTGACACTGCTTAGCCTGCGGCTGCTTACCGTGCGAACCCAGTGGCGAACGGGGAGTCTATCCTTCGCCTTCTGGTCCATCAACATCGGACTGGGATTGATGGTACTGCTCAGCCTGCTGCCCGTGGGCCTGGCCCAGACCTGGGCCAGCGTGGAGCACGGCATGTGGTATGCCAGATCCGCAGAATTCCTCCAGACGCCGTGGCTGGAAGTGGTGCGCTGGCTCCGGTCCATAGGGGATACCATCTTCGCGGCGGGAATGCTGGCCCTGGGCTGGTTTGTGATAGGCCTGTCCACTGGCTGGTCCGCCGGTCGGCGACGGGAGGACGCCCCCGTTGCTGAAGACACAGCCCAGGTTCTGCCCCAGAAGGGTTAGGCTCCGCTGCCCTGGAGGTGGGCCGCACCGTTGCCTGCGAAGTATTGCCGTGTTAAAGGGACCCGGGACTGATGAAGCCCCGGGTCCCTTTAATCGGTGAAGCGGCGCAGCCTTATGTTCCCTGATACGCCGCAGCCGTGCTTATTCGAGCAACTTCCTCGGAAAGTACCTCCCCAAAGTTCCGGTTATCTGCCCTCGTTTTCCCTAGCGATTTGCTGACCGATTCGGGTAGCGTTTTTGTGTAGTTTTGCTACCAGATTGTTGTGGCCGCGAGCGTCGATGTGACCGGCGGGCCTGGGAGGAAGGGTATGACGCAATCGTTCAAGACTGTCCTGTTCCTGACGATGGGACTGCTGTTAATGGGCCTGGTGGCCTGCTCATCGGAAGAGGCTCCGGTCGAATCGGCGGAGACGGCAGAAGAACCTGTCAGCAAGTCGGCAAGTGTCCAGTCGCCCACGCCGCAGGCCGCATCCATCCAGGAACCGGCCCCCGACCAAGTGGACGGGGACACCCCAAGACGGGGGGGTTACCTGGTACTGGCCTCCATGGTCGACTATCCGCACCGGGACGTTCACCAGTCAGCCCAGGAAACCCTGGCCACCCTGGGGCCCGGCCTGGCCTACAGCCGCCTGCTGCGCCTGGAAGCAGGCCGCGATGTGGAGCAGCCCAACCTGACCCTGCAGTGCGACCTGTGCGAAAGCTGGGAAATGGCGGCGGATATGTCATATATCTTCCGCCTGCGCCCCGACGTTTACTGGCAGAACCTGTCGCCGGTGGACGGACGGCAATTGGTTACCGATGATTTGGTGTTCAGCTACGACCGGATGCGTACGCCAGGCTGGCCGGGGGCTACCCGCTTCGCCGACCGGGGCGTTGGAGAAATAGAGGCGCTGGACGACCTTACTCTCCGGGTGAGCCTGGCGTTCCGGGATGCCGACGCCCTGCTGGCCCTGGCCGACGGCCACAGCAAGATCGTCGCGCCGGAGGTGGTGGAGGAGTACGGAGACCTCCGGCAAGCGCCGGTGGTCGGAACCGGACCCTGGATCTATGAGCGGCAAATACGCAGCGGCACCACCAGCTACAACCGTAATCCCGATTATTTTGAGCCCGGTCTGCCCTACCTGAACGTAATCACGGTAAAGCCGGTCAAGACGCCAGTGGAGGGCAACTCCGTAAACCCCAAGCGGCTGGCGCTGCTGGAGGCGGGACAGATTGATGTGGTGGTGGCGTCGCCCACCGACTGGTCCCAACTGGAGCGCAGCAGCGTGGAGTTCAACTCCCGGATTTCCCAGCAGCCGGAGATCGGGATGGTGCTGTCCCTGAATACCAGCCAGGAACCGCTGGACAACCTGGCTATCAGGCAGGCCATTTTCCGGGCCGTGGACCCCTGGGAGTATGTTGACCTCGACTGGCGAGGGCAGGGGGGCGTGGGCCTGGGAATGCCAGTGCGCAGTCCCCACTGGCAGCTTGACCAGAGCGAGCTGCTGTCCGGCTACCTGGGTTCCCACAGCGTGGCCAGGGACATATTGCATGAAAACGACATTATCTTCCCACCCTCTCTGGAAATAGTCGTGGCCGACCTGGGGCCGGACTACCGGCGGGTCGGGTCCCAGATTGAGCAGGACCTGGAGGCAGTGGGCTTTGAGGCCAACGTGACTGCAATGGATCCGGCGGCCCTGCAGGAGACCATGTTCGGGGAGGAGCGAGACTACCAGATTGCGCTGGCGCCGGCGCCACCCCATCCGACCACCAACGGTTACCTTTATTCCCTGCTGCACAGCGGCGGCCCCGGCAACATTGCCAATCACGACGACAAGGTGCTGGACGCCTTGATAGAAGTTCAGGCGGCGGAACTGGACCCGGCCCTACGGCAGAAGTGGCTGCTGGACCTGCAGCGGCATGCAATGGAGCAGGCCTACATGTTCAGCCCCATCACCGGCTCCTACCGCTGGGTGTTCGACTGGGACCTGGAGAACTTTTACCCGAACACGGCGCTGTCGGAGTATCACTACTGGGCGGAGGCGTGGTTGAGGCAGTAAGGCAAGACAGCGAGTAAAATGAGCTGAGGCAAATAGGCCTTCCTCTCGTTGGGGGAAGGCCTATTTATGTGCTGCCTGACGTCACAAAGCCTGCGCCAGGTCTTCTAACAGGTCATCCACGTTTTCTAGCCCTACCGATACCCTGAGAAGGTTATCGGGAGTCTCAGAATCCAGACCTTCGATAGACGCCCGGTGCTCGATGAGGCTCTGAGTTCCACCCAAGCTAGTCGCCCGCACAAATAGCTTAACCCTGGCCGCTGTCTGCATAGCAGATTCTTTTCCAGCGGCCATTTGGAAGGAGAGCATGCCGCCGAAACCCGCCATCTGCCGCGCAGCAACGTCATGTCCCGGATGAGTGCTTAACCCGGGGTAATGGACACTTTCCACTTTCGAATTATCTTTCAGGAAATGGGCAATTTGCGTGGCCCTTTCGCTGTGAGCGGGCATTCGCACGTGCAAGGTTCTAATGCCCCTCAGGACAAGCCAGCAATCAAAGGGGGACGGGACCGCACCGCAGTTGTTTCTAATTAGCTTAACCCTTCGGAACAGCTCCGAATCCTCCTTGGTTACAAGGACCCCGCCAAGTACGTCTTCGTGGCCTCCCAGATACTTGGTTGTAGAGTGCATTACCACGTCAACGCCCATTGACAGCGGTTGCTGCAATATGGGGCTAGCCCAAGTGTTATCGCATACGCAAAACGCCCCGGCATCGTGGGCAACCTTCGCCACTTCGGTCAGGTCGGTAACCTTCAAAAGGGGATTGGAAGGAGTCTCAGTCCAGACCAGCCGAGTGGTTGGTTGTATCGCCTGCTTGACCTGGTCTAAATCAGTCATATCCACCCACGTGGCAACCAAACCCCAGGAGGAAAACACATCACGTAGGACCCGTGAAGTGCCATGGTAACAGTCATTCGGTAAAACAATATGGTCGCCAGGGGCCAATGCCTGGAATACTGAGCTTATGGCCGCCATTCCCGATGAGAAGGCGGCAGCCTCGGCTCCTCCTTCAAGAAGAGCCATGCACCTTTCTAAGTGTTGTCGGTTGGGATTATTACCTCGTGAATATACGAACCCGCGAGAATATCCCCCATCCTCGTCCCTCTCGTAAGTCGTCGACAGGTGAATCGGTGGAGCTAGCGCTCCGGTGCCAGGGTCTGCGGTGTGCGCACCCTGGGCTGCGATCGTTTCTATTCTCACTTCAAACACTCGCTCCTGCATAGTCCAGCCTTAAGGCCTGGGCTTAATGGGCCTCCAGATATCTAGTTCGGTTAGGCGTTTAAAGGACAATTAACTGGTGCTAGCCAGCAAATTAGGAAGTCCGGTGAAAGTGCGAACTGCCGTAGGAGATGGAAAGTATCAGTAGGGGTAGCCTTAGCGCCTCTCCTGTTCCCATGCCGAAAGTAACCAGACAGTCCGATCCCTACCCCGGCGTGGCGTAGGTGGAGGGCAGGGCGCCAGGCCCGCGCTTCAATCCTTTGAGGTAAGCTATTTGCCCCTGGTGCTGGTAGAACTCGCCAAGTAACTGCCGGTAAATGCTGCCCATCGTCAGGTTGGGGCGGCGTTCGCGGGGGACGTGGTCGAAGTCCTCAATCGATAGGCCTCTCAGGTGTTCCAGGGTGGCAGCCCGCACCGCCTCGCCGTAATGCAGCAGTTCTTGCAGGTCCAGGGCGGGGAAGCCGGCCACCTGCTCCGGAGTGTGGCCGAAGCCGTTGTCCCGGGTGGGCAGGCCGAACTTCTCGTGCCAGCCGTCCCGCTCCCAGATTTCAATCTGCCCCTGGATGAAGAACTGGACCCACATATCCTCCACCCGGATGGTATGCCAAAGCATCCAGCCCATGGGGTTGGTATCGGGCCCGGGCTGCCAGGTCAACTCCTCAGGCGTCAGGTCCTTCACCGCTTCCACCAGAAGGTTCTGCTCCATTTCCAGGGTTGATTCGATGAATTCGTTAAGGGTCATGTCGTGGCCTCGATGTGCCTATATTCTGGGAAAGGTAATGGGTCAGTCCTTGAAAAACCCGGCAATGGCGGCGAAAAACTCGTCCGGCCGTTCAACCTGGGGGATGTGGCCGCAGCGGTCTATGACCTGCAGGGTGGCGTTGGGCAGGAGTTGCTGGAAGGCAGGGCCGTAGGCCGGGGGCACCACGCCGTCGGAGTCGCCCCACAGCAGCAGAGTGGGCATGGTGATGCGGTGGGCCCGCTTGGGAAGACCCTTGTCGGGGATGGGCCAGACGAACTTGCCCACCGACGCCAGGGTCTGCGTGCGGGTCAGGTCTGCCTCCATCCGTTCATGCGGGTCCTCGGGCGCGGCCATAAAAGCCTGGGCGATTTCCGACTGGCCGTCGTACCACAGCAGCCTCTCCCGTTCGGAGCGGGTAAGGATGAAGAAGTCGGCCACAGGCGCATCCTCCAGCCACAGGCCCAGGGAACCCACCAGGGCGAGTCGCCGGATGCGCTGGGGGCACTGGGCTGCCAGTTCCGCCGCCAGCAGGCCGCCGTAGGAGTGGCCCACCACGAAGGTTTGGGCCAGTCCCAGTTCGTCCAGCAATTCCTCGTAGAACAGCACCAGGTCCCACAGGTCGTCCAGGTGTTCCAGCCCGTCGGACTGGGCTATGCCCGGGTGGGCCGGAGCGATGACGTGGAACTCGGCGGCCAGGCGGTCGAGGCAATTGTCCCAGCCGGTAAAGCCGCCGGCACCGTGGAGATAGAGCAGATTATCTCCGGCGCCGCCCTCAACCAGTTGGACGTTGAACTTGCCATTCCTGATTGAAACGAATCTTTCCGTGTGCTGGACCAAGGGTGGTACCTCCGAAGGGGATATGGCAGGCAGTCTAAAGCGTGGCGCGCGGCGGGTAGCCCGGGTCTTGTAGCAGGTCCTTGCCCTTGGCCGCCGCCACGGCGAGGCGGTCGCACCGTTCATTGTCGGCGACACCCGAATGGCCCCTCACCCAGCGGAACTCTACATCATGGGTTGCGCACAAGTCCAGCAGGGTTGCCCACAGATCGGGATTGACCGCCTTTTCCCGCTTGTTGCGCATCCAGCCATTGGCCCGCCACTTGACGGCCCAACCCTTTTCTATGGCATCGACGACGTATTTGGAATCGCTGTAGAGAACCACCTGGCTGGGCCGGTTCAGGGCCTCCAGCCCCTTGATGACGGCCAGCAGTTCCATGCGGTTGTTGGTCGTAAGGCGATAGCCGCCGCTCAGCTCCCTGCTGTGGTCGCCGTAGCGGAGCACGACACCATAGCCGCCGGGGCCGGGGTTGCCCAGGCAGGCGCCGTCGGTGTGTATTTGGATTTGGTCAGGCAGGGGAATGCTCCTGTTCGAGAGCAGGCTTTAACTGCTCTGGCGTTTCATTTTCCGATGGAGAGTTGCGATGCTTCAAGACCTTGCCTATACCCTGTTTGTCTCCGCCAGGTAGTTTAACATCATAGCCTTGAAGGATGGTCCAGGGAGGTTCCCCAGGGCAATCTCATTTTGATTGAATTGTACGGTCAAACTATCCTTATGCCAGCGCATTTCTTACCGCAGAGACGCAGAGGACGCGGAGGTTCACAGAGAAATTCTGTGCGTCTCTGTGTACCCTTTGACTCTGTAACTGCAACGCAGTGATATCCACTGTCGGTCGGTAGCGGGACGGTTCTCTATGACCCCAACCACCGCTACTCGGCTGGCAGAGGTCGGGCACGGCGGCCGGGGCCTCCGGCGCTTTCGCGGATGTCCTGGGCGGTCTCCTGGTCGACTCCCCTGGGCCAGCGGCGCCTGAGCGGGTCGCTAACCGTGAATCTGAAGCTGCCGACACTTTCGACGCCTACCTCGATCGAATCCCCGTCCTGCATGGCGCCCAGGCCCTGGTGGTTTGTGCCCATAAAGAGGACGTCGCCGGGGCTGATCTCCTCGATGGCCGCCACGTACTCGATGGACTCGGCGATGGAGTGGGCAAGGTCGTCGGTGTTGTAGTTGACGCGCAGTTCGCCATCGACACTCAGGGTAATTTGCAGCTTCTCCGGGTCGGCTATTTCGTCCCTCGTAACGATGCAGGGACCGAGGGGACAGAAGGTGGGATGGGACTTGTGCTCTGCGATAGGCAGAGTGTTGGGCACGCGGCCACCGCTGCCCCCCGGCATACGGGCCGACACATCCACGCCCACGGTGTAGCCAAAGACGTGGTCCATGGCCTCGGAAGCGGGGATGTCCTTGCCGCCTTTGCCGAAGACCAGCACCAGTTCGGCCTCGTGGTGGAAGATGTTGGCGTCTATGTCGGGGAGAACCACAGTGCCGCCGGGGCTGAGTATGCTGTGGAGCCTTTTGATGAAACCCCACATTGGCGAGGGTTCCCGCGCGCCAAACTCGCGAAAGTTGCCGCCCATGCAGAGAATCTTGTTGGGGCTGGGCAGGGGCGCCTGCAGTTGCGCTCCGGCGGCAACCGTGCCCTGCGCCGCGCGAGATTCAAGCTGGGACTTCAGGTTGTCGTAATCGGTGATGAGATGGACCATTGCGGCCTGGCCGCCGCCGGGACAGAGGTCGCCAATGTCGATTACGCCAGCGTCGGTCAGAATGCCGGGTTGGTTGTCGTTGTACATCACGAACTTCATTGCTTCCTCCCCTTTTCTTTGAGTTTTTGAGGGTTGCGAGCAGGTACCGAGGCCCAGCTTGCTATGTTCCAGATTCGACCACGGATTGATCGACTCCAGAATGCCCAAATCCTGGCGCCAAAGTCAACCTTTCTTGACGCTGAGGTTGGGTTCCGTTAAGGCGGCCGCAAGGACCGACCTATGTGGGGTCATTGCCCTGCCTGCAGCCGTGGCTAACCAAGGGGCCAAGCAGGGCAATCGCATTATTATGATTCGGGGAAAGCCCATTGTTCCCGCCTCCCCAGCAATGAGCAAAGAGACGGCAATGCCCTCCTCCCATTGCCCTGCTTACCAGGCCACTGACTTTCCCCCCTTGCCACCCGGCATAACCCACCGCCACAATTGAGAACACGATCTTCCCTCGTTCTGGGGGCCAGGGTCCGGGGATAAGAGCGTAAGGGTTTACCTGGGTGTCTGCCCGGGCCGATGCTGAGGACAAGAATGGGACAAACTGAGACGGAATGGGACGGAAATCAAAAAATTCTCACCTTGCCCCCTGGTCCATGATTAAATGCGATTGCCCTGAGGGGCCAAGTTGACAACGTACTGCTGCTGTGCTGGAATGGCCCTAACCCAGGTTGCCTGCAAGTTGCAGGGGTATCTGTTCCAAATAGCGCACTCAGCGCCGATAGATGGAAGGGGGGAGTATGACTACCGAGAAGTCCAGTAACGGCAAGAGCTTTGTCTACGTGGGCCTGGCAGGCGAGACCGCTCCCGGGAGAGTCGTAGCCAGCGGCCTGTACCGGATGGCCCAAGGGGACGACGGATGGGAGTTGCTTGAAAACGGCCTGCCCGATGCGCCCGCCATTCGGGCCATTGCTATCCACCCGGAGCGCTCCAGCACCGTGTTCGTCGGCACCCAGCACGGGCCATACCGCAGTGAGGACCACGGTGACCACTGGGAAAAGGTTAACGTGCCGGACCACGGGCTGCCGGTTTGGTCGCTGCTGTTCCATCCCCGGGACCCCAATGTTATGTTTGCCGGTTACGAGTCGTCCGAGATATACCGGAGCGACGACGGCGGCGAGCGCTGGCAGCAACTTCCGGTGAGCGTCCGGTTCCCCGAGGTCACGGTAGGCCCCGGCGCCAACCTGGCCAAACGGGTGCTGCAGATTGCCGGCGTTCCGGCCAACACCGATGAGCTGTACGGCGCCATTGAGGTCGGCGGAATTATTCGCAGCAAGGACGGCGGCGAACACTGGGAGCAGCTGAGCCACGGCCAGTACGTCAACGACGACCCGGTGGACATGCACGGGGTGCTGGCCAGCACCTTCCGGCCCGGCACAATTCTTGGTATTGGACGCGCCGGAATGTTCCGCAGCGCCGACAGGGGCGAATTCTGGTCCAGGGTCCAGCTGGACCCCCTGAACGAAAAGGGGCAGACCTACTGCCGCCAGATTCGCGAGGTGCCCGGTGACCCCAAGACCATCTGGGTGGCCGCCGGAGCCAACTTCATGAGCGACCTCGGCGTGCTTTTCCGGAGCAAGGACGGCGGCACTAGCTGGGACCGGGTGGAAACAGGCTTTGAGCCCAATAGTACAATTTTCGGCCTGGCCTTTGACGAGCGTCATCCCAGCACCATGTTCTGTGCCTCCAGCAACGGCCAGGTCTGGGGCAGCAGCGACAGCGGCGAAACCTGGAACGACCATCCCCTGCCTGAAGGGGCCCGCCAGGTCTACTCCATGGCCTGCGGCTAGATCCAGGGCCCGCGATTAGAGGAGCCGACTGGGGCGGCGCTGCCAGCCATGGCTGGCAGCGCCGCCTTCTTTACAACAGGCGCCCCTTACGATACTATGTATCGCAATAGGCGACCGCACGAGCCTATGGATTTTTCTGAGCACGTCTCCTACAACCGCTAGCTCAGGCCGAGAACTCAGCAATCACCAAAGCGGCAAAAGCCAAGGAGGTGACGCCAAATGGCTTGGAAACTGGGTTTTGCTACTCTGCTGGTACCGGGAATCATCATTGTCATAGTAGCTATGGGTGTAATCTTCCTGCAGAACTCCAGGTCGGGGGAAGCCACTCAACCCAGTATAGGCGTCACGGCGGAGGCCGTCCTGGAATCGCCGTCGGGCGAATTCTTGGGAACCGCTACTTTCCGGCAAGGCGCCACCGGAGTGTTGATCATGGCCGAAGTGGCGGGACTAACCCCCGGCGGTCATGCCTTTGTCATCCACGAGACAGGAGCATGTACTCCTGACTTTGGCGCCGCCGGTGACCACTTCAATCCTGCTGAAACGGACCACGGCTTCGTACATCCGGCATGGAAACGCGGCAGGTCAGTTGGCGCGCACGGCGGCGACCTTCCCAACATCTACGCCGGCGCTGACGGTTCCGCGCGTGCCGATTTTTTTGCCACCGGAGTCACGTTGGATACGGGTCAGAGCCAATCCATATTTGACGCTGACGGGTCTGCCCTCATTGTTCACGAACACCCTGACGGCTATGGAGAAGTGGAGTCGGACACCGGCGCGCGTGTAGCCTGCGGCGTAATCAATCGAAGCTAGAAAGCGGCTGGGAGCCCCTGAAACTGCCGAAAGAGGGGTTATTCGGCGACCGGCCGGGGAAGACCTACCAGAAGCAACTAGAATGGAATCATATCGACTCCAGCCCAGTCTAAAGTCTATACGTCAAACTCCCTACCCCCCAACCGCTACCCTGTTCCGGTAAACCTCCACCGGCCTTTTGACCAGCGGCGTCAGCAGCATTACCGGCACCATCAGCAGCAGGCCCACACCGGCATTGATGCCGATGGCTATGGAGATGTTGAAGGCCGAGGCTATGGCGCCAATTTCCACGCCGCCGATCAGGTGGCCCAGGCCGTTGACCAGTCCCTGCGACCCCATAATCCGGCCACGCATTTCCGCCGGGGAAGACAGCAGCAAAATGGTGCTCTGCATGGTGCTGAAGCCCGACTGGCCCACTCCCGCGCTGAAGAGCAGCAGGAATGAAACCAGGAACCAGGGCGACCAGGCCACCGCGGCCACACCAATTCCCACGATCATGGCTCCGATGGCGAAGTAACGTCCGTGGAAGGTGTAGTTGCGGCGGGAGCCAATGATGACCGCCCCCACCAACGTGCCGATGCCTTCAGCGGCGCCGATGACGCCCCCCAGGGCCGGCCCAACCTTCAATACCTCGGTGGCGATGACGGGGATGAAGTACTGCAGTGGCAGCACCATGCCGTTCATCACCAGGGAAATGGACAGCACGCCCAGCACAAACTTGTTGGAGAAGGAGTGGCCGATGCCCGACTTAATGCCCTGCCAGAAGGCCCGGTCGCGGCCCACGACTACCGCCGCTTCGGGCAACCGCAACTTGAAAATCAGCACGGCGGCAACCAGGTCCAGCGCCACCAGCACCATGTAGGCGCCGGTGAATCCGTAGAAGGCGATGAGCAACCCACCGGCTATGGGGCCCAGGATTTTGCCCACGTTGTTGGTGATGGTCTCCAAGGACATGGCGTGGGCAATGCGGTCCTGTCCCGCCAGGTCGAACAGCGCCGCCCGCCGGGTGGGGTCGTCCAGCACCTTGGCCGTGCCCTGCAACAGGATGGCAAAGAAGACAAACCAGGGGTGTATCAGGTCCAGCAGCAGCAGGGCCAGCAGAGCCGAGGCCACCAGCAGGTAGAAGGTGTGGATGCTCGTCAGGATGCGCCACCGGTCCAGACGGTCGGCCAGCATCCCCGCCACCAGGGACAGGGGCGGCCGAGGCCCATTGAGGAAGGCGGAAATCAACCCCACCTGGAAGGCAGAGTCCGTGAGTTCGTAGATGAGATAGCCCAGGACCAGCAGTTCCATGCGGCGGGAGATTTCGTGGACCCACCGGGCCGCCCACAACAGGCGGAAGTCGGGGTTCTGCAGGACCATCAGGGCAGGAATGCCGGAAAGTGCAGGCAATGGGGTATATCCTCGGGGAACCCGCCCAACGCGCAGAGCGAAGGCTTTTGTCCCCGCAATCTGCGCCGGAGGTCCCAAACAAGCAGGTTGACTCAGGGGGCCAACATACGCCGACGGGACGGGACAAGTCAACCGGGGCCGGCGGCAGGGCAGAACAATCATACCCTAAGTTATACTGTTCACCTGAGCCGAAAGTTATGTCGGCCTGAGCCAACCGAAAGGCCTGGAATCCTTCCCCAAAGCGGGATTAAGTGGATGAGACTCGATTGAAGGGAGGGAGTTTAGTTTCTTCACTCCGTTCAGAATGACAATCCAGGCGGTTCAAGCTGACAGTTGACTGAGACCCGTTTAACCTGGGCGGGATGACGGCGTTCCGAATTAGTTGTGGGAGAGTAAAATATGCGGGTCGGCAGGGACTGTCTGGCAATGGAAGGCCCGACAGGATTTGGAGGGACCCAACCAACGGCCGGCGCTTCGGATATCATCTGGAGACTCAGCCGGACACCGGCAGTCCGGCAATGCCAAGTCAACACGCACTTTGGAGCAGCCATGTTCTCCGACATACACCACATCAGCTACCTGGTTCCCAACCTGGATGAGGCTATTGAAACGTACGGGGAGAGGTTCGGGGCAACCGTAACCGGACGGGGGAGTGTGGTTAACCTGGGCGAGGTGGCTTTCCTGCAGGTGGGCGATGCAGAGGTGGAGTTTATCTGCCCTGCTGACCCGTCGCCCCTTGAAGGCGCTGACGGGAAATGGGTGGTCCACCACATTGCGTACGTCGTGGAGGACCTGGACCGGGTGGTGGCGGAACACCGGCAGCGGGGCTATGGCTTCGTGACCGACGAACCGTTCACCAATTTCATGGGCTACCGCCTGATTTACTTTGACCCGGCGGATACCGGCGGCTGCCTAGTGCATTTGACGGATAAGGGGAGTTTGGGGGGAGGGGACAATTAAGAGGGGCGAGTGATGACTCGCCCCCTAATTTACCGGACTATCCCCCAGGCTTATGCGGAGATAAGCTCCTTGGCGATGGCGTCGGCCCGCAGGTCGCCCTGGGATTCCAGGTGAGCCATGACATCGTCGGCAGCAGCCCCCACCATTTCCGCGTCCAGGTTGGCCGCAGCCTCTGGATATCCTGCCTCGTTCAGGTAGTTGGCGGTCTGCTCGCGCAGTACATTCAGCGACCACTCCAACTGGGCATCGCTTTCCATCATTCCCTCGGGGAAGTCGACGTGGGAACCACCGGCGCCCAGCTTGTCGTAGCCGCCCTTGTGCCAGTGGCCGCGGGATCCATGGGGGTCAAAGCGGATAATTTCCACGCCCCGGACGTCCACGCCAAAGGTAGGTCCACCGAACTTGCCCCGCAGGCAGCGCAGGGGCCACAGGTACATGGTAACGTCGCCCTCCTTGCTCAGCGGGCGCACCATAACGCGTCCCAGATAAGCCTCGCCATCAATCATTGTTGCCATTCGAAAATCCTCCCTGTTCCGCCATCGGGCGGATACTGATGGGGGTATATTATCACAAACGCTGGGGGGCTGTAGTCGCGGTCATGCAGGGAGGCCGGGAAGCCGATTGACTATCGCTGATGAAATCATTGAGGCCAAATCAGGCTCGTCACTCCGGCTTTGAGCCGGAATCCAGAATTGTTGCCGAAGGTCAGCAACAAAGCGTAGAAACGATCCGGGGATACGGCTTTCGCCGTAATCACAGTTAAATGCCCCACCCATCGCTTCCAGTGCACTGGACAGGGTGGGGCGACATCTCACCGGAGTCTACTCTACCTGCGGCGAACCGGCCGCCAAACCGTCTTTGAAACGGCTTCCAGGCATTTTGGGCACTTGGGCGGATCGTTTTAGCTCTGCGCGTCTTCCAAGACCTGGAGATATACGTAGGCGCCGGTAAAGCAGGTAGCGTCTTCACAGTGGCCGCCGACAATCTGGCCGTCAGGTTTGGCAGCGGCTATGTGTATATGAACGTATATTCCACCGTCCTCCACGGGTTGAATGTAACCCTCGGCGCTTACCAGTTCCATAATCTCGTCGATTGTTTCTCTAGTATGATCTCTTTCGAGGCTGCAGAGATTGCGGCGTTTCAGCTGGGTCAGGCTTCCGATACAGGAGATTACGGCGGCTTCACGAATTCCTTCCGAATCAGCCAGGGAATAGAGGCTGTCCAGAAGCGATTCGCCTGCTTGCAGGCGGTGGTATACGACACGGGATGTCCTGGTGTCCAGATTCTTTGCAACCATGCGTCCTCCCGCTGTTGTGAGATGCCGCCATTATACACACTTGGAACCTGGGAGGTTATAGCGGAATTTCTCGCCAGGGATTATGTCCCACTCGGATAGGGAGTGCCCACCTGATAATACAGTCGCAGACGGGGTAGCATGTCCCTTCATGATCATCGGCGCTACTTCGCCTTTCCAGTTTTGGGGCTGTTACAATTAGCTCCGAAACCCCAAAGTAACGAAGATTCTGGAGAGTAATCATGGCTGTTTCCACGGGTATATCAAATGCGCTGGAACGTAACTGGGGTATGGTAGAACGCGCCATCGACGGGCTGAGTGATGAGACACTGGCGCGCCGGATATCCGACGGCGACAATTCCATCGGTTGGCTCCTCTTCCACATGAGCCGGGTAGTGGACGTCTTCATAAATACCAGGTTCCAGGGCAAACCTCAGATATGGATAGAGGACGGTTGGTGCGAGAAGTTCGGGTTGAGCGACGACCCTGAGACAACAGGCCAAGGGTGGGACGCGGCGCGCGTGTCCGCGTGGTCGCCCCCCTCCAAAGACGTCTTGGTAGGATACTTTGAGGCCATGAAGGCCTGTTGCCGGGACTATATGTCCTCCGTTACCGACGAGGAACTAAGCGCGACCATGAGCATGAGGCCGGGTCTAGACCCCGAGCCGAAAGAGACCCTCTTGGGTGTCCTGGTCTATGACAACATTGTTCACGGAGGCCAGATAGCCTTCCTGCGCGGCCACTGGGAAGGCATGGGCTGGTTCATCTAGACCAGCCGCAGGCTTCGCAGCCCAATTCCAGAGGTTTACCGAAGAAAACGGCTTGAGTTCGCCGTTCTCTTCCCAGGAATTCGTACCTGGGGGAACGGACAGGCTTTGGCTACGTGGGCACAAGGTGGGAGGTGGCCGACTGGTCAGGGGGCCTGGCAAGCCTCCCGCAGCCACTCGCGGTCCTCGCCCTCCAGCATGGGGGAGATGGTGTCCCAAACCTGCTGGTGGTAGCCTTCCAGCCACTGGCGCTCCTCACTGGAGAGCTGATCCCAGTCAATAAGTTTTTTTTCGAAGGGAATGAGGGTCAACGCTTCCATCTGCAGCCACTTCCGGCCGTCGGGGTGTCCGGGCATTTCCTCGTCGGGGACGACAACGTAAAGGTTTTCCAGGCGTACGCCGCCCCATCCCGCCTCGTAGTAACCGGGTTCGTTGGAGACGATCATCCCGACCTTGAACGGCTCGTCGGCTCCCCTCGGCGTAATTCGCTGGGGTCCTTCGTGGACGTTAAGAAAGGCGCCGACGCCGTGGCCGGTTCCGTGCCCGTAGTCGAGTCCGGCGTTCCACAGGAACGTTCGCGCCAGGGCGTCCAGGGCAATCCCGCCGGTACCCTCCGGGAACTTCTGCATTGCCAGGTTGATGTGGCCTTTCAAGACCAGGGTGTAGACCTCTTTTTGGCGTTGGGACGGTTCGCCGACGATCACCGTGCGAGTGTCGTCGGTAGTGCCGCCCATCAGCTGCACGCCCGAGTCAACCAGGAACAGTTCACCGTCGCTGATGGGAACATCGGGGCTGGCGTCGGCGTAGTGGACGATGGCGCCGTTGGGTCCCGCAGCGGCGATGGTAGTGAAGCTGAGGTCGTAGAATCCCTCCTCGCTGGAGTACTCCTCGTACAATATCTGGCTGTAACCTGCCTCGCTGACCGTCTTACCCGCTTCGATGGAGTCCTGCAGGCGTTTGAAGCTGCGGATTTTGGCGGCGGCTGCGTGCCGGTGGGAGTTTCGGGAGGCGGCAATCTCCGTTTCGTTCTTAATTGCCTTCAGCGCCACCGTGGGATTGGGCTTTTCGAGCAGCTTTTGATCTTCATGGAGCATCAACCTGGTGGCCATTGTGGTCCCGCTGGGGTCCAGCCAGACAAGGCCGGAGGCTTCCGAGCCGTAACGCTCCATCGCCCCGGCGTAGGCGCCGTAGGGCTGAAAGTCGATTAACGAGGCCAGGGCATCGGTCACGTTCGCGGGAGGCGAAACCCGGGTGAAGCAGGTGGCCCGATCCATGTCAATGACCAGGTAGCCCTCGAACACGGGATTGTAGGCTATGTCCGTGCCCCGGAGGTTCGTTACCCAGGCGATCTCGTCCAGCTTGGTCAGCACCAGCAGAGTGGCTCCCGCTTCCTCCATCTCCTTGCGGATGTCGGACAGCTTCTCGGCAACGCCGCAGCCGGTGAGATCGTCCGGCAACTGGTATATGGGGTTGGCCGGGGGCGGCGGCTGGTCGTCCCATACGGCGTCCACCAGGTTGTCGCTGACCGGCACCAAGGCGGAATCCGGAGATTTCAAGGCGCCCTTGTACACGGAGTGGGCCTGCATCGAGACGACGAAGGGGTCGAATCCCACCCTCAGGCTCCCCCGTTCCTTCTCCATCTCGGTCAACCACTGGCTGAGGGTCTTTTCCTCGGCCAGCCCGAGCTTGTGAACACGGAAATTGTCGTGGTCCACCTCGTCGTCCGCCTGAAGGTGGTAGCGGGAGTCTACGAACAGGTGGCTCCCTTCGGGGCAGACCAGGGCGTCGCCGGCGGAGCCCCGGAACCCGGTGATGGCCGTCCGCCGGCGCGTATATTCGGGGACATACTCGTTGAGGTGGGCGTCGGAGGAGAGGACAAGGTAGGCGTCCACCTGGGCCTCTTCCATCCGCCGGTGGAGTTCGGTAAGCCGGTTAGAGAGTGTCTGTTTGGAATCTGCCATGATCACTTATGCTCCTCTGTGACTAATCTGGCCCCCGATGTTTGCCGGTGAGGATTGAGCGGGGCCTACCCTTATGCTGACGGAGAGCCAAGGCCCGAGAGAAACTCGTCCATAACATGGGCCAATTCCTCGGGCATATGGTATCCGATGTCGTGAACGGTCTCCGGTATCCAGCGCACCCGGCAGCGCGGGATGAGCTTTTCGGCAGCGGCGACGCCAACACGCTTCTGCCTGGCCCGCTCGCTATCCCTGCGTTCCGGCGTCGGGCCCGCAGGGATAACTACCGTCGGGCAGGTAATCCTGGTATAGAACTCGGAGGCTGGCTCCTCCCACATAGCGCGCCTTACCTGCAAGTGATTTTCGGGGCGCAGTATGTCCTGAATCTGTCCCTCGTTATCCTCATACACCATGGTCTGGACGATGCGTTCGATCTGGTCGTTCCAACAAAAAGATAGCTGATGGCGCACGCGATCAAGGAACTGCTGCCTGGTTCCCGACACGTCCCTGGGCCTGACCCTGGCCTTGACGACCTCCCACGGTTCCCGGGGATCGCTCTGTCTACCAATGCCGCCGTCGATCAGTCCCAAAGCCGTTACGCGGTCCGGGAATCTGGCGGCCACATTGAGAGCTGCCGTCGCTCCCCAGGAATGTCCGAAGAGGGCAGCGCGCGACACGCCGAGATGGTCCATAAGGCCAACGCAGTCCTCTGACAGGGTCTGCCAGTCATACCCGCCCGTGGCCTGAGTTGTTTGGCCGTGGCCCCTGGCATCAGCGGCGAAGAGCCGGTACCTGTGACGCAAATGGCTGGCGACCAGTTCATACCAGTGGGCGGAGGACGCGAGCCCGTGCATCAGCATGACCGGTTCGCCGTCGCCGCCCCAGTCCAGGTACCGGACCCGGAGTTCGCCAATGGTAGCCCAGTGTTCCGTTGGGCGTTGGCAGCCCGTGGATTTTCCCAACGCCAACTCCTGTACCCCGTGTAGTAACGTTCGATTAACCTATATCCTATTCACTGAGACGGGATCGGGCAACCCCGGCGGCGCCGACCTGCCGGGTTCGGGGAGCAGCCGGGGAGCGAATTTTACACTCCGGTCGGCAGGCGCCCCTACGGGGTCTTGAACCTTCAAATGGGGGTCGGAAGACCCCTGCCATGCCCCTATGAGCGATTGCATTGGTCAGCTGCCTGGGCGCCTGGTCCGTGGATCAAGCATGTCTCTCAGGCCATCGCCCAGCAGATTGAATCCGAGAACCGCCAGAAAGATAGCCGCACCGGGTATCATCAACAGGCGGGGCGAGGTTTGCAGATGCGGGCGGGCGTCATTGAGCATGGCCCCCCACTCGGGCGTGGGCGGCTGCGCTCCCAGTCCCAAGAAGTTAAGACCGGCAATACCCAGGATGACCCAACCCACGTCCAGGGACGCGATAACTACGATCGGGCCGAGGATGTTGGGCATGATGTGATGGAGGATAATGCGCAGGTTGCCGGCTCCGGCGGCCCTGGCAGCCGTCACGTATTCCGTCTGTCGCGCGCCCAGGGTAACCCCGCGAATGATGCGTGCATGGCCCACCCACCAGACCGCTCCGGCTGCCAACAGCACGTTGAACAGGCCGGGCCCCAGCGCTCCCGCTACGGCCAGCGCCAGTATCAGGGAAGGAAAAGCCAGGAGCAGGTCCACCACCGCCATCAGCGCCGTGTCCGGCCAGCCACCTTGGTATCCGGACAGTATTCCCACGGTTAACGCGATGGTCATACTGAGGGCCAAAGTCGCCGCGGCGGCGAGCAGTGTCATGCGGGCTCCGTGAACAACCCGGCTCAAGGTGTCCCGGCCCAGGTGGTCGGTGCCCAGCATATGTCCCCATGAGGGTGGCAGAAGACGTTCGGCCAAGTTGATCTCGGTGGGATCATCCAGGGGAAGCCAGGGTGACAACAACCCCGCCAGCAGCAGCGACACCACCAGGAACAGCCCCAACGCAGTTCCCGGCTCCAACAGCGACACTGCCCACCGCCTTCGCCGAGGAGCACCGGAAAGGACAGCCTTCACTGAAATGCGGTCCTTGCCGCGTCTGGTTTCAACCGCCATCGGCCGCTACCCCTCTACTCTTCCAAAGCGCAGGCGCGGGTCGGCGACGCGCAGGGCAACATCGGCAGCCAGGTTGACCAGCAACACAACCACGGCAATGTAGGTTACAAACCCCTGCACGACGGGGTAGTCCCGGGACAATACGGCCCCGACCATGAGCTGACCCAAACCGGGCCAGGTGAAGATCGTCTCCACTATAACCGCGCCGCTGAGCAGGTAGCCCAGGTTCACTCCCGTGGCCCCGATGGCCGGCAGCAAAGCGTTGCGGAGCGTGTGCCTTAAGGCTACCGTCTGTTCTGTCAGTCCCTTGGCCCGTGCCGTTCGAATGTAGTCTTCGCCCAGGGTTTCCAGCATGCTGGCGCGAATGAGCCGCATCAGTTGGGCCATGGGCGCCAGGGAGAGGGCGATGGCCGGAAGCACCACCTGGGCGGGAGAACCGTAGCCCAGAGCGGGCAGCCACGACAATTTCACCGCGAACAGTATTATCAGACCGTAGGCCAGGGCGTAGGATGGAGCCGCCGCTCCAACCAGCGCCGCCAGACGCGCAACGGCATCCGCCAGACTCCCGCGCCGCAGGGCGGACAGGATGCCCACGGGCACGGCGACCAACAGCGCAAGGGCGAGGGCGGAACCCGTCAGCACTAACGTGGGGACGGTGCGGCGGGTCAACTGATCGGACACCGGTTGTTCGGTGACGTAGGAACGGCCCAGATCGCCCGATATGGCCTGAGACACCCAGCGGGCATATTGCACCGGCAAGGGTGCGTCCAGGCCCAGTTCCGTGCGCATTGCGGCCACCGCTGCCGGGCTGGGCGCCTGGCCCGGGTTGCGTTGACGCAACACAATCTCGGCCGGGTCCCCCGGCGCCAGGTTCAGAAGTATGAAGCTGACGCCCGAGATTCCCAGGAGGAGCAACGGCAACGTGGCCAGCCGTCGTGCAAGGTATGCTCCCATGCCGGTTAGCGGCCAAATCCGTATGAAACACCGGTAAGGTTCATTCGGTCAGACCGATGCGTTTGTCGAACATATAGAGCCGGTGCGGGTGCGGCTCGAATCCGGAAACCTGCTCATGGACGCCATACACCATATATGCGTGGGCTACCGGCAATAGCGCGGTTTCGGCGGCAACCACGGCCAGCGCTTCGCAGGCGATTTGCTTCCGCTGCTGAATGTCCGAGACGTCCCCTGCCTGCGCAATGATGTTCACCAGATCAGGGTTGGAGTATTGTCCATAGTTGTTGGCTCCGCTGTTGCTGGCGTCTGCATGCAGCCCAACAAACTTGCTGACGTTCAATACCGGGTCTCCGGCATCAACCACGTTGTTGTACCATCCGAAGAGGTCCCATGCAGGCTCCTTGACCACCGACCACTCCGTGATTTGCACCTCTGCCCGAATTCCCGCCTGGGCCAGCATGGCCTGGGCGGCCTCGGCCATTATGGGAAGCTGGAACCGCTGCGGGTAACCGCCGATGACTATTTCCAGAGTCTGTCCGTCCTTGTCCACGTAACCGTCGCCGTCGGAGTCAACGTAGCCGGCCTGGGCCAGCAATTCAGCGGCTAGCTGCGGATCGAAACCCGGCCCGGCGACACCGGGGCAGGAGGCCATCTCTTCCGGCAGCAGGAGGTCGGCAAATGAACCCGTACCCGCAGGCGCCACCAGCCCAGCAATGCTTTCCCGGTCAATGGCGTGGCTCACGGCCTGGCGAACCAGCGGGTCGGAGAAGGTGTCCCGTTCGAAATTGACCCACCACATCACCACCGAGGTTCCCGCGCCGGCCGTCCGGCTGTGCAGGTCGGGGAGGCCATCGAAGCGTTCCACCCCTTCCGGAGAAATGTTGATGGCAAAGTCAATGTCGCCGGCTTGCAGGGCCAGTTCGCGGCTATTGGTATCAGGGATGGCGATGTGCTCGATGCCGGCCAGCGGGGGAGCTCCGCCCCAGTAGTCATCATTGGCCACGCTGACCAGACGTTCCTTGAGGATATACTCCGTAGGGACGTATGGGCCGGTCATCGCTCCCGCAGCCAGGAAACTGTCCTGGCCGGCAGCGTCAGCCGCGGCTGCGTCAACGATGGCTGTTTGGGAGATGGTCAACAATCCGGGCAGCGTGGGACGCGGCTCCATTGTATGGACGACGAGCGTCTGGGCGTCTTTGACTTCCATGCTTTCAATCGCCAGCCTCTCCCCGGTACCGGGCGACAACAGGGTTGTCCTCTCCAATGAAGCCTTGACCGCAGCAGCGTCCATCACCGATCCGTTATGGAATCTGACGCCCTCACGTATTCCGATCTCCCACGACATCGGGTCGATCTGCTCGGCGCCTGTAGCCAGCCACGGCTCGGGGCTCAGGTCGGCAGCCGACAAGCGGAACAGGTTTTCTGCCATACCCGCTTGACTGGCGGCCCATGCGCCTTCCACCGGGTCCAACGGACTGTCCAACCAGATAACTCCGGCTTTCATGGTGGGCCGTTCCGCTTCGACCTCAGCAACGGACGAAGACTGCACCACTACAGCCGTCGGCGCAGCCGGCCGCTGCGAGGCCCCCATTTCCTGGGAGGGTTGTTGGGGAGCGCTGATTGCTTCCGGCATCGCCTGCGCATGGGTGGTGGCCGGGGGCGAGTTGTTTGCCGCAGATACGGGAGGCGTGTCATTTATAGCAGGGGCAGGACGCGACTGATTTGCCGCTGAAGCGGGGGGTGCATCGTTCACCGCGGGGGCAGGAGATGAGCCGTTTGCCGTGGGGGCGCTCGACGTCCCGCAAGCCATTGACATGACCATCACAACGGCAAGAAGTCCCGATATGAAATAAGAAGTACGAAGTATCACTTTGGATTGCAAGATTTCCTCCAATTGGGTTTAGATGGGCTGAAATTGGCCCCCGTTACCGGCATTTGCCAATGACAGGGGGCGTGAGTTGCCTGACATAGGACCGTCGCCGCCCAAAGGCGAAAGTACCCAGCTACTATTCAGCCAGGACCGTGCCAGTTTGCCAGTCCTGCTGGAAGTACCGGAATCTGCAACAGCCTGCATGGGCCGCAACTCCTGCTGCAGAGCCTGAATCGCCAGTTATAAGTGACGGTCTATTTCATTAACGCTGGATAATACTTCTCAATCCTGAGCTGGTCATCCGGCGGGTGCCCCTTGTCGTGGAAACCGGGCGCTTCAGGCAAATACCCTCCGCCGGAAGGATGCCACCACCACGAACAACCCGGTGGCCACCAGGGTCATGGCCGGGCCGGCCGGCAGGTTGAAGTGGAAGGACAGGTACAGTCCCGTCACCGAGGCCGCCGTCCCCAGGGCCGCCGCCGTCAGCATGATGGAGATGAACCGACCTACCAGCAAGTAAGCCGTGGCCGCCGGTATGACCAGCATGGCCATCACCAGGATGACGCCCGCCGCCTGTATCCCGATCACGATGACCAGGGCCAGCAGGACCAGGAGGGCGTAGTCCACCATGCTGGTGCGCATGCCGATGACCTGGGAGCCCACCGGATCGAAGCTGGTGAACAGCAACCAGTGGTGGAAGACGAAGAGCCCCAGGATGACCAGGCCGGTGATGGCCAGGGATACGTAGATGCCGGTGGGGGATATGGCCAGGATTTGCCCCATCAGCAGGTCCTCCACGTCAATATTGACGGTCGTGGACTGGGACAGCATCATCAGGCCCAGGGCGAACATTGACGCAAACAGGATGCCGATGGCGGTGTCGGCGCTGAGGCCCGCCCGGCGACTCACCGCCCGCACCAGCATTGCAACGGTGATCCCGGTGGGCACGGCCGCGATGGCCGGATTGACGCCCACCATGAACCCCAGGACCATGCCGGGCAGCACCGCGTGGGCCAGGGCGTCGCCGATGAAGGCCAGGTTCCGGGTGACTACGTAGGCGCCCAGCAGCGGGCACATCACCCCCACCAGCACGGCGCCCACCAGGGCCCGCAGCATGAAACCGTACTCCAGGGGGGAGAGAAGGAAGTCAATCATAAGTCAACGTTGCAGGGCAATTCACGAATCGCCCCTACTCCTCGCCCTCCAGTGAGAACTGGACGCCGTAGAGTTGCTCCATTACATCCGGCGTAAAGACCTGGCCGGGCGCGCCGCACGCGCATACGTGGCGGTTCAGGCACAATACCTGGTCGAACCGGCGGGCCAGGTTGTTCAGGTCGTGGGTGGCCAGCAGAACAATTCGCCCCTCGTCCCGCAATGCCTGGAGCACCACTACCAGGTCTTCCCTGGCCCCCACGTCAACGCCGCTGAAGGCCTCGTCCAGCAGCAGTACGCTGGCCTCCTGGGCCAGGGCTCGGGCCACGAAGACCCTTTGCCGCTGGCCTCCCGAAAGCTCGGTCATCAGGGAAGAGCGGTAGTCCCACAGCCCCACACGGCACAGGCAGTCCCGGACCAGTTCCCGGTCCTTTTTGCCGGGCCGGCGGAGCCAGCCCAGCCGGCAGCAGCGACCCATCAGCACCACGTCCATCACGTTCACCGGAAACCGCCAGTTCACGCTGTCCCGCTGGGGCACGTAGGCCAGGGCCCCCCGGCGCAGGTCCACCCGGTTGAGGGTCACGCTGCCCTGGCGGACGGGGAGCAGCCCGGCAATGGCGTTGAACAGGGTGCTCTTACCGGCCCCGTTGGGACCGACCACTCCCATCAGGGTGCCCGCTCCCACGTCAAAGGAGACGTTGCTCAGGGCCATGTACCCGTCCAACTCTACGGTCACGTCCTGGAGCGACATACTGGCGTGGTGGGAGTCAGTTGCGGGATTCACTTCAGGGCCCCCACGATTAGCTCCACGTTGGCCCGCACCATGCCCAGGTAGGTGTCGGCGCCGCTGCCCGGCCCGCCCATGGAGCCGGTATAGAGCTGGACCAGTTCCGCGCCGGTCTCCCTGGCAATGGCCTGCGCCAGCCTGTCGCTGACAGTGTTCTCTCCAAACACGGCCGGCACGTCGTTCTCCCGGACCGCGTCAATCAGTTCCGCAAGGTGTTCCGCCGAAGGCTCAACGTCGGGCGCCAGGGATGGTATGACCAGGCCCACAATCTCGAACCCGTAGGCCTCGGCCAGGTAGGCGAAGGTGTCGTGGGACGTTACCAGCAGGCGGCGCTCCGGCGGTACCATGGCAACCTGCTCCTGGATCCAGGCGTGCAGTTCGTCCAGCTGGGCTCCATAGCTGGTGGCGTTCGCGTCGTAAACGCTGGCGTTAGCAGGGTCCTGGATAGCCATCCGGAACGCTATTTCATTGACTGCCAGCTTGACACGGATGGGGTCAAACCAGAAGTGGGGGTCCAGCGGGCCGTGGTCGTGGCCTTCATGGCCGTGGTCGTCGTGGCCCATTTCTTCTTCGTGGCCGTGGCCTTCTTCCTCGTGCCCTTCCGGTTCACCGTGGATGCCCACGAAGGCTATCTTGGTCGGGTTGCCGGCCACGTCCCAGTGGTTCACCTCTTCCAGGTCGTGGTCGTCCAGGTGCAGCACCTGCCCCCCCACCGAGTCGGTCACGAAGATGGCCCCGGGCGCCATGGCGACGTGAGGCCGCGCCCAGAATCCGGTTTCCACCGGGGTGGTCAGGGCGTCGGAGTTGGTGGCAATCACATCCCCGTCGTGCAGGTCGTACAGCCGGATTTCACCGCTGCTCATCACCACCACCGCAAGCTCCCCGTCCCGCGACATAGTTGCCTGGATGGGCGAATTGCCCTCTTCGGCGGCAACCAGCTGCTCCATTTCACCCTCTTCCGGTTCCACAAGGTACAACCCCACCGCGGAACCCAGGGCAAGGAAATGGTCTGCTCCGGAAGCCCCCCAGACAGTGGTGAGCCGGAAGTCGTCGGGTGATCCTTCGGGCGCCGAAATGAAGGAGTGGTGGTATTCGCCGTGGTCGGCTTCCACCGCCAGCGCTCCCCCATCACAGCCGAATACCGCCACATGACCGTTGCCGGCGTCCCCGTGCAGGCTGGGACAATCGCCGGCGGAATAAAGGATGTTCCCGGAAACGTCTCGTATGTCGACGGTGAGGGGCAGGCGGTACTGTTCCGGGTTCGACGCGTAGTCCGGATGCTGGGGCGTGATGGCAAACAGGTCGTGTGCCAGGGGTACCGCGGCCCCGTGCTGCGGGCCAGCATACTGCCACTCGGGCTGGTATGAGGCGCCCTCTTCTTCCAGTTCGTGCTCGTTGATGAGCAGCACGTCTCCCGAACCGTCGTAATATACCGTAGCCCATTCATCCCCTACGTAAAGGTGGACGGGCCGGTCGCCGGACAGGTCCAGACCTACAGGTTCGGCTTCCCGGTTGACCAGGTCAAAGTGGTCACCATGGGGTTCCAGGTAGGTGCCGCCGTCAATGATATGCACCATATTGGCGTCGCTGGCCACCGCAATGGCAAACCGCCCACTTTTGGTGGCGTAAATGCGCCCGGCCCGGCTGCCCATATCAAAAGCGTCCTGTTCCACTTCGCCGTGGTCCAGTTCGATGATGGTTAGCGCCCCGGTCTCACCGTCCCCAACCAGCAGCTTGCCTTGCAGCGCTGTCATTTCTTCGTGGCCGTGCTCGTCATGGCCTGCTTCCATTTGACCATGGTCGTCGTGGCTTTCTTCCCCGTGGCCATGAGGGTCCGCCCCTGAAAACTCCAGAGGGTCCACAACTTCGCCTAGCTCAATAACCCTGGACTCATCCGTCTGGGCATTGTGGACCAGATCATGCAGCCACTCTGCTTCCAGGCCCAGGCCGACGGTGAACACCACGTCGGCGTCCGAGACTTTCGCCACATCGGCGCCCCCTGGCGAGAAGGAATGAGGATCACCGCCGGGCGGTATCAGGGCGAACACCTCCGCCCGGTCGCCGCCCACTACCCTGGCCCAGTCGCCCACAAAGTTGGTGGTGGCAACAACCTGGACCGGCGGGCCGGAAGTGGTGGCCGCCTCAACGACGGCGACTCCGCTGGATGGCTGGACTGAAGCGGAACCCGCGCCTGGCGGGACAACTCTAGCTGCCTGGGCCGGCTGGGCGGATTGCGCCGGCTGGGCCTGCTGGGCCGGTTGGGATGGCTGGCTGCTTGCGGACGTATCGGTGAGCGTCGCCGCGGGCTGTGGCGCACCGGTTGTCTGCTCTTCCTGGCTGGTGGTACATGCGCCCAGGAAGAGGGCGGCGAACACGACGAGCCCCACGGTCAGTGGCAGGGCTAATCGTTCAATGCGGATCTTGCTGGTTAAAACTGTAAACACTGGGGATATGCCTCCTGAGTTTCGTATATTTGGTCAAGCGCGAAGGCGCTGGTGCCAGTGATCAAAACGTGATAGTTCGTATCATCAACTGTCGAAGTGCTCCGGATGTCAGTTGTTTGGAAAAGAGTCCGTTACTCGCTCGAGGTGGCGGGGCAAAGACCGCAGTTCACGTACAGTTCAAGGCGGTGAGAGACTATCTCGCCCGGGATATCCTCGCTGATCTGCCGGATTAACCGTTCGACCGCATCCCCTCTGAATTCCTCCACGGCGCCGCATTCGACACACACCGTGTGGTGGTGGTGGTGACCAACCCCGCAAAGGCTGTACATGTGGGACCCGTTCAGCATGGCCAGCTTGCATACCACGCCCGCGGCGTGGAAGAGCTTGATGGTGCGATATACCGTAGCCCGGCCCACTGAAGGCAGTTCGTCACTGAGCGCCTCCACCGAGAAGCCTTCCTGCTTCTGTTCCAGGAGGCTGGCTATCGCCCTCCTGGGGGTCGTGACCCGGTAGCCGCCGTTCTCCAGGGCCGCTATCAGGTCCGGGCGTGGGTCCCTGAAACCAAACATGATATTTAATCGCACTAACTGCTAACAAAATTAGGCAACAAGCTCTTCTTGAAGTGATATAAGCTATCAATACTGTGGGTTACTTGTCAACACCCAATCGGGGAGAACTCTCATTGCCGGCGGAGATGTGGGCCCCCGTTCCTGTCGGCGCTGACGTTTTGGCGATGGTATATGTACTCATTCCGGGCCAGGTAGTTGGCCGGCGGAGGTTTGCCCGAGGGAATGGGCAGAGGTCAAGAGTGGGCAGGTTCAGGTGGCGGGCTTGCTGGACGGCGTCGGAGCCGGTGGCGCCCAGGCGGGGAGCCTCAGGAGATTTCGATGCCGACGGGGCAGTGGTCGGACCCCATCACATCGGGCAGTATGAAGGCATTGGTCAGGTTGGAGGCGAAATCGCTGTCGGTGAAGAAGTAGTCGATGCGCCAGCCCACGTTCCGGTCCCGGGCGCGGGTCATCTGGTCCCACCAACTGTAGTTGCCCGGTTCCTGGTTGAACCGGCGGAAGGTGTCGATGTAGCCGTGGTCAAGGAAGGTGTCCATCCAGGCCCTTTCCTCAGGCAGGAAGCCGGAAATCTTCTCGTTTTCTTTGGGCCGGGCCAGGTCGATGGGCTTGTGGGCGGTATTTACGTCGCCGCACACAACCACGCTGCGGCCCTCCCGTCGCAGATTGTCCACGTAATCCAGGAAGGCATCGTAGAAATCCATCTTGTAACGCAGGCGTTCGGCGGACTGCTTGCCGTTGGGGAAATAGATGCCCAGGAAGACGAAATCATCGAAATCGGCGACGACGGTGCGGCCCTCGCTGTCGAAGCGCTCCACGCCCAGGCCAAAGGTGACGCTGCGGGGTTCGTGTCCCTCGCGGGTGTAGAGGCCCACGCCGCTGTAGCCCTTTCGTTCGGGAGTGGTGAACCGGCTGGAATAACCCTCGACCTGTTTCAGGGCGTCGGGCAACTGGTACTCGTGCGCCTTGGTTTCCTGGAGGCACAGCACGTCGGGCTGCGCTTCCTGAAACCAGTCCAGGAAACCCTTCTTGTGAGCTGCCCGAATGCCGTTGACGTTCCAGGATATCAGCTTCATGCCCTAAACCCTCAGTCGCGCCCTCCGCCGAGGGAGGGGAAAATGCCTTTGACGCCCGATTTTAACACAGACATCGGGCTCCTGATGAGGCACGCAGGGAGTTGAGTGTCGCAGCTCCCTGGCCCGGGGCGCCCGTTGGTCAACGCGTTGGGCAATGAGCCTTAATGAGCTTCGCACACCCACCACACCTTCACCGGCTGAAAATCGACCCCATGAGAGGTGGCGCGTGGCATAGTTTTCCACCGGCCAAACGGAAAAATTCAATCTTCCCGATCATTTCCATTCATTTCCATTCGTTTCCAATCTGGGCCCGGCTTTCCGTGGCTGAGGGTGACCGCCACGAAGCCTCTCAAATAAGCAGCGGGGAAGAGAGGTCTTGCATGGATTATGGTAGAGGGGTGTTTTGCGGGTTGGCAAGGGGGAGGCGGGGCAGTTGGGGCTTAACTGTACCTTATTGCGAACTCTCCGATGGGAGGTTCTGTTGTGATCCTCTAGGCAGCAACGGTGGGTATTCACTTGTACACCTAGATCCTAGACCTCTCCCAGTGCCCTAGAGGCTAACTCTTTGGGGCCACTAGGTTCAAGCATTATGTCGGGTCATTATCGCCCTCGCAGTCTCCTCTAAGCTGGGAAAGATATTCTCACGGGTGATGTCAGCCATCGACAATTCATCCCGTATTCTCTCCTTTGTCCTAACAGGAACCGAAAGCACATAATGATGGTACATAGGGATATTGCTGTTCCACTCTCTGATGCTCTTTTCCTCGTACCTGTTATGGAAGGCCGACAGCAGGAATGCTCCAGACTGCGCCCGGAGCCGCTCGAATGATCTCTGCGGTTCGACTACGAACACTCTCAGGAAATCTCTGGGGTCGATTCGCTCAGCAAACGATGGTTTTTCCTCTTGAATAAGCTGATGCAAATGCTCAAGAGCATCTCGATAGCTAACTGAACTAACTTTAGACGGTCCGCTAGGACCGACATCGTCCTTAGTATCCTCTTTGGTTTTCCCTAACAGAAGATTCTGTTCCCCCCTCGGAAGCCTCGCAAAGTTGGCGACTATACTAACTGTGTCGCTGTTGAATGGCTTTACCATAGGCTCGGGAAGGCCAAAAATATGGATTCGTCCGTTGCTCGTATGCTCGTCTCCAGAAACCGAATGATAGAGCGCAATAAGCGGATTACTTGTCACATCCATCAATCTAGTTGGAAGTTCATGATGCCGAGCAATCACCATGTGTCCAATCGCGGTGGTCTCGTTGGCAAAGTCCTGGGGCCGTCGAGAGGGCAATTCTACCAACATCTGGGCCTCAGATTCCCTAAAGCGTGCCGTTCGCATGACACTAGGGGTCAAGGACCAGCGATCTGACGCTTCACCTCGATAGTATATGTGCACTGGTTCTGGCAGTTGCTGTGAAGTATAGTGCTCCCTCAAATACTGAATCTTGCGTAATAACGTGGCGACTGTACCGACCGCTCCCTTAAGGCCAGCGCGCCGCCCCGCGGAGGCAATCGACTGCATATATTCGAGGAAGTCAAATAGTTTGGCCGTCCAGAATCTTGAACCATCCAATTCAACGCCAGTCAAGGGTGCGTTATCGAAGTTCGTCCCGCAAAGTATGGCATTGCCCAATCGAGCACCCTTAAAATCAGCAAAGGAACACTCGGCATCACTCAGATCCGCGTCTTTGAGCCAAGCGTCCTGGAAATTAGTGGCCCAGCACTTAGCAGCGCTCAGATCAACCTCGTGCAGAAAGGAGCCTGACAAATCAACGTGGCTGAGGTGGTAGCCTCGGAGATCTGGCCGCCCGGATTGAGTTAACCGACCTGCACTCTGAAGTGAATATGCGATATTCGCCTTTGTCAAATCCAGGCGGCCTGGGAGTTCTCGATTGGCAATCCAGGAGTCTACCCGAGTGTTCCAAGCCTCCTTTCCTTGCACCAACAAAGCTAATAGTTCTTGTTTGTCCATTAGTCTACCCAGGGCAATATTATTGAACGATAGTGACGAACGTTAAGTAGCGGAAGTCCGAACGCCATTGGTGGGCCTAAGTGTACCGTATTGCGAACTTTTCGGTGGGAGGTCGTGATATGACGATTCCAGCTTGGTTAGCCTTCGAAAACCCGCCAGCTTGAACAGGATTAGGCCGAGCGGAGAGACTCGGAATCGACCTCGGCAAGCTGCAATTGGTGTGCGCCGAGACCCTCGAAGAGTTGCTCACGACAGGTGAAAACCAGGATCTGCACGCGCTGCGCGGCGTGCGAGAGGATGTCGAACATCAGCCGTATCCGCTGGTCGTCGGAAAACACGAGCGCATCGTCCAGGACCACGGCGGCGGGCGCTCCCTGGTCAATCAGCATTTCGGCGAAGGCCAGGCGAACGAGGACGGCGATCTGCTCCTGAGTACCCATGCTCAGGTGATCGAAGCTTTCCTCGTATCCCGCGTGGCGGGACATGCCAGTGATGTACATGTCCTCTCCGATGTTGATTTCAGCGTCGGGGAAGAGCATCTGGAGGTACGGATGGATGCGATTGACTACTGGGGCGACGTAGCGTTCTTTGGCATCGCTCTCAGCTGTGCGAAGCGTTTCGGCCAAGAGGTCAAGGACATCGACTTCGCGTACAAAACGGTCGCGTCGGAGTGTCGCCTGTTCAAGTTCATGCAGCGTGTGTTCAATGGCTTCGTCGATGCCGGCACTATCGTGAGCTTCGATGCGCTCACAAAGGCGGACGCTCTCGATCCGTAGATTAACGCGGTCGCTCTCTCGTTTTTCAATCGCCGCCTGGAGTCGTGTGATGCGCGCTTCCAACTGTGTTCTGGAGCTGGCCGATCGTTCTGCCTCCAGCGAGGAGACGGTTTGTTTCTGTTCCGTCACGGCCTTCGCTGCTGTTTCATGCGACTCTGCGAGTTGTTGATCGGGTACGCCTTCGGCGTCGCTCCGGAGCTGTTCATCCCGTTTTTCAACCACCTCGGTCTGACCATCCACGGCATTCTGCAGTGTGAGCACTTCCACCGTGAGGTCTGAGACGGATCGCGCCTTTTCATCCACAGCCTCTCGAGCGACCCGTTCATCGTCCCTTGCCTTTTGAAGTTCCGCCTGAGCGGATTCCAGGGCGGCTTCGGCTTGCTCCTTTTCCGGGGTATCCTCGTCCGCCGGCAGACCCTCCAGTGTTCGGCGCAGCTCGTCGATTCGTGATTGAAGTGTCACTGCGCCATTGTCTGGCGCGATTCGTTCCAATTCCTGTTGGGCCGCGTCGGCGATGACTTCGAGATCACGACGTTGGTCGCGCAGGATCTGTGCTTCGGCGAGTGTCTGCGCCTCGACTTCACTGAGTGCGGCTTCCAACTCTGCTTTGGCTTCCCTTTCCGTGCGCAAGAGCTGGTCACGGTCGGCGACGGCCGGCTCGATGAGAATCCTTCCCCGCTCCGGGATGGTGATGCTGACCGGCTCCACTGCCTCGACCGTCTTGGGCGGGTCCGTCAACGGCACGCCGTCGGCCTCAATGCCGGTAAGAAGGTCGCTCGGGATGTCAAAGGTGACACGCGTCGCCGCCACGCTGAGCCGTGCATTTGCCAGTTCGGCTGCCTCCGTGGCTTGGCGGATCCGCTGTAGCGATTCGTCCGTGACCTTGATTTGCTCTGCTTGCCGCTGGGCGTCAGTAAGTCGTTCCTGGGCAGCTTCGACAGCGCTCTGTTGGCGGAGCAGGTCGTTCAACTCTGCGGAGCGAGTGATTCGATCCAGGATACGGCGCCATCTTGCCTCTGACTGTGTCGCTGCTTCAACCGCCGCTTCTGCGTCCGTCGCAGCCTGCCGGAATTCGTCAAGTGCCGACGACGATTCTTGCTGTTGCCGTTGCAGTTCCTTCAACCGCTCGGTGTCCTGCTTCAGCTTTTCCTGATCCGTCTTGAGCTCTGCGCGCCGGGATGCGCGCTCGGTTTGGGCGCGTTCGGCCTGCTCTAACTGCCTCTGCCGGTTCTGGAGTTCGCTGTGAGCGGCTTCGAGTTGCAGGTCGTGGCGCACTACCTGGCCGAGCTGCTCCTGAGCCTCTGTAAGTTCTTTCTTATCGATGCGGTCCTGGCTGCCGTCATCCAGCCGAGCAATCCGTTCTGTCGTCGCGGCCAGCTGCTCGAGGGTATCCGACATCTCCGACTTCTGCTGCTGTTGCGTCCTGAGACGTTTTTCGAGTTCACTGACGTTGTCAAGCGCATCCTTGTATGGGCCGCGCGGCTGACGCCGTACCTCCGTCACCAGTTCGCCCTGCCGCTGTTGTATTACCTGAGGCAGCTCTCGGCCACGGCGGCCTCCGAGGACAGTCCCTAACTCGGACTCCAGACCTGCGCTGAGACTTGCCAGTGCTGATTCGGGCAGGTCCGGTCTGCCGAATGACTGTCCCTGTAGCACCCACAGGACGCCCCACATGCCAAGCGTTTCCGGAGTTGCGCCCCGATTGCCAGCCTCGGCGAAACCAAGGAGGTTGCGCAGCTCATTTTCGGCAGCGTCCGCTTCCAGCAGTGTTCCATCCGGACACTGCAGCCGCGCGAAGGGGCTCCTGACGAAGCGCTTGGTCAGGATGTACTCAGAGCCGCCGACTTCAAAGACCAGTTCGACAACCGGCGCCGCGCCGCTTCGGTCGTTTTGCAGTGCCAAGATTGGCTGTGCCCTGGAACCGTGGCGCTCGAACAGCACCGCCCGAAGCGCATCCAACAGGGTCGATTTCCCAAGCTCGTTCGGCCCAACGACCAGATTGAGGCCATCGCTGAGCTCGCCCAACTGCGTAGGGACGGTGAAGCGCTTGAGCTGGTTGACTGAGAGCTTGCGGAGCTTCATCGTTGCCCCGATTCGAGCTTCTTGTGTTCGATGTAGAGTCGATGGAGAGCGGCACGAGCGAGTTCGGCATCGCTCCCCTCTGCCTCGACCATCCCGCGAAGCCTGTCAGCAGCGGCGCGCACAATTCCCCCTGGATCAATGCTGTCAAGGTCGTCGCTGGTGGGTTCCGGAAACAACTGCCCGCGGTCAATCCGAAGGTGAAAGAGCGCTGCGGCCGCTCCTTCGACAATCAGTTCCTCGAAATGCTGCAAGTCAGCCAGTGAGAGCGCTCCTGAGAGTTTTAGATTGACCAAAGTGTGGTTGAGGTCGCCGTTCAGGTTCCGCAGTTTGTGTTCGAGAAGACCCACGTCTTCCAGTGTCTCCACGCGCTCATCGATCGACACCCATTGGTACTGACCTGTCGAGAGCGGAGTGACCTGCGGCAACTCGTTCGGACCGTCGATTTCTACCAGCAGGGCAGTGCCCCTGCCACGCGTCTGAAACGAGTCCGTCTCCGGCGTGCCGCTGTACCAGCAGCGCTCGTTTACCTGAAGCTCTCCGTGCCAATCGCCCAGCGCCAGGTAGTCGAGTCGGGCGGATTGCGGTCGCGCGGGGTCGATGCGGTTGGCTCGCTGTTCCTCATCCGTATCGAACCCATGGACGGCGCCATGAGCCAGGCCGATACGGATCAAGTGGGCGTCGCTGACCTGATTGTCCATCCAGAAGGTCGGGTCATTGAGGGTGCGACGATGTTGGAGTGGAGCCGGAAGCAGGATGGCGGTATCTTGCTCGATGACGCTGGCGGCAGATTCGGTATGCAGGTGGATGTTTTCAGGCAGATCACGCCCTCTGAGTTGGTCCCACAGTCCATTGGGTTGGTAGAAATCATGGTTTCCCGGCAAAAGATGCCAGTGAACCAAGTTGTAAGCTCTCATTCGTTCGACGACCTGGTTGCGCGTGTGAGGGGAGGGAGCTGCGTGGTCGTAAACATCGCCCGCAACCAATACATGGCCCGCGTCGTGTTCGTCGGCGAGTTTGCCGATGCACGTGATGGCCTCCAATCGTGCCAACTGGAGGCCACCCATCGCCGCACCATCAACGAAGCGGAAAACTTTGCCGACCTGCCAGTCGGCGGAATGAATGAAACGGAATGCCATGGATTAAACTGTCTCTCCTATGTACGCCGTAATCGCTTCGATGCTATGGAATCTAGGTCACAAATACAAGATGTACTTGTAGCCCAACTGAAAAGTGGACTATCCCTTCACAGGAGGCGAACCATCCATGCCTTGGCCTGAGATTGCGGTGGAGCTTCACCTTACAGTGCCGCCTGGAACCAGAATCTGAAGACTATAGTGAAACAATGGCGAGGGAATCAATCGTCAATTAAATCTCAGATTTTCTAAAGCCGCGTGTACCGGTAAGTATTTCTTATATTGGAATTGAAATACGTACCGTGAGAATCTGCCTGCATTAGGCTTAGATGCTCAAACTCCGGGACATCAAAGTATTGATATACTCGGCCATCAAGAAACTCGACCTCCAAGGTCATCGAATCTAAATCGTAGCCAACGGATGCCAAGTTTCTCGAATTCACTGGGGTTCTGTTCATTAGTTTCCTGAATCCTCCCCTGCCAATCTTGGGTCTTCGCTACGCCACTTCTCTAGAATCTTGCTGTAGTCCTCTTCCTGAATTTCAGCGTTCCAACCGTGGTTTCCTTCAGGGTCATAGATTTGAGGGTCAAGACTATCTGGACGCCGGTGTTCAGGAGGAGGATCTATAGTTGCCCGCAACGGTAAGTTGACAGCTTCGCCAACTATGATAACTTCGCCTGTACGCAGCGTGGGTAACATTCCAAACATTCCCTCTAGATTGTCGCTTGCCGCCCCGGTCACGTGAGTTCGGTCTGTATTGTTCGACAAGCGCATGGCAAACATAGTCCCACATTGCGACAAGATGGTCGAATCTATTTCCGAAGGCCTTTGACTGACGACCATCGCTCCTAAACCGTATTTGCGTCCCTCCTTCACAACCCGCTTGGCAGCTACAGATGCAGGTCCTTCATTGCCTGCCCCCAAATAGCTGTGCGCCTCTTCAAGTACAAGCAGCAAGGGACGCTGCCTCCCACCTTCTGGGAGATACCGGCCCCAGAACAGTGAGTCGAATAGCAGACGTAGTAGCACTCCGACAAGGTCAACCAGAATAGGTTCGGGCACACCGGACAGGTCCAAAATTGTAATAGGGTTGGAATGCCCAATCCAGGTTTCCAGCAGCGCATCCAAGTCTTGTTCTGGTTGTACGTCGCGGTCCTCTATTGTGGGTTCAGGGCACCAAGGACCGGGACGAAACAGAAAATCATACCTGGAGTCCCTCAGGAGTGACTCTGTGGCAAGTAACTGCCTCCCTATGTTCAGCCTGCTACCACTATTGTAGACCCGGTTATCTCCTCCCGCCGTGATAGGCCTATATGTGGGCGGCGTCACCCCCATTATATTGCCAAACAATGGACTGCCGGAATCGTCGCAAGCGATAGCCTCTGTCTCGCTGCTTTGATTAGAACTGGGTCCTACGGTGTGATTGGACAATACCTCACGATACAATTCGTACCAGAGCCTGTGGATGCTAAAGGGGACCGGCGTGTCAACTGTAATCGTGTCAGCACTTATGCCCTCACGTGGTTGTCTTTTGAGAGAGGAGAGTCTTATCGCCTTTAACCGGTCCACCAAAACGGTGCGGTCAGTATCGGAGATCCCTCCAAAGGGAGTAATCGCAAGTAACTCTTCGAATCTCAGCGCCCAATACGGAACGAAAAAAGGTTTTTCATCATTTGAGGGGTCGGGATGTATGCGAAAAACAGTGGCCCTGTCTCTCAGGGCAGTGTGATATTCACCATGGATGTCCAGCACAATAATGCGAGACGATGGATAACGCTCAGAATCGGAAAGCGACGCTAGAAGACTTGCTACTGTAGTAGACTTTCCAGCACCGGTTGTGCCCAATACCGCACTGTGACGGGTGACCAAGCTATCAATGTCAATAAGTGCTGGGATAGACTCCGCACTAGCTACGCTTCCTACCCTGACGTATTTCAGTTCGTCCGGTCTTCCGTATATTCGTGCTAGGTCTTGTTCGGTGACCAAGTGGGCTTCGTCGTTGATAGTTGGGTACTGGGAGATGCCACGTTGGAATTGTCCTGAACGTTGGCCCTCACCAATAAGCTGAACTCTCAGCCATCTGTGCCCGTACGGTTCGGTTATCGCGGACGATTCGGGGACCGCACCTGCTCCAACTTGGGAAACGATTCCGAAGAGATCCATGAAACCAATTGGTATACGTACAAAACTGCCAATCTGCCCGACTCTATATCCCTGGCCGTCAATGAAAACTAGGCCGGATATAGTGTCTTTGTCGAGTTCGACATGGACAGTAGAACCTTGAACGTCTTGAACAATACCCAAGAATGTGGGGCTACTAGCCATTGGTTGCCGCCTCCGTCGACCACATTCCGTCGCCAACCAAACTCTGGAGGAAGAGCCCAAATGCTCTAAAGTCCCCGAGATTGAATTGCGCCATTTGCTCACCGTTTTCTTCCTCTTTGCTTGCCGGCGCCCAACTGACAGGATTAGCTCCATCCTCAGTGTTTGGCACATATTGTCGGCGGGGCCAGACATATTGCTGACTTCCAATTACGCCGCCGTTTTTCGCCAGAACGTTAAGGTTGGGGCGACTCTTGGCTAAACTTGCGGCTTCGGGACTGTTTTCCAAGGAACCGAAGGCGAGAGCAAATGCAACTGAGGTCTGCGTATGCTGTAGTCCCTGCATAATGGTGTCATTTATGTGGTCGTCCCGGAACGAGTAACCACAGAGTACCAAGGCCGCCGTTGGGTCATTAAGAAATGTTCGTAGTCTGTCGACCATAGCCAAATATGGCATTCTCCGACTTTCCTGGTACTTCAAGTGAGAGGGATGGATAACCCTCCTTATTGCTGCTTCGCTAGCAGTTCCCCTAAACACCTCACCTTTCTCGTTCTGATACCAATTGACTGACCCATGTAGCTTCCACAATCGAGTCCATTGTGGTAGGAGTCTTTCCTCCTCGATAGCTCGAGGATTGAAGATGGGTCTCCGCACACCAGAAAATCCGTCGAAGTACGGTACGTGAGAATCTTCAAGTGCCTGTTCCAGCAACAGATCGTAATTGGTTGTGAAAATTTCAACTTGAAATTCCCGCGGTATGCCGTCTGTCCATAAAGCAACACTGTGATAAGGGGTTGGGCCACTGGGGAGGTCTTTATTGACCTCCTGGTGAATGAGGTCACAAATTCGTTCGTCCAATGCATCAAGCTGTCCGGCGGTGAGTCCGCGAACCTGGTCGGTACCCGCAACAGCACGCAGCGCTCTGATATGCGAAAGCAAAAGCTCCACATTGGGTTCGGACATCCCATCTTTCGTGAGTTGTTCCACCGCCAGCGCGTATTGAGCTTTGAGCTCGCAACAAGATGCAATTTTTTCACCAACGGACTTGGTGATTCCAGCAATGTCTCGTATCAGAGGTTGCTGGTCTTCACCCCTAATGGACATGGGGCACCCCGCCCCGAGGAAGAGTCCAATCTTTTTCTTGCCTCCTGAAAGGCACTGTTGAAGAACGGAGACTTGGTGCAGCGGATCGTGAAAGGGATAACTCAATGCATCTTCCTCTTCAATGAAAAGTGGGTAAAAGTTATCGTCAATATCCCGTTGAGATAAACGTATCCCGCTGGACCCCTACACGCTGAGCAAGGCTGGACACGTGTAAGGGGGCCGAGGTAAATTTGGCAATCGCTGTGCTTGGTGTTCTCTCCACCCGAAGAGCATAACACGACGAATATAGCAAAGTGTAGTACGAGATCCTGCAACTATTCCTCGTACCCTCTGTAAGAACAGCACTTCCATCCGGCAGGTTACGATAGCTGGGGATAGGTACGAGCTTCGTCAGGCGTCAGCAATAGGCTGCCAAACTACAGCACGAGCTTGAGGATTCTGACCCGTCGCACGGCCTGCCGAAACGCCCCCCCCGAAGAGAAAATGACAGAGGTTGAAGAGCGAGATGCCCCCAACTCTGCCACCCTTGGAGACGCGTCGATGATCATCGACGCAGCCAGAGTTTCGGCCACCTGCCGATGCACGCTGTTGCTTGCAGGTCGATGCTCCGCAAAAGAGAACTCAGGACCGTGACCATAACCTGGCTAACAGATGACATTTCTAAGGAGAAGCTACCCGAGGCTACAATCGAGAGAATGGACGAGACCTGTAACGAGCCATAGGCGCGAGAAACCTAGCGACGGATGCAACAGCTAATGCGCGCCGTGGGGCTGCGGGCCATCCACCGGCGGCCTGGTGCCATCCTCAGATAGCCAGTGAGGTGGAACTCATTATTTGAATAGAACTAGGGAAGAGTTTAGCGGACGTCCTATGGATCAAACCGAATCTACGAACAACTGTTCCGGTGGTGGGCCTAAAGGGGCTGTATTGCGAACTTTTCAGTGGGTGGTTCCACTGTAAGGAAGCACCCACTTGCACAGCCAAGTTTAACCCAATCACGTGCGGGCGTCCAACGCAGCCAGACGCCCGCATTAACCTGTCTTCCATGATCCCCACCCACCGTTCGATGCTGACGGTAAACTCGCTGGAAGCCGACAGGACCGGCATTTCACAATACGGGGTAGCGCTTTCGATGCCATGAGGCGTCAGTGTCTGGGTCCTTTTGGGCGGTTGCCGTTACCCTATCAGGTTGGGCTCGGCCCAGTGGTGCCACTCTTTGAGCGCGCCGTCCGGGCGGACTTCGATGCGGGCGTTGCCGCAGCCCCAGCGTTCCATGTGATCAACTAAATTGTCCATTCGCTTTGGCTTCCGGATCGGCCCTTTATGCACCTCTGACTCTCTATTCTGGCGTCGCTGCGACCAACAGGTGGTCTGTCCGGTTTTGGGGAACCACTTTCACCCCCGTGCTCTGGTACGGTGGGCACCAGTCCCTTGGGTCGGAGATGGCAATCTGCGTCTAGCCCGCGCCGTCGGTCAAGAACTTGTGCACGGTGCATTCTTGGCGCGTCTCAGGAAGGCGTCAATTTCTTGCTGCGCCGGGGTTTCATCCCTCGGAGTGTGCTTCCCCCAAAGCTGGTCGTAGAGCAACCTTGAGGTTTCGACCAGTTCGTTCGCCAATCTGCCTCTACTTTCTGCCAACGCGAGCATCTTCAGAAGGGGGATTGCTTGGACACGGTCAGCGTGTGATGGATGGTAGGTCAGAAGGACTTGCGCGGTTTTCGCAGCCTCTAGGGGCGCGTCCAGAAGTATCCAGAGGTTCGCCAAATGGGCTGCAGACCGTGGGTTCGCTTGCACTGAATTGATGTATCGGTCCGATGCGACTTTTCGGATTTCCTCGGACGTATTGTCGCGGCACACGGCTTTGTCTTGGTGTTTCATCTGGTCCAGAAGCGACCACAGGGTTTGGGGATCTATTGCCGGGCTGTTAGCCTGCTGAAGTACCCATGCTTGATCTGGTTCCCCGAAGGCCACGGCTACCCGGGCGGCGAATTCTGTGGTGACAGAATTTTCAGCCAGTAATTCGCCGTACTGACGAACAAAGTCGGCGTGCTCCCACACTTTCTCAGCAAAGGTCCTCAATTTGCCACAGTCCAATTCGCGGTCTGCGTCTGTCAACAGTTGAACAGCGTAAAGCCCGACGGTCATTTGGATTCGGGCCACCCGGTCGGCCACTCGGAAGACTCGGTCTTCTTCGTCGGCGTCCCATGCGCTCAGAGGCAGGGCTCGGCACTTTTCCATTGCCCAATCCATCGGGTCGAAGTCATTGTGATGCATGACTACCGCCGCTCCCAGTGCGGTAAGCCAATCGTCGTAGTTCCACCGACCGGACAGGTATGGAAACTGCAGGATGTCTTCCAGTGCCATTGCCATGCGGCGCTCGTGTTCAACCAAGATGATCCCGGAAATTTGATAAGCCTTTTCAGGTTGCGCGTCTCGCATATCCCACGCGATGTCTGCGAGGGGTTTGCCTCTGGGCTCAAGCCTGGCCCGCCGCAAGCCATCTTCCAATTCTCTCATCACCTCATCGGACCAATGATTCAGCACGTTGTCGTTGAGCAGTTGGGTGCATCGCTGCTCGACTTGCTCAGCCGTCGGCCGTTTTTGTTCGGGACCAAAGGACGTGTGATTGAGCAGCTCGAATGCCCACCAAGTGCTTCGCACGGGTCCGAGTGCTGCAAGACTGGAAACTAGGTCTGTTATAGGGTCCCACAAAGCTCCCGAGTCCACATCCTCAGCGGTGCCGGAGTTAGGTAATGCTCTGGATGCGATTTCTCTTTCGTTGACGACTTTCAATATGTGGAGAATTGCCAACGCGATCAACGCCTTTGGAGAGGTATCGACAATCCAATTAAGAGGTTGGCGGTAATCGGAGGTGGCGCGTATGTCGGCCAGGCAGGACGCCGCAAAAGACTGCAACAAGCGGTTCTGTATCTTGTCCACCATCTCCGGCAGCATCTCTGGCTTCAGTTCCAAAAGAAGGGCCACGACTGACGCGATGCCTGGGTACGTTAGCCGGTATGTCTGATAGGCGGCATCGGGTCCTACGTGGAAAGTCCGCAGAACGTCGTCGTGACCTATTTCATGGGGGTGTGCCGTCGCGCCCTGAAAATCCGGCCCAACGATGTGCTTCGGGTCGATGATGTTGCCTTTTTCGTGGAGGCTTTCCAAAGTATCCAGTGCGTATGCGGCGAACCTGTCAATTTGTTCTGGAGACCAAGAAGCGCGCATGATTGGCGCCGACAAGTCCGAGCGGATTGAGCCCATGGCCCAAAAGGCTGTGTCGTGGTTCTCGATCCCGGTGGTTGCCGAAAGTGCTTCCCTGATCCCGTCAATGATCATTTCCGTTACCGGCTCGATCATGTCCGGCCGCAGTTGGTTTGGGCCTCCGTCGGGGTCGAACCAGTTGCGAATCTCAGTGATGGCCCGGTCAACTTCGTCGGTTTGCCCGATGTGCTTTTGGATAATCGGTTCAACCAGGTCGCGACACGTCGATTGCTTCAGAGGTGCCAAGCCGCTGCCAAAAATCCGCCAGATGGCCTGCCTTGCCCTTATCGGCAGTTGGACGGTTGGAGGGTCGTTGTTGGCCGTCATTTGACTTCCTCGACGAGAACGCCATTGTTGTTTCGGCCCACGTTCAACGACCAGAGTTCCTCGGCCTCGGCGCGGTACACACCATAGGGGAGCTTCGCAAAGGTGACGCCGTGGTCGTGCCACCCGTTGACTGAAAGGGTGATGATTACTTCCTTGTCCGGCGTGATCAGGTAGCGGTCGTGAAACGCTGGCTTGTCTTCCCCCTTGGCGTTTTTTCTGGTAAATGACCTGACTTTCACATGGTCGGTGAGGATTGAAGGATACTTGGACAACCACTTGTCGACGCCCCCCTGCCCGCAGAGGATTCTCAGTTGCTGCCTTCTAGTCCCTGAGAACATGCTGCTGTATACGCGCTCGTCCGTATTGTCGAAATCCCGTTGCATGAAATAGGGGTCGGCGAGGTAGATTGGTCCGTCTGAGTGTCCACTGTCGGCAAGGAGATTGAGGAAAAAATCAATTGCTTGCTCAGTCTGGTCCGGTCCAAAGCGGCCGAGGTTTCCTTGCACACGGGCATCTCTGTCTTTTAGCCAGCTCCTCCGTCCGAGGGTTTCTCGGCGGATCGCACTGTCCAAAGCGGTCGAATATTCGTCGCCGACCCGGATGACCGATTTGGCATCTCCAATGCTGACCGTATTGGTGGTTCCGCGTCGGGCATCGTGAACTGCAAGCGTCTGGCCGGTTGTCAGGTTCATGCTAATGTTTATCTCTCTGACTAACGGCACCTCCCACCTGTCTATGCACTGTCCATCGCGACGTCGGTACAATGCCAACCCAATTTGATCCAGCGCCGAATCAACGTTGATGAGTGTGTGCTGCTCTGTTATTTCCAGGTGCTGATGAACCAGTGCATCATCGTTGTCGTCGGCCCATACGGTGGCGAAGTAGCCATTTTCTGGTAGGCCGGTTCCGTCGGCAGTGTTGACGCTTAGTGTCAGATGGGTCCGTTCATTTGCGAGTTCACAATCTATATCGTCCTCCGCGCCTGAGATCATGAGATTGCCTACCCGGTCCAATCGTCGATCAAGACGAAATGCCAGGCCACGCAGAGCATCCTCAAGCTGGCGGGATGTGTAGGACTCACATACCTTCCGCCAGTAGTCGCGGGGATCAGGTTCAAGACTCCAAACCTCGGTCACCTTCGCGCTGTGTCTTTTGAACGGACTGTTCACCGAGTGGCCGTCCGTTCCCATGTGGTTCCGGTAAGCCCAATGGCAGCGAGCGGGCTGTTCCAGAGCGTAGAATACGTCGATGCCCTCGACAACCATTGCTTTATTGTCCAAGATGTCCTTGACCAGCTCCAGGCAATATGCAAGAGGTGCATCCACAACGTGGAGTTTGATTTCTCCCGGATGGACTATTTCATTGGATGGAAACGTCGTGGTACGCCACACCCCGTCCGGTTCACGTATCCACGGGCCCATACCGTCGGTGCGTCGGTGGCGGATGTGGGTGAATAGATTGCGAACTGGGCCCTCTTTCGAGTGCCATGCCAGTACCGACATCCGGGAAGTTCGGTTTTCGTTGGCTCCGTCGGGAACCAGGGTGTTTTCCATCGTCCTTCGTCTCACTCGAAATTGGGACAGCCTGCCCTCAGCTCGGAATCCGCCTCCGGAGATTGCTCACCGGTGAGGTGACTTCGGCATACCCAGGATCGCGTCCTTTGTCCGTTAGGTATAGAACGTCAGAAATGGTGCATTGGATTGCCGCCGTTCCACTGCCGACACTTCCCCGTCAGTCAGCTCGCACAACCGTCATCGCGGTCAGATGCGGTCGGTCATCTGGACGTACCCTGGGTTCTTGTCCGCGGCGGCGAGCTTGCGACGGCGAACACGTCGTCGCCGCCCACATCTACAGCATGACTTACACGCCGTCGCTTTCGGCTGCTTGGTTTTGCAGTTACCTCAAGTAGTTCTCTTGTCAGTCGACGCGGGCTCTCTGCTCGTCGATCTTCCGGTGGTATTCCCGTTGTCCTTCTCTGTCATACTCATTCAGTGCCCACATTAGTCGCCCAGCTAAGGCCATGCAATCCATTCAGCATCGCTCGCAGTTTCCTTGACTCACGTTAAATGGTCGCAGGGTACGCGCAGCATTATTCACTACGGCAGTCGTAACGTCTCTCGTACCTTCTGTTGCACAGTTGTTTCAGGCAACAATGGCGGTTCATCAGGGCCTTGGCCTCATCTAGCCAGCCACGTATGGCTTGCCACCCAAAGCCCGTATGGCATTCGATACAAAGCACGGCCAACGTCTTGCCACACACACGTCAATCTCTTGTTGCGGTGTCCTCTATCGAGCCGCACAGAGCGCATTCGTGAGTTTTGCTGGCCGTCAGGCAAGGTGCTCAATGAATGACCAAAAGAGGCTTTAGCTAGAGCCTTCGAGCTAATAGTCGAGTTGTGAGATCTTGCTGACTCTAGTCAAGCCGCTAGACAACGGCAACCCGAGTGCAAAACAGGCTAGCGGGACGGTGATTGTACGGTAATGTACAAGCCTCCCTGTAATGTCTTAAAGCCTACGCCACAATTTCGGAATATTTCCTCCAAAGCGCTCGCAACGGCTTGGATGGACTCCTCAGACTCCATCCGGGTGTCTTCCAGATGGCCCAAGATCGTGTCTAGATGTTCCTTGAAGAAGCGCTTGGAAGTCTCGGTTTCCTTGATACGCTCAAGGACCCTTGGCCAACTGTCGGTACCCATGTAAAGGGAGGCGGTATGAGCCAAGAGAGTCATCATATCGTTGACATAGGGCAGTAATCCATCGGCGATACGCTGAATGTCGGTGCCTCCAGCTAGGTACTGGCCAACTTCCTCGTTTACTACTTGAGGAGCACGGTCCAAGCTGTCCATTAACCCCTGAACCCAGTCTTCGCCTAGAGCTTCCTTCAACTCACGCAAAGACCACGAGTGACCATCTTCTTTCATCGTCAGCGCGCGAATCAAGGCGTCCACATTGCGGTCGACGTCGAACTCGTCGAGAAGCAAGTTAGCCCAACGATCTAACATGCGCCCGGCGTTGTTGTTGCCCGCGGTGTACTCCTCCTCACCTAACCTATTCAGGCGACTAGCTTCGTACATCAGGTGGAATAACTCATGAGACACCGTTATCAAGCAGTTGGGGTTGTTGAGGTTCCAAGGATTAACTGCATCAGCATTGATAACGACTGCGAAGCCCAGCTCCTCTTCATGAGTTCGGATCCAGAGTGTCCTGGCTAGAGCATGGGCATTCGCCCGCGCTGCAATATATCCGCTTGGGCCCGCACGTTCCTTGAGAAAAAAATTCACGTCCTCCTGAAAGTTGTTTGTGACTCGAACCAGCTTCAGCAAGAAGGGCAATCCTCTCTTTTCCGTGGCAGCAGCCACCGCGTCTGCCAACATTCTGATGTCCCATTCAGCAGCTGAGCGGGACTCGAACGGAATACCGGGTAGTTCAACCGAGTAGCTCAGAGATTGCTTGTCTTCCACTGGCTTCCTCTTCAATTAGCCCCTCCCTGATTGAGATCTCGCTTCGACCGCCCTTCCTTACTCATCCTCTATTGGCCCGTCGTAAGCTGTTTTGATTGAGCAGATGCGCGGAACGAATGACTGACCGTGAATGATCCACTGGCGGTCCCAAACGCCCGCAGGAAACAACGGCTCACTGTGCGCCTTTACGAGACTTTTCCACTCAGCGTGGTTGTTGAAGGGAGTTTGCTCCCTCCCTATTCGCATTTCCTCCGCCTTGAGAAATCCCAAATAGACCAGGATGATGGGATAGCCAAGGTCCGTCAACTTCCACGACCAGGCAAAGCGGTTGGCCATCTGATAGCGATGCTCATGGGACAACGCCCAGTCGAAACCTGTCTGGTTCGCTAACGCGGCGTTAGTTTCCTTGATGCATTCGGCGATTCGTGCGCGGTTGCGATGACTACCTCCTACTCGGTCCCTTACCTTCAGTTCTTGGGTATGCGCCTTTGCCTCCACTAGGAGCAACCCCTTGTGGCCGTTCACCGTGCATGTGCTTGCGATGTCCCAATTCGGGGTTTGGGAGTCGTCGCTCTGTATCTCCAACCACCAGGCACTCAGCGCCTTACAATCCCGCAGTGGCAATAGTCTGTGCTCCTGGTGAAGCTGCGCTTCCTCAATTTCGTCAAATCCCTGTGGCATCCATTGGTCTTCTGAGGACACGACGCCCCACGGCTCGGCCAGCTTGTTTAAGCGACTCGCGACTTGCCTAGGTGCGCCATGAGTCAGCCAATGGCACCGGGGCTTGCTTCCCTTTCGTTGATTTCGCTTGAGGTTATCCAAGGGTCTATCCATGTAGGAGCCATCCGACCTTGCCACAACTGATCTCACCGGACCACTGCGGGAAAAGTCTGCCTAGATCCGAACTGAACGCAATCAAGGGACTTAAGCTCTGGTTCGTTTATGTGATTAAATCGGTCCAGCCAATATCCTTCAAGTCGCTAATTAACCAGCGGTGTGCCAGTTCAGTTGCTGGTCGTTTACCGTCATGGTGCAAGAGCCCCATGGAAGACCAGAAGACACCGGAGTTCTCAAGAGCCTCCAACCGAGCGATTTCGACCCTTTCGCGAATCAGACTTTGGGTACTGTCATCTCTCGCTCCAAGCTCGAAGTCAACGTGAGACTGTTCATTGTTGCTGACGGGGCGTGGCCACCAAGTCAACACAGGTCCATCAAATGAAGCTCTAGGAGATGAAGGGATCACCAGTCTGCCCTCCAACTTGACCGGGAGAATAGAATTCAACTTAAGCCTTTCCCCAAAGCAATGGAACCAGGTATCCACCATGGCGGTGTATATGCGTAGTGCAGCTTCGAATATCGCCGTTGTGCGTTCCAATAGTCGTTGGTCGGTGAATTCTTCGTCCCACATCCACGATGATCTACCTGTGGGGAAGGCTTGGTCTGGACCGGGCCAAGGATTCACGATGGATACTTCGCCCTCCTGCAACATTTCGGCGAGTTGATTCCTAATTGCGTGTAGTTCGTCGTAACGGTATATGGAACCATTGACATGCAAAGAGAACACGTCCGACAGATGTCTATCCATGTTTTCGACAACTTCTGGGATGTCCGCTGAATCGGGGATCGAGAATCCCCGTGCTGAAAGGTTGCAGGCGAATTCGTATGCGAGTTCTTGGACTGCGTCTGTCGACGCTAACGCAAGACGTCTAGACTTGAGAATCTCGGACAGAGAATCCGAAAGCATCATTTTGGTCATGAGCCACGGCCCTACCCTGGCAGGTGGTTTTACAACCGACGCAACTGATGGCCAGTCCGGATTGAACTTGCCGGAACCAAAACCAGCGTTTCTTGGGAGATCAATTACCGGTTCCAGAGCTTCTGAACCGTAATACCAGCTTGTGTAAATCATTCGGGAATTTCCTGCTATCCCGAGCGTACGCACTTCGCCATTGGATTTCACGGGACCAATCGCTGGCATCAATTTCCCCAAACCGTTGCTCCAGTCCTCCATCGCGCTTCTTATTTTCCCGCCAATTTCCAGGTATGTTCCTTGTATTTCCTGGTTGTTGGCATCAGGCGTGAACCAACTCCGTTCCGCCTCTTCGAACACTTGACCGGCTAGCCCGGGATCAGAGGACGCTAGATTGGCTGCCAATGACAGCCCAACTGTTTCGTTCTCAGAATGAATAGCGATGCCTATAGGAATCAACCATCTGTCGGAGACCGGCTTAAGATCATCTAGGGAGACTTGGCCTTCGACAATCGCGCGGGCAGCGAACCACTCCCTGAAAACCGGGAGAGCAAAGTCAACCTTGTCTCCTTGTTCGTGGACCAAACGGGAGTTCGCTAGCAAGTTACGCATGGATTGCCGTGGATGTATCTCCACCTTGTTCACACTGCTTCCGTTGGTCACGGACGCAACTGCTAGTTTCTGTAATAGATCGGCCACATCATCCTGTTGGGAGGCCATTTCCCTCAATGCTCTATCTGCGATCCGGCTCATGAGCTGAGTGGGCATTGCCCAAGAAACTGCGGGGACTCGGCCTAATTCGCTACCAATCATAATCGCGAACAACGGAAGGTTCGCAACTGATTGTACGGATTGTGGGAGATGCAGCAGCTCATTCCTTCCTACTTTGCGGCGCGCTATCTTGGACATCAAAGCTAGAAGTTCAGGCTCTTCCATTCGGGGAACCTCGATCTCGTGCCCCACATCCTGAAGGGAAGGCAATGGTCTATTCGTGACCATCACAGTTACTTTAGGGTTAGCCAGCGCATAAACCTCCAAATCATCAAGGACGCGGTTGGCCGTTTCCGTCCCGACCTCGTCGAGGCCGTCAACTACAACAAAAGCACCCTGAACAGCGGGGAACGCGTAGCCCGAGGCGACAGTTTCAACGTATTGTCTAACAGGTTGATTCAAGTCCCTGGCCCTAACAAATACGGGGAACGGTTGAGAATGATCAGCAAGGGCCGTGGAAATGGCCTTCTGAAAAAGACGCTCTACGGCTAGGGATTTTCCCACACCTTGGTCACCAACCACCCTGTTTACTCCACTGGCAGGAGGGGCCAAACCGTAGCCCACCGTTGAGTCTTGCGCCAACTCGTCAGCCACATCGTCGGTTACTCCAAGTGTGGTTAGAGATTTCTTACATCTAGCGATACTTTCTCGCTGAAATTGTCTGAGTAAAGGGTCCCGTCCCCCGGGAAACGAAGTGCGAAACAGGCGATTTATTTCGTCGGCAAGAGACGCCCGAATTAGCTCTCCCAACGTGTTTAGGCTACCAACCTCGCACCACTTAGCATAATCGCCCGCTTCCTTAACTAGTTGATTAGTAACTTCGTCCCTGGAGTCCACAGGTAACAAGAACGCGAGTAGTTTGCCTCGCACACTCATGCAGGCGTGGACTTCCTCTACTACGGGCTTGGTGGTTTCCTCACCGACTAGCCAGATGACGAAATCCGCATCAGCGGCATTGCTTACGTAATAGTCCCTGGCTTGCTGAGAACTTGCAGGCATATCCTCGAATGCCCACACACTACAATTGGGAAAGGCATCGACAGCTTTCTTGGCTTCCGATCGGGGGTAGTCCATATTGGGAGTTTGCCGACTGCTTATGAAAACAAGCAAGTTCGATTCACTTCGGTTCACAAACTCTGGCATCGGGCAAGTCTCCGAAATTCATTTACAGCGTTCGCTTCGCCCCCAAGGAGGCGCGGACCGGTGTCACCGAGGGTGTCGTTGAGCATTTCACTGCGTAACGGTGTTGTTCCTATTAGACCTGAACGTGCCCAGCCATGTCTCGGCTTGATTAACGCGCATTTCACCTACGAACGGCCAGTCTCAACGACGGAGGATTTGCTTTACGTAGTCGTACTCGACGCCACGTTCTTGGAAAAGGATGTGTTTGTCCGCGAAATCTTCCCTGGTCCAGGTCCCGTTGTCGTAACGTTTCCTCAAGTCTTCGTACTTGGTTGCGGAGACGATGAAGGAATCAAGCTGCACTTTGGGATCGCCGGAACGGCTGGCGATTTCTCGCGCCAATCCGGGCAGCCTCTCGTGAAGCCGTGCCTTGTTATCGTTGATGTAAGCCGGAGCGTTTAGCATTCCGTGCGGTTCTATGAACACTATACGCTGTGCGTCTCCGGTCTTGACCCAGAGGATAAAGTCAGGATAAAAGTCGCTACCTTCGAAGAATCCCACGCCTTTGCCGCGGGTCAGGTTGCGTAGCAAGAACAGTTCCGCGCCCTCCGATAAGGCGTCGGGCGTACTCCCGAAGTAGTCTTTCAAGTCAGCGACGAACCTCTTCTCACTTTCCTGCAAGCCGGTTGGCGTTGAAGTAATGCCGTCAGCTTCCACCAGTAATGGCTGGTAGAGATGCCTGTCGAAATGGATTCTTGGCAAGGTCCCTTGATCTTCCTGGTATAAGCTATTGCAGTCCGCAATCAGCTTTTCAATTTCACGAGCGAGGTCTATTTTCTCTCTTGGCACCCTCACCGTGTACATTCCAGAGTCTTTGCCTTCGCCGATGTTGAACCGGAAGTTGCCATCAGTGTGGTCCAGTTGACGGTAGGTCAGATGGTTTGATTCCCAGCGGGCTTGTCGGTGCCGGTAGAGCATATCGGCGTACCTTCGGAGGATGTGGGTGACGGCTTCTTGCAACCTGCGCTGGTCGTCGTGACTCTTGGGCATGACTACAGGCTCATCCGCTTCCAGCAGGTACGCCTCCTTCCCCGCTTCCAGGATGGGACGCAGCAGTTCTTGACGGACCAGGAGGTTGCTGAGTCCCTTAGTTTCCTTGTATTCCAGCAACTCCAGGTAGGCCCGGTTCCAGTCCACGAGGTCCAGGCTCTCCGAGGGTATCTCCCGTTCACTGCCTGAGCTTGCGCCAGTGGCTGCAAGTCCGTCTCGGCCACTCTGTATCTGTTGCACTGTGGCTGACATGACTACGGAAACCGGACCAACCTTGTCATTGTGTTTCAACAACACGGTTTCCTGGGCAGAGAAATCCTTGTCCTCGTCAAGACGGGGTATGACCAGTCCCTTGCCCAGGAAGTCCCGGTTGGGGCGGATGAACAGCGGCAGTTCCACCAATTCCTGAGTGCTGATGCCCTCGCTCTCCAGGTAATCCCGGAACTGGGCCATGTAGTTGGCCCGCAGGGCAAAGATGTTCAAAGTTTCCAGCACCCGGATATAGTCTGGATGCGGACCATCGTTCAGGGCCGAACTGCGTTTCAGCGACATATCCCGGCCTCGCAGGCGGACGCCGCGGCCGAACAGTTGGATTATCTGCGAGCCTTCTGTGCGCCCGATGTTCAGCAGCCCCATGTTGGACACCCGCCAGGAATTCCAGCCTTCAATGAACTTGCGGGCGCCGGACAGAATCTCAACGGTTGAATCAGGTTCATTTATGCGGTCAAACAGGGATGCTTGCAGGGCGTCCTCGGCGATGACGATGCCGGCGTCGTCGGCTTCCACCAGCCGCTTGAACGCGGGGGTGTCGCCAATGTAGATGACGCCAAAGTAGCTGTCGCTGCCGTCCGCTTTCAGGCCCAACTCTCCTTCACTGCCGCGCAGGTCGCATAATTGCAGTCCACCGCCGCCAGTGGTGTGCATTACCTTGGACAGGGCGTCCTGGTACACGGTGACGCCGTCGGTTGGACGACGGCGCAGGTAGTCGAACTTACCCTCGAATATGTCCCGCCCGTCAGTTGCATTGAGTAGGCCAGACTCGCCATTCAGTAGCCGGTCAATGGTGTCAACAACCCAGCCGGGTTCGCTCAAAACACGATGCAGGAACCGGACGACGGTAAGGATGTCGCTCCGCCGATTGCCGCCTTCGGTGTAAACAGCGTTGACGCTGCCACCGATGAAAGTCCATAGAGGACGAGACAGGTTGTAGGGCCGCAGTGCCGTACACTGTTCGGCGAAGACTAGCTGCTGTTCGTAGAAGGAGAGCAGGTTGGCCATCAGGAGAGTATCGGTCTGGTCGGGAGCGTTGTCCTGTTGCAAGTTGAGGATGTGAAAGTCCTTGCCGTAGCCGTCGCTGTAGAAATGGCGATATGAGTAGTCGAAAGCTATGGCCTTGCCATACTCCGTGAGCAGCGCATCGTTGTCCGCCGCAGCCAGAGCCTGCCCGAAGGTGGCGCTATACTCGAACGTAAACCCGTTCTCTCCCAACGCGTTACGAACAGTTCTCCATGCCTGAGCTTCTGAGCCAGAGCCTTTGTGACCCTCGTCTACGAAAATCAGGCTGCGACCCTCGAATATCTCTACCGGAACACTCTCGCCTTCGCCCTTCTTTTCCATCACAATCTTGGTTATCTCGGTGACTCTGACGGTCCCCGGTGGACTCAGCAAGCTACCCGGTTCATTGAGGTCGAAACGCGCGGCGGGGATGTTGGACGCCTGGAGTTCGTCCAAGTGTTGCTGGGTCAGTCCTTCGTTGGGAGTAATCAGCAGGATGTTGTCCAGCGGCCCCCGGTTGTAATGTAGGAATTGCCGGTAGTGCAGGTGCAGCAACAAGGTTTTGCCGCCGCCGGTGGCCATCCAGAAGGCCAGCTTGGACAGGTCGCTGGACGTGAACTGGTCCCATCGCTGGCCCGGAGCGCAGTTGGCATTGTGCTGGGAGACGAACTCGTTTAGGGAAGGCAGCAGCCCCCCAGCTCGGTTGAAGTACCAGTCCAGATAGATTTCGGTGTAGAGGGCGGCGAGGTACTGGAAATAGCGCAGGGTAATAGGCTCGGTGCGGCCGTGGTTCGTCGCCGCTAGGTGTCTGCGTATGTTCTCGTCGTAACGTTGCAGGTCGGGAACGGTCAGGCCCTGCATCTGATCTGACCGCGCTTCCAGATGGACGCTGATTTGGCTGCGTCGGTCCTCCCGGAAGCCTTCGTTGATAGGCTTGATGTCCCCCAGCAGGTCTCGGGTGCTGTCGTACCCCAGCAGACGGTGCAGCCAGCCGAGCAGGGCCAGCTTTCTCTCCAACCGAGCGTATCCCCGGCTGGTTGGCGCTTGGGTTCTATTCGCGCGGCGTCGCGGCGGCATAGTCCATTCCTCATGCGGGGATGGTTGTGTTAGGCATTTATGCCGGCGAACATCCGGGCCTTGAACATCGGCTCGATTGGCTTGGCGCCGGGGATGGCCGAATCGCCGTTGACGTACACCGTGTCGGCGTTCCCTGCAAGGTTCTGCCGGGCGACGAAATCCCTGTCTCGGGCGAAGTCGGCTTCGGCCCAGCCCTCGGTCTCCCGCCAGATGACCGCGACCAAGCGACCAGGTGCAGCCCGGGTCTCGCCCCGGAACACCAGGTAGCGCCGCCCCTCGTCGTCGAATACCTCCCGTTGCTTCACCTTCAGACCCAGCAAGTAGTTGAAGGTCTCGGCCAGGTCCACCGCCCGCTCCCGTTTCTCGCCGTGGGCGTGGACCCGCAGCCGGTAGGAGAAGGGGCTGGTCAGACTTGCGGGGTTTAGCAGAGTATCGCTGTCCCTGGTTTCCCAGGCCAGCATATACTTGAGCAGGTATTCCTCTGCCGCATCGGGCAGCCGCAACTGGCCACCCGCCTGGTCGAACTCGATGCTGTCCAGGACATCTTCGTAGGACTCCAACCTGATGTACTTGACGATGCGAGGTGACCGCTCTGCTTCCTCGTCGGTGGCTTGGCGCTGCGGCTTCCCATCCTTCCATTCCGGCGAGTAAGTGACTTTCTTGATGCGGGGCAACAGTACCGTATCGAAATACTCCCCCATTTCAACGAGAATGAACTTCCGCTCTCCGCCATCCTCCCGGTTCAAGTTGATAACCGCATGGCCCGTGGTGCCTGAGCCGGCGAAGTAATCCATGACTAATGACTCTGCTTCGCTATGGGAGGCCCGGACGCAATCTTCCACTAGCCCGACTGCCTTAGCAAAGTCAAAATTGCTCTGGCCAAACATATCCTTTAGAACTCGCGCACCTAGATTAGCCGATGCGTACCGGCTATCGTCCCACCAGGTCTTCGGCATTGAGTTCATATCAATCCGAATCTTGAAATCGATGCTAATGTCGTCTTCATTGGCACCGGCTCTGCGAATGCGGTATTCGGCTGGGGACCTCCTTACCGATTGCCAACCACGGTGCCAGTTTTTTTCGATGGTAATCCCGTCTTGCACTCTCACTGGATAGACAACTGTTTCCGCCTCGGTAGCTTCTTCGAGTATTTCGTATTCTTGGCGGCCATCGTTCCATTGCATATTGGGTATGCGCATGTTGTCGTCGCCATCAATGAATATGGGATAAAAGAGCTTCGGCCTGTCTTGTCTCAGATCGTTTGACCCGTGACGCACCAAGTTATTCCAGGCGAATCTGCCTCCGTCGTCAACTAGGGGATACCTGTCAAGCTCCTTCTTGGTTTTGTTTAAGGAGCCGGGAACAGCATCTTCTTCGCCGACGAAGAGCGCATACTCGTGGTTAGGCGAAAACTGCCCCTTAGATTTCCGCCCTGCAGGATTGGAACGTACTACAACTATGCCCAACTCCCTTGGAAACAGGTTACGCAAAATCAGTCTTGCTACATGGGCTTCTTCGTCGTCAATTGCGCAACACAGAACACCTGTTTTAGACATCAAAGCGCGGGTTTTCGAGAGTAAGCTTTCCATCAAAGACAGCCACGAAGAGTCTTTGTAGCCGTTTTTGTAAAGGATCGCGGATGCATTAGTATTGTAAGGTGGGTCAATGTAAACCGACTGAACAACGCCTCTATACTGCTCTCTAATTGTGTTAATGGCTTGCCAGTTATCGCCGTGCACCAACAAACCGTCGATATTCCACTCCAAGTCGGGGAATGACGTCAACAGGCGGTCAACAAATTCGGTGTCAAAGTGCTTAGTATCCAGCGCTAGAGTGGGATGTGACTGCAAGAATGCCGTGCTCCGGTCGCTTCCGTCAACGTCCAGCAACTCCCGCCATTCTGACCACTGAGCGTCGTTGGCCGAGATTTCCGGGTAGAACTCGGCATCAACATTGCCCAGAGTGATGCAGTAATGAGTCTCGGTGACGAACTTCCGTTTCTCCCAGAGCATCTTCTGGAAGCCTTCGATTTGGGCTAGGAAGTCGATGATTTTGCTGCCCACCGCCTTGGTAAGGCGCATCTGCTGGAACCAGCCTTCGGCTCGGTTCTGCCCGGCGGCGGCCAGGTTGTCTAGGTTCAGCACCTCGTTCTTCAGGAAGAAGTCCAGCTCCCGGTTGAGGAACCCGGCCAGGTCCTTGTGGATGAAGAAGTCGGAGTTGTTGCGCCGGACGTACTGGCGCAGGTGGTGTTCCAAGTGTCTCACCGCCTCGTTGCCGTTGTGCCGGTGCTCGCCGGTCAGGGCGGCAACTGCCCGGGCGTTGTCGCGCAGTTGCTTCGGGATGGCGGAGAGGGCTTCATCTATGATTTTGTCCTGCTGGCCGGTCTTGCCGTATTTGGAGGGTTCACCGCCGGACAGAGGCCGGTATTCGAAGGGAATGGTGACGGTGGCGCTGGCGGCGTCCCAAGCGGTTTCGGGAACGCGAGGCAGGAAGAAGCGCCGGTCGCCCTTGACGTTGTTCTGCTCCACGTCGGCGTTCTTCAGGCGGAAATGGACGGCTACGCCGTTGGGCGCCTTCCAGTCGTAATTGCGGAAATGCTCGTCGGTCTTGACGTAGTACTGGTCGCTGTTGGCCCAGTGGAGATAGACCTCCTCGCCGTTGTATGGAATGGCGTACCGCTGATTACCGGAGTAGCGCCGCTTGAAGATGAAATCGCCTTCGTCGTAGTAGCGGCTGAAGAAGGTGTGAAGATTGTTGTAGATGGCGGCTTCCACCGTGTCGCGGCCGCGGCTGCCATCGGCGGCTTGGGCTTGTGCTTCCATGTACGTCTGTCCCACCGGGACATTGCGAAAAGCATCTGCTAACTCGCCGTTTGCGTTGATAGCGGTATCCCCCAGCGACTCCACCACGGCCTGACGCGCTTTCGCCAGCGCATCGTCGGCCTGGGCCTGCTGAGCCAGAGGTCCACCATCCAATGCGGCAGCGACAGAGGCCGGGAGTTGTTCGCTGATGAACCGCTCTACAGCGTCCCGCTTGTGGTTCATTATCCGGTAGATGCCGAAATCCAAGTCGGCGCAGTCAAATTGGAACAACTCGCGAAGCAGGTCCTGGAACTTGGCCAGGTTCGTTGGGCTGGCGGTGGCTGTGCTGTTCATGGAGCAATCCTCGGCGGCCGGGGCGATGTCCCTCGCCGGGCAAGCTGGCGGCGCGGCGAGGGACTACTTCGTCTTCAACTTTGGCACGGATTATAGTAAGCCCACGGCAAAGTTGTCGCCTGGCAAATGTCAGCAGATTCTGTCTACTTCGACTCGATGGTCAGGGCAGCAACTCCGATTCAACCAGCAACTTCTGAGTGTCCCCTCTCAGGGAGCGAGCAACGGACTGCGGGGAGTGAATAGTACGCGGCGGTTGCCCGCCAGTCGGGAAACCTTGCCGTCAATCAGATTCAGGGAAGATTCCTTGAACCTGAAACTATGGTCCTTCCGAAGGCCGTATGGCCACAGCCCCGCCGTCTCTCACATCCACGTACAGGCTGTGGTTATCCATGAGAGCCATGCCCACCAGGGGCGTGGCGTCCGCTTCGTCTGCTGGCACGTATCTCATCTGGCCATCCCAGACCACTGTGGCGCCCCAAACGTTGAAGAAATCCTGGCTGCCGTTGGCCAAGATCGCTCGGCCCCTACCCCGGTAGGGCAATCCCAACTCCGCGACGATGTTTGAAGGCAGAGTCAGGAAGCCGTTGAAGCCAGTGTCCACCACCATTTCCACTTCCCGCGTCTGCCCCGCCGGGCCCAGCAGATGAAGAGTGATTACGGGTTCGTAGTCAGCGTTCACCACACCTTCGATCACTCGACTCTCCGTAGGGAGTTGCCCCCAAAGTGATGTAGAGCCCGGTACCCGACGCGAACCAGCCAGACATCGGCACCAGGACGTTGCGCCAGGAGGCTTTCCGAGGCAGTAAGGATGCCATCCGCAACCACGTACTGCCCGCTGTCCACGTCGATGGCGACGAACTCGCCATGATGATCAGCCTCGACGAGACGACGGATGTCCCGCTCGTATATCTCGTCCCCGAGGCGGCCAGTCTCCTCGGCAGTCCTGCCTGTTGGCATGGTCATCCTACCGCTCCCTCCCAAAAGGTATTCCGCCACGGATGGCGCTTTACAGTCTTCGATGATTTCAGACAGCGTGAAACCCGCACCGGTGCTTGGGGAGCCTTCCGCGGCCACAAATACCTTACACGATCTGGCAATTCTCGACAACGAAAAAGGCCGCACACATGGGCGAAACGGGGAAGGATGCCGTTCATTGGCATCCTCCTCCGCACCCTGGGACCAACCCCCCGCGCACGCTGGAAGAGGGACAGAGCTGAGGGATCGGTCTTGCCGCCCTGCCTCTGACGGCATCCTGGGCATCTCCGGCAGAAGGCAGACTGTCGACATGGCCGCTGCTGCGCTAAACGCCGTCCGGCTTCCCCGGCTTCCCCGGCTTCAGCATGGCGGAGCAGCCCCGCTCGTCCACGATGTGGTTCACCGAGACCCGGCCGTGGCTGTCGTAGCCGGTGGTGTAGGCAAACTCCACCTCGGCCCCCCAGGGCACCCGGCCGCCGACGCGGATGGTCCCGCCGTCTTGCCTGCGGCCGGCCCCAGGCCCGCCGGCGCCCTTGACCACCACCCCGTTGCGTCCGCCCTTCTTCCAGGCCAGCACCTTCAGCTCCACCGGCGCCACCAGTTCCGCCGGAGAGGGCGCGAACAGCACCTCGTGCAGCCGCCGCAGCACGTCCCCCGAGGGAATGCGCTGGCCGTTCATGATCTGGGAGAGATGACCGGTGCTGATGCCCGCCCGCCGCGCCGTCTCGTTCTGGCTCCACCCGTGGGCGTCCATTCGCTCCCACAGGACGGCGGGGTCCACAGTGGGCAATTGGGCGGTTTCGATCTTCACGGGAGCGTCCAGCACCGACTCCATCCGGGCCTGGGCGGCAGGACTCAGGTGGCGCTCGCCCCGGGACACCTGGGTTACGTACCCATAGCTCAGCCCGGTCCGGTCCGCCACCTGCCGCAGGGTCATGCCCCTTTCCCTGGCCCTCTCCCGGAGGTAGGTGCTTTCACCGCCATGCACGACGCCGTCCTGGCGGTAGACGATGCCCTGCCCCGGCACCTCGCCCAGCACGGCCTCGGCCCGCTCCCGCATCATCGGGCTCCAGGGCCTTTGCCCGTTGGCGACCTGGCCCAGGTATCTGTAGCTGACGCCCATCAGGTGGGCCAGCTCCTTGAGGGTGAGGCCCCTGCGCCGGGCGGCGGCTCGCAGTTCGCTCTCGGGCTTGCCCTTGCCGGTCTTGGGCGCCGTGGTCTCCTGCTGCCGGCCGGCCTGACCCTGATGAATCGGCAGGATATTGCCGTCCCCATGGCCGTTGCCCTGGCCATTGGGAGCTGCCGGGAAGTTGTGGGTGATGCCGGTGTTGTCGATGCTGGTAGTAGTGGTGGTGGTCATGTCGCTTCCTCCAAAAGGCGGAAAGCGAGGCGGTCCGAATGGACCGACCCCGCTCTCCGGTTCAAGATGCAGGTCTTCAGGTGCGGTCCATTCAGCCGCTGGGGTGTTCGCCAGGCGGCGAAACACGAAGAGCGGGGCGCCTTCCCCGGTCAGGAGAGACGACCCCGCTCGATGACGCCTATTCGATTGTCAGGGGCGGCCCACGAAGCCGGCCGGATTGCCGCCGCGCCGCCCGGGAAGGCGGTCGGCCCTGGGTGGTTACTGCCGGTTAGCCGGTTGCTCCAACCGCCCTGCTACGGCAGCGCAAGCAGGATGGCCGTTGTTGTCGTTGATCACCTCCTTCTTAATGTGGTTGTCGCTGACGCGCCGCCGGTTGGTGACGTGGTTGTTATTCCGGTTGCCAACGACGGCAATGACGCCGTGGCCCGACCTTACTCGCTTCCACCGATGCGCCGGACAACGGCCAAGCGATGGTTATGGCCTTTGAGTGCGCAACAGGCATCGGCTCACGCCACCCTGCCCAGGACGCACTGCGCCCAGCGTCAGGCAGCGCAACGGGAAATGCCGGTTGGGGAATGGCGCAGGGCGCAGGTGGCCCAGGGAGAAAGCGCCTGGCAAACCGGCGAGAGAGAGGAAGAGGGAGGGGAAGGCCAAGGCCAAGACAGGGAACGCGGTAGGTCCGGAAGCCACGCCGTCAGCCAACGCGCCGGTGGAAACCGCGCCGCCAGGGAGAGGGTCAGGCCCGCCGCCGTCGTTGGCGAACAGGATCGTGGGAGCCTGCGGGCTAATTGCTGCTGATTCGGCAGCCACGCCGCAGACGTGAGGAAGCGGCCGGAGGCGAAGCCCGTTCCAGCCGTAGTGTGAGGGGTGAGCGCAGCGTCCTGTGCGCTCGGTGAGAGTTGGACCGAAGGGTTCAGGTCCTGGGTAATGGTATCGCTTCCGGTTTTCACCTCCTGGACGATGTTGGCGATGCTGACGACCGGCGCCAGCATGGTTTGTTGTCCCACATCGACGTGGACGCCGGAGGAGCAGGACTCGACCCCGGGGTGCCGCATCACGCAGCGGGTGGGCGCTTGTCCTCGTTGAGGCCGTCGGGGGGAGAGCGAGGCTCAATCCCTGGCGAACGGTCCGGGTCGGGGATGGACCCTCCAGCTTTCAGGCGGGAAAGGCTGGAAAAAACCGTAAACTGCATTGATTATCGCCCGCGCTCCCAGCGCAGGGAACGGATTTTGCAAGCACCTGACCCCCTCCGCCGGTGAATGCTTGCCCCGCGCTTGCTGGCGGTTCGCTGCCTTGCCCCAACCTCCGCCCCTCAGTGTCAGCCCCGGCGCCGGCCCAGCGCAGACGGCCTATTCCCACCACGCGCCCAGGGTGAGCAACCGGCGCAGCCAGCGCAGCAGCTTGCGCTTCCGGATGGCCACCTGGGTTCGGTACAGCGCCTTCCAGCGCCAGCGGGTGTGGTCCCGCCGGCTCAGGCTGTCCCGCACCGGCTGCTTCTGCGGCGGCAGCGTCAGCCTGTGCTCCTCCAGCATGGACAGCTCCAGCATCAAGAGCCGCTCGTAATCGGTCAGCCAGGACAGGCTCCGGCCCCGGACCGGGAGCCTGTCCTTGAGTTCCCGCCATTCTTTCACCAGCGGCCAGGCTTCGCCGTAGACCTCCGCGTCGTCCCCGGCGGGTTCCCGGGTCACCAACTCCGGGTCCACCCGCCTCAACCTGGCGGGTCTGCTCCCACCCAACCCGGCCACCGTCGGCGCCGTGGGCGGCGATTGCATGAGTGTGCCCTTGTTTCCGCCGCATGGCTGGACCGACGGATGTTCCCGATCACCGCTGCCGCCATCGCCATCGCCATCACCTGGCACGTCGTCCCCGCCCTCGCTGGCCGACGGAGCGACAGGCAGCGCGTCACCGCGTTCCTCCAGGGTCGCCACCCGCTCCGCCAGCAGCCGCACCTGCCGCCGCAGCATCTCCAGCTCGGTGTCGCCGCCCGTGCCCAGCAGCAGTTCCAGGGCGTCGGCCATCCGCCCGGTGACCCGGTCCTCGTCCAGCGCCCGGGCCACGGTCTTGTAGTTGACCCCCAGCAATGCCGCCGCCGCCACGCGCCCCTCCTGCCGCTCCAGCTCCCGCAGGAACCCCATCAGCTTGACCTGACGCAGCCTCTCCACGTCCAGCGCGACCCCGCCGGAGCCGTCCCCGGCCTGCGTCCTGTCCGACTCGCGTTCATCCATCCTCGACCTCCTCGCGTTCACGTCCTGTAGGGGGCATTCCCGCTCCCCCACCATCAGCCTGCGCCCGATTGCTTACCCCGGTGGGGCTGGAGACTCACTTCCCAAAAGGGAATCCGCCTCCGAAACTCCGGAACCGGCCATTACCCCCAAGTGCTTGCAAATGCGGGATTTCGGCCCGATTTATTCCCCCTGTTTTGAGTACGAATGGGGCCTGAAAGTTCCCAAAAGGGAACTGGCTCAAATCCCTGTACACGGGTATCACATCACATCCGGCCCGACCTCTCCAATTCCCTATATGGGCGGACGCCGGCGTCCTGCCCTATGAGGAATTGGATTTTCGCCCCGGCCTCCCCACACTCGGATGGGGCGAATGCCCCTTGGACCGTCGATTGGCGGCCCCGCTAGGCGACCACTTCCACGACAAGGAGGCATAGACCATGAATATCAACATCAGGCGCATATTGTTTGGCGGCCAGCGGAAGAAGGAGCCGGTGCTCCTGGCCATCACGCCGCCCCGCAGCGGCGAGCGCACATTGCTGGGGGTGGAGAACCTGCTGGCCTCCATCGCCGTGCCCGAGCCCTTCTCCCTGGAACTGGCAGGGGACGCAAGCGGCGTCACCCTGCTGGCCCGCTGCCTGGACGACCAGGTGGTGAGGGGGCAGATCGCCGCCCGATACCCCCAGGCCCGCATTGCGACCCTTGACCCTGGCGACGACCCCCTGCGGCTGGCGGAGGGGGAGACGGCCTGGGGCATGACGCTCAGGGCCTCCGGTCCGGAGTACGCTCCGCTGCGCACCTTCCGGGACGACGACCTGCTGGACCCCGGCTCCGACCCCCTCATCGCCATTATCGGGGCGCTCTCCAGCCTGAACGACGGGGAGCGAGTGGTGGCCCGCCTTTTGCTGCGCTCCATGGGGCCGGAGTGGTCCCAGGTGCACCAGCGGAAGCTCCAGCGCCAGCAGCAGCCGGCCGCCGGCCAGTCCGTCAACAACGTCCAGGCCACCCAGGCCCAGATCAGCACCAAGGACGGCGTGACGCTGGCCATCCTGGGCGTGGCCGTGCTGGTGGCAGTGCGGGGCTACCTGTGGTACCAGGACGGCGAGACCATGAAGGCGGCGCTGTTGGGCGTCGGCACGGCCCTGGGCCTGGTTGCCGCCGGCTGGGGCTGGTGGCGCTGGAAGCAGGCCCGCAGCCGGGTCTACGACCCGCTGCAGATCAAGGAGAAGACCTCCCGCATCGCCTTCGACGGCGAGATCCAGGTGACGGCCATCCTGCCCGGGGGCGCCGCTCCCGACCGTGCGGGTGAGCTGCTGGGGCCGGTGGCCGCCGCCTACCGCCACTACGACAACCCCGCCGGGGCCAGGTTCCGGGTGAGCAAGGTCAAACCCATCGTGCCCATCGCCCACCTGCACCCGGCGGGGCCGGGGCTGTTCGGCGGGCGCAGCGTGCTGGGGGTGAGGGAGGCAGCCGGCCTGTGGCACCCGCCGGGAGCCAGGGACGAGACGCCCCTGGTGGCCCGCGCCGGGTCCAGGGCGCTTTTGCCCTCGGCTAAGGGCACCAGCGGCGGCGCCCTGGTGGGCGAGACCACCACCGGCCCGGCCAGGAAGGTCCACTTCCCCCGGGACCTGCTGCGCCGCCACCACCTCTACGTGGCCCGTACCCAGATGGGCAAGTCCACCCTGATGCGCCACGTCGTAGCCCACAAGCTCAGGGAGAAGGCGGCGGGCAACGACCACGACGCCATCATCGTCGTGGACCCCCACGCCGACCTGGTGGGCAGCATCCTGGCCCAGGTGCCCGAGAGCCTGGTAGACAGCGTGAAGCTCATCGACCTGGCCGACCAGCGGGGCTTTCCCGGCATCAACCTGCTGGACACCCGCATCTTCGCCGACCGGGACCGCACCGCCGACTCGGTGGTCCGGGTGGCCCACGGCCTGTGGGAGCAGTGGGGGCCAAGGATGCAGTCCATCCTGGAGCACGCGGTGAAGAGCCTGCACGAGGCCAACGACAAGCGGCAGCCCGAGGAGCAGTACACCATCCTGGACGGGCTGCGCCTCCTCTCCGACGATGACTTCCGGGACGAGGTCCTGGCCCAGGTGGACGACCATCACCTGCTCAGGTGGTGGGTCCGGGAGTTCGGGGCCTGGCGGAAGGACTACCAGGGCATGGCCCTGGCCCCGGTGCAGACCCGCCTGGCCTACTACGCGTCGTCCAAGACGGCAAGGGCCATCCTGGGCCAGCCCCGCTCCACCATCGACCTGCGGGAGACCATCCGGCAGGGCGGCATCCTGCTGGTGTCCACCGCCCAGGGCGCCGTGGGAAGGGACGTGGCTGCCCTGGTGGGCTCCTCCATCCTGAACCTGGTGGACGGGGTGATCCGGGAGCAGGGCAGCCTGCCGCCGGACCAGCGGCGGGGCGCGCTCGTGGTGGTGGACGAGATGCAGACCATGCCCGGCGTGGACTACGAGTCCATGCTCAGCGAGCTGGGCAAGTTCGGGGCCAACTTCATCCTGGCCACCCAGAGCCTGGGCAAGCTGGAGGACCTGTCCAAGACCATGCGGGACACCGTGCTGGCCAACGTGGGCTGTCTGGCCGCCTTCCAGATGGCGGGAACCGACGCCCGGCAGCTGGTGTGGGAGCTGGGCAAGGAGCGGGTCAGCGAGGACGACGTGACCTCCCTGGACGTGCACCAGTGCTACGTGCGGGCCACGGTGGGCACGGAGCGGATGGACGCCTTCTCCATGCGGGTGCTGCCGCCGGAGCCGGGAAACCCGGCCGTCGCGGAGCGCATCCGGGAGCTGGCTTTGGGCTACATCACCCCCGAGACGGAGATCGGTCCCCAGGACGACGAGATGCGGAAGCTGGTGGAGAAGTACCGGCAGGAGTTGGCAGAGCTCCGGCAGGGGCCGCGCCAGCGGAAGCAGAACCAAGCCACCCCACCAGCCCAGCCCAAGCCCGCCAACCGGCGCAACCAGCGCAGCCGGCGGCAGGGGCAGCAAAGCGCGCCCGGACCGGAACCCGAGACGGAAACGGACGATGACGATGAGTTGGTCAACGGGGAACAGGACGGAGACGAACCGAGCGACGGCTGGGACCAGGATAGCGAGGCGCAGGACGGCGAGGGGGAGGCGGAGGAATGACGCGGCCGCCGAGCCAGGGCCAGGCGAACCTGCTGCGCCTGCTGGCCCGAATGCCCCTCCTGGACCGGCTGGAAATGGCCGCCCTCGCCGGCCGGTCCCGGGGCGGCGTCTACGAGTCGGCGGACCGGCTGGAGGACGCCGGACTCGCCGCCTCCGTGCCCCACGGCACGCCGTTGCTGGCCCCCACCCGCAGGTACTACCTCACCGAAAAAGGCGTGAACGCGCTGGCCTTGGCGGAGGTCCGGCCCGTGGGCCTCCTGCTCGGGGAATACCCGCTCTCCCTACGCTGGCGCCGGACGCTGCTGGAACGCCTGGACGCCGCCGCCGTCATCTACCGCCTGGCCTCCGCCCTGGCCGGACTGGGCCACCCCTTGGGCTTCCGCTGGCACCGGGCCCTGCCCCAGGACGCAACCGTCACCCTTTCCGACGGGCGAGTGTTGGCCATCGTTCGCCAAGGTCTTACCGCCGAGCGCGCCGCTTTCGCCAAGCGACTCTGGCGGCTGGCCCAGGGTCCCCGGCCCGGCGCAGTCCTGCTGTTGGTCCCCGACGAGGTGCGCCTGCGCCAGGCCATCGCCCTGCTGCGCGAGGCCCGTCCTGCGGCGGCCCCGGTTCCGGCCTTCTTCGCCCTGGAGCGCCACGTTGCGGCGGCCGGGGCCGGCGATCCAATCTGGCGGTCCTCTGCGGGCGCCACCCTCTCCTTGGCCGAGGCCGTGGGCCGCGCCAACCCCGGCGGCATGGTGGCGGCGGAGCCGCCCCTGATGAGGGTCTCGATTCCCAGGGACATCGACCCTGGGGACATCGACGGGAGTGGAGAGGGTGAAAACATCCCCGATCACCTGCTGCCCGTGCTGCTGCGCCCCGCCGAAAAGCGCGCCCTGGACCTGCTGGCCGACTGGCCCTGGCTGGCCCGAAACGACCTGGCCGGGCTCTTGGATGCAAGCAAGCCGAGGGCGTCCCAACTCACCGCCGCCCTGGAACGCCTGGGACTGGCAACCGCTGCCAGGCACGACGCCCGCCGCCTGGCCCTCACCGACAGGGGGCTGAAGCTGCTGGCCCGAAGGGACCGGTTGTCCACCGGCGAGGCCAGGCATCGGTGGAGCGTCGGCGCAGACGGCGACGGGGACAACGGCGCAGACGGCGACCGGCCCATCGTGTCCGGCCGGCGTAGCCGCCAGCTGCTGCGGGACCTGGAACACACCGCCGCCGTCCACCGCTTCGTCGCCGCCCTGAACCGCCAGGCCCATGGTCTCGGCTGGGACGTGGAGCAACTGGACCCGCCCCACCGGGCCTCCCGCTACTTCCGCCACTACGGAAGGCCCCGCTCCCTGCACCCTGACGCCTTTGGGACCCTGCGCCGGAACGACCTGCTGCGCCCCTTCTTCCTGGAGTACGAGCGCAGGGCCGTGCGCCCTGCCACCATGGCCCAGCGCCTCGCCCCCTACCTGCGCTACTACTCCTCCCACCGGCCCGCCGACGACCACGGCACAAGGCCCCTGGTCCTGGTGGTCTTCGACGATCCCGTCGCCCCCACCCACTTCCTGGAGGTGGCCCGCCGGGAGATGTTGCGCGTTCGCGTGCCGCTGCCCCTGCTGGCCTCCCACCGGGAACTGGTGGAACGGGAGGGGCCGTTGGGTCCCGTATGGCTGGCGCCGGGCGGCGACTTCCAGTCGGTTGAACCCCTGCACCACTACCAGTGAAACGCCATTACGAGGGAGAATGACTACCATGAGAATCTACTACGTCGGCGAGTCCCGCAGCCGAAACCTCTCCGTCGCCACCGCCCTGGGGGTGGACGGGGAGCACTGGAACGCCGTGTCCGAGCACGTCTTGGACTGGCGCTGGGTCATGGAGGACGAGTTTAACGTCCCCACCGGGCGGGTCCTGCGCGGAGAAGTCCTGCTTTCACCCGGCGGAAGTCCCCTGCCCCGGGGCCGCCGCAATTCCCGGCCCACCCTGGAGGAGGGACTGGAAATCATGATGACCGGCCTGCGGGTCCTGGAGCACTCGCTGAACAACGGGGGCGCAATCAGCGTGATCAACGTCTGCCGGCGCAATTCGCTGTACCGCCAACACCGCCGCCGCGACCGCGCCGCCGCCCGGCAGCGGCTCCTGGAACGGGTCAACGCCGCCCTGGCGGCGGACGGCCGCTACGGCCATATCATCGAGGACGAGGCGGAGCGGGACGGCCTGCCCGCCCTGGCGGCCGGGCCCGTTCACCGCGACCCCATCCTGGCCGCCTGCCCCTGCGCGGGGGACGGCGACTCCGGCGGGGACATCCGCCCAGGCATCGTCGCGCACGTCCAGCCGTATCGCCGGGCCGGGGACGACGAGTTGCTTCAGATGGCCGGCCTGGCCTCCTACGCCCTGCTCCAGCAGGAGGACCCCACCGCCATGTCCGAGGCCCTGAACTTCCACCTGGCCTTCGGCATCCTGAAGAGCGTCCTGGACCGGCGAGCCTGCCCCCGGGACCCCCAGGGCGTGGACCGGCTGTGAGAAGCACTTGACATGTGGCGGAGGGTCATCTGCGAAACGGGACCAGGCAACATCAGGGCAGCGCAACGCAAAAAAGGGTCGGACGGATCATTCCGTCCGGCCCTTTTTTGCGGTTGCTCTTTGATAGAATGACGTTCACAAATAATGTAGTCGGAGGTCATCTTCAAATGACAAGTCAAGGAACTACCAGTAGGGGCTACATAAACCGCAACGGCCAGATCAATCTTGGGCGGACAGACCCCGCGCGGCACGGAAGCGATCACAATCAGTACGTCTATGTCCTGCACTGCCCTTGCTGCGTTCGCAATTACGGGGCCAACGGTTCTGACATACATCTCAGACAGTGTCCTTACTGTTCTGCTGGAGCACCGGGTGAAACGCTTTGTGGTGATGAATACGACTGGAGACCATAGGGAAAGCCTAGGCGACGCTCGCCGGGACCTACCCTTGTTTGGTTTAGACGGCAAGTTTTCTGTGTCGTGAGGTGTACTGCTGTACGGCCATTCAAACGACAAACCTTATCAAGGCTACTCCCAACAATAGGCCGCCTAAGATGGATCCAAGAAACAACCATATTAACAAAGTAAATGTATCGGCACGACCAATTGCGTCGGTATCTCTTGCAAATTCAATTCCAACGAATCCCATATTCCATATAGTGCTCATACAACCCAAAATAATCCCTGGCTGAAAAAACGAACGCCACTCAGCGCTATCTTTGTAATTCAAAAAAGCAGCAGAGAGAAGCAATGCAATCGGTATGCTGATCGAACCGATTCTAACAACTAAATTCACCACATCTGAACTCCAGTCAAGTTTGCGGAAGTCGCGGTACAGCCAAAGCCTCGGCATCATCGCCGGGGCTCTTGATCAAAACGGCGCCATGGGATGCGAGGGCGACGGGGCGGAAGTGGCTCTCTTCTTATTGGAACTCCCATTTCGGACGGGACCTGTTGCTGAAAAGTTGTCGCACGCTGGTCAGTTTGGGATTGCAATTGGCATTGCGCACCTTCCGCTGGGAGGACCTCTTGGCCGGAACAGCTAACTCCTCCATCCTAGACCTGCCCCGTGCAAGAGGCGTACGTCATCATACACGGCCTGAGATTCCCAGAGGGCTTCCCGCCGAACGATGGCACCAGGTAGGGATAAACGAACCCCTAGTCCCACTACTCCGAACCCCTTATCAACTCCTCCATGACCTGGTTCCTGTATTGCAGGAAGGCATCGACGTGTTCGACGGTTCCAACACATTCGCCCCAATGGAAATTGTCGGGATGCCACTTGGAGTTGGGTTCGGTCCTCTGGACGAGCGGGGGAGGAGCGAGGCGGGCAACGCCGCCATAGAGCTGATATGCTCTGCTGAGAAGAAGCGCACGTAGAGTCCCGGAAAAATCCGTGGGCTTCAGAAAGTTCGATGGGATGTAGGCCAGGTTGGACGGGCTGGTGTAAAGTCCGAATAGCGCCGGAGGGTTCGATGGAGAGTTCGAGGGTTCCGCTGCGAACTCTTCCCGCCAACGATTGTTGTGCGCCTTGTGGTCAGCCAAATGTGCCAACTGGTACCCCTGTGGTCCCTGTTTGCGGAATGGTTTTCCGGTGAACACGTAGGCCCAAAGATGCTTTGGGTAATCATTGTCGTCCAAGCTCAGGCAATCGGCTGGTCGTTCAGGGGAATCGCTGGCCTGCTTTCTGAATTGTGCAATCTCCTGGCTGCCGGCGTGTCTGCGAACCCCCGGAAATGCGCACGGGGAACCTTCCCACAGGTAGATGTCGGGGTCTATGCCCAACCTCTCCAATTCCGTCGACCAAGCGCTCCGGTTGAGGCCATTGTCGTCAACGATTCGCTGGACGATTTGAGGGTGCAAGAATCTGACCAACGGAGTGATGACGGTGGCAAGTTGGAGGACATCGTTTTCGTCCGGTTGCGGCCAGTCTGGCCATGCAGTGCCCGGCTTACGCCTGGACGGTTCAGGTCTTGAGGAGGCACGCCGCGTCTCCGGGCGGTGACCAGCGCTCTGGCGGAACTGTTGATACAAACCGACGGCCTGCTTCAGCGTGGCGGTCCCGTTCCGAACGTTCCCGACAATGGGAATGTGGTGCCGCGCCGGTAGGTTCCGATTGGCGTCCTCCGTTGAGTAGGTGAGGTTGCGTAACAGCGACGCCATGCCGTCCGCTTGGAAGTGGTCGTCCAGGTCGCCCTCGTACCGTTCAACACGCCGGCAGTTGGATATCCGGGAGCCGACAGTACGCTCCGCCAAATTGCAAACGTCCTTCAGATAGCGAACAAATTCGATCTCCTGCACAGATGCGCCCCCGTAGCAAGCCTGGCCTTCGGTGAGTTTCAGATACCTGATTTGGGGCCGTCCGCTCCCGGAACCGCCCACCTGAACAATCCTACAACATGAGGGAATCAACCTAAAGCGGGCCAACGCAAAAAAGAGGCCGGACGGATCATTCCGTCTGGCCCCGTGATTGTCGGGAGACCTGTTGCCCGCGCGTCAGTCCTGGATTGCCAGGGACACGGCGCAACCCCTGCTTTCGACATCCAAGTCGGGGGCCGCCGCCGGCTTGCCCGCCTCGGGTAGAAGGATGTGGAGCAGGCCAAGCCGGGCGGCCAGGGCGAACAGCGACACCAGGTGGCCGGAGCCGACTGCGGCCCCGGCCTTCCAGCGCCGCACCGTGCGGGCGTTGACCTTCAGCTCCCGAGCTAGGCCACCCCAGGTGAACCCGGCGGCCTGCCGGAAGCGGTCCAGCCGGTCGGGGAAGTCTTCGGGGAAAACCTCCGGCTCGACGTGGTAGACGTACCGCTGGCGGCGTCCCATACCCTAACCCCCGTGGCCGTGGTGGTCGGGGTTGCCGTTTTGGTCGCCGACGTCATTTCCGCCGGTGCCAAGCCCGCAGCCACCGGGCAGGTCCCGCGCCAGGGCAACAATATCCTGGTGGCCGGGTCCCGGCTGGAACCGCTCCACCCGCCGCAGCGGTGTGGCGTCGCGTTCAGCTATGCTGGCGCTCGCGGCCAGTCTCCGCCAGGTCAGGCCGGACTCTTCCGGCAAACGCTCCAGCCCTCCGGGACAGAACTCCGCAGGCATAGGGGAAAGGGCGCCGTCAATCGGTTGTCTTCCTTCCGTGTTCATGCTTCCACCTCCGTTAGTCGAAAGATTACGGTCACGTCCTCGTCCAGGAGCAGGGCCAGGCCGCCGGGCACCCGCAGGGAGATGCGCGCCAGGGCCAGCATGGCTCCGGCGCCCGGCTCGCCGCCCCGCTTGCGCCAGCGCCACAGCTGCCGGCTGTCCACACCCATGGCCGTGGCCAATCCCTCCCAGGACAGCCCTGTCAGCCGCTTGATGACCTCCAGCTTCTCCCGGAAGTCCTCCGGCACCAGGGCCACGCCGGGGGGAATGGCAATCGGCATCCCCGTCCCGGGGCGGGGGCTAGGCATCGACCCGCTCCTGTACGAAGAGAACGTCGAAGTCGGACACACCCAGGACCCGCATCAGCCGCCGGCGGGTCTCCGCCGAGGGAAAGCGTTCCCCGTTGATGAGCTGGGACATGAATCCCGAGGAGCGCCCGATGCGCCGGGCCAGTTCGTTCTGGGTCAGGTTGAGCCGGTTCAGCAGTTCCCAGACCGCCTCGGCCTTCAATCTGACCCGGTAGATAATCCGTTTTTGTTTCATTGGTTTGCCTCCTTGCGGGCCGGGTTCCCGCCGGTCCGCGACCGGGCGGTCACGGCGGCATCGTCCCTGCCCGCGCCATCGGCCCCGCCGTCCGGGTCTCCGACTGGAGCGGGGTACAGTTCGGGGTGTTCCAGGTAGTGGCGGGCGATGATGCGGGCCAGGAGGCGCAGGCCCTGGATGCGCCCGTCCTCCTGTTCCCCGGTGAGCCTGCGTTTCTTGTTCAATGGCCTCCCTTGGCGTTACCCGGACCGGTCCCTGAGGGTTGGACGGGCAAGCGGCGGTGTTGTATACTCGGCGGGACAAATTAGCCCATCAGTTCTATATGCTAGAGTGTAGCAATACACTTGCAGCATAGGCAATAGTAAACCAGCAAGTATCGCCTTTTGTTGACCGATTGCTCGCTTTGATGTAACAATAATGCGGCAGGAATGTAACAAGAATTCCACCGACGCGCCGCCAACGGGCGGGAGGAGACCACCATGGGCGACGTTGACCAACAGCACACCGGCCAGACGGAAGGGGTCGAGGAGATGGAGACGGAGGCCGCCGAGGACTTCGGCGCCCTGCTGAAGCGGCTGCGGGGCAGGGTCAGCCTGAGAGAGGTCACCCGGCGCACCGGCGTTTCCAGCTCCTACCTGTCCCAGATCGAGCGGGGCGAGCGCGTTCCCGGCGCCAACCTGCTGCGCAAGCTGGCCGGGCTCTACCGGGTGGACCCCGAGGACCTGATAAGGCGGGCCGGCCAAGGCTCCCAGCCTGACCCCTACAGCGACCAGGCCATGGACGTGGAGCGGGCCTACCGCTTCGTGCTGGACGACCCGGCCTTCCGCGTCGGCACCCGGCCCGACGGCCCCATGACCGTCAACGCCAAGCGGTTCATCGTGGAGATGTACGAGAAGTTCACCGGCAAGAGGCTATTGGAATGAGTGAGACCCTGGGCGGCTTCTGCCGCGACCTGCTGGAGGACCACGAGCAGGGCATCCGCCTGGACCCGGAGACCGTCGCCGCCCGGTTCGTGGATTGTTTCGGGGTATCGGCCTTTCCCACCCTGGACGAGCTGACTGGCCTGGCCCGCCGGACCGGGTTGGGAGAGGTGCTGGAGGGGAAGCAGATGGATGGGCTGAGGGGCGCCCACATCGGACAGCCCGGGGGCGAGTACCACATCTACTACCGGGACGACCTGTGGGAGGGTTCCAAGGCCCAGACCCTGGCCCACGAAATCTACGAGATCATCCTGGAGCACATGGGGGTGAAGGACTCCGGCGGGCCGCCGGACCCCCTGGTGTGCCTGCGGGCGGAACGCTTCGCGGTGTCGGTATTGATGCAGCCGGGCGTCTTCGCTCCCTGCGCCCAGGCCAGCGGGCTGGTCGTGGTGGCCCTTCACGACCGGTTCGGCAGTTCCTACGCATCGGCGGCCCTGCGGCTGGCCGAGGTGGTGCGCCGCCCGCCCCTGCTGGTGGTCCTGTACGGGCATTCCGAAAAAGGCGACCCGGCGCTGTGGCCCGGCGGGGACGACCTGGCCCGGCTCCGGGCCAAGGTGGTCAAACGGACAGGGGGCTTCCGGGCGCGGCGCTCCCAACTCATTGGGGGTTGGCGGGGCGGGATGCCCCACAAGGACCGGGCCATCCCGCCCGGGTCCCTGGCAGAATTGGCAGCCCAGAGCGGTGAGACGGAGTGCGCCGAGGCGGACGGCTTGGCCGTCGTTGCCACGCCCGTGGTCTGGAAGGGGCGGCTGGCCAAGGTGGCGGTGGTGGCCGTGCCCGGCGAGTACCGCGATGCGCTGGCCGTACCTTGACGGACCGGGCCGGACCGCCGATAATAATAAGTAAGACAAACGCTTATTACAGCAGACAAAAAAGAGAACATGCCGCCACGCAGAAAGTCCAGGACCATCACCTTCTCCCTGCCCCCGGAGATGTACGCCGAGGTGCAGCGGGTGAAAGACGAGGAGGGCCGCGACATGAGCGAACTGGTGCGCGAGGCCCTGCGCCTCTACATGGAAGATAGGGAACTGCGCCGTGAGCAGCGCCTGGGACGGCTGCGCTCCCGGCAGAATGAACGGGAAAATGATCAAGGAGGAAACACCGATGAGTAAGAACACCGACCTGGCCCCCGTGGCCCTCTACGCCCGGGTGTCCAGCGACCGCCAGGACGTGGACCTCTCCGTGGCCGCCCAACTGAGGGCGCTCAGGGACTACGCCGACAGGAACGGCTACCTGGTGGTCCGCGAGTACATCGACGAGGCCGAGAGTGGACGCATCGCCGATAGGCCCCAGTTCAGGAAGATGCTGGACGAAGCAGCCAAGCCGGAATCCCCTTTCAACGAGATCTTGGTCTGGAAGTTCAGCCGCTTCACCCGCAAGCGGGAGCACGCCGTGGCTTTCAAGTCCATGCTACGGCGCAAGGGCATCCGCGTCGTCTCCATCACCGAGCACGCCGACGACACTCCCACCGGCAAGCTGATGGAGGCCATCATCGAGTCCGTGGACGAATTCTATAGCGAAAATCTTGCACAAGAAGTGACGCGGGGAATGCGCGAAGCGGCGTCCCGAGGCTTCTGGATGAACGCCAGCGCCCCCTACGGCTACCGGCGGGTCTACGTCCAGGACGGGGCCAAGAAACGGCCCAGGCTGGAACTCAATCCGCCCCACGACGCCCTGGTCCGCCGAATCTTCGACCTCACCCTCCAGGGCAGGACCTCCCTGGACATCCTCAAGACCCTCAACGTCAAGGGCATCCCCTCCCCCAACGGCAAGCAGTGGCGCAAGACCACCGTCCACAAGCTGCTCTGCAACGAAGCCTACACCGGAACCCTGGTCTGGGGCCAGAAGAGCAGGGACGGGCAGGAGCCGGTGCGGGTGGAAGGCGCCTTTCCCGCTATCGTCTCCCAGCAGGAGTTCCAGCGGGTCAGGAAACTCCTGGAAGCCCGCGCCCCGGCGGTAACGCATCCCCGCCGCGCCGCCAGTCCCTACCTGCTCAGCGGCCTGGCCAAATGCGAACCCTGCAACAAGGCCCTCACCGCCGCCGAGGCCAAGAGCGGGAAATACACCTACTACGTCTGCCAGTCCATCCTCAAGCAGGGCAGCGGGTCCTGTGATACCCCCAGGCTGAATGCCAAGAACTTCGAGGACATCATCATCTCCAACATCCGGGACAACATTCTCACCGAGTCCAACATACGTGACCTGGTGAAACTGCTGGACGAGGAGATGGACGGGGTGGCCCGGGAGCAGCGGCAGAACCTGGAGACCGTCGAGGCTGAGTTGGAAGAGGTGAGGCGGAAGTTGGACCGCATCTGGCACTTCGTGGAGAGCACCGACCTGGACATGGCCGACGCCTCGGAGCGCATCCTGCAACACCGGCATCGCCGGGAACAACTGGAAGCCGCTGCCGAGGAAGCGCGGGCCGTCCTGTCCCAGCGGCGGGAACTGCTGGACAGCGCCGACACCATCGCCGCTTTCGCCCAGGACATGAGCGCGTTTCTCAGTACCAGCGAATTAACCGAAACCAAAGCCTTCGTGCGGTCATTCGTCAAGGAGGTGCTGGTCCGGCCCGGTGGGGCGACGATTATCTACACGATCCCCACGCCCGAAGATAGTCCCATAGGGGGAGCGGACGCTGCCGAAATCGCCCTGAATGGCGGTGTTCGCAGTATCAAATACGGTGGTGGAGGTGAGGGGATTCGAACCCCTGACCCCCTGCTTGCAAAGCAGGTGCTCTCCCGACTGAGCTACACCCCCATTTGTGGACTTCCATTCTAACACGCCCCCGCTCTTCTGTTCGACATCCTACACGGGAGCGGGTATTATATTGCCCAGCAAATCGGGGCCTTTTGCCAGCCTATTTTCAGGGCCCATCTCAACCTGTTTTGATAAGGAGATTCACATGCGAGGAGTCGCAATAGTAGCGCCGGTACGCACGGCCGTGGCCACCTTTGGCGGGGGCCTGCGGGGCGTGTCCGCCGCCGACCTGGCATCCCTAGTAATCAAGGAATCCGTCGAGCGCAGCGGCATCGACCCCGCCAGGCTGGACGACGTCATCCTGGGCTGCGGCTATCCCAGCGGGGAGAACCCGGCTATCGGGCGGCTGGCCGGACTGAAGGCCGACCTGCCCATCGAGGTGCCCGGCTACCAGCTGGACCGCCGCTGTTCCTCGGGTCTGCAGGCCATCCTCAACGCCGCCATGCTGGTGCAGACCGAGAACGCCGACGCGGTGGTGGCCGGCGGCGTCGAGAGCATGAGCAACGCCGAATACTACGTCAACGAGGCCCGCTGGGGCGGCCGGTTCGGTTCCCAGACCTTCCACGACCGGCTGGTGCGGGCGCGGGAGACCATCTCCCCCGAGGAGCGGTTCGGCTACATCTCCGGCATGGTGGAGACCGCCGAGAACCTGGCCAAGCAGTACGAAATTCCCCGCCAGGAGCAGGACGAGTACGCCCTACGCAGCCACCAGCGCGCCGTGGCCGCCCAGGAGGAAGGCAAGTTCGACCAGGAAATCGTGGGCGTCCCCATTCCCCAGCGGCGGGGCGACCCGGTGGATTTTGCGAAGGACGAGAATCCCCGGGCCGACACCAACATGGAAGTCCTGGGACGGCTGCGACCGGTTATGCCCGACGGCACCGTCACCGCGGGCAACGCCAGCAGCCAGAACGACGCCGCCTCGGTGTGCCTGGTGGTGGCCGAGGACAAGGTGGAAGAACTGGGCGTTACCCCCATGGCCTACCTGCGCGGTTGGGCCGTAACCGGCTGCCATCCCGCATACATGGGGATCGGCCCCGTTCCCTCGGTCAACAAGGTGATGGGCAAGATCGGCATGTCCCTGGAGGACATGGACCTGATCGAGTTAAACGAAGCCTTCGCCGCCCAGGTGCTGTCGGTGCTGCGGGAGTGGAAACTGCCCAACGAGGACAACCTGAACGTCAACGGGTCCGGTATCTCCCTGGGGCACCCCATTGCCGCCACCGGCGCCCGAATCCTGACCACCCTGCTGCACGAAATGGAGCGGCGGGACGCCCAGTTCGGCCTGGAAACCATGTGCGTGGGCGGCGGCCAGGGAGTAGCGGCGGTGTTTGAGCGGCGGTAATCGTTTTGTCGACGAATCCGCCGCGGCGGACGAATGTTCACTAATGTTTGATTTTCATTGTAGATTCATTCGTGTTTATTCGTGCTCATTAGTGGATTGAAAACAAGAACCGGAGGGAAGTATGGCCAGTCGACACGATGAAGCCGATGTGCTGGTGATCGGGGCAGGTGCGTCCGGCGCCGCCTTCACCTGGAGCCTCACCCTGGCCGGCATCAAGGTAGTCTGCCTGGAGCAGGGCGGCTGGGTGCCGCTGGACGTTTTTTCCACCAGCGAGCCCGACGCCCAGATTCACTGGCAGACCGACTTCCACTCCAACCCCAACGTGCGCGGCCTGCCCGAGGACTATCCGGTCAACGAGGCCGACACGCCCATTTCCCCGTTGATGTACAACGCCGTGGGCGGCAGCACCATCCACTGGGGCTCCCACTTCCCCCGCTTCCATCCCTCGGACTTCGTCCTGAAGACCCAGGACGGGGTGGCCGACGACTGGCCCATGACCTACGCGGAACTGGAACCCTATTACGACTTGAACGACCGGATGAACGGTGTCTCGGGCCTGCAGGGCGACCCCGCATACCCGCCCAAGCCCGAGCGTCCCACGCCGCCCCTGGCCATTGGACGGGGCGGTGAACTGCTGGCAGAAGCGTTCAACAGGCTGGGCTGGCACTGGTGGTCGTCCGACAGCGCCATCGCCTCGGTGGAGTACGACGGCCGGCAGCCTGATACCGGCGGCACGCTGCGCTCGCTGGCCAGCGCCGACATCATCTACTGGCCCCGGGCCATCCGCCGGGGCGCCCGCCTCAAGACCTTCTGCCGGGTGCGGGAGATCCTGGTGGACCAGTCCGGTCGGGCCACCGGCGCCCTGTACTACGACGCCAACGGCAACCTGCAGGAGCAGCGGGCCCGGGTCGTGGTGGTGGCCGGCAACGGCGTGGGAACCGCGCGCCTGCTGCTGAACTCCAAGTCGGCCCTGTTCCCCGAGGGACTGGCCAACAGCAGCGGCCTGGTGGGCAAGAACCTGATGCACCACCCCTGCGGCGGGGCCATGGGAATCTTTGAAGAATGGCTGGGCGGCGAGGCCGGCCCCCGGGGCAGTTCCATGCTGAGCCAGGAGTTCTACGAGACGGACTTGAGCCGGGGCTTCGTTCGCGGTTACGACCTGCAGATTACCGGCGTTACCAGTTCACCCCTGCCCACGGCCCTGGGCGGCATCCAGCAGGAGACGGTGCCCTGGGGCGCGGACCATCACCGCGTCTTCGGCGAGCGGTTCGGACACACCATCGGCATTACCGTGATGACAGAGGACCTGCCCGAGGAACACAACCAGGTAACCCTGGACCCGGTATTGACCGACTCCCACGGCATACCCGCGCCGAAGATAGAATACAAGGTCAGCGAAAATACGGACAAGATGCTGGACCACGGGGTGGAGCGGGCCAAGGAAGTGCTGGAGGCGGCCGGAGCCAAGGAAGTCTATACCTCCCACATCCGCCGCAATGCCGGCTGGCACCTGCTGGGAACGGCAAGGATGGGCAACGACCCCAACAACTCGGTGGTGGACCGCTGGGGCCGGGCCCACGACGTGCCGAACCTGCTGATCATAGACGGCAGCATCTTCACCACCGGCGCCTGCATCAACCCCACCACCACCATCCAGGCCCTGGCTTTGAGGACGGCGGACTTTGTAAAGGGCGAGGGGAGCAGTTTGGTGGGGTAGGTACCATTACAATTCTTGGGCAATCAGGTAAAGGGTCCCCGTCATTGCGACGGGGACTTTTGATTGTCAGGAACCTTTGCCGGAACCTAGCTACCCGCCAGTGGCACCCTTATCAAACCATCTGCCCTAAGTCTTGCGTCCTTCTACAGACCAAAGATGAGCGGTCCAGGGGCATCAAGGTATCGAGATCAACGCAACTCACTGACACCTGCCCCTTGCGTCCATTCCATTCACTCTGTTAGCCTTCCCCGGCTTTCATAGACTCTAATAACGCGGGAGGGTGAGTTATGCCCCGAGTAGTGCATTTTGAGGTTTATGCCGACGACATAGACCGGGCCAGCAAGTTCTATGGCGAAGTCTTTGGGTGGTCAGTAAACAAAATCGAACTTGAAGGCGACGCGGTTTACTGGATTATTGATACCGGAGAGGAACCGGCCCAGGGCATCAACGGCGGCATGATGCCAAGACCAACGCCGGAAGCCGTAACCACCATGGTCCTGGACGTGCCGACGGTGGACGAATACGTTGCCAAGATTACGGACGGCGGCGGTACAGTTGTCGTCCCCAAGTTTGCCGTGCCCGGGGTGGGCTACGCTGCCTACTTCAAGGATACTGAGGGCAACACCTTTGGTATCTTTGAGGATGACAGTGAGGCGGCCTGATTCGAGCCAGCGGGCGGCACAGAGACCTTGAGCAGAGTTGCAAGTTTCCTGGACTTGCCGGGCCGGGTTTGACTACGAAGTCATCATGAATCGTGGCCGCATTCTAGCTATTGCCTTTCCAGCTCGGCAGGCACAGATTGGATCCAGCATAAGGAGGGCAAGATATGCCCAGGGTGGTCCACTTCCAGATGTATGTTGACAATCCTTCGAGGGCCGAAAGGTTCTATGCCGATGTGTTTGACTGGTCACTCAACCAGTGGGAAGGTGACGACTCTTTCTGGCTGATAAACACGGGAGACGAGTCGGAGCCGGGCATTAACGGCGGCATGCTGGTGCGGCCCGAACCCTCGGCCACGACCACCGTTGTGATGCAAGTGCCGTCGGTGGATGAATACACCGACCGCATTCAGCGGGGCGGCGGAACCGTCACGGTACCCAAGTTCGCCATCCCCGGTGTGGGCTACGCCGCCTACTTCCTGGACACGGAAGGCAACCACATCGGCATTTTCCAGGACGACGAAGGAGCGGCTTAGGCCGGGCGGTCATCCGGTTACGACGGCACGGCCGGCGACCGACGGCGCCTAAACGTCCTTTCCCCGCTCCGAGGCCCCCGCTGGCGAGTCAGTGGACGGATTGGTCCTGCGATGGAATAACAGGGGAACCAGCGCCAGCAGCGCCACCAACGCGGCAATCCGGAAGAACCGGTGGAACAGGTCCAGGCCCGCGTTCTGCAACTCCGAGGCGTAGGCGGCCACCCGGGCTACCGTATCAGCGGGATTCTCGCCGGCGATGGGTAAAGGCAGGGCCAGCCCGCCGGTCAGGCTCTGGAAGTGCCCGATGCCGTAGGCCGCCAGCGCCGCCAGCCCCAGGGTCATTCCCATCAGCCGCGCCACCACCACCATTGACGAGGCGGTGGCATGGTACTCCGGCGGCGCGGCGTTTAACGCCTGGGCCATTATCGGCGCAATCACCAGGCCGAATCCCAGTCCCGCCACCACCAGGTGCAACGTCAATTGCGGCTCGCCTACGTCCAAGGGCCAGCCACTGACGAGGAACAGGCCAAGCGCAATAAGCAACAGGCCAACGGCAATCACGGGCCGATTTCCCACCCGAGACAGTAGCAATCCCCCAACCACCGCACCCACGGGTATGGCGCAGGTCATACGCAGCAGCCACAGCGCCCCGGTGAAGGGGTCCTTCCCCATCACCGTGTTGGCCATCAACGGCACCGTTACCAGCGCAATTACCAGCGACACCCCCACCAATAACTGGGTTACGTTCGCGGAGAGGAAATTCACTGTGCGGAAGAGCAGGGGCAGCAGCAGTGGCTGGACGGTCCGCCGCTCCCAGTACACCAGCGCCGCCCCCAGCGCCAGGCCCGCCCCCAGCAGGCCAAAGGGCAGGCCCGAGTCCAGGGTGAACAACTCTTTTTGGGACAAGCCCAGGGACAGTACCAGCAGCATCACCAGGGCCAGCGCCCCGCCCAGGTAATCCACCCGCACCCCGGACTGTCGCCGGTTGGGGAGCAGAAGCAGCAAGGGAGCCACCATCAACACTTGAGGCAGGTTCAGCCAGAAAAGCCACCGCCAATTGGCCAGTTCCACTATGGCTCCACCGTAGGCCGGTCCCAGCATTGAGCCGGCTTCGGCCGCGCCGCCAACAATGCCCAGGGCGAGTCCCTGGCGTTCCCGGGGCACCGCACTCACCGCCAGGGCAAAGCCAATAGGCACCGCCGCCGACCCGCCGATGGCCTGGATAACCCGCGCACCGATCAATTCCTCCAGGCTGCGGGAAAGGGCCACCAGCACGCTGCCCACGGCGAAAATAAGCAGTCCCGCGATGTAGAGCCGGGGAAGGCCGTAGACGTCTGCCAGCCGGCCAAACAGGGGCATAAATGCCGTGTACCCCAGCAGGTAGGCAGTAACCACCCACGAAACCCGGTCCAGTTCGGCAATGGGAATGCGTAGATCCAGCATCACCGCCGGCAGCACGGTAACCACTACCGTCTGGTCCAGGGCAGTGAAAAATGCTCCCAGGCCTATGACGGTCAGGACCAGCCAGGTGGGAGGAGTGTGAGAGCCGGACTTTGTAGGGGTAAGACTGGGCATAGGTGATCGAACACCTTTACAGGCCTGGTCGGGTGTGTGAACGCAAAGCGGAACTGCCCTATGTCGTTCCAAGTATTGAAACGGCGTTTGCTATCTAATATTATTCGTGGGACTTGGGGTGTACCATGCTAACAGACGATCTTATTCAAGAGCTAATTGCAGAGCCTAAACGGATTATAAGCAAGAGCCCGTCGGTCGGGTACCTTGAGGAGAGTAGGCACAAGCGATGCGACCTTGACTTGGAATCGGAATTGGTCAGCAACCGAAAATTCGGCATGTTTGTCCGCCAGAATTTGGACTTTATTGAGAACTTTTCCATCGGAATCAAGTATCAGACCGGCGATCCTAACTTGGGTGCCGTCGTTCTTGCCCGGTACAATGGTCCGCATGGTGAGTACAGCCGTACGCCGGATGGCCATTATGCTCTCGCTCACATACATAGAATCACGGAGAGGGAGTTGTTGACGGGAAGCATCCAGCCACGAGAGAACTTGAGAGAAATAACAGACCGGTACGGCACCCTTATTGAGGCTTTGGGGACTTTCGTTAATGATACTGGAGTAACCAACTGGGCAGACTATTTTCCGGAACTCCTGCAAGGGAGGCTATTTAATGGAAATTGACAGCCTCAAAGACATTCTTCAACAACGCGTAGCTACTCCCGTGGATCTCTACGAGAGACGTACCGGGAGCTACCAATTGATATTTCCTATATTCCATGAAGACGGGGATATGGTGGACGTTTATCTCCAGGATAGTCCACTCGGTGAGGGTCGCATTCGAATCTGTGACTTCGGAATGACTCTAATGAGGCTTTCGTATTCTTATGAAGTAAATACTGACACGAAACGACGGATTTACGAGAGTATTCTTACTAACAATGGTGTTGGTGATGACAATGGTAACTTGTACCTAGACACAAACGTAGAGGCACTTTATGAGAGCACTCTACAGTTTGCTGGATGTATTCAGAAGATCTGCAACATGCGCTACTGGCAGAGAGAAACTATCAGAAGCGCCTTTTATGATGACCTGGAGAAATGGATAGCTGAGAATTTGACCCAGTTCGAACCCGAGCCCGATCTGTTTCCTCTTACCGACTACCCGAACAGTGTGGATTGGACCCTGAAATGCAATAATCGCCAGCTGTATGTCTTCGGAGTCCTAGGTAATGATAAGGCCAAGAATGTGGCGATCTCCCTTCTTGAATTTAAGGCAGCCCAACTGCCGTTTCTAAGCTTGGTGGTGCACGAAAACATGGAAAATCTCGGCCGTCGTGAACAGCTTTACCTAACAAGAAATGCTGATAAGCAATACCCCATACTTAACGACTTTTGCGAGAATAGCAACAAGGACATAGTCAGATTAGCGGGTGAACCGGCCTAGTCATACACCTCAGGAACAACTCTTACTGGACGTCAGTCCCTAGTCGAATCCGCAGCCACCTCCACTTCAGGCGCTTCAATTTCCGGCGCTTCAACCAAGGTTTTCAGGCGCACCACCCTCACTGTGTCCGGCAAGTCGCCCGCAACCAGCGAGCCGGTCAGTTGCACCTGCCGCAACCTGCCGTCGGCCTTGCTTGCCCATAGTTCCACCCGAATGGTCGAATCTGGCAGCGCGCCTGGAATGAGTTGGGCCAAAGCTGCCGTGGGACCAACCCCGCGGATGAAGTAGGTGGGTTCGCCTTCCAGTTCCCCGTCTCCCAGCAGGGTCAGGTCATCCATCCCCGCCAGCAGGCTTGCCACCGACTCGGTTACGAAGTCGAAGCGGAAGGGAATCTGCTCCTTCAGTACCGGTTCCCAGGCACCGCTGAAGAGGTTAGTCATATAGGCCTGATCCCCCACCACTACCACGTCCAGCTTAAGCACAGTTCCCGACGCCTCCATATCCAGCGCCAACCGGAACCGGTCGGGGAGGTTTGCCACACCCTCCGCACCGGCTAGATTCAGGCCCGTTGCCAGCGGGGTACTGCCGACGGGGTGCTCCAGCACAAATTCCAGGTATGGGTCTGAAGTCAGTTGGTCAGCGGCACGGACGAGGATGGCAAAGGGGTCGGGCAGCGGCGTGGGGGTAGGGGTTGGTGTGGGGGATAAAGTAGGTATGGGAGTAGCTGCCGGTCCGGCGCAAGCCAGGAGCGACACGGCCAGCGTAATCGTCAAACAAGCCCAGAGGACAACCGCCAGCGCCGGAAATCTATCCGTCATTGCACCAGAGCCATTGCGCCAGAGCCGACGGCCCCCTAGTTCCACGACCAGAAGGCCACGCCGCCCTGGGCAATTTCCGATGGCGCGGCGTCGCCCACAGCGTCCAGCACGTACACCCGCGCTCCGGTGGGGCTGTGGCCGTTGCGACGTTCCGCCACGGGCCCTTCCGAACCGGCCACCACCAGGCGGGTGCTGTCGGGCGACCAGGGAGAATGGGAATAGGCATACTGGTCAAAGAAGCTCAACATCGTAAAGACCTCGCCGCTGGGCCGGAACCGGAACAACTCCCGCGCATCCGGAGGCTGATCGGCGGCCGAGCCGCCCCTTTCCACCACCGGAGAAACCTTCATTTCAAACACCTGCTCCTCGGCGTCAACACCGACCCAGGCCATACGGGCGCTGTCGGGCGACCAGTAAAAGGCCAGCAGCGGTTCCTCCACCAGGGTGCGCAGGCCGCTGCCATCGGTGGCTACCAGCCTGAGGCGCTGGTAGATACGGCCCTGGGGATCCGGATTGTCGGCCACGGCCAATGTCCGACCGTCGGGCGACCACATAAAGGCCACCAGGGGACCGGTATCCAGAATGTGCAGAGCCGTGGGTCCGCCGCTGCCGCCCACGTAGATGACGCTGCCGCTGGCATCGCCGCCGGACCAGGCCCAGCTTTCGCCGTCGGGCGACAGGGCCGGCGTTCGAAAGCCGACTGCGCTGGCCAGGTGCTGGGGATCGTCCACCAGCAGCGGACGTCGCAGCAGCTTGACCTCGTCCCGGGAGTGAACAATGAGGTTCCGGCCGTTGCCGCTCCAACTGAAATACAGTGGCGCGCCCCGCTCAAGAGCAATGGCGCCCTCGGAGGTATCGGGATTTACCGCAAACAGGGTCATTCCCTGGCGGGTGGTGGCCAGGAAGGAAAGCAGTTCGCCATCGGGTGACCAGTACAGGTAGTGAGGAGAGCCGTCGGCGATCAGCCCGGGAACGTCGTTCTCATACACTATCCGGCTAATCCCCGTAATGGCGTCAATGACCTGCACCGACACCTCCAGGGAACGGTTGGGAGCAATCTGCACCCGGGAAACGGCCAGCCTGGTCCCGTCCGGCGACCAGGTGGGCCAGGCGTAGGACTCGTTGAAGTCCAGGTCCTGCACCTGGTAGAAGGCGGCGGTGTCCGACGGGCTGGCCGGTCCGGCTGGGTCTAAAGGGCGCGATCGGACCCGGCTCACGCCGGTAAGCCGCCGTTCGTCGCTGCCGTCTGGATTGACCGTGAACAGGTCTCCGTAGGGACCAATGTAGGCGATGCGGTCGACAGCCAAATGGGGCGCTGCTCCTGTGCCGGCGTCTTGGTCCGGCAGTATTTCGGTCTGCTCCCGGGAAGTGGGGCTGGGCGGAGCTAGTGTCGGGTCAGGGTTGAGGGACGGGGCATTGCCGCAACCGGTCAGCGCGAAAATCCCCGTGGCTACCACCAGCAGCCGAAATCCACTGGCCGGTCCTGCCCAAATACGCGCCAGCTTTCTCAACGAATGTGCCACCAACACCGCCGTTTCCGGTTTTCCCAGAATAACATTACACCCCAACACTAGCAACGGCGGCGATGGCCGTGCAGGTTCCAGGGGTACGGCTCAGTTCAATAGTCGGCCATCAAAATACAGGTAAGGACATATCAGCTTGATGACGGGAAAGCAGCGGTATCCACCATGTCTGGGCCATTGCTTCCGCTCGCTCCGATTGAAATAATGGAGCCAGACACGAAATAACGCCATAAGGAACTAGATGCGAAGCGCGCCCTTAGCTGCTGCACCTGCCGGACTCCCAGGCCTGATTGCCGCCGCCAGGTCGGATTCGGTTGGTCCGATTAAACGCCTGAAGGTGGGCGAGAGGACTGTCGAGTACCGTATACGGCGCAGCCGCCAGCGCAAGAAGACCTACCAGGTCTCCATCGTCTCCGGCGAGGTGGTGCTGGCCGTGCCCTACAGCACTACCAACAAGCAGGCGGAGGAGATGGTGAGCCAGAAGGCCCGCTGGATTCTGACCAAGCTGGACGTCGCCCCGGCCAAACCGGAGGTTCCCAGTTTTCTGTCCGGCGAAAGGCTGCCCTACCAGGGAGGCGAACTGACCCTGTGGGTGCAGGGCGTGGCATCCACCCCCACCGGCCTTCCCGAAGTGTCGCGGGAGCGGCGGCGGTTGAAGGTCGCCGTCCCCCTTGGCCTGGACGACACAACCCGGGGCCAGCAGATCGAAGCGGCCCTGGTAACCTGGTACGCCCACCGCGCCGGCGAGCAGGTGGAGGAACACCTGTCCCGGTGGCTGCCGGCCCTGGGCAACGGGACAGTCCCCACCGTACGCATCCGGAACCAGAAACGGCGCTGGGGCAGCTGCTCCAATAGCGGCAACCTGCGCTTCAACTGGAGGCTGGCCATGCTGGAACCGGCCCTGACCGAGTATGTTGTAGTCCACGAGCTCTGCCACCTGACGCACATGAACCACTCGCCCGCCTTCTGGACGCTGGTTGCCCAGCATCTGCCCGACGTGAAGGAACGCCGCCAGCGGTTGAGAGAACTGGAGGCAACCCTGCCGCCACTGTGATGTTCAGGGTGGGGCCGCTATCTCGCCATCGGCCCGTCGCTTGAGAGCCACCGCAGGCTCCTCGTATGGTAAACTCTGGTCAAAATGCCCACTCTCCCGCATTCCAGCCAAAGAAGGAGCGGATGCCATGACCACCACCAGCAAAGACCCGGTTCTGGTTGTCCTTCAGCTTACCGGCGGCAACGACTACATGAACACCATCGTGCCCTACGGCGATCCCCTTTACTACGACAACCGCCCCACGGTGAACGTATCGCCCGAGCGGGTGCTGCCCCTGGACGCCAAGGTAGGGTTCAACCCGGCCCTGGCGCCCGTCAAGGACCTGTACGACCGGGGTGACGTGGCGGTGGTCCACGGGGTGGGGTACGCCAATCCCAACCGGTCTCACTTCCGATCCATGGACATCTGGCATACCTGCGAGCCGGACAAGATAGGCACCGAGGGCTGGCTGGGCAAGGTAATCCGCGACCTGGACCCCCACGGCGAGAACGTGTTGACGGGCGTCAACTTCGGTCGGGGCCTGCCCCGGGCCATGGCCCTGCCCGGCGTACCGGTGGCATCGGTGGCCGTGCTGGAAAACTACGGCCTGCTGACCGCCATTCCCCAGGAAGAGGCCCGCACCAGGGCGCTGGACGTCTTTGCCCGCATGTACTCCCCTGCCATGGGCACCGGCCCCACCATGGACTACCTGGGCCAGACGGGCCTTGATGCGCTGAAGGGCGCCGATATCCTCCGCACCGCGCCGGAGAAGTACCAGTCAACGGTTGAGTACGGCGACAACGCCGTTGCCCGCAATCTCCGTGCCATCTCCCAGGTGCTGCTGGCCGACCTGGGCACGAGGGTCTTCTACACCCAGCACGGCGGCTACGACACCCACGCCGCTGAAATGGCGGTCCACACCCAGCTGTGGACGGAGCTGTCCGACGCCATTTCCTGTTTCTTCGCCGACCTGCGCGAGCATAATGTCGAGGACCGGGTGGTGATGCTGGTGTTCACCGAGTTCGGGCGGCGGGTACAGGACAATGGTTCCGGCTCCGACCACGGGTCCGGCGGCCTGTCCATGGTCATGGGCGCCCCGGTAAAGGGCGGCCAGTACAACGAATTCCCCTCAATGCGCGAGCCCGACCTGCTGGAAGGCGACCTGCATTTCAGCTACGACTACCGCGGCCTCTACGCCACCCTGGTAGAACGCTGGCTGGGCCTGGACGGCAAGGCAGTGGTGGGGGGAAGCTATGAGATGCTGGGGGTTGTGTAGGGTTTCAAAGGGCTCCCAAATGGGAAATTCGGCTGCCCTGCCGGAAGTTCCCGGTTAGCGCTATTATACTTTTGAGGATTTAAGTGAAATAGCTGTACCCGTTATTTTGCCTGAGTATATAAACCTGGCAGCTTTCGGTTCATCCTGATTCCCTCATATTGCCGCCCTCTAACCCGGAGTCCCCCTTTCGCCCCTGCCGCCACCCCGCTGTCCATGCGAGGCCAAGAGCCTTCCTCAACCCCGCTCGGGCTGCCCAATTCATCTAGCCTCGTCGGCCTCTCCCCTGTGCCGGTCCTAAGCTTCACACCACCCTGATCACCTTGCGCTTTTCGTCAACAGATTGCTATACGAAAACCTGCTATGTGTTTACTATAATACTGGCTAATATTGATAATGTAGGGCTTTAAGGCATATATTCCCTCGGAAAATTCACAATAGATGGCCATTATTGTTCACCAAAATATTAGCCAAAAATATATACGGAGGTGAGAAATCGGAAGCTTTACATTCGTTGTCTGGAACCCAAATTGGGGACATTCGTTCCTCTATCAAAAAGTCTAGACCAGGAGGATAAGTACCCTGTCCTACCACTGGCGGACCCAACCCCTATAGGAAGCAAGGAGAATATTATTGGGACCCATCCTGGCGATTATGGCCCTGGCCGTAGTTGCCTGCTGTGCGGCGTCTCCTGAGCCGGCCGGCTCCGGTGCAAGAACCGGCCCCTGAACCCACGGCAGCGCCCGCGCCCATGGAAAAGCCGGCCGATGACATGATGGCCAAGCCTGAATCCGGCGCGATGGCCTTTGCCGAATACTGGAATCCCCCCACAGACTATTATGGCGAACCCGTCTACGGCGGCGTTCTTCGCATCAACTACGAAGACCCGCTGGAACACGCCAATGACTGGGGAGCGGCCACCGGCGCTTCTTCCAGGTACCGGGGCCCGACCGGAGCCGTGCTGGTAATGGAAATCCCCACGATCCCGGCGCGCCGGTGATCCCCGACCTGGCCAGCCCCTCGTGAATATCCCAGTGGCTGGCCAGCACGACCTTCTACTTCCGGGAGGGCACGAATTGGCACAACGGCGAGCCCTTCGTTGGTGAAGACGCCCGCTTCTCCTTTGAGGTAATGGGCACCGGAAATGGCCTTACCGCCAGCTATATGAAGAGCCGCCTGGCCCACGTCATATTGGAGGAGATGGAGTCCATTGATGATATGACGTTGAAGATGAACTTCAGCGGACCCACGGGCATTCCTCTGCTCAACTTGTCCAACCGCCGAGGCATCGTTTTCAACAAGGCCTGGTTCGAGTCCGGCGGCGAGGAGGCCATGTTCCAGGATGTAACGATGGGTATTGGCCCTACAAGTGGATGGAGGGCCAGACGGTCGGCAACGACGAGCAGCACTTCGAGCGGAATAACGACTACTTCATTCCCGAATTGCCCTACGTCGATGAACTGGTCATCTGCGGTATCCTGGACGAGTCCACCCAGCAGGCCACCCAGTTGGCCCACCAGACCGACTGGCACTGGGTCCGCAACTGGGGCCAGTACCAGGCCTATGTGGACCACGACCAGATTATTACCGTTATTCGGGCAACGCGGGGCAACTTCCGCCTGTGGATCAACAACCGCAACGAGCCCTTCGACAACGTCAGGGTCCGTCAGGCCCTCGTGATGGGCATTGACCGCAATGCCGCCATCCAGATTCTCCAGGACGGCCACGGCGCCTGGGGAGGCTTCGGCTACGCCCTCGGCAGCCCCTGGGAACTGCCCATGGAGCAGCTCTGCTCGGTACCGGGTTGGTGCGTGTCCGACGATATGGAATCAGTCCGCGCGGAAGCCAAGCAAATCCTGGAAGAAGAAGGGTTCGACTCCGAGAGGACCTACCTGTTCACCGTGGAGTCGGACGCCCAGGTAACGGCCCGCGCCACCTTCCTGCAGGAGCAGCTTCGCCTGCTGGGAATCAAGACCGACTTCGACCAGGTGGAAACCATCGCCTACCGGGAACAGGAAAACTCGGGCACCTGGAGTGACCTGAAACCCGGCAACAGCACCGTTTCCGCGGACGATCCCAACTCCGGCGTATCCACATTCCTGCGCTGCGACTCCACCGGCAACGACTGGACCCCGCCGGAGGACAACTGCGACATGGATATCATAGCAATGCTGGACGAAGCCCAGGTTGAGCTAGACCACGGAAAGCGGCTGGCCCTGGCCCACGAGATTGAGCTGGCCGCCATGAAGTTGTACGGTTCCTTCCCGGTTTACTGGGAGCAGGAAGCTGTGGCCTTCTGGCCTGAGGTAAGGGGCTACTCTCACTTCCCCGCGCCTTTCGGCTCCTACCGCAAGTTCATGCACATGTGGATCGACCCGGCCCACAAGGATGACACCGGCAACGCCGACCAGACCATGGGAGTACCCGGCGGAATTTAGTTTCCGACATCGGGTTCTATACCCACAGACCAAGTTTCGGGCCACTTCCCCGCAGTGGGGAGTGGCCCGATTCTTTGTAGTTGCATAGTCCGGCTTTGCTACGGCCGGAGAAATTTCACCAAGCGTCACCGAGGTGCGTTGGACCGATTCTGTGGGCCGGCTCCATTGCTTTCCCGATAGTGCAAAGAGTCGGAGATAAAGGGCATGGCTCCGGTCCAGGTCAGATCTCCTCTCAGCTTTACGATAAATTGTTAGGCAAAAGTATCGCAAGCAATACCGTTACAATATTGGATGTCCTTAAGGCACTGGAAACTAAAGCGTACAGTCATAAATGGCCCAGTGTAGTCGAAGAGTGTGCTATACTTACGATAATTATTTGCAATTAAGTATCGTAAAGAAACCCACTACGATAGATTCTTATCTTAGGGGAGAATAAACGGGTGCGGGTCGAAGACTTTGGTGAAAACGCTCCGGGGAAATTGTTGCGGGTTCACGACAGCACAGTAGGAGACTATTGGTCCTTCGTTCCCGATCCCTTACCACCATCAATAGAACTGGACGTTACAACTGTTCATTTGCTCGTTGAGGCTGAGCGAGCGGTAGGTGAGCTTAGTGGAATTGGACACATGCTCCCAAATCCGCATCTGCTTATCAGGCCGTTCGTGCGACGAGAAGCAGTCTTGTCCAGCCGAATTGAGGGCACGGTAACAAGTCTTGCACAGCTCTTGTTATTTGAGGCCGAGCCAATGAATCGGCCTTCGTCTCCCGACGTGAACGAGGTAATAAACTACGTTCGGGCAATGGAGTACGGACTGGAGAGGCTTGAAAATCTGCCAGTGTCTTTGCGGTTGATTCGTGAAGTGCATGCCCACTTGATGGAAGGTGTCAGAGGCCAGTCAAACAACCCTGGGCAGTTCCGAGTAGTACAGAACTATATTGCGGGGGCCGGCCTGTCGATACAGCAAGCAAGATATGTGCCGCCGCCTGTGTCCGAAATGAACCAAGCGCTGGCAGACCTGGAGACATTCATCCACAGACCGACTGATATTCCCTTTCTGATCCAGTTAGCGCTTATTCACTACCAGTTCGAAGCAATTCATCCATTTGACGATGGCAATGGTCGAACAGGCCGCCTGCTACTCTCTCTTCTCATGTGCGAGCGCGAATATCTTTCGCAGCCCTTGCTGTATCTGAGCGGATTTCTGGAAAGAAATCGCGACACTTATATGGACTGCTTGCTCGGGGTGAGTCGGCAGTGTGACTGGCTTTCCTGGATCAATTTCTTCCTGGTGGCGGTTTCGAGCCAGGCCAAGGATGCCATTTCTCGTACAAGCCAACTAATGAGTCTTTGGCAGGACTACCGGAGTAGTCTGCAGATAGCACGAGGTTCTTCCTTGACTTTACAGCTTGCAGATATGCTGTTTGCAACGCCGGCCGTCACTGCTCCTTACGTACAGCGGGAGCTTGGAGTCACCCAGGCCAGCGCGCGCCGGGCCATAGAACGGCTTGAAAAAGACGGAATTTTGCGGGAAGCTACTGGACAGAGGCGGAATCGAGTGTATATTGCTCCTGAAGTCTTCTCCATATTAGACGCTGAATAACGCCCCGGAGGTTCCCCATGCGCACAGTTGACCTGATTGCCGACATCCTGAAGCGGGAGGGGGTGCAGAACCTGTGCTGCTTCCCCACCACGCCGGTGCTGGAGGCTTCGGCCGTGGCCGGCATTCGCCCCGTCATCAGCCGCCAGGAGCGGGTGGGAGTGGGCATTGCCGACGGCTACAGTCGGGTCACCTACGGCAATCCCATGGGCGTCTTTGCCATGCAGTACGGGCCAGGGGCGGAAAATGCCTTCTCCGGCGTGGCTACCGCCTACTCCGACTCCACTCCCATCCTCATCCTGGCCTCGGGGCACCCCATGGACCGGCAGGGGATCCTGCCCCTGTTCAGTTCCATGACCAGCTTCGCCGCCATCACCAAGTACATCGAGCAGTTGAACAGCCCCGACCGCACCGCCGAAACTATGCGTCGCGCTTTTGCCGCCCTGCGCCAGGGGCGTCCCGGGCCGGTGCTGGTGGAAATCCCGTCGGACGTGGCCCTGGGCGAGGTGGACGAGTCGGCAGCGGCTTACTCGCCATTGAAGTCCCTGCCCTTCCCGGGCAACCCTTCGGACATAGAAGCGGCGGCCCGGGCATTGTGCAGCGCCACCGCGCCGGTTATCCACGCCGGCCAGGGCGTGCTGTACGCCGGGGCTGCCGAGGAACTGCTGGAACTGGCCGAACTGCTCCAGGTTCCGGTGATGAGCAGCCTGGCCGGCAAGAGCGTCTTCCCCGAGGTCCATCCCCTGGCCCTAGGGAGCGCCAGCGGAGTAATGTCCGGCCCCGTCCACAACTTCATGCGGCGGGCCGACCTGGTGCTGGGAGTGGGCTGCAGTTTCACCAAGCACGTCCGTTACATCAACATCCCCGCCGGCAAGACCATCATCCAGATAACCAACGACCCCCGCGACCTGAACAAGGACTACCAGGTGGACATTCCCATCATGGCCGATGCCAAGCTGGCCCTGCGCCAGTTGATTGACGCTTGTCGCGACATCGTGGGCGATTCCCGCAAGGATAATCCGGCCACCGCTGCTGCCATCCAGGCGGAGCGAGAGGCCTGGCTGGGCCAGTGGACCCACAAGCTCACCAGCGACCAGCGGCCCATCAATCCATACCGGGTAATTCACGACTTCATGCAGGCCATCCCGCCGGAAGACGCCATAGTTACCCACGATTCCGGCAGCCCCCGGGACGAAATTCTGCCTTTCTACCGCTCCAACGGCCCGGGCAGCTACCTCGGGTGGGGCAAGTCCCACGGCTTGGGTACCGGCCTGGGCCTGATTATCGGGGCCAAGCTGGCCCACCCCGAGAAGGTTTGCGTCAACTTCATGGGAGATGCGGCCTTCGGTATGACCGGCCTGGACTTTGAGACTGCCGTCCGAAGCAACCTGCCCATCATCACAGTGGTGTTAAACAACTCCAGCATGGGCGCCGAAGTGACGGCCATGGCCGCGTCCCACGAGCTTTTCAACACGCGCGACCTGGGCGGCAACTACGCCGGCATGGGGCGAGAAATGGGCGGCTACAGCGAACGTATCGAAGATCCGGCGGAAATCATACCTGCTTTCCACCGCGCCCGCCGCAAGACCGAGGAAGGCGAGGCCGTGCTGCTGGAGTTCGTAACCGCGGTGGAAACCGATGTTTCCCACCGAAGGCCCTTCTAAGATATTTCACAAAGAGGCAAAGAGAAGGAGAGGTTCACAGAAGCTCACTACGAATCTCCGGTTCTCTGCTTCCCCTTGTAAGAAGGGTCTCCCGACGAATCAAGTAGAGGTGCAAATATGGAGTTTGAAGACATTCGTTCCTTTCTTGGGACTAACCACCGGGCCATCGTGCAGACCATCCGGCCCAATGGAGCGGTCCACGCCAGCGCGGTAGTCTGCGGGGCCTTCGAGGGGTACATGGCCCTGGCGTCCGTCTACCCCCGGTCGCAAAAGGTCCGCAACCTGCGCCGCAATCCCCAGTGCACTGTCCTGTGCATAACCCCCGACTGGCGCACCTACGTGGTAGTGGAAGGCAAGGCCGAACTGAAGGGCGCCTTCAATACAGACCCCGAGGAGTTGCGCCTGTTGCTGCGCGACATCTTCCGCGCCTGCAGCGGCAACGAACACCCGGACTGGGATGAATACGACGAGGCCATGGTTAAACAGGACTCCGTGGCCATCTTGGTGACGCCGGAAACGGTCTACGGGAAGCTAACGTAGGGGTTAGAAGGGGAGATCGTCTTCCTGGTAACGGTTGGCGTAGGCCAGTTGGCCATCTAGCGTTAGCCGGACAGTGTAGTCAAACGGATTGAGTACTTGTTGCAATCCAATGTTGATGCTCTTGTTGCACCTGCAATCTCTTCGCTCCCAGCTATAGCGCCTTCCAGTTCCAGGATCCGTTATTTCTACCCGCGCATGGAAAGGGCCCGGTGTCTTAGTGTTGGGATTAAACCGGAATATGATACTCTTGGTACTAAGCTCGCACCGGTCTACAAAAGACCAGTCTTTGAAAAATAGACGCCGTTCAGGACGGATCCCTATTTTGTCAACCCAACGGGAGCGAACGCCCGGCGAAAGAAGGTGCAGCAGTGTCTCGTATTCTGCCGAACTTCGACATCCGATAAAACGCAGAGACTCCAACCCGATTCTCTTTGGCACCATTACTTCGGCATTGCGGTGGTAAACAATCTTATAGCGTTCTTCTGGTGGGAAGGCCGAATCGTGATACACAAGGTTGAAAGGGATCTGTTTCAGGTAATTGACTTCATTGCTGGGGTTTGATGCGGCGGCGCCGGCATTCCCATCAGTAAAGTGGCTGTCAGCCCTGGAAATCACTGAAAGGGCGTCAAATATCAAATAGACTGGGACCGGGCAATGGGATTGCAACTCCTGTGATTGGCTGGGACGGAAACCTTCGTTACGGTATTGAGTAGGAGTCCTGGGCCTGAAGTAAAAGCGAACATACTTCTTCCATCGTGGGTCCGTTTGAGATATGACGTCCCTGCTGGCTATATCTACTGCCAGTCTGCCAGACCCTTCCGCTTCTGCCCTGCTCAGCAGTTGGCCAGACCGCAGGATGCTTACGGCGTTGTTGATGTCAGTGCTGTGAAATAGATGTGCAGGCCACAACTGGCGAGCCACATCCATCCATCTGGCTCTTCTAAGGTTGGCCAGATGTTGACGGATAGCTTCAATTTCTGCTTCTGGCCTAAGACTCATTCCGGCTCTACGGCACCAATGCCCGCCAATAGTGGGAGGTCAGCGTGACTTGACCCTTGTCCAGGCTCTTGAATGCGCAAGCCAAGCCTCATTTCGCCATCAAACCCAATATGTTCCCGCATGTTGACCGGTTGGAGGTACGGCAACCTAGTTAGTAAAGGGATAATCCAGCCGGAATGAGAATCCAACCCTGAAGGGAAATTGTCGCCGCAGGCAAAACCGGCCCCTCGGAGTTGCTGCCATAGATCCATTATATCTTCATCCGCAACGGTAAAAGATTGGGTGGAATGTTCGAAAGTTAGTGTTCTCTCATCACTATCCACGCTTACCAAGCTGGCTTCTTCTCCGCTTGCCTCAACGACGTTAGGATCTGCAGCAATAGCGACTAACAAGTCCGACCAGAGCTCGCTGAATGCCAGCGACTCCGGTTCACTCCTCAACCATTTCTTAATCTCCCGAATGCTACGGTGTTCGGGACTGTAACTGTCATTCTTGTCGAACAGGTGTATGTAGACGTCCATGGGCAACGGAACCAGATACTGCTCCATCAGCGGACGCACCTGGGATTCCCAGTCCAATTCTCCGTTACCGCAACCTAATTGGGGGAATGAAATTGACGTAATCCCGTGCATGTGATAAGTGGCCACGAACTTCCTCAAGCCCGCCTCGATATAATCAGGGTGGGACGGATAACGCCAGTGTTCCTTGGTGGGGAAGTTCAGTACCCACTTATTGGGCGTCCGATAAAGCCACAACTGCCCAATGTCAAACTGCTTTCTCTCGCAAAGTTCCTGATACCTGGCGAACATCTCAGGATAAATGGTCTTGAAGTCCTTTGCTATCCCCTTGCCCATCACTCCCACAGTGTTTACCGTGTTCACCAATGTCCTAGCTGGACTTGTGAACAAATCGCACACCACGTAAGTAATCATGTCGTCCCCCAGCCTGCTACAGAGGGGCACCCCCGTGCATCCTTCTCACATCCCCAGTGCCGCTGTTACCCAGTCTGCTCAAAGTTCGTCTCGCGCAATATAGAACTGGTGTTCTATAGAGTCAACAAGTCCTTGTCAGTTTAACTTTTCAAGGAATTTATGTCGACAATTCCACGTTGTTATCTTCTGAGTTTGATGGGTTGTAAGTTTGTTGTCCCTACCCACCAGAAACCGCTAGCACAAATTATCGAAACCCTATATTTACTGTAAAGATGGAATAGACTAAACTGCAAGTTGCGTCTTATGTCCAGAGTCGGACGTTTACTAGTCCGAGGCTATGGACCATGACTACCGCAGTAGGATACGCCGTCAAATCACATGACCGATACCGTCCCTAACTTCCGATTTCCCCGCCTCCTTCTGGGCCTGGCCGGCAGCCTGTTCGTAGCTGTTCTGGTCCTGACCGTAGGGGTACTGATAATCCTGGGCACACAAACTGAGACCTACCTGAACCTTGAAGGGTCACTGGAGCGTTTTCTTGGCAACTGATGCAGCACAAAGCCTGGGGGGAGGACAACCCCGGTACCGCCGCGGCGGCCCCTTCGTCCTAACCAACCTTTCCATCGGTCATGGATTTACCCACTGGTACGGACAGAGCATCGTCGTACTGCTGCCGGTAATCCAGACAGCCCTGGGGTTTACCAACTTCCAGTTCGGCTCCCTCATCGCCATTCTAAGCATCAGCGGCGGCATTGCCAACATACCCACCGGCTTTGTCGTGGACATCTTCCGGCGCCGGTGGGGCCTTATTCTCACCCTGTGCATGGCGGTGGCCGCCGTGGGCTATGGACTGGTGGCCGCGTCGCCCGGCTTTGTAATGCTGGCCCTGGTGTTCATCCTGCTGCCCCTGCCCGGCACCGTCTGGCACATGCCGGCCATCGCCGCCATCTCCCAGCGGTTCCCGAACAGGCGGGGCTTCAGCCTGTCCATGCACGGCGTCGGCGGCCAGATTGGCGACAGCATCGGCCCGCTGATAATCGGAGCGTTGCTCACCCTTTTCGCCGGGGCGTGGCGACCCGTTGCCCTGGTCTACGTCTTTCCCGCGGTGGTGATGACCGTGGTCGTGTTCTGGGCCCTGTTCCACCTCGGCGGAGAGGGCGACGATGAAAGCCAGCGAACGGAGGTAGGGCAGCGCTTCCGGGACGCCGGTCGCCTGCTGCGCAATCCCGCAATCCTGGCCCTGGTGCTGGTCAGCAGCCTGCGGGACATGGGTTCCGTCGTCCTGATGTTCTGGCTGGCCAAGTACCTGCACGACCCGGTGGCCGACGGCGGATTGGGCTTTTCCGCCTTCATGGTGGGACTCCACCTTACGCTGCTGCTGATTCTGGGGGTGGTGTCCTCGCCCATCGCCGGCCTGCTATCCGACCGAGTGGGGCGCAAACTGGTATTGATACCCTGCCTGACGGCCGTGGGCCTGCTGTCGCTGGCTATTGAACCGGTGGGCGCCGGTATCCTGCTGATGATTATCGTATTGGCCATCGGCCTGTTCAGTTCATCCATGAACCAGATTCTCCAGGCCACGGTGCTGGACCAGGTGGGGCGGGGCACCGAGGGTGTAACCATGGGCATCGTCATGGGAGTCAACAGCGTGCTCAGCGGCATCGCGCCCCTGATAGCTGCGGTGGTGGTCAACAACTTCGGTATCGGCTCCGTCTTCACCTATGCCGCTGTCCTGTGGGTGGCCGGGGCGGTGGCGCTGGCAGTTACTCCCCTGCGCCCGCCGCCGGGCGTTCCCGCATCATAGGTTCAAGCAGCCTATCCTGGATGGCGGGAACCAATTGGATGGCCCGTGCGTCTATATAATTGAAGAAGAGCAAGTAACTTCCATCAATTTGAGGCGCAGGCATGACCAAGAAGATCGCCACATTAGTCTTCGTTGCCCTTTCGGTCGCATTACTGGCGGCGTTGGCCTGCCAGGGCGACTCCGGTGCCTCAAACTCCACCACCACGGTTGCGTCCGGCCAGCGGCCCAACGCCTCGGTTTCCGGTTCCGTTACCTACCGCGAGCGGCTTGCCCTGACGCCCGGGGCCAGACTGGAAGTACAGCTACGGGACACTTCCTACCAGGATACGGCGTCCGAGTTGATAGCCGAACAGGTGATTGAGAACCCGGGCCAGGTGCCCATAGATTTCAAGCTGGAGTACAACCGGAGCGACTTAGACGACCGAAATACCTACTCCCTGCAGGCCAGAATTGTCGAGGCTGACGGACGGCTGGCCTTCATCAACGACACGGCTTACGACGTCATCACCCGGGGCAACCCCCGCAAGGTGGACATGCTGCTGGTGATGGTGCAACCGCCACCTTCCGAGGACGGCGGTGAGGCGGTGGACCCCAACGCGTGGGTGCAGGCCCCGTACCCCATCGAGGGGGCGGAGATGCTGCCGCCCAATGAGGGGCATTACCTGAGAATCTTCTACCGGCAGTCCACCCTCGACAATTGCTCGAGGCGACGCGACAAATCAACCGAGATAAAAGGGAATGACGTTGTGGTATCACTCACCCATTACGTGCCGCCCCCGGCACCCTGGGCCGTACCCTGCGATGAGGAGACGGTGGAGCTGGACGAGATAATCGACCTGAATGGTAGGCTGGGACCGGGAGAGACCTATCGTGTGATAGTGAACGGCGAGGAAGTCCTTACTTTCGTGGCCCAGTAAGCTGGACGACGCAGACGCAGAGAGGCCCGGCCTTTTGGACAGGTCGGGCCTCTTCTTGCTCCAAATTACGGGCCTCGCATTCCCAGTAAGTGGAAACGCGATAGCCTTGCTGCGGATTACTTAGACGCTGAACGAGGTGCCGCAGCCGCAGGCCTTCTTGGCGTTGGGATTCTCAAAGGTGAAACCCTTGCCATTGAGGCCATCGGAGAAGTCCAACTCGGTGCCCACCAGGTAGATGTAACTCTTCTTGTCTACCATCACCTTGACGCCATACTGTTCCACGATCTTGTCGCTCTCCAGTTCCTCGTCGGTGATCTTCAGGTCATAGGTGAGGCCGGAACAGCCGCCGCCCTTGACCGCCACCCGCAGGCCCACGTTGTCGGAGATGCCTTCCTTCTCAGCAAAGTACTTGATCTTCTCGGCCGCCTTTTCGGTAATAGCGACGCCCAGTTCAACGCCGTCCATGGTTATAGCCATTGAGAGCCCTCCCTTTGGAAAGCAGATTAATTCGGTGTAGTAAGCCCTATTTTACGTTCAAGGGGCATTGCCAGTCAATGGGGACGATATAACATAAGCGGCACACCTGCCACACATTAGGGTTGCTGAGAGGGAAACCACGGAACCCGGCCAATCCTAAATCTCGTCAAAACCTTCCGGCCCCAAGAGGGGTACGAAGCGGCACTTGCCCCGAGGGCTGACGGACAGACCTTCGCCGGTACGGCGGGCCAGTACCAGGTTCTGCTCTTCCCGCGGTCCCACGGGCGCTACCAGGCGCCCGCCAACGGCAAGCTGGTCAACCAGGCTGTCGGATAGGCCGGGGCAGGCCGCAGTTACTATGATAGCGTCGAAGGGCGCTAGAGCCGGCACACCCAGAATCGGCCCTGCCGGAAGGGCAGTAATGTTCCGGCACCCCAGGTCGTTCAGGCGCTGCAATGCGGTGTCGGCCAGTGCCGGTTCCCGCTCCACGGTGACCAGCGATCCCCGCGGCAGCAAGTGAGAAAGTACTGCGGCCTGGTAGCCGCTGCCGGTCCCCACCTCCAGGACCGATTCGTCCCCGCTCAGCTCCAGCAGTTCCGTCATCCAGGCCACCATATACGGTTGGGATATGGTCTGGCCGAAGCCTATGGACAGGGGGATGTTCCGGTAGGCCATTTCACGGACGTCGGCTGGCACAAAGAGCTCCCTGGGCACCTGCCGCATGGCGTCCAGCACGACTCGGCTGTCTATGTCTCTCGAAAGTTCTACGAATAGAGCGCGTTTATCGGCTTCAACTCTGCGTTTTATGGCCACAAATATCCCCCACACCGCACTATAGCATAGGGTAAGTGAGCCAACAAATGCGGAAACCTCGAGCCATTTGGCCAACATCTATGGTTTGATGGAGGTTCATTCCTCTGGCCCTGAGCTTGCCGAAGGGCCGTCCGTTCATGGTTCGACAAGCACCCCACGAACGGACTCAGAGGCCATCCATTATCACAACACTGTCATTGCAACACTGTTCAACTGCCGAGTCTAGCTTCTCTCGAGTCCTTCAGGGACAAAGTCGGATGCAAAAGGCTATTGCCCTGGAGCAGGAAACCGGGGCATTACCCTGGAACCGAAATTCTCGAGGTTTTGCAGCGTCTGTCGCAATGGAATTCCGGCGTGAGCGAACTCCACCAGCAGATATTCCAGGTTGCACACTTCCCGCAGTTCCTCAATCTTCTCGATGACGTTGTCTGGGGAGCCCACCAGCAGGGTTCGGGGTTCCAGGAAGTCCCAATCCAACCGGGTCGTCGGCTCCAATTCCTCGCCCGGGTTCGTGAACACTTCCCTGCCCCGGAAGGGGTCATTGAATATGAAAGCCGACATGATCCCCGATTCAGCCTCGCGCCGGGCCTGCTCCATGGACGTGGAAACATAGGTGGAGCGCATTACGGCCTGGTCCTGCCCGATGGCAAAAATCTTACCTTCCAGTCGAGACCGCACTTCGGCGTAAAGCTCCATTCGCTGGCGGATGCGCCGGGGAGGTGGCTGCCAGTAACAGGCTTTAAGTCCCATTTCGGCGGCGGTGGATACGGAGCGGTCGGTGGACACCGTCATCCACAGGGGAGGGTGGGGATTCTGGTACGGACGGGGCGTTACCCGCAGCCTGGTTACCTTCCCGTCCTCGTGCCAGGCCGGGTCCGACGGATAGGAAGGATGGGAAAACACTGTGTCCTCGGCGGGAAAGGTGTAGTTTTCTCCCCGGTGGGAGAAAAATTCCTCAGTCCATATCTTTCTAACAATCTCAACCGTTTCCTGGAACAACTCCCTGTTTTGCAGGTCCAGCCGTGGGTCGGCATTGGGGTGGAATTGGGGCCCTTCATAGGGCCAAACACCCCTGCCAAAACCAACTTCCACCCTGCCTCTGGTCATGTTGTCCAGGATGGCGATGTCCTCAGCCAGCCTTATCGGGTGCCACCAGGTGGCGATGTTGGCCATCTGGCCGATGCGAATCCTAGAGGTGCGGGCAGCCAGGTCGGCCCCCAGCAGGATCGGGTTGGGGAGGTCGCCGGCGCCATAGAGGCCGAAGTGGTGCTCTCCCAGCCAGATGGCCTCAAATCCCAGTTCTTCGGCCAGGACAGCCTGCTGCCGGAGGTTATCCAGTATATCGGCAGCATTGGTGGCTTCTCCGGCCGACGCGGCCACGGTGGTAAATGCGGCAAACCTCATACGATCACCTCTTTGTTGGCAGTCGGCTGCATTATCTCCGCATAGTCCCGGGGGAAACCAACAAGCCTCAGAGACCGGTTACCGGTTCCTGGTCCGCTGCTACTTCCGCGTCGCCCGTCCCCGCAGAGCGTACAGGGCCAGGGACAGGCTTACCACACCCACTCCCAGGGTGGCAATGATGCCGTCTCTGATGGTACCCCACTGCCACCCCTCGGTTATCAGCGAGCGCTCGGCAGCCAGGATGTACGTTACCGGATTGAAGTCTGCGGTGGTGGACAGCCACGGCGTCATCTGCTCCTGGGGTATGAACAGGGTGGTCATGAACAGGAAGGGGAAGAAGAGCAGGAAGGACAGGTTCACCGCGGCCACGTTTCCCGTCTTGAAGGCAATGGCATAGGGGAAGCCGTTGAAGATCAGACCCCACAGGCCGGCCAGCAGCATGAACGCCAGTATGCCCAACGCCCCGGTCTCGAAGTTGACCCCCACAATGAAGCCCATGATGATTACGGGGATGGTGAGGGCCAGGATGAGAACAAAATCGGCCATCAACAGTCCCAGCAGCAGAGCCACCCGGTTTACCGGAGTAATTACCAGCCGGTCAAAGTAGCCCGACTGGATGTCGGTTACCACGGTAATGGCCCGGGAAACGCCGGTTACGGCAAAGAGCACGGCCACCGGCAACTGGAAGGCGCGGTAGTCCAGGCCGGGAATGTTCTCCGCGAAGTCCTGCAGGGCCCCCACGGTTACCGCGAACATGAAGACCGGGATAAACAGGGCGGGAATCACCGTTTCCAGGTCCCGTAACATGGCCCGGACCGCCCGCCCGGCCACGGCTATTATGTCCCGGAAAAAACCTGCCTTGCGGGCCTGCACGGTTATCTCGCCTGCGCTTGATATTACGGCCATAAATCTGTCCTGGCCTCCGCCCGTCCGCCTAACAGGCGGCGGTCAATCGTTATTCCCACCAGTCTCACCTTCAAGTTGCCCCGATTCCTCTCGCTGCAGCCTGGAGCCGGTTACCTGCAGGAATACGTCGTCCAGCGTCGGGGTACGCAGCGTCAACTCTCGAACCGCCACGCCAAGTTCGTTGAGTTTCAGGGCCACCGTGCTGACCAGCGCTGCCCCGTTGCCGGTGCTTACCGTCAGTTCCAGGTCGTGGGCGTCCACCCCATCCACCGAGTCCAGTGACGCTAGGGATTCCGTCATCTCCTGGGAAATCGGGCCTTCCAACTTGACGATGATCAGGTCGGAACCCCGGGAATGCTTCAGCTCCTCGGGGGTTCCCTGGGCGGCGAGACGGCCCCGATCAATGATGCCCACCCGATGGGCCAGGGCGTCGGCTTCTTCAAGGTATTGGGTCGTCAGGAAAATGGTTACTCCTAACTGGGAATTAATCTTTCCCACCTCTTCAAAGATGCGATTTCGGCTAATGGGGTCCAGGCCGGTGGTGGGTTCGTCCAGGAATAGCACTTCGGGCTGGTGTATCAGGGCGGCGGCCAGGTCCAGCCGCCGCTTCATGCCGCCGGAGTAGGTGCTGATGAGCCGACCCATGGCGTCGCCGATGTCAATGAGGTCGGTCAGGTCGGCCATACGCGCGGCAATTTCCCGCCCCTTCAGGCCGTACAGCCGTCCCTGAAGGGTCAACAGTTCCCTTCCCGTCTGCTTGTCGTCCAGAGCCGCTTCCTGTAAGGCGGCGCCGATGCGCAGCCGCACCTGGTCGGGCTGGGTTACCGCGTCATACCCGGCCACGCTGATGGCGCCAGCCGTCGGGGCCAGGAGGGTAATCAACATCCGGATGACGGTGGTTTTGCCCGCTCCGTTGGGGCCCAGGAAGCCGTAGATTTCGCCCCGACGGACTGCCAGGTCAACACCGTCCACGGCCCTTACTGCGCCGAACTGCCGCACCAGGCCGCGGGTGACGATTGCATCATTTTCTCTAGGTACATTCAATGTTTGGCACTTATTGATTCTGTCCTGGATGAGAACGGTTTCCCCTTAAATTTGCCGCACGACAGAGCGAAATTGATGTTATCATATACGGATTAATGCAACTACAGAATTCGGAACACGGATTGGCAAGACTCCGGGAATTCATAAAGAACTGGTGAATCATCGCAGCAGATACCTAGCGATCCGAAGGTAACCTCATTGACCATCAGACCCTGCTGTGCTACCATCCGTACCGCCAAATCGTCGGCTACTGGCCCAGACTTTTATAGTTTTTTATAGAATTTTATGGCAAACCTTCAACTGGCTGACCGTACCCAGTGGCTCTCCCTCAGGGAGGCTTGCGACCTGTTGCAGGTTAGCCAAGTTACTTTGCGCCACTGGGCAGACGCTGGCCACCTGCGGGTCTACCGCACCCCCGGCGGGCATCGCCGTTTCGCGCGGGAGGACCTGGTGGCCCTGACCCAGCATCGGCCGGAAGCTCATTCAACAGAAACGACCGACAAGCTGGAGGACGCCGCCCTCCGCCGAATCCGCCGCCGTCTCAGCCACGAAGAGGTGGCCCGGCAGTCCTGGTACCAGAGCGTGGAAGAGGAAGGCAGGGACCGGATGCGCCTTTTTGGCCGCCGCCTGCTATCCCTGCTGGTACAGGGCCTTCCCCGCCGGCGAGGTTCGGGCCGCCGCCAGCAAGTGCTGGCCGAAGCCCTGATGCTAGGCCACGAGTACGGGGCGGAGATGTCGGAGCGAAGTGTTCCCCTCAAAGACACGGTGGAGGCCTTTATCTTCTTCCGAACCCTGGTGCTGGATTCTACCGGAAACGACACCTGGGGCCCCACCCTGGAGCTGGCGGACCAGGTGCTGGTGGGCGTGGTAGAGTCGTATCAGAAACGCATGGAAATTTCCGCGCCGGGCCGGTTGACAGTAGAAGATCCCGCCGGCCAGACCATCGGAGGTTGACTAGAAAGTATGGACTTGACCGACCGCAAGCTGCTAAACCTCATCCAGAGCAAATTTCCCATGGTGGAACGGCCCTATCAGGAACTGGGCGAGGAACTGGAAATCGGCGAGGAAGAAATAATTTCCCGCCTGGATGAATTGAAGCGGCAGAACGTGGTGCGCCAGATCAGCGCCATTTTCGATACCCGCCGCCTGGGCTACAAGACCACCCTGGTGGCCTTTGCCTACGAACCGGACCAGTTAAACGCCGGCGCCCTGTTCATCAATCGCCACCCCGGCGTCAGCCACAACTACGCCCGGGAGGGTTCCTACTACAACCTGTGGTTCACTCTGGCGGTCCCGCCCGACGGCGACCTGCAGGCCACGGTGGAGTGGATGGCCGCCGAGACGGGAGCCCTTAATTTCCGGGTGATGCCCACCCTCCGATTCTTCAAGATCGGCGTCAACTTCGACATGGTCCAACAGCGCAGCGCAGCCCACAATTACAGCCCGGACTACAATAACAAGGCAGGGGGCGAGCGCACCCCCTCCCCGGACTGGAACCAGGCCCAGCCCGTCTCCGAGTTTGACAAGTCAGTGATTCGGGAACTTCAGGAGGACCTGCCCCTGGTTCCCCGTCCCTTCGACGTCATGGCCGAAAGGCTGGGCATGGATACGGCCGGACTGTTTGCCCTGGCCGACGAGTACCAGGAACGGAAGATTATGCGCCGCTTCAGCGCGGTATTGCACCACCGCCGCTCCGGCTTCCGCTCCAACGCCATGGTCGTGTGGCAGGTGCCGCCGGAACGGGCCGAGGAGGTGGGCATGACCATGGCCCAGCACTCGGCCGTAACCCACTGCTACGAACGCCCAACCTTCCCCGACTGGCCCTATTCCCACTTCTCCATGATTCACGCTACCACTCCCGAGGAGTGCGAACAGATCGCCAGCGAAATCAGCGAAGCCACCCAGATAACCGACAACCTGCTCCTCTACAGCACCCGGGAATACAAGAAGACCCGTGTCCGCTATTTTGTAGAGGACTACGAGGAGTTCTGGGAGAGCGAGCCTGAACTGGAACTGGAAGAGGCCGTACAGGACTAGACAGAAATTACTTGCCGTGAAGGACCGCGAAGAATCACGAAGGTCTCATGAGTATCCTTCCCTTCGTGACCCTTCGTCTCCCTTCGTGGATGAAGGAGACAAAAGAGGAGACCAATGCCCGACTACTACCCCGTATTCCTGAACCTGGCCGGAAAGCGCTGTGTCATCATCGGCGGCGGAACCATTGCCCAGGGTAAGATCGGTGGCCTGCTGCAGGCCGGCTGCCAGATAACCGTCATCAGTCCCGACGCCACGCCAAGCATCAGGCAGGCCGCCCAGCGGGGCGACGTTACCTGGCTGGAGCGTACCTACAAGCCGGGCGACCTGGAAGGCGCCTTCATCGGCGTCGCCGCCACCAACGTCTGGCACGTCAACCGGGAAATCTACGAGGAGGCGGAACGGCTGGGAGTCCTCCTCAACGTGGTTGACGACCCGGACCTGTGCAGCTTCATCGCTCCCTCCGTGGTCAAGCGGGAACCGGTAACCCTGGCCATCTCCACCGGCGGCGCCAGTCCGGCCCTGGCCCGCAAGCTGCGCGAGACACTGGCCCATGCCGAGGCCCTGGAATGGGCCGACCTGGCCGATGTCCTAGCCCAGGCCCGCCGCATCGTAAAGGAAAAGCGCGTGGTAATCGACCCCGAACGGTGGCAATGCTGCATCACCCGCAGCCTGCTGGAAATGGTACAGGAAGGCCGCAGCGCTGAGGCCCTGGACCTCCTGCTGGCCCAACTGCAAGATTCAGAAATGCCCGGAATGTGCGACAACCTGGCCAAGTGCCAGCCTCGAAGCTGTCAGGCCAGGCAGGCTTCCCGGGAGAGCTCGATCCGGACAACGGAGGCCGTGCGGTGAGCCTTCTTGTCCTGGGGGTTAACCACCGGACCGCCCCCGTAGAAGTTCGCGAGAGACTTACCGTCGATGAGGGGAGTCTCCCGTCCGCCCTGGAATCTCTGGCCAGCCAGGTAGCCCCGGGTGTCATCCTGTCCACCTGCAACCGCCTGGAAATTTACGCCCTGACCGAGGACGCCGCCGGCGACCCGGAGCCTGTATCCCGTCTGCGAGAATTTCTGTCAGCCTATTCCGGCGTACACCAGACCGACCTGATTCCCTACCTGTACCACCACCAGGATGGCGATTGCGTCAGGCACCTTTTTCGCGTCGCCAGCGGCCTGGACTCCATGGTGGTGGGCGAGTGGGAAATCCTGAGCCAGGTAAGAGCCGCTTTCAGCGCCGCCAGCAGACCGGGGTCGGAGGCCAGTTATGTCAAGGGACCCCTTTCCCGCCTGTTCCACCAGGCTCTGCGCGTGGGCCGGAACGTTCACCATTACTCCAATCTGGGCTCAAACCTGAGCGATTATCGCCGCCGCTCAGTCAGCCATGTGGGCGTGCGTCTCATCCACCGGTTATTGGGCAACCTGTCGCAGAAGCGGGTGCTGCTCATTGGCGCTGGAAACGCAGGCCAGCTTGCCGGACGGGCCCTGGCCGCCGCCGGCGCCGCCAACCTGGTCGTTACCAACCGTACTTACGAGCGGGCTCGGGCTCTGTCCGAGGAACTGGGAGGGGAAGCAGCTCCTTTTGAGCAGCTGCACGAGACGGTTAGCGAAGCCGATGTGGTTATCAGTACCACCTCTTCCCCGGACTACCTGCTGCGCCGCAGCGCCCTCCAGGAAATAATGGAACAAAGGGTCGACCGCCCCCTGCTAATGGTGGATATCGCAGTGCCCCGGGACATAGACCCGGAAATCGCTCCTCTGGACGGTGTCAGCCTGTACGACATCGACGGCCTGAGCCGGACATCCGACGCTGCCAGTGTGGGTATGGAACCTGAAATAGCGCACGCCGAAGACCTGGCGGCGCAGGAAGCTGCTACATTCATGGAATGGTGGCAGTCCCTCGACGCCATATCCGCCGTCGCCACCATTCGAGAATATGCTGAGGAAGTCCGCCGGGCCGAAGTGGAAAAGACCCTTTCCCGCCTGCGCTACCGGCAGGCGGCGAACCTGCAAGCAAACGAAGATCCGGACCTGGAAGACCTGGCGGCTCACCTGGACGCCATGACCGCTGCCCTGGTCAAGAAATTGATGCACCACCCTACCATGTACCTCAAGGAAGGCAACGATCCCGCCCGCCAGGAAGTTATCCGGGAGATGTTCAAAATGGACGGGACCGGTGAACGCCATGGCCGCCGCTAACGAAGACGGCGTTGAATTCTCCCCTACTCCAAGTGTTTCCGCCGGGACTCAGCCGGGAGAGCGCGGCCCGGGCATAGTACGGGTGGGGACCCGGGCCAGCGCCCTTGCCCGCCTGCAGACCGACCTGGTCCTGGAACGCCTGCGACCCCTCTACCCTGACCTGGATTTCCAGGTAGTCACGGTCACCACCCACGGCGACGCCAACCAGGCCGCTCCCCTGGCCGGAATGGGCCTCGGCGTATTCGTCAAGGAGATCGAACAGCAGCTTTTTGACGGCCGCCTGGATATGGCAGTCCACAGTCTCAAGGACATGCCCACTCTATTGCCTGAGGGCCTGGCGCTGGCCGCGATGTTGCCCCGGGAGGACCCCCGGGACGTGCTGGTGAACCGCTTCGGCTGCCGCCTGGAAGACTTACCGCAAGGAGCATTAATCGGAACCAGCAGTCCTCGCCGCCAGTCGCAACTACTGAGCAGCCGACCCGACCTGATCGTCGTCCCCATTCGCGGCAACGTGGAAACCCGCCTCCGCAAATCCGAGGGTGAGGAGTGCGACGGCGCGATACTGGCCGCCGCCGGCCTGCTGCGGCTGGGCCTGACCGACCGAGTTACCGAATACCTGTCTCCCCAGACATTTGTGCCTCCCCCGGGCCAGGGCATCCTGGCGGTGGAGACCCGGGCCGACGACGACCGAATGGCCGGCATCCTGCGGGCAGTTGACCACGCGGCCACCCGTTACGCCGCCACCGCCGAGCGGGCCTTCCTGGAACGCCTGGGTGGCGGCTGCCAGGTTCCGGTGGGCGCCTATGCCCAGTCTGACAACGACCTGATGAACCTGACCGTTTACCTGGGTTCCCCCAACGGCCAGCAGACCTTCCAGGCCAAGGTGCGGGGTCTTACCCGTTCCCCCCACCAGCTGGCCGCCGACGCCCACCTGGCCATAGTGGAACGGGGCGGGGGAAAGTTGCTGGAAAGTTCAGCTAACCCATAGCCCCACCGGCCTCAAATGGTAGAATCTAATAAGAGGATTATCATAATCGCGGGGCCCAACGGGGCGGGGAAAACGACATTCTCCCTGGAGATTCTGACCGGCGATCAGGCAGGGTTGCCTTTTGTTAATGCTGACACTATTGCGGCGGCCCTCAATCCAGCCAACCCCGAAGCGGAGGCCTTCCACGCCGGACGATTGTTGCTCCGGCAAATCGAGGAACTGGTGGAGCGGGGCGAAAGCTTCGCATTTGAAATTACTATGAGCGGACGGGGTTTTGCCCGCGCCATTCCCAAGTGGCGTAGCTTGGGCTACCGGGTGGAGTTGTTTTTCTTGAGCCTGGATTCGCCCGAAACGGCAATAGACAGGGTAGCCCGGCGGGTCAGGCAGGGCGGCCACCATATCCAAGCAGACGTGATAAGGCGCCGGTTCCACGGAGGCTTGCAGAACTTTCACGAGGTGTATAAGCCGCTGGTGGATCATTGGTCACTGATAGATAATACGGATGGGGAACAGATTCTTCTGGATGAAGGTGGAAACGAATGACGAATGTCGGTGAACCAGTACAGAAGGAAATGTCTGCAACATCTTCACGAGCCATGGCCGCTATACGCCGCGCTGCAATAAAGGCTCGCCGCGAGGCCTTGGAGGACGAGGGCCAGGTGATGATTGTGCGGGACGGTAAGAGAGTGTGGGAAACAGATCCAAAGCGCATCTTTCCGGCAGGTGTGGAAGTGGAAATCTGCCAATGCGGCCGCGTCATTGCAACAGATACGATGGAAGACGTGGTTTACAAGTAGGTGAACGAATTGCCCGGCAAAGTCTCTCTGGTGGGCGCCGGACCCGGCGACCCTGGCCTCATAACCGTCAAGGGGCTGCGCTGTTTGCAGCAGGCCGATGTGGTGGTGTACGACCGCCTGATGGACCCTGCCCTCCTCCAATGCGCCCCGCCAGGTGTCGAGCTGGTATTCGTGGGCAAGGAGCGGGGACGCCAGGCCCTTACCCAGGACGAAATCAACGACCTGCTGGTCGTGGAAGCCGGAAAGGGCAAGTCGGTGGTGCGCCTCAAGGGCGGTGACCCCTTCGTCTTCGGACGGGGCGGCGAGGAAGCCCAGGTTCTGGCCCGCAACTCCATCGCCTTCGAAGTTATTCCAGGTATCACCTCCGCCATTGCCGCCGCCGCCTACGCCGGAATTCCCGTTACCCAGCGCCGCGTTGCCACCTGCTTCACGGTGGTCAGCGGTAGCGAAGACCCCACCAAGCCCGAATCGTCCATCCCCTGGGACGTGCTGGCCCGCACCGGCGGCACCCTAGTGGTGCTGATGGGCTGGGCCTCCCTGCAGTCCATCCTGGAAACCCTGCAGCGGGAGGGAATGGCCCCGGACACGCCGGTGGCCCTGGTCCAGTGGGGCACCTGGAAGAAGCAGCAAACGGTGGACGGCGTTCTGGGCGACGTGGTGGCCAAAGCGAAGGAAGCCGGCTTGACTCCCCCCGTGGTCGCGGTAATCGGGCTGGTGGCCGGTCTCCGAAAGGAAATTCGCTGGTTCGACCGACAGCCCCTCTTTGGCAAGAGAGTCCTCATCACCCGTTCCCGTACCCAGGCCTCCCGACTGCGGACGTTGCTGGAGGAGCAGGGGGCGGAACCGCTGGAGTTGCCATCCATAGAAATCGTGCCCCTGGAAGACTGCACCGAACTGGACGCGGCCCTCGCCCAATACGGTCTACTCCCCCTGGAAACACCCTTTGGCACCATCAGCAAGTTCTGGACTATTTTCGCCAGCGCCAACGCCGTTGATGCCGTCTTCGGTCGCATGGACGCTTACAACCAGGACTCCCGGGTCTTTGCCGACTCCACGGTGGGAGCCATTGGCCCGGCAACGGCGGCTGCTCTGATCCAACGGGGAATCAAACCCGACTTTATCCCGACTACTTCAGTCTCCGAAGCAGTGATTAAGGAACTGTCCGACAGGGAATGGGCAGGCGTTCCCGTCCTGCTGCCCGGGGCGGACATAGGAAGGGACGTTACAGCCAAGGGTCTCTCTGACCTGGGCGCCAAGGTGGAGCGGGTAACCGCCTATCGCACCGTCACCCCCACCAACGCCGCCCAGGACGCCCGCAAACTGCTTTCCCAGGGCGTGGACGCCATAACCTTCACCAGTTCCTCCACTGTCCGCAACCTGCTCGAAATTCTAGGCGGAGACAAGTCGGCCCTGGAACCTTCCCTGATTGCCTGCATCGGCCCGGTCACCGCCGGCACTGCCAGGGAGTTGGGCTTGCGGGTGGACCTGGAAGCTGCCGAACACACGGTGGAAGGTTTGGTGGAGGCATTGGTCAGCCACTACCAGTAAAGGCAGCCTGGTCCAATAATCCCCACGATTTATCCTTCCTCACCACCATTTGTGGAAGTTCGGCCCTATTCTTGGACTAAAATGGAGAGAAAGCCATGACCAGTTTCCCAGATATGCGGCTGCGGCGGGTGCGGGAGTTGGAACCGGTGCGCAACCTGGTAAGGGAGACCCGCCTCAACGCCTCCAACTTCATCTATCCCCTCTTCGTAACCCACGGTCAGGGCGTCAAGCAGCCCATTGAACCCATGCCGGGCAATTACCAGCTTTCCCTGGACATGCTGGAGGAAGAGGTCGCTGACGTGGCGGGACTGGGTATTCCAGCGGTGCTTCTCTTCGGCCTTCCCGAGGAGAAGGACCCCGTTGGCAGCGGCGCCTACGACCCGGAGGGGATAATCCAGGATGCCATTCGCGTCATCAAGAAAGCCGCGCCCAGCCTGATGGTAGTGGGCGACGTCTGCCTGTGCGAATACACCGACCACGGCCACTGCGGAGTTATTGACGGGCAGCGCATCGACAACGACCAGACCCTGGAACTGCTGGCCCGCACCGCCCTGGCCCAAGTGCAGGCCGGCGCCGACATGGTGGCCCCCTCGGCTATGATGGACGGCCAGGTACGCGCCATCCGCGAGACTCTGGATGCAAACGGCGAGGAAACCGTCCCGGTCATGGGGTACGCTGCCAAATACGCCTCGGCCTTTTACGGGCCTTTTCGTGTGGCGGCGGATTCCACTCCCCAGTTTGGCGACCGTCGCAGCTACCAGATGGACCCGGCCAACCGCCGCATGGCAATGCGGGAAATTGAAAGCGACATAGCCGAGGGCGCCGACATAGTCATGGTCAAGCCGGCCCTCGCGTATCTGGACGTAATCAAGGAGGCCACGGACCGCTTCGACCACCCCATGGCCGCCTATAACGTCAGCGGCGAGTTCTCCATGGTCAAGGGCGCCGCCAAACAGGGCTGGATTGACGAAAAACCGGTAACCCTGGAACTGCTGACCGCCATCCGCCGCGCCGGCGCCGACATAATTATCAGCTACCATGCCAAGGAGGTAGCCCGCTGGTTGAGGGGAGAGGAGTAGCAGTTGCTCCGGTTTGGCTTTGATCCCTCTATATTCAAGCGCAACCGGGGTTTCCGCCTGCCCGAGGGTTTGGTAGCCGCGAAAGATCAAACTGCTGGTCAGTGGATCGAAAACAGACTGCAACCATGGGGAAGGGAGGGAGTGACCCTGAGGTCGTTCCTTCCCGATACTTTTCCAGCCTACACCCGCATTTTCCACCCCTTTTACCGGGGTGACGATGAAGACCGTAACAGGGACGAATCTCAACCCGTCCGCTGGTCAACGGTAGCCCAGTGGAACGGGACCGTCGCGCATCCGCTGATGCAGCCAGGCAATGTTGCCAGGGTCCCCTTTCCGTACCGGGTTGATTGGGGAGAGTGCCCGGAAATGGGCAGCCTGCCGGTCGCTGAGAGTACGGCGTTGACCGCATTGTTGCGCGAATTCACCACAACGCCGGAAAGCTGCTACCTGGGTTACTGGGAAGGCAATGGTTACTTTCCTGGCGGGACGGTCAGGTACTTTGGCCATGAACCTGGCCTGTTGTCGAGCATCGAAGATTTGGCGCATTACCTGTGGGGCAAACTTCGACCCTCCCCTGATCCCCTTGCAGGAGTACCGCGCCTGGTCGGCCAGCACCGTGAATATCTTATCTACTTTGGCTCCCTGGACATCGTGCCCTCGCTAAGCCGGTACCCGCCGTGGGGACTGTCGCCAAACCTCTGGTGGCCGGAAGACCGAAGCTGGTGCGTCGCTACAGAGATTGATTCATACGACACCTTTGTGAGCGGCAGCAATGCCTGTATCGAACGGATTCTGAATTGTCCGGACCTGGAAGCTCTTCCCTTTCCCATAGACGGCCGTATTGACGGGGACGCAGATATGGTTAACACTTAGCCAGCCACTGAGATTCTTCGACCAAAGAGGCCCACATGAACCAGTCCAGGTCCCAGCAGCTATTCGAGCAGGCCCAGCAGTACATCCCCGGAGGCGTCAACAGTCCCGTCAGGTCCTTCCGGGCCGTGGCCGGAACGCCGCCTTTCATCGCCCGCGGGCAGGGTTCCCACGTCTGGGACGTGGACGGCAACGAGTACATTGACTTTTTGGGTTCCTGGGGGCCGCTGGTACTGGGCCATGCCCACCCCGCCGTGGTGGAAGCCCTGCATCGGGCCGCCGAGGGGGGCACCAGCTTTGGCGCTCCGGTGGAGATGGAGGTGGAACTGGCTCGCATCATCTGTGAAGCCCTGCCCTCGGTAGACAGCGTACGCCTGGTAAGTTCCGGCACCGAGGCCTGCATGAGCGCCATCCGTCTGGCCCGAGCGTATACCGGACGCAGCAAGGTCATCAAGTTCTCCGGCTGCTACCACGGCCACGCCGACGGCCTGCTGGTCAGGGCCGGTTCCGGCGCCATGACCCACGGTATCCCAACCAGCGCCGGCGTCCCCGATGCCTACGCCGCCGAAACCCTGGTGGCCGACTACAACGACATCGCATCGGTGGAAGCTTTCTTCGAGGTCTGGCCCGATGCCATCGCCGGAGTCATCGTCGAACCGGTAGCGGGTAACATGGGCGTGGTGCCCCCCGCAGAAGGCTTTCTGCAGGCCCTCCGGCAGGTGACCTCCGACAATGGGGCCATGCTCATCTTCGACGAGGTGATTACCGGCTTCCGCATTGCCTACGGGGGGGCGCAGACGTTGTTCGGCGTAACTCCCGACATCACCTGCCTGGGCAAGATTATCGGCGGTGGCCTGCCCGTGGGCGCCTACGGTGGCCGCCAGGAAATCATGGAGATGGTTGCTCCCCTGGGCCCCATGTACCAGGCCGGTACCCTGTCCGGCAATCCGCTGGCGGTAACCGCCGGGCTGACCACCCTGACCGAGCTGCAGAGGGATGGGACTTACGAGAGGCTGGAGTCGATGGCTACCCGCCTGGCCGACGGCATCACCCGGGCCTTTGCGCGGGCCGAGGTTCCCGCTACCCTCAACCGTGTCGGCTCCATGATGACCGGTTTCATGAATTCCGGGCCGGTGGACAGCCTGGCCCAGGTCGAACAGTCAAATACCGAACTCTACGGGCGCTATTTCCACTCCATGCTGGAACGGGGCGTGTACCTGGCGCCTTCCCAGTTCGAGGCAGGTTTCGTCTCCCTGGCCCACACCGAGGAGGACCTTGACCGCACTGTAGCGATTGCGGAAGAGGCAGCGGGAGGCTTGGGGTAGGAACAGGCTGCCCAGCTTGTAGCGCCGGGCTTTCAGTAGGGACAAAGTCAGGGCAGGCCGATCGGCCTGCCCTGCCATATTCGAAAATGCACGCAGGGGCGGGTTTGAAACCCGCCCCTGCTGTAGGAGCCCGGTTATTTCGAAACTTCTAGGTTCCGTACCTTGCGGCGGCGTTAGGGTCGCTGTATTCCACGCCCTTGGTGGCCCAGAAGGCGGCGGCAATGCTGTCCACAGCGGCTACCAGTTCCTCGCAGGCGGCCATGTCAACGGTCTGACGGCAGCGGCCGGCCAGCTTGAGAGCGGCGTTGAAGGAACCGTGCAGGTCGAATCCTTCGGGCATGTTGGGCCAGGCATAGTCGGCCCAAAGTATCCGCAGTTCCTTCTTGCACAACTCGGCGTGCTCTTCCTTGGTGGAGACATAGCGGGCCATAGTGTTGGCGTAGGCCACGTGGTCGTCGCCCTCCTCCAGGGCCTGCATCCGCAGCACCATCTTCTGCACGGTCTGGGCGGCTATCTTGGCAGATACAGGATCATATATTCCGCAGGGGATGTCGCAATGGGCTTCAGCCTCTTGAACCTTCAACCATTGGAGCGGGTTAAACATTATTGCTCTTCCTCGTTTCCTAGTTTGGCCCCTGCCTTGGGGCAGTCCCAAGATTACAAGAAATGCCAGACTGACGCAACCCCCGCAGGTCGCGGCGAGCACGTCCCGGACTGTGCTGGACCATCGATATCCGATTGACGCAACACGCTTGGACAAACATAATGTTGCATGGCTATCCGAGGCAACCGAGCCCGACGGGTGGCCCTCAAGTCCCGGTGGGCGAACAGCCCGGCCCGAGGTGCGAATGGAGTCCTCCCTTAGGCGCAAACGATTTCTGCTGCTGGGGACTGCCGCCGTTGTTGTTGCGACGCTGGCCGTCCTTTACCTGCTCGGCAGTGTACTCCTGACCCTGGGCATCAGCGCGGTAATCGCTTATGTCCTGCTTCCGGTGGCCAAGCTGATGGAGCGGGGCATGCCCTGGCGACGCAATCGTCCCGGCCTGGCAAGGGGTATATCCGTAGGCATAATTTTCCTGGTCGGGCTAGGTGTATTCGCTGGCCTGATAATCGCCGTCGTGCCCCCCACCATCGAGCAGGGTCAGGGGTTTATCGAGGACTTCCCCACTTTCTTGAACAACGCCCGCATAACCATCGAAGGGTGGGTCGCGCAATACGCCGACGTGGTCCCTGCGGATGTGAGAAACCAGATTGAGGAAGCCTTGGCAGGAGCCGGAGCCATAGTCGGAACCGCAGCGTGGAATGTGGCGAAGCAAACACTGGGCGTGGTTGTGGGCTCTTTTTCATTCATCCTGGGACTGGCCGTCGCGCCGGTCCTGATCTTCTACCTGATGAAGGACTCCAGCCCCATTCGCGAGTTCCTTCACACACCCTTCCCGACAGCCATCCGTCCTTACCTGCGGGATATCATCGACATAGCCGACCGCACCCTGGGTGGTTACATCCGGGGCCAGCTTACGCTGGGCGTAATTGTCGGCACAATAGTGGCGGTTGGACTGCTGATTATGGGCGTCCCCTTTGCGGTCGTGCTGGGCATAGTGGCCGGTCTGACAGAGTTGGTGCCCATCATCGGTCCCTGGATCGGCGGCGCCGTGGGCGTGCTGGTTACCCTGGCTACCGAGCCCGACAAGGTCCTGTGGGTAATTCTCCTTTACCTGATAGTCCAGCTGCTGGAAAACACCCTCTTGGTACCCCGCATCCAGGCCGATACCCTGAACATGCACCCCATCGCCGTCATCCTGGTCATCACCATCGGCAGCCAGTACTTCGGCCTGTGGGGCGTAATCCTCGGCCCGCCCCTGGTAGCCCTCGCCAAGGACGTGGTCATTTACCTGGTGAAGCAGTGGAATGAGGCGCCGGGGGTGGACGAGGGGGCGTTTGTTCCAGGTGTAGATAATTCGGACCCTCAGGAAGGGGGCGCTGCCCAGGAAGACCCATTGCAGGAAAGCGCGTCTGGCAGTTAGTCAGTAGTAGATCCTGCGGTCTTGATTGGCCCGACAGGGTGCAGTACCTCAGGCGCTCCTTCCCCACTCTGTCTCCCCAATACCAATCAGGTACAAATAATCATCGCCAGCCCCTTTACAGGCTGACCATCGTTGCTCATGCTGCCAATACTAACCAGTTGCCTGGCGCAGACAATTGACGCATCTGCCTTGTCCCTGCAACTACCAGCAGACTATAATGGCTCTGCTTACCTAAGGGTGAACTCAGAGGGAGGAGGCCCCCCGTGACTACCGTTACCGACGCCACGCAAACGACAACCCGCGACGCCGCTACCGTCGCCCGGATGAAACACCGCAGCAATGACGTTACCCAGGGACCGGAACGTGCCCCCGCGCGGGCCATGCTCCTGGCCATGGGCCTGACCCAGGAAGACCTGGACAAGCCCTTTGTCGCCATCGCCAACCTGGCCAGCGACGTTACCCCCTGCAACGTCCATCTTTCCCGCTTCGCCCAGGCCGCCAAGGAGGGGATTCGGCAGGCCGACGGCACCCCCTTTGAGTTCGGCACCATCACCGTCAGCGACGGCATTTCCATGGGCACCGAGGGCATGAAGGCTTCCCTGGTCAGCCGGGAAGTCATTGCCGATTCCATCGAGGTGGTAACCTTTGGGGAGCGCATGGACGGGCTGGTTACCATTGCGGGCTGCGACAAGAACATGCCCGGCTGCATGATGGCCATCGCCCGCCTGAACGTGCCGTCCATCTTCATCTACGGCGGCACCATTATGCCGGGCCAGTACCAGGGCAACGACGTGAATATCCAGGACGTGTTCGAGGCGGTGGGGGCCTACGCCAAGGGCAGCATCACCCGCGACGAACTGACGGCCCTGGAGTGCGTGGCTTGCCCGGGAGAGGGTTCCTGCGCCGGTCTCTTCACCGCCAACACCATGTCCACCGCCATCGAAATCATGGGTATGTCCCTGCCCGGCGACGCTTCCATCCCGGCTATCGACCCCCGCAAGGTGGACGAGGCGCGCAAGGCCGGCTCCACCCTGCTGAGCCTGCTGGAGGAGGATATTCGGCCCCGCGACATTATGACCCGCCAGGCCTTCGAAAACGCCATAACCGTGGTGCTGGCCATGGGCGGCTCCACCAATGCGGTGCTGCACCTGATGGCCATCGCCAACGAGGCGGGAGTTGACCTGGGCCTGGACGACTTCGACCGCATCAGCCGCAGCACTCCCTACATTTCCGATATGCGGCCCGGCGGTCGGTACGTTATGGCCGACCTGCACCGTTACGGCGGCGTGTCCCTGGTGGCCAAGCGGATGCTGGAGGCCGGCCTGCTCCACGGCGACGCCATGACCGTCACCGGCAAGACCCTGGCCCAGAACGTGGCGGATATGCCCACCATAGACGACCAGCCGGTCATCTACCGGCCAGACAACCCCCGTGGACCCACGGGCGGCCTGGCCATCCTGCGGGGCAACCTGGCCCCGGACGGCGCCGTCATAAAGGTGGCCGGCCACCAAGAAAAGGTATACGAGGGCCCTGCCCGGGTATTCGAGCAGGAGGAACCCGCCTTCCAAGCCATCCAGCGGGGCGAGATTAACGAGGGCGACATTGTCATCATCCGCTACGAGGGCCCCAAGGGAGGGCCGGGCATGCGGGAAATGCTGGCCGTAACCGGCGCCCTCATCGGCCAGGGTCTGGGCGATTCGGTGGCCCTGGTAACAGACGGCCGCTTTTCCGGCGCGTCCCACGGCCCCATGGTGGGCCACGTTGCTCCCGAGGCGGCGGTGGGCGGCCCCATTGGCCTGCTGCGCGAGGGCGACATTGTCACACTGGACATTCCCAGTCGGCAGTTGAACGCCCGCCTGACGGAAGAGGAGCTTGCCGACCGGCGGGCCGCCTGGCAGCCCATCCCGCCCAAATACACCTCCGGGGTTCTTGCCAAGTATGCCAAGCTGGTATCCTCCGCCGCAGAAGGCGCGGTAACCCGGTAGGTCCGGTTCTGTCTACCCACGAATGGACACGAATGTTCACCAATGATGAATTATCAAGATTTTGGTGGACATTAGCGTTCATTCGTGTATGAATGATTAACGAGAGTGGCAATGAACTGCCCTGCCTGCGGCCACCCATTTACCCCGGGCAACCGGTTTTGCGGCAACTGTGGCTGTAACCTGGCCCAAACGGCCGAACCGCCAGCGCCGCCCGATAGTCCGTCCCCGGGGACGGCTGCAGAGTTCCACGACACTCCAACTGCCCCGTCCGACTCCCCCGTTGATTCCGTTGCCCCTGCGCCGCAGGACATCATCTGTCCCCGCTGCCACCAGGCCAACGAAGCCGACTCAGCTTTTTGTTTCGCCTGCGGTTTTCCCATGCTGGCGGGAAGGCAGGAACGGCGCGACAGGGACCGGCTGCCCGCGTTTGAAATGGGCGCCCCCGGCAGCTTCTGGTTCAGGTCGCTGGCATACATCATCGACTCGCTGGTTATTGTGTTGCCCCTGGTCTTCCTGTGGATAATTCTGGGGCAACCCGTACCGGAGAACTTTGATCAGATTGTGACCCCGCCGGAAGGGTACGACCGGCTGCAGGTGCTGGTCCTTTTCTTAACCATGGCCTACGACACGGCCCTGATAACCTACTTCGCCACCACCGTAGGGAAGCGCGCCTTCGGCCTTTACGTGGTACGGACCGACGGTTCCCGCGTTGGATTTGTCCGGGCCCTGGCCCGCCACGTGTTGACCGCCCTCTCTGCCAACCTCACCCTGGGCTTCATCTTTCTGTTCGTATTGTTCCGCGAAGACCGTCGGGGCGTCCACGACCTTGTCTGCGACACAGTAGTAATCCGGCGGCAGCGTACCAGTCCCGACCCGGAACGTCGGTAATCTACCAATCGTCCCCGGATGTTTGGCTAGCCACAGCCAGGCCAGCCCGCTGCCCACCGAGACTCGGAGAGGAATCAACCGATGCTAAGCGCCGTCCTCCTTACCATTCACATAGGCGCGGGTTCCGTTGCTTTGCTCACCGCTGCCATCGCCGTTTTCACGCCCAAGGGCCGGAAATGGCATGTTGGGTCGGGAAGGGTCTACGCCATCGCCATGGCCCTGGTGTTCCTGACGGCGGTGCCCCTGGCCCTGCTGGGCGCCAGCGTCTTCCTGATGCTCATCGCCTTCTTCAGCTTTTACCTGGTCTTCGCGGGGTGGCGATTTGCTCGCAACCGGCGGGGCCATCCTCACGCCGTTGACTGGGCCGCTACGGCCATAGTGCTTACCACCGGCCTGGGCATGGGGGTATACGCAGGAGTTCTGGCCGGCTCGGGCGACCCTCAGTGGGTCACTATGACCGTGTTCGCGGCGATTGCCGTCGCCCTGGGGGTGGTCGACGGTCTGTACCACTTCCAGCGACGGGCCACAGGCGGTCGGCGTATATCCCGCCACCTCACCGGCATGCTGGCCGGCACCATAGCGACCATAACCGCGGTGCTGGTGGTCAACGTGGAGACCAATCCTCCGTGGATTGCCTGGATCCTGCCGACAGTGGTCATTACTCCCTTTATCGCATGGTGGAACTTCAGGGTTGCGGTCCAATACCGCACCGGCAGGCAGGCCTGAACAATGGCCGCTGAAAGGAGGCGCCGCCTTTGCCTGAAGTGATTCTCTACATAGCCGCCAGCCTGGATGGTTACATTGCTCGTTCCGACGGCGCCGTCGACTGGCTGGACGAGGTTGCCGTCCAGGGAGATGGAGCAGACGAAGACTTTGGCTACGAGGAGTTCTACGCCGGCATTGGCACAGTGCTGATGGGGCGGGTAACTTACGAGCAGGTTTTGACCTTCGACGTGGACTACCCCTACCCTGGCACGGCAGGCTACGTCTTTTCCCGCACCAGGGCCGGGCAGCGCGACGACAACGTAGAGTTTGTAGACGGCGCAGACATTCCCCAATTCATCGCCCATTTGAAGTCGACTTCGGACAAGAACATTTGGCTCATTGGCGGCGGCTTGCTGGTAAAGGAGTTTCTCAGGCACGACCTGGTTGACCGGATCATAATTACGGTCATGCCGGTGATCCTGGGTGAAGGCATTCCCCTCTTTCCGCCGCCCACACCCCAGATTAACCTGGAGTTAGTGGAGACCCTGTCATTCCACAGCGGAATGGTGCAGGTCACCTACTGGCGCGCTACCCAGCCTTGAATGTGGACTGGCAGCCCGGCGGTTCTGGGAGACGTTCCCTTCGCCGCAGGTTCATTTCCCCCACAAACTTGCTTTAGGGTTTATAATTGGCGAATCCAGTTCAACAGGAAAGCAACGCGCCGTACGGTCAATTCGCCCTCGGGCGTTGCTTAACAACTTACCAGGTGGGATGAAAGATATGATGGACTACGGAGTGGAAGCCATTAACCGCCATCGGGCCAGCCGGGGCAAGATAAGCATCGCCTCCAAAATGAAGGTGGAGACTATGGAGGAGCTTTCCATTGCCTACACTCCCGGCGTGGCGTCGGTGTGCCTAGCCATAGATAAAGACAAGTCGGAAAGCTACGCGCTGACCAATCGGGGCAATACCGTGGCGGTAGTAACCGACGGATCCGCGGTGCTGGGTCTGGGCAACATCGGTCCGGAGGCGGCCTTGCCGGTAATGGAGGGCAAGTCCATCCTGTTCAAGGGCCTGGCTGACGTGGACGCCTTTCCCATTTGCCTGGGCACCCAAGACAACGCCTCCATCATCCAGACGGTGCGCAACCTGGCCCCCTGCTTCGGCGGCATCAACCTGGAAGACATAGCCGCGCCCCGCTGCTTTGAGATTGAAGAAAGCCTCCAGGACCTGGGGATTCCCGTGTTCCACGATGACCAGCACGGCACTTCCATAGTAGTGCTGGCTTCCATCATCAACGCCCTGCAGGTGGTGGGCAAGTCCATCGCGGATGCCAAGTTTGTTTTCTCCGGCTCCGGCGCCGGCGGCATAGCTTCCACCAAGCTGCTGATGGACTACGGCGCAAAGAACATTATCCTCGTCGACAGCCAGGGCATTATCCATCGCAACCGCACCGACCTGACGCCCATAAAGACCGAGATGCTGGAAATCACCAACGCCCAGAACCTGGAGGGCGACTTGTCCGACGCCATGCGCCTGGCGGACGTGTTTATCGGTCTTTCGGTGGGTGATACCGTCTCCCAGGATATGGTCCGTTCCATGTCTCCCGACCCCATAGTCCTGGCAGCCGCCAATCCCACTCCGGAAATCTGGCCCGACGCAGCCGCCGAGGCCGGCGCCAAAGTGGTGGGCACCGGTCGCAGCGACTTTCCCAACCAGATAAACAACAGCCTGGCCTTCCCGGGCGTCTTCCGCGGCGCTTTGGACGCCCGGGCAACCCGCATCACCACCCGCATGAAGCTGGCTGCGGCCGAGGCGCTGGCCGGCCTGGTGGCCGAACCCACCGCCGAGAACATCATTCCCTGGTCGCTGGATCCGGAAGTGGTTCCCGCCGTATCCCACGCCGTCGCCCGCGCCTGGCAGTCTGAGCAGGGGTAAGGAATACCGTGCTACCAATAACCACAACATGCTGACATCAAAGGGCGGAATACAATGACCACCGGATTCCCCGAATTTCTCGCCACCATAGTCGCTGTCATTGGTGTAGGAATTTCACTGGGGCACTGATTATGACCTTGCTTAACCACCAGGAAAGGTGGACGAATCAAAGAATATACCGTCTTGAGGAGCGACTGGATCGCGGGTTTGAGCAAGTGCGTTTAGAAATAAACCATTAGTCAGGTGGGCTACGGGCCGAAATGGGTGGCCAATACGAAGGCTTGCGGGCAGAAATGAACCGGAGATTCGACGGGCAAGACGTCCGAATTCGCGGTTTGGAGCAGAGTCAAGCGCATATGTCAGGCCAGTTTTCCGAGTTGAAGGATTACTTTACGCACCGGTCAGAGGCCGCGAGCGATTCGCAGACAGGAGACAATTGTTAATGTCGGCGGAGTTAATAGCAATATTGGCTATCGGCGCGGGAATGGGCACCATCCTGCTGACATTTGCCGGACTGACTCTGGCCCTGATTAATCAATCGAACAAAGAGGCCCGTCAGCGAACGGAACGCCTTGAAGACCAAATGAACCGGGGCTTCGAACAGTTGCGTTCTGAAATGAACCATCAGGCCAACGGATTGCGGGCCGAGATGGACCGCGGGTTTGAACAGCTGCGATCTGAGATGAATCATCAGGTCGACGGTTTGCGGGCCGAGATGGACCGCGGGTTTGAACAGCTGCGGGCCGAAGTGAACCGCCAGCTCGAAAGTTTGCGTTCCGAGATGAACCGGAGATTCGACGAGCAAGACGTCCGAATTCGCGGTTTGGAGCAGGGACAAGCGTATATGTCAGGCCAGTTTTCCGAGTTGAAAGACCACCTTACCCACAACCCCTCTCAAGAGGGTACTCCGGATACGGGAGACTAATCGACCTGTCCCTTCGACCCAAGGTAGCCCGCCTGACTTAATCCTCGTCCACCAAGGTAGAGCGCGAATCCGGCCTCTGGAAGCGCAACCGTCCAGCGGCTGTCCATTAGGGCCCGATAACATGCCCGACACCATTTCCGTAGATGACCTGGACCTCATACGTCCTAAACTGCTGTCCCTGGTAACCGAACGGGCTCGTTCGCTGCCCAAATTCCGTTACTGCGATCTGCGGGTTCAAATAAAGGAAGAAAAGCGCGGCTCGGCGGAAAACGGCCTGGAAAAGTCCAGCTCCGAGGCTGTGGCTTTCGACTTTGGTGTGCGTGTCATCGCCCAGGAACGGATGTCCGCCGCCGGTTTCTACGGCCAGGTTTTGGGCGCCGCCGACCTGAGCCACATTGAATCAGTTGTCTGGGATGGCATCGGCCAGGCCCACCAGCGCGCCCGCTCCAACGCTCGCAAGAAGTCCCAGACCTGGCGGCGCTTTCCCGCCGTGGCCCACAGCCTGGACGATACCTTCCTGGCCCGTGTACCCGTGGCCGAGGACACCATTCCCACCACTTACGAAGTGGACCCGCTGACCGTTCCCCTGGAAGACACGGTGCGCATGGCGGTGGATGGCTGCCGCGCCGCCGGGAGCCGGGCAAGGAACGTCCTCTTCACCGCTGCCTCAACCAGCACGTTCCTTTTGCGGGAATTGTTCATCAGTTCTGAAGGGGCCAACATAGACCAGTCTTTCGCCCAGACCGAGGGCTTCATCTTCGTCATCTGTGGCGGCGAGCACGGTCCGTACGAACTTTACGACTTCACGGGCCACCAGCGGGGTTGGGAGGTATTGACCAAGGGTTACCACAGTGGCCCCATAGACCTGCCAGATTACATTACCTTCTGTCGCAACCTGGGTCGGGACGCTTCCGACGTGGCCGCCGCGCCGCTCTTGAAGCCACCGGACCGGGACGTGCCGGTAGTAACCGACCCCCACTTCAACACCCTGCTGGTTCACGAAGTGGTGGGCCATCCATCGGAACTGGACCGTGCCCTCAAGTACGAAACGGCCTACGCAGGTCGCTCCTGGTTCCTCAAGAACCTGCACGACAACCAGCTGGGAAAGCAGATTGCTTCGCCCCTGGTCAACGCCTACTCCGACCCCTTGATGGAAGGCTATGGTTCCTTCCGTTACGATCACGAGGGCACACCCGGGCGTCGGGCCCACATCATCCGCGACGGGGTGCTGGAAGAGTTTCTCAACAACCGGCAGACGGCAGCCATCCTCGGCGTTTCCCCCAACGGTTCGGCCCGCGCCACTGATGCCCACCTGGCGCCCCTCATCCGCATGACCAACACGGTCTTCGCCCCCGGGGAAAGCGATCCCAGGGACATCATCTCCGAAGTGGACTCGGGCTATTACGTGGTTGGCCACCGCACCCCGTCTATCGCAGAGTCGCGGGAGAACTTTCGAATCACCGCCGTAAAGGTGTACGAAATTGAGCGCGGGCAGGTAGGACGCCTCTACCGCGACGGCGGCATAACCGCCGACACCCGCAACTACTTCGAGTCCATTGACGCCGTGGGCAACGACCTGCGGGTGAACCCCATCCCCAACTGCGGCAAGGGGCAGCCCATGCAGGCCAAGCGCATGAGCAACGGCGGCCCCACCATGCGGGGCATCGCCAGGCTGACCGGTCCGGGGTGACACGAAGCAAGAAGGTCGGGGACAACAGGATGGGGCGGACTGGATGTCCACCCCTCTTTCAGTTCACGGAGAAGGCGGGCCCGGGACTCCTGGTCTGCTCGTCCACCAGGAAGGAAGCGCTGTCGCGGCCGTAGATCGTGTCCAGTTCCACGTCGAAGCGCTGCCCGCCGAAGTGGCCAAGCACCTCGTACTTATGGTCGGTGCTAACCGTACCCTCAAACTCCGGCCCGGTTACCGTGCGCCGGTCTTCATCCTGCAGGTACATCTCCACCGCTGTGGTCATTAGCTTCTTAACGTCGTCTTCGGAAAGGTATACGGCGCCGCGCAGGAAAACGTAACCCCATCTAATTCCCAGGTGTTCCAGCATTTGCTATTCAATCACAGCTCGACAGGCTCCCGGGAGCGGACCGAGTTGCCCAATCCACTCGCCCAGAGCCTGTCGAAGGATGCACTAAATTATGCTCTCCGTGAGCGGCAGTCCCCCTAGTCGTCTGCCGGCACGGCCACATTGGCCTGGGCCTTGAACTGGGGCATAACTTCTTTACCGAACCATTCCAGCTGTTCCAGGATGACCTTCTGAGGCGTGCCCACCACCGACCCGACGTTAATCTGGGTCAGGCCCGGGTACATTTCCTGGATGTTGTTGAGCTTCTCCGCCACCAGTTCCGGCGGCCCGCACAGCCACGAGCCGGCCTGGACGCCATTCTCGATGGTCGGGAGACCGGCCAGGCGCGCCCGGGAAGGATCGCCCAAGGCTATCAACTGTTCGTCCGACAAGCCGTGGAAGAAACCCAAGGGCGCGAACATCTTCATGTTCTCCTCGAAGAACAGCCTGGCCTCATTCATAGCCTTTTCCTCGGTGTCGGCCAGGTGAATGGAGAACCCGATTATGAGGTCGCCACCCAGTTCCGTCTCCTTACCGGCCTTGGCCAGGGTTTCCCGCCATCTTCGTACCACTTCCAAGGTGGCGCCGCCGGCCGCCGCGCCGCCACCGATCATACCCTTGATGCCGTGTTTCACCATGAAGTCCATGGCCCGCTGGCTGCCGCCGACCACGGGCTGGTAGCACTCCACCGGCAGGTACTTGGGACGGGGCACCAAGGTAATTTCCTTGAGGTCGTAGCCCCGGTAGGGAACGTCGGGCGGGATGTTGTAGTGCTTGCCGTGGTGGGAGAAGGAGCGTTCGTTGAAGGCCTTGAACATCACCTCCACCTGCTCCTCAAACAGCTCCCGGTTGGCATCCTGGTCAATAATGGGGGCGTCAAAGGTTTCCACTTCGCGGGTGTGGTAGCCGCGCCCCACGCCGAACACCACCCGGCCGTCGGTCAGGATGTCGGCGGTGGCGTAGTCCTCGGCCATGCGCAGGGGGTTCCACATGGGAGCGATGTTGAAGCCGCACCCAATCTTGAGCCTATTGGTCAGGTGGGCCAGGTGGACGGCAAAAAGCAGCAGGTTGGGAATGCATTCGTACCCTTCCCGCTGGAAATGGTGCTCGGCCATCCAGAAAGTCTCGTAGTCCAACCGGTCCATGACGCCAGCGATGGCCTCGGCCTTGTCGAAGACGGTGGCCAGGTGCTCGTCCGGAAGCCATCGGTCGTTGAGCGCGGTGGCGTCCAGTCCGATATCTTCAAAGTCAACGTGCCCGGCAAACAGGCTGCCAAATTTCGTAATCATTCAGGCCCCTCCGGGTATATTCAGGTTTGGAGTCTCTTGGTCGGGGCCATTATAGCGGATTTGAAGGGTAGCGGGCAGGGTCGCTTCATTGGCTTCCGGCGCCGTTGCAGGCAGCCGGTTTCCCGCATCGTGTTGTATAATCCCTCGGTTGGCGGCAGCCCTGCGGATTCTGTCCAGCGCTACATTCCAGAATGAAGGGTTGCCCGCACTCCCAATCTCATAAAGGAAGTATACGCAACATGCCCGAAGTAACCAGCCATGCTCCCGGCAATTTCTGCTGGGTAGACCTGTCTACCACCGATGCCGAAGCCTCCAAGAACTTTTACTCTCGCCTCCTGGGCTGGACTGCCATTGACAACCCCGCGGGGGAGGGAATGGTCTACTCCATGATGCAGAAGGATGGAAAGAACATCTGCGGCCTGTACGGTATGGGCCCCGGCATGGAGGGTGTCTATCCACACTGGAGCAGCTACATTTCGGTGGAGGACGTGGATGCCCAGGTCGCCCGCGTAACCGAGACTGGAGGGACAGTGATTATGGGACCGGATGATGTGTTCGATGCCGGCCGCATGGCCTTCGTTGCCGACCCCACGGGCGCCGTCTTTGGTATGTGGCAGCCCAAGGAGCACATCGGCGCACAGCTGATCTATTCCCCCGGCGCCCTCGGGTGGAACGAACTCTACACCAACGATACCGAGGCCGCTGCTGCTTTCTATGACAATGTCTTCGGCTGGAATCGCGTTGTCACCCATCCGGACCCGCAGGGGGGCCAGTACCACGAGTTCACTAATGGCGAAAACCCGGTGGGCGGTATGATGCAGATCAAGGCCGAGTGGGGCGAGGTGCCCCCCAACTGGTCAGTGTACTTCTGTGTCGAAGACTGTGCCGCCAGCCTGGAACAGGCATTAGCAATGGGGGCCGAAACTATCGTTAACCTCACCCAGGTTGACAACATACAGTTCGCCTTTCTGAAGGACCCGGTGGGAGTTTACTTCGGCATTTCCCAGGTGGTGGGGTAGATAGAAACGACGGCAGGACCCAGTTATCATTAATTCGCCCCACCATCAATTACCAAAATGTTAATCGCAAATTAATATCAATAAGTGTTGACAAGCCCTTTCGGGGCTATTAAAATTCCTGACAATGTTAGTCAACAATACCTGCATACGCGTTTGCTTCTGTACCTGTCCTCCCTCATAGGGAGCGGGTACGTCATTCCGTCCAACAGGCAGACCTGCGCCCACCAAGCTCAACGCCGTTTGGTGGGCGAATCTTTTTGCCTTGAGAGCAGCCAAGGAATCAGGAATACGGGCCCACAGCTATCCTAATTTGACAGTTGAATCCGCAGGAGGCCGAAGTGACCACTCAGATCGAGCAGACCCAGGAGGAAATATACCGGGAGAGCCTTGAACTGGCCTCGACCGCTCCGGGCGTTGTCCCTTTTATGGAGAGCGAAGTCCTGCGGTTCGAGGCGGAATCGGCCCGGTACCAGTCCGGCGAGCAGGACAACCTGGTATTTACGCCCTTCCGCCTGCGGCAAGGAGTGTACGGCCAGCGCCAGGCCGACGTGCAGATGATCCGGGTCAAAATCCCCGGGGGCATTCTTACCGCCGACGCCCTGGATGTCCTGGGCGACATCGCCGAGAAGTACGCGCCCCTGGGCAAGGGTCACATTACCACCCGCGAAAACGTCCAGTTCCACCACATTCCTCTGCCGGAGTGTCCCGACGTACTGCGCCTTCTGGGTACGGTGGGCCTGACCAGCCGGGAAGCGTGCGGAAACACCGTCCGCAACGTGGTGGGTTCTCCCACCGCCGGCGTTGACGCCGACGAAATATTTGACCCCACCCCCTACCTGACCGGCTACGTGCGGTTCGGGGTGCGGCATCCCATTACCCAGGCATTCCCCCGCAAGTTCAAGTCCGCCTTTACCGGGATCGACGCCAGGGACACCGTGGCCTCCGCCATCCAGGACCTGACCTATGTGTCCCAGGTAAGGGTTGAAAACGGCGTGGAAGAGCGGGGTTTCAAGGTGTATGTGGGCGGCGGAACGTCCATTATGCCCCGCCTGGCCAAGCCCTTGTACGAGTTTTTGCCCGAGGAGGACTACCTGCGTCTGGCCCTGGCGGTCTGGACCGTGTTCGACAAGGCCGACTCCCTGCGCAAGAACCGGATGATGGCCCGCCTGAAGGTGTTGATTGACCGCATAGGCCTGGACGAGTTCCGGAACCTGGTGGAAGCGGAACTGGCCCAGATTGGGCCCATCGACCCCAGCGACTACATGGCCGACGAGGAAATCTACCGGGAGAATCCCCCGGAACTGCCCGCCGTTTCAACCAACGGCTCCGGCAACGGCAGCGGTGAGTACAACTACTGGCTGGAGACCAACGTGGTGGCCCAGAAGCAGGCCGGCTACAACATCGTCTACGTCAAGCCCGTTCGGGGCGACCTGTCACCGGCCCAGTTCCGCGGCCTGGCAGAAATTCTGCGCCGCTATACCGGCGGTCGCTCCAACGCCACCCAGGAACAAAACCTGGCCCTGCGGTGGGTGCCCGACGGCTATCTTCACGATGTCTGGGAGGCCCTGGGCGCCATAGACCTGAACGAGCCCGGCGCCCACACCATCAGCAACGTGGTTTCCTGCCCCGGCACCGACAGTTGCAAGTTGGGCATCACCTCTTCCATGGGCCTGGCCAAGGCCATCCGCGAGGAACTTGGCACCTGGAACGGGCTGATGGAAGACGACGGCGTCAAGAAGATCCGCATCAAGATGAGCGGCTGCCCCAACGGCTGCGGCCTGCACCACATCGCTAACATCGGCTTCCACGGCGCGGCCATTAAGGGCCCCGACGGCAGCCAGATACCTGCCTACGAAATGTTCCTGGGCGGCAATTACGGTGACAACCGGGTTGAGGACTCTCGTATTGGTTCCCGCATCCCCAAGGTCAAGGTGCCGGCCAAGCTGGCGCCGCGCATGGTTCGCGAGATTGCCACTTACTACAAGGACAATCGCCAGGACGGCGAGGCCTTCAATGCCTTCCTGGACCGGGTAGGCGTAGAGGAACTTACGGCCGTGGCGGCGGCTATCCAGGAGTCTGCCACCAGCGGGGAAGTGGGCGGCGACCTGTACGTGGACTGGGAGCGCACCAGCAACTACGTCCTGGAACGGGGCGAAGGCGAGTGCGCCGTATAGCAGCATAATACTCTGAGTATCCACGAAGTTGCGCGAGGTTACACGAAGGATAAATGCCGTATTCTTCGTGTAACTTTGTGGCCTTCGTGGATTTTCTTTTGGAGAGTAAGCCTTGGCTTCATTGAACGGCAGGACCATTGCCTTTGTGGAAGCCCGGATGACTTCGGAGATGGCCGGGCTGATTGAGCGGCATGGCGGTGTGCCCTACCCTGCCCCGGTGCTGCAGGAGGTGTACCTAAAGGACAGCCCCGAAGTGCAGCAACTGGTCCTGGATACCTGTGCCGGCAGGATAGACGCGGTGACTCTCCTCACCGGCGTCGGCACCCAGGCCCTGGTTTCCACCGCCGCCGCCATGGGTAGAGAGACGGAGTTCATTCAGTCGTTGGACCAACTCACCGTCATCGCCCGCAGCCCCAAGCCTGCCCGCGTCCTGCGCCAGCACAAAATTCACATCGACGTCATGCCCCCGGAACCCTACACCACCGCCGACTTGGTCAACTCTCTGGAAGGCTGGGACCTGTCGGAGAAGGTGGTGGCCCTCCAGCACTACGGCGGGCCCAATCGCCCCCTGGTAACCCATCTGCAGGGAAAGGGCGCCCAAGTACGGGAAGTTACCCTCTACACCTGGGGCCTGCCGGAAGACGAGACGCCGGTGCTCAAAATGGTTGACGGCCTGACTGCCGGCTCCATAGACGCCATTGCCTTTACCAGCCAGCCCCAGGTGGGCAACCTGCTGACCATCGCCGCCAAGGCCGAAAAGGAGGCCGCCCTCCGGGCAGCTCTGGGCGCTGATACCCGAGCGGCCAGCGGCGACAGGGCTGGTGGAGCCGTGGTGGCGTCGGTGGGACCGGTCTGCACCCGTCGCCTGAAGGAGGCGGGCATCCCGGTAGACGTGGAACCGGAACACCCCCACATGGGAAGCATGGTGCTGGCGCTGGCCGAATACTTCGGGTAGCGTTAAGGCCGATGGTCACGTCCTCGCTCCCAATTTCCCACTACACAGGCAGGCTCTCCGTGGCTGCCCTCACATTTCTCACAGACAAATTAACCTCCTTCTCGTATAATCGCCCTGCAAAACTAACCACGGGTCCGGTTATATGAAGGTATACGTGGCCAGTTCCTGGCACAACGAGGTCTATCCGGAGGTGGTGGAGGCTCTGCGCCAAGCCGGCCACGATGTGTACGACTTCCGGCGCCAGGGAGGTACCGACTCAAATACCACTGACTCCAATACCTCTGAAATGTCCTCGGAAGAATTGCTGGAATTCCTAGACTTGCCCAAGGTCCGCTCCATTTTCAAGAATGACATGGATGCCCTTGAAGCCAGTGACGCCGTAGTCTGTGTCCTTCCCTGCGGCCGCTCCGCTCACCTCGAACTGGGCTACGGCATCGGGGCAGGCAAGCGCACGGTACTATTGTGGCACGACGGCGACGCCCCCGACATTATGCACAAGGCGGTGGATGCCATCGTATTCAGCGTGGAGGAAATTCCGGGAGCGTTGAACGGCGGGTGAGGCTTCTGCCAGGCTGCTAAGTTGGGGGGCGGCGCCACTAGCTGCAAGCCACGACGCGGCAGATAGGGGCTGAGACGGGCTTCCGGAAGGCAATTAGCGGCTCAAGGGGCGCGGGGTACGGTGAAGGTGAAGGCGCAGCCCTCCCCTTCCTTGCTCTCCACGGTGATTTGGCCGCCGTGGGCCTCCACCAACTGCTTGACAATGGAAAGGCCCAGGCCGGTGCCGCCGTCTCGACGCGACCGATTGACCTTGTAAAACCGCTCGAAAATGTGGGGCAGGTGCTGGGGGGCAACGCCGATGCCAGTATCCTTCAGCACAATTTGCACGCGCTCTTCCTCCGGTTCGGCGCGAATAATAATCTCCCCACCGGGCGGGGTAAACTTGAGGGAGTTTTCCACCAGGTTCACAAAGACCTGTGTCATCTTCTCCTCGTCTACCATCACCGGCGGCAGGTCTTCTGCCAGGTCATCAACCAGGTCAACGTCCTGGGCCGCCGCTATCTCCACGAACTGCTTTTTCACTGCGTGAACCAGGGGAGCCAGGGCCATGGGCTCTGCGTCTATCATGAACTGGCCGCTCTCCATTCGGGAGAGTTCCAGCAGGTCGTTTACCAGGCCGTTTATCCGGTCCACGTCGCCCCGCATCCTGGACAGAAAGTCCAGGGCTACCTGCGGGTCATTCACCGCGCCGGATTCCAGGGTCTCGACCATGGCCTTGATGGATGCCATGGGGTTACGCAGTTCGTGGGAAACGTTGCTGACAAACTCCCGCTGGCTGGTCTCCACCTGCCGCATACGGGTCAGGTCGTGCAGGGTCAGCAGCACACCACCATTGTTGCCCAGGGGCGTGGCGATGGCGCTCAGGTACCGGCGGGGCAGGATCAGGGAGACTTCAGCCTGCTGGCGCGACTTCTCTTCCTGGCATCGGGTCAACAGCCGATTAAGCTCATTGTCCCGAGCCAGTTCTACCAGGCGCAGGCCCTCCACCTGCTGGGCGCGAATCCCCAGCAAGTCCCGGGCGGCGGGATTAAACAGGGAGACCCGGCCGCCTGCGTCTGTGACTACCACGCCGTCTGCCATTGTCTCCAGCACCGCGGAAAGCGTATCACGCTCCGAGGACAGGCGACCGATCACACTCTTGACTGTGTCCGCCATGCGGTTGAATGCCTCGGTCAGCTGGCGAGTGTCATCGGCGGCGCCGGCTGGAAGCCGGTGGTCGTAGTCGCCCTGTTCCAGTTGCCGGGAGGCTTCGGTAACGGCCTTGAGAGTACCGGAGGAGCGGCGAGCCACCAGCCGGATGGCCGTCAAGCCCAATGCCCCCACCGCCAGCCCCCAAGTCGCCAACCAAAAGAGTGCAGCACCTACTCCCAGGGAAGGCTCCGGCACCGGCGTTTCCAGCATCAGAACGCCCACTACATTGCCGTCAATCACGATCGGCGCACCCGTGTAAAGGACCTGGGAGTAGTCCGCGTGAAAAGTGTGTTTAAGCGAACTTGCCACGTTCCCCTGGCGGGCCCGGAAGAGGTAGCGATCGGATTGAAAGTCGTAATTCGAGGAGCCCTGGCGACCGCTGACGACATTATCCCAATGGCTGCTGGACAGCGGTTCGCCGGTGCGGGATATGACGGTAACTCTGCTGTCCGTCCATCGGTCCAGGGTTTTGGCGACTTCCTGCAAGGACTCCAAGTCAGGGGAGTAAGCCGGGTTCGCCAGGTAGGGCTCCAGTGCAGAGGCCGCCAGGAGGACCTCTCCTTCTTTCTGGTCCTGCAGATCGGCGATGCTTTGGCTGGGTGAATCTTCCCTCAAAAGGAATACGAGGGCGGCCAGTGAGGCAATTACCAGGACCGCATAAACGAAGGAAATACGGCAAATAAGGGAACGGTGGAACTTCATCCGTCCAGGCGATAGCCCACTCCTCTAATGGTAACAATGCTGCTCGCGGTGGTGGGATCCGCCTGCAGCTTATCCCGCAGCCAGCTGATGTAGACGTCCACTGTCCTGGTCTGGCCAATGTAGTCGTAGCCCCAGACCTTTTCCAGTATCTGGTCGCGGGTGAAGGCCCGTCCCTTGTTGGAAACCAGCAGGGCCAGCAGGTCAAATTCCTTGGGCTTCAGGTTAAGAGGCTGCCCGGCCAGCCGGGCTTCGTGGCTGTTGAGGTCTATTTCCAGGGCGCCTATCCGGAAGTTCTGCTCCTGGCCTGTGGAGAGACCATTTTCTTCCAGGTGCCTGGTCCGGCGCAGGATGTTGCGCACCCGTGCCACCAGTTCCCGAATGCTGAAGGGCTTGGTTATATAGTCATCGGCGCCCAATTCCAGGCCCACCACCCGGTCGACTTCTTCCCCCTTGGCTGTAAGGATGAGGATGGGGACTTCAGACTCGCGGCGCAGGATGCGGCAAATCTCGAAACCGTCCAGGGTGGGCAGCATTATGTCCAGCAGGACCAGGGACGGCTTCACCTTGCGGGCCATCTCCAGTCCCTCTCCACCGTCGGTGGCAGTGTGGACCAGGTAACCCTCACGTTCCAGGTTGTACCGCAGGGCTTCCAGGAGATTTTCCTCGTCCTCAACGACGAGCACTGAGCGTTCCGCCACTTCACCCTCTACTCGGGACTACTGGCCCGGGGGGTTGCTGATGATGATCGATGACCCTGGCTGAAAAAGCAGCATCCACCTGCGACGTTAAAATAAAGGGAACCGGTAGCCGGATTGGTACCGCTAGTCCGCCGACAGCGCCAGTTCGGCGCTGTCGACGATGAGGGTTGCGCTGCGGAGTTCGTCCAGCGAGAAGCGGCTAACTTCCCGGAGGCCGGCCCAGGAGATTACCAGGGTTTCGTCGTATTCGATGCACGCCGACCAGGGACTGAGTTGGTCCTGACGATCCATGAAGGACGTCAACTTTTGTCCAGTTATGGGGTGGCGGTTCTCCGGCGCATTTTCCCTGAGCCAGTAATGGGGAAATGCGGATTCCTGCCCGTTGCCCCAGTGAAGAACCAGAGCATCTTCATCACGGGTTACCTTGACGGTGGAGGGGGCAGCTAAGTCGTTCATACCTTCCTCCTTCTTTTTGTCCGTTTGCGTTTGTTATGCCATAGAGAATATTCGGCAGGTATTAACCGCAAATTACGAAAGAGTTAAATGTTAATTTCCTAAATATTAAAATTATATTAAAACATGCAATGAGAATCGTCAACTTTTGTGGCAAGAGAGGATTTGAACTGTACACAAATGCACATTGTTCGAAATCACGTATACTGAAATCGCAACTTCCTGCCAGCCGGCGGGGAATGGTCCCCGACTGACACAAGCCCCTTGCAACCCCGCATAATACCCGGCACCATTAGACTATGGACCAATCAAAATCCCCCCATCGCTCGGGCGAACCCTGAACCTCTCTACACATCGCAGGGGCGGCCCTTGTGCCCTCCTTGTCAATGTCCCTTCCTCCATCGAGGGGGAAGGTCAGGATGGGGGCAATTGGGATGAGTAGCACCTCCCATCTAAATGGACCGAGATGGGACGACATTAGAAGTTTTCCACCTTCGATCCTCGGCGCTCTTCGCGGAAAACCCACGCCCTTACAGGTGAATTAAGGGGATGCTGACTACCGAATGGACAGAGCTGTCCCCAACCGCTCTTCTTTTGCAATTTCCCTTTACCTCATTTAATATATACCTTTAGGGGTGGAATGCTGGGCAAGGGACCGGCCTTTAAGTTGGTCGTATGAGGGAAAGAAATTGAGAATGGGAAATAACCGGTGGCTCCGCAACAGCCTGGTTTACTTGCTGATAATCATCGGGGTAATCGTAATTTTCTATACTTTGATCCCGGCCTTCGGCACGCGCAACGACCTGCCCCTTACCGAAGTGATCGCGAAGGCCCAGAACCACGAAATCAGCGAGATTATCGTGGAGGGAGATAAGCTGACGGTCATTCCCATCGTTACCGGCGGCGCCGGCGGTTCCCAGTACACCAGCCGCATAAACGACCAGACCGACATCATGGAAGTCCTGGCCGATAACGACGTTGAGACCGGCCCCGGCGGGGTCCAGGTTACCTTCAAGGGTTCCGGCGGCCTGGGCAGTTTCCTGGGATTGCTGCTTAACTTCCTTCCCCTGATATTCTTCGGCGGCCTGATCCTGTTTATGATGCGCCAGGCCCAGGGCAGCAATAACCAGACCCTGAGTTTTGGCCGCAGCCGCGCCCGTATGATGCCCTTCAACCGTCCCACCGTCACCTTCTCCGACGTGGCCGGTGTGGACGAGGCGAAGACGGAACTGGTGGAAGTGGTCGAGTTCCTCAAGTACCCCGAACGCTTCCTCTCCCTGGGCGCCCGCATCCCTAAGGGCGTACTGCTGGTAGGCCAGCCCGGCACTGGCAAAACCCTGCTGGCCCGGGCCGTTGCCGGTGAAGCGGGTGTGCCCTTCTTCCATATCAGCGGCAGCGAATTTGTCGAAATGTTCGTGGGCGTGGGCGCGGCCCGGGTCCGCGATCTGTTCGAGCAGGCCAAGCGCAACGCCCCATGTATCGTTTTCGTGGACGAGATTGACGCCGTGGGCCGCCACCGTGGAGCCGGCCTGGGCGGCGGCCACGACGAACGGGAGCAGACCCTGAACCAGATCCTGGTGGAGATGGACGGCTTCGAAAGCAATACCAACATTATCGTGTTGGCCGCCACAAACCGCCCGGACATTTTGGATCCGGCCCTGCTCCGCCCCGGCCGCTTCGACCGCCGGGTAGTGCTGGACCTTCCCGACGTGGTGGGCCGCCAGGCGATCTTGAAAGTCCACTCCGCCGGCAAGCCTCTGGGCGCCGAGATTAACCTGGAAACCCTGGCCAAGGAAACGCCCGGTTTCAGCGGCGCCGACCTGTCCAACCTGATTAATGAGGCAGCCCTGCTGGCGGCCCGCAAGAACCAGAAGACCATCCACATGCCCGACTTCGAGGAAGCAGTGGAACGCGTAATCGCCGGCCCGGAGCGGAAGAGCCGGGTCATCAGCAGCCGCGAGAAGGAAATGACGGCCTATCACGAGGCCGGTCACGCCCTGGTAGCCTGGGTACTGCCCCACGCCGACCGCGTGCACAAGATTTCCATCATCTCTCGCGGCAACATGGGCGGCCATACAACCCTGCTTCCCGAGGAGGACCGGTACCTGTGGACCAAGAACCAGTTCCTGGACATGATGGCCGTAACCATGGGTGGCCGGGTGGCCGAGGAGCAGATCTTTGACGAGGTAACCACCGGGGCCAGTAACGACCTGGAACGGGCTACCAAGATTGCTCTGAGCATGATCAAGCGCTACGGAATGAGCAGCGCCCTGGGCCCCCGCACCTTCGGCAAACGCGAAGAACTGGTTTTCCTGGGCCGGGAAATCAGCGAGGAGCGCGACTACGGCGACAAGGTGGCCGAGGAGATTGACCAGGAGGTAAAGGAACTGGTCAACAACGCCTACGTCCAGGCCTGTAACATTCTCACCGAACAGAAACCCAACCTGGTGCGGATTGCCGAGTATCTGATAGAGCACGAGGCCGTATCCGGCGACGACCTGCAGCGCCTGTTCAACGGCGAGGAGATGGGTGGCGGTGGGGACACCGGCACTCCGGCGGTCCCACCGGAAACGCCGCCCTTCGCTCCCAAGCCGGCCCAGCCAAACGTTTCGCCCCAGCCGGCGCCCACGCTGTCCAGCCAGCACGACCAGGACCTGGGCTCCATGCCCTCCAGCGGCGGGGACAACTAACCGGCGAAAGCCAACGGCACCCTCTAGCCTTAGCGGACACACCAGGGCCGGGGTTTTAGACCCCGGCCCTGGCATTTTCAGTATCTGTTTTGTCTGGAGGATACAGCGCCAGCGTCCAGATCTCGTGGGAGAACATTGCTGTGCGGGCTGGGATGAGGTTTATAGGCAAGCACTTCAGTATCACCGGACACACCAGTCGTAAGGGGTTCTGGAGGTTCCTGTTCTTCTATGCCGTGGTGGTAACCGTTCTGGCTTTAGCTCCCTTCCCCAACGGGCTGCTGGTCAACACTTCTGCTCTGGCATTAACCCTGCTCCTCCTGCTTACCGGCTGGAGAAGACTGCGCGACGCCGGGATGTCGGGCTGGCTGGTATTGCTCCCGCTGGTTCCCGTAGCAGGGGCTCTTGCCCTGATCGGCCTTCTCGCCAGGCCGGCAACAGGCGGGACAGGCGACGCTCCCGAAACAAGTAAGAGCATAGTCCGTGGGGCCTTCCAGGGATGGCTGGAGATCGCCCTGTTCTGCGGCGCGGTACTGGGCTACCTGGTCCTGTTCATCCGGTGGATGGGGCAGGCGATGGACGGCCCCGATCAGCCAATTCTGCCGCAGGTGCCATTGCAGGATGTACCCGACAGGCGCTCTCTACTGCGACCGGTGCCTCCTGGACGTTCGCTGGGAGGAGGATGAAACGAGAGATGGGCCAACCCGAAGACGGGACTAAACTCCTGGCAACACGCAATCCGGAGGCAACCGGACCAAGGTTACCAAGAGCCCTCAGATGTCCGAACTCTCCTGCTCCCCTTCCAGGGGCAGCTGCCGGTAGTATAGGCCCCACTCCTGCATCAGGGCGGCCACGCGGTCGTCCTTCAGGTTTATCAATTCTCGGAAGAACCCGGCAAGGGCGTGGGCCGGTACCTGCTCCGCGTCGCACACCCAGCTTCGTTCCGCCGGCACCACATAGAGAAGACCGCTCTGGTGAGGGCAGGTAACCTGTATGCGGGTCATATCCGCCCCTGGGCTTATGGTCATTCCGTTATCCGACATGGTTGCCTGGCCTCCTAGTCCACCTGAGTCTTTGACGACCCGGCGCGCACGTGCCGCCGCTCACCGCGTAGTCATTCCCTGAGTCGATTATATGCTCTTCGTTGTCGGTTGGGCCACTGAGCAAGACCTGAGAACGAGGACAGGTTTATCCAATTAGCGCAGAAAACTGGGAAGATCGGCACGGCCTTGCCAATGGTGGTAGAATCTATAGATGTGATTTCCACGCCCCTTGGGCATGGATAGTGGCGGCGAACAATAGGACTGTCGCCGGAATATTTTTGGAAGGAAACCGCTTATGTATCCTCCTGGCGGGCAACGTCAGCCTGAAATGGACTTCGAACAGGTAACTGCGCGATTTCGTGACGGAATGGGCCGGTTTTCCGGCCGCTTCGGTGGCGGGGGAATGGCCCTTTTCATTGTCGGCATCCTGGTCCTGGCAATCATTGTCTGGTTGGGTACCGGCGTTTATACCGTCGGTCCCGGTGAAAACGGCGCCCTGCGCCTTTTTGGCGCCGTGCAGGGCAACCCGGTAACCCAGGAAGGTCTGCATTGGTGGTGGCCCCGCCCCGTGGGACAACGGGACGTCATACTGGTCACCGAGACCCGGCGTATGGAGCTGGGGTTCCGCAGCAACGAAACCGGCGCCGGCAACCCCTTCCCCACCGAGGCGCTGATGATCAGCGGCGACCTGAACATCGTAGACGTTCAGATGGTGGTGCAGTACAACATCAAAAGCCTGAACGACTTCCTTTTCCGGGTGGATGATCCCGGCGAAGAGACTCGCGGAATTCCCCTGGGCAGGCCCGACGGGCGTACCCTGAAGGACGCGGCGGAAGCGGCCCTGCGCCTGGTGGTAGGCCAGCGTTCCATTGACGATATTCTGGTGCGCGACCGTGAAGGCGTGGAGGAACAGACCAAGTCGCGGTTGCAGGAGATCCTGGACACCTATAACACCGGCATCAACATTGAGACGGTGCAGCTTCAGGACGTTAAGGCGCCGGAGGAGGTGCGGGACGCATTCGACGACGTGCTGCGCGCCCGCCAGGAGCGGGATACCCGCATCAACCAGGCCCGCGCCTTCGAGGCCGACATTATTCCCAGGGCCCAGGGTGACGCCGAACGGATCAAGGAGGCTGCCGAAGCTTTCCGGCAGGCCCGTATAGCCAGGGCCCAGGGTGAAGCTGACCAGTTCAGCTTCATCCTTACCGAGTATCAGCAGTCCCGGGAGGTAACACGTCGCCGCCTCTACCTGGAAGCACTGGAAGAGGTGCTCCCCACTGTCAGCAAGATCATTGTGTCGCCGGAGGCAGAGACGGTGCTGATTCTGGGTGATCAGGAAGGTACGTTACCTGTCCCCATTGGGCCGCAGCCCTAAGTCGCAATAGGTGGCCGCTTTCACCCACTTGAGGCGGCCTCCCCGTATTTCACGACCCGAAGGTACTAACCGGACTATTCGAGAGAAAATATGAGAGCGCTCTTAATCATTGGGGTGATTGTCGTCATCGGACTCATCGTCCTGCGCCAGTCCCTGTACATTGTTGACGAGACCCAGCAGGTGTTGATCCTGCGCTTCAACGAGGTAATCGGAACGCGCACCACTCCCGGCCTTTATTTGAAGGCCCCCTTCGTGGATACCATCGTCACCTTTGACAAACGTATTCTGCGCATTGACGCCGACCCGGCCTCTATGCCCGACAAGGAAAAGCAGAACCTGATCATAGATTCCTATGCCAGGTACCGCATCAAGGACCCGGTCCAGTTCCGTAAGACCCTGCAAACGGAAATCAACGCCAGCAGCCGTTTGGGGGACATCGTAACTTCTACGCTGCGTGACCGGGTGGCATTGCGCGACCGGTTCGAGATCATTGGCGCCGAACCCATCGTAGACCCCAATGGCAACCCCGTGCTGAACGATGAAGGCCTTCCCGAAATCGAGCCCCGGCAAACCAGGTCCGAAATTCTGAATGAAGTGTTGGAAGGTGTACGGTCGCGCACCGGCGATCAGAACTTCGGAATTGAGATCATTGATGTCAGAATTAAGCGAGCCGACTTCCCTGAATCGGTGACCCCCAGCATCTACACTCGTATGCGGGCCGAACGTAACCGCATCGCCACCCGTTTCCGGGCCGAAGGTGAGGAGGAGGACCTGAAGATTCGCGCGGTGGCCAACCGCGATCGGGAGGTCATCCTGGCCACGGCAGAACAGGAGAGCAACCAGATCCGGGGTCAGGGTGAAGCGGAGGCCATCCGCATCCTGGCCGAAGCCCTGAACCAGGACCCGGAGTTCTTCGCTTTCCGAAGAAGCCTGCAAGCCTACCGCACCTTCCTGAATAACCAGGACACGATTATCCTGTCCTCCGACGAGGAACTGTTCGAGTTCCTGGGTTCACCTGCCGTGAATTAGTCCCCGACTCAGGAACCGGCGACTTACCGGTGGTTCAGGGACAATACGAGACATGATGTGGGCAACGCCGTTTGGCCGTTGCCCACCCCTTTCACGGAGCATAAATGAAACTTCACGAGTACCAGGCAAAGGAGATTTTCGCCCGCTACGGCATCGAAGTCCCCCGGGGCATTTTGGCCAGCACCCCGGAGGAGGCCCGTGAAGCAACCCGGGAAATGGGCGGGCAGGCGGTAGTCAAGGCTCAGGTTCACGCCGGTGGCCGGGGCCAGGGCGGCGGCATCAAGGTAGTCCGCTCTCCCGAAGAGGCTGAAGAGGTGGCCCGTGGCTTCATCGGCCGCAACCTGGTAACCCGCCAGACCGACGCACAGGGGGTCCCCATAAACTCGGTGCTGGTGGAGGAACTGGCCGACATCAAGCAGGAACTTTACGTGGCCCTGACCATTGACCGGGGTTTCCGCGGCCCGGTGATGATTGCCAGCGCCGCCGGCGGCATGGACATTGAAGAGGTGGCCGCCACCAACCCCGAGAACATCCACACTGAACCTATTGAACCCGTCCTTGGCCTGATGCCATACCAGGCGCGGCGAATAGTATCCCGCCTGGGGCTGGAGGCAGGCCCTGCACGACCCGCCACCCAGGCGCTGAACGCCCTGTATCGCATCTTCACCGAGAACGACTGTTCGCTGGTGGAAATCAACCCCCTGATCATCACCGGGGACGACCGTGTAGTGGCCCTGGACGCCAAGCTGGACGTGGAGGACGACTCCATGTTCCGCCATGCCGACCTGCGGGAACTGCGCGACCGGTCCCAGGAGGACGCCCTGGAGGCCCGGGCCTCCGACATGGAGATTGCCTACGTGAACCTGGACGGCAGCGTGGGCTGCCTGGTTAACGGGGCCGGCCTGGCCATGGCCACCCTGGACGTGACCAACGCCGCCGGCGCGGCCCCGGCCAACTTTCTGGACGTGGGCGGCGGGGCCGACGACGAAAAGGTAGCCAGCGCGGTGAGCATCATCCTGTCCGACCCCAAGGTGGACCGGGTGCTGATCAACGTTTTCGGCGGCATTCTGCGCTGCGACATCGCGGCCCGGGGCATCGTCCTGGCCTTTGAACGCATGAACTCCAACTTGCCCCTGATCGTCCGCATGCTGGGCACCAACGTGGACGAGGGCAAGGAAATCCTGGGCGCTTCACCCCTCAACGTAACCTTTGCCGACACCCTGACCGAGGCGGCGGAAGCCGTGCGGCGGGCCGCTTAGTTATTACCTGGAGTAGTTACCACCTATGGGCATTCTCCTAGACGAAAATTCGCGCATCCTGGTCCAGGGCATTACCGGACGGGAGGGCAGCTTTCACGCCAGGGCCGGCATGGCCTACGGCACCAGCGTGGTGGCGGGCGTTACCCCGGGGCGGGGCGGCCAGATGTTTGAAGAGACCGTCCCCGTCTTCAACTCGGTGGAAGAGGCGGTGGCGGAGACGGGCGCCAACGTGTCCCTCATTTTCGTGCCGCCACCCTTCGCGCCCGATGCCATCGTGGAGGCTGCGGACGCCGGCATTCCCCTCATCGCCTGCATCACCGAGGGTGTCCCGGTGCAGGACATGGCCAAGGTCGCCCGTTACCTGGAGCGCAAGCCCGATGTGCGGCTCATCGGCCCCAACTGTCCCGGCATGATCAATCCCGGCGCCCGTTGCAAGGTGGGCATCATGCCCGGCAATATCCACATGCCGGGCCGGGTGGGAGTGGTCTCCCGCAGCGGAACTCTCACTTATGAAGCCGTGGGGCAGCTGACCAATCTGGGCATCGGCCAGTCCAGCTGTGTGGGAATCGGCGGCGACCCCATCATCGGCACCAGCTTTGCCGAAATCCTGCGCCTGTACAACGAAGACCCCGACACCGATCTGATTGTATTCATCGGGGAGATTGGCGGCACCATGGAGCAGGAAGCGGCGGCCTACATCAAGGAGTCGGTAACCAAGCCCGTCTGCACCCTAATCGTGGGGGCCACGGCGCCCCCGGGCAAGCGCATGGGCCACGCCGGGGCCATCATCACCGGCGACAGCGCCCGGGCCGAGGCTAAAATCGCGGCTATGCGCGACGCCGGCGCCCACATCATTCCCACCCCTGCCGACATCGGCGCCACCGCTCAGGCGGTGCTGGCAGGCTTGGGATAATACCTCTTCCTGACCGATCGTGTATCCACGAATAGGCACCAATATTTACGAATGACTTTCCAATCATTCGTCGGTATACCGACACATTCGTGGATCAACTTCATCGCATAATCCTCCTATGGTATTATTCCTCCTTGGAGGGGATATGTTTGGACTTGCGGTACTTACGGTCAGCACCTCGGGATACCACGGGCAGCGGGACGACACCAGCGGCGACAGGATAAAGGAACTTCTGCCTCCGCCGGACTACGAACTGGTGCGCTACGAAGTGGTCTCCGATGAGAAGGACATGATTGCCCAGCGCATGGCCGAGTGGGCCGACTCCCCCGACGTCAACCTCATCGTCAGCACCGGCGGCACGGGCCTTGGCCCCCGGGACGTAACACCCGAAGCGTGTCTTTCCATCATCGAGCGAGAAGTGCCCGGAATGGCAGAGACCATGCGCGCCGAAACCCTCAAGTTCACCCCCATGGCCATGCTCAGCCGTTCCGTAGCCGGCGTCCGGGGCAAGACCCTCATCCTTACCCTCCCCGGCAGCCCCAAAGGCGTTGCGGAAACCCTGGAAGTGGTAATGCCCGTCCTGCCCCACGCGCTGGAACTGCTCAGGCGGGAGTCGGTGCAGGAACACCCGGTTTAGAAGACTGCAAACATGGATGAACAGGATATACAGGATTATTGAGAAAGAAATACCCTGCTCATCCAGTCTGTCCACGTAAGTAAAGCCAGGAGCGCAATCAATGACGCAGCCCAACCCCGAAACCGAACCCGTCTATTGGCCACGGGTCAAGGAAATAATTGGCGACATCATGGAGCGCTGGAAAGAGCGGTGGGGGCGAGAGCCCTACCCCGGCATCCACGAGTACTACTGGGAGACGCCCGAGGACCTGAGGAATGCCGTCCTGAACGGCTTTCGCGCCATAGAGCCGGGGGTTCCAGGGCGGGATACCCACTTTGTACGGTCGCTGTACCGGGGCGTGGGCACCTTCGGCAAAATGCCCCTGCGCGGTCCCTTCATTACCAGGGAAGAGGTGGATGAAATAGCCCGGTGGATTGACGACGGCATGCCCGAGGGGCCGCCGGAGGAGTGAGAAATCCATCAATTACAAAAGGCCACTTGATGCAACCGTAGGGGCGGGTTTGAAACCCGCCCCTACGGTTATGACGCTTTGCACGTCCAACGGGCCAAAATAATCAGGTTCTCCATCGAAGAAATAAGGGGCTCACCGTGCGGTGAGCCCCTGACATTTGCCATGAGTAAGGTTCGGGAACCGGCCCGTTACACCAGCACCGGGTCTTTTACCTTGCTGTAGACCTGGATGCGGCCGCGGGTGTGGTCCAGGACGCAGACACGACCCTGGCTGTCCACGCGGACGGCGCAGGGGTGGGCGAAGTTGCGCTCGTAGGTTGGGTCGTTGGCGAAGGCCAGCGCCCGCTGCCGGATCATGTCCGGGTTGGAGAGCAGCTTGTCCTTGCCCCACTGGGACATTACGTGGTCGCCCACCATCTGGGTGACAAAGCGGCCATCGGGAGCCAGGACCTGTACCCGGTCGTTCAGCCAGTCGGCGACATAGATGTCGCCGTCTTCGTCCACTGCCACGCCATTGGGGCGGTTGAACTGTCCCACGCCGTCGCCGGACTGACCAAAGCTGGCCTGCCATTCACCGTCGGAGTTGAAGACCTGGATGCGGTCATTGCGCCAGTCGGCCACATAGACGTTGCCTTCCTTGTCCAGGTCGATACCCCAGGGCATGTTCAACTGGCCGGGGCCGCTGCCGAAGCTGCCGAACTGGCCCAGGTACTGGCCGTCCAGGGTGAACTTCTGGACCCGGGAGTTGCGGCTGTCCACGATGAAGACAGTACCGTCTTCGCTGATGGCGATGCCGGCCGGGCGGTCCAGTTCACCGTCGCCGGAACCGCCGGTGCCCCACTTGCCCAGGAACTCGCCGTCCTTGGACATTATTGTTACTCGGTTCAGCCACTCGTCGGTGATGAAAAGCCTTTCCTGGCTGTCGATAGCGATGCCGGCAGGCCAGATAAAGTTGCCGTCTTCCTCGCCATAGGTGCCGAACTCGCTGATGTACTCCTCGTCCAGGGTGCAGGCCGTTACCCGCACGCCGTCGGGGCGGTTCTCGTAGGACCGGTTGACCACGTACACCGTGCCTTCGGCATCCACTGCCATGTCTGACGGGTTGCGGAACCCCGTACCAGCGAACTCGTTACGGCCCACCGAGTGGCTGTATTCGTATGTCCTGCTGGTAAGACCAAAGAAATGGGTGCTCATGCTCTTACCTCGTCTTTCTGCTTTGTGTAGTTCGGGCGGCGCCGGCGCTTTTCCATAGCTATGTTCGCCGGAGCCACCGGGCGCTTTATTCGGTTGTTCCTGTCAAGCCATTTGGGTGAGGGCGGGTTTGAGGCCCGCCCCTACGGGGTTGCCTGACATCCTTATGTGCAACGCAATCAATCGCCTACAGGAAGTTGACCTTCTCGAAAGAACCGCCGACGATGGGCTGGGCGTCCATCTTGAACCAGTCTTCCACGATGGTGGTGTAGATGGAGCGGAAGTCCATGTTGTACTTGAGGTTTCCGCCCTCTTCCTGCTGGCTGGGCTCCAGGGACGGGTACTCGCCGTAAATGCCACCCTTGACGTGCTCGCCCACAACGAAGGCGACACCGCCGGCGCCGTGGTCTGTACCGGAACCGTTGTCGGAAATGCGGCGACCGAACTCGGTGAACATGAGCAGCATGACGTTGTCGCTGGCGTTATGGTCACGCAAGTCCTGGTAGAACGTATCCACGTTGTTGGAGACATCACTCCACAGGCCGGAGTGCAGGGAGGCCTGGTTGGCGTGGGTGTCGAAGCTGTTGTACGGCGAGGTTGTGTAAAGCACCCGGCTGCCGAACTCGGCCAGATGGGTCTGGGCGATGTTCTTCATGTACTGGCCCACGACGGTGTTGGAGTACTCAACCTCGGAGGTATACTTGTCGGGGGCGGTGGCCAGGATATCGGCGCCCTTGAGGGCGTTGGTGCCGGTGCTGTGGATGTAGTCCATCACGGCGCCGCTGCCCATGGCGGGGGAGTACATGCGGCCGAATACGTCCAGGGCCTGGTCGCGCTGGCCCTCGCCATCGATGCCGGTGAGCAGGCCGTAGGTCTCCAGGTTGCCCACGGAGGCCACAGGCACGCCTTCCATTACCAGGGCTCGGGGAAGCCCGCGACCGAAGTTAACGCCGCAAAGAACGTTGTCGGCATTGGGATCGATTTCCTTGAGGACGCGACCCAGCCAACCCTCGGTGCCGATCTTGTCGGGCTCGCAGGTATGCCAGATGTCCATGGACCGGAAGTGGGAGTAGCTGGGGTTGCCGTAGCCGACGCCCAGGAAAATAGCGAGCTTACCTTCGTCCCAGAACTTCTTCAATGGCCCCATGGTGGGGTGGAAGCCCAACTGGTCGCTAATGGGGATGATCTGCCCTTCGGGAATGCCCAGGGTGGGGCGATAGTCCCGATACAGGGGACTGTTATAAGGAATCACGGTATTCAGGCCATCATTGCCGCCGGACAGGGACAGCACGGCCAGTACCGGGTCTTTCTGCGTAGAAACCATAGTCTCTTCTCCTTCTACTGTATTACTCGAACTGGAACTCTGCCGTAGCGGCAATCATCTGGAACATTTCGCCGGCGCGGCGGGAAAACTCGGCCTGGTTGGCGGTGGTCAAGTCGCCGTCCTTGGACGCGTGGGCCCGAAGCTGCTGGAGGGTATCGTCCGTAACGATAAGCGGACCGGTCAGGTCCAGGCAGCCCGCCACGAACTGGTCGGGGGTCAGGGTGTCGCCCTGGGCCATCAGGCGGCCCACCAGGGACTGAACGCCGGGCAGTTCGGTGTTGCCCATCAGGTCGGCGGCGAAGTTGATCCGCTCCACCAGGGTGCCGCTGTCGATCCACTCGCGGCCGGTGTGCCAGCCTTCCACCGTGGGAGGATTCATCAGGTCCATGCCCATGTACTTGGGCTCCTGGGAGAATTCGAACAGGCCGGGCTGGATATCCCGGTGTTCGCCCACCAAGCGCATGGTGCTGACGACCATCTCGGCGGGGTTCTTGACCTTGGCGTACCGGACATCCTCGGCCTTGAAGAAGTCGGACTTGAACAGGACTTCCAGCATGGCCTTGATCTCGTAGCCGGAGTCAAAGTAGGCCATCTCCATAGCTTCAATGGCCTTCATGTCCCGCGGAGGAGTCAGGCGCCAGGCCGGAACCTGCACGTCGTCGGCAACGAAGAAGTTATAGAGGTGGCGGGCCAGGAAGCGGGCGGTGGCCGGCTGCTTGCATATGATTTCCAGCACGTCATCGCCATTCAGGTTGCCGGTCTCCCCCAGGAAGGTCTTCTCGCTGTCGTCGTGATCGGCCGGGTCAAAACGAAACTCCCACGGACTGCGGCCGTAGGGGAAGGGCGGGTAGGAGGGAGCGATGTTCCAGCCGGTGAAGGCGCGGGCGCAGGCCTTAACGTCGTCCTCGGAGTAGTTGAACTCCTCGTCCTTGCCAACGCCCAGGGAGAACAGCTCCAGCAACTCCCGGCCGTAGTTCTCGTTCAGGTTCTCCTTGTGGCTCTCGCTGTTGTCCAGGTAATAGACCATGGCGGGGCTGGTGGACAGCAGCCAAAGCAGGTTGCGGAAGTTGCCCATACCGTGGTCCCGGAACATGGCGATCATGCGACCCATTTCCTGGCCGCTGTCTATCTTGGAGTGGCCGGCGCAGAAAATCATGTGCCAGAAGAGAGCCATCTTTTCCTGCAACTGGCGGGGGGTGTTGATCATGCGCCACACCCACGCCTGGATGTTGGTCTCGATGGCGGCCGCTTCGTGGTAGGCCGGCATGTACCGCATCAGCAGGTCTTCTTCGACATTGGGCACTGAACTGGGATTGAGCAGTTCGTCAACGACACTGTCGTAACCCTGGGCAGCCTTGGCCTCGATCTCGTCGCGGCTCGCGCCGAAACCGGCACGTCGCAACAGGTGGGCCATCAAGGCAACATCTTGTTGATCAGCCATACAGTCCTCCTTTAGCTTTTAACTTTCAATACGCTGATTCCGCTGGCCCGGTAACTAACCGGACCTAACCGATACCCGGCAACCGCCTATCTGAGAGAACTCCCCGCAGGCCGTTGTTTGGTATCGATTATAAGGTAGAAAAAAGATACCCTAACCCCTCTGACCTGTCAATATTTTTTGCGCCCCTGTTATAGCCTTCCCCTGATCGATGGGAGAAGTCTCGGGGCAGCCTCCGGGCAAGAAATACCTTTGCAAAAACTCTGCCCATTCGTGGATAAAACACCGAGACTAAATCGGCAGTACTGCCTCCGTTCGCTGTTCCGGCAAGTCAATCAGGAAGGTATTGGCGTTGAAGGCCAGCAGGGCATAGTAGCCGAACAGGGTGCAAAGCTCGGTCAACCCCTGGGCGCCGAACTGGTCGTGGGCAGCCTGGAAGGATGCATCGCTTACCTTGCGGGTGCTGAAGAACTCCTGGCCCAGGTTTACCACCGCCTGCTCATCGGCTTGAAGTTCGGGCAGGGGCTGGCCGTCCCGCAGGGCGTCGACGAAAGCGTCGGGAATGCCTTCCCGGCGGGCTCCGGCGGCGTGGGCGTTCCAAATAAACTGGCAGTCGTTGGCCCGGGCGGTAACGATCATGGCCAGTTCCTGGATGCGCTTGGGCAGGGTGGACTCGTCGCGCAGGTAGTTGACCAGGTGGTTGGCCCGGCGGCGCATCTCCGGGCTGTTGATCATGGCAGAACCGGGGCCGCTGGTTACGGTGCCGCCGGTATTGGCAGTCTCGTGGTCGAAGGCCTCTCGTAGTGCTTCAGGAACATTGTCGCGGGTAAGGACGGGTGTACGCATGGCCAGGTGCCTCCTTCTCTAACATGGATGTGCAGGATTAACAGGATGATAGCTGGTTTTGGAGAAGGTTGGTAGTGGCAAGTTTCAGCCAGGGCAATCGCATTAGGAAAAATACACGTCAACCGTAGTTCCAGCCTGGTTCGAGGTTCCCGTCCATCCGGAAACGACAGGCTTACCCCGCACCTGAAACCAAGCCGCCCTGAGGTTTCAGTGATACCGAATTTGGTGCGCGGGGAATCCCTTCAGGGAGTTCAGGGCTGGGAAGTTTCGTAGGCGATCTCCAGGGTCTCGCGCAGGACATCCCCGCCCGTGCTGGTAGCCACGACCCTTATGACATTTGGCCCCGGCTGCAGGCTGATAGTGGTGGAGAATATTCCAAGCTGGTCCACCGGAATGGAAATGCCGTTCACAGCCACGGTGGCGTCCGAAGCCGTGCGGCCCCACAGGCGAATGGTGGGCTGCATCACCCTGCGGTCCTGCTCGTCGGGCTGGGTGATGGTCAGGAAGAATGGCTCCAGGGGCAGATAGGTAACGGTCAGTGTCTTTCCCTGCCGCTGTCCACCAGGGTTGATGGCGAAAATGTCCAGGTTATTCACACCGGGCGCCAGGGGAACGGACAGCCGGAACCGTCCCTCCTCGCCGGCCGCCACGGCCCTTCCCCGCACACTTACCGACGCTCCCAGGCTGGTTATCCCCTCGATGGTAACCGACTCTTCCCGGATTATGCTTCGGTCCAGGGGCGACTCGATGATGAGTATGGGCGGTTCCGGGGTCGGAGTGGGCGTCGGCCCGGGTGTGGGCGTTGGCTCGGGCACTGGCGTGACGGTAGGTGTAGGCGTAAGTGTGGGTGTAGGCTCCGGCGTGGGAGTAGGAGTTGGCACAGGCGTTAGTGTCGGTGCTGGCGTAATGGTAGGTATGGGTGTGGGCGACGGCGTGAGCGACGGCACAGGAGTAAGTGTGGGTTCCGGTGCGGCTGTCGGCGCCGGTATGGGGGTAACCGGAGCAGGGGTCTCAACCGGAGCGATGGTAGGGGCGCCCGGCCGGTCTATCACCTGGACGCAACCCAGCAATGCGACCAGGCCCAGGCTGACCACGATTAGCAATCGGAAGAGACGGGTACTGGTCCGGGTGGACCCAGGCCGGCTGCCGCCGGGCGGAAAGGTCATGCCACCGGTTCCCCCGATCTCCGGCCCGGCTTGGTATGGAGCGGCAGAGTCACCATAAAGCAGGTGTGGTGGTCCGGGTCCGGGGCGATAGTGCTTTCCACGGCCAGGTCGCCGCCGTACCGCTTGGCCAGGGTGTGGGCAATGAAAAGACCCAGGCCGGAGGTGGTACGCTCCTCGTGGCGCGCTACTTCCGGCGTCCAGCCCCGGTCGAACAGGTAGGGCAGGTAGCGGGCGGCGATGCCCGGGCCGTCGTCCCATACTCGAATATGGAAATTGCTTTCGTCCCTGGTCAGGCCAATTTCGGTGAAGGACTCGGCGTAACGGACAGTGTTGTCTACCAGGTTCGTAACTATATGCTCTATGGCCGAACTGTCGCTATATACGATGCCGAAGTCGGTGGGTTCCGACCACCAGACTATCTGCTTGCTGGCGTCTGCAGCCACCAGGCCGTAGCGGTCTACGATGCGGCGCACAACCTCCACCGGCTCAACGGCGTGCAGGTTTTCCCCGGTGATAGGCGTTTCCAGCTCAATCAGGACCTGCATATTGGACATCATCAGGCGGAAACTGGGTGTCTGCTCCTCGATCTCGTCCAGCAACTCCCGGACTGAAGGAGGGACGTCGGCTCCCATGGCCTGCAATTGTTCGCGAATTTCACGCTCTTTGCCAAGGATGCGGCGCAGGGGACGGCCCAGGTCGTGGTTAAAAAGGTCGAAATACTGCTGGGTAACCTGGGTCCAGCGTTCGGCGAAACGGGTTTCCTCGTCGGCTGCCTGACGCCGGGACCGCAGTAACTCGGACACAAAGTAAGAAAGAGTAGTGACAGCCAGGCCAAGGATGACCAGGGCCGCCCCCACGTAGGTAAGAGGTTCTATCCCCCAGATGCGGGCGAACATGGCATCGCCAACGAAGGGAGCCAGCGCCATGCCGGCCGCCCCCAGGGCCAGGACTACTGTTCCCAGCAGGCGGGAAACGCCCCCGGGGCCCACGGGTCGGAGCGAGGCCCGGGGAAGGCTCCAGGACAGGGAATTCCTCAGGTTAGGCAAAAGCACGGTCTCACACTTGGGGAGGCGCCAGCCGGTAACCCCGGTCCCTCACGTTCACGATCAGGTCGTTGGCGCCAAGCTGCACGCCCAGGGCTCTGCCGATGGAAACCTTGATCTCGCGGATACGAACCCGCAGCGAGGCGCGGGCTTCCTCTCCTTCCGAGTAACGTTCCAGGCGGCTGAAGGGCACCAGTTCACCGGGGCTGCGGTACCAGGCGGCGGCCAGTTCACGGAAGATTTCAAACTTCATGCCGTGAATGTCGGTAACCGGGGCCAGAGCCGAGTCTCTTTCTCTACGAGCGGATACAGTCTCAGCGCCCACGTCGACCAGCAGGTGGGCGCCGATGGGGATAAGCTCGGGGCTGGAACCCATAAGCCGGCGCAGCCTCAGCACCACCTCTTCCGGGCTGGCCAGTTTGTCAATGAAGTCTACCGGAGCGTTCCAGCGCAGGGCGCCCCGGACGGCCGTATCCCTGGCTGGTCCCTGGGCATACTGGGTGAACATCAGCACCGGCAGGGTTGGGTAGTGTTCCACAATCTGGCGCAAAATCTCCAGGCCCTTGAATTGATCATCACGGTGTTCGCCAAGGCGTACATCCAGCAAAACGCCATCAGGCCGTTCATCTTCAATGGCGTAGATGGTAGCGTCCTCGAACTCGTCGCCAACCAGCCACTGGGACTGAGGCTGGACGATGATGGTCTGCCAACCCTCGTCCTGCAGGCGCCGTTGGACGGCCTTGACGATGGCGGATTCCCATTCGTCATCGATTATGAGTATCTTGCTGTCCGGCATTTCAATAAAGTCCTGGCCCCTGAGAATGCCAGCTCAACCCAGGTCAGGTGGCGGCAGCCCCGGGTTTCACCGGGTAGATGTTCTGGTTCAGGATTTCATCCTCGAAAGTGCGAAGGTCGGAAATCAACACTCCCTGAATGTCGCCACTGGCGTCAACCCGTGCCCTGATACGGGGATTGGGCGTGTCCACGCACTCCACGGCGCCGGGACCCCACCGAACGTCCCACAGGTCGGTGGGTCGGTCGTACTTGACCGTTACCGGATGGGGCTGAACGTCGGCTACCAACACGGTCTCGCTATCACACCGTCTGGCGAAATGCAGGGCGCCAATTACGTGAAACCCGGTGGCCTGCAAGTCTTCAGTTCGATGGACTTCAAACCAATAGTCCGTATCGGGGAATTGATAACTGTTGACGGCCCATTGGTTGCACCAACCAATTTCCAGGAAGTCACCCAGTCGGTCAAACCAGACGTTTATTGCGCTTCCCTGCTCCATAAGACCTCGCCGGCAATTACCTCACTGTCCACATAACCCGTCGCCACGAATGCATCGTCATCAGCCAGAAAATACACTACAACCCGGACCCATTTGCCTCCCACGACCGTTTCTTCATACCACTTGTGGTATACCCTGCCAAACTCCGGGTTTACGGTGGACTGGATTATCAGGTCCGGCTCTTTAAGGGTTTCTTCCAGCTCTTCCCGCAAATGCCCCATATAGGGATGGTCCCCATGCGGGTCGATAATATGCAGCCACCGCTCCCACGGCAGCCGAATCGGCCGCCCCTGAAAATCGTAAATCACCTCATCTCTTTGGTTTATGATACCACGCCCCTTGATGGGAAAGAATCTATATACCTTTTCGGTCGATCCATATCCGCTGTGAGGGTAACGGAAAGGCCCCCTCCCGTCCGTGAGGAGGGGGCCAGCTTAACCATCCGTTTTTCTGACTTGCTGGTCAGGTTTCCTTGTTCAGGTTGCCCAGGAACTCTTCGTTATTGGGATACTTGGAAAGCCGCTCCAGCACCCGCTCCGTGGCGTTAGTTGAGCCGTCGTTGGAGATGAGGGAGATCATCCGGCGCAGCAGCCAGATCTGCTTCATGGTGTTCTCGTCATACAGAAGCTCCTCACGGCGGGTACCGCTGCGGACAATGTCAACGGCTGGGAAGAAGCGGCGGTCGGCCAGCTTCCGGTCCAGGTGCAGTTCCATGTTTCCGGTGCCCTTGAACTCCTCGTAAATTACCTCGTCCATGCGGCTGCCCGTGTCCACCAGGCAAGTACCGATGATGGTCAGGCTGCCGCCTTCCTCGATGTTACGGGCGGCGCCGAAGAATTTCTTGGGCGGGTACAGGGCCGCCGGATCGATGCCGCCGGACAGGGTCCGGCCGCTGGTGGGCACTGCCAGGTTGTAGGCGCGAGTCAGGCGGGTAACGCTGTCCAGCAGGATGATAACGTCCTGACCGTTCTCCACCAGCCGCTTGGACCGTTCCAGGGCCAGCTCGGCCACTCGGCACTGTTCCTCCACCGACTCATCGAAGGTAGATGCGAATACGTCGCCGTCAACGGCGCGACGCATGTCGGTAACCTCCTCAGGACGCTCGCCGATCAGCACCACCATCAGCACCGCTTCGGGCATGTTAATGGACACGCTATGGGCGATCTGTTTCAGAATGGTTGTCTTACCCGCCTTTGGGGGCGAGACGATCAGTCCACGCTGACCCAGGCCGATGGGTGCGAAGAGGTCAACCATCCGGGTGGAAAGGTTGACACTGTCGGTCTCCAGCACCACCTGCCGTTCAGGAAAGATGGGCGTAAGGTATTCGAACTGGGCACGGTACCTGGCGTGTATCTGGTCGGTTTCCAGCCCGTTGACCCTTTCAACCCGCACCAGCCCAAAGTAGCGCTCACCTTCCTTGGGAGGGCGCACCTGTCCGGTTACGGTGTCCCCGGTACGGAGGCCGAACCGGCGAATCTGGGACTGGGAAATATAGACGTCGCCCGTTGCCGGCAAATAGTTTATCTGGCGGAGGAAACCGTATCCCTCGTCCATAATCTCCAGGATGCCGGAGGACAGGAGGGACTGCTGAGAAGAGACGGCGTGCAGCATCCGGTTAAGGACGTCTTCCCGGCGGACTGCCGCCAAGGCCGCGCCATCTTCCAGGCCGTAGTCCTCGGCCATGTCGAGCAGTTGCTCCTTGGTCATAGCCCCCATTTCGGCTACGTCCATCATCCTGGGCTTGGTAGTAGTCGTCATCATCACCTCGATTTGCTCTTGGGACCGGCCGCTGTGCGCTTCGCCGGTGGGCCGTAACCGACCCAAATTGGGAATAAAGGGGTACAATCCCGAATCGGGAAGCCTTCCAATGTTAAGTGCTCAAAGGGCCTGGGGTAGCCGGCGGAGGATTCTCCTGCCCAACCTGTCCGCAGTTATCGGGATACCATTCCAGCACTGGACCTGGTCGGGAAGGGAAATAGCTGGTTTTGTCTACGTTTGTAGAGGGCTATTCTTTCTGAAGAAGGGCCTCTAATCGTAAAGATAGGTCGGTTCCCCAAATATCATTTGGCCATTGCGCCATCTATTATGTCAAGGCACCTGTCCCTATTATTTCAGGCATTGCCCGCTTTTTCCCAGTCCTGCAGGAAACGGGCGAGCCCGGCATCAGTAAGGGGGTGCTGCACCATTTGCTTCAGAACAGGATAGGGGACGGTAGAAATATCCGCCCCTGACTTCGCGGCCATGGTGCAGTGCAGTGCATGGCGAATGCTGGCCGCCATCACCAGGGTGGTGATTCGGTACTGCCGGAAAATGGAGACAATGTCCTCAACCAGGGTCATGCCTTCCTGCCCTATGTCGTCCAGGCGGCCGATGAACGGACTGACAACGGTGGACCCGGCCTGGGCGCCCAGAATTGCCTGGTTCACAGAGAAGCACAGGGTCTGGTTTATCTTGATACCGTCCCGGGCCAGCGCCGATATGGCCTTGAAGCCTTCGGTAGTGCTGGGGATTTTGACCCAGGGATTTGCAATCCACTCGGCAATATCCCGGCCCTCGGCTATCATACCCTCCGCGTCAGTGCTTACTACCTCCACCGAAATAGGCCCATCGATAATGTCGGCAATCTCTTCCACTGCCGCCCGGTAGCCGGCCTTTCCGCCGATACCTTCCTTGGCAGCCAGGGACGGGTTGGTGGTAACGCCGGTTACGATGCCAAGTTCAGCGCCTTCACGTATTTCATCAATGTTTGCGGTATCCAGAAAAATCTTCACGGCAACCCCGTCTGGCTTGGTTCGGTGAAAGTTGTTCCTATTTAACGCTTAAGGAAGTTGTCCGCCATTCCCAGAGGCTCCAACTACCAGGAATGCAGACTATCTTCATCCAGCCCTACCTGGCCTCGAGGGGCAGGGCCTGTTGACTGCCCTCCCGTACGGTGCCCAGCGACTGTCGGACAAATTCGCAGAAGAGCGGATGAGGACGGTTGGGCCTGGACCGAAACTCCGGATGGAACTGGACGCCGACCATGAATGGATGGTTGGCAACTTCCGCCGTCTCCACCAGTTCGCCGTCCGGCGAAAGGCCGCCCATGATCATGCCGGATTTTTCCAGGCTTTCCCGGTACCGGTTGTTAACTTCAAACCGGTGGCGGTGCCGTTCCTGGATCTCTTCTTTTCCGTAGGCAAACGACGTGAGCGTGTTTTTCTGGGGAAGGCAAGGATAACCTCCCAGACGCATAGTGCCGCCCATGTCGGTGACTGTCGCCTGATCGGACATGATGTGGATTACCGGGTAGGGAGTCTCCGGGTCCAGTTCCGACGAATTGGCCCCTTCCAGTCCCAGGACGTGCCTGGCCCAGTCAATTACCATTACCTGCATGCCCAGGCACAGGCCCAGGTAGGGGATACCATTCTTCCGAGCGTATTCTACCGTGTCAATCATACCCTCGACGCCCCTGGGGCCGAATCCACCGGGCACAACTATGCCCTGCACGCCGTCCAGGTAAGCTTCCGGTCCGTGTCGTTCCACGTCTTCCGAATGCACCCACCGGATCTCCACTTCCTGGTCATAGGCCGTGCCGGCGTGGCGCAGGGCTTCCCGCACCGAAAGGTATGAATCGGGGTACTCAACGTATTTGCCGACGATGGCTATGGGCAGCCTTCCTTTGGGCCGGCTCATGCGCTCCACCATCTGGGACCATTCCGTCAGGTCGTGCGGCCGCCCCTCAAGGCGCAGCAGGTCTATGATGAATTCGCCCAGACCGGCCTGTTCCAGAATCAGGGGCACCTCATAGACATTGTCCACCGTCTGGAGGGGTATGACCGCTTCCCCGCCCACGTCACAAAAAAGAGACAACTTCTCGCGGATCGAATCGGAGATGGGCATATCACTGCGGCAGATCAGCGCATCGGGCTGGATACCGATGCCACGCAACTCCTTGACGCTGTGCTGGGTTGGCTTGGTCTTCAATTCCTCGGCCCCGGTAATGTAGGGCAGCAAGGTGAGATGCACGTAGCAAACATTGTTCCTGCCAACGTCCTTGCGCATCTGTCGGATAGCTTCCAGGAAGGGCAGGCCCTCAATGTCGCCAACGGTTCCGCCAACCTCCACCACCAGCACGTCCAGATGGGATTCTTCCGCCAGTTCGGTAAGGCGGGCCTTGATTTCGTTGGTAACGTGGGGCACCGTCTGTATTGTTCCGCCCAGGAAATCCCCCCGCCGTTCCTTTGCTATCAGGGTCATATAAACCTGGCCGGCGGTGAGATTGGATGAGCGGGTAAGTTCAATATCAATGAACCGCTCGTAGTGGCCCAGGTCCAGGTCCGTCTCACCCCCGTCCTTGGTTACAAAAACCTCGCCATGCTGGTAGGGAGACATAGTGCCTGGATCGACATTCAAGTAGGGATCAAGCTTTGCCACTGAGACAGAAAGCCCCCGGCTCTTAAGGAGACGGCCTATGGAGGCGACGCAAATCCCCTTGCCGATGGAGCTAACTACTCCGCCTGTGACAAAAATATACTTGGTGGTCATGCCTCAGCCATTAACCAATCGAGAGGCGAAAAAATAGGTCTGGAGAAAGTGCTGTCCTGGATGGGTAAGGGAGACGGCCCACGCCGGGGAGCTTAGCTGGTGGATTGCAGCCGGCTTGATTATATTCAAGTGATTTTCGCTATGTCAAGTAATTTCGAGCAACTGTAGGGCATTCACGTTTTAGACCAAGAGTGAACGGGACCCTTCGGAGGCTGCAAGAGGGCGTGATGGCGGATGGTTAGAAGGAGTGGATGGAAGAGGTGATTGCCCTGTAATAGCTTCTAAATGCTGTTTCGACAATCATTCAACAGCCCGTCAGATTTGCTGGTCACTTGAATCTTCACCATCCGACGCCCACTCAGTCTCCATGCCTGCTTCCGCCGCCCTTTGCTGAGCGGCGGCCCAGTTCTGGAGCCAACGGCGGTATTCGTCCAGGGCCGGCGGCGCCACGTAGAATACCTCGATATCAGCGGGGAACTGGACCTGGTGACGCTCGCCAATCAGCAGCAGGCCCGTTTCATCGGGCTGGAGGGTCTGGTCAATCTGGCTGGCAATGTAGTCGTACCGGCTGCGTGTGCTTTCGGCCAGCCACTGCTGCAAACGGGTGGCCACGCTTTCGTTGGTCAAGGGGAGCATCAGGCATCGCTGCAGGTCCAGGGACTCGCTAATCAGGTTAATGTCTTCGGTGGCTTCCAGGGTAGCCCCAGCCAGAAAACGGACCCGAGCCAAGGCGGAAGCGTTGGGGTCCGCCATCTCCAGATAGGCCATCCCGGCCTCGCCGCCTTCCATCACACTCTCGTGGTAAATGCGGTGCAGGCCGCCCATAGCAGTAGCGAGGGCATCAACCTGGGTACGGACCTGATCCCAGTATCGGTCATAAATTGGCCGGGGTTCTGAATCTTTCTCGGTCAGGTCGGGCGGTGGCGCCATCATCAGGGGAACCAGAAGCAACCGCCGCTTGCCCTGGAACCGGTCGGCCGGCGGCCGCTCCACCCGGCCCAGTTCCTGGGCTGCCGGCTGCTCCTCAGCCTCTGTGGCGGGGGAATCGACGGCCGGGGTGGGTTCCGGGGACTCTCCGCCGGCAACTTGCGCTTCTTCGTCCGTGGGCATGGCTACATTCCGAAGGCCTTCTTGTAGCTAAGGCTGATACGCCGCTTTACAGGGTCGATATCCATTATCAGCACGCGGACCTGCTGGTTGACGTAGACGCACTCGCTGGGGTTTTTGACCTGGCGGGGAGAAAGCTCTGAAATGTGGACCAGACCCTCGACCCAGTCTTCCAGCCGCACGAAGGCTCCAAAGTCGGCCAGGCGGGTAACTGTACCATCCACTATGTCGCCCACATTGTAGCGCTCGGGCACCGATTCCCAGGGTTCCGGCAGGGTACGCTTCAGGCTGAGGCTGATGCGCTTCGTTTCCTGGTCCACCTTGAGTATCTGGACTTCCAGTTCCTGCCCGACACTGACCACCTCTTCCGGCCCTTTGATGCGGCTCCAGGAAAGTTCGGAAATATGGACCAGGCCCTCGGCCTTGCCCAGGTTGACGAAGGCGCCGAAGCCCCGAAGGGAAGTTACCCGGCCGTTGACCCTGCTGCCCTCTTCCAAAGAGGCCAGGAACTGGTCTCGCTCTTCTTCCTGCTGCTTCTGATAGATCGCGCGTTCAGACAGCACCAGGCGCTCCCTGGCCTGGTCAACTTCCAGAATGTGGAAGGGGTATTCCTGGCCCATGCGTTCCGCAATAGCCTGTTCACGGGTGTCGCTGGGCATGGGCGCCAATTGGGAGAAGGGAACGAACCCTCGGATGCCCAGGTAGTTGACGACCACACCGCCCCGGTTCTGTTCCACCACCCGGGCGGTGATGGTATCGCCTTGCTTGGAGTGCTGAAGCAGGTCCAGCCAGCCCTGCTCCTCCTTGGCCGCATCGAGGGAGAGAAGGGCCATGTCGCCGGGGCCCCTTCCACCCTTTACGGTAACCATAACGCTATCCCCGGACTGCATACCATCCCGCTCTTCCTGGGACAGAGTCCGCATTTCCTGGGGCGGGACAATGCCTTCAGTCTTGAGGCCAATGCTGACGACTATGCCGTCGTCATCCACCCGCACCACCTCGCCTTCTACAATTTCGCCCCGTTGATAACGACGGGGCGATAAGTCCTGCTCGGACAATTCTGCCATAGTGGAAACTTCTTCGTAATTGCTGCTTACCATGCCGGGGTTTTCTCCTGCCGCAGCCGGAAGGGGACACGTGGTCGCCCTGCACAAGATTTTTTCGACCTTAATCCAACTGGGCCCAGCAGATTTTAGACGGGAAGCGCTGGGTTTTCAATATGTTGGGGGTTAGCCAAATGTGAATAACAATTCATTAAACTAATGCCGGCAAGCACAACCGGGTATGGCAACGCCGACTAAACGAGCAGGCTTTCGTTGGTAAAGAGGTTATAACTAGCAAAAGCGCAAGGGGTATTTTGGAGAAGACAACAGCGCCGGAATATAGCGCAACGGAATGGTCTACCAATACAGAAAAGTTGAAACCGAGCCGGCCCGGCTATCCCTGCAATTCATCCACCGCCAGGGGCCCTGGGATATGCTCCAAGCGGCTCAGGTAGCGGATGCCCTTGCGGGTATCGCTGGCGACTCGGGCCGGATCCCAGAGGTTGAAACGCAGCTTGGAGAGCCAGTAGGTAAATTCCTTGCAGTCTGCCAGGGACAGGGGGGCAAACTCGGAGATGCCGGCTTCTTTCCGGTAGTTCCGCAGCAATTCGGTACGGGTCTTGCCGTAAAGGTGGGTGAAGGCCTCTTCCACCATTTCCTCGTGGTCGGGGTAGCAGCGGGCCTTTTCTCGCTTGCGCACGTCGTCTTCCGCCGACTGTTGCAGGGCCTCCTCCACTATCACGCCATACCAGTAGTTCAGGTAGGCCCGGTGCTTGTTGCCGCCTATCCATTCCTTGAACTCCTCGGGCGTAACGTCGTCGGGCAGCAGGCCTTCAAAGAGCAGCCGTTCCAGGTCTGAGGGGGGGATAAAGTCTTCGATTTCAGGACAGAGCCGTTCAGCCAGAGTAAGCCAGTCCAGGGCCTCGCCGGCAATCAGGTAACGGAATGTCCTGTCCTGCCAGGTCTCTTCGGGACTGGTCCAAAGGGCCATGGCCTCCAGTAGGGCCCGGGGCCAGGCTGCCCCCGACCGCACCGCAGCGCGGAGGTGCAGAACTGCGTCTGGAGCCGTGGCGGCCAGGACGCCGGCATCGGCTTCGGCGGAATAGCCGTCACCCTCACCGTTGGCGGAAACGGAACCGGGAACGTCGTTATGCCAGGACTGCCACGTCACGGGGATACCAACGGACTGGGGAGTGTAGGGGTTGCGGCCGGCACGTCGTCGCGGGAATCGAAAATCTCGAGCCGATGTGGCTTGGGTGCGCGAATGTAGGCCAGAAACCGGTCAAGGGGCAGGGTGTTCAGAATGTGACTGGACTCGCACCAGGCGCGCCGAGCGATGCCCACGCCGAAGCGCCGCTGTCCCAGGCTGGTGTAATGGTGCGAATCGGTGTTGATGACCAGCGGTACGCCCAGCTCCCTGGCCCGGTGGGCGTGGGTATCCTTCAGGTCCATGCGTTCCGGCGCTGAATTAATCTCCATGGCCGTACCCGTTTCCCGTGCCGCCCGCAGCAGCGCCTCGATGTCGAATTCTACCGGCTGCCGGCGGCTCAGCAGGCGGGTGGAGGCGTGGCCAATGATGGTTACTGAGGGATGTTCCATCGCCCGAATAATACGCCGAGTCATGGTATCGCTGTCCTGGCCCATGGCCGAATGCACCGACGCCACCACCACGTCCAGTTCGGCCAGCAGTTCATCGGGGTAGTCCAGCGTTCCGTCGGCGCGAATGTCCACCTCGGAACCGCACAGGATAGTTATGGGGTACCGGGACTGGAGGTCCCGCAGAATGCCAATCTGCTCCACCAGCCGCTCGTTGGAGAGGCCGTTGGCGACACCTCGCCCGGATGAGTGGTCGGTCAGGCCCATGTACTGGTAACCCTGCTCCGCCGCCGCTTCCACCATTCGTTCGATGGGGTCGCGGCCGTCGCTCCATTCACTGTGGAGGTGCAGGTCTCCCTTCAGGTCAGACACCGTCACCAGGTTGGGCAGGGCGTTGGCCTGGGCTGCTTCCAGTTCGTTGAAGCCGAGACGCAACTCTGGCGAAATGTAAGGCAAGCCCAGGAAACCGTAGAAAGATTCCTCGTCGGGAAAGTGGCTCACGTCGCCGCTGGCCAGGTTGGTTATGCCATACTCGTTCAGTGAGTAGCCTTGGCGGTTGGCGAAATCGCGCAGCCGGATATTGTGCTGCTGGCTGCCTGAAAAGTACTGGAGCATGGCGCCGAAGGATGCCGCATCGCCCAGCCGCAGGTCCACCTGTACTCCCTCTTCCAGCACGACGCTGGTTTTCCTGGGGCCGTGGACCAACACTTCCTGCACTGTGGGCAGGGCCACAAGGACATCCCCCACCTCAGCCTGCTGGTCCTCCGGAGCTACGCCCACCAGGTCAATGTCTCCGATGGTTTCCTCCCAGCGGCGCAGGCTTCCGGCGGGGTAGAGTTGCTCGATAAAGGGACATTCGGCGCGGAGAGTGTCAACCGTTTGTTCCGCTACCACCAGGGCCTGGCCGATGGGGGTACGCCCATTCTTGGCGCCCACGGTCTGGATGTGGCGGAGAATGTTCTGCGCGGTGCGCCTCCCCATGCGGGGGAGGGCGGCCAGCGAACCGTCGTGAATGGCTTTCTCAATACCCTCAACGGTGCTGATGCCCAGTTCCTGGGAAATCGTCATTGCCGACTTGGGCCCAATGCCGGGGATGGTCATAAGGGTCAGGACGCCATCGGGCAGTTCACCTACCAGTTCGTCGTAGGCCCGGATGCGTCCGGTTTCCAGGTATTCCTGGGTTTTTTCACTGATGGCCTTTCCGATGCCCGGAATTTTCTTCAGGTCGACGCCTTCTCCCACCGCCTGCTCAAGGGAGAAGGACAGGTGGCTGATGGTGCGGGCGGCTCGCTGGTAGGCGCGAATCTTGAACACGGTATCGCCCTTCATCTCCAGAAGGGTGGCCATGCTCTCGAATATTTCTGCTATGTCTTCGTTGCTGACGGGCATAACTAAAGATGCTTTCTATACCGGCTCAGAAGAGTTGAGCGGGCTAAATCCAGGAGTATTTAGACGTTGCCTGCACCCCCGCTTTCCAGGCGTTTCTCAACCTGGTAGGCAGCCTGGAGCATGCGGTTGCATTTACGCATAATCTGCCAGTTGCCGAAGAGTGGTTCCCCGAAGGCAATGAGCATGGTTAGCAGGGTAAAGGCGCCGCCGATTGCCAGCATAATGAGTGGATAGTCAATGCCCACGAACTCGAAAACCGCTGCAGTGCTGCCGGTAATCAGGGTATACACCAGTCCCGTTGGATAGAGCAGCCAGCACGCCTTCCAGACTTTCCTGCGAATCGACTGGACGACAGGATTGCGGCGGGCGAACCGGGGGAAAGTCTGCATATCTGAATATCCGAACCTGGGATCCCTTTCGGACAGCCGTACAATGTCATCGACCTTCTTTTCGGTTAGGGAGAGGGTGTTTTCCACCGTATTCTGCTGAATTTCGTATACGGCGATAAACACCCGCGTAAGCCCCAGCACAATTTCGATGGCCAGACGCCCGCCCAGCGCGGAGATTATGAAAAGGGCCAAGCCCACGGCCGTGGCCAACTCCGGCGACTCTTCCCAAAGCAAGTACCCACCGAAGACGCCAACGATAATGCCCACAACCAGCAGTGGCAGAGTCGTCAAGGCCAGCATTCGACTGTGGTTGTAGGACATCCGCTTCCTTAATATACGATTCTTAAATTGGTATGGGTTTTGGCACAGTTTAACACATTCCAGGCGGCGCTCCCTCGGGCTCGGCGCTGCCCCCACGCCCTGGACAGCCAAGGGTTTTCGACAAACTCAAAAGGGCGGGTTGGTTACCCGCCCCCTCCAGGCAGTCCGTGTATCTGTACCGATTCCGCCTACTGACCGCCGCTCGCCGCCCGCCCTCCGTACAACTCCAGGACCAGGCTGCTCATAAGAGACGACAGGTAGCCCACGCCGCTAATGGTGCCGGCATAGCTCATGCGGGTGGGGCCAATTACGCAGATGGTGCCGCTGGCCTGGTGGGGTATGCCGTACTGGCACAGGATTACACTGAAGGGCCGCAGGGGCTCTTCCATGTTCTCGCCGCCGATGAAAACGGCAATGTCTCCGCTGTCGGGCTGTTCCGACAGGACGCTGTCCAGAAGCACCTGCTCTTCCAGCAATTCCACCAGTTCCCTGGCCTGGCTGCCCTGGGCCATTTCCGGCTGGTTCAAAAGCCAGCGCAGTCCGTCAACATAGTGCTCGGGAATGGAGTAGGTATCGGCTTCCCGAAGCAAAGACAAGGTACTCTGGCGCACTCGTTCTGCCAGCGGGCCATATTCGCCGGACACACTCTCAATTTCCGATAGAGCCAGTCCGCTGAAACGGTCGTTAAGGTAATTAGCCACCTGGCTCAGCGAACCCTGATCCGTCGGCTCGTCCACGGTCAGCAGGCGCCTGAGCAGCCTTGCGTCCTGCAGGACCAGGATCACCAGGACCGAAAGTTCGTCCAGGTAGACCAGCTGGATGTGCCTGACCCGGGGAGAGCGAGCCTGGGGCACCGTTACGATGGCCATGTTGGTGGTTATGCGAGACAGTACCAGTGCGCAGCGCCGGCTCAGCTCGGCCAGGTCGGCGTCGGTCCGGTCGAAGTGGTGGTGAATCTGCTGCTGTACGCTGTCAGGCAGGGGGGGAACTTCATCCAGGGTTTCCACATGATAACGGTATCCCCGGTCCAGGGGAACGGCGCCGGCGGACACGTGGGGCCTGGAAATGTAGCCCTCGTCGGTGAGGAGGGACATGGCGTTGCGGACGGTAGCCGGACTGACCTTGGTAGGAGAAAGCCGGGCAATCTCCTCCGACGCCACCGGATTGGCGGTGTTGATGTATTCGGTAACCAGGATGTTTAATACGTTGCCAGCGCGTTGGGTTAGCATCGCATTCCCCAAAAGCTAACCGGGTGTCAGTCTAATTATATACGATTCTGCCCTGGGAAGGGATTTAGAAGTCGAACTGAACCTGGCCGCAGCAATGACGGCCTGTGATTGGAAAGTAGCACGGCCCAAAAAAGACTGTCAAGCGTTGACCCCTTTGCGGCGCCGTACTTATACTGCCCATTGGTTTCCGGCTTTGGCATATACGCCCATTGCAGATCTAGTCCGCTCCTCACAAGTGTGGAAAATGTTAACGGGCGCATCGGCGTACGAGAAGCACAATGTTGAATGGCCCATTTTTTCCAGCGGAAACTGATTCGCGGCCAGGCTGACGGGGGAGGCAATGGCTCTAAGCGTGGGAAATACGGTCCTGCTGGCTGTTGGGGCAATTCTGCTGGTTACGGGCGCGGTGCGCACGGCGGTGTATCTCGTTCCCCCGGACCCATACGAGGTGTCCCAATGGAGCCCCGGTTTACCCCAAACTCCGGTAGTGCGACAAACCGTAATACCGAGCGCACCTACCCTTGTGCCATTCCAGTCGTCCGCAGCAAACGAGGTGGTTCCCGTTCCGAACACATCTCCGCCCCAGGTCGAGCCTCAGGCCGCTTTCCCCGACTCTCCACCTTCCACAGCTACCCAGGAAATGGTTAACCCCGGAAGAAATGCAGGGTCTCCCTCACCGGAAACGGAACTCTCAAGTGCATCAACCCCCGTACCCGTAACTGAAGCAATGGAGCCCCTGGGGGACAAATTCTTGAGAGTGTGGCACTGGGTACAGGAAACGGGTGAGTTTATCTACTACGATCCCCTGGTGCCTGAAGAAAGTACACTGAAGGCCGTGGCTTCAGGCCAGACCTATTTGATTCTGGTAACGGAATCCGTTACCTTAATAGTCAACGGGCAGCAACTGGAACTGGATTGCGACGATGGCGACTGCTGGAACAGGGTGGTCTGGCCTTGACGAGCTTCCGGCGCCATTGCGCCAGACGAATGCCCTTATTTTTGAACCAGGAAACGTCTTTTGAACGCTAGAGCACATCAATCCTGGACGGTGCTGGCCGACGCCGTCATCCCCGCCGGCGATGGCGCCCGCCGACTTACCCGCGACATAGCCCTGATAGTCGGGGGCTGTCTTATCACCGCCCTGCTGGCCCAGATCAAGATACCCCTGGGGTTCACTCCTGTACCCATTACGGGCCAGACTCTTGCGGTGCTGCTGGTGGGCGCCAGCCTGGGCAGTAGGCGCGGCGCGGCCGCCTTATTGCTTTACCTGGTGGCGGGCACCTGGCTGCCTTTTTACGCCGGCGGCGCTTCGGGCTTCGTGGGGAGCCTTCCTTCGGGTGGTTACATCGTTGGATTCATTCCGGCGGCCTTTGCCGTGGGGTGGCTGGCGGAAAAGGGCTGGGACCGCAGACCCCGGATTCTGCTGGCAATGCTGGCCGGCAACGTGATCCTCTACGTACCAGGGCTGTTGTGGCTGGCCACCTTCGCGCCGGCGGAGAGTCGCTGGGCGACCACGATGGAATGGGGACTGTATCCCTTCGTTGTGGGGGACGCAGTCAAGCTGGTTGCGGCTTCACTTTTGCTGCCGGGGGTCTGGAAATTGGTGAATTTGGTGAAGGGAAGGGATCTATAAGACTATGGAAATTACCTGGCTGGGCCACGCCTGCTTCCGACTGCGCTCCGACGACCTGGTGGTTGTAACCGACCCTTTCCCCTCCACTCTGGGTCTCCGCCCCGAAAACCGACAAGCCACCGTGGTAACCATCAGCAACACTCACCCCAACCACAATAACCGCCTGGAAGTGAGCGGGTCTCCCAAGGTGTTCGACGCTCCCGGGGAGTACGAATACTCGGGCGTAGCGGCCAGAGGCGTTATGACCTCCCTGAAGGAAGGGCAGCCCCAGAAGGAGCGCAACGTGGCCTATTCCATCGTGATGGACAACGTCAACGTGTGCCACCTGGGGGACATCGCCACGCCTTTAACCACTCGGCAAGTGGAGGAACTGCAGCCCGTTGACGTGCTGCTGGCGCCGGCCGGGGGCGGCTGTACCCTGGACCTGGAGCGTATTCTGCAGTTGATGCAGGACCTGGACCCGAAGATTGTCATTCCCATGCACTACCAGATACCGGGCGCCACGGAACCCCTGGGCAACCTGGACGCCTTCCTGCAGTTGATGGGCGTGAGTGAAGTCCAGCCCCGCCGCAGCCTGACGGTCACCACCGGCAACCTGCCGCCCAACATGCAGGTTACGGTGCTGGAACCCAGGGCGCGAGCTGCCTAACTCACAAGGACCGTACCGGCTAAACAGCGCAGGGCCGCAGTTCCTGTTTGCAGTAAATCGGGAGCCTTGTTGCTTACGGCTCCAAACAGGGAGTTACTAGGGCAGAGTCAGCCTCCCCAACAAGCCCTACCACACAATCTGGTTCCAGCAGTTGCCCTGGTGACAGGTCAGATTCCGGGACTCTCCGTTCAGGATGGCCTGCGTGGTACCGCTTACCAAAACGAGATACGTTTCCCCTGTCACCATCAGTTCCAGGGTGCTGTCTGCGGCCACCGACGGAGCGTAGAAGGCCCAGACCTTTGTATCGTTGTTGAAGTGGAAGACCCGCAATAACCGATCGCCCAGGCCTTCCAGGGCTTCGGCGACTGTCATTGGCGCTCCAGCGACCACGCCAGGCGGCTTTATTTCGAAGGTGGCGCTGGCGGTAACCCCGGCCACAGTGGCCCGGACGGTCTGCTGACCTGTATCCAGGCCGGGAGCCACTAGCTCCATCTCAAAGTCGCCATTGGCATCGGTCGAAACCGGGTGGCCGGGAAATATGTTGATATCGGCAAACTCCACCAGGGACACCGGTATGTGCGTCCTGAACCCGGTCCCTCTCATGATGAAGCGAGTCCCCGGGGGGCCGGCACTCGGGCTAAGTTGCACCACGGGTCCGGGCACTTCATGGGGCGCCGAGGTCACCACGGTAATACCGTTGTCGTCGTCAAATTCCACCCGGACAAAGTTGGAAGAGGGAGTGGGGGTGTTCAGGGGGATAAAAATTTCGCTGGAGAAGTTCCCATTGGCGTCCGGCTCGGCGGAATTGACTGTGAACCGATCTCCGGCATCGTAGTAGATGCGCAGATTGACACTGGAACCGTGGTCGTTGCGGCTAGGGAAACCCGTGCCAGTCACCTTGATTGTGGTCCCCGGACGGCCCCAGATGGGGGTAACCGTCACTTCCCTGGGCGGCACGGTGACTTCCACCGAACCGGTGCGACCCAGGCTGTCCTTCACCCGCAGGGTGTGGTTCCCTTCGGAGGTGGTAGCCTCCACAATGGGCAAGTCCACCGATCCGTTCCAGTTGCCATCTCCAGCCACATCTATTGCACCAGTCCCGCCGTTGACGCGGGAAGGCTTGAGTGTAAAACCACCAAACTGGACTTCATCGATTGTCGTTCCCCGTTCATCGTGAAACCCCAGTCCCGAAAGGGAAACCCGCTGGTTGGCCAGCACCGTCTCGGGGAAGATACGGACAATTGCTTTTGGTTGGGATATGTCGACGATGACCTCGCGGGAATATGGGTCGGGCTTCATGTCATCGTCTCTGTCCACCTCCACCCGCAAATATTGTCGGCCCAGACGGACGTTGTCGGGAACGGGAACGCTGAAATAGAGCCTGCCGGAGGGACCTACCCTCAGCTCTCCCACTTCAGCCGGTATCCCTCCAATGGTTACGCGGTTTATCACACCTTGGGGGAAGTCAATCACCTGCACCTGGATATCGCCGCCTGGGCCCTGCACAATATCGGCCACGATTTTCCCGACAAGTTCCAGTACCTGATCGGCTTCGAGGATCGACTCTCCATAGTGATCTGGTGGGCCACTGACCATCTCCTTGACTACTATTGAAGAGCCGCTGAGACCATCAATTGCGTTTATAAAGTTGCAATCCAGCTCTGACCTGTTGGCACATTCTCCGAATCCACTTGAAAAAGGCGGGGAATGAACGGTGAAGTTGCAATAGCCGATGTCATTGCCGGCCACCTCCACTTGGCAAAGTTCGCTTTCGCCGGCTTCCCGATTGCCGTTGACATTCGCGTCCCGCCACACTGTCAGGGTATGGCCGTTCTTGAAGCCTCGGGCTATAACGGTGATGGAATCGCCCCGGCTGATCTCCTCATGGCTTAACTGGATTTCACGATCCACCAGCAGGCCGACGTCGGCATCTTCGGCAGCGCCCGAGGCGGCCAAAAAGGCGTCGCGCACCTCTTCGTCAGGGTGCCTGGCATCCACCAGGTTGTCGTCGTTTCCCACGCCGACCTTCCAGGAAAAGGCGCCACCCTCGGTGGGGTTGGAGAGACCTGCTCCTCGCTGGAACGTGACTGTTACGGTGGCTCCCGTTGGTATAGCCTTGGGTGGCTCGTCCTGACCACCGCCTGGGATGAACGGGTACACGGTGAGGATAGTAGGCCGACGAGGGTCATCGTGGTCTTCCAGGTCGATAGATGAAGCCAAGCCTCTGCCACTTTCTGCTTCGCCCGAACTATATTTGACCTGTACCATGGGAGGAGCTATCCCCCGGGGAACCCCAATATCCTCGTGCAGTTCCATAACAATGCTGCCAACGACAGGTACAATGGGCACGGGTGTCCTGAAGGTGACGTCATAGCGGGTTCCGGTTGCGGGACTGCGGGAAGAAGCTTCCACAGTGGCGACACACACCGCAGGTCCGGGGCATTCCATCTCGGTTTCTGTCTGGGCTTCCAACAGCGCCGGCGGGAAGCCAGGGACTATCAACAGGAAGGCAACAAAGAGAACCAGGAAAAATCCGGCGAGGAAAAGGGGGATTACCGGGCCACGGAGACGGTTGACCATCGCAATACTGGGAATGAAGCTGGAAGACTCGTTCAACTGGTTGACGCTCTCGGATGGCCCAGGGCAATCCTTCTGATGGTGGGGAGAAGGGGTGAACCAAAATTCCTTTCCGTGGCCGTGCAACACTCCCAGCCCCATAATACAACGCAATTGTGGGTAAAATGTGGGATGTGCTATGCAACTTTATGATTATACACCCTTCGTTATGGTAGCTTGCCCACAAATTAACGATAGCCGCCATTTTTCACAGGTACTTCATGGAAGTAAGGTATCGCAAGGGACCATCTGGCAGGAGTTTCAGCAGAAAGGAGCGGCTTCCGCGAACTATACCGACGCGGGCCGGATTAAGCGGTGGTTAAAGTAATCGGAGGAACTGGGCCAGGTCGGTGAAAGCGGGATGGGTCCAGGGAATGTAGCCCCGCTGGGCTGCTTCGCCCAGCCGCAGTTCCGGGTCTTGGCGAGACGCAAGGAAAGCGTGGATGCGTGCCTTTTGCTGGTCCCTTGGCGGTTCAGAGGTACGGGCATTGACGCAACCCAGGAAATCTTCCACGCAGGGCATGGCGGGGTCGTTTGCCAGGGCAGAAAGGCACAACTCTTCCAGGGCTCCGGCGCTGCTGTTAGGTGAAGCTGCGGTACATTTCCCTTGCTCCCGCCCGAATGTTTACGGCAAAATCTCCAGCGTTATCCCGCCTCGATTGCTCACCATAGTTTAACATTGGGGTTGTTTTTCCCAATAGACGCCCCCACTGCCCCAATGGTATATTTTCGTTACCAAGTTACGAAACTGGGCCAACTGGTAACGGATTCAATTAACCCTCCGTCTACCAGCCATCACCAGGGAGAGTTCCTATGACCTCCAGCGCCCCCGCCGAAATGCCCCGAGCCTACGATCCCGCCTCCGTGGAGCGGCGCATATACCAGGACTGGCAGGATGCCGGTTACTTCACGCCGCAGATTCGTGAAGGCCGCGAACCCTTCGTCATCATCATGCCGCCGCCCAACGTCACCGGCGAGTTGCACCTGGGCCACGCCCTCACCGCCACCATCGAGGACGCCCTGACCCGCTGGCACCGCATGCTGGGGGACGACACCCTGTGGCTCCCGGGCAAGGACCACGCCGGTATCGCCACCCAGTGGGTGGTGGAACGCCTGCTGGCCGAGGACGGGACCAACCGCCACGATCTGGGCCGTGAAAAGTTCCAGGAGCGTATCTGGGAGTGGGTGGCCCGCTACGGCAACACCATCGACGAGCAGCACAAACGACTGGGCACCTCCTGCGACTGGACCCGCCTGCGCTTCACTCTGGACCCGGGCCCGGCCAGGGCCGTCCGCGCCACCTTCGTCAACCTGTACAACAAGGGCCTGATATACCGCCACGAGCGCATTATCAACTGGTGTCCCCGCTGCGCCACCGCCCTGTCCGACCTGGAGGTGGAATACCAGGAGCAGGACGGCAAGCTCTACTACATCCGCTACCCCCTGGCCGACGGCAGCGGCCACATAACCGTGGCCACCACCCGCCCCGAGTCCATGCTGGGAGACACGGGAGTGGCGGTGCATCCTGAAGACCCCCGCTACGCCGCCTTCGTGGGCCAAGATGCCATCCTGCCCATCATGGACCGGCCCATACCCATCGTTGGCGATGAAGCCATCGAGATGGACTTCGGCACCGGCGCCCTGAAGGTAACCCCGGGCCACGACGTCACCGACTTCGAGATTGGCGAGCGCCACGGCCTGGAAATCGTCAACGTCATCGGCTTTGACGGCAACATGACCGACCTGGCCGGCAAGTACCAGGGTCGGGAGCGCTTCGAAACTCGCCAGGCCGTGGCCGAGCAACTGGACGGCCTGGGCCTGCTGGAGAAGGTGGAGGACTACCGCCATTCGGTGGGCCACTGCCAGCGCTGCGACTCGGTGGTGGAACCCCTCATCAGCCTCCAGTGGTTCCTCAAGGTGGGCAGCCACCAGGAACCCGACAGCATCGCCGGCCGCGCCCACGCTGCCGTGGCCAGCGGCGACATCACCATCGTCCCCGACCGATTCGGGCGCGTCTACCTCAACTGGTTGGAAAACATTCGGGACTGGTGCATCAGCCGCCAGCTTTGGTGGGGACACCGCATACCCGTCTGGTACTGCGACGAGTGCGGCGAGATTGTGGTATCTACCGAAGACCCCAACGCCTGCCCCACCTGCAACTCCGAGGGCCTGCGCCAGGACGAGGACGTGCTGGATACCTGGTTCAGTTCCGGCCTGTGGCCCCATTCCACCCTGGGCTGGCCCGACGATACCGACGATTTCAACTACTTCTACCCTACCGCCGTCATGGAAACGGGCTATGACATCCTGTTCTTCTGGGTGGCCCGCATGATCATGATGGGCATCGAGAACACGGGGGACATCCCCTTCCGCACGGTGTACCTCCACGGCCTGATCCGCGACGCCAACGGCGAAAAGATGAGCAAGACCCGGGGTAACACCATGGACCCCCTGGACCTGATCGACCGCTACGGCACCGACGCCCTGCGGTTCGCCCTGTCCACCGGCACCGCCCCTGGGAACGACCTGCGCATCACCGAGGGCAAGCTGGAGGCCGCCCGCAACTTCGCCAACAAGGTCTGGAACGCCGCCCGGTTCGTCATTACCTCCTTTGACGAGCAATCGCAGGGTCAGGACGACCTGGCCGGCTGGCGGGAACTGTCCAGCCTGGAACACCGGGAAGACCGCTGGATTGTCAGCCTGCTGGACCGGGTTACCGCCGACGTGAACAACTCCCTCGCCACCTTTGAACTGGGCGAGGCCCAGCAGAAGCTCTACGACTTCATCTGGGACGACTTCTGCGACTGGTACATCGAAATGGCCAAGGTACGCATGCGTTCCGGTGACGGTCCCTCGCCGCGGCCGGTGCTTGCCCATGTCCTGGAGCGGACCCTGCGTTTGCTGCACCCCTTCATGCCCTTCATCACCGAGGAAATCTGGAGGAATCTGACTTCCCGCCTGCCGCTGGAGGGAGAACTGCCCGAATCCATCATGGTTGCCGACTACCCGGTGGCCGAGACACCGCGCCACGACCGGCAGGCCGAGGACGAAATATCCCTGGTAATGCAGACCATCCGTGCCGTGCGCAATACCCGCGCCCAGCTACGCATCCCGGCCAACCAGCGGCTTGAGGCCCAGGTGGAGGCCAACGGCCTGCGGGGCGCCATGGAAGAGGAGGCGGAGGTAATCCGCACCTTGTCCCGGGTGGAACCCCTGAGCATCACTGCCGGCGCTCCCGAGGGTTCGGAGCAGACCCGGGGCGTTACCCTGGTGGTGAATCCCCTGGTGGTGCGCCTGCCCCTGGAGGGAGTGGTTGACCTGGCCGCCGAACAGGACAGGCTTCGGGGGGAACTGGCCAGCTGCCAGCAGGAACTGGAGCGCAAGGAAAAGCTGGTCAACAACCCCAACTTCCGCGCCAAGGCCCGCCCCGACGTGGTGGAAACCGAGGAAGATCGCCTCCGCAACCTCCAGGAACAGCAACAACGCCTTGGTGAAATCCTGGCACAGCTTGGGGGGTAGTTAATCCAAGCATATACCCGAACGCCCGGTAATATCCTTGGTGCCCTTTCTCTATTTGTGGGAAAGCCGGGGTGTTTATGACCACACATTTCTATTGGTGGATGAATAGGAAGACCATGAACACCGCCCTTGGCATCATCGGATACCCCATCGGCCACTCCATGTCGCCCGTGTTCCAGCAGGCTGCGCTGGATTCCTGCGGTGTGGATGCCAAGTACGTGGCCTACCAGGTGGCACCGGAAGAGGTTGAGGCCTTCGTCAACGGCCTGCGCCAGCCCGGCATCCTGGGCATCAACGTAACCGTCCCCCACAAGATGGCGGTGATGCCCTTCCTGGACGAAATTGACGACTGGGCCACCGAGGCAGGGGCCGTCAACACCATCGTCAACCGGCAGGGGCGGCTCACCGGCCACAACACCGACGGCTACGGCTTCCTGCGAGCCCTCCGTGAAGGCGCAGAATTTGAGCCCGCCGGACGCGGCGCCCTCATCCTGGGGGCCGGCGGCGCGGCCCGGGGCGTGGTCCTGGCCTTGGCCCGGGAGGGAGTGGGCGATCTGACCATCGCCAACCGCACTGCGGAACGGGCGGAAAGCCTGGCCCAACTGGCGTTAAATCGCGGCATCACAGCCCGGGCCATATCCCTTTCCGGTACCGACTTGGCTGATACTGCCGCCCGTGCCGAACTCATCGTCAACTGCACCACCATTGGCATGACCCACGGCCCCGGCGAGGACGAATCACCCCTGCCCGCTGAGGCCATTCCGCCCACGGCCCTGGTCAATGACCTGGTGTATAATCCCCTCGAAACCCGACTGCTAAGGGAGGCGGCCCAGTCCGGAGCCACAACCCTGGGCGGAATCCAGATGCTGGTGTACCAGGGTGCGGCATCCTTTGAGATGTGGCTGGAACGCCCCGCGCCGGTGCCCGTAATGCTGGAAGCCGCCACCGGGGCCATGCAGTCCCAACACTGACAACCCACGAATCTCTGCGTAACCCTGCGCCTCTGCGGTGAAAGCTGACCACAGGGGCGCAACTTTCGCGAGCAACTGAAGCAACTGACGAGGTAACGAACTATGATCCGGTGGTTTACGGCAGGCGAGTCCCACGGCCAGGGCCTGGTGATAATCATGGAGGGCGTCCCCGCGGCCCTGCCCATTAGCGAGGAATACATCGGAACGCAACTGGCCCGCCGCCAGCGCGGCTACGGACGGGGTGGCCGCCAGCTTATCGAGCAGGACTGGGCTCACATCATGACCGGCGTGCGCCACGGCCTTACCCTGGGCAGTCCCATCGGCATGACCATTGAGAACAAGGACTGGGCCAACTGGACCGAGGCCATGGCCGTCGAATACATCGAGAACCCGTCCCAGGAGGGCCGCAACCGCCGCGTTACCCGCATTCGCCCCGGCCACGCCGACCTGCCCGGCGCCATGAAGTACGGCTTCTCCGACGTGCGCAACGTCCTGGAGCGGGCCAGCGCCCGGGAGACGGCGGCGCGTGTGGGCGCCGGGGCCATCGCCATGCGCCTGCTGGAGGAGTTCGGCATCCGGCTCCACAGCCACGTCATATCCATCGGCGGCGTATGGGCAAACACCCCTGACACCCACGATGGCATTGACTGGGACGCCGTGGAAGAATCGCCCGTCCGCTGTGCCGACGCTGAAGCCACCCAGAAGATGATCGCCGAGGTTGACGCCGCCCGGGACGCCGGCGATACGGTGGGCGGGACGGTCGAGGTAATCGCTGAAAACGTGCCCATCGGCCTGGGTTCCCACATCCAATGGGACAAGAAGATTGACGGCCGCATCGCCCAGGCCCTGATGTCCATCAATGCCGTCAAGGACGTGTCCATCGGCCCTGGGTGGGAGGTGGTCAACAAGCGCGGGTCGGAAGTCCACGACGTCATCGAGCCGGTAACCGACCCCGACAACCCCTGGCAGCGCAAGACCAACCGGGCCGGCGGGACCGAGGGCGGCATGACCGACGGCATGCCCCTGGTGGCCCGCTTCGGCATAAAGCCCATCGCCACCCTGCACAACCCCCTGCCCTCGGTGGACCTGGACACCGGCGAACCGGTGCAGGCCCATTTCGAACGCTCCGATGTCTGCCAGGCTCCCCCGGCCGGGGTCATCGGCGAGGCCATGGTGGCCCTGGTCCTGGCCGACGCCTTCATGGAAAAGTTCGGCGGCGACTCCATCCCCGAAACCCGCCGCAACTACGAAGGCTACATGAAGACAGTGGGGCCAAGGATGGTTTACAGGTAGGGGGTGGTTAAGTGGTTCAGAATCATTTGGGGTGGGTTCCCCTGAGTGGATAAGGCACGATGAGGCGTAAGTGGTTTAGGGAGAAGTCTGTCGATGTGGCGCATTAATGCCTATAGGGACAGGATTTTCTTAATCGTTTCTTTGGTTGGCACTGGAGCATCGGTCGCGGGTCTAGCTATACCATTCTTCATTGCCAATCTAGAGGGACCCAAATGGGTTTTGGTGCTTTTCATTGTAATGCTTGCCCTTATGGGTTTTCTCGTTTTTGTTGCACTTCGTTCTGACACTCGCACTAAGGTCTATAAGATCTCCGACAGGCTGGGCATCCGAGATTACATGTACCGCTGGATCAGGAACGGCCAAAGAGTCGCAATATGGACAAGGGACATGAGCTGGGTTAGTGACGATGAAATGAAGGGAATGTTGCGTGAAAAGGCTCGCTCAAGTGACCTAATCGTATGCGTTCCAGAAGAGACCGACACTCTTGAATACCTAAAGGATGAAGGAGCTGAGATTGTCGTATATCATGCATTATCCATACCTGCCCTGACATTTACGATTGTTAATTTCGGCCATGCTGGCTCCCGTGTGGCAGTGGGTATGCGGAGGGGCGATAATCACGTAATCCAAGAATTCTCTGCTTCGGATGAGCATCCTGCATTCCACATGGCCCAGGATCTGGTTAGACTCGTTAGGGAACTGAACAGCGCTGTTCAGTCCTAGTCAAATGGTTCACTACGCATCGCACAAGTCCCTATGTGACATTAGGAGAGAATGGGACCTTATAGCTCAAATTAGACACGATCAACTGTCTAACGGGAAGGATTTGAGCTTCGACTTGGTACTGAAGCCTACTCTCGAAACCCTATTAGTTGATTGTAACCTCGAGAATGTCTTGGACGTAGGGTGCGGTACAGGTGTTCTCACGGAACATCTCTTTTCAAGGTCGGAGAAGATCACAGGAATAGACTTGTCATCGGTTAGCATAAAGATAGCTGAGGAGACCTGCTCAGGTATCGCCAACATTTCGTTCCACAATTGTTCTGCAGAAGACCTCGCGAATCAATCGAAGGTTCCTAGATTTACTACAGTAGTGGCTAACATGGTCTTGATGGACTGCCTAGACCTAAATTCCTTCGTAGAAGCAGCTGCTAGCCTAACGGTTCCCGGAGGGCACTTCATTGCGACGATAACTCATCCTTGGTTCTGGCCGATTTACTGGGGCTATGCTGAAGCCGACTGGTTCAATTATCACCGAGAAATCGTTATTGAAGCTCCATTTAGGATTTCGACAGAAATTACCGATCGTGTAACCACTCATGTTCATAGGCCGCTGCACAAATACCAGAATTGTTTGACGAGCCTAGGGTTTATTGTTGATGAAATCTTAGAGCCCTTGCCTGATGAGGAAGTACATTCTTTGTACCCCGATAAATGGAGATTTCCAAGGTTCTTGGCCTTTCGAGCTTCCCTAGTACAGTAACAGTCGGGGAGCCTACCGAGAAGCCAACGGTCTGCTTGCGGAAGACGCCACCACCGACGAATAACCTGCACACGTCCCCGGAGGTTCGCCATGAACACTCACTCCCCCGATTACCTGGATAAACTTGCACGCTTCGTAGCGGAAACCCGCCTGGAGGACCTGCCCGAATCCACCGTCGCTGCCGCCAGGGACGTGGTGCTGGATACCATCGGCGCCATCTTGGGTGGCAGCCGGTTGCCGGAGAACGGTAGCCTGGCGCGCCTGGCCCAGGCTATGAGCGGCGCGGGGCATGGCACCATCTTTGGCCACCGCGTGGGGCGGGTGCAGCCTGTGTTCGCGGCCTTGGTAAATGCCACGGCGGGGGTGGCCCTGGAACTCGATGAGGGCAGCAGGCTGGGCGGAGGGCATCCCTCCATCCACGTTACGCCCGGGGCGATTGCCGTAGCTGAAGAGATGGACGCCACCGGCAGGGCAGCCCTGAAGGCCGTGATCGTGGGCTACGAGGTTACCTCCCGCATCGGCACCGGCGTGCAGGCCCGGCCGGAGGTGCATTCCCACGGCACCTGGGGTACCATCGGCGCGGCGGCGGCCACGGCAAAGCTGCTGGGCTACGATGCTGCGGCTACCCGCCAGGCCATGAACCTGGCCATGTCCATGAGTCCCGCGAACACCTGGACGCCCTGCCTGGAGGGGGCAACCATCCGCAACCTGTACCCCGGCCGCTCCGAGTTCCAGGGCATCATGGCAGCCTACCTGGGGCAGTGCGGGTTTACCGCCGTCAACGACGGGCCCACTGACCTGTATAGCTCCGTATTGGGCGAGCGATTCGACCCGGAGGCGGTGATGGCCGGCTGGGGTGAGAACGGCCCCGTCGGGCCGCTGCGCATCGAGCAGAACTACACCAAGTACCACGCCTGCTGCCTGTACAACCACCCGGTGCTAGACGCGGCTTTGGCGCTGCAGCAGCGGGAGGGCTTCCCGGCCGATGCCGTCAAGCGCATTGACGTTACAGCGCCGCCCATTGTGCAGATCATGGCCAACCCTGATCCGGCGAACATGCTGTCGGCCAAGTTCTCCATACCCTACGCCCTGGCAGCAGCCCTGGTGGGTGGCGAGACCGGCGCCCCGGCCTTCTACGACGAGCGGGTGGGGGACCCGGCGGTACGCTCCCTGGCCGAGAGGATTGAGATTTCACCGGATCCGGACATGAACATGCGTCGGTACGACTACCCGGCGGCAAGGGTGGCCATCACCCTGGACGATGGCCGGAGACTGGAGGGCAGCGCCGCCGCTCACTACGGCGACAGCCACAACCCCAGGCCAAGGGAAGACCTGCTGGACAAGTTCCGCGCCCTGGCCGGAGAGAGCCTGGGAGACGAAGTTACGGAACAGGTCATCTCTACGTCCGGGAGGCTGGACAGCTTGGACAGTGTGCGGGAGTTGACCGCCTTGCTGGGCGGTTAAGCTGGCAAGGCCCATGGAGGTGTTTGCCCCGTGGCGCTGCTCTCGCCTTTGAAGGAACGTCGGCGCCCTGATGATCGGGGAATGAGCCTTCCGGACTTCATAAATTGAGAGACCGATGCCTTCCCTGTCAGCGAAGGCCGCCTGGGGTGCCGGACCCCGCTGGAGCCTGGCCCGCGCCACGGTGAATGTGTTTGGTTTTGGCGGCGAGCGAACCCTTACAAGTTGATTGAGGGTTCCACGTAGTCCTTTAGCTTGTTGTAGACTTGAAGCCGGTGGTGGTAGGACTCCAGGACTATTATCCGGTCATCGGCGTCGACATTAACAGCCACCGGTCTCCGGAACCGCCATTCCGGTTCCAGGTCTGTCCTCCGCCTGGCTTTGATGAGATCCGGATTAGCGTCGATGTAGGCCTGGGCCCATGGTGAAGGCTCCTGGGCGTCGCCCACCAGCGCCGCAATATACCGGCCGTCCGCGGCATAAATCTGAACGCGGTGGTTGCCCCAGTCAGTTACGTACACATCCCCTTCCGAGTCCACGGCTACACCGGACGGCCCCTTCAATGAGCCAACCCAGGCGCTTGTCCCTTCGAACTTAACGAGCAATTCTCCCGTAGGGGCGAATTTTTGCACCCGGTTGTTTCCCCAGTCCGCGACGTAGATGTTGTCCTGGCGGTCGACACAGATGCCCCATGGCATCTCCAGTTCTCCGTCGCCGCCACCTTGTTTCCCGAATTTGGACTGAAACTCACCAATTTGGCTGAAGCTCTGCACCCGGTGATTCAGGCTGTCCACCACCCAAATGACTCCCCGGGAGTCAATAGCAATTCCTGACGGTCCGTTCAGCTGCCCTTCTTCGCTGCCGGACCTGCCCCAGTGATATCGATAACCACCCTCTTCGTCGTAGATGGATATCCGGTTGAGGTGCTCGTCCGAAACAAAAACTCGTCCGTGATCGTCCAAATCGATGGAACGGGGCCAAACAAAACGCCCGTCCTCCGCGCCGACAGAACCGAACTGGCCTTGAAACTCGTGGTCCAGGGTGACTTTACTGACCCGCTGCCCTAGTTGCTCCACTCCACGGCTCAACACATACATTCGGCCGTTCGGTCCCAGCACGAAGTCCTGAGGAGCCCAAAATCCCCGGCCTGCCTGACTGTACATGCCAATACAGTAGCTGTAGTCATATACGCGGCCGGCGGCAACGGTGGTCAGCATATCGGCTCTCCTGAAAACGAACTTGGGAAGCCAGGAAACCCTTGAACAAGTCCCTTACACCTGGACGGGAGAAGCCAGGATGGGGGTGACAGCACGCTGTCGGGAGTTTCCCACTCACCCGTACCCTCTTGCCCCACGGGAGAGGGAACTTACCCAGAAGGGCCTGAAACTATACGAAGGGCATTTGCTCGAAGTGTCCACCGACTATGGGTACCGGGTCGAGGCCCAACCATTTTTCCGCCAGGGTGGAGTAGAAGCCGCGGAAATCGTAGTTGGGCGCCAGGTCGCCCTCAATAAGGTCCTCAGGTTTTAGCGAGGGGTAGGTACCGTACATTCCGCCGTTTACCCGGTCGCCGATGGCGAACGCCGCCCCCGCCGCTCCGTGGTCGGTGCCGGTACCGTTGTCGCGGACGCGCCGTCCAAACTCGCTGAACAGCATGACGACCACCTCTTCCGAGGCGCCGTGCTCACGCAGGTCGGCGAGAAAGTCGCGTATGGCCACGGAAACGTCCATCCAGAGTTTGGTATGTGATCCCATTTGGTCATAATGGGTGTCGAAGGACCCGTAGGCAGTGTAAAAGACCTGGGTGCCCAGGCCGGCCAGATGCACCTGGGCCACGTCCCTGAGACGCCTTGCAATAGGGTTGTTGGCGTACTCTACGGTTGAAGAATAGGTCTGGGGAGCAACCCGGATAATGTCGGCTCCCCTCAACGCATCCCGTCCCGCCTGTCCCAGGTATTCCATAGTCGGTCCGGTGCCGATGGCGGGAGCGTACATGCGAGCAAAGCTTTCCAGTAGCTGCGTGCGATCCTGCTCCGAGGCGATCGCCGGATTTGAAGAGAGCACGCCGTATGTGGGGAGGTTGTTAACCGAAGTAACGGGAACACCCTTCATGGCCAGAGCCCGTGGCAATCCCTGGCCCAGGCTCACTCCCTTCAACACGTTCTCGCCGCCCGGGTCCAGGTCTCGGACCACCTTGGCCAGCCAGCCATCAACCCCGATGGAGTCTGGCTCGCAGGTATGCCAGATGTCCATGGCGCGAAAGTGGGAACGGGGCGAATTTTCGAACCCGATTCCGTGAATGATCGCCATGTCGCCCTGGTCGTAGATTTCCTTCAGCGGCTCGATATCAGACCGGAATGCCAGCTGGTCATCGATGGGCAGTACTTGGTCTTCAGGGATATGAACTCTGGGCCGATTGTCCCAATACAGGGGATCACTATAGGGAACTATGGTATTGAGGTAATCGTTGGCCCCGGTTAGCTCCATTACCACCAGCACGGGGTCCTTGTGGGTAGATGCCATCTTCATATCCTTCTACATCAATTGTTTGCACTTGCCTAGGCAAACTGATACTCTCGTGAGGCCGCGATCAAGGTCAATATCTTGCTCACATTCCGCAATGTAACCAGCAGTTCCTCGCTGGTGCTCCATGCCAGGTCCCCACACCTTTCGGCATGAGCGATCAATTCCGAATAAGTCGCTTCACCGACTTCCAACGGCCCCATGGCATCAAGACAGGCTGCCACTATCGCCTGGGGGGAAGGATCCCCATGGGCATTGACTACCACCCGTTTAATAATAGCCTGCACACCGGGTAGCGAGACGTCCCCGAATACCCTGGCGGCAAAATTCACCCTACGCATCAAGACGCCGGGGTCGATCCATTCGGAACCAGTGTGCCAACCCTCCACGCTGGGAGGATTGAGAAGCTCCTGTCCCTGCCAGCCGCATTCCAATGCCAGGTTGTTGAATCCCGGCTTGAAGCCGTTATAATTGCCCGCCATGCGCACGGTGCCCACGATCAGTTCAGCCGGGCATTTCACCCGGGCGAACTGGGCATTCTTGAAAAAGTCTGAATTGAACAGCGCTCGCAATATCGACCGGATGTCGCCGCGGGACTCATTATAGGCTCCTACCAAAAACTCGATGGCGTCAGGGTCAACCGGCAGAGTGATGTTCCAGGTAGAGACGTGGGGTTCGTCGGCGACGAAAAACCGGTAAAGGTGGCGGGCCAGGAACCGGGCCGTAGCCGGCTGGTCCACAATAATATCCACGATGTCTTCGCCATTGAAGTTACCGGTATGGCCCAGGAAGGTTTTCTCGCGGGCGTCGTGTTCTTCGGGTTTGTACTCGAACTGCCAGTGGAAACGACCGTAGGGATTTCGGGGAATTTTGGGAGCAATCGTCCAACCCGTAAAGGCCCTGGCCGCCTCCTTGATATCATCCTCCGAATAGTTTCCGACGCCCAGGGAGAAAAGCTCCAGCAGCTCCCGCCCCCAGTTTTCGTTTATGGCGCCGTCGCGATTTCCGTGGTTGTCCAGCCAGAAGATCATGGCCGGTGACTTGGCGACTTCCACCAGCAGGTCTCGGAAGGTGCCCAATCCATACTCTCGGAAGGTGGCAATCTGGCGCGTGAGCTCCGGTGGATTGTCCACCTTGGAGTTGCCGGTGGCGAACAACTGGTGCCAGAAGAGGGCCATCTTCTCTTCCAGGGGCCGTCGGGTGTTGATCATCCGGAACACCCAGTTGGCCTGGTTTATGGGCGGCGCTCCGGCCCCCTCATACCCCGGGAAGTACCGGTACAGCAGTTCCTCGTTAATGGCCGGTTGCCGCTCCGGGTGCAGAAGCTCATCGACCACGGCTTCGTAGCCCGTGGAGACACGCTTCTCCAGTTCCTCGCGGGGATCGCCAAAGCCCGCTCGTCTCATCAAGTGGGCCATCAATCGAATGTCTTCCTGGTGGGGCATAATCGCCTCTCCGCTTTTCGAGCCCAAAGCCCTGATACGGGCGCCCTTTCACCACATATTAGGATTGGCCAAATCGAATGTCAACGAAGGAGACTACGCTCCCTTAACGATCACGGCAAACAAACAGGTAGTTCCAGTTCAGTTCAAGCCGGGGTTAGAGGCAATTCGCCATAAAGACTACCCGGCGAACGCCATGGCATCCATCGCGGGGCAATTCCCCTCGGCAGTCTTGCAGTACCTTGCCGCGTTGCAATTGCGGTGCGGGAGGTTCCAGACCCTGCCGCTTCTCGCCAGTTGAAACGCTAGCGGCTGCTCACCCAGAAGTCGTTGGATTTCTTGTCGAACTTTCCGTTTCCCGCCAGGTCGTCCAGCCAGATCCAGGTCTTGTTCAGCCATCTCCACCGGCAGTTCCGGATGAAGAAACGCGGGATGGCATACTTCTTGCTGGGTGGCTTGGTCCAGGCGCACCGGCGCACACAGGTGCTGCATGTACTCCCCACCCGGTTCTGGAAAGTCATGCACTTTTTGGCGTCCAGCTTCCAGGTAAGCACCCCGGTCGCGTTGCTTTCGTCAATGGGGTCGAAGCTCCGTTCGCCCGTCGTAATTGCTTTCGTGCCGCACTTGGGTACGCACTTAAGGCATGCGTTGCAGAATTCGGTGATGCCGGAGTCCACCGCGCCGGCGGGCTCCAGCGGCAGGTCAGTAAAAATCTTGGATATGCGGCAGCGTGCCCCAACCTTGGGGTTAATCAACATTCCATGCCTGCCCACCTGCCCCAGACCCGCATCAATGGCCAGCGGAATGCTGAGGGCCGTATCGTTGGCTGCCGGGATTGCGTTGTAGCCCAGTCCTCTTATGAATTCAGCCACCATCCAAAGGGTCGGGGCCATGCGGGCGTAGGCCAGCGTACTGAGTCCTTCAGTAAGAAGGGTGGGCGCATGCTCCGTGCCATCCAGGTCCTTGCCCCATTCGTGGAGCATAACCACCACGTACTTCATCTCCTTGGGGATAACCCGGGTGCCGTCTTCAAGGCGAACGGGCTGGTCGTGTTCTTCATAACCGGGTTCATCAGAGAATTTTATGGGGAAAGCCTTCTTAGTCTCGGCATCAAAGTAATGGGAATACACCCAGCGGCGGTCAAGCTCGGCAAACCCTACCTGGTCAGCGCCCAGGAGTTCGGCAGCCTTTCGCACGATCTGTGAGGCTTCTTCGGGGGATGCCTCAGGCCGGCCCACTGGCGAGGGCTCCAGGTCCGATTGCCATGCGGTGGCAGGCATATCCGGCTGGTTCTTGGAGAAGTTCATCAGCGAAAGCAGGGAATCTGCGGCGGAGTCCAAACCCCAGGCTGTGGACTCATAGCCGAGGCGGCCCTTGCTCATCAGCAGGCGCTGCTTTTCCTTCAGCTTGTCCCTTTCAGCTTTGTAATAGGCATCCCACATCATCTGCGAGCCCATGTGGTCGCGCTGATTGAACCGGACGTAGGAGTCCTGCACCTGGTACATTTCAGCGGCCGTAACGCGACCGTCCTGGGTTGCTTTCCTTTCCGAACGGGACTTGGCAAGCCGCCGCATTCCCAGTTTCATGATACATAACCTCCTGCCGGCAAAAGCCAACTACATACTGCGTTAGGTCGGGCATTTTTGCAAACACACCGCGCCCAACAAGCACCGAAGCCGGAATCACGGCTGAGTCAGCAGGGAACCGGAAACGGACTATCGTGTTGCCGGACCGCCATCGTCTTCCACTCAGATCGCGTTCCACTTTGATAGCCCGCCCCGGGCCTGGGCTCTTCGCCGGGCGTCGTTCAAGCCTGGACCTTCCTGCGCTAGCTCACATCCTCCAGGCGCATTTCCCTGGCGCAATTAAGGCAGAGGTCAGAACGCTTCCGTTCCTTCCACCTGGCTTCGAACTCTTCGATCCAAAGGGTCGATTCGGAATCGGCAGGTATGTGCTGACCACAGAGAGTTATGAAGAAGGCAAAATCAAAGTCATCCCTGGCTTTGGTCAGGTATGAATGCCTGGTAGCCCTCCGCATCGGGCCTCCTCCCGCTTCCGCTTATGAACCTCAATCCTCTCGTGCGCTGCCCTGTGTTCGCAAGAATGGCGGCGGTTAAGTCTCCACTCACAACCAGGGCATTTGCAGGCGTCCGCATGGACAGTCGCAAAGTATTGTGCCACTTCAGAAGGCATGGGGCCAACTGCTCCTGTCATCTCCCCTCATAAGGGATGATCTCTCATTGGCGTTCCAGGCACAGGCAGGCGACGCAATTGTAGGGCTGAAAGGAGCCGGTGTATGATGGGGCGAACATTGGCTAAGGGACGCCACGAGGAGATTTGAAATGTCCGACAAGCAGATATTGTGCGCCTTTGGGGTTGACCTGGACGCCGTGGGGGGCTGGCTGGGTTCCTACGGCGGGGAGGACTCGCCGGACGATATCTCCCGCGGTTTGTTCGCGGGGGAAGTGGGAACGCCCCGGCTGCTGAAGCTCTTTGAGCGGCTGGACATCAAGACCAGCTGGTTCATTCCCGGCCACTCCATTGAGACCTTTCCCGACGAATGCCGGATGATTGTCGAGCAGGGGCATGAAGTGGGAATGCACGGCTACTCCCACGAGAATCCCATCTCCATGTCGCCGGAACAGGAGGAGGCGGTGCTGCTGCGCTGCATCGACCTGATTACCGAGGTTTCGGGGAAACGTCCACGGGGCTACGTGGCGCCGTGGTGGGAGTTCAGCCACGTTACCAACGAACTGCTGCTGAAGCACGGGATCAAGTATGACCACAGCCTGATGCACCGCGACTTCGAATGCTATTACGTCCGCGTGGGCGACCGCTGGACGAAGATTGACTACGGTATGCCGGCGGACCACTGGATGCACGCCCTGGAACGGGGCGAGGAGACCGACCTGGTGGAGATACCGGCCAACTGGTACCTGGACGACCTGCCGCCCATGATGTTCATCAAGGCGTCGCCCAACAGCCACGGCTTCGTAAATCCCAGGGACATTGAGCAGATGTGGCGGGACCAGTTCGACTGGGTGTACCGGGAATACGACGAGGCAGTCTTCCCCATAACCATCCACCCCGACGTCAGCGGCCGGCCGCAGGTGCTGCTGATGCTGGAACGCATCGCGGAGTACATCCGCTCCCACGACGGCGTCCGCTTCGTAACCATGGAGGAGATAGCGGACGATTTCCTGGCCAGGCACCCCAGGCAGGGGAAGTAATGCCGTTCGTGGCCTACCGGTTGCAAGAGACTAACGGGATAACTGTTCAGGGTTGGGTGCTTCTTACCGGGCAAACCCGTCATACCGGCTTTCGCCGTATCCAGGAATCCTTGCCTATTGCAGATAGTATTCCGCTCTAGCCCCCTGGATTACGGCCTGCGCCATAATGACGGGCTGGGCAGCAAGGAGACTCACCAACTTTCATTAGCAACGGATTACTCCGAGGCCGCCTCGGTATCAATCCCCCACTGGCGCACCATCTCCAGCATGGTGCGGGCGGTTTCCTCGTGGGCGATGTCCACCATGTCGCCGGCGTAGGTTACGACGGCGCTGCCGGCCTGCCTTTGTTCTTCCATGGCCTTCAGCAGTCCCTTCCAGTGGGCGATCTGCTCGGCGCTGGGGGTGAATACTTCGTTGACCACGGGAACGTGGGAGGGGTGGATGAGGTTCATCCCGGTATAGCCCAATTGCTTCAACTGGTTAGCAAGGTCGCGCAGGCCGTCCAGGTCGTGGATATCGAACCAGCCCCCGCTGATGGGAAATTCAATGCCGGCAGAGCGGGAGTCCACAAGCACCTTGGACTTGATGAACAGTGTCTCCATTCCTTCCGGAGTCCATTGAAATCCGATGGAGCGCGCCGTGTCGCCGCCCTTGCCGCCGCTGCCGCCCATGTGGGCCACGCGATCCGAGGCCATCGCAATGTCGTAAGCCTGCCGGATGCCGTCGGCCGTCTCCAGGCCCGGGTCAATGCAGATTGACCCCATTGCCATCCCCGCCTTGCGTTCAAAGAACCGGAGGAGGATGTCCACCTCCACCACGTCCTCTGGACGCTCCACCTTGGGGAGCAGGATGCCGTAGAGATGTGGGCTGGTGACAGCTTCCAAGTCGAACCCGGTCAGCCCGGTTTCCAGGCGGTTGACGCGGACGAAAAGGGTCTGGCCGGCCGAACCCAGTTCCTCGACCATGCCGGCCACCAGGGAGCGGGCCCGGTCCTTTTCGGCCTCCGGCACCGAGTCTTCCAGGTCCAGGATCAGGGCGTCCGGCCCATACTGGGGAGCCTTGCGCATCCAGTCTTCGCGGTTGCCGGGAACGAACATTACAGATCGCAGCGGTTTTGCTTTGAACCTCATGTGAGCCTCGCAGGCAAATGATTTGGCAGGATTGGGGCTTCCCTCGAACCGTCCAGGTTGTTCCTAGATAACCCCGTCCGAATGCAGTCCTTCCAGGTCGGCCTGGTCCAGGTCTAACAGTTTCCCGTAAATCTCTTTGTTGTGCATCCCCAGGGTTGGCGCGCCGGACAAAGGCGGCAGCGGTTCGCCCGAGAACATTACGGGAAATCCGGACGCTATTCCGCCGGGCACCGGGGCATCCATGGTCCCATGGAGCATGGGCTGGAGGGTTCCGCGTTTGTAGAAGTGGGGATCGGCCATGATGTCCGGCACGGTGCGGACCGGTCCGCATGGGACATCGGACTCCTCCAGCCGCGCCAGGATCTGGGCCTGAGTCATTTTGCCGACGCGCTTCTGGACTTCGTCGCGTGCCTCGACAACATTGATGGCACGGGAAGCGTAGTCGATGAAGCGCCCGTCATCCAGGAGTTCGGGGGCTGACAGGGCTTCACACAACCGCCGCCACTGGTCGTCGCTGGCGGCGGTGATGATAAGGTCGGCGTCGGAAGCGTGGTAAAGGCCGGTGGGCCCGCTGCGGCTGGTGTTGCCGGTACGCAGGGGAAGGCCTTGCTGCACGTCCTCCTCCAGGTTTTCCATGAACATCAGGGCCGCCAGGGTGTCCATCATGGAGACGTCCAGGTGCTGCCCCTTCCCCGTTCGCTCCTTTTCTCGCAACGCGCCCATAATGGAGTAGGCGGCGAACAGGGGTGTAACCAAGTCGCCGATGTAGAACCCCACCTTGGTGGGAGGCCCTTCGGAGTCTCCGTTAATGTCCATCAAACCGCTCATGCCCTGGATCTGCGGGTCGTGGGCCGGGCGGTTGGCATAGGGGCCGGTCTGGCCGTAGCCGGCGATGGAGCAGTAGATAATTCCCGGATTCACCGCGGCTACATCGTCATATCCCAGCCCCAAGCGGAGCATAGACCCGGGCGCCAGATTCTCCAGGACGATGTCGGACTGGCGGGCCATGTCGAGGAACATTTCCCGTCCCCTGGGGTCTCTCAAGTTCAGGGTGACACTCTTCACACCCTGGGTACGTTTCAGGAACCGGGTTGCGATATCCTGCTCGGTCTGCGGGGTGTTGTGAACACCCTCCGGTCCGGCAAATGGCCCGTTGCCCCGTACGGGATCCCCCCGCCCCGGAATCTCCACCTTGATGACCTCGGCGCCCATACGCGCCAGGTTCATGCTGAGATAGGGGCCCGCCAGGAACACCGTCACGGCGAGCACTCGAATATCGCTCAGTGGCTGCATCGCAGATACCACGCTTTCATACTATTTGGTGACTGTAGGCCACAGTATACCCCGCCTGCGGCGAGGGCGCCTAAAGGCAGGGCAAACGCATTTTGATTCCGGCGAAAGGGGCGTCCGCCGGAGGCGGATCGCTCAAGGGACACTCCGCCGTCTCCAACCTGAAGGTTCCCGCCTGCCTTCAGGGAATTCGGTCGGGGCAATTTTTTTGTTTTCGCGCCATTTTGGGCCATTTTGGGCCGTTTCCTATCTGAAACACAGGTCAGAGACGACCCCGGTGGCCCGAAAATGGGCCGCTCCCCAGATAGGAAATGCGTAGACCAAGCGGGCCATTCCGGGCCGTTTTGGGCCGTTTTGGGCCACAGGCTAAACCAGAGCCGATGGGACGCCCTTACTCCGGCACTCCTCCTTATGGATAGGGGTGATTCAGGTTCGACGGTACTTTGGGCGGAATGTGCCATGAAAGTAGGGTAGAGTAGCGTCTCCCTGGGAATCAAGAGGCAGGTGTCACCAGGCCAATGGCCACTTTGAGTCCGGCAAAAGGGGCGTCCGCCGGAGGCGGATCACCCAGAGGATAACACCGTAGTCCCCAGGTTCGAGGTACCCGTCGGCTCCAGAACGACGGACTTTCCCGAATCATAGCGCGATTGCCCTGCGCCTAAAGGCTGTTTCAAGAATCAGTCAGCAGACCACTGGAAAAGTGTGGCGGCTTTCTCTCGAAAAACGTCACCTTCATCCTGACCTGCCCCGCAATAGAGACAGGAATCCTGCAAGGGCTTCCAGGACTGGAAAGCGGTACCGCAACGCTGCGATACCGCTTTCATAAATCACGTCAGATGTCTGTTCCCACACTGGGGAAGGCTCATGGCCATTGCCCCTAGTCCGGTTGGCGGGATTCGGCCGCTATTTGGGGTATACCTCGCCGTCCAGTTGGTCCCGGTGGGGGACGAACTCCAGGTTGGAAGCGATGTCCCGGGCACAGCAGCCGAAGTTCCACAGGTCGATTTCCGCGCCCACGGGCCATACCACGTTAATGGACGCGATGGGTATATGTACCGCCTGGGCGAAAAGCCATTTGGCGGTGTCCCGCTGGATTTCCATTCTTTTCTCAAAGTTGGGTTCGTTAAACATGGCCTCTACCTGGGCGTCGAGCCAGGGATGTTCCATGCCGCGCATGATCAGCCCCTTGCTGGAAATGCCGTGGCTGTAGGCGTTCAGGGGTTCATCGGAAGGGCTGTTGTCGTGGGTGTTGTAGCCCTTCCAGGTCCGGTTGACGAAGTGGGGCCGGAAGGCGGTCATGGGCATCCGGTGCTGCTTGCAGCGAATGTTGATCTCCTCCCACATCACGCAGACCGCCTCGCCCACCTTGGGAGTGCCGGGGTAGGAGCGCTGGGTCAGCGCCATATCGACTTCAAAGCCGTCGGCGTAGCCGGCATCGGCCAGCAATTTCCTGGCCCTTTCCACGTCATATTCGACCTCAGTATTCCGCATCTCCTCATCGAAAAATTGTTCATAGCCAGTCCAGCGCCAGTAGGGATTGTTGGCGTGGCCCTCGCCGTCCAGCACGTTGTCCACGATGGACTCCCGGTCAATGGAGATAATCATGGCCTTCCGCACATCGCGAGCCCGTTGCCACTCCGGTGAGTTGATATCATCGCTGACTGAGTTCCAGGGCAGGCTGTTGTCCCTTTCCGGTATGCCCTCCCGGTCCACGTACAACTGACCATGCAGCGTCATGTGTAGTTCAAGGGCGCCGGCGAAGCGCATGAACTTGACCCCTTCCGCGTCGGTCAGGTTAGGAATCGAACCCAAGGAGACCTGCATTGTATCCAGTTCGCCGGCGAGGAAGTTGGCAATGCGGGTGGATTCCTCGGAGATCTGGAAGTAGTGCAGTTCCTGGAAGTAGGGCGTCTTGTGCCAGTGGTCGGGCACGGCCTCGGAGATAAACCGCTCGTTGGTGCGAAATTCCACAAACTGCCAGGGGCCGGTGCCGATTCCCTCCAGCGTAGCCTGTTCTTCACCCACCTCGTCGGCGTAGGCCTGGCTGGCCAGGGGGATGAAGTTGTTGGCGCCGAACTGCTGGAACCGCCAGATAAAGTCGAACGCCCGGTGGGTACCGGTGTTGATCTCGATGGTCAGATCATCGATGAAGGTGATGGTGGTTTCCGTTTCGTCGCGCTGGAAAATACGGCGCATGTTGGTCTTGCCGGGGTGCCGGGCTTCTTCCAACATAATCTGGTTCACGACCCACATCAGGTCGTGCATATTGGCGGTACCATAGCCTTTGTGGTAGGGGATACCTTCCTTCATCTGCAGGCGCCAGGTGGTCCCATCATCGGAGAGGCTCCAGTCCTCTAGCAGGTCGTTCTGCAGCACTCTTTCAGGACTCATCCGCCACAGGGCGTCGAATATTACTGGGCTTACGTAAGTTGCCTGGGGCACGGCCATATTCTTGGGCAGGAACTGGGGCGGGCCCAGGTCCTTGTTGGCAACGCGCAGGATACCGTAGGGAGCGTCGTCCACGGTGGCCACCACTTCGGGTTCCGCCTTGGCCTGCTCCGGGGCGACGGTGGGGGTGGGAGCCATCACGGGTTCAGGGGCGCTGCCGCTGGAGGCCGCGCCGCCGCCGCTGGGAGCCGCAGCCGGGGCCTGGGAGGCAGACTGGGCAGGCTGGGCCTGGGCTGGAGCGGCAGCCGGCTGCTGCGCGGGCTCTTGCTGCTGGGCGGCCGGCTGCGCGGGAGCCTGGGCCGGGGCCGCGGCGGGCTCTTCAGAGGCGCCGCAGGCCAAACCAACCAACAGCAGTACCAGTACCGCCGGATATATCATCGCTCGGGTTGGAAGCGTCTTGAGAATTTTCACTATTGCTCCTCCTTAAAGAGCTGCACCCGACTTGGGAACAGGGATTAACGATTTCGGTGCTAAACGAGGCCAGCATTGCCATAAAGTTGTCAACTTGCTGTGCCATTCGCAACTTACCGGGTGCCAGGCGCCACCCCAAGCGAGGGATGGCGAGAACTAGGGGAACATATACTACACCTATGCGGGCATGTCAATCCGGCTTGCAGCGATCAGGACGAACGCCATGCAGAAAGACCGGTCCATCCTGGGTGGCAAGGAGGGTCGTGTCAGCGGCCGGGGGGCTACCGCGCCCAGCCGGCGCTTGACGGATTCCGGCCGCCATCCAGGTGTGCCGAATCGTGTATTATTGGCGGCGGGCAGGTTATTCAAGAGATGTTGCGAGATGGTGGAGGAAAGACCAGATGCGCGTGATGGTGTTGGTGAAAGCTACCGCAGACAGTGAAGCCGGAGTTATGCCTTCTACCGAATTGATAGAGGCGATGTTCAGTTACAACCAGGAATTGGTGGATGCCGGAATTATGCAGGGCGGTGATGGCCTGAAGCCTTCGTCAGAGGGCAAGCGCGTCGCCTTTGACGGGGATAGCCGCACGGTGATTGACGGACCCTTCCACCAGACGTCCGAACTGGTGGCCGGGTATTGGCTGTGGGAAGTCAAGGACATGGACGAAGCCCTGGAATGGGTTAGACGCTGCCCCAATCCCATGCCCGGGCCCAGTGAGATAGAGATTCGCCCGCTGTATGAGATGGAGGACTTCGGAGACGCATTGACTGGGGAACTGGCGGAACAGGAGGAACAGCTGCGGGAGGAGCTTCGGGAGCGCCAGGGGTGAGCCCGCCTTGCCTATACCTGGCGCCAGGCGTCATGAGCACGGGAGGAGAGCCATGACTACGATGGAACCACTGCCCCGGGGGGAAATCATCCAGCAACTGGATGGGACCTACGAACTTTTCTCCCTGCCCACGGATGAAGAGACCCTGCGGAGCGTCCTGCTGGACTGTCTGGCAGAGTGGGAGAACATACGCATTGGCATGCTGGTGCCGGGGGCCGTGTGGGAAATCAAACCGCCCTGCCAGCCGCGAACCGGGGTCCTGGACGGCTACCTGACGGTGGACTTCCAGGAATGGCACCTGCACCTGTGCATCGGGGAGTCGCGGGCCGCTCCGCCGGAAACGGCCAGGCTGCGGCGCACGGCCCGGGCCGAACTGTACCGGCGGCTGAATCCCGACCACCAGCCCACGTCGTGGGGGTTTCGGCTGTTCAACGGGGGCGGCCAGCAGCAGATAACGGTGCTGCTGCCCAACCCGCACCTGGACGAACGGCAGAATTACACCGACAGCCCAGAATGGGACCGGCTTTACCTGTGGGACAGGCTGCGGCTGAAGTACCTGGCCCAGGGCAGCGATCCGGTGGACCGGTCGGCTCCAGGGTTCTACCATGGCTGACCGGCGCGGCGGGGCGCACCCGCTGACCGAGAGCATGGCGAAGGCGGAGAGCCTGGGAGGCTTTTTTGCCATGCCCGAAGCAGATCGTGCCGAAGGGGGCTGGACCAGCGCGCGGGACCTGTTTCAGGGGAATGACCGGCGGCTGGGGGATATGGTGGCAGCCTACGGGCAGCGGGCCTGGGAGAGTTCAAACCGGCACGTGGCAGCGTCGGCGTTCCTGGTAGCCTACCTGAGCCGGGTGGTTTTCCCGTTGGTGGGCCAGTACGTGCTGGCAGGAAGGGCGCCGGACGTTTCGCTGGATAACCTGGCCTTCCACTGGAACGGACCGGCCATTGACGCCACAGGGCTGGAGCGGTTGAGATTCGCCGCGCTTCCCAACGACCCGACGGCAGACCACCCGGACGCCATATTTGCCGCCAACAGAAGCGACCTGTACAAACAGATGAAAGACTGGCTGTTCCGGGGCAACCTGGAGCTGGTCATTCCTGACTTGCAGCGGGCGGCGGGGGCCAGCCCCATAGTTTCCTGGAATGCGGTGGCCGCCGCATTCTCCCAAGCGCTGAACCGCCTCTATGCCGTGGCCGGAAGGCCGGCGGAGGTGGTTGCTGCGGCAGAAACTATTTTCCCGGACCCCGAGTCACCCATTTACGGCCAGCTGACCATGGAGGAGTTCCAGAGCCACGGGAAGACGGGGTTCTTCTCGAGGCGTCGCGGGTGCTGCCTTTGGTGGCGGTCGCCACGGGCCAATGATTACTGTTCCAACTGCATTCTGCTGCCGCGGCAGGAACAGGACCGGCGGTTCGGCGAAATGCTGGCGGGGGTACGTTGAGAGAACCCGCTGGCGTCAACCTCCACACTGTCTGCTTCTTCACCAGACGCCAGGAGCGGGTCCTCCCTTCTGTAGGACGCGAATAGGTCAGGCCTGGGGTTTGGGCATGCGGTAGCCAACGCCGTGCTCGGTGAAGATGTAGGTAGGACGACGGGCATTGTCGCCCAGCTTCTGGCGCAGGGTCTTGACGAAAGCCCGCAGCAACTGGATGTCTCCCGTATACTCCTCGCCCCAGATGCGGCGCAGCAGTTCATCCTGGGAGAGGACCCTTCCCGGCCTGGTGGAGAGTTCCTGGAGCAACTGGTACTCGGTGGCGGTGAGGTGGACCTTGCGACCGCCCACGGTAACGCGACGCTCGGGGTAGTTGATGACCAGGTCGCCAACGACGTAGTCCTCCCGGTCGCGCCCGTTCTGGGCCTCAGCGCGCTTGCGGAAGGAGACCTTGATCCTGGCGACCAGTTCCGAGGGAGAGAAGGGCTTGACGATGTAGTCGTCGGCCCCCATTTCAAAGGCCCGAACAATGCTCTCATCATCACCCTGGCCTGATAGAACAATGGCAGGAACACCGAACTGCTGGGTGACCCGCCGGATCACGTCAAAGTCCTGGTGGCTGCCGGTGGCCATGTCCAGCAGGGCCAGGTGAGGTTTCTCCTCCGCAATGATGCGGCCCAGGTCCGAATAGTCTGGCGCTCCGATGGGGACGTACCCGGCATGGGAAAGAGCACGCTGAACCGCGTTGAGCATGCGTGGCATTTCCACCACCGACAGAATGCGCTTGCGGCCCTCATGCGACGGGAATGGTAGCCCACCAAAGCTGGTAGGCGCCGAATTATGCTGGTCGCCGGGTTCTTCAGCAGCGGGAATGCTGAATCCCAGGGTAAGTTCCTGGTCCGACAGGCCCGGCTCAACCCAAAGACGCCCGCCGTGGGCGTTTACAATCCCCTGGCAAATGGCGATGGCCATCTTGTCCTCCTCCCCTTCGCGGTTGGCTTCCGGGAGCCAGCGGGAGGTGGAACGGATGAGAGCTTCACCCAAGGCGCCGGCCTGGGAAGGCTGGGCTTCCAGGGAAATGCCGACAGTAACGTGCATTTCGTCCTTGCGCGCCTGGATGCACAGGGAGGATGAGGGGGGAGAATATTTCACGCCCCACTGAAGCAGGGAACGCAGTACCTGAGTGATTCGCTGCCGGTCGGCCATGGCGCTGGGGAGATCCGGCGCAACATCCAGCTTGATCTTGTGGCCGGCGTTGGTTCGCAGAAACTCTCGCCTGGCCTCATTCAGCAGGGGGGCCAAGTCCAAAGGCTCGGGGCTTATGTTCAGGCTGCCGCTTTCGATCTGGGTCAGGTCGATAAGGCGGTTCAGGTGATTGCGCATGGCGTCGATCTGACGGTCCAGAACACGAAGCACCTGCCTGGACTCATCGTGGCCGGACGCGGCAATGCTGTCGGCCAGGGCGACAATTGAACCCTTGATAGTGGTCAGGGGAGTCCTCAACTCATTGCCAACCAGGCTCAAAAAATCGGGCCGCATGCGGTCCATTTCGATCAGGGGAGACATATCCTGGATGGCAACGATTACGGACTGGACCTCGCCTTCCATGGAATAAATGGGAGCGGCGTTAACCAGGGTATGGACGGCCCTTCCGTCGGGCAGGTAGATGACGATCTCCTCGGCTCGAACGATTTCCCCGCTGCTGAGGACGCGGGTAATCGGTGAGGAACTGAGGGAGACCTCCCGACCGTCGGCGCGCCGGAAGGAGAGGACTTTCAGGGTGTCTTCCCAAGTACCGTTGGGGATGCCCGTATCACCGATGATTCGTTCGGCTTCACGGTTGTAGGTAACGATCTGGCCGGTAGTGGCGTCGAATACGATAACACCCACCGGAGAGATGTTTATCAGGGTCTCCAGGTTGGACTTGGAATGGAGGGCCCGACCATATTTGGTTGCATTGACCAGGGCAACGGCGGCCTGGCTGGCGAAGGCGGCAATGACTGCCTCGTCCTCGGCCGTAAACTCTGGGGCGGTGCCTTTGTCTGCCAGGTAGAGACTTGCAAGGCAGCGTCCCTGATAGCGAATGGGCACACCCAGGAAGGAGGTCATGATTGGGTGGTGCTGGGGGAAGCCTACCGATTCGGGGTGAGTGGCGACGTCTTTGACGCGAATCGGTGTGTCGGATGCGGTTAACTTGCTGAGCAGGCCGCCTATCCTTGGCACGGTTTCTATGAGAGCGGCTCGTTCAGGATCAATTCCCCTGGTTACCAGTTCGCTGTTTTCGCCGGCTTCGTTGAAGGTTAGCAGGGCGCCGTAACGGGCGTTGGTTAGCGAGCAGGCCCAGTCAACTATTTCCCGAAACAGGCTTCCGGAGTCCAGGTTGCTGCTTATGCTGAGGTTGGCTTCCTGCAGTTCTGCGAGGATCTGGCTTTGGATTTCCGAGTATTCCTGTTCCGTTAGCATATCAGAGCACTTTCACGAGAATGGGATTGGCGAGATAGGCGCATACACTATCATTTATAAATGGACTACATCGCACGACTATGTAATATAACACATTAATTATAGACTGCCACCTATCATCACAAAATCTTCATTAAAGATTTCTTAATGAATGCTATATACAGACTATATGGGTTAGACGCTCACACCCTGGCAATGGCAACTGAATCATGCAAAGTTATACCAAGGAATTGCCGGATTTCGGCGGCAGTAGCATGATGGCAAACAGCGGCCAAGTCTGTTTCAGTGCCAGGAGGCGGGTGGGGGAGAGCGGGAGTGCCCCAGCCAGGAAATGCGGCCCCTTATTCCAATCTTCTTCCTTCAAGGGGGAATGGGGCTGAGGCATGCCGCGGGAGTTACGCCAGGGAAGGTTGCTAGATGAGCCGGTCCACCAGGTCTTCGTTGGAGCCGTCAATCTCGTCTCCCAGGTAAGGGCCAAAGAGTTCCTGGTACTCTTTGAGTTGGGCCTCCACTTCGAAGCCGTCGTTCAGGCGTATCTCAACCTCCAGAATCTGGCCCAAACTCTCAACGTCGTCCAGGTTGAACACCACGTTATCCTTGGTCCAGATCTCCCGTTGCTTGTTCACTACTGCGCGAACGCCCAGGACGGCGTCGAGCATCTCCTTGGTCTCATGGCCGTTCAGGCCCCAAATGCGGAAACTGCTGGTCCTTCCCCCCGACTCCTGACCCTCTTCGTAGTAAATTACCTGGGGGGCTTCCTTGTCGATGCGTATCTTAAGGCGGCGGCGGGGATTGCCCTCGGGGGCATCGGCCAGATTGTAATAGTAGTCCACCTGGTCCGTACTCTCCACATAGGAAGCGCCGAGTTTCGCCAGTACCTGCCTAACCGGGCCAAAATCTGGACAAAAGGCCTTGATTTCCCGGTTGATTTGCATTGTCATGATCGTTTCTCCCGGGCTGAGAGAAAGGAGGAATACAGCCCGTATTGCGACTCTGGAATTTCTTTATGCATATATTATGCCGTGTTGCAAGGGTTTATGAAACCCACGGCGGGGGCTCGGCTGTTTCTTCACGCTTTCTTAAGACATTCAGCCGGAAATCGGGTAAAATGGCTCCAATAGCACACAGTTCAATTAAGTGGAGAGAGTTATGGCAGACAATGATGTACCGTTGATGGCTCACCTGATGCGTCGGGCCGGTTTCGGCGCTTCCTATGGGGAACTGCAACAACGGGCCGCCAAAGGCTACGAGGCCACGGTGGAGGAACTGCTGCATCCGGAAGAGCAGGAAGAACTGAACACAGACGTGATGCAGCGGTACATGGGGTGGCGGGACATGGGTTATCTGGCCGCCAACCAGGGCTACTGGACCTACCGGATGGTCAACTCCCCGAGGCAGCTGCAGGAAAAACTCTGCCTGTTCTGGCACAGCATATTCTGCGTGGGCGATTCCAAGATAATGGCGCCCCACAACATCCTGGAGCAGTTGGAGCACTTCCGCAACCACGGTATGGGCCGGTTCGACGAACTGCTGCTGCGCATGTCCACCAATCCGGCCATGCTCTATTACCTGGATAACCAGTTGAGCCACAAGGAAGCCGTCAACGAAAACTGGGGTCGGGAGTTGCTGGAACTGTTCTCAATGGGTGTGGGCATGGACGGCCAGCCCAACTACAGCGAAGAGGACGTGAAAGCCTGCGCCCAAGCCTTCACCGGCTGGACTGTGGGCAATGGAATGCCGCGCTACCCCTATGGTCGGTATTTCAACCAGTTCCTTTACAACCGGCACGACCACATCGAAGGCGAGAAAACTTTCCTGGGAGAGACGGGCGACTTCAACGGCGACGACATCATCCGCATTATCGCCAAGCAGCCAGCCACGGCCCGGTTTATTGCCCGCCACCTCTACAACTTCTTTGTCGCCGACGAACCCCAGGTGCCGTCCTGGCAGGACACACCGCCCCGGGATATGGCGGCCATCAAGCTGCTGGAGCAAGAGTATTTCCGGTCCGGTTACGAAATCCGGTCCATGCTGCGGCTGCTGTTCAACTCGGACTTCTTCAAGGAAGCCCGCTTCTCCAAGGTGAAGAGTCCGGCGGAACTGGTGTGCAGCACGCTGCGGTTTATGGGAGACTTCAACCGACCGGCCCCGCGTATGTACGACATGGCCCTGGAGATCCGATATATGGGCCAGGACCTGATGAATCCGCCCACGGTGGAGGGCTGGCATACAGGCAAGGAGTGGATTGACAGCGGCACCCTGGTGGAGCGTGTCAACTATGCTGCCAGCGAAATGGGCCGGTTGGAGGCGCCGGGCATACGCGCGGCGGTGCGGCGTTTCACCGACAATGGCCCCACGGTGTCGGCCGGCAACCTGCTGGAAGGCTGCCTGGAAATGCTGGGCGGTTACCAGCTAATGGCGGATACCCGGAACCTGCTGCTGAACCACCTGGGAACTGACCAGGACATTCCCACCGCCGGCGAGGAATTTACGCAGACAGTGGGGCAAGTGTTGCAGTTGATTGTTTCAACCCAGGAGTACCAGTTTACCTAGGGGCAAGTCCCTCCCGATCTCATTTGGCCTACCAATAGGCACAAATGGGATCTGGTGAAATGCGTCCGTCCAGTCCCCCATAGATGCGACTAGCAAACAGCCCCCATGGCCAAGAAGAACGGCCCCCGGAGCAGTCCGGGGGCCGAAGGCTTTTGACTGACTTACGTTATTCAGAAAATTGGTGCCGGAGGAGGGACTCGAACCCACACATCATAAAGATAGCGGATTTTAAGTCCGCCGCGTCTGCCATTCCGCCACACCGGCTTAAGAGTTAAGGTCCGGCAGGGAGCCGGACTTGCCGAAGAAGAAGCACGGCCGACCGGAGACGAAGGGGAGCGGACAGTTCCCGGCGGGTAATAAAATGGAGGCGACGGGCGGATTCGAACCGCCGAATAGAGGTTTTGCAGACCTCCGCCTTAACCACTTGGCTACGTCGCCTCGGGCTGCACCGGTATATCACTGCCGGGTCTGGGCCGATATGGTGCCGAGGGCGGGACTTGAACCCACACGAGCTTACGCCCACGGCCCCCTCAAGACCGCGTGTCTACCTATTCCACCACCTCGGCCAGTCGACGCATACCGCATTATAGCACATTTAACAGTTGGTTCAAGAATCTCCCGGTAGCTGTAACCGGATACGAAAGAAGGGTAGCAAATCACCCACAACAGGAGGCTGGCGACGCCGTTGGGCCAGTCTCAGCGGCTACCACTGGCCACCACTGTTGAAGCTCATCCGGGGCGCTGATAGGATGATTCCGGGGGCTGTCCTGCATCAGGGCCGGAAACACCAACCGCCACACTCACTTCCTTTTCCCAAACTTCTCAACTTGCGGGTAAGCCATTATGTCACTTGATCTGGGCGAAACCATTATTCAGTTGGACCGGGTGTCGGAGTCGCTGGGGCAGGGCCACGGCGACCGAGCAGCGAGACTGGAAGCATTAAGGGAGGCAGCGGCCGCCGTATCTCCCCTGGAAGCTCAACGGCTAACGTCGGAGCCGGGCATCCCCTTCCTGGCGGCCCAGGTTACGGATACTTTGCTGGGAAACGTGGCGCCGTCACCGCCGCCCGAGGACTGGACGGCCCTTTCGGTGGACGGCTCGCACATTGACGTGGACCGGCACCTTCCGGTGCCCTGCTACCTGCTGAACCTGGGCGGCTGTGTCCTTACCTATGGCGGGGAGGCCGATGCACGCTTCTTCAGCCGTCCCCACCTGGCGGCACGGGAGGAAGAGTTGTACCTGCGGGACCCGGGCAATGCCAGCCTGGAAGAGGCCATGACCGGCAATTTGCTGGGGCTGTACCGCACGGTCAGGGAGTTGACGGTTTTGCTGGAGGAGGCACGTCGGTGCCCAGACGACCGGCCGATATTAGCCCTGGTGGACGGCACCCTGGTGTTGTGGGGGCTGGCCGGAAGGGGCTATCCGGAATTTGTCCGCGACTTCATAATCAGGGAAGGGCTGCTGAAGGCGCTGGAAGGATTCCGGGAACTGGCCCGGGAGCGGCCCGTTACCCTGGCAGCCTACGTGTCCCTGCCTCGGACCACCGAAGTGGTGAACGCCATCCGCCGCTGCCTTTGCAGCCACGACCTGGAGCGGTGCCGAAGGTCGTGCAGCTACCGGCGTTCGGAACTGGAACCCTGCAGCCGGGCCAATGACTTCCTGGACCGGGAGATCTTTGCCAGGGAACTGACTCCTTTCCATCGCTCCCCCATCTACAAGACCAACTCCTCCGTGCCCCGGGAATTTTACGGCGCGGGCCAACAGGTCTACTTCTACTATCTGCACGCCGGCGAGGAGATTGCCCGAGTGGAAATTCCCAAGTGGGTGGCGGAGGATGAGTCCCTCCTGGGCCTGGGCCACGGCATGATCGTGGAGCAATGCCGCAAGGGCCAAGGCTACCCGGTGGCGATTACCGAGGCCCACGAGCAGGCGGTGGTTACGGGCCGCGACCGACAACTGTTCCGGGAGATGGTGGCGGAAACGCTGGAACGGCTTGGCCTGCCCACCTACACCTCGCAGAAGGAACGCTCAAAGCGCCGGCCGTGGGTTTAACACCAAGCTGCGCCCTTCCGGCAATTCCGCCTGAAGCAGAGTCTCGAGTTTTTCCCTTCCCGCAGCGAGGGCATCACAGACTCAACGGCATTCCGCATGTAGCTGGAGCACATGCCGGTACAGTGTGCGGTCAGCAGAAGTGGCGGCAGTATTGGCGGGCTTCAAGACCAGGAAACTTCAGAATTGAGGAGGTTACTTATGGCTGCAGGTGATGCGGTGCTCTGGGCCCTGGGCAGAAACTGGAACATGGTGGACGCGGCGGTGGCCGGCCTGGAAGCGGAAACGCTGGCCCGCCAGCCGGCGCCCGAATGCAACTCCATAGCCTGGCTGCTGTGGCACATGAACCGGGTAATCGACACCTTTATCAACCAGCGGCTTCAGGGACAGCAGTCATTCTGGGTAACTCAGGGGTGGAGCGACAGGTTCGGCATGGCGGAGAACGTCCGCGGAATGGGGTGGACGCCGGAGGACCTGGCCGGCTGGGCCGCACCCGACATTGAGGTGCTGCTGGGATACCAGGAAATAGTCCGGCAGGCGGCGAGGGAGTATATCGGGGCCCTGACCTGGGAGGACATGGAACGGGAGGTTACCTTTCCGCCCGAAGCCGAAACCAGGGACCATACCATCGCCACCGCCCTGGGCCAACTGGTGTGGGACAACGTGGCCCACGGCGGCCAGATAGCCTACCTGAGGGGCCTGTTCCAGGGAATGGGTTGGCACCGCTAGCGCCAGATTGAAATGGGATAGACCGCCAACTATAATCCAACGCAACCAAGGGTTGGCTCATATCCAGAATAAATGGAGGAAGAGATTATGCCCAGGATCAAGCATATAGCTATCCGCACTCCGGACCCGGAAAAGACCGCCCAGTTTTACATCAACGTCTTCGGCCTGGAAGAAGTGGGGAAGGCCGGCTCGGGGCTTTACCTTTCCGACGGCTACATCAACCTGGCCATCCTGAAGTCCATCGACGAGGGTAAAGGCGAGAGCGTCCGTGACGTGGCCGGGTATGCCGGAATTGACCATCTCGGCTTCATGGTGGAAGACATGGATGATATCCAGGCCAAGCTGGAAGCCGAAGGGGCCCGCGCAATGAACGTGCGCATAAACGTGGGCGGCCACGGCAATCCGGGACAGAGCTACTATGAAGAAAAGTATCGCGGCCCGGACGAACAGGTGATCGACGTGTCCGGTTCCGGCTGGATCGGCACCTAGTCATCGCAGAGATTAGAAAACCGTAAAATCGTAAATCGCTGGGACCAATTGGAGCGCGCCTGGCCGGCAACCTGGTCAGGCGCGCCCAGATGAACGACAAGTAATGGAGCGGGGGCAAGGTTGGATACTGGCGTTACCGCGTGGATGTTGACCTCCACGGCTTTTGTCTTGTTCATGACCCTACCGGGTCTGGCGATGTTTTACAGTGGCCTGGTGCAGGCCAAGTCTGTGCTGTCGGTCGTAATCCAGTGCTTCACCATATCTGCCATAGCCAGCCTGCTGTGGTTCATGGTCGGTTACAGCCTGGCCTTCGGCGACACCGTCGGCTGGTTCATCGGCATGCCGGACAAAGCATTCTTCTACGGCATAGACCACGGACACCTCAGAGGGGACATGCCGGAGATAGTGTTCGTCATTTTTCAGTTGACGTTCGCTATCATCGCGCCGGCGATCATCGTCGGCGCGTACACCGAAAGAATGAAGTTCCAGGCTATTCTCCTCTTCAGCGCCGGCTGGCACCTGCTGGTATACGCCCCCATCTGCCACTGGGTCTGGGGCGACGGGTGGCTGCACCAACTGGGGATAATGGACTTCGCCGGTGGGGTGGTGCTGCACGCCAACGTGGGTGTCGCTGCCCTGGTAGCGGCATTATACGTGGGCAAACGGCAGATCTTTCCCCACGAACTGGTTCCCGCCCATAACCCCGGGCTTGCGGCGGCCGGCGCGGGAATGCTCTGGGTGGGCTGGTTCGGGTTCAACGGCGGCAGCGCGCTTGCCGCCAACGGCGAGGCGGGCATGGCCATCGCCGTAACCCACATTTCCGCCAGCGCCGGCCTGCTGACCTGGACTTTTCTGGACTGGATCAAATTCCGCCGGCCAACCCTTATCGGCGCCATAATTGGCGCGATTGCCGGCCTGGCGGCGGTAACTCCCGCTTCCGGCTACATCGGCCCCGTTGGCGGCATGATACTGGGAATAACGGCCAGCACAATCTGCTTCTTTGCCGTTGGCATCGTCAAGTGGAAGCTGCTGATTGACGACTCCCTGGATGTTTTTGCCGTTCACGGCCTGGGCGGCATCCTCGGCACCTTGCTGATCCCTTTCCTGGCCCTCGAGATTATGGACGGCCACGGGTACGTGGTGGAGGGCCGCCCGATCCTGGTCCAGCTTGGAGTGCAAGGGCTGGGCGTGCTGGCATCTATGGCTTGGGCCGGAGTCTTTACATTCCTGCTCCTCAAGGTGCTGGACCTGGTACTGGGCAAGGTGCGGGTTGACCCGATGGACGAGATTGTGGGGCTGGATGTGGCAATTCACGGAGAGAGAGGTTATGATCTTTAACCAGTATCCGAAGGCGAAAGGCCGGCGATTTCGGTAACCCCTGGGATCGGCCACCCCCCTCGTCTTGAAGGGCAAGCCTCGCGGTGCAAACGCCACCGAATCGGGCTTCTCCAGCCATCAAGACCACCTCCCCGGCCTTTATCCGGAAGCCCAAAATGCCAGACTTTTCATACTTCATCAGTCCAGTTAAATTACGGTTTCTCCCTGGGGATCGTAGCCCTAGGCTGTCTGCGAACCGCGGTTCCTGGACTTGCACAAATGGCCCAGAGGGTTTGTTGTATCCGAGACTATAGGTTATTATGGTACGTAGTTTTCCGAGGCTCTCCCGCGCCAGTAAGTGGGATGGCTCTGCTCCTTCAGCCGTTCAAGATTGTGAGTTATTTAGGAGGCTATCTGTATGAACGTAGAATCTCGGCGGGAAGGCACCAGCCTGGTTTTGAAGGCGGATGGACGGGTTGATGGCACCAACGCCAGCGAGTTTCAGGATGCCATGAAATCAGAAATCAATGAATCTGACCGGGCCGTAGTGCTTGACCTGGAAGACCTGACCTACATCAGCAGCGCAGGTCTGCGGGTGGTGCTGCTGATCGCCAAGGATCTGCAGCGGCAGGGAGCCAAAATGGCGGCTTGCTCGCTGTCCGACCCCGTGCGGGAAGTATTCGTCATCAGCGGCTTTGACAAGATCATCCCCATTCACGATTCCCAGGACTCGGCCATCGGCGCTCTGGGCTAGAAGTTCTGGTTTAGTCGACAAGGCTGGCAAGAAAACCAGCCTTGTATTCGGCGGCACTGGAGCAATTTCAACAGCCTTTAGTGATCCAGACTGTGGAGTGAAGGGGAGCAATGCCCGAGGCATTCAAAATTCTAGTGGTGGACGACGAGCCGGATCTGGAGCCGCTGGTCCTGCAGCGGATGAGGCGGCGCATCCGGTCCGGACAGTACAGTTTTGTCTTCGCCCATAATGGCGTGGAAGCGCTGGAAGTGCTGCGCCAGGAAGAAGACATTGATATGGTCATCTCGGACATCAACATGCCGCAGATGGACGGGCTTACCCTGCTGGAGCAGATTCCCAAGGTAGACCCGAATGTGCGGTCCATCATAATCTCCGCCTATGGAGACATGAAGAACATTCGCACCGCCATGAACCGCGGCGCCTTTGATTTTGTTACCAAGCCGCTGGACTTTGATGACCTGCAGATAACCATAGACCGAACCCTGGCTCACCTGGTGGAGTGGCGGGACGCCCTCTCATCAAGGGACCGCCTGGTAAGCCTGGAAAATGAACTGAACGTTGCCAGCAAGATACAGCAGTCCATTTTGCCTACCGAGTTTCCCTGGGAGGACGACTTCGCTGTTTTCGCCAGCATGGAGCCGGCCAAGGAAGTGGGCGGGGACTTCTACGATGTAATTCACCTGGGACAGGATAGAGTTGGCGTTGCCATTGCCGATGTTTCCGACAAGGGTGTTCCCGCGGCCCTGTTTATGATGTCCAGTCGAACGTTGCTGAAGGGTTCGGCCATCGGCAAGTACGAACCTGGCGAGGTTCTCCAGGAGGTCAACGACCTGCTTTGCGAGGGCAACGAGGCCATGATGTTCGTTACCCTCCTCTACGCCGTCTACGATCGCACCACGGGGAAGTTGACCTTCGCTAACGGCGGGCATTGCACTCCTTACGTCCGGCGATCCGACGGCAACATAATTGACCTGCCATTGACCGGCGGCATGGCGCTGGGAATATTGGATGGTCAGGATTACTACCAGGATACTTTCGATCTTCTTCCCGGGGATACCGTATTCCTTTACTCCGACGGGGTTTCCGAGGCTATGAACCGGGAAGGCGAAGAGTTTGGCCTGGAGCGAATGGCGCAAGTTCTGGCCGAGAAAGCCACGGAGGATCCCAGGGCGGTTAATCAAGCCATGTTCGAAGCGGTAAGAACATTTGCCGGCGACACGCCTCAGTCCGACGACATCACTTGTCTGACCCTTTGCCGCAGGGGGAAGACTTAATGAGCGCCAGGATAGACCTAAAGGTGGAGACCCGGCACGAGGAATTGCAGCGCATCTTCGCATTGGTGGAAGAGTTGGCTGAAGAGGAAGACTGGCCTCCAGCCCTCACCTTCAAGACTAACTTGGTCCTTGAAGAGTTTGGCCTCAACATCATGAATTACGGGTACGATGAGGGGATCCATACTTTCGATGTGAGTCTCACTTCCAGCGCCGATACCATCACCATTGAATTCGTAGACGACGGACGGCCTTTCAATCCTCTGGAAGACGCCAAAGCGCCTGAGCTGGACAGCGAAATTCAGGACCGCCCCGTTGGTGGCCTGGGAATCCACTTCGTAATGGAACTGACGGACGACTTCCAATATCGAAGGGAGAACTCCAGAAACCACTCCACCATGACAATTCGCAAATCCGACTGAAGCCCCTTCACTTGCCAGGCAGACTATGAGAGGTAAGCCGGCCCTACTTGTCCTTTTTGTTTTCAGCCTAGCCTTGCTGCTCGGCGCCGCAACTGCGGCATGCAGTAGCAGTTCCGGCGAAGAAGAAGAAAGTGTCACCCCCACTCCCACTATTTCCGACCCGAAGGGCGGCGGAAACTCCGCCCCACACCCCGGCGTAACTGACGACAAGATTCTTTTCGGCCAGTCTGCCGCCTTCAGCGGTCCGGCCTGGGAACTGGGAACCAACATGCAGTTGGGAATCTTGTCCGCCTTTGAGGAAGTTAACGAGGCCGGAGGCGTTAACGGCCGCCTGCTGGAACTGGCGGCCCTGGATGACGGGTATGAACCGGAAGCCGCCATTTCCAATACCTTTGAACTGATCGAGGAGAACCAGGTATTCGCCTTGATCGGCGCGGTGGGCACCCCCACTTCCCGGTCCGCGGTACCGGTGGCCTATGAGGCCGATGTCCCTTATGTCGCTCCCTTCACCGGCGCTGCCTTCCTCAGGGAAATCAAATGGCGGAACGTGATAAATTTGCGAGCGTCGTACAACCAGGAGACCGAGGAAATGGTGGCCCGCCTGACCGAGGACCTGGGAATAGAACGCATTGCCGTCCTGTACCAGGACGATTCCTTCGGGCTGGCGGGGCTTAACGGCGCCACCCGAGCGCTGGAGCGGCGGGAGATGGAGCCCGTATCGGTGGGGTACTACCCCCGCAATACGCTGGCGGTGAAGGCGGCCCTGCTTAAACTGCGTGACGCCGACCCGGAGGCGGTAATAATGGTTGGGGCCTACCAGCCGGTTGCGACCTTCATTTCCTGGGCCAAGCGTATTGGCCTGGAGGACGTGGTGTTCATTACCATATCCTTCGTGGGCAGCAACGCCCTGGCCGACTTTCTGGGCACCGACGGTGAGAACGTCTTCGTCACCCAGGTGGTGCCCTTCCCCACCGACGATTCCGTTCCCATCGTGCGGTCTTACCTGGATGCGCTGGAGGCCTACGACGTGGAAACAAGCCCGGGCTGGGTTTCCCTGGAGGGATACCTGGCCGGCAGGCTGACAATCGAGGCGCTGCGAGCCTGCGGACGGGACAATGTTACCCGGGAGTGTTTCTACAATTCCATAGACAGTTTCGACGCCCTGGACTTGGACGAATTTGCGCTGCAATTCGGTTTTGCCGACAACCAGGGCTCTGATAAAGTATTTCTGACGGTTATTGGGCCCGATGGCAATTACCGGGCAATCGAAAACATGCGAGAAGTCTATCCATGATAGATGAATCGAACACGACACCGGAGCCGGAACGTAAGGAAGTCGCTGGGTCGGCGTTTGACCGGGCGCTGCGGCAAATAAAGCGCCGGGCCAGGCAGCCGATTACGGCACAAGAACTGGACTCCGCGCGAGAGTTTACAGCAGACCTGGTGCCGCGGCTGATCCAGAGCCGCCGCAAAATTTCAACCCAGCTATACGTCGCCTTTGCGGTCATCGTCGCCCTGACTTTGCTGGCCACCCTGGTGGGCTGGTTCTCATTCGACCGGGTGGCTACGGCCCAGCGACACGTTAACGACGAAAGCATACCGGAGATGGTGGCAGCCTTCGAGGTGGCCCAATACAGCAGCAGCCTGGTTACCGCGGCGCCACGAATTGTTACTGCCCAGACGGTGTCTGAACTGGACGAGGTGTACGCCAACATTATTACAGGTTCCAGCAACGCCCTGGAAAGCGAACTGTCAGCTCTGGAGGCTACTTCCGCTGAATTGGGGGTGGACCATCCGCAAGTAGCTTTCGAGAACATCCGGCAGGGCGCCCACCTGCTGACGGACAACATCAAGACAATTCGCAACCAGCGCACCGAGTTGATTGTCCAGTCAGAAAAACGGGAGAGGCTCCGTCAGGACCTGGCGGCAGTCAGGCGGCAGTTGGAAATTAGTCTGGTGGAAGCGCTGGACGACCAGCTTTTCTACATAACCACCGGTTACCGGGATATGGATTTGCCCCCGGATCCACGGTCCCTTCGCGTTTCTGCCAAAGAGCTTGACAAGTACCGCGTCCTCTCCGAACTGCAGGTGGACGCCAACATAGCTACGGAACTCCTGGGCAACGCCTTCACCGTGTCCGAACCGGCATCGCTGGAGCCGCTGAGGGAGCGTTTCGAGGCGGCAATGAACCGCGTCGGCTTCAACCTGGACGACCTGGAAGGCGACCTGATTCATGAGGAGATTGCTCCCGTCTTCGAGCGGTTGGAGACGTTGGGCACCACCGAGGGGACGGGGTTTAATCTCCTAGATGAGGAACTGCGGCTGGCCCAACGACAGACAGATCTGCTCGAAAGCAACCAGGAAGCTGCCTTGAATCTGGTAGCGGAGGTGGATGAACTGGTAAGCACCGCCCGGGGCAGCGCGCAGACCGCCACCGAGGCATCCCTTCAGGCAATATTGACCGGCCGCACTATTCTGCTGGTAATCAGCTTGGCCAGCGTAATCGTAGCCGCTCTGGTGGCCTGGCTGCTGGTGGGCCGGGTGCTGCTGCGGCGCATCGGCATGGTTTCGGCCTGGATGCGCAGAATGGCGGCGGGTGACCTGGAAGCCCAGGTGGACGTGAGCGGCCACGACGAGGTAGCAGACATGGCGGCGGCCGTGGAGGTATTCCGCCTCCACGCCCTGGAAGTGCAGCGGTTGAACCTGGTGGAGTTGCTGGCCGGCGACCTTCAGGAAAAGAACGACGAACTCCAGGCAGCATTTGAGGAACTGAGGAGGGCGCAGGACCAGATTGTCACCCAGCAGAAGCTGGCCAGCCTCGGTGAGCTGACCGCAGGCGTGGCCCACGAAATTAGGAACCCTCTTAACTTCGTAAAGAACTTCTCCGAGTCCTCCGCGGAACTGCTGACAGAATTGCAGGAAGTGCTGGATGAGATGGGAGACGAACTGCCCGATGAGCAAAAAGGGCTGATCCAGGAGATTTCCGACGACCTGAACGACAATATGGAACGTATCCGGAATCACGGCGACCGGGCCAACCGCATTGTCCACGATATGCTGATGATGAGCCGGGGCGCTGGCGAATTCCAGGTCACGGACATAAACCGCCTGGTGGACGAGCATTCCCGCCTGGCCTTCCACAGCGCCCGCGCCACCGACTCCGATTTCCAGCTGGACTTGAAGCTTGACCTGGACCCCAACGTAGGGGAGCTGGAAGTTATTCCGCAAGACCTGGGACGGGTATTCCTGAACATGGTGAGCAACTCCTGCTATGCCACCAACGAAAAGCGAATGGGCCTGCTGGAGCAGGGAGTGGCGTACATGCCGGAACTGCTGCTCACCACCCGCCGACTCGACGGAAGCGTGGAGGTCCGCATACGGGACAACGGCAACGGAATGCCCGAAGACGTGATCGAGAAGATCTTCAATCCCTTCTTCACCACCAAGCCTACCGACCAGGGCACGGGATTGGGGCTGGCCATTTCCAGCGACATTGTCCGTGAACACGGCGGGTTCATCCGCGTAACCTCGGAGCCTGGTGAGTACACCGAGATGCTGATCGAGCTGCCGCTAGTGCGGCCGGTAGTTAGCGTGGATGGCGAACATTCAGAAGAAGGAAACGCTGAGGCGGCCGACGAACTGGAACAGGAAGTAGCTGTGGAATCGTAGACCTCCCTGCACTCCCGGGGCCTGTCATAAATTCTTGATGACTTGATACTGGCCGCTCATCCTGGCTTGTTGAAGGATGAGCGGCCCTGCTTTGTCTACAGGGCTTGCCAAGCCCCAGGCATGTATTAGGTTTGTATTGACGGAGACCCTAGGTAAACATAATATGGTTATAAAGGCCGTAGGTATGCCGATGCAGTGCGGTCCCAATAACTTTCAGGGGTTTGCGGTGGCGTCATGAATTTCGAGCACTACCTTAACCAGGCATTTCCCAACGGGCTAGACTTCTTCCAGGCACTGGACCTTGTCCTCAATGTGGGTGTGTACCTGGGTGGAATCTGCCTGTATGCGGTCTTTATCTTCCACTTCTACCGTTTCCTGGCGGCGCGGGACATGTTTACTTTCGATCTTTCCCGCTATAGCGAGTCCAGGCACCAGGCGCTTCGGGGATTCCTTCATGTTGTGATGTACATTTTCAAGTACATCCTGGTCTTCCCGTTCTTTGCCTTCTTCTGGCTGGCGGTCCTGACCACCATTCTGGCCTTCCTCTCCAAGGACCGGGCCTTTCAGGAAGTGCTGCTGATCGCCCTGGCAGTGGTCAGCGCCATACGAGTGTCGGCTTACTACCACGAGGACCTGTCCAGAGACCTGGCGAAGATTCTCCCCTTTGCCATCCTCGGTATCTTCATCATTGACGCTTCCTTCTTCACCCTGGAAGAGTCGCTGGCGGTATTGCGGGATGCGAACAACAACCGGGAAGCCATCTTTTACTACTTCGTCTTCCTGGTGGGGTTGGAGTTTGTGCTGCGCATCTTCATGGGTTATGTAATGCTGATCATAACGGGACGCAGGAGGTTGCTAACCCCTCGAGAAGAGGAAGAAGCGAAGGCGCAGGAACCGGAGGCGCAGGAACCGGAGTCAGATGAAGAGGACCAGGAAGAGCAAACCGTAAGACCGGAGACACCTGCGGCTGCGCCGGCGGATTAGCCGGCTTGCCCTTTCTCAGCAGCCAGAAGTAGCGGCGCCGCAACCAGGGTGGTCAACCGGCGGATTTGTTCCAGGGCTTGCAACGAGCACAAACTCGGTTGCCGGTCTCGGCCGCCGGCGCAGATAACGAGGTGCGGAGGGTGAAATCAGTGTTCTTCCCTTATTCAAACCTTCCGCACCACAGCTGGAATTGCACGAGCTTTGAACCGTTAATTCGTCGCCAGCTGCCGCAGCCTGGGGTCCAGCGTATCCCGCAGCCAGTCGCCGAAAAGATTCAAGGACATTACCGTCAGAAGGATGGCGACACCAGGCATCGTCGAAATCCACCAGGCGCCGGCCAGGAAGTCCCTGCCTTCAGCCACCATTGAGCCCCAGGCCGGGGTGGGCGGCGGCACCCCCGCACCCAGGAAACTGAGGGTCGACTCCACCAGGATGACGAATCCCACCTGCAGCGTGGCCAGCACGATCAGGGTGTTGATGACACCCGGGAATATGTGAACAAACAGAATCCTGGGGATGGACGCGCCGGCCACCTTGGCCAGGGCCACGTAGTCCAGGGTCTTGAGCTGCAGCACTTCGCCCCGTACCAGGCGGGCGAAGCGTACCCAGAAGAAGGCGGCCAGCACCAGGATGATTAGGCCCGTCTGTCCCCCCAAGTCCGAGGGGAATGCCTGGCCCACAGCCACCACCATCACCAGGGCTACCAGCACTAAGGGAATCGCTAACGCGATGTCCACGATGCGCATTATGATTTCATCAACCCACTTGCCGTACCAGCCGGCCAGCAGGCCCAGCACTGTGCCGGTGGTGCCGCCCAGCCCCAGGGTAACCGCCGCCACCACCAGGGAGATGCGCGCTCCATGGACAATGCGGCTGAATATGTCCCGGCCCAGGTGGTCGGTGCCCAGCAGGTGCTCCATGCTGCCGCCTTCCAGCCAGGCCGGCGGCGCCATGCGGGCCCGCAGGTCGCCCTTGCGCGGGTCCTCGGGCGCGATCCAGGGGGCGAAGACGCCGGCGAAAACCACCAGCAGCAACATGGCCAGGGGCAGCAACGGCCACCTTCTTGCGGTCCTCCAGATCTTGGGCAGGCCGACTCGCTCCGGTGCGGGAGCCAGCACGGCCTGCGTGGGGTTATCGGCCATTCTATCCTCCAGGGGTCCCGGACAAATACGTTAGGAGAACCGGATGCGCGGGTCCACGTAGGCGTAAAAGACGTCCACCAGGAAGGCGGTGGCCAGGTAGGCCGCCGCAAAGGATAGCACAACGCCCTGCAGCAGCGGGTAGTCGGAATCCCGAACGGCCAGGAAGGCCAGCTGCCCCAGCCCCGGCCAGGCAAAGACCGTCTCCGCCACCAGGGAGCCAGTGATCAGCCCGCCCAGGGTAATGCCGGCGAAGGTCAGGGGCGGGATCAGGGCGTTGCGCAGGGCGTGTTTCCAGATGATGATGTTCTGGTTGACACCCTTGGCCCGGGCCAGCTTGATGTACTCGGTGTCCATCACGTCCAGCATGGCCGAGCGCATCAGCCGCAGGTTGGCAGCCACGTTGAACCAGCCCAGGGTAATGGCCGGCAGGATAATGCTGCTGAGTTCCTCGCGGCCCGAGGGGGCGACCCAGCCCAGGCGCACGGCGAAGAAGAACATCAGCATGATGCCGATCCAGAAGGGCGGCGCCGACTGCCCGATCAGGGCAACAACCTTGCCGACCTGGTCCATTACGCTTCCCCGCTTCAGGGAGGAAAGTACCCCCAGGGGTATGCCGACAATCAGCGAAAAGACAAAGGCCACCAACCCCAGGTACAGGGTGGCCGGCAGACGCTGGATTATTAACGACCCTACGGGCTGCTTCTGCACTATGGAAACCCCAAAGTCGCCCCGCACGGCATTCTTCAGGAAAATCCAGTACTGTTCCGGGTATGACTTGTCCAGTCCCAGTGACGCCCGCAGTTCTTCCAGGGTGCTGGCGCTGGCGTAGTCGTCAATCAGGAGCGTGGTGGGGTCTCCCGAGATGCGGGCCATGAAAAATATAAGTATGGAGACCAGCCACAGGGTGACAATGGTCAACAGCAGCCGGCGGAGCAGGAATCGTTGCAATGTGCCGTACCTCCGGTTTAGCGATCCAGATAGCGGCGCCGGGGCCGCCGCCAGCCTTGGCAGTTGGCGGCAACCCTTGAGGCTTTAGCCTCCATGCCGTCCCATTGTGGCAATCTGTATCTTGTTCGGCAATCTACCCTTGGAGTGTCGTGCTCGGTCAGGCGGCGGGGTCGTTATCAACTCGCTATACGCTATTGCTGCCTATGGGGGATGTGCTCCAGGTCCATCAGGGTCCTGGTCCGGCAGCAGGCCATGTCCCAATCGTCAATTCGGGGTCCCAGCGGATACACTCGATTTACCTTGAACGTGGGCAGGATGACAACGTTGTCGAAAATCCATTCGGCGATTTCCGCCTCAATCGCGAACCGCGCGTCTTCGTCCACCGTTGCCAGGGCGCGTTCCTTCATTTCTTCCAACCAGGGATGTTCGATTCCGTAGTTGACGGTGGACCTCACGGACATCTGGCCGTTGATATTAGTCAGCGGCTCCGGCGAAGCGTCGGTACCGTGTGTGTTCACACCGGTCCAGGAACGATCAATAAAGTGGGGCCTGAAGGCGGACATTTGGCTCCTTTCCTGAATGCACCGGATACCGATTTCCTCCCACATTATGCAAACTGCTTCACCCTGCTCGGTTACGGCAGGAAGAGGCCTTGTAGTCAATGCCATGTTTATCTCAAATCCGTCGGGGTATCCGGCTTCGGCCAGGAGCTGTCTAGCGCGCTCCGGGTTGTACTCGTACTGCAATTCATCGTAGAGGGGTCCCAGCCGGTTCTCGTGGCCCATCCAGGCAAACAGAGAGGAGGGACTTCCTTCCCCGTTAAGGAGTGTGTCAACTATCAGTTGCCGGTCTATGGAAATGGCCATAGCCTCCCGGACTTTCCTGGCCCGCTCCCATTCCTCCGAGTCGGTATTGGCGTCGGCGGAAATCCAGGGCAAATCCGACTTACGTGGGGTAGGTAAATCATCCCGTTCAACGTACATTTGGCCGTGTATGTTGATAAACATCTGGCCGCCCGCCTGCAGCCGCTTGAACCTTACACCATCCATCTTCTCGATTTCAGATATGGATTCCAGAGACATGTGCATCGAGTCAAGCTCCCCGGCCAGGAAATTTGCGACCCTGGTGCTTTCCTCCGAGATTTCACGAATGTAGAGTTCGGCAAAGTTGGGCGTCTTGCGCCAGTGGTTGGGAACGGCTTCCAGGTGCCAGAACTCGGCAACCCGGTGCTCGACGCTCCGGAAGGAGCCTGTGCCTATCGGCTGCTCTACCCCCGCCGCCTCTTGGCCCAGACCCTCCACGTGGGACTTGCTGGTTACCAACTGGCCGCCAAGCTTTCCGCTGGTGATGTACCAACTGATGTCAAACCTGGGGCCGCTGCCGGTGGTATCAACCTTCAGCGTGTAGTCGTCGATGACCGTGCTTCCACCTTCCGGCGCCTGCCATACGGCGGCCAGCCCAGTGGGTCGGGATATGGAGTCCTCCTGTAGTCGGTTCAGCACTGACCAGTCGATGTCCTCCGCTGTCAGTTCCCCCTTATCGTAGTGGAAAGGTATTCCTTCTTGAATCTGAAAAGTCCAGACCAGGCCGTCGTCGGATACGGACCAGGACTCAAACAGACGTGGCAAAATACGGCCTTGTGGGTCGTTGTGCCATGGAGATTCATAAACGGTGGTCATGTTAATCGAGGCTTGAGGAGACCCGTTTAGCTTGGGGAGGAAACGGGGTGGTCCCAATTCCGTGTAAGCAATGTTCAAGATGCCCGTGGCCTCATTGGCCGCAACCGGGACGGGCGTAGGTGCCGGCGCAGACGTTGCGGCAATTCCCGCAGGAGCCGCCGGTGCCGCTGCTGGCGCCTCCGGTTCCTGGGCGGGCGCTGCTTCCGCCGGCGCAGATTCCGCTGCCGGTGGTTGTTGCGGACTGGCGACCGCAACAGCAGGGGCCTCAGCCGGCGCCACTTCTGCCTGGGCCGGTTCCTGCGGCTCCGATGCTCCGCAGGCCACCAGGCCCGCCAATGCCAGGGCCAGGATTCCCGGAATCAAGAATTTGCCTTTGTTTGTTACCGCCATGGTAGACCTCCAAAGTCGGTATGGTGGTCCCTACGGTCTTACCTTCGCCATTCCCATTCGGTGGGGGCAACTGGGTCGGGAACTCGGGCAATCTATTCAGTTTTACAGGTCCTGCCAATAGTCCTTATGCGCGCCTGTTTCCGGGGAAGTATTTCAGTCCTGGCGGCACATCATTTTGCTTCTGGGTAGTATCGGGAATAGGTAGAATGTCCCAGAAGGTATTCGCTTAACGGCTCACCTCCTTCACTCGCGGTGGGGAATGTATTCCAGGTTGGACGGCACCCTTACCACGGGGAAGGTCCAGGTCCAATCGTCCACTTCCGGTCCCAGCGGCCAGATGTGGTAGATGCTGACCGTGGGGATGGTGAAGACCTCGTCGTACAGGAACTTGGTCAGCTGCCGCACCAGCTCCAGCCTTTCCTCGCGGTTGAAGGTCGTCTCAATCTTGGCGTTCAACTCCTCCGACATGGGGTGCTCCACGCCGTAGTTGACCACGCCGGCCACGGCGTAGGTCTGGGTACGGGACAGCAGGGGTTCGCTGGAGACGTTGTTACCGTGGCTGTTGATTCCCTTCCATGACCGTTCCACGAAGTTGGGGCGGAAGGCGGACATGGGCTGGCGTATCTGGGTGGTCCGAATGCCGATGTCCTCCCACATGGTGGCGACGGCCGCCGCCGTTTCGATGGTGCCCGGGTAGGGGCGGTTGGTCAGGGCCAGGGGTACCTCGAATCCGTCGGGGTAGCCCGCCTCGGCCAGCAGCTGCCGCGCCATGTCGGGATCGTATTCGTGCTTCAAATCCGCCAGGTAACCCAGTTCGTCCTCGAAGCCGGCCCAGCCGTAAACGTGGGCGGGTTCACCCTTGCCCAGCAGGAGCGTGTCCACCAGCAGTTGGCGGTCTATGGCTATGGCCAGGGCCTTGCGGACCTTGCGGGCGTTTATCCAGTCCGCCGAATTCATGTCGGCGCTGGCGGAAACCCAGGGCAGGCTGGGGTCCCGAGGGGTGGGCAGGTCAGCCCGGTCAACGTACAGGTTGCCGTGGATGTTCAGGAAAAGCTGGGCGCCGGTGGTGAAGGTCTTGAACTTGCAGTCGCTGCACTGTTCCTCCAGTTGGGCGACCGATTCCAGGTTGAAGGTGGCGATGTCCAGCTTGTTGGCGAGGAAGTTGGCCAGGCGGGTTGATTCCTCGGAGATTTCGGCGTAGTGGAGTTCGGCGAAATTGGGCGTCTTCCGCCAGTGGTCCTGAACAGCCTCAAACCGCCAGGTGCCGCCGGTTACGTGCTCGATGCTCTTCCAGGGGCCGGTGCCGACGGCCAGGGAGAAGCCAGCCTCTTCCTCGCCGTATTCCTCGTAATATTTCTGGCTGATGACACCGGTACCCATATAAGCGGTCATGCCCGTGGCAACGTCCCAGGGCAGGCTCCACGCGGGTTTCACGGTGTCGATTTCAAAGGTGTAATCGTCCACCAATGTCATCCCGCCCCCTTCGGCGAAGAAATGGAGGTTCAGCAGGCGCGGAGACCGGGTGGTGCCTTCCTCCACGCTGTTTTCCATGCTGAATATAAAGTCGCTGGCGGTAAGTTCGCCATAGTCGTGGTGGAAGGGAACACCCTGGTGAAGATTGATGGTCCAGACTGTGGCATCGTCTGAAATCTCCCAGCTTTCAGCCAGGACGCCAACCAGGCCGGCTTCCTTTTCGTTCCTCCACAGGGACTCCCAGAAGGTCGTGTTGTTGATGCTGTTCTGGGGCGCGCCCTGCAGCTTGGGAATCCACTTGGGCGGCCCAATTTCATCCAGGGCAATACGCAGGGTGCCGGTGGGAGCATCGGACTGGGGAGCCGCGGCGGGCGCTGCTCCCGCGGAGGACGGGGCCGCCGTGGGAGCAGGGGCTGCCGCCGCCTGACCGGAACCGGCTGAGGCCGCGGCCGGAGCCTGCGCAGGGGCATCACTGGCAGCAGGCGCGGCCGGTTCGGGCTGAGCCTGGGCGGGAGCGGCGGGTTCATCCGCCTGAGGCGGACCCGCAGGTTCAGCGGGTGACTCCTCCGCGGCGCCGCAGGCTACCAGGATGAGCAAGGCCATCACTATCGCCAGGGTGAAAATAATGCGTGGCTTCACCAACAGAATATTGCTCATACCTACCTCTTTCCCTTTCAGTAGATTTCAGCAACAATACGCCCCTATTATGCAGGTGTCAATTTTGCCTGACGGATATCTATCGAGTATTGCAGTCTGTGCATTATTTCATGCGAAACTCGTAGTGCAATTAACTTCTATCGTCAAAATCATAAGCACAGGAATTGCCCTTTCGAATTCCTTGCGGCAATGGCCAGCGGGCCTGCATCCAGGTTTGACCGGTTGCCAGGCGCACCCGGTCAATTGACGCCAAGAAACAGGCCCTGTTTTCCAGGGGCCTGCGTTGACGCGATCCATTCCGCTACGGGTTCAGGCGTTATTAAATCCGGCTTATCGAGCTGCCTTCACATACTCGAAGTTGCGCACACCGAAAGTAGCGTGGGTCTGCCAGCCTGCAATTACCTCGGGGTTGATGGTGAACTCCGCCGGCACCCAGAAGAGGGGTATGGTGCAGTAGGTGCGGAAGCAGAAGTCGATGACGTCTCCAATGGCCTCGGACCGGCCCTCCAGCGTAGTAGCCGCCTGTAGTTCCTCGTATTTGGAGTCAATAAACGGGTCCAGGAAGCGGGGCCGCTTGCTGCCCGAGTAGTGGTAACCGAAGATGGCGTAGGTGGGCTCGCTGTAGCTGCCCGTGTGCAGATAGGCAATGTTGGTGGATTCCTTGGCCAGGACCAGGGCGCTCACCGCCGCCGGTTCGGTGGGCTCAAACTTGGCCGTAACGCCAACCTCTTCCCAATAGCGGTTGACCAGTTCGCCCATATCCAGTATTTCGGGCAGTCCCGGCCGGGGATAAGCCTTCTGGATCATCTCGAACCCCTCGGGATAGCCGGCCTCGGCCAGCAGGGCCCGGGCCTTCTCCGGGTCGTAGGCGTACATCTCGTCGAATTCCGCCACCAGGTCCTGGTTCCAACCGGGGAACTTGGGGTGGGCCACGCTCTGCACCATTACCTCGCCCCGGCCCTTCAGGAATGTGCGGTTAATCTCCTCCCGGTCAATGGCGATATTCAGGGCCTCCCGAACCTTGGGGTTGGACAGGGGCGCGCTGGCGTCGAAGGCCGGGTCGTCGGGCAGATGCAGGCCGCCAAAGAACCCCAGAAGACGCATGGCCGGCACGGTGCTGCTCAATACCTTCAGGCCATTGGCTTCGGCTGCGGGCTGCAAGTCCCGCGGCACATCGGCGGCATGGACTTCGTCGGCTACCAGCATGGCCAGATGGGTGGAGGCTTCCCTGACGAAGAAAATCTGCACCTCCGGAAAGTCCGGAGAAATACGCCAGTGTTCGTAGCCGGTCGGGCCGTAGAGGATGTACTGGTCCTCCTGGAACTCCTCAAACTGGTAGGGGCCCGTGCCGATGGGGTTGTTCTGCATCTCCTGGATGCCGGCCTCGTTGGGTTCCCAGCCGTCCAGTTCCCCGCCGGCCTCTTCCCACACCGCCTTGCTGCGAATGACAGCCTCATTCTGGTTGGTGCTCAACCAACTCAGCATCACCGGCTCCGAAGCGGTCAGGTTCAGCACCAACTGGTGGCCATCCGGACCGTCGGGCAAGTCGATGCTTCCAATAAGCTCCCTGGTAGCCGGAGCCCGGTTGCCCTGGGCATCCAGCCGCCGCCCCTGGTCGAGGGAGTGGACCGCGTCGGCGGCGTTTACAATCCCCCAGCCTTTGTGGAAGGGGATGTTCTCGCGAAGCTGAATCGTCCAGACGGAGAAGTCCTCGTTGGTGGACCACTCGCGGGCCATCATAGGCCGCAGGTCTGTGAACTGGTCAAAGAAGATCATCCCTTCGTACATGGGTTCCAGCCAGCTGAAGTTTCCCCTGCCGCCCAGGGCCGGGTCCAGCGAGCTGGTGTTTGGGGTGGTCCTGGCCACCTTCAACAGGGTCACCGCCGGTTCGGCCGGGGGTTCCTCCATCGCCGGAGCCTGGGTGGCCGTGGGCGCTGGAGTGGGTGTCGGCACCACACCAATGGCTCCTTGGCCCACGACGGCGCTGATGGTGGGCGCCGGCGGAGTGTTAGTGGGCGACGGAGCCGCTTCCTGGGGTTGAGCTTCCGTCCGGGGCGCTGACTGGGGCTGCGCCTGGTCCTGGGTTTGGGTTTGCGCCTGGGGAGCCGCCGCCGAACTGGATCCCGATGCCGGAGCATCCGGCGCCGAGGCCCCGCAGGCCACCAGAGTAAGGAGTGCGACGAGACACGCCGCCCTGAAGACCCAGTGACTGACTATTCCTGAATACGTGCCCATAAATGCCCCTCCAAAAGCAGACCCGGAAAACGGCCTGACAACCCTCGGAATACTTCAGCCGACTTCATCGGCCGATACGAGCCGGAACCGGTACCAGCCACAAACGCTTCTCCCGCTGGCATTTGCCTGAAAGCAATATATATCTGCCATTTTGAAATATTAATACATTCAAGAAACCAAAAAGATAATATGTTACTTGAAATTTCTGACTAAATTACTACGATATTAGTCAACCGCCTCAGGCTCAGAAATTTGCCGCTACCTGACCGAGTACGAAATCCCGTCAACTCCAGGTAGCTATAGCCCTCCCCTTTGGGCTATACTGTGGGAAATCTGGCGTTCGTGCCACGGGAGGCCCTATCACGCAGAGCAGTTCCGGTTCCCAGTCCTCCCCCAACACTTCGGCAGCTACCACGGACACGGTTCCACCCGAAGCAACCACAACAACAGACTCCCAGTCTTCCGATGCCCCAGCTGGGGATTCTGCCAGGCCCGCCAGGGCTCGCGGACGTCCTCCCGGCTCACCGTTCAATTTTCGGCATACCTTTAGTTCCCTCGCCAACCGCGACTTCCGCATTCTGTGGTTTGCCATGCTGCTGCTCATGGGCGCCATGCAAATGCAGATGATTGCCAGGGGGTATTTGACCTATGACCTGACCGGTTCGCCCGCTTTGCTGGGTATCGTTTCCGCCGGTTTCGCCCTGCCCATGCTTATGCTGGCCCTGTTCGGGGGCGCTATTGCCGACCGCCTGCAACGGAAACGAATCATCCAATTGGGCCAGACCGGAGCCGGTCTCATCGCCCTATTCGTGGCCGTTTCCATTACAACAGGCTCAGTAACCTGGTACCACCTGCTGGCCGCCTCCATGATGCAGGGAGCGGTCTTTTCCTTCTTCATGCCCGCCCGCCAGGCCCTCATCCCCCAGCTGGTGGGGCAAAACCAGTTGACAAACGCCATGGCCCTGGACGCTATGGGCATGAGCGCCACCACCCTGCTGGCTCCCGCCGTGGCCGGCTTTCTCTACAACGCCATCCAGCCCGACGGCGTTTATTACGTGGTTACCGGCATGTGCGCCTGCGGAGTCGTCCTGACGGGCTTTATGCGCAGTCCCACCGGCGTGACCGGCACGGGGCGGTCCGGTGTATTGAGGGACATAGGCGCAGGCCTGTCCTACATCCGCGGCAATTCCCTGGTGCTGGCGCTACTGGTCATGGGCCTTATTTCAACCGTCCTGGCCATGCCCTTCCGCTTCCTAATGCCCATATTCATAGTCGACATCTACCACCTGGGGCCGGAGGCCATGGGGCTGATGACCAGCTTTATGGGCCTGGGAACCCTGGGAGGCTCCCTGTTTATAGCCGCCATGGGCAACTGGCAGCGGGGTCGCATCCTCATTGCCAGCTCCTTTCTCAGTGGCGCTGCCCTGCTCCTGGTGGCCGCGCTGCCTTTCTACGTTGTGGCCCTGGGCCTTATGGTCATCCTGGGGGTGGGCGACGCCGGCCGCCGTTCGCTGAACCAGTCCCTGATCATGGAAGCGTCCGACGATCAGTACCGCGCCCGGGTGATGAGCGTGTTCATGACCAACTTCGCCCTGATACCCCTGGGAGTGCTGCCGGCCGGCCTGGCCGCCGAATACCTGGGAGGGCAGCTTTCGGTGGGCATCCTGGCCGGTCTGCTCATCGCCCTGACCGCTATAATCCTGGTAACCCAACGGGGACTGAGGAATCTGCGCTAGAATAGACTGCGGATTCCAACATGGATATACAGGGTGGGCAGGATGACGGAGCTTTGGCCCAGATCAAATCCTGCATATCCTGTACATTCATGTTGGAATAGATTCTCGAAGAGGACGTGAAATGGAATACCGCAAGCTTGGAGACCTGGACGTTTCGGCCATTGGCCTGGGAACCTTACGAACTTTCGACGTTACCGACGACGACGATATCGCCGTGCGCCGGCAAATTGTGGACAACTGCCTGGGTAGCGACGTGAATCTGATAGATACCGCCGCCTGGTACGGCCACGCCGAGGCGGTGGTGGGCGACATTACCGAGGACCGGCGCGACCAGTTCTACATCGCCACCAAGGTACGCACCGAGGGCAGGGAGGCCGGAGAGGCCCAGATAGCCCAGTCCTTTGCCAATCTGAAGACCGACTACATCGACCTGTTCCAGGTCCACAACATGATTGACTGGCAGACCCACCTGCCAACCCTGCAACGCCTGAAGGACGAGGGTAAGGTGGGGATGGTGGGCGTTTCGGCCATGGTGCGGGAGGCCTACCCCACGATAATGGACCTGATGCGCCAGGGCCGGGTGGACGTTGTCCAGATTCCCTACAACGTGCTGAACCGGGGCGTGGAGGATGAGCTACTGCCCCTGGCCGAGGAACTGGGCACCGGAGTCCTGGTGATGGAGCCCCTGCAGAAGGGCCGGTACGTGCTGGACCTGAAGCGGCAGCCCGACCTGACGCCGCTGCGGGACTACGGCATCAACACCTGGGCCCAGGCCCTGCTGGCGTGGGTAATCTCCGACCCCCGGGTTAGCTCGGCCATCCCAACCACCTCACGCCCGGAGCGCATCCAGGAAAACGCCCAGGCAGCGGACGCGGCCAACCTGCCCCAGTCCTTCCGGGATTATATCCAACGGGAAGCGGAGCGGTGTTTGTAGCAGCTATCTGCTATATAAGTGATAGAATCATTGCATCCTGCATTCCCATAGCCAGATGATTCTTCACAAGATCGGCACATCCGTATTGACCGTAGCTACGGTTTTGATAGTGGGGCTGGCGGCGGCAGCCTGCGGTTCCGGCGCGCCGCCAACCCCCACGCCCGACATCCCCGCCACCGTCGAGGCAGCGGTGCAGCAGGCCATCCCTACGCCGACACCCACACCAACGCCGGACATCCGGGCCACCGTGCAGGCCGAGGTCCAAGCCACTATGGCAGCCATGCCGACGGAGACACCCACACCCACAGCTACACCCGTACCCACCACTGCGCCCACGGCTACCGCCACGCCTACGCCCACGGCCACACCGACACCTACACCGACACCTACACCGACACCTACGGCCACCCCCCTACCAACGCCAACGCCAACGCCGACCACAATGCCTTCTCCCACGCCCAGCCCTACTCCGAATCTGGCAACCATGGTGGATCAAGTAAAGGCGGGCGTCGTGAGGATAGATTTCAATGCCGGCAGCGGCACGGGATTCGTATTTGAGACTACGAACCAGGGAAGCGCATACATCCTTACCAACTATCACGTAATAGAAGGGGCGAGCCGAGTAAACGTGACGGTGAATGACTCGAACACTTACCAGGCAAAAGTCTTGGGTTACGACGCTTATCAGGACTTGGCAGTGCTGGAAATTTGCTGCGGTTCATTCAGGTTGCTAGAACTTTCGGACTCCAGTGACGTTAAAGCAGGTACGGAGGTGGTTGCCATCGGTTACCCCCTGGACATCTCCGGAACCGCCACTGTTACCCGCGGAATCGTGTCTGCCGTTCGATATGACGAAGGGTACAGGTCTTGGGTAATCCAAACCGATGCCCCCATAAATTATGGCAATAGTGGTGGTCCATTGTTGTTGACCACTGGCGAAGTTATCGGGGTGAACACCTTCATTTACGAACGAGAGGTCAGTCAAGCGGAGGGTCTCGGCTTTGCCATCGCGGAGCAAAGCATCAAAGGAACTCTGACCGGTTTGAAGCAGGGAACCAAGGTTGGATTTCCCACTCCCACGCCCAGTCCTACTACAGCGCGGGTTCGCTGGCAAACGTACAATAATTGGGAGTTTGATTACACTATCGATGTACGATCCGACTGGACCATAGACGATGGTGAGAAAGATTACGTCTATTTCAACAGCAGCGACGATTTTGCAGGTGCTGTGATGTTCGTCCCTGACTACCAAATCTATTCTTCTGCCGACAGGTTGTCGGACTACGTAGAAGGGCTAAGGCCTGACTACCTAATAATGGAGGTATTGGAAGAAGACACCTCCTTCTTCGATTCGGGTGGAGAGGGATCTTACATTCGCTATCGAAGCCAATACAGCGCGGCATTGTGTGTCGAAGATAACTACGACTGGCTTTGGGTCTACGATTCAAAGTCCTATTGGCTTAGTTTTAGTGTTTGTGAACATTCCTTTGGGAAATATGGGGCCATATTTGATTCTATGCTTGATAGCCTTTCATTCAATTAGTTTGGTGCGGGCCTAAGCCATTCTTCCGGCCGTCTTTACTACAATGCCCACACCTCAGCAAGGGGATTCAATAACCAGGTGAAACCGAGAAGCTAAACTATGAGCGGACTCCGGCGATACATAGGAACTGTCCGTTCTTACTTCCTGGTTCTGCTACTACTCGCCTGCGCCCCCCAGTTCTCCCCGGGGCAGGCGCCGCGCGCGCCTGAGCCCGGCCTGCCGCTTCCTCCCAACATTGAGGCCACGGTGGAGGCCATGGTTACCGAGCGGGTGCGCGAGGCCCTGGCCGGCATACCCACCGTTACTCCTGCGCCCACGGCTACGCCGGTACCCACGGCTACGCCGCAGGCAGTCGCAGCCCCAAGACCGGCAGGCCAGGAACCGTCCGGCATTGCCGCCGCCCCCTCGGGTCTGGCGGAGGACGCTACTCCCCTGCCTACCCAGGCAGTCGCCCATGCGCCCAATTCCTTAGACCTGGCCGATATGGTGGACCAGGTTAAGCCGGGCGTGGTGCGGGTGAATACCGCCGACGGAGTGGGCAGCGGCATAATTTTTGAGAAGCTCGACGGCGGGGCGGGCCTGGTGCTGACCAACTACCACGTGGTTGAGGACTCTTACCGCATCGACGTGCTGGTGGGCGACAGCCGCACCTTTCGCGCCCGTATGGTGGGTTTCGACCAGCGGCGGGACCTGGCGGTGCTGGAAATGTGCTGCGACGATTTCCCCACTCTGGAATTGAGCACATCGGCCGGCATCAGCGCCGGTAGCGAGGTCGTGGCCATCGGGTACGCCCTGGGTCTTACCGGCGACGCCACCGTTACCCGGGGAATCGTCTCGGCGGTACGCTACCACCCCGGCATGAGGGCGTGGGTCATCCAGACCGACGCATCCATCAACCCGGGCAACAGCGGCGGCCCCCTGCTGCTGCCCACGGGCGAGGTAATCGGCATTACCACCTTCCTCCAAAACCAGGACAACCAGGGCAACCCCACCGCCGGGCTGGGCTTCGCCATTTCCGAACGGAGCATCCGTGGCCTGCTGCCCGACCTTAAGGAGGGCGCCAGGAATGTAATGGCAGCGAGGGGACCCAATACCGTCGATCCCCCCAGCGGCTCCATGGAATGGCAGACCTACACCAGTCCCACTCACCGTTACACCGTGGATGTGCCGGAAGGGTGGATTCTGGATGACAGCGACCAGGACCAGGTCCACTTCGACAGCCCTGACCGCTTTGCCGGCCTGGCCCTGCTGTCGTACGACAAGCGGCGGAACCCAGGGAACCCATTATTAACACCGGCGCCGGACGAGGCGGTAGACCAGTGGATCGACGACGTGGTGGGCCAGCACACCGGTTTCTATAGAGGCCAGTTCCAGTTGCTGGAGCGGGAAATCGCCAGCGGCGACGAGGGAAGCAAGGTGGCCCACATCGTGTTCCGTGCCCGGGTGTCCCAGCGATTCTGCGTGCTGCGGGTTACCGAGGTGTTCCACCGGTCCTCCGGGGGCAATTTCGTGGCTTCATTCCACATCTGCGAACACTCCTATCCCGGGTATTCGGCGGTGCAGCAGGCGGTGCTGTCCAGCATCAAGCTGCCATGAGAGCGTTCGGATACGCTTCTTCGTCAGGGCAATTGCATTTCGGAAGGCTTATGTGAAGTCCTGGCGGGGCGGTGTCCCGAATACAATTTGTTTGATGGTGGGATTGTCCGCCGCGGCGGACCGCGGCGGACAATGCGGGAATCATCCGCCGGAGGCGGACTGCAAACCAACGGATTACCAAGATATCGGCGGAAAATGGCGGCAGGTCTCCAGATAGAACTCAGCTTTGCGGAGGGGAGATATTTTAATTTTACCGCCCATTACCGATCATTTCCGTTCAATCCCGGGGTCATGGCGAGTTTTCGTTTGTCCAGCCTTTTCTCATTGCAGCGGCGCGGACGTTCCTGGAGAAGTTCGGGATAGACAGATTCTTCCGAGGGTTCCCTGTTCCAGGGTAGTGAAGCGCCACCCAGGGAGGCAAGAGGTCGTTGACAGTGAATCAAGAACCAGACCATGACAACGATAGCGACGGTGAAATGGACCGACGGTGAAATGGGTGCTTTATGTGCGATTGCCCAGCCTTCTGCGACCATTTCATGTGGTAAATTAGGTGCGGAATGAGACCGGGCCGGGGATGGTAACCTTCGAGTTGATGGTGAGATTGTCCGCCGAGGCGGACCGCGGCGGACAAACCAACGGATAACCAGGGGGGCCAGAGACCTGTATGACGAATAAGGCCAACGGCACGTTCTATGGCGGAACCCATTGTTAATGACGGGTGGTGATGGGCTGCTCGCTGGTGGCCCTGGGCACCGCGGGCACCCAGTTTTCCTTCGGAGTGTTCCTGCAACCCATGACCGAGGAGTTCGGGTGGAGCAGGAGCACCCTGTCGCTGGCCTTCGGCATAACCTTCATGCTGTCGGGCCTGATGCGGCCCCTGGCCGGCTACCTGGCCGACCGTTACAGTCCCAAGCTGGTGGTGCTGTCGGGCGTTGCCCTGCTGGGCGTCATGCTCTTCATCGTACCCTCGGTGCGTACGCTGGCGCAGCTTTACGCCGTCTTCGCGGTGATGAGCATCGGCCTGACCATGGGCGTGGGCCCCATTCTGACCAAGGTAATCAGCGCCTGGTTTTACGCCCGCCGGGGCCTGACGCTGAGCGTCTACAGCAGCGCCGGTTCCTTCGGCGCGCTGGTCCTGGTGCCCACGGCGTCGGTGTTCCTGATCCTGTTCGACTGGCGGGACGCCTACTACTTCCTGGGAGGGCTGTGTCTGCTGGTGATACTGCCCATCGGGCTGATATTCATCCGCAACACGCCCCAGGAAGTGGGCATGGAACCCCTGGGCGACACATCGGACCTGTCCGCCGCGGCGGACGGGGAGGCACGGTCGACGAGGAGTCGACGCCCATATTCGGCCCCATATTCGGGCGCGACGCCACCTTCAAAGAGGCGCTTGGTTCCAACCTGTTCTACCGGCTCACCTTCGGGTACTTCGTTTGAGGGTACTCGATGAGCTTCGTGAATGCTCACTTCGTAACCTACGCCCGGGACCTGGGTTACGATATAGAAACCGGCCCATGGCCGCCGCCGGAGCCTTCAGCCTCATCGGAGCCTCGGCCGTCATTGGCAGCCTGATCATGGGCCATCTCTCGGACAAGTACGGGCGGCGGTGGCTGCTGTCCGCCTCCTACCACATACGGGCCATGGGGTTCGTGGTGGTGTGGAGCCCATTGCTCATCACCGGGCATACGGGCCATGGGCATACCGGCCCTGGGCATACCGGCGCTGGGGATCGGGACGCTGCTGGCGGGGGTGCTGCTGGTGGGGTTCTCGTGGAACTCGGTGGTCAGCGTTACGGCGGCCTACACCTCCGACCGGTACGGCGTCCGGCACCTGGGCACTATTTACGGCACCAGGCTACGGCACCAGGCTACGGCACCATGTTCGCCGTCATGCCCATTGGCAGCGGCTTCGGGGCCTTCCTGGGGGGCCTGTTCTACGACATTAACCCTGGGGGGCCTGGGAACCTACGCCGTGGCCATCTGGTCCAACATCATCCTGCTGCTGGCGGCGATGACCCTGGTGTTCTTCAAGGGAGAGACGCGGCCTCCGGAGCTGCAGACAATGGAGGCGGCGGCGGACGGGGCGGCGGCGTGAAATACGGGCGTCAGAGCGCTCTCCACCAACGGGTTACCGTATGAGATTTCTTAACCATCGACTAACAAGGGTTCTCTTATTCCCCGGCGCGGCCTGTCTCCTGGCGCTGGCTACGCTTGCCTGCGACATTCAGGGCGAAGCGGGAGCCATCGTGGAATCGCCGTCCTCTCGCCTCGAAACGGTAAAAGACCGGGGCAACATTCATTGCGCCACCCAGTCAGACCTGCCGGGGTTCGGTTTTATCGACTCGGCGGGCAACGAGAGGGGCTTTGACGTTGACCTCTGCCGGGCTGTCGCGGCCGCCATCTTTGGTGACCCGGGGGCCGTGGAGTTTCAGCACGTCTCCTACGCAGAAAGGGGACCGCTCTTGCAGGCCGCGGAGATTGACGTCCTGGCCCGCACTACCACGTGGACAACCACGCGGGAAATTCAATGGGGCGACTTCACCATCATAATGTTCTACGACGGCCAGGGCTTCCTGGTACCCAGGTCCCTGGGAGTCAGCAGCGCCCTGGAACTGGACGGATCGGCGGTCTGCGTGGCTGAAGGCACCACCACCAAGTTGAACCTGGAAGACTACTTCCGGCAGAACAACATGGGCCTGGAGCTACTCAGCTATGAGCAAACCTCGGAGACCTACCTGGCCTATGAGCAGGGCCTCTGCGACGCCACCACCATCGACAAGTCTCAACTGGCCGCCATCCGCAGCGGCTTCGCGAATCCCGAAGACCACATTATTCTGCCCGAGACCATCTCCAAGGAACCCCTGTCCCCCATGGTCCCCCGGGGAGACCACTCCTGGACTGCCCTGGTCAGTATCGTCTTCTATACGCTGATCAACGCCGAAGAACTGGGCATAACCCAGGGCAACGTGGAGGAACTGCGAAACAGCGACAATATCCAGGTCCGAAGATTGCTGGGCACAGAGGGAGCCTTCGGGCAGGTGGAACTGGGCCTGAAACCCGACTTCGCCGTGGACGTGATAAAGGCGGTGGGCAACTACGGCGAGATCTACGACCGGTACATGGGGCCTGAGGGAGCGTCCTTCACCCTTCCCCGGGGGCAAAACAACCTCTGGACCAATGGGGGCCTTATCTACGCCCCGCCAATCCGGTAGCGTCCTGAGGCAAGGGCCACGCGCAGTTTCTTCAAAGGAAGGAAGGGCGGGTTTTGAGCCCGCCCCTCAATCTTATGCGCCTGGAGGTTGGCTCCTACCCTTCAAACTCCGACGTAATCGGCTGGTGACCGGCGTTCTCGGTGTAGGGTTCTTCCCGGTACAGGGACAGGGATTTCATTACGGGAATGTCCTGGATGGAGAAGAGAATGGCCTCTTGGTCGGTGTCGTTGGCGTGTTCGTGCCAGGCCCAGGACGGCACCACCAGGAAGTCGCCCTCGTCCCAGTCGAAGCGCTGGCCGTTGATGACGCTGTGGCCCTTGCCCCGGAAAACCTGGTACACCGCGCTGCTGGTGTGGCGATGGGCCCTGGTGTTGACATTCGGCCGGATCATCTGAATCCAGCAGGCCAGGGTCCGCAGCACCGGGCCGCCAGTGGCCGGGTCGGAAAACTCCATGGCCACGTCGTCAAAGGGACTGCTGTCGGTCTCCGCCAGGTTGCGCAGGGCGGCGTGGGTCTGCTCCCATTTGTAGTGCCACAACGGAGAGTAGGGGATGTTGGTTTCTTCCCATGCCGGACGCAGGGTGCCGGAAGCGTATTTGCGCGCTGACTCGCCCACGCCCACGATGGGCTGCTGGTCTTCGGGGTACTGCTCGAAGAAGGTAGCATCCAGGGTGTTGACCAGGGGCACGTCCAGCCCGTCCAGCCAGATCATGGGCTCGTTGCCCTCGTTGTTGTGGTCGTGCCAGGTCCAGGAAGGCGTCAGCACCAGGTCGCCGGGCTCCATGTAGCACTTGTCACCTTCGACGGTGGTGTAGGCGCCGGTACCCTGCAGCACCCAGCGGATGGCGGTGGGGGTGTGGCGGTGGGCCGGGGCGTTTTCGCCGGGCAGCAGCAGTTGCAGGGCCGACACCATTGTGTGAGTGGTGCCGTAGTCCAGGCCAGGGTTTTTCAGCGTAAGCACCCGCCGCTCTACGTCCCGGTCGGGGGTAACGATGTCGCCGCTCTTCAGTATCAGGGGCCGGGCCTGTTCCCACCGCCAGGCGAAGGGTTCCACCTGGGGCTTGCGCTCCAGCCGGCGTCCCATCCACGCCGCCCGCAGGCCTGCGGACTCGGTATGGTCGTAAAACCGTTGTTCCTCTTCGGGGCTGACTCTTCCCAGCAGTTGGGTCATGGCTGCCTCCTGTTCGGGTCAGTTTTGGTTTGCCAACTTCGGTGGTGTCTCCGGTCTACGACACACCCCCATCCTGGCCTTCCCCCATCAAGGGTGAAGGGACTTCTGTAATGCGTTCCTAAGGAGCGGGAAGGCGCTTACCCCGCCCTCATCCAGTCGGCCACCCGCTCGGCGATCATGATGGTGGTGGCGTTGGTGTTGGCGCGGATGCAGTCGGGCAGGACGGACACGTCCACCACCCGCAGGCCCTCCAGACCATAGACCCGGCAGTACTGGTCCACCACGGCCATGCCGTCGGTGGCCGGACCCATCTTGCAGGTGCCGGATATGTGCTGGGTGGTGGTCACGTTGCGCCGCAGCCACTGGTCCAAGGTATCGTTGGTTTCCAGGTCTTCCTCGGTGGGGCTGATGCACTCCTCGACTATGTCCTGGTAGGAGTCGCTTTCCAGCAGCTTCAGGCACAGGCGGACGCCCTCCCGCAGTCGCTCCCGGTCCCACTCCTCCGCCAGGTAGTTGTAGTCCAGGATGGGCTGCTCATAGGGGTCGGTGGATGCCAGTTTCAGTTCCCCGGCGCCCACGGCCAGCTCGATGATGCAGGTGAACCGGATGCCCTCGCCCTCCAGCGGGTCGCCGCCCATGGGGGATGAAAAGGAGGACTGGAGAATCTGCATGTCATTCCGGTCGGTGGAGCCCTCCGCGGTGTAGCGCAGGGCAAGCTGGGTGCGGGGAGCCTCCGGGTCCAGGGGAAAATCTTTTTTGACCCGGATTGGAATGCGGACGTTGGGGTGGTCGCGCAGGTTCTGGCCCACGCCGGGCAGTTCGTGGTGGACCTGGATGCCCATTTCCTGCAGGTGGTCCGCCGGGCCTACGCCGGAAAGGAGCAGCAGTTGCGGTGATCCCACGGCCCCGCCGCAGCAGATGAACTCGTCGCCTTCCACCACGAAACGTTCCCCGCCGCTTTCCACGTCCACGCCCAAAACCCGGTTGCCGTCGAAGACAAGCCGGTGGGCCGTTACGCCGGAGCGGACGGTCAGGTTAAGGCGGTGCCGCACCGGGTTCAGGTAGGTCAGGGACGTGCTCATGCGAATGCCGTCGGGGTTGTTCATGGGGATGGGCCCGACGCCCCAGGAATCGGGGTTGTTCATATCCGGGTCGTGGGGGTAGCCCTCGGCCAGGCAGGCCTGGTGGAAGGCTACCTGGGCCGGCAGCCAGGTCTCCTGCTTGTGGCGGCGCACCGGAATGGGGCCGTCGAAGCCGTGAAAGTCGTCGTGGATATCCGTGTCCGTCTCCAGCTTGCGGAAATAGGGCAGGGCCTTGACGAAGGACCACTCGTCGTTGCCCCAGGAAGCCCAGTTGTCGTAGTCCTCGGGGACGCCCCGCAAGAGCACCTGGCCGTTGATGGCGCTGGAGCCGCCCACTACGCGGCCCCGGGGCACGGGCATGGTGTTGCCCTGCTCCTCGGTGGCAATGCCGGTGAAGGAGTAGTTGTGGGGAGCGTTGACGGCGGAAGCCACCTGGTTGTAACCGTATTTCAGGTCGTTGGGGTAGGACTCGAAATCGGGGTAGTCGGGCCCGGCCTCCAGCAGCAACACGGTACGGTCAGGGTCCTCGGTAAGGCGGGAAGCCAGCACGCACCCGGCCGAACCGGCGCCGATGATAACTACGTCGTATTTCATAAGTCCCTCCCCTGGCACAATCTATTTTTCGGCTAAATTCTGTAGGCGGAGCCGGACGCTAACCCCCCAGACCCTCCGCCCGCTTCAGTTCGTCCAGTTCGTCGCCGATGTAGGCGACGTCGTTGCCCTCGCCGCGCAGGGCGGCCAGCACCCGTTCGCCCGACAGGGGCAGTTCCCGTATCCGGACGCCCACGGCGTCGTAGATGGCGTTGGCGATGGCCGCCGGGGGACCGAAACCCGGGGGTTCGGCCACGGCCCTCGCCCCAAAGGGACCGTCCTCCGACGGCACCCGCACCAGCAGCGTTTCCAGCTCGGGCAGGTCCAGGGCCAGGGGCATCAGGTAGGTGGCGAAGGACGGGTTGCGCACCGCGCCCGTCTCCGGGTCGAACTGCATGTCCTCGGTCAGGGCGCGGCCGATGCCCTGCACCGCGCCACCCTCAAGCTGGCCCTCCACCGCCATGGGGTTGATGGCCACCCCCACGTCCTGGCACTGCACGTAGCGGGTGAGCTTGACCTGGCCGGTCTCCTTGTCCACCTCCACCTCGGCGGCCTGGGCGCTGAACACCGGCGCGTAGGGCAGGGTGGACAGGGCCGCGTTGCCGACGATGGGCCCGGAGCGGGAGTTGACGCTCATAGCGGCCAGTTGGCCCAGGGTGTAGCCCTGGGGCGGGTTGTCCTGTACGTACACCCGTCCCTCGGCGCAGACCAGCGCGTCGGCGGGGACACCCAGGCGGTCGGCGGCCAGGGCCAGGAGCTTGTTGCGGGTATCCTCCGCCGCCAGTTCCACCGCCTTGCCCTGGCTGTACACGATACGGCTGCCGCCGCTGGGGCCGGTGAAGGGCGCCAGGTCGGTGTCCCGCTTGGCGACGATTACCTGGTCCATTGCAATGCCCAACGCCTCGGCGGCGATGGACGCCAGGGAAGTGTCGCTGCCGGAAATGTCCACCGAGCCGGTCAGCAGGCTGACGGTTCCGTCCTCGTTGACGCTGATGGCCGCGGTGGACGGGCCGGCGCCGCTGCGCCACTCGCACAGGGCAATGCCCACGCCGTGGCCCTCGGGCAGTTCCCTGGGCAGGCCAAGACGCTCCTTCACGGCGGCAAGGCACTCCGCCAGGCCATTCCTGGGCACCCGGGAGCCGTTGACCGCAATGTCGCCTTCCTTGATGGCGTTCTTCAGCCGGAACTCCAGGGGGTCCATTCCTATCTGGTGGGCGATTATGTCCATGTGGGACTCGACGGCGAAGGTCATGTCGGCGACGCCGGACGCCCGGTAGGAACCCACGTAGACCTTGTTGGTGTAGGCAGCGTAGGAGCGCAGCCGGAAGTTGGGAATATCGTAGGCGCCCAGCCCGTGGCCGATGCCCGAATTGGGGCCGGCGCCCAGGTAGGCCCCCACGTCGAAGATGGTGTACCCCTCCCGGGCCACAATCTTGCCGTCCTTGTTGACGCCCGTCTTCAGGTAGTTGGTGACGGGATGGCGCGGGCCGTTCAGGGTGAAGACCTCCTCCCGGGTGTTGATCAGTTTGACGGGACTCCCCGTCTTCATAGCCAGCAGCGCGGGGTAAGCCTCAAAGGCCAGCCGCAGTTTGGCGCCGAAGCCGCCGCCCAGTTCCATGGGGATGACCTTGATGTTGGAAAGGGGCATGTCCAGCACCGATGCCAGCTGGGCCCGCACCTGGTAGGGCCCCTGGGTGGACGCCCAGACGGTCAGCCGGCCGTTGGCCTCCACGCTGGCCACGCAGGCCATGGGTTCCAGGAAGCCCTGGTTGATGCCCTGGGAGCGGAAGGTGTCCTCAAAGACGAAATCGGCCTCCTCGAAAGCCTGGTCCACGTCGCCCCGGTCGGCGTCCAGCAGGGTGCAGATGTTGCCGCCCTCGATGGTGAAGCCGTAGCCTTCGTAGCTTTCCAGGTCGGGGTGGACGGACGGCGCTCCGGCCCGCAGGGACACCAGGGGGTCTACCACCGGTTCCAGGTCCTCGTACTCCACGTCAATCAGGCCGATGGCTTCCTGGGCGGTGATTTCGTCCTCGGCGGCCACCGCCGCCACCGGCTCGCCGATGTAGTAGACCTTGTCCCGGGCCAGGATGTACCGGTCCTTCAGGGCGCCGGAGCCAAAGCGGATTTCGGGAAAGTCGGCGCCGGTAATAACGGCCCGGACGCCGGGCAGCGCCTCTGCCTTTGAAGTGTCGATGCTGACGATGCGGGCGTGGCTGCGGCTGCTCGCCAGCACCTTGCACATCAGCATCCCGGGCAGGTAGACGTCGCCGGCGTAGGTGGCCCGGCCGGTAACCTTTTCCCAGGCGTCCACCCGGGGGTTGTTCTGTTCCAGGACCTTGAAGGTTGTCATATCGCCTACTCCTTCAGACCTTTGCTGAAATCCCTTTCTCGTTGACGGGGGAAGATCAGGATGGGCGTGAAGGCTCAAGTTTCACACCCACTCCCAGGAACGGAGTTACTGCTCGACTGCCGCCATTCGTTCCGCCGCCAGCAGGATGGCCTCCACCACCTTGGTGTAGCCGGTGCAGCGGCACAGGTTGTTGCCGATGGCGAACTTGACCTCTTCCGCCGATGGCTGGGGGTTGTCCTGCAGCAGCCCAACGGCGGCCATGATGAGACCAGGGGTGCAGTAGCCGCACTGCAGGCCGCCCCGTTCGACGAAGGCCTGCTGCACGGGATGAAGCGCTTCGGGGGAAGCCAGGCCCTCCACGGTGGTAACCTCGGAACCCTGGGCGCTCAGGGCCAGCACCAGGCAGGAAGTAACGGGGTTGCCGTCCAGGATGACGGTGCAGGCACCGCAGTCGCCCTCGTCGCACCCCTTCTTGGTACCGGTCAACTGCAGTTCGTCCCGCAGGGTATCCAGGAGCGAGTAGTAGGGGGCCACCAGAGTCTGACGCGCGCGGCCGTTGACTTTAATCCATAGCGGTTGCTTGTTCACCGGGGCACCTCCAGGCGGAGTTGGTAAAACGGGGAGAGCGGGGCTCTCCCCAACCAGCAATTTGTCGGATTCCGGATTCAGGTCAGAAGGCGGTCTGCACCGCCAGGCGGCGCTGCTCCTCGAAGGGCACACGCTGTCCGCCGGCCATCCGCAGGGCATGCTGCAGGGTGCGGCGGGTCAGGGCTTCCACCATATCCTTGCGGTAGGCGGCAGTGCCCCGCACGTCGTCGATGGGTGTTGCGGCGTTGCGGGCGGCCTCGGCGGCCTGGTCCAGAGCGTCAGGGGACAGTTCCCGTCCCTTCAGCAGGTTCTCAGCATCGGCAGCCCGGAAAGGGACCGGCCCCACGGCGCCCAGGGCAATGCGGGCATCCTTACAGGTTGCGCCGTCCTCCTCCAGGGTAATCACCGACGCCACGCCCACGGTGGCAATGTCCATGGCGCCCCGGGGGCTGTGCTTGATGTAGAGCGACCCGGTCCACGGCGGCGGGGGCGGCAGCGTCAACTGGGTAAGCAACTCCCCCGGCTGCAGGGCCGTGCGGCCGGGTCCCTGGAAGAACTCGGTCAAGGGCAAGTTGCGGGCGCCGTTGGATCCGGTAATAGTGCACTGGGCGTCGAAGGCCAGCAGGGCCGGCAGGGTATCGCCGGCGGGAGACGCATTGCAGACGTTGCCGCCCACGGTGGCCAGGTTCCGCACCTGCACCCCCGCAAAGGAAGTGGCGCCGGTGGCCAGCGCCTGGTAGCGGCGGCGCACCTGGGCATTGGTTTCGATAGCCTGCACGGTAGCCAATGCCCCCAGCCGCAGGCCGTTCTGCGGGCTGTAGGTGATGCGGCCCAGACCGGAGAGTCCCTTGATGTTGACCACGAAGGCCGGCCGCCATGCGCCGGAGCCGGACTGCCGCCAGCGCACCAGGAAGTCGGTGCTGCCGGCCACCGGCCTGGCCTCGTCGCCGTGCCGTTCCAGCAGTGAAATGGCGTGGCGCAGGTTCCTGGCTTCCAGAAAGTCAAACCGCAGCATAGGTAACTCCCTTAGCGATCAGATGGCCTGTTGCTCCCAGGAAATGATGGACCCTCCAGTATGCGCCTACCAACCAGAACTACCTGCCATACAAGGGACGACCGGCAGCCAGCATTCGGACGCACCTAGGTTCCTTGCGGCTACTCGTCCTGGGGCAGGTAGGCGTTGGGGACTACGGCGCTGCCCTGGCCCACGGCGGTGGTGTCGCCCCGCTGGTTTTCCGCCTTGATTTCCACGGAAACCCGGCTGCCGTTGGCCTCACGGCCCACGCCGGTGATGGTTCCGGTGAAGGTGACCGTATCGCCGGGGCGCACTGGCCGCAGGAACCGCAGGTCCACCGTGCCGGCGTGGTTGAACACGTTGCTGCCGAAGTACCGCCGCATCATTTCGATGGCGAAGGACAGGGACATCCGGCCCGAAGCCACCGTGCCCTCGGTGCCCAGCGTTTCCCGGGCCGTCTCCTCGTCGGTGAACTGGGACGGGCCCAACTCGCCGGAACTGCCCTCGAACAGGTTGATGGCCTCCTGGGTCATTTCCTTCACCAGGGGAGTCAGTTCATCCCCGACGGCGTAATTGCGGACTAGCCCCCCCATTTCTTGCCCACCTCGGTTGGCTGTTTCAGTTCGTGGGTGATGACCCGGTCGATAAGCCGCCCGTCTTCGTCAACTGACACAGCCTCGGTTACGATATAGTTCTTGCCCCGCCTCAGGTACTTGTCGGCAATCCAGGCCCGCACCGTTATGCGCTTGCCGGGCACGGGCGGGTTGTAGCAGGAGAAGGCGCAGCGGGCGTTCACCGACCCCGCGTCCCGGTACTTCGCGTTGTACTGCTTCACGTCCACCTTGTGGGAGATGGTGGGGAAGCTGGCCTCCGGGTCCATCACGCCCTTGCGGTAGGTGTCAATCATCTCCTGGGTCAGGACATACTCGTAGGTGTCGAAGGTCTCGCCAACCTCCAGCGCGTCCCAGTCCAGCAGAATACGTTCATCCGCTTCAACCATAGCTGGCCTTCCTTTTGTAGATGTCGTCGCCGTTTGCACAAATCTACACTGGGGCATTTGCATCCGTCAATAAAGTTACTGCGGCCATAGAAGTCGGATAGCCGCCAGGTCGTCATACCTGCGAGAGTCGCTATCCAGGGACCCTTGCCACTCCTGGCCGGTATTCCCTATTTCCGTTCTGGATTCCGGCCTGTGCGCAAATAACGCACCGTGGGGCGCCACCTCCCACCAATTCTCAATAGTTGCTGCCAGCCCCCACAAGTGATGTACTGGGGCTGTTATAATGCTGGTGGATATCCGTGCCCCTCCCTGGATGAAAAGGAATAAACCATGACCACCATGACCGACGACCTGAACTCCCGCCTGGCCGCGGTGGAAGCCGACATCCGCAACATCAACGTCCAGCTGGCCGATGTGAACGCCAACATCCGGCAACTCAACGAGCGCATTGATCAGGTCAACGACCGCATGGACCGGATGCAGCAGGACACCAACGACCGCATCGACCAACTCAACGACCGCATGGACCGGATGCAGCAGGACACCAACGCACGCATCGACCAACTTAACGACCGCATGGACCGGATGCAGCACGAGATCACTACCCGCATCGACCGGGTGTTCTGGGGCGTCATTGCTGTGGGACTTATCGTTGGCGGCGGCATCGTCGGCACTATGCTCACCCTCATCTTCCGCACCACCTGAACCCCCAACCCCCTATCCCATTCAATTCACCAGGGACACAAGCAACCAAGAATTAGATTCCTCTCTTTTCTCCTCATCCTGAGGGCTGACTCCCCAAAGCCGCACTACCCTGGCCTCCGCCTCCCCTGTGTTAGAATTGGGCAGCCCCTGACTACCCATTGAAACGGAGTATTTGTATGGTCTCCATAGCCTATGAAAAGGTTACCTTGTCCAACGGTTTGGACGTAATTCTCCACGAAGACCACTCCATTCCGCTGGCCGCGGTCAACGTGTGGTACCACGTTGGCTCCAAGAACGAAGTGCCGGGCCGCACCGGTTTCGCCCACCTGTTCGAGCACGTAATGTTCGAAGGGTCCGGACACCACAACAGCAGCCATTTCGAACCCCTGCAGAAGGTGGGCGCCAACCTGAACGGCTCCACCAATTCCGACCGCACCAACTACTGGGAAGACGTGCCCTCCAACTACCTGGAACTGGCCCTGTGGCTGGAGTCGGACCGCATGGGCTTCCTGCTGGACGCCCTGGACCAGAACCGGTTTGAAGTCCAGCGGGACGTGGTGAAGAACGAGCGGCGGCAGAGCTACGAAAATCGCCCCTATGGGATGGCCCAGTGGAACATCCAGGAAGCCGTCTTTCCCCTGCCTCACCCCTACCACTGGATGACCATCGGCTCCCAGGAAGACTTGGACGCCGCCAGCCTGGACGACATCAAGGACTTCTTCCGACGCTTTTACTGTCCCTCCAACGCCAGCCTGTCCATCGCCGGGGATATAAAGCGGAATGAGACCCTGGAGATGGTCAACCGTTACTTCGGCGACCTGCCTCCCGGCCCGGCGGCGCGCCGCATCGGCCGCTTTGACTCCGGCCTGGCCGGCCGGGTGGAACTGGAAATGAGGGACCGGGTGTCCCTGCCCCGGCTGTACATCGTCTGGCCCGCCCTGCCGGACAATGACCCGGACGAAGGGGCAATGGAACTGCTGCGGGCGGTGCTGGCCGACGGTCAAAGCTCCCGCCTCTACCGTTCCCTCGTTTATGACCAGCAGATCGCGCAGAGCGTGGGCGTCCGCAACCATTCGGCGGAGATTGCCGGCCAGTTCATTGTCGACGTTACCGCTGCGGCCGGACATTCCCTGGACGAAGTGGAAGCCGCCGTGGACGCGGAGATCTCCCGCATCTGGCAGGACCCACCCACCGACGAAGAGCTGCAGCGGGCCAGGAACCGGCTGGAAAGCTCCCACTACCGCCAGTTGGCCCGCATCGGCGGTTTCGGCGGTCGGGCCGACGTGCTTAACTACTACAACGTCTTCTACGGCGACCCCAATATGATCAACACCGGCCTGGACAAGTACCTGGCGGTGGAGCGGGACGACATTCTGCGGGTGGGACGGCGGGTGCTGGACCAGCGGCAGGTGCGGATGCGGGTGCTGCCCGAAAATCCCCTGCAAGCGGTCTCCGCCACCGGCCTGGACCGCACGGTGATGCCCCCGGCTGCCGCTGAACCGGAATTCACGCCCCCGGTTCCCGTCCACCGCGCCCTGTCCAACGGCCTGCGAGTTACGGTAGTGGAAAAGAAGGGCGTGCCCATAGTCGCCTTTGCACTGGTGGTACAGGCCGGAGCCATTACCGATCCGGTGGGCCTGCCCGGCCTGGCGTCATTCACCACCCAGTTGCTGCCCGAAGGCACGACAACCCGTTCCAGCCAGGACATCGCCAATGAGTTTGAGTTCATCGGCGCCCGCCTGTCCACCGAGACCCGCAAGGAAGTCAGCCTGCTCTCCACCGAAACCCTGAGCAAGCACTGGGACACGGCGTTGGAACTGATGGCCGACGTGGCCCGCACCCCCACCTTCCCGGAGCACGAAGTGGAGCGGGTACGGCGGGAACACCTGACCGACATCCGCCGGGGCAAGGACGACCCAACCTTCGTGGCGGAAAGCATCATACCCGGCCTGGTCTTCGGCCCCGACTCCCGGTACGGCCACCCCTCCATCGGCACCGAATCTTCGGTTGCCGCGTTCACCAGGTCGGACCTGGAAACCCACTTCCGCGCCAACTTTGGCCCGTCAAAGGCAAACCTGGTTGTGGTCGGCGACGTTAGCCTGGACGAAGTGGTGGAGCAGGCGGAAAAGGCCTTCGGTGCCTGGGCGGACGCGGCGGCGGATTCCCAGGCATCAGCGTCCGGTATGGTGAACGGCGACCTGACTCCGCAGCCCACGACTATCTACCTGGTGGACAAGCCGGGGGCGGCCCAGTCGGTTATTCGGGCCGGCCACGTTACCGTGCCCCGCGCCCACGATGACTACGGGCCCCTGACCCTGCTCAACTTCTGCTTCGGCGGCCAGTTCTCCGCGCGCCTGAACCAGAACCTGCGCCAGGACAAGGGGTACAGTTACGGTTTCAACTCGGGAATCTCCTGGTTCCGGGAGCCTTCCCTGCTGATGGCTGGCGGCAGCGTCCAGACCGCCGTTACCAAAGAATCGGTGGTGGAAACCCTCAAGGAGTTCCAGGATGTTCACGCCGACCGTCCGGTTACCGATGAAGAACTGGAAGCGGCCCGGGCGGGAATGCTGCTGGGTTACCCCGCCGGTTTTGAGCGGCCGGGGCAGGTGCTGGCCCAGGTTATAAACCTGCTGCAGCACAACCTACCGGACGACTATTTCCTGACCTACCGCGACCGCATTACCTCCATTACCCTGGACGAAGTAAGGCAGGCGGGCCAGCAGCGGGTGAAGCCCGACGGCCTGAACATCCTGGTGGTAGGCGACCGCTCCACGGTGGAAGAAGGATTGCGGGACCTTGACTTGCCGGTAGTACTGCTGGACAGCGAAGGGGCGCCTGTCTAGCCTTCTTTTCACAAAGAGAGTCAGAGACGCAGAGTGTCTCTCTGCCAAACTCCGCTTCTCTGCTCCTCTTTGTGAAATCAACCCTAATAACGAACTCTGCCTTTCGATGGCCACTTACCTGGAGTCTTGCTTCGAAGACGGAGCGGCCCCGGTGAAGCCGATGATTGTTAACCCTTGACCCCTACTTCCCGTAGCGCCATCCTCTGCGCCGCGAACAGGGGTTCCATGCCCCGGGCGGCCAGGGCCAGCGCCTCTACGGCCTGCTGGCGGGGGAAGGGGTCGCCCTCGGTGGCCCCCTGAAGTTCCACCAGTTCCCCCCGGTCGGTCATTACCACGTTGAAGTCCACCTGCGCATCGAAGTCCTCCTGGTAGCACAGGTCCAGCAGCAGGTCTCCGTCCACCAGGCCCACGCTCACGGCGGCCACGGCGCTGTGCAGGGGCGCGCGGCGCAGCACCCGGTTATCCACCAGCACCTGCATCGCCTGGCACAGGGCCACGTAGGCCCCGGTTATCGCCGCCGTGCGGGTGCCTCCATCGGCCTGCAGCACGTCGCAGTCAATGGTAACGGTTCGCTCGCCCAGGGCCTCCATATCGGTAACCGCACGCAGGGAGCGCCCGATAAGCCGCTGGATTTCCTGGGAGCGTCCGCTGATTCGGCCGGCGTCCCGGTCGCGGGGCGTGCGGGTGTTGGTGGAGCGGGGCAGCATATTGTATTCGGCGGTAACCCAGCCCCGGCCCTGGCCCCGCAGAAACTGGGGCACCCGCTCCTCCAGGGACGCGGCGCAAAGCACCCGGGTCAGTCCCGTCTCAATCAGCGCCGAACCTTCGGCGAACCGCTGGTAGCCCGGGGTTATGGTAATGGGCCGGGGCTGGTCCCACCGCCGGCCGTCAGTTCTGGTCAAGTTGTCTTCTCCTTGCATTCCTGCCCTGATTCGTTGGCAGTCCTCACAGAGTATAGCCGGACCAGGGTTCGGTTGACAGCAGATATGTCCGTCATTACCTCACCTCTCCGTCTCCACCCACAGCCGCTGGCCGTCAGTGATGAAATGGATGGTCCCCTGGGTAGCAGTGCTGAAGACGTTGGCCCTGCCGACCACATCCTCCAGCCGGCTGACTACCTCAGCGTGGGGATGCCCGTACTGGTTGTCGGCCCCGGCGGAAATCACCGCCCAGCGCGGCTTGACAGCCCTCAGGAAGGCTGCGGTAGTTGAAGACTTGCTGCCGTGATGCCCCGCCTTCAGGACTTCGCTCTGGAGCGACGTCGCGGTGCGGGCCAGGTAACGCTCCGCTTCCGCTTCGATGTCGCCGGTCAGCAGGAAGCTGATTTCGCCATAGGACAGGCGCAGCACCAGGCTGTTGTTGTTGGACTCCCACGCCGGCCCGCGCAGGGGCACGGCCGGCGGATGCAGCGCTGTCAATGTCAGCCCTTCCTCCAGCGCCAACTCCTGGCCGGCGGACAGGTGGACCAGGCGGTGGCCGCCCTCTTCCACGGCCTTTTGCCACTGCGGATAAAGGTGGCTCTCCGTATCCGGCAGGCCCGCGACCACCGTGCCTGTCTTGTAGCTTTCCAGCACCCGCAGCAGGCCCCGGCTGTGGTCTGTGTCCAGGTGGGTTGACGCCACCAGGTCCAGGCTGCGATCCCACGGTGGCAGGTGACGGGACAGGGCCCGGGCCGCGCCGCCAAACTCGGGGCCACCGTCCACGAGCACCTGTTTTCCACTGGGCGTTTCAATGTAGATGGCGTCGCCCTGCCCCACGTCCAGGAAGAAAACGTGCAGCCTGCCGTCCGTCTGGCCACCCACTCCCGCCAGCAGGTAGAACAGGGTCGCCGCCAGCACCAGGCCCACTCCACCCAGAGCCAGGCAGGCCCCGACCGATCCTGAACCGGAAACGGAATGTCCCGCCCCGCTGGACAATCCCATTACCCGGGTCAGCCTACGCAGCACGCCCGCCCGGTACCAGCGCGTATCCGCCAGGACCAGCGCTCCCAGCAGGACGCCGTACCACGCCCACAGCCAACCGGTGCCTTCCGTGTCCAGTTCCACCGCCCACTTGGGAACCCCTTCCACCAGCGCCAGAAGGGCGGCCAGGGGCATTGACGCTGGCAGCCCCACCAGTTGCCCAACCAGGGGATGGACCAGCCCCGCCAGCGCCGTAATCAGTCCGCCGGCCAGGGCAAAGGGGAGCAGGGGCGTGGCCAGGATTGTGGCCGGTATGCCCAGCAGGGGCAGCCGCCCAAAGTTCAGGGCCACCAGGGGAAAGGTTGCCAGCGTCGCCGCCACCGAAATCAGCACACCAGACGCCAGCCACGCCAGGGCAGTCCCCGCCAAGGGCGACCACCGCCACCCCGTTTGTTCAACTCGGCTGGCAATGCTGCGGGACAGTGTGTCCTGCCAGGGCAGGGCCAGGGCGATGCCGGCAATGGCCGCAAAACTGAGTTGAAAGGAGATACGGGACGCCGCCCCGGAGTCCAGGGCGGTCATCACCACCACGCTCAGGGCCAGGGCCGGCAGCAGCGATTCCCGGGGACGTCCCAGGCCCAACGCCGCCAGGTAGACGCTGCCCATTATGGCTGCCCGCACCACCGAAACCGGCGCTCCGCTGACCAGCACGTACAGCCAGACCGCCACCAGGGCCAGCAATACGGGAATGGGCGTGTGCCGTCCCAGGGCCCAGTGCAACACCCCCACCGTCATCAGCAGCAGGATGCCCAGGTGCAGGCCCGATATGGCCAGCAGGTGGGACGTGCCCGACTGCCGGAAGTTCTCCACCACCGTGTCCGGCAGTTGCCCCCGCAGGCCCAGCAGAAGGGCCCGGGCCAGCGCCGCTTCGGTGGGCGGCAGGGACTGCTCCAGACTCCGGCCCAGCGCGCGCCGCAGGTCGAATACCACGTTCCTGGCAGCGATTGACACCTTTTCGCCGGCGCCGGTATCGGAGACCACGGCGGCCTGCGCCCAAAAGACGGCATAGATCCCCTGGCTTTCCAGGTAGGCCGGGTAGTCAAACTTCTCTATCGGTTCGGGTCGTTGCAGGGTTCCCGTCAGAGCCACGCCGTCCCCGTACCGAAAATATGGCAGCTCCCTTTCCGCCACCAGTTCCGGAGGCGGATGGGCGTAGATCAGCAACCGGGCATCGTGGGGCTGCCAGTCGGGCGTTCCACCGGCCCTTGCTCCGGCAATATCGGTAAGCTTCAGGGCGAACTTGACGCGGGTTGCGGTGGCTTCCGGATCGCTGACAATGCGGCCCCGGACCTGGGTGCTCCCGCCGTAGTCGGCCAGCAGGGGCGGCGGCACGGCTTGCCCCACTTCGTACCGCCACAGGCCCAGCAGGCACGCCACCACCAAAAGGGGCAGCCAGGCGGAGATGCCCAGCAGGCGGCACACCAGGGCCGCAGTCGCCGCAAAGCCGGACAATATGAGCAAAGGGAGCGGGTCGGCGTCGTACCATCCGTGGGCCAGGGCCATTCCCGCCAGCCAGGCCGCCCCCAGCGTGGTGAGCTTCATAGCGGCAGGCCCGGAATCAGCATCCGGCAGGACTTAATGGGAAGCTCCGGTCAAGGACAGCGGCCATCTACGGTGCAGCTTCCACGGTGATGAGACCCTGGAGATTGTCCAGAATGCCCTGACCTATCCCTGAAACGGCGGTGATTTCGTCAACTGCGGCGAAGGGGCCGTTTTCCTCCCTGAAGGCAATAATGGCCCTGGCCCGCGCCGGCCCGATGCTGGGTAGGGTCTCCAGTTCCGCCTGGGTGGCGGTGTTCAGGTTGACCGGCCCGCCAGGTTCGGTAGCGGCGGCAGCCGATTCAGCAGTTTCGGCGGTAGACCCAGTGGTGGGACGGTTGGTTGCCGCCTGGGGGAATTGGGGAGTGGGGGATGAGTCCTCTGTCGTCTCCGTGACGATATCGGCGGCGGGGAGGGGCGCCTTGGCGGGAACGTAGTAATACCCCTCATCCTCCACCCGCATCGCCAGGTTGACCGCCTCCAGGTTGGCATCGTCGGTGGCGCCTCCCGCGGCCTCCACACCGTCCACCAGGCGGTCTCCTTCCATCAGCGGGTAAACACCGGGGTTCTTCACAGCCCCAGCCACGTACACCCTCAATTCCTGCGTCTCAGTCCTCGGGGCTAACTCGGGTGAAGCCCTCCCATCTGCGGGAGCAGTGGAATTGCCTGCATCGGGCCTTTCCGCAGCGCCCGCGGCCACAGCAGTCAAATCCACCGCATCCGATTCGTTCTCCCCGAAATAGACCAGGAAGAAGGCTGCGGTCAACAGGACGCCCAGGGCAACCAGGCCGGCTATGGCAATTTTGCGTGGTGTGGACAATCCCTGCTGTCTTGGTAAGAGTTTCGTGTAGCCCACCGCCGGATTACTGCACCGGCCCTGCCGCCTGTCCCAACCCTTGGAGGTAATCCGGTCAATAGGCTACGAAATTATATCCGATAATGCAGAAAAACACCCGAATACATCGCAATGTAAGGTTATGTGTATGCCTCTTGCCATTTATCCGGATCGGATAAGGCGAGCTCTCTCCCCCCTTGCCACCTTGGATGACCACTCTATACCATAATCCTGCGGGGCCTTTCTCCTGTCCGGCAAAACCCCAATCCCTGCCGGGCAGGGAAGCAAATTTGGGCCCGCAAACCCGTAGTGGCCCAAAATGGCCCGCAACCGGGCCAGAATAGGGACACCAAACGCCAATCCGCATTCGGTCATGCGACGTGCTGATTGGCGAAAGGAACACGACGTGGACTTGAACTCTGGCGGCCCATCCGGCGCCGCCGATGCCATTGAAGTTGCCGGCCTTCGCAAGGGCTATGGCGACCTGCCCGTGCTGTGGGACCTGGACCTGTCCCTGGGCTGGGGCGAGTTCCTGGCCCTGTTTGGGGCCAACGGTTCCGGCAAGACCACGCTGCTGCGGACCCTGGCCGGCCAGGCCCGACCCGATGAAGGCAGCGTACGAATTGCCGGCTACGACCTGCGCCGTCGGCCCGCGGCGGCGCGGCGGCAGGTCGGCGTGGTGGCTCACAGCGGCTACCTGTACGACGACCTGACCTGCCGCGAGAACCTGGCGTTTTACGGCCGCCTGTATGCGGTGGAAGACCTTCCCCAGCGGGTTGCGGAGGCGCTGGAGCGGGTGGGCCTTTCCCGCCGCGCCGACCGGCGGGTGCGCAGCCTTTCCCACGGAATGCAGAAGCGCCTGGCCATCGCGCGGGCCATATTGCATCGCCCGTCCCTGCTGCTGTTGGACGAACCCGAGTCGGGCCTGGACCGGCAGTCGGTCGCGGCCCTGGCCGACCTGCTGCGGGAATGGACGGCATCGGGCCGGTCGGTGGTTATGACCACCCACAACGTGGACCTGGGTCTGGCCTGGGCCACGACGGCAGCGGTAATGTCCAACGGCAAGCTCAACCCGGAAGGAGCGCAGGATTACCTGGGTGTGGGGAGATAGGGGGCTCACCGTCTCACTTCTGTAGGGGCTGTCGGCCATTTCAGCCCAGCACGGAACTCCACGTGGCAATGCGCCCCGGAAGGCCACCCACGTCTCCTGTCAGCTCATCCTTCGCATATCCGAATAGGCGATGAAGGCGTAGATGGTCAGGACCAGGCTGATCCCGCCCACCAGCACAACCACGAAGTTGGCGGGCCAGAACTCGGCGATCAGCCCCAGCGTCATGCTGGCCAGGGGAGTGAGGCCGTGGTCCAGGTGGTAGATGGACATTACCCGGCCCCGCAGCGCGTCGGGTATTGTCGTCTGCACCAGGGTGTTGTTGTTGATCTTGAAGGCCAGCCGGAAGAAGCCGAAGCCGAACATCGCTATCAGGGACAGCCACACCCAGGTGGAAAAGCCCAGCAGTATCGCCGAAGCCGACAATAGCATCAGGGCCAGCAGGCCGACGGATCCCCTTCGGAACACGCCGCCCAGCGACGCAAAGGAGATGGTGGAGATTATTCCGCCCACGCCCGTGGCCAGCACCAGGAATCCGTTACACCTCGGAGCCCTGTCCCAGCACCTCGGTGGCGATCACCGGCATCAGGTGAATAACCGGGGCCAACAGAATGTCGGATATGCAGGCTACCAGCAGCAGGCGCAGCACCACCTGTTCGCTCAGGACATAGGCAAATCCCTGTTTCAGGTTGGCCAGCATTGACGCCCGTCGCGCGGTGATCGCCTCCCGGTAGGGCAGGGCTATGGGAATCATCACCAGCACCATCAGGACGTACAGGATCCCTTCCAGGAAGAAGTTCAGCGCCGGCCCCAGCCACGCAATGAGCACGCCACCCAGCCCGGGGCCCACAACCCGGGCCACGTTGCCGGCAATGGAGTTCAGCGCCACGGCGTTCCACAGGTCCTCTCGGGGGACGGTGTTCGCCACCATGGCCTGCCGCACCGGTTGGATGAGAGAGTGCAGGGTGCCGGTGATGAAGGAGAAGGCCAGGGCGTAGATCACCCCCACGGTGCCCACTACTACGCCCAACTGCACCGCGCCGGCAAAGGCGAGCACCACCATCGCCATAACCGACTGGGTTACCAGGACAATCTTGCGGCGGTCCACCCGGTCGGCAAACACGCCCGCCATGGGCCCAATAACCAGGAAGGGGATGGAGCGCATACCGGCGGCAATTCCCACCAGGAAGGGAGAACCGGAGATTTCCCAGACCACCCAGGGTATGGTTATCTGCTGGAACCAGACTGCCGATGCGTTGCACAGGTTACTCAACCACAGGAGAAGAAAGTCCCGGTGGCGCAGGGATACGAAAGTGTTGAAACGGGCGGGATGCAGCCGGCCTCGCCGACGTTCCGGCCCGGAAGGTTCTCCCGGGGCCGGGGCCGTACCGGTGCTGCGTTGTGGGGGTGAAGCCGTGTGAAAGCCTCCTTGAGTCGACAAGAGCCCGGTCTGGGCCGGGCTCATGTGGTCGGATTATATGGGCGAGATAAGAGGGGCGACGACTGCAGCCATTATACTCCGTTGTGCCGCTTCAGTAGCAGCCTCCTCACATGCCCCGCCTGATGAAGTCGGCAATCCGCTCGCCAATCATCAGGACGGTAACGTTGATGTTGGCCCGGACGCACTCGGGCATTATGGAGGCGTCCACCACCCGTAGCCCGTCCGCACCGTACACCTTGCCGTACTGGTCTACCACGGCCATGGGATCGGAGGCCGGGCCCATCTTCGCGGTGCAGGAAACGTGGTGGCCGGTTCCAACCCAGCGCTTCATCCACAGGTCAAGCGCCTCGTCCGACTCCAGGTCCGCGTCCTCAGGGTACACCCGCTTTTCAATGATGGCGGACATCGCCGGGTGGTCTTCCAGGTCAACAATCATGCGGATGCCGTCCCGGTACCGGCGCACGTCCTCCTCGTGGTCCAGCATATTGTAGTTAAGGTAGGGATAGTCTCGATAGTCGCCGGACCGTAGTCTTATCTCTCCCTTGGACAGCGCCAGGTTCAGCCCAAGGCTGGCGCCCAGGCCCACTACCGCGCTCGTGCCCTCCGCTCCGCCGCGCATTCCGCCCCGGTTGCGCGACATTCCCGCGGCGGCGTTCAGGTAGACGATCATATCGTTTTCCAGGGGAGAACCCGCGGCAGTATACCTTGCCAGCAGTTGAGCGCTGGGCAGGAAGGGCGTCAGGTCCACCTCGGGCTTGGTAGCCCACAGGATGTTGATCAGGGGATGGTCAGCCAGGTTTTGGCCCACTCCCGGAGAGTCGATGACGGTTTCAATGCCGTGCTCCCTGAGGTGGTCGGCCGGCCCCACCCCCGAAAGCATCAGTATTTGCGGCGACCCGATGGCCCCGGCGCTGAGAATGACTTCGTCGCCCTCAACGACGAAGGTTTCCTCGCCGGATACCGCTTCCACGCCCGTGGCCCGGGGCTTCTCACCGCTGGCGTCGAACAGAATCCGCTTGACCGTTACGCCGGGCCTGATGGTCAGATTCAGGCGGTGGCGAGACAGGCCAAGGTAGCCGATGGCCGTGGACCAGCGGATCCCCTCCGGGTTGTTGAGGGTTATGGGGCCCACGCCGGTGGTGCCAGGCATGTTGTGGTCTTCGCAGTAGGGGTGTCCATTGTCCCGCCAGGCCTGGAACCAAGCCTTGTTCCCCTGGCGCCACTGGTCTTCGGGAAAGCGGTGGCAGATGATGGGGCCGCTGTTGCCGTGGAAGTCCCCGGGGTCGTCCTGGTAGGTGGTGTCCGTCTCCACCATGTTGAAGTAGGGTACCAGCTTCCCGAAGTTCCATTCGTCATTGCCCCACTGGGCCCAGTTGTCATAGTCCTCGGGAATGCCCCGGATGAAAATCTGGCCGTTGATGGCGCTGGAACCGCCGGTTACCTTGCCCCGGGGAATCTCGATCTCCGCCTGGTCGGTGGCGCGGGCCCGGTACTGCCAGTTGTGTTCACTGTCCCACACGCTCCTGGTGGACATGTAGCCGTACTTGACCTCTTCCGGAAGGGTATCCATGTCCGGGTAGTCCTGGCCCGCCTCCAGCAGCAGCACCGAAACGCCCGGGTCTTCCGAAAGCCTGGTGGCCAGGATGGCGCCGGCCGAGCCTGCGCCGATGACGATGTAGTTGTACTTCATTGCCTTCCTCCCGGATGTAGTTGTCCCTTCCCTCATGAGGATTTTGTTAACCGCAGAGGCGCAGAGTACCCGGAGTTTCGCGGAGATACTCTTTGCCTCTCAGCGTCCTCTGAGTCTTTGCGGTAAATATCCCCCAGTTAGTCCGTCAGTACCACGTAGACGGCCGAGGACGGAGACAGGTCGTCATGTTTGTGACCCTTCCCGCTCACGTCCTCCATCAAGCGGATATCCCCGGCCCGCAGCACCCGCTGGGAACCGTCGCTGGCGCCAATCTGCACCTCGCCCGACAGGTGAATGATCAGCCGCCGCTCGGGCAGGGGATGAAAGTCCATGTGGCGCGACCCGTCAAACTCCCGTACGCTCACCTCGGAGACATTGAGCATTGCGGCCAGGTCCGGGCGTTCCGCCAGGTTAACGTCTTCAACGTGGCTTTCGCCGTCACCATCCGAATAAAACCGATAGAATGCCATAGTATCCCCCCTCTCAATTGGGTGATTAATTCCCCTGGTTTTCCCAATCCTGGCGCCAACCGGCGGCGGGCGCGGCCGACCCCTCGGCTCGTACCCCTTATTCCACCCCGCATTCCGGCCCGTGTCAACCGATTAGACGCCAGAAACGCGGCCTAGCTCAGGATTGCGCCCATTCGGTACCATCAATGTCAAGCCGCGGTGCCCATAAGTGAGAGCCTCAACTCCCACGGACTGCAGACAGAGGTCAGCAGGAAACTACCATTCCCCTGGGAAACTACCTCGCTCAAATTGACACCAACATTTGCCGTGAGTATAATCCCGCAGAATTACGGCAAATGGCCGCGGTATATTTTCAGAAAACGGACTGCCAAGCCAGGGTGACACGGGCGACCTTTAGCTGTAATCGTCAAATTCATTACGAATTTTGTTATATGTTTTGTAATTAATGAACGACAATAGTCAAACAGTCCACATTAATCAATAATGGAAGGGTGAGTAATATGAGAACGTCGTTGCTTATACTGGGAAGTCTCTTCTGCCTGATGGTGCTGGTGGCGTGCGGCGCCGCCCAGCCGGAGGTGGTCGAGGTGGAGCGGGTGGTCGAGGTGGAGACTGTCCGTGAGGTGGAAGTGGAGAAAGAAGTTCCAATAGAAGTGGAACTCATTCGCGAAGTGGAAAAGGAAGTTCCGGTAGAAGTCGAGACCATTCGCGAAGTAGAGAAAGAAGTCGAGAAAATAGTGGTAGCCACCCCGGTCCCGGTGCAAATACCGGAGTCAGGCCGGCTTCCCGGCAGGGTGGACCCCGCCGGTTCCATCATCTCGGTCAGTTCCTACCTGGGCTTCCAGGGGGTTGATACCAACATCTCCCAGGACAGCGCCACCAAGGTGTACTACGACGAGGTGTTCGACTACGCCATCGGCCAGAACCCCGACGGCACCCTAACGCCCGGCTTTGCCACCGGGTGGGAGGTGTCGCCGGACCAGTTGACCTGGACCTTCACCATCCGCGATGGGATGAAGTTCCACAACGGCGACGACATCACTGCCGAGGACGTGGCCTGGACCTGGAACCGGTCCGTGGGCGAGGACTCCCTCGGCGGCTTCGCCCTGGAAGTGGGGCCCCTGCTGAGTTCGGGTTTTGAGGTGGTAGGCAACACGGTTACCGTCTCCACCCTGGAACCCCAGTCCACCCTGCCCCTGTTCTTCGCCTCGGCTTCTCCGCCCCGCTCCGTGGTATTCCCCCAGGCCCACTTCGAAAGCGTCGGCGGGATAGACAACTTCCGCGAAGCCCCCGTTGGCTCCGGCCCCTACAAGTGGGCTGACCGGGTTCCCGGCCAGTACATCCAGATGGAGGCCTTCGAGGACCACTATGAGAAGAACCCCGGCTACAAGATTCTGCAGATCTGGGACGTGGCCGAGTTGAATACCCGCATGGCCATGCTCAAGAGCGGCAATGCCGACCTGATCACCGCCTCGGTTCGCAGCGTTGAGGAACTCGAGAACGCAGACCTACAGGTGCTGCAGTCGCCGGCCGCCAACATTTCGTGGATCTGGTACAACTACGCCTGGGTCCCCGGTCATCCCTTCAACGACAAGCGCATAAGGGAAGCCATTTCCATAGCCATCGACCGCGAGGCTATCGGGAAGGGTCTCTATGCCGGCCAGACGACTCCCGCCTGCTGCTACTGGGTGGTGGAAGGCAACATAGGCTACCCGGGTGACGTGGATCCCCATCCCTACGACCCGGACCGGGCTATGCAGCTGATCCAGGAAGCGGGTTTTGAGGGCGCCGAGATCGAAATCCTGACCTTCTCCGGCGACGCGGACTTTGTTGACCAGCCCGGCCTTTCGGAAGCCGTTGCCGGCTACCTGGAAGCCATCGGCCTGGATACCTTTGTATCGGTAGTGGACGGCCCCGTGCTGCGGGAGACCTTTGACAATGCCATCAAGACGCCCGACGAGATCGAAACCATCGTCAATGACCAGCCTCCCTACCAGATAGCCGTCCGCGGCAGCGACACCCGGCTGCACTCCTACCGCGGGTCGCACATTTATTACCATTCCGAGGGTCGCCGGCAGATGATGCGGTTGCCGGACATTCTGGACCCCCTGCTGGACAAGGCCGGTTCATCCTTTGAATTGCGGGACCAGCACGAGGCCATGGCCGACTTCCACCGCCTGCTCAACCGGGACTTCTGGGCCGGCCCCCTGCTGGAGGCCGGGGCGGTGTTCGGGGCCAGCGACAAGGTCGGCTCCTGGACTCCCATCACGGGCAAGCCCTATCCCCATAACCACTGGACGATAAGGCCGTAACCGGCACCGTCCGCTGGCGCAGAGGGTCATCTCGATAGTAATCTCGGCAAGGGTCTGCCGGCACTTTCAGCTTGACCGGCAGACCCTCCGGTTTAAGGACTAATCCATGGTCAAGTACATCGGGTTTCGCATCTTTCAGGCCCTGCTGGGCTTGTGGTTCATTGCAACCCTGGTGTTCATTCTCTCCCGCTCCATCGGCGACCCGGCAGAGGTTTTCACCGCCCGCAATTCGGGGGTGGACGCGCGCGAAATTATGGCCGCCAAGCTGGGGCTGGACCGGCCTGTCCACGAGCAATACCTGAAGTTCCTTGGCCAGTTGGTAAGACTGGACCTGGGAGATTCCGTAAGCAACGGCATCCCCGTTACCCAGATCCTGGTGGAGCGGATGCCGGCCACCTTCACCCTTGGCCTGGTGGCGCTGATTTTTGCCCTGGCGCTCTCTTTACCCCTGGGCGTACTGGGGGCGGTATACCGCGATTCCGCCATTGACTGGATAGCCAAGGTCCTGGCCTTCCTGGGCCAGTCCATGCCGCCCTTCTGGTCGGGGATAATGCTGATTATTCTCTTTGCCGTGGTGTGGGAGATGCTGCCCCCGGCCGGCAAGGGGGGTTGGCAGTCGTACATACTGCCCGGCTTTACCCTGGGTTGGGGCGTGATGGCCGGCATGGTGCGCCTGGTACGGTCCAGCATGATGGACGTGCTGGACAGCGACTATGTGGCCATGGCCCGAGCCAAGGGCCTGCCCGAAGCCGTGGTTATCGGGAAACACGCATTGCGAAATGCCCTGCTGCCGGTCCTTACCTACAGCAGCCTGGTACTGGGCGCATTCATGAACGGGTCGGTGGTGGTGGAGCAGGTCTTCGCCTGGCCCGGCATCGGCACTTCCGCGGTGCAGAGCGTGGTGCGGCGGGACTTCCCCGTCATTCAGGGTGTCGTGATAGTTTTTGGCAGCTTCTTTATTCTCATCAATCTATTCGTTGACATCCTTTATGCGGTAATAGACCCCCGCATAAAGTACACCCCTTAGCAGGTAGTCTATGGCCAACACGACGATGCAAACAGTGGCTCCGGCATCCGCCTGGCTCGTGAGAGTACGGTCGAGCCTCAGCGTGGCGCGGCGCGTCCCCAAGATTCCCACGGCGGTTCTGCTGGTGCTGATGATTTTCGCCCTCTTTGGCCAGTGGATCGCTCCACACAGCCCGGTGGCCGTGGACATGGCCAACTCCTTCGCCCCGCCGGTGTGGCACGAAGAAGGGACGGCCAACAACCTGCTAGGCACCGACAAGCTGGGCCGGGATATATTCAGCCGGTTGATCCGGGGCGCCCGGGTCTCGCTTTCCCTGTCCCTGTTCGTGATCGCGTTGGGCGGCGGCGTTGGTGTTGCCCTGGGCCTGATTTCGGGTTACGCCGGCGGCAAGGTCGACGCCGTGATGCAGCGGGGCATCGAAGTTATTCTCGCCATGCCCACCATCCTGGTGGCCCTGGTGTTCGTCTTTGCGGTGGGGCGCAGTTTCGAGAGCGTCATTCTCATCTTGTCCCCCTTCCTGGCGGCCCGATTTGCCCGGATTGTTCGGGGAGAAACCCTGAGCGTTCGGGAGCGGGACTTCGTGGCCATCGCCAAGGTCATCGGCACTCCCACCTGGATGATCCTGCTGCGACACATTCTGCCCAACGTTTTCAACACAATCATCGTGCTGGCTACCCTGGAAGTGGGACACCTGATTCTGCTGGAATCGTCCCTCAGCTTCCTGGGTGTGGGCGTGCCACCGCCCCAGCCGGCGTGGGGCCTGATGGTCGCCGATGGGCGGGAGTTTTTGACATCGGCCTACTGGATTACCCTGTTCCCCGGACTGTGCATCCTGGCGGCGGTGCTGTCCCTGAACCTGTTCGGCGACTGGCTGCGGGACACGCTGGACCCCAGGCGGAGGCAACTGTAGGGAAATTCCGGAAGAGTCCCTTCTCCATTGGCGGGAGAAGGTCGGGTTGGGAGTGAACACCTTCACCTTGTGGTCGAAATCATCAGGGAATCACCTTGGGTTTAGCGGCGAATGGTTAACCGGAACATAGAAAACGACAGCCTGCTAAGAGTAGAGGGGCTGAAGACCTACTTTTTCCAGCGCAATGCCGTGCTGAAGGCGGTGGACGGGGTGAGCTTCACCGTTGCCCAGGGGGAGGCCGTGGGGCTGGTGGGAGAGTCGGGCAGCGGCAAAACCATGACCTGCCTTTCGCTGATGCGCCTGGTTCCGCAGCCCGGGGCCCGCATAGTCGAGGGCGAAATCTGGTTCAAGGACGAAAATCTCCTTGATTTAACCGAGCATGAGATGCGGGCGTACCGGGGACATCGCATGGCCATCATCATGCAGGACCCCCAAACGTCCCTGAACCCGGTCTATTCCATCGGTGAACAGGTTGCCGAACCGGTGCGCCTGCACCTGAAGGAGCGGGGCCAGCAGGCCATAGCGCGGGTACTTGACGCTTTGCGGGCGGTGCGCATTCCGCGTCCGGAGCAGCGCCTGGTCCAGTATCCCCACCAGTTCAGCGGCGGCATGCGTCAACGGGTGGTAGCCGCCATGGGCCTGACCACCGAGCCGGAGCTGTTGATTGCCGATGAGCCAACAACCTCCCTGGACGTTACTATCCAGGCCCAGTTCCTGCGCCTCATTCGCGAACTGCAGCAGGAGAGCGGCACCAGCGTCATCTGGGTAACCCACGACCTGGGCATCGTCGCCCAGATGTGCGACCGGGTGAACGTGATGTACGCGGGCCGTATTGTGGAGAGCGGCCGGGTGAGGCAGATCTACAAGGAACCCCAGCACCCCTACACCCGGGCTTTGCTGGATTCCGTCCCCTTGATGGGGGCGCGCAGGGACAAGCTGTACCAGATTGAGGGGCAACCCCCCGACCTGCGCAGCATTCCCCAGGGATGTCCCTTCTGGCCCCGCTGCCCGGAGGCCATGGACAAGTGCAAGGAACAGTACCCGCCGCGCACCTCGTTGGGAGGCGAGGACTTTGTGCATTGCTGGCTGACCGAGGAGGGAAGGTAGCGTGGCAGACCGATTGCTGGAAGTAGAAGGGCTGGCGAAGCACTTCAGGGGCGGCGGCAACTGGCTCACCAGCGGGGGAGACTCCATCCGGGCGGTGGACGGCGTCAGCTTCCACGTGGAAGAGGGAGAGACTTTCGCGCTGGTAGGGGAGAGCGGCTGCGGCAAGACCACCGTCGCCAAGATGATCCTGCTGCTGGAACGTCCAACCCGCGGGACCATCTCCTTCCAGGGGCAGGATGTCAGCAGTTTCCGGGGCGGCGGGTTGCGGGAATACAAGCGCATGGTGCAAGCAGTGTTCCAGGACCCGTACAGCTCACTCAACCCGCGGATGCAGGTGATGGACATCATCGGCGAACCCCTTCGCGTCCACCAGGGATTGCGGGGACGAGACCTGCGCATGCGGGTGGGCGAACTGCTGGAAAACGTGGGACTGAACCCGGTAACCGCATCCTTTTTCCCCCACCAGTTCAGCGGCGGACAGCGCCAGCGCATCGCCATCGCCCGGGCCCTGGCCCTGCGACCCCAGCTTATAGTGCTGGACGAACCCGTTTCCGGCCTGGACGTTTCAATCCGGGCGCAGATTCTCAACCTGCTGGTGGATTTGCAGCGGGACCTGGGCCTGAGCTACCTGCTCATCTCCCACGACCTGGCTATCGTGGAGCACATGAGCCACCGGGTGGGCGTGATGTACGTGGGCAAGATGGTGGAACTGGCGACCCGGGATGAATTTTACGGCAACACCCTGCATCCCTACAGCAACGCCCTGCTGGCGTCAGTGCCCAAGCCCGACCCGGACGTGCCCATGGGCACCACCATCGGCGGCGAAGTGGCCAGCCCCATCAATCCGCCCAGCGGCTGCAGGTTCCACACCCGCTGCCCCATTTACCTGGAGACCAGCATGTGCCGCGAGGTTGAACCGGACTGGCGGGAAATACTCTCAGACCACCTGACCGCCTGCCACAAGGTGGAGCCGGCGGTGGTGTAGGGTTGCCCTGCTACCCCTTCTTCCTTAACGGGGGAAGGTCAGGATGGTGGTGGAAGAAACGCAGGGGCGCATCGCGATGCGCCCCTACCGGTTTTTACAAGTTACGGAAACGGGTCCGGCTCACACCGACAGCAGCGGCCGCAACTCCCGAACGCTGGGAAGCGTCTCCAGTCCGTTGATGGCGTCAATCAATTCCCTTGACTGGGCCGACCCAAGGACCGGTTCCATCAGGTCCAGCGCCTTCTCGCCCACCTCTTCCCGGGACAGGGGATTTTCCGCCCGGCCCCGGAAGCTGGTAACCCGCTCCTCGTGGACCGTACCGTCTTTGGTCGTTACCTCGACAATAGCCTGGTAATCGGGCTGGGCGCCGCTGAGTTCCGGGTCGCCAATGAGCGTAACCCGGGAGCGCAGGTCCATCACCTCCGGAGCAGTCATTCGCTCAAAGGAGTGGGCCGCCTCGAAAGAAACCCGACCGTCCAGCAGGGCGATGGCGAAGATGTACTGCAGGTTGATGTCGGGCATTTCCCGGTCGTTGACGGTGTGGGCCCCGCCTTCGGGCAGGCGGGCGACGATCTTCTCCACGTCGGCAGCGCCGATGCCGTGCTTGTCCATGATGAGGAGCAGGCCCTCGGCGGGGGACTGGATTGGGAAGCCCACGCAGAACTTCTTGATGTTGGTCAGCATCACCTCGTAGCGGCTGCCCAGTTCGGCCACCAGCTGCTGTCCGTCGGGGTTATCGGCATAGGCCACGAGAAAGTTGCCGTCGCCGGCGAAGGTGTCGTACACCCCGGTGAAGCCCATCTGGACCATCTCAGCGGCCATCACCCCGTTGCGGGCATTCATACCGCCGAAAATATAGGCCTTCTCGATATGTTCCACGTCACGGGGGTAGGTCATAATGCCCGATGCCTGCTGGGCGCCGTAGGACAGCAGGTCGCGGTACTGCTCTTCCTTCAGGCCGGCCAGGCAGCCGGCCGCGGCGGTGGCGCCCATGGTGCCGCCGATGCTGAAGGGCAGGTGGTTGCGGGCCCGCATCTCCTCCCGGCCCAGGGCCTTGGTGGTGCGGCTGCCGATGTCGTAGCCCAGCACCACTGCCTTGATGAAGTCGGACCCGTTGGCGTTTTCCCGCTCGGCCATGGCCATGGCGGCGGGCAGGATGGCGCAGCCGGGGTGAATGCCGGCGGAACCGTTGGAATCGTCGGTTTCATCGGCGTGGGCCATCATCCCGTTGGCGATAGCGGCGTTCACCGCCGACACCACCATGGAACTTCCCACAACCTGGGCCTCCTCGGGCCCGCCCTGCTGTTCGACGTACTGGCGGGCCAGGACTCCGGGCTTGAGTACGGAACCGGAAACCATGGCGGCCAGGGTGTCCAGTATATGGTGCTTGGCCTTTTCCAATACGTTGGGGGGAAGTTCCGCGTCAAGGGCGCCGGAAAGGTAGTGGATAAGTTCGGGGGTTATGCTGCTGGCGCTGGACATAGATTGGCCTCCGTTTGCTTGCTTGCGGTCAGGAATGTCAGTAATAGCTAACCGTAGTGGGGCCCCTCTTGGGGCGTAGGGTAGTCTAACTGAAGGACAGGGGCGCCGCAACGGAAGAAGTAAGGCAGGCAGGACGATCACATTTCAAGGATTCCCTTAACCGCAGAAACGCAGAGTGCGCGGAGATTCGACCAGCTACTCCGCGCATCTCTGCATCTCTGCGTCTCTGCGGTAAGTGATGCGGTGGCATAAGAACAGGGCAGCAGGGCAATGCAATTAAATGAGATTGCCCTGGCTTAAGGCACGATTGTCCTGCGCTCAGGATGCTATGAAGCTATAATGCTACTGCCTTGTCTGCATCGCAGGGTAATCCAGCCCCGGGTAAATGCCATGCCCTATTACTGCGAAATCCTGAAAGCCGGTGTCTCTTGCTGACCACTATCAAGCGCAGGCTGCATTACGGTTGGGTGATCTTCCTCCTGACCTTTTCGAACCTCACGGTTGAAGGTGGGTCCAAGAACGTCCAAAGCGTGTTCCTGGTCGCCCTGCGGGACCACTTCCGCAGCAGCGTGGCCTTTACCGCATCCATTTTTTCCGCATCGGGCTTGTTCGGCGCCTTTATCGCGCCAGTGCTCGGAGCCATCCTGGACCGCTATGGCCCTCGCGTACTGTTCCCCATTGCCGGTTGCTTCATCCTGGTTGGTTGGCTGGCCAGCAGTATGGTCAGCGAGGTATGGCAACTGTTCATTTTTTACAGCGTCGTCGCCACCGTGGGCCAGGTTGGCATTTCCTCTTTCTCGGCCACGGCCACCCTGGCGCCCTGGTTCCCCCGCAGCAGGGGAGTGGCGCTGGGAATGGCCGACGCGGGCAACCCGGCCGGCCAGGCTATTGTTGTCCCCCTGGCCCAGCTGATTGTCTCAACGCTGGGATGGCAGTGGGCCTTCCGGATTTTCGGTGTAATTTTCTTCATTCTGGTTGCAGTCCCAAACCTGCTCTTCCAGAAGAGGGCGCCGGAGAATTGGGATAATCGGGCTGCCGCCGGCCCCGAAAGTGCCGAAGGACAGGAATTGCCCGTTGTGGCGGCCGCTGCGCCTGTGGCGGTTGAAGGGCCGGTACAATCCTCTGTTGGCGAGGTAATCCGCGAACCGGCGGTATGGCTCCTGCTGGGCGCCCGGGCGGTGAACTCGGTAGGCAACCACATGACCATGGTCCACATCCTGGCCTTCCTCTTCCTGGCCGGGTACGGCGAAATCCAGGCGGCCCTGGCCATCGGGATTGCCGGCCTGCTCGGTATCGGAGGCCGTCCCGCAACCGGCCTGCTTTCCGATATCATCGGGAGGGAGATTGTCTATACCATTGGCATGGCAATGTCGGTGGCGGCCGTCATTCTGGTCCTGTTTCTCAGCGCCGGCGGCGCATGGTGGGTGCTGGTGACTTTTGTTGCCCTCAACGGTTTCAGCGACGGCATCAGCGGCCTTCTGATTGGCGCCAAGGCTGCCGACCTCTACCCGCCGCGGATGCTGGGGAAGGTGATGGGCATGATGGAAGTAGGCCGGGGCATTGGAATCGGCCTCGGGCCCATCCTGGCAGGCCTGCTCTTCGACCTGCAGGGCGACTATTTCCTGGCATTCCTGATATCCGCCGGCCTGACTACCGCATCGGTCTTTCTCATGTGGGGCGTGCGCCTCACCGCCCGCAGCCGCAACCAGCGCGCCGAGCAGAACTAATCGCCACTTTGTATTTAACAGCCTTACCCGAGGAGACCCAAATGACCACCAACGCCGGTAACTCCCTGGAACAGGAACTCCTCTTCGCCATAGTCAAGGAAAAGTATGGCCACCTCCTCACCGACGAACAGATGGACAGCGTTCGCACCGCCATTGTCGGCCAGCGGGAGGTGTTCCGCCCCATCCGCGACTACAGGCTGACCAACGATGTAGAACCCTTTTCAAACTTCAGGCCTTTCCGGGGGGATTAGCATGGCCAACTCCTTCGCCTTCAAGCCCATCCGTGAGCTGGCCGGCCTCATTGCCGGCAGGGAAATCTCTCCCGTAGGGTTGACCCAGGACTTCCTGGACCGCCTGGAACAATACGGCCCCCACTACAACGCCCTGGTGACCCTGACCGCCGAACGGGCCCTGGCCACCGCCCGCCAGGCCGAAGCGGACATTGCCGCAGGGCGCAGCCGGGGCTTGCTGCAAGGCATCCCCTGGGGCGCCAAGGACCTGCTGGCCACCGGCGGCGGCATCCCTACCACCTGGGGCGCGGCGCCATTCAGGGACCAGCAGTTCGACCACGACGCCACTGTGATTACCCGGCTGGAAGCGGCCGGGGCGCCGCTGGCTGGCAAGCTGGCAATGATTGAACTGGCCGGCGGCATGGGCTACATCCACCCCGACGCTTCGCTGACCGGTCCGCCCAAAAACCCCTGGAACCCGGGCCGCTGGACCGGCGGGTCCTCCAGCGGGTCGGGAGCCGCGGTGGCCGCCGGGCTGGTCCCCTTTGCCATCGGCTCGGAGACCTGGGGTTCGATACTGATTCCGGCCAACAACTGCGGCCTGGCCGGTCTGCGCCCCACCTACGGTCGGGTGAGCCGGCACGGCGCCATGGCCCTGTGCTGGACCCTGGACAAGCTGGGCCCCCTGTGCCTTACCGCCGACGACTGCGGCATTGTGCTGGAGTCCATTGCCGGCCCCGACCCCCAGGACGGCTCAACCCACTCCGAACCCTTTGTGTACAACCCGAATTTCCGGCCGAACCGCCGCTACCGCATCGGGATGCTGCGGGGCATTTTGGACGAAGCGTCGGATGCGGTGAAAGAAAACTTCGAGGCGGCCATCCAGATTCTGGGGGACGTGGCCGACGTGGAGGAAATGGAGTTTCCCGAGTTACCCTACGTGGAGGTAACGTCGGTAATCCTGATGGTGGAGTCGGCCAGCGCCTTTGAGGACTTCCTGGCCGAGGGTGGCCCGCGGGAACTGTCGGCCCCGGGCTGGCACGGCCGCAGTCCCTACGCCCGTCCCGCCGTCCTGGCCACCGACTACATCAAGGCCCTGAGGCTGCGTGGAGTAATGGCCCGGCAGGTGGACGAGGCAATGTCTCACTATGACGCCATCGCCTCGCCCACGGCCATGAACACCGCCACTCCCATTGACCAGGAGTTCCGCAGCCGTTCAATGACCTCCGCCGGGGCCGGCGACCTGATGGGCTCCATTGGCAACGGCTGCGGCCTGCCCTCCATTTCCGTGCCCAGCGGCTTTGACGAAGACGGCCTGCCCACCGGCATCCAGTTCATGGCCCGCGCCTACGACGAAAACGTTTGCCTTGCCATCGCCCGCGAATACCAGGCGCGGACGGAATGGCATACTAGGCACCCGGGGGCTGGCCACGAATGAGCAAACATAGTCCTGAACGTGTGGCTGTCAATTACGTCAGTTTGGCTTCACGTAGCATTCTGCTTTTTAAAATATGGGCGTCCGGAGATAACCGCTCACGCGAAGGGGTCAAATACGATGGAATGGACAATGGTGGGTGTGATCGTCACTGTTGTAGTCAGCGTTGTAGCGGTGATGAACGGTCGGGCTATTTTATTGATCCGGGACCTTCGTGCCGATATGCGCCGCCAGCACCAAGAGTTGCTTACTGTACTTCAGGGCCATACCCACGAAGAGGACGGCACCGCCGTCTTCCACCAGCTGACCGCTTCCGCAGACTGACATGGCGGCTTCGTCTTACCAATAGCCTGGCTTCGCTCTTCTCGCTTATCCCGCACTTGTCGATAGACTTCCTCTCGTAGAGGGGATGGGTCACCTCGCGTTTCAGCCGTCAGTAGTGGATATTGGTCCCCATTCGTGGATAAACCTTCCCCTGTGCTAAAATTACCCCAATTCGGCCCACCCAGGGGAGGAAGTATGAGCGTTGCCATTGGATATGTGCCGGGCGCCTATGGACAGGGGGGCGACGACCCCGACTTCCTTCGCCGCCTGGTGGAACTGGGCGACAAGTACGGGTACGACTCCATCTGGCTGAGCGACCGCATCGTCAGCGACCGGTTCAGCCTGGAACCCATGGTGGCCCTTTCCATGGTGGCCGCCTGGTCCGACCGAATGAAGTTCGGCACCAGCGTCCTGGCCCTGCCCCTGCGCAACCCGGTGGTCCTGGCCAAGCAGATTGCCACCCTGGACTTCCTGTCCCAGGGCCGCTGCTTCCCCGCGGTGGGCCTTGGCGGCGAGGAAATCGAGGAGTACGAGGCCTGTGGCGTACCCAAGGAGGACCGCAGCCCCCGCACCGACGAGGCAATAGTCCTGATGCGCCGCCTGTGGGAGGAGGACAACGTAACCCACGAGGGCCGGTTCTTCACCTGCCACAACGTCAGCATTACCCCAAAGACCTGCTTCAAGCCCTCCCCGCCGGTGTGGATCGGCGGCCGCAGTCCCGCCGCCGCCCGCCGCGTGGGCCGGGTCGGCGACGGCTGGCTGGTCTCCGGCGCCACCACCCAGGAAATCAGCGACGGTCGGGACATCGTATTTGACACGGCAGCAAAGTACGAGCGGGAGATCGAGGAGGACCACATCGGGATGCTGCTCGGTTACTACATCTGCCCCGACCGGGACAAGGCCGTGGCCCAGACCCACCAGTTTGTCACCCGCCATCGCCCCGACGTCAACTTCACCGAGTACAGTGCCCTGGGCGACGTGGACGAGGTCAGCGAGGTAATCCAGCGCTACGTCGACGCCGGGGCCTCCAAGTTCGTGGTACGGCCCCTGTGCGCCGGCGAGGAGTCGGTGGAGCAACTGGACATTATGGGCGAGGAAATCCTGCCCCGGTTTCATAAGTAAGAAACCCCCCTTGGCAAGATTCCCTTCCCCCAAGGGCATAGTTTAGGAATCAGACAGGGAGCAAGAGCCATGGTTGCCAAGACTCAACTGGTAACTGCCGAAGAACTGCTGGACATGCCCGATGATGGGTTCAAGTATGAATTGGTGCAAGGGGAGTTGCGGAAGATGGCGCCGGCCGGCTCGGAGCATTCAATTTCTGGGATACAAATAGGGGCCTCACTTTTTAACCACGTCAAGGCCAACAACCTGGGAAGGGTTTTCGGGGCTGACGCCGGATTCCTGCTGGCGAGGGATCCGGACACCGTACGCGCCCCCGATGCTGCCTTCGTCCGCCGGGAGCGAGTAGAAGAAGTGGGCATTCCGTCCGGCTACTGGCCCGGCCCGCCCGACCTGGCCATTGAGATAATCTCCCCCAACGACCGCTATACCGAAGTTTACGAGAAGGTGGACGAGTGGCTGGAGGCCGGCGCCGGTATGGTGGTGGTGGTCAATCCCCGTAACCGCACCGCTACCGTTCGTATCCCCGGCGAGAACCCGGTTATCCTGCATGAGGGCGATGCGCTGGACGGCGGCGATGTGGTGCCCGGCTGGCGGATCCCGATTTCGGATATTTTCGCAGCTTAACCTGCGAACAACGGCATCCCGAACTCGATCAGGAATCCATGAGCCTGGGATACAGATTCGGACTTTCGCCGTGGCGATGAATTCCCGTCGCCTGTCATTCCCGGTTCGGGTAATACTCTGTTTGACGGAAACCAGATAGACAGGGTTAACCGCACTCTTCTCCGTAATCCTGCGTGTCCCTTCGTGGGCAGCATTTCGTAAAGGACAGTTTGCAACAAACGCCAACCGCCAGCCGCAGGCCCGGCAGTCCTGGCAGCCGGGTCCCTCCTGCCTTTCGCTACCCCGCCTTCCGCGCCTACTGGACCGGCATGCTGTGTGCCGTAACGGGCTTCCAGATGTTCCGGGTGGCCCAGAGCTGGCTGGTGTACGAGCTTACCGGCTCTCCCCTGTACCTGGGTTACGCCCTGGCCGCCAACGCCATCCCCGGCATCGTCTTCAACCTGGTGGGGGGCGTCTTCGCCGACCGGCTGAACAAGCGCATCCTGGTATTCAGCACCCAGGGCAGCACGGGCCTGTTCATCCTGGTAATGGGCCTGCTGACCCTGCTGGGCGTGGTGGAGGTATGGCACATCCTGGTGATTGCCTTCCTGGCCGGCGCGGCGGAGGCCTTCGACACCCCGGCCCGCCAGGCCCTCTATCCCCACCTCATCGAGCGTTCCGCCATGACCAGCGCCGTGGCCCTGAACTCCACCATCTGGCAGGGCACCCGCATCGTCGCCCCGGCCATCGCCGGTTTCATCATAGACCTGGTCAACTCCGGCACGGCCCTGGTGGTTTCGTCGGTCGGGTTCTTCATCATGTCCGTGGTGATGCTCTTCCTCCACATTCCGCCCATACAGGCGGGGGCGCCCCGCAATCCCGCCCGCGCGCTGTGGGAGGGTATGGCCTTCATCGGTAAGAACAGCATCTTTGCCTTCCTGATCGGCATGACTTTCTTCAACAGCTTCTTCGGCATGGCCTACGTGCTGCTGATGCCCGTCTTCGCGGTGGACGTGCTGGAGGTAGGTGGACGGGGTTTGGGCTTCCTGTTGGGCGTAGGCGGAGTCGGGTCGCTGGCAACGACGATATGGCTGGGAGCCCGGGGTGGCCTGGACCACCGGGGAATCGCCATCCTGGGGGGCGCCGCCATTTTCGGACTGGGCATTGTCGCCTTTGGCTTGACCTCCCAGTTTCTGGGGAATTACGCCCTGGCCCTGGTGCTGATGGCTATCCTGGGCTGCAGCAACTCGGTGTACATGATCTCCATTCAGAGTTCGCTGCAGTTGCTGGTGCCGGACAACGTGCGGGGAAGGGTGATGGGTTTCTACGGCATGACCTACAGCATCATGCCGCTGGGCGGCCTGCAAGCCGGCGCCCTGGCCAGCGTTACCTGGATTGGCGCTCCCTTCGCCGTAGCCATCGGGGGCGCGGCAGTGGCGCTGTTCGCCCTGGCAACTGGGGTGTTCAGCAAGCGGATTCGGGAGTTGAGCGGGCAGGCGCGGCAGGGGGAGTAGAATGGCTTACACGAAGTGTATTCCATGAGTTCCTTGCCGATGAGACCAATGACACTTTGATCTTGACTGTAAAACACCACCTCCAATACCATTGCGCCATCCCCACCGATCTCAACCCAGTGATGGAATATATGCCGAAATATAGAATCTTCACAATTGGTCACGGCGGGAGAAGTCTGGAGGAAGTCGCCGACCAGTTGAAAAAGCAGGGAATAGAGTTTGTGGTGGATGTGCGCTCACAACCATACTCCAGGTACCAGCCCGATTTCTCAAAAGAAGCTTTGGCACAGCACCTCGCCAGGTTTGGCTTACGGTACGTATTCATGGGCGATCAGTTGGGCGGCCGGCCTGAAGACCCCACTTGCTACACCGACAGCGGAAACGTTGACTATGCAGAATGCCGGAGCCGCCCCTGGTTTCGCGAAGGAATCCAGCGAATAAAGACCGCGTGCGAACGAGGTTACCGGCTGGTTCTGATTTGCAGCGAGGGAAACCCTGAGAATTGCCACAGAACTGCCCTGGTGGGCCGGGAACTGGATCGGGAAGGCCTGGAAGTGGTACACCTGATGCCCGATGGAAGTTCCAGGCTGCAATCGGAGGTAATGCTGGCCCGGGATGAAGGCAATCTCCGGCTGCCTCTGTCCGAATTCGGCCCGGTGTCCACCAAGCCGATTACAGGACGAGGTAACAACTGATGCGGGTATTTACCATCGGCGGCTATGGCTTCGATGCGGAGTCCTTTATATCAGCTCTACAACAGGCTGACGTGGATGCACTTATTGATATTCGCCAGCGGGCCGGTATGCGGGGCGCCAAGTACTCTTTCCTGAATAAGAGTCGGTTGCAGGGAGCCTTGTCCCGCGTAGGCAAGCAATACCACCACATCAGCAGGCTCGCCCCTACAACTGAAATCCGCACCCTGCAAAGACACGAAGACGCAACAACGGGGGTATTGAAACGGGAAAGAATCCAACTTTCTCCATCCTTCATTGCGGCCTACAGGACCGAAATCCTGGCGAATTTTGAGGACGAGTTAGAGCAGTTTGCCGATTCCCTTGAAGGCGTGGAGAGCATGGCTTTTTTCTGTGTGGAAGAATATCCAGAAGCGTGTCATCGGTCCATAGTTGCTGACCGGGTAGGCGAGTATTATGGCGTTGAGGTTGTTGAGTTGAAACCTTGCGATGCTTGATTGTGTCGAAGACCGAGGCAGGGAGAGAGGTTTGCGTTGGAGCGCTGACAGTTGACGGGACTAACGTGCGGCTGACCGAGGATCCAGGGTCTTACTTCCTGCCGGCGGAAACTCCCTTTGAGATAGGCCAGGTTTGGGAGATTACATACACCCAACGACAGGATATCGTGCCTCCCCACGTGGAAGATGTTCTCATTGATTCTCAGGAATTTTCCACGACGGTCCCCAACATGACCCATGCGCTGACCAGGCTGGTACGCCCCTGGCAGGGCGGTGTAGCCAGTCTCTTCGATGGCAAAATTCAAGGCCCCACGACCAATGGCAGCCTGTATATTCACGATAATGTCCCAAATCAGAGTGTAGGATTCTGGATTCCCGACGAAGATTTAACGGGCTCTTACACGCCGGGCATGTCCAGGTTCTACTACGGTTACCAATCGTTCCGTATGCCTTATGTTGGTGTTGCTCACCCACCCCCCGATAGAATAGCTGCCGGTACATTGATTAGAGTCTCGCTGGCACGGTGGTATCGTCCACCAGATGCCAGACACGATTTCCCGGACCGTTGTTATCTGCAAATCTCCGGTTCCTATTAGCCAAGCTGTTGGTCATCTCCCTGGATTACCCCCTACAGCCTCCAGCCCCGCCTCTTCCCGCGCATCGTTAATATGCTCCAGCACCCGCACCTCCAGGGGGGCCAGTTCGTACCCGACGTCGGCCAGCATACGGCTGTTGTCTACCAGGTACACGTGGGGGACGGCCCGCTGGCCGGTGGTTATCCGGGCATCGGGGATGAAACGGCGCACCAGGTCCGCCATGTCGCCGATGGTTGCCAGGTGGCCCCCGGTCAGGTACACGTGATGGTTCAGCGAGTCGGACAGGGCCACCTGCACGAAAATCTCGGCGGCGTCTTCGGCGTAGATCATGGGCGACGCCTCGTCCGGGTCGAAGGGCATGGCCACGGGCTGTCCCAGGGCCGGCAGCGACACCATCAGCCCGCCGATCATCCCCGTCATGCCGGTGGTGCGGCCGTGGCCGAAGACGGTGCCGATTCGGATTCCCCGCAGGTCCAGGCCGTACCGGTCCCGGTACTTCCACGCTGAAAAGTCGTTGGCCGCCTTGGTCATACCATAGACGTTGATAGGGGCCGTCAGGTCGTCCTCCACCAGGGGACGTTCTCCGAAGGTCTCCTGCACCCCGTACACGGCAATGGAGCTGGCGTAGACCACCCGTTGCACTCCGGTCCAGCGGGCCACCTCGAAGACGTTGTTGGTGCCCACGATGTTGACCTGCATCCCGAAGTGGGGCCGGTCTTCAGTGTCCGGCGGCAGCAGGGCCGCCATGTGAATGATGCGGTCAACCCCGTGCAGGTTCACCGCTTCCAGCAGGTGGGGAATCTGGGTAATGTCGCCGCGGTAGAAGGGGACATCGGCCAGGTGGCGGTGCAGGGGCAGGTTGGCCCGGGGCGGCGCCAGGTCGAAGGACATCACGTCCTCGCCCCGTTCCTGCAGCTTGCGAATAATGCGGGAGCCAATGAGGCCGTTGCCCCCGGTTACCATTACGGTCATAGCTGTTCCTCCGACTTGGGTTAGTCCACGGATGAGGACGGAATTATCACCGATACTACAAAGGCTGCTTTCTCGGCACTCCGTTCCTTCGCGGGTACTCAGCGGGCGTTTCCTTCACCTTCTCTATCACCACCACCACCCGGTTGTCTTCAAGCCCCGTCGCCTTCACGGGGTAGATGGACTTGACCCGCCCGCCCAATACCTGCAAAGCCCTCCGCGCCGAATCCAGTTCACCCTTCAGTCCTTCGCTGCCGTGCTTCCACGCCGCCACCAGGCCGCCCGTGCGGGTGAAGGGCAGGGTGTATTCCAGCAGCGTGGGCATGCGGGCCAGGCCCCGGGCCAGGGCCAGATCGTAGCTGCCCCGCAACTCCGGGCGGTGGGCCAGTTCCTCGGCGCGGCCGGTGTGGACTTCAACGTCGGCCAGTTCCAGGACTTCAACGACGTGGAGAAGAAAGTTGGCCTTCTTGCCGGTGGACTCTACCAAGGTTAGGTGCGCGCCTGGGCAAACCAGCTTCAGAGGCAGGCCGGGAAAGCCGGCGCCGGCGCCTACGTCAACGACTCGGGCATCCCGGGGAAAAGAGTCGCCCAGGGCCGGCAGCACGGTAAGGGAATCGAGAAAATGTTTGACCTGAACCTCAGCATAGTCTATGACCGAAGTGAGGTTCATGCGGGTGTTCCAGTCGGCGAGATCGCGGTAGTAGCTCTCGAAATACGCCAGTTGGGCGTCGTCCAGGGACAGGCCCAGTTCCGGGGCGCGGTTGGACAGCAGTTCCATAGGAGTTATTTGTTGGTTAATCACAGAAAGGTGTGTTAGCTCCAGGTTGGGAAGCCGCTAGGCGAAAATATCAGCGACGGGCATGCTCCAGCCGGGGACAACATCGCCGCCGTCCAGCGTCTCATGCTCGTGCAGAGTAACCGGTTCCCTGCCGGGAAGATGGACGATGGCTACCCGGCGGCGGGGGTCAACCACAATCACCATCCGCGTACCGGCACTCAGCCAATCTTCCACCTTCTCCGCAACGTCGGAGTAGCGGTCACTGGGAGAAATTACTTCAATGGCCAGGTCAGGCGGGCCGGGGAAGAAGCCGTCCACTATGCCTACGGCTTCCTCACGCTCCCGGCGGACGAAGGCCACATCCGGCACACGTACTATGTCTGGATCCGACGCAAGCAGAAAGCCTGTCTCCGCCGTAGGGACCGTACCCAAGTTGTTGGCTGTCACGTGAACAAAAAGCAGGCCATTTATTTTGCCCGCAGACTTTCCGTGTCTGTAACCGGCAGGCGCCATCTTCCGCAACTCTCCTCGCACCAGTTCATAGCGATACCCGTCGTCGGGCATGTCCAGCAGTTCTGCGGCAGTTACCAATCGGGGCTTGGAAACCATGACCGTCACTCCACACGCTTTTGCTCAATTATCCACGAATTGTAGCCGATTTGCACGAAAAAAGACCGTGACCCTTGCGCCAGGCTCAATTGACACTACTTTGGGCCCGCCTTAGAATTAGCCGGACGATCAAATAGACGCTTGTGAGAGGTAGCAAATGGCAATCAAGGCTTATCTGCTGGTAGAGACTGCAATTGGGACCACCCGCGAGGTAGTGACATCGCTGCGCGCGGTGGACGGCATCGATTCGGCTGACGTGGTAACCGGTCCTTTCGACGTGATTGCGGTCATCAACGTGGAGGACTTTACCCAGGTAGGCATTCTGGTAACCGAAAGGGTGCATACCATTCCCGGTATTGTCCGTGCTACCTCCTACCCCGTGGTCGACCTATAACCCGTCAAGGCCGACGCAGCCAGCATCCTCCGACAACCAGGGAGGTTACCGTGGACTTTAGATTTACCCCCGAAGACGACGCCTTTCGCCAGGAGTTGCGCGACTTTGTGCAGCAGGAATTGCCCCCGGACTGGGAGGGCGGCGGCCGCTGGCCCGAGGAATGGAACTGGGAACTGACCCGGGAAATGCGCCGCAAGATGGCCCAGAACGGCTGGCTTACCATGCACTGGCCCAGCGAGTACGGCGGCCAGGACGCTTCCCCCATCCGCTCGGCCATCTACAACGAGGAACTGGCCTACATGCGCGCCCCTGGTCGCGATATCTTCGGCGTCCGGATGCTCGGCCCCACCCTGATGATTCACGGCAACGAGGAGCAGAAGCAGGAACATCTGCAGCCCGTCGCCCGCGGCGAGGTGCAGTGGTGCCAGGGCTACAGCGAACCCGAGTCCGGCTCCGACCTGGCCTCCCTTAGCACCCGCGCCGTGCGGGACGGCGACGAGTACGTCATAAACGGAGCCAAGATCTGGACCACCCTGGGACACCGGGCCGACTGGATTATGCTACTGGCTCGCACCGACCCTGACGCGCCCAAGCACCGGGGCATTTCCTTCATCCTCGTGGATATGAAGACACCGGGCATCCAGGTGCGGCCAATCATCAACATGGCCGGCGGCCACGAGTTCAACCAGATCATCTTCGACAACGTGCGGGTTCCCGTGGGCAACGTGGTGGGCGAGGAGAACCGGGGCTGGTACGTGGCCGTTACCCTGCTGGACTTCGAACGTTCCGGCATCGACTACTCGGCCATGGGCCGCCGCCTGCTGGACGAGGTGAAGAGCTACGCCGCCGAGACAAACCAGAATGGCCAGCCCATGCTGCAGACCCCTTGGGTTCGCAACCTGCTGACCGACCGGTATATCGAGTGCGAGGTGGCCCGGCTCATGGCCTACAACGTGGCCTGGATGCAGGGACAGGGCTTGGTGCCCAACAAGGAAGCATCCATGAGCAAGGTGTTCGGCAGCGAAACCCTGCAGCGGGTAACCCTCGCCGGCATGGAGATTCTGGGCCTGTACGGGGCGCTGGATCGCAATGACAAGTTTGCGCCGCTGAGGGGTCGCATCCAGGAGCACTGGATGACCAGCTTCTCCCACAAGATTGCGGCCGGCACCTCCGAAGTCCAGCGAAATATCATAGCCAGCCGGGGCCTAGGGTTGCCCAGGGGCTAGGCCTCCGACATTTCCGGTGATTCAATGGGGGCGGGCCCGGTGCCCGCCCCCACTTATTCTTGACAGGGGTATGCGGAACTAAGCCGCAAAGGACGCCATGTTCTGGCCGTCCACTGTAGACATGGCGTTGCGGCACCGCTGCAGGATGCGGAAGACGGTCCGCACCGTGACCGAGAACCTCTCCGCCGCCTCTTCCATGGAAAGGCGCTCCTGCTGGATGGTGTACATCACCTGGAAGTCCTTGGCCAGCCGCCGGTTGCGCTGGTACCATGCCGGGTCGTCGAACTTGCACCGGGGCAGGGGGCAGTCGAGGCAGGCAGCGGACACCTCGCAGCCCGTGTCCTCATAGTGGCAAAACTCCGGTATGGTGTCTGTGAGTTCGTTCTTACTTGTCAAAACTGCTGTCATTGTCATTTCACTCACCTGCTTGCACAAACGTTTGTTCTAATTGCAGGATGAGTATAGAACGGCTGTTCTGATAGTGTCAATGGGTTTTTTGAACGGTTTTTTGGTCAATTTTCGAGAATTTACCCAGCCTTGCAAAGCAATCGTCAAGCTCCGACAATCTCCCCACGCCCGCCGTCCACAGCTGTTGAAAGGATGGCCGGACCGGGTCATGCTCCCTAGCGGCAACCACGGGCAGTTAGCGGAGAACACTCCCTGCGCCCCTGCCCCGTCTTTTATTCCTCCCCGCCAATACACTATACTTACGCCAAATCCCCATGCCACTGCAGGAGGCGGTTATGCGACTGGGTTACTTTACGATGCCCCTCCACCCACCCGGCTCCGACCTGTCCGCCACCCTGGAGTCGGACCTGGTACAGATGGAGACCCTGGACCGCCTGGGCTACTGTGAGGCCTGGATCGGCGAGCATTTCACCACCGTCTGGGAGAACATTCCCGCCCCGGACCAGTTCATCGCCGCCGCGTTGCCCCGCACGAAGAGCATCATCTTCGGCACCGGCGTTACCTGCATGCCCAACCACGACCCCTTTATGATCGCCCACCGGGTGGCCCAACTGGACAACCTGGCCCGCGGCCGCTTCTACTGGGGCGTTGGTTCCGGCGGCTTCCCCGGCGATTTTGAGGTCTTCGGAATGGACGCCTCCCAGGGCGCCCACCGGGGAATGTCCCGCCAGATGATTGAGCTGATCCTGGATATGTGGGAAAACCCCCGGCCGGGCGACTACCAGCACCCCTACTGGAAATTCGCCATACCTGAGCCCGTGCCCGAGATCGGCCTGCAGTTCCACGTTACTCCCTACCAGAAGCCCCACCCGCCCATCGGCGTGGCCGGGGTATCGGCCAGGTCCGACACCCTGCTCCTGGCCGGCGAGAAGGGCTGGCTGCCGCTGAGCATCAACCTGGTGCCGCCGGCAACCCTGAAAAGCCACTGGGAGGCGGTTGAGGCCGGCGCGGCGGTGACGGGCCGCACTCCCGACCGTTCCGAGTGGCGCATCGCCCGGGAAATCTACGTCGCCGAGACCACCGAGCAGGCCCGGGACGAGGTCCTCAACGGCACCATCGGCCGCGACTTCCGCCAGTACTTCATCCCCCTGATGAACTACATGGAAGCCCTGAGCCTGTTCAAGACCGATTCCGACATTCCCGACGAGGCAATAACCCCCGAGTACCTGGTGGACAACGTCTGGATCGTCGGCAGCCCTGACGACGTTACCGAAAAGCTGCGGCAGATGCACAAGGACGTGGGCGGCTTCGGAGTGCTGCTGGCCATGGGCCACGAATGGGACCCGGAGGAAGGCTGGCTCAACTCGGTAACCACCCTGGCCAAAGACATCATGCCCCGGCTGGCAGACCTGAACTAACTTTGTGAATCTTAGTGTCCCTTCGTGGACAGAATATCCCGGGAGGTGCTGACATGGCGCTGGGACTCAGGACTTATCGTCCCCTCATTGCGGGGCGCACCCACATGGCGGCCGCGGGCCACTACCTGGCCACCGCTGCGGCCTACCGCATCCTGGAGGAGGGCGGCAACGCCACCGACGCCGGTGTGGCCGCCGGCATCGTCCTTAACGTTACCCTGCCCCAGTACACCAGCTTCGGCGGCGTGGCCCCCATCATGGTCCACGACGCCGGTCGGGGCGAGACGGTCACCATCGCCGGCCTGGGTCGCTGGCCCAAGGCCGCCAGCGTGGACTACTTCGAGGCCAACCACGGCGGCCAGCTTCCCGGCGGCGTCCTCCGCACCGTTACCCCCTCGGCCGCGGACGCCTGGCTGACCGCCATCCAATTCTACGGCACCATGCCCTTCCGGCAGGTGGTAACCCCGGCCCTGGAACTGGCGGAAAAGGGCTTCCCCATCCCCCAGTCCCTGCACCGCGCCCTGGCCCGGGAGGAGGAGAAGTTCGCCAACGGCAGCCGCGACCCCCGCTTCTGGGGCACTACACTGGACGTTTTCTTCCCCGGCGGCAAAGCCCTGGCTACCGGCGAGGTAGCTGTCCAGAAGGAACTGGCCAACACCTTCAGGCGGCTGATTTCGGCGGAAAGGGGCGCTTCGGCCAAGGGGCGGATCATGGCCATCCAGGCCGCTCGCGACCTTTTCTACCGGGGCGACATGGCCCACAAGATGGTCGAGTTCAACCGCGCCCAGGGCGGCCTGATGTCCCTGGAAGACATGGCATCCTTCGAGGCCAAGCTGGAGCCGCCGGCTTCCATAGACTACAAGGGCATTGAAGTCTTCACCTGCGGCCCCTGGTGCCAGGGTCCCACCACCATCCAGGCCCTGGGCATTCTGTCCGGCTTCGACCTCAAGGGTATGGGCCACAACAGCCCCGACTATCTCCACACCCTGATTGAGTCGCTCAAGCTGGCCTTCGCCGACCGTCATTCCTACTACGGCGACCCCGACTTCGTTGACGTGCCCATGAAGGGCCTGCTGGACCCGGACTACGCCGCCCAGCGCCGCCAGGAAATCGACCCGACCCGGGCCTGCCCCGACATGCCCAAAGCCGGCGACCCCTGGGCCTACCAGGGCTACGGCGGCAACGGTGTGAGGCCGGCGCACCCGGAGCCGGTGGCCGGCGCGGCGGAACCCGACACCAGCTACGTCTGCGTGGTGGACCGCTGGGGCAACGGCTTCTCCGCCACCCCCAGCGACGGATTCTCGGGCGCCGCAACGGTGCCCGGCCTGGGCTTTGCCATGTCCACCCGCGGCTACCAGACCTGGCTGGACCGGGACCATCCGGCCTGCCTGATGCCGGGCAAGCGCCCCCGCCTGACGCCCAATCCCGCCATGGCCTTCCGCGACGGCAAGCTGTGGATGCCCTTCGGCACGCCCGGCGGCGACGTCCAGTGCCAGTCCATGACCCAGCTCTTCCTGAACGTGGCCGAGTTCGGCATGGACGTGCAGCAGGCCATTGAGCAGCCCCGGGTTGCATCCTGGAGCTTCCCCGATTCCGGCTTCCCCCACGGCTACACCCCGGCGACCATGTCGGCGGAAGGCCGTATTGACCCCGAGACTGTCAAGGAGCTGGAACGGCGGGGCCACAAGGTGGATGTGTGGGACGACTGGACGCCCCGCATGGGCGCCCTGAACGCCATCACCATTGACCGGGAGCGGGAAACCCTGGAGGTGGGCGCCGACCTGCGCCGCGACAACTACGCCATGGGCCGGTAGCTTTCGGGGCGCCAGTTCCACAAAGAGAAGCAGAGGCGCAGAGTTTCACAGATCCCCTCTGTACTCCTCCGCTTCTTTGCTCCTCTTTGTGAAATCCCCCTACATCGCCGTCCTGCCCCCGTCTATCACCAGTTCGCTGCCGGTGACGAAGGAGGACTCGTCGGAGGCCAGGTAGAGGGCCCCGTAGGCCACGTCCTCCGGCCGCCCGATGCGGCGCAGGGGGGTGCGGTTCAGCCGGTACTGGCGGTGTTCCTCATCTTTCAACAGTTCCGACGTCATGGGCGTTTCGATAATGCCCGGGTGGATGGAGTTGGCCCGAATCTTCTCGCCGGCGTACTGTATGGCCGTGGCCTTGGTGAAGATTCGCACCGCGCCCTTGGATGAACCGTAGGCCGCCGACAGTTCGCTGCCCACCAGGCCGGCCACCGACGAGATATTGATGATGGAACCCCCGCCGGCCTTGCGCATCTCCGGTATGGCGGCTTTGGTGCCCAGGAATACCCCCTTGCCGTTGATGTCCATCACCTGGTCCCACAGTTCCTCGCTGGTCTCCTCCACCGTCTCCGTGCGGTAGATGCCGGCGTTGTTGACCAGGATGTCCAGTTTGCCGAATCGCTCCACCGTGGCAGCCACCACATCCTGCCAGTTGGCTTCGCTGGTTACGTCCAGCCGCAGGAACAGGCACTCGCCGCCCCGCTCGTTAATTTCCGCCTCCACCTGCCGCCCTTCGTCCTCCAGCACGTCGGCAATCACCACCCGGGCTCCCTCGGTGGCAAACATCCGTGCCTCCACGGCCCCCTGTCCCCTGGCGCCGCCGCTGATCAGCGCTACCTTTCCTTCCAGTCGCATGATATTGCCTCCTCGCTCAATGGTGGGTCAGATTAGTTTACGTTGTTGCCAGGATTGTAACCGGGGCAGGGCTATAGTCAAGGACAGGCCAGCCAGGGCAATCACATTTTGAGGATTCCTCTCCCCGCAGAGACGCGGAAAACGCCAAGAGGCGCAAATTATCTCTGCGAACCTCTGCGCCTCTGCGGTGAAAGGGAGTGCCCGGAGCGCGACTCCCCTGCCCAGCCGATTTGACCTCCCTCGACCTTGCCAATAGAATGTTCCGGCCCTGTGGCGGGCATCATAGCAACAGAAGGAAAATCGAACTTCACCCATGAACGTGCTGGACTGGATATTGCTGGCTATCCGCTGGGCCCACGCCCTGGGCGCCGTGGCCTGGGTGGGCGGCGGCATCTTCTACCTGATGGTGCTGCGCCCGGCCTTCCGGCGGACCAACCCCGCCGCCGAGGTCAGCCGCTCCATCGGACAGGAATTTCGCGGACTGGTCAACACCGCCATTGTGGTCTTGGTGGTCACCGGCGCCATCCTCACGGCCAGTAGGCTGACGCTGGACACCGTTACCATGCCCTACGTGGCGGTGCTGGTCCTGAAGATAACCCTGGCCCTCTACATGATGGCCGTGGTGCGCTTCCGCCGTCCCCGGGAAGCAGGACACAACGACCGGCAAGCCGGCCGTGGAGCACGTATTAAAGAGCTACTGACCGGCCCCACGGCCCTGCTGCTCGTCGGCGTTATAATATTTGGGCTGGCCGACGTGCTGGCCGCCCTGTTTGAAGACAGCCTGGTCCGCTAGGGCAACTGTGCCCGTACAGCGGACCAACCTCGTGGAATGGGAGGAACCTTGAAGAAAGACCTGATGGAAATACTGGCCTGCCCCGTCTGCAAGGGCGAACTGGAACTGACGGTGGAGACGGAGGACGAAGAGGAAGAGGTCATCGAGGGGTCGCTGGTCTGCCACAAGTGCCCGGAAACCTACCCCATCACCGACGCCATCCCCAATCTGCTGCCCCCCAACATGCGGGCGTAGCCCGCGACGGCTTTAGTCCCCGGGGGACCAGGCGGGGCGCACGGCCGTGCACCCCGCCCCCGATACCGATCCTCCGCCCTCGGCGCCTTCAATTACTGACATTCCCCTCTTGCCACCCCGTATAACACCCCTCCACCATAGGAATACAACCCCTATCGCCCCTGCCATCGGGGCGTCCGCCCTTGGCTGAAGGGGCCGGGGGTGAGGTACTTAAGTGGCCCAAAACGGCCCAAAACGGCCCGGAAAACGAGGAATGCGGGCCACTTTCCCAGGAAAAATAGATAGGAATTCCCGCAGGTCCGGTCCAGACTTTGGACCGTTTCATCGCTCCCCAACCCCGGTCTCAAATACGAAACGGCCCAAAATGGCCCAAAATGGTGCGGAAACCAAAAAAATCCGGCTCTGTGCCTGCTTGTGGATTAGTCCCGCGCATCCCGATCCTCTCTAAGGATCAACCGGATCGATCACCGGTATCCTGTCCAGTCACGTTGCCTTTGCGACCAAGTGAGCCTATCCGCCGCCAAACGGCGTCCTGTAGACTCTGCTAACATTGTGAACCGTATGACCGGAAAACCTATTGCGCAACTTGTTGCTGAAATTGCGGAGGTGGCGAAATGACCTCATCTTCCCGAGTTCTGGAAGGAAGAATTGCCATTGTTACCGGGGCGGCCAGCCCCATCGGCATGGGCCGTTCCATAACCGAGGGCCTCGTGCGCGCCGGCGCCCGGGTGGCCATGCTGGACATTAACGAAGACTGGCTGGACGAAACGGCCAGCGTGATGCAGGAACTGGGCGGCGACGACGCGGTCCTTCCCATAGTGGCCGACGTTACCAGTCCGGAGTCGGCAGCCCAGGCGGTGGAACGCACCGTCAACGAAATGGGCGGCCTGCATATCCTGGTCAATAATGCCGGCATTAACCTGCGTTCCGGCGGCTTCACCGGCCCGGAGGAAGCGGGCCGCCGCACCGACTTCTGGACCATAGACCCCGCGGGCTGGCAGCGGGTCATCGCCGTGAACCTGAGCGGCCCCTTCATAATGTCCCACGCCGTGGCCCCCCACATGATCGGGCAGGGCTTCGGACGCATCATCAGCGTTACCACCAGCATGGACACCATGTGGCGCAAGGGCGGCGCCCCCTACGGCCCTTCCAAGGCCGGCCACGAGGCCCTGGTGGCGATAATGGCCCAGGACCTGGAGGGCACCGGCGTAACCGCCAACGTGCTCACCCCCGGCGGCGCCACCGCCACCAACATGGTCCTCCCCCCCGACGGGACCAGTTCCCGCACCCTCATCCAGCCCGAGGTGATGCAGGCCCCGGCGGTGTGGATCGCTTCCGATGCAGCCAGCGACTGGAACGGCCGCCGCATCATCGCCTACTACTGGGACGAATCCCTTCCCCTGGAAGAGCGCCTGGAAAAGTGCGGCGCCCCAGCCGCCTGGCCCCAGCTGGGCCTGCAAGCAGTGCACCCCGACTGGTACGAGCGGGGGTAGAATGCAGCGGAAGTCTTTCAGTAGTGCCAGAAAGGCGGTTACCGGCCCAGGCAGTCCTAGTTAATTGATATAATTGAAGTTGACGTTTGTACCATGTTGCCAGATGAAGTCTCTTCTGCGGAGGGTTGGATATGGACTTGCCTGGTTGGTTCAACGAGTTTCACCTAGACAAAGTCAAGGTCGGGCCCGGTTGGGCAAACTTGGAAATCAGTTTCGTTGACGACGACAAGGACGCCGCATGGGACTTGTACATAGAAATGCTGACCCGAATTGTGACGCAGCCGCTACCAAACGAAGTAGGCGACGAACAGACTGCCCTGGACAGCGTCTATTCTCTCTTCTCTACAACCAGGGGCATTCTGCATGACCGAGGACGGAACACTATAAACTTCAGCAAGGTGGCCATTCCTGTCCTCAATCAGGTAGTGCGTCCCTTTACGGCGAAGTGGCACAAGGAAAGTCTGGCTGGCGCCTTCAGCAACCCATCCAAATGCGTGGAGTTTCGGAGAGAACTCGAAGAGCTTCAAGAGGACTTGCAAAACTATAACCAGATGCTTGCTGAAATAGCCGGTGTGGAAGATTTAACGAGCTTGGAGTTAATGGAGGGGGCATAGTATTGGTATACCTGGTTCCGAGGCACAGGACTTTCATCAGTTATCACCACGATGACCAAGCGTACAAAGACTGGTTTGGCCGCTTAATGGGAAACGACATCGTGGACGAATCGGTTAGTGACGGCGATATTGACGACACCAACATCGCAACCGAAACCATCCGTCAAAAGATTCGAGATGAGTTCATCCGTGATTCTACAGTCACGGTGGTACTGTTAGGGCCCTGCACTTGGCAGAGGAAGCATGTGGACTGGGAAATTGGAGCCAGTTTAAGAGATACTCGGAGGAATCCTAGATGCGGTCTCTTGGGAATCCTGCTTCCTAACCATCCGGATTTCGGGACAGGGCGAGCCACTTTTCAATTGATGCCTCCCAGACTGGCTGATAACTTCAGAAGCACCAACAGGTTTGCAAATATTTACGACTGGCCCGGGCCACAAGGGGTGCATGAGATAAGGAGTTGGATTCATACAGCCTTTGACAGACGCCACCAAAACCCGCCACCCGTCAATAACCGCCCTCAGTTTGGGCGCAACAGAAGTGGCAGATGTTCGGATGGATGGCGGGATTAGATAGTTCCGTAAGGGGGTGAACTGTTTAGGGCAAATCTGCCCCCCTACCGCAACACCCGCTCGTCCCCCACCCGCCGGGTTATGCGCTGCTGGTCCATGTGTTCCAGCAGGGGCAGGCTGTATTTGCGACTGGTGTCGAACATGGTGCGGACGTCGGCCACCGTTATGGAGCCGTTTTCGTGCAGGTGGGCAACTATGCGGTCGGTAAGTTCCCGGTAGGCAGAGGCGGCGAAGATCACCGACTCGTTGACGCGCACCACCTGTCCCTCGTCGATCAAGTAGCCCAGCAGTTCCGGCTCCGGGTGGCGTTCCGTGGGAGGCGAGTAGGGTTCCCGCTCCAGGGACTGCAGGTAGTCAGCGGCCCGTTTCTCCAGTTCGGGGGATAGAGTTACCTGGTGGTCGGGCAGGCGCACCTGCTGCCCCTCCTCCACCACGCGGCCATCTTCCACCAGCCGGGCCAGGGCCCTCAGGTACACCCCCTGAGACAGGCCGGTGCGGCTGCGGATTTCCTGGGTGGGCGCCCCCCGGCGCAGGGGGTAGCTATTGTGGTAGGTCTGCAGCTCCACCGCCACCCGGTTCCTGAAGATGTCCCAGCCCTGGGCAGAATAGACCACGGCGTCGCTATCGGCGCCCAGGTTACCCAGCACGACCAGGTCGCCCTCCTCGGCCAGTTGCAGAGCCCGCTCCAACGCCTCTTCCGTGGAGAGGTTGGAGCGCTGGGACAGGGTGCGCAGGTCGCACGGGCCGCTCTGGTCAGCAACACTGTAGATAATGTCCTCGCCCGTGCCCTGGTCCAGTATCATAAGCTGTTCGATAGTATCGGGGCTGAATCGGCGGTGGCGACGCCGGGGGTTGGGGTCCACCACCTGCCCGCCGCCCAGAGTATCCTCGGCGGAGCGCAGTACGAAGTAGTCGCCCTTGACCATGGGAATGGGGTCATCCAACAGGATCTGTATCCAGCCCTCCTCGCCCGGGGCCAGGCGGTCGGCGTCCAGCAGTCTCACCCGGGCAGTGGTCTCGCTGGTGAACAGGTGGAAGGTGACGCCGGCGTTGTGGCGCAGCGGGTGGGGCGCCCCCCTCACCATGCGGATATGGGCGTCCAGGCGACGGGTCGTGGTCAACCACCCGGGCAGGGTAACCACCTCGCCCCGCTCAATATCGGACCGGGCCACACCAGAGAGGTTGACGGCCAGCCGGACTCCCGGGTCACTGCGGTCAACCCGTTCCTTGTGGCTCTGCAGTCCGCGGATGCGGCCCCGCATACCCGAGGGTGTCAGCTCCACCTCCTGGCCCACGGCAAACATTCCGTCAATCAGCGTGCCGGTAACCACGGTACCGAACCCGGAAATGGAAAAGCACCGGTCCACCGGCAGGCGGGGCCGGCCCAGATCACGGCGGGCGCCGGTCTGGTCAAGGATGTCGTCGATGGTGGCCCTGAGATCATCCAGGCCGGCTCCGGTATAGGCCGACACGCCAAGCATCGTGCAGCCCTCGAAGGATGTGCCAGCCACCACGTCCTCCACTTCGGCCTTGACCAGTTCTACCAGTTCGTCGTCCACCAGGTCAGTCTTGGTGATTACCACCAGGCCCCGCTTGATCTGGAGGATATCCAGGATGGCCAGGTGCTCCCGGGTCTGCTGCATCACGCTCTCGTCGGCGGCCACGATAAGCAGGGCCAGGTCGATGGCGCCCACACCGGCCAACATGTTCTTGATGAGCCGCTCGTGGCCGGGCACGTCCACGATGCTGACTTCCCGGCCGCTGGGCAGGGTCATCCAGGCAAAGCCCAGGTCCACGGTCATCTCGCGCTCTTTCTCCTCGGGCAGGCGGTCGGGATCGATGTCGGTAAGGGCTTTGACCAGTGTGGACTTACCATGGTCCACGTGGCCGGCGGTGCCGATGACGTACATGCGCATTAACCTCAACGACGGGAAGTGAACAAGATGCTGCACGATTTCCCGTGTATGCCTGAAAGGATAGCACAGAACGGCAAGTTTATATCTGGCACGGCGGCCCATATTCATACATGACCCTCCAGTATACCTAGCATCACATAGTAGAAATAGTCCGGTGTGGCTGATATATTGCCGCCAACTTTCGGCATAAAAGGGGGTGTACATGCCTGAAGAGAGGGCATTAACCGCAGAACTGGTTGACCCAGACCCGTTCGCCATAGGCTTTTCCCTGTTGGGCCTGTTGGTAAGCGGCGGGGCTTACCTGGAACTGCGGAGGAACAGAATTCTTACCGAAAACCAGCGAACAGGGGAATTCCGGCAAACCTGGTTCCAGGCCAGGAGGACGCTGATCCACGCCCGCCGGGTGGTGGAAGAGTTTGCGACCTATGTGGCGGAAGACGGCTACGGAGACCAGGAGTTCCTGTTCGGCAGGGCCCGGTTGAATCTTCCCAGGGACAGGGTGGACCAGTTGCGCCGCCTGCACGCCAATTCCCTGACCACCGCATCCTACATGGCGGACAACCTGGACGCACTGAGCGAATACCTGGACAGCTCTTACCAGCCCATGGTGGACGAGATTATGGAGAAGCTGATTGAACTGCAACTGCCCCACTCATACGACGCAGTGGTGCTGCTGGTGAGGGACGGGGTTACCCTGTACGAGAAGCTGATAAACGAGATCGGCCAGCGAGAATCATTCTCCTCCTGAAAAGGGAGTTTACGGACGTTGATTTCTCCGGTTTTTTGCTTTATTATTTTTTTAGATTGATGTAGCGAGAAGTTTTAAGTAGTAGTTTGAAAGAATTGCTTGATGGGGCCCCGCAAGGGGTCCCATTTTTGTTGCTTGTCACTCAGGCAGGGAGGTTTCCAATGGATGTCCAGGAAGCGATAAAACAACTGCAAGAAATGGGCACCGCCCAGAACCGGAAAATATACGCGCGCCACGGCGTCCGTGAGAACATGTTCGGAGTCAGCTACGCCAACCTGAACAAACTGGCCAAGGCAGTGCGGAAGGACCACTCACTGGCCCTGGAACTGTGGGGCACGGGCAATCACGACGCCCGGGTATTGGCTACCATGGTAGCCAACCCGTCCGGGGCAGATGAATCGCTGTTGGATAAGTGGCTTGCTGACCTGGACAGTTACGTCATAACCGACGCATTCTCCGGTTTCGCGGGCAAGACTGGCCTGGCCCAAGTTAAGGGCGAGGAATGGATTGGTTCGAACGAGGAATGGCCGGGCCGGGCCGGCTGGCACCTGATAGCCCACCTTGCCATGAAGAACCAGGACCTGCCAGACACCTATTTTAATTACCACCTGGAGACGATCGAGAACGAAATACACACGAGGAAGAATCGGGTTAAGGATGCGATGAATTCGGCGTTGATTGCCATTGGGATACGTAACGAGACCCTTGAAGAACAGGCGCTGGCCGCCGCCACCCGCATCGGCAAGGTGGAAGTGGACCACGGGGAGACGGGCTGCAAGACCCCCGACGCCGCCGACTACATCCGCCGCACCCTGGAGCGACGCCGGCAAAAGGCCGCGGCAGCCGCGGAGAAGGCTTCAAGGCATTAGAATCCCGGATACTGGAACAGGTAACCGGCGGGCATCTTTGCATTGCCCGCCGGTTCTCTTTGAAGCGTTCGGCGTTAACGTCCTGTTTCCCGTGTCATCGAATCCAATGGGAATTATATACTTGATTACCCAAGGTCATGGAAACAGGTTTTTGAGGTAATCTCGTCGGGTTGCTGCAAATCTTGTCCCCCGGGCTAACCTCTCATCCTACGCCTTGGAGCCAACCCATCGCAGCAGCAGGAAATCCATCACGATGTACACTGCCCCTACCGCTGCCCACGCCGTCCCGAACACAACCAAGAAGGCATAATCTTCCTTTACCGGGCCTCCCCAAGTCCACGCCATTAAAACTGCCCCGGATACTACGTAAAGCAATCCAAAGGTTACCAAGGCTACGCCAGTTGTAATCAAGACTTTCTTATCCACTCCTGGTAGCCTGCGGGACATACGAACGTAAAACTGGCAGTTGTAAGCGAGCCAGGTCAGAAGAAGCAACCCTACAAAAAGGCTTTCCATCTTAACTTCAGAGCCAAAGGATGGCTAATTGAGTATATAATTCCCAATCCAATAGCACCCCCCAATGCGCCAGGGGCGGGTTTCAGACCCGCCCCTGCCTACTTCAACCAAAGATGCAGCCCGGCAACCTCATTGTGGCTGCCTAGTAGCGCGGAGCTTCCAGGTAATCCGGCGGATTGGTAGCTCCCAGGTACCTGTTGCCACCCCAGCAGACTACCACACCGTCGTGCCGCACGGCGCAGGTATGCTGGTCACCGCCGCTGATGATCTCAAATCCCCTCCTGTCGGGCGGTTCCAGATCCCGCTGGGAGCCCCGGCCCCAACAGGCTACGGTGCCGTCGCCCTGGACGCCGCAGGTGAATTCCTTGCCGGCGCCAATGTCGAGGAAGCCCTCCACGTCGGGCGGTTCTGTCTGCCCGGCTAGGCCGCTGCCCCAGCAAAGTACCTTTCCCAGTTCCTGCAGCCCACAGGTATGACGGTCTCCCGAGTCTATGCTGAGGAACCGTTCTCCTTCCGGAACCTCCGTCTGCTGATAGTTGTTGGCGCCCCAGCAAAGGACCGTTCCGTCGGCCCTCAAGCCGCAGGAAAAGTCCCCTCCGGCAGTCACGTCAATGAAGGTCTGCACCAGGGGCGCCTCCGTCTGATGGTGGTCGTTGTTTCCCCAGCACACGATGGTGTCGTCCAGCTGGATTCCGCAAATGTGCTGACCGCCGGCATCAATGGCCTTCAGTCTCAGGCTCCGGTCAACCTGGAAGGTACCCAGCAGGTCCTTGCCCCAGCAGAAAGCGGCCCCGGCACGTTCGGTGTCGGCCTGGATGCCGCAGGTAAAGGAGCTTCCCGCGCTGATGTCCGAGAAGGTGACGCCCAGCGGCACGCTCAGCTGGGAGTTAACATCGCTGCCCCAGCAGTCAACTGAGCCATCGGAGAACAGGACGCAGGTATGGGCGCCGTTGCTGTCAATCTTCGTAATAGTTACCACTTCCGGCGTGGGTGTGGGCGTGGGCGGCCGCGGGGTAGGCGTTGCTGCGGGCCGGGGCGTGGCCGTGGGCTGAGGTACCGGCGTGGCAGTCGGTTGCGGCGTGGCCGTAGGCGCCGGTGTGGGCGTAGGCTGAGGCGTAGCTGTCGGTTGTGGCGTATAGTTAGGCTCGGGAGCGGCCGTGGGTTGCTCCGTTGGCTCCTCCATGGGTTCCTCGGTAGGTTCTTCCGTTGGTTCCTCAGTAGGCTCTTCGGCGGGTGCATCCGTTGGCTGTGAACCCTGGACGTTGATGGCCGCTGCAACCGCCGCGTCAATGGTGGCCTGGATGTTCGGAGTGGGCGGCGGGACGGGGGTCGACGTACTTGCCGGCGCTGGGGTGGGCTGGGCCTGGCAGGCTGCCATAATGAACGCGGCTATCAGGATAAGAGGAAGAAAAAGTACTGCCTTCAGTGGCGAGGATCGGGATAGTCGGTGGGCGGTGACACTTATGTATTCCAAGGCGGGCTACACTCCAGGAAGTTATTCGGGACCCACGCGAAGGGGCCACCCATATAGGCTATAGCTTATGTAAAGCATTGGCAAGTTGAAGGAAGGAGGATTTCAGGGACAAGGGCCCGGTTGAGGCAAATCGAAGGCTAACAGGCGTGAGTTGCCGGCGTCAGTCCAGGAAACGCTCAAATACCTGGTTGGCTATCAGGTATGCTGAGGGGTGCAGCCGGTAGACGGCGTCATCTCGTATCAGCAGCCCCAACTCAACCAGTTCATCCAGTTGACGTCGGTATCGGTCAGCCAGGTCAACGCCTGCCTGGACTGAAGCCTCGGCCAAGTCCAGCCCGTCCAGCAGGCGCAGACCCAGGAACATGGTCTCCGCCGCCGCCAGGTCGTCGTTAATCTGCTCATGGCCGCCTACCGGACCCACAGTGTCCAACCAGTCCCCCGTTATCCCATCCGGGAGAGCAGTCTCCTCTGCGGCCCACCGCTGAACCGCTTCAATGTAACCCCGGGGAGAGTCCAAATCCCAGAAGCGATATCCGCCCAGGGAGGAATGGGCGCCGGGCCCCACGCCCAGGTAGGGCAGGTTGCGCCAGTAGGCCAGGTTATGCCGCGACGCCAGCCCCGGCTTCGACCAGTTGGATATCTCGTAATGGTCGTAGCCCATGCCGACCAGTAGTTCGCGGGAATGCTGGTACATATCGGCCGCCAGGTCGGGGTCCGGATGCGGGACCTCTCCGCGTTCCACCCAGCGGTGCAGGGGCGTCCCCTCCTCTACGGTCAGGCAGTACAGAGAGATGTGGGCCGGTTCCAGGGCGGCCAGCCTGTCCAGGGTATCCTGCCACTGGGACAGGGTCTGGCGGGGAAGGCCGTAGATAAGGTCCAGGTTGACATTGTCGAACCCGGCGTCGCGCACGGTGCGGAAGGCGGCCATGGCCTGGTCGGCATCGTGGCGGCGGCCCAACAGGTTCAGCAGGTCGTTGTCCAGCGACTGAACCCCAATGCTCAAGCGGTTAAGGCCCTGGGACAGCAGGCTGGCGGCCCGGCCGGGGGTCAGGTCGCCCGGGTTGGCCTCGGCGGTTATTTCGGCGACTCCGCGGATGGAAAAGGCCTGACCGGCGGTGGCAATGATCCGGCCCAGCGCGCCGTCGGGCAGGTAGGATGGAGTCCCGCCGCCGAAGAAGATGGTGTTGACCGGCGGGTGTCCCAAGGCCCGCCCCCAGGCAGTTATCTCGGCCAGCAGGGCATTCAGGTAGGGCGACATCAGCCCCTCAATTCCCTGGTAGGTGTTGAAGTCGCAGTAGGGACACTTGGTCTGGCAGAAGGGCACGTGGACATAGAGGGAAATGCCCGTGTCCTGCAGGGCGGTCGTGCTGCTAGACGGGCGGGCTTCTGAGCCGGCGCCTGTCCCGTCGGCGAAACCAGCCGGCATAGACGGTCCGCCGCGCCTACTCGTCGTCAAGGAAGCGGGCCTTGCCGTCCACCACCTGGGACGGGTCCTTGTCCTCCGGCCGGTCGGTGGGGGCGGCCCGGCCCAGGTGCTCGTCCACCACGTGGGGAGGCGCCAGCTTTACCAGGAAAAGGATGGCCATCCCCAGGATTATGATGTCGTCCACCCGGCCGACGAGGGGGATGTTGTCCTTGATCAGGTCGAAGGGCCAGATGAAGTAGACCAGGGCCAGGGGCACCAGCGAACGCAGGATGATGTTGACCCGCCGGTCTGCGGTGAGCCGCCAGATCAGCACAACGTACTTGATGATGTTGGGCAGGAACCGGGGCAAAAGCATCATCAGAATCGGAAACAGGAAACGCGACATGGCGGCACCCCAATATGGCAGGCTGGGGTCGGCGGGTTAAAGCTTACCTCTATAGATTATAGACCGGGGTTAAAAGGTTGGATAGAGCGGAAGCTGGCGTCAGCCTCCCCCGAAGGTATTTGCAAGGCCGGCGCCCCCCTACCCCTCCCCCACGTCCACGATGACGTTCCCGATGGCGCCGCCCTCCACGGCCAGGTGGGCGGCCACGGTGTCTTCCAGGGGGAAGTGGGGGCCGATGAGGTGAGTAAGGGCACCTGCCTCCAGCCAATCGGTAATATCGGCGATAGCGGCCTCCTTGGCCGGCTCCGGCATTTCATACACCAGCACGTTGCGCACCACGGTGTTGCTGCGGCGGAACTGCAGGGGCACCGGCGGCTGCTGAATTACGCCCCACGAGTAAATGGCCACCACGCCATTGGTTTTCAGGACCCGGCTGGTGACGGGAAAGTTGCCGGCGAAGTCCACCTCTACGATGCGGTCCACGCCCTCGCCACCGGTAAGATCCATGATGCGGGCCGCAACGTCCACGGTGCGGTAGTTGATGATGTGGTCTGCCCCGGCGGCAACGGCGATTTCGCCTTTGTGATCGGAACTGACGGTGCTGATGACCGTCGCCCCGGCCAGCTTGGCCTCCTGGATGGCGTAGTTGCCCACGGCCCCCGCGCCGCCCGGCACCAGGACGACCATGCCCTCCACTGGACCGTCGGCGAACAGGCAGCGATGGGCCGTCATTGCCGGCACGCCCAGGCAGGCCCCCTGCTCGTGGGTAATGGAATCGGGCATCCGGACGGCATGGCCCGAAGGCTGTACCGTGTAGTCCGCCGCCGTGCCGAAGGGCCGCCCGAACTGGGACTCAAACAGCCAGACCCGCTCCCCCACCCGTGACGCTGGCACACCTTCACCCACGCGGTCAATGACGCCGGAACCGTCCTGGTGGGGGATGACCCGGGGAAAGGCCATGGGCGCGGTGGTTCCCAGGCGCCGCTTCCAGTCCGACGGGTTCACGCCCGACGTTATCACTCGTATCCGTACCTCGCCGGGGCCCGGTTCGGGCTCGGGCATCTCGCCCACCTGCATCACTTCCGCGGGGCCGTTCCGTTCAAACCAGACTGCTTTCATGGTCAATCCTGTTGCGTCGTTTGTCTAACTGAGGCAGGTGCGGCGGCTCTTTTTGATGAGATAAGGCGTTAGAATAGCTTGGGCAGATGCCTTCACCCCCGCCCTAACCTTCCCCCGTCAAGGAAGAAGGAGCTTGGTTGGATCTTCCCTAAAACACGCAGCGCACCGAAAGTTCCGCGCAGGTGTCCCTGATGAATTGAACCACGTCGGGGTGCAGGGGGATGCCCTCCTTGCGGCGGACGGCTTCCATTTCGGCCTCGGGCTGGCCGGCTACCAGCACACGGTCGTGACCGGGGGCCGGCTTGGTGCTCTTCATCATCTGGAGCCACCCGTCCATCTCATCCTTGAAGTGGTCGGGGTCGTCAAAACCGGCCACGTTATAGGCGGCGACGTAGTGACCGAAGTTGGGGCGGCCGGGCACGGCGCCGTAGCCAAAGCCGGTGAGCACCCCGGCGAGGATGTCCACCACGCAGGCCAGGCCGTAACCCTTGTGAGATCCCAGTTCCCGGGTAGCTCCCACGGGCAGCAGGTGGTAGGTCTCGGGAACGGGCACTTCTTCCATGATAGGAGTGCCGTCATCGGCGGCCAGCCAACCCGGTTCCAGGTCTGCGCCCAGGCGGCGGGCAATCTCAATCTTGTTCTGGGCCACGGAACTGGTGGCGGCGTCGAAGACGAAGGGCGGCTCGTTGCGGGCGGGGACGGCCACCGCGATGGGGTTGGTGCCCAAGCGCGGTTCGGCCCCAAAGGTGGGCACCATGCGCGGGGGGGCGCTGGTCATGCAGACGCCGATCATATCGTGTTCCAGGGCCAGCATGGCGTGGTAGGAGGCCATGCCCAGGTGTCGGGAGTTGCCGATGGTAACCATTCCCACGCCAACCTCCTTCGCCTTTTGGATGGCGATGTCCATTGCCTTGGGGGTTACGATAGTACCCAGACCCCGATCCGAGTCAACGCTGGCGGTGGCGGCGGTTTCGCGGACAATGCTGATGTTGGGGCGGGGGTTGATTTCGCCCCGCTGGTAGCCGCCCAGGTAGCTGCGGAGCATGTTGGAAACGCCGTGGCTGTCCACGCCCCGCAAGTCGGCCAGCACCAGCACGTCGGCGCCCACCTCGGCGTCCTCGGTTGGCACACCCATTTTCTCAAAGATAGAGGCGACGGTACCCTTCAGGTCGTCGCCGGAAACGGAAATGGCTTCTTCCAGGTCTACGCGGAATCGTGGCAGCAAGGCTATCCTCCTATGTGAAACATGGATGGACAGGATCAACAGGATGGTGTTGACCGGGCCACACGTTACTTGGCCCCCAATCCATCAAATCCTGCATATCCGGTCCATCCATGTGAATTTGATTGACGGCTTACAGGAACGACGTGGCCGCCTGCAGGAACTCGTCGGTCTGTTCCATCTGGGGCAGGTGGCCGCAGTTGTCGATGATTACCAGGTCGGAGCCGGGAATGGCCTGCCGGAACAGGTGGCCGCACTCCACCGGGGCCAGCTTGTCGTTGCGGCCCCACACGATGCGGGTGGGGATGTTCACCCGGGCCAGCCGGTTCGCCAGGCTCATGTCGTGCATGTAGGGCTTCCAGCAGATGCGTACTGCCATCTCCCGGTTCCGCTCCAGGATGGCCAATTGCTCCGGAGCGGGGGCCTGGCCGAAGACCTGGTCGTATTCGGGCGCCTGAGACGGGTCGTGGAACAGCAGGTCGATTACCTGGGCGGGGGTGATGATAAAGACGTCGGCAATCTCACCTTCGTTGGGCTTGATGCCGACAGACCCCACCAGCATGAGCTTGCTGAAGACAGGACCGGCGGCGGCCACCATTTCGGATGCCAGCCAGCCGCCCATGGAGAAGCCCATGGCGCGGCACCCCTGGATGCCCTGACTCTCCACGAACCAGTTGTAGAAACAGGCCATGTCGTGCATGGTCTCCATCCACTCGGGCCGCTCCGATTCGTCGAACCCGGGATGGGAAGGCAGGTACACGGTGAAGCGTTCTGCCAGGGCGTCGAGGTAGCGGAGCCAGCCGCCGCTGCCGCCAGCGCCATGCAACACCAGCAGGGGATCGCCGGAGCCGCCCTTGCGGAGCTGCACCTTTGTGCCGCCTACCTCGACAAATTCCTCAGTGTAGTTTGCGGGCATGTTTACGTAGCCTCCCAGCTTGCCTGATTGGTAGCACAATCCTACCTGCAGGCAGGGCGTGGGTCAAGGATGGGGCAGGCCGTTGACGGTACCGACGCTGCGGGTTCCCCGGCCTTCGACGGGCCAAACTGCGCAAAAGAGGTATGGGCGTTCAGGGTAAGATCAGGGCCGGTCTGCTATAGTCTACAGTTGATTACATAATGCTGGGGGAATACTCAGACTATGGCACTTAATAAGAAGTCAGTTATCCAGGCAATGCGATTCATGGTGCCCTTGTTGCTGCTGCTGACGGTGGCATGCGCAACAGAGCCCGAAGACACGGCGGGACCCGATGTACAGGCCACGGTGCAGGCGGAGGTTACCAATCAACTGGCAGCAGCGCCCACGGCCACGGCCTGGCCGACCCATACTCCCTTCCCGACGGCCACGGCCTACCCCACTTCAACGCCTTACCCGACCACCACGCCCGTGCCGACGGCTTCGCCCTATCCCACCGCCACACCTTACCCCACGTACACGCCCTATCCCACACCAACGCAGGCGGCCACGGCAACGCCCCAGCCGACGTATACGCCTTACCCCACGCCAACGCCGGGCGTTGTGTTGACTCCCCTGGCGACGACCCAGCAGGCTGTGCCGACGCCAACGGCTTCGGCCGTGTCGACTCGGCCAGCCGTCGATACCTACGCCGAGCTGGACTCGGGACGGAGGGCGGACCAGATACTGCGGACCCATGTGCTGGGGAGCGCCAACTGCGAGCCGGTTGCCGAGTTGAGCATGGAACTGAGCCGGCAGCAGGACATTGCTATCCTGAAGGTATACAACCTGCGGGTCTTTATCAGCACCTCCACCAAGGTGGAGTGCGCCGGCACTGCCAGGTGGAGCCGGGGGGAGGACACTCCCATCTTCGTGTTCGTGGAGAACGACCGGGACGGGGGCAACTTCTACGGATACCGGTTCCCGGACCGGGGGTACGATTAGACTGTAGGCATCGCGGGGAGCCCTGCGGGATAGCACCGAACAATCGCTGCTTACGTAGCGAAGGCTGCTTACATAGCAAGAAGAGTGAAGGCCAGCACCTTGAAGATGCTGGCCTTCGTTCTTACCGGATCCGGGATGGCCCGGAGGGCGGGACTAGATGTAGTCAGCGTCCTCGTCCATCATGCCGACGTTGTCGGTGGCCTGGAAGATGGACTTGAGAATGCCGTCCCTCAGCTCAGCCAGCATATCGTCGCTGACATCGCCGCCGGTGGCCAGAGCCTGCTTCTTGAAGTTCTCGAAGGCGTGCTCGTCGGTGCCGCCGTGAGGCATATCGAAGAAGTTGGCGTCGAAGACGGGCATTTCGCCGGGGCCGAAGTAGCCCTTGCCTTCCAGGGTGTAACCTTCGAGGTCGTGGGTGCCCTTGCCCAGTACCTGACCGGTCTCGGCATAGTGGTCCATGACGTTCTTCAGGCCGTACTTCTGGATGGGGCAGACCTTCATGCAGATGCCGCAGCCCAGGTAGCGGGCCATGACGGGGCGGCAGCGCTTGAAGTAGAGCTTGTTCTTCTCAATTCCCCGCCACCAGATCTTGTCGCGCATCAGGGCGCGGCCGGGGCAGCGGTTCACGCAGACCTGGCACACCTGGCAGAAGGCGTGGATGCCGTAGTCCACGGGCTTGTCATAGGTGACGTTGGCGTCGGTGGTCAGGCCGACCAGGCGGCAGCGGGAACCGACGTGGGGGGTGAGCAGGTAGCCGCAAGCGCCCAGCTGGCCGGTACCGGCGGCGACGTGCATGGGGATGTACGGGCCGGCGGAGTCGCCAGAGCCCATTACCTGTGCGTGATAGCCCAGGCTGCGGATGAAGTTGCCCAGTTCCAGAGCCGCGGCGCCTTCGGTCCGGTAGGTGCTGGAGTGCACGATCTCGGCGTCAACGCTGGGGATGGTCTGGGTGGGTTCGAAGTCCTGCTCGTAAGCAAGGGCCACGAAATGGGGATAATAGACCGTGCTGCCCTTCTTGCTCTGGAAGGTGTAGCGGTGGTCAAAGGCGGTGATACCGACTTCGACGAAGCCCAGTTCCCGGGCCTTGGTCTTGATCGCTTCGCTGATGTCCTCGCCGGTGGGTTCGGCGGTGGGCTCCAGGTCGCCGGTCATGCGGCAGGCCATGATCAGGGGCCGGTTGAGCTTTTCGTGCTCCTTGCGGATCTCGCGCATTTCGGCGTGCTGGTCGCGGAGGGAGTTGGCCCAGTCGCGGGAAGCGCGCTCGGTGATGTTGATGGATTCCAGCGGATACTCGCGGGCATACCAGTCAACTTCGCGCTGGGTCATGGGAATGCCGGGAGTGGTCTCCAACTCTTCGGGGATGGGAATGGTTACTTCGGATTCGCCCAGGTTCCTGCCCGGACGGACTACCTCGTGCCCGATCTTAAGCATACATCTCCTCCTAATAATTTGCTCACAGGTAGGCAACTATATGGTTGTTCAGGAAAGATAATCCTTCTCCCGTTAATTGTCAACTATTGGAGGCAACAATCGGACACCCAATTCGTGCAAGCCCCAATTTGTTACGAATTCAGTCACTAAAGGCCAGTCAGAACTGTTTTCCGCCAACGGGACAGGCCATTGCCGCCAAGGGTTCCGGTTACCTGACACCCGGGCCGGGCGCATCCGGGCCGGGCGCATCCGGGCCGTCGGGGCCGTCACCGTGGGCCACGTTGGAGGCTGGCGCTTCCTGGCCGGGGCGGGCCTGACCGTGGGAACTCGCCTGTCTCCCCAAGGCAGCGTCACCAGCCCGGCGCCGGTCCACGGCAATTCCGGGCAGTGGACCGGGCCCGGTACTGTTGGCGTCGACAAAGTTGATGGTGCGCATGGGGTAGTTGATGACGATGCCCTCTTCCCGGAAGCGCTGGTGGACCATGCGGATCAGTTCGGACTGGACCTCGAAACTGGCAATACGGTCGCGGGCCTGGATGAAGAGGTAGAACGTGATGTTGGAGTCGTCGAAGGACTCGTAGGCAAAGTAGGCGCCGTATTCCCGGACGGCGCGGGGGTCGGATTCCAGAAGGGTGTCCATCTCCTCCTGGCATACGCGCTCCACCAGGGCCAGGTCACTGTCGTAGCTGACGCCGCAGGTGAGATAGATGTTGACGGCGGGAATGGGGCCCTGGTAGTTGGTGATGATGGTCTCGGCGAAACGGGAATTGGGCACCACCACCAGGTTGTTGGTCCAGGTGCGGAGACGGGTGCTGCGCCAGCCCACGTCGATGACGTAGCCGGCCACGCCGTTCTCCAGTTCGATATAGTCGCCGGGATGCACTACTCCCTCGGTCATGACGTAGGTGCCGGCGAAGAGATTGGCAAGGGTGGGCTGGAGGGCCAGGGCCACGGCCAGACCGCCCAGGCCCAGGCTGGCCAGGATGGGGCTGATGTTGACATTCAACAGGTCCAGCACCAGCAGACCGCCCAGGGCGTAGACCAGGCCAGTGGCAATGCGCCGGAGCATGGGCATGATGCGGTCGTCCAGGGTGGACGGAGTATGAGGCGAAATTTCTTCGTCGTACCAGCTGAAGATAGCGGACACCACGCCGGAAGCCGCCAGGATAGCCAGCGCCATGGCGATAACGCCACCGGCGCTGTCGATCAAGTTTCTGGCTGCGGGTGGATATTGGAAGGGAATAACCAGGGAGAAATAGAGACCGCCAACAAGGATGCCCAGGGTTAGCGGGTAGCGGAAAGCGCGTACCAGGCCAACATCCAGGTTGGTTTGCGTGAAATTGGTGAGCCGCAAGACCAGGGGATAGATGACCTTGTGAAAAAGGAAGGCCAATACCGCCGACGCTATGAAAATGGAAATGGACGTGGCCGGATGCCATAGTTGAGAGGCCAGGCCCAGTTCATTCAGCCAGGGTTCCAGGATGTGCATTGATTTTCTCCGCTTTACGCGCCCCTACGGAAAGCCCCGGCGGTAAGAACAGGTTGGGGAGGCAGGGCGTTCTTGCCTGGAAAAATTATATCACCGGGGTAGCTGACTTCCCGCATGGGAGTTCCCCCTCAAGAAGGGAGGAGTATCTCCACGGCGGGGCGGGAGTTTTCCCGGACGGGGTATTTTTTTGATTTCCGCGCCATTTTGGGCCGTTTTGGGCCGTTTCGTATTTGGGAGCGGGGGCTGGCAGCGGTGAAACGGGCCGAATTGTGGCCCGGAACCGCTGGATGTCCTATCTGAGTTCTCGATTTTCCCGGGCCACTTTGGGCCGTTTTGGGCCGTTTTGGGCCACTTGGGGGGCCTCGCCCCTCTCGCCCCCACCCTGGATTCCGGATCAAGTCCGGAATGACGGGTTGCCCCCTACCATGGATCAAGTCAGGGATGACGGATTGCCCCGGACGGGTTGCCCCCTAAGATGGATTTGCTCCTTACGTGGTGGCGAACCAGCGAGCCCAGAGCAGGGACAAGTTGGGCTTGGGTTCCAGGGGAGGCAGTTCCCGCGTCAGCAGATTGTCGTACTTGCTCTCCCAGACCCAGGGCAGCAGGTCCTGTACCATGCGGCGGGCTTCGGGTACCTCTCCCGCTTCCCTGACCTTGTCCAGGTAGTTGTGCAGGCGAATCCAGGTGGTGAGCCGGAAGCCCTGGTCGGCGATGCGGCGGATGATCTCCAGGGGATTAGGGGGCTCCTGCCGGTCGGCGACGGCGCGGGCGTAGTCGTGCTGGACCCGTTCGGTGACCCGGCGCATTCGGTAGATGGTAAGTTCCCGGTGGTACTTGCGCTGGAGGGCGCGGATTTCTCTTTTGATTTCGCTGAGGGTCCTCATGGTTGGCTCCTTTTGCTGTTTTGTCCACCAAGGGGCAGGTCCCTGGACGGGGTCAGGACGATCCTTCGACAAGCTCAGTATGATCCTTCGACGGGCTCAGGATGAGCGGGGGCTATGCCGCAGGGCTGCCCCGGGGAAACGAGCTTGTATTCTTATAGTGGGGATGGGTTATGCGGGATGGCAAGGGGGAAATGTCAGGGCATTGGGGAGGTTCCTAGTCCTGGCCGGCCACCCCGGTCCTCAGGTTCCCGCCAAGGGGGAAGGGATTCCGGGGCAGGGGTATCGCATTTCAGGGGCGCCTTTAACCGCAGAGACGCTGAGGACGCGGAGTTTCGCAGAGATGGTCGGTGCGCCGCTGGGGCATCGCTAAATGAACTGTCGTTTTGAGCCTGTGGAGCGGTTTCAGGGCGACAAGGCCTGGAGCTTAGGCGGACAGGGAAGCGCCGGATGCGATTGCATTGCAGTGGGCCCCTGGCCTCTACGGGCAAGGCATCGGTCAGGCCCTGGCCATTGAGAGGGACGGGGTGAGGGTTTACGCGGCTGCAAGGCATTATACCAAGGGGGTAACAGTGCCTCCGGCTACGCGCAGGTAGGTGGCGTTGCTGCCAAAGCAGGGGCGTACCAGGTCGAGGTCGGTGGTGGTTATGAGGGACTGGCCGTAGCCGGCGACTTTTTCCAGCACCCGGCGGCGGCGGTCTTCGTCCATTTCGGACAGGACGTCGTCCAGCAGGACCACGGGTTCGTCCTGGCGCACCTGGGACAAGTAGGAAGCCTCGGCAAGGCGCAGGGTGAGGGCGATGGTCCGGGCCTGACCCCGGGAAGCGAAGGTGCCCATATCCACACCGTCCACCAGCAGCTTGAAGTCGTCGCGGTGAGGCCCGACGGCGGTGCTGCCGGTGGCCAGTTCCCGGGCCTGCTGTCGGGCAAGGGCCTGGCGAAAGTGGCCGGCCGTGGCCTCCAGGTCCTGGCCGACGGGTACGCTGGGCAGGTGTTCCAGGGTCAGCAGTTCGCCGGGGCTGCTGAGGTTCCGGTGGTGGTCGGCGCACAACAGGGCCAGCAAATTTAATGCCTGGGTACGCTGCCAGCTTAACCACGCGCCCTCGCTGACCAGGCGGTCGTCCCAGAACTCCAGCTCGGTACCTTCGGCCCGGCCCTCGCGCAGCAGGCGCAGCAACCGGTTCCGCTGGCGCACCACCTGGGTGTAGCGCTGGAGGGCCTTGAGGTAGAGGGGGTCGCCCTGGGAAATGAGGATGTCCAGGTAGCGGCGGCGGCCCGCGGGGGGGCCCTGGACAAGCTGGATGTCATCGGCATTGAAGAGGACGGCGCCCACCGTTCCCACCAGGTCGGCGGCGGTGCGCCGGACACGGTTAACCCGGATTTCCTTGCGGACGGAGTAGTTGAGGCCTGCCGGGCTGCCGGCAGCCCGACCACCGGCAGCGGGAGCGGCGCAGGTATAGCCAACAAACACCTGGATGCGTTGGTCGTCCCGCTCCAGGTGGCCGCCGACCAGCGCCTGCTGTCCATCACGGGCGGCGGCGAAGTTGACCACCTCGCGTTCGTTCTCGGCGCGGAAGGACCGGGCAATGGCCAGGAGGTACACCGCTTCCAGGAGGGAGGTCTTGCCCTGGGCGTTGGCCCCGCACAGCACCACCACCCCGGGGGGCAGGGCCACGTCCAGCGCTGGAAAGTTGCGGAAATTTGAAAGGATGAGACGTGAGAGCAGGGCCAAGCGTGGAGTGGCCTCCGGTGAGAAGTGGGGTTTACGTGGGGTAATTTTAGCAGGAGGAGAATTGAGGGTGGGGCGACTGTTGGCTCGGGCAGGGAAACGAGGTTGCAGTGATGCCATTAACCGCAGAGACGCAGAGGAAGCGAAGAGTTTCGCAGAGATACGCTGGGTGATGTGCGGCCCTGTGCTTAAAGGATTCTTCAAAGGCGATAACCCTGAGCAGGTACAGGTAGAGAAGGCAGCGTTCCAATTCAGGTGGTTTTTCGTTCTTGAGAGATTTCAACGAGCTGCCAGGGCGGGTTTGAAACCCGCCCCTACGAGTCCACACCAACTAAACTGGAACGCTATCGCAGGTAAAGGGCCGGTAGAAGGGCCGGGCACGATGGTATATAATGGTGCAGCTTCGGAATCCGCTGCCCGTTGACTGGGGTGGCGGCTTTACATTGTGTCCGGGGCAAGGGAAAAGGAAAATGGAGCAATCGCAGAACCAGCCCCTGTATGCAGCCAAAGACCGGGTGCCGTTCAACCTTACCCTGGTGCTGGCCCTGGGCATAGCAGGCTGGGGGGTGGCGGGGTTCATAGGTATTCTGCCGCCGCCGGGCAACCCTGAAATGATAATCGTCCTGGGCCTGGCGGTTACGGCCTATACCTGGCTGTTTACGCCCAAAGAGTACTTTGTCTATAACGATGCGGTGTGCGTGGCCTACGGCAAGCCCCGGGTGAAGACCATCCACTTCAGCAACATCGCCGTAGTGGAAATGGGGTCGCCGGTGTCTATTGACCAGCTACGTATCCGACCCATAAGGGGCCGCCGCCAGTCCATCAGGGTAAGAGACCCGGAGACCTTCTATGACCAGCTTGAAACGGCCCTGAACGCCTACCGTGCGGCCCACCCCGATGAGGATATTTCCTACGAGTTGTCTGGGCGGCACCCTCTAACGGTGGTTGAAGGGGAACCCGTAACGGTGGTTGAAGGGGAACCCGTGGAAATGGTTGACGCCGAGGCTGACACAGAACCCGCAGCCGCGCCGGCCGAAGACGTCGTGCCCGAGGACTCTCTCCCGGAAGAAAGCGGAGAGGCACAGGCTTCGCCGGAGGAAGAACCGGTGGCGGAGGTGTCCGAGTTCCCGGAGGACGTTGAGCCTGCGGCAGAGGCGGAGCCGGAAGACCAGGAGAAACCCCAGGAGCCGGGCGGCCGGAGTTTCTACTGACCTTCTCTTCTTGTCCTGGTTTACCTCTCCCGAACTTTAGCTATACCCTCTGTTCCTGTTCCTCGTAGACGGGACGCACCATCTCGAAGACGTCGTCGGTGTGACAGTACATGCTGCCGGCCAGGCGGCCCGTGGGCTTCAGCAATTGGTGGTTGATGCGGTGGCCGTTAATCAGGTCATCGCGTATGTGCATGTAGATAACCTCGCCGATGACGAGGCCGTGGCCCGTTGCAGGGTCCCTGCCCAGGTCCACCACCTGCTTCAAGCGACACTCCATGTTGACCGGGGACTCGGCCACCCGGGGCGCCTTTACCTTCACGGATGGGGCCTCGGTCAAGCCGGCAATATCGAACTCGTTGACTTCAACGGGGAATTCGGCAGCCGTTTTGTTCATGGCCTCGGCAATGTCGTCCACCACCACGTTGACGACGAACTCGCCCGTTTCTTCGACGTTGGTCAGGGTGTCCTTTGCCTTGCTCCCGGCGCGGCGGGAGGAGGAGAAGACGATGGTGGGCGGGTCGGAGGCGACGGCATTGAAGAAGGAATAAGGGGCCAGGTTGACTATGCCGTCGGTGGAAATGGTGGAGACAAAGGCGATGGGGCGGGGGACGACCACGCCGGTAAGGACGCGGTAGAAGTTGTGCTCAAAGGTGTTGGGGTCTATCTGCAAGGCGGCACCTCTCAAGGGCTAAGGCTGCACCAGATATTAACATGGATGTACAGGATTTTTTCGGATTTCCTCGTCCATCATCCTGGGCATCCTGTCCATCCATGTTTGCCACCGCTTTTGACTTTCCCTACCATTGCTGATAATTTAGCAATGCCCTTTTCAGGTACAAATTTGGGGCCTGGAGACACGAAAGAGCTATGGCGTGGAACGATATTATCGTGGACTCACTGAAGAAGTGGGACACATCCCTGGTGGCATACGTGCCCGACATTTCCATTGACCGGGTTACCACCCTGATAGACGAAGACCCCTATTTCCACCTGGTGTCGGCGACGAGGGAGGAGGAGGCCATCGGCGTGGCGGTGGGTGGCTACGCAACGGGGCGCAACTCGGCGGTGTTCATGCAGTCCAGCGGGTTCGGCAACAGCATCAATGCCATCGCCAGCCTGTGCATACCGGCCCGCACGCCCATTCCCATCTTCCTGAACCTGCGGGGCGGGCCAGGGGAGTTCAACATTGCCCAGGTGCCCATGGGCCGGGCCACCCGTCCCATTCTGGACACTTTCGGGCTGGTACACTTCACCCTGGAAGACGAGTACAACATGGAGAAGATAGTGGATGGGGCGCTGAAGCTGTGCCACGCCAACCGCCAGCCCGTCGCCATCTGCATGACCCAACTGCTGCACGGAGGCAAACTTGCTTAGGTTCGAAGCTACCCAAATGCTGCTGCGCCACATCGGCAACCTTCCCATCGTAAGCAACCTGGGCCCCACCACCGACGAGTTGTGGCACGCGGGGCACCGGGACCGGAATTTCTATACCTACGGAAACATGGGGCTGTGTTCGTCCATCGCCCTGGGCATGGCCGTGTCCACCGACGAGAAGGTGGTGTCGCTGGACGGGGACGGTTCCCTGCTGATGAACCTGGGGACCATTGCCACCATCGGGCGGGAGCAGCCCAAGAACCTGGTGGTGGTGGTTTGGGACAACGAGCAGTGGGCCCAGACGGGCCACCAGTCGAGCCACACGGCCTTCGGCACCGACCTGGAGCAGGTGGCCCAGAGCTGCAGTATCCCCCGTACCACGACGGTGGACAACCTGGAGGATCTGGAGGCGGTGTTCTGCGAGGCTTTGGAGCAGGACGGCCCGTGGTTCATCGTGGCCAAGATTGAGGAGACGGAGTACATGCCCGTGGCGCCCATTGAACCGGAGATGACGCTGTACCGGTTCCGGGAGAGTTTTGGGGTTAGCGGGGTTTAGGGGTTTCTGATTCCATGAAGTGAAACGAAGAAACACGAAGGGATACCAATGGAGGTGGAGTTCAATACGGGGCGGCTGGAAATGTGCTTTAGCAGTCGACGGGAGGCTACCCGCGAATGGGGCCCGATAGTGGCCCGGAGTTACACGGACCGAGTCGGTCGAATCCTGCGGACTCGATCTTTTCGAGAGTTGTTTAACTTCAGCTCATTCAGAATGCACCCTTTGCATGGTGAATATGCCGGCAAATTTGCCATCACATTGACGGGGCGCTACCGGCTCATTGTGGGGAGAGGAAACGGGGAAGACCAAATCGTCATCTATGAGGTAACCAATCACTATGACGACTAAAGGAAAGCGAATCTACTCCGACTGGCCTATTCCCCCTGGTGAAGGGTTGCAGGAAGAGGCGGAATTTCGCGGCATTACAGCGCAGGAAATGGCAGACCTTTGCGGCGAATCCGAGGAGAATATTGAAGCGGTTTACCGCGGCGCTCGAGAAATTTCCCCTGACCTGGCTGACAAACTGGAGAAGGTCCTGGGAATTGGGGCTTACATCTGGCTGAACCTGGAAGAGGACTATCAGGAAACCCTGCGAAGAACTGGGGAGAGCCGGCCGGAGTGATGCCGGCGGAACCGTTGCCACCGTTTTTCGGCTAAACAGTCCTGCCGAAGATGTAGCTCTCCAGCCACCATCGGAGCAAAGGAGTTTTCCCGTGCCCCAGCCTACTCCCGTTGAGATAATTGACACGGTGCAGATTTTTATTGCGGAGTACCTGGAGCGGCCGCCGGAGGAGTTGATTTACGAGTACGACCCCGGGGTGCGCTGCGATGATGCCGTACCGGACATTAACGACATGGACCAGGATGTCTGGCGGGTGCACATCCGCAACGCCTTTCCCGAGGACGATGGGTTTCGCATTAATATCGCGGAGCGGTTGTACGACAAGTATGGAATTATCGCCGAGGTGGAGTTGGCCTGGCGGTAATGGAGATATGATAGGCTATCGACATGATGCCAGTACCGAGAAAGAAGAACATCAAAAAGGGGCAGGGTTTGGGAATATTTGATGTGCCGCTGGGTATAGCCGGTTCGCCGAGTGACGAACCCATCGCAGTTTCAGCCACCGTGGATACCGGCGCCATCCATTCCATGATTCCCGCATCCTTGCTGGCACAGATTGGTGTTCAGCCAGTAGAAAGGTTCATCTATGGCTTGGCTGATGGCAGCGAGGTCGAGTATGGTTATGGGATGGCATGCCTGACGTTAGAAGGATTCCCGCCATTCTACTGTCCGATCATTTTTGGCGGTGAAAATCAATTCCTGGTAGGGGCAACTACCCTTGAGATCTTCAACCTGATGGTGGACCCGGTGGATGGCGTTCTAATCCGCCGGGTGCCGCAGGCACGGCCCTTCTGACCGAGAGACTGCAACCCAAACATAAAGGCCCGGCTGGTTGGCAGCCGGGCCTTTCCTGTTCACCTATTAGTGAATACTTGTGGGTTTATTGAGCTCTAGCCCTTCAGGTGCTGGGCGAAGAAGGACAGGGTGCGGGCCCAAGCGTCTTCGGCAGACGCGGCGTGATAGCTGTCGCGTTCGTCGCAGTTGAAGCCGTGGCCGGCGCCTTCGTACATCTTGAAGTCGTAGCTGACGCCGGCGGCATCAAGCCTCGCCTCAATCGTCTCCACGTCGGCCGGCGACGGGTTGCCGTCCTGGTCGCCGAACTGGCCCATCAGGGGAATCTTGATGTTGCCGGTCAGGTCTATGGGGGCGGGGTTGTCGTCCCCGAAGGGAACCAGTACCCGGCCGGGGTAGTAGGCCACGGCGGCATCCAGGCGGGAGCAACTGGTGGCCGCCAGGTAGGTGATGCGGCCGCCGACACAGTAGCCGACGATGCCCACCTTCTGGCCGGCGGTGCGGTTGTAGGGAGTGCGATTGTCGCCGCCCAGAATGTAGTTCAGGGTCTCGTTGATGTCGGTTACAATTTCCTCGTCGTTCATGGCGGACATATAGTTTATGCCGGCCTGCATATCCTCGGGGCTGTAGCCGAGCTTGGGGTTGGGATGCTCGCGGTGGAACAGGGCCGGGGCGACGGCAACGTAACCGTTGGCGGCGAACCGGTCGCAAACCTTCTGAATATGCTCGTTAACGCCGAAGATTTCCTGGATAACGATGACGGCCGGCCAGCTGACGCCCTCGCTGGGGGCGGGATGGCTGACATAGGCAACCATGTCCAGACCCTGGTAGCCGTGCATATCGTCAAATCCGCGGTCACCACCGAACCTTAGATTCTCCCAAAACGATGGCATAATGCTTCCTCCTCCTGTCACATTTCAAGCCATTTTCGGATTGCCCTGGCGGTTTGCCGTGAACCGGCGCCTACCGTGGCGGTCAGCCGCCGTATCAGCTACAACCTGCCTACCTGATTGCGTCGGGCTTAACGCGGCGATTGTAGCAAAGGAACCGGGGTAAGACAAGCTGTTTAACCGGCTGCTAACCGTCCACGGTCCGGCGGATCAAACATAAACATCCCGAATCCGGTTCCGGACAGATTAACCACCAGCAAGGGCGCACGGCTTTTCCGTGCGCCCTGTTCAAATGCGGACTAAAACAGGCCGCGCTTAAAGCGACTGCCAGACGCGCTTGCCGCCCTCAGTGGCGACGCGGCCGATCTGCTTACCGGGCGGGAAATGGCCGGCGCAGACAATCCAGCCTTCGCTTTCGGCCTTGTCCAGCAGGGCTTCGCGGTTGGCCTGGCTGGCGGCCTTGTCGTAGTCGACGGAAGCGCACCAACTGGGCTCGGAGACCTGGGCGATGCAGTGGAGCAAGTCGCCCACCAGCATGGCCTTTTCGCCGCCGGAGTTGACCAGGACCACCTGGTGGCCGGGGGTGTGGCCCACGGCCGGCATGGTGGAAATGCCGTCGGTTACCTCGTACTCGCCCTCGACGATCTGCTGCAAGCGCAGACGGCGCAGGGGCATAATCTGCTGCTGGACGTGGGGGTTCTGCTCCAGGATTTCCGGCTGGGTGTAGTAGTCGTAATCGTCCTTGGGGATGATGTAGCGGGCGCGGCGGAAGTTGGGCGCCGGCATGCCGCCGGAGTAGCGCAGATTCCAGCCCACGTGGTCGGCGTGCAGGTGAGTGTGAATGACGTAGTTGACCTGGTCTGACGGGGAGACGTTGGTGTTGTGGATGTCCACGTTGGGGGGCAGCATCACGGGCCGCAGTTCCTCGTAAAGATTGCCCACCACGTTGCCGCGGGACGGGTGTGGCCCGGGGCCCATGCCCGTGTCCACCAGCACGGTGTGGTTTTCGGAGCGCACCACGAAGACGCCGTAGTAGAGCTGAAGCTGACCGTCTTCCAGCACATCCTGGTACTTGTCCCAGGCGCTGTCGGGCACGTCGGGGAACATGGCGGAAGTAGGCCGCGGCGGCGGGACCATGTCTATAACGGCGGTGATTTCGTAACTACCGACAGTAGTCTTTTCTGCCATAGAACTTTTCCTCCTGCGAAGGTTCTTCTTTCTTCAAATGCCGGGGCAGGTATCGCCCTACCGGCAAGGAAGCCCCGGCGAACAACGTCGGGGCTTCCCCTTTTGCCTAGTATTGGATGAGGGAAAATATTTCGTAGGCCCCCAAGGTGTTGCGTCCGCCCAGGTCTTCCAGCTCGATGACCAACCCCATGGCGGCCACTTCGGCCTCGCAAGTTTCGACCAACTGGGCCGTGGCGGCGAGGGTGCCGCCGGTGGCAAGGAGGTCGTCGATGATCAGGACCTGGTCGCCGGGCCCCACGTCGCCCAGGTGCATTTCCACGCGGCTGGAGCCGTATTCAAGGAAGTATTCGGCGGAGACTGTGTCGCCGGGCAGCTTGCCTTCCTTCCTGACCGGTACCAGGGGTTTGCCCAAGCGGTAGGCCAGGGGTGCGCCGAAGATGAAGCCCCGGGACTCGATGGCGACGATGACGTCGATGTCGTATTCCCAACAGTGTTCGGCCAGGAGGTCTACCGTGTGATTAAAGGCGTCGGAGTTGCGGAGCAACGGGGTAATGTCGCGGAACAGAATCCCTGGCTGGGGGAAGTCAGGGATATCGCGGATGTAGTCCTTCAGATTCATAAAATGGTGACTCGGCGGATGAGATACACAGGGCATTTCCCCTTGCAGACCGGGCTCGGAAAGCGGTAGCAGAGGGCCGATTGCAGTGTAGAATAACCAGTGGCAAGCGTCAAGGTTTGGAGGGGACTGGGTATCGTATTTGGACTGGTTGGCGCAACCCTTGATTCATACGGTAGAGACACGCACTTGACACGGGTTCGAGGTTACCGCCTTCGCGGTAACGACGGTTATTCCCAGACCCACTCGAGCGCCAGCCCTGGAGATACGATAGCGTCCAGTACGGGGGTTCCAAATCCGACGTCCGTTTGCGCTGGTCAGGGCTGGAATTTGATTGACAACTTACCGTGCCCATCTATATAATCGGTGCAGTATCAAGCAGGCTGGCTGAATGGCCCCGACGTACGGGGCCTTTTTCTGGTCTGAGTGGACGTTTGTGCCCCTGTGGCGCAATTGGAAGCGCAGCCGACTTGTAATCGGCAGGTTAGGGGTTCGAGTCCCCTCTGGGGCTCCATGGAATAATATCCCTACCCAGTTGCACCGGCTATGCGCAGGCCCACCTCCACCGGGGGATGGGCCGCCGGCAGGGAGGGGTGGGTGAGTGGTTAAAGCCACCAGACTGTAAATCTGGCGTCCGGAAGGACTTCGCAGGTTCGAATCCTGCCCCCTCCACCACCCAACTTGGTAAAATACAACCAAATCTAACTTACATATTGGGGTAACGAGCCCAGATAGCTCAGCGGTAGAGCACGTTCTTGGTAAGAACGGGGTCGGCGGTTCAATCCCGCCTCTGGGCTCCATAACCTCCAAGGAAAAACAGGAGAGTAGGACAAGAAATGGCCAAGCAGCAGTTCGATCGTTCCAAGCCCCACGTAAACGTGGGCACCATCGGTCACGTTGACCACGGGAAGACCACCCTTACCGCGGCGATCACCCGGGTGATGGCGGAGAAGGGAATGGCTAACTTCCGGGACTTCGGCAGCATCGACAACGCGCCGGAAGAGCGGGAGCGCGGCGTAACCATCGCTATCGCCCACGTGGAATACGAGAGCGACACCCGGCACTATGCACACGTGGACTGCCCTGGCCACGCTGACTACATCAAGAACATGATCACCGGCGCCGCCCAGATGGATGGCGCGGTCCTGGTGGTCAGCGCCCCGGACGGCCCCATGCCCCAGACCCGGGAGCACATCCTGCTGGCCCGCCAGGTGGAAGTGCCCCGCATCCTGGTCGCCCTGAACAAGGTTGACATGATGGATGACGAAGAGCTTCTGGAGCTGGTGGAACTGGAAGTACGGGAACTGCTGAGCACCTATGACTTCCCCGGCGACGACACCCCCATCGTACGGGTAAGCGCTTTGAATGCCATGGACGGCGACCCTGATGCGATGGAAGGCGTGGCCCAACTGGTACAGGCCATGGACGAGTACATTCCCGTCCCGGAGCGGTTGACCGACCGCCCCTTCCTGATGCCCATCGAGGACGTGTTCGGCATCAAGGGCCGGGGCACCGTGGTAACCGGCCGGGTGGAACGGGGCATGCTGAAGCAGGGCGAGGAGATTGAAATCATCCGGTCCGGCGACGTGCGGAAGACGGTGGCCACCGGCCTGGAAATGTTCCACAAGCTGCTGGACACCACCGAGGCCGGCGATGCCGTGGGCATTCTGCTGCGGGGTGTGGACCGGGACGAAGTGGAGCGCGGCCAGGTGGTGGTGAAGCCCGGCTCCATGCAGCCGCACCGCCATGCCGAGGCTGAGGTGTACGTGCTAAGTCGCGAGGAGGGTGGCCGTCATACGCCCTTCTTCTCGGGTTACAAGCCCCAGTTCTACATCCGGACCAGCGACATTACCGGTGAAATTACTTTGCCCGAGGGCGTGGAGATGGTTATGCCCGGGGACAACATCACCATGACCCTGAACCTGATTACGCCCATTGCGCTGGAAGAACGGCAGCGCTTCGCCATCCGCGAGGGTGGCCGCACCGTAGGCTCCGGCGTAATCACCAAGCTGCTGGACTAAAGGCGACGTTTGGCCCGCTCCGGCCGGCCAACGAAAGAAGGTGAATCATGGCTCGAAAGTCTGCTGATATTCGCGGGGTTATCACCCTCCAGTGCGGCGAGTGCCGTGAGCGTAACTACGCCACGGTAAAGAACCGCCGGAACGATACCCAGCGGATGGAACTGCGCAAGTACTGCTCCCGCTGCCGGGGACACAAGACTCACCGCGAAGTGCGGTAGGCAGTCATGGCGCGGGTCGGAACCCAGCAACGGAACCAATCGCCCATCTCGCCCCGAAGCGTGGGGCGGGTAAGCCCGGTACTCTTTCTCCAGGATGTTATATCGGAGCTTCGGAAGTCGGTATGGCCCTCCAAGGAAGAGACGGCGCGGCTGACCGCCATTGTGATTGCCCTGGCGGTGGTCGTGGGCTTCTTCCTGGGCGGGCTGGACCGGGTGTTTGCCGAGTTGTTCAACCGGGGCATCTTTGCCGTGTTCCGACTGTTTTAGAAATGTAAATCCGGAGGGTGGAGCGAGGAAAGCGCCTCTCCCGCCCTCCCGGCAGAATTGCCAGCATTGCAGAGCAAGCCCGCCAACCAAGCGGGCTTGTAGAGTCAATGGCGTCATCCGGTAGCCCCAAGCCTGAAGTGAGCGTGACGGCTTATGACCACCGAAAGAGAAAGCCTGACGGATGAAGACCAGTTGCTGGACCAGCACTGGTACATTGTTCATACCTATTCCGGCCAGGAAGACCGGGTAAAGAAGAACCTGGACCTGCGGATTCAGAGCCTGGACATGCAGGACCGCATTTTCCAGGTGGTGGTTCCCACCGAGGAAGAGGTGATCTTCAAAGACGGGAAACGCAAGTCGGAGCAGCGCAAGCTTTTCCCCGGCTACATTTTGGTGCAGATGAACATGGACGACGAAAGCTGGTACGTGGTCCGGAACACGCCCGGGGTAACGGGCTTCATCTCCACTGAAGACGATTACGACAAGCGGCCCAAGCCGGTGCCGCTGGAAGACTCCCAGCTGGATTCCATTCTCAAGCAGACAGAGTCCGGGCCGCCCCGCATCAAAATTGGCCTGCAGACGGGCGATACGGTCCGTATCACCGAGGGTCCCTTCGTGGATTTCGTGGGCGCGGTGGGCGATGTGGACGAAAGCAAGGGCAAGGTGCGGGTGCTGGTTTCCTTCTTCGGCCGGGAAACGCCGGTGGAACTGGACTTTCTGCAAGTGGAACGCGCATAGATTTAGGAGGCCCCGGTGGCAAAAAAGGTTAGAGCAGTAATCAAGTTGCAGCTGGAAGCGGGCAAGGCCACGCCCGCTCCCCCGTGGGCCCGGCCCTGGGTCAGCACGGCGTCAACATCATGGGGTTCGTCAAGGAATACAACGAGCGGACTTCCTCCCAGGCGGGCACCATTGTACCCGTGCATTTGACGGTCTTTGAGGACCGCTCCTTTACGTTTGTAACCCGTACTCCCCCGGCTTCGGACCTGCTGAGGCGGGCGGCCGGCGTGGAGAAAGGCGCCACCGACGCCCGCTCGGGCAGGGCTGGCACCATAAGCCAGGACGCTTTGAGGGAAATCGCCGAAACCAAGCTCAAGGACCTGAACGCCAACTCGGTAGAACAGGCTATGTCCATCATCGCAGGAACCGCTCGCAGCATGGGCATCAGCGTGGAAGGGGATTAACAGATATGCCCAAGCACAGCAGAAGATACGCGGCAGTGGCCGAACGGGTGGAGCCGGACAAGCTGTACCAACCCGGGGAAGCCATAGAACTCATGAAAGAGTTGGCCAGCACCAAGTTTGACGAAACCATGGAAATCCACGTCCGCACCAGCGCCGACCCGCGGCATGCAGACCAGATGGTGCGGGAAGTTACGGTACTTCCCCACGGGCTGGGCAAGCAGGTAAGGGTTTTGGTGTTCACCAGCGGCGAGGGCGCGGACATCGCCCGGCAGGCGGGAGCGGACTACGTGGGCGACGACGACCTCATCGCCCAGATTGAGGGCGGCTGGTTGGATTTTGAGGTGGGGCTGGCTACTCCGGAGATTATGCCCAAGATCGGCAAGCTGGGCCGCATCCTGGGTCGCCGGGGCCTGATGCCCAACCCCAGGACGGGGACCATGGTGCAGCCCAGGGACCTGGGACGGGTTATTGAAGAGTCCAAGGCCGGCCGCGTGGAGTACCGCACCGACCGGACGGCAATTATCCACTGCGCCTTCGGCAAGGCAAGCTTCGACACGGACAGGCTGCTGGAAAACCTGGCGGTATTGATAGACTCCATAGTCCGGGCACGACCGGCAGCGGTGAAAGGTTCGTTCCTGCGCTCCGCGTATGTGACGTCGTCCATGGGGCCCAGCATTCCCCTAGACCTGAACGCTCTGCAGGCCCTACGACCGGAGTAGTTTTTCGAGGGGATTCGTGGTAGTCTGGCAGTGGTCAACAGAACCTTAGAGGTTTGAACACGGTAACAGTAAAAGTATTCAAGACAGCAACAACCCAATAACGCTGTAGACCGCCGGTCTCCCAATGGGAGCCAAGGGCCCAACACTATATCCTGGTGTAGCGGGGCCGCCTGCCGAGGCGCACTAACCGGGTTTGTCGACATTTTTGCCGATTTTCCCTGCGTCTGGTCTGCAGTCGCAGGGAATTTTTTGTCAGGAGGTAGACGTTTGCCGACACAGGCTAAAATAGACCGGGTGGCTGAACTGAAGGAGAAGATGGAAAGCTGTTCCATCGCCCTTACCGCCGGCTATTCCGGTATTCCCGTCAACGATATGACCGACCTGCGGCGCCGGATGCGCGATGCCGGGGTGGAATTTATCGTGGTCAAGAACACCCTGGTGAACCTGGCGGCCCAGGAAGCCAACGTGCCCCACTTCAGCGAAATCGTCGAGGGACCGACGGCCATAGCCTTCGGTTATGACGACCCGGTGGACACGGCCAAGGCCGTCAATGACTACATTCGCACCACCAGGTCGCCCCTGGCGATCCACGGGGCAATCCTTGGAACCGGGCCCACCCTGCCGCGCAACGAGGTTGAACGGCTGGCAAGCCTGCCCCCCAAGCCCCAGATGGTGGCCAACCTGCTGGGCCAGATCCAGTCCCCCATCTCCCGTCTGCTGGGCGTGCTAAACGGGCCGGTGCAGAACCTGGGAGGCCTGCTACAGGCCCGCATCAACCAGCTGGAAGAGGAAGGTGGCACGGCGTAACGCGGAACCATAAGGGTCCGTACCCGGATCCACAATCCGACCGGTTGAAATCGACAACAATCGCAATATCGGAACAAGACAGAAGGAGGCCAAATGGCTACTAAGGAAGAACTGCTGGAAACTATCAAGAGCATGAGCGTACTGGAACTGGCCGACCTGGTTAAGGCCCTGGAGGAAGAGTTCGGTATCACCGCCGCCGCGCCTGTGGCCGTCGCCGCAGCCCCCGCCGCCGGTGATGGCGGAGCCGCTCCGGCCGCCGCTGACGAAGAGCAGACCGAGTTCGACGTAACGCTGCAGGACATTGGCCCCAACAAGATCAACGTCATTAAGGCCGTGCGCGAAGTTACCGCCCTGGGCCTGCGGGAAGCCAAGGAACTGGTGGAGTCCGCCCCTGCCCGGGTCAAGGAAGCCGTGGCCAAGGACGAGGCCGAAGGCATCAAGGCCAAGCTGGAAGAGGCGGGAGCCGTCGCCGAGGTGAAGTAGCCCCAGAGACTTACAGTCCGGTTACATTCCACACAATTTAACCCGGCCCGGCCCGCCGTAAGGGAGGATGCCATGAGCCGTCGCAAAGACCGGGAACGATACCAGCGGATAAAGGAGCAGAACCCCGATTACGTGGGGTTCAGGGGAGCCGACACCGCGGTGGCAGCACCGCCGCCGCCCCCGCCCACGCTGGAGTCGGTTATCTGCTCGGTGTGCCAGCGACGGCGGAATGTGCCTGTAGATACCCTGCCGGAGGACCGGGCCGAGTACGTTTGCCTGCGGTGCCAGGGAGGCTAGACGCAATTCGATAGTACCTCGGATAACTACTGACAGTTGAGATGAGACAATTTCCGGCAGGGCCGGGTAGAATTCCTTAATGTGGCGGCGGAGGACCAAGTTAATCTCAAGCCGTTAGATTGAGGGACATCCCGGTTGTTGCGAAGTACCAATGATGACCTGCGGGAGAGCATCTGGAGCGTCCGGCAGCTTTCCCTGACCAGATACTACATTACCTTTGCGGTGCTGTTTGCCCTGGTAACGGGGACTCACCTGTGGCGGGGTCTTGCCATCGCCGCACCCGGCGCTCACGTTGTAGATACCGTTCTGGCGGGGCTCAAGGAGGCGTCGGGCCTGACCCCGTGGCTGATGATATTTACCTTCTACCTAGTGGAGGGAGTTTCCATGCTGGCAGAAAGATATTTAAGGTCTCGGTTTGCGAAGGGAAAAGAAGAGGGATTGCAGGAAGGCCGCGAAGAAGTGCAGAAGCTATGGCAGGCCTGGAACCAGCGTCGCGAGGAAGCCTTGCAGGAAGGCAGGGAGTTCACCGAGCCACCTCCAGTAGGAGCAGAAAGTAAAGACAGGTAAGGACTGTTCCATGCTGGCAGAAAGATATTTAAGGTCTCGGTTTGCGAAGGGACGAGAAGAGGGTCAGGAAGAGGAACGGCAACGGTGGCTCGCGTGGAACCAGCGTCGCGAGGAAGCGTTGCGGGAAGGCAGGGAGTTCACCGAGCCGCCGCCCGGTGAGACGGGGAAAGCCAGCAAGTAGTCTCTGATCTACACCTTGTTTCGTCTTTCGCAATTGGCTTTTGGGGTCGACGAAGGGTTAGGTTCCCGCTCGGCAGACTTTACACCACAGTCATGTCTTCTATCGAAAAGAAGGGCTTCCCCCAGTCCGGGTCGGGTTCGTCCATCAGCCTGCGGGTGTGGAGGCGGCAGGCCCGTATCCACAGTTGCAGAACGTTGTTATTGATAATTCCCTGGGGCAGACGGCGACCGTAGGTCATGAGAATCCACTGGGAGTGGCCCGTGCCCAGGAATTCTTCCATGAAGGCGGTAGGCTCCGCCTCGGCGGCACAGGCTTCCAGTATTTCATCCGGGGCCTCGGAACAGAGCAGTTCCGGGTTCTCCGCCGCAAAGTCGATGTAGTATTCTTCCCGCTCCCTGTCCATCTATCTTTATCCCTTTCCTTCTAACGCCTGACAATGGCTGGCCGACGGCGCTAGCCCACGTGCAGGGTAAGTCATTCTACCGTGTCCGCCGCAATAAATAACAGGCTGCCGCAAACTATTCGACCATAGAGAAGGGGCGGATTGAAAACCCGCCCCTGTTTGTTCTCCACAGTTCCCGCTGGCGGGAATCGGAACACCGGGTTACAGATTCATCTGAGGAACCATGTAGCCGCTGACCTTGTTGTAAATCTGGAAGCGGCTGCGCTGGCTGTCCACGACCAGGAGGCGGTTGTTGGCTGCATCGTACATCAGGCCGGTGGGCAGGGCGAACCGCCACTCGGACTCCATGTTCTGCAGGTTGACTTCCCGGCGGCGCTTCAGGTAGTCGGCGTTGGCGTCCACCGTCAGCTTGGCCCAGGAGGAAAGCTCCATGGCGTCGCCGATCAGGGTGATGATGTAGTCGCCCTCGGCGTCGAAGATGTGGACCCGTCCGGGGTGCTGACCGTTGTCGCTCCAGTCGGCGACGTAAATGTCGCCCTGGGGGTCCACGGCCACGGAGGTGGGCAGGTGAAGCTGGCCGCGGCCGGCGCCGGGGCTTCCGATGGAGGCAAGCCACTGGCCGTCGGCGGTGAACTTCTGGACCCGGTGGTTGCGGTGGTCGGCCACGTAGACATTGCCGGCCTGGTCGATGGTGATGCCCCAGGGGGCGTTGAACTGGCCGTTGTCGGAGCCGTGACCGCCCCATGAGGCGATGAACTTGCCATCGCTGGCAAACTTGCGGACCTCGTGACTGCGACCGTCGGTTACGTAGATGTTGTCGTCGGCGTCGATGGCGATATTGGCGGTGCCGTGTTCGCCGCCGTCGTCCGATTCGAGCGAGCTCCAGCGGTTGAGGAAGCTGCCCTCGGCATCATAGACGTTGATCTGGTTCAGCCATTCGTCGGACACGTAGACCCGTCCCTGGCTGTCCACGGCAACACCGGAACCCCAAATGAACTCCCCGTTGCCGTCGCCGTACTTGGAGAACTCGCCAAGGAATTCTTCCTGGCCCCACTCGGGGCCGATGGTAATCTGTGAAACGCGGGCGCCGTAGCCGATGCGGTTCCAGGAGACATTGCTGATCCCCTCGCTGCCGCGGTTGACGACGTAGACCACGCCGTTGGGGCCCTGGGCGGCGGCCACGGGCTGGCTGAAGCCCATGCCCGACTGGGCGCCCCGGCCCACGGAGTGGCTGAAGTCGTAAGTGCGCCCGGCTGCTACTTGCGTTAGCATTTTGCACTCTCCCTTAAGTTAATCGACGGACATTTACTATATGGGACCTGTGTATATCTCCCGGGGAACCAGTTCGGTCCCAACCGGGTCTACCATGAGTTCGAAAATCTCCAGAGTTGTAGCACCCAGAAGGTACTGATTTTCAGCTCCAAAGACTACCGGACAAGGTAGGGACCGACCATCTAGGTTTATGTCCGCCATTCCAAAGTTGTACTCGACCTCGCGTCCATCTGCCAGCGAATATCGTCTTCGCTCGATGGGAGCGACATCCATCTGAAGCAGGATGGCCTCTGGGAATATCGAATGAGTTGACCCGGTATCTACCATTGCTTCTACTTTGGTCTCCGGGCCACCTCCGAGACGGCTCACGCCGACCAGGACCGAAAACTCTCCCATATTCGGCGAGCCTCGTTGCAGCTTAACTTTTTTTGCTGCCTTTGACGCCGGCATAGGCCGACTCAGCATGACATTCCTCTGTTCCCACCCGACACAGTCTCTGGAGTTATACCGGTCGGGGCATCAGGAAGGGAAATATCCCATCCTGTCTTTGTACTAGAAGTAAGCCGGCTTCTCGAAGACGCCGCCTACCAGGGGCTGGGCGTCCATGCCCATCCAGTCTTCCACGATGGCGGTGTAGACGCTGCGGAAGTCGGTGTGGGGGACCAGGTCGCCCTGTTCCAGGTGCTCGGGGCGCAGGGACGGGTATTCGCCGTACTCGCCGCCCTTGATGGCATCGCCGGCCAGGAAGGCCACGCCGCCAGCGCCGTGGTCGGTGCCGGAGCCGTTGTCGTGAACCCGGCGGCCGAACTCGGTGAACATGAGCATGATGACGTTGTCGGCAGCGTCATTCTCGCGCAGGTCGTCGAAGAAGCTCTCCACGGCCTGGGAGACGTCGACCCACAGCTTGTCGTGCATGCCGACCTGGTTGGAGTGGCTGTCGAAGCTGCCGTGGTCGCAGTAGAAGATGCGGGTGCCCAGGTTGGCCTGGTGCACCTGGGAGATGCCCTTCAGCTTGGAAGCGATGGTGGTGTCGGGGTACTCGATGCTGGAAGAGTACATGCCCGGAGCCACATTCAAGATGTCTGCGGCCTTCATGGAGTCCAGGCCAGTCTGGCCCAGGTAGTCCATGACGGCGCCCGTGCCGATGGTGGGGGAGTAGAGACGGGTAAAGCGGTCGAGAATCTTGTCCCGCTGTTCCGCCTCGTTAATGCCGGTCAGCAGGCCGAAGTTGTCCAGGTCGTCCACGCAGGCCACGGGCACGCCGGGCAGGGCCAGGGCGCGGGGCAGGCTGGGGCCGAAGCTGACGGTGGTTACCACGTTTTCCTTGTTGGGGTCGATTTCCTTGGTGGCGCGGCCCAGCCAGCCCTCGGTGCCCAGCTTGTCCGGCTCGCAGGTGTGCCAGATGTCCATGGAGCGGAAGTGAGAGCGGGGGGAGTTGGCATAGCCCACGCCGTGGATGATGGCCAGGTTGCCCTGGTCCCACAGGTTCTTCATGGGGCCCATGGTGGGGTGCAGGCCAACCTTGTCGTTGAGCTTCAATATACGCTCATCGGCCACGCCCACCGCCGGGCGGTTGTCGCGGTAGAGGGGGTCGGTAAAGGGAATCACCGTGTTCAGGTAGTCGTTGCCGCCGGTAAGCTGCAGTACGACCAGCACGGGATCTTTCTTGGTTGAGGCCATTGCTGATTCCTCCTGGGAGATTCTGGTTTCTTTCTTATGCTTGCCAGGGCAGCCTTTGGCCAGGGCCGCCCCGGCGATTTTCAGGTGTTCAGGCGTACTGGTAGTCCCGCAGGGATACGATGAGCTGCAGCAACTCGGAGACGCGCTGGGTGGCAGCGGCCTCGTCGCTCCAGTTCAGGTTGCCGCCGGGGACGGCGTGGTCCAGCAGTTCCTGGCGGGTATCGGCGCTGACTTCCAGCGGGCCCATCAGGTCCAGGCAGGTGTCAACGAACTGTTCGGGACCGACGTCGCCCTGGCTGCGCAGGCGGCTGACGATGGACTGGACGCCGGGTCGGGAAACGTCGCCCACCATGTCGGCGGTGAAGTTGATGCGGCGCATCAGGGAGCCGCTGTTGATCCACTCGGCGCCGGTGTGCCAGCCTTCCACGCTGGGGGGATTGAGCAGGTCCTGGCCCATATAGTTGGGCTGGCGGGAAAGGTCGCCAATGCCGGGGGCCGGAAACTCGGCGCCGCCCACCAGCTTCAGGGTGCCCACGACCACCTCGGCCGGGCTCTTGAGCTTGGCGAAGCGGGCGTTCTTGAAGAAGTCGGAGTTGAACAGCACCCGGAGGGTGGCCGTCATATCGTAGCCGGACTCGATGAAGGCGTCGGCCAGGGCGTCGATGGCGTCCTCGTCCACGGGAGGAGTAACCTGCCAGGCCGGGACCTGAGCCTCGTCGGCCACGAAGAAATTGTAAAGGTGGCGGGCGACAAAGCCGGCGGTGGCGGGATGCTGGCAGACGATGTCGATGATGTCCTCACCGTTGAAGTTGCCGGTCTCGCCCAGGAAAGTCTTCTCGCCGTTGTCATGGTCCTCGGGGCGGTACTCGAAGCGCCAGTCGTGGCGGCCCAGGGGCCCGCGGGGGAGCTTGGCCTCGAAGGTCCAGCCGGTAAAGGCGCGGGAGCACTCGCGGACGTCTACCTCGGTGTAGTTGCCAACGCCCATGCTGAAGAGTTCCAGGAGCTCGCGGCCCCAGTTCTCGTTGACGGCATCGGCGTGGTTATCGTTGTTGTCCAGCCAGTAGATCATGGCCGGGTTTTTGGCGATCTCGACCAGCAGGTCCCGGTAGTTGCCCATGCCCTTTTCGCGGAACATGGTGATCATGTTCTGGATTTCGTCGTAGTGGTCGACCTTGGAAACGCCGGTGGCGAAGATGTGGTGCCAGAAGAGGGTCATCTTCTCTTCCAAGGGCCGGCGGGTGTTGAGCATCCACCAGAGCCATTCGGCGGCGCCCATGCCGGGCAGGGTGCCGGGCCGCCAGGTCCAGGGCTGGTAGCGCATCATTTCGAAGCGGTCGAGGGCTTCCTCGGTGGGGTTGAGCAGCTCTTCCACCACGTTCTCGTAACCCTTTTCGCACAGGGCTTCCAGCTCTTCGCGGGTGGCGCCAAAACCGGCGCGGCGCATAAGGTGAGCCATAAGGGCTATATCCTGGTTCGCCATAGCCTGTCCTCCTTGTTGGTTTCTTCAATAATCATTGTTGTCTGCGAATGATTATAGTTGGGGTGGATTATCGGGGATTGGGTGGGTTGGTGTCAATTGAGTGGGGGGAAGTACGGTATCGAGTCAGACACCGTTCCGTCAAATGGGGAGACAAACAAATAAAACAACTTACAAAGTCCTCAAGCAAATCCACAAGTGCAGAACTATTTTCAGAAGTGCCTGTTAGTCCATGTGGTATGAGGCTTCTTCAAGGCAAGACTATATGAAAGCGAATTACGCCTAGTTAGGCGTAACCAAGACCCCAAAGGTATAGAGGTTTTGGATGGAAGACTATTAGGTTGATAAGCAAGGACATTTAAATTTTTTGGTACTGTCCGCAGACCCTAAAGCCTGATCAATTACATGCAAAAGCTAATATCACATCTGACAAACATTAAGGTGTGCTTCTCTGACGCCTAGCGTCACTAACTATATGCTCTGCCAATTGTGCTTGGCCTGCTCCACTGGAGAATGTTCCAACATTGCCTCCAGATCGCCAGAATTCACGAGTCAACCAGTGCGATGGGCCAGCTCCAGAAAGGGTGGCCGTTACAAGCTGAGCCGTTTGATCGTTCGTCCTAAGCATTTCTGGTATAAGCAATGCACGGGCTACTCTGTGAAATACAAACAGCCCCATGGCTCTTTGTACCGCATACTCCCGAAAATCGTTTCCCCACTCAGGCCAAAGACCCAAGACTCCTTCCCAGACCGCCAAAATGATCTTCACTAATTCGTCATCGGTCAATCCATAAACTGGAGAACGGGCACCGACAATCGGTCTTAATGAATCCACAAATGATTTTATTGTAGCGATCCGGTTAGGGTCAGGTAGTCCATTTGGCTCTTCAATTTTGCCGACCCATGGGCCCGACTGCAGTTGTGCAATCTTAACAACTAACCGAGTAGCTCGTATGCGATATCTATTGCCAGGCCCCACCAGGTTATCCAATTCTTCCTCATCCGCTTCTGATGACATAGCATTCATCAGGGTTAGGGCTAGGTCAGTATTTACCCGCTTCTGTTTGTTGTTTATTAGGTAGAATTGCTTCGTTTCTTCTTTTACTGGCGCGTTAGCTAGAATTGTTACAGGAATTTTCACATTTTGAAGGGATTGAACACCCAAGTTGTTGATGGCATGCCAGAACCCTTTCCATCGATGTTGATAATCAACAACAAACAACTGGCGAGTTTCATGAATCTCCAAGTAGCCCATGTCACCTGCAATGGGGTTGAATTGGAGAGTCCCATAATCTGTGTCACGGGATGCAAGGAGGGCATTATTCGGTAGAAGTGGGTCTGTTTCCTTCCGCAAGAAGTCACCTATCCGGCGCCAATGTTTTTCCTCGTGAACACGCTGATAGCCTTGACCTTCTAGTGTCCATCCTAGGCCGGGATCCCATTCCGTAGTGACTGCGTGATCCATCAATTGACTAATTGTCATCACTCCCGAATACAAGGTGTATCCGGCCTGTTCAAATTTAACAACCTGAATGACGGTCATACGACCTCCTTGATAGTTGTTGAATGACCTCTCAATGAACTTGGCCAATCCAGAACAAATGAGTCACATGGGGAAAACACAACCACAATCAAGAAGATTGCGTACTTGCCTCTATCACGACAGCATCCTTTCGCCTATTGACTACGAGATTCTGACTGTTACAGGCTTTGAGACGCAGTTCGTAAACAATTATGAAGTTCGGGTGATAATATGGTTGTTTGCCGGCTTTGTTTCGCTACAACACTATGCTACCACAAGTATTGTCAGGCAAGGCAGTGATCAGACTTGCCCGAGTCGACCTATGCAGCCAACCCCCACAACCAATAATCCGGCAAACCCCCGCCAGTTTCCACCAGGGCCGAGGTTATGCCTACTTTGTTGGCGCCGCGGATGTCAGTGCTGGGGGTGTCGCCGATCATGGCCAGGTTGCGGCCGTTGGTTGCGGGGGGAGGCTTTTGGATCCTTCGGCTTCGCTCAGGATGACATGATTTGGTTGGGCTGTTGACTTGGCCCGAGCCACGAGGGGAAAAGAATGAAGGAAACTGTCCCCTGCTATGGCGGCCTCGAATTGCGGTACCGCTCACGTTCGGCCAGGACCCGCTGCCCTTCCGCTGAGTCCAGGTCGTACATTGTACTTCCGCAGGCGGGGCATTCGGGTGAGGGCAATGATGCCCCAATCACGATACCCAGGGGAATGAACAGAAAAGAGCCGCCTATCACCCAGAGGAAAGCCGTGTTGAAGCTATCGCGGGACAATAGTCCCAGCGGGATAATTACGAGGCCGACGACGAACACCGCTATCCACAAGATTGGAGCCATGCAGCCCCCGACCAAGGCGCCCAGTATGGCGGTACCGGCGCGCTTAGTGGCAGTTGCCTGGACCGGGTTTCCTACGGACCCACACTCGACGCTTGAACAAATCAATAGAATAGTCAACTTCCGGGAATAAGAAAGCAATGGGTTCTGGCGCTGCCGGATGGCAAGCTCTCCGGCGCCCCACATTCAATTGGCTGGGGACATGCTCGCTTTATCGTATCACCGCCCTAATACATCGACAATGAATCGGGAGGGTTAGGCAGGGCGATTGCAAAGTCGAGTCAATCCGCCAGAGGCGGACTCCCTCCTTGATGGGGGAAAGTCAGGATGGGGGTGGGACTCTCGCCGTTTGATTGACTCCCCCTCACCCTAACCCTCTCCCACCAGGGGCAAGGGAACTTTGCAATCGTCATGAGGGTTAAGGCACACTTAACTTACCCCCTCCCAATATCCTCCAAAGACTCCAACATATAATCCGGCCTGTCACCCTGCGGCAAGCTGCCCAAGTCCACGGAACCCCCGCCCGTTTCCACCAGGACTGAGGTTATGCCCACGTTGTTGGCGCCGCGGATGTCGGTGCTGGGGGTGTCGCCGATCATTGCCAGGTTGCGGGTGTGGGTGCGGCGGAAGATTTCCTCGAACATGGCGGGGTGGGGCTTGCCCAGGCGGGCGAAGGTGAGGTCGGGACGGTCGGGGTAGCGCAGGTTCAGGGCGGACTCGAACATACCGGCGACGCTGCCGCTGGCGAAACCGAAGCCGTCCCTTTCCGGGTAGTAAAGGTCGGGGTTGGGGACCACCAGGCGGGGGGTGTCGCCCCGGTCCAGCTGGCGGAAGAGGGTGGTAAGGACGGCGCGGGTGGCGTCCAGGAAGGGGAAACCATCCTGGTCGCCGACCACCAGCACGTCGAAGTCTTCATTGAAAGGGACCACCTGGCCGCCGGCATCCCGCACGTATTTGATGCTGTCCTCGGTGCCCAGGACCACACACCTGGCTGCCTGCAGGCCGTTCTCTTTGAACCACGCTTTTAGCAGCATTCCCGAGCTGATGATTTTGTCGGGGTCTATGGCCAGACCCAGTTGGGCGTAGCGAGCGGCGCGGGTCTCGGCCACCTGGGAGGCGTCGTTAGTGAGGACGAAGTAGGGCTTGTCCAGGGCGTTGAGCCTAGCGATGGCCTCGGGGGCGTGGGGAATGGCCGACGGCCAGCGCACCAGGACGCCATCGGAGTCGAAGAGGATTACGTCGAATTGCTCCAGCAGTTGAGCGAAGGTGATGTATGGAACCTGGTTCAAGGTGCGTTTTCCCGGGTTGATGGCTTCAGGGCCGCGCGGGCGATGGCGTTCCCAGCGATGACGTTAGTTGGAGCAGGTGGTGAAGTCAAGCCCAGCGTTGCCAGTGACCGCTGAAGCAAATACCCTTGCCAGCAGCCGGCAGCGTTCCAATTCAGGTGGTTTTTCGTTCATGAGGGACTTCAACGGGCTGCCAGGGCAGGATTGAAACCCGCCCCTACGAGTCCATACCACCTAAACCGGAACGCTTGCCAGCAGCCCGACGGCTGGACTTTTCCCCAAGCCCGCAATATTCACGATTAACTCATAAGTTTCCGTTGTGCCCCATACATTAAGTCGATATTATCAAATGAGTATCAAGCATAACTGTTGGTGCTTAGGTCTGGGACAATTGCGGCCAGGAATCCCCGCCCCCCTTCGTCCTGGCGCAGCCCAGCGATGGGAGGAGTGGAACGGGTGTTTACGCTGCAACTGCTGTTTCCGCTGGCCCTGTTGCTGTCCTACTGGATGGCGGGCCACCTAGAACGGCTTACGCAAAGTCCTGGCAAGAGTCGCCGCCAGGCTTTACCGAAATGAAGAGACAGAAGGTAGGAGCAAGGGCAGGGACAGAAGACCCAAGCGATGCTATAGCCTGAATCCCACAGACTCTTGAAAGATACAAGGAGGAAGGTATGCCCCCGAGTTCAGTCTATATAGGCCGTACGACCGAGAAGAGGTTCAGGAGCGGCGGCGGCATCTGGTTCTGTGCGCTGGCGTTCTCCCTGGTGCTGGCGGCGGCAATTATCCTGGCGGCCACATAGGGAAGATGCTTTTCCGAGCCCATTCACTGCACTAACTTAAGGTCCGGCTGTGCGCGCCGTCCCGTTTTCCGCCAATATTCGGGCAGACAGGACGACCGCGCACAGCCTGGCCAACCACAGTCACCACATCGAACATCGCACCCTCCGCTTTCCCCAAGTTAAGAATAAACCCGACAGGGCAGACACGCAGATCTGTACCTGCGGCCCCCATTAACCAATCCGCTGGAAACACTAACCCAGCCAGACCTTACCCAAAGTTGACAGGGCACCCGCCGGGGCTATAATCAAGCCAACCCAAAGCTGGCGGGCATGGCCCGGCAAAGGCAGGTAGACGAATGACGCAGCACGCGGAAGGCGAACTCAGCCCTGAAGTGGTCATGGCTGAAATGAAGAAGAACGGGGTCACCCACGTAGTGTGGCTGCCCGACAGCGAGACCAATTTCCTGTATCTGCTGATGGAGGCGGACCCGGACCTGGACCTGATTCCCGTCAGCCGCGAGGGTCAGGCCTTTTCCACCGCGGCCGGGCTGACCGTGGGCGGCAAGAAGCCGGTCATCCTGATCCAGAACACGGGGATGATGGAGTCGGGCGACTCGCTGCGGGGCTGGGGCCTGAGCCTGAACATTCCGGTGGTGATGATGGTGGGATACCGGGGCTGGACCCGCCACGGGGTGAACACCGACACCGCCGCCACCTACACCGAGCGGTTCCTGAATGCTTTCGGCATTCAGTATTACCTGGTGGAAAATGGCGAGGACGCGCCGCGTATTTCCGTGGCCTTCGAGGAGGCGTCCCGCACCCGCCGTCCGGTGGCGGTGCTCGTGGGGGATGAGTACCACGGGTTTAACCGGTAGATTCGAAGATGGATATACAGGATGTACGGGGGTTTTGTTTGGCCCGGTACATTAGCCGGAGAACGAGGTTGCTATCCCGTATATCCTGTCCATCCACGTAAATTAGCGAGGCGAGATGATTGACACCGCAGACATGCTCAGAGCATTTGCTCCTCACCGGGGCAACTCCATCGTCATTCCAGGCCGCGGCGGGCGACACTGGACCCAGATCAGCGACCAGCCCAACCGGGACCTGCCGGTGGGCGACCCGGCCATGGGCGGCCACGCCTCCTTTGGCCTGGGGGTGGCCCTTTCCCTGCCGGAGGAGCGGGTAGTTCTTTTCGATTCGGAGGGCGACGTGCTGATGAACATGGGCGCCCTGCCCACCATCGCGGAGAAGGCCCCGAAGAACTTTTACCACTTCATGCTGGACAACGAGTGCTACGCCACGACGGGCGGGCAGCCGGTGCCCAACGCCAAGAACATAGCCTACGACGTAATCGCCAAGGGGTCGGGCTACCCGGCCACCTACGCCTTCGACAACCTGGAGGACTTCGCCAGCAGCCTGGAGGAGATACTGGGCCAGCCGGGGCCGGTGTTCGTGGCCCTGAAGGTGGATCCGGAAGTGGAGAACACGCCCATCGGCGCCCGCGTCCGCTGGCAAACCCGCTCCCGCACCCAGGTTATTGACGATTTGAAGGGGGAGTTGGGGATTGAAGGGCCGTAGGTAAGCTGGCTTTTGAGGTAAGGGACAGGAGACATGAGTCATCCCGAATTTTGGGGAACTTAGGGAAAGTAGTCCGGGAAAAGCCTACAAAAGAAGCCCCCATTTTGGTGGAGTAGAAGTGAGCAAACTTCGAAACACCGAAAGGGGGGCTTTTCTATGGTGGGGGAAAGGGAGGGGCGGAGGCAAGCCCAATCGGCAGCGAATTTACTGGAATTATTTATCGGTCCCCTGGAGGGGTGGCTGGATGATCAGTTGGACCGAAGGTTGGTACGCACCTTTTTCCTGGCCCTGGTGGCCATGGTACGACTGCGCCACAACCGGTCGGGACTGTTGCTCAGTGAACTGGGGGCCCACATACTTTCCCCAGACAAAGCTCCGGCAGGCACCAAGCGTTTAAGCAACCTGCTCCGGTCTCCCAAGTGGTCCCACACCCTGCTGGAACGCTTTCTGTGGTACCGGGCCGACCTGGCCCTGGAATCGCTGCAAGAGGCAGGGGAGCCAGCATTGGCCCTGTGGGACGAAAGTGTCCTGGAGAAATCGGAAAGCATCGCCCTGGAGGGGTTGGGGCCGGTGCGCTCCAGCAAGGCCGCCCGCCTCAAGCGCATCAAGCCCGGCTACTACAATCCCCCAGGGGGTCCACCCGTATTCGTCCCAGGGCTCCAGTGGATTGCCATCATGGTAGCCGGCTACTCGGGGCCGCCCACCCTGGCGGCCATGCGCTGGTGGACCCGGCGCGGCCCTTGGGCCACCGACCGGTTTACCAATCTCAGTTCTCTGTTGGACCAGTGTTCCGAGAAGTGGGGTCAGGGGGTGATCCATGTGTGGGACCGGGGCTTCGCCGGTGGTCCCTGGCTCAAGGAGTTGACCAGCCGACGATTGCGCTTCGTCCTGCGCTGGCACACCAACTACTTGCTTACCGACGGCCAGGGCAGCCGCCGCGCCTGGCAGATCTCCCGAGGAAAGCGTTCCGTGGACCACCGGATGCTTTGGGACATCAACCGCCGTCAGTACCGCAAGACGGGCATCGTCTACCTGCCGGTACGCCATCCCCAGGTGGACCAGTCCCTGTGGCTGGTGGTATCTCGACCCGGACAAGGCCGCAAGCCCTGGTACCTGCTGACCAACGAACCCATCGCTACGGTGGATGATGCCTGGAAAGTGGTCTTCGCCTATGCCCGCCGCTGGCAGGTGGAACTGTGCTACCGAGCCTGCAAGACCGACCTGGCCATGGAAAGCCCACGCCTCTGGTTCTGGGAAAACCGGCTCAAGTTGCTGCTCATGGTCAGCCTCCTCTACTCCTTCCTGCTATCCCTGCTGGATCCCCAATGTCAGCTACTGCTGCAAGAACTGCTGCGAAGCTGGTGCCACAGAACCGGAAAGCGGTACCGCGACGCCGCGATACCGCTTCCCAGACTGAGATCAGCTCTAAGTTCCCTCTGGCTAACCCATCATCCTACATTTTCTATCTGTTCCCAAAATTCGGGATGACTCATGTTTGGTTTGGGTAGAAGTGGTAGAGCAATCTCTTTGAAGTTGTCGTGAATGATTCAGAAGTGCTAGTGCTTTACTCTTGATGAGAGACTATTCGAAGTCTTGCGGATCAGTGCCCTCCGAGGCATCAAGCATTGCTTCGATCATGTCAAAAACGATCCCGAAGTGCTTGAAGTCCTCGGCGGTACCGTTCTCGCAAAGCCAATTGCAAAGATTAGCTTTTTCGTCTTTGTTGACTGATAATTCCTCAGGCACTAGCTCTAAAGTTCCTCTAACCCTGCGCTTGATTGCCTTGATATCAATGAATGCAGGCTTATATTCTTCCGCATTGCTTATTGTTTTTGTTGCAAACAGGTTTTCTATGCCTCCCTTTATTGGGTGCTCTTTTTGAATCGGTATGCTTTGCCTCGCAAAAGTTCCTTTCTCTGCCCAAGCTATTACTTTGTCGCAGTCATACAATAGACCTACGCGTTGAGCTGTTCCGCCAATTATCTCGGGGGCATTCCATACGGTGTTTAAGTTGCCTGCACCTCCGCCTGTGCGTAGTTCTACCTTATCGAGTGTACTTTGCCGGTCCAGAAGTTCGGCGGCTCTCTCAATGTATTTCTTGTCAGTTACGCCTTCGAAGAAAATGATAGGTTTTGTGGCTTCCGCAATAGCGGTTTGCACTTCCCTTAAGAATTTACTTGTCTCCAAGAACGAACTATAAGCCGCTTCAAACTCACTAAAGTCTTCAGGGTCTATTTCGTCTCCCCCTGGCATCCTATAGAGTGCGAACCCTCCCTCGCCAAACACATTCCTCATTCCAAGTATAAATAGAGGGGAGTGAGTAGTGACGATAAATTGCACCTTGGGAAACATCTGTATCAAGTTAGGCAAAATGGAATATTGGTGAGACACATGCAAATGCAGGTCAATCTCGTCCACTAACGCAATTCCCCTGACTTCTTGGGTTGAATTAAAGGTCGCTCCGCTCAGTTCGTAATCTCGCAAGATGGACAAGAACAGATTCAGCAACGAAGTCTCACCGGTCGATAGTTGGAAAATATTTCGAACTAGACTGTGTTGTCCAGCCATTATAGAAATTCTTCTGTCTTGCCTCCGACCGATGCCAAACTGAAGACTTTGATCTCCCGGAATTAAATTTCTTAGCACCTCGTTGGCTGCCCGATATACACCTTCGTCTGCACCCGCATAGCCTGCAAAAATAAGCAGGTTTGCGGGTGGGTCTCCTTGCTTAGCAGAGTTAACGCTATAAGTCTGCATGCCAAAGGCAGACCTGTCATAGGCAACATCGAAGAACCAGTTCTGGTTTTCACGAAGTGGCGAATAATTGACTATCTTGCGATTTGTGAAACCCTCTATGTGGTCTCTTCCTAGTAGTTCGGCATGAGCATTAAGGTTTTCTTCGTTCAGCCAAGCAGGCTCTTCAAAGCGGTTTGAAGGAAAGTAAAGCACACAATTCCTTGAAAAGACCTGGCGGATCTTCTGTAGCTGGCTGCTGTTTGAACGAAAATTCGAGAATAGGTGGTCCGTCCTCTCTGTTCCCATTTCTTTCCAAGCCTGCTCCGGATGAGCACCGCTTAACCCTTCTGGGATCCGGAAGTACTCTTCTTTGTGACGCTGTGTCATCAGTTCGCCACAAAAGAGACCTTCTTCATAATCCACCCTTGCGAAATAAGCTTCCCGCCCCATCTTTATATAAGAGTTGCTTCTAATTTTGTAGACTCGATTAGCTTTGACTTCGGGTGAGTCGGGATACACTGAATCTTTGGCCGATATTAGGCCGTTTACGATATGTGAAAGATAAATGGTCTTTCCTGTACCATTCTCTCCCACTAACAACACAGGTCTTGGACTGTCATCCTCGAACGGAAGAGAAATATCTAGGTAGTCGATTGGACCATAGTTAGCTATTTGAACTCTCTTTACATACATGAAAACAAACCTTGGGTTGGGCGAATTCTGCTTTGTATCTGTGCCGTTTTGTATCTGTGCCGTTCTAATTATAAACCCTACGCTAACCCCCCAACTTTGACACTCTAACTCCCCTAACGGTATACTGAACGTGTGGCTTGGCCGCGGCGCGGTAGCGGCTTGGTGGAGTGGCTCTGGCAGCCATTTCCCCGGGTGGCGCCGGTGGCCCGGCTTTTTATTTGCTCGAAAAAAGGCAGGCTTTTGTTATGTCCCTTCTCGCCCAGCAAGACCCGGATGTCTTTCGCGCCATTGAGATGGAGGACGCCCGCCAGCGCGACTGCGTCGTCCTCATTGCCTCGGAAAACTACGCCAGCAAGGCGGTGCTGGAAGCCCAGACCAGCGTGATGAACAACAAGTACGCCGAGGGCTACCCCGGCCGCCGCTACTACGGCGGCTGCGAACACGTGGACGTGGTCGAGTCGCTGGCCATTGACCGGGCGAAGGAGTTGTTCGGGGCCGAACACGCCAACGTCCAGCCCCACAGCGGGGCCCAGGCCAACATGGCCGTCTACTTCGCGCTGCTGGAGCCGGGGGACACGGTCATGGGCATGGAACTGTCCCACGGCGGCCACCTGACTCACGGCGCCAACGTCAACTTCTCCGGCAAGCTGTACAACTTTGTCCCCTACGGGGTGGACAAGGACAGTGAGCTTATCGACTACGACGAGGTTGAAAGGCTGGCCAGGGAACACCGGCCCAAGCTCATCGTGGCCGGTTGCAGCGCCTACGCCAAGATTCTGGACTTCCCCCGCTTCCGGGCCATTGCCGACGAGGTGGGGGCCTACCTGATGGTGGACATGGCCCACATCGCCGGACTGATTGCCGGTGGAGCGCACCCGTCGCCCTTCCCCCACGCCCACGTGGTAACGTCCACCACCCAGAAGAGCCTGCGCGGTCCCCGGGGCGGGTTCATCCTGTCCACCGCCGACCTGGCCCGCAAGATCGACTTTGCCGTATTCCCCTACATGCAGGGGGGGCCGTTGATGCATATAATTGCCGCCAAGGCCGTCTGCTTCGGCGAGGCCCTGCGGCCCGAGTTCGCCCGCTACGCCCAGCAGGTGGTGGCCAACGCCGCCACCATGTCCACGGAGGTTTCCGAGGCTGGACTGAGGCTGGTTTCCGGCGGTACCGAAAACCACCTGATCCTGGTGGACCTGACGCCCATGGACATTACCGGCCAGCAGGCGGAGACGGCCCTGGAGTCGGTGGGCATCATCACCAACAAGAACGCCATTCCCTTCGACCCCAGGCCGCCCCGGGTGGCCAGCGGCATGCGGCTGGGCACTCCGGCCATTACCAGCCGGGGATTTGGTGAGGGCGAGACCAAGGAGGTCTCCCGCCTCATTTCCCAGGTCCTGAACAATATGGGCGACGACCAGGTGATGAAGCAGGTCAAGGGTGCGGTTAAGGAGCTTACCTCTACATTCCCAGTTCCGGGGCTCGATTCCTAGTTGAGCGGCCCACCCGCCAATGTTATAATCGGCGAACAGTTTCAGAGTGGGCCCATAGTCAGGAGTGTTTTTTGCGTCATTACGAGCTTGTTACCATCCTCAGCCCCATGCTAAGCCAGGACCAGACGAACGAGGCATACGGGCAGATTAACGACTTCATAACCAACCGGAACGGGGATATTTTCCAGGAACAGCCCTGGGGCACCCGCCGGTTGGCCTATCCCATTCACCAGGGTTCGTACCACTTTCTGGAAGGCAATTACCGGCTCATCCGGTTCTCCACGGAAAGGCCCTTCAACCAGGCCCTGGAGAATTACCTACGCATGGACGAACGGGTGCTGCGCTCCCTGGTAATCTCCATACCCGACCGGGAGATTCTGCCCGATCCGGTGGCGGCCAGGCCCGCGCCCGCTGCAGCCGCGCCTGCAGCCGAGGGTGGCGAAGCTCCCGCCGCGACCGAGGGTGAGGCAGCCGCAACTCCGGCCGCTGAGGCCGAGGCCAGCGCCGAAGCTACTACTGAATCAATTACCGAAGCGACCCCTGAGGCAGCCGTGGAGACTGAATCGGCGGAAGCTCCTGCGGAGGCCGCAGCGCCTGAGGCAGAAGCCACCGCCGAAGCGGAGACGGGAACAGAGACCGCAGCCGAGACTCCGACTGCCGAAGCGGAGGCGGGAACAGAGACCGCGGCCGAAGCTGAAGCCACCGCCGAGGAAGGCGAAACTCCTGCGGAAGAGGAACAGTCTGAGGCCTAAAGCAGGTTACCTTGCACAAGATCGTAATAATTGGCAACCTGGGCCGAGATCCGGAAATGCGTTACACCCCCAGTGGACAGGGTGTAACTTCCTTCAGCGTTGCTTCCAATCGGCGCTACCGTACCGCCGACGGCGAGCAGAGGGAAGAGACCATGTGGTTCAACATAAACGCCTGGGGCCGCCAGGCGGAGATCTGCAACCAGTACCTGACCCGCGGCAGCCAGGTTTATGTTGAAGGCACCCTGACCACCCGCATATTCACGGGTAACGATGGCCAGCCCCGTGTTTCCAACGATGTGCGAATGACGGAAATGCAGATGCTCGGGTCTCGGGGCGGCATGGACGAGGACCGTGCCCCCTACGGTGGCGATACAGGCCGGGGCGGGATGGAAGACTATAATAACCCCGGCGGCGGCATGGGCGGTGGTCGCGGCATGGGCGGCGGCTACGGCAACCAGCCCGATGACATTGACGATTTGCCCTTCTAGCCCGGCGTTTTAGCGCAGGCCTGGCGACAGTCCCGATCAATGGCGCCCGATCAATAGCGAAGGAAGAGTAGCAGAATGACGACACCCGCACCGGCAACACCCACAGCCCCGGCGCAACCCGCCCAGGACAGGCCCGCTCCCGGAGGCCCCGGCCAGGGACCCCGACCGGGCGGTCCTGGCGGCTACCAGCAGCGAGGACCCCGTCCGCAGGGAGGGCCCCGGCAGGGTGGACGACCCCGGGGACGCTATGCGCCGCGACGGCGGGTATGTTCCTTCTGCGTGGAGCACGTCAAGCACATAGACTACAAGGACTACGAGCGCCTGCGCCGCTACGTTTCCGACCGGGCCAAGATTGAGCCCCGCCGCAAGAGTGGTGTCTGCGCCAAGCACCAGCGGGCCCTGAGCAATGCCATCAAGCGGGCCCGGCACCTGGCCCTGCTGCCCTTCGTTCCCATGCAGACCATGCGCAGCGGCATCCGCCGCTAACTCCCGGAACCTTGTCCGGTTATTTCCTGTAAGTCGGCTGAGCTTTCCCTCCGGAAAGCTCGGCTTTTGTTAGATAATGGAGTCCGCCCAACGGGTTCGTGCGTATAGCCCGGAGAGCAGACAAAATCCACCGGATTCCCCAGAGGTCAAGGATGGTGTTTCCCCGGTCTCCCGAAGAGTCAATACCCCAGGCGCCTGGCGATCGCCGCCGCCGCAGGCGACGCCGGCAAACAACGGAAGAAGCCCAAGGGCAGTCGGAGCGCCGAGCACGGGACCGGCGCAGGCAGAAAATTGCCATTGGCATAGGGGTGGCCCTGATCCTGGTTGTTATGGGCATTGTGGGCGTGGGTTACTACCTGGAATTCTTCCGCCCACCCAGGGAACTGGCCGGCCAGGTGCGGGACGTCCGATTTACCATGGGCGACCTGGTGGACCGAATCCGGGTGCTGCAAGGCGTCAACCGCTACCAGGGAGGGCGGGTTGACCTGAGCACCGTCCCCTTCGAATACCTACAGGACATGATCCAGGCGGAAATTGTCCGGCAGGCAGCCCCGGGCCTGGGTTTCAGCGTTACCGACGAGGACATTGACCAGGAACTGCGCCGCCGCTTCCGGCCGGTCCAAAACCCCAACGAGCTGGTGGACGAAGGGCAGCTGGACCAGGAGTACGAGAACGCCCTGACGACCTTCCTTACATCTACAAAACTTTCAGAGGACGAGTACCGCAGGCTGGTGGAGGAGGAACTGCTTCGCCAGCAGCTTTCCCTGCTGATAGACACGGGCATTCCGGCGGAAATTGAGCAGGTGGAAGTGGCGTGGATGCGAATGGAGCAGGACGGCCCTGCCGACCCCCAGGAGGTGCGTAACCGCCTGGTGCGCGAGGACTTCGGGGTGGTTGCCGCGGAGGTCGGAACTCCCGACGGCTTCACTGACCCCGAGGGCTACGTAGGCTGGGTTCCCCAGGGCGCTTTCCCCGAACTTGACGACATCCTTTTTGGCAATCCGGACCGCAACCGGGAAGCCCTGCCAGTAGGGGAAATCAGCGACCCCTACTTCTCCCAGGAAGGGGTGTACATCATCCACAAGATTTCGGGGCCCGAGGTGCGGCCGCTGCGAGGCTTCCAGCACCTGTCAGATATTGACGAGGAAACCTTCAACAGCATGTCGGCTGAGGAGCGCGCGGACCTGCGACGAGAGTTGACCATCCGGAACAAGCTTTCGCAGCAAAGAACGGAAGAATGGTTCGAAGACCAGGTTTCCCGCGGCTCCGACGAAGAATGGCTGACCATCAACTTCAACAGCGAAGTGTACGCCTGGGTTGCCGACCAGGTGCAACTGTCGGCCCCAAGGATACCCCAAGGTCCGCCGGTGGGCGGTCCCGGCTTCCCCTAGTCGATTTATGAGCGATTTATCAAATAACATCCCAGTCAACATAGGCCTGCTGGGCCTGGGCGTGGTTGGTGGCGGCGTGGCTGCCGCCCTGCTGGAACAGCCCGATGCCATATCCGCCCAGACGGGCCGCCCCGTCAACCTGAAAAAGGTTTTGGTCCGCGACGCTTCCAGGCCGCGGGACGTTCAACTCCCCACAGGGCTCATCACCACCAACCCCGAGGATGTTCTGGCCGATCCGGATATCTCCCTGGTGGTGGAGGTCATCGGAGGGGAAAGTCCCGCAGCGCAGTACATGCAAGACGCCCTGAAGGCGGGCAAGCATGTGGTTACCGCTAACAAGGAGGTGATGGCCAAGCGGGGGCCGGAACTCCTTTCACTGGCCCAGCAGCACAACGTAAACCTGCTGTACGAAGCCAGCGTGGGCGGCGGCATCCCCATCATTGGCTGCCTGGTCAAGGAACTGGCCGCCAACCGGTTCCGGTCCGTTCGCAGTATCATCAACGGCACGACCAACTATATCCTTACCCGCATGGCCAACGACCACACCGACTTTGCCCTGGCCCTGGCCGAGGCCCAGGAGCGCGGTTACGCGGAGGCCGACCCCACCAACGACATAGAGGGCTACGACGCCGTCTACAAGCTGTCCATCCTGGCGGGCCTGGCCTTCCACCGCCGCGTCCCGCCGGAGAGCATCCACCGCGAGGGAATCACCCGCCTGCAGCCCCAGGACTTCCGCTACGCCCACGAACTGGGCTACGCCATCAAGTCCCTGGCCATTGCCACCATGGAAGAGGGCGGCATCCAGGCCCGGGTGTATCCGGCCCTGGTTCCCCAGGATAATATGTTAGCCAAGGTAGATGGGGTGTATAATGCGGTGGAAGTGGAGGGCAGCCTGTGCGGCAGGGTGCTGATCCACGGACGGGGCGCCGGTCGCGGCCCCACCACCAGCGCCGTGGTGGGCGACCTGATCGAGATTGCCCGCAACCTGGGCGCCGGATCCACGACGCTGCCTTCGATTACTCCGGAAGACGCGGGCGGTATCTGTTCCATTGACGACCTGCAGTGCCAGTATTTCCTGCGGCTGAACATCGCCGACCGGCCCGGGGTATTAGCCCAGATTGCCCGAATCCTGGGTGAGCAGAACATCAGCATCGCTTCGGTTCTGCAGAAAGACGCCGACCCGGAGGCGCAAACGGCGGAAATAGTTATTACCACCCACCCTGCCAGGGAACTGTGGGTGCAGAAGGCTTTGGAACTGGCCGCAAACCTGGAAGTAGTGCAGGAAATCAACAGCCTGCTAAGGATTGAGGACTAGGCGGGGCCACGTTTGTTTTTTCCACTAATACACACGAATTTTCACGAATGGCTGATAAGGACGAAGAAAATGCTGATGAATATTCGTGCTCATTCGTGGATAAACTACTAAGGCTGTTTGCGAAAGCATGGGAATCGGCGTACTGAAGAAATATGGAGAGTTCCTGCCTCTGACGGAGGATACGCCCAGCTTTTCCCTGGGTGAGGGGGATACGCCCCTGGTTAAGTCCAACCACCTGGGAAAGGAACTGGGGTGCAAGGAACTCTACTTCAAGCTGGAAGGGTGCAACCCCACCGGCTCCTTCAAGGACCGGGGCATGGTCGTGGCCATCGCCAAGGCCGTGGAGGAGGGCGCGGTGGGCATTATGTGCGCTTCCACCGGCAACACCAGCGCTTCGGCGGCAGCCTACAGCGCGTACCTCGACCTGAAGGCTTTTGTCCTGATTCCCAAGGGGGAGGTGGCGCTGGGCAAACTCGCCCAGGCAATGGCCTACGGAGCCAGGATAATAATGGTGGACGGCAATTTCGATGCCGCCCTCAGTCTAGTCCGGGAGTTCACCCGCAACCACCCAATCACCCTGGTCAACTCCGTCAACCCCCACCGCATTGAAGGCCAGAAAACCGCCGCGTTCGAAGTAGCCGACGTCCTGGGCGACGCCCCCGATTACCTGTTCATTCCGGTGGGCAACGCCGGCAACATTACCGCATACTGGAAGGGCTTCGTCGAATACAACCGGCTGGAACGCACCCGCACCCTGCCCAAGATGATGGGTTTCCAGGCCGCCGGCGCAGCGCCCATCGTCCACGGCCACCCCATCGCCAACCCGCAGACCATCGCGTCGGCCATCCGCATCGGCAACCCGGCCAGCTGGCAACCGGCCCTGAAGGCCCGGGACGAGTCGGGCGGGACTATAGACATGGTCAGCGACGACGAAATCCTGGAGGCCTACCGCCTGCTGGCATCCCGGGAGGGCCTGTTCGGAGAGCCGGCCTCGGCGGCGTCGGTGGCGGGCCTGATCAAGCAGGTGCGGCAGGGGTTGAATCTGGCCGACCAGCGTGTAGTATGTATCATAACCGGCTCGGGGCTGAAGGACCCTGACCTGGCGGTCAGCAGCGTTACGGCCCAGACCATTGAGGTAGAACCGACCATGGAAGCGGTGGAGGCGGCGGCCCTGGCTCCCGCAGGATAGCGTACCCGGATTTCTCCCAGAGGGTGGGTATCACCATTCAATCCAGCATCGAACATATCGTAGCGGATCTTCTCATAGCCATTGGCGAAGATCCCCACAGGCAGGGCCTGCGGGATACGCCCCAGCGGGTGGCCCGCATGTACCAGGAGCTTTTTTCCGGCGTGGGCGTCGACCCCCAGGAGGCCATTGACGCCGTTTTCGACGAGGAAAACGCCGACCCGGTGGTCCTGCGCAACGTCCCCTTCTACTCCCTGTGCGAGCACCATCTGCTTCCCTTCTTCGGTTCCGCCAGCCTGGCCTATGTCCCCAACGGCAGAATTGCCGGCATCAGTAAGCTGTCCCGCGCCCTGGACCTGGCCTGCCGCCGACCGCAGGTACAGGAACGGCTTACGGGGCAGGTGGCCGACGCCATCTTTTCGGCCCTGAACCCCCGGGGGGTGGTGGTGGAATTGGCGGCGGAGCACCTGTGCATGGCCATGCGGGGCGTGCAGAAGACCGGCATCCGCATGGTAACCACCGCAGTAAGGGGAGACTTCGCCGATGGACGCTGGGATCGGGACAGCCTCCTGAGCTTGATGAGGGGGGAAGCCTGATATGACCCAGGGCGTTGCGACGACCCCCCTTAACTCCTTCGATCAAATTCGCGGCGAATGGCTGGACCTGCTGGAGGAGTGCCCCGTCAACACCTTCTACCTGATGCCCCAGTGGCAGGAGATCTGGTGGGAGGCATTCAGGGAACGGCGGGAAATGGCCGGTTTCTACCTGCAGCGGCCGGAAGGAGTAACTGCCATTGCCTCCCTGGCCCGGCAGGGAGACGACCTTTCCTTCGTTGGCAACACGGAGACGTTTGACTATAACGACTTCATGATCCGGCCCGGCTGGGAGGAAGACTTCTTTGCCGCCCTTATGAACTGGCTGGATCGGGAAGATTTCAAAGCCCTGGAATTGCCTTCCCTGATGGAGGACTCCCCGACTCTTGAGTATTTGCCCGACCTGGCCCGCCAGCGGGGTTACTCGGTGGAAGTCTCCGAGGAGGACGTAACCCCGGGGCTGGAACTGCCGGACAACTGGGACGCCTACCTGGCCGGCCTGTCCAAGAAGAACCGTCACGAACTGCGGCGCAAGCTGCGGCGCCTGGAATCGACGGAGGGCTGGCGGTGGTACTGTGTCCAAGGGTCGGAGCAGGTATCGGCCCGACTGGAAGACTTCCTGTACCTGATGCGCCAGAGCGCTCCGGACAAGGCGGCTTACATGACGGGCGAGCGGGAGGCCTTCTTCCGCCGCATTACCCAGCGGACGGCGGAACTGGACCTGCTGCGGCTGTACTTCCTGGAAATGGATGGGCAGGACGTGGCGTCGTCCCTGTGCTTTGACTACAACGGAGCCCGCTACCTGTACAACAGCGGCTATGACCCCGAATACGCTTACTACAGCGTCGGCCTGCTGCTCAACGCCCTGTGCCTGCGGGAGGCCATCGAGCAGGGCAAGACCTACTTCGATTTCCTGAGGGGCCCCGAGCCTTATAAATACCACCTGGGCGGCCTTGACCGGACCATTTACCACATGGTGGTAACCAAACCTGAAGCGGTGAACCACAGTTGAACGAAGCAAGAGTAGCCTTTGTATCCTTCCATGCCAGCCCCCTCGCCGCCCCGGGTGAGGGCAAGGCAGGCGGAATGAACGTTTACGTCCGGCAGTTGGCCCGGGCCCTGGGCAACGTGGGCGTGCCGGTGGATGTTTTCACCCGAGAGTACCGCCCCGGCGCAACGCCGGAGGACATGATTGAGAGCATCTCCGGCAACGTCCGGGTCATCCACCTGCCCGCTGGCGAACCAGACGCACCAATGGGCGAGTTCTTCGGCTTGCTGCCCGGGTTCCTCACGGAAATGCAGGACTTTACCCGCCGCCACAATCTGACCTACCGCGCCGTCCACTCTCATTACTGGCTCTCGGGCTGGCTGGGGCAAAGATTTGGCCGCTGGCTGGATATTCCCCACGTTATTACCTTCCACACCCTGTCCCGCATCAAGATGCAGTCCCGCCCCGGAGAGCGCGAACCCCTGCAGCGCCAGGAGGTGGAGGAGGAGTTGATAGCCTCCGCCGACCGCATCGTCGCCTTCAGTCCCCACGAACGGGACGCCATGGCCCGTCTGTACGGAGGGGACGTAGACCGGATACAGTTGGCCCCCTGCGGCGTGGACCTGGGCAGGTTTCGGCCACTGGACCGGGAGGAATCGCGCCAACGGCTGGGCCTGAATGGCGACAAGGTGCTGCTGTACGTGGGCCGCATCGAGTCCCTGAAGGGAGTGGAATTGCTGGTACGCACCACGGCCCACCTTGATACCTGCGAACCGGTAAAGGTGCTGGTGGTGGGCGACGACAACGGACAGGACCGGGAAGTGGACCGTCTAAGGGAACTGGCGGAGACGCTGGAAGTCGGTGACAGCATTGACTTCGTGGGGCGGGTGGCCCAGGACGAGTTGCCCGTCTACTACAGCGCCGCCGACGTTTGCGTCGTACCGTCCTTTTATGAGAGTTTCGGCCTGGCGGCCCTGGAGTCCATGGCCTGCGGCACGCCGGTGGTGGCTTCCAGGGTAGGCGGGCTTTCCACCGTGGTGCAGCACGGCAGCACGGGCTACCTCAAGGCCTGGAGATGTCCGGAAGCTTTCGCCAATTCCGTGGAAATGTTAATATCAAGCAAAAGCCTCCAGCACAGCATGGGTCTGGCCGCCCGTCGGCGTGCCGAGGACATGAGCTGGGACAAGGTGGCCGAACAGATCGCCGGAATCTACGATGCCCTGGCCGGCGAAAGGGTCGCGGCCAGCGCGACCTGACCTGAATTCACGTACATTTCCGGGCGCTGTAGCTTCCCCAAACCCCGCGCCGATTCCGTCTGTTTCCCGTGGGGCCGTCCCAATTGAGACTACACCCCACTTTGGCGGCGTGTACCCTTCGCAGCTAGTTCCGGTCCGGTTGATGCGGTATCCGCAGACCGGGGTGGCCGGCCCTTCAGAATCCAGCCACCACCCTGGTCCAGGAGGAAAGGCAATTACTCATGTCCAGCCCCAAGCGACAGACCCGTTCATTCCCCGGGAACATCATAGTCCACGTCGAGACCACGCTGGCGGCGGGTCTGCTGGTCATCCTGCCCCTATTCATAACGATCTGGATTCTCAAGTTTATCTTCGACCTGGTTGACCCAGTCATCCAGGCCATACTGATCAGGTACCTCCCGGGCCCTCACTACCCCGGCATGGGCGTGGCCATAATGCTGGTGCTGCTCTACGTCGCCGGATGGTTCACCACTCACGGTCTGGGCCAAAGGATGATCAACGGGGTGCACTGGCTGCTGGAGCGCGTCCCAGGCGTCGGCAGCATCTACAGCCCGCTGCGCACCGCCATGCAGACCCTGTCCCGGTCCGAAGAACATCCTTACCGCGGGGTGGTCCTGGTGGAGTTTCCCCGCAAGGGGTCCAGGTCCATCGGCCTGGTTACTTCGTACCTGGGGGAGAGCGACGGCGAAGACATGGTGGCGGTGTACGTACCCACCACGCCCGTACCTTCCTCCGGGTTCCTGATTGTTGTGCCCTACGCCGAAGTAACCTTTACCCAGATAAGCGTGGACGACGCTATGAGGATAATCATCTCGGGCGGCCTGTTGGCCGGATCGCTGATGGGCCAGTCGGACCTGCACGTCCCCGAACTCGACGAGCACGACCACGATTGACCACCCCTGACCGGAAGCGACTCCGGCGAACGCTACCGGCAATGCCAAATGCTTCCCTCACCGCCTTCCCGTGGTGGAAATTGGAGATGGTTTACTCCACCGGCAGGCTCGCCCATAATGGCCGCACACCGCTGGACCCATTCAGATAACCACAGGAGGCTGCCGATGAGCGTCGACCAACAAACATGGCGTCGAACCGGGCGAACAGGACTGACCGGACTGGACCCTGACAAGGCCTGCCCCGGCTATTTCGTTTATTCCCCTTACAACGGGGACGGAACGGGCAAAGGCGTAACCTTTCTGATGGACATGGAAGGCAACGAGGTGCACCGGTGGCACCTGCCCACACCGCCGGGTTCCTGGGGATACCTGCTGCCCAACGGAAACCTCTTCTACATGGCCAAGGCCGTGCAGCCCGACTCCCACTCCATGCCTGCCACCAACTTTGTCGGAGGCTGGCTTTTGGAAGTGGACTGGGACAGTAACATCGTCTGGGAGCACGTCAACCCGGCCCAGCATCACGACGCCCGCCGCACCGACTCGGGCGGAGCCATCTTCCTCACCCTGGAAACTATTCCTTCGGAGATTGCCGACCAGGTTAAAGGGGGCCAGCCGGGCAGCGGGCTGGAGGCGGACCACGAGGGAGGCCAGGAAGCGACCACCCACATGTGGGCCGACCATCTCATCGAAGTGGACGCGCAAGGCAACCAGGTCTGGGACTGGCACGCCTACCAGCACCTGGACCTGGAAGAAGACATCATCACCCCCGGCGAGCCCCGCCACGAGTGGAGCCACGGCAACACCATTGTCCCCCTGGAGGGCGAACGGGTGCTGGCCAGCTTCCGAAACATATCTACGGTGCTGATGATTGACAAGCCGACGGGAGACATCATCTGGAAGATAGGTTGGGACATAATCTCCCGGCAACACGACCCCAGCCTGCTGCCCAACGGCAACATTCTCATATTCGATAATGGAGAGCGGCGCAAGCACGACGTACGGGTATTTTCGCGTGTGGTGGAGATCGATCCCGCCACCAAGGAAATTGTCTGGGAATACCGGGACAACCCGTACTTTAACTTCTACAGCTCCCGCATTTCGGGGGCTCGGCGGATGCCAAACGGCAATACGCTGATTACGGAGGGTATGTTCGGCCGCATGTTCCAGGTGACTCCCGAGGGTGAGGTGGTATGGGAGTATATTAATCCCTACTTCCCTGCGGGAACCGACGGATACGAAGACAACCGGGTCTTTCGCTGTTCGTGGTACATGCCCGGGGATATTCCCCAGCTGGGATAGATCCAGGAAGGGATGCTCATGACGGGCATATCTTCCACCTGAATCCTTGCCCCGCCGCCGGGCGGGCTGGCCCCCACCGACTCACGTTGGTGAACAATCGGTTGGGCCAACCGTTCCCGCGTGTCCCCGAGGATCCTTCAGCTTGTATCTGGCAAACTGGGCAGGTATGATTGGGGTAGCCGGGACTCACCCTCGACGTTGCCGAAACATGAGACGCTGATACCTGCGCTGGATACTAATCTGCTGGGATACATAGGGATAATTTTCACTGTACTGGCGGTGGGCGTGGGTCTGGCTGGTTCTGTCATGGAACTTCGTAATTACTCTAACCGGCGCATAAACTCAACGAACCGGCGAATTGACGATACCCACAAGAGTATTGTTGCGTTAATTGTCAGGTTTATAGAACTGGAAAAGGCCAAGCTGGGTTGGAGGGCTTCTTCGCAGGCATGCAGAGCCGAACTCCACCCGCGGATCAATCGCAGGAAACGGTTTGCGGAAACGAGCCGCAATCAGGGAGTTGGTGAATGGAAGAAACCCCGCAGCGCGTATTGGTAGTTGTTCCTCACCCCGATGACGCCGAGATATGGTGCGGCGGCACCCTGGCCCGGTGGATTGGGCAGGGCGCCGAGGTGGTGTACGTCGTTTGCACCGACGGCGGGAAGGGCACTGACAAGCCCGGCATCACCGCAGCGGAACTGGCCGCAACCAGGGACCAGGAGCAGATGGCTGCCGCCGAAGTGCTGGGGGTCAAGGAAATAGTTAAGCTGGGCTACCCCGATGGCGAACTGGAGGATACCGGCGACTTCCGCAAGCACCTGGTACGCCAGATCCGCCGGGTGCAGCCCGAGGTGGTGATGGTCACCGAACCCTACGTGCGCAGCATGGTGTGGCACCGGGACCACCGCATAGCTGGCCAGGTGGCCCTAGACGCAGTCTTTCCCTACGCCCGCGACCACCTCCACTTTGGGGAACTTTGGAGCGACGAGGGTCTGGAACCCCATAAGACGGGCGCCATTCTCTTCTGGGGCACGGAGCAGGCCAACACCTTCGTTGACGTTGGCGAAACCATGGAGGTGAAGCTGGCCGCAGTCCAGGCCCACCGGAGCCAGGTGGCCGACCACCCGGAGCGGGAGGTGGTGGACTACGTGTACCAGAGGGCCCTGGACGCAGGAGCCGAGGGGGGCTGCGAATACGCCGAAGCCTTCCGCCGCGTCAACTTCCGCACGGGGTAGGGGTGTTTATCCACGAATGTTCAGTATTGGGTTCTTTACGGAGTGGTATCAGGAAGTGGCTTGTAGTTGCAAGCCACTTCTTCTGTTTGACCAGTCATAAACTGGTGAACATTCGTGCCTGTTAGTGGACTGATCGGACCTACAAGGGCCCGTCCCCTGGGTCGGCCAGCATAACCTCTCGCAGCAACGGCAGGGGTGGGGCGCCGTAGGAGAGCAGCCTGTCATGGAACCCTTTCAGGGAGTAGGCCCCGCCTTGCTCCCGCCGGTAGTCCTCCCGCAGCTTCAGGATCATCAGCTTGCCCAGGGTGTAGTTCAGGTAGCCGGGGTCAAAAGTACCGCGCAGGGCCTCTCTCCGGGCCGGCAGTTCCTCCATGTAGGCATTGTCCATGAAGAAGCGGGTGGCCTCATCCACCGTCATGCCCTGGGTGTGCATGCCCAGGGCGCACAGGTAGCGGCAGTTGCGCACCAGGGCCTCCAGAAGCTGGGTTACCTGCAGGGCCGCCTGGCCCTTGGCGTACTCCGTCTCCAGCATCATTTCCTCGGTGTAGTGGGCCCAGCCCTCGGTGAAAGCGTAGGACGACGCTACGCGGTTGACCAGGGGCAGGTCCCGCCCGTAGCTGTTGTGCAGGTGGTGGACGAAATGCCCGGGATAGACCTCGTGGATGGAGATGATGCGCAGGGTGTCGTAGTTGAAGTTGGACAACCACTCCTCGGCCTGGGCGTCGGTCCAGCTTTCCTCCACCGGCGTAACGTAGTAGTAGGACTCGGTGGCGCGGGTTTCCAGGGAGCCTGGGCTGTCCATGGCGGCGAAGGCGTAGCGCATGAAGGTGGGGGTCTCTATAACCTGACAGCGGTCTTCCGAAGGGAGGGAGATGATGTCAAAGTCCAGCAGGGACTGGCGGATGTCCTCCAGCATGGCCCGGGTTTCGGGTATCAGGGCGGCGGCGGAGGGGTGGTTGCGGCCGATTTCGCCCACAATCTCCCGAATGGTACGGCCGGGACCGACTGACTGAGCAGCCTCCCCAGCCGGTCAAGGTTACGCTCCAGGTTAGCCTGACCCAGGGATATGACGTCGTTCAATGACGTCGTCAGGCCCTCGCCGTGGGCCAGCATGTCCGAATATAGCTGGGAGCCGATGGCAAAGTTACCCTCCCCTCCCTCGGTCACAAGAGCCAGTCGCTCTTCCAGCTTGACCACAAAGCCATCAAGGGCACGGGCAGCCCGTTCCCGCGCCTGGTCGAAACCTGCCAGGGTGCCGGCGTCGCCCACTTCGCTGGCCGACTGGTCCAGGTCCACCCGGTAGAAGCGGGCCATGCCCCGGTAGCTTTCAATGCTCATCTCCAGCACGGGACGGCTCAACTCCCGGGCCAGGGCCCCGTCCAGTACGTTGAGAAAGTCGGGGACCTGCTCCAGCGCACGGGTGGCATCGCGCAGGCGGTCAACCAGGGGAGCGTAGTCCCGCTTCACGTAGCCGCCCACGTTCAGGTAGCCCACCTGCCGCATGGGGTTGTTCTCCAGGGGCCGCATATCTTCCAGGTTGAACAGTTCGCGGCGCAGGAACAGTTCCAGCAGGCGGTGGGTCAGCCGGTCCTCCGGTTCCTGACCATTGCCGGCGTTTCCGCCGGCCAGGCCGGAAAGCTGGGCCAGGCCCCGGCGAAGTTCCTCGATGCGGCGGGTTATGCGGTGGGGCGAAAGGTCGGGAAGCTGCCCGTCATACTCGTGGCGGCCGATGCGGGAACCGGCGGTGGGATAGAAGTCCCAGTGTTCCTTCACCAGCCGCTGGGCCAGGTTATCAAAAGCGGCGTTCATAGTTTTTCTCTATATCCAGAAATAAGCACGAATGTTATTTGATGACTTTACTCCTAATAGGGAAGAGCCCGATAAAGGAGTCAAATCCCGGTCCCACACAGCCCGTCGGTGAACATTCGTGCCTATTCGTCGATTAACTTTTAGACCAGTTCGCTGATCTGTATCTGCGGGCGGATGTCGGTGTAGTTGGCGGTGTCGCCCATCAGTTCACGGCCGTGAGTCTTGAACCCTTCGTGGACCTCGTCGGTGGTGTTGAAGTACAGGTTGCCCACGGCGACGAAGGGGGCCGGCGCGTTTGGGTCGGCGGAACTGACGCCGTTCTCGATTTCGCTGCGCAGCAGGCCCATGGAGTCCAGCCGCTGGTGCACCAGGGGCATGTGGGTGCCGGTGTAGTAGTCCATGTCGAACTCTTTGCCCTCTTCGTTGGGGTACAGGAAGGATACCTTGATCATGGGGAAACTCCTTTGCGTTTAATGGCCAGGATACGGGGCATTTTACATCAGGGGTAGGGGAGTGGCTATGGGGACTACGGATGCGGTGAGGCAGGGCAGAACCTGGTGCCCGGCCCGCTATTTGCCATCACCTTTCGCCAATGGCACAATAATAAAACGGGCGAACCTTAGCTCCCCTACATACATGCCATATTGGCTGGAGAGAATAACGTTGGTTGAAAGCAATAACGAAGTAGCAGTGCTGGGCGGCGGGTGCTTCTGGTGCATCGAAGCCGTCTTCAACATGATTGATGGCGTGGAGTCGGTCATCTCCGGCTACGCCGGTGGGCACAAGGACAACCCCACCTATTACGAAGTGTGCAGCGGCAATACGGGCCACGCCGAGGTGGTGCGAGTGGAGTTCGACCCCGGACGGGTCACCTTCTCCGAAGTACTGGAGGTATTCTTCGCCAGCCACGACCCCACCACGCTGAACCGCCAGGGCCACGACGTGGGCACCCAGTACCGCTCGGTGATTCTCTACGATTCCGAGGATCAGAAGGCCCAGGCGGCAGACTTCATCAAGGCCCTGGACGCTTCCGGCACGGAGAACGGTCCGGTGGTTACGGAGATCGCCCCGCTGGACGTTTTCTATCCAGCGGAACGGGAGCACCACCTCTTTTACGAGAGAAACCCGGGCAGCATGTATTGCCAGATAGTAATCGACCCCAAGGTTTCCAAGGTCCGGCAGAAGTTTGCCAGCAAGCTGAGGTAAGAGCTTCCGACGCTTTTGTAGACAAAGCAGCAGGGGTGAGTGCGGATTACCTGCCCGGGAACTGCAGAGAAGTGGGTGGAAGATGCCAACAGCCAGCCAGGCCGGTAATCTCCGATCCCGCCGACTACTACCTCAACGACACTATGGCCAGGAATGCCGACGTTAAACCCTATCAGACAAGAAAGGGCACATATCAATCTTCGGTGCTGTTAATTCTGTTTGGACGTCCTACGCGGAATAAAAGAGAGGCAAGCTGGGGATGGCTTCACCAAGTACTGACGTTGTTACCGGAGCCTTCGGTTTTACCGGTAGACACATAGCCCAGCGGTTGCTTGAGACCGGCAGGACGGTAAAGACCCTTACCGGCCGCCCCCAACTATGGGGCACTTCTGCCGACCCCTTTGGCGGGCAGGTAGAGGCCATTCCTCTTGAGTTCGACCGCCCCGGGACGCTGGCAGACGTACTGCGGGGCGTCGACACCCTGTACAACACCTACTGGGTGCGTTTTGCCAACGGGCCGGTTACTTTTGAGCGGGCCGTGGAGAACTCGAAAGTCCTGGTGCGAGCGGCTACTGAGGCCGGTGTCCGACGTCTCGTGCATATCAGCATCACCAACCCGTCGACCGAATCACACCTGCCCTACTTCCGAGGCAAGGCCCTGGTTGAGGAAGCTATTCAAGAGTCCGGCCTCTCATACGCCATAGTCCGGCCGGCCCTGGTCTTTGGCGAGGGCGATATACTCCTTAACAATGTCGCCTGGGCGCTGCGGCGTTTTCCCTTCTTCCCCGTAGCCGGGGACGGCCACTACCGGGCCCAACCCGTTTACGTGGAGAACCTGGCAGAGTTGGCGGTCGCGGCGGCGGCAGAACGGGAGAACATGGCTTTCGATGCCGTGGGACCGGAAACCTATACCTTCGACGAGCTTGTGCTTCTGATGGAAAAGCACATTGGCAGCAGGGCGAAGCTGGCCCACATGCCGCAGCCATTGGCCCTATCCCTGTCTCGCATCGTGGGTTACTTCGTGCGGGACGTAGTGCTCACCCGGGATGAGCTGGCGGGCCTGACCGCAAACCTGCTGGTTTCCGCGGAACCGCCCCGGGCCACTACCCATTTCAGCGAATGGCTGGAGGCCAACGGCGCAAAGCTGGGGGCCGCCTACGCTTCCGAGATGGACCGCCATTACCGGATGCGACCGCGGGGGCTGCTAGGCAATTGACCGCAACCATGGCAAAAGGCGACCCACAATGATGCTGGACGGCAAGGTAGCCATAGTAACCGGCTCCAGCCGGGGTATTGGCAAGGCAATGGCCCTGGGGCTGGCCCGGGAAGGGGCGTCCGTAGTGGTGGCCGCCCGCTCCGAAACAGAGCGGGACCTCGCCCCCGGTACCATCTACGCCACTGCATCAGAGATAGAGGCCCTGGGCGGCAGTTCCCTGCCGGTGCCTTGCAACGTGCGGGAAGAAGACAGTATCCGCGCCATGGTAGACCGGACGCTGGACGTTTTTGGCGCCGTTGACGTGCTGATAAACAACGCCGGCATCGGCACCTACCGCCCCTTCCTCGAATCCACCCTGCGGGAGTGGGACCTGGTGATGGACATCAACCTGCGGGCCACCTACATTGGCTGCCGGGCCGTGGCGCCCGTGATGGTGGAACAGGGCGGGGGCAGCATCATCAACATATCCTCCCACGCCGCCGACAACATCTTTTCCTCCACCCTCTCCGCCGACACCGCCGAGGGCATCGCCATGATGGGGCAGGCCTACGGCGTGTCCAAGGCGGCGGTGGAGCGGTTCAGTTGGGGCCTTTCGGCGGAGCTGGGCCAGCACAACATCGCGGTCAACGTGCTGCGCCCCCTGCGGCCCGTGCTGACCGAGGGGTTCCAGGCCCAGCGTCCCGACGCCGACTATTCCACCTGGGCCACGCCTGGGGATATGGTCAAGGCGGCCGTATTCCTTGCGGGCCAGGATGCCAGGGGCCTGAGCGGGGCCAACGTAACGGCGGAGGAACTGGTGCAAAGGCTGGGGTTGTAAGATGGACTAACCCTATGTCCCGCCGGCCCCTGGAAGTCCAGCTTCGGACGGATTAGGGCGCAAAAAGGGGAGGGACTCTATCCCTCCCCTGAATCTCCAGACGTTGCCGGGTGGCGGCGCGAGGCTTGCCGGTCCGGCGTCTAAAGGTTTACTCGTCTTCCAGCACCGGCGCCGCGGCCTCTCCTTCCGCATCGTCTCGATTGTTGCGGCGGCGGACGTTTGCCACCCGCTCCCGGGCGGAACCGATAACCTCACCGGCTCGCTCCCGTACGGGACCCGCATATTCGCCAGCCCGCTCTCGGGCGACATCAATGTACTCCCCGGCCCGCTCGCGCACTATCTGACGGGTCTCGCTGCCAGGCTTGGGAGCCAGCAACAGCCCAATGGCGGCGCCCAACGCGGCGCCGAATACCATTCCGGTAACAAACTTGTCCAATCCGTTATCTGCCATAATGTCTCCTCCTCTCAAGACAGCCGGAGCGGCTGTCTCGCTATTCATACTGATATACATCATTATATATTAAACGGGTATCTACAGACAATTGCCTCGCAAACCGATATGTGCCAATATGGCGCAAGAAGGGACCTCTGGAGGTGGTAGAATCTTCCGGTCGGCCTTCAGAAGGCCTCGGCCGGAATTATTAGCGTTGAGAATCTTGCTTCCAACTTAACATTCCCCGAAAAGAGGTTGTCATGGCTTACGATGAACACCTGGCCCAGCGGGTAAGACGTTTGCTGTTCTCCCTGGACAATATCCACGAACGGAAGATGTTTGGCGGCCTGGCCTTCATGCTCAACGGTAATATGTGCTGCTGTGTGGACAAGGAGAACCTCGTAGTGAGGACAGGGCCCGAGGGCTACGAAGATGCCCTGGCCAAGCCACACACCCGCATTTTTGACTTTACCGGTCGCCCCATGCGCGGCTTTGTGTACGTCGAGGGAGAAGGAATCACAGAAGAACAAGCTCTGAGAGACTGGGTGAATACGGCAGTGGACTTTGCAAATTCCCTGCCGCCCAAGTAGAGGGGCAATGCCCAGGCGCCCGCTCCCCCCTTTACCGGTCCTGCTTGAGGAGAGTATCCTTGCCCAAACTTGATGATGGACGATAAGGCATGACTATTTCCGACAATGTACGCCGTTCCATGGAAGAGGGGGGCTGGATTCGCCGCATGTTCGAGGTGGGTATTGCCCTGAAAGCTCAGTACGGCGACGACAAGGTGTTCGACCTCTCGCTGGGCAATCCGGTAGTGGAGCCGCCGGAGCAGTTCAATGAGGAGCTGCGGCGACTGGCCCAGAGTCCTGCCAAGGGAATGCACCGCTATATGCCCAATGCCGGTTACCCCGAAACCCGGGCCGCGGTGGCGCAGACCCTGGCAGCCGAAACTGGGTTGCCCTTTTCGGTGGCGGACATTGTGATGAGTTGCGGGGCGGCGGGGGCCATTAACGTGGCGCTCCGGGCCACCCTGAACCCGGGAGATGAGGTTATCATCCTGTCGCCTTTCTTCGGGGAGTACGTCTACTACATCGACAACCACAACGGCGTGCCGGTCATCGTCTCCACCACCGAGGAGTTTGACCTTGACCTGGAAGCCGTCGAGGCGGCCATCACATCGCGCACCCGGGGCATGATTATCAACTCGCCCAACAACCCTTCCGGGGTGGTCTACCCGGCAGAGCGAATAGAGGAACTGGCGTCACTGCTGGAGCGGAAGCAGCGGGAACTGGGCACGGAAATCTACGTGATCAGCGATGAGCCCTACCGGCACCTGCTTTATGATGGCTTGACCTACCCGCAGGTGTTCAACCGGTATGACCGGACCATCGTGGTCAACTCCCACGCCAAGGACCTGGGCCTGCCCGGGGAGCGCATCGGCTACATCGCGGTACACCCCGACTACCCCAACAAGGGAGAGCTGGTGGACGGCATGGTCTTCTGCACCCGCACCCTGGGGTTCGTCAACGCCCCGGCCTTAATGCAGCACGTAGTCCGAGAACTTCAGGGAGTCAGCGTAGACGTGGGGGAGTACCAGCGCAAGCGGGATTTTCTCTACTCCCACCTGACGGAACTGGGCTACTCCATGGTAAGGCCCCAGGGGGCCTTCTACCTCTTCCCCCAATCACCCCTGGACGATGACGCCGCCTTCGTGGACGCGCTGCAGGAGTGGAATGTGCTGGTGGTACCGGGCAGGGGGTTTGGCACGCCAGGCCACTTCCGAATCTCCTACTGCGTGGACGACTGGGTGCTGGAAGGGGCCATTGATGGGTTTGCCCGGGCGGCGGAGCGGTTTGGGTTGTAGGTGGAGAAATTCAAGCTGTGGAAGCAAGAACTCGCCGCGTCGCTCCCGCTGAAGCGGGAGCGACTTTTTTTCCTGAATCCTCAACCCCGACTACCAGAAGTCGTTAGTTCCGCTTGGCACCCCGTACTTTGTTGCCCAAGGGCAAACCGAATGTTCTGGCAGCGCCCCTACCACCCCGCTTCCCTGGACGGCAGCCGGATTGTGGCGGTGCCCTTGGTGGTTACCTGCTGGCGCTGGTTTTCACCCCAGATTTCCAGGTCCACCAGCTTCTCGCCGTTTTCTTCGCGTTTGCCGGTGACGGTGCCCTTGCACCAGGTGGTGTCCCCCACCACGTTGAAGCGGCGCAGTTCCACGTACATCTTCTTGACGAAGCCGTCGTCGCCCGCCCAGTTGGTCAGCAGGTGGCCCATCCAGCAGCAGCGCTGGCAGCCGTAGTCATAGGCCCCGGGCAGGCCGGCGCTCTCCGCCGCTTCCTGTATGTCGTGAACGCGGATGATGGCCTCCTGGGCGCCGGTATTGGGGTCGGTGAAGCCCCAGGACGGGTGGCGCTGCATCTCACGCAACTGGATGCCGTGGGAAATGCCGCCGATGCAACCGGCCACAAAGGCGGTGATGTCGCCGTGACTCATGGGGCCCTTGACCACCGGCTTCAGGGCGTCGCCCACCTGTACATCCTCCCACCAGCGGGGGTTGCTGCCCCGGATCTCCTCGCCCAGCACCGCCTCCTGGATGGCCAGGATTTCGTCGCGGGAGTACTGGTAGGGTTCGAAGGTGTACTTCTGCCGTTCCCGGGCTGCGGTGCGTTCGGCGCGTATCTGCCACCCCCGGGTTTTGCCCAATACCTCGCCCCGCTGGTTGAAGTAGTGGGTTACGCTGGACTGGATGAGGATGCGGCCGGCGAACTCGCTTTCCTTCTCCTCCAAGCCGGTGAACTGCTCCTGGACGGAAATTTTGTCGTCCATGTAAATGGGGCGGAACCACTCCCAGTCGTTGCCCGCATGGAAACCGTGGACCCCGGGCAGGCCGCCGGTGCGGCCCGAGCACCAGTAGACGCTGTAAAGGAAGCAGGGCGGGGCGATGATGGTGCCGTATTTGCTCTGCTGCCCGTAGCTGACGTCCCAGTACAGGGGGTTGCTGTCGCCGATGCCCTGGCAAAAGTGGCGGATGGCGCTGCGGGAGGCCTCCTCGTTGAAGAGACCCACACCATACTGACGGGGCCGGTTATAGCTGCCCAGCCGCGCCCGCAGCCGGTCAATGCCTTCCTGGGTAATTCTGCCCGATTCAAGGACCATGGTGATTACTCCTGAATGATTGTGATTATTGAATGCTGCGGGCGGCAAAAGATCAGCTTTCTGCCTCTGGCTGAACTTTAGTCCTTTACCAGCCCGATTACATGCTCTTCGTGCAACCGTAATTCTATACCAGAGTTGCCGTTGGAGAGTCCGTTAGCCCACCGGGCCGGCATCATCCGCCGGTCCCGGTTCAACTCTCGTCCCGGCACTCCCGCCACCACAAACCCCACCTGCTCCGCAATCGCGGCCAGGTAGTCCTGGGTGGCAATCCGTTGGCCCCGCATGGTGGATGGGCCGACCACGATGACCGCGGACCGGCCAGGGCGGATTACGCGGTGCATCTCTACTATTGCCTGTCGCATTTCCCGCAAGTAACGGGACAGGACGCGGGATTTAGGCCGGTCTATTTCCGACAGGTTGGCAATGGCGCGGTGGGCACCGTCCGGCAGCGGTTCGGACTCCTGGGCACTCTGGCGCTCGGCGCCGATGTACTTGCCCCGCAGGTTGCCCAGTTCCCCGACGCGCTGGCCCAGCCACACCAGGGAGAACTTGTGGGCCCGCATGTAGTCCAGGGCGTTGGCGTAGGGGGGCGACGTAACTATCAAGTCGACGGAGTTGTCGGCCAGGGGCAGGTGGCGGGAGTCGGCCGCGATGAAGCTGCCGCTGGCGTAGCCCAAATCCGGAGTTTCGGCGAAGGCTCTTGCCGCCTGTCGGACCTGGTTCTCGAACATGCGGAAGGGGCTGCGGGGATGCTTGTCGGCCACCCGGTGGGGACGGGAATGGGCCAGATCGCGGGCCCGGGAAACGCCTCCGGACTTGGTGACGATGGTGGCGGAGAACAGGACTTCCAGCAAGTTCCTGAGAACGGAACGGAACTCTTCCCTAATCTCCAGGGCCAAAGCGGCGAGTTCCACCTGGGTTTCGGGCAGGAACCAGTAGTCCAGGAAGGCGTTGGTAGCGGCGTCCAGTTCTCGGCGGAAGGACTCCAGCGGGTGGTCAACCTCAACCCTACGGCGGGCATTGGCCAGTACCCTTCGTCCTGCTTCTTCGACCACACGGGGATCGACCCACGTGGTCTTGGCGCGGCACTGCCGTCTCGCCAGCGGGTCTAGATCAACTCCCACAACCTTCCGGTCAGCCAGCCAGCCCTCCAGCAGGGTGGAACCGGACCCGGCCATGGGGTCCAACACCGTTTCACCGGGCTCCGACAGTCCTTCGATGAAGTAGCGGGGAAGCTGGGACGGGAACTTGGCGGCGAAGGCGTGGATGGCGTGCAGCGGGTGGGGCCGGTCTCCACCCGTGAAGGACAGGTCCTGGTTAAGCAGTCGGGCCACCCTGTCTGTAATGCTATCAGTGCCAGTACTCACGACCGATCCTGCTCCCGGGCTAGTGTTGGTGGCTATTCTATGTTCCTTTCCTTTCCCCGGCAAATGGCCCCCCTAATCTCCGGAAGATGCGGACTCGACCGACTGGCGGGCCCGCAGGCGTTCGGGCAGGCGGGGGCGCGGCAGGAACAGGAAGGTCAACGCGGACAGGAAGAGAATGCCGATCAAGGGGAAGAGGGCCAGGTAATAGCTGCCGGTAGCGTCGAAGATCATGCCCATCCACACGGCGGTCCACATGGAGACTAGCTGGTCGGGCAGGTGCTGCCAGCCGCGCAGGGTGGCGAAGCTGCGCCGCCCGAAGAACTCTCCCATCAGGGCCCAGTTGAGGGAGTTGGCGCTCTCGGATAGGGCCTGCAGGATGGCGAAGGCGGCCAGGATCCAGAGGCTGCCGCCGGTGTTGAACATCAGGCACAGGGCAAGGGCGCCGGCGGACATGCACAGGGCGCTGAGTCGCTGGCGGGGGAAGCGGTCGCCCAGCCAGCCGATCAGGGGGTTGAAGAACACGGTGGCGAAGGCCACCAGTCCCACGAAGAAGGCGGCGATCTGGAGGCTCTCTATCTGCTCGCGGCCGCCCTGCTGCAGGAACCAGACCATTACCGGGGCCAGCAGGAAGGACAGGCCGGAGTGGGCGGTGTTGCGCAGGCCCGACGCCAGCACCAGCATCCAGTAGGCGGGGGTGCGCATAGCCTCCCGGGCGGTGAAGTCGTTCTCCGGAGCAGCCCATCTGGCCCGGGACCGGCCGGAAGGTGCGCCATTGGCCTGTCGGTCATCATCCTGGACTTGGCTACGAGATGGGGCGGTGGGAAGGTCGCCGTCGGGGAGCAGGCCCATGGTCTCGGGGGAACGCTTGACCAGGAAGGACAGGGGGACGACCAGCAGGATGATGCACACGCCGGAGATGCGGACGGCGATCTCCCAGCCGAAGGTGAGGACCATCCAGCCGGCAACGGGGGCGATGGCGCCGCCGAAGCCGTGGCCCATGGACACCAGGGACATGGCCAGGCCGCGGCGGCGTCGGAACCAGTTGTTTATGGCGGCGATGGAGGCGTTGTTGTAGCCGGAGCGGAAGCCGACGGACATGAGGCCGACGAAGACCAGCAGGAAGTAGAAGTAGTTGCCGGTGTAGGAGAGGAGGATGAAGCCCAGGCCGGAGGTGATTCCGCCGAAGGCCAGCATGAAGCCGGGGCCCAGCTTGTCGGTCATGTAGCCCATGAAGGGGCCCTGGATGCCGCCCATGAGCCGGCCCAGGGTGTCGGCCCAGCCGATGGCGGCGGCGCTGAGGCCGAGGCTGTTCTGGATGGGGATGATGTAGACGGTGAAGCCCCGGTTGAAGCTGCCCTGCTTCACGCCGTCGGTGATGAGGCTGACCAGCACGATCCACCAGCCGTAGAACAGCCGGGGGAAGGCCGGGAAGGGCCGCTGCGGTGATGAGGGACTGTCCAAGGGCTGACTCGATGGTTGGACTGGCGACAGACACGGGCAGGGCAGGCCCCGTGGCGGGGCGGGCCACTAGACAGGCTTGCCGGCGTCCGGATTGGGGCGCCGGCAGGGGCGGGACTCCAGTGTTTGTCGGTCTCCTTACTTTAGCAGATGCAGGGACGGGCCGTAAGGGACTGGGCAAGGGCCGCGGCGCCCCGATTTGGGTGATACTGGCGAAGACGGGGCCTTGCGGGGTGGCGAGGGCGGGTTTGAAACCCGCCCCTACGGGAGGACGCTGTGCAGGGACGTGGTTCGACAGGCTCACCACGAGCGGTTGAAGGCGGCAGTCACGGCTGTTTTGCCCAGAGGGCGAGGGCCTTGTGGGGGGCGGTTATTTCGGCGACGGAGGTGTAGTAGTAGTCCTGCCAGTCGTGCTGGGGGATGCCGGTGAAGAGCATGAGGTTGAGGGGGTACTCCTCGCTGTCGGTGGCGCGGCGGAAGTCGTCGCGGAAGAGGAAGGTGGGCTTGGCCAGGGCGATGGCCATGCCCAGTTCCACCATGACGCCCTCGTCGGGGGGCACGCCGTTGACCACGGCGAAGATGGCATCGGCGTCGGCCACATCGCGGAAGTCGGCCTGGCCCACCTGGTAGGCCCAGCCGGCCTGGGAGAAGTCGACCTGGTTATTGCGGGCGAAGGGCTCCCAGACCTGCAGGTCCAGGGACTCCAGGGCGGCGGTAATGGGCGGCAGCAGCAACTCCCGCTGCTGGGCGGAGAAGCCGTAGTGGTTGGCCAGGTAGATGGTTTTGGGCATGGGACCTCCGGGAGTTGAACATGGATGGACGGGATATACAGGATTAAGGGATTGTCTGTCCTATTGTAACTTGCCCCGGTTGTGGAGCCTGATGCCATCACCCCCATCCTAACCTTCCCCGCCAGAGACGGACGTTCCGCCCCGTCAAGGGGAAGGGATTGGGCAAGGACGTCCGGATTGACTGTTGGGACTTCACCCCCATCCTAACCCTTCCCGCCAGAGTCGGATGTTCCGCCCCGTCAAGGGGAAGGGATCTGATTCGAGGTTTCCGTTTCGCCGTGGCGGACGGGAACGACGGGGTTTCCCCGAATTACAGTGGGACCGTCCTGGTGGAAGAGTTGGGCGCACCATTGGGCATACCAGCGGGCGGCCAGCCAGGTGATGGCGGTGCGGAAATGGAGAGCGCCGACGGGGGGCCAGGGCCGACGGACGGGGGGCCAGGGCGATTCGGACGGACGGGGCTGGGCGGCCTGCTCGTCGAGGGTGGGGGCCAGCCAGCGAAGCATTTCGCGGATCCGCTGGTAGGGCACCTGGGGCAGGAGGATGGAGATGATGCCGAAGGAGTCGGGTTCCCTTTCCTCGTTGCGGCAGCGTTCCAGGTAGGGGACGAGGAGGGTAAAGGTGTCGAGCCGGACACCGCTGCGGGCGATGGTGCGGATGAAGGCGTGGGTGTCGGGGACGGGGTTACCGTCGGCGACGGCGCAGGTCCAGAGGAGGCAGAAGTCCTCGGCCAGGGGGTAGAGCTTGATGACGGTGAGTTCGGCGGCGTACTTGCGTTTCAGGGCGTCGACGCGGCGGCGGATCTGGGACAGGGTGTACATAGTTTTGCCTCCTTGGGGCCGTTAACCCCCTGGATTCCGGATCAAGTCCGGAATGACGGGGTTTCCCCGAACCTGGCTTTGACAGGTCGGGGAGAAAAATCCAGTTTTTCCGGTCATTTCCGATCATTTCCGAGCGTTTTGTAGCTGGCGGCAGGGCGGTGGCGGCGGGTTTCTGGCGGGTTGGCCGCCACCGGCGCTTCTGCTCGGGGAAGACGGGAAAGCCGGGTTATTTTTGTATTGTGGATTCATGGTAGCGGGGGGTTATCCAGGGAGGGAAGGGGGTTGTGTCAGTAAGAGGGAAGGTTTATCCACGAAGGGGCACGAAGATTCACGAATGGGGTTATGGCAGGTATAGCTAGACCTGCACCGGCCGAGAGGCTATCATCGTGCAAATATTATGAAGGGAACTCCTTAAGAGAAGGCGGAATATGACTCCGGCGGAATTTGTTGCCAAGTGGAAGGACACACCCTTCGGGGAGAAGCAGGCATCGCAGGCGATGTTCGACGACATCTGCCGGTTGGTGGACCATTCAACACCTTCAGAATTCAAGGACCCGGAAGTCTTTACCTTTGAGAAGGGAGTACCTGGTGGATTTGCCGACGCCTATCTTGAAGGGCATTTCGGCTGGGAATTCAAGGGCAAGGATAGCGATCTGGACGAGGCCCTGGGGCAACTGCTGCGCTACTCCGTGTATCTCAAGACTCCACCGTTGCTTATCGTCTCCTCCTTCCAGACCATACGAATCCGCACCAACTTCCAGGGTATGGAGACAGTCCTGCACGAATTTCCGGTGGAGGCCGTAGGCGAACCGGAGAACCTGCAAAAGCTGAAGTGTGTCTTCTTTGCTCCCGCTGACCTGCGGCCCAACCGTTCGGTGGAAGACGTTACCAGGGAAACGGCGGACCTGTTCCGGGACATTGTGTCCGACATGGAACAGCGGGATGAAGACCCCGAAAAGCTGGCCCGGTTCCTGAACCAGATCGTCTTCTGCCTTTACGCAGAGGATGCGGGGCTGCTTCCTAACGGGCTATTCACCGAGATTGTTCGCCAGCAGTACCGCAATCCAGAATTGTTCAACAAGGCGGTTTCTGCCCTGTTCCGTGAGATGGCTACCGGGGGCTTGTTCGGGCCCACCGAAATCCGGCATTTCAACGGCGACCTGTTCAACGACTCGGATACGGTGGAGTTGAGCGCGGTGGCCCTGCAGCGGTTAGCGGAAGCCACGGGCAGGAACTGGCAGAACATCGAACCTTCAATTTTTGGCACGTTGTTTGAGCGGGCGCTGGACGCCTCCAAGCGGGCGTACCTGGGAGCGCACTATACCAGCGCCGAAGACATTATGCTGGTGGTGGAGCCGGTGGTAATGACCCCGCTGCGGCGGGAATGGGAAGAGGCCCGGGCAGAGATTAACGCGCTGCTGGACGATGATGACGGGACGGGAGCGCGGGAACGCCTGGAGGCCTTCCAGGAACGACTGGCGGGAGTAAAGGTGCTGGACCCGGCCTGCGGCAGCGGAAACTTCCTTTACCTGGCGATGCGGTCGCTACTTTACCTGGAGAAGGAAGCAATTGACTTTGGAGCGGCGCAGGGGTGGTACGATCTGCGCCCAACGGTCAAACCGGACCAGATGCTAGGGCTGGAGCTAAACCACTATGCCACCGAACTGGCCCGCACCGCCCTGTGGATCGGTTATATCCAGTGGCACCAGGCCAACGGCTTTCCCTACGACCACAAGCCCCTGCTGACGTCCCTGCACACGGTCCAGCAGACCGATGCCATTCTGGATATGTCCGACCCGTCCAATCCCAAAGAGCCGCAATGGCCGGCGGCGGAGTTTATTGTGGGGAATCCGCCGTTTTTGGGCGGCAAGCTCCTGAGAACAAACCTGGGCGATGAGTACGTTAACGTCTTGTTCAAGAATTACAAAGAGCGGGTGCCTGCCGAAGCCGACTTGGTGTGCTACTGGCTTGAAAAAGGACGGTCTATGGTGGAGACCAGCAGTGCCCACAGAGTAGGCTTGCTGGCTACGCAGGGCATTCGGGGCGGGGCCAACCGGCGTATCCTGAGACGAATAAAGGATACGGGGGATATTTTCGTGGCTTGGTCTGACCACCCGTGGATATTGGAAGGAGCCGCTGTGCATGTCTCCATCGTTGGCTTCGATGACGGTTTCGAGACGGAAAAGTTGTTGGATGGGAAACTCGTTCAGTCAATAAACTCCAATTTGACAGAAGGCGTGGACCTCACTTCTGCGATCAGGCTCAAGGAGAATTTGGGCATCGCCTTTATGGGCGACACGAAGGGCGGGCCGTTTGATATTCCAGGTCATTTGGCTGAACAGATGCTTGAAAGTCCAAATCCTCACGGTAAGAGCAATTACGAGGTAATTAGACCCAGATTAAATGGGAAGGACGTCACTTCTCGTCCTAGCGGAACGTGGGTTGTCGACTTCGGTGTCAATGTGTCAATGGAAGAGGCCGCATTATTCGAAGCTCCTTTCGAGTACGTCAATAAAGTTGTAAGGCCACAGCGTGAGGGTTCCAGGTCCAAAATATCAAAGTGGTGGATTCACGAGAGACCCAGACCTGAAATGCGAATGGCTTTACAAGGTCTTGATAAATACATAGCTACGCCCACAACGGCAAAACACAGACTGTTCAAATGGGTAGCGGAAGAGGTTCTACCAGACCACGCCCTGATTGTAGTGTCAAAAGAGGACGATTACACATTTGGTATTCTGCACTCTCGCTTTCATGAACTTTGGGCGCTGGCAGCGGGAACCCAATTGGAGAGTCGTCCGCGCTACACCCCAACCACCTGCTTTGAAACCTTCCCCTTTCCTGAACCGACTGACGAACAGCGGGAGGCCATAGCAGAGGCGGCTCGGGAGTTGAACCAGTTGCGGGAGAACTGGTTGAATCCGCCTGGGATGGCAGCCTCGGAATTGAAGAAGCGTACCCTAACGAACCTGTACAATGCCCGCCCAACGTGGCTGGACATTGCCCACAGCAAGCTGGACGCGGCAGTGGCGGCGGCCTACGGGTGGCCGGCGGATTTGAGTGAACAGGATATCCTAGAACGGCTGCTGGCGCTTAACCTGGAACGGGCGGCTGCACAGTAAAAGGATGTGTTGGGGCGACCGTACCCGATTGGCGGGCCGGGTTTTTGGTGAGAAAGGGCGGCCACATGATTCACCTCTACAGGGAGTCCGCCCGTATGGATTCCGGGTCGAGTCCGGAATGACGGGGTTGCTGCGGTTGGGGGTTACCGCTCCGCCGCGGCGGACGGGAACGACGGGTCTGCCCCAAAGCTGATATGCGATAGCCCTGGGAAGCTATCAGGGACCCTTGGCCCCTTACTATCTCGAACGCCTGCCCTGGATGGGATGAAGGAAACAAGGCGGCGCTGACCAGGACGTTGGTATCCAGGACAACCGGAAATTTATTCCTCCCCATCTCTGAGGATGGACCCCAGAATCTCCGGTGTCAGCCCATTTGCCGCCGCTTCCGCAGCCATTTCATCCATTATTTCACTAAGGGAGCGGCGTGGTTTAAGGGTGAGGTCACGCAGGCGAAGGCTAAGCAGCAGTTGCATTTTCTTCCGCTCTTCCGGGCTGGCAGCGTTATATATGCTTGCCGCCTGCTCGTCAACTTCGATGGTTATGGGCACGGTTGCCATGGTGGTCACCCTTTTCCTGTCTGTTGGGGCAATTATAGCGCAGGCGGTGGGGGTTTGTTCACCTGGAACGGGGAAACGGCAGGGTTTCCCTTCCGAGTGGTTTCGGGCGTAGGGCCAGGGCAGACATCCTCCTCCGGCGGACCCTTGGCGGTCTGCCCATACCGTTGCGGCCTTTAGACCACCTAAAGGACCACCATCATTTTGGCCCCAGCCTTGCCACCTGGCCCTGGTTTACCCTATCATCGGCCCAGGACTTTCTCCGGCTAGTCAACACTGGGACCACCCAACGCGGGGAGGCGTTACCTTGCAGCAGTCGCCGTTCATACAGGGGTTGATGGATATTGTGGGAGCGGAGTATGTGATCTGCCATCCCGAGGATTTGCTGGTGTACGAGTATGACGGGTCGGTGGACCGGTCGATGCCGCGGGCGGTGGCGCTGCCCGAGAACGCGGAGCAGGTCAGCCGCATCCTGGCGCTGTGCTACGAATCGGGAGTGCCCGTGGCGGGCAGGGGTTCGGGCACGGGCTTGAGCGGCGGGGCGCTGGCCGCGCCGGGGGGAATCCAGATTTCCTTCACCCGTATGAACCACATCCTGGAGGTGGACACGGAAAACCGCACCGCCACCATCGAGCCGGGGGTGATCAACCTGGACCTGGACACCCACGTCCGCAAGTTCGGGATGCGGTACGCGCCGGACCCATCCAGCCAGAAGGCGTGCAGCCTGGGGGGAAACATCGCAGAGAACGCGGGCGGCCCCCACTGCCTGGCCTACGGCGCCACCACCAACCACGTCCTGGGGATGGAGGTCGCCCTGGAGGACGGGACGCAGGTGTACCTGGGCAGCACGGCGAGGGAAGTGCCGGGGTATGACCTGCGGGGCGTGTTCGTGGGGTCGGAGGGGACCTTTGGCATCGCCACCAAGATCACGGTGCGGCTGCTGCCCCTGCCGGAAACGGTGAAGACCTTTATGGGGGTCTTCCCCGACATAGACTCGGCCTGCAGCGCGGTGTCGGCGGTCATCGGGCACGGCATAGTACCGGCGGCGCTGGAGATGATAGATGCCCTGAGCATCCGGGCCGTCCAGAACGTTACGGACGCCGGCTACCCCGACGACGCCGGGGCGGTGCTGCTGATTGAGCTGGAGGGCCTGTGGGAAGAGGTGGACGAGGTGAGCCGGGAGGTGGAGTCGGCCCTGTGGGAGACGGGGGCCAGCGACGTACGGGTGGCGGAGGAGGACAGCGAGCGGGAGCGGTTGTGGCTGGGCAGGAAGACGGCCTTCGGGGCCTTCGGCACGATTGCTCCCAACTACTACCTGGTGGACGGGGTGGTGCCGCGGACCCGGCTGACGCAGGTGCTGCGGAAGGTGTCGGAGGTGTCGGAGAAGTACGGCATCATCATCGCCAACGTGTTCCATGCGGGGGACGGAAACCTGCACCCGTGCATGCTGTTCGACGAGCGGGAGCCTGGGGTGAAGGACAAGGCCATGGCCGGGGCCGCCGAGCTTATGGAGTATTGCGTGGAGATGGGGGGCAGCCTGAGCGGGGAACACGGAATAGGGCTGGAGAAGAAGCAGTTCATGCCGCTAGTGTATACCGAGGAGGACCTGGCGCGGATGAAGCTGGCCCGGGACGCCTTTGCACCCGCCAATCGGTTGAACCCGGGGAAGATTTTCCCGGACGGGGAGGAGTACGAGCCGGCTTTGCAGCGGACGCCGGGGCAGGTGGGTCCGGGGTGGTATGTGTAGGGGATGCCGTTTCTGCCGCGTGATGAGCCTGTGACATCCGACCTCAACCAGCAACTAGTCACCCTCCTCGGCCCGGACACCGTGGTGGCGGCGGAGGGTTATGCTGTTGATGGCGTTGCTCCGCAGGTGGTGGCGCGGCCTGGCGACCGGCGGGGGGTTGCCGAGTTGCTGCGGTGGGCTTCGGCCAATGGGGTTACGGTGTTTCCCCGGGGCGGCGGGGTTTTTTCAAGGCTGGGGAATGTGCCGTCGCGGGTTGATGTGGTGCTGGATCTGTCCCGCCTGGACCGGGTGGTGGACTACCAGCCGGCGGACCTGACCGTCACCGCCGAGGCGGGAATTGCGCTGGAGTCGCTGCGGCGGGAACTGGCCCAGGGTGAGAAGTACGTGCCCCTGGAGGCGCCCCTGTCCCATCGGGCTACCGTGGGCGGGATTTTGGCCACGGGGTACAGCGGCCCCATGCGGTATTCCTACGGCCTGCCCCGGGACTGGGTTATAGGCATCAGCGTGGTGGGCACGGACGGGGTGGAAACCAAGGCCGGGGGTCGGGTGGTGAAGAACGTTACCGGCTACGACTTGAACAAGCTGTACACCGGATCGCTGGGAACCCTGGGCGTCATCGTGGAGGCTACCTTCAAGCTGGCGCCGGTGCCGGATACGTGGGTGGGGGTTACTGCTTTCTTTCCGTCAATGGCAACGGCAATCTCAGCAACCCGGTCCCTTGTCTCGCAAGTCTATGCGCCCCAAGGATTGCAGGTGGCGACGCCGGATGTGGCTGGCAGGTTGGGGAATGATTTGCCGATGGATGCGGGGGCCGTGGCGCTGGGGTTCGTGGCGGGGAGGCCAAGAGCCGTAGCCCGACGGCTGGAAGAGTCGGCACGATTGCTGGGAGAGGCGGGCGCGGGTCATGTTGAGACTGTGGATGACACTGGCGCGCGAAACTTGCTAAGCAGCCTGACCGACCTGCCTTGGAGCGATGGGGACCCGCCGGAACTATCTCTGAAAGTAACGCTGCCGCCCGACAACCTGGGCAAACTGCTGGGGGCCCTTGGCAGCGATGGGAGCGGCGCGGGAGACTGGGGGTTGATTGCCGACCCGGGGTTTGGCGTTGTCCAATTGTTGAGGTGGGCGTCGGCTCCGGCCGGTGGAGTGGATGCCTCGGATATAATGGCGGACGTTGATGGGGTGCGCCGCGCCGCCGCAAGGCTGGGTGGGTCCATGGTGGTGGAAGCCTGCCCGCCTGACGTTAAGGAGGGTATAGACGTTTGGGAGGGGGCGGCCGGAGCGGGGGAACTGGAAATTATGCGGCGGATTAAGGGGAACTTTGACCCGTCGGGGATTTTGAATGCCGGGCGGTTTGTGGGGAGGCTGTAGAAAGGTGGGTGAGCCTTCGACAGGTTCGGGGCGAATGGGAGTTCCAACCATTGTTCCTAAAGACGTCGAATAACTGGACGGCCATCCGGAGATTCAAGCTGGGAGACTGTGTTGTTCCTCTTCGTATGGGCCTCAGCGGTTGTAACCGCCCTGTTGGGAACTTTGCCGGGCCGAAGTTTTCGGTTTCGGGCAGTTGCGGCCGGATCCTTTGTTACCGTTAGCGCTCTGGTGGCGGAATATGTTCCGGAGTTCTGGATTCGACCGTTCTTTGAGACCCATGAACCGCCGGAAGGTTTTACGTGGGGGGAATGGGCAGTGCTAGGACTGTACTTGATTTTCTTCTTTAAGACGATGGTATGGGTTTGCACTATTGCCTTGGCCTACTGGTTGCGACTCAGCCTATTGCCGACGGGAGAGAAAGACACCGGCAACCACAAGTTCCTGGTCGCGGCATCTGTTGTTGTACTTCTCCTTATACCTTTGGGGCTCCTCGTTTTGAGCCAATGGCCTCTCCTGTAATATTTTTAAGAGAATCGTCTCTTGAAATAGCCGGGCCATTTTGAGGAATTCCGAGAAGTGTCCTTCCGGACTCGATCCGGAATGCGGGAGTCTGGTCAATAGATTCCGGCTTTCGCCGGAATGACGTTTTAGCGCCGCCGGTGATGACTTGTTCAGCGGTTTCGTAAGAAAAACGATTCAAAATAAACTGTAGGAGAGTCCCATTGACACGGTCTGAAGCATCCATTCATTCGCCTGCCGGACATATTCACACGGCAGGGGTGCAGGAGCCGCTGAATGGCGAGCCGGGGTTTCGGGGCGTGGACGTGCCTGCGGAGGCGGACCTGTACCGGTGTGTTCACTGCGGGCTGTGCCTCAGTTCGTGTCCTACGTATACCACGTTGAAGGTGGAGACGGAGTCGCCCCGGGGGCGCATCGCCCTGATGCGGGCCGTCCACGAGGGGCGGGCGGGAATCAGCGAGCGCATAGTCTCCCACTGGGAGATGTGCCTGCAGTGCCGGGCCTGCGAGGCGGTCTGTCCCTCAGGGGTTCCCTACGGCCGGATTATGGAGTACACCCGGGCGCAGACGCTGGACCAGGGCAAGCAGGGAGTCGCCCTGAAGCGGATTGACCGCTTCTTTTTGCGGGCGGCCCTGCCTCACCCCGGGCGGCTGCGGCTGGGATTTCACCTGCTGCGCATATACCAGCGGACGGGAATGCGAAAACTGGTAAGGGCGTCGAGGTTGCTGAAGCTACTGCCCGAATCGCTGCGCGAGATGGAGGCGCAGCTTCCGGAGTTGAAGGAACCTTTCTTTGGGCCCACCAGCGAGGTCTATCCGGCCCGCTCGAGGCAAGCTGACGGGGACGGGGCGGCAACGGCTACTGCGGTGGCGCTGCTGTCGGGCTGCGTGATGCCGATGATGCAGGGGGATACAATGCGGGCTGCGGTGCGGGTGCTGACCCGTAACGGGTGTGACGTGGCGGTGCCGACAGGACAGGTCTGCTGCGGGGCGCTGAACCTGCACGCGGGAGACCTGGAAACGTCCCGGCGACTGGCCCGTAAGAACATTGACGTGTTCTTGGCTTCCGGTGCGGACAAGACGGGATACAGGATCGTTACGGCCTCGGCAGGGTGCGGGTCCAACATGAAGGAGTACGGGGAACTGCTGAAGGACGACCCTGAGTACGCCGAACCGGCGCGGCGTTTTGCCGAGTTGACGGTGGATATTACGGAGTTCCTGGCGGAGCTTCCGCTGGACCGGCCCAAGGGTACGGTAGATCGCCGGGTTACCTACCAGGACCCGTGCCACCTGGCCCATGCCCAGCGGATAACCCAGCAGCCGCGGGCGGTGCTGAGGGCGATACCGGGGCTGGAACTGGTGGAGATGGAGGCGTCGGCCATGTGCTGCGGGGGCGCCGGCTTCTACTCAATGGTGCAGCCGGAGGTTTCGGGGCGAATCCTGGACACCAAGGTTGGGAATGTGGCGGCCACGGGCGCGGAGCAGGTGGTTACCGCCAACCCGGGCTGCATGCTGCAGATTGAACGGGGACTGGCGTCCGGGGGTTGTCCCGCCGCAGGACGCCGGGTAGCGCACGTGGTGGATTTGCTGGACGAGGCGTACCGGGGGGAAGTGGAGTAGGCGGATCGGGGATTGGAGAGCAGTCGGTCCAGACGGGCGGACCTGTCCCTAATCCGCCGTCGATTCTTCAGGTTCTGCGAAAGCGCCAGCCGGCGGAACACGAAAGACCACGTTGCCGTCCGTGTCATGGTAATGGGAAACCATAGCGTCGAACAGGCGCCGGATGTCTGAGCGCAGAATTTCGTGATTCTGGTTCATGCGCTGTTCCAGGGCGCGCAATTCATAACCAACCGCGTCCCTAAGACCCTGCAACTCCAGGCTTTGCGCTTCCTTGTGGGCCTGTAACTCCAAGCTTTGCGCTTCCCTGTGGGCCTGCAATTCTAAAGTTTGCGCTTCCCTGTGGGCCTGCAACTCTATTCCTACAGTCTCCCTTAGGGCTTGCACATCCCGGGACAGCTCTCCCATGGAATATATGGCCCTTACCGCCAGCCCAATAATCGCCAGCGCCGCAGCGGTGAGTCCGGCGTATGCTGCTATTTCCGTTGCTTCCATTCCAGCCCACATCTTCGCTTCGTTGGTCGAGAGCATTACTGACAACGATTCACATTATAGTGTTTCATCGTCTAACTTGAAAGGGAGCCAATGCTTAACAGGGCAATCGCATTGTATATCAGGAAGCTCCGTCAAAACTGTTTACCCGAGTTGCGATATTCGCCAATGCAGATGTGGGCTTGCTCTTCGCCCCAATCTTGACCTTCTCGCCATAGGTCCGCCTGACATGGACTCCGCCTCCTCCGAGGGAGCGAGATTTCGAGATAGTTGCTTCCTTCTTGTGACGGGTCTGCCATCGATTCGGGGTTCCCGCCTGCGGGGGAAGGGCGAGGCGGCCCCAGTGACGAAAGGGCGCCAGAAGGGTCAGCCCAACCTGGACGCTACGATGAAAGCATAGTCCCCGCCGTCGTTGCGGTACTTTTCGGTTACGTGCCTGATGAAACCGGACTCGATGTCCCGTTGGAGTCTAGCGCATCCCTCCTCCAGTTCCGCCGGGTCGGACAGAGTGGAAAAAGTGGAAATGCCCCGCCGCATGGTTTCCGACAGGTAAAGCTCGGGCCGGTGTTTGCCCGCGTACAAGAACAGGTCCTGCAGGTCGGGGCGTACGCCATACGGCTCAACGGTGTCCACGGTAAAGCCCGCTTCGCCGAGGGTCCGCAGCACCACCGCCATGGATGGCATCTGTTCCGTGGATCGGGCCATGGCCGCGGGAAAATACTCATTCAACCAGTACCCGGCCAATTGCTCGCAGGTGCTGGTAAAGATGACCAGCCTTCCAGCCTGCAATACGCGGCGGGTTTCGTGGAAGACGGGCGCCAGGTCGGGCAGGTGGTGGAGGGCCATGGTGCAGACGGCGCCGTCAAAGGTGCCGTCGCCATAGGGAAGGGCCGACGCATCTCCCCTTGCCAGGTGAATATCCCCGCCCTTGCGTCTCGCCGAGCGGAGCATCCCGGAGGACAGGTCCAGGCCGTGCCAGCAACCCCCCCGGGCCGCCAGCACGACGGTATAGTTGCCGGTGCCGCAAGCTATGTCCAGGTAACGTCGGCCACTTTGCAATCCGAGATGGTAGGCCAGACGCTCGGTGAGATACGGGTCTGCCCGGCGGGTGGCGTCGTAGTTGACACCAATGTTGTCGTAAAGGGGCGCAGCATTAGAAGAGGACATTAAGGAAAGCTCCCCCCTTGTTAGGCTAGGTATTCTTGTTTAAAAGTGTATAAAGGCTAACTTATTATGTATGTCTTGTCAATAAGTTTTGCAGAATTGGCAGGGCGACCGTATCTGGCAAATTTCACGTCAATCACATATAACTTCCGGTTGAAGGTTCCCGTCTGCGGAGACCTTTGCTTAACTCGGGGGATAAGCCGATTAAGGGCAATATGGACCAGATACCGTAGGTGTCCCGAACCCTACTGGATACCGGCTTTCGCCGGAGTGACGGTTATGCAAGAGTCTCCCTGCGGGGGAACGGCGTGCCTGGACCGCAGCTGAAATTCGAGTGCACTGCAGAGTTGGATTTCGTTCCGGATTAGGTGGTTTCGCCGGTGGAAGTTGGGCAGCCACAAGGGCTGGACCTACCAGAATCCCTTTCCCTGCCGAACCGCCTGATGTGAAACGCTGCCACGGGAGTCGGCGGTCAGGATTCCGCAAGTGCTACACTGGGTAGTGTTCCAGTTCAAGGAAGGCTTCCCGGATGGAAAGCCGCCAATTGGCGAGTTGTTCAAAGCCGGAACTCCTGGATACAGGCTTACACTGGTATGACATCTTTGTGGGCCACCTGATTTGGAACCAACTGGGTACACTGGCTGCGGCATTCCAATCTGTCCCGGTGGTGGCATGTTCAAGAAGAAGAGCCCTTGCCTCTTGGCCATTATGGTGGCGACCCTTTTGCTGCTGGCAGTCTTCGCGCCTCCTGCCTATGCCCACGGGTTCGGGGAACGGTACGACCTGCCGCTGCCCCTGACCTACTTTGTGTTTGCCGGAGCGGCGGCTGTGGTCCTTTCCTTCGTGGTGGTGGGATTGTTTGTTCGCGGGCAGCACGACGGTTCGGGCTATCCCCGGCTTAACCTGTTCGGAGCCCCTGCTTTGCAGTTGATTCTTACGGGGCCAGTAACGTGGCTGCTGCGGGCGGCGTCGCTGTTCCTATTTTTCCTGGTGATAGCCACCGGCCTGTTCGGTTCGGAGCGGCCGGTGAACAACCTTACCCCCACCTTTGTGTGGATTATCTGGTGGGTGGGCATGGGGTTCGTGGTGTCGCTGCTGGGCAACCTGTGGGCGGTGGTGAACCCGTGGAAGATACTGTTCGGGCTGGCGGAGTCGGTGTTCCACCGATTCAATCCGGAATGGGAACTGACCCTGGGGATGGACTACGCGGAACGAGTGGGGGTGTGGCCTTCGGTGGCCCTCTTCTTCGCCTTCGTATGGGTGGAGAACGCGCTGCCTGAAGCGGCTTCACCGGCGCTGCTGGCCTGGCTGTTCATAGCCTACAGCGTCGTTACACTGGGGGGCATGTACCTGTTCGGGAAGCACCAGTGGCTGCGACACGGTGAAGTCTTCACGGTCATCTACGGGTTCCTGACCCGCTTCTCCATTACCGAAGTGCGGGCCAATGATGCGGAAATCTGCGGCGAGTGCGGCGGGCCGTCGTGCGGCCCTTCGATAAACTCAGGGCGACCCTTGGACGGGGACAGGGTGAGCGGGGAGAGTACGGACGGCGGTGGCTGCGTGGACTGCTACGAGTGTTTTGAGTACGCGGGCGACCGGGAACTTAACCTGCGGCCCCCGGCCATTGGACTCCACTCGCAGGGAGCAATGCCGGTGGGTCTGACGGCCCTGGTGCTGCTGGTGCTGGCCACGGTTACATTTGATGGCTTCAGCGACACGCCGGAATGGGCGGCGGTTTTGGGCTGGGCGTTGACGCAGACGCCGCAACTGACCTCGCCCTACTTCAATGGCCTGGTCATCGCCAACACCCTGGGGCTGGCCCTGTTCCCCCTGGCCTTCGCGGGGGTTTACTGGGTGTTTTCGGCAATGATGCGCTGGGTGGTGGAGCGCAGCGGCGGAGAGAGTCCCGTGGCCGCGGAGTTGATGACGGCCTTCGTCTTCTCACTTGCGCCCATTGCGCTGGCCTACCACTTCGCCCACTACCTGGGGTTCCTGCTGATCCAGGGGCAGTTGATCATCCCCCTGGCCTCGGACCCCTTCGGGGCGGGCGCGGACCTGTTCGGGACGGCGGGGTACGTGGTGAACCTTACTGTCACCAACGCGCGGTTCATCTGGATATTCGCGGTGATTTCCATTGTGGTGGGACACATCATCGCGGTGTACCTGGCACACCTGCGGGCCAATACCATATACGGCGGCGGGTCGCTGGCCCTCAAGAGCCAGTTGCCGATGCTGGCGTTGATGGTAATTTACACGGTGGCGAGCCTGTGGATAATTTCGCGGCCGATAACTGAGTAGGGGGTTATGCGGAGACGGCACAAGGCTCCGGTTTGATCGATACCTGGGGCCTCGAACCGCAATTGCAAGGGAAACGCCGGAGAGATTAGAATTAGCTTATGACACAGTCCCCAGACTGGAACAATTTATTGGCAGCGCTTGAATCAGACCCGAACCTTCGGGAGGCACTGCGCCGGCATATCCTGACCGAAGAACTTTTGAACCTGCCAGCGACAGTAGCAAATCTGACAAAGCACACGGAGAGTCTGACGGAGCGGGTGGAGAGCCTGACGGAGCGCGTGGAGAGCCTGACGGCGCACGTAGAAACGATTGCTCAGGCCGTGGCACAGTTGCAGGTCGACATGGCTTCGGTCAAAAACGGCATAGGGGAAGTGCAGAGAGTTCAGACAATACAATCAGGGGTATTCTCCGAAGCAGCCGGCGTTGCCTACGAAAACAATGCCATACGCTTGGCGCCGAGGCTGTTCAGGAGGCGAATGGGGCTTACCGAAACGGCCTTGTTCAGTCACTATTCTGAAGGGCGGCACGGCAAGCTGAAGGCAATGGCAGAAACCGGATTGGGCAGACAAGGGGTCACCAGCGAGGAAGTGGAAGACCTCCTGGAAACAGATATGGTGTTCACTGCGAAGGGCCCCAATGGCGATGTGTTCATAGTCGTGGAAGCCTCCCTTACTGTACAGGCCAACGACGTTATACGTGCGAGACGGAGGGCAGGTTTCCTGGACCGAATTGCCGGAGTTGAGGGTCCCAATCCGTCAACGGTGGCGGTGGTTATGGGCAAAACCATCAGCGAGGACGCTCAGGCCCTCCTGTTTGGACAAGGGAATGAAACCGGAGTGGTGACATTCCTGATGGCCAACGCCGACGCTCCCGATGCCTAGTGCAGATACACACTAGCCGATACTCTATCCCTGACCTATTGGGGACTGTAGAAGCCGGGCTGTTTGGCCCGGCTTCTTCTTTCTTCGTCAACCTTCGCGCTTTGTGAACCTTCGCGTCCTTCGTGGACGGTTGAGTTAGCTTTCCAGCTTTACGGGGTTACGGAGGATGCCGATGCCGTCGATGTCGATTTCGCAGATGGCGCCGTCGTCCATGTTGCTGGTGGTGCCGGGGGTGCCGGTGTAGATGCAGTCGCCAGCGTCCAGGGTAACGTATCGGGAGATGAACTCGATCATCGTCGGCACATCGAAGATCAGGTGGGCGGTGGACTCGTTCTGCTCCTCGCTGCCGTTGACCCGGGTGCGCAGGTGCTGGGCGTGGGGGTCCAGGTCGGTCTCAATCCAGGGGCCCATGGGGGAGAAGGTGTCGGCGGACTTGGCGCGCCACCAGTCGGAGTTGTTCTCGTTGCGGTCGCGGCGCTGCCAGTCGCGGGCGCTGACGTCGTTGCCGCAGGTGTAGCCCAGAACGTGGTTCAGGGCGTCTTCCTTGCTGACGTTCTTGCAGGTGTCCTTGATGATGGCCACCAGTTCTCCCTCGGCGTCCAGGCGTTCCACCTCCTTGGGGCGGATGATGGTGTCCTCGGGGCCGATGACGCTGGTGGGGGTCTTGTGGAAGACCATGGGATAGGGCGGGGCGGGGCGGTCGCCGATGTGGCTGGTGTAGTTCAGGCCCATGGCCAGGATTTTGCCGGGGGCCACCGGGGCCAGCAGCTTAACATCGCTGAGCTTGTGGACGTGGTCGGTGACGGTAAAGTCGCCGAAAAGGTCGCCGTCAATGGCGGCCACGTTGTCGCCGTCTATGACGCCGTAGTGAATGCTGCCGTGGGCTTCGTACCGGGCTATTCTCATCTGTTGCTCCTTGAAATGTTGAGAGAAATGGGCGCCGCCGCCGCTTTCATGGCTATCCGGGGCGGCAGAGCGCAACTATGTTAGCACCAAGCGTGGGGGTTGGCTACCGGGGCGCCCTTCGTAATGCTCAGTCGGCGCATAGCCTGGATGAGCGGGGGATATCCCACCGCGTCAGAAGGACGGTTCCCAGACACGGCGCATTTCCAGGACGAAGCCGGGGAGCTCCGGGTCGCCGGACAGGGCTTCCGGGGCATCCAGGACTTCCACATCAACGCCGGGGCGGTATATGTGGGAATGAGCAACTAGCTTCCAGAGCGCCTAGCCCGGCTGGGCGTATTGCTGCTGGGCGAGGGTCTGGTAGGTTACGGGGGTTACCTGGACCAGGCCGGCGTCCACCGGGAGGACCACGCCGTTGACCCAGCGGGACTCGTCGCTGGCCAGGTACAGGGCCGCGTAGCCGATGTCCCAGGAGTCGCCCTCGGTGCGCAGGGGGGCGGCGCTGCGGCGGATTTCGCGCAGGTCGTCGTCCATTCGGGGGGCCACCATAGGTGAATAGACCAGGCCGGGGGCGATGCAATTGACGCGGATGCCGTCGGGGCCGTGGTCGGCGGCCATGGACATGGTCAGGCCCTGCACCGCCGCCTTGGACGTGGTGTAGGGAGTGCTGCTGTGGGCGCGCAGGCCGGCGATGGAGGAAATGTTGATGATGGAGCCGCCGCCGCTTTCGATCATCCTGGGGATGGCGTACTTGCTGCACAGGACGATGCTCTTGACGTTGACGGCCATGACGAAGTCCCAGTCCTCTTCGCTGACCTCCAGGACGGAGCCGCGGCGGGAGATGCCGACGTTGTTGTCCAGCACGTCCAGGCGGCCCCAGCGATCAACGGCGGCGTCCACCATGCGGCGGCAGTCGTCGGCGTTGATGACGTTGGCCTCGAAGACGTCAGCCTCGCCGCCCTCGTCGCGGATGATGGCCAGGGTCTCCTCGGCGCGGGCCTGCACGTTGTCCACCAGCAGTACCCTGGCGCCTTCCCGGGCGAACAGGACGGCGGCGGCTTTGCCGTTGCCCACGCCGGGGCCGCTGGAACCGGCGCCGGTTACGATTGCTACCTTTCCTTCAAGCCTGCCGCTGCGTTCGGGCATGGGTGTTACTCCTGGCTGTTGATTCTGAATAGCTCTTTGTGTTTACAGGGTAGTGAAAATTCAGCGTTCCGCGGCCACGGCGAATTGTTCAACTTCCAGGGATTCAGACAGATTTCGTGCCTGCCACAGGTCGTAAGCCGACTGCATGCCCAACCACGTCTCCGGCGAAGAGCCGAAGGCAAGGGACAGCCGGATAGCCGTGTCAGCGGAAACTCCGGTCTTGCCATTTACCAGGTCAGAAAGCTTCTGGCGGCTGATGCCCAGCCCCTTGGCAGCCCGGGTTATGGTCAGCCCCAGGGGTTCCAGGCACTCGTACTTGACAATCTCACCGGGGTGGCAGGGGTCGTGCATAGGCATGAAGATAGCTCCCTAATGGTAGTCGATATAGTCTACGTCAACTGCGTGACCATCCTCAAACCGGAAGGTAACCCGAAAGTTGGCGGAAACCGAAACTGCCCAATGGCCGCTAAGCCGTCCGGTTAACGGGTGAAGTCGGAATCCCGGCAGATCCATGTCATGAGGGCGGCTACTTCTATCCAGGGCAGTCAATATGCGCCTGAGGCGAGTAACGTGTTCCGGTGGGACTCGCCGGGGAATCCGTCCACTATAGAGGTCCCTTAACCCTCGGTGTCTAATCGATTGAATCAAGCCTGGAGACCGACGTTTGGATAAGAGCTATTGATGAGTCCGTATCAGCAACCAGAAGAACACAAGGTATCGGTGTTCGAGGTTCCAAGGGGGATAGATTTTGGGCATACGACCCCCATCCTGGCCTTCCCCGTCTATGGGGAAGGGACTCTTGAGATATTTTCTAACTAACCCCTACCAGTTCAATCTCAAAGGTCAGGTCCTTGCCGGCCAGGGGGTGGTTGGCATCCATAGTTACCTTGTCGTCGGACAGGGCCGCTACCGTCATCGTTACCGGACGGCCGCCGGCGCCGGTGGCCTGGAGCTGCATGCCCACCTCAAGAGGGATGGTGGTGGGGATTTCGGAACGGTCTATCTCGAACACGCCGTCGGGCCGGTGGACGCCGTAGGCCTGGTCGGCGGCAATTACAACGGTGCGGGACTCCCCCTCTTCCATGCCGACAACGCCCCGCTCAAAGCCGGGGATCATCTGTCCCTGGCCGATGGTGAACTCCAGAGGGTCGCCGCCCACGGACGAATCGAATACCGTGCCGTCGTCCAGCGTGCCGGTGTAGTGGACCCTTACCGTGTTGCCTTCCATCGCTTCTGCCATTAATCACCTCCTAGGCTAATTGCCCTACCTTAACATTGATGGTGGGGATAGTCCAACGGCGCAATTACGGCAGCAGTTCAGGGTTGGCGATTCGCCGTGCCCCGTCCGCCTCCGGCGGATCATTCGGGCGCAGGCCGGAACCCGGACAGGCCAAAGTACAATGCACATCAGCAGTTGCAAGACACATCAGCAGTTGCAAGGATTCCTGTCCTCCTGAGGCGGAGGATTTCGCCGGTATGACGGGTTGGGCGAGTAAGGAGCTCACCTTAACACTGAACAGTTACCGAAAGGTACTCGTTCTGGCGCGGGTTTTGCGTTTCGTGTAACATTGGTTGGTAATACCACGTTCCTGTTCATAACCACCATTTACCCGGCCACCATTTACCCGGCCACCAGCGGGAGTTTGACCCATGAAGAAGCGACGCGTTACCAAGCCGGTGTACGTCGGCGGCGTGAAAGTAGGCGGGGACGCCGACATCACCGTCCAGTCCATGACCAAGACCGATACGCGGGACGTGAAGGCCACCGTGCGCCAGATTCACGAACTGGAAGAGGCGGGCTGCGACATCATCCGGTCGGCGGTGCCAGACATGGAAGCGGCCCAGGCCATGGCGGAAATCAAGAAGCAAATCAACATCCCGCTCATTGCCGACATCCACTTCCACTACCAGTTGGCCATCGAGTGCGCTATGGGCGGGGTGGACTGCCTGCGCCTGAATCCCGGCAACCTGCGCAACGAGGACCAGGTGAAGGAAGTGGTGAAGGTTGCCAAGGAGCGGGACATACCCATCCGCATCGGGGTCAACTTCGGCAGTTTGCCCCCGGTGGGCGGCATCGGGCGCACCCGGGGCTTCTCCCGGCACATGGACCTGGTCAACCAACTGCCCAAGGCCGGAGAGGCCCGGGAGGGGGAGTACAGCATCGTGGACCACATGGTGGCCACCGCCCTGTGGGAAATCAGCCTGCTGGAGCAGCAGGACTTCGACCAGATCAAGATTTCACTGAAGGCTTTTGACGTTCCCACCACCGTGGAGGCGTACCGCCAACTGGCCGAAATGGTCCCCTACCCCTTCCACCTGGGCATTACGGAAGCGGGGACGGCGCAGTCCGGTTCCATTCGCACCGCCGTAGGCCTGGGGTACCTGCTGTACGAGGGCATTGGCGACACGATCCGCGTGTCCCTGAGCGACGACTCGGTGGAAGAGGTGGTCGTCGGCTACGAAATTCTGAAGTCATTGAACCTGCGCAGCAAGGGCGCGACCCTGGTGGCCTGCCCCAGCTGCGGGCGGGCGGACGTGGACGTGCGCAAGCTGGCCAACGACGTGGACGCGCTGCTGAAGAAGTCGGACCGGAACGTGAAGGTGGCGGTGATGGGCTGCGAGGTGAACGGGCCAGGCGAGGCCAAGGACGCCGACGTGGGAATAGCGGCGGGAGCCGGGCGGGCGGTCATATTCCGCAAGGGCCAGAAGGTAAGGGTGGTACCGGAGGAGGAGATGCTGACGGCGCTGATGGAAGAGGTGGAGAGTACGCCGGTGGAGGCGGGGGAATAGATGTAAAAGATGTCCGTGTAGAGCGCCAAAATTGATGGCCTGGTGCCCCACAATGAATACGCCAAGGAACGTGCTTTACGCGATCCTGAATTCGGTTCCGCCATTCGAGAGCGGGCAATCGAGCTTCTTGACGGCAACGAAGAGGACCGGCGGATCGCGTTCCGAGTGCTTTATCAACAATTGGGGCTGACTGAGCAGGAGGTTGAGGAGCTAGACAGCAACAAAACTGCCGCATAGCAGGACGCCAGTTTCTCTTCCAAATTTACTCTGTTACTCACCCCTTTTTATCCAAATCTGCCGAGCGTGGCATTCCATGAATAAGAGCCGAAACCAAGAGGAATCCTTAGCATGCGATTCACCCAACTGGTTACCAAGACACTGCGGGAGGACCCGCCCGAGGCGGAAACGGCCAGCCATCGCCTGATGCTACGGGCCGGTCTGATTTACCAGGTGGCGGCGGGGGTTTATGCCTACCTGCCGCTGGCGTGGCGATCCCTGCGCAAGATTGAGAACATCATCCGGGAGGAGATGGACAACGCTGGCGGCCAGGAGTTGATGATGCCGGCCCTGCAGCCCCGCGAGTTGTGGGAGCAGACGGGCCGGGCCGAAGCCATGGGCGAGGTGCTGTTCTCCATGGAGGACCGGCGGGGCCGCCCCATGGTGCTGGCTCCGACCCACGAGGAAGTGGTTACCAGCATCGTACGGGCCAACGTACAGAGCTACCGCGACCTGCCGGTGATTCTCTACCAGATTCAGACAAAGTTCCGGGACGAACCCCGGCCCCGGGCCGGGCTGGTGCGGGTGCGCGAGTTCGACATGAAGGACGCCTACAGTTTCAATGCCAACGACGATAGCCTGGACGACAGCTACCAGGCCATGGCCCAGGCCTACCGCAACATCTACCGCCGCTGCAGCCTGCCGGTGCTGATGGCCGAGGCGGACAGCGGGGCCATCGGCGGCAAGGACTCGCACGAGTTTTTGCTGGCCACCCCCACCGGCGAGGACACGGTCATCACCTGTCCGGCGTGCGGATACACGGCCAACGCCGAAAAGGCGGAGGGACTGTATCCCGAACAGGCGATGGAAGCGGAACTATCGCTGGAGGAAGTCGACACGCCCGGTCTCAAAACTATCGCCGGGGTGGCGGAGTTCCTGGACGTGCCCACCAGCCAGACGCTGAAAGCTGTTTTCTATGCCGCCGACGGCGAGGTGGTGTTTGTCACTGTGCGGGGGGACCTGGAGGTCAACGAGGTCAAGCTGAAGAACAATCTCCACTGCAACGACCTTCGCTTCGCCACCGACGAGGAGGTGCGGGATGCGGGGCTGGTGGCAGGGTCGGCATCGCCCATCGGCATTACCGGCATGCAGCGGGTGGCGGACAACTCGATCACCCAGGGGAGCAACTTCGTGGTGGGGGCCAACAAGCCCGACACCCACTTGATCAACGCCAACTACCCCCGGGACTTCGACGTGGATATTCTCACCGACATTGCCCTGACCCAGCCGGGCCACCTGTGTCCCCAGTGCCGGACACCCCTGGAGGCCACCAGGGGCGTGGAGGTGGGCCACATCTTCAAGCTGGGAACGTCTTACAGCGAGGCGTTGGGCGCCCTGTACCTGGACCAGGAGGGCCAGCAGCACCCCATCACCATGGGCTGCTACGGCATCGGCGTTGGGCGGTTGCTGGCGGCAGCCATCGAGCAGAACCACGACGACCGGGGCATTGTCTTTCCCGCGCCCATTGCGCCCTACCAGGTACACCTGGTGGGACTGAACCTGACGGACGATACGGTGGCCGCCACCGCGGACAAGCTGTACCGGGAGTTGTGGGAAAACGGCATCGAGACCCTGTACGACGACCGGCCCGACCAGGCGGCCGGGGTGAAGCTGAACGACGCCGACCTGATGGGACTGCCCCTGCGGCTGGTGGTCAGCCCCCGCAATCTGCGCAACAACACCGTGGAACTGAAGGGCCGCAGCGATTTGGACGCAACAATGGCGCCTCTGGAAGAGGTAACAGCAGCGGTGCGGCAGGCCCTCAAAGGGTAAGGGTGGGCGGCAATTCACCAGGGCTGCGGCCCCTGACCACAATTGAACGGCACTACGCATGGATGTATGGGTTACTGCCAGCCGGCCTGGTTTACGGGCTGCTAGTGGTAATTACCTACTTCATTAACCGCCCCGACGTCAGCCTTTTCTCTTATTACCTGAGGCCCACCGATGCCACCCTACCCATCTATGGCGTCAACGTGCCGGTTGACGTTCACTGGTTTCTCGCACGGGCTTTCTACCTGTTTGCCTACTTTACCTGGGGCCGCTCCACCGGCCACCTGGTCGTGGGCGCCCACGTCATTGACCGCAGGACCGGCCGCCGGATGAACAGCCGGCAGAAGCTGGTTCGTGGCCTTGTCCAGGTTCTTGGCGGCTCCATGTATGTCGTCCTGGACGGAATTTCTCTCATCCTCATCCTGCTGGACCGGGAAGAAAGGCGGTCGGTTTACGACTGGCTGTCGGGCACGGTGGTGGTGATGGGAGACCTGCCGCCGGAAGAGGAAACGGTCCCGTCCCGCAGTTGGGTTGCGGAAGTGGTTGACGCGCTGAGGGGGAGACCTGCCGGGGAAAGGCAATAATCAGGAATTCTGGTGTCCCCGACTCTCCAGCACGGTACTAAGGTAAATCAGGTTGGCGCGCAACTCCGGGGCAATGTTGCCCTGGCGGGACGACGACAGCAGCAAGAGCAGGCGCAACTGGGCTGCCAGATCGGCGGCCAGCTTCTGCCTGGCTTCCTGCTCGGTATCGCCAGCCACCGGCACCCTTAGCCCCTGCAGGGGCAGGCGGGTGCGCGACTCCCCGGCCCAGTACTGGTCAAGGGTGTCGATGATCAGAATGGGTATGTCTTTGATAATGACGAAGGGAGAGTCGGGCGGAGAATCCTCGGGCCGCAGGGCGTCCACCTTCACCTGGGTAACGTCGCTGTGGTTGATGTGAAAAGTGGAAGCGTTGGGCTGGCTGGCCCCGATGATGCGCCAGTCCCAGTCGGCGGGGGTGCCCTGGTCAATTTCGGACTCAATCTGCACGGGTATGGAGTCGTGCTCCGCCAGGAGGCGGTCGTCTTCGGGTTGAGACTGGGGAACGGTCATGGGCACCTCCCTGGTACGGATTTCCACCGATGTTCTGTAGTCTTCGTTGCTACGAGTTTAGATTGGCCTTGATGAGCTTCTTATGCCTGGAGTCTACGGCCAAGGCAAGGATTTCTCACGCCAACGCGCCCAGCAAAGTACTGCTTCCGACAGGTCCAAGGCTTGTATATACAGTCCGATTCTGGCCTTACAGATCAATCCTCACTTGCCCAACAGGCAGTCCAAGCCTGATTCTGTCGGCCAACCTGAATGCTTCAGAAGATTCCGGCTCAATGCCCGGGTCTTACAGGATTGACGCCGGTACCTTCGAGTAAAACGCGCCAGTGCCCACCGGCCCGCTTACTTCTCTTCCACCTCAATGTCCCAGGCATTGTAGACCTGTTCGGGCAGATTTATGGGGCCGACGGCCTCTTCGTAGTCCTTGACGTGCTTGCTGGCCAGCAGGGCGAAGGCCTTGAGCATCTGGGGGCTGACCTTGATGCGGGCGCGCAGGATGGGCTCTCGCTCCTCCATCTGTTCGCCGAAGAACATGACGGCGGAGTAGAGGCTGCTGTAGATGTGGAAGGAGTCGCAGTAAAAGGTTATGGGTTCACCGGAGGCCTCGCTACCCTGGGTATCGCCGGGGTTGACGTAGTTTTCCTCCTGGGGCGGCTGGTCTTCCGGTGGCACGTAGGGGCGCTGGATGACAGGCATGGGTTTTGACCTCCCCGTTTCTGTTGTGGCGGTGTCCATTATACACAGCGGAGGAAGGCGGGCGGGCGGTGGGATGCCAAGAGCCGTTTCAAGAATAGGTTGGCGGCCTGTCAGCTGGATGGAAAGGCGACTTCTGGAGAGACGTCACCCCCATCCTAACCTTCCCCCGTCAAGGGAGAAGGCCTTTTCAATTCAGTCTTAGCCCCCCTCCGCTGCCGCCTGGCCCAAAATACCCATCAAATCTGCCACGTCGGCAACATTTTCCAGGTCTTCCAGCATTTCGATCGTGCGCTGGGTGTCCGCACCGGACATGGCCTGGTTGAAGCAGTCGTGGAGTTTGACCAGCCTTTCGTCGCGGGACATGGGGTTGGCGGCGGAACCACGGAAGGCGGCGCATTCGGCGCTGACCGTGCTGCCGTTTTTCAGCAAGGCGGTGGCCTGGGTGGCGCCCGACTCGGGGCCCTCGGGTTCCACATTGATGCGGCCCAGCATGTCTTCCATATCCGGGGCGAAGCGGCGTTCGTCGGTGAAGGTGTTGATGCCCACCTGTCCGTCCAGAAGGGCAGCGGCGGCGCAGTACTCCACGCTGAATTTGCCGTCCAGGCCGCTGCGGGGCACGGGACCAGAGTGTCCCCGGCCGCGGCGCCGGATGGTTACCTGTTCGATTGCCTCGGATTCCAGGCCGTTCTCTTCGCGCAGGTTCAGGGCCGCCTCGATGACGTTCTGCATGTAGACCTGGGCGGGAAAGCGCTTGATGTCGAAACCGGGGTCGGTCAACCGCCACGACGCGCCCAGGCCGCCGGTGGCAACATCCCAGTTGAAGTTGCCCCCGAACAGGGCGGCGGCGTAGCCCACGGGGGATTCCAGGACCTCGTGGCTGGCGGTGTATCCCATGCTGGCCAGGATGGCAGCCTCGGCGCCCATGCGGGCGGCATTGCCGGGGTGGGTGGACTTGACCATGGTGCCGGTGTTGGCGGTAAGGCCGCCGGTTCGGGACGCGGCAATGCCCAGGGCCATCAGGGTCTTGTCGGCGTCCAGGCCCAGGGTCTTGGCCGCGGCCGCGGCGGCGCCCAGGGGACCCACCAGGCCGGGCGGATGGTGGCCGGGAGCGGTGGCCGGGGCCGACGCAGCCCGCAGGCGTCCCTGGATTTCCCAGCCGAGCACGTAGGCGGTGATCACCTGCCGGCCCGATGCGTGGTGATGCTCGGCCAGGGCCAGGGCGGCGGGCAGGCAGGATGATGTGCCGTGGGTGGGCGGGAAGCCCTGGATTTCGTAGTCCAGGCAGTGGCCGAATACGCCGTTGGCAAAGGCGGCGGCCGGCGGGTTGGTCTGGTAGCCCCAGCCCACGACCGATGCCTGGGGCGCGCCGCCGTTGTCCCGCACGTAGCGGCCGATGATGTCGGCCAGTTCCTGCACCGACCCGGCCACCATGTTGGCCACGCCGTCCAGGATGGCGATCTTGGCGGCCTCCACCACCGGAGACGGCAGGGTTTCGTATTGGGTGTCGGCGATGAATTGGGCCAGGGTCTGGGTTTCGTTCATGGGATCGTCCGTCCTGCTCGTTGGCTGAATATGTTAAATCTGACTACGCATTGGCATCTTCGTGCGAGTGTCCGGGAGGAGGTTCGTCAAAGGGCTTGCCGTGGGCTTCAGCTTCCAACCGTCTCTTGTTCCAGGCTTGCCACCGCTTTCGTTCTTCCAATGTTCCCTCTTTCCGGCCCTCTTCCCTGAGTTGATTTCTGATAGGTTCCACCAGTTTGCTGTCCAAATATCTCTTGGTTACCACGATGATGCTCTCCGACGTTGCAGACCGATTTGCCCTATTTTCTGATAGAGTTCAAGCGATGAACGTAATCACTCCTCACCATCCGGCTGAGGCGGGTCTGGCGGTGGCTCATTAAAAGGCTGTTCGCCTCTGTCTACTGCCTCGCGTTGGCGCTCGTACCAGTTTCTCCACTTACTGTCCGTCTTCATGGCCCCTTCCGCCCTCAGTTTTCTCCTGATAGGTTCCACCAGCTTGCTGTCCAAATATCTCTTGGTAACCACGACCATACCCTCCAAAGAATCAGCTAGAGATACGACACAAACGGCCAGCAACAGTATCAGGGGCGCCACCGGGCCGCTCTTGCCGGCCGTGTCAATCGCCAATAGCGAGTTGCTGGCGTAGTTGCCGTGGTTCGCCAGCGTCCAGGCCACAAATGCCGTCCAGCCGATGGTCAGCAGGAAGATGAGCGCCAGGCACCAGGGCACCCACCGGACCGCCACGTTCCACACCGAACCGCGTTCGCGCTGTTCTATTAGTCCAGCTATATATGCCCAATATTAGAGCATACTCCGGCGGATGACCAAAAGGGCCAACTGTCAGTGGGGACAACCCCGTGGTGAGACCACTTCGTGCAATCCTCCGCTACCTATAGTCTATCCCGTACACCTTTACCGCCGTGTCGTGGAAGAGGGCGGCGCGTTCACCGGATGAGTAGCCGGCGGACAGGCGCTTGAAGGCGTTGAACAGCACGTTGTAGGAGTAGGAGACCTTGTCCACCGGGAAGTTGCTTTCGAACATGCAGCGTTCGGGGCCGAACTTCTCGATGCAATAGTTCATCAGGGGGCCCAGGGCTTCGGCGAGGGCCACGGAGCCGATGGGGCGGTCCCACTCGTGCCAGTCGAAACCGTAGCGGGGCTGACCCACGCCGCCCAGCTTCATGTAGATGTTGGGACAGGCGGCCACGGTGTCGATGCTCTGCCGCCACTGGGCCAGGACCTCGTCGTCCCGGTTGGCGTAGGGGCCAATCCGCAGCAGGCCGCCGATGTGGTTGAAGATCAGGGGCAGGTCGGGGACGGCCCGGGCGAAGTCGGCCAATTCCTCGGCCTGGTGGAAGTAGGCGGTGATGTCCATGACCAGGCCCTTGCGCGCCAGGACCTGGGCGCCGGTGCGGAAGTTGGGGTTGGCCATGCGGCCCTGGGCGGCGCGGTTCTCGATTTCCGGGTGGGGGTCGTAGCCGGTGGCGGAGCGGATGCCCCGGAACCGGTTGGGGCTGGCCTCCTGCAGTTCCTCAATCACCGACTCCACGTCAGCGCCCAGGTCCAGGTTGGCGGCGCCGATGATGGCCGCTGCGGCGCGGCCCTCGCCGTAGATGCCGCTGGCGCTGGCCGCGGCGATGCCCTGGACGAACTCCACCTCGCCGACGGGGCGGATCTGCTCGGGACCGTCGGGCCGGTACATGGAGCGGGCCTCGATGAAGACGGTGGAGCGCACGTTGTGGCCGCTGGTGATGTCGTCGGCCAGTTCGTGGATAAGGTAACACTGGTAGGGCATACGCTCGGTTCGGCCGTCCCAGAAGTGGTGGTGGGGATCGCAGATGGGCAGGCCGGGCTCCAGGGTTTCTTCCCGGGTCAGGGCCAGCCAGTCGTTGCCTCCGAATGGCATAACATTTCCTCCTGATGTTCGTGGTGGGGCGGGATTTCGCCACCCGACCGTTGGAATGGCTGTATGCGCCCAATGGTACCATAGATGGGGGTGGGGGCTGGGTAGCCGACGCGCCCCGCAGTGCGTCTTCCGGCGTCCGCCTCAGGCGGAGAATCCAGTACGTTCGTTCCGTAATACAGGCCAGTAGTGGCCAGGTTTCTGGGAACCGGCTTTCGCCGGTATGACGGACTTGGGGAGGTAGTGTCTCCCGTCGCTGAACATCTACGGGCGGACCAGTGTGTACGCAGCAGGGAGTCCACAAACAATTAAGGGGCGGGAACTTACAGCCCGCCCCAAAAATTTATGCCCTGGCACTGACTGGCAGTGTCCATTACGGAAACAGCCTTTCTCCCGTTTCGGCGTCCTCCACGGTTATGGCGCTTACCGGGCAGTTGTCAGCTGCCTCCAGGACCTGGGCCAGCGGGTCGCCCTGGGGGTTGACCGCTTCCGACTGGCGGTCTTCGTTCAGGGCGAAGGTGTTGGTGGCGAAGGTCTCGCACATGGCGTTGCCGACGCACACGTCGTGGTCAACGGTAATCTTGAGCTTGCGTTCCTGGGCCATGGTTGTGGTTCCTCCCCTGTTTCGAGCCCTAGTTCCAGGTGACGGGCAGCGACTTCAACGACCGGAAGGTGATGCTGGGCTGGTATTCCAGCTGGTCCTCGGTGGTGTCCAGGTGCAGGGACTCGAAGCGCTCGGCGAAGGCCCTGAAGGCCTCCTGACCCTCCACCCGCACCAGGGTGGCGCCCAGGCAGTGGTGGATACCGGCGCCGAAGGCCACGTGGGGGTTGGGCCAGCGGGTGATGTCGAACTGGTCGGGATTCTCAAACTTGCGGGGGTCGCGGTTGGCCGACGAGATAAACCAGCGGATGCGGTCTTCCTTCTTGATCACCTTGTCCCGCAGTTCCACGTCCTCGGCGGCGATGCGGGTGATGGACTTGACGGACGAGTCGTGGCGCAGGCATTCCTCGTTAGCCTTGACGTGCATCCCCTCAATGTCGCTGCGGAGCAGGTCGTACTGGTCGGGATTGCGGATGAAGGACAGGATGCCGTTGCAAAGAAGGTTGATGGTGGTCTCGTGGCCGGCCAGCAGGAGCAGGGACGAGTTGGAGATGACCTGGTCGCGACTGAATACGCCCTCCCGCTCGCCCTGGGCCAGCACGGAAATGAAGTCGTCCTCGGGGTTGACGATGCGCTTCTCCACCAGGGGGGAGACGTACTCGATCATCTCGCGGATGCCCTCGGAGAAGTTCTGCATGCGCCAGGGTTCGCCGCGGCCCACGTAGAGGAGCTTTTCGGCCACCTCGCGGATGTAGGGGCGGTCCTGCTTGGGCACGCCCATCATCTCGGCGATTATCAGCAGGGGCAGGGGCGTGGCAAAGTCGCGCATCACGTCCATGCTGCCCCGTTCCTCGGCCTCGTCCAGCAGGTCTTTGATGACCTCCTTTACCATGGGCCGCCACTCCTCCATGGAGCGGGGGGTGAAGTAGCCGTGGACCACCTTGCGCATGTCCAGGTGGGCGGGCCGGTCGTGCTGAATGAACTGGCGGGCCTGATATTCGCGGACGAACTCGTACAGGCCCAGGTCGGAGTCGTAGATAGTGGGATAGGGCGGGCGCGGGTCGTTCTTGAAGACGGCCGAAGAGAACAGTTCGTTATGGCGGGTGAGCCAGACCAGGTCGTCATGACGGGTGACGACCCACACCTGGTAGAGTTCGTTCCAGTGGACGGGGTCTTCCTCGCGGAGCTGGCCGTAATAGGCGTAGGGATCGTTGATTACGTCCTCGGTGAACATGTTGTCGCTGACAGCAGTAACCATATCGCCACCAACCTTTGCAAAAGTTACGGATTCGGTAATTAGATAAGGAAACGCAAGCAGGTTTCCTGCGAGAAAAGCGTTGCGAGCATTCTAACAATGAAGTTGGCGGGGGGTCAAGGTGGGGCGAATGTAGCACTAGCGCGAATCACGTTCTCGTTCTTGTTGCCATCACTGACATAGAGGTACATTCAATTGCGAATCGAAAGACCTGCTAATGGGCATGTCTTCACAACGCCTCAGTCAGATATAAGCTGCTCTTGTCGTATCGGAACAAGTTCAACTGATGTCGGTTTCTTATATTCAGGTATTAATACCAAGCCACTTTCTCTCCTTTGTCCCACCATTTGTAATTGCCTGAAGTTAGCTCATTGATGTTATTGAAAGCGCTCACAATGGCACCCTGTTTTTTTAGCTCCATACGCAGACCACACTCTAGGATTCAAGAACCAATTTTCTCCGAATAAAATCAACTCAGATGAAATCGCCGCCTCAAGTTCTTTGCCATTTAGCTTTCTAATGTGATTAAAGTAACTTTCAGAAACACTTCCGCCCAAGTAAAAAGCAACCACCGCGTGACAGTCAGGGCGCGGAATTACCGTGAATGTATAGACCGAATTTGGTTCAAACTCCAAGGATTTGCGAGCCTCATTTGTTGTCAGTACCTTCCCTGTATATCTGTCTTGGGCTATTGTTAAGCCTCCTCCAGCACATGAAGCAGCCAGCACGGGGATTTCAGTACGTATATATTTTACGACATGCCGCAGAATGGGGCAGTTTTGACCATCTATGAACGGGCTAACTCTTTGGATGGTTTCAAGCACTGACTCTAGTCTGACTCTCGGATGTGTCGAGGGTGCTATCGGCAATGGCCCTTTGGTTTCTTGATAATCAATGCCTCTTTGGGTAATGAGCAAAGTCCATGCTTCCTTTAATAACGCTCGAAAGAACAAAAGGTCGAGAACTCTATAGTCCTCGAAGTTCATCAATACATCGTCAATCATTGAGAAGGCTATTCAATCATGTTCTTCGCAAGCGAAAGTACCTGTAGAAGCTTGTGTTATTCCTTCCTGCTGGAAATTCAGGTTAAGAGCAGAACGTCCCGAATCATCTTTCTTTGTTCGGATCTTGGGCGTAATGACATGCCCATCGTGTTGCAGCTTGGCCAAAGTCGACCTCGCAACAGAATGGGCCCAAATGGTCTTGTTTGGGCAGCTAGCATCCACTAAGCATATCTCGGATTTGCCTCTATGGAGCACGTCAAGAGCAAAGTGTAGTTCAGCATTGTAGTCGCCAATGTCTTTGTTCATACCTCAATTCTATCTTTAGAGAGCCTGTTTATCCAATTTGATTGCTCTTGTCATACGCTTGTAACCTCAGCTGTTTCTTGACCAGAATGCCAATTTTCGACCTGCGTGCTTCGTTGGAGAACCGTCCGCCCATTGACTCATGACACCACCTCCTCTCTATTAGTTTACCTACCAGCGAAATGTGGCATAATGGGCCAGATTCCATACCAACAACAACCTTAAGGACAGGGCCATGTTTGAGAAGATTCAGCATATTGGGTATTACTGCGCCGACCTGGAGGCGGCCGTTGCCTGGTACAACCGGGGGTTCGGGGCGGAAAGCGCCGGGGGCGGCGACGTGGCCGTCAGTGTCCAGGTGCCCGGGGGCGGCATCAACGCCTTCCTGCGCTTCGGCCAGGTGGAGGTGGAGCTAATCCAGCCAGGCGATACTTCCGGCCTGCCCAGGGACGGCCTGGTGATGCACCATGTGGCCTACGTGGTCCCCGACATCCACCAGGCCATCGAGGAGTGCAGGGCCCGGGGCTTCCGGTTCACCGCCGACGCGCCCCGCACCAACCAGTTGGGCCAGCAGTTGCTCTACTTCCATCCCGAGACCACCAACAACGTCCTGATGCACCTGACCCAGCTTCCGGCGCCGGAGGACGCGGTGATGACGGGCGTGGGCGGCGGCGTGCCGGTGGCGAAGATAGTCCACGCCGGTTACCGGGTGCCCAACCTGGAAGATGCCATCGCCTGGTACGTGGAGAAGTTCGACGGAGAGCACATCGGCGGCGGGCCGTCGCGCACCGGCAGCCGCAACGCCTTCGTCAACTTCGGCCAGGTGCAGGTGGAGTTGATCGAGCCCCACGAGCCGGAAAGCCTGGGCGGCCACCACGAAATGGACCACGTGGGCTACGTGATGGACGACATCCACGCGGGAATTGACACCTGCTGCGGCCGGGGCTTCAAGTTCGTGGCCGATGCGCCCAACACAAACTCGGTGGGCCAGCAGGTGCTGTACTTCGACACCGCAACCAGCATGGGCAGCCGGATGCACCTGACGCAGTTGCCGGACTGAGTAAGTTACGAATCAAGAATTGGGGTCTGTTGATTTGCCCCACCACGACAACATCATCCTGGTAGGCTTCATGGCTTCCGGCAAAAGCCACGTGGGGCGGATTCTGTCCGAACGCACCGACATGCCGCTGGTGGACGCCGATACGGTGATTGTGGAACGGGCTGGGAAGTCCATTGAGCAGATTTTTGCCGATGAGGGGGAGGGGACTTTCCGCGCGCTGGAGCGGGAAGTGATGGCAAAGTTATGCGGCCAGCCGGGACAGATAATCTCCGCCGGCGGCGGCGCTTTCGTGGACCCGGAGAACCGAAGGGCCATGCTGGAGGGCGGGACGGTGTTCTGTCTCCAGGCCCGGCCGGAGACCATCTACCAACGACTGCGGGCGGACAACGAGTCGGGGCAGGCGGTGCGGCCCCTGCTGGCAGGCCCAGACCCGCTGGGGCGGATACGGGAACTGCTGGCGCAACGGGCTGAGGCCTACGGGCAGGCGCACCATTGCATTGATACGGATGGGTTGACGCCGGAGGAAGTGGCGGAGCGGGTGATGGCAGCTTGGACGGGGGAAGAGAGAGTGGTGCATAGTGAATTTGTAGGCGTAGATGGCTGTTCTGCAGGTTGGTTCAGCGTGGGGTTGTGCACTACTGGCGTCTATGAACTGATGGGGTTTTTCGCTTTCGAAGATTTGCTGAACTACTACAAGAAAGCGAAGTTGATCTTGGTGGACATTCCCATTGGTTTGCCGAAAGGTGAGAAAGACGCTGGCGGAGGACGGGACTTCGAGCGGAAGGCAAAAGAAAAGCTTCGCCCCTACGGGCCACGTGTCTTCTTCACGCCTACCAGATATTCGGTAGATAAGGCAAAGCAGTCGAGTGGAAGTTATAACGAAGTTTATAACATTGCAAACAAAGCTGAACGTGAAGCTACTGGGTCAGGATTGAGTCCACTGTCATTTTCGCTTGTCGATAAGATCCACGAAGTTGATACTCTGTTGCCCCGTCAAACTCCTAGAGTCAGGGAAGTCCATCCTGAAATTTGCTTTTGGGCTTTGAACGGTAAGCGTGCTCTGGTCAGCAAGCATACGCCGGCAGGGGTCAAGGATCGCATTGCAGTTCTCGATAACGTCCTTAATGATGTGGAATGGAACACCGATGACATCCTAAAGAAAGCACGTCGCAAGTATCAGGATAAATACGTTGCCGATCATGACATTCTCGATGCACTCGCGGCAGCAGTCACCGCATACCGGGGGCATCTGGACCAGTTTCAGACATTGCCCGCAACCCCGACCCAAGACGAAAGGGGATTGACCATGGAGATGGTGTACTGGACTCCTCCGAAAGATTGATGACTGGCCACAGTCCGACTGTTAAATCCATTAACATCAACCATACCGACACGCGAAACGGAGCATTCTCATGACCAACATTGCAAGCAGCAACCCCGACCTGGCCGCCACCGTTTACCATTCGGGCGGCAGCTATCCCGTGGTGGCCGGTTGGGGCGTTATTGACCGGCTGGGCGACTGGCTGGAAGACCTGGGCATCGGCAGTCCCGTCTATATCATCACCGATGAAAACCTGATGAACCGCTACGGGCGGCGGGCCCAGCGGGCACTGCAGAAGAAGGGCATCGGCGCCCACTGCTTCATCATCCCGCCCGGGGAGCCCAGCAAGACCAACAGCCTGGCCCAGGCCATCTACGAGTGGCTGGTGGGACTGCGGGCCGAGCGGGGGCATGCCATCCTGGCCGTAGGCGGCGGCGTGGTGGGCGATCTGGCCGGCTATGTGGCGGCCACCTTCCTGCGGGGCGTCCCCTTCGTGCAGGTGCCCACCAGCATGGCCGCCATGGTGGACGCATCCATCGGCGGCAAGGTGGCGGTGAACCTGCCCCAGGGCAAGAACCTGGTGGGGGCCTTCTACCAACCCAAGGCGGTGCTGGCCGACGTGGAGGCCCTGTCCACCCTGGGAAAGCGGGAACTGTCGGAGGGCTGGACCGAGGCCATCAAGCACGGGTTCATCATGGACGCCAACCTGGTGGACGTATTTGAAGAACACGCCGAGGCGCTGATGGAGGTGGAGCCGGAGATTTCCACCGAGGTTATCAGGCGCAGCATGGCCATCAAGGCCGAGGTGGTGAGCCAGGACGAGCGGGAGACCCTGGACATCCGCATCCTGCTGAACTACGGCCACACAATCGGCCACGCCCTGGAGGCCTCCACCGAGTACGGCCGGTTCATGCACGGCGAGGGGGTGTCCATCGGTATGATGGGCGCCGCCAAGATGGCCTGCGAACTGGGTTTCCACGGCCAGGACGTGGTGGACCGGCAGTACGAGTTGCTGCAGCGGTTCAACCTGCCCACCACCGCCCAGGGTGTCGATGTCGATGACATCCGCCGGGCCATGTCGCTGGACAAAAAGGTGGCCGGCGGCGCCAACCGCTGGGTAATGCTGGACCGGGTGGGCCAGGCCTCGGTGCGCCGCAACGTGCCGGTGGAGTTGGTGGACCGGACGGTGCGGGAGATTGTGGGGTAGGAGGCTAACAATGCTTCCTTTCCCCTGACACATTGGTATAGTTACAATGAACTAACGGTTGGGGCATGCCTTACGAATGGGACGAGGAAAAGAAGGATGAGACCTTGAGGTTGCGCGGTGTTGACTTTGCATCCGTGCGTGAATTCGACTGGGAGACCGCCCTGACCCGGCAGAGTGACCGGACTGGCGAGAGTCGATGGTCCAGTATAGGTTATATCGGTGAGCGTCTCTATCACGTTGTCTGGACGCAACGCGGCGGCTCAACTCGCATCATCAGCCTCAGAAAAGCCAATTCCAGGGAGAGCGCTACCTATGACGAACAAAGTCCGTAAGACAATTTACCCTACCCCGGAAGAAGACGCCGAAATTAACCGTCAAATTGAGGAAGACCCGGACACCTTTGAACTGGACGAGGAGTGGTTCAAACACGCCAAACCCACGGCGGATTTGTTCCCGGAACTGGTTGCCCGATACCTCCAGGAAAAAGAGGACCTGGCATCGGGCAGAAAGGAACGGTTGATGATTCTGGTGGATAAGGAAGTGCTGGACTACTTTCGCAACCAGGGCGGCGATTGGCACTCCCGGATTAACGAGGCCCTGAGAAAGGTTATGTTGGAGGATGGGGAGACCGCTGGGTAATGCCGGTCCGGGTGGGCCAGGCCTCCGTGCGCCGGAATGTGCCGGTGGAGTTGGTGGACCGGACGGTGGGGGAGATTGTGGACGGGTAGTTAGACATGGATGAGCAGGATATACAGGATTAGGCAAATATGTTCCGAATGTTCGCGGCAGGAAAATTAGACCCACCCCTGAGCAAAAGAGCCGTCGCCAAGCGTGAGCTTGGCATGGGCCCCCAATGGGTCGGTGGCGCCGAGCGAGCGCACCATCCCACGCGCCGCAGGACACCTCTATTTCCCCAATTCCCCTCTTAAAGGCGCTCGCGCCCGCCTCTCGCCAGCACCCCAACAGCACATTCCACGCCCACCCATATTGAGGAGTCGATCAATGGTAACAATGAGCGGGGGAGAGGCCCTTGCGAAATCCTTGGCAGGAGAGGGAGTAGAAGTCGTATTTGGCATCCCGGGCATCCAGATTTACGGGATCGTTGCAGGGCTGAGGGATGAGCCGGGGATCCGGATGATTGCGCCCCGGCACGAACAGGCGACGACTTTCATGGCCGATGGTTACGCCCGGGCGTCGGGAAAGCCCGGAGTTGCACTGGTGGTTCCAGGAACGGGCCTTTACAACGCGGCGTCGGGCCTGGCCAATGCGTATGCCCGTTCCACTCCCGTACTCATTATTGCCGGCCAGATTCCTCGCGGCGCCATCGGCAAGAACCTGGGGTCCGTTCACGAAATTGCCAACCAGCCCGACATCGTTCGACCGGTGACCAAGTGGCAGCGTCAGGCTGCCAGGCCCCGTGAAGTTCCGGACGCCGTGTTCGAAGCCTTCAGGCAGATGCGCACGGGCCGCCCACGTCCCGTCCTGATCGAGATGCCCCCTGAAGCGGGGGTGGAGCGGGAGGAAGTGCAACTCAGGAGTCCCGCCCGCATCTCGCGCATTGTTCCCAGCACGGATAGCCTCCGGGAAGTCGCGGAAGTCATCGCCAAGTCCCGTACTCCCCTGATTTACGCCGGTGGGGGAGTGGCGCGGTCCGACGCGGAACCGGCCCTGCTGAAGCTGGCTGAAGCGACCAACATCCCCGTGGTTACGTCCAGCGGCGGGAAGGGGGCCATACCTGACGGCCATCCACTTTCCTACGGTTCCTGTTTCAGTCCCCGGGGCGAGATACAGGAAATGAACCAGCTATTCGACGTGATGCAGGCCGCCGACGTGGTCATCGGGATCGGCGCCCGCTTCGCCCTGGGCAACCCCGCCGGCGAGGCGTCGGTGCTGGTGAACATTAACATTGACGACTCGGAACTGACCAGGCACCAAGCCAATACCATACCCCTGCACGGCGACGCGAGAGCGACCATCGAGGCGCTCCTCCCCCACCTCATCGAGGCCGGGGCAATGGACCGGCCGTCACCGGCGGAGGCGGTCACCGCAGCCCGCAACCTGATAGCCTACTACGACATCCGCCGCCAGGAACCGCAGTACGATGTAATGGAGGCGATGCAACAGGGCGTTCCGGAAGACGCCTTCGTGGTCTGGGACATCACCCAGTTCGGCTACTACGCCCGCACTCACTGGCAGGTGCATCACCCCAAGACGTACATCGACTCCGGCTACTCGTTCAACCTGGGCTACGCCTTTCCCACTGCCCTGGGCGTCAAGGTAGCACAGCCCGACCGCCCGGTGGTCTGCATGACCGGCGACGGCGGATTCATGTTCAACTCCTCCGAACTGTCCACGGCGGTGCAGTACGGCATAAATGTGGTTACCGTCGTTTTCCGCAACGACTCCTACGGCAACGTGGCCCGCGACCTGGAAGATTTTTTTGGCGGGGCCTACGGGACCGACCTGCACAACCCCGACTTCGTCAAGTTCGCCGAGTCCTTCGGCGCGGTGGGCCTGCGGGCCAGCGACCCCCTGGAACTGGGGAAGCTGATTCCCCTGGCGCTGGAGCAGGAGGCGCCGGTGGTGATAGATGTTCCCTTCGGGGAAATGCCGATACCCCGCGCCCCCCAATTCGCCCCCTTCTATCGCCTACCCTGGGCCACGCCCCAGCCGGGGCTTATCCAGTCGTGATCGGGGGTTGGGGGGACGTGGGGCTTATAGGCCAGCGCGAGTTGCGGGTAATCTTGGGCCAGGAAACCCTTACTTACGCGGCAACCAAGGGCAGGGCCACGTCGCTGTACAAGAAGGTGTCCGGCGGCGCCACCCGTTGGGTATGCTGGACCGGGTGGGCTAGGCTTGTGAGAGGCGGTACGCGCCGGTGGGATAGGGGGAGAAGACGGATAGGGGATTGTGGGGTGGGAGTTATTTCGTAGGGGACCCGACGTGAACGAACTAATCTGTTCCAATGTCAGCTTGACAGATGCCTTGCATTCTAATAACTTTTGCAGACATTACCCAAGACAAGAGTTTCCGCGAGAACGGTTGGTCCTTTAGTGGTGGTAGTATATATATAGGCGTTTAATCACTTGTTGGGAAGACAGGGCAGCTTAGGCTTGGGGTGTTCCGTCCAAGATGAGAATAAACCTCCCGAATTATCACTGTACTCTGTTTGAGCTAACTAGTGAATTCAGCGTTTCGAAGGACAAGAATGCCGAAATTGACGCATTCATGAATGTTACGCTCACGGATGACTCCGAACATGCTGAAGAGGATGATGCACGAATCGCTTACTTCGGTGCTAGGACTCGGAATGGGGGAATTACGCACCGAGTACAGGGGCGATTAGACAAGACACTTGGCTCAGAAGAGTTGGCAATCAGATTATCCATTTTAAGCACCTTGGCGTCTAATGAACTAAGGCCACCTCCAAGGGAGTTCAAGCCAGTTTCCTTTCTTGTAGACTCTGCTACGGAATTGTTTGGCCCTGTTGCAGTCAGTTGCAATGCTGTTTTCAATTACGATTTGCAGTCGGGTTTTGTATCAGCTATTTCTCTGCCCATGCCCCTGATAGTACAAGGTGGAGGAGACGGGTTTACTCATTTGGAGAGCATTCAATTGAGTCGGCGTATTGACGACGAAGTCAATTATCGAGTCATAGTGGCTATTAATTATGAAACTAACCTGCTTTTGCATTCCGTAGATTTTGATTCAACAATTGAGTGGAGTCAAAGATCTGTGCGAGATCTCTTCCGCAAAGCACGTTCGATCTCAAGGCAACTGCTGATTCCCATTGGAGAGAGCTAAAATGATGGACTTACTGGACGACAGGAAAACTGTGCAAGGGCACGATAGTGAACCGGTTCAAACATGGGATTACGGGGTACCGGCGACCTCGACCGAGACTAGATTGCAGGACCCTAAGCACTTTATGGCTTGGCAAATTCGTCATGGGAAGTCCGATCCCATCAAATTATTACAGACACGCGGTCATACGACTTGGGATAAAGATAAAGGTGACGAAGACGCAGTTCGTTATCATGTCTTAGGTATGTGGGCCTCCCCTGTATCCAGTCACTCGATTGGTTCAAGATCGTCCGAAAATTTGCGAGTTCGCTTGGCCAATGCCAACGATTACTTCCGAAGGAAGGCAAGTGAAGTGTACAACGATCAGGGTGCGTTAGATCTGTTGAAGGCAATGGATCGCGACGTAGTTGTAGACATATCGGACTTCGACGCCTGCTCCCTTGGTATATCTCTTTCTAAGTTGACTGCCGCGAGCTTCTGTGAAATCGGGGCAAAAGTGATTTTCATAACTGATGCAGGTAAGAGGTTTATTGAGTCATTGAGAACGCAAGGAATTAACTAGAGAATTCTCTTACTGCCGTTTCCAAACAAGCACCTGACTGGGATACTCCTAACTATGGCATTTTCCGGAATCCGCATCGCTGTCCTGGGTCCTAATTTAGCTTCCACTTCTGACCCCGGAACAAGAAAACGCATTCAGATTTACGAGGAGTTGGAGGCCGAAGGTCACTTCCCATTTTTCCCGGAGCACGAAGGAGTGCTTATTGCGGAAAGTCTGGAAGAGTCACTGCTTGAGCAAGAACGTCGGATACTGAGCAGTCCTGATGTAGATTTGGTCATAATTCTATACACTTCCAGTAGTTTTGGTGCCGGTTGGGAAATAGCAAATTTTGAAGGTGTACCCGAAATAAAGTTTAAGACTGCAGTCCTTTTCCCAATTGAGCACTATATTCCTGATTCGAGCCTGACCGCTAACACTGTACGGGCTTATCACGCAAGAGTTCCTTATACCAACAGCCATTTCGAAGTATGTCAGCTTGTGGAAGAATGTAAGAAATGGGCCAATGACCGCCAAGCAGGAAACTGGCCGGGGCTCGTCTCATTCGAATTCTGAATGATTCTGCCAATCTGCAGACTCAGGAAGGTGGCCCTAGTTTCCTTCGATTGTAAGTTAGCCCAGATAGCCAGGTGGAGAGAAGCTAATTGGAACTGACTTCTCTTAAAGCATGGCCAACGCCTCCCACCTGATGTCTCAAATCTCCAACCATCAGCCAAATATCACAACAAGTCGACTCTTCTTATCTACATTCAGTCCACCCCCAACCCCCACCACCCAATTGATAACCCCACCCCCCAACCCGTATAATACCCCCAAGATACCCCTTCAATTTTAGAATACCCCCTACCTTCCGGCGGAGGATTTTGGATATGGTTGACGTTCTTACCGGTACCTTTACCGTTAAAGCTGGGCACGCCCAGATGCTGAAGGGCGGCGTGATTATGGATGTGGTGAACGCCGAACAGGCGATGATTGCCGCGGAGGCGGGGGCGGTGGCCGTTATGGCCCTGGAACGGGTACCCGCCGATATCCGCGCCGACGGCGGCGTGGCCCGCATGACCGACCCGGGCATAATCCAGAACATTATGGACTCGGTCAGCATTCCCGTGATGGCCAAGTGCCGCATCGGGCACTTCGTGGAGGCCCAGGTGCTGGAAGCCATCGGCATTGACTATATTGACGAGTCCGAGGTGCTGACCCCGGCCGATGAGGTGCATCACGTCTGGAAGCACGACTTCCAGGTGCCCTTTGTCTGCGGGTGCCGCGACCTGGGCGAGGCCCTGCGCCGCATTTCCGAAGGGGCGGCCATGATCCGCACCAAGGGCGAGGCCGGTACCGGCGACGTGGTGGAGGCCGTCCGGCACATGCGGGCGGTGCAGGACGCCATCCGCAAGCTGCAGAATATGCCCGAGGACGAGCTGGTGGTGGAGGCCCGCAACCTGGGCGTGAGCCTGGAACTGCTGCAGGAAACCCGGGAGCAGGGTCGTTTGCCGGTGGTGAACTTTGCCGCCGGGGGGGTGGCCACTCCCGCCGACGCCGCGCTGATGATGCAGCTGGGCGCCGACGGCGTGTTCGTGGGTTCCGGTATCTTCAAGTCGGGCGACCCGGCCCAGCGGGGCTACGCCATCGTGCAGGCGGTTACCCACTACAACGACCCCAAGATTCTGGCCGACGTTTCCAAGGACCTGGGCGAGCCGATGGTGGGCATCAGCGCCCGTTCCATCCCGGAGGAACAGCTTTTGGCTCCCCGCAGCATTTAGCCCGGTTTTAGTTCTTGATACGACTTTTTCACAAAGAGACGCGGAGAATCGGAGAAGGGCAGATATTCTCTGTGTCTCTGCGTCTCTTTGTGAAAGCCGGTTAATTGTTGATATTTGGACGTAACGGACAGGATGGCATTGAAGATTGGGGTACTAGCCGTACAGGGTGACTTTGCCGAGCATATCGCCATTTTGCGGCGGCTCAGCGTGGAGTGCCGAGAGGTTCGGTTGCCGGAACAACTGGAAGGCATCGACGGTCTCATCATCCCCGGCGGCGAAAGCACCACCCTGAGTCGGCTGATGAGCATCTACCACCTGCGGGAACCGGTGCAGGCCATGGCGGCCCAGGGAAGGGCAGTATGGGGTACCTGCGCCGGTATGATTATGCTGGCCCAAGAGATTACCGAGGCCGACCCCGTTCCCCTGCAGGTAATGGACATCGGCGTCCGGCGCAACGCCTTTGGCCGCCAGATTGACAGCTTCGAGCAGGACCTGGATATCGCGGGGCTTGAACCCGACCCCTTCCACGCCATCTTCATCCGCGCCCCGGTGGTTATACGCGTGGGGCAGCAGGTGAAGACGCTGGCGACCCTGTCCAACGGCCAGGCTGTGGCGGTGCGCCAGGGCAACCTGATGGCCACGGCCTTCCATCCGGAGTTGACCGACGATACCCGTTTGCACCAGTATTTCCTGGACCTGGCGGCAGACCCGGCCGGCCCGCCCGGGCGGGAAAGTTAGATATCGCGACGGCGCCGATGAAACCAAACTCAAACGTCCAGTCTTTCCGCATCACCGACGCCCTGCGTTGCACCCTGCTGAACGCGCCCGGGAAGCCGAACCTGGCCTGCCCGCGTCCGGCGCTGAACGGCGACCAGCTTCCCCTGTACGGGGCCCGGCTGTGGCGCAACGCGGTGATGCAACCCCGCAACCGACTGGCGCTGGCCCGCTGGCAGGGGACCCGGCTGACCGGCCTGGTTTCCGCCCGCACCCGCTCCGGTCCGCGGGCCTGGGAAGTGGACGGTCTCTACCTGCCTGCCGCCGCCCCAACGGAGAACGGACACGGACACGGCGACGACGGTTGCAAGCTGGACCAGGCTAACGCTGACACGCTGGCCCTGCTGGAAGACCTTTTCCAGGCGGTGGGCGAGCGGAGCGGAGAACGGATATTTCTGCGGCTGCCCACGGAGAGTCCCACCCTGACCCTGGCCCGGCGCAGCGGCTTCATCGTGGCCTGCAACGAAACCCTGGTGGAGGGGCCCGGCTCCCTGCACCTGAACGGCGGGGACGGGGAGACGGGCGACCATCCGACGGCAAGCGGACTGAGGCCCAGGCTGCCGTCGGACGAATACGGGGTATTCCAGCTTTACTGCGCCAGCGTGCCCGCCCGCGTGCGCCAGGCAACGGGGCTTACCTTCGACCAGTGGCACGACGGACGGGAAGCGCCCACCCGCGGCGTTACTCCCGCCCGGCAGCAGGAGTGGGTAGCGGAGGAGTCGGGCCGCATCGCTGGCTGGGTAAGGCTGGCCGGACGGGGCAAGTCGGTGGGCGCCGAGGTGTTAGCCCACCCGGACCACCCGGACCTGTTGTTCCGGATGGTGGACTTCGCTTCGTGTCGCTATTCCGGCCTGCGGTGGCTGATCCCCGATTACCAGGCGCCCGTGCGGGACAGGCTCACGGGCCGGGGCGGCAGGCAGCTGGGCGAATATACGATGATGGTGAAAATGGTGGCCGTTCCGGCCTTGCAGTACGGAATGGCGCCGGTGGAGGCATGAATTGGTAGCAGCGCAAGAGCTGGTACAGGAAGAGATGGAACGGTTGCTGGAGGTTCTGCCCCCCAGGGTGAGGAGCAACCTGGTGAAGGAGGAGAACCTGGCCGACCTGCTGGAGGTGGTGCTGGACCTGGGCCGGCTACCCGAAGCCCGTTTCCCGTCGGGGGACGTCATTCTGGACGACCGGGAGGTTACCCGGGACGACCTGGACTACCTGGTGGAGCAGATTGGCGACTTCGGGGACGATAACCGGGCCGGTATGGAGCGCACCCTGCACCGCATTTCCGCCATACGCAACCGCAAGGGCCAGGTGGTGGGCATAACCTGCCGCGCCGGTCGGGCGGTGTTCGGCACCATCAAGGTCATCGAAGACCTGGCCTTCGCCAACAAGAACATCCTGCTGCTGGGGCGGCCCGGCGTGGGCAAGACCACAATGCTGCGCGAGGTGGCCCGGGTGCTGGCCGACAACGCCCGAAAACGGGTGGTAATCGTCGATACGTCCAACGAAATCGCAGGGGACGGCGACGTTCCCCACCCGGCCATCGGGCACGCCCGCCGGATGCAGGTGGCCACCCCCACCCGCCAGCACGGTGTAATGATCGAGGCGGTGGAAAACCACATGCCCCAGGTCATCATCATCGACGAAATGGGCACCGAAGAGGAGACCGCCGCCGCCCGCACCATCGCCGAGCGGGGGGTCCAGCTTATCGCCACCGCTCACGGCAATACACTGGACAACCTTATCCTGAATCCCACACTTTGCGACCTGGTGGGAGGCATCCAGTCGGTAACCCTGGGCGACCAGGAGGCCCGCTACCGGGGCACCCAGAAGACAGTGCTGGAGCGCAAGGCCCCGCCCACCTTCGACGTGGTGGTGGAGATACAAAGCTGGGAACAGGTGGCCGTCCACGACGGCGTGGCCCAAGTGGTGGACCAGTGGCTGCGGGGCTACCCCATCACCCCGGTAATCCGCAGCCTGGATACCGACGGCGAAGTAATGGAACAGCAGGGCGATCCCCGTCCTAATTCCAACCCGCCGGCTCCCTGGGCGCAGGACTTCGGCGGCGGGTACCAGGACCAGGGCTACGGCGGCCGCCGGTCGGGACGGAGGCAGGGTAGGGGCCAGGACCGGCCAATGGCGCCGCCACCTACTATCCAGGCCCAGTTCCAGCCGGCCTTCCAGGCAGACGCGATTCACCAGGACGGCTACGGTGAAGGGGTGGAAAGAGCCCAGGCCCCTACCGGAGAGAACGGAGGAGAGAACGGCGCCCGCACCCTGGAAGCCCAGGTCTTTCTCTTTGGAATAAGTCGCGACAAGCTGGACTCGGCCCAGGCGGAGGTGGGGCTGAACGTAGACATCGTCAACGAACTGCGCCGGGCGTCCCTGGTGCTGACCACCAAGACTCACTACCGGCGGGGCGCGCAACTGGTGCGGTCGGCGGAGTCCACGGGCACGCCGGTGTACGTGCTGCGGAAGAACACCCTGCCCCAGATTAACGACTTCCTGCGGATGCTGGCCAAGGAGCAGGGGGTGCCGGTGCGGGGCGGCGGCCGCTCCCGCGAGGACGGGGCGTCCAAGGAAACCCTTGACCAGGCGCTGATGGAGGCGGAAGAGGCGGCGCAGCGGGTCCTGGGCGGCGAGTTCAGCGTCCAGCTAAACCCGCAGCGGGCCTACGTACGCCGGCTGCAGCACCTGCTGGCCGAGCGGTTCAGCCTGTCGTCCACCAGCCGGGGCCGGGAACCGGAACGGTCGGTGCTGATTTACCGGGCGTAATCCACGAACAGGCACGAATGTTCACAAGTGTATGGATGCAGTCCCGTTGTCTGCCCCTTGTCAATGGAGCGATGGCTGGAGGAGGGAACTGGACAGATACATTGGTGAATGTTCGTGTTTATTATTTGTATAGAAACGGATAGACAAGGGGATGACGGTGGCCGGACTTTTCATAGCATTTGAGGGCGGCGAGGGAGCGGGGAAGACTACCCAGTCCCAGCTGCTGTCCGACCGCCTGGCCGAACTGGAGGTTCCCTGCCTGTTGGTGCGGGAACCGGGCGGCACTGAACTGGGCGAATACCTGCGGGACTACCTGAAAAGCGACCGCCCCCTGTGCCGGGAAGCGGAACTGCTGCTGTTCGAAGCGGCCCGAGTCGAACTGGTAACGTCCCTGATACAGCCGGCCCTGGAAGACGGGCAGGTGGTTGTCGCCGACCGCTTCTACGGTTCGACCGTGGCCTACCAGGGATATGGCCGCGGGCTGGATTTGGACGTCATCCATTCCCTGAATCACTTCGCCACCCGGGGCATTGCGCCCGACCTGGTATTCCTGCTGGACCTGGCCCCTGAAGTGGGAATACAGCGGGCTATGTCCTTCCAGACCGCCTTTACGGAGGACAGCGCGGGGGGACTGGTGGCCCTGGAGAGGACCAGGGAGGGAACCAGGTTCGAGGACCTGGACATGGAGTTCCACCACCAGGCGCAGGAGGGGTTCCTGGCCCAGGCGGGGGCGGAACCGCAGCGGTGGGTTCAGGTCAATGCAATGCAGCCCGTGGACGAGATAAAGGACGAGGTGTGGGAGCGGGTCCGGGAACGCCTGTTCCCCGCGCCAGCGGCCAAACCCCGCGCCGCTAGGAAGACAGCGCCCCAGGGAGAGTTGTGGCCCCAGGCCACGTAAGCTCTTCCGGCAGGTTGCGATTCCGGCCTGTTCGGCTGAGCTATCCGCTCGACAAAGCAACACCCCGCTACCAAGTAGCGGGGTGTATTTTGTCTAACCGTTAAGCCGGTTGCCTAGGCTGACCGGCGCAATAAAAGCTAGTTGTCTGCGGGAACAGGCTCCAGGTTGCTAATCCGCTCGGTGATTACTTCCTTCATTTTGCGGACCCGAGCCAGGTCGGGGTAGACATTGCCTTCGGCCTTCTTGTCGAAGATCTTTTCGCCATCAACAAAGACTTCCATGATGCCCTGGCCGCGCGGGGAAATGGTTATCGCAGCGTCGGGACCATAAGTGCGGAAGAATTCATTCGCCATCCACGTGGCGGTAGCGTGGTGCTGTCAAGGTACGCAGTAGGTAATCTCAATCTGGACTTTGCCTTCCATGGTTCCTCCTTGTTAGGCATGCTCTAGGGGTTATTACAATTCTAACCAATAAAACTCATAAGTCAAGGGAGTTTTTTCACTATTGTGCGTTTTGTAACAATTAGTTTACAAGATTGCCGAAAGCCACGTCAGAATTGGGGTTGCCGCTTCTCCTTAAAGGCTTGGATTCCTTCCTGGGGATGGGGAGAGGTGGCGAAATACTGCACAAAGGCCATGCCTTCCCGGTCAATTCCCGGCCGCAGGGGCAGATCCTGTCCCTGCCGGGTAATGGACTTGATCCAGGCCAGCCCGGTACGGCTCTTGTCCCGAAGTTGGGCCAACAGCGTCTCCAGTTCCGCATCCAGGGAGTCCGGGGGCGCAGCCCGGAGGGCCAGTCCCCATTCCACCGCTTCGCTGCCGGAGAGCCAGCGCCCGGTGGTCAGCAATTCCATGGCCCGCTGCATCCCGATGCGCCGGGGCAGGCGCTGGGTGGAACCCCCACCGGGCATCAGGCCGAAGTTGGCGTGCTGGTCGCCCAGACGGGCGTCCTCGGCAGCCAGGGTCATGTCGCAGGCCAGCACCAATTCCAGGCCCCCGGCAAGGGCAAACCCCTGGACGACGGCAATGGTGGGGATGGGCAGGTCCTCCAGCTGGAAGAAGCACTCGTTGAGCAGCTTCACGTAGGGGGGCAGCAGGGAAATGTCGTCAAAGACGGTGTCAAAGAAGAGCAGGTCGGCCCCGGCGCAGAAGGCCCGTCCCTCCCCCCGGATGACCAGGGCCTTGACGGACTCGTCCTCTCCCACGGACTTCACCGCGTGGGAGAACTCTGCCAGCAGTTCCAGGTTCAGGGCATTCAGGGCATCGGGCCGGTTAAGGCGAATGGTGGCGATCCGGTCGGTGGTTTCAAGGATGATGTTGGCGTATTGCAAGGGAGGGCCTCACGAGGATCAGGTGTCAGACGACGGGCAGATGAATTGTAACCATTATACTCGGGCCATTGCCTCGGCTTCCTGAATGAAATCCAGGGTTTCGCGCACGTCGGCGATGATGTCATCCTCCGGCTCCAGAATTCCATCGTAGACACAGGCGCCGTGCAGGAAGGATTGGCGCTGTCCGTATCGCAGTCGCAGCGGTTCCAGGGCCGGGTCTTGCCGGCGCGGCTGCCGGATCATGCGCATGGTCTGGCCGGAAGTACGGGGTTCCACGCCCGTGCCGGCCAAGATCAGGGCGTCCGTGGCCCGCTTGGTGGCCACTCAGGCCTCGTCGGCGGCATTGCGGAGACGGCCCTGGTCCAGCATTTCCAGGGCGTCCTGGTACAGGTCACGGGCATCCGCGAAGAGGTGACTTACTCTTTCGGTTTCCAGCAAAAGTCCTCAAGCGAATTAAAGTATGACGGATTCTACACGTATATCGGCGCAAAACGGAATATCTCGGAATACAATGCAAAAGCCCCTCTCCTTGCAGGAGAGGGGCAGGCCCTAATCCCGTAAATGTCTGACCGTTACCGCCCCAGAAGGCCAAAAATGGACAGCAAACCCGTGGCGGCCGTGGCGCCGGTGCGGCGGCCGCGGCCGATGATGCGGCCGAATTCGCCCCGCTCCCAGATGACCACGAACTGGCTGGCGATGAATATGGAACTGTAGGTACCCACGATTACGCCGAGGGCCACCACCAGCAGCAGTTCCCGAATGCTGGAACCGCCGATGAGCAGCATGGCCAGCAGCACGGTGAAGGTTGTGAAGCTGGTGTTGATGGACCGTCCCACCGTTTCCACAATGCTCAGGTTGACCACCGAATCCAGGGCACGGTCGGGGTAGCGGATCACGTTCTCGCGGATGCGGTCGAAGATTACGATGGTGTCGTTGACGCTGTAACCGGCTACGGTGAGGATGCCCACGATGAACATGGAGTTGACCTCCATGTTCAGCACCCGCCCCAGGATGGAAAAGACGCCGAGCACCAGCAGGGTGTCGTGAATGAGTGTAAGGATGGCGCTGATGCCGTAGCGGTAGGCCTTGGGAACCCGCCGGAAGGCGTACCAGATATAGAGCAGGATGAACACCGATGCCGCGGCCAGGGCAATGATGGCATTGCGGACCGTTTCCTGGGCCACGATGGGCGAGGTGGAGTCGAAGTTGACCGCCACCACCGGCGCCACGTTTTGGGTCAGGTCGTCCTCGATTGTCTGCCGCTCCGAGCGGCCGGCGCTAGCGTCCTCGCCCAGCACCTTGGTACGCACCAGCAGGGTACGGCTGCCCGTACGCTGGACCAGGGCCTCGGGATGGCCCAGGGCATCCATACGCTGCTGGACCTCGTCCTGGCCCACGGAGCGCTCGAAGGTAATGTCCATCACCGAACCGCTGGTGAAGTCGATGCCGGGGCGCAGTCCCGAACCGCCGGTTACCCACCCATCGGGGGGCATGGCCAGGGAGATTATCCCGGGAATCAGGAGCAGGGCCGAAAATATGAAATACCAGCCCCGCTTGCCTACGATGTCATACATTTAATGGTTCCTCCCTGGGAAATTGCCTCAAGATTGGCGGCGACATTGGGTTGTCTGCCACCCCCACCAGGTCCTTCCCCCATACAGGGAAAAGGGACTTCTCTTTTATTTCCTATACGTTGCGGGGCTGCCCGGCGGCGCCGGCCCGGGCGCCGGAACCCTGGCGGGGCGAGCCCTCGGGACTGAACAGCATAAGCTGGCGGCCCAGGCCAATCCACGCCATCAACTGCAGCAGGTTGCGGCTGACCACGATGGCGGTGAACATGCTGACCACCACGCCGATGAAGAGGGTGAAGGCAAAGCCCGTTACCAGGTCGTCGGCGGTGCGGCTGCCCAGCCACAGCAGGACCAGACAGGTGATGATGGTGGAGAAGTTGCCGTCGCGGATGGCCGGCCAGGCCCGGCTGAACCCTACCTCCATAGAGGAGGCCAGGGTGCGGCCGATGCGTATCTCCTCTTTCATCCGCTCGAATATCAGGATGTTGGCGTCCACCGCCAGACCGATGGACAGGATGAAGGCGCCGATGCCCGACAGGCCCAGGGTTACGGGCACCAGCTTGAATACCGCCAGCACCACTAAGGTGTAGAAGACCAGGGCCAGGGCGGCCACCACACCGGCCATGCGGTAGTAGATGATCATAAAGATCAGGACCAGCCCCAGGCCGATAAGGCCGGCCTGCAGGCTCTTCTTCAGGGACTCGCTGCCCAGCAGAGCGTCAACGTCGCTTTCCTGGATAAGTTCCAGGGGGACGGGCAGGCTGCCGGCCTCCAGCTGGATGGCCAGGGTGCGGGCCTCCTCGCGGGAGAAGTTGCCGGTAATGGAGCTGCGGCCGTCCCGTATCCAGGCCAGGGAAACGGGGGCTATGAGCAGTTCATCGTCCAGGAAGACGGCGATGCGCTTGGTGTCTATCCCCACGATGCGCTGGGTCAGATCGGAGAAGAGACCCGTGCCCCGGTCGCCGAAGGCGATGTTGACCTCCCATTCTCCCGTGTTGGGGTCGGTGGAGGCGAAGGCGCTCTCCAGGTCGTCGCCGGTGAGGCCGATCTCGTCGTCGGTGAATTCGAAGCAGGTAAGGTCGGAGCAGGTACGCTCCTTGAACACCAGTTGGGCGGTCTGGCCGATGAGGGCCTTCGCCGTTTCGATGCCGCCGGTGGTCGTGAAGGAGGACACCTCGCCCACGCTGGACGAAAGGGCCCCGCGCAGGGCGCTCTGCTGGTTTACATTGAGGGATATAGTGCGTATCTCGTACTCGGTGTCCGACTGGGCATTGACGGTGAAGTCCTCGTAGCCCTGGCCAGCCACCACGCCTTCCACGGCAGCCGCGTCGGTGGATTCGGCGAACACCACCTCGGATATGGAACCGCTGGCCCCGGGCAGCTGGACTATTACACGATCTTCGCCAAAGAGCTGGATGATGGGCTCCTCGGTGCCGAAGAGGTTGACGCGGCGGTTGATCCGGTCCAGTACGCCCTCCATCTGGTCCGGCGTGGGCGGCTGGATTTCGCTAAGGGCGAAGGAGACCGTTCCCACCGTTTCCGTGGAGAAGTCGGCCAGGTCGCCGATTTCTTCCTCCAGGGCATCCTGAAGCTCCCCCTGCTGCCCCTCGTCCAGGATTGAAGTGGTCCTAATCCGGAAGAAGTTGTCCACCCCCGTCTCTTCCACCTGGTAGTCGGCCAGTTCCTGTTCCTTCACCACGTCGGAAACCGTGGGGGACTCGGGCAGTTCAAGTTCGGGGTCGAAACTGAATTCGAGCTGGGAAAAGACTATGGACTCCTCCAGGTCCGCCTTGACGGTGTCCTCCAGCAGATCGGTGGTGACAATGTAGGTGCGGTCGTCGAGCTGGCGCATTTCGTAATCGGTTACGCCCAGGCCTTCCAGGGCCCGGTCAACCACCACTCCCCGAGCGGGGTCGACAAAGCCCACCTCGATACGGGTGCCCGTATCCGCCTGGTAGACCAGGTGACCGCCGCCGCTCAGGTCCAGGCCCAGTTTCAGGCCCAGGGGACCGTCGCCGCCTCGAACCAGGGCGGGGAAACCGGGGACGTTTATATTTATGTCCCGGAAGCCCAGGGCGGCCACGGAGATTGCCACTATGATGACTATCAGGATGGAAAGCTGGACGCTGCGCCTGCGCATTGATTACTCCTTTAGGTATGGTCCACGAAGGACACAAAGAAGCGCGAAGGGAATGGGCCTGCTACCGGCCTTCGCCTTCGCACGCTGTAGTCTACATCATTTCAGGGTTGCCGCCAGGGACAGGGCATCCTCGCGGGTGGCGATTTCGCCGGCGGCCCGGGCCTCGTCAATCTGCGCCAGCAACCGGCCTATGTGCGGGCCCGGCGGCAGATCCAGATGCTGCATCAGGTCGTGCCCCGTCAGCAGCCGCTGGGGCCCCTTGGCCGGGGCTTTTTCCTGCCCGGCCTGCAACAAATCGCCTAACATTCTAGCATGATTGGCCCACCGTTCGGCGACGACCTCCGGCCCCTTGGCTGCCAGGTAGTCGGCCATGGCCAGGTAAATGGTATCCACGGCCACGTCGCCCACGTCCCGATAGTAGCGGTGTACCGCCCGGGGCGTAGGTTGCTCGTCGCCGTGGCGAAGCTGGGATGGACGCAGGTGGTGTTCCACCATCCGGGCCACCATGGCAACGATCCTGGCGCTGAACCTTAGCTGTGTCAGCCTTTCGGTTACCATTTCCGCGCCCAGTTCCGAATGTCCCAGGAAGCGGATGCGGCCCGTCTTGTCGGGGCCCTTGGTCTGGGGCTTGGCAATGTCGTGGAGCAGGCCGGCCAGCTTGAGGACAGTGCGGCGGGAGAACCCGTCGCCCACCTCTTCGGCAAAGTAGGCTTCCACCTCGGCGTTCCAGGGGGCCAGCGAGTAGATGGCCGAGTTCTGGTGGCCGCGGGTAATCAACTCGGCAAACTCAACGGTATGCAGGTTATGGTTCCACACGTCCCAGTAGTGGGCGCTGGGCTGGTCCACCCCCTTTGTAAGTTCCAGTTCGGGGATGATGCGGCAGAGCAGGTCCAGGCGGTCCAGGACCTCCAGCTGTGCCCTGGCGCCGTCCTGGGCCAGGATGGCCATAAATTCGGTGCGGACCCGTTCGGGGGCAACACTTTCCAGCAGGTGCGCTTCCCGGCGGATAAGGTGGGCAGTCTCCGGTTCCAGCATGAACTTGAGCCTTCCGGCCAGCCGGACACCGCGAAGGAGACGGCCAGGGTCGTAGCGGAAGACCTGGCCGTTCACCACCCTGATCCGCTTGCGGGACACGTCCGCCCGTCCGCCAAAGGGGTCCACCAGGTCACCGGCCCACAGGGCGGCGGGGATGGGCCACTCATCGGGGTCGGAGTCCAGCAGGCAGGGATGGTCCAGAGGTAGGGCCATGGCGTTGATGGTAAAGTCGCGCCGTTCCATGTCCTTTTCGATATCACAGTCATGGCGGACCAGGTCTATCACCAGGGGCTCCGGACCCGGGCCTGATGATTTTACGATAACCTGATAAACGTCCCGGGCCAGGTTGTGGGGCTGGCAGACGCCGCCCAGATGGCGGGCCAGTTCGTGGCCCAGGCCCTCCACCGACTCCACGAAGGGAGGTACGGCAATATCCATATCGTGGAGACCGGACAAGTCGGCGAAGTCGGCAATTTCGCCGCGTAGCAGGGAGTCGCGGAGGAAGCCGCCCACCAGATAAGCGCCTTCGTCCCTGTGCGGGAAACGGGGGGAGAAGAAGTGGGCGATTTCAGTAAGAATGGCCGGTTATTCCTGTGGGGGTGAAGGCTGGCTTCACCGGATTGTGGCTGCCTCGGGAGTTGCTGATGGTCATATCAACTCCCGCTCGGGGGCATGCTGGCGGGCTGCCTTGATGGGCAGGTTATTCTTCCTTGTCTTCCGCATCATCCCCGCTACCGGAATCCCCGGCGGTCGTCTCATCGTCCGCCGATTCGGGTGGGTCGGATTCGTAGGTGATCTTCCAGAAGGCGTCCCGGGAGACCAGGTGGTCGATATAGAGGATGCCGTTGAGGTGATCGGTCTCGTGCTCCAGGGCCTGGGCCAGCAGCCCGTCGGCCTTGATGCGGACGACCTTGCCGTTCAGGTCCAGGGCGCGGGCCCGGACTCGCTGGGAGCGCTTTACGGTGCCCCGGTAGCCGGGAATGCTGAGGCAGCCCTCTTCCACCTCCCGCTCTCCTTCCCGCCGGATGATTTCGGGATTGATCAGCACCAGGGGTTCGTCCCACTCCGGCAACTGGATTACGGCCACCTTTTGCAGTCCGCCCACCTGGTTGGCGGCCAGACCCACCCCGTGCTCGGCGTGCATGGTTTCCACCATATCGTCGGTGTACTGCTTCATGTTGGCCGGAATCTGGGTGATACGCCGCGTCTGCTGGCGCAGGATGGGGTCGGGAACATGCCGCATGGTCAAACGGGCCAAGGTGGGATACCTCCCGGAACTCGTTAAAGGAACGCGCGGCGCTACCGGAGGCGCCGATTTCAGGCGCTAATTATACGGCAAGGCGAAGGGAAAGCGCAAAACAAACGCAGAACGTCGGGAGTGCCTCGCCCGTTTCCCAGACAGAAAGCGCAAGGGCTGGGGTGGGATCCATTCAGCCCGCAGGAGGGTTGAACGGCGGCATGGGGGGAGGGAAGTCGATGCTTTCGTCAGCCTGGGCCACGTCTTCCGGTAGCAGAAGGCGGTTGATTATGCGCTGCTGCTCGGGCGTGGGTGAAAAGCCGGGGTCAGGGCCTGTTTCCCTCAAGTCCCAAAGACTCTCGATAAGGCGGCCAACGTCGGCTACCAGTTGGCCCAAAAGAGATTCGTTTAAGCGGTCCTCGAAATAATTGTCGTGCAACTGGTCCGCGATAGCCTGCAAATATCGCAATTCGGGCTGGCCAAACTCATCGGCAAGAAGGCCTGCTATGTCTCGCCTCAGGTTATGAGAACCATGTCGCCAGTTCCGGTCTTCGCCAATGGCCTTTACGGCATGGGCAACCGCACCGGAGGCCTTGTCCGACGCCTGCACCCGGTCCCCCATGGTGTGCAGTTCGTAGTTGGCCTGGGCCAGCAGGCGGCGGCTGAGATCTGCGTGACGATTGGCTTTGGCAACAGACATGAAGGATACCACCCGTGATTTGGAGTTTTTCGTGAATTGCGCTGGGATCAGTCTAATCATCCCTGCATCGCCAGTCTATACCTAGCGTAGTGATGCTAACGGTCTCCAAAACGGCCATGCGACTCATCCCGAACGGTTACAGCAACTCCACCGGGTCCACGTCTATGGTCACGTCCCGGGTTGGCAGGTCCAGGCCCTCCAGGAAGCGGTGGAGGTTGCGGCCCCGCAGCAGCAGGTTCCAGCGGTAGCGGCCGCGAATCCGGGGGGGAATACCCGGGGCTGGGCCGATGATGCTGACGTCGGTCAGGCCCTGGGAGTTGATGCCTTCCCGCATCAGGCGCGCGGCGGTGATGGCGAGGCGCTGACAGGTGGTGGGATTGGTGTCCTGGTAGAGCAGGCGCACCAGGCGGTTGAAGGGAGGGCTGCCCTGGCGGTTACGGGTGATGATCTCCGTCTGGAACAGGGCGTGGTAGTCCTGGTCGGCGGCGGCGGCCACAGCGTAGTGGTCGGGGTTGTAGGTCTGGATGATTACCCGGCCTCCATCGGGCCCCCGGCCGGCCCGCCCCGCCACCTGGCATAAAAGGCCGAAAGCCCGCTCGCCGGCCCGAAAATCGGGACGGTAAATGCCCACATCGGCCAGCACCACGCCCACCAGGGTCACGTTGGGCAGGTCAAGGCCCTTGGCCACCACCTGGGTGCCCACCAGTACCTGGATGTCGCCGGAGGCCAGGCGCCGCATGGTCTCGTCGGCGTCCAGACCCGCGCGGGCGGCGTCGGAGTCCCAGCGTTCGGCAGATACGCCGGGGAACAAGGACTTTACCTCGTCCAGCACCCGCTGGGTGCCGATGCCCAACTGCCGGATGTGACGGCTTTGACACTGGCGGCAGATGCCGGGCGGCCTACTGCGGCGGTTGCAACGGTGGCAGCGCAGGCGGGACTCGGAGGAGTGGTAGGTAAGGGTGGTGGAGCAACCGCTGCAGGTTACCACGTAGCCGCAGTCGCGGCACTGGACGATGGGGGCGCTGCCCCGCTGGTTGAGGAAGAGAATGGCCTGCCTTCCGCTCTCAACGCACTCGGCAAGGCCCTGTGACAGGGCACGGCTGAAGATCCCCCGGTTGCCCTGGCGGAGTTCCTGGCGCATATCGGCTATTTCAACACTGGCCATTGGCCCGGCGGCGTCGCTTGAATCGCCGGTGGGAGCCTCGTTACCGCTATTCGCGACAAAGTTGGCAGGCGCCTGGTCGGGCCGGTTTTCGTAGGGAATGCGGTGCGGCAATTCCAGCAGGCGGTAGCGGCCCTGCCTGGCCAGGTAGTAGGTTTCAACGTCGGGGGTGGCGCTGCCCATCACCACCACGGCCCCGGTCATACGGGCCAGTTCCAACGCGGCGGTGCGGGCGTGGTAGAAGGGATGGGCGTCCGCCTGCTTGTAGGTCCATTCGTGCTCTTCGTCGATAACAATCAGGCCCAGATTGGGCAGGGGCGAAAACAGGGCGGAACGGGGCCCGATGACCACATCGTAATCGCCGTCGCGAATTTGCCACCACTGGTCAAACCGCTGCCGGTCGGTCAGGCCGCTGTGGGTTACCGCCACCCTGCCGGGGAAACGGTCGTTGACCCGCTGCACCGTCTGGGGAGTAAGGGCAATCTCCGGCACCAGGAACAGGGCCTTTCGACCCTGGGATACCGCCCGGGCGATGGCCCGCAGGTACACTTCGGTCTTGCCGCTGCCGGTAACGCCGTGCAGCAGGAAGGCGCGGGGTTGCTGCCCCGGGTTTTCCAGCGCAGCCACAATGGAGTCCAGGGCATCGGTCTGCGCGGTGGTAAGCTGCAGTGGGATTTCCTGCCCCCACGTCGAAACCTGGTCCGGGCTCGCCAAGGTCGGGGCATCTACCACCCGGCTTTCCTGGCGCACCCACTCCAGGGCCAGGAGACCCTTTTCCACCAGGGCGTCCCCCACACCCGCGCCAAAATCCCGGTTGGCCTGGGTGGTGGAGTAGCCGTCCTGTTGCTCACGCACTGCCTGCAGCAACCTTTCCTGCCTGGCGGGGACGGAACCTGCCGGTGGAGGCCAGTTACCCTGGGCATCGGGACCGCCGGTGGGGAACAGGCGGGAGTCGTAGCGGAAAGTGCGCGGGCGGGGCAGGTCAACCCGCCGGTGGACGAATCCCCCGTCCACCAGGCGGTTAACCTCGCGTATCCCGGACCTGCCCAGCAGTTTCGCGAAGTCGGCCTCGCTCATCCGGCGCTGTCCAGCCAGGGCGGCCAGGGCCTCCTGGGAAGCCGGTTTCAGGTTCTCCCTGTCTGCAGAGTCAACAGGAAGGGGAAGAATTTGAGACCTTACCTGGCCCTTGAATCCGGGAGGAAGGAACAGGGCAAGGGCGTCGAACAGGGAGGAAAAGTAGTAGCGGCTGACCCAACGGGCCAGGGTGAGAGCACGGTCGTCCAGCAGGGGCCCCGGCTCCACGGGCTGGAGAATATCGCGTGTGGCGTCCACCTGCGGGGCGGCGGCCAGTTCCATAACCACGCCCTGGAGGATGCGGCGCCCAAATGGCACCCAGACCAACTGGCCGGGCTCAACTCGGAAACGCTGGGGGATGCTGTAGGAAAAGGTGCGGGAAAGGCCGGTCGGGGCGTCCACCGCTACTTCTGCGAATCTGGTCATAGGCGCCGACCGGAAGGGCGGGATTTCGGGTCAAGGACAGGATGACCACGGCCCCTGCGTTACCCTGTACTGGTTCCGGGCTGCCTGTCGAGGCAGCTGTTGCGCTTGGGGAGATTAACCGGGACTGCGCTGGAAGAGAGCGTCCCGTATCACGTCCAACTGCCCTTCCAGCCGGGACTGACCCCGCTCCACGTTGCCGATGCGATCGTTAACGTCTCTAATCTGCTGGCCCAGTTCATCAAACTTCTCGTTCTGACGGGCTTCCAGTTCGTTAATTTGCTGGGTGAGACGGGCATCTCGCTCGTTCAATTCCTGGCTGAACCGACTCCCCTGTTCCTGCAACTGTTGTGTGAAACGGGCCTCCTGCTCCTGCAACTGCCGCGTGAAACGGGCCTCCAATTCGTTCAACTCCTGGGTGAACCGGGCCCCTTGTTCCTGCAAATGTTGGGTGAACCGGGCTTCCTGCTCTTGCAACTGCCGGGTGATTCTGGCCTCAAGCTCGCGGGTTTCTCTGGAAGACCTGTCCTCGGAACGCTCCATACGCCGTTCCTGGCGACGGTCTTGCCAATAGAATATGCCCAGCATCAAGCCGGCAAAGGCTATGAAGAGGGAGATGACGGATATGAACTCGGTTGACATCAGCCTCTACCCAACTAACCGCTATTGCGAAGCGGCCTCGCCACGGGGACGGCGGGGCACCGTCTTTTCCTTGATTCGGGCGGCGCGGCCCTGCAGTCCGCGGAGGTAGTAGAGCTTGGCCCGTCGCACGGCGCCGCGGCGGGTAACTTCAAGGGAATCAATCAGGGGAGAGTACAACGGGAAGATACGCTCGACGCCAATGCCGCCGCCGGCAATGCGGCGCACGGTGAAGTTGGCAGAAGGGCCGGTGCCGTTCTGGCGACGGATGACCACGCCCTGGAAGGCCTGGATACGTTCCCGTTCACCCTCGCGGATGCGGAAGTTGACGCGAACGGTATCGCCGGGGCCAAAGTTGGGAATACTGGGATTGCTTTCCGGTTGAAGAATCTGGGCGGCTTCCATTTCTAAAACTACTGCCTTTCTGTTCAATGCTCAGGTTTAGGGTTTGATCGGTACGAACCGCACTGCAGTGAGTGCTATAAACGCTGGTTGTTAAGCATATCACATTGATCGGGAGAATGGCAGGGCCTGTTGCCGGCGGCAGCGTTCCGATTCAGGTGGTTTCTCATTGTTGAGGGATTTCAACGGGCTGCCAGGGGCGAGTTTGATACCCACCCCTGCCTGTTGCCAACAACCCGCACCGAACCGCTTTGTCGCTTTGCGGATGCCTTGACACCCCAAATTGCCTGCCATAGAATGAACGTCCGAGGTTTTATAGCAGTATGGATTACGCAATTTTCAAGACCGGGGGCAAGCAGTACCGGGTGAAGCCGGGAGATGTCCTCGATGTGGAACTTCTGCCCCTGCAGGTGGGTGATTCGGCGGAATTCGACGAAGTGCTGGCCGTATCCGACGGCGGCGAGGTCAGTTTCGGGTCACCCCACGTGGCGGGAGCCAAGGTGGTAGCCCAGGTGCAGTCGCACTACAAGGACCGGAAGCTGATGGTCTTCAAGTACAAGGCCAAGACCCGCTACCGGCGCAAGCGCGGCCACCGGCAGAACTACACGCGCCTGGTCATCCAAGACATCCAGACAGGAGGCTGACCCCTAATGGCTCACAAGAAGGCGGGCGGAAGCAGCAACAACGGCCGGGATAGTAACGGCAAGCGACTGGGCGTGAAGCGATACGGTGGTCAGCAGGTTACTTCCGGCTCCATCATCGTCAGGCAGCGGGGCACCCGCATCAAGCCGGGAAACAACGTGGGCCTGGGCCGGGACTACACCATTTATGCCAAGGTGGACGGGAAGGTAACCTTCGAGTGGGCCTCCAAGGGCCGCCGCCAGGTCAGCGTTTACCCGGTGGAAGCCGCCGCCGAATCCATGGCCATGGCCAGCTAACCGAAACTGATTGCAAGCGCGCCTGCTGCCCCACCGATGGGGGCAGGCGCAAGGATATTCGCAAATGAAGTCAGAGATACATCCCGAGTTTTTCAATTCCACGGTTACCTGTTCCTGCGGCAACGTGTTCCAGACCGGGGCCACCAAGCCTGCCCTGCGTGTGGAGGTCTGCAGCAAGTGCCATCCCTTTTACACGGGCGAGCAGCGTATCGTGGATACTCAGGGGCGCATTGAGCGGCTGCGGAGACGGTACAACTTACAGTAGTCTGCACCATCCAATCGCATTTCATCAACGGAATCGAGGGATATTTTTTAACCCTCGATTTGTTTTTTTGTGATCGCCCTCGGCTTGCCAGGATGTGATGGCATGGGCCAGCGCTTCCCCACGGGCGTCGAAAGGTAACAGGCATTGGCGGAACAACCAAGAACTACTTATGGCGGGCAGGCAGTCATCGAAGGCGTAATGATTCGCGGACGCGAATACTACAGTCTGGCTGTGCGCCGCCCCGACGGGAACATATTTCACTACCATGAGCGGCTGAACACCGCCTTCACCGGCCCTGTCCGGCGCATCCCCTTCCTGCGGGGAGTCCTGGTCCTGGCCGAGACCCTCATCCTGGGAATCAAGGCCCTGAACCGGTCCGCCGCCCTGGCCTCCACCGACGAACAGGGCAACGGGGAAGAGATACCCAACTGGCTGCTGGCCGCCACCCTGTCCATCTCTCTCATCCTGGGAGTGGGGATTTTCTTCATATTGCCCCTGCTGGCCGTGCGCCTGGTGGACCCCTTCATCGGGTCGGACCTGGTCAGCAACCTGATCGAGGGGGCTATCCGCCTGATTATCCTCGTGGGCTACGTGGGCGGCATCGGGTTGATGAAAGATATTCAACGGGTGTTCGCCTACCACGGCGCGGAACACATGGCGGTGCACACCCACGAGGCGGGTCTCTCCCTGACGGTAGAGAACGTCCGCAAGTTCGACACTCCCCATCCCCGGTGCGGCACGGCCTTCCTCCTTACCGTTGTTCTTGTTTCCGTGGTGGTTTTTGCCTTCCTGGGTCGGCCGGACATGGAGTGGCGGGTCATTTCCCGGGTGCTGCTCATCCCGGTGGTGGCATCCATCAGCTACGAGTTCATTCGCTTCTACGGGATGCACCCCACCTGGCCCATCGCCAGGCTTATGTCCCTCCCCGGCCTGTGGATGCAGCGGTTGACCACCCGCCAGCCCGAGGACGACCAGATAGAGGTGGCCATTACGGCCATGGGCGCGGCCCTGGCCGCCGACGCGGGTCAGACCTACATAGGCCCCTTTGCGGCATTCCCGGACGATGTTGAGGAGGCGGAACCGCAAACCGCGGAAGGGGAGGACTCAGGGATGGTAGAGGGTTGAGCGCCGACGATGACCGGTCGAGGAAATGGTGGGGGCGCACTGTCGTGCGCCCCTGCGTCGTCAGGCGCCCGGTAACATTCGTGCTTGTTCGCGTGGATTTGCGGACAGGCCCCACAGTTGGCGTGGGGTTACGTGGCGGCGGGTGAAGCTTCCGCCTCCCTGGGCAGCGATTCTTCCCAGTCGGGTATCAGCACCCGCGAAGTGGGTTCCAGCAGGGCGATGAACAGCACCCCGGCCAGGCTGGCGACGATGGAAACGACCCAAGCCAGGTCGTAGGAACCGCCTCCCAGGGTGAAGAGGCCAAACAACTCCACGGGCGCGCCCTCGTTCAACCGGAAGTCGTAAATCAGGCCGCCGATCAGGCCGCCGGCGCCCATGCCCAGACCCGCGCCCAGGTGCTGGAACCCGAATATGGAGCGCACCGGTCCCATGCCGTAGTACTGACGGTTGGCGATAAGGAAGGCTGACATCTCACCGCCAAACCCGACGCCGAAGACGGCCGCAAACAAGTAGAACTGCCACGGGCTCTGCGCCCAGAAAAGCAGCAGCACCGAAACTCCCTGCAGGAAATAGGGCACTACCATAGCCGTCTTGGCCCCCCACCGGTCGGCCAGGATGGGGATGAACAGGCGGCTGGTAACACTGGTCATGGTATAGATGGAGACAATCCAGGCCGCCGCAGCCAGAGAAAGCCCCTGGGTGGTGGCGAAGAAGACCACGTGCCAGATAACTATGGAGTGACCCACGCAGCCCAGGAAGTGGATGAAGGGCAGGTTCCAGAAGGCCTTCGTGCGGCGGGCGTGCTGAAGGAACACCTTGCTACGCAGCTTGGCGGCGGCCCGGTCAGTGGGAACGGGGTCGGGGTCGTTCTCATCCGCGCCATAGGGCCGCATTCCCCGATCGGCCGGTTCGCTGTGGAAAAAGGCCAGCAGGGAGAAGATTATGACGCCGCCCACGGCGGGGATTATCCAGAAGGCCACCTGCCAGCCCGTCTGGGAAACCAGGTAGGCCAGGGCCGGCGCGGTAACGGAGGCGCCCATGCCCCCGATGGACTGCTGGATTCCCACGGCCAGGCCCAGCTTTCGCTTGAACCAGGCAGCCACGGTGGTGGGAATGTTGACGGCGAACAGGGCCTGGGCCAGGCCCAGCAGAATGCTGTAGTAGAGGTAAAGCTGCCAAAGCTGGTCCATGGTGCTGAGGAGCAGCATGCCGGCGACGTACAGGGTGGCGGCCACCAGCAGAGTCCGGCGCGCCCCGTAGCGGTCGCCAACCCAGCCGGCCACGGGAGAGAGCAGGGCGTTGCATACGCTGCGCAGCACCTGGGCCACAATGATGGCGGTTACTCCCCAGGCGAAGTCCTGCTGCAGCACCACCAGAATTACCGCGAAGGCCTGGCTTACGAAATTGGCGGTAACCCGCAGCACCGTCCCCATGCCCACCACCATCCAGGCATAGTGGTACTGGGCGCGCAGTGAGTCCATGCGGTTTGACCAGTCGAGGTTCAAGAGCTACAGCCCCCGCCGTTTATGGAATGCGCTTGTTTGTGGGGAGGAAACCGGAAGAATTCGAAGAGCCATGTAAATGCGATGACGGGCATTCACCATTTGGACATTGTAGCTACCGGCAGGCGTGCTGGCAAATGAAGCGGGAAGCATGGCAAAGGGTCTGTTCCTGGTCAAAGTCAGCCCCGAATATTGGGGAATTTGAGCCACCGGTGAAGAGTCCCCAAAGAGTGGTCCAGCGCCTCGGACGAGGACTTAGTATCAATAAGTGAGTCTTGTTTACATTGACAATTTCACGAAATTGAGACTTTGGGCCTTGACTTTTGATTTTCCGCAATGTTTCAATAATAGTACATAGCGTTGCCAAGGTCCCGGGATTCACGGCAAGGCGAGAGACCCAAATAATCCATCTGCGGAGCCGATACAAGGAGGTATCCAATGCAGCAGCACGATATCCACGAGTGCGACACCCACGAGCACCACGGCGACGAACCCGGCCACGTCCACGACGTCCACGAGTGCGACACCCACGAGCACCACGCGGAGCTTCACGACCACGACGTCCACGAGTGCGACACCCACGAGCACCACGGCGACGAACCCGGCCACGTGCATGATCCCCACGAGTGCGACGGGCACGAACACCACGTTCACGACCACGCCGGCCACGTTCACTAAGCCAACCGCACTCTACGAATTTAACCCCGCTGCATCTCCGGCAGCAGGGTTATTTCGTTTACGGCAAGCTCAACGGTCGAATTATTGGGACGGGGCGTAAACTCCAGCGTTCTTGCCTGGAATTAACTGTCGAAATGCGAACGGGGCGGGTTTGAAACCCGCCCCTACGCTCTGTGTACCAACTGTGCACCAATTCCCCTGGAAAGCTGACGGCGCCAGCGAATGTCCGCCACGTCGTCAAGTGCGGGCGCTGGCGAAGAGGTGGCCGACGTGGTGGTCCTCGGTGCAGCCCTCGGTGGTATTCTCCAGCTGTATTGTTACGTGACCGATGCCGTAGCTGTTGTGCAGCAGGTCCTTCATCCTGGTTACGGTATCATCCCAGTTCCCCAAGTAGGCGGGATCCATAAGGATGTGGGCGGTAAAGGCCTCGTTGCCCTGGGTGATGGTCCAGACGTGGACGTCGTGGATCAGGGTTACCCCCTCGAACTCCTCCAGGTCGTGACAGAGAGCGTAGACGTCGATATGTTCGGGCGACCCCTCCAGCAGCACGTTCATTATTCTGAGGATCAATCGGCGGGTGTTGTAGACGATCAGGAGGGCGATGATCACGCTGAGGATGGGGTCGGCAATCTGCCAGTTGAAGGCCATGATCAGGATGGCGGAAGCGATGACGCCCACGGAACCCAGCAGGTCGGCCAGCACGTGCTGGAAGGCTCCCTCCACGTTCATGCTTTCGCCCGAAGAGCGGTGCAGAATCCAGGCGGCCGCCACGTTGACGATGAAGCCGCCAATACCCACCAGCAGCACCGGCAAGCCGACCACCTCACTTTCAGGGAAGCGAATGCGGTGGTAAGCCTCGAACAGAATCCAGCCCGCTATCAGCCATAAGGCAAAGGTGTTGGCCAGGGCCGCCAGTATTTCGGTGCGGTGGTAACCGAAGGTTCGCTCGACCGACGCCTCGCGCTGGCCGATCCAGATGGCCACCAGGGCCATGACGATGGCAGCGGCGTCGGTGAGCATGTGACCGGCGTCGGCCAGCAGGGCCAGGCTGCCGGATATCAGGCCCCCGATTACCTCGGCAATCATGTACGTCGAAATGAGGACCAGGGCCAGCCACAGGCTCTTCTTGCTGGCGCTGCGGAAGTCGTGGGCGTGGTCGTGGTGCCCGTGTCCGTGGTGGTCATGCCCGGCGTGGGCGTCATGGTCGTGCCCGGCGTGGGCGTCGTGGTCATGCCCGGCGTGGGCGTCGTGGTCGTGAACTTCTACCGAACCGTGTACGTGATCCGCATGATCGTGGGCGTCGGCGTCGGCGTGCTGGTGGGCGTCGTGATCGTGGGCCTCGCCCTCCGCATGCTCATGAGCGGCATGGTCGTGAGACTCTTCCTCACCGTGCTGGTGGGCCGAATGGTCGTGGCCGGCGTGATCGTCGTGGTCTCTCATGTGGACACCCCCAGTTGCTGACATACATTGTACAACAAAGTAATGCCCTGCCCGCTATACATAACCCTACGGAATACCCAAACTCCTCCGGGCCAGGCGGCCGCCTGGCCCACCCCCGGCAATTCCGGTTCCTTCGTGCTTCATTGTGTCCCTTCGTGGACAGGCACACCCAATTCTAGCTGCGCGGCAGCGATGCCCCCGGCGGGAAGTATTCGGCCACCGGAATCTCCACCACGCTGGGGCCGTCCTGGGCCAGGGCGTCGCGGACGGTGTCGGCCACGTCCTCGGGGCGTTCCACGTAGTAGCCTTTGGCCCCGTACACCTCGGCCAGGCGGTCGAAGCGGGGGTTCTCCAGGTCCACGCCGATATACTTCTGGTCGTAGAAGCGCTGCTGCTGGGCCTTTTCCGCGCCGTGGCAGCCGTTGTTCAGGACGATGCTGACCAGGGGGATGTTCTTGCGCACGGCGGTGTTCAGTTCCTGGGAGGTGTAGAGGAAGCCGCCGTCGCCCTGCAGGCTGATGGCCGGCCGGTCGGGGCGGCCCAGCTTGGTTCCCAGGCCCACGCCCAGGCCCATACCCAGCCCGCCCTGGCCGGCGTAGTTGAACATGGTGCGGGGCAGTTCGTAGCTGATGCGGTCGTAGGACAGGCCCGGGGCGATGCCAGCGTCTATGGTCACCATGCAGTCCTGCGGCAGGACCTTGTTCAGCTCGGTAAAGACCCGCTGGGGCATCATTGGGTCGCCGCCCAGCTGGGCCTCGGCCTCCAGGCGGGCGCGGCGGCGGTTCTTCAACTCGGTAATCTGGGCGGTCCAGCCGGGATTGGCCCGGCCCTCGGGGAACTGGGCCGACAGCGCCTCGGAAAGCTGCTGGGCGACGGCCCCGGCGTCGCCTACTATGCCCACGGCCAGGGGGTAGTTGCGGCCAATTTCAAAGGGGTCAATGTCCACCTGGATAATCTTTGTCTCCGGGTTGATGACGCTGTAGTCCCAGCCGGTGCTGCCCTGGTTGATGCGGGTGCCCAGGGCCAGGATGACATCGGCCCGGTTCATTGCCTCCAGGGCCTCGCTGGCGCCCCGGCCGCCCGGGGGTCCCACGTACAGCCGGTGGCTGTTGGGGAAGGCGTCGTTGTGGCCGTAGGAAGGCACGGCCGCCATGTCCAGCCGCTCGGCCAGCGCCACGGCGAAGTCGGTAGCCTCGGAGTCCACAACGCCGCCCCCGACCAGGATCAGGGGACGTTGTGCACCTGCCAGCAGGGCCGCCGCCTGGGCCACGGCCTGGGCGTCGCCGGCGGTGCGGTCGGCCACGGGCCGGTAGGAGGAGGGAGACTCCACTTCCCAGTCGATGGTCCTGCCGTCAATCAGGTCGCGGGGAATATCCAGCAGCACGGGGCCCTTCTTGCCGTACATGGCGGTGCGGAAGGCGTAGTGCAGCATCTCGGGGATGCGCTCGGCCTGGTTCACCTGCAGGGAAAGCTGGGTGATGGCCTTGAAGGTGTTGACCAGGTCGAACTCCTGGGCGCCGTCGCGGTAGGTGTACTCCTGGGCGGTATTGCCGGCGATGGCAATGACCGGGGCGCGGCCCTTGTAGGCCAGGGAGATGCCGGTGGCCAGGTTGATGGTGCCCGGACCCGAGGTCGTTACGCAGGCGGAGGGTTTGCCCGAGGCCTTGGAGTAGCCGTAGGCCATGAAGGCGGCTCCCTCCTCGTGGCGGGTGTCGATGAAGCTAATGTCGTCCCGCCCGTATAGCTCGGTAACGATGCTGTTGGTGGTGGTGCCCACCAGTCCGAAGATATGGTCCACGCCCTCGGCCTTCAAAGCCTCAACAATAGCGCGACCGGCTGCCATTTCTGCCATGGGGGTTGCTCCTTTCGGGGGTTTGGGTTAGGTGGGGAGAAGTATACTGGGTTGACTGTGATTTCTGACCGCGCTAGTTTAGCATATAAATACGTCCTCCCAGACAGGGAGACGGGGAAGACCAAAGGGATGTTCCAAATCTTGCCATCAACCCCGGCATTCCAAGCTTTGGCGAATCTAGGAGACGGTGATGGTAACTAAGAAAAACTGGGTTACGGCCCAGCAACTGGCGGAAATGCCCGACGACGGGTACCGCTATGAACTGGTGCGGGGAGAAATCAGGAAGATGGCGCCAAGCTTCGAAGAACACGGCCTGGTTTCGGCGAATGTCGCCGGCGACTTGATACCCTACGTGCGGCGCAACGGCCTGGGCCGGGTGATCATCGCCGAAACAGGCTACCTATTGGAGTCCAACCCGGATACGGTCCGGTCACCTGATGTTTCCTTCATCCGGTTGGACCGGGTATCGCCCCCCGGTGAGCGACGCAGTTTCGTACAGGGCGGGCCAGACCTGGCTATAGAGGTGCTGTCTCCCAGCAACAGGTCCGGGCCCATGGCCGAGAAGGTGGCCGACTACCTGGCCGCCGGATGCCTTATGGTGGTAGTCATTGATCCGGCGGCACACTCCGTGACCGTTCACCGCCCCGACCAGGAACCTCAAGTGTTGAACGAGACCGATACCCTGGACGGAGGGGACGTGGTTCCCGGCTGGCGGATGCCGGTTGGGGAGATATTTGCGTGATGCAGGGGATGATGTAGTGGAAAGAATTAAGGAATTACTGGAGCAAGCGCAAAGCGAGACTTCGTTCGATGTCGGCCGCTTTGAGGGAAGGAGAGACGGCTATTCTATATCCTATGCTTCTAGGCCCAGCGAGTTAGTTACTCCAGGTGAATTGGGCGAGATGATCAAGGAAAGGGGGTGGGAATCTGAGAACTTTATAAGAGCATCAGGTGCGATGCCATTAGTGCCGGCCGAACTGCTAGCTCGTCTTGAAAGTAGTGTCCGGTCTATATTCAAAGACTATATCGATCCGGATACAGACCGAATCGGCCACGCTTTTCCCACAGGGGGCAGGGAAGAATCGCACTACGGCTTTACAGGCTTTACAGATGCGGGAGTAAAACAGATTGAGACTTGGTCATCTCCAGTGTCCAGTTTCACAATGTCCCTCATTAAGGGCGCGTCCGTTGTGGGTCCGCACACAATCTCACTCCAACTGCAAAGGTGGCTCGGACAAGCGGACCCCGTGAAGTACCGTATAGCAACAATCCTTAACGATGCAACCTTTACTAAATCTATCGAGCCTGCGGAGGGAATCCATTTAGAATCGCTCCCTCAAACTAGCGAGGCCTTGCCGGTTCACTTACCTAGCCAATTTTCGACGAGGGCGGACGATTTTCTGGGCCGCACAGTAATTTATTTAGACCACGAAGCCACCCCCGCGTTTTTTCGGCCCGCAAGGAGGTTTAGCCCAGAAGAGAAAATCACAGTAGTCAATTTATCTGGAACCGACTTTCATACTATATGCCAAGCGATTTCACTTGAAATTGACGCTTATGTGGAGACAGGTTTCAACTGGCTACAGTATCAAGGACCGCCCGGCTTCATAAAGGGCAATGTTGGCACCTCCTGGTCAAGGGGTGAACAGAAATTTAGGAGTTGGCCCCTCTCCCCCAAAGGAGAGTTGAAGGATTGGGATATTACAAGTGCAGGTATGTTCTTCCCGGATGGGAGAGCCGGACCGAGTCCACCGGAAGAACAGATTTCTGAGACGTTAATTGCACTGAAATCTCCAAATACTTCAGAGAGTATCCGAACTTCACTTTCTAGGTGGATGCGAGCCAAAGACAGCAGACAAAGCCTCACTGACAGATTTATAGACCTTCGGATTGTCCTCGAAGCACTGTTTCTACACGATTTTGTGGGCGAACACAACAGCCAAGAAATGAACTTCAGGCTCTCTTTATTTGGTGCCTGGTACTTGGGTGAAGACTTCGAAGAACGAAAGCTGATCCGAAAGAAACTAAGAGAAATTTACGGAAAGGCGTCCGGAGCTGTGCATGGTGGAGTCATTTCTTCGGATCACGATACTCTGAAGCTTCTTTCCGATGGCCTAGAATGCTGTAGGCGAGGTATCCGAAAGATGCTTCGCGAGGGGACTCCAACCGCTGAATATTGGGGAAACCTCATATTAGGCGCTGATGCTTCTTACTAACTTCTTCGCCCATCCCTTCGCGGCGCTGCAGGCCTTGCTTACCCCCACCCCCTACCTCGCCCCATACTCCGGCTTCCTTTTCTCCACAAATGCCCGGGCCGACTCCTGGAAGTCTACCGTTTTATGCAGCTGCAGTGGCTGCAGGTACATGCCCGCGTCGTAGAGGTCCATTACCCACTGGCGGCGGGTGAGGCGGACGCCGGAGCGGGAGGCCAGGGGCGGGGCTTCCAGGACTTTATCCGCCAGTTCTTTGGCCGCCACCAGGTGCTGGCCGGTGGGGACCAGGCGGTTGATGAGGCCCAGGCGGTATAGCTCCGCCGCCGCTAAGGGCTCGCCGGTTATCACCATTTCCGACAGTATCTTGGAGGGCATAAAGGCGTTGCACTTGGCCCAGACCCGGGCCCCGGGCAGGCCGCGGCGGGTCTCGGTGATACCGAACTGGGCCTCCTCGGAGGCCACGATCAGGTCGCACTCGCCGGCCAGGGACAGGCCGGCGCCCAGGCAGTAGCCGTGGACGGCGGCGATGACGGGTTTCCAGTTGATGGTGCGGGCCAGGTAGCCCTCGGCGCTGGTGCCCCGGCTGCGCAGGGCGCTCTGGCGGGGCGTCATCTCCACGAACCGCTGCTTGATGTCGGCCCCGGCGCAGAAGGCCCGTCCCTCGCCGTGGATAATGGCCACCCAGGCATCCTCGTCCATGTCGAACTCCAGCAGCGCCTCGGCGATGTCCTCCTCAAACCGGTCGTTGACGGCGTTGAGGGCCTGGGGCCGGTTGAGGGTAATGTAGCCGATGCGGCCCTCGCGGTGGTAGGTCATGGTCTCATATTCGGTCATGGTACGCCTCGCTTTTCAAATATTCGCGTGATGAGGAAGTTCCTTCCGCCATAGGGGCCTTCCGCCATCACAGAACAGCCACAAGGACCGCCCCTGCGGAGTACCCCAGCAACTAACCCTCTTCCCCTTTTGTGGTTCTTCGTGCCCCTTTGTGGAAGGAAGCCCCAGCCCTGCAACAATACCTCGAATCGGTAGGGATTTCGCTTCTAGTTTACTGTGCTATCATAAACTCAGTGCTATATCTTATCCGCCCAGCCGGCGTCCCCGTACCCGCAACCGCATGGGGGAGGGCTGGGAAACGAGCAGTAATTTGACCACAGCCGCCGTCATAGTCGGAACCACCACCTGGGGGACCACCCTGGGAATTATACTGGCCCGCAAGGGGGTGCCGGTAACCATTCTGGCGCGGACGCCCGAGGAGGCCGACCGCCTGAACCAGCACCGCGAGAACCGGCGCCTGCTGCCGGGCATCTGGTTTCCCGAGTCTCTGGCGGTAGACGGCGACGTGGAAAAGACGGTGGGCGGCGCGGACCTGATGGTGCTGGCGGTGCCCTCGGAACAGTTCCGCCACAACCTGCAGTGGATCGGCGAGCACCTTGACCCGGAGGCCACGGTAGTCAGCGCCTCCAAGGGACTGGAGGCGCCCGACGGCAAGCGTATGAGCCAGATTATGGAGGAAGAGCTTCCCCCCGAAATGCACGAGGGCATCTGCGTCCTTTCCGGCCCCAACCTGGCCAAGGAGATTGCCGAGGAGAAGCCGTCGGCCACGGTGGTGGCCGGCCGGAACCCGGCCAGGACGTCGCTGGTCCAGGACACGCTGATGTCGCCCATCTTCCGGGTGTACACCAGCGACGACGTCACCGGCGTGGAACTGGGCGGCACCCTGAAGAACATCATTGCCCTGGGCGCCGGCATCGCCGACGGCATGGATATGGGCCAGAACAGCAAGTCTACACTGATCACCCGGGGCCTGGCGGAGATGACGCGGCTGGGGACGGCGGCCGGGGCCCAGTACCTGACCTTCGCTGGACTGGCCGGACTGGGAGACCTGGTGGCTACCTGCTACAGTCCGCTGAGCCGCAACCGCTTCACCGGGGAGCAACTGGCCCAGGGACGTACCTGGCCGGAGATCAAAAAAATAATGGTCAACGTGGTGGAGGGAGTCACTACCACCAGCGCGGCTCTGGCCATGGCCCGGCGGCTGAACGTGGAGATGCCCATTGCCCAGGTTACCTACCGCATCCTCTTTGAAGACCTGCCCCCCAGGGAAGCCATGGTCGAGTTGATGTCGCGGCCGGCCCAGTCGGAATGGTAGCGGCTAGGAATAGTATCGGGTTGGAATGGTAGCAGCTGGGAATGGTGGCGGCTGGGAATGGGACTTGTAGGCCGGACACTCGCACTTCAACTTTGAGGACAGTCCGTCGTTCCCCTCCGCCGCGGCGGAGCAGGAACCTCGAACTCGAAGCAGACCCTTTTCAGCCTCCTCTTCCCGACCTCTTCAGCTCATCCAGGCCCTCTTCCAGCGCGGTCCAGGGCAACAGGGCGCACTTGATGCGCACCGGGTACTGGCGCACCACCTGAAGCGCGGCCAGGTCCTTCAACTTGGCCACCTCGCCAGGTTCCAGGTCCCTGCCCTGCATCAATTGCCGGAACAGCCGGGCCAGTTCGTCCAGTTCCTCCGCCGACTTCCCCTCCATACCCTCGGCCATCATGGACGCCGACGCCTGGATGATGGAGCAGCCCTGGGATTGGGAAGATACACGGTCCACCCGTCCCAGGCCGTCGAACTGCGCCCTCAGGGTAACCTCGTCGCCGCAGAAGGGATTGAATTCGTGGGCGGCCATGTCGGCCCGGTCCAGGGGTTCGCGGTGCCTGGGATTGCGGTAGTGGTCCATGATGGCCTCGCCGTAGAGGCCATCGAAGGAAACGTCGGTGAACTGAGACATATAACGCCGAATCCGCCGCAGAGATGGGGCAGCGCCAGAGCCGAATTTGCGGGCTGCCGGATATAGCTTACCACAATCGTTCCAGTCGCTGGCTGACATGGGGCAAGGGGTGGTTTCGTGGGTAAGGCCAGGGCAGACACATAGGTTTGCCCCTACTATTTTGTCCCAGACCACCTGAACCGGAACGCTGCCCTGAAATGGTAGTGGTTCAACATCAGGCGCGGTAGGCTCGGCGATGTCCTTCACTCACGTGCTCGCCCTGGCCCTGGCGGCCATGCGGCACAAATGATAGTAGCCAATGGCCAGCGCCTCCCATTCGGGGGTGGACTTCCTGGCGCCGATGAGCCTGAGCCTCCGCATGATGGCGTAGGCCAGCTGGTCCTGGGGGACCCGGGAGTGGCGGGCTATGGCGGCCCGCACCTCCTGCGCCGAGTAGGTGAACAGGGGCAACTGACGGCCGGTGGCCCACCGCGCCAGGGAGCCGTCCAGCAGTTCCAGGGAGGGCTCGGGCCAGCGGATGCCCGACGGCTGTCCGTAGGCCACCGCCCCGGGTTGCCAGCGGGACGACAGGCGGTCCAGGCTCTCGACCAGGTGGCTTACCCGCTCGGCGGCGTGCAAGGCGCGGCTGCGGGACAGGCGGATTACTCCCGAGTCGATGGCGCCGCCAGGCAGGAAGACGGCCCAGCCCGTCTCGCGGACCCCGGCGTCCAGGGCCAGCAGGGTCACGGCAGAGTCCCTGCCAGGGCAGGGCGGTGGATGGGATTTGCGGATGCAGCCTTTCCGCTGCCCGCCTGTCCGGAGCGCCCATCTGCTCCTCCGCCTACCTGTCGCGAGTCTGTACTCGCCGGCCGGAGTATTGCCGGTAGGGGCGGCACAGTGTCTACCGGCGATTCCGGCTGGCTGTACAATCCCACGTAGGAATACCTGCCGCACTGGAGACATATCCAGTCGTCACAGTCTTTGGCCAGGTCCCCGCCACAGCTGCGGCAGGCCTTTAGGATATAGTTTATCAAGTGGTCCCCCATTGGTATGCGATGTAGAACAATTGTTCTATAATGGCAGCGTTGTTGTCAAGAGGTCGCATGCTTTTGGCAGCGTTCCGATTCAGGTGGTTTCTCATTGTTGAGGGATTTCAACGGGCTGCCAGGGCGGGTTTGAAACCCGCCCCTACGAGACCATACCACCTAAATTGGAACGCTACCCATGCTTTTGGGCGCTCCGTCTCAGGTGATCTGGCTGGGAACCCGTCAGGGGCAAGGGCATCTTCGCCACGTCACTGGCAGGCCCAACCGGCAACCGGTACAATTTGCCGGCCCGCACTCCGGCCTCTACTTGGCTGTGGCAATCGAGGGACGCAAATGGAAAACAGTTCGCCCGGTAACGACAGCCGGTCCACCCCCTCCCTGGCCCGCCGCCTGGCCGAGGTGGCGTGGGCCTTCCTGCCCCTGGGGTGGATTGCCTTCGGCGGCCCCCAGGCCCACATCGCCCTGCTGCAGGAGCGGTTCGTGGCCCGGCGCGGCTGGCTGGACGAGCAGCGCTTCGTGGAACTTCTCGGGCTGGGCCAGGGATTGCCCGGCCCGACTTCCACCCAGATGGTGGTGGCCGTGGGAACCGCAAGAGCAGGTCCGTTGGGGGGACTGCTGGCCTTCATCCTGTTCCTCTACCCTGCCGCGACCATCATGGCCCTGGCCGGCCTCGGCGTGGCCACCTTCCTGTCCGACGGTGGTCGACCCCAGTGGCTGGACGGCGTGCAGCCGGCCACGGTGGCCCTGGTGGCGGTGGCGGCCTGGCGGCTGGGGACGGCGGTTATCAGGACGCGTCTGACCATGGCGTTGATGCTGTTGGGGGCCGTGGTGACCATCCTCGTGCGGCAGCCCTGGGCCTTTCCCGCCACCCTGGCCCTGGGCGGCGTGGTAACCATGATCGCCCTGCGCTCCCAGCGCCATGATGCCGAACAGGCAGCCGGTGTCCCGCTGGACAACCTGGGGATTAACCGCGCTGTTGGCGGCATCCTGCTGATGCTCTTCTTCGGCCTGCTGGGGGGACTGATACTGGCCCGGCTTTTCCTGGACCAGACGTGGCTGCAACTGCTGGAGTCTTTCTACCGCACCGGTTCGCTGATTTTCGGGGGCGGCCAGGTGGTGCTGCCCATGCTGAGCGCCGAAGTGGTGGAACCGGGGTGGGTTACGGAGCAGCAATTCCTGGACGGCCTGGCCCTGATGCTGGCGCTCCCGGGGCCCCTGTTCAGCTTCAGCGCCTACCTGGGCGCGGTGGCCGGGGGCGTGCCGGGCCTGTTCCTCGCCTTCGTGGGCCTGTTCCTGCCGGGGGTGCTGATAATCTACGCGGTGCTGCCCTTCTGGGAGCGGTTGCGGCGGTATCCGTGGGTGCGGATAGCCCTGGTGGGTGTCAACGCCGCCGCCATAGGCCTGGTGGTGGGTGTGGTCTTCCTGCTCTGGCAGCGGGCCGACCCCAGCGCCGCCGGGGCGGTTATTGCCCTGCTGGCATTCGGCTCGGTGATGTTCTTCCGCATCCCCGCGCCCCTGGTCATCATTGGCGCGGGCGTCCTGGGCTGGCTCTTCAGCCTGGCGGGGCTGCTTTAGGGCCCACCATTCACAAAGAGAAACGGAGTCACGGAGGAAACCTCGCACCTCTGCGTCTCCGTTTCTCTTTGTGAAGAAGCCTTAACCGGAAAACTCCACGCCCACGCCGACAATTTCTATCTGCATGGCGCGGGTGTCCGGGGCGCCCTCGGCGAAGGTTACGCCCACGGTTACGTTCAGGCCCTTCTGCACTTCCGGGGAATCGGGAATTTCGAAGCGGGCGTCCAGGTTGTCGCCCTGCAGGTCCACCGCCATGTGCTCGGCGATGCGCTTCTCGCCGTCGTACACTATCACCTCGTGCACCGTGGCATGGGAACGGGTGCGGAAGCTGACCAGGGCGGCCTGAGCCCGGGTAGCCTTGCCGTTGGATACCGCCAGGGTGGGAATGGGGAAGTGGACCCAGGTGTTCTGCCCGCCGGCCCCCTCGATGCGGACGAAGGGCCCGGTGTGGCGCACCGACGTGATGCGGCTGAGGTATTCTACCTGCATGGTTGACCCGTGAACCCATTCTACATACGTGCCGTCTGCCATTTTCAACCCTTCCTGTGTGGACGTTGGGATTTGGTTGCCTTCCGGTGTGGGAAACCGACGTTCGCTTTCTGACGGGATTATAGCCGGGAAGCGGGCAGCGGTACAGTGGGGGCGGTACAGTGGACGCGGGCCGGAGCCAGGCGTTGACATCTCCTTATGTCAGCATTTAACTTGTGCCCGTTATGCTGCCAGTAGGGGCCGTCGCGCCAGCCTTCACCGTTCCCCTGATTTCGGGAGGGAATTTTGACCTCTCGGAACACCGGGGCAGAAACATCGTCATCTATTTCTTCCTTCGGGCCTCTACCTATGGTTGAACTGTCCAGACCAGGGAGTTTGGAAACTCCCAAGCGGACTTTGAGGAGCGGAATACCCTGGTCATAGGCATCAGCCCGGATGACATTTTAAGGCTGAAGAAGTTTGCCGCGGACAACTGCCTTCCCTTTGATCTTGGCAGCGATTCGGGAGGCAAGGTCCGGCGCCTCTACGACGTCCAGCGGCGGTTCGGGCTGGGCACCTCCAGGTTCACTTATGTCATAGACGCCCAGGGCATAATCCGGGACGTCTACCACAACGAATTTTCGATGACCAGCCACGCGAAGCGGGCATTACGGGTGGTGGAAAACTGGAACAGCCCGGGCCGTTAGTCTCCCCTAAAAGCTCCATTGCAGAACTGAAGCGACGTTTCAAGTCCGAACTGGTCATATTGGCGAAAGCATTTACTCAGAGCGGGTAATGGTAGTCAACCTGTCTTACGCCAGGGGCCCCTGGGATCAGGAGCACGCGAGAACGCCGGTCCTTGGGGGTAACGAGTTACCTCTTAGTCTGAACGGTTGGCTGACATCGAGGAAATTGCGAAAATGCCGGACAGCATTCAAAATAGAAGGGAGAAAGGACGCCCCAGCCGAAGTCCAGGAAGGATGCAGATATACAGAGGGCTCCAACAAAGCGGGCAGCAACCATGACTTTACGACTGAAAGCTGAATACATCAATGGAACACTGAAGCCACTGGAACCCCTGAACCTGGAGGAAGGGGCAGTTGTCACCATATCTATCGAGCAAGACGAGGCAATAGAAACAGGAGAGGAAGCGGACAGCCTGCTGGCTATGATGGAAAAGATCTGGAAATCCCTGCCCGAAGAAGTCTTGGAAAACCTGCCTACCGACGGCTCAATCAACTACAAACGCGACCTATACGGCAATCCAAAGGGAAAAGACTGATGCCAGAGATTTTCGCTGACACCGGCTACTGGATTGGTCTGCTCAACCCCAGGGACCAGCTCCACAGCATAGCCGTGGCGATGCGGAGAACCCTGTCCAATCACCAGATAATCACCACCGAGATGGTACTAACAGAGCTCCTCAACCATGCCAGCGGCCTCGGGCCAGCAATGCGCCTGGGAGCCGCAAATATGGTAAATGGCTTGACGCGAGAAGAGGGCGTAACCATATTGCCCCAGACGAGCCAACAGTTCCACACTGCCCTGGCAAGCTACATGAGGCGACCGGACCAGAACTGGAGCATTGTCGATTGCGCCAGTTTCATCGTCATGGAAGAGAGAGGCATTCAAGAAGCCCTCGCCTTCGACCGCCATTTCCAGCAGGCCGGTTTCTCAGCCCTTCTGCGCGACACCGAGTGAGCATTTTGCCAGTCCGGGCCGTTAGTCTCCCCTTAAAGCTCCATTGCGACCGCTTTAACCTGGCATTGATAAACGGTTGCCATCACCCTGTTTGACAGGTTCGACCGGCATTATTTACGATAATCGGTGAGCCAAGCCACGCTCTTGATACTCGGTAGAGTTTATGGGACGGTTATTTTCTGATGGTTGCGTATGACGTAAAGCTGGAAGATAACGTAATCCTGCCCGAAACAGAGGCGATCAAGCACGACGTGCCCGCCTTTCGGGGCATTGAGTACCTGGCCTACCGCGCCGAACTGCGGGTTCTGCGGCGGCAGCTGCTGGCCCTGCAAGAATGGGTAGTCGAAACGGGCCAGCGGGTAGCCATTGTGCTGGAAGGAAGAGACGCCGCCGGCAAGGGCAGCATAGCTTCCACCATTACCCACTATCTCAATCCCAGCGGCTACGAGATTATCAGCCAGGGCATACCCACTCCCCAGGAGATGCGCAACTGGCTGGGCCACCACTACAAGCTGCTGCCCGGGCCCGGCAGAATAAGCGTATTCGACCGCTCCTGGTATTCCCGGGCCCTGATTCAGCCGGCCATGGGTTACTGCACCATGCGCCAGTACCACTACTTTATGAACAAGGTCAACGACTGGGAAGAGGAACTGGTGGACGAAGGCGTAACCTTCATAAAGATCTACCTGTCGGTAAGCCGCGACTCCCAGAACCTGCGTTTCCGGCTGCGGCAGGACAGCGACCTGCAATACTGGAAGTATTCGGCCAACGACCGCAAGGTGGCCGAGCGATGGCAGCTTTTAACCTACTTCAAGGAGCGTATGTTCGCGGTTACATCCACCGATTACGCCCCCTGGGTTATCATCGAATCGGACAACAAGCAGCAGGCAAAGCTGAATGCCGTACATTACATCCTGACCCGCTTTGAATACGAAGGAAAGGACCTGCGGCCCGAGCTCATTTACCAGGCCCCGGATATGGACATGCTGACCGACGTGGTGGTGGACGGGGTGTTGTTCACGGGGTTAAATCGTGATCAGATAGGAATTCTGGAGCGTATACTCATACATGAATAGAGATGAACTGCCGAAGATGTACGCCGCCGGGGGGCTGGTCCTTTGCGGCGGCCATGGCCTGGTAATCCGCAAACACCGGCTACTGGACCTGCCCAAGGGCAAACTGGATTACCCCGGCGAACCCTGGGAAATATGCGCTCTTCGGGAAATTTCCGAGGAGTCCGGCCTTTCCCCCTCTTTAATCACCATCCGCTTTCCCCTCTGCCAGACCAGGTATATTTCCTACTACAGAATTGGCCCAGTGGACAAGACGGTACAGTGGTTTGTGCTGGACTACGCCGGCGACCTGTCGGACCCGCTGCAGCCCGACCTCACCGAAGGCATCGACCAGTGCCAGTGGATTCCCATGGGAGATTTGCTGGACCGACTGCGGGCGGCGCGCCCCTACCTTCGTCCGGTACGCCAGGCCCTGGAACAGGAACTGTATTCGGCGGCCATTTCCTGACAAACCTCTGGATATGTCCCTTTCTCCCTGACGTGAGAAGGTCAGGATGGGGATGACGGCGCATTTCTCAACACGCAGGGGCCGGCACAATACCCGCTCCTGCCATTTTGGACTCCGGCTTCCGGCGGAGTGCCGGGACTCTTGACTTAGGAAGCGATTGCCCCGTGCCTTATCCCAGGGACCTGGTATTGATAGGGGTGGGCATAGCCTGCACTTCGGGAAGGACCTCTTTGGCGAAGAGCCTCAGGCTTTTCTCTGCCTTGTCTCTGGGCATCCCGCCGTAGAACATATGGATTACCACCTTTTCGGCGCTGATGGACCGCTGCATCGCCTTGATTCTCTCAATGATCATCTCCGGCGTGCCGATGGGCTGGGTGGCCCGCCGGGCAGCGAAGCTGGCATCCGCCGTGCCCACGTCGGCCCGCTGGCGAGTCAGGTATTCCTCGTAGCCGTGTATGCCCTCATATCCCGGATTGTTCCACTCGAAGTAGTGATGCTGGGCGGCGGTTAGCTGGTTGTGGAAGTAAGTCCACCCCTCTTCGGCTTCATCTTCGGTCTCGGCGCAGTACATCCACAACAGGGTGGTTGGCTGGTCCGGCGGGAGGCCCAGTTCCCTGCGGATGCTGTTGAACCTTCGCACCTTGTCGGTCATCTCTTCCACATTGTCGCCGGCCACAAACATCTGCCCCAGGCCGTTTTCGGCGGCCATTCGTGCCGAAGCCTCCGTGGTAAAGGCCACCTTGATGTCCCGGGTCAGTTCCCCCTTGTGGCGGGCCTGGGGCCGGATGGTGGTGGGAGGGATATTGTAGACGTCGCCCTGGAACTCGAACCGTTCCGCGCCGTCGGCGGCCCTGATGGCGTTGATCACGTCGTAGAAATACTTGTGCGACTGCTCTATCGGGTAGCCCAGGGAGGCGTATTCGTGGGGCGAAATGCCCCGCCCAATGCCCAGGTGGAGGCGCCGGCCCTTCAGCAGAATGTCCAGCATGGAGATTTCGGAGGCCAGCCGGACGGGGTTCCACCAGGGCGCGACGATGACCGCCGTGCCCACGTCTACCCGGCTGGTGCGGCCCGCCCAGTACGCCAGGTACTGCAACGGGTTGGGCTGCATCGAGTAGGCGGAGCCGTAGTGTTCCGTTGCCCAGATGGAATCGAACCCCAGCGGCTCAACCAGTTCTCCCATATAGAGAGTATCGTCCATGTTCGCGGCGTCCGGGATTGCCGGGGGACGGTCGTAGTCTCCCGCCATAAGACGGGGCCAGTCACCCTGGTTGTATCCCGTGACCATCACTCCGCAGTGCATTGAAGCGTTCCTCCTTCCCGCCATTCCGCCTGAGGCGGACGCCGCGATGACCAGTCGTGGCCTGGCCCGATTCCCGGCATTGTCCTCCCGCATAAACGGCTTTAGGCAACGTCTCCTGCCGCCGAGGCACGGGATTCAGACTGCTCCATTGTACCCGCTTAGACGAGGAGAATACTGACATTCCAGGCAACTGTTTTCAAATATAGGATAAATATAGGATATTGTTGCCGCCCCGCAGATCTTCCCGAAGAAAGCGGGAATCCAGACGGGTCCGGCACAAGCTGATGCTATTGGAACGCTACCGACCATGTCTTGGCGGGTAACAGTTCAGAGTTGAAGGGATGGCCTTACCGGCCCAAACCGTCATACCGGCGAAAGCCGGTATCCAGCAACGTTTGCTACAAACAACTTGGATTTCGAATTGACCTCTCTGGATTCTCCGCCTGAGGCGGACAGGGCACCTTGACTCATCAACACTGAACAGTCACCTCGGCGGTTACGATACGGCGCCGCCACGGAGTATAATTCAGCGTGATACACTCGATTTTCCGTTATCATAGACACACCCCACCGTTTCGCCGGAGGTTTGCCTTATGGCCACTTCACCTACTGCCGCTGTCTACTCCGATCCGCCCGGGGCGGACGCCGAATACCGGGCCATTACCGAAGGGGTCGGCCTGCACGACAGTTCCTATACCGGCCGCCTCAAGGCCACCGGCGAGGACGCCCTGGACCTGATCAACCGTCTCTCCACCAACGGCGTCGTCAACCTGGCCCCGGGAGAGGGCGCGCCCACCGTCCTGACCACCGACCGGGGCCGCATCCTGGACCTGCTGGGCGTGGTCAATACCGGCGACTACGTTCTCCTCATCACCAGCCCCGACTGCCAGCAGGCGGTCATTGACTGGCTGGACAAGTACACCATTATGGAGGACCTGACGGTGGAGGACATTTCCGGGGCGACGGCCGCCTTCACCCTCTGCGGGCCCGCCAGCGCGGCAGCCCTGGCCGGGGTAATGGCTCCCCAGGTTGAGGCTGACGACCTGCAAGTAATGAGTCCCTACGCCGCCCTGCAAGGCTCCATTGGAGGCCAGGCGACCTTGATAACCCGCCGCCCCCTGGGCGATATGGTTGCCTTTGACGTGGTGGTGGAAACCGGCAGCGCGGCCCCGGTATGGGAAGCCCTGGCGACGGCCGGAGCTACCCCGGTGGGCCTGGAAGCCTTCAACGCCGCCCTGGTGCAGAACGCCGTGCCCCGCCACGGCCGGGAGATGTCTGACGCCTACAACCCCCTGGAGGCAGGGCTCATCGGCTCGGTGGACTTTGCCAAGGGCTGCTACATCGGCCAGGAGGTAATAGCCCGGCTGGACACCTACCAGAAGGTGCAGCGGTACCTGGTCCGGCTGCGCTTTTCCGATGATGCGACGGTGGAAGAGGGAGCAGGGCTGGAACTGGACGGCCTGCGGGTGGGGCAGGTAACCTCGCTGGCCACCATACCCCCCACCGGTCAGCTGGCAGGGCTGGGTTACGTGCGCACGGCCCGGGCCAACCCGGGAGAGCGGTTGAATCTGGTCGCCCCGGCCAGCGGAACCGCCGAGATTGTGGACTTGCCGCAATTGTTCGGGCCGGGGGAGTAGGGTTAGCTATCCACGAATGCCCACGAATGATCACTAATGTTTAGTATGCCCCATTACATCATTCGTGAAAATTCGTGCCTATTCGTGGATAAATATTCCTGTTCCGGCGTCTGACTGCTTCCCCGGGGCGCCCGTACAGATAGGGCCTGTCATTAGGCCGGCGCTACCTTCAGTATGCCAGATTCCCGCTTTTATTCAGGGGTTCCCCAGGGCGGGTCGTCAAATTGCCCGGTCAGTCCGGGGAGAGCAGGAATCCTGACTTCAGCGGGCGAGGTTCCCGCGGTGGCGGGAAGGACGAAAAGGGACGCCGAGATACTGCTGTCTTCAGCAGGCAGAAAGGAATGCGGCGCCACGGGCTGTGGCGCCGCATTGGGAGGGTGAGAGGGTCAGAGGGAAGGCTGACCGGTCAGTTCCTGAGCCTAGCCGCCGTTCCCGGATTCGCCATTGGGGACCTTTGCCAGGGCCAGGGTGTAAGCTCCCGTGCTGCCCACGCTACGGTAGGGAGTCCCTATCCCAACGTAGTGGGTGCCCGGCTGGAGGTGTTCCGTGTGGGAACGCACCGGGGCCTCCCAGGAAAGCTGAAATCCGCCGCCCTGCTCCAAGAAGATGGCCCAGAGCCCCACCTCGGTTGGACCCTCGGTGATGGCCAGCAGGTATTCGCCGGCCTCGGCTATCTCGAAGCGGATTACGTCCTTGTCGTCGGCCGATTCCAGGCCCCACCTGGGCACAGCGTTGCCCTGGGTTGTTTCGGCCCAGGCCCAGGCATGCGGGTCCACGTTGGTGGGAGGGATGTCCGAATTGATTCGGCCGGTGATTTGCTGGCCCGGGCGAAGGGTGACCTCGGCATTGGTATGCGAGTCGTCCGCGTGGTCGTCCTGCCGGACCGAGATGGTGTAGTGCCCGAGACCGCCGCGGAGCTGGTTGCCGGAGCCCACCGCAACGTAATACTGGCCGTCCGTGCGAGGGGTGAAATACCCGCGCGCCCAGAGATAGATGAATCCGCCGTTGTCCTGCTCGCCAAGGACCTGCGCGCCCTCCTCGTCAACTATCTCCAGGATGCTGGGGTCAATCAGCTTATCCTCGACGTAGGGAGTCCCACCGTCCCCCAGGAGTTCCATCCGGCTTTCGACTTCGATGATGTAATCCTGCCCTCCTTCACCCTCAAAGGAGAACCAGTCCCGGCCCCCGTCCTCCCCGGTGAGCTCGCCGTGTTCGATGTGGAAGGACGGGTTCTCGATTACCACAGATCTTCTCACCCACTCCGGAGCTTCGGGTTCCGGCTGGGGCAAGGTTTCGGTATCGTTCTCCGTCGGAGGAATTATTGTGGTCGGCTCATCGAGCCCGATCTGGAATACCCGGTGGGCCGGGTCATCGCCCAGCCCATGAAAGAGCCGGTTGATCCTGCTGCTGCCGGTGTCGGCGATCCAGATTCCGCCGTCCCGGTGCTCCGGGCTATAGCCCAGGCCGGTTCCCGGGCCGCCGTCCTCGACGCTGATACCGTTGGTGTCCAGATCATCCGGCCTAACGGTGTAGCCGAAGACGAGAGCGTCAGGGCCGTAGTTGCGCAGGAAAGGCGCAAACCGCCGGTTCTCTCCCACCTGGATGTAGATGCCGGCGTAATGGGACTGCTGGCCGGTAGCGGGATTGACGGTGGTAACGTCGCCGTTGAAATGGGCGGTTATCTCAATCAGGTCGCCCACGGCGTACCCGACCTGTGGTTGCTGGCTACCGGAGCCGGGAATCAGGTGAGGGGTCGAAGTAATCTCCAGGTTGTAGATTCCGATACCGTCATCATCGGTGATGGTGATGGTGCATTCTCCATCGTGGCCATAGTCAACAGAGTTGTTGAACCGTACGATGAAGGTCTCGTCGACTTCCGGGTACTGGTCTTCCAGGGTATGAAAATCACGGCCCATCCTGCCGTGCCTGGACTGATAGCCGTTGCTGGACTGGCGCACGGCGTAGAGGTGTTCGTAATCAGTCTCGTCGGCGGTGATGGGGTCCGTGTACCAGAACACCCGGATTGTCTCGTGGGGCCACTCCGAGTCGAACTTCTTGTTGACAATCAACCGGAAGTCCTCGCCTTCTTCAACTATGTCCTCAAGGCAGTTGATTTCCAGCCAGGGTTCGTTTCCGGCTGAGGGCGCGGCAAAGGCTTCATCTGGGGAAGTGGCGGCTTGATTGAACATTACCGCCGCCAGTACTATTCCCACCAGCGCCACCAGGGTGACAATACTTATCCTCCTGGCGCTGCGGATTTGTAACCCGCCGGGAACTATCTGTAACCTGGACATCTGAAATATCTCCTCCTTATCAGAAAGTGCTTGCTTTGTACGAGGCTGGGGCGCCACCAACCCCGTGACGGCTACTAAGTGATAACGATAATGTATAAGATAGTGCCTATCTATATATTATTGTTATACAAGTGCTTACAGCTCCTTGCAAGACGGGACTCTAGCTTGTAACTGTTCAGAGTGGAGGGGATTCCCGGTGCGGCCCAACCCGTCATACCTGCTTTCGCCGGTATCCAGGAATCCTTGCTGGGTGGGTCTTGTATTCCGCACTAACCTTTCCGGAGTCCGGCCTGCGCCGGAATGACGCATCGCGGCCCGGGGCGACTCACCAACTCTGAACAGTTACTCCAGCTTGTTATGGAAGGTCTGAATAATTCCCCTCTCCCCTGGCAGGAGCGGGTCAGGGTGAGGGGGAGATCGTCGTTGGCAAGCTATCACCCCCATCCTAACCTTACCCCGTCAAGGGGGAAGGGACTTGTTCAGAGTTTCCTTATATGTCCCAGAGTGAGGTTGGGAAGAGAGAAGATATACCAGGTACACCCGGTTTCTAATTCGGTGGTGGGTCAGTTAGATTTGATGGAGGGTTACGGGCGCCGGGTCCACCAGGCTGCGGCGCCGGTCATGGCGCAACTTCTCCCCGGTTGTTCCAAAGGTACGACCGGCTCGGGCCGTCTCTTCGGGCAATTGAGTACATGTTGTTTTCACCGTGCCCATGGGGAAGGGGGTGAAGCAAGTATGGACGTACTGGGCGCTATCTCCTCACTGCTGAGAAGGGCGCTTGAGGGCAGGAAGGGCCGGGGCTGTCGCAGGGACAGAATGTCTTATGGTGGCCCGAACCTGGCTTGTTCGGAGTTTCCGGGTGAGATTCCCGAGAGGAGGCGCCTGGCGCTGTCAGGGCGGCGGCGCTGCACAGACCGCATTTTCAGGAATGGCCGACAAGTCTGGCAACTATAGTCAAGCTTCCTTACAACGGTGCACCGAGGGACGATTGCCCCAGGGCAATCGCGCTTTAGTGGATTGCCTTGCTGTGCGAAGCCCAAGAATCTAAAAGCTGTCCCACAATCTGGATTTCGGACCCGAAACCAGGCTTGGGGGAAGGATTTCAGGCCCTTCGGCAGGCTCAGGGCGACATGACATTTGCCTTCCGAATGTGTGCCGGTTTCGACCTGAATTTATAACCCGAGTGCCCGGGCAAGTATACCCACCCGTGTACAGGTTGCAATCCCCTTTCCCTCAAGCCGGTATTGTCAGCCTTACCATGGCGCCCTGTCGGGGTTCAATTTCCCGCAGTTCTGGCTCGGCGCTGCCGTACATGGTCAGCAGGCCCGAGCCGGACTGAATCCACAGTTTTCGTCCTGGCTTCCTCATCTCGGTAACGGTCATCCACAGGCCGATGCCCCTGGTGGGGATGCCGCTGCCCGATACCAACTCCTGCACCGCCAGCCCGATGGCCGCCGCGTCCGTTTCCGGTTGGGGCAGACCGGTGTTGCCTGCCAGCGTTGCCCGGATGCCGGGCCCCGAGTCTGCCACAACCACGTCGAAGGCCCTACCCCTCCGGTGGGGCATGAAACGAACGTGGGCATTGACTCCCGCCTCGGTCACTCCATGCTCGGCGGCGTTGTTGACCAGCTTGGAGAATATTTCCACCAGTTCGGGGCGTACGCTGGCGGAGCTTTTGCCCATCCCTTGCAGGTATTCTTCCAGGACGTCGGTCAATTGCTGGGCTTCCTGCAAGGAGCGGAAGGGAGTTGGTTCCAGCGCGTATTCGGTCTCGCCGCCGCTCATACCGACTCCATTATTAGATACACGACTGATGGAATTGGGTGTATTAAAGATGAGTGACTATGCACGTGTATTAGTGGATAGAAAAACTCACTCCGCCAGCCCCATTACCGCCAGCATGAAGGCATACTCCTCCGCAACCTCGTAGAGCCGGTCGTAGCGGCCCGACCGGCCGCCGTGGCCGGCGCCCATGTTGGTCTTCAGCAGCAGCAGGTTGCCGTCGGTCTTCAGGTGCCGCAGCTTGGCCACGTACTTGGCCGGCTCCCAGTAGGTAACCCGGGGGTCGTTCAGGCCGGCGGTAACCAGGATGGGCGGGTAGTCCCTGGCCGCCAGTTGGTCGTAGGGCGAGTAGGATCGGATGTAATGGAATACGGTCTCGTCCGCGATGGGGTTGCCCCATTCGGGCCACTCGATGGGCGTCAGGGGCAGGGAATCGTCCAGCATGGTATTCAGAACGTCCACGAAGGGCACGTGGGCGGCCACCGCTCCCCACAGTTCCGGGGCCAGGTTAACCACCGCGCCCATCAGCTGGCCGCCTGCGCTGCCCCCGGCGATGGCAATGCGGCCCTCCCGCACGTAACCCTGGTCCACCAGGTGGCGGGCCACGTCCACGAAGTCGTTGAAGGTGTTGGTACGCCGGTCCAGCTTGCCGGCCTCGTACCAGTGGTAGCCCAGGTCGTCGCCGCCCCGGATGTGGGCGATGGCGTAGATGAACCCCCGGTCCAGCAGGGACAGGCGGGTGGTGGAGAAGCTGGGCGGGATGGCGTATCCGTAGGCCCCGTAGCCGTACAGGTACAGGGGCGCCGTGCCGTCCACCGGCGTGTCCCGGTGGCGGACGATGGACACGGGCACCTCCACCCCGTCCCGGACCGGGGCCAGCACACGCTCCGTAACGTACTCGGAGGCGTCGTAGCCGCTGGGCACCTCCTGCACCTGCCGCACCTCCAGTTCCTCGGTGTCGATGTGGTAATCGAACACGGTGCTGGGCGTAACCATTGAAGCGTAGGAGAGGCGCAGGGTATCCGTCTGGAACTCTCGATTCTGACCTACCGAAGCCGAATATGCCTCCTCGGGGAAGTCGACGCTCTTTTCGCTGCCGTCCCGCCACATCAGGCGCACGTGGTCCAGGCCGTCGATGCGCACCTCCACGGCAATGAAGTCCTGAAAGGTGTCGAAGCCCGTGATGTAGTGGTCATCGGAGGCGTCCACCATGGGCTGCCAGGCGGCCTCGGTGGGGTTGTTGCCTGGGGCTGTGGCCAGGCGGGTGTTCTTGTGGGTGTCGTTGGTGCGGATGATGAACCGGTCGCCCCGGTGGTCGATGGAGTATTCGTGGTTGGCGCGGCGGGGCGCCACCACCACCGGATCGGCGCCCGGGTCGGCGGCGGGAACCAGCCGCACCTCGCTGGTAACGTGGTCGCCGGCACCGATGAGAATATATTCTCTGGATGCGGACTCGTTGATGCCCACAAAGAACCCCGAATCGCTCTCCTCGTACACCACCGTGTCCTGCTCCACGGGCTGGCCCAGAACGTGGCGGCGCACCTGCCAGGGACGCCAGTTTTCGTCCACAACGGTGTACAGGAGGGACGCGTCGTCGGCAGACCAGACCAATCTGCCGATGACGTTGGGGATTTCTTCGGGCAGCATCTCCCCGGTTGCCAGGTCCCTGATTACCAGCTTGTACCGCTCCGAGCCGTCCGTATCGGTGGCGTAGGCCAGCAGAGAGCCGCCGTTACTCACCGACAGTGAGCCCAGCCGGAAATACTCCAGGCCCTCGGCCAGTTGCGGTTCGTCCAGCAAGGTCTCCACGTCGGCGGTTGGCGCTTCCCGAGCGTCGGCCCCGTCGGCCGGCCAACGCAGCCAGATGCGGTACTGGCTTTCCTCGGCGAACTTCCACTGGTAATACCACTCGCCGTCCTTCCAGGGAACGCTGGCCAGGTCGGGTTGCTGGCGGCCCTTTATCTCCTCGAAAATGGTGTCGGTCAGTTCCTTGTAGGGATCCATCTTCGCCTCAAAGTAGGCGTTCTCGGCGTTCAGGTAGGCCAGGACTTCCTCGTCGTCCACGGTGGGGTAGTCCGGGTCCCGCAGCCAGTGCCACGGGTCCTCGATGGTTACGCCGTGGTGAGTGAAGCTGTGGAATTTCTGTCCGGCCACGGGCGGGGTGATTTCCTTCTGGTGGATGGGCGTTGGTTCAGACATTAAAGGGGTTGCCTCCGAAATGGGTGTGGGATCGGATGTTGGCACACTGGCAGCCACAGCCGGGGTTGTGGGTCGAACTTCGGGCCGCCCTTCAGGCATTGGAGCGCTGGTGGGGCTGGCAGCGGCCGACGATTCACCGGGCACCGGCGTTGCGTCAACCGGCGGGACAGGCTTCTCCACAGGAGCGGCGACCTCAGGAGTCGGCGATTCCGGTATGGCCGCCACTTCCGGAACCGGCGTTGTAGACTGAACGTGCCCGGGCGTCTCGCCGCCGCAGCCCGGCGCCATTACGAACAGCAGCACCAACAACAGCCCGCAGACCAGCGACCTCGCCGGGTATGTCAACGTCACTCCCCTGCCCGTTATGTAATGTTACCCAATGAATCGAGATTTCGTACTGCTGCAATAGACCATACTATATCTTGTGTCCCAAAACCACCATCGCCGTGAAACGCTACAAGGCCGCTTCTCCCGGCGGGTGACCTAAAGAAATCGGCCCTTCCCGGCGGCCGGAAAAACGTCCTGGAAAAGTGTTTCCGGGCCTTCATTTTTCGTGAATTTCCCCGGGATTCCGCTGGCGCCCGGAGGATTACCGGGTGGACCAACAGATAGGGCGGCAGGATTCCGGGGATCGGGAGCAGCTTCAATTCCTATCCGGGGGACGCATCTGCCTCGGATAACGGGGTGTCTTGCGTGGCCGGATGGAGGCGGTTAACCTTTTCGTTACCCAATTTCAGGACCACTTTCTTCCACCGAGTATGCACCTTGACAGACCGATCGGCACAAGACACCTGGACAGCTACCCTGGGGCAACTGGAGATGGAGTTGCCCAGGACTACTTTCGACACCTGGCTGAAGGAAACCGAGGGGCTCGCCTTTGAGGGTATGGACCTGTTGGTGCAGGTGCCCAGCGTCTTCACCATAGCCTGGCTGGAACAGCGCATGTACCAGACCATCCTGCGGGCCCTGCGCCAGTCTTCAGGAGAATTGCTGGACGTGCGGTTCCAGGTTTCCGGCGAAGTGGGCGCAGACAACCCCCAGCCACCCTCGGTCAATGGGCACGCCGACGGAACAGCGGAGGTGGCCACCTCCCCGGCTGCAACGAGTTCACCGGCGCCCCTGACCAGCGGCGTCAACTTCGACCGCAAGTACTCCTTCAACAGCTTCGTGGTGGGCACCTCCAACCGCATGGCCTTCAGCGCGGCCCAGGCGGTGGCCGACGCCCCCGGGCAGGCCTACAACCCCCTGTTCCTGTACTCGGGCGTGGGCCTCGGCAAGACCCACCTGCTCCACGCCATCGGCCAGGAGGCCTCCCGCAGCGGCAAGAGCGTCCTTTACGTCTCGTCGGAGCAGTTCACCAACGACTTCATTTCCGCCATCCGCAACCGCACCACCGAGGAGTTCCGGCAGCGTTACCGCAGCGTGCAGGTGCTGCTGATTGACGACGTGCAGTTCATGAGCGGCAAGGAGCAGACCCAGGAGGGCTTCTTCCACACCTTCAACGACCTGCACACCGCCGGTTACCAGATTGTCCTGACCTCCGACCGGCCGCCCAAGGCCCTGGCCCTGCTGGAAGACCGCCTGCGCTCGCGCTTCGAGTGGGGGCTGATCGCCGATATTCAGCCGCCGGACTTGGAAACCCGCATGGCCATCCTCTCGGCCAAGGCGGAGCAGCTAAACACCATCATCGAGGAAAGCGTGCTGGAACTTATCGCCAAGCGGGTGCAGAAGAACGTGCGCGAACTGGAGGGCAGCCTCAACCGGGTGGTCGCCTATTCCCAGTTGATGAGCGTGCCGATGAATATGGAATCCACATCCCGGCTGCTGGACGACCTGACCCTGGACACCGCCCGCCACGCCATAGACCCGGAGCGCATCCTGGAGGAGGTGTCGCGCCAGTACAAGGTGACCAGCAACGACCTGCTCGGCCGCAACCGGAGCAAGACCATCGCCCTGGCCCGCCAGGTTGCCATGTACCTGCTAATCTACGAGCTGGAACTTTCCCCCACCGAGGTGGGCCGCCTGCTGGGCAACCGGGACCACTCCACCGTCATCCACGGAGCCGGGAAGATTAATGGGGAAATCAACGAGGACTACCACCTGCGCCAGAACGTGCTGACGATCAAAGAGGCAATATTTACGTAGGCCTCGCTGCAGGCTGTTGATAACTCCCGGAAATTAGTGGATAACCTGTTCTAAACCGGGGATAACCCGTCTCAAGCCGTCGACAAAAAAACACCGAAGCGTGGATAGCGGCAGACCACTCTTCAGCAGAAAAATGTTGTCCACTAATAAAGCCTGATTATCCACGATGCTACATCACTTACTCTCCAGGACGTTCAACACATCCACCTGCATCCGACATAAGACGCTAGCTGGTTATCAACTTGTACACACCTTTATTATTCCCATTATCTAATCTACAATTGTCCCATGATAGATACAGTTAGACTTAATATTAAAGCCGGGGACGGTGGCAACGGCTGCGTCAGCTTCCTGCGCGAAAAGTTCCGGCCCCGTGGCGGCCCCAACGGCGGCGATGGCGGCAACGGCGGCAACGCCTACATAGTTGGCGACAGCTCCATCAACACCCTGCTCCACCTCAAGTTCAACAGTACCATGTATGTGGACCGCGGCGGGCACGGCAAGGGCAAGGGACAGCGGGGCGGCAATGGCGAAGACACCGTTATCAAGGTCCCCATGGGAACCGTGGTCTGGCGGATGCTCCGGGGCGGCGAGAAGGAGTTTCTGACGGATATTACCGACGACACCCCCCGGCTGGTTGCCCAGGGCGGCGCCGGCGGCTGGGGCAACGCCCATTACGTCTCTCCAACCAACCAGGAACCCATGCTGTCCCAGAGAGGAGAACGGGGCGAGTACGTGGTCCTATTCCTGGAATTGAAGCTGCTGGCCGACGTCGGCCTGCTGGCTCGCCCCAACGCTGGAAAGTCCACCCTGATATCCCGCTGCTCGGCAGCCAAGCCCCGCATAGCTGACTATCCCTTTACCACCGTGGAACCGGTGCTGGGCGTCGTTACCACCCGGGGCCAGGACTTCGTCATGATGGAGGTTCCTGGACTGCTGGAGGGCGCCCACGAGGGGGTGGGCCTGGGTGACCAGTTCCTGCGCCACGCCGAGCGGGCCCGTCTCTACGTCCACGTTCTGGATGGACTGTCCGAGGACCCGGTGGCTGACTTCCACATGATTAATCGGGAACTGCAGGAATTTAATCCGGCCCTCGCTCACAAGCCCCAGGTCATTGCCGTTAACAAGATTGACGTTACCGAGGTGCGCGAACGGCAGCCAGAACTGGCCAGCGCCCTGAAGGATGCAGCTGCGGAATCTCCCGTCCTCAGCAACGGCGCCGATACTCCTGTCTTCTTCATTTCCGCCGTCAGCGGCGAGGGCGTGGACCCTATGCTGGGCCAGGTTATCGAGATGATGGAAAGGGCCTTGGAGCAAGAGGCTGCGATGCTGGACGAAGAGGAACCTATGCCGGATGCTCCCACCCGTCCCAGCCGGCGGCGGCAGGCTGCGGAGCCCATCTCTTTCTACAAGGACCGGGGCGTGTACGTGGTCAAGTCGGAGCAGTTGGAACGGCTCAGCGCCCTGGCCGATACCCGCGACTACCGGGTGTTGCTGCAGTTGTGGCGGGAAATGACCCGCCTGGGTATCGCCCGCAAGCTGGAAGAGGCCGGCATCGAACCCGGGGACACCATCCGCATCGGCCGCGCCGAAATGGAATGGTTCTGATGGGGATTTTCAACGTAACCATAGCAGTAGCGAACGTCAACGGCGACGTCTTCGAGGAGATAGAAGCTACGGTGGACACCGCCTGCGATTACACCACGGTGCCCAGGGAGATGTTGCAGAGGCTGGGCGTTCCGGTGAGCGGTGAAGCCATATCGGAAATGGCCGATGGTCGCCAGGTGCCGTCGGATATCGGCTGGGCTCGGGTCAGACTGGAGGGACGCGAGGTGTACACGCCGGTGATATTCGCGGAAACAAGCGAAGCCAGCCTGCTTGGCGTAACCACGCTGGAGGTAGCCCGTCTTGGGGTGGACCCAATCAACCAGCGCCTGATTCCTGTGAATCTCCGGCGATACTGAGTTAGTAGGAAGTTAGGAGTTGGCTGGCGGCTCTGGCCGGCACCGTCATCCTAACTTTGCCCTATCAAGGGGGAATACATACTGTTGGGTTAGGGGAAAAGGTTATGTAAAGGGACTTTTAGTCCAGGGTAAAGGTTAGTCTTTCAGGGGAACTCGGAGCGTCCCGAGAGAAACGGGTAATTACCGACGGGCTGGTCCTGCCCGGCACTACCATTGGAGGGGAAGTGGGAACCTTGCACGTCGACTTTACCCTGCGGAGCGGGGACGGAACCCGCTCTCTTGACTTGAACGGCCTGGTGGATACCGGTGCGTCCTATACCCTGATACCGGCGGCCTTGCTGGACGATTTAGGGGTCGCCAGGAGGGAAACCCTGACGTTCCGTCTGGCCGACGGTTCCACGCAGGAATTTGACATCGGATGGGCGGACATTGAACTTGAAGGGCGCACAAAGCCAGTGTACGTCGTTTTCGGGCCGGATAACCGCATTCTGCTGGGCGCAATGGCCCTGGAAGCCTTCGCCCTGGCCGCCGATGCCAAGAACCGCCGCCTGGTTCCCGCCGACTTGACTCTGTAGGGAGATGGATGGACATCTACCAGTTGGACTACATTCTTCACGAACCAACGGAATGCCAAGGCTGGCTGTATCTGGCCGAGGCCCCGGTCCTGCAGGGTTGCATGGCTTGGGGGGAAACACCTGAGGACACGGTCAAAAGCCTGCTGGCCGTAGCCCAGACCATTATTGAGCTGATGAAAGAATCGGGGGAGCCACTTCCGTCAGCCATGACCTTCCTGCCCAACCCCAGAGGCAGTCTGACCGTCAGCGCATAACATACCGGGAACTGCGCAGAAAGCTGGAATCATTAGGCTGTAGATATTACAGACCTGCCGATGGCTCCCACGAAATGTGGGTCAATCCAACAAACGGGCGGCGGACTCCCATCCCCAGGCACGGAAACCGGGACCTGGCCACCGGAACCCTGCACCAAATCTGCAGAAACCTGGGAATTTCCCGGTCAGAATTCGACCAGGCGTAGGGAGTGTTGACGGATAGCGTTTGTCCCGTCAGGAAGCAGGATTTGGCGATGTCTACCCGCTGGCCTCATATCTCTTTCAAGCCGGTTCCATTATGCGCATAGGCATACTCGGCGGCACCTTTGATCCCGTCCACCTGGGCCACCTGCTAATCGCAGAAGAGAGCCGCATTGGCCTGCAGCTGGACCAGGTGTTGTTCGTACCGGCGGGGAGGCCCTGGCTCAAGGAGGGCCAGCCTCTGGCGGAAGCCAGCCACCGGGTCCGTATGGTGGAACTGGCCATTGCTTCGAATCCCCACTTCCGCGTCCGACTTAACGAGGTTGACCGCCCCGGCCTGACCTACACGGTGGATACCCTGGAGGAGCTGCGCTCGGAGGTTCCGGACGGCGCCGAGCCGTACTTCATCCTGGGCCTGGACGCCTTCGAGAGCTTCCACCGCTGGAAGGAACCCGACCGTATTCTGAATTTGTGCCGCCTGGTGGTGGTCAGCCGCCCCGGCTATGCCGCCGAAGAACGGGACAGGCTGCTGGCCCGCTACCGCGATCACGGCGACCGCATCTGCCTGCTGCCCGTACACAGCGTGGACTTCAGCGCCACCGAAATACGCCGCAGGGCCTCCCAGGGTATCTCCTTCAAGTACCAGGTGCCCGAGGCAGTGGAAGCGTATATTGTGGACCAGGGGCTCTACCAGGGACAGGAATGACCCACTAACCGCCAGTAATAACGGATGCGTTATATTGGAGAATGACTTGCAAAATACATCAAACCGACTGCTGCAACTGGCCCTGGACATGGGGGCCCTGCGTTACGGAGATTTCACCCTGACTTCGGGTAAGAAAAGCTCCTACTACTTCGATGGGAGGCTCCTCAGCCTGCACCCGGAGGGAGCCTACCTCGCATCTCAGGCGTTGCTTCCCCTGGTGCGGGCTTCCGGCGCGGCAGCCATTGGCGGACCCACCCTGGGCGCCGACCCCATTGTTGCCGCCGTTTCCATGGCCAGCCACCTGGAGTCGGGAGGCACGCCGGTTCCCGCCTTCATCGTGCGCAAGGAGGCAAAGGAACATGGCATGGGCAACGCGGTGGAGGGACACCTGGCGGCGGGCAGCAAGGTTGCTGTTGTGGACGACACCTGCACCACCGGAGGCTCCCTGTTCCAGGCCATCGAGGCTGCCGAGGCCGAGGGCTGCACGGTAGTAAAGGTGCTGGCAATACTGGACCGGCGCGAGGGCGGAAGCGATGAACTACGCCGCCGGGGCTATGACTTTGCGGCTTTGTTAGTGGCCAACAGCGAAGGGGAGATTGAGGTGGCGCGGTAGTTAGTTACGGCGCCACAGGCGTAACAACTGTTACTGCACGGGGTTGCCCGGAAAGCTACTCTCCCTCTTTGCCGTTTTCGCTGGGCGAGTGATTGCCGTTGTCGTTGTCCCCGAAGACTGGAAGCTCCACGTCGCTGTTAACCTTCCCTGCCCGAATTTGTTCTTCGAGCCACGACTTTATGGCCCGGGTATTTTCGGCCGTGACCTCTTCCCGGACCTCGGCCGTGACCTCTTCCCGAACTTCGGCCGTGACCTCTTCCCGAACTTCGGCCGTGACCTCTTCCCTGACCTGTGGGCGGAGATCTTCCCGTATTTTATCTATGGTAGGCTGCAACAGAAACTTCAGGTTCATAGCTACTTTGCCTCCGGCGTGGTGTACTACGACCACAATGCTCAGAAGTATCAGCAGGTCCCACGGGTCGGTAATGGACTGCCACGGCTTGGGCAGTTCTATTTTACCAAGAAACTCGCCTGTAGGCAGGTACCTGAGGGAAATGGCATAAAGTGCAATTGCCACTTCCAGGGCAGTCAGGGTCTTGCCTACGTTGCCCAGGGCTGTCCTTAGCTTGGAGGGGGCGCTCTGGTAGATGAGCCTGGCCAGGGGAAGTAACAGGTAGGAAAGGATTTCGGACATGGAAATTGTTCCCGAGATAGCCGGTAAATTTTGAGGGTGATAGAACTGTGCCCCCAAGAACCAGGGGGAGGGCCATTGACCCTCCCCCTGTGTGCCTGAGCCGTTGCCGCTTCTTATTGTGGTATATGCCTATTCCTCGAACCACATGCCGCTGACGCGGATGGTCGGGTCGAGCCGGGGTTCCCACTGTAGCTTGGGGTTGACGGCGTAAACCACCGGCAGGTCGAACAGGGGCAGCATGAACACTTCCTCGCGGAACCGGTCGGCCAGCACTTCAAGCCGGTCCTGCCGTTCCTGGCCCGAGGATGCCAGGGCTTCGTCAATCTGGTCCTGGATGCCGCCGGGAGCGGGGTCGCATACGGCGGAACGGGTGCTGGTGCAGTTCATGTAGTAGCGCACCTGCCGGCCGAAGTCCAGTGTCTCGTTGGAGGGCTGGTTGCCGATCATGTGGAAACCTTCGCAACTGGCGTTGCCCTTCTCCACGGCGGCAATCATGTCCTCCCGAGTGGCCTCTGAGGTCTCCGGATCCCGGCCCGATTCCTCGATGATGTCCAGGATTGCCTGGCCCACGGCGCACCGGGAGCGGGCGCTGCGGATGGAAGGCTCCACGATCTGGAACTCGAAGTTGATGCCCACCTCGTTCAGGTAGGCGTGGACGGCCTCGGAAATCTCCGTCTGCTTGGCCACGCGCACGCCCCGGGAGATGAGGGTGATCGTGTTCTCCGGGTTGTAGTCGGCCTGCTCCAGCAACTGCTTGGAAAGCTCGGGGTTGTACTCGTAGGGGGCCGTGTTGGCTTCCGTCGCCCCGATGATGCCCGGCCAGATGATGTTGCCGCGGCAGGTGGTCAGGCCGGCGTAGAGTGTTTCCACCAGTTCCTGGCAGTTGACTGCATGGGCTATGGCCTGCCGGACCTCCTTCTTCCGCAGTTCCGGGTGCCAGGCAGTGTCAATCTGCAGGGTGTAGGTCTCCGCGGAGGACCCGAACCTTAGCTGGTCTGCGGGGAAGGCCTCAATCTGCTCAACGCCCACGTCCCAGCCCATGTCCGCCTCTTCGGTCTCAACCATGGCGGCGATGACGGTGGGCTCGCCGCGCCACTGCCATTCGATGTTCTGGATCTTGGGCTTCTGGAACTCGAAATGGTCGCCCACGGGCACGTAGTCCGCGTAGGCTTCCTGGGTGATGTTGACGCCGGGGGTCCAGCTCACATGCTGGTAGGGGCCCAGGCCGATGCTCTCGCCGGCCCGTTCCTCTTCAGTGGTGCTGGCCAGCCACTCCGGCGCTTCAAAGCCCAGGAAGAAGGCGGTGTTGGGGAAGATGGGGCAGGCATCCTGGCAGGTGATGTCCACCGTGTAGTCGTCCACCTTCACCGAGGTATGGGGGCCGGTGTAGTTGATGCTGCCGCCTTCGGAAGTGGGGCTGCCGTTGGCGGTCAGGCTGGGCAGGGCGGCGTCGGCGTTGAAGGCCTCGCCGTTGTGGAACGTGACGCCCTCGCGCAGGTTAAAGCGCCAGGTGTCGGCGTCTATCTGCTCCCAGCCCGTGGAGACCGTGGTCGGCACAATCCGCAGGTCGTCGCCCGACTGCCAGGTCAGGGGGTCCTGCAGGTTGGCCCGGGTGATGGATGCGTACAGCGACCCGCCGATGCTGAGGAAGGAGTTGAGGTTCACCGGCTCTTCCGGCACCACAAGGACGATGGAGTCCTGGGCTGTGGTCACATCTTCAGGCAGCGGTGTGGCGGTGGGAGCCGGGGTGGCAGTAGCGTCGGGTATGGGCGTGGCCGTGGGCTGGCCGGCTGCCGGTGCGGCCGGCGCCGCGGGTTCCGGTTCGGCCGCGCCGCCGCAGGCCACAATCAACAGGGCCGATAATGCTAATAGTCCTGCCAGCCAGGTGGTAAGGTATCTCCTGGGTTTCATATTTCCTCCTCTGAATTGGAGTCCTCCCGCGTTTGGTAGTGGTTTTGGGGTACCCACACCGTGCCCAGCACCGGCCCGGTGTGTTAAGGGAAGGTTAAGTGATTCTAGGGTTGGAGAGTGCCAAAATCAACATCCAACACGATGCAGGGCAATTCTCCGGCGCCAAATATCCCCCCAACTGACACTTGCCCATTGACGCCCTGGAAAACCCGTCTCTAGCCTGAACAATATCGGGTGAGACGGAAACAGCCGACCACACGCGGCGGCCGGCGGACAACCGAATAGCGCGGGCCAGCGGCAACCGCAAATCAACGCGAGGGACCGACCTTTGTGGATCGGTCCCTTTTGCTGTCTCGGTTCCCGCCCTCACCCGACCAGAATCCGACACGGGGAGGTGAAAGATTGACGCCAATGTTTCCCGATGGGTTTGAGGAGCCGCAGCAACGGGAGCGGTTGCTGGAATCGCTGGAGTCCTACCGACGGGGCCTGGCCGACGCGCCCCTGCTGCGGAAACGGAGCGGCGGGCCCACCGGCGGGCCCGAGGTGGTGGTAGGCCACGGGGACGAGTACCCCCACACCTATAAGGATGCGGACTCGGAGGCCCCACTGACCTTCGTCATTTCCAGCGAGGAAGTGGACCGCCACGGCGACGTGGTCCTGGCCCAGGGCTGGCGGCTGCAGGCCTACCTGCAGAACCCCGTCTTCCTGTGGGCCCACAACTACGGCCTGCCCGCAATCGGTCGCGCCCTGGCAGTGTGGACGGAGCCAGGGCTGCTGCTGGCCCGCCTGCAGTTCGCCCCCACCGACTTCGCCAGCCAGGTCGCGGCCCTGTACCGCGGCGGCTACCAGCAGGGCGTCTCCGTGGGCTTCCGGCCCCTGCTCTACGAGGAACGGCGCGACGGCAGGACGGGCGCCTTCTTGGGCATCCGCTTCCTGGAGCAGGAACTGCTGGAGGTCAGCGCCGTCCCAGTCCCGGCCAACCGCCGCGCCCTTAGGCGGGATGCGGGAGTGGAGGTGGGCGACGTGCTGGCGGCGCTCAGGATGGCCGTTTGGTGATCTTGTTTCACTGAGAGGCGCAGAGACACAGAGGTCTCTCTGTAAGTCTCCGTTTCTCTGCTTCTCTTTGTGAAAAATCTGACTAAGACCCCAATCATAAGGAGGAAAGTATGACACTGGCGAATCAGGACATCGAACTCATCAAGCGCGAGGTGGCCGGCATCCGCGACTTCTACCAGTCCCGCCTGGATGCGGAACTGCCGCCCCTGCAGGAGGAGGTGGGCCGCATCGCCGCCCAGCTGGGACGGGTGCAGGAACAGTGGCGCGACGGCGAACGCCGGGCCATCCTGGCCAGGTACGGCGGCGACGACCGGCCCCGGGTAACCCACGGCAAGTACAAGGGAATGGACGCCCTGTCCCTGGCCTACGTCCGCAGCGTGCTCAACGCCCAGCTGCGCGAGCCGGCCGGCCTGAACCAGCGCATGCTGGAGGACTGGCAGAACAACCTCAAGGCCGCCCTGGACAGCACCACCGCCGGTTCCGGCGACGAACTGGTGGCCACCGCCGAGGCCTCCGCCCTGTGGAGCGACGTCAACTTGGAAACCCTCGTCGCCCCCCTATTCTCCCGGGTGGACATGCCCACCAATCCCTTTGAGATTCCCCTGCAGCTGGGCGGCGTTACCTGGTACCCGGGTACGGAGAACACCGCCGTCTCCAACTCCGCTCCCACCACCGCCCGCCAGACCCTCACCGCCCACGAACTGGTGGCCGAGGTGCCCTGGTCCCTGACCCTGGACGAGGACGCGGTCATCGCCATGGCCGAGGAGGTGCGCGGCTCCCTGGTGCGCAACGCCGTGGAGGTGATCGACGACGTGCTGCTCAACGCCGACACCACCGCGCAGAACGGCATCAACTCCGACGGGGCCACCATCACCGCCGCCACCGCCGGCAAGGGCCACTGGCTGGTGGGCTTCGACGGCCTGCTCCACCTGCCCCTGGTGGACAACACCACCCAGGCCAACAACCACAACGCCGCCGTCAGCGACGGTATGTTCAACGAGGTCCGCGGCAAGCTCGGCAAGTACGGCGTCCGCCCTTCCGAACTGGCCTACATTATGGACGTCAACACCTACATCAAGTCGCTGACGGTGGACAACTTCCGCACCCTGGACAAGCTGGGCAACAACGCTACCCTGCTGCGGGGCCAGCTGGGCGCAGTGGAGGGCATCCCCGTCATCGTCTCCGAGCAGATGGCCACCGCCGACGCCGACGGCAAGGTTACCGACGGCGGCAACGCCAACACCAAGGGCCGCCTGCTCATCACCAACCGCACCCAGTGGCGGCTGGGCTTCCGCCGCGAACTGCTCATTGAGACCACCCGCGACATCCAGAAGCGGCAGAACATCATGGTGGTCAGCATGCGCCTGGCCTTTATGGAACGCACCGGCAGCCGCAGCGCCGCCACCCACACGGCCCTGCAGTACAACATCACCGGCGTGTAGCGATTCCAGGCCGGAGGGCCCTTTACAAGGAGACACGGAGAAACGGAGGCAATCGGTGATTCTCGGTTTACCTCTGTGTCTCCGGTTCTCTTTGTGAAATTCCTGAACAGACGGAGAATGCTATGACCAATGCCTATTGCGACCTGGCCCTGCTCAAATCCGGCAGCGCCCTGAACATCACCGGCGGCGCCCACGACCGGCGCCTGCTGGCCCTGCTGGAGGAGGCTTCCCGGGTCATCGACGGCCACTGCAACCGCCACTTCTACGTCCTGGACGCCACCCGCCGGTTCGAGGCCAACTGGTGGTCGGCGGGAATGCAGCAGCTGCTGGTCCCCGATCTCATCGCCGCCGACACGGTTAGGGTGGCGGCCCGGTTCGATGGCCCGCCCCGGGAACCCCGCTGGCGCGCCGCGTCCTACCGACTCTATCCCCTGGACGCGGCTCCCGACCGGCCCTGGGGCCGTCCCCACACCCGCATGGCCATCGACCCGGTCTGCACGCCCCAGTGCCGCCGCACCGACTGCCACGCCCTGGTGGAAATCTCCGGCCGGTGGGGCTACCGCCAGGTGGTCGCCGACACCGGCGTTACCCTGGCCGCCGATGCGGGGGTGGGAGACACCACCCTCACCGTCAGCGACGGCGCCCCCTTCGCCCCGGGCCAGACCCTGTCCCTGGGTGACGAGCAGCTTACCGTTGCCGCCGTCGCCGAGGCGGTGGTAACCGTGGACCGCGCCGTCAACGGCACGGAGGCCGCCGCCCACACCACCGGGGCCGCCGTCGGCATCTACACCTACCCCGCCCCGGTGGTGGAGGCCTGCCTGCAACTGGCCATGCGGCTTTGGCGCGGCGACGAGCAACCCCCGTCGGGTCGCAAGGGCCTGGGCCGGGAGATAGAAACCCTGCTCTCCCCCTACCGCAAGCTGCCCGTCTAGCGGGTAGCGCAGCAAAGTAGTTACCCGGCGAGACCGTCACTCCGGCGAAAGCCGGAAACCAGTGCCCTGATTCCGGAAACCCATCGGGGTTGAAGCCAATCCCCATAGATACGCGGAGGACAGCAATATGTCACTGGTAGCGGTACGAGACGAACTGGCAAAACGCCTGGGCGCCCTGGACGGACTGCGGGTCTATCCCGTCCCGCCCGACACCGTCCCGCAGCTTCCCGCCGCCATCATCCAGCCCGGGCAGCCCCTGGCCGAGTACGGCCGCACCCTGTCCGGCGGCGACGTTACCTACACCTTCGCCGTCCTGCTCCTGACCCAATCCGGCGACGACGAGCAGGCCTGGCAGGACCTGGCCGCCTACGTGGCCCCCACCGGCAGTGGCTCCGTCAAGGCCGCCGTGGAAACTCCCACCGGTCCCGACCCCGGCCCCGCCGACTGGTTCCGCGTCCAGCGCGCCACCGAAGGTGGCCACGTCACGTACCGGAAAGCGACCTACTGGGGAGCCACCTTCCACGTCCAGGCCTGCGTTGGAGGGTAACCGGCGTGTTCGGACCGGGGGATGTGTTCCGCTCACCCTGAGCCCGTCGAAGGGCCGCCAAAGTCCCCCAAATCCCGCCACCATCTCGCCATCGTCAGCTACGAAATGACCGGAAATGAGTGGATATAGGCGGAAAAATCGAATTTTCTCCCTCCATACCGTAGGGGCAGACCCGGGTGTCTGCCCTGGGCCGGGGCGAGCGCAAACATGGGACAAAATGAGACGAAATGGGACACTTTTCAGGAAATACTCCATTGGCTGACATCCTACCCATTCGTGGATATATCTATTCTCTCCCCCCATCCCGTAGGGGCAGACCTGGGTGTCTGCCCTGGGCCGGGGGGTTAGGGTCCCGTCAGAACCAACTCAAGGAGGTCCACTATGCCCAGGGTGCCCGTCGCAGGCAACAGCTACATTGAAATTGACGACTCCGGCGGCACGGCCCGCAACCTGTCCGCCTGGGTCGAGGAGGTGGAACCCCTGGGCCGGCAGGTGTCGGCAGTGGACGTTACCGCCCTGAACGACACGTCCCGCCAGGTGGCGGCCGGCGTCGAACCGGTCCAGGAGTTCACCCTGCGCGGCCTGTTCGACGACACCCCCGTAACCGGCCCCGACGCCGTCCTGGCCGGCATCGTGGGCACGGTGGTAACCGTGGCTTACGGCCCCGCGGGCAACGGGGCAGGCCAGCGCAAAATCTCCGGCGCATTTCTCTGCCTGTCCTACCAGGTCGGCGGCCGCGCCGAGGAGGGCCGCAACCCCGGTCCGGTCCGCTTCACCGCCCGCTTCCGCCAGTCCGGCCCGGTAACGCTGACCGAGTGGGCCTGACCCGCGTCCCGATTTCATCATTTTTCACAGAGAGAAGCAGAGAGTCTCCGCGTGACTCCGTTTCTCTGCTTCTCTCTGTGAATATTCTCCAGCGAGGTAGCGTATGGCAGACCTACACCGACTCCACTGGCGCATTTGGATAGACTGGAACGACAACGGTACCTGGGCCGAAACGTCCGGCGCTTACCGCGAGGACATCACCGCCGACGTACTGGACCTGGACTGGCGCTGGGGTCAGCCCGTGGTTGTCTCCGTCAATCCCCGCCGTCCCCGGCCGGCCCAACTGCAACTCACCCTGGGCAACCACGACCGCCGCTACACCCCCGGCAACGCCCAGTCGCCCCTGTCCGGCAACCTGGCCGCCGGCCGCCGTGTCTGGGCCGCCTTTGTCTGGCCCTATGACGGCTTTGCCGGGGCGGACGATACTGACCTTAATGGCCGCGCCGTCCCCCTGGGCGACGTGGCCTGGGACAAAATCTCCACCGGCCCCGCAGGCCTGACCCTGTCCCAGGGGCGGGCTGTGGCAACGACGGGAACCGGCGGCGCCGTCTATGCCCTGGACTTTGGCGACGCCGACGTCCACCTGGGCTTCGTGTTCCGGCGCAGCGGTAACGGCAGCAGCGGCGTGGCCCTGCGCGTGGCAAACCAGTGGGACTACCTGCGCGTCAGCTTCGGCAATACCGCTACCCTGCTGCAGGACGTTACCTTCGGCTTCCCGTCGTTTATCCGCCGGGGCGACCCGCTGGTGGCCGGCCGCGACTACTTCATCGAGATTGAGATGCACGGGAGTTCAGTCCATCTCTACGCCACCGACCTGACCGGCGGCGATATGGACCGCAAGGAAATCCTGGACGGCGGCGGGACGGCGGGCAACGCCGCCGCCACGAAGCACGGCATCTGGCACGACGGTTCCGCCGCTGCCACCGGCGACCGCTGGGACGACTTCGGCGGCTGGCGCAGCTTCTTTCACGGCGACCTGGTCCGCATCTCCCCCGAACGGGACCCGGACCTGGGCCAGGTCTGCCGCGTCCACGCCGAGGACGACCTGCGGCTGCTGGAGCGGCGGCCCCTGTACAACCTGTTCAACCAGCGTCTCCTGTCGGCGGCCACCATCGCCAACGGCATTCTCACCTGGGCCGGCTTCAATCCCAACTACCGCCACCTGGACCAGGGGCAGACCCTGGTGGCTTCGTCACCCCGCGCCCTGTGGCGCATCTCCGCCGCCGCGGCCCTTTCCGACCTGGCCGAGGAGGAGAACGGCCGCATTTACATCGACGGACGGGGCTACTTCCGCCTGGAATCCGCCGACCACCGCCAATCAGGGCCCCACGCCGCGTCCCGCGCCGCCCTGCGCGACACGTCGGCCACCGGCGCATACTTCTCCGCGCTGGAGTGGGACGAGGGCAGTGAGGGGGTGGAAAACTCCGTAATCTTCCGGTACCGCCTGGCCGTCAGCCAGGGCGCCCAGGAAATCTGGCGGCTGCGCGACGTACCGGCCATTCCCGCCGGCGAGAGCCGTGACTTCCTGGCCGAAAGCGCCAGCTACGACGCCGTGGACGGTATCCGCGTCCCCGTTGCCACCACCGACTACACCGCCAACTCCCGTTCCGGCGGCGAAGGCGACGACCTGACCGCCAGCCTGACCGTCACCCTGCCCCACGTTACCGGCGGCGCCCTGGCATCGCCTTCCGACGACTACGTGGGTCGGGGCACGGTGGTGCGGATTGCCAATAACCACGCCACCGCCACCGCCTACGTTACCCTGCTGAAGCTCACGGCCAACCACGCCTACCAGGCCCCCGATCCCACCAGCTACCAGGCTGAGGACGCCGCCAGCCAGGCTGTCCACGGCCTGCGGGCCCGTACGGTGGAATGCCGCTTCATTGACCACTACGAGGCCGCCAGGGTCGCCGCCGCCGCCCGCCTGGCCCACCGCCGCCGGCCCCGCGCCCGCCTGGCCCTGGCCATTCCCGGCGGCTCCGACGCCAACCTGGCCCAGATAGTCCAACGCGTCCTGTCCGACCGCATCAACGTGGCCAGCGCCAACCCGGTCCTAAACGCCGACTTCTTCATCGAGGGAATGGAACTAAAAGCCACCGCCCACAACGGCGAGGTGACGGCGAGGTGGCTGCTGGAGGGGGCGTAATTCGAAATATCCGGCTCCTGTGCCAGCGCATCGCTTACCGCAGAGGCACAGGGTACGCGGAGGTTCGCAGAGATGCTCTGCGCATCTCTGGGTGCTCTGCGTCTCTGCGGTTATAGAATCCTCAAAATGCGACTGTCCCGGGCCGCCCTCGTTTGCCCTAACCCCTTGTATCCCTTACAATTCGCCCAAAACCACCGGAACCATTTGCACTTGAGAGGCGCCTGCGATGGCACAGGAACCGGCCCGATGCGATGCCTGCGGTCGTGAACTGGACGAACGGCCCTTCGACCCCTACCAGGTACCCGTGTCCCTGAACCCCAACCCCGACGAACCCAAGAACTTCGTCGAGCGCAGCCTGAAGCAGCACATCCAGACCCTGGACAGGCTCTCGGGCCAGTTGGACGAGCTTCTGGAACTGGTGCGGGCCGGGGGAGACGACGATGGCCGGTTGCTGGAACTGTTGGACCTGCTGCGCCAGTATATGAAGCCCCGCCACGGCCTGTGCATCGACGGCCACTGCGCCCCCTGCCGCGTCCACGAGGAGGCCATCAAGGAGCACGTTATGCTCTACATCGACTGGAAAATCCCCGGCACCAAGTGGACAAGCTCCAGCAAGCCCGCCACCGTAACTAGCCCGCGCCTAACGCCCAGCAGGCGGCTCCGGTCAGGTGCCCTGGAGGCCGGCTAACGGTAGGGGCGGTCGTCCGGTCAGGCGCCTTCTGGAGGCCGGAATGGTAGGGGCAGACCTGCGTGTCTGCCCTGTCTTCATACTTCAAAACGGCAAGGGGAGTGCTGACCCAGTCCGATTTGAGCACGAAACTAAGCCCGCCGAAACCTTGAGCCTGTCTGCCCGATTCGCCCAATAGCCATCCCGCAGCCCACCAAGTATAATTCGCGATAGATACAAACTCCGGCAACCAAACCCCAACGAAAACTTTAACGAAAGGCGGTAATTGTTATGGGAAAGGACTATAGCATCTGCGTGGGCGCCGTTGGTTTCGGCGGCGGCGTGTGGCACAGCCCCGATACCGGCGAGACCTGGAACCGCATCCGCGACCCCTTCGTGCTGGGCGCTGATGTCCGGGCCCTGGTACCCTACCCCGACAACCCCAACCGCATCCTGGCCGGTTCCAACCAGGGCATATTCCGCAGCGAGGACAAGGGCGCCACCTGGGAGAAGCTGTGGTCGCCTATGGAGGGCGTGCCCATCTGGAATATCGCCATTGACCCCGTGGACACCGCAACCATTTACGTGGGCATCAAGCCGGCGGCCCTGTTCCGCTCCCGGGACGACGGCCAAAGCTGGACGAAGCTGCCAGTAGATATGGCCCAGTACTGCCACATCGGCCCGCCCATGGTTACCGCGCTGATGGTGGACCCCAAGGCCCACAATACTGTCTGGGCCGGGGTTGAGGTGGACGGTGTGTACCGCAGCCTGGACGGCGGCGACACCTGGACCCACATTACTACCGGCGTTCACCCCGACATTCACGGCATGGCCATCAGCCCCGGGGAGGAGAACAAGGTCCTGTTCAGCACCCCCCGGGAAATCTATTACACCACCGACGTGGGCGAAAGCTGGGAGTCGCTGAACACCACCAATGACCTACCCTTGCCCTACAGCCGGGGTATCGCCTTCAAGGCCGACGACCCCAACGTGCTGTTCTCGGCGCTGGGCGAATCGGCCATCAGCAGCCAGGGGGCTCTCCGGCGTTCCACCGATGGGGGCCAGACCTGGGAGAATCGACCGCTGCCCGTGGAGCCCAACTCCAACATCTGGGGTTTCGTAACCCACCCGGCCGACCCCGACTTCATCCTGGCGTCCAGCCTGTTTGGCGAGCTCTACTCCACCGAAGACGCCGGGGATTCCTGGAACAAGCTCAAGCGCGAGTTCACCGAGATAGGCTCAATGGTCTGGGTCCCCAACTAGAGCCTGCGCATTCTGTGGTTTCCTTAACCGCAGAGACGCTGAGCATTCGGAGACGCGCAGAGCCTATCTGCGGACCTCCGCGCTCTCGCGTCTCTGCGGTTAATACCACCTTCCCGCCAAAACCTTCCGTGAAGCATGATACGCACAATGCCCCCCTTCCCAACTTCCCTTACCTGCCCTTTGGGTGTATCGTACATCCCACCGAATGACCGGGCAGGGATGTCCCGCCCAGGCCGCATGGGCCAGGAGGCACCTTGGCAGATCCTGAACACGTCGCCATCGCGAAGGCCGGTCCCAATGCCATATCCCGCTGGCGGGAGGCCACCTTCTGGGTTCCCAACGAGCAGCCCATCGTCTACCACCTGAACTACAGCCTGGGCGACCGCTCCACCGGCGAGACCTTCGAACCCGATCTCGTCCATGGACGAGCCAAGCTGGACCTTTCCGGCGCGTTCCTTAGCGGGGTGCGGCTGCCCCGGGTGGACCTGGCTCACGACGACCTGAGCCGAGCCGATCTGACCGGCGCCAACCTCCAGTACGCCCGGCTGATGGGGGCCAACCTGCAGTCGGCCCACATTTCCCGGGCCAACATCTCCCACGCCGACCTGACCCTGGCAAATATGCCCGGATGCACTCTCATCAGGAGCGACCTCTCCAGCAGCCACCTGGTAAGCGCCCTTCTGACCGGCGCCAACCTGAGCTACTCCGACCTCCAGTACGTCAACCTGGAAGGGGCCAACCTGTCGGGCGCCAACCTGTCCTACACCGACCTTTCCTGGGCCAACCTGTCGGGAGCCAACCTGCGCGGGGCCAACCTTTCCGCCACCTCCCTGAAGCTGGCCGACCTGACCGGGGCCGACCTGCGGGGGGCCAGTTTCTCCAATGCCGAACTGGAAAGCTGCGTCTTCCTGAATACAACCCTGGGGTTTACGCGGCTGGTCAATTGCGACCTGAGTATGGTTATCGGCCTGGATATGGCGGCGCACACCGGCCCCAGCGCCATCACCCTGGATACTATCGCCAGGTCGGGAGGGCGAATACCCCGGGCTTTCCTGGCCAGCGCCGGTGTGGCCGAACCCCTGCTGGCCGCCCAGGACGTGATGCGGGGAGCTAACCGCGCCTACCCAACTACGCTGATCATCGGTTCGATGAACGACACCGACCTGGCCGCAAGCCTCCGGTCCGGCCTGGCGGAATCCCACATACCGGCGTGGGCTATAGCCGCCGATGATGAAGCGGCAGTTCAGGCCGGCCACATACTGTTTGAGCATACCCCCCATTACGACTGCCTGGTATTGCTGTGCACCGGCCAGTCCCTGGAAAGTCCCCAGACCAGCACCTACCTGGCCCAGTTGGCCGGCGGCCAGCGCACCGCTACCGGCCAGACCCTGTTAACCGTTGCCGCGGATGACGTCTTCTTCCAGCGGGACGACCAGCTTTGCAACCTCCTCAGGCGGGGCAGCGTGCTGGACTTCCGTGGCTGGGAAGACTCCGGCGCTTTTGGGGAAGCCCTGGCCTCCCTGGCCGCCCACCTCTCCAGCGAGAGCTTCTGATAGAGCGCCCCAGCCCACTTGTGGATAGGTCCGGTAGGCCGTCAGGGCAAACGCATTTGGGGAATTTCACGCCAACCACGTATACCTTCGGGTTCGGGGCTTCCCCTGCGCGGGAACGACCTGTCTGCACCGAAGCTGACATGCGATTGCCCTGACCCCGCCGTCCCTCTACCGACAAATCAACCCGCATAAGGTATAATCCGCTGAGCCAATCAAGCCACAAGCGAGTAACAATGAGCAAACTCCTGGATCTTCTGCAACGAATAAGCGACGGGTCTCCGGCCCCGCTGGGTTTTGGCGCGGCCCGTACCGCCAGGCTTCCGGGCCTGGCCCTGGTGGGCCTGGTCGCTTCCGACCATCAGGCCGGCCTTGCCGCCGCCTCCCAGGCAGGCCTGGACGCTGTGCTGGTATCCGGCGTCGGCAGCGCCGGGGACGCCAGGGACCTGGCTGAGTCGGCCAGCGACATACCCTGGGGAATCTGTCTGTCCTCCCTTTCCGGCGAGGATGCCCAGGTCTGCGCCGAGGCCGGGGCCGACGTGCTGGCCTTTGGGTTGGAGAGCGCGGCTTCATCAATGGCCGGCGAGGACGAACTGGCCCGCATCCTGACCGTGGCGCCCGACTTGAGTGACCGCCAGCTGCGGGCCGTTGCGGCCCTGCCGGTGGACTGCTTTACCGTAGACATGACCGCCGTAACCGGCCCCTGGACTCTGCAGGACCTGGTAACGGTCGGCAGCATTTCCCGTCGCACCGACAAGTACGTTCTGGTCCAGGTATCCGCCATTCCGGCGAAGGATGACCTGGCCGCCGTCAGGGATATGGGCGCCAGCGGCATCATTCTGGATCTTTCCGGTGTCAGTCCTGAAGACCTGGCTGGCCTGAAGGCCGCATTGCTGGAAATGCCCCGTCCTCGCCGCCGCCGCGACCGGGCCAGGGCCACCGTCCCCTCCTCCGGTTTCGCTTCGGCTCCCACGCCGTCCCGGGAAGACGACGATGACGATGATGACTACGACGACTACGATTAGAATCGAATAAGGCGCGGCTGGACAGGATTCGGAGCGTGCGACCGGTTGGCAGAATTGTTCATCCCTCCGGCAGCAACGGTGTTCGAAAATACTGCCCAGCCTTCCATCCATGTGAAGTAACCCAAGATGCTGATCAGTTCATTTGACCTGCTGCTGTACGACCCCGCCAGCTTTATCCGCCTGACCGTCCTGGTGATGTTTGCCCTGCTGACGGCCATCACCATCCACGAATTCAGCCACTCCCTCATCGCCACGGTGCTGGGCGACGGCACTTCCCGCGGGCTGGGCCGCCTGTCCCTGAACCCCATTCGCCACCTGGACCCCAGCGGCACGGTGATGATGCTGGTGGTGGGTTTCGGCTGGGGCAAGCCCGTGCCGGTGAACTACGAGCGCCTGCGGGGCCCCCTGGGCATAACGCTGGTGGCCGCCGCCGGGCCCCTGTCCAACCTGGCCCTGGCCTTCCTGGTGGCTATTCCCATCAAGCTGGGCCTGCTGGGCTGGAGCGCCCCCGGCCTGTACCGCACCACCTACGTCCTGTCCGGTGGTATGCGCGAGGCCCTGACCGACATTGCCGGCGTGGTTATCTTCTTCAACGTGCTGCTGGCGGTATTCAACCTGATACCCCTGGCGCCCCTGGACGGCTCCCGGGTGCTGGGCGGCCTGCTCCCCGCCAGCATGGCCGAAAGCTACGCCCGCTACGAGCGATTCGGCCCGCTGATCCTGCTGGGCATCATCCTGGCCGACTACCTGCTGGGTTGGGGCGTTCTCTGGACGATAATGGGCCCCATAATAAGCGCCCTCATATCCCTGGCCACCGGCTTCTAGCATGCAGGGAGTTAAGGGCGGCCCAACCCGCTCAGGATGAGCGGGTCGAAGGACGGCCCCTGGCCTTCGTGAAATTGCGTGCCCCTTCGTGGATGAATGAGATGGTCACCGAGCAGCCCGGCGCCTTCAACGTGGACTACCACCTGGCCCGCTTCCACCGGGTCTCCCGCCGCTACGGGCAGGCGATCCACCACCATTATCAAGGCCTGATGGAACGCCGGAGGGCGCTGGGCCCCGACCACCCCGACACCCTCCGCAGCAGCACGGGCCTGGCCAACAGCTTCTACGCCGCCGGCCACTACGACGAAGCGCTGGCCCTGTTCCGCGACACCCTGGAGCGGCGTTCCCGCGCCCTGGGCCCCGAACACCCCGACACCCTGCGCAGCCGGGGCAGCCTAGGCAACTGCTGCCACGCCATGGGCGACTACGAGTCCGCCGTCCAACTGCACCGCGAGACCCTGGCCCTGAGGGAGCGAGTCCTGGGCATTGACCACCCCAGCACCCAGGCCAGCCGCAACAACCTCGCCCGGGCTGAGCAGGCGCTGTCAGGGGAAGGCGGTTAGGCGGGGGCTACCCACGGGGAAGATAGAAGCGGCTCTAGCCTGGAGTAGCCGAAGAAACCAAGAGCCATTCGGCAAGCCGACTCTTGTGCTCCCAGCAGGGTTTAGTGGGAGGAAGTTTAGATCCTTCGGCAAGCGCGGGATGACATACTTCTCATGCTGATGTGCATTGCTTCGGCCGCTGCTAACCAAATTGGCGACCGGCGGGCTCACGCGAAGCGGGGCAGCACTTCCTGGCCGAACAGTTCCACCGCCCGCAGGGAGTCCTCGTTGGGCATCCCCGGCCACTGGCACCGCAGCACCAGCTCCTCGATGCCCAACTCCCGGTACTTCTCAACCTCGGCGGCGCACTCGTCGGGGCTGCCGATGATGAACCGCCCGTCCAGCACCTGCTCAAACCCCACGTCTATGCGGTCGGCCTCGGGCAGTTCCTGGCTATGGCCCGACGCTGCCCGGTCCTGGTACAGCCACTCCACGTGGGGGCGGGCAATGCGAATGGCATCCTCCCGAGTCTCGGCGATGAACATTTCCCCCCATGCCGAAACGTACCCCGTCTTGCCCCGTGCCGCCACCGCCTCCCGGTACAGTTCCACCTGCCGCGCGATGGTGGGCAGGGTGGAGCGGGAGCTTACCAGCCAGCCGTCGGCCAGCCGGGCGGCGCGTCGGACGCCCTGGTCCTGGTTGGCGGCGATGTAGATGCGGGGATGGGGCCGCTGCAGGGGCGCGCCCACGGGCGGAATATCGGTCATCTGGAAGTGCTCGCCCTGGTGGGTAACCCGCCCGTCTCCCCACAGCTCCTTCATCACCGACAGCACCTCGCGGAAGCGGGTAAGGCGTTCCGACTTGGGGATGCCAAAGCCCTCGAACTGGAAGTCCCGCCAGCCCAGGGCCGGCGCCAGCACCAGCTTGCCGCCACAGATAACGTCCAGGGTGGAAAGCTGCTCCGCCGCCTCCACCGGATGATACAGGGGCAGCAGGCCCACGAAGCCCAGCTCCAGATCCGGGGCCTCGGCGGCTACCCGGGCCAGCGGCAGGGTGGCGTGGAAGTCGTTGTTCAGGTAAGCCGCGCCGGTCCACAGGGAATGGTAGCCGTGCCTGGCGGCCAGCCCGGACTTCTCCAGCTTCCCTTCAAACGCCGCGGCCCGGGACTCGTGGGGCAGGTTGCCCCCGCCCAGGTTGATGCCGAACTTCATTGTCGTTGCTCCGTGATGGGTGTGGCCGCTGTTTGCCGGTTCTTAGGACATAGTTTCCCGGATGGCAGCTTCCCTGAGAGAATGTTGGGAAACGATGTCACCTTGGGCGCCCAACCATGTCATCCTGAGCTTGCCGAAGGGCCGAGAAACCCTCCCCGGCAAGGGGAAAGGGTTTTTCAGACGTTCCTCAGGCCACCCACCCCTGCCAGTGGGGCGGCAGGCAGGGTTCTACCCCCAGCCGTTCCGACAGCCACACCTCGGCAAAGGCGCCGTCCTTGTAGTTGGAGTGCTCCGATTCGCGCAACTGGGCCGGCCCGTTGATGGCCTGGGCCACGGTTTCAAGGTAGTCGGCGCGCACTCCGTTGGCGCCGGAATCGGCCATCAGCAATGTCGTGGCCTCGACGGTGGGGGCAAAACCGGCCAGGTCATAGTAGTTGAGAGTATTGGCCACCTGCTCGCGGCGTTCCGGATAGAGACGCAGGTAGTCGTTCAACTCCTCCAGGGGGTAGGCCTGGGTTCCCGCTGCCCGCTCCAGGGCGTGGTGGTGGATGACCGGTGTGGACACCAGGTGGGTGACCCGGGGGCACAGCGCGGCGGTAATCAATGCCAGGTCGGTCCCGATGGCGGCGATGCGGCCGGTATCCACCTCGGGACGCTGGGCCAGGTACTCCAGGCCCCGGCAGCAGTCGGCCATGATGCCCCGGTAGATGTAGGTGTTGGGGTCGTCAATGCCGTCGGTAAGCTGGCCTGGAAAGCTGGCGGCGTAGGGACTGTCGGCGCGGCGCTGCCCCCGAACGGACAGGGAGAAGGTAACGTAGTGGCGGCGCTGCCCGTTGGCCGTGCCCTGGGGCACCAGGTCGCTGACGCTGCCGTAGCGGGGCAGGAAGCAGCGGGCGGGAAATGGCCCCTGACCCTTGGGGACGCTCAGGTAGCCAAAGATTCGGTAGGGGCCGATGGACGTGAGCCGCACCCCGTACACGGTGGCATAGTCGCTGGACCGCAGGGGGACTTCCTCCACCTCCGGGGCCATTGGCAGTTGGGCCAGGTCGGCCAGGACGCCCTGCCAGAAGGCGTCGAAGTCAGCGGGTCGCTCGTAGGCTGTTGTGGTCATTGATGTTGGTCCCCTAAGGTAGAAGGTGCTGGGCCAGGAAAGCGTTGATAATCCCGGCGTGTACCGCGTTGTTGGCGTCGTGGCCGTGGCCGTCGTAGTCGTACAGGCGCTTGTCCTCGCTGCCGATGGCGCGGAACAGGGCGTAACCCGTCTCCGGTGGGCAGGTGCTGTCCTGTTGCCCGATGTTGACGATGATGGGGCAGGTAACCCTGGGCGCCAGGTTGATGCCGTCGAAGTAGGCCAGGGTGTCGGTTACCTGCTGGCGGCTTTCCGGGTGGAGGCGCAGGTAGTCGTTAATCTCGTAGTAGGGATAGCCGTCGGTCAGGTCAATGGCGTCCATAAACCCGCAGAGATAGGGGGCACCGGAAGTGGCGACGGTAATCTCGGGGCGCAGAGCCGGTACGACGATGGCCAGGCCGCCGCCCTGACTGTGGCCGGTAACCCCCAGGCGCCCGCCGTCCACCTCCTCCCGGGACAGCAGGAAGTCCACGCCCCGGCAGGCGTCCATGTAGAAGCCCCGGTAGGCGTAGGTGTTCCGGTCAATGATGCCGTGGGTGAGCAGGCCGGGGTAGCCGGGGTTGAACTGGCCGTTGCTGCGCAGCTTTCCCCGGGGCGCCACGCTGAAGGCAGCGTACCCCCTGGATGCCCAGTTCTTGGGAATCTGGGGTTCCATGGTGTAGCCGGGGACTATAAGGAGCCCCGGCAGCTTGCCCGCCGGAGGCGGATTGGCGGGGCGGGCGTACCACCCCGCAATACGGACGCGGTCCAGGCTGGTGTAGTGGACCGCGTACACGTCCACCTGGGGAGTGGAACGCAGCGGGTCGAACACCGCCTCGGCGTCCAGGGGTATGGCGGCGGTGCGGGCCAGGATGTCGTCCCAGAAGGCGTCAAAGTCGGCAGGGCGTTTGACGGAAGATACAAAATCGGCGGCGGTGGCTGGTCTGGTCATGGGCGGCCCCCCGTATGGAACTGGTCAGGTGGGGCCAAGTCTATGGCAGGTTGGAAGGGACGTCAACCGACTTCGTCCGGGCTGTTGACGGTTCGCCATGCGTCTCGGCCGCGGGTGCGAAGATGCCAGGTCTCGTTGGTGGACGCCACCTGGGGGCTGCCGGTCCCCATTTCGATTCTGGCCATTGCGCCAGGTTCCAGGCGGATGCGGCGAAAGAGCCCCAGGGGCATTTCCAGCACCTTCGTCACGATGGCCAGGATAGCGAAAAGGTGGCTGACCACCACCACGGTTTCGTCGGAGTGTTTCGCTAATAGTTCCTGAACGACGTTCCAGGCCCTGGTCTGCAGTTCTTCCATCGTTTCGCCGCCGGGATGCCTGGTAGTGGCCGGGTCCTTTTCCCATTCCAGCGAGTGGGCCCCGAAATTCTCCCATACTTCTGCCTGCGTAAGCCCCTCCAGGCGCCCTACGTTGATCTCGCAAAGATCGTGTACCTCGGAGAACGGGGCTTCAATAACCTGGCAGATGATTTCGGCCGTCTCCCTGGCCCGCCACGCCGGACTGGTGTACAGGTGGACGATTGGTTCCGCCTTCAGGGCCTCGCCGATTTCAGCGGCCTGTGCCCTTCCTGTGTCGTTTAGAGACGGACCGCCGATGCTGCCCATGAGTATTCCCTGGCGGTTGGCATCGGTCTCGCCATGCCTGACGAGTATCAACTGCATGTCTTCGCCCTATTTCGGGTAGAATCCGCTGCCCTTCAGTGCGCCGACATCGTACCCATTCGTGAATTAAGGGCCGTCACTCCGGCGCCCCCAGCAGCGCCACCTGGACCGCTCCCAGCAGGTACACCACCGCTATCAACGCCAGCCCCGTCACGATCACGGGCTGGGAGAAACGGTGGCGCCCCCAAATGAGCAGTCCGCCAAACAGAATCAGGCCCACCGCGATGCCGCCGGCTACGAAATGCGCCGGTTCCGCAACATTCAGAATAACACCGCTGCGGAGGAAAAAGTCGGAATAGGCCAGGATGGTTATGTTGAATACGCAGCTTCCGTAAATGCCGGCCACGGCCAGGTCTGCCGCTCCCAGCCGCGCCGCGCCGATGGTTGCCGAGACCTCCGGCATGCTGGTGACGATGGACACCGCCAGGATGCCCACAATTCCCGAAGAAACGCCGGAGGCTTCCGCAATCCAGGCCGCGCTTTGAGCCAGGAAAATGCCCGATACGACCACTCCCAGGGAAACTATTCCGAACAGGCTCCAGGCTCGCCTCAGGGAAATTCCCACATCGCCTTCGTCCTCTTCCTGCGACACCGCAGGATGCCGGTAAACAATGCGCATACCGATCACATAGACCACCAGCAGGAAAATAGAGGAAAAGCCAATTTGCCATAAATTGGCCTCGGTGAGAGGCCCGGGCGCCAACCTGTGCCAGGCGGCCAGCGCTACCGCCAGGCCGGTCAGAATGGCGGCCAGCACGATGAGGTAACCCTGCTCCGGCGCCACCTGTCGCAGAAAGCGCTGCCCCCCAAAGAGCAGCGCCACCACGGCCAGGACCAGGATGTTCACGATGTTCGATCCCAGGACGTCGCCCAATGCCAGTTCCGGTTCGCCAATTCGGACGGCGGTGAAGTTGTGGGACAGTTCAGGCAGGGAGGTGGCCAGCGCCACCAGGATGCTGCCCACGAATAGCCTTCCCCAGCCGGTGAGGGTCGCCAGGGCGTCGCCGTACTTGGCCAGCTGCACTCCCAGGAATACAACAGCGATCGCGCTGGCCAGAAATACGGGTACCGAGATTATGAAGTCGACCTCGTGGGGAACGAAAGGCATGGTTCTCCTTAAAGTCAGGAATTAACAATTACGAACTACGAATGAGCATTACGAGTTGGACCAAGTTGTCGTCCCAGTAGGTCCGGAACAGTTCGTAATTGTTAATTCCTAGTTCGTAATTGCATCAGCAACCAGGTCTCCCATTTCCGTGGTGCTTACCCGGTGGGTGCCCTCCACGGCGATGTCCGGGGTGCGGTGGCCGGCGTCCAGCGCCTGGTCCACTGCCCGCTCCACGCTGGCCGCCTCCTCGGTCAGGCCCAGGGAGTAGCGCAGCATCATGGCCACGCTGAGGGTGGAGGCCACGGGATTGGCGATGCCCTGGCCGGCGATATCCGGCGCGGTGCCGTGGATGGGCTCGTAGAAGCCGGGAATCTTCCTGCCCTCAACGGGCACGTCGGCCAGGCTGGCCGAGGGCAGCAGCCCCATGGAGGCGGACAGCACCGCCGCCTCGTCGGTGAGAATGTCGCCAAAGGTGTTCTCGGCCACAATCACGTCGAAGCGGGAGGGTCGCTGCACCAGCTGCATGGCGCAGGCGTCCACCAGCACGTGTTCCAGTTCCACGTCCGGGTACTCTTCGCCCAGGCGGGTGGCTATCATCCGCCACAGGCGGGAACATTCCAGGACATTGGCCTTGTCGATGGAGGCCAGCCTGTTGCGGCGGCCCCGGGCCAGCTCGAAGCCCACCCGAAGCACTCGCTCAATCTCGGCCTCGCTGTAGCGCATGGTGTCCACGCCGGTCCAGCCCTGGGGCGTCTCGTGGCGGCCCTTGGGCTCGGCGTAGTAGAGGCCGCCGGTCAGTTCCCTTACCACCACCATGTCCACCCCCTCCAGCACCTCGGGCTTGAGGACGCTGGACTCCACCAGGTTGGGGTACACCTTGACGGGGCGGATGTTGGCGAAGACGCCCAGGTGGGCGCGAAGCTGGAGCAGGCCGTCTTCGGGCCGTACCGACGCCGACGGGTCATCCCACTTGGGGCCGCCCACCGCGCCGAAGAGGACGGCGTCGGCGGAACCGGCCAGGTCCTGCACCTCCGGGGTCAGGGGGACGCCGTGCCGGTCAATGGAAATGCCGCCCACGTCGCCGTATTTCAGGTTAAAGGTGTGGCCGAAGGCGCGGCCCACGGCCTCCAGGGCCTTGACCCCTTCGGCGGTAACCTCGGGCCCAATGCCGTCGCCGCTGAGCACTGCAATATTGAATTCCAAGGGAGTCCTCCCGCAACCGGTTGACCGGAGCCAACGATTTGACATACAAAATTGCGGCTTGGCGCCGGCAGCAGCGGCGCCAAGCCTGGGAACAGTATAGCGTTAAAGGGGTGAAATAAGGAAGGGGCGGATTTGGCTATGCAACAATTGAAGCGTATGACGCCTATGTGCTATAGGTAGCCTGGGTTAGACGGGGAGTTTAGGCCAAACGTAAGTGATTGAACATATTGACGTGTATGCCGACTCATCGGACTTGCCTACCGAGTGCCTGCTTCCGGCCGGCTATTCCTGGGACGATTCGTGGGAATTGGCCCGGAACCTGAGAATCGAAGTGCAAACTTCCGAACAGGAGATTGTGGCCTTGGCCCGCCTTGCGGACGGAGAGTATGGGATCGGCAGCAACTTAAGGGAAGCTGTCTATGATCTTCTTACATCGATGAGCGATTATCTGGGTGCGCTGCAATCCCGTGAGAACGGACTTTCCGAATCTGCTGCCACGGAATTGAAAGCGCTCCGCGAGTTGGTTCGTCGCAAAGATGCCGAATAAGCATGGATGTGGGAGACCTACAAAGAGCCCTCAGAAGAAAATTGGGGGCACAGGAAGATAGGCGTTCCCACCATGTGATCTTTTTTGTAGATATTCCTGGCGATGGTGAGTTCCGCGCTGCCAAGTTCTCGCTTTCGGCGCGTGGACAATTACGCGACTATGTGGTTGCCGACACTGCCAGGCGGCTCAAGCTGACCCGCCGCCAGCTCGACGAATTGGTGGAGTGTACGCTGGGTGGCGACGGTTTCTGGCAACTGTGGAACGCAGCGCAATAACCCCGTTTGAACTCGAACCCTTTACCCCGCTCCCCCTCTCCGTGGTGAGCGGGGTTATTCTTGGTGCAAGGAATATCATGCCATGAAGCCAAACAATGCCAAGCAAGCTGTCAAATAACGTGCCAAATAAGGGACAAAAAGAGAAGACTTTTCTTGCGGTTTCCTCGATTACGTATTTGAATTTCCGGCTAAAACCCGGTTTTCCTGGCGCCAAATAGCCCGTCAAATAAGGCGTCAAACAGAAACCGCGGAAAAGTCTTGGACGACCCTATACCCGAACTAAAAGAAGCCCGAGGCGGGAGTCTCTACCTCGGGCTTTTGTTCATACGAGGGGGAAGATTGAGAAGTTCCCCTACTCCCCCTCCGCCACCACCGGGTTGCTCAGCGTTCCTATCCCAGGAATCTCTATCTCCACCACGTCGCCAGGGCTTAACTGCTCCACCGAGCCTGGGGCGCCGGTGAGGATGATGTCGCCGGGGCGAAGGGTTACGAACTGGCTGATGCCGCTGACCGTGTAGTAACAGTCGTAGATCATGCCCGAGGTGCTGCCCCGGTCGTGTTCCTGCCCGTTAAGGCGGGTGATGATCTCCAGGTTGTGGGGGTCAACGTCGGTCTCAATCCAGGGGCCCACGGGGCCGAAGGTGTCGCACATCTTCCGCCGCCAGTTGGACAGGTCGGCGGACCAGGACCCCTCGCCGCTGACGTCGTTGGCGATGGAGTAGCCCAGGATGAAGTTGGGGGCGTCCTCCACCGACACCCGGCGGCAGGGCTTGCCGATGACGATGAGGAGTTCGCCTTCGTAGTGGACGTAGTCCGACTCCGCCGGCAGGACGATGTTCTCTCCGGGGCCGATGATGCAGTTGGCCCCCTTTTGCCAGGGACGAAAGACTGAAGAGTCCCGCTGGATGCGCTCGGTGTCCAGGGCCTCTTCTTGGTGGGCGATGTGGGCGGCGTAGTTGAGGCCCACTGCCCAGTAGGAGGTAGGCACGGTGGGTGGCAGCAGCTTCACCTGGTTGAGCGGATATACGGCGTCGGTAACGGTGTGTTCCCCGAAGATGCTGCCCTGGATCACGCGCACCGTGTCGCCCTCAACCAGCCCATAGCTTTCCCAGGGGCCCACGCTGAATCTGGCCAGTTTCATTTCTTCACTTCCTTGCCCGGATTCGCTAGTTTCCAAACTTTTTCCTCGATAGCCTGTTTAGCCCACTCTTGCGGAGTCATTTCCTCTTCCATCGCCAGGAGCGTAATTCTATGATGCAGCTTTGACCCTAGGTGAAGGGAAAGGTCGCCGGAGTAGGGCTTAACGGGGTCAACGCCGTCCTCATGGCACCCGGCCAGGTATTCGTCAACAGAAATCTCGAACTCTCGCTTAAGCCCTGCCACGTCCGATGCCGCGAAGGTTACTATCGAGTAACTGCCGCTATTGACGATGCGGCCATGAAGCATATCGGTCGCATCGTCATAGGAAATGGCTGCAACGTAGCCCTTGTATTCCATTACAGGGTAACTCCGATACGGGCCAGGAAATCGGCGATAGCCCGAATGGCGGGCCGCCCCACTTCAGACCCGGGATGTGGACGATGGACAACCAGGCTGACTGCGCCCCGGCTCAGTCTTACCCTTGAACCGGCCCTATCGGTTATTTCCACTCCCAAAGCCCCCATCAATGCTTCGACCTCAGCCCACCGGATGCTGGCCGGTGTGGGGCGGGTGAAAATTCTCTCCAGTGTTCGCCTGTGCCTGCTCGTCACTTTGATATTACGCTGTCAGAGACTTCAATAAGTCCGTTATCAACAATTCACCCACGAGCTTACAACAACGGCGTTAGGGCGTCGGGCAATCTCATACCTGATTCAATTGTTGTCCAACAGCCAAGTCAGCCAACCAACAGGGCAATCGTATATGAACCTCCCAGTCGTGTCCAATCGGTACCAAGATCTCTCTCCGCGGATGCATAGAGCAAGGCAGGTTAACTCGGTATATGCACCACCGCCTCCACTTCCACCAGGAACTCGGGGCGCACCAGGGCGGCCACCACCACGGTGGAACTGGCCGGTGGGTTCTCGGGGAAGGTCTCCGAGCGCACCGCGCTGAACCCGGGGTAGTCGTCCAGGTTCACCAGGAAGGTGGTAATCTTGACCACGTCCTGCATGGTGGCCCCCGCCGCCTCGACGATGGTGCGGATGCGGGCCATTACCTGGCGGGTCTGGGCGGCGCAGTCGCTGCCGCCTACCAGCTGGCCGTCGGCCCCCTGGGCTATCTGGCCCGACACGAACAGCAACTCGCCCACCCGCACGCCCGGGGAGAAGGCGGGGCTGGCGGCCAGGCCGTCGGGAACTATGGGTACTCGCTCTGCCATGGGGATACCTCCGTTGGTTTTCAAGTCAGATTTTCGGGGCCGGGATTTTCGTGGATGTATGATAACATTCCACCCGGGTCGGGGCGGCCTTTCCCGCCGGTTTTGAGAGGGACACATACGCACTTAATGGCTGAAGCAATAGTTCTGATCCCTTAAGGAGTCGTACCCTTTGAATGACGTCCAACTGTTATCGAAGCAACTCCACACGCCCACCATAGAGGAGAATAATCCCCATGCCCTACCTTTCCCTCCCCGGCGTTGACCTCTGGTACGAAGATTCGGGAGACCCTGGCACTCCCGTAGTCCTCCTCCACGCCGCCACTGGCACAACGGAATGCTGGGTACACCAGTTGCCCGCCTTTATCGCCGCCGGGTACCGGTGCATTTCCTACGACCGCCGCACCTGGGGCCGCTCCCGTCCCACGGACTCGGGGCCGCAGCCCGGTTTTGCCGGAGACGACCTCCACTCCCTGCTGGATGCCCTGGGCCTGGACCGGGTACACCTGGTGGGCACCGCCGCCGGGGCCATTCCCGCCCTGGACTACGCGCTCACCCATACCGAACGGGTGCGCAGCTTGGTGGCGGCCAACACCATCGGCGGAGTGCAGGATGACGAGTACCTGGAGCTGCAGCGCCGGATTCGCCCCCAGCAAATCCAGGACCTGCCCGAGGACTTGCGGGAACTGGGGCCATCCTACCGGGGCAGGGACCCGGAGGGCGCGGCCCGTTGGCTGGAAATCCAGGAAGGGAGCCGTCCCTATGGCCCCTTGCCGGCCCAGCCCCTGCGCGAACCCATTACCTACCGGCGCCTGGCTGCAATCCAGATTCCGGTGATGGTGCTATCGGGAGATGCCGACCTGCTTTCCCCGCCGGCGCTGATGCGGCTGCTGTCCGACCACATTCCCACCAGCCGCTTCGTGTCCCTGCCCGACGCCGGCCACGCCGGTTTCTGGGAACGTCCCCATGTCTGGAACGGCCTGGTGCTGGAGTTCATCGGCCGGCATTGATCTTCAAGTAGACGCCGCATCTGCGTGGATGCCGGTGTCTGTTTCCTCCAGCTATGCTTGCCGGAGGGAGTGCAGGGGCAGGAATGCAGAAATGCACCCCACTGGTGAACATTAGTGTATATTCGTGGACAAAGGAAACGAGGAGGGTAGAAATGCCACGAGTTACTGTTAACCTGGGTGAGGAATCGGGGCGGGCTGCCACCGGCGCAACATGGCGGGTCGCGGTAGGCTATGTCCCCGGCGAGGAGAACGGGGGTCTGGTATTTGAGACGGGTGAGCCAAGCCCGGCCCGCCTGGCGGACTATGACGACTCCGGCTGGGAAGTCATCACCGACCTGCCCCTGCGCCAGTCGACCGGATTCACTTTCGCCTGGTACCGGACGAAGATCACCATTCCCGAAACGGTGGACGGCCACCCCACTGCCGGGATGCGGGTGCAGTTCGAGACCTGCGTGGACGACTACGGGGAAATCTGGATTGACGGGGAGTGCAACCGCGACCGGGGCACCGTGCAGGGGTTCAACACGCCCCAGCGGACGCTGGTTACCCAGAGTGCCCAGCCCGGAGACCAGCACACCATAGCCGTCCTGGCCATAAACGGCCCCCTGGGCGCGCCCTTCGGCACCGTCTTCGTCCGCTACGCCAACCTGGGGTTTGAGTGGTAACCCCGGCAGCCAACCGGCCCGGGCTTATGGTTGTGGGCGAGCAGCGTGTCAAATTGGTGGTTTGGTAGGTAACTTGGTAGGGGCAGACCTGTGTGTCTGCCCTGGCGGGATGGCAAGACCACCTGAATAGAATTCTATGTCGTCAACGTGTCCGATCTACCCTAAACCGCCACCTCCGCTCCCGTGTCCGACGCTTCTTGGATGCGGTCAATGAACTTGTGCAGGCGTACCGCCTCGGCAAAGTCGGGCTGGCCGCCTTGGCCCGCCCGGATGCTTTCGCCGAACTGGTAGTACATCTGGCCCACGTTGTAGGGCGCGCCCAGGGGCATGCTTTCCAGCACCCAGGTGTAGCTTGCCGGAACGGGCAGGTCCTCCAGGTTGTTGCCGCCCCTTACGCCCTGCACCCGGGTACCGACGTGGTTGGGCGACTCGTCGGAAGATGCGATCAGGGTTCCCTCGCTGCCGTAGATTTCCATGCGATAGCCACTGCCGGCCCAGGGGTTGCTGGCCACGTGCGCCGATGCCACTCCGCCCGTTTCCAGCCGGCCGCTGACCAGGATGTTGTCCGGCGCTGTAACCTCCACGTACTGCTCGGTGTCCGTCTCATACCACTGGTTTACCTGGGTGCTGACCACCGCCGAAACGTGGCTGAAGTCGCCCACCACGAAGCGCAGGGCGTCTATCGTATGGCCGTTGGTGATGGTCAGGGTGTTGGCTCCCAGGTCCCGTTCCCGCTGCCAGGTGCGGTCCGACGTGCGCCGCAGCCCTCCGTCCGATATGCGTGCTACGCTGCAGGACAGGACATCGCCCACATAGCTGTCGGCCACCAGGTCTTTCAGATAAAGCATGGCCGGGTTGCCCCGGGCCTGGAGCCCCACCATGTTTCGGACTCCCTGGGACCGGGCCAGGGCCGCCATTTCCTCGGCCTCGGCAGTGGTGCGGCCCAGGGGCCACTCGGTATAGACGTGCTTTCCGGCGTTCAGGGCCGCCATGGTAGGTTCGTAGTGGTTGGGCACCCGCAGGCAGACCACCACCGCGTCGATTTCCGGATGTTCCAGCATCTTGAGGTAATCGTCAAAGGCATACTTCGCCCCGAAAGCCTGCTGCGATTCTTCCGCGCTTTCCATGCGGGTGGTGCAGACGCCGGTCAGCTCAAACTCCGGGCTGGCCACCACCGCCGGCAGGTGGGCGCGGGGCGCCCAGCCCCGGTGTATGTTGGCGCCGATAATACCCAGCCGTATCTTGTCAGCCATGTCTCCTCTCTTTTCTATCCACGAATCCGCCTCTGGTGGACGAATGTTCACTAATATTGCCGGCCGATGGTGGGGATACTCTTCACCCCCCACCCTAACCCTCACTCATTAAGGGGGAGGGGATTTTGAGACGGTTTCTTACGTTTGGCCCAATTCCTTCATCCGGGGCAGCACCCGACGCCCGAAGAGTTCCACCTGTTCCATCACACCTTCGTGGGACATGCCGGGCTGCTGGAAGGCCAGGTCCACCACGCCCACGCCGCAGCGGTGGTGCAGTTCCTCAATCTGCCCGGCCACCGCGTCGGGTCCGCCCACGAAGTTTAGCTGGGCCCGGGGTGGACGGGCCGCCGACGCTGGCGGGTCGCTGTCGGCCCGGGAGTCGTACCTGGCGCCGCTGCGGGCCGCCAGCACCGCCCGGGCCAGTGAGGAACTGATGGACAATCCCCGTTCGGCGCCCCGGGCGTGAAGGCTGTTCAGGAAGTCCTCGGCTTCTGCGTCGGTCTCCGCCAGGCAAATGCCGCCGCGATAAACTATGTCGTCGGGGGAAGGCTCCCAGCCAGCCTCCTCGCACCAGCCCCGGTATTTCTCGACCAGGTCGGCGGCGGCATCCACGCTGGCATAGGCAATGCCCAGGCCCAGGTGATTGTCCGCTGCGTACTTGATGGTATCCTCGCTGCGGGTGGCCACGATGGCCGGAGGCATGGGCCGCTGCACCGGTTTGGGCCACACGGATACAGTCCGGTAATTGTAGTAACGCCCCTCCCAGGAGAAGGGCTGGGGTTCGGTCAATGCCCGCAGCACCAGGTCCATCCCCTCCAGCAGCTTGTCTCGCCCCTCGTTGGGGTTCAGGTCGTAAACCTGATCCTCGCTCAGGGTGCCGCGCATAAAGGCCACCACCAGCCGACCCTCGGTCAGGTTGTCCAGCATACCGATTTCCTCGGCGGCCCGCACCGGGTTCAGGATGGGCAGTAGCTGGCCCAGCAGGGCAATTCTTACTCGCTGGCACTGCTGGGCCACCGCCGCGGCCATAACGGACGGGTTGGGCGTGGTGCGGTTGCCCGAATAGTGATGCTCCGAGAGGCTCACCCAGTCGAAACCCACCTCCTCGGCCAGGCGGCACTCGGCCATGCCGTCGCGGTAGGACTGCATGGCCACGTCGGGGTCATAAAAGGCCGGTGGGACCGGCCAGCCGGCGGGGAACTTCTCCCGCTCCAGGTAACCCATGCAACCGAAGTAAGAAGCCTTCATATCACTGCGCCCTTGCGGCGGAACCCTTCGTGCCGGCTGTGCCTGGGTGGAGATTGCGGCTTGGGGTAACCGCCTTGATTTGGGGTAGCCCGGCCGTCAGCCCTGGACGGCGTACTTGATGTGGTCGATTTGGGGGGTAGCTTCCCCGTCAGTCAGGCTTATACAGACCAGGTCGATGCGCCAGGGGATATCCTCGCTGTCGTTTTCGGGGACATTGTCTTGCAGGTAGTGCTGGGCGGCGGCCACCAGGTGGTCGGCCTTCCGGCGGGTGATGGACTCCTGGGGCGTGCCAAAGGACCCGGTGCGGCGGGTGCGGACTTCCACGAAGGCCAGTTCCTCGCCGTCCCGGGCCACCAGGTCGATTTCGCCCCAGGGACAGCGGTAGTTGGAATCCAGGATGCCGCAACCTGCATCCCGCAGAAAGCCGGAAGCCAGTTCCTCGCCGCGTTTGCCCAGACGTACCCGCGACATTGACATTTCAGTCGTCTCCCATCGCCAGCATCGCTTGCCGCAGCGGCGCAAAGGAGCGGCGGTGCAGGGGACATGGCCCCAGGCTGGCCAGCCGCTCCCGGTGCAGGGCGGTGCCATAGCCCTTGTGGCGGGCAAAGCCGTAACCGGGGTACAGGTCGTCCGCCCGCTCCATAACCCTGTCCCGGGTTACCTTGGCTACTATTGACGCGGCGGCTATGGAGTAACTGCGCCCGTCTCCCTTGACCAGGGTCTCGTAGGGGTAGGGACACTCCCGGATGGGCACGTAGTCCAGCAACAGGTGCTGCGGGGCGACCGTCAATCCTTCAACGGCCCGCAGCATGGCCCGGATAACTGCCCGACCAATGCCAATGCGGTCTATCTCCTCCGGGGATTCTTCCACCACCGACACGGCCAGCGCATGCTCGTGAATCAAGTCGAAAGCCGCCTCCCGTTGCCTGGACGACAGGCGCTTGCTGTCGTCCAGCTTTTCCAGCCACGCTTCCTCGCCTGTCAGGCCCGACGGCAGCGCCACCGCGGCGGCCACCACCGGCCCGGCCAGCGGCCCCCGCCCCGCCTCGTCCACTCCGGCCACCACCCGCAGACCCTGCCGGTGAAGGCGGCGTTCGTGGGCCAGGTCAGGCACGGCGCGCCCACAGCGTGGCAGCTGGTATCCAACCGGGGCCTGAATCAGTCAATAAATCCACCACCCAGCACGGTATCGCCCTGGTAGAAGACCGCCGCCTGGCCCGGGGTGATGGCCCGTTGCGGATTCTCGAAGCAAACCTGGGCCCCTGCGGGCTGGGGGTGCAGCACCGCCGGCGCCTCCTCGAACTTGTACCGAATCTTTACCTTGACCGGCATGGGTTCTGCCGGTGGAGTTCCGGCCACGTAATTCACCCGGGAAACGGTCATACTGTCCTGGTACAGAGCCTGTTCCGGCCCCACCACCACGCGGTTGGTTTCTGGCTCAACCCGCAGCACGTACAGGGGTTCGGCGCCGGTAATGCCCAGGCCCCGCCGCTGGCCCACGGTGAAGAACTCGATGCCTTTGTGCTGGGCGAGCACGTTGCCCTCCTGGTCAACGATGTCGCCGCCGGTGGTGGTAATCCGCTCTTCCAGGAAGGCCTTGTAGTCCCCAAAGGGAATGAAGCAGATGTCCTGGCTGTCCGGCTTTTCGGCGTTGGGGAAATCGGCCTCCAGGGCCAGTTGCCGGATGGCCTCCTTGGAGTAGCTGCCCACGGGCATTAGAGTGCGGCCCAGTTCATCCTGCCCCATGCCGAACAGGACGTAGGACTGGTCCTTGGCGGCGTCCAGGCCCTTCTTCAGGGAAAAGCCGCAGGACTCATGCTCGATACGGGCGTAATGGCCGGTGGCAACGTACTTTGCGTCCAGGATGGAAGCGCGGGTGGCCAGGAAGTTGAACTTGATCTTGTCGTTGCAGGCGATGCAGGGATGGGGGGTGCGCCCCTGCTGGTACTCCGAGCAGAAGTAATCAATGACGTGGTCCTGGAACTCCCGCTGCACGTTCAGGACGTAGTGCGGTATGCCCAGCCGGTGGCAGACGATTCGGGCGTCCTCCACGTCGTCCACGGTGCAGCAGCCCCGGTAGTAGTCGGGCAGGTCGGCCTGGTCCAGGCTGTAAAGCTTCATGGTAACGCCGACCACGTCGTACCCCTGCCGCTGCAGCAGCAAGGCCGCCACCGACGAATCTACGCCCCCGCTCATGGCGACGACTACCCGGTTGTTCCGTACATTTGCCATAGTCGGGTTAGCGTAGCATAAGGGGGTAAAGGGGACAAGGACGGGGTGTCAGTGGACGGAAAGTGCCATTTCCGAGAACTCAAGCAAAGATAGTCGGACCTTGGGCCTTGGCAAAAAACCTCGTTGACGTATTCAGAGGGTCAGGTTACTTATACTTCAACCAAACCGGTGGAGGCTTGAGGTTCCGGAACGGGTTCTCCACTTTCCTTGAGAGATTGTAAGTAATATATGATTCCCTGCCGAATTAGGCCTTCCGTTTCCTCTCGAGTGTCCCCGGCGGCTATGCATCCGGGTAAATCTGGTACATAGGCAGCGTAACCGTTGTCGGACTTTTCTATAACGTAGCTGTATTGCATGACTAACCCCTGGAGTTAAGACCAGCTTGTTTCAGGATACTTTGCCAGGTACCCGTGGGCAAGTCTTTGCCGGGACGGCCGGCTATCACTACTCTTCCAGGTTTATCCGGGTGATGATAAACTCGGTGGCTGCCAGTAGTTCTGACATGGAGCCAGCCATCTCTTTCCATAAGCCTTATGGCTTCCCTGACTTTGGGCATTATCTGGCCCTTGCAACCACTACCCCAGCCTCGGCATCACCTCCTCGCTGAACAGTTTCATGGAGCGCAGCACCTTCTCCCGTCCCATGCCTCCGAAGTCGAAGTTGCACCCGAAATAGTCGATGCCGTGGGCCTGTAGTTCCTTTATCTGGGCCACGCACTGGTCGGGCGTGCCGATGATGGCCCGGTTGGCTGCCAGGTACTCGTAGCTGTCGGGCAGTTCGGTGCGCTCCCGCCGCCAGTCGTCCATGCGACGGTACACCTCGCTCCCGGTGGGGATGAAGCGGCGCCACTGCATGATGTCCGCCACCCAGTTGATGCGGTCCTCCGTATCCCGCAGTACCTCCTCCTCCGTTTCCGCCACGTAAAAGTAGCGGAAGAAGGGAATTTCCGACATGGGTCGGTTGTTGCCCGCTGCCGCTGCCTGCTCCACGAAGCGGTGGCACAGGTCCAGGGCCATCGCCGTGTCCTGCACCACGGCGATGCACAGGTTATGGCCGGTGTTCACCAGGAAGTCCAGGGTGGCCTGGGTGCGGGTGGCCGCGATGTAGATGGGTGGGTGGGGCTTCTGCAAGGGTGGGGGGACCAGATTGATGTCCTCCAGCTTGTTGTAAGGGCTTTCGTAGCTGAAGCCGGGAGTGGTCCACAGGCCCTGGATTATATTTATTGAGTCCTGGAACCTGCCCGCGCTCTCCGCCGGGTCCAGCCCGTAGCCGGTGTATTCGTAACCGCCGGAACCCCGGCCAAAGCCCACGTCCAGGCGCCCGTTGCTGATCAGGTCCAGCATGGCTCCATCCTCGGCCAGCCGCATGGGGTTGTGCAAAGGCGACACCAGCACGGCGGTTCCCACTCGAATCTTGGTAGTGCGGGATGCGATGTGGGTGGCCAGGATCAGGGACGACGGCACCATGCTGTAGCGGGTGAAGTGGTGCTCGGCCAGCCAGGCGCTGACGAACCCCAGTTCCTCGGCGTACTGCACCTGCTCCGTAATTTCCTCGATCAACTGCTGGGGCTCGGTACCCTCGGGCCAGGGGACGTGGGAGAAGAACGCAAACTTCATTGGTTAATTACCTTTTGATAATGAAAATGGATGGACAGCGCCAACAGGATAGGGAGAAGCCGAAAAATCCTGTTAATCCTGTCCATCCATGTTTGAATTACCGCATCGCGGGCAAAGTTAGGCGGGTATCCAGGTTATGGACGAAATTTCGCTGAACTCGCGCCACAGCTTCTCCCAGGAATCGCCACCGTCGTCGCTGCGGTACATGTACCCGTAGCGGCTGCCGGCCAGTACCACCTTGGGGTCGAAGGGCTGAATGTTGACCACCCACATGGCGGTGTTGGGGTCCACCGGCAGGGGAAGCTGCTCCCAGGTCTTGCCCGTGTCCTTCGACCGCATTACGGCGCCCACCCGGCCCGGCGTGGTGTCGCCCACGGTCAGGAAGATGGTCTGCGGGTCGTTGGGCTGAACCTTGACGCCCCGGGGGTAGCCGTAGGGGAAGTTCTGTTTAACGTTCAGGGACGTCCAGTTGTCGCCGTCGGGACTGGTGTAGACGTCATCGTTGACCAGCACCACCACCGTCTTGGGCGGCCCGCCGGCCACGGCCACGTTATGAATGTCCAGGTTGGGGATGGAGCCGTGGTTGACCTTCTCCCAGGAATCGCCGCCGTCGGTGCTGCGGCGCACCCCGTCCACCTCGAAGCCCACCCAGATATCCTGGCGGTTCTCCGGGTCAATGGCCATCCCCGTAACCCGGGGGATGCCCACGGCGGGGCAGGTCTCGGCCACTTCCACCGGTCGCTTCTCCCAGGTCTTGCCGCCGTCGCTGGAGCGGAATATGGTGGCCGGATCGGGCGTGCCGGTACCGGCGTACATGGTCTGCGGGTCCGACTCGTCTATGGCTACGGCCCAGACGCAGTAGTCGCTCAGGGGCGATTCCACCAGCTTCCAGGACATGCCGGCGTCCTCGCTGCGGTACAGGCCCTTGTCAGTGCCGGAGAAGAGCACCTCGGGCTGCCCGGGGTGGTTGACTACGCAGCGCACCAGGGCGTCGGAGTGGAGGCCCTGGTTAATGCCCACCCGCTGCCAGCTTTCGCCCCCGTCGCCGCTGCGGATGATTCCCTGGCCCACGGTGCCCACCAGCATGGTCATCTTGTCTGCCATTGCCTTGCCTCCTTATCTATCAGATACGGGTTGGAAGGTTCAGGGGTAAGTTGGTTGATGGCGGTATCATACTACCGGCGGTGGGCGAAAGCTACCGGGATAGCGGTGACAAGGCACCGCCCCAGGCTTGGGAGCAAAGTTACCGGACCAGATCTTTCCGAATAGTGTAATCAGGACTACTGCCCCCTCAACCGGCGCAGTTCCTCCTCCAATTCCCGGGCCCGGTTCAGGGCCTCGTCGCGCTCCGCCTCCGCCTGCTGTAGCTGGGCTTGGGCGGCATCCCGTTGGGCCCACGACTCTTCCATGTCGGGCAGGTATTCCCCCGATGCCCGGTCAAAGAACTTCAACCGTCTCTCCACCCAGTGCAGTTCCAGCCCCAGCGCCTGGCTGTAGCCCCGGTGTATCCCGTCATCCCCTTCCTCAACGTGGATGGGTTGGTACTGCCCGTCCACCAGCGCGTCGCCCGCTAGGGCCGCGTCGTGGTATCTGCCCCCGGTATGGTCAAACCGCCAGTATTCCCGCACTTCCAGGCCGGCGTAGATGTCCCGTTTCACCGTATAGTCCCGCCTGCCCGTGGTGGATGATGCCACCTCCAGCACAAAGTCCGGGGGTTGCCCGATTTCCTCTATCGTGTAGCCGTTAGCCTCCGTGATGAAGTCCGGTTCGAAGGGCAGGCCCACTGCCACCAGTACGTCGGGACGGGGGGAACTGCGGGCCTCACTGGCCCGGCGGCAAAGGTAGCCGTCCCCGTTCACGAGAACGTCGTTTCGCCCCAGGGCGTGGCGAAAGTAGGCGTTCAGGAGCACTGAAGCCCTGGTGAAATGGGGATATTGCTGCATGCGGTCTTCTTCCGGCGGGTCCGGCAGCGAGGTGAGTTTCGGGTGGACAATTGGCTTGGCCTTGCTGGTCATAGCGAACCTCGCCCGGGGCGGGTATGGAGTATTGTGGACAAAATTATAGCAGAGCAGTAGCGCGCCAATACTGCACGGTTCCCTTCCTCGTGCTCGCAACGCTGGGGCTGAAAGGCTTTTACGCCCACAACTGCTCCGAAGCCATCCGTGCCCCCTCCACCAGGGACGCCAGCTTCATCCACACGATTTTTGAGTCCACCTGCAGGCGGCCGGCAAAGGTGCCGAACCCGCAGTCCACCCCGGCGATCATGTTCTCCTTGCCGACAACCCCGGCGTAGCGCACCAGGCGGTCGCAGACTACCTCGGGGTGTTCCACGAAGTTGGACGTAGAGTCGATGACGCCGGGAATGATTATCTTGCCCTCGGGAAGCTTGATGGTGTCCCGCCATACCTTCCACTCGTGTTCGTGTCGGGGGTTGGCGCCGGGGAAGGCCACGGCGCAGGGCTTGGCCGTAAGGACGATGTCCATGACGTCCGCGATGGGCACGTCGGTGTGGTGGGGGCCCAGGGTGCTGCCCCAGCAGATGTGCATCCGCATACGGTCGGCGGGAATGTCGGCCACCGCGAAGTTCAGCGCTTCCACGTGCATCCGGGCCACGGCGCGAAACTCTTCCAGGGTCAGGTGGGAGAAAATCTGGTGGCGGCCCAAAGCAAGGTCCGGGCAGTCCAGTTGCAGCAGGAAGCCCGCATCCACGATAGCGTCATACTGCCGCTTCATAACCCCCGCCAGGGCGTAGATGTACGCCTCGTCGGTGGGGTAGTACTCGTTATGCAGGAACCGGGCAATCTGGCCCGGGGACGGCGAAGTCATAAACACTTCCCCCGCGTTGGAACCGGCGGAAGCGGCCCGCAGGTTTGCAATGTCCGCCTCCACCGCCGGCCAGTCCATCCAGTCGATGGGACCGGTGCAGGTGGGCCGCACCTGGAAGGGAGAAGCAAAGGGCTTGAGCAGTTCGGCCAGTTCGGGGAACTCCACGTCGTCGGTCATGCCGCCAAGGGGCACGTTCTCACCCTCGTAGCCCGTGAGCCGGTCCTTGACGTAGACGGTGTAGTCCACCCGCCCCTGCTCGCCGTCGTTCACCACGTCCAGCCCCGTCTCCACCTGCTGATTGAACACGTCCCGCACGGCGGCGCGGACCGAGTCGTCCAGCTGGGACCGTTCCGCCAGGCGACGCTGCTGCTCTTCCACCAGCAGGCCCAGCATATCCGGCGGCCGGGGCAGACTGCCCGTGTGGGTGGTGAGAAGGTGGTCGGTGCTTTGCTTCATTGTTATGCCTCGCAAGTGGTGGGGAAGTTTGGCCCTATAAATGCATAAATGATTGTTGTTCGGAGCGGCTCCTAGCTGTGCTCTCCCTCCGCCAGCTGGAAGTGGATGTTGTGGGAACTGCCGGGATCGATGTTCGCCGTTTTGTAGCCGTAGGGACTGACTGCCGGGCCGTCGCCCCGCAGTTCGGCGCCCTTGGACTGCAGGTCGCTGAAGACGCCGTCAATGTCCTCCACGCCCCAGGCCACGTGCATCACGCCGGGGCCGGTCTCCCGCAACTGGCGGGCCAGGGCCGTGTCGTCGCGAATGGGCTCGAAGAAATCGACCAGGGTCTCCCCCACCTGGAACAGGACGGCCTTGAACCCTCTTTCGGTGAACTCGTCGGTGCGGACTGGTTTCAGGTCGAACTTGCTTTCCATGTAATCGGCGATTTCCGCGATGCTGTTGACGGCGTAGGTAACGTGGTGAACCTTGTTCAACATGATGGACCTCCCGCTGTTAGAATTGCTGCAAGCCTATTCTATTTGCCGCCGCTATTCAAGCAGGGGAGGAAGCGATATGACCGATTACAAGATCTTCGAACTGGGCGATGTGGATCTGCAGTGCGGCCTCCGCCTGCGGGGCGCCCGCCTTGCCTACCAGACCTACGGGGAATTGAACTCTAGCCGCGACAACGTCATCGTCTTCCCCACCTTCTTTTCCTCCCGCCACGAGGCCAACGAGCCCATGATCGGGGAGGGCATGGCCCTGGACCCTTCGCGCTACTTTATTGTCGTGCCCAACCTCTTCGGAAACGGCATTTCGTCGTCGCCCAGCAACACCCCGGAGCCCTACGACCGGGCCCGGTTCCCCACCGTTACCTACTACGACAACATCAGCTTCCAGCATCGCCTGGTTACGGAGCAGTTTGGCGTCGAGAAGATAAAGCTGGTGTGCGGCTTCTCAATGGGGGCGCAGCAGTCCTTCCACTGGGGCGCGCTACACCCGGACATGGTGGAACGCATCGCCCCTTGGTGCGGTTCTGCCCGCACTTCAATCCACAACTTTGTCTTCCTGGAGGGAGTGAAGGCCGCACTGCGGGCCGACGATGCCTGGAACAATGGCTGGTACGACTCGCCGCCCAAGACGGGACTGCGGGCCATGGCCCGGGTCTATGCCGGCTGGGCGCCGTCCCAGGCTTTCTATCGGGCAAAGGTGTACCTGGACCTCGGCTTTTCGTCGCTGGAGGATTACCTGGTAACCGCGTGGGAGGGCCGCTACCTGCAGTTGGACGCCAACGACATCCTGGCCATGGTTGCCACCTGGCAGGCCGGAGATATCAGCGACAACCCGTTGTACGGCGGCAATTTTGAGAAGGCGCTGGCTTCCATCAAGGCCAAAGCCTTCGTCATGCCGTCGCGCACCGACCAGTACTTCCCGCCGGAGGACAACGAAATCGAAGTGGGCCTGATGCCCAACGCCGAGCTTCGGGTGATTGAGACCATCTGGGGCCACACCGGCGGCGGCCCGGGCCGCAATCCCGTGGATACGGCCTTCATAGACGCCCAGTTGAAGGAGCTGCTGGGTAGCTAGGTGCTATCGAGGATTGATTCAGGATACCAGGAGACGATTCGTCACTGCCGGCGAAGCTTGTCCTCCAGTTCCCGAACGCGGGCTTCGGCCTGTTCGGCTCGGGCCTGTGCCTGCTCGGCCCGGGCCCGCTCACTTTCGAGCGTGGTTACGTACCGCTCCTCCGGTGGAAAGAACCAGTGGAGTTGACCTGCTACCCACCGCGGGCACAAATGCAATACCTCGCTGTATCCCTGGAACAGGCCGTCGTCCAGCTGTTCTATCGGGATTGGCACGCACACGCTGTTCACCAGGCGGTCGCCGGCCAATCGCGGCCCGTGATGCTCCCCGGTCTCGTCATACCGCCAGTATTCCTGTATTCCCAGGGCGGCATAGTCCACCCGCTTCTCCCCCACGTCCACCCGGCCGGTGCTGGGCGAGGCCACTTCCAGCACCAGGTCCGGCGGCTTCCCCTGGTCGGAGATTACGTAGGCGTTCCGGGCCTTGGATAATGTCGGGTCCACGCCAAAAGCCACCAGCAGGTCCGGGTACCGGACCCCGGCCAGGCTCCTGGTGGGTGCCAGGGCCAGGTAGCGATCCCCTGCCACTAGGGTGGTTTCCGGGTGCCCCATATATTGGGCCAGGTGCTCGGCCAGGTAGTGAGCGGCTCCGGTGATGGTTAACTGGTCGAAGCTGGTCGTCCTGTCCTCGGGACTCTTCGGCGGCTCCGGAAAGACGTAGAACTCCCCAGGGTTCCCAGTCTGGCCTGCTTGGGGAACAGGGCTATTGGCAGTAGTCATGGAACGCCTCCGGCCGGCGTTCCGAATACGGGAAAATATAGCACAGGCTTTGGGTTCGGCCGGGGATTGAGCAGGACGAGTAACCGCACAAGGGTGAAAGGCCCTATTTAGAGTCCCCTAAATCTCCAGCCTTCGCAACGTTGGCCGCAGGATGGCCAGCCACAGGGTGAATACAAAGCAGATAACGGCCCCGCCGGCCAGGGCGATGGGCCAGCCGATGTAATCCGCCACCAGCGCCATGGGTAGGGAGCCTATGAACATGAAGCCGGCTGAGGCGTACCAGATGCTCATCACCCTCCCCTGCAACTCCTGGGGAACGGAAAGCTGCAGAACGGTGGTGCCCAGGGAAATGTAGGCAATGCTGCCCATGCCAATGAACAGCAGCAAAATCCACGACACCCAGAACCAGTGGGACCAGGCGAAAAGGAAAAGGCCCGCTTCGAAAAGCAGCAGGGCGCCGATCAACAGCAGGTTCTTGCGCCGGTAGTTGCCCAGCATAGCCAGGATCATGTTGGCCACCAGGGACCCGACACCCGCGGCCGTTATCAGCAGGCCCGCCTGTCCTGCCGTGGCCTCTAGCACTTCCCTGGCAAAGGCCGGCATTACCTGCACGTGGGGCATACCGAAGAATCCGAAGGCAAAGCCAATCCCGATTACGGTAAAGGCCACCGGCGTTTGCTTGAAATAGACCAGCCCATCCCACAGGGCCCGGAAAATGTCCGAGCGCCGCTGGGGAGTGTCCTGAACGAAGTTGCGTATCATCAATACGCAGCTTGCCGCGGCCAGAAAACAGACGGCGTTGACGAAGAGAGCCGGTCCGATGCCCACCAGGTCAATGACGAACCCGGCCACGGCGGGGCCGATGATGCGGCCGGCATTCATCACCCCCGCGTTGAGCACTACCGCGTTCATAATGTCTTCCCGGTCCACCAGGTTCACCACCATGGCCAGACGGGTGGGCATGTTGATGGCGTGCAGTGTTCCCAGCAGGAAGGAGGCGACGAATATCTGCCACACAGCCACCAACCCGGCAATGGTCAAGGTTGCAACGGCAAACATGACCACAGTGACGCCGAACTGGGAGAAAATCAGCAGCTTCCTCCGGTTAATCCGGTCGGCGAAGATGCCGCCAAAAAGGACCAGGGTGAGGTTGGGAATTCCGTACAGGAATATGGTAAGTCCGAACTGGGAAACGTCCCCCGTCAAGTCCAGCACCAGCCACCCCAGGATTAGGAACTGCATCCCTTGGGCCATGGCCTGGCCCGAGGTGCTGAGCCAGAACCAGCGGAAGTTGGGGTAGCGCAGGGCCTGCAGCCTGGAAAGGCCGGGAGGCCTGATCTTCAGACGCCCTAAACCTACGGCCATTCAGTTTTTCCGGTGAGGGGGAAGGTGGCGTAAATCACGGCGAAATTAACCTGTCATATTCTTCGTGGCCGCCTATCCACACCCAGATGAAGTCCTCCCCGTCTTCTACGGCGAGGGCTCTGTATGAGCGGCTTACACGAACCGACCAGTAGTCGCCTACCTTCTTGAACCGGAGCGAAGAGTGTCGCGGATCGCCCTTCAGCCTCTGGAAATTCCGCCGGGCAGATCTTTGAACGGATGCGGGCAGGCGGGCGAAGTGAGTCCAGAACTCGTGGGTAGCGCGATGCACTATAGGTCTACCAGCGTCCCATTCGCCTTCGCTCTCTCGGCCTCCGCTCTTAGAAAATCCAACCGACCCGCAGAGGAGTCGGCCTCAATCTGCCGGTCCCACTCCAGCTCTTCAAGCTCATACAGCCACTCGATTATCTGGTCGTATTCGTCCTGGGGGAGGTTGAGAATGGCCTCTTTAATTTCCGGGATGGTTGCCATGAATTCCTCCGTTGCTTGAGGAACGCATTATAACCCATTCCAGCATTATCGATTCCCTTCCCCGGAAGGACGGCGGCCAAACACCACTTATGCGGCGCATGGTGAGCTTTTCCGGCTATGCGCCGATTCAGGGGCGTTTTCTGGTGGCGTGACATTAGCTGGGAAAGCGTCAAGGTATGCTATACAGGTCACAGCGATATGACCATAGTCATCACTATGCCAGAATTCTCCAAAGGCCAGCATACAGAGGAACGGATATGACTACCAGTCAAGGAAGCCCCAACGCTCCCCGCACCATCAAGGCGTCGGAATTCAAGGCCAAGTGCCTGAAGCTGATGGATGAAGTGGCGGAAAGCGGAGAAGAAATAGTGATAACCAAGAACGGCCGCCCAGTCGCCCGGCTGGTGGCGTATAAGGTGAAGTCGGGCAAATGGTTCGGTCCCGATGAGGGTATTGTCGAGATTCTCGGAGACATAATCTCCCCCATCGACGTGGAATGGGAAGCTATGTCAAACCCTGACCGAGTCGTGAATCCTAACCGGGTGGTAGGACCGTGATCCTGCTCGATACCCACGTGTTGATATGGTCTAGACAAAGCAACTCTCCAGTCGGGCTGCAATGCCGTCAATTGATCGAACAGTCACAGTTAGACAGTCACTGTTAGACGGTAACCTGGCAGTTTCCGCGTTTTCCTTCTGGGAGGTCGCTATGCTAAGTGATAAGGGACGTCTTGACGTTGTCAGTGATATCTTCTCCTGGCGCAGCAGCCTGCTTGAAGATGGCCTGTTTGAGATTCCCGTTGATGGCGAAATCGGCATCCGCGCCAACAACCTCCCCAACTTCCACCCCGACCCCGCGGACCGCATCATCGTAGCCACCGCCCTGGAAGGCCACCGCCTGGTAACGGCTGACGAGATGATTCTCCGGTGGAACGGCAGCCTGGACCGGCTGGATGCCAGGGAATAATCGCCGACAGGAACGTTAAGGCTACCGGCAGCGTTCCAAAACAGGTCGTCCGGAAAATCGTCATGCCGGCGTTCGCCGGTATCCTGGAACTTTCCAAACAAAAGAATTAGCCTACTTGCGGCCGCTTTTCCAGAAACCACCTGAAGATGAACCTTGCGGCCCCCGCTGGCAACTGGCGGGGGCCTCTGTTTCCGCGTTTTCCGGCGCCGCCGGAATCAGGGCAACTTGACCAGTCAACTGTTGGAACGCCGGAAGCGGGGGCTGAGGCCCAGGGATTCCGCCTCCAACAGCAGCTCAACACATTTGGCGGCGCGCCGTTGCCGCGTTTCCATCTTCTTGGCCTGGATAATGTGATCGCAGTAGGCCTTGCGGTGAGAGTAGCCCAGCTTGTCGAAGACCTGCTGTGCGCCGGGGCTGACCTCCAGCGCCTTCGCTAATTCCTCCGGAACCTCAACTCTGCGGGGCTCCGTATCCCGCTCCAGTGTTACCTCGGCCACGTCTCCGGCGGTTACGCCGGCCCGGTCCCGTATCTCCTTCTTGATTACCAGGATGTGGACGCCCTCGCCCTGGGGCAGCAGGAAGTTCTCGTAAGGTATGCCGTTGATGGCGCCCCGCACGGGTACCTGCCCCTTCACTCCAAATTCCTCGGCCACGCTGAAGGGTATGCGGACGAAGGTCCACGCTCCCCGCATATCCGGTCTTTCCAGGGTAGCTTCAAACTTGTACACGCTCATCTGTTGACCCTTCCGGTCTCTCCGGTGAGTTACTGCTGCTGCACGAATCGGTGGAAGACCTCTTCCTCGGTAAGGGACTCCCGGCCGAACCAGCGGGTTTCGATGGCATCGTGGGCTTGGGACAGGTGGACCGCAATTCCGTCGGTGAGGGCGATTACCCTTTCCGGGGAATCCAGGGTGGTTGCATCCGTCTCCTGCAGGTCCAGGATGGCCTCGGCAATGACGCGGATAAGCTCCACGGGGGCCACCTGGCTGGCGTTCAGCCGGGCATTGGAAAGGCAGTGCATTGCAGAGGAAGCATCGTTGTCCAGCAAGAGTTCCGCCGCTAGCCTGGACTTGTCTTCGACCTCAACTCCGGCGGCTTGGGCAACCGGGACCAGGGCGTCGCCCAGGGTCACTTGCGTCGAACCGTTGGCGGCCACCCAGCGGGCGGCGGCGTTGACGGCCCTGGTTATGACTTCGCCCCTTTCCAGCCAGCGGCCCAGCCAGATCAGGTTGTAGACTCGGGAGTCGGTAAGCCACGTACCGTTGGCTGCGGCCATGGACCTGGGGTCTGTCATGACAAAACCTGCCTTCAATCACGGTGGGAGAGTTTCTATTAAACCTAGTGCTTCGTCGAAAGTTATGGAATCCCTGCCAATCCGCACCTGGGCGACCGCGGTATCCAGCCAGCCGGAGCCCCTGGAAACGAAGGAACCCGCCACCGGGGCCGCCTCCGTGTAGTCGCGTCCTACGGAGAACTTCAGCAGGTCACCGTAACGGGCCACGGAATGGCCGCGGGTCGGGTCCGAGGGAATCCAGCCCTGCAGTGGGTGCCAGAATTCCAGCCAGGCGTGGGTCTCACCCACCTCGGTGGTCAACAGGCCGCACACATAACGGGAAGGAATGCCCAGGGACTTCAGCATGCCCATGGCAACGTGGGCCATGTCCTGGCAAACCCCCACGCCGGCACGCAGGACTTCTTCCGCGGTGGTGGACACCGTGGTGCTTTGCCTCACGTATTGGATATTCTGGTAGACCCAGCCGGTTATCCCTTCTACCGCCTCCAGTAAACCGGGAGCGGGCCCCGCGATTTCCCTTGCTCTATCCGCCAGTTGATCCGGGTGAACGAGGGGAGTAGCGGTGAGAAACTCCTCCAGAGCCAAGTTACCTGAGACTGGTGCCAGCGCCACCTCAGAAGGGTAGCCTCCGGGCAGTTCAAAGCGCACCACACCGATGGAGAGGATGGTAAGTTCCTGGTGGGGAACCGTTACCCTGGAGCGGTGGACGGTGTTGCCGAACACGCTCTGAAAGCCCACCGTCCGGCTGGCGGGGCGTGTAAGTACAGAGGTAGTGATGGGAGTCTGGTAGGCGTCGGCGGCAGCCGTCAACTGGAGGAAGTTGTCGTTCTGGACTACCACTTCGCTGTAAACGTAGCGGGCGGCATAGCTATAGGCGGCTACAATACCACTACCACTGCCCGTTTCGCTTAACGAACCACCCAGGTCGGTTTGCATAGGCCACCCGATGAATTATTGGTGATGCGGCTGTTGGCCCGGGAAACCCGGGTAAGCCCGCCCGGAAATGCCGTAACCTGGCCCCGCCCGTTCTGCACGGCGAACACCCGCAGGTCAATGTACCTGTTCTCGAACTCGCCCGTCTCCTCATCGAATATCACATGCCTGGAAAAGTCAAGGGTTTCCTGGGCGATGAACATCCGGGGCTGCTCGATGATGTTCCGCGCCAGGCTGGTGCGGAACTCGCCCCCCAGGTCCGGCATAATGTACACCCCCAGGCCCCCATACCCCTGCCGGGTCTTCACCACCAGCCGGTCCAGGTTGTCCAGCACGTACCGGCGGCTTTCCGCGTCCTGCAGGTCGTAGCTCACCGCCTGGTCCAGGATGGGTTCCTCCCCCAGGTAGTGCCGGATCATGTCGGGCACCCACTTGAACACCAGCTTGTCGTCCGCCGCGCTGGTGCCCATGCCGTTGACCAGCGCCACCTTCCCCGCCAGGTAGGCGTTGGTCAGGCCCGGCACGAATATCTCCAGGTCTTCCACCCGACGGTAGATCAGGTCCACCGGCACGTCCCCGTCCAGCCCCCGGGCCATTATCCGGCCGTCGTGCCCCACGTACAGGTCCGAGCCCTCCACCAGGGGAATGCCCAGCAGTTCCGACAGGTACCGGTGCTCGAAGAAGGCGGCCCCGAACTTGCTGTCCGTCAGCAGCACGCACACCGGGTTTTCCACGTCGCACAGCGAGCGAAACAGGTCCAGGTAGGTCTCCCGGATGTCGTAGGGGACGATGTCGTAGGCCGACGCCACCTCCGGCAGCAGTTCCCCCGCCATCTCCACCGCCTTCAGCTGGTAGGCAATACCCGAGGGTATGCGCAGGTTGTCCTCCAGGATGACGTACCGCCCGTCCGCCAGGTGTACCAGGTCGCTGCCGTAGATGTGGACAAACACGTCCCGCGCCGGCCGGAAGTCCTGGTACTCCGGGTAGAAGTACTGGCACGAGTAGATAACGTCATCCGGCACCACCCTCTGCCGCCCGTTGTACAGGTCCGGCAGGAACAGGTTCAGCGCCCGCAGCCGTTGCCCGATGCCCGCGCTGATGGTCTCCCATTCCTCCTGCGGGATGATGCGCGGTATCCAGTCCGCGGGGACGGCGCGGTACACCCGCGGGTCCATCCGGAAGGTGAACGAGTCCAGCATCGCCTGCCTTCTACCCTGCCGCCACCGCTCCGTCAGCCGGCCCCGGCCCAGTTCCTCCAGAAGCTCAAAGGCGCCGCGGTAGTTGGGATGCACCCCGCCGTCCGCGCCCAGGTACTCGCTGCCCACGGCCCCCGCCGCTAAACTCCCTGCAAGCATAACTGCCATCCGGTAATCTCAGGATTATCTACGGATGGCAGTATAACCGATCAGGGTTAACAGTCCGCGCCAGCCCATATTTCGCCGCAGAGCCGCTGAGGCCGCCGAGTTACCCGCCGAGTCTCCGCGCCTCTCTCCGCACTTTGCGCCTCTGCGGTCAATGGAAACCTCAAAATGCCATTACTGCCGCGCCCCTACTCCCCGTACTCCGTCGCCTTGTCCAGCATCAGGCACGGCTCCCCCCACTGGCGGCCGTCGTCCAAGTCCCACGGCCCGTCGTCCCCCGCATCCTTCAGCCGGATGCCCTGGCTACCCCCGAACACCAGCAGTATCACCCCGTCCCCCGAGTCCTCCGCCAGCGCCGCCATGGCCGGACACGGCCCGTCGTCGTCCCACCCCGTTACCTGCCGCCACCCGTCAACGCCCAGCGGGTCCGCCGTCACCAGCCTCCCCACCGGACGCGGCTCCTCCAGCAGGTCGAACACCCGGTCCAGCGCCAGCGGACTGTTCCCCCCCTCGTAGACTTCCACTTCGTACAGCATGGCTTCCCCTATATTCAATCTTCCCTGTATTCAATCCGCCAAAAAAATCCCGGGGGCGGGTTGCCAACCCGCCCCCGGCATCGGGGTAACTTTCCTGCTCTCCCCTTCGTGTCCTTCGTTGCCCTCGTTGCCCTCGTTGCCCTCGTTGAACGTATCCCCGACCCTAGTCCCCCGCAACTTCCTCCAAAACCAGCGGCTTGGCCACTCCGCCGTTCTGGTGCAGCCACTCCTTCGCCTCGTCGTGCAGCATGTCCGCAAACACCTCGATGCGGTTGCCGTCCGGGTCGAAAAAGTAGATGCTCTGGCTCATCACGTGGTCCATCGTCCCGTCTATCTCCACCGCGTTGGCCTTCAGGTGCCGGTAATACTCCCGCAGCTCCTCCTCCCCGCCCTCTATCTCCAGCGCTATGTGGTTCAGCCCCAGGTGGTTCTTCTCCAGCCGCTCCGACTCCTCCCGGTACGGGAACAGCGCTATGTCGTGGTGCTCCTTCCCGAAGGACAGGAACGCCATGTTCCGCTCCGGGTTATGGCTCACTATCTCCATCCCCAATACCCGCGTGTAAAAGTCAATGGACTCCCCCACGTCCCGGCAGTTCAATACTATGTGCTGCAACCGGTTAATCCGCGCCATAACTCTCCTCCATACCTATATCTACTATCTACTCCACGGTTCGACGCATAATACCAAAATCCCCCGCCACCCGCCACCACCGCGCCCCCGTCATTCCGGTCCGCCGAGGCGGAATCCGGAACCCACCACCCCCGCTCATCCTGACCTTGTCGACAAACCCCGCCCCTGCTATAATCCCTCAACCGGTTTCCCCCGCCCCGTGGGCCTGTAGCTCAGGTGGTTAGAGCGCGGTCCTGATAAGACCGAGGTCGTTGGTTCGAGTCCATCCAGGCCCACCATCCCCCACCCCCCGTCATTCCGGACTCGATCCGGAATCCACCACCCCCCGTCATTCCGGACCCGATCCGGAATCCACCCCCTCTCCGCGCCCCTCCGTTCCTCCGCTCCTCTTTGTGACCGGAACCCCAAAAACCCGCAAAATACCCACCTTGACTTTCCACACCCCGCCGGGTTTAATCTAATGCCGGAATCCCACGCCCGGCCATCTTCGGCCCGGGCTCCGCGCAGGGTAATCTAGTCTAGTGGTTTTGGTGTGTTGCCGGGTGGTGCTGCTATGATCGGCCAGGTTTTTGTAGAATTGATCTTCAACTCCCATCGTCTCGACCCTTCCGTCGTTCCCCGTAGCCCGCCGCCGTAACACTGGCGTAATACACCCCTGCGTAGATTATCTTCACCCCAAATTATTAGGAGGATTTCCATGGCGAAACATTTAACCCCTATTATTGGCCTAGCCGTGGTTATGGCCCTGGCTCTCGCCGCCGTCTTCGGCAGTATGAGCCTCGCTAACCCGGCGATGGCCGCCATTGGTCAACCGGCCGACGGTGAGTTGACCGAGCGGACATTTGCGCCGCAGGGTACGACGAGCCTCGAGGGCGGCACTGTACATACCGGCCAGACCGTAATGATGGATATAGCAAATTACGTAGATGGCGGGCTAGCTAACTTCGATGCTCTGGCAACAGATCCTGCCATAGTGGACACCGCCAATCTAGTGACGGCTGATTTCACTGTGGCTGTCGGTCTAAACAACACTTTGGTGTTGTCTTTCATCGGGGATACTGTCACGGGCACCGCAGATGATGACGGTTGCGTGAGTGGCACTGTCCGCTTTTGGTTAGATCTGGAGGACGACAGCCAACAGCGAATAGATATGTCTCTTAAACTATGCCCTGCCACAGCGCCCTCGGCCATAGAAGGCATGATGCTCGCTGACATGGTGGTAGAGGCTGGTACTGGCGCAGCTACCAATACCCCTCCCGACTACATGGCTGATTCATTCAGCTTGGATCTGTCGGACTACTTCCAAGACGGCGTTGGGACCGAGGCAACTAGCGAGATCGTAAGCTATTCGGTCTCCCAAACCGTCCTTCAAGGTGGAGCTGACGCTCAGTTGGATGCAGTAGCCAGCAGTGATGAAGAACCTATGTGGGCGCCGGACGACTTTACGACTGGCACCGCCCTGACGGTCACAATTGCAACCGCCGGTGATGTCGTGCAGTTCCGTGCAAAAGAACTTGCGGACGCCGGGGACGCTGTAACGGTTACTATAACTCCGAGCAATGGTGGCGGTCAGGTGGCCGCTGCCGCGCAGTCCTTTGCTGTTGATATCGTTGCCAGAGTCGTCGCTCCCATGGCTGTAACTGGCCTGGAGGTGGTCGGAAGTGGTGACGGTTATGTTGACCTCGAGTGGGATGACCCAGTTGAAGCCGACGAAGACCGGATTGACAAGTACCAAGGCCGTGAAATGCCGGATGGCGGCGACTATTCCGAATGGGGTGATATAGCACCTGCAGAGGGTAATGATGCTGCCGATGTTCGCAGCGCAAGAATTTCCGGCCTGACAAACGGAGTGGAATATACCTTCCAGGTTAGGGCTGTAGTCGGCACCAAGCCTGGTCCGGCCATGGAGATGGATGCTGACGCTGTTGTGGCCATGCCAATGGCCCCCCGGGAGCCTGTACTTCCTTCTTTCGACGCGGGCAGCACCAGTTCCTATAGCAACACCAATTACACGGTGGAGTTCCAGACTGGTGCAGATTCATTAAATACCCTTTCGGACGAATTGGTCATCGAATTCCACGAAGACTACACCCTGCCCGAGTCCATCAGCACCTCGGCTGTTACAATCGATGTTCATGGCGCCAATCCCGATGAAGATATGGGTGCGAAGAGAATGTTGACCTTCAACCCCAGCGACATCGTGGTTGACGGTGAGGAGGCTGTCTTCTCCCTGGGCGACATGAACGAAGACGACGACGTGACTCAGTACGAAATCATGCCGATGGCGGTAATCACGGTGAAGTTCCGGCAGGCCGCCGGGATCAGAAACCCCACCGAGGCCGGTAATTTCGAGCTCGTAAAGATCGCCTTCGGCGACGACCTCGAAATCGAATACAATGAAGATGACGCGACTCACGCGGGCCTGCTTCTCGAGGATGGCGTTCGCCGCAAGATTTCCTTGAGCGAGGAAGACGGCGGTTTGGGCGACATGGTAACTGCCACCGCCAAGGGGTTCGAGAACGGCGTTACCCTGCACTTCTTCCTGGACAAGATGGACGACAAGGGCATGGTCAACGGCATGCTTGACGCCGGCGAAGACGTCCTCTGTTCCGTTCCCAGCGTCAGTGGCTCCAATGTTGGGTCCTGCGAATTTGAAGTCACTACGCCCACCTTCTCCACCGGCTATAACTTCGTCAACGCGGTGGACGGCGACGGCAACATCGCATGGGACCCGATGAACGACGACCATCGCTTCGAGTTGAAGGCTTCCATCAGCGCTTCCCCGGCCGGCGGCAGCCCTGGTGAAATCATGCAGGTGCAGCTGGTCAGCTTCCCCATGGGTATGGCCATCCAGGAAATCAAGCTGTCCGGCGATTACATCTGCGGTGGCGTTCCCCCTCGGATGACCGAGACTGTTAGCTGTTCCAGCTATGGTCCCGTTGGTTCCATGGGAACCGCCAGCATTGCGATAACCGTGCCCAACTGGGCCGTGGCCGGTAAGCAGGAACTGCGGATTAAAGCCGGCGGCAAGACCGACACCACCAATGTGACCATTGTTGGGCCGCGCATTATCTCTACCCCCGCTACTGTGGTTGCCAACCAGCGGGTCAGCCTGGTTGGTACCGGATTCAGTCCCAACTCGGTGCTCGGTGACGACACCGACGCGGGTCGAGCCTACTCCAGGATGTCCATCGGCGGGCATCCCATCGGCTGGGCCAAGGTTAATGATGGCCGTGACGTCAATGTTGACGATGGCGGTAACTGGGCCGCCTCCGTGGACCTGCCCCTGGTGGAAGCCACCACCGGCAGCGGTGAACGGACCATCCGGGTAACCGACTCCAAGGGCCGTACCGGTTCTGTTAAAGTAGCCTTGGCCGAGCGTAACTTCGATATCACGCCCGAGTCGGGTCGTGTCGGCACTCTGGCCGTGGTCCGCGGCGTGGGCTACCCCAGCAAGAATGACGAGGGCCACAGCTTCACCATCGACGTTATCTACAAGGTACAGGAAGGTGCCACCGCTCGCGTGTCCGTCGTTCCCGATGCCAGTGGTCGGTTCGAGGTCCAGTTGCGGATTCCAACCACGGCCTCTATCCCCTCCACCAACCAGGTAGAGGTGAGCTTCGACCACGAAATGGGCGGGACCAGTGTCCTGGAGAATAAGCAGCACATGGTACCGGAAGGCATTATAGAGCTGTCCGCCACCAGCGGCGGCCCCGGCACTATGATTACCGTCACTGGTGTGGGCTTCAAGACCTTTGTCCCGGTGGAATCGGTGAAGATCGGTACCATCGAGATTACTCCGTCCCCCAAGCCCAACACCGATGCTAACGGTATGCTGGACTTTGACGTCCTCATTCCGGGCCTCGATGTAGGTATCCAGACTGTAGAGGTCAGGGTTGGCGGTACCACCTCCAGCACCGGCTTCACGGTTACCGAATCTGCGGTTTCCCCGGGCGACATTAGGCCCGTGGCCGAGGCCATCTCGGAACTGGGCGACAACCTGGTCAGCGTCTGGAACTTCAACAACGACACCAAGGTCTGGGCCTTCTACGACCCGACCCTGTCCGAGGGCAACACCCTCACCCACATGATCACCGGCGAGACCTATCTCCTCCGGATCAAGACCACCACGGAGGTCATCCTCAACCGGGACACCCGGAGCCTGACCTGCGTGGGCGGCAACTGCTGGAACCAGATAGTCTGGTAAATAAAGGCCAGGAACCGGCGCCTGTTCTGGGGCGGACCATAAATCCGCCCCAGACCCCCGGCAAACAACCGTCATTCCGGCGAAAGCCGGAATCCAGGGGGGTGAGGGAAATGGCGGTGAATCCGCCCCAGACCCCCGACCCGTATTAAAGGGGACAGAATAGGACAAAATGGGACGGAAAATAAAAATTGCCCGCCCCTGGGGGGCGAACGAAATTGGGCGGTATCGGGCGGTGAATTTTCCCCGAGCTTGGCTCACCTTCAAAACACCGCGCCAAACCCGCCCACCGTCCCCGAACCGTAAATACAAAATACTCGGAAATGGGTGGAAATGATCGGGAAAACTGCATTTTTCCAGAAAGCAAGTCCCTTCCCCCTTGACGGGGCGGAATGTCCGCCTCTGGCGGGGAAGGCTAGGATGGGGGTGATACCCCACCCCACCCAGGTCAACCGGGAAGGCGCCCCAGGCAATACCCGTAGGGGCGGATTTCAAGCCCGCCCTTACCCCAACTCAAAAGGAGGAATCAATGGCAAAAGTCAGTAGAATCCTGGCCCTGCTTGCAATAGTGGCCATGCTCTCTGCCCTGCCCCTCACGGCATTTGCGCAGCAGAGCCCGCCCCACGTACTGCTCGGCACGGCCATGCTCAACGGCGCAACGCCGCCCATTGACACCGAAATCGTCGCCATGCAAGGCTCCGACAAGCTCGGCTCCGCCATGACCATGGCCGGCGGCAAGTTCTCGCTCCAGGTTATGCAGCCCTCCGGCAGCGGCCCCATCAGCTTCATGGTTGCCGGTGTGGACGCCATGGAACGGCTCAACAACTATGAAATAGGCAAGATCCAGCCGGACTTCAACCTCAGCGCCCAGGCCTCCGGTACCGTGGGCCGCATCGGCCCTCCGGGCCCCGCCGGTCCTGCCGGTCCCGCTGGCCCCGCCGGTCCTGCTGGCCCCGCCGGTGCCCGTGGCGCCTCCGGCTCCGACGGCAGCGCCGGAGCGGAAGGCCCCCAGGGTCCTGCCGGTCCCGCTGGCGCTGACGGCGCCCGTGGCCCCGTCGGCCCCCAGGGCGACGCCGGCGCAGCCGGCCCCGCTGGCGCTGACGGCGCAGCCGGTCCCGCCGGCCCCCAGGGCCCCGCCGGTCCTGCCGGCCCCGCTGGCGCATCCGGCTCCGATGCCTCCGGTACCACCGGCATCATCGCCATCATCATCGCCATCGTGGCCGCGGTGATCGCCATCGCCATGCCCTTCGTAATGCCCCGCCGCTAACCCCGGCAGGTCCTTACAAACCGGCAATTCGTACATGAGTCATCCCGAATTTTGGGAACAGATAGAAAATGTAGGATGATGGGTTAGCCAGAGGGAACTTAGAGCTGATCTCAGTCTGGGAAGCGGTATCGCGGCGTCGCGGTACCGCTTTCCGGTTCTGTGGCACCAGCTTCGCAGCAGTTCTTGCAGCAGTAGCTGACATTGGGGATCCAGCAGGGATAGCAGGAAGGAGTAGAGGAGGCTGACCATGAGCAGCAACTTGAGCCGGTTTTCCCAGAACCAGAGGCGTGGGCTTTCCATGGCCAGGTCGGTCTTGCAGGCTCGGTAGCACAGTTCCACCTGCCAGCGGCGGGCATAGGCGAAGACCACTTTCCAGGCATCATCCACCGTAGCGATGGGTTCGTTGGTCAGCAGGTACCAGGGCTTGCGGCCTTGTCCGGGTCGAGATACCACCAGCCACAGGGACTGGTCCACCTGGGGATGGCGTACCGGCAGGTAGACGATGCCCGTCTTGCGGTACTGACGGCGGTTGATGTCCCAAAGCATCCGGTGGTCCACGGAACGCTTTCCTCGGGAGATCTGCCAGGCGCGGCGGCTGCCCTGGCCGTCGGTAAGCAAGTAGTTGGTGTGCCAGCGCAGGACGAAGCGCAATCGTCGGCTGGTCAACTCCTTGAGCCAGGGACCACCGGCGAAGCCCCGGTCCCACACATGGATCACCCCCTGACCCCACTTCTCGGAACACTGGTCCAACAGAGAACTGAGATTGGTAAACCGGTCGGTGGCCCAAGGGCCGCGCCGGGTCCACCAGCGCATGGCCGCCAGGGTGGGCGGCCCCGAGTAGCCGGCTACCATGATGGCAATCCACTGGAGCCCTGGGACGAATACGGGTGGACCCCCTGGGGGATTGTAGTAGCCGGGCTTGATGCGCTTGAGGCGGGCGGCCTTGCTGGAGCGCACCGGCCCCAACCCCTCCAGGGCGATGCTTTCCGATTTCTCCAGGACACTTTCGTCCCACAGGGCCAATGCTGGCTCCCCTGCCTCTTGCAGCGATTCCAGGGCCAGGTCGGCCCGGTACCACAGAAAGCGTTCCAGCAGGGTGTGGGACCACTTGGGAGACCGGAGCAGGTTGCTTAAACGCTTGGTGCCTGCCGGAGCTTTGTCTGGGGAAAGTATGTGGGCCCCCAGTTCACTGAGCAACAGTCCCGACCGGTTGTGGCGCAGTCGTACCATGGCCACCAGGGCCAGGAAAAAGGTGCGTACCAACCTTCGGTCCAACTGATCATCCAGCCACCCCTCCAGGGGACCGATAAATAATTCCAGTAAATTCGCTGCCGATTGGGCTTGCCTCCGCCCCTCCCTTTCCCCCACCATAGAAAAGCCCCCCTTTCGGTGTTTCGAAGTTTGCTCACTTCTACTCCACCAAAATGGGGGCTTCTTTTGTAGGCTTTTCCCGGACTACTTTCCCTAAGTTCCCCAAAATTCGGGATGACTCATGTACCCCTTTCCCCCCATCCGTCATTCCGGCGAAGGCCGGAATCCAGGGGGCAACCGCCCCTACCCCTTTCCCCCCCAAACCCCCACCTCTGCGAACCTCCGCGCCCTCCGCTCCTCTGCGGTCACACCCCACCCCAATTCCCCCCAAACCCGCCCGTCATACTAATGCGCAACCCCCCTACAACCTGCTACCATAACGCCGCCCTAGCAACCCGACGCCTCCGGGCCCGGCCGCCAGGGCGCCATCTCTGAAGTTGTGAGGTGTGGTGTGGCAAAGGTGGCACACATAAACCCCCCTGGTAAACTCGTCCTGGCCGCCGCCGTCCTGGCGGCCGTCTCCCTCCTGGTAACCCTGTCCCTGTTCATCCCCATCCCTGGCGTCTCCGCCCAGGGCGGCGATGACGCCTCCGCCCCGGTCAAGCCCACCCTCGCCTATCCCAACCTGAGCACCCATCTCAACCACCTGGCCGAAGGGTACAACTCCGGCCAGATGTCCCAGGGCCAGGCCGCCGGCGAAGCCCCGGTCCACTCCGGCGGCTCCGTCGCCGTCACCATCCACCTGGACGGCCACGTCTCCGACGTGGTGACCTGGCTGGAAGACAACGGCGGCGACCCCCGCAACGTGGGCGTGGACTACATCGAGGCCTACGTGCCCGTGTCCCTCCTTGGCCCCCTCTCCCTGCAGCCCGGCGTAACCCAGGTCCAGGAGATCATCCCGCCCCAGCCGGCCTACGGCAACGTAACCAGCCAGGCCGTAGCCCTCCACCTGGCCGACTCCTGGCAGGACGCCGGCTACCAGGGCCAGGGCGTCAAGGTCGGCGTAATCGACGTGGGCTTCACCGGCTACTCCGGCCTCAGGGGCATCGAACTCCCCTCTACCGTCGTAGCCAGGTGCTACACCGACGTAGGCGTCTACACCGCCAACCTCGCCGACTGCGAGGCCTCAGAGCCGCTGCCGGACTTTAACCAATGCGAGCGTGGTGAATCTGGCTCCGTCCATGGCACAGCCGTTGCCGAGGCGGTTATCGACATCGCCCCCGATGCAACCCTCTACATCTCCCAGCCCGGGTCATGGGGAGACCTGCAAGCTACCGTTGCGTGGATGGCCTCCCAGGGAGTACAGGTCATCAACTACTCAGTGGGCTGGACCCACTATGGAAGTCGCGGAGACGGGACTTCTCCCTACAGCAACAGCCCATTGAACACCGTTGACCAGGCTGTCGATGACGGCATCATTTGGGTGAACTCGGCGGGAAACTCCGCGGAAGACACCTGGTTCGGCAGCTTCTCAGACCACGACGGCGATAGCAGCATGAGCTTCAACAGTTCCGGTGCCGAGATAAACCCCATTACCCTCTTGGAGTGCCGGCGCTATACCTTCCAGCTGCGCTGGGATGACACTTGGGGCGGCGCCGACACGGACCTCGACATGTACATGTGGGACCGGAGCACCGACGCCCTTTTGAGCATCCCAGCGGGATGGGGATTCATTGGAAGTGCGATCGAACAATCGGGAGCAAGTGACCATGAGCCCTTTGAGTTCTTTTCTTTCAGGGCTCCATTTGACAGCAGTGATGTAGGCGTCATCATAGTTCACGCCGGTGGGCCCGAACCTGACTGGATCCAATTGGAGATGTTCTCGGGTCGTGGCGGACTTGGGATCTATACCGGCAATGGCAGCATCACCAACCCCGCCGAAAGCGCCAACCCCGGCCTCCTGGCGGTGGGCGCCGCGCCCTTCTACGACGTCAATACTATTGAGTTCTTCAGCAGCCAGGGCCCCACCCCCGACGGTCGCATCAAGCCCGACATCGTAGGGATCGATTGCGCCGCCTCCGTCTCCTACGAGCGCTTCATACGGCGCAGCAACGGCCAGGAATGCTGGTTCCCCGGCACCAGCCAGGCCTCCCCCCACGTGGCTGGCATGGCCGCCCTGGTCCGCCAGCGCTTCCCGGACTTGACGGCCGAGCAGGTGGCCGCCTACCTCAAGGACAACGCCGAACCCAGGGGCGCCGTCCCCAACAACACCTGGGGCTACGGCCTGGCCAGGCTCCCCGCTTCCGGTGTCGGCGAATGTGTGCATGACCTCACCACCGACGGAACGTTCAATGGCGCTTGGGCTGCCGGATGTCAGTCCCAGGTAATGGAACGCGGCTACTCCCAGTACTACCAGTTCACCCTGGAAGAGGATGCTCAAGTAACCATCGAGCTGACCTCCGGCGTGGACCCCTACCTGTTCCTGAGAGCCGGAGAAGCCCGGTCGGGAGACTTCCTCCACGAGAACGACGACATAGAGGCCGGGGCGAACCTCAACTCGCGGATAACGGCTACCCTTACGGCAGGTACCTACACCATCGAAGCCACCACCTACGATACGGGCAGGTCTGGCGAATTCACCTTGACCATTTCCGGGCTTGGCGGTGGCGCTGGAGAGGAGAAACTACGCCGGACGGCTGCGGCTTCACCCTCACCGCTGACGGCGCCACCACCGGCACGTGGGCCCCGGGTTGCGAATCATCAGTCCCCGACCGGGGCTACGCCCGCTACTACACCTTCACCCTGGCACAGGAATCGGCGGTAACCATCGAGTACGTCCGACGTGGACACCTACCTGTACCTGCGGCCCGGCGACGCCCGCTCGGGCGACGCGCTGGCGACGACATCGCCAGCGCGTGAACCTCAACTCCCGCATCGGCGGAAGCGACGACCTACGGCGGAGACCCTGACGGCGAGGATGAAATGGAAACAGAGCCCGGAGATGAAGAAACGGACAACTGCGCCACCACCGCCATCGGAGCCACCACCGGTTCCTGGGCCTCGGACTGCCAGTCCCAGCAGCGCAGCATGAGCTACGCCCGCTACTACACCTTCACCCTGGCACAGGAATCGGCGGTAACCATCGATCTGACGTCCGACGTGGACACCTACCTGTACCTGCGGCCCGGCGACGCCCGCTCGGGCGACGCGCTGCACGAAAACGACGACATCGCCAGCGGTGGCGTGAACCTCAACTCCCGCATCGGCGTCACCCTGGCCGCCGGCACCTACACCATAGAAGCGACGACCTACGGCGGAGACCAATCTGGAACCTTCACCCTCACTTTCACCGGCCTGGACGGCGACGGCGAGGATGAAATGGAAACAGAGCCCGGAGATGAAGAAACGGACAACTGCGCCGCCACCGCCATCACTACGGACGGTACCACCACCGGTTCCTGGGCCTCGGACTGCCAGTCCCAGCAGCGCAGCATGAGCTACGCCCGCTACTACACCTTCACCCTGGCACAGGAATCGGCGGTAACCATCGAGTTGACGTCCGACGTGGACACCTACCTGTACCTGCGGCCCGGCGACGCCCGCTCGGGCGACGCGCTGCACGAAAACGACGACATCGCCAGCGGTGGCGTGAACCTCAACTCCCGCATCGGCGTCACCCTGGCCGCCGGCACCTACACCATAGAAGCGACGACCTACGGCGGAGACCAATCTGGAACCTTCACCCTCACTTTCACCGGCCTGGATGGCGACGGCGAGGATGAAATGGAAACAGAGCCCGGAGATGAAGAAACGGACAACTGCGCCACCACCGCCATCACTACGGACGGTACCACCACCGGTTCCTGGGCCTCGGACTGCCAGTCCCAGCAGCGCAGCATGAGCTACGCCCGCTACTACACCTTCACCCTGGCACAGGAATCGGCGGTAACCATCGAGTTGACGTCCGACGTGGACACCTACCTGTACCTGCGGCCCGGCGACGCCCGCTCGGGCGACGCGCTGCACGAAAACGACGACATCGCCAGCGGTGGCGTGAACCTCAACTCCCGCATCGGCGTCACCCTGGCCGCCGGCACCTACACCATAGAAGCGACGACCTACGGCGGAGACCAATCTGGAACCTTCACCCTCACTTTCACCGGCCTGGATGGCGACGGCGAGGATGAAATGGAAACAGAGCCCGGAGATGAAGAAACGGACAACTGCGCCACCACCGCCATCACTACGGACGGTACCACCACCGGTTCCTGGGCCTCGGACTGCCAGTCCCAGCAGCGCAGCATGAGCTACGCCCGCTACTACACCTTCACCCTGGCACAGGAATCGGCGGTAACCATCGAGTTGACGTCCGACGTGGACACCTACCTGTACCTGCGGCCCGGCGACGCCCGCTCGGGCGACGCGCTGCACGAAAACGACGACATCGCCAGCGGTGGCGTGAACCTCAACTCCCGCATCGGCGTCACCCTGGCCGCCGGCACCTACACCATCGAGGCGACGACCTATGCTGCGGGCAGCACTGGAGCCTTTACCCTGACTATTTCTGGCCTGGGAGGCGGCACGGACGACGGCGATGAAACGGAAGCCGACCAGTGCGGGTCCACCATTAGCGCTGACGGTTCTGTCGGTGGCAGTTGGGCGGCAGATTGCCAGTCGCAAGTGTCGGGTCGTGGGTTTGCCCGTTACTACACCTTTACGCTGGAAGAGGCCTCCCAAGTAACGATCGAGCTTGTATCCAGCGTTGACCCCTACCTGTACCTGAGACAAGGGGAAGCCCGTAGCGGGGACGCAGAACACGAGAACGACGACATAGAAAGCGGCGGCGTCAACCTGAACTCGCGGATAAGCGAGACCCTGGAAGCTAGGACCTACACCATAGAGGCGACGACGTACAATCCCACTACGGCGGGAAGTTTCACACTGACCATCTCGGGTCTGGATTAAGTTAACGGGCTGGCCGGTTCGCAGGCTGCCTAAGGTCATGCGCTTTACCGAGGCCCGGAGAATTTCCGGGCCTCGGGTCTCCGTTCGACGGTCGCCAACGGCTTGGGTAGCGCTTCAGCCGCAGATCACTTTCTTCCGGTTTAATCGGTTGCCCGCGCAAACCGCTAAGAAAGTGACTGTGACTGCAAAGCAGAGCAGGATTCACCTCCTTAGATACGCGACAGTCTTTGAACCTAGGGATGTGCGCCCGTACCGCCCCTGCATCTGGGTTTGTAATCTCCAGACAGGCCCCAGAAGGCAGTTTCAGGCTCACGTAAGCCGTCCCCGCTCATCCTGATCCTGCGGAACGTCCGACTCCGGCGGGCCGAAGGACGGCAACCCGCGTAGGGGCAGACCTACGTGTCTGCCCTGGCAACCACCCCCGCCCCTATCCCTTTCCCCCCAAACCTCCACCTCTGCGAACCTCCGCGCCCTCCGCGCCTCTGCGGTCACACCCCACCACTGGCCCTGACAGCCCGCACCTGCGACAATGACTCCCACGGGTAACGTCTACGCCTGAGGAGGCCGACTATGGGTCAAAGGGACGGTCAAATGAACGGAATGGTGGCCATCGTAACCGGCGCCAGCCGCGGCCTGGGACGGGCCATTGCCAACGAGTTCGCTCGCCAGGGCGCCAGTGTGGTCATCAGCGCCCGCAGCCAGTCTCCCACCGGCCTGCCCGGCACCATCGAAGAGACCGTCGAGGAAATCCGCCACGCGGGAGGAGAGGTTACCGCCACCAACTGCGATGTTACCGATGAGGCCCAGGTCAACGACATGGTCCGCCTGGCGGTGCAGCGCTACGGCAGGATCGACGTGCTGTTCAACAACGCCGGTGCCATGGTCCTGGGCGAGTCCATCCTGGAGATAGACCCCGCCCGCTGGGACCGGCTGATGCGGGTCAACGTGGGCGGCCCCTACCTCTGCTCCCGCGCCGTCTTGCCCGTTATGATGCAACAGCGGCGAGGCAGCATCATCAACATCGGCTCCCGCATGGCCACCGACCCGGCCCAGGGCGGCGGCGTTCTCTACAGCGCCAGCAAGGCCGCCGTCCACATGTTCAGCCTCTGCCTGGCCGACGAGGTGCGAGACTACAACATCGCCGTCAACATCCTCAGCCCCGGCTCTATGCGCAGCGAAGGCTCCGCGGCCATCCCCTGGACCCAGCGCGACTGGCACGAGCGGGTGGACCCCAGCGCCGTGGGCCCCGCCGCCGTCTACCTGGCCTTGCAGAACGCATCCACCTTCACCGGTCAACTGGCGGCCCGCGCCGACTTCGGCGTCACCTGGGGCCCGGGCGTCAATGCCCCCGGTCAACCCCCGTAGGGGCAGACCTATGTGTCTGCCCCGGAAGTTCCTCATATTGAGCATTGAGACAAGGGTGTTGCCGTCTGTTGGTTACCTGTTCTTGTTGGTATCACTGGCTGCGACTGGTTGCTCCGATGCCGGCCCCGGGTCGCACCCAGGGTCTGGTCCTACTGCTACGCCGTTTCCTGTTCTGTCAGTCAGTCCGGCCCCGGTTCCCGACACTGCTCCCACGCCCTCAGTAGGGCCAGCCCCTGGTCAGACGGTTACTCCCATTTCCGCAACTGATCCTCCGCCGACAGCTATATCCCCACCCCCACCAACCCGTGTCCCTACTGTCACAGCTACACTTACGCCTACTCTGACACCTGTTCCTGCTCCGACGGCCAGCCCAACGTCTACCCCTGCAGCTACTGCGACGCCCGTACCCACTTCAACCCCTGTTCCTGCTCCGACGGCCAGCCCAACGCCTACCCCCGCAGCTACTGCGATGCCCGCACTCACCTCAACTCCTGTTCCTGCTCCCACCAACAGTCCGACGCCTGCGCCCACGGCCACCCCCACCCCCACGTTGACACCATTGCCCACGACCACCCCGATTCCAACCACCGAGGTAGAAGTTGCCTTTAACAGGCTCATTCCTGCACTTCTGGAGAAGTGGGATATTCCGGGGGCTTCCGTAGCCATCGCCAAAGACGGAAACCTGGTGTTTGCCCGGGGATATGGGCTTGCGAACATCGAGAGCCGGGAACCCGTCCATGCTGACACTCTGTTCCGTATCGCCAGCATCTCTAAGCCTGTTACCGCCGTCGCCGTGTTGACGTTGGTCGAAGACGGGCTTCTGGGACTGGAGGACCGGGTTTTCCGGATACTGGCCGATATCGAGCCAGCCCAGGGGGGTAGCAAAAACCCGGAATTGGACGATATCACGGTAAGGCAACTGTTGCAGCATTCCGGTGGATGGGACAGGGACGAGAGTTACGACGCCATGTGGATTGCCGGCAGGGTTGAAAGGGAGCTTGACCTGCCACAACCTGTTACCTGCCGGGACGTGATCCGATTCATGCTGGGACAGCCCCTTGACTTCGAACCAGATACGCGGTTTGCCTATTCCAATTTCGGCTATTGCCTGTTGGGTCGAGTTATAGAGGAAAAATCCGGGGAGCCATACGAGGAGTTTGTCAGAGCAAGGGTATTCGAGCCTCTGGGGATCAACCGCATGGCCATTGGGGCAACCCTGTTTGAAGGCCGGCAGGAAGGTGAAGCGACCTACTATGCTTACCCGGGCGAAGAGTTGGCTCATTCCGTACTGCCTGGCACGCCCAGACGAGTCCCATGGCCGTATGGTGGGTTCCACCTGAAGACAATGGACTCTCACGGTGGGTGGGTGGCCTCTGCAATTGACCTCGTACGATTCGCTACGGCTTTAGACGGAAGCAGGTCGCCAACTTTGTTGGATCCTGTAACAGTGGACTCAATGGTGGAACGCCCGGATCTATCCCATTGGAGCGACAGCGCCTACTATTACGGCATGGGTTGGAATGTCAGGCCGGCGCAGTGGGGGGCTAACTGGTGGCATTTCGGCAGCCAGCCGGGCACTCAAACATTGCTGGTTCGTACTTACCACGGCTTTGCCTGGGCAGCTTTGTTCAATCAACGCCAGGAAGATGCGTCAGGTTTTATTTCAGAAGTGGATAACCTAATGTGGCATGGCGTCAGCAGTGTGGATCGTTGGCCTTCCGAAGACTTGTTTCCGAGCTTCGGTTATGAATGACAATGGCCGGTTTAGTTTGGCTAGGATGACGAGCTTCCCCTACCCCGTCACATACCCGTTCCGCAAATCCCGGGCCCTTGCCTTCTTGTCACGCTTCTGCGAGTCGCCGTAACCGCCGCCGCCCGAGGACAGGCAGACAATGTGGTCGCCCGAGTTCACCACCACCGCAACTTCCTTGGAACCCAGAACCCGGTCCGCGCCATTGGAGACAATCTTGTAGTGGTGCGGCAGGCCGTCGGCCCCGTCAAAAAGGCCGAAGGGCGGCACCACTATGCCGTCGCCCGCAGTGTTAAGCAGGGCCGGCCCCTCCCCCTCGTATACCAGGTCGCACACCGCGCCCAGGCCCCCGCGCCACTCTCCTTCACCACCTGAGTCGGAACGCAGTTCGTGGCGGAGGACGAAAAGAGGGAACCGTTCCTCCGTTACCTCGATGCTGGGCGACCGGATTCCTCCGGCCACGTTAATCTCGCCCACGTTGGGCCAGCCATCGTATCCGTAAGACGCTCCCCCGCCACCGCGCGCCAGGAAGAAGTGCCAGATGAACTTGCGGCCCGTCCTCGGGTCTTTACCGGTGATGGCGTAGCGCAGGCGCCGCGAGAAGCCGGCGGAGACGGCGTTGGGGATGGCCGGGGCCAGCGCCTTGAACACCGCCTCCACCACCTCTTCAGCACAGTGGTTGGTGCTCATGCACACGGGGGCCGGCGGGTTGGCGTTGACGACCAGGCCCTTCGGGGCCACTATCCGGACGGGACGCATGGAACCCTCGTTGCGGGCCACGTCCAGGGGCGCCAGGTACATGATGGCGGCGTGGGCCAGGGATCGGGTGTTGGCATAGGCGCTGTTGATAAACCCTTCAACCTGCGGGCTGGATTCGCCCAGGTCGATGGTCATGCCGTCACCTTCGATGGTGACTTTGGCCCGGATGGGCACCAGCTTGCTGTTAAAGCCGTCGTCGTCCACCAGCGACTCCCCGTAATAAACGCCGTCGGGCCAGCCGGAGATGAAGCGGCGCACCTGCCGTTCCGTGGCGGCCAGGATTTCGGATACCACTGCCATCAATCGGTCAGCGCCGTAGTCGGCCAGCAAGGACTGGATGCGCTGGGCGGCCAGCATGACCGAGCCTATCTGCGCGTTAAGGTCGCCAAGGAAGTTCTCAGGCAGCCGCACGTTGGCCGCCAGCATCCGGAGCAGGTCCTCCCGGGGCGCCCCATTGTCGTAAAGCTTCAGAGGAGGGATGCGCAGGCCTTCCTGGAATATTTCATTGGCGCCCGGATTGTAGCCGCCGTGGGTTCCGCCGCCCACGTCGCTGTGGTGCGCGCGGTTCACCCCGTAGAAGAGCAGCCTCCCGTCATGAAATATGGGCCGGATTATGGTGATGTCCGGCAGGTGGCTGCCGCCAAAATAGGGGTCATTCAGGATGAACAGGTCACCCTCCGAAATGGAATCGCCGAAGTGGTCCCGCACGGCGGCGCCGGCCACGGGCAGCGCGCTTATGTGGACCGGAATTCCCTCTCCCTGGGCCACCAGTTGGCAGTCGCCGTCCAGGATGGCTGTGGAAAAGTCGCGGCTGGAGTTGAGGATTTGAGACATGGCCGTGCGCAGCATGGCATCGGTCATTTCACGGGCGATGGACTCCAGCCGGTGCTCGACCACGGCCAGTGTGATGGGGTCGGCAGGGTCTTGTTCAGGCTGGTCACCTGTCGTGCCGTCACCGAACTCCCCGTCCGGCGAGGAGAGCGGAGTCTCCAGGTTAACCTGCAACGCAATGCCACCCATGGCGTCCACGGTGGCGGAGTTGCCGGGCCGCACCAGGATCGTTGTGAAGTCGGACTCGAGGATGGCCGGGCCGGTGATTTCCATCCCGGTGGGCAGACTATCAGTGGTGTAGGTGGGCGCCTCGCGCCACTCGCCGAAGTAGACCTGGCGGGTGCCGGTAGGTACGGCCGCCACATGGGTGTCCCTACGGTCCAGTTGGGCGACTCGGGGCAGCCTGCCCACGGCCGCAACCCGCAACGTAACCAGGCGGACCTCCTGGTCCTGCTGGTTGTAGGAGTAGAGATCCTGGTATCGCCGGTGGAAATTCGCCGTTAGCTGGGACAGGAAATCCAGGTCCGGCAGCGCGGGGTCGGGCAGGGGCGCGGTAACTTCGTAGATCTGGTCCAGGTAACGCATATCTGCCGAGTAGTGAATCTCCACGGCTTCCCCGGGCATGCCCTGGCTGAGTAACTTGTTCCTGCCCTCAGAGGCCAGTTCATCCAGAATGAGGCGGAGTTCCTCCAGGTCCAGCCGGTTCAGGCTTACCGGATAAGAGCGAGAGAAGTCGTACCTGATGTCAGTGTTCAGCATGCCGTAGGCCGACAGCACGGGGGCTGAGGCGGGAATGTACACCCTTTCCACCTGCAACTGTCGGGCCACCTCAGCGGCGTGGAGGCCGGACGCGCCGCCGAAGCCCATCAGGGTAAATTCCCGGGGGTCCACGCCTCGCTGCACCGACATCAGCCGGATGCCCTCGGCTATTGTGGTGCACACTACCTGGTACACACCATAGGCTGCCTCCACGGTGGAGAGGTCCAGGGGCGTGCCGACTTCTCCGCTCAGTGCCTGCTCGGCGGCCGCCGGATCCAGCGCGGCCCTGCCGCCCAGAAAGTTGGCCGGGTTCAGGTAGCCCAGGGCCAGGCTGGCGTCGGTAACGGTGGGGCTGGTCCCGCCCTTGCCGTAACAGGCCGGCCCCGGTTCTGCTCCCGCGCTGTCCGGCCCCACATGAAGAATGCCTCCCTCGTCCACCCGGGCGATGCTGCCCCCGCCGGCGCCCAGGGTGTGGATGTCGATCATCGGGACGGCAATTTTCCAGCCGGCCTCGAACTTTTCGTTGGTGATGTGGGGTACGCCGTTCTCTATGAGGGAAATGTCCGTGCTGGTGCCTCCCATGTCGAAGGCGATAATGCGGGGTTCTTCCAGCAGATGGCCCAGCCAGGCAGCGGCGCTGACCCCACCGGCCGGGCCCGACAGGATGGCCCGCACTGCCATCCGCCCCGAGTCCTCGATGGGGGCCACCCCGCCGTTGGACTGCATTATGAGCACGTCTCGCAATTGGGGATAGTTCGCAAACCTCTCGGCCAGGTGTAACAGGTAACGGTTGAAGACCGGCCCAACGTATGAGTTAATCACCGTGGTGCTGAGGCGGTCGAACTCCTTGATCTGGGGGATCACCTCGTGGGAAAGGGATGTGAATGTGTCGGGGAAGCGCTCCCTGATAATCTCCCATGCCCTCCGCTCGTGGGCTGGGTTAAGGTAGGAAAAGAGGAAACAGACGGCCAGGGCTTCGGCCCCCTCCCGCGCCAGGTAGTCCAGGCTTTCCGCCAGTGCGGCCTCGTCCAGGGGACGTTCCACCGCGCCGCTGGCCCGCACCCGTTCCGGCACATCCACCCGCAGATAGCGGGCCGCCAGGGGCTCTACGGGCGTCATGCGCAGGTTGTACCGGTCCTCCTTCAGGCCCTCCCGCATCTCCAGCAAGTCACGGAAACCCTCGGTGGTAACCAGGCCCACCTGCGCCCCCTTCCGCTCCACCAGGGTGTTGGTGGCGACGGTGGACCCGTGGATGACCAGGTCGGTGACCCCCAGGAACTCATCCAGGGATAGCCCGTAGCCTTCGGCGGCTTCCGCCAACCCGGCCATGACCCCCACGGAGGGGTCGTCGGGTGTGGATGGAGTCTTGAAGAACCGGGGCTGTCCTCCATCCCCAGCCACCACAAAGTCAGTGAAAGTGCCGCCCACGTCAATGCCGATTTTGAACACTTGTGGCCTCCTGGGGAATCTTGGGGAAAGTATGCCTTGGCTCTCATAACCGGGACTGCAATACGTCGTCCCAACCCGGCATCAAAGTATAAAACTGCCCCGATTTACTGACAAACTCGCCTGGCCGGCGGCATCATCGCCGTTCCCTTGCTAATGCCCGCCGCCCGTGCCGTGTACAACCGGGGAGCGTCGGCAACCGGGGAACGTCAGATGGAGGTGATGCCATCCTCTCATTGTGGCCTGGTGGGGGCGCACTGCTGTCCTCCCTTGCTCCCTTTCCCAATACCCCGCCTACCACTCAAACCGTTGTTCCCGGCCAGCCTGTCGTTTCCGCGCCTGGGAATCCTCTCCCCCTCCAACACCGTCCCAACGTGCGTATGGGCGGCCACAAGAACCGCCCACCATCGTTACAGCAGCTGCCCTTCTCTCAACCAACCCCCTGCTAACCGCTTCGCTCTACAAACTCCGTCTTCGCGGTCTCCAGCAGCGCGCCGTCCCGGAGCAGGTCGCTGGCAGTCAGGCTCAGGGCCTTGGCCACCAGCAGGGCGTTGGACAGGGCCAGCCCGGTAGTGGCCGTCTCGCACATGTCTCGGGTATGCGACGCCACCGGGGTCTCGCTGACCGCGTACCGAAGCTCGTAGGCCGGCATTGCCTGGCTTACGTTGCCGAAGTCCGTGGATGCTCCACTGCCAGGCCGTCCGGCCACCGGTTCATCCAGCCTGAACCCCAGGGACTGGGCGTTGGCCCCTACTGCCTGGGCCAGCGCCACGTTGGGCTGGACGTTCTCGTAGAAAGGATAGAACTCTTCCACCTCCAGCCGCGCCCCGGTCATGGCCGCCGCCCCTTCCGCCACCTGCCGTACTTTGCCCACTACCTCGTCGCTCAGGTACCGCCCGTCCCTTGATCGCAGCATGAAGTTGGCGGCGGCGAACTCCGGCACCACATTGGGCGCCAGGCCTCCGTCGGTTATTACTCCGTGGATGCGGACGTCGTCTCTCAGGTGCTGGCGCAGGGCGTCAATGCCGGTGAACAGGTGGATGACCGCGTTCAGCGCGTTGATGCCCGCCTCCGGAGCCGCGGCGGCGTGGGCGGCCCGCCCGTGGTACATGTAACGGTATCCTACCATGGCCAGGCTCCAGCTCTCGCCCCTGGCCGCCGTGGCGGGTATCACCGTCCGGTTGGAAAAGGGGTGCGAGGACAGCGTGGCGTCCACGCCGTCAAACACCCCGGCCTCCAGTAGCCGTATCTTGCCCCCGCCGCCTTCCTCAGCCGGCGTTCCAATTACCACCACCTTCCCCGGCAACTCTGCGGCGTTGGCCTGCAGGCCCAGGGCCGCTCCCATGGCGGCCATGGCAATGAGGTTGTGGCCGCACCCGTGCCCGATCTCAGGCAGGGCGTCGTACTCTGCCAGCACCGCAATGGTCGGGCCCTCGCCGCCACCCCCGGGGATGGTGGCCCGGAAAGCCGTTTCCACCCCGCCGATACCTCGCTCGACGGCAAACTCGTGCTTCTCTAGGAACCCCGCCAGGGCGTTGGAGGAGTAGTATTCTTGGTAGTTCAGTTCCGGATGGGCATGCACGTCCAGCGACAGGTCGAATAGCTCCTGCCGTGAAGTCTCGATTACCGAGTTGGACCGGCCGGCCAGTTCTTCCTTGGTTCCAACTTGCTGGTTGCTCATCTTGTGCCCTCCACTTCGGGCCAGCGCCTGGGTCAAAGTCGCCGGCCCTAGAGACTGATAGTTCGTAAGTACGCAGCAGGAATCACGATTGTCTTGAGGCATAAACTCCGCCGCTATTGTACAGGCCACCCCCTTCCACCGCCACGACTACTCACCGTACTGGGATTCAGACCAATACCAGCCCGACTTTCCACCGTTACGCTATAATTCACCATACCGCACCCGGCCGGCAACCTCAACGTTCTTTGGCCGGTGCGCTCAGTCCACCCAAATTGGCAGCTCGGGAGGCAGTCATGCTGGACTCGATTATCAAGGGTGGTACCGTAGTTACGCCCGAAGGCGTGGGCCTGATGGACGTGGGCGTTCAGGGCGAGCATATCGTGGCCGTGGCCGCTCCGGGAATCCTGGATGAGATGGGAGCGGGAGAGACCATCGACGCCACCGGCATGATAGTCCTGCCGGGCGGCATAGAACCCCACACCCACATCAACGTGCCCGTTCCCGACTACTGGGCCGGCGGCGATGCCGGCGTCTTCACCCAGCCGCCAGAAGCGGCCAGCCGGGCCGCCGCATTCGGTGGCGTAACCACCTACGTGGACTTCGCCGGGGCCCTGCCCCTTACGCCGGGCGCCGTCCCTCCCTCCGACCCCATCATGAGCCAGATTGAAACCCGGCGCGACACCTTCCGAGGCCATTCCTACACCGACTACACCTTCCACTACATCCTCGCCGGCGCCGTTCCGCCCAGCACCATGGGCGAAATCGGGGAAGCCATCCAGTCGGGGGTTGCCAGCTTCAAGATTTTCACCACCTTCCACGCCCGGGTTCCCATGGGGCACCTGTGGGAGATATTCCAGGAGGTGGGCCGGCACGGCGGGATAATGGCCGTCCACGCCGAAGAGGACGACATCGTAACTTATATGGAAAACAAGCTGGAGCGGGAAGGCCGCGACCACGGGTCCAACCTGCACCTCGCCCACAACAACATCTCCGAGGATATTTCCTTCCGCAAGGTGGTGCGCCTGGCCCAGAGCACCGAGACCGGCATCTACTTCGTTCACACTACCGCCAAGGAGGGCGTGGCCGCCATTGCCGAGGCCCGCACCGCCCAACTGCCGGTCTACGGCGAGGCCCTGCACAACTACCTGGAGTTCACCTGCGACGATTACCTGAAGCCCGAAGGCCTGGCCATCCACACCTACCCCGCCATCAAGTTCTCCGACGACCGGGACGCCCTGCAGCAGGGGCTGGTGGACGGTCCCATCTGCACCACCGCCACCGATGAGTGGACCACCTACAAGAACATCAAGCTGGCCGGCGACACCATCCGCACCCTCTGCGGCGGCCATAACGGCATCGAGACTCGCATGCCCGTTACCTATACCAAGCTGGCGGCCACCGGCCGCATAGACCTCCAGCGGTTCGCCGCCATCACTTCCACCAACGCCGCCAGGATTCTCGGGATGTACCCGCAGAAGGGCGCCATTGCCGTGGGCAGCGACGCCGACATCGTTATCTTCGACCCCAATCTCAAGAAGACCATCACGGTGGACGAACTGCACGCCGAGTCCGACTACTCCATCTGGGACGGCTTTGAGTGCGAAGGCTACCCGGTATTGACCATGCTGCGGGGCAAGGTTATCGTCCGTGATGGGCAGCTTCTGGGCAGCTCCGCCGATGGCCGCTGGCTCTCCCGAAAAGTAGCCCCGCGGGTGGTTTCCCAAACGTCCGTTTAGTAGTCCAACATCCGCAGACCCTGCAACAAACAAGAGGAGCGACAATTATGACCACCCTGGTGCGAGAACCCGAAACCCGCGCCGGACAAGGCCAGGACCAGGGACGCTGCGATGGCTGCCCCAGGTGCCAGGATTCCGGGGCTCCCCTGTGTCCTCAGTACCACCAGGACTTCGGCGGTCTGCACCCCGTATGCAAGGTCTGCCGCCACTGCGTCCTGCGGGGAAAGCACCAGGACGACGGGTCCGACCTTGACGATCTCAAGGGTCGGGGTCATCAGGGCATGGGCCCCATCAGCAACAACTAAACCCGCAGTGCTGCATAAACATCCGGCTGTCGTCTACGGCCGCTGGAAACTGTATGGAGATATACGTAACCACCGAGTGTGGAAAAACGGTAAGAGACCAAGGGAGCACGCGCTAAAAACTACCGATACTCGCCAATGCCCGCTTGTTTGAGAACGATTGCCAACTTATTATGTTTGACGTGTTCTTCCTTGCAAATGGTAGAATGCGGATGATTCGGTAGCATTGTTTCTTCAGGAGAGGACTGATGCTGGATGCCAATGTAGAGTTGATTGCGCATTTGATGCGGCGGGCCGGTTTCGGGGCCGGTCGCGAGGAACTGGAATCCCGCGCCGCCAGGGGGTACGAGGCCACGGTGGAGGACCTGCTTAACCCTGGAGATGAACAGCGGCTCAGCGATTACCTTATTCGGCGCTTCCACCCGGAACTGTTGGGCATGATGGGCCCCCTGGCTCCCGGCGAGAACTGGCTTTACCGCATGGCCACCACCACGGCTCCCCTGCAGGAGAAGATGACCCTCTTCTGGCACGGCATTTTCGCCACTGGCTACAACAAGGTTATCCATGGCAAGGCCCTGTCCGACCAGACCAGGATGTTCCGCAAGCACGCTATGGGCAACTTCCGCACCCTGCTGCTGGAACTGTCCCGAGACCCTGCCATGATCATCTGGCTGGACAACCAGGACAATCACAAGGGCGCCATCAACGAGAACTACGGCAGGGAGTTATTGGAGCTTTTCTCCATGGGCGTGGGCAACTACACCGAGCAGGACATCAAGGAGTGCGCCCGGGCCTTTACCGGCTGGACCATCGCCAACCGGGAGTACATGGAACTGCGGTCGCAGCGGGACTCAGACTGGCCCTACGGCCGGATTTCCTGGCACTTTGAGTACCATCCTGAAGACCACGACGACGAGGAAAAGGAGTTTCTGGGCCAGCGGGGCAACTTCAACGGCGAGGATATCGTTGACATTATCTGCCGGCAGCCGGCCACGGCCCGCTTCATCTCCCGTCACCTCTACAGCTTCTTCGTTGCCGATGAGCCGCCCGTGCCAGAGTGGCCCTACACTCCCCCCGCGAACCAGGAGGCCATAGACTCTCTCTCCCAGGCCTACTTCGACAGTGATTACAACATCGACGCCATGCTGCGGGTTCTCTTCAACTCGGACTTCTTCAAAGCCGAAGAGGCCCGCTACCGCAAGGTCAAGAGCCCGGTAGAGCTGGTGGCCGGGGTGCTGCGCCTGACGGGAGAGTTCGACCGGCCCCGCTACGAAATCCTGGAGCGCTTCAGCCAGGCGTCCTACATGGGTCAGATCCTCAATAACCCGCCCAGCGTGGAGGGCTGGCACACCGGCACCGACTGGCTCAACAGCGGTACGCTGGTGGAACGGATTAACTTTGTCAGCAAGCAGATCGGCGACCCCACCAGGCCGGGCATCCGCGGCATGGTGGACCGCATCAGCTCCGAATTGAACGATGCATCCTCCCCCGAACGCCTGGTGGACGCCTGCCTGGAAGAGGTGGGCGCGTTGGAAGTGGACGAAGATACCCGGCGGGTGCTGGTGGACTTCTCGTCCAGGGGTGGCGACAATACCGACCGCCAGCACATCGCGGACGTGCTCCAAATGGTGGCGGCAACCCAGGAATTCCAGCGGGCGTAACAGTCAGCAGGACAGGGATGGTGTTCTCTCCGTGACCACCCAGAATGTAGATCCGAAACGGGATTTTATTCGGATACCGCCGGAGGCGCCGGGGCCGTACGCGCCGGTCGTGTTGCGGCTGGATCCCATTGTGCGCTTGACCGATGACCAGATAGAGGCGTTGAGTTCGGTGAACGAGGTCCTGCGCATTGAGCGCAACGCACAAGGGGACTTGGAGCTCCAGTATCTGCGACCTACCGTTATCGGACATCTGAATGCCGTCATCGCCGTTGATTTGGTTACATGGGCCAAAGGAGATGGCAGTGGCGAGGCCCTCGGCTCGTCCATCGGATTGACTCTGCCCAACGGGGCTCTGCGCTCGCCATCCGCCTCATGGATCCTCAAGAGTCGCTTGGCGGATTTGACTGAGGAACAAAAGAACGGATTCCCGCCCATTTGTCCCGACTTTGCAATCGAGTTGCGCTCCAGTACCGACAGATTGACGGTGCTGCAGCGCAAAATGGACGAGTACATGGAGAACGGCGTGCGACTCGGCTGGTTGATAGACACCGTAGACTGTCGAGCGTGCATCTACCGTCCCAATACGCCTGTTGAGATTCTGGAACGCCCTGAAACCCTCTCCGGCGACCCGGAATTGCCCGGATTCACTCTGGACCTCCACCCAATCTGGGAGCCGGGCCTGTAGAGCAGAACATATACGGAACTAGGTCGAGGCGCGCCATGACAACCGCACAGCAAACCGATTTCCTCGTTTATGACCGTACCCTGGGCATGACCGTCATGGAAGGCAAGGGTTTCTACTATCCGGTAGACACCATTGCCGGTATCGAAGATCGGCTCTATGTGATCAGCCGCAGCAAGGAGGAGACAGTCCGGGGTATCCGCGTCACAATGTGCGACCTGGATAGCGGGTACTTCGGCAACTTCGGCAGCTACGGATTCGACGGCGGGCAATTTGTCTGGCCGGCCTGTGGGGCCGTGGACGGCCAGGGCCGTTTCTTCATCAGCGACGAGCGGCTGCACCGGATCACCGCCTACGATTCCGATGGCGGCTACCTGTTCCACTGGGGGAAGGCAGGTTCCGGCGAAGGCGAGCTTGACACTCCGTCCGGTCTGGCTTTCGACAGCGCCGACCACACCTACGTAGCAGACGCCTACAATAACCGGGTCCAGAAGTTCACCGCCGCCGGTGAGTTTATCCGGGTAATTGGCAACGAAGGGCCCGAGTCTGTCAGCCTGCCCTGGGGCCTGGCCGTTGACAGTGAAGACAATCTTTACGTGGCCGACTTCGGCAACGACTGCATCAAGAAGTACTCGGGCGATGGTCGGTTCCTGGCAGCCTTCGGGGAATCGGGCCGCGGGGATGGCCAGTTCACCCGCCCCGCCTCAGTGGCGGTGGACAAGGATGGCTATATCTACATTGCAGACTGGGGCAACGAGCGAGTGCAGGTGCTGGATGCCGATGGCAACTTCGTAACCAAGCTCCGGGGCGAGGGGACCATATCGGAATGGGCAGCCAACTTCCTCAACATCAACCGGGAAGAGGCCGCCGCCCGCGCCACCGCCAACCTGGAAATGAGCATTGACTACGTTATTGACGATCCCCACGAGGAATCGTCTCACATTGAGAAATACTTCTGGTGTCCGGCCTCCGTCAGGCTCGACAGCCGGGGCTACTTGTACGTAACGGAGACCAACCGGCACCGTATCCAGGTTTACCGCAGGGGCAGTTAGCCTGGCCGCCTGCAGTGTCGGGCAGGACGGCGAATTACGATTAAAGGAGCAGGACCATGGTATCAACCAGCAAGGAACGCAATCTGGTGGTTATCGAACTGGTTGGGGGTAACGACGGGTTGAACACCGTGGTCCCCTACGGCAATAGCCTCTATTACGACAACCGCCCGGGCATTGGCATTCCCCAGCAGGAAGTCTTGCCCATCGACGACACGCTGGGGTTCAACCCTAGCATGAGGGAGATGAAGGCCCTGTGGGACCAGGGCGAATTAGCCGTCATCAAGGGCATTGGCTACCCGCAGCCCAACCGTTCCCACTTCCGGTCCCGGGACATCTGGTACACCGCCGAACCGGAAACCATCGGCAGCCAGGGCTGGCTGGGGGCCGCCATACGCGATCTGGACCCCCGGGGAGAGAACGTCCTTACCGGTGTCAACTTCGGCCGGGGATTGCCCCGGGCCTTTGTCTGCAAAGGTGCGCCGGTAGCATCGGTGGGCAACCTGGAAACCTATGGTCTGCTGCCCGACATCGACGACGAGAACGTTCGGCTCCACGCCCTCGACGCCCTGGGCCGGATGTACGGTCCCGAGGGCGGCCGCGATGTTGTGGCCCAGGCCCTCAGCGAGAACGGGGCCCAGGCGCTGATGGGCGCCGATATCCTGCGGACCGCGCCCGAACTCTACTCCTCCTCCGTGGAATACGGCGACACTCCCATCGCCAACAGCCTCAAGGGTGCGGCCCAGGTGATGAGCGCGGGTCTCGGCTCCCGCATTCTCTATGCCCAGCACGGCAATTTCGACACCCACAGCAACGAACTGCAGACCCACGCCAAGCTGTGGCAGGACTTCTCTACCGCCATTGCCGACTTCACAGACGACCTGAAGGAACAGGGATTGTGGCAAGATACCTTGATATTTGTCTGGTCCGAGTTTGGTCGGCGGGTCCGGGACAACGGCACGGGCTGCGATCACGGTTCCGGCGGCGTGGCTTTCGTCCTGGGCGGGTCCATACAGGGCGGCCAGTACGGCCAGTACCCGTCCCTGCGTGAGGCAGACCTCTCCGAGGGAGACCTGGCCTACACCACCGACTTCCGCTCTACCTATGCCACCATCCTTGACCGGTGGCTTGGCCTGGACCCCGACCCCATCGTCCACGGCCAGTTTGAGCAGTTCGGGTTCGTTGCTCGGTAACCTTTCCCCGTTTGAAAACGCGATGGCAGCTATGAAGGGCGCCGGTCGAAACGGCGCCCTTTCCTTTACCATCAATGGGGTTGCCCTCTTGGCGGACCGCTTGCTGCCTGTCTGAACTTTCGTTTCCGCGAGGTCGGGAGCCTCGCCCCATGCGACCTACCGCTGCTGCCGTAATCTGGGGTCCAGGGCGTCCCGTATCCAGTCGCCGATCAGGTTGAAAGCCATTACCGTCAGCAGCAGGGCCAGGCCGGGCATGGTGCTGACCCACCACGCCGTCTTCAGGAAGTCGCGCCCGTCGGCCACCATGGAACCCCAGGCCGGCGTTGGCGGGGCCACCCCTGCGCCCAGGAAGCTGAGAATGGACTCCAGCAGGATGACCACGCTCACCTGCAGTGTCCCCACCACGATGACCGTGTTCAGCACCCCCGGCAGCAGGTGTACCAGCAGGATGCGGCGGGTGGATGCCCCCGCCACCCGGGCCAGGGCCACGTAGTCCATGGTCTTCAGCCCCAGCACCTCGCCCCGCACCTGCCGCGCGAACCGCACCCAGATGAACAGGGACAACACCAAGGCGATCATGTGGATTTCCTTCATGGGCAGCCCGGGTATGCTGAAGCTGCCCACCACCACTGCCAGCACCAGGGCCACCATCACCAGGGGCAGGGCCAGGAAGATGTCCACCATCCGCATGATAACTTCGTCGGCCCACCCGCCGTAGTAGCCGGAGATGAGCCCCAGGGCAGTGCCGATGGAGCCGCCCACCACGATGGTTACTGCCGCCACAATCAGCGACACCCGCGCCCCCCAGATGATACGGCTCAGCAGGTCCCGCCCCTGGTCGTCGGCCCCCAGCAGGAACTTCGTGCTGCCGGCCGGCCGGATAACCTCCAGCACCTGGTCCCCCGGCGCAATCTGGTCGCGGGTCAGGGATTCCCCCGCCAGGCTTACCACCTTGCCGGAAACGGCCAGGTTGGAGGCCCGGTTCGCCGAAATCTGGGTGTTCTCGTCGTCGGGAAAGCCGTCCACCACCTGCCGTTGCACTGTCTCCGCGCTCACCCAGGCCGGGGGCGTGTTCTTGTCGTCCAGGTCTCCCCGGCGCGGGTCGTAGGGCGCCATCCACTGGGCCAGGACGGCCGTTATTACCAACATTCCCAGGATGGTCAGGGAGAAGATCAGGGTGAAGCGCCGCCCCAGCCACTGCAGTGACAGGCCTGCACCGGCGGACAGGGACCGCCCCACTTCCAGTTGTCGGGTTTCAGCAACACCGGCCATCATTCAGCTCCCAGCCGTCTAGGAATACCTGATGCGGGGGTCAATGTAGGCGTAAAGGATGTCCACCAGGAAGTTGATGATCAGGTACATTCCCGAGAAGACCATCACTATCCCCTGCAGAGTGGGGTAGTCTGACCGGATCAGCGCCGTGTACGCCAGCAAACCCAGCCCCGGCCACTGGAATACCGTTTCCGCCACGATGGACCCTGTAATCAACAGCCCCAGGGTTACCCCCATAAAGGTCAGCGGGGGAATCAGGGCGTTGCGCAGGGCGTGCTTCCACACCACCACCGGCGGCGACACCCCCTTGGCCCGGGCCAGCTTGATGTACTCCGAGTCCAGCACTTCCAGCATGGCCGACCGTATCAGCCGCATGTTGGCCGCCACGAAGAACCACCCCAGGGTTATGGCCGGCAGGATGAAGCTATTCCAGTCCTGCCGCCCTGAGGGAGGTACCCACTCGAAGCGCAGGGCGAACAGGAAGATGAGCATGATGCCCAGCCAGAAGGGGGGCATGGACTGGCCCAGCAGGGCCACCAGCTTACCCATGTTGTCCCAGATGCTGTTCCGCTTCAAAGACGACAGGATGCCCAGGGGTACGCCGATGACGATGGAGAATATGAAGGCGGCCAGGCCCAGCTGCAGGGTGGCTGGCAGCCGCTCCAGGATCAACTCGGACACGGTGCGCGGGTCGCTGATGGCGTTGCCGAAATCCAGGCGAAAGGCGTTGACCAGGAAGATGCCATACTGCGACTCCCAGGGCGGCCATGAGACGAACCAGGGTTTGTCCAGCCCCAGCTTGGCCCCCACTTCTTCCCACTGTCCCGGGTCGGCATAGTCGTCCAGCATCAGCGAGCGCGGGTCGCCGGACCCCCGGGCCAGCAGGAACACCAGCAGGGAAATGACCACCAGGGTAAACAGGGACGCCACCAACCGGCGCAAAATGAACCTGTACATGCCCACCCGCCGCATCCGGTTCGCCAACAGGACCGGACGCCCTTGGAATTAGCAAGACTCTATTCCTATCGAAATGCACTGTCAAGGAAGGAAATCCAGCGAGAATCGCTACGAATTTGAGAACTACTTTGTAGCAATACTTGCCAAAACTAGCCACAAATGTACTGAATAGTTCACACATTGCGATAAGCGCCAGGCCAGCTTGACTTTAAGTATTGGTCATATACATACTGACCGAGATTTTTCATCAGATACGCTGAAGTTAAACCGTAAGTCTCACACAGTTGAAAATTCGTTGAAGAAGACCGTAATCCGCCTTGCCGGGGCGGGATCTCTTCCGTGCTACAGGAGAATACCTTGGAACTTACCGCAGCAATTGAGTTTGATATCCGCGACGTGAACGACCAACCCGCCGCCTTCCGCGACAGCTTCGAGCAGGTGGACGTGGCGGAAGAGTCGGGGTTCCACAGCATCTGGCTGGCCGAGCGCCACTTCCAGCCCCAGCGTTCCGTTCTCTCCTCGCCCATAACCGTGGCCGCCGCCATCGCCGACCGCACGGAACGGGTGCGGGTTGGCATCGCCGTGCAGGTCCTTCCCCTGAACCATCCCATCCGCATCGCCGAGGAAGCGGCCACCGTGGACCAGATCAGCCGGGGCAGGTTCAACTTCGGCATTGGCCGCAGCGGTCTAACCATCTCCTACAGCGGCTACAACATCCCCTACTCCGAAAGCCGGGGCCGCTTCTGGGAGGCGTTGGAAGTCATACTCAAAGCCTGGACCACCGATGAATTCAGCTACGAGGGCGAGTTCTACAACTTCCACAACGTCCGTCTGATGCCCAAGCCCGTCCAGAAGCCCCATCCGCCACTAAGGATGGCCTGCGCCAGCCTGGAGAGTTTTGCCCGGGCCGGCAGCATGGGCATTCCGATATTCGTCAACGTGGGCTTCGGGACCTTTGAGGACCTGAAGGCCCGCATTGACCACTTTTCCGAGGCCTGGCGGCAAGCGGGCATCGCCGGGGAACCCGACGTGGGCATCCGTGTGCCGGTCTACACCGCTCCCGATCCGGAACGGGCGCGGGAGGAACCCAAGGAAAGCATGCTGGCCTTCTACCAGCGCCAGTCCAACCTGATGATTTCCCGCCTGGGCGACGAGGGCGTTACCGACCCGGAGGGCATGCGCCGCCGGGCCGAGGCCCTGGCCCAGCTTTCCTACGAAGAAGTCCTGGACTCTCGTGTTGTCTTCGGCACGCCGGACGAGGTGGTTGGGCAGTTCCGCCACCTTCAGAAGGAACTGGGCGTAGGCATGGTCGTGGCCGACGTCAACGCCGGTGGCCGGGTGCCGCCGGACCGGGTGCTGGAGTCCATGAGGCTGCTGGGCAAGGAGGTAGCTCCCGTCCTGGAGAAGCAGCTTAATTAAAAACTGGCTAGACAGGCCGGAGTTGGGCTTGTCTGACGGCGCCCCTGAAGACCCATACTGTCCCAAGCAGTTACTGAAGGAGGTACCCTGATGACCATCGGTTGGCCCAGGCTTAGTTTTACTGGAATATTCATCCTGATGGCAGGTCTGCTCATTGCCTGCGGGGCTGCGGCTCCGGAGGAACCGGCAGCCCCCGCGCCCGCCGCAGCGCCGGCTGCGTCATCATCATCGGCCGCCCCTGCCGCAGAAGCTCCGGCGGCGTCCGGCGCCCCTGCTTCCCAACCCGCAGCGCCCGCATCGTCCGGCGCTCCGGCCAGCGGTGCATCGCAGCCGTCTTCCGCCCCCGCTGCCGGATCTTCCGCGCCAGCGGCGGCCAGCAGTTCCCCTGCCGCCACGCCCGTTCCCGCGGCGGCGGCTTCCGATGCCCCGGCCGAGGCCATGATGGCCCACGGCACCCTGAACGTGGGCATGACCGACATCGGCCCCTTCGTGGGAATACTGCAGAACATGCCCTTCCTGAACGCCAGGTTCGAGTACTTCATCACCCACGAACCCATGTGGGCCACGTCGCCCACCGGCGAGCGCATTCCCCGCCTGGTCAAGAACTGGGAAGCCAGCCCGAATGCCGATACCTTTACCTTCTACTTGGAAGACACGGCCCAGTTCCACGACGGATACGGGGCCTTCAACGCCGACGACTTTATTTTCACCGTTGAAAGCGTAATTGAAGAGGGTTCGGTGCATACATCCGCCGGCGGCATGCGCCGGCTGTTCGGCTGCGACGGGTGTGAGATTACGAAGATAGACCAGCACACCGTTCAGTTGTCCCGCCCCAAGCCCACCTTTGAGGTTACCTGGTACAGCCAGGCGCCCAGCACGTCCATGGCCTTCCACAGCAAGGCCCACTTCGACCAGGTGGGGCCCGACCAGGCCAATCTGGACTCCATCGGCACCGGCCCCTGGCAGTTGATGGAGGTGAAGACCGACGAGTTCCGTCGCATGGCCGCCGTGTCCGACCACTGGCGCCGTCCCCCGGACTGGGAAGAGATGATCTGGTGGGAGATCGCGGAGGACGCCACCCGCGTCGCCAACTTCCAGGTCGGAAAGCTGGACACCGGCTCCTTCAGCGCCGAGTCCATCCAGGCCATCAAGCAGGAAAACCTGCCCGGCGTGAAGTTCATGCGGTTCCCCGGCGGGGCCTACCAGTTTCTGAACGTGCACGGCCAGCAGTACTACCCGGACCACCCCTTCCACCAGCCCGCAGCCGACGGCACATCGCCCAAGGTGCCCCTGGGCGCCACCGCCGCCTACAGCGCTCCCGGCCAGTGCGGGGCCGACGCGCCCTGGGTGGCCTGCGACCGCGACGTAAACTCAGCGGAGTGGGACCAGGCCCGCAAGGTGCGCCAGGCTATGAGCATGGCCATAGACCGGGTGAAGCTGGTCAACAACCTGGCCTTCGGCGAGGGCCGTCCCTTCTACCACCAGGGCTGGAGCGGCCACGACGAACGCATCAAGCAGTTCGGCCTGGACCAGTTGACCTACGAGTATGACCCCGAGATGGCAAAGCAGCTTCTGGCCGAGGCCGGCTACCCCAACGGCTTCTCCATAAACATGTACCTGTACCCCCGGCCCCAGGCTGGCAACATCGAGGCGGCCAAGGCCGTCGCCACCATGTGGGAAGACGTGGGCATTACCACCGTGCAGAGCACCAGCCCCTACTCCGGCTTCCGGCCGGGCACCGTTGACCGCACCGCCCTGGGCGTCAGCGGTCACAACGGCGGCCCCAGTGTGGAGCCGGTGCTGGGCTACTTCCGGGTCTATAGCCCCAAGGGATCCTTCAACTTCGGCTTTGAGCACCCCGACCTGGAGGCCCTGTTCGAGGAGGCTTCCGAACTGACCGATGAGGAGGAACGCTGGGCTAAGGCCGCCGAAATGGCCCGCTGGATGTTCGAAAACGTGGCCCAGATCGTCCTCTACGAGGAAAATTCCGTCTGGCCCGTGGGCCCTAACATTGACGAATGGGAAGTTATGGCCGGCAACGTAAGCTGGCTGAGCAACTGGGAGGACGTGCCCCACCGGGAGTAGGCGCGGCCGTTCGTGCTACCTGAAAAGAGCGGCCTGGCGTGCTCATAGACGCCAGGCCGCTTCTCTGTCTTCCCGTCCAACAGCAACCGTGCGCCCGGAAACACCACGGTAATCGTACCTTGAAGGCCCCGGACTGCTGGGGCCCGAAATCATATATCCCTGAGCTTGCAGAAGGGCTCGAATTCCTTTCGTCTGAGACCGCTGGGGAACTTCAGGGAACCTAAGAGGAATTGCTCTTGATACTTATACTTCGATCAGCGCCACATCTGCGTAAAGCGCGATTGCCCTGGTTCCCTCCTTGCCACCCTGCATAACCCATCGCCATCATAGTAATACAAGCCATGGAACAGGAACCGCCACCTTGGCCTGCCCTGCCCATCGTAGGGGCTGCTTTTGTGCCTGCCCGTTCCTAACGGCGTACGCCCTTGACCCACACCGGGACGAGGCCCCGGGCCAAGGGCAAGAGTGGGACAATTTGAGACAGAATGGGACGATAATCAAAAATTTTCACCATCCCGCCTCTTGATGTCCTTCGTGGATGAATGAAACTATGTTACCCTGAATGCACCATATTATCCCGCCAACTCGCAGGCGCATTTAGCCATGAGCAGCCAGATTACTCCCGCTGTTCCCCCGGGCCCGCCTTTGCCCGCTATGTTTGCCAGGTACAAGGACCTGGTGGAAGAGGGGCTGGCTGCTATTGTGCCTTACCCCGGCCTGGCCGACTTGAACGTTCCCCTGCAGTACCACCTGGGGTGGACTGATAGAGACGGCAACCCGGCGGCCACGCCCGCTTCCCAGGGCAAGGCCCTGCGTCCCACCCTGTGCATGTTCGCCTGCGAGGCACTGGGTGGCGACCTGGCCCAAGCAGTCTCCGCCGCCGCCGCCATCGAGTTGATCCACAACTTCTCGCTGATTCACGACGACATCCAGGACCAGGACATGGAGCGCCGCCATCAGCCCACCGTCTGGTCCATCTGGGGCCAGCCGAAAGCCCTGGTGGCCGGAGATTCCATGCAGTGCCTGGGCGATCTGTCCGTGCTGCGGGGCGCCCAGCTTGGGGTCTTTCCTGAAACCGCCGTCCGCGTCTCCCGCATTCTGACCGAAGGCTACCTGGAGATGATTGAAGGCCAGTGCCTGGACCTGGGGTTCGAGGGCCGCACCACAATCACCACCGACGAGTATCTCCACATGATTGCCTGTAAGACGGGCGCGCTCATCCGCTGCTCCGTGGAGATCGGGGCGGTGCTGGCCAATGAGGATCCGCAGGTTAGCGCCGCCTTTGCCAGCTTCGGCGACTACCTGGGCCGGGCCTTCCAGATACGCGACGATTACCTGGGCGTGTGGGGAGACGAGGTTGCCACGGGCAAGTCCACTGAAAGCGATATCCGCCGCCGGAAGAAGTCCTTTCCCGCCGTATTTGCCCTGGACCGGGCCAGCGGCGGCGCCCGCCAGGACCTGCACCGCATCTACGCCCAGGAGGAACTGTCCGATTCCGACGTCGAGCGGGTGATGACCATTATGGACGAGTTGGGGGCGCCCCAGTACGCCAACCGCCTGACGTCCGAGAGCGCTGAACAGGCCACCCTGGCCCTGGCCGGTGTAGATTTGCCCGGGTGGGTACGGGACGAGGTAGACCAGTTGGTGGACTTCCTGGCCCGCCGGGAGTTCTAGGGCCGTGCTCTGTTCTCTGTGCAACTCCGCTCCTCTGCGTATCTCTGTGATAAGGCCCCATGACCAGCCAAGCAACATCAACACCGTCAACCTGGACCACTGAGGCTGCCCACCGGTACTGCCAGCGGCTGGCCCGGTCTCATTATGAGAACTTCACCGTCGGTTCATGGCTTGTACCGAAGGACAAGCTGCGCCACATCTACGCCGTTTATGCCTACTGCCGCACCGTGGACGACCTGGGCGACGAGGCGACGATAGGAGCAGAGGATTCCCTGCCGCCGGAGACGGATACCATCTCCCTGCTGGCGGCCAGACTGGAGGGTTCCACCGGCGGATTTGGCGGCGACGACCGGCCTTACCGCCTGGCCCTGCTGGACTTGTGGCAGGCTGAACTGGAAACCTGTTACTCGGGAACGCCCAGCCATCCGGTAATGGTTGCCCTGCGGGAATCTATCCAGGCCTTCGACCTGCCCCCCGAACCCTTCCTGAAGCTCATCGAAGCCAACCGCATGGACCAGCGGAGCCAGCGCTACCCCACCTGCGACGACCTGCTCCACTACTGCGACCATTCGGCCAATCCCGTGGGCCGCCTTTTCCTCTATCTGTTCGGTTACCGGGACGAGGAACGGCAGCAAATGGCCGACGCCACCTGCACGGCCCTGCAGCTAACCAACTTCTGGCAGGACGTGGCCCGCGACTACTGCAAGGGCCGCATCTACCTGCCGCTGGAAGATATGGCCCGGTTCGGTTACACCGAGGAGGAACTTGCCCAGGGCGTTGTAACCCCCGAGTTCCGACAACTGCTGGCGTTCGAAGTGGAACGGGCCATGGACCTGTTCTGGCAGGGCGCTCCCTTGGCGGCTACTCTGAAAGGCGTGGCCAGGCTCGACGTGGCCCTGTTCACCCGGGGCGGCGTGGCCGTTCTTGAAGCCATTCGGAAACAACGATATGATGTCTTAACTGGCCGTCCTTCCCTGTCCCGGGCGCGCAAGGCAGGGCTGTTCCTGTCTACCTGGCTTGGCTGGAAACTGGGACTGGGCTTCCATCTTCCCACGATGCCCCGGGATTGAGACCATGCCCGGATTCTACTACTTCGGAAGGGCTTCTCTTCGCCCGACCACCAGCAAACAGGCGGGGTCATGGTAACTGACCTGCAAACAGCCTACCAGGAATGCCGGCGAATCACCCGGCGGGAAGCCCGCAACTTCTACTACGCCTTTGTCCTGCTGCCACCGGAGCGGCGGCGGGCTATCTACGTTTCTTACGCCTTCTGCCGCTACTGCGACGACGCGGTGGACAGCGAGTCAGCCACCGACGAGAAGCTTGGCCGCCTGGCCGAGTTGCGGGGACTGCTGGCCCGTTGCTACGAGGGTCGCGCCGATGAACCCGTCTTCGTGGGACTGGCCCAGGTGGCCCGGGACTACGCCATTCCCCAAGAGTACTTTGAAGACGTTCTGTCTGGCATGGAGGCGGACCTGGTAAAGACCCGCTACCAGGACTTCAACGAACTGCGCCAGTACTGCTACCAGGTAGCATCGGCAGTGGGCCTGATCTGCATCCACATTTTCGGCTTCCGGGACGAGCGGGCCAGGGTTCATGCCATTGATCTGGGCCTGGCCATGCAGCTAACGAACATTGCCCGCGACGTGAAAGAAGACCTGGAGTTTGGCCGAATCTACCTGCCCCAGGATGAACTGGCCCGCTTTGGCTGTACCGAAGACGACCTGCGCGCGGGACAAGTGAACGATAACTTCAGGGAGCTGATGCGGTTCCAGGCCCAGCGGGCCCGGGCCCACTTTGAAAGCGGCTTTCAGCTGCTTCCCTATCTCAATCCCAGGTCTCGCGCCTGTGTCACCGTCCTGGGCAGGATTTACAGCAGGTTGCTGGACCGGGTTGAGGCCGCCGATTATGACGTCTTCAGCCAGCGGGTAAGCCTGTCCACCACAGAAAAACTGGGCGTGATGGCCCAGTCCTGGGCAGCCAGCATGTGGCCGCGGCGGGCTCCCGGCCTCCCCGCCAACCATAGCAGGTTGCCCCCAAATGTCTTCTTCTGATCCAGGCTCCCCGTCCGACGTCGTAATTCTTGGGGGAGGTATCGCCGGAATCGCCGCCGCGCTGGAGCTGCTGGACACGGGGCGTTCGGTAACCCTGGTGGAATCCCGCAACTCTCTCGGCGGCCGCGCTTTCTCATTCACCGACTCGAGTACCGGTCTGGCTCTGGACAACGGGCAGCACGTTATCGTCGGGTGCTGCGCCGAATTTATTTCTTTCCTGGACCAGCTTGGGGTCCGCGACCGCTGGTTCCTGCAGGATCGGCTGCGCATTCCCGTCTTCAGCCGTAACGGGAAGAAGGGAGAACTGGCCGCGTCCCGCCTGCCTGCGCCCCTGCATCTGCTGCCATCCTTCCTGGCCTATTCTCACCTGTCCCCGTTGGACAAGGTAAAGGTGATGTGGGGCATGGCGCGAGCCCGATTCACCAACCGGGATGATCCCGAATTGGATGATATTACCTTTTACCAATGGCTCCGGAATAATCGCCAGACGGAAAGGGCCATCAACAACCTTTGGAACCTGGTGGTCGAGCCTACCCTGAACGACAATGTGCGGGAAGTCAGCGCCGCCATGGGCCTGATGATCGTCCAGGAAGGTATGTTGTCTTCAACCAGCAGCGGCAACCTGGGCTACGCCCGGGACAGCCTGCTGCCCAGCATTGGTGAACCGGCCAGGAGGCTGCTGGAAGAGCGGGGCGCAACCCTGCTGCTGGGTGACGCCATTCGGCGGATCGTGGTTTCCCCCGAACCGGCAACCAACGTCCCTTGGCGCAGCGTGGCCGCCGTGGAACTGGCTTCAGGGCGGCGCATCGTCGGCAGGGAGTTCGTCAGCGCTCTGACCTTTTCCGCCCTTCTGCGCCTGCTGCCGCCGGAGGTAGCGGGCCTGGAATTCTTCAGCCGCATTGGCCGACTGGAATGGTCGCCCATCCTCAACCTGCACCTTCTCTACGACCGGCCGGTAATGTCCCTGCCCTTCTGCGCCTTCGTGGACAGCCCGCTGCAGTGGGTGTTCAACCGTAACGCCATTGCCGGCGACTCGGCCGGCGGCGGGCAGCTGGTCACAATCTCCGTCAGCGCCGCCTGGGACTTTATAGGGATGCCACGGGAGGAACTGGCTCCTGTATTCCTGGCGGAGATGTCAAAAGCGTTCCCTGCCGCGGGAAAGGCCAACGTATTGAATGTGACAGTGGTCAAGCAGCGGGAGGCAACTTTCAGGTGTTTACCGGGGTCGGGCGGCCTGCGCCCCGGCCCCGTAACGCCCCTACCCAACCTCTTCCTGGCGGGGGAGTGGACTAACACGGGCTGGCCTTCTACCATGGAAGGCGCGGTACGCAGCGGGCAACAGGCCGCCCGGGCCGTCAGCCGAAATTCGAGGCTCTGAGATCATGCAGAGGCCCCCCAAGACGGTAGCCATCACCGGCGCAGCCGGCTATATCGGCAGCAGGTTGCTGCGGCAATTGGAGTCCAACCCCAACATGGGCAGGGTTATTGCCTTCGACAAGAGGCCCCTGCCCTACCCCATCCACAACATCTCCTATTATCAGTCCGATGTGTCGAAACCCATCACGGAATACCTGGTGCGGCATCGAGTGGAAACCCTGGTACACTTGGCCAGCGCCTATTCTCACACCAGCACCTACCAGGACTGGGCCGAGGAGACTGCTCTTGACCAGATTATCCTGGACGCGATTCAGGAGTCCTGCGTGGCCGCAAGAGTAAAGCAGGCGATCTTTTTGAGCTCCCACACGGTTTACGGAGCCTTTCCCGACAACCCCGTACCGCTGACCGAGACTGCTCCCCTCCGCGACCGCCCAGGGGATTTTCTGGGAGAGGCCAGCGTAATCGCTGAACTTTCCATACTGGATTTCCTCTCTAAGAATCTGCTGAATGCCGAGCTGCAGCCAACCAAGGTTACCATCCTGCGGACCTGCCCGGTGCTGGGGTACTCGGATGACCACCAGCGGGTGGAGCGAATATTTCCTAACCGGTTCTGGGGCGCGGGCGACAATCCTCCTTACCAATTCTTGCACGAGGTGGACCTGGCGGAACTGCTGGAGGAGGTAATAGAGCAGGAGGCCGAAGGAGTGTTCAACGTGGCCGGGGAAGGGGTGGTCTTCCTGCGGGAACTGGCGGACATCACCAACAGGAAGCTTACCCAACTGCCCCCCTTCCTGGCGTATCCTGCCGACTGGTTAGCATCCAAACGGAAGCAGCAGACCACCGGCAACTGGAACCTGCACCTCACTCGTTATCCCATCATCATGAGCACCGGCAAGCTTAAGCAAACGCTGAACTTTCGATTCGAATACACTTCCATGGAAGCCCTGAACGCCTTTGTGAATTATAACGGCATTTAAGAAACTCCCTGAACAAGTCTATCGTCATTTCTTCGAAAGCCCCAATCCAGAAGGGCGGCCCATCATTGTCTGTTATAAAATGGGCGCCACCACTCCCATCCCAGCCTTCCTCCCTAGAGGGGGAAGGTACTTTTCAGAGGTTACTCATGCTTTCCAACCCTATGAAGCGAAAGCTGCTGGCCGGGGAACCGGCGTTCGGCGTATCGGTAATGTTCCCATCGCCCCATGTCGTTGATATGGTGGGAAGGCTGGGGTTCGACTGGGTGCTCATAGACTGCGAGCATGGTTCCATTTCCATTGAGAGCGTCGAGTTGATGGTGCTGGCGGCAGAGGCAGCCGGCATCACTCCCATAGCCAGGCCCCAGGTAAACTCCTTTGAGGCTATCTGCCAGCTGATGGACCGCGGGGTCATGGGGGTACAGGTGCCCCACGTCAACAACGCGGCGGACGCCCGGCGGGCGGTGGAGGCGGTCAAGTATCACCCCCTGGGCGAACGGGGACTGGCTGCCGGGCTCAGGTCGTCCTCCTACGGTTTTGGTGTCTCAATGTCCGAGTACGCCGAGGAGTCCAATCGTGAAACGCTGGTATGCGTTCAGCTGGAAGAGGGAGAGGCGGTCAGGAACGTGGATGAGATCATGAGCGTTGATGGGGTGGATGTATACTTCGTCGGGCCGTCAGACCTGTCCCAGTCTCTGGGGTACCCCGGCAGGCCCGAGACGCCAGTTGTGCGGGAGGCGATGGAGCATGTGTTTTCGACGGTGCGGGGCAGAGGCAAGATATCGGGGTCGGCCGGCAATGCTGCTGCAACCCTGGGTTACCTGGACCAGGGCGTAACCTATCTGTACACGCACCTGACTGCCCTGCTTTCTGCGGGGGCCGGAGCCCACCTTAGGGAAGTGTCCCGCTGATCCTGGTGGCCAGGGCGTCCCTGGCTTCCTGCATCATGGGGTGGACTTCCTTGCCCCGGTCGGTCAGGTCAATCACCTGGCGGGTGAGGAACTCTAGGATGGCGGCGTCCAGGTTCTCAAGGGCCAGATCCATTAGCTCCGGCTGGTAGGGTATCCGCTTCCGCTTGTTGGGGTCCAGCTTGTCCGCCAGGAAAACCACCTTGCCCATGTCGTCCACCAGGGTGGGGTGGAAGGTGGTGTGCCAGTAGACGGCCTGGTATAGGTCCGCTTCATCGTCACCGGCGGCCAGCCCGTCCTCCACCCGCAGGATTTCCGCTCCCACGGGCCCGTGCAGCAGCAATGGAGCGTTTGCCTCCACGGGCCTGATGGGCAGGTGGAAGCGAGTCGCCTGGGCAATCAACTCCGGACCCTGCATGGCTCGGGCAACGTCGTGAGCCAGGATGCCCAGGGCCGCTCGTTCCGGGTCTACGTTGTGGTAAGGGGCCAGTTCGCGGGCCACTTCCTGGGCGCGGCCAATGTGGGCCTGCAGCCCGGAAGGCAGGGTTTCTACCCGCTGCTGGATGCGGGACTGTATGGTCGTATTAGTGTGGCTGGCGCCGGTTCGTGGTTGCATTGGCGACCTATCCCATGGCTCCCAGTTCGCGGCCGCCCAGCAGATGCATGTGGGGCCAGGCAATGGTCTGGCCGGCGCCTCCGCCGTTGTTTACTACCAGGCGATAGCCGCTGATCGTCACGCCCTCACGGCGAGCCATTTCCGCAGCCACGACGAAGAGATGGCCCATGGTGGCTTCCATGGCTGGGCTGATGTAGTCCAGGCCGTTGATTGGCATGTTGGGGATTATGAGCAGATGCACCGGCGCCTGGGGGTTGATGTCGCGCACTACAAAGCAACGGTCATCCCGGTATATGACGTCGGGATGGGCCGGGTCGCTGGCCATGGCGGCGAAGGGCGAACTGCGGGCGGGAATCATGGTCATTGGGGCGCTCCTTGAAATGATTGTTTCTTGACCGAGAAAGACGCTCTTGACTGCGGGCTAGGTAGAAGGGCGGTCTTTATCACTCGAGCTTCTACGTGGCTGGCTTGGGGCCCCACGCCCGTGCGCCACTGCCACCTAAAGCGCCCATTACTCCGACAAGCTCACAACGCGCTTTGACCTTCCCCTGCAAGAGGGTAGAAGGTCTTGAGATAGGAATTTATCCCTCGATTTGGCGCATGGCCAGTTCTTTATGGTAGTTGACGTCGCCGTAGGTGAGTTCCTGGACCTTGGCACGGCGAGTATAGAGCTGGAGGTCGTGTTCCTTGGTGAAGCCGATGGCCCCGTGGCACTGGTGAGCCAGGTTGCAGACCCGCTGGTAGGCGGCGCTGACCCAGGCCTTGGCCATGGCCACCTCCCGCTCCGAAGGTTCTCCCTCTGAAACTTTCCAGGCCGCCTGGTAGGCAATCTGGCGGCACCCCTCCACATCGGTGGCCATGTTGGCGCAGTGGTGCTGCACCGCCTGGAAGGTACCCACGGACCGTCCGAACTGGGTGCGCTGCTTGGCATATTCCACGGTCATCTCGACCACGGCATCGGCGCCGCCCAGCATTTCCACGCACTTGCCGGCCACGGCGCGCTGCAGGGCCCGCTGGATAATGGGCCAGCCGCCGTCCACCTCGCCCAGCACGGCCTGGGCGGGAACGTTTACGCCATCCAGGACCACTTCGCACTGACGGTCGGAAGAAATGGTACTTAGCTGGTTTATGGTCAGGCCCGGGGTGTCGGCGTTTACAAAGAACAGGGTGATTCCCTGGGCCGGGTCCTGGGTCTGGGAGGTGCGGGCTGCCACCAGCAGGACGCTGGCGGCGTGGGCATCGGGAACGAAGAGTTTCTGCCCATCGATTCGGAACCCGTCGCCCTCGCGGGTGGCGGTGGTCTCAATACCCCAGGGTTCATAGCTGGCGGAGGCTTCCGTCAGGGCCAGGGTCATCAGCGTCTGGCCACTGCAGATGCCGGGCAGGATATACTGCTTCTGTGTATCGGTCCCGGCGTCCAGTACGGTAAAGCCACCCAGGACCACGGTTGAAAAGAAGGGCCCAGGGGTCAGGGAACGCCCAATCTCCTCCAGCAGCACTGTCAGGTCCAGGAAGCTGCCTCCCGTACCGCCGTACTGCTCGGGGAAGGCTATACCGGGCCAGCCGAGACCGGAAATCTGGCGCCAGAGTTCGTCGGTGTAGCCCCGGTCGTCCTCTTCCATTTCCCGCACCAGCGTCAGCGGGCATTCCTGGGACAGGAACTCCCGCGCGCTGCTCTTTAACATCTGCTGAATTTCGGTCAGACCCAGGTCCATACCACGCTCCCTGAATCAATTAATTGCAACGTAACTAACCGGTTGATTGCCGGGGGTAGTATAGCGCAAAAGGTCACTAGCTGCATTGAGCATTGTCGGGTTGGCGGTTATCCAGGCCGGGTTAGCGCCCCTTTGGCAGAGCCAGTCCTTCCCCTCCGCGGGCGGGAACCTTGCCAGGGTAGAACCGTGATCCCCGCCTGCGCTGCAATGACCAGAGAAAAGGCGGTACACTCCTGCCATTGCTCTGCTCGCCAAATCACTGATGCTCCCCCCTTGCCAATCTGCATAACCCATCTCCACCATAGAAATATAGGCTAATCCCCGTAAGGGCTGACACGCCTGTCAGCCCGGCAAATAGTCCCTTTCTCCTTGACGGTGCGGAACGCCCACCTCTGGTGGAAGGGGCCGGGGGTGACGGCAAGAACGGCTCAAAATGGGACAGGATGGGACACTTTTCAAAAAATTCTCATCTCCTTTCCTCCCGCTCATCCTGAGCACGTCGAAGGACGTGCCCTTCGTGGACAAAACAACAAGAGGAGACAACCATGAGAACCCTCAGCGAAATCAAGAGAGAAATCCGCTCCCTCCAGCGCAAGTACCACAAGGAACTCACCATCTACCGTATGCGCCGCGCAACCGAAGAGGTCCACTGCGACTACGCCCGGGCCGTGGCCGACCAACAGGAAACGCCCAAGCCTTTGGAGATTATTTGTAGAATCGCCGACAAGGGTTTTCGGCTAACCACCTGGATGCACCTGCACAACTACCTGGACAAGGTGCGGGAAGCGGGCGACGTCCCCGAGCCCCGGAGGATGCTCCTGGCTCTGCTTCCCTGGGCCTGGGAGAGCAAGTACGACCGCCTGCTTATGCGGGAACTGCCGGCGCCGGAACCCAGTCCCCACCTTCGTCTGCTCTGGCCCCCCTGGTTCACCATGGCATAACGAACCGTGACCCGTGGTCCTCAGTTGAAGTCCAATTGTCTCGCCCGAGTGAAGCCTTAACTTGCGTCCCCCTTTACGTGGGGGTTATAGTTGTTTATCACTATGTATTGAACTAGCAAGGCGACGCACAATTCCTGGAGCGTCGCCTGCGTGGGGCGGGCTCCGTACCACTACTGTCCTGGAGCGGTTATGACACAGCAAGAACTGGTGGCCTGGCTACGCGACTGGGGGGTACGGGTAACGCCCCAGCGGCTGGCTATCGCCGAGGCCGTCCTCAACTCCACCGACCACCCGTCGGTGCAGCAGATTTACGAACGGGTACGGGACCATTTCCCCTCGATGACCCTGGCCACCATCTACTCCACCCTGGGGGTGCTGGAAAAGAGCGGCCTGATCCAGGAACTTCCCTTCGCCAAGTTGTCCCGCTACGAATCTAACCTGGAGCCCCACGTCAACCTGGTGTGTATCAAGTGCGGCAACGTGGTGGACACCCACCTGGGCCAGGAAGCGGTGCTACGGCTGAAATCGCTGATTTCCCAGGAGTCCAACTTCGACGTGGCCTGGCAGCGGGTGGATTTCCACGGGTGGTGCCGTCGCTGCGCCGCGGAACGGGAGGAGCGGGAGCAAGCCTCCCCCGCGTAGAGGGGCGGTCCGTACCTTTCCTACCGTCTCGTCCCCCTTCGCCAGCGGGACAAAGAAGCATGATTAACAGCGTTGTTGGCATCACTCTATGGACTGATGATCTGGACCGGCTTTACCGGTTCTACCACGACCTGCTGCAACTGCCTCTCCATTCCAACCACGGCGACTTTATCTCCTTCCAACTGGGCGAGAATATGCGTTTCAACATCGGCATCCACGACGGTGTAAGCGGCGGCAGCAGGGACCCCTACAGGATGATGCCTCACTTCGGGGTGGTGGATATTCACGGGGAACACCGCCGCCTGGCCGAGGCCGGAGTGGAGTTTCTGCGGCCCCCGGAGCAGGAGCACTGGGGCGGCTGGGTGTCCACCTTCAAGGACCCCGACGGCAACGTCTTGCAGATGCTCCAGTTCCCCAACTGAGCGCTTTTCAATACCTCGGATAACTACTGACACCCGGTAATTGCCGACCGGGTGTTTGGCTGTGTACCTTGTTTCCCAAGCCCGGAAGTGGACGAAGGAGCGGGGTGAAGGCGGCTTGTACCAAAAGATCGAAGAATTTTCTATCCATATCCTGGCGGCAATTCTCATCGGCAACCTGCTCACTGCCGTGGCCGTGTGGTATGAGATATACTACGTGGCAAACGACTCTGCCTCGGCAACGGTCAAGGCAATCCTGATCGACGCCGTAGCAGCCGCAGCGCTGGGAATCTACGTTGTAGGTACGGTGGATGCTTTTATGGTGCTATCGAAGCTGATTCTGGAGAAATACCTGAATAATCGGTTTGTTGCCGGCGAAGCCAAGGGCCGGCAGGAGGCCAACAAGGAATGGCAGGCTTGGTACGATCGTATGGTGGAAGCGGGGAAACGGGGAGAAGACTTTGATGAGCCACCGCCCATACCTCCCAAAAGGAAGCAGTAGTCACCGGATCAGCATCGCATCTCCAAAGCTGTAGAAGCGGTATTTCTCTACTATGGCCTCCCGGTAGGCGGCCAGGATGTTCTCCCGCCCCGCGAAGGCCGAGACCAGCATTACCAGGGTTGAGCGGGGCAGGTGGAAGTTGGTAATCATCCCGTCCACCAGCCTGAATTTGTGGCCAGGCAGGATGAACAAGTCGGCCTGGCCGCTGGCCGCTCGGATGGGGTAACCGCCCACCGTGCCATTATCCCCCATGTCCTTCCCCACCTGCTCCAATGTCCGCACCGAGGTAGTGCCCACGGCGATTAAGGGTCTGTTCTCGGCCCGGGCACGGGTGAGGACGTCCGCAGTATCCTCCGGAAGTTCGTAGTACTCGGTGTGGATAGCGTGTTCCTGGGGGTTGTCCTCGGAGACAGGGCGAAAGGTGTCCAGGCCCACGTGGAGGGTAACGTAGGCGGTCTCCACCCCCTTGGCTTCCAGGGCCTTCAGCAGTTGGGGAGTAAAGTGCAGCCCCGCAGTCGGGGCGGCGGCGCTGCCCGGCCGGTCGGAGTAGACGGTCTGGTACCGCTCCGGGTCCTCCAGGCGCCGGTGGATGTATGGCGGCAGGGGCATTTCCCCCAACCGGTCAATACCGGACTCCATGGAGAGACGCAGACGGCGGATGCCGTCGCCCCCAACTGACAGCACCTCGGCCTCCACCACCGCAGTCTCGGGAATGATCCGGGATGCCGCCGGTCCTGAATCCGAGGCTCCCCCGGATGTGGCTGGCGCTTCCACCGTTATTACAGATCCGGGGCGCAGGCTGCGGCCGGGCTTGCCCAGGGCCCGCCAGACCCCTTCCTCTTCGCGGCGCAGCAGCAACAGTTCCACCCGCCCCCCGGTACCCTTGCGCCGGCCGTACAGGCGGGCGGGAATAACCCGGCTGCGGTTCAGCACCAGCACGGCGCCGGAGGGGATTAGTTCCAGGATGTCAGTGAACCGGCGGTGTTCCACTCGTCCGGTAGTCCTGTCCAGCGCCAGCAGACGGGAAGCGTCCCGGGGTTCCACAGGAGTCTGGGCAATCAGTTCCGGGGGCAGGTGGTAGTCAAAGTCGTCGGTACGCACGGCGATACTGGCTGTGGGAACCTGGCTAGCCGCCGATCAGGGCTGCCACGGCGCCGGCCGGGTCACGGATCACGCAGAATTTCTGGCCACCCATTTCGCGGGGGCCGTCCACCACCTGGCCGCCCAGGTCCAGGCAGCGCTGAACGCTCTGGGCCACGTCGTCGACCACGATGTAGACCAGCCACTGGGGCGGAATGTTGGCGTTACTGTCCCGGGCATGGCAGATGCCGGCTACGGTATGGCCGCCGTTGGGCAGGTTGATGTTGTAGTCGTTGTACTCGCCCATGTCGTGGTCAGTGTAGGTCCAGCCAACCACCTGGCAGTAGAAATCGCGGATTTCTGGTGCGTTGGGAACGGTAAGGTCCTGCCAGGGTATGCTGCCAACGGGTGGCAGTTCGAAGCCCTGTTCTTCTTCGCCGGATTGTTGCGGTTCTGTCATGGTTCGTCTTCTCCTCGGGAGTGGTTATCCCGTATGGACAAGGCAGCCATAAGGGCTGCCCCTAGGATGTAAGTATCACTCCCTCACCAATCTTACCGGCCGTGGATGCTGATGCGGGCGGCGGTGAGAGTGTTGGCCAGCAGCATGGCGATGGTCATGGGGCCAACGCCCCCAGGAACGGGGGTTATGGCCTCGGCCTTTTCGGATACGGCGTCGAAATCCACGTCTCCCTCCAGGCGGTAGCCCCGGCGGCGGCTGGGGTCGTCCACCCGGTTGACGCCCACGTCGATGATCACCACCCCTTCCCTGACCATGTCGGCGGTGATGGCCCGGGGCTGGCCGATGGCGGCGACCAGTATGTCGGCCTGCCGCGTTATCTCCGCCAGGTTGGCGGTGCGGGTGTGGGTGACGGTAACGGTGGCGTTGGAGCCTTCCCGCCGCTGCAGCAGCAGGGTGGCCAGGGGCTTGCCCACGATGTTGCTGCGGCCGCACACGACCACGAGCTTGCCGGACGGGTCGTAGCCGTGGCGCAGGAGAATCTGCTGGATGCCGGCGGGGGTGGCGGGGATGAAGTCGGGAACGCCCTGCAGCAGCTTGCCCAGGTTGAAGGGGTGCAGACCGTCCACGTCCTTGGCCGGGTCCAGAGCCTCGATGATTACCGTCTCCTCAATCTGGGGTGGCAGGGGCAACTGGACCAGAATGCCGTGAAAGCGGGGATCGGCGTTGAGCTTCGCCACCAGGTCCAGCAGTTGCGCCTGGGTGGTCTCCTCGGGCAGGTGGAAGATTTCGCTGAACAATCCGGCTTCGTCGCAGGCGCGGCCCTTATTGCGGACATAGATGGCGGAAGCGGGGTCGCCGCCAACCAGCACCGCCGCCAGGCCCGGCGTAACACCGTGCCTTTGCTGCATCTCCAAGACACCGGCAGCCACCTCGGCCCGCACTTCCCGGCCGAGGGCTGCGCCGTCCATAATCTTGGCCATTCGGCCTCCCCTGCTCCGAATAACGGACGAGAATTTCGGGCCAATTCTAACACGGGGCAAAGGGGGCCTCAACGTAATCTCCAGGTTGTAAATCCCCTCTAGGTCGTCGGTGATGGCTATTTCGCACTGGCCATCGTGGCCCGGATCGTTGGCATTGTTGAAGCGCACGGTGAAGGTCTCATCGATTTCGGGTTAATCGTCCTCGCGGGTATGGAAGCCCCGGCCCATCATGCCGTGCTTGGACTGGTAGCCTTTGCTGGTCTGCCCTTCGGCGTACAGGCGCTCGTAGTCGCTTTCGTCCGCCGTGATCGGGTTTGTGTACCAAAACACGGAGACTCTTTTGTAAGGGCCTTCGGAGTCAAACTTCTCGATTACGATAAGCCGGAAGTCCTCACCTTCCTCAACTTGCGTTTCCAGGCAGTTGATTTTCACCCAAGGCTCACTCGATGCTTGTACCTTGGCCGGGCTGCCTCGGATTGGTTCACCGCCGCCAGGGCCCCGGTCACCTGGCTAGGAATTGGAAGACACGGGATGCAGAGGAATGTCCGGTGCGGTTGCCAACCTGCGCGTCGTCCAGGGTGAACATAAACCCGTAAAATGAGTGAAACTGGTACCCGGCGGGGCTGTTGACAAGGTAGGTTATGTTATATTCTAGTTACGTCCTCAGCTACAAAGTTTCGCCTGAATATAGGGCTGCCCAGCCGGCGCAGCCGCCAAGGGCCGCATGATGTGAGGGGGTGCCATGTCTCTGGAACAATTCCTTGAAAGCCTTTCCGATCCGGCAATCCCCCTGAGCAATTCCGACTTTATCGAGCTTTCCGACCTTTCACCGTCTGAGTTGGGCGTATTTGCCCGCCACTGGTTCCTGCTGTCCCGGGAACGGAAGCGCGCCTTGCTGACCACCCTGGTGGAACTGGCGGAAGACAGCGCCGAACTGGACTTCTGCAGCATCTACAAGATGTGCCTGAAGGATGAGGACGAATGGCTGCAGGAAAAGGCCATCGATGGCCTGTGGGAGTACGAGGACCGCTCGGTGCTGCCGGGACTGATGCAGGTGTTGACCTCCCCGCGGGGGGCCGACGTGCGGGCGGCGGCGGCTTCGGCCCTGGGCAAGTTCTCCCTGCTGGCCCAGGAGGGAAACCTGCTGGCCCGGGATGCAGGCACCATTCACACCACCCTCATGAACATCCTGCAGGACCCGGATGAAAGCCTGGAGGTGCGGCGCCGCTGCCTGGAGGCGGTGGCTCCCTTCAATACTCCCGATATCCGCGATTACGTCTGCTGGGCTTACCAGAGCGACGATGTGGCCCTGAAGACGAGCGCCATCTTCGCCATGGGCCGCACCGGCGAGGTTAGCTGGCTGCCCACCCTCATCAAGGAGTTGGACAGCCGGGAGTCTTCCATACGATACGAGACGGCCAACGCCTGCGGAGACCTAGGGGAAGAGGACGTGGCGCCCTACCTGATTGACCTGCTGGAAGACGAGGACTACCAGGTGCAGATTGCCGCGCTCAACGCCCTGGGCAAGGTCGGCGGGTCCCTGGCCAAGCGGGCCCTGACGCGCTGCATCGAGGAGGGCGACGCCTCCCTGGAGGAGGAGGCCCGGGCCGCGCTGGAAAACGTGGAGTTCCTGGAAGACCCCATGGCCTTTTCGGCGGAGGTTTAAGGGCTGTTCGTCCCGTGAGAGAGCCGAAAGGATTCGGCTAAGGACTCAAAGCAGCCCCGTGTCCGCTCACCCTGGGCCTGTCGAAGGGCGCCCACCCGAAAGAAGGGGCTGGCTTGCAATCACTGTCTCCGACTCAGATGAAGCGCCTTGCCAATGCCCCGGTGGGCCATCTATCCACCGCCGGCAAGGGCGGCGCCCCTCACGTCATCCCCGTATGCTTTGCCCTGGATTCCCGCGAGGACGGCGCGGCCATCTACATCGTCCTGGACCGGAAGCCCAAGCGGACAGCCCTGACCCGCCTCCGCCGGGTGCGTAACATCCTGGAGAACCCGCAGGTTGCTTTGGTGGTGGACCACTATGAGGCCGACTGGACCAAGCTGTGGTACATATTGCTAACAGGCACTGCGGAGTTGCTGGAGGATGTGGAAGACGACAATCGCCAGCATGCCATCCGCCTTTTGCGGGAAAAGTACCCCCAGTACCGGGAAATGGAGATAGACGACAATCCCGTCATCAAGATAACCTCAGGCAATGTGGTAGCCTGGTCCTACACGCACGAACCCGCTCCGTAAACCTCTGCCAGACCTTCATGTCTGTGCTAAATTACTCTCCATGATTTACACATGGGATACTGCCGCCATAGGCGACACCGCTCCGCCCACGTCCGCGGAGATTACGGACCAGCAGATTGCCGACTACTGCCGCGCTGTGCGTTACGAAAACCTGGTCTACACCAACCAGCCGGCTGCCAGGGAGACGGGGCTGCCGGGCATCATAGCCCCGCCGGCCATGGTATTGGCCTTTGCGCCGCCCCGACCGGCCAACCTGGCCGCCGCCCAGGGGTGCGCCTTGCCCGAGGGCCTGTCGCTGAATCCTGTCGGCATAACCATCCGTTTCCAGGGAGCACTGGTAACCCACGGCGACATCATTACCGCCCATACCACCCTTACCGGTAAGGAGGAAAGGGAGGGTGGCCGTTGCCTGACCTTCACGATTAAGGCCCACAACCAGGAGGGGGCGCTGGTGGCGGAGTATGACGTGGAGTACTTGTGGGAGGCGATTTAGAGAGAGCGGCGCATTTGTTGTCCTCAACATCTTCGTAGTTCCTGTGGCCGTTGGCTGCCAAAATTAGGAGGCGGCAACCCCAAATCGGGTTGCCGCCTTCCTTAACTGGAGCCAGTGGTTGACCCTGACGGGCCAGCTACTTGCTGAAGTACATGGTGTTGGCCCGGACGCGCGGTGCATAGTGGGGTGTCCATTCCAGTCCCTCGGAGAGGGCATACACCGATACTACCTGGAAGCCATGCACGAAATGGAAGTTGTCGTGCACGTAGTCAGCGAGGACTTCCATCCGCTGACGACGCAGGTCGCCGGTGGGCGTTGCGTTGGCCTCTTCCATCAAGTCCTGAAAGTCCTGGTAGCAGACCCCGCTGGAACGGCTGTAGCAGCTATTCCGCAGGACAGCCTGCCGGGAGTAGTCCAGGGACTCGGTGGAAGTGGGTCCGGCGGCGATGGAAAGGGACTTGTGCCGCGGGGGCCCCGGACCCAGGGTGGCGCACTTTTCGTGCAGGTCCGCGCCAGCAGCGTTGGCTATTTCTTCCCGCGTCCGCTGATGGCCACAGGTTGAACGGTGGATCTGGCTGTAGACGCTGGACTCAACTACGTTCAGGGTGGCATTGATGCCCACTTCGGTCCAGGCAGTCACGTAGGCCTCCCCCACCTCCACGTCCTTGGGAATGCGGTTGGACCGCATTGTAAGGACAATCTCGTGCTCCGGGTTGAAGTTGGCCTGCTGGAGCAGTTGCTTGGCCTTCTCCGGGTCATAGGGATGGGGAGCCGAGTTGTATTCGGTGATGCCCACGGTGCCAACCTGGGCGATGTTGCCGTAGCAGCTTACCAGGCCGCCGTAAATCTGCTCGAGAATGGTCTGGCAGTCCACGGCGTGGTTCAGGGCCGCCCTCACTTCCTTCTTCGACAGTTCCGGGTCGAAGATGGTGTCTATGGTGAAGCGGAAGACCTCGTTGTTGGTGGCCGAGACCCACTTGGGTACCCGGTCCCGGTCGTCAATGGCGATTTCCGTCCAGTCCGCCTCCCCGGCCTGGAGCATTGAGGCCCGGACGGCGGGCTCGTTGCGCCACTGCTGGATCACCGTGTTGATGGACGGGGCCTGGGAGAAACTGGTAGCCGGGTTGGGGTTATAGTCCTCATAGGCCTCCAGCTCGATTTCTATGCCGGAGCGCCATTCAACGATCTTGTAGGGTCCCAGTCCCACGCTGTTGCGATGGATTTCTGGGGGGAACTCAATGGGCAAATCGGCTATCGAGGTCGCGCCCACCGTCTCCAGGAACCAGCCCACGTCCTGGAACTTGGTGAAGATGGTGGTGCGGGGCAGAATGGGGCAGGCTTTGCCGCAGACCACGTCCAGGGTGTAGTCGTCCACCACCTCGCCGCCGATAACGCCGTGGAAGCTGAAGTCGTTGGAGTTATGGTGGCCGCTGGTCTCCTCGTCGCCGAAGAAATCAATCCAGAAGGCGGCTTGCTCCGCGTTCCAGGGTGCGCCGTTATGGAAGGTTACGCCCTGGCGCAACTGGAACCGCCAGCGGTCGGCGTCAATCTGCTCCCAGCCTTCGATGCCGGTCAGCCCCACCACCTGGAAGTTGTTGTGGTCGTCAATCCAGGTCAAGGGGTCGCTGGCCATGTCGTCGCAGATGGTGTTCTGGATGTTGCCGCCGCAGTTGGGGCTGGCGGCGCCGATGGTGGTGGGCTCTTCGTTGGTCACGAAGGTCAGAGTGTCGCGGACACTCTCTACCTGGGGTGGCGGGGCCGCCGTAGGTTGGGGGGCCGCAGTGGGAGCGGCTGCAGGGGCCGCCGACTGGGCCTGGGTGGAATCGGCCGGCTTGGCCATGGCCTCTGCGGGCTTGGCCTCGGTGGTCTGGGCCATGGTTTCCTGGGGCGCGGGAGCGGCCGTAGCCGGAATTTCCAGGGCCGCCGGAGCTGCCAGTTGCGGTTCCGCGGCCGGTTGGGCGGCTGCGGGGCTTGCTTCCTCAGGAGCGGACGCGCCGCATGCTACGGCCACAACCGCCAGCAGGGCAAGCAAAGAAAAGAGGGTTTTCTTTACTGGCTTGAGTATCTTTGTTCTTGTGCTTTTCATACATCTCCTCCCGGGAATGGTATAGAGATGCCGTTGGTGCTATGGAAAACATCTTGTATATTCTAAATATTGACCTCCATCGCTTAATATTTTGCGTGGATATGTAAGGTAATCGTTACTTATAAAGCAATACCTGCCGAGTGTCAATCATGACAATGGGATTTCGGAAGGCTTATATAAGACGGTGGAGCGGAGCTGGGCCGACAACATGGATTTCGGTGGGTTATGGCGGCAGGTCTCCAGATAGGATTCAGCTTTGCGGAGGGGAGAAATTCATAATTTATCGCTCATATTCGCTCATATTCGCTCATTTCCAGTCAATTCCTCGGTCCTGGTAATTCTTGGGCCCCACGGCCTTTCTAATCGCTGCGGCGCAGACGTCCCTAAATAAACTTTTGTGAAAGCGCCCAGTTTCAGCGTAGTGAAGCGCCAGCCAAGAAGGCAAGAGGCCTTTGACAGTGAATCAAGAGGCAGACCACGAAATTGATACCGACGGCGAAGCGAGAACATTTTGGCAATTGACCAGGAGAGTCCGGCCTTCTTGCTGCAGGCTGGGTTGGATGCTGCAAGTTAGTGAATTGGCCCAATGGTATTTGCACTGATCCTAGTTGCGTCCTCCGCTTTTCCTGCTGACGATAGCCGACTATGCCTCCGCGGCTGGAGTTCCCGTCCATTGGCATAAAGGGCCTGGGCATTTAATATGGTGTCCACCAACCGGCTCCATACTAGCCTTACGCGAAAACAAACTGAACAACACTGGAGGAATGAACCCATGGACGGCGTTACCGCAATTGCCAACGTACTCAAGCTGGAAGGCGTGGACTTCATCGGCTGCATGCCCTCCAGCCCCCTCATCGAGGCCGCGGCCGTGGCCGGGATCCGGCCCATCGTCTTCCGCCAAGAGCGCACCGGCGTCCACATGGCCGACGGCTTCTCACGCATTAATAACGGGAAGCGCACCGGCATCTTCCTGATGCAGGCCGGCCCGGGCGCGGAGAATGCCTTTGGCGGGGTTGCCCAGGCCTATGCCGACTCGGTGCCCATCCTCCTGCTGCCGGCCGGGGCAGCCCGCCACCGGCTGGGGATAGACCCGGTTTTCAGCCCCACCCGCAGCTACGAGAGCATCACCAAGTGGGCCGCGCAGATCAACTACGCCGACCGCGTTCCCGAGTTGATGCGCCAGGCCTTCACCAAGCTGCGCTCCGGCAAACCCGGCCCCGTCCTGCTGGAAATCCCCGGCGACCTTATCTCCGAAGATATCAGCGAGGAGCAGTTCGACTACACGCCGCCCCAGGCCATCCGCACCGCTGGCGACCCCGAGGCCGTGGCCCGGGCCGCCCGCGCCCTGCTCTCCGCCCAGCGGCCCGTCATCACCGCCGGACAGGGAGTCCTCTACGCCGAGGCCACCGACCGGCTGGTGGAACTGGCCGAGTACCTGCAGATTCCCGTAATGACGACCCTGGAGGGCAAAAGCGCCTTCCCTGAGAATCACCCCCTGTCCCTGGGCATCGGAGGTTCCAGCCAGACCGGGCAGGTCCACCGCTTCCTCACCGGGGCCGATACCGTCTTCGCCGTGGGCGCCAGCATGACCAAAAGCAACTTCACCGCGCCCCTGCCGCCGGGCAAGACCCTGATCCACACCACCAACTCCGACGGCGACATCAACAAGGACTACAGGGCTGACTATCCGGTGGTGGGCGACGCCAGGCTGGTGCTGGCCCAGTTGCTGGAAGAAATCAAGCGGCAGACCGGCGGCCAGGCCCGTCCCGCCAATAAGGAACTGACCGACGAGATTGCGTCCTCTCGCCAGGAATGGCTGGACCAGTGGCTGCCCCGCCTCACCTCCGACGAGGTGCCCCTGAATCCCTACCGGGTCATCTGGGAAATCATGCACACCGTCAACCTGGACAATACCATCGTCACCCACGAATCGGGCAGCCCCCGGGAGCAGGTTTCGCCTTTCTGGGAGGCCCGGGCCCCGCGCAGCTTCATTGGCTGGGGGAAATCCACTCAGCTGGGCTACAGCCTGGGCCTGGCCATGGGGGCCAAGCTGGCCGCGCCCGAGAAGCTGGTCATCAACTTCATGGGCGACACGGCCTTCGGCATGGTGGGCCTGGACGTGGAGACGGCGGTGCGCGAAGGCATCCCCATCACCACGGTCGTATTGAACAACAACACCATGGCCATCTACCCCGACAGCCGCATGCCCACCGCCGTGGCCCGCTACAACACCAAGTACATGGGCGGCAACTTCGCCGACATGGCCCGGTCCATGGGCGCCTACGCCGAGCGCATTACCGACCCCGACGAAATAGCCCCCGCCATGCGCCGCGCACAGGAACGCAACGAGGCCGGCGATTTCGCCCTGCTGGAGTACGTAACCAAGGAGGAGGGGGCGTATTCCAAGTACCAGTTTGTCTAATGCCTCAATCCACGAATTGGCGCAGATGGCCACGAATGCAGTTATGAGACGAATGAGCCATTAGTGGGTATTCCTGCCTACTCGTGGATAGAAAAGACACGAAAGGCTTACTGACAGTTGCCCGTTGCGCCAGCGGTTCCTTCCGTCCCACAATGTCCGAAAAGACTGAATCGGGAAGGAATAAATGGTTGCTACCGTTACGCCGGATATTGAAAATGCCCACCTGGACGCAGGGTGGGCTGCCACCTATCGGCCCAAGTTACGGGATATGCCCCAGGGGGAGCGCCCCCGGGAGCGGCTGCGGGACTACGGCCCGCGCTACCTCAGCAACGCCGAGCTTATCGCCATCCTGTTGCGCACCGGCATCCAGGGGGAGAACGTTCTGGCGATGTCCAACCGCCTCCTGAGCCGGTTTGGCGGGCTGGACGGGTTGGGCCGGGGCACCTTCGCCGAGCTTTGCGCTGAGCGGGGCCTGAGCGAGGCCAAGGCCTGCCAGCTTATGGCCGCCCTGGAACTGGGCCGCCGCTTCATCTCCCTGGCGCCCCAGGACCGGGCGGTAATCAACTCGCCCCAGGACGTGGCCAACCTGCTGCAGGCGGAAATGGCCTCGCTGGAGCAGGAACATTTGCGGGTGCTGCTGCTGAACACCAAGAACCAGGTGCTGAGCACGGTGGAGGTTTACGTGGGCAACGTCAACAGCTCCATAGTCCGCCCCTCGGAGGTGTTCCGGCTGGCGGTACGCGACAATGCCCCGTCTATCATCGTGGCCCACAACCACCCGTCGGGGGACCCGACGCCCAGCCCGGAAGACGTGGCCATAACCCGGGATTTGGTGTCCGCGGGAAAGCTGCTGGGGATCGACCTGCTGGACCACCTGGTAATCGGCAGCGGCGGCCGCTACGTCAGCCTGAACGAACGCAAGCTGGGGTTTGAGTAAGGGGCATTGGCATGGGATCCCGCCCCTGAAAGGGCAAACCGCCATGTTGATAAAGTTTCTATTGCTCGCCAAATTGGTTTTTGTACAGGTATGGGATAATATAAGGGCAAGGCAACTTGCATATCTGTGAAACACAGGAGAAAAGGGCGCTATGGAACAAAAGGTGCCGGTCAACATACGAAATAGCGCAACAGGGAAAGTGTGGTATGCCAGCCCGCTGGGCTTCGGGCTCTTGGGCAGAGGAAGCACACCGGAAGAAGCTATCAGCGATCTCCAAAAGAGTCTGCAAAAGGAGTTTCCTGAAGACATTTTCGACTTCCTTGTAAAGTCCGTAGACGTAAGCTTCCCTACGGCAAAGAGCGTGCTTGAATTCTCCGAGTGGATGAGTCGGGTAAGGGAGGGGGATCCCACGAATGCCGTCTGAGGGTGAGCGTCTTGATGCCCTGGAATCGGACGTGAACGAAGTAAAGAATCGAATAAAGGAGCTGGAGACCAGGGCGGAATATACTGCAACACGAGAGGACGTTGAGAAGGCTAAGTTTGATGTTATAAAGACAGCGATAGCTGTGGCGGGCATATCGGTAGTCGCCCTCGGGGCAATCGTAGCAATAAGTACCCAGTAGAGTTCCGGAGCGTAAGGCACTTCGGCAATTTTTTCAACTATGTAATTCCGGCTGGTTAAATAGGCCTGAGTCAATTTTCTTTCAGCTAAGCCCTTCCCTGGAAGCTCTTCGGAGTTTGCCAGAGATGCAGTAATGTCTTAACCACTTCAATAGCAGAACGAGCCAGACTCTTTTTGTTAAGGAGACCAGCAATGTCCTATTTCAAATTTGCCGAGGGTAGGGACACCAAGGAACTGGCCGACGGCGCCCGCACCCGCACCTTCTGGGGCGACAATATGCTGCTATCCCTGGTGGAGATTGACGCCAATGCCCTGGTACCCCTGCACACGCACCCCCACGAACAGGCGGGGATTGTCGTGGAAGGGGAAATGGAGATGGGCATCGACGGCGAGGTACAGACCCTCAAGGTGGGCGACATGTACATCATCCCCGGCGGCGTGGAGCACTACGCCAAGGGCCTGGACCGGCCCTGCAAGGCCCTGGATGTTTTCAGTCCGGTAAGGGAGGAGTTCAAGTACTGAGGGGCGCAAGGGCATTGATGACGGCCTCCTCTAACCCCTCCTCCTGACCCTGTCGAAGGATGCCCCTCGCAACCTGGGGTGGTTCGACAAGCTCACTATGAGCGGTTTAAAGTACGGCCAGGAGCGGCCTTCCTACCTGCCCTCCTTAATATAATCCGCCACCTTCTCCGCAATCATCAGGGTGGTGGCGTTGGTGTTGGCACGGATGCAGTCGGGCATGACTGAGGCGTCGGCCACCCGCAGACCCTCCACTCCCTTCACCCTCAGGAACTGGTCAACCACTGCCATGGGGTCGGAGTCGGGGCCCATTTTGCAGGTGCCCGACACGTGGTGGGACGTGCCGGAGTTGCGGCGCAGCCAGTCATTCAAGAGTTCGTCGGACTGCAGTTCCTCGTCGGTGGGCATGATGCGTTCCAACAGCATGTCGGAAAATCCGGGCTGTTCGGCAACTTGCACTCCCAGCCTGATGGCCTCCCGCATACGCCGCAGGTCCTCTTCTTCCTGGTAGTAATTGTAGTTGAGCCGAGGCTGCACGTGAGGGTCGGCTGACTGCAGGGTCAGTTCCCCCTTGCCCAGGGCCAGTTGCAGGCTGGCGCTCATGCCGATGTAGTTGAGGTCGTCGTCTATCTCCACATGGGCCGGGCGGTGCTCACTGGTCATCAGCATGGGGCTGAGCTGCATGTCGTTGCTCAGGTTGGAACCTTCGACGGTATAGCGCAGGCCCACCTGGATCACCGGGGCCTGCACGTCGGGCTTTTCTCCCGCCGCCTGGTAGAGCACGGCGGCGGCGGGATGGTCCCTGAGGTTCTGGCCCACACCCGGCAGGTCGTGAACCACCCCGATGCCGAAGCTGCTGATGTGTTCCGCCGGACCGACGCCGGAGAGGAGCAGCAGGTGAGGAGAGCCGATGGCTCCGCTGCTTACGACTATCTGTTCGCCCTCCACCGTGAAAATCTCGCCGCCGCTCTCTGCCTCTACGCCCACGGCGCGCGTGCCCTCGAACAGGATGCGCCGGGCCGTAACGCCGCCCCGAACGGTGAGGTTCAGGCGGTGGCGGGCCTGATCCAGGTAGGTCAGGGCCATGCTCATCCGCACCCCGTCGATGGTGTTGCGCGCCCGGGGTGAGATGCCGGTGGACTCGGGATGGTTCTGGTCCTCGCTGATCTGGAATCCCAGGTCAAGGCAGGCCCGCTCAAAGGCCAGTGCATGAGGCATCCACTCGCTGCGGGGCGAGCGGCGCACCGGAACCGGACCGCTGGAACCGTGGAAGTCGTCGCCGCCGAAGTCCAGGTCGGTCTCCAGCTTGTTGAAGTAGGGCAGCACCTGGGTATAGCTCCACTGGTCATTGCCCCACTCGGCCCAGCGGTCGTAATCGTCGGGAATGCCCCGATACATTACCTGGCCGTTCACCGCGCTGGAGCCGCCGGTGGCCCTGCCCCGGGGGATGATCAGTTCCGTCTGTTCAGGAGTGATCTGGGCGGTGTAGCCCCAGTTGTGGGGGCCGTAGGCGGAAAGCCAGACGTTGTTGCCCAGCTTCAGGTCGTCGGGCAGCGTCTCGAAATTGGTGTAGTCCGGCCCCGCCTCCAGCAGCAGCACCGAGCGTTCCGGGTCTTCCGACAGGCGGGTGGCGATGGCGCACCCGGCCGAGCCGCCCCCTACCACGATTACGTCGTACTTCATGCTTTACCTCCGTACTCCTGGTGAATCCGGTGGTTTTCAATGGGCGTGTTCTTCATCCCAATCATAATACAAACTCCGACGGGTCGCATACGGAGGAAATCGCAGTTACCTGGTCTTGCAACTGCGATACTGGGCGACAAGGGCTCACCCGTGCAGGTAAAGTCGCCCTTGATTGCGGGGCCAGTCATATATGGCCCCGTTCAGGCCAGGATGACAGCCCCCAACCTTGGTGGTAGAGTAGGCCAAACTCCGAAACCGCCAAATCCGAATCTACGAACAGGAAGGGAGACTTACCTATGACTATTGACGCCGCCACCGGCATAGCTCGCATTCTGAAGCAGGAAGGGGTGGAGTGGGTTTCCACCTTCCCCGTCTGCCGGGTCAACAACGCCCTGGGCCGCGAGGGCATTCCCATGGTGATGATGCGCGACGACCGCTACGCCGTGGCTGTGGCCGACGCCTTCTCCCGCATTACCGCCGGCCGCCAGATCGGCGTCTGCACCTTCCAGGGCGGCATCAACGCCGCCGGTACCCAGTACGCCTACGCCGGCATGGCCCAGGCCTTCGAGGACGGCTCGCCGGTGTTGTGCATCACCGACGGGGTGCCGGCAGGCTCCACCAACAACAGCCAGTACGACGTCTTCAACGCCCTGTCCACCGTGTCCAAGTGGTACGGCTTCATCGACCGGCCCGAACGGGTCCCTGAATTCATGCGCCGGGCCTTCACCATGCTGCGGAGCGGTCGCCCCGGCCCGGTGGTCCTGGCCGTTCCCGACCCCACCGGCACCTACGACGAGACGGCCGATCCATACCAGCCGGTCAAGGGCTGGAAGCACGGGCCGGTGCGGGAGGACGTTGCCCACGCCATTGACCTGCTCACCGGCGCCCAGCGGCCCATCATCTACGCTGGCGAGGGAGTCATTTACGCCGAGGCTGCCGAGGAACTGATAACCTTCGCCGAGATGGCAAACGCGCCGGTGATCACCACCCTTAAGGCCAAGGGCGCCTTCCCCGAGAACCATCCCCTGTTCGTGGGCGTGCGGGGCGGCCAGGTCAACAACTACCTGGAGAACTGCGACATGGTGTTCGCCGTGGGCACCAGCCTGTCCCCGGGCCGGTTCAGCCACCGCATCCCCAACGCCGGCAGCAAGACTATCGTCCACTGCGACGTGGACGACCTGCACGTCAACAAGGTCTACAACACGGCCGGTGTGGTCATTGGCGACGCCCGCTACTCCCTGCAGGCGTTGAATGAAGAGCTTGCCGACCGTCCGGTGAAGTCGGCCCGCTCCCGCGAGGACGTGGCACTGGAGGTGAAGAACGAACGGGACGCCGGCATGGCCCAGTACGTTGAGGCCATGGCGTCGGGCGACAAGCCCATAAACCCCTACCGGGTTTATGCCGGGTTGATGGAGGTTCTGGACCCCTACAACTCCTTCGTAACCCACGAGTCGGGCAACACCCGGGATCAGCTGAGCACAGTGTACGACACCCTGGTGCCCCGGGGCTTCCTGGGCTGGGGCAATGTCTCCACACTGGGCTTCGGCTGGGCCGGCTCGGTGGCGGCGCGGCTGGCCGACCCCAACCGTCCGGCGGTAACGGTTACCGGCGAGGCGGGCCTGGGCTACATGCTGGGCAACCTGGAGGTGGCCCTGCGCAACAACCTGGGGGTTACCGTGGTCCACATCAGCAACGGCGGGTTCGCCGGCTACGGCCCCGGCTTCTGGGGACCCGGCCACGACCCCTTTACTCACTCGGTGCTGGGCCCCGACGACGTGGACATGTCCCGGGTAATTGGCGAACTGGGCTACCACACCGAGCGTGTGTCGGAACCGTCGGAAGTGGAGCCGGCCCTGCGCCGCGCCCTGGAGGTCAACCAGTCCAACCGCCCGGCCTACATCGAATTCCTCTGCAGCCAGTACCCGATTTATGGGGACTGGGTGGGGCGGTAAGATGTGGCGGCAGGGACCAAGAGGTTAGGGCCGGGGAAACCCGGCCCTTCGATTTCTCTCGCCCTTAAAATGGTAGCCTTGAACTCAATCAGGGGATTGCAAGACTCTCCCTTTGCATGGCTTATTCAACCAGATGAATCAGGTGGAGGCCCATGGCTATTTTTCTTGTAATGCTTCCCGTCTTTTCGCCATAAATTAAAGAGTGGGCGGGATTGGTAGGCAATTCGTCGAAAGCAATGGTCTGCTGACAGTCCCAGAACCTTTGGGCAGGGACAGAGACAACGCCCTTGGGCGAAGGCCATTGGGGAAATCGGGTAATGGTTTCTGCAGGACTAGAAAAGTCGGCCCAATCGACAGACATGGCATCTGTGCCCGTAGTATTGCTAAAGGCGCCGGGGCTTACGCTGCCATCTTCCTTGATGTAAATGTCGCGGACAGCCTGGTAAAACGGTTCGTCAGTAGCCAGAGGTCGGGGGAGGTCAGTCAAGTGATGAGCGTGGCCCTAGTTGCTGGATACACGGAACAGATTGGCCAGACTGTCGTCTGTGTCAAGTATGCCTTCTCGTTCCCTCTCTTCCCCGGACGGGTCTATAAGGGTCTGCAGAAACTGGACGGGCTCACCTTCCGGTGGGACCAGTATCATCAGGTCATTCTCCACCTGGAAGTCCCAGTCTAATTCCAGGCCTCCATCCGGCAGGGGCGCTATAAACAACTTCTTGCCGATTGAAGAACAATGCGGAAGGTCAACTATCGCGCTCAAGATCTTGGTGCAGCTTCTTACCGCATCTTGGGTCACCGTCGCTGCGCCAAAGCCGTCCCATCCGTGTGGTAATTCCTTCAGGACTCTGATTCTCTGAACCCAATCAGGCTGAACCTTTTCAAGTTGGGCAAAGCAATGCGTCGTCCATGAGCTAACATTGTCAGTATATACGTCAAATGGTTCATTCATGCTTAGCTTCGTCCCCGTTCAGGGCTGTCCTGAAACAGAAGCGTAGAGTGTCACTGCCGGTACAAGTGATGTGCCTGGGCAAACTTCGATAGTGGAATATTTCCATATTCCAAAGCGAACGTATTTCCCCGGCGCCTCGCACACCCTCATCCTGAACTTCCCCCTACTCCCTACTCCAGCGGGGAGCTTTAACAGTAGGTCGGATCGGTTGGTAAAACTGTACTACGATCCGGACGAACTGCGCTGTGGCAGCCATGCAGTGGGCTGTGTTCAGGTTACGACGAGGTCGACAAGTCATACTAGAGCGGGTTGACAACATAGCATGGCGTGCCTATGTATGATGTAGTAATATCACGGGAGATCAGGGCGCCAGAATCTGCCCGAGGCCCGGGGAGGTTACTATGCTGATTAAGATGGGCCTTATCGCCATTGCCGCAATTGTGGCCGGCGTGATTATCGTGCAGACCATCGGCCACCTGTGGCAGGACCCCAATGAGCGTCCCGCCACCAGGCTGACTGAAGAAGTAACGCGCACCAACCGCACCGCCGGCAGGCTGGACAGTTCCTTTGCCAACGTACTGCCCCCGGTCCCGCCGGGCCGGAACATCAGTATGACGTTGCCAGGCGGCGCCCCCGGAACGGCGAACGACGCGCCCGGATCCCCGTCTGGTCCGGGTACCGGGCAAGACCCTCAGGGCGACGCTTCGGGCGGCGAGTCCCCCGTGGTCGGCACGGAGCCGGAACCCACGCCGGACCGGTACCCGGAATATAACACTCCCTCGGACCTGGCCGCCGCCGATGCCGCCGACTTTACGGACGAAATGGTGGAGGACCTGGAGATTCAGCAGACCGAATACACCAGGGCAGTGGAACAGTTTTACGACGAATGGTCTGCCAGGTACAACCTGGCCCTGGATGCTCACAAGCGGTTCCAGTGGCGGGTTGACCGAGCGAACGTAACCGCCGCCGAGTATTTTGAGCGGCAGGCCCACCTGACCAGCCTGATGACCAATCCCGAGCGCAAAGCGCTGTTCCAAGACCGTGACCGGCAGGAACAGGAGCTTTACCGCCAGTGGCAACTACAGGCCAACAGCATCCTTAGCCAGTCCAACTCAATCATGGCGGAGCTGAGGCAGCTGAACCTGGAGATTACCAAGATACGGCTGTCGGCTAACTTCCTGGCCCTGCACCAGGAGTTTCAGACCATACCTCATGCCGTTTCCCAGCTTCACAATGACCTGGCGCTCTTCCGGGCCAGGTCGGAACAACTGCAGCAGAGCTTTAGCCCCGGAGTAGTTCACAATCAGTAGGAGCGGCAACCGTGCAGCGGATGAAGAGCATCGGCTCCAGTTTGCTGGAAGCCTTTAATAGTCCACTGCCCAACCAGAGCAGGGTTGACCAGGTCAGGTCTGCGCTGGCCGGTTTGGCCCTGGTATTTATCCTGCTGCCCTGGATGCCGGCGGGGCCCACGGCCTCTATGACTGGAAGTCGGTTGCTGGGCTACAGCCTGTTCAACGACTCGCTGGCCGCCTGGTTCCAGGCGAATCCCCTGGGGGCCTTCCTGTTTGTAATTACGCCAACCGTGACTATCCTGCTGTCTTTCACCGCCTTTATGGGGATAATGCGGGGGCGGAACCCGGTTAAAACCCACCTGGCAATAGTTGTCCTGCCGTTCCTGACCCTCCGGCTGGCGTCCCATCCGATGATGGACAGCCCGCCCAATGCCCTGTTTGGAGTGCCCATACCCCAGATAGGGCTGCTTCACCTGGTGGCAATTCACCTGGGCCTGTTGCTGTTTGGCATTTACCAGAAGTACTGGCCATCCGGGTGGCCGGGGCGTTCAGGGCCATAGGGCAGGTGAAGGAACCAGGGTCGAGAGGTAGCCAGCGACAAAGGGTGAAATAAGCAAATATGGATTGCGGAATTTTAGTTGACAGGGTGGAGGGGGTAACCTACATATCGGTAGGCAAGACGGAGAACAGTCGGCCGACCCGAACGACAAATGGAGGACAGTAAATGGTGGAACAGAACGACCTATCGCAGTCTCCCAGCCTGGAAGACTCGGTGATTTTCGCGGATAACCCGGAACCCCGCTGCGCCTGCCTTCTGGTGCTGGATGTGTCGAATTCCATGGGTTTCGAAAGAAATGGGGAGATACCCATTCGGCAATTGAACGACGGCCTGAAGTTCTTCAAGTCCTGCATCGAAGATGACACCCTGGCATCGCTGCGCACGGAAATAGGAGTTATAGCCTTTAACTATGAGGCATCGGTGATCCACGACTTTACCACCGTGGACCGCTTCGACCCCCCTATGCTGGAGGTGAGTGGCGGGACGAGGATTTCCGGCGCAATTGAAATGGCCCTGGACATGGTTGAACAAAGGAAGCAAACGTATCGGGATAACGGCATCACTTACTACCGGCCCTGGGTGTGGCTGATCTGCGACGGCTACCCGGAGCATGACACGGCCGCCGATTGGGAAAATGCCAAGGCCCGCGTCAAACAGGCCGAGAACGACCGGCAGCTTGCCTTCTTCACCGTCGGCGTTGAAGGTGCGGACTTGACTGAATTGGACAGTATAGGCAGCCGTCAAGCCCTGAAGTTGCAGGGGCTGAACTTTAGGGAAATGTTCCAGTGGCTGTCCTCGTCCATGTCTTCGGTTTCCCAGTCGCAGCCCACCGACGCCGTATCCTTGTCCAGCCCCGCAGGCTGGGCCGAGGTCTAATGGTCAATCGCAGTGGAATATGGGCGTACAGCGCTTCCGTGGCCGGCGCCCGTCACCTGCGGCGGGGCGTCGAGCGGCAGGATCGGGCGTTTCAACGGGTGGAGGCCGACTTCGCCATTGGAGTGGTGTCCGACGGCGCCGGCTCGGCCCGAAACGCTGCCCTGGGAGCCACGGTAACTACCACCCGGGCCACCAGCGCTGCCGCCTGGCGCATGCTGGACCTGGCTAAGCCCCCAACGCCCGCGGATCTGGAAGAAGTCCTCAGGGAATCGGCCTACGGCGTCCGGCAGTCCCTGGAGGAATTGTCTCGCCAGACCGGAGAGCCGCTGCGGTCCTACGCCAATACCCTGCTGCTGTCCATCCAGACGGATACCCTCCTGGGGGCCGCCCAGGTGGGAGACGGCGGCATGGTCATTTCCAACGACGGGGGCAGTTTCGATTGTCTTACCTCGCCCCAGCACGGCGAGTACGTCAACCAGACCACCTTTATTACCTCGAGGGAATGGCTGGAACAGATGGAGGTGAAGGTGGTTGAGGCTCAGCCCAAATACCTGGCTATGTTCTCCGACGGTTTGGAGAACCTGGTGATTGAGCGCGCTACCCAACAGCCCTTTTTTGGTTTCTTCAATAACGTCTTCCAGTGGCTGGAGGGTCAATCGGACCCGCTACGGGTGGAGGCCGAACTATCCGGGCTGCTCCGCTCGTCTCGGGTTACGTCCAAGAGCGACGACGACATCACCTTGCTATTGACCATCAGAAGGTGAACGGAAGCAATTGATGCCAACCTACCGTACCAGCAAGAAGGCTGTGATGGAGACCCCCGATACCTGCCTGGGTTCCGGCGGAGAAGCCGCAGTTTATGCGGTCAACCACCACCCGAACCTGGTAGCCAAGGTGTACCACCCGGCTACCACCATCAGGGGAGGAAATCTCACGCAACAGGGCCAACGGAAGGAACAGAAGCTTGCGGCCATGATTGAGAATGCGCCTCCCACGACAGATGCTGACAAGAATGTGGCGCTGGCGTGGCCCGAAGACATTCTCTATTACTATGGTGGGCCCTATGACGGGCTGATGGCTGGCTTCACAATGCCCAAAATCGACATGGGCCTGTACAAAGATATCTTGAACTATTACAACCCCGCCAAGAGAAGGGAACTGAACGCAACCCTGGCGCGGCAGGGCCTGAGGGTTCCCACGGATGGTGGAGACCTGGAGACCCTGCTCAACGTAATAGTCCGCAACACCCTGACCATACTCGGCAATATCCACAGGCTGGGTTACGTAATTGGCGACGTCAACGAGAGCAACATTCTGGTCAACTACGAGGGCAGAGTAGCCTTCGTGGACTCCGACTCATTTCAAGTCCCGGACAAGAGAAACAGGACCATTCACCGTTGCCCGGTTGGCAAGGAGGACTTTCTCAGCCCCCGTGTTATTGGCCTCACTACAGAAGACTGCAACCTGGATCGGTGCCCGTCCGGAAAAGCTAGAGGGCGGCACAAAAAAGAGTTTGTATGCTTCGACCGTGACGCCGAAGACGACAGTTTCGCCATTGCGGTAATCCTGTTCAAACTGCTGATGAACGGAGTTCATCCCCTGGATAATATCGGTGGCTCCCAGACATACAAGGAGCGAATTGCCAATCGCGAGTTCCCATTCCGCCACCCTGCCCTGTCGACCCCCGCCAGGTCTAAGGAACGGTGGGAACAACTCTCCCCCAATTGGATGAATTATTTCGGACACACCTTTGCCGGTGGCAGAAGTTACTCCGCCGCAGAGGTTCTGAACCTGGGCCATCACCTGGCAAGCAAGGGAGGCAATAACCTGGGCCAGCAGGCCACGGTGACTTACAACACCACAGTCACCAGCAACTGGAACGCGCCTAACCCGTCCCCGGTCGCGCCGCAACCACAGAACCCGGCCGGCCCCCGGACCAGGCAACGTCAGCCGCGAACCCCCGCGAGCCCTCGGAGCAAGCAGCCCCAGTCTGTCGCAGGATTGGTCGATTGCCCGCGATGCGGGATGCCTAACCCAGCTACGAAGATCGTTTGCCAGCAACCCGCTTGCCTGGCCATTTTGCAGAGTGGTAGGTGGGTTTGCTTGCTTTGCAGTACCGGTAATCCCATTAATGCCCCGTTTTGTGGCTTCTGTGGACAGGTAAAGCCATAGAAATTCGGGGGCTCCAGGTTGCCACGTGGCTGGTATTTGCCGCTTTTCCCGTGTCGCTCCCCACACCTGCCTTTATGAATGAACAGGGCCCGGAACGCCGGAAGAATGAACTCCTTCCCCTGCCTGGAGACCCAGGGAACCCTCGGCATAAACGAAATCCCGAACATGATGCGTCCGAAATATGAACTGCCCCAAATGCGGGGAATTGATCCCTGACACATTAATCCACTGCTGGTACTGTCAGTTCCGGGTCTATCCTTCCCAGGTCCCTCCCACGCGAATGGGAAGCCTGTTGGTCATTGCCCGTCAGAAGCGCTACTGGGGCGTACTGGCAGCAGTAATGATCGGGCTCTACTTCCTGTTTCTCTTCTCGACCTCTTCCGATTCCGGCAACCCGTCACAGACCCTTGCTCCCCAGCCCCAGCCTGCTGCGGAGAGCTCCGACGCGGCTCCTCCGTTACTGCCGGAACCCACGCCTCCCCTTGCGGCCCCCGTTCCCGATAGTTCAGATCAGATTGAGCCAACGGACATCTATAGCGCGGTCAGTCCCGGGGTTGTGCTGATCACCACCCCATCGGGCGCGGGGTCGGGATTCGTGGCGGACAGCCGGGGGTATGTCATTACCAACGCCCACGTGGTGGGGAACCACAGCCAGGTGTGGGTTGATCTGACCAGCGGAGACCGGTATCGCGCCAATGTGCTGGATCGGGACAGCGGCATTGATCTGGCGTACCTGGAATTGGTGAATGCCCCACCCTTGCGGCCGGTAGCTATTGGCGACTCTGACCGGGTCTTTGAGGGCGAGCAAGTCTTCTCCATTGGCTATCCTCTGGCCGAAATCCTGGGTCAGCAACCAAAAATCAATGGTGGAAGGCTGTCGGGCAGGGTGAGCGGTTACCTCCAGACAGATACGCCCCTGAATCCGGGCAACAGCGGCGGACCACTGGTGAATGCCCGGGGCTGCGTGGTGGGCATAAGCACCCAGGTGTTGCGCCAGGCCGAGGGCGTCCCCATTGAAGGGGTAGGCTTTGCCATAGCCATCAACGAGGTTCCCTACCCGTTGCCTAACCGTATGGAGAACTGTGTGCTTCCCGCCTCGGGCCAACTGGCCGCGCTGCCTACTGTGATGCCGATACCAACGGCCACCCCGACTCCGGAACCAACGCCAACGCCAACGGCCGCGCCGACACCCACGGCCACCCCGGAGTCAACGCCGACGCCGACACCGACGCTCACCCCCGAACCTACTCCAACTCCCGAGCCTACCAGCACGCCACAGCCAACGCCCACGGCCACACCGCTGCCAACTTCCACGCCTACGGCCACGCCAATACCTCCGCCCACTCCCGTGCCGTGGCTTGCCCACAATTTTTCCAAGGGGGGCATTGAGTTCTCTTTCGACATACCCGGCAATTTCTGGGGCGGGCCTTCAGGCTACAGGCTGCAAAGCAAAGACGGGGCAATTCTTATCGATTACAAGACGCAGAGCTTCTCCAGCCTGCTTACCGCGGACCTGATATCCCAGAACTGGGTGCCCCACAGCATCACCGACGGCAACGCCAGGAAGGTGGTGGCGGTGCGGGACGCCCCGTTCCTGCGGGGCTGGCCCACCGCCAGCAGCAGCGCAGTCCAGTACAAGTACGAAAATGATCGCTGCCTGATTGGCTGGATGACCCGCAAGGGCGCCTACGTTCACTACAGCACCAGGAACTCCGCGTTCATCCTCCGCATCGATGTGTGTGAAGATCTGCGGCACGAACAGAACGAGCTGGGCCTGACCAACGAGCAGCTTCGCGACATGATTCTGATAAGCGCCAGGCGGGTAAAGTAGGAATGAACGGCAGGAGTGCGGAATGACATCCCAACATCGCAGGTATAGCTTGCCCTTCGGACCCAGTGTGCCGCCCCTGCCGGTGGGGCCGGAGTATTATGACCGGGCCCTGGAACTGATCAACTACTTCAGAATGGAGGGGAATGCCCCCTTCGTGGAGATGGGACGCATTCCTGCGGCGCAGCGGCACGCCGACAACTGCCTGGCCATCGGTATGGCTTCACAATGGGATACGGAAGGCCTGAAGCCCTATATGAGGTATAGCCTGGCCGGAGGGTACCAGGCTAGCACCGCGGTCATGTGGAGCAAGGCGGAACCCGAAGGCATTACCGACCTGGAGTTGATGATAGAGGATGGAGTAACCTGGATCTTCGAGACCATGGGGAACCGGCGTATGGTCCTCGACTCCCTGTACCGCAGGGCCAACATCGGCATAGCTTGGAACAGGCACTATTTTATGCTGGTGGTGGAGCTGGAAGGAGACTACGTGGAATTCGACCGACTGCCGACCGTCACCAACCACGTCCTTGCCTTTGCCGGAAGGGTAAAGAACGGGGTGCGGATACAGAGCGAGGCAGACCTGTCGGCAGATCTCTGGTACGACCCGTTGCCCAAGCCTGCCACTGTGGGACAACTGCTGCGGGTGAACGCCTATGATTACGGCGCCTTCATCGCCAGCCTTCGACGTTCCCCACCGGCGGGGCAGTACTGGCTGGAAAACTGGAGCAGCTTAACCGTGGAAAGGCACACTGCACCCGAGGACTTTCCGTCCAATTCGCCCGTGCCGTCCAATCCGGTTGAAGTTCAGGCTCTGATTCAGGAGGCTTACCACAGGAACGAGCGGCCTCGCCGGATTCAGGTTACCTACCCATTGATAACGTGCAGCCGGTGGGATGTGTTGGCCGAAGGCTTTGCCGTAGCCGCAGACATCGGCAGTGTGATGCGAGAGAGCGGCCCCGGAGTCTACGCTCTGGCGCTCTGGGCGCCAATAGACGGGCGGGATGGCCCAGCCAACATCGCCAGATACTCCATGTTTGTCAGTTAGCTACGTGCGGCGCAGGCCCGGCCCGTCTCTAAGGCTCTGATGACCATAGCAGATCGCCAGGAAACCAATGCCGGGATGCTCAGCATCCCTCCTGATTTCCCTGCATGGGCGATTGCCCTTCCTGCTTGTCCAAGGAAAGGTCTCTGCAATTTCAGGTGCCGAGGCCCGCGTCCCAGTCCGCGATTGCCCTGCCAATCTCGTCCGGCGAGTCTTCCTGGATGAAGTGAAGGCCGGGGACGGTTACCTCTTGTTGGTTGGGCCAGGACCGGCAGAACTCCCGCTGCGCCCCGGTCAGGATGGCGCCCGGGTCGGCGGCGATGAACAACTTGGGGACGCTGGATTTACTTAGCCACTCGGCGTACTCCTCAACTACTGCCACCACGTCCGGGGGTTCTCCCTCGATGGGAATTTCGCGGGGCCATGACAGGGTAGGCCGGCGCGACTCCCCCGGCTCCAGGTAAGGGCGGCGGTACACTTGCATCGCCTCGTCGCTGACGCCATTCAGGGCGCTCCCCGGCAGTACCCGCTCGACGAAAACGTTGTTGATCAACGCCATCTCCTCGCCGGCTGGAGAGCGGAAGCCCTGGAAGACTCGCCGGGCCGCCTCGGGCCATTCCTCCCAGGTCAGGGGACGCACTAAGGCCTCCATATAGGCCAGGCCCTTGATTCGTTCCTGGTGCCGAAAGGCCCAGTGAAAGCCCAGGGCCGAACCCCAGTCGTGTACCACCAGCGTCAATGGCCCCTCCGGTATCACGGCCTCGAACCAGGCGTCCAGATGGCGGCGGTGGTCAACGAACCGGTAGTTACCGTCGGGCGTCCTGGCCGAATCGCCCATGCCCGCCAGATCGGGCGCCAGGCACCGGGCCAGCGGCGCCACATGGGGGATTACGTTGCGCCACAAGTAGGATGAGGTGGGATTCCCGTGCAGGAACACCACCGGCCCTCCCGCCGGTTGGGTCCCCGTATCCACGTAGGATATATCCACGCCGGCGCAGTCAACGCGTTGGCGGGGATGAGGGTCGAGGGCTGAAATTTCGGGAGGGGTCATGTGGCTTCCTTTCCACAAGGAGAATTGTTTGACAGTTGCCTTGCTAGGAGCCTGCACAGGTCGGCGACTTGGCGACGCTAGGTATTGTGAACTCCCGAAGGTCCGCAGTAAAGTGGGTGAATCCGCATACCTACGCCTGGTTAAGAGAGATCAGGGATATAATACCTATGCAGTTAGTGTGGCGTCGCTAGTGTTCAGAGACCACGAAACCGCCTATGTGGTTGCATCCGTCAGCGTGGCCTGGATTTTTACCGTTCTGTTGTCGGCCTATGAAATAGGCTTCAAGACAACGGACACGAAGCTGGAAACAACCGTGGCCGTTGCCTACGGTGTAGCTGCAGCCGTGGGGTTGACTCTTTTAACCGTGGGAACATTCGAGGTGATTATGGTACTCGCCAGAAGACGTGAGCAGAGGCTGCTGGAGCAGGCGCGAAGGGAGAAAGAAGAGGTAGAAAAACGCTGGAAGGCCTGGTACGACGGCTTGCCCGACGAAGTGAAAAAGAACCAGCCTCCCCCTCCCGACCCTGACTAGCGCATGCCCGGTTCCATTCAGCTTCATTAAGCACGTGAGCCACAGCAGATAGATGTGCGCTGACGAAGTGGGGGCGTCCACGTGGACGCCCCTTCATGCCTCTCCAATAGCCTGGCAAGCGCTTCTACTTCTCCCACACCACGGGATTGCTCAGGGTGCCAATGCCGTCGACCTCGATGTTGATGACGTCGCCGTGCTTCATGTTTTCCGGGGCGCCGTCGGTGCCCATCCAGATGACATCACCGGGGTACAGGGTCAGGTACTTGCTCATGCGGCTGATGTAGTGCTTTACCCCGAAGATGGCGCCGGACATGTTGTACTTGCTGATGAACTTGCCGTTCAATACGATGCGGACCTCGCAGTCCTCCGGGTCCACGCCGTCGGTAACGATCCAGGGGCCCATGGGCTTGAAAGTATCGGTGTTCTTCCCCCGCCACATGGTGCGGTCGCCCCGCTGCCACACCCGCTCGCTGACGTCGTTGCCGATGGTGTAGCCGAAGACATAGTCCAGAGCCTCGTCCTCCGACACGTTCTTGCACTGCTTGCCGATTACCACCACCAGCTCACCCTCGTACTGGAGCAGTTCGTTGGCGTCGCTGGGCACCACGATAGACTCGCCCTCGGCAACCAGGGCGTTGTTGGCCCGGTATCCTACATCCGCCGCTGGTGGGAACTCGGGTTCCTCGCCCCGCTTGGCCGCCATCTCTTCCACGTGTTCCCGGAAGTTGATACCTGCTGCGTAAAAAGTCGGAGGAATCACTGGCACCAGCAGTTTCACGTCTCCAAGGGTGTGGACTTTATCCGTCCGTTCGTACTCTCCGCGAATGGGGTCGCCGTTGACCTGGATTACATTGTCGCCTTCGATGATGCCGTAAGACGGCCCGTCGGCGGTTTGAAACCTGCACCACTTCATAGCTAAATCCTCCGTTCTTTTTCGCTGCCCGAAGGGGTTATGTCTGCCCCAATTCTTGCATTTACCCACAGGGCGGTCAAGCATCTGCTGCCGGATGGTTGCTAACCCATTCTAAACGGGGGAACCCCCATAGTTGCCCTGAAGCCGGAATCCCCTGACCTGTCCAGCCAGACAATATCCCACATTCGTTACCAGGACACCAGGTATGCCGGTGGAATACCTTTGCCCTGGGCCTGATGGTACCGATTCCATCTTCAATCATTGATGTACAGCCTCAGGGGACTAGGAAGGCTCAGAGCACAGTGTCTGCCCTCATCCGTTGCCCTGTCCCAGCGCCAGGACTATCTGCGCCGGAGCTGCGCGGGGTGACACTCGCGCCTTGACTCGCCGGAAAACACTTTCCTACCATAATACTCGTACTATCCTGTTGCATTCTCCGAAGCAACCGTAAAGCATTTAACCGCGATGAATGACATGCATTGCCTGCCCTGCCGGTGGCCCAAAACGGCCCAAAATGGCCCACTCGCTCTACCGATCTCCTATTTGGCGGTGGCCCGGCGGTGGCCCGTCTGAGCGCCATCCAACTCCCACTGTCAGATACGAAATTCGGGTAAACGGCCCAGAATGGCCCAGAATGGCCCTGAAACGGGAAAATTCTCGCCCGTGTTCACGGGCAGGAGGGGGAAAAGTTCCATATCGCAGGGTCGGTACCATCGTCAGGTTGATGTTAGGTCTCGTATCTCCCACTTTTCGCTGGGCCCCGACCTCCCGCCCCTGGCAACAGCCCATGACGAAAACCGACCACCTGTTGTCGATTACCCGATGTCATTAGATTGCAGTTCGTTGACAACAAATATGCGCCAATGTTAAACTCCCTTCAATTAGCCCCCGTATGTTTCCAGTTTGGCCGGGCTTTCTCCGGCGCATTTCTGGAAGCTGTGTGCCCGGCGGCGTTTGCCGGCACGGACACACGGATTGTAATCATAAACCTTGGCGCAGGCCCGGGGAAAAGTCCCGTTATAGACAATGACAGCCACCGGGAAATCCTCACGCCCCTACCATTGGGGCACTAACTTTCTTTCAGCGTTTCCTCTTTTGTATTTCAGCGACCGGCAAGATTACCCGGCCGCTGATCTGGCTGTCTGCGCGCCCGGCACGGGTACATAGGGCATAGCTTGGGATACAATGGTGGTCAGACGGGGCGCCGGTACACGTAACCATATTCCTGACAATAGGATCAGGGGGAGATAGGTAATGCAAATGCGCGACTTTGTCGTCCGCTTCGCCGGTGAAGGCGGACAGGGCGTAGTAACGTCGGCGGAAGGTCTGGCCCAGGCTTCTACCCAGGTGGGCTACCACGCCCTTACTTACGCCACATTCCCATCCCAGATTCTGGGCGGCCCCACCTGGACCCAGGCCCGGATTTCCGTTGACCCCATTCTCAGCGCCGGCGACGATGTTGACGTGCTGGTCGCCTTTAACCGCGAGGCATACGACACTCACCGTGAAGAGGTTAGGGAAGAGGGTCTGGTTATCTACAACTCCAACGACTTCGAACTGGAGGGTGATGACCGCAGCTACGGGCTTCCCATCGACGAACTGGCTCGCTCCACCGGCAACAACCGGGCGGCCAACATGGTCATCATGGGCGCCCTGGCTCATCTGGTGAACATGCCCCAGGCTTACCTGGAGCAGTTCGTGGAAGCGCGGTTCCGACGAGGCCGCGCCAACGACGACGAAATCATCGATTCCAACAACCTGGCCCTGAAGCTGGGCCGGGACGAAAGCTCCAGTAGCGGCTTCTCCCTGGGCGACCTTACTCCTCCGGCGATGCCCGAATACCCCCAGATTATGCTCAAGGGCAACGAGGCCATCTGCCTTGGCGCCCTGGCCGCCGGTCTCGACTTCTACGTCGGTTACCCCATTTCCCCTGCAACTACCATCCTTGTCTTCATGGAGCGCAACCTGGTCGGCGAGGGCAAGTTTGCCTACCAGGTAAGCTCCGAAATCGAGTCCATCACCACCATCCTGGGCGCCGGCTATGCCGGGAAGAAGGCCATGACCGCCACCGCGGGTCCCGGCTTTTCTCTGATGAGCGAGGGCCTGGGCCTGGGCTGGATGGCCGAAATCCCCCTGGTGGTGGTTGACGTGCAGCGGGGCGGCCCGGCCACTGGCCTGCCCACCAAGACCGAGCAGTCCGACCTGCTGGCCTGTATGTACCCCGCCCACGGCGACGTAAAGCTGCCCGTGATTGCCGTTGGCACCGTTGAAGAGTGCTTCTTCGGCGCGGTCAAGGCCCTTAACTGGGCCGAACGCTACCAGGGTCCGGTTATCCTGATGACGGAAATGGCCCTGGCCGAGCGGGTACAGAACATCCACCGCCCCGACCTTTCCAAGGTGCAGCCGGAACGCCGGCTGGTATATGACGGCAGCAACGGCTACAACCGGTACCAGGGTCACGAGCTTTCCCCCATGCCTTTGCCCGGCAGCCCCGGGGCCTACGTGGCCAACGGCAGCGAACACGACGAAATGGGCGACACCACTCACCTGCCCAGTCGCCACATCCAGATGACCGAGCGGCGCTTCAGCAAGCTCAAGTTGCTGGAGGAGAACGAATTCGAGGCCGACAACTCTGACGAAGCCGTGGTGATAATGCCCTGGGGAGGCTCCAAGGGGCCGGCCCTGGAAGCATATAACCAGTTGCGCGAGCTAGGGGTCCCCGTCGGCTGGTACTACACCATGCTGCTCAGCCCCCTGCCCCCGGCGCTGTTGGAGGAACTCAAGCAGAAGGAACTGGTCATTGTCCCGGAGCTCAACTACCAGGGCCAGTTCTCCGGCATCCTGCGCTCCCAGGGCGTGAATGCGGTGTCCATCACCCAGTACACCGGCTTGCCCTTCAAGGTCAGGGATCTGGTGGAGCGCATCACCGAGATGACCAATTCCCATCCCAAGGAGATGGTGCGAGCATGAGCAAGAAGAATCCTGAGTACGACTTCAAATGGTGCCCCGGCTGTGGTGACTTTGGTGTCCGCCGCGCCATTGAATTTGCCATGATTAACCGGCTGGAGGAGACCGGCCTGCCCATGGAGAACAACGTGGTGGTGGCGGGCATTGGCTGCTCCGGCAACCTGGTCCACCTGCTGGAGGGACAGCAGCCCTACGGCTTCCATGGCATTCACGGCCGCACCCTGCCCGTGGCCATGGGCGTGAAGATGGCCCGTCCCGAGCTTAACGTGCTGGTGGTGGCCGGTGACGGCGACTTTCTCAGCATCGGCGGCGAGCACATCGGTCCACAGGCCGCCCGGAACCTGAACATCTGCGCCGTGGTGATGGACAACGGGGTCTATGGCCTGACCAAGGGCCAGAGTTCCCCCACCACTCAGCTGGGCACCGTAACCAGCTCGACTCCCTACGGCAAGATTGAAGCGGAAGCCGATCCCCTGGAACTTTACCTGACCCTGGGCGCAACCTTCATCGCATCCGGCTTTTCGGGCCAGCCCCGGGAATTGGCCAAGTTGATTAACCAGGGCATGGACCACGAAGGTTTCGCGATGGTGCACGTCCAGTCCCCCTGCACCACCTACAACGACACCTTCGAACTGTTGAAGGGGAACGCCCGCAAGGGTATCGAGCCCCTGATGTATAACATTCCCGAAGAGCATGACGTTTCGGACAAGGGCGCGGCCTACAACCTGGTCCAGAAGCGGGGCATGCCGGTGGGCATCATCTACCAGGACGAGGCCCGCCCCTCCCTGCAGCAACGCGTAGACGAAATCAAGGCCAAGGCCCCCCGCCGCTCCGTTGAGGAGCTGATGGACAGCTTCGCCTTCTAGCGCAGGGTTCTAGCCCGCGCATAGGCCTGAAAGTAAAACTCCCCGCTCATAAGGGCGGGGAGTTAGTGTTTGGGCATAGCCGTCGCAAAGTCTTGAAATCCGTTCATCCTGAGCTTGTCGAAGGACGGGATTCCAGACGGCAGAGTGGTTCGACAGGCTCACCATGAGCGGCTCGCAACAGACTTCGCTGTTGCCTACCCTCCCCCCTTCAACTCCTCTATCTGCGCCTCTAACGAGAATGCGCTGGCCGTATCCCCGTCGGACAGGCGGAAGCAGCGGTCCAGGTATAGCTGGGCCAGGCGCGAGCCTCGGCCGGTGGCTTCCCGGGCGGCGGCCAGCAGGTTCAGCACCTGGAACTCCTCGGGCAGGTGGCGGGCCAGGGCGGTAATCTCCTCCGTTACCTCGCCCGTCATGTTGTCGTCGCTCCCTTCCTGGGCGAACTGCAATTTGCCCAAGAGTCGGGAAAGTTCGGCCAGCTTGTCCCGTTCGCTCATCAGGCTTAACAGCACTTCGTTGACCGAGTATGAGGTGTCCTCGTCTGCCGTATCCGCCTCCGGACTTGCTCCGGTGGACAGGCCTTCCGCAGGTGGAGCGGCAGCCAGTCCCTGCCGGTCGTAGTAGTCGGCGCAAAGCTGGGAATAGGACTGCACCGCGTCGGTAATGCCTTCCATCATCCGGGGCAGGTCAAAGGTGAACATGCTGGTACCGAATACCAGGTCGTCTTCCCGCAGGTCGCTCAGCCGTTCCAGTTCCCCGTGACCGCTTACTTCTTCCGGCACCGGCGGCATGGCAAAGGCGGAAAAGTCGTTCAGGGGCAGGTTGCCCAGGTGCGACGCCAGGAATGGCGGCACATACTTGCCAAAGTCGGCCTTTACCGGCAGCACCACAATGTAGCTGGCGTAGAGCTTGTCCGGTTCCGTGTCCACGCGGAAATAGACCAGGGCATGGCCCCGGGGACGCTGGGCATTGCCTCGCTCAAAGGTCAAATCCATTGGTAAATCCTGAGTCTGCGGCAACTCTCCAGAGCCTCTGACGGGAAAAACGTCGCCGCAGTGTAAATAGTTCGGGCAATTATAGTTTATAGGCAGAGTGGGATACAAACGTGTAACTGTTCGGATTGGCGGAGTCGCTCTCGGCACACATCGTCATTCCGGGCTTGGTTCGAAGTTTGGAAGTTCGGACAGGCCGGCAGGTAAGCCCTGGCAGAAAGCTGTGGCTACCGGCTTTCGCCGGAATGGCGGGTCAGGCAAATTAAGAAATCCTGCCAAGTATGACCAATTACATGCGTTTTCCGGCTGCCCCTTAACTATAAACAGGTGAAACGAAGGCGGGACCGGCGGACAGATTGCACTTTGACTGGAACTTCTCGCAGCCAAAGTGAGCAGGCTGTTTATCGGAATGATGGGTGACGGCGGTAAATAAGTGGTGATGCCGCTTTGACGCAGATTGCGGGATATAATACTTGGCCTATCCAATTCTTGGGCGAGGCGCACGATTGACCCCTTTTAGATTTGGAATGACTTTGGCAACATTGGCTGTCTTACTTCTTGTAGCGCTGGCCGTCTGCGACGGGGAAGACGGGGCCACTGTCGTTCCGCCAACCTCCAATCCCCGGGAGCAGGCTTCGCCCATTGCGAACGGTGGGGAAAGTTCGCGTCGCACCATACCAACGCTGGAAATTCCGGCGACTTTGACTCCTGCTCCAGTGACTCCAGTGATTCAAACACCCACTTTGATTCCCACGCCGTCGGCTCCAAAGATTCCAACGCCCACTCCGCCCATTGAGTCCCAGATGGTGGTAACCCTGGAACTCGCCGGCGATGAGGTAAATACCGGCGGGGAACGGAGGGTGAACTTCACCATAGCCAACCAGTCGGCGATGCCTGCTTTTGATGTCAAGCTGGAGTTTGATGTGGCCGGGTACGGTCGGCTGGTTTCAGTCGACGCAGAGAGGGGGGACTGCGAGGCGACAAGTTGCCGAATTGGGTCTTTCGACGACTATGAGTCGGTGAAGGGGCACCTGGTCGTCACGCTCGGTAGCGGATTTGAGTGGGAGGCAAGAGTTGATGCGGACCTGTCCTGGGAATTCAGAAACTCGCGGCGGCGACACTCTTACGACGACATTACCGTGCAGCGGGTGGACAGCGGCCAACCGGGAGACCTGATCTGGCTCACCATCGTCGAGGCGAGTGGGGGCAGTTGTGGCGAAAGGACCCAGGTCGGCCCGGAGGTAGTTTATGCCGGTTTTAGCAGGAAACTATACGCGGTGTCCAGGTCCAGCGGAGAGGCGGTATGGGCTGTGGATGTGGAGCATTCGATATTCGATCCCCTATTCGCCGATGGAAGCATCTACTACAACACCAGGATAGAAGGGCGGTCCGAGGGCGCCCGCAGGTATTTCATTCGGTCGCTGGATGCGGGCACGGGTGAATTGAACTGGGAGCGGGAGATTGAGGGATATGCCAGAGGACCCGGAGTGCCGTACGGTGCCGATATTTTCTATACCGTAAGTGTCCCGGGAACTGAGGAATATCCGTGGCTCTTCTATCTGCTGGCCCTGGAGGCTTCAACCGGAAGAATCAACTGGCGCTACCCGGTGGAAGAAAACGTCAACACGAGCGCGCTGGAACATGACGGCACCATCTATTTTGGCACGTACGGGGGTGGGCCCGACTTCCTTTACGGAGTTGACCCAGAGACGGGTAAATTGAGACACCAGTACAGTCTCACGGGCGGAGCATACGACACGCCCCTCATAGAGGATGGAGCATCCTACACAAATGCGGCCTCGATTACTCTTCGGGCGCTGGACTTGTCCACCGGGGAGGAAAAGTGGGCTTACCGGCCGGACGGCAGACCGTCAAGAACACCCGCAATGACTGAAGGCAACGTCCACCTCGTCGTAACGGATGAAGAAACGAGGGAAAGAATGTCCGTTGCTACCTTGGACGCCGAGACTGGAGGCCTGAAATGGATCTACCGGTCAGGAGAACCGTTAAGCGCCATGTCGGCATCACACGAGAGTGTCTATGTAACTTTTTCCGAGAAGTTGATTTCGCTGAATGCCCATACTGGAGAAGTGAACTGGGAGGTCAACTATTCCAATATGTGCAGCCCTCCAACAGTTGTTGACGGGATCCTGTACGGACGCGCTCATAAGGATGCGGAATCCTTCATTTACGCCATCCGGGGTGACTAGCCCGAATAGGGCCTGCTTCTTCCGAACCAAAAAGCAATGAGTCCCCTATAGAAGGATTGCAGCCCCCGCCTCATCCTGTATCATTTGCCCCAGAGACTCGCATAACCAGCTTGTATCCTAACTCCATTCGAGGAGCAGCCTTGCCATGACCACCTACACCGAATTTGCCCTGAACTCCATCCCTTACCTGAACCCGGAAAGGCTCGGCGATGTTGAATTTTCCGGCGGTGTGGACCCCATTCTGCCCACGCCCTTCCGCATCGGTTCCGCCGCCGCGGCCAGCCTGGCAGCGGTGGGCCTGGCCGTGTCCGATCTGTGGGAACTGCGTACCGGCCAGCGCCAGCAGGTGGGAGTCAATGCCCGTCGTGCCACTGCGTCCCTGCGCAGCAGCCGCTACATGACCCTGAACGGCCAGCCTGCGGCGGGAGAACGCAACGCCGTTATGGGCGTCTATCCGGCAAAGAACGGCCGATGGAGCTACCTGCACTGCAACTTCCCCAACCACCGGGAGGCCGCGCTCAGCGTACTGGGCGTGGAGGAGAACAAGGAGGCTGTACGCCAGGCCGTGGCCCAGTGGGACGCACGGGAACTGGAGGAGGCCATCATCGCCGCCCGGGGCGCCGGCGGGATGGTCCGCACCATGCAGGAATGGGCCCAGCATCCCCAGTCGTCGTCGGTGGCTTCCCTGCCCCTGCTGGAGATAGACAAGATTGGTGACGCCCCGCCGCAGCCATTGCCCGAGGGCGACCGTCCGCTGTCCGGCATAAGGGTGCTGGACCTGACCCGGGTGCTGGCCGGCCCCACCTGCGCCCGTACCTTGGCCGAGCACGGCGCAGACGTGATGAAGATTGCCGGGCCCCATCTCCCTTTCAACGAGGGACAGGAGCACGACACCGGCCATGGCAAGCTGTCTGCCCACCTGGACCTGCGCCAGGGCCAGGACCTGGAAACCCTGCGCGACCTGGTGCGGGAAGCCGACATCTTCTCGCAGGGCTACCGCCCCAACACCCTGGCCCAACGGGGGCTGTCCCCGGAAGACCTGGCGGCCATCCGCCCCGGAATCATCTATGTATCCCTGTGCGCCTTTGGCCGGGTGGGCCCCTGGGCCGACCGGCGCGGCTTCGACACGGTTATCCAGACTGTCAGCGGCATCACCCACCGGCAGGGAGAACTGTTCCCCGGCTCCGAGCCGGGCCCGCAGTTCTATCCCGTGTCGGCCATTGACTACCTGACCGGCTACCTGATGGCCTACGGCGCGCTGACGGCCCTGGCCCGCCGCGCCACCGAGGGCGGAAGCTGGCTGGTGCGGCTCTCGCTGGCCCAGACCGGCCGCTGGCTGGTGGGACAGGGGCAGGTGCCGGAGGAAGAACTGGCCGGTATTCCGTCCGACCTTACTCCCGAAGAGATTGAGTCCTGGTCCACCGTCAGCGACGTGCCCGGCGGTTCTCTGAAACACCTGGCGCCGACGGTGGAGTTGTCGGAAACCGGACCCTACTGGGCCCGGCCTTCGGTGCCCCTGGGCTACCACGAACCCGTCTGGCCGGCCAGGGCGGGCTGATTCCTGGCAGCGTCCCGGTGCGCGTATTCGGTTCGACCTTGGCGTAGGGGCAGACCTATGCGTCTGCCCTGGTCGCACAAACCGGACCGGTCAAGTTGGAGCGCTGCCAACAGCCGTATCCACTATCGCGTCAGGGGTTCCCCCAGCATAGACCAGAAGGGTACGGCCACCAGGAACACCACGGCAATGGATACCACCGTCATCACCAGGGCCCAGCGGAAAATCTCCGGGTTGCGGATATTGGCCTGCAGGAATATGAACACCGAAGCGGTGCCGGCCGCGCTGTAATAGACCAGCGAATCGCCCACGACCACCACGGCCATGCCGCACACCAACGGATTCAGCCCCAGGGCTTCACCGCTGGCCATGGCCACCGGAATTACGAAGGACAGGTAGCCCGCAATGTTGGGCATCAGCAGTCGCACAACGGCGGCGCTCACGGACAGGGCCAACAGCAGCAGCAGGGGCTGGTCCTGGAATTGCGTCGCTCCGCCCACCAGTGTCTCGGAAAACCAGCCGGCCGCGCCGGTAACCACCAGGGTATGGGCCAGAGACAGCGACGTGGCAATTACGAAGAAGTTGGTCCAGCCCAGGTTCCGCTCAAAGTCCTGCCAGGTCAACAGGCCCACCCGGGGCAATAGAATCAGCACCAGCGCTATCAGGGCCGGCACCGCCGGGTGCATTCCGTGGGCAAAGTCGGTGAACCACAATAGCGCCGTGGCCAGAACGATGATTCCGGCCCGGTACTCAACGTCCTTAATTGGCCCCGTATTCAACTCCACATTGACCTGGGACACGTCCAGGCGGAACCCCCCGCGGTACATCAGGAACAGGAGCACGCCGCCCACCGCCAGGTTGGCGTAGAAAGGCAATGCCATCAGGATGAACCAGCCCGACCAGGAGAAGTCACCCAGCAGGGCCGACGCTACCACCGGCGTTATGCCGCCGGCCAGCAGCGCCGTGGAACCCAGCCGGTTCATGCTGCCCAGGGCCAGCATCAGGGCCTTGTAGTACTTGTGCTCCTGGGGTACCCCCCACCGCTCCATTACCTGGGCATAGATATGGACCATAATCGCGCCCCGGGTGCTGGCTGAAGGCAGGGCAAAGGTCAGCAACGCGAAGGAGAACAGCATCTGGACGTAAAGCAAGCCCGGCTTGCCGCCAGAGCCCCGGATCAGGAAGACGGCCACCCGTTCAGCCAGCCCCGACCGCTGCACCGCCAGCCCGATGGTCAGTATGCCGATGAGGAAGTAGGAGACGGGCTGGGAGAAGCCGTAAAGACCTTCAACCGGCCCCGGCACTGCCCCCAGCACGATCAGCAGCACCACTCCCGCCAGGCCGGTTACCGAGATGGGCAGCGCTTCCGTGGCCCAGAAGACCACCGCCAGCACCATCACCGCCAGCGCCTTCTGGCCTTCGGGCGTCAGCCCTTCCGGCCTTGGCATTAGCAACACCAACAGGAAGAGGGCTAGTCCGGCGACCAGCTTGGCGACGTTCAGCCAGTCCAGTGACATCCACGAGGAACGGAGTTGGCTAAGCAACATAGGGACGGCCCAGAAATTGGCCGGACCAGCAACTCAGGCCCGGCGCTACGGCGGGTATTTCCGGCCTTTGCCGGTCAGGAACAAGGTTAGCAAAGGCAGTCTGGTAACAATAGCGTTTTGGCCCCAAACAGGCAAGCAGCAAGGCAGCGAGGAAACCGTTCAGAGTTGAGGGTAGCCCTTACCCGCCCAACTCTGCATTGCGGCGAAAGCCGGTATCCAGAGGTTCATGTTACTTTCGACCTGTATTCCTTTTAACCAGTCTGGATGCCGGCCTGCGCCGGAATGATCCGCCGCAGGCGGACAGGGCGCGGCGACTCACCGATTCTGAGCACTTATGGGAGCCGCCGAGGCCCGGGTTCCCTTGACCTGAGAGGCTTGATGGCGGCCCTTACCTGTTTATTCTGCAACGAGGATGAATACTGATTAATGTGAGATTTTTTTGTTTTCCGTGCCATTTTGGGCCACTTTGGGCCATTTTGTATCTGGGACAGGGGGTGGGCAGGGGTCGAGTGGGCCGAATCCTGGGCCGGAATCGCGGGAATTCCTATCTGTCGTGTTCAGGAAAGTGGCCCACTTTCCTGCTTTTCCGGGCCGTTTTGGGCCGTTTGAAGCCCCCTCTCCGTCTCCTGCCGCCAAAGGCGGACATTCCGCTGCCAGGGATGAGAGTCCTTCGGCAGCCTCAGGATGAGCGGGACGACATGGGGCGATGGAGACGTGCTGGTCAGCCCCATGTTGTGCCTTTCACCTTCGCATTACTTTTGCAGGCTTTGTATTCTTATGGTGAAGGGGTGTCAGGCAGGGTGACAAGGGGGAAGTGTCACTAGGATGGTAGAGGAATCCCCGGTGAAGGAAGAGTTCCCCACTGTGCGTAAGGTGTTGCTCTAAGTCCCGATGTAGTTGTTCAGGGTGGAGGAGATTTCCTTAGTGGCTCAACCCGCCATACCCTCGGAAGCCTGCTTCCAGGTACAGCTTTCTGGCAGGGGCAAGTCTGCGGGTCTGCCATGTGCCGGTCAAAACCGCCCGAATGGAGCGGCCATTGCCCACCGCCGGTTCCCTTTCGTGTATATTCGTGGGCAAGAAATCCTGCGAGGTGCCCCATGCCCAACGCCGCCTTTGTGTACGACGATGCCCTTTCCCAGCACGTCCTGCGGTCCGACCACCCCATGCGCCCCGTACGCCTGCGCCATACCTACGAACTGCTGTCAGCCTACGGCGCCTTCGACGGCGATACGTCCCGGCTCATCAATCCCCGTTCCGCCACCGAGGAGGAACTGGAATGGGTGCATACTGCCGAGTACATCGCCGCTGTCCGCGCTCTCAGCGCAGGGCTGTCCACGGTGCAGCCGGAGCGATTCGGCTTCAGCGCCCTGGGCGACAATCCCGTCTACCCCGGTATGTACGATGCGGCAATACTGAGCTCCGGCGCAACCCTGGCGGCGGCGGAGCTGGTGGCGGGAAAGCGGGTGGATGTGGCCTTTTCCATTTCCGGGGGCCTGCACCACGCCGCGCCGACCCACGCCTACGGGTTCTGCATCTTCAACGACCCCGCCATCGCCATCAAGTACTTCCTGGAGCGGGGGATGCGGGTGGCCTACGTGGATGTGGACGCCCACCACGGCGACGGGGTGCAGGATGTTTTCTACGACGATGCCCGGGTGCTGACCATCTCCATTCACGAGTCGGGACGCTATCTTTTTCCCGGAACCGGTTTTGTTTCCGACTCCGGCGCGGACGATGGCGTCGGCTATTCCATCAACGTGCCCCTGTTCCCCTTCACTGAGGACGAACCCTACCTGTGGGCCTTTCGCGAGGTCGTGCCGCCCCTGATCCGGGCCTTCGCCCCCGACGTGCTGGTTACCCAGCTGGGTATCGACAGCTACCACACCGACCCCATAACCCACCTGCAGCTGACGTCCCGGGGCTACGTGGAAATAATACGGGAGTTTGCGGCGCTGGGCCTGCCTTGGCTGGCGCTGGGCGGCGGAGGTTACGACATTGGCGCCGTGGCCCGCTGCTGGACCCTGGCCTACGGGGTGATGCTGGACGTGGAATGGCCGGACCGAATACCCGATGCCGTTTCAGATAAGTACTCTTCACCCAACCTGCGGGATACCGTCGTTCCCGATGTGCCCGCCAACTATCGCCAGGAAGGCCGGCGTTACCTGGAAGACGGTGTGGCGGAGCTGAAGCGGAACGTGCTGGCAAGGCATGGGTTGGGGTGAGGTAGACCGCATCGGAAAATCGCAAGTGCTTGACCTCATATACCTAGGCTTTTGCGGTCTTGCCCAGAGTAATCTATAATATCCCCATGCGAGAGCGGCCTGAAAATTGGGGTACAATCTTGTGGAACTGGGTCAAATTGTTTGGTTTCTCACTTGGGGCATCTATCTGGATAGCGATCCAGGTGATTATCTTTTTCACAGTGCAGGAAGTATGGAAAGCCTGGGTCGGTAACGAGATCAGCCAGTCGGGATTCACCTTACTAATGATTTCCGTGGTCATACTACACGCTGCTGCATTGCCTCCAGTACTGCTGTTGACTACCGCGTTACAACATCAACTGAAGAACATTTTTGGTAGCCAGGAGGGTGGAAATGCATAGTAAAATAGCAAAATGTGCCTTCTTAGTCGGTTTAGCAGCTATAGCCTATTTCTCGCTGGTACTAATCGATGTTTCCTGTAATGAGGGTCTGAGCTTTTGCAAGCTGTACGAACCCCTCACGCCATTTTAGGAAAGACATCTCGGGAGAGTTAGCAGAGTCCATGATAATATTGGGGCCGCCCTTTGTTTAGTAGGGCGGCCCCAATATTATCATGGTGGTTTCTTTGGAGGTTTAGTTAACCTGGTGCTCCCGGCCCAGGATTTCCCTGGCGGCCTCGCCTACGTTGGACTCGATGCAGTCGCGGAAGGCGCTGTAGACGGACTTCTTGATGGCTTGCATCATCCAGACCTCGTAGTCGGGGTCGGTCTGGTAGGTGTTTTTGAGGGCGGTCAAACGCTCCAGCAGGGTAAGGTAATGATACTGAAGCGGCGTTACGGTCTGCTCAACACCACCAATTTCGAAAGAGATTTCGCTATTTATTACTTCCTGCTCTGCGCTCTCTGGTCCAGTCATTTGTTGTACCCCCACCTATAACTTGGAAGATGTGGCCGAACCGGCGACCCTATTACTTTACCTTTCCATTATAACAGATTCGCCGGTTGGGCGTAGCATTCCCTTAACAATTTTTATACTTCTCTGAATTCCCCTTCTACCGTGTCGCCGCCGTCGTCGCCGCCCATTCCGGCATCTCCCGGGGGAGTGCCGGCGGTCTGCTGGCCGTACACGGCCTGACCCAGTTGTTGCAGCGAGTTGTTCAGGTCGGTCATGGCCGTCTGCATCTCGGCCACGTTGTTGGCGGCAATGGCTGTCTTCAGGGTGGCTATTTTCCCTTCCACCTCTTCCTTCAGGTCCTGGGGCACCTTGTCCGCGTTTTCTTGCAGCAGTTTTTCGGTGCTGTAGACCAGGGAGTCGGCCTGGTTCCTGGTTTCCACCTCGGCGCGGCGCCGCTGGTCCTCTTCCTCGTGGGCCTTGGCGGCATCCACCATCTGCTCAATCTCGTCCTTGGAGATGCCGGAACTGGGCTGGATGACGATGCGCTGCTCCTTGCCGGTGCCCTTGTCCTGGGCGGACACGCTCAGGATACCGTTGGCATCGATATCAAAGGTAACGTCCACCTGGGGCACCCCCCTGGGCGCCGGCAGCAGGCCATCCAGGATGAACCGGCCGATGGACTTGTTGTCAGGTGCCATGGGTCGCTCGCCCTGCAGCACGTGAATGTCCACGCTGGTCTGCCCGTCGGCGGCGGTGGTGAAGGTTTCAGTCTTCTTGGTGGGAATGGTCGTGTTCCTGGGGATCAGCGTGGTCAAGACGCTGCCCAGGGTTTCCAGTCCCAGGGTCAACGGGGTAACGTCCAGCAGGACTATATCGCCCACCTCGCCGCCCAGGACGCCGGCCTGGATGGCTGCGCCCATCGCAACCGCCTCGTCCGGGTTCACCGAACGGCTGGGCTCCTTGCTGAAAATGCCCTTGACCTTTTCCTGCACGGCCGGCATACGGGTCATACCGCCCACCAGGATTACCTCGTCGATGCCGCTGGCAGAAAGGCCGGCATCGGTCAGGGCCTGGCGGCAGGGGGTTTCGGTCTTGTCGATCAGGCCGCCCACCAGTTGCTCCAGACGGGCCCGACTCAGGGGCTTGACCAGGTGCTGGGGGCCACTGGCATCGGCGGTGATGAAGGGCAGGTTAATTTCCGTCTCCAGGGTGCTGGAAAGCTCGATCTTGGCCCGTTCCGCAGCATCCCGCAGGCGCTGCAGGGCCATCCGGTCGTTAGACAGGTCGATGCCCGTCTCCTGCCGGAACTCCTGGATCAGCCAGTCAAGAATCTGCTGGTCGAAGTCGTCGCCACCCAGGTAGGTGTCGCCGTTGGTGGACTTGACCTCGAACACACCCTCGCCCATCTGCAGGATGGTTATGTCAAAGGTGCCGCCGCCCAGGTCGAAGACGGCGATGGTGGCGTCCTCATGGGTTTTGTCCAGCCCGTAGGCCAGGGAGGAGGCCGTGGGCTCGTTGATGATGCGCAGGACATCCAGTCCGGCGATGGTACCGGCGTCCTTAGTGGCCTGCCGCTGGGCGTCATTGAAGTACGCCGGTACGGTGATAACCGCCTGGGTGATTCTTTCGCCCAGCTTGGCCTCGGCATCCTGCCTTATCTTCTGGAGGACAAAGGATGAGATTTGGGGGGGCGCGTAGGACTCTCCCGCCATCTCAACGTGGGCGTCGCCGTTGGTGGCCTGTACTACCTTGTAGGGCAGTTTGCCCAGGGCGCCCTGCACTTCCTGGTCCGAAAACTTGCGGCCCATGAGCCGCTTGACGGAGAAGATGGTGTTCTCCGGGTTGGTGACCGATTGCCGCTTGGCAACCTGGCCGATATACCTTTCGTCACTGCGGGGATTGACCGCCACCACGGAGGGGGTCAGGCGCCCTCCCTCGGCGTTCTCCACCACCACGGGTTCTCCCGCATCGATGACCGCGGCCACCGAGTTGGTTGTTCCCAAGTCAATTCCGAGCACTTTCGCCATTTTTGTTGCTCCTTCGCCTCTTTTTGATGCTTTTGAGAATGAATGTTGATTTCAGTCCAATAGTGCAGGCGGAACTCTGCCGACTTACCTGGCAACCACCACCTGGGCTGCCTGGATTACCCGGTCGCGCAGCTTGTAGCCGTTGCGCAGGGCTTCCACCACGTAACCCGAGGGCTGCTCTTCCGAGTCGACTATGCCTATCGCCTCGTGCTGGAGGGGGTCGAACTGGGCGCCTACCGTCTCTATCCGGGACAGGCCCTCGGCCTCCAAAACTCCATAGGCCTTGCGATGGATCAGCTTTACGCCTTCCACCCAGGAAGCAGCGGCATCGGTCCCGTTCAGGTGGTTGATGGCCAGTTCCAGTTCGTCAACCACCGGCAGGAGGCTCATGATCAGGCGGCGGTTGGCGTCCTGTCGGACGACGACCTGCTCCTCTTCGGTGCGCCGGCGGAAGTTGACCAGTTCTGCCTGGCTCCGCTGAACCTGATCCCGGGTCTGGCCCAATTCGTCCCTGGCCTCGTCCAGGTCTCTCCGCAGGATGGCCACCTGCTCTTCCACGGGAAGGGAGTCAAAATCTACGATGACTTCCTGCTGGGAGTCCATTTCCGGTTGGGCTTCTTCAGGAGACGGTTCGGGTATTTCGCCATTGTTGTAGCCGTTTGTCATAAGGGTCCCTCTTAGATAACAGGAATATTCCGGTGAAACTCTAACCTTGACCGTCGTCTGAAGGCAGGTTCAGGTTGCGGAAAAGCTGGGCCATAGCCGACTCGATGACGGGTTCCACTTCCGTCCCTTCAGAGACTGTCTTGAGATACTGCTTGAAGCCCTGCAGGTTTTCCACCAGGTTCAGGGCAAACTCCACGCCGGCCAGGTTCAGGCCCAAATTCTCCATCAGGTGACGGATCAGGAATACCTTGCGGATATCTTCCCGAGAGTAGAGCCGCAGCATACCTACGGTGCGGCCGGGGTTTATCAGGCCTAGCCGCTCGTACTTACGGAGGGTCTGTGGGTGCATATCCAGGATGCGGGCTGCTACGCTGATGATATAGACGCCTTCCATGCCGGCGTCAAACTCTTCACCGCGCACACTCTCTTGTCCATTTCGCTGGGCGTCCGGGACCTGCGGGGCTTCCGCCCTCTCCAGGTTAGCCGATTCAGGGGGGGAAGGCGGCACATTGAAGGGCCTCTGGTCAGTTTGCTCCGCCATATCCGAGTCTACCCATATCCTAAATCGCTGGTACATTCCCTTTCCCTCCCGGGGAGTGCCTCTTGTGAAAGCAGGAATCAAGTATTGAGTCAATAATAAGACTTGACATTAACTGTGTCAACCTTTATTATTCCATCGTATTATTTCCTATGAACCGGTTGATGGCAATTGCGTCGCAGCCACAAGGAGGTGAATCGCGATGCTTAAACTCAAGGGATGCCCCAAGTGCCAAGGAGCTTTGACTCTGGCCGCCGATACTTACGGACGCTACGTGAACTGCCTCCAGTGCGGGTTTAGCAAGGACTTGCCCGATGTTCTGCCGCAGGCCAAGGCTGCTGCTACTGCGGCGCCAGTAGTCGAAACTCTTCAGCGCAAGGCGGCCTGACCGTCCGGCGTCAGCGTACCTGCGGTTTGGAAATCGGGGGCGCGAAAACGGGGCTGCCATCCCCAGGGATGGCAGCCTCTCTTTATTTGGTTGGCTTGTTGAACCTTGGAGCCGCCCGACGCATACTTACACAAGCTCAGGATTGGCGGGAAATACCTTTGTCCCCACCCGGCGGCTTCTCTGCCGGGCTAAATCACCCTAATTGCCTACCGAGTCGAACCGACCCACGTACTCATGCAGGCCGGGTTCCCGGGGCAAACGAGCGAAGGCTATGGTGTCGGGCAATACTATGCCTCCAGAGAAGACCATCTTCATAGCGTCTTCCACTGAAAGGTCCGTCTCAAATACATCGTCCTCCACCACAATGGCCATATTGCCGGAGGTAGGATTGGGAACCGTCGGTATATAGATCACAACCAGGGATGTGTTGGCATTGGGGGAGACAATCCGGCCCGTCACAAACCCCATGGCGATCATGCCCTCCCTGGGCCATTCGAGAAAGACTACGCGGCTGAAGCGGTACTGGGACGACATGACGGTCGCCACAGTCTGGGTCAAGCCGTAGATGTTTCCCACCAGCGGTGTCCTGGTCAGAATCTTGCCGGCGACGTTGAAGAATGCCTTGCCCACGCGGGAGGAGATAACCATTCCGGTCAGGTAGAAGAGGATGGCCAGGACGATCAGGCCCACGCCGGTAAAGGTCAGCCCACCTATCAGGGGAACGTCCCAGGGGAGAAATCTGATCAGGGGGTGGACGAAATTGTCGGCGTAGCCAATTATCACTCCGATGACCAGGATGGTAACCAGCAGGGGAAACAGTTCCATGAGTCCGCCGATGGTTTTCCCCTGAACATGGCGCTCCAGACGGCGAAAGACCGAGTTGGTGTTGGCCTGGCCCTCGATCTGGGGAATCTGATCCTCTTCCGCACTTGCCATGTCAAATTTCTCCAGTGCTTAATTTTTAGAACTGCTCCCGCCCATTCTTGTCTGCGCCGTGTTGAGTCACCAGGAAGGCGGAATGCCTTCTTTGAAGATAATGTATCAGTAACCCATTTGCCAATAGCAGGCGCCTGTTTTGGTCATAGCATTGCAAATCTGGGCATCGAGAGCCGCATCAATCGCAATTGTGCCCCGCAAAAGAAGGCCGCCCTGGTCCTGCTGGCCAGGGCGGACGGGTCGTAAGGGTAACCTGCAGAAGCGCTGGGCTAACGGGTCAATTCAGGCCAGAACCGTTCCTCCTTCCAGGGGTCAGCATTGTTATTGTAGCCACGCTGCTCCCAGAAGCCAGGCGAGTCTTCGGACATAAGCTCCAGCCCGTTCACCCACTTGGCGCTCTTCCACGCGTAGCGGCTGGGGACGATGAGGCGCAGGGGCCAGCCGTGGTCCTTGCCCAGTTCGGCGCCGTTGTGCCGGTGGGCCAGGAACCCCTCTTCCAGCACCATGTCCAGGGGCAGGTTGGTAGTGTATCCGCCGAAGCAGTGGGCCATAACAAACTTCGCCTGGGGCCTTACGCCGGCCAGATCCAGCACCGTGGCGGCGCGAACGCCCTCCCAAGACTGGTTCAGGGCGCTCCACTGGGTAACGCAATGAAAGTCGGCGGTCAACGCCACCCAGTCCAGCTCCGTGAACTGCTTCCAGCTGAGGGTAACTTCCTGGTCCACCACGCCAAAGACCCGGAAGGTCCACAGGCTGATATCCACCTCCGGCCTTGACCCGTAGGTCAGCACGGGAAAGCGCTTGCTGAGGAACTGGCCAGGGGGCACGCGCTCTCCCTGGTCGGGAGCTTCTTTAACCTGGTCGGGGCGTTTCAAGCCAAACTGCGGTTCCAATTTGCTTAACCTTCCTTTACATTTGCTTTTATCCAGAAATGAAGGCGAATGTTCACTAATGGTTGGCCCTTCGACAGGCTGGGAATGAGCGCGGCCAAACCATCAAGGCTTGGCCACTATCGTACCCGCAGGCCCATCGGTGATGCGGCCCACCACGGTGGCGCAGGGGGTGCCGTGGGCCGTCAATTCCGCCAGAAGCTGTTCTTCCTTGTCTGCGGATACGGCCATCAGCAGGCCGCCCGAGGTCTGGGCGTCGCACAGAAGCAGTTGGTCGTTATCGGTCAGGTCGGGGTGCCAGCGCACCGTGTCGGCCACGCTGTCGCGGTTGCGTCCAGTGCCGCCGGGGGCTATGCCTTGTTCCAGCAGTTCCAACGTCCCAGGCAGGGTGGGCACGCTGTTCAGGTTGATCTCGGCGCAGACGCCGCTGCCCTTGACCATAGACTTCAGGTGTCCCATCAGGCCGAAGCCGGTTATGTCGGTGCAGGAATGGACGCCCACCTTTGTCATCGCCTCGGCGGCCCCCCGGTTCAGGGTGGCCATGTTGTCTACCGCCCCCTGGAGCACATCCGGGTCAACCCGCCCCTGCTTGCAGGCGGTGGTGATAATGCCGGTGCCCAGGGGCTTGCTGAGAATCAGGGAATCGCCCACCCTGGCGCCGGCGTTGGTGATCTGCTTGCCCGGCTCCAGGATGCCCACCACCGAGAGGCCGTACTTGGGTTCCGGATCGTCCACCGTGTGCCCACCCACGATGAGGCAGTCGGCCTCGGCGGTCTTGGCGTAGCCGCCCCGCAGCACCTCGCCCAGAATGGCCTTGTCCAGGGACGAGGGAAAGCCGCAGATGTTGAGGGCCACCAGGGGCTTGCCGCCCATGGCATAGACGTCGCTCAGAGCGTTGGCGGCGGCGATGGACCCAAACTCGAAGGGGTCATCGGTAATGGGCGGGAAGAAGTCCACCGTCATAATCAGGGCGGTGTCGTCATTAATGCGGTAGACTGCGGCGTCATCGCCCGTCTCGGTGCCCACCAGCAGGTCGGGATGGGATAGTTGCGGGAATTGGCTCAGGACCTGTACCAGGTCCTCCAGGCTGATCTTGGCCGCTCAACCGGCGCAGTGGGACAATTCGGTTAAGCGGATTTCGCTGCTCTGCATGGGTACCTCCTGGGGGATTGGGGAAACCGGGGCAAGTATTTCCTATGGATTGTAGCATAACGATCATGGACACAGGAGCCAGGACTCACCCGATCTCCTCCTGGACCCTTCCCATCCGGCTCACGTCGTAGCCGCCCAAGTCGTGGACCGCCTGCCGGAACTCTTCGTTGGACAGGAGGGCCAGCAGCGGTTGCAGCAGGTCGCTTTCGTAGTGGCTGCGGGGAATCACCAGGTCGTACTGCTCGTTCAGCAACGGTATGAAGTCCAGATCCAGGGCGCGGGCCGCGCTGAGGATGCCCAGGCCCACGTCAGCGGCCCCGCCGTTGACCGCCGCCGCCACGGCCAGGTGGCTGTACTCCTCCCGTTCGTAACCGTAAACCTGTTCCGGCAGGGCTCCCATTTCCTTCAGCTTGTAGTCCAGCAGCACTCGGGTGCCCGAGCCCCGCTGGCGGTTGACGAAGGTAACGTCGGAGCGCAGCAGGTCCGGCAGCGAGTGGATTTCCCGGGGGTTGTCCGACCTGACTATGAGCCCCTGAACCCGCCCCACCAGGTTGACCAAGACTACGGGAACGCCGGGCAGGAACCGCTCGATGTAGGAAAGGTTGTACTCCCCCGTTGCCTCGTCCAGCAGGTGGGAGCCGGCCAGGTGGGCCTCGCCCCGCCGCAGGGCGATGAGGCCGCCCAGGGAACCAATGTGGGATGATGACAGGTTGACGCCGCCAGGCGACCGCCGCAGGAAGCTGGACATCAGGTCCAGGGTCAGGTCGTGGCTGCCGATGGCGACGATAGTGTTTTCCACCTCGGACAGGGGACGCAGCAACTCCACCAAGACCTCGTCGCCCACGTCCACACCCTCGGAGAAGCGGGGTATCTGCACCAGGCCGTCCGCCCGCACCAGGGACATGATGACTCCGGCGCCCCGCTGCACCGGCGTGGCCACCATCTTCTCGCCCACCCGGCCCAGCTTAACCCGCAAAAACTCGTCCTCACCGGATGGCGACATCACCTTGCGGGTGATTCGCGCTCGCTCGGTAGGACGCTGGTTGTCACCCGCCTGTCCCAGCCACCTTTCGATCAGGGGCTTGACCAGCAGTTCCGCGGTGAGAATGGCGGAAACGGGGTAGCCGGGGAGCCCCACCAGGGGCTTGCCCTCGGCCATGCCCAGCACCACCGGATGGCCGGGCCGCACGGCGATGCCGTGGACCAGCAGTTGCCCCAGTTCCTCCACCACCAGGGCGGTGTAGTCTTCCGATCCGGCGGAGGAACCGGCGTTGATAATTACCAGGTCGTGCTCGTTCAGGGCAGCTATGGCCGCGTCGCGAATCGCCAGGAAAACGTCGGGCGCGGGTTCCAAAACCGTGGGAGCGGCGCCCCATTCCTCCATCAGCCCCGAGAGCATCAGGGAGTTGAACTCCACGATGTCGCCGGGCTCCAGATCGGCGCCCACCGGAACCAGTTCGTTGCCCGTGGGGATTATGGCTACCGAGGGCCGACGGCGCACCGGAATTTCCCTGAGACCGGCGGCGGCGCAGGCGCCCAGGTCGGCCGGAGTAAGGCGGTGGTTTTCGGGCAGAACCAGCTCGGTGGCAACTATGTCCTCGCCCAGGGGCCGGACGTGCTGCCAGGGAGCCACCGAGGCCATGATGCTGACGTGGTCGTCGCCCACCAGGTGCAGGTGTTCAATCATTATGACGGCGTCGAAGCCACGGGGCATGGGATCGCCGGTATCCACCCAAACTGCCTGGGGTTCCGGCCCTCCCACCGCCAGGGTGATGGGCGAAGTCTCCGTGGCGCCGGTGGTATCGGCGGCGCGAACGGCGATGCCGTCCATGGCGGCGGCATCGTAGTGGGGCGAGGAAGCGACCGCCCAGATGGGGCCGGCCGTGATGCGCCCCCGGGCGCTTGCCAGGGGAGCCGACTCGGCCGGCATTGGATCCAGGGCGCCGGCTTCAAGCATGGCCGAGAAAAACCTGTCCCGGGCCTCTTCCAGCGGGATATCGGAAAGGTAGTAGCGTCGCTGGGAATGGTGGGACTGGGTCACGACGGTCACTCCGTATTTGCTGGATTCAGCTCCACTATGGATTGTATGGTTCTGTAGGGGATGGCTGGGGTGTTGTCGGGCAGGCCGTTGCCCCGCCAGTCCACCCAGACGCCCCGGATGCCCACGGCCTGGGCGCCGCCGATATCGGCATACAGGTTGTCGCCCACCATCCAGGCCTCATGGGGTTCTACTTGCAAGCGCTCCAGCGTATGGAGAAAGATCTGCGGGTCCGGCTTGGCCACGCCGAATTCACCGGCCACCAGGGTGGAATCGAACAGCGGCTCCAGCCCCGCCTTCCTCACCTTATCCCTTTGGGCCTCGGCGTCGCCGTTGGTAATCAGGCCCAGCCGAATGCCTCCGTTCCCGAGAGACCGAAGCGTATCCAGGGCGCCGGGTATGACTTCAATGGTGGCCGCCTTGAGCTTCTGGTAGACCGCCGACATCTCTTCCAGGAGATTGTCATCGTCAATCCCGTGCTTCTCAAAGGCCATGGAGAGGAGTTCCCGGCGGGCCAGCGCCAGGTTGAGACTGCTTCGCCGGATACGTTCCGGGTCCGCCCAGTACCAGCGGCGTATTGCCGTTATATCGTCAAGGAACTCTTCCGGCGTGCCGGACTGGATTCGATGCCACATATCGTTACAGACCTGGCGCCAGCACTTCTCCGCCGCCTTGTCGTCGGAAAGGATGGTGTCGTCCATGTCGAATATAATGGCCGGGGGCAGGTCCGTAGTCATACTTTTGCCTTTTCTTCACTTATTATGGGTGCACAGGACATAGAGGATTGGGTTATCCGAAATCTGAGATTCCTTACTTCTTAACCTGTCATCCTGTACATCCTGCATATCCAAGTTTGAGTCCTGGTTCAGAACAGCCTGACCGGCACCATTTCCCCCGCGTAAAGTCCCGCCTTGTCCAGAGGCACCTTTACCAGGCCGTGGGCGCGGATGAGGGTGAAGATCAGGTTGGACTTGCCGAAAACGGGCTCCGCCTTCAGTTCGCCACTCCCATTGCCGGACAACCGCACCGGTACATAGTCCTCCCGGCCCGGGGCCGAGGCTATGTCCAGCGTAAGCGTGGCACGGGTGATTGCCGGTTCGGGGGGGTGGATGCAGCCGGCCAGGCGGTACAGGGTGGGCCGCACCACCAAATCGAAGACAATCATCGCCGATACCGGGTTGCCCGGCAGCCCAAAGGCCGGCTTCCCATCCACCAGGCCCAGTATGGCCGGCTTGCCGGGGCGGGTGGACAGGCCGTGTACCAGCACCCCCGGCTTTCCAAGGGCATTGATAATGTCGGCCGTCATGTCTCGGACGCTAACGGAACTTCCCGCGGAGATGACCAGGACATCAGCACGGTCCAGTCCCTTTCGCGCCGCCGATAACTGCTCTTCGTAATCGTCGCCCACGATGCCCAGTGCGACCGGTTCACCGCCGGCCCGGCTTACCTGGGCGGCGACCGTGTAGCTGTTAACGTCCCTGATCTCGCCCGGGACCGGCGTTACATCAGGGGCGACCACCTCGTCGCCCATGGACAGGATTGCCACCCGCGGGCGGCGCGTAACCTTGACCCGGGTAATGCCCAGGGCGGTCAGGCCGCCCAGATCCTGGGGCCGGAGCAGATGGCCCCGGGGCAGGATGGTGTCGCCCTGGCGTACGTCCTCCCCCGGCTGCACCACGTTCTCGCCCGGGGCCACGGGCCGCACTACCTCTATGGTATCGGCGTCTACCTGCTGGGTATGCTCCACCATCACCACGGCGTCGGCGTTGTGGGCCAGCATCCCACCGGTATAGGCTCCGGCAGCCTCACCGAGGGACAGTGAGACCCCGGCGGCACGGCCCATGGGTACTTCGCCAGTTACGGTGAAGTACGCCGGCAGCCCTTCGGATGCGCCGAAAGTGTCAGCGGCCCGCAGGGAATACCCGTCTACCGTTGCCCGGGGAAAGGAAGGCAGATCTTCTGACGCGGAGAGGTCCAGTGCGGTGATGCGGCCCAGTGCTTCGTCGACCGCGACTTCATCGTTATCCAGGCCGGGTGGCGGCATTGCATCCAGCAGGGCCTGCAGCGCCCGTTGAGGGGGAAGAACATTGAAGAATTCGGGCATATATCAATTATATGCCCTGTGGAGTGGACTTGAAAGGAAGGAGCAACTGGCCGGCTTCAATCGGGATTTCCGGACTCACTCCCGCCGCGCATCCGGCCCAGCAGGCCGGCTAGAGCCTGGGCCAGCTGTCGGGGGCGTTCGGCATATTCAGGCGTGGGGTACCATTCGTAGTCGAAGCTGCGCAGCACTTCACCGTCCACGCTGCAGCGCAGGCTGGACACTATAACCCGGAACCCCGTTGCACTGGTCGCCTGTTCGGCCAGTTGCTCCAGCACCACGTCCGGGCAGTCATAAATCACCAGGAACCCTCCTTCCCGCTGTCCGTCCGTAACCCGGGCGCGGAAGACCTGCCCCAGTTGGTCCAGGTCAACAATGGTAAAGGACTGTTCCGGCCGCCCAAAGTCGGGCCACCCGATGTTGATGGAATCCCCTATTTGCCGTTGCTGCATCCCCGCTGCCGCCTTTAAATGATGCCAACCGTCCCGTTGCCTACAGGATATCCTAATTCCTCCCTCCCGACTAATCCACCCTCCCGGCTGCCGGTCCGGATAAACACACAGGGCAACTGCATTTAAGTGGACCGCCCTATAACCCTTTTCCTGTGCCAACAAATAACTTACCGCAGTGCGCGCAGAGATGCACAGAGTATCTCCTCGAACCTCCGGCGCCCTGCGTCTCGCTGGTTAGAGGAATCTCGGAAATTCAATGGCCCTGGATAAATACAGCCTCACCCTTGGGTACGGAAAGGGGAAAGTGCTAGAATGTGCCAACCAATATCGGACAGCCAGCCGGCGTCCGTCGAAAGGAGCCTTCCGGTTGACCAGCAACCCAGCAGATCCCTACCTCAAGTATGCCTTGTTTTGCCACGACGCGGAAACTGGCGACGACGAAGAACTCACCTTCAAGGGAATAATCGACCTGGTGGAACTGCCACCCCCGGCGGAAACGCCCGGTCCCGAAACGCCTATCCTGGCCCAGGTAGATGTGAACCTGGCCTTCTGCATTGCGGGAGCCACCCCGGGCGCCCACCACCTGATGGTGGCCATCAAGGCCCCGGGCATTCCCCTGGACACACCGCCGCCCCAGGCCATCGAGTGGGAGGATGGCATTCTTTTCCAGCGGTGGATCAAGACCTTTCGCATTCCGGTGCAGCGGGCCGGCACCCATGTCGCCGCCATCCTGCTGGACGGCACTCCCCTGGGCGAGGCCAGTTTCATGGTCCGCTTCAAGGACCAGGGTTAGAGCCAAGGTTGCTGGGAGTTCCCCTTGATCATTCCGGCCTCCATAATCCTGTTCATAATTTTCGCCGGAAGCTACTTCGGCGCACGCCAGCTTGCCATCAACAAGAACCGTCAGCCCAACATGATCATCCTCATCGGGCTGCTGATTGGCATCGTGGCCTTCGGCGCCATCTGGGCGGTCAGCACCGTCTTTGGTGGCCCCCTTGCCAGGCTGGCTGCCATCGCGGTTTTTGCAGCCATGCCGGTGATTGTGGCGGCGGTTGTGCCGCCCCGTCGATGAGGGACGCTCCTTCATTAGAAATATAAGGAGGAAACAGGACCGGTACCCAAATGACCACCTACGGCAATATACTTGTACCAGAGTTGGCAGGAGAGTCGGTCCCCGTCATTCCATACATTCGATACAACAGCGGCGCCGCTCCACCGGCGTACGTTGAACCTCGGCCGGGCCTGCAGCGAGGAGGAGGATAAGGTGAAGAGGAATAATAATCTATGGCGTTCAGTCAGAGGTTTTAGGGAGATATGCAGTGGCTGGTTCATTAAGGGGGTGGCTGCCTCCCTGGGCGCGGCGTTTCTGCTGCTGAGCGTGGCCTGCGGTGCTTCCGAAGAACCCGCCCGTCAGAGTGCGGAACCCGCAGCTGCGCCCCAACCCAGAGCCGTACTCCAGCCAGCGGCCCCGGCTCAAGAACCAGCATCAGCGCCGGCTCCCGCTCCAATGATGGAGTCGGCGCAGGCCCAGCCGCAAAGCATCGCGCCGGCTGCCCAATCCCAACCGTCGTCGTCCGCCTCCCAGGGCGCCCAGTCGGGCCAGTCTGGCGCTGCCAACACGGCCGCCAGGCGCGGCCCCAGGAACATCCCCCGGGATACGGCCACCACCGGCCCCCAGCCGCTGGTAAGCTCGTCCCTGGACCCGGTTTCCACCTTCAGCCTGGACACCGACCGGGCCTCCTTCCAGCGGGCGCTCCAGGAGACCCAGGACGGCTACCAGATAGACCCGGCCGACGTGCGGGCCGAGGAATGGATCAACTCCCTGAACTACGACTACCCCAGGCCCAGCCGGCCCGACGAGTTTGCCGTTCACACCGAGGTCTTCCAGCATCCGGATACTCAGGGAATGCACCTGGCCCGGGTGGGCATCCAGGCTCCGGATGCCCAGAAGCGCCGGATAGTGAATGTTACGCTGGTGATTGATACCTCCGGCTCCATGAGGGAGGGCAACCGCATTGCGATCGCCGAGAGGGCTGTCCAGACTATTCTTGATAACTTGCGCGACCGGGACCGGGTTGCCGTGGTGAAGTTCGAAGACACGGTCACCTTTGTTCAGGACCACACTTCGCCAAGGTCGGCAAGGTCAAATCGGGAAATCACCACCCTGCGGCCTGGCGGTTCCACCAACGTTCAGGCCGGCCTGGACGAGGCGCTGTGGCTGGCCGACCAGGCCCGGCGGGATACTCCTGAAGCCGTCAATTACGTAATCCTGCTCTCCGACGGCGTGGCCAACGTCAACGCTACTGACCCCTTCGCCATACTTCACAACGTGGGACAGGACAGTGAATATTCCCGCACCAACCCCATCCGCATCGTTACCATAGGCGTGGGAATAGACGGCAACGACCACCTGCTGGAGCAGATCGCCCAGTTCGGCAACGGCTGGTACCGCTACTTTGAAACTCCACAGCACGCAGAGGCGACCTTCAGCCTGGCCAACTGGGACCGGATCACCAACCCCTTCGCCGACCAGGCCCGGGCCCAGGTTATCTGGAACCCGGAAATGGTAAGCCACTGGCGTATCGTGGGCTACGAAAATCGGGTAACCCCCGACGCCACCTTCACCCAGAACCGCAGGGAGTTCGCCGAAATCCCCGCCGGCACTGCCACCACCGTCTTTTACGAAGTGCAGCTCACTCCCCAGGTGGCCAGCAGGAACGCCGCCACCGCCAGGTTGGGCGATATTGAAATCCGGTGGGTGGAACCCATCACCGGGGTATCCAGGGAGCAGTACGACGTGGTTTCCGGCGCGTGGCGAGAGGACTTCAGCCAGCTTCGGGATCCAATGCTGCGGCTGGGCGTTATCACCGGCCTGTCCGCCGACATATTTGCCAGCCTGGACGACGGCGGCTACGGTACCGGTGGGGTGGAGGCGCCCCAGCGCCTGACCACTCTGCTGGAAGAGTACGGTTATCTCCAAAGCCAGCTGGGCCACGTGCAGGCCTACCAGGACGTGGGAGATATGCTGGAGAACATGGAATGGTCGGCCCTCAGTTACTGGGAGGAACCCAGGCCGGTACGCGAGGGGCCAGGCGTCAGCAGCGGTTACAGCCCCTAGCGGCCATTCACCGGCATTTGGCAACAGCAGCAGGAGTTCGCCATGAAAGCAATGGTCATCCACCGGTTCGGGGAACCCGAGGTTATGCAGTGGGAGGACCCACCCGTTCCCAGCCCCGGCCCCGGCGAGGTGGTGGTCAAGGTACACTCCGTATCCGTCAACCGCACTCTGGACCTGCAGGTTCGCGAGGACGGCGGCGGCTACGGGGCCATCCTGCCCCTGGTGCTGGGCAACGACCCGGCCGGTGAGGTGGCTGAAACCGGCGAGGGTGTCGAGTCCCCCAAGGTTGGGGAGCGGGTGGCCATTTCCCAGGGGATTCACTGCAATGCCTGCGAACAGTGCGATTCGGGCCACCCCTTTCAATGCGCAAACCGCCGGATGCTTGGCATTCACCTGTGGGGCGGTTACGCGGAGTACGTCAAGGTGCCGGCATCCAATTGCGTTACCATCCCCGACGGCCTTTCCTACGGTGAGGCTACAGTGGTGGCCCGCCACTTCCCCCTAGCCATTGCCCAGACTCGCCTGACCAACTTGCGGGCGGGGGATTGGGCCCTGGTCATGGGCGCGGCCGGCGGCCTGGGCAGCTGCATCGTCCAGGTGGCCCGCACCATCGGCGCTAATATCATCGCCGGAGCCGGGGCCGACGAACGGGTGGCCGTGGGTCTGGACCTGGGCGCTCAGCACGGCGTCAACTACCGGCGCGACGACCTGGAGGCCGAGGTGATGCGCATTACCGGCGGCCGGGGCGTGGATGCGGTCTTCGAGAACATAGGAGACCCCAGCCAGTGGGACGGCGCCTTCAACTGCATGGCCCGGGGTGGCCGCCTGGTAACCGTGGGCGCCCACGGCGGCGGCATGGTGACCCTTGACCTGAAGAAACTCTACCAGCGCCGCCTGCAGGTGATGAGCGGCCTGGGCGCCGAGGGCCGCGCCGAACTGGAAGAATCCCTGGCTCAGACAGCCAGGGGCGAGTTCCAGGTGTTGATTGACCGTACCCTGCCCCTGTCCCAGGCGGTGGAAGCCCACAAGCTGGTGGACAGCAACGAACCCCTGGGTAAGGTAATCCTTGACCCAACCCTGGATTGATGAATTCAAACCTGGATAGACAGGATGGCCAGGATGGCGTTAGCCGGAACAGAGAACCTTGACCTGCTATAGCTCCATCCTGTATATCCTGTACATCCATGATTAAAGCCAGAGGCGAGAGATGCACCGGAGTCACGCGTTGTGGCTGGGAATACCGCTGCTGTTCATTGTGGCCTTTGCACTGGTCCAGGCCTGGGCGCCGGGGCGCGTATCCGGGGCCATCTTCCTGGTAGTGCTGGTGTCTGCCCTGGTGGTAATCTTCGTTTTGCGGTTCAGAAGAACTTTTCGCGACTAAAAGGAGTAAGAGTATGCCGGACCTGACTTCCCTGTCCGAGTCCATAGGAGCCTTGCTGAAGGAGACGGGAGAATCCCTGTCAGTCTCCGAGTCCAGCTGCGGCGGCCTGATTTCCGCCACCCTGGTGGCCGTGCCTGGCGCGTCGGCCTACTATGTTGGCGGCGCAGTGGTCTACACGCGTACCGGCCAACAGGGCCTGCTGGATGTACCCGAGTCGGCCATGGAGGGCATCCGAGCCAGCAGCGAGCCCTATGCCCAGCTCAATGCGCGCACCATCCGTGAGCGGCTGGGCACCACCTGGGCCGTCAGCGAAACGGGCGCCAGCGGCCCCACCGGCAACCGCTACGGCGACTCGGCCGGCCACGCCTGCATCGCCGTTGCGGGTCCGGTGGAGAAGGCCATCACCGTGGAAACGGGTGACGACGACCGGGAAGCCAACATGTGGGTCTTCGCCAAAGCGGCGCTGGACCTGCTGGAACAATGTGTGCGAGAGGCGCGGGGATAGCCAGGGGAATCTGTTGCTAAAGTCCCTTCCCTCCCTTGGCGGGGAAGGTCAGGGTGGGGGTGATGATGGCATCACCCCTACTGCTCAATCGGCGCAGCCGGAGTGCCTATCCTCCGCTCGGTGCCGTTGACCAGCCGCTGGATGTTGTCCCGGTGCTGCCAGATTATCACCGACCCGCCCAGCAGCCCGTACACCAGGTACAGGTTGGATATGCCGCCCAGCGGGTTGAAGCCCACCATCATCAGCGCCACTAGCGCCAGGCACGCCGCCCCGACGCCCAGCATGGAACCCAGCGACAGGTAGCGGGTGAAGATGCAGACGGGCAGGAATACGACCACGCCGCAGACGGCGGACAGGGGCGACATCACCGCCAGCCCCCCAAGTCCCGGCGCTATGCCCCGGCCGCCGCGGAAACCCAGGAACACCGGCCAGTTGTGGCCCACCAGGCCCATCAGGCCGGCTGCCACTTCGGCCGTCGGGTCGCCGATCAGCGCCCGGGCCAGCAGCACCGCCCCAATCCCCTTTAGCAGGTCCAGCGCCAGCACCAGCCCCGCCAGCTTGTATCCGGCGGTGCGCAGGGCGTTGGACACTCCCGTCCGCCCGCTGCCGTAATCGCGGATGTCGATTCCCCGGTGCATCAGCAGCACCACGTAGCCCCAGGGCAGCGCTCCCATGACGTAGGCCAGGGGCAGGACGGCGGCGTACCGGTAAAGGGTGGGCGCGTCCGACAGGGTGAGCAGCGCCGCCACCGAAGCCGCTAATAGCAGTGGCACGGCGATCAGCGAACTCAGCGCCGACGGGGTCATATAGCCCTTCATCGTCGTCGGAACACCAGCTTCAGGTGGGTGTGGTCGAACCGGAACCGCTCGCGTATGCGGTTTTCCAGGTAACGCTGGTAGGTGAAATGCACCAGCCTGGGGTTGTTGCAGGAGAACAGGAAGGTGGGCGGGTTCACCCCCACCTGATTGACCCGGGTAATGCGCAGGAACTCGCCCCGCCGGATGCCCTTGCCCTTCACCGGCGGCGGGTGATGCTCCGAAAGGGCTTCGGCCAGCAGGTATTGCAGGTCCCGCCCCGGTATCCACCGCATCCGCTCGTTCCACAGCTCAATGGCCGTGTTCATCAGGGTGGTGATTCCCTGCCGGTTCAGGGCCGAGGTGAAGCAGATGGGCACGTAGGGCATAAAATGGAACCGGTCCTGGATGCGGGCGATGGCTTCTTCCCGCGCCCACCGGTTGTTCTCCGGCACCAGGTCCCACTTGTTGACCACCACGATGATGCCCTTGCACAGGTCCCAGGCCAGCCCGGAGATGTGGGCATCCTGGGCGGTGGCCAGTTCCGAAGCGTCGGTAATCACCAGGGTGATGTCGGCGCGGCTGACGGCGTTCACCGAGCGCAGGACGCTGTACTTTTCGATGCCTGGCTGCACCTGCCCCGGCCGCCGAATACCGGCGGTGTCGATGAGCGTGACGGGACGGTCCAGGTAGGTCATCTGGGTATCCAGCGCGTCCCGGGTGGTGCCGGCCACGTCGCTGACGATGGACCGATCCTGCCCCAGGATGGCGTTCAGCAGCATGGACTTGCCCACGTTGGTACGCCCCACGATGGCCAGCCGCATTTCCGTGGCCGCCGCCGGCGGGGGCGGGTTGACGGCTATGTCAACATCATCGTCGTCAAACTCGTCATCCCATTCGTCGTCTTCATCCTGCGGCGGGAAGTAGGCCGGGGCGGGCAGGTGGAATACCACCCGGTCCATCAGGTCGTAGATGCCGTAGTTGTGATAGGCGCTGATCATCACGGTTTCTTCCAGGCCCATCTGGTAGAACTCGGCCGCGTCCACTTCCCGGCGGTCGTTGTCAATCTTGTTGACAGCCAGGATTACGGGCTTGCGGGCCCGCCGCAACCGGTCGGCAATCTCCAGGTCGGTAGCGGTCATTCCGTCGGCGGCGTCGGTAACAAAGACGATGACGTCGGCGCCGGCCATGGCCATGTCCGCCTGTTCCTGCACCATCTGCCGTATGTGGCCCTCCGGGGCCGACTCCAGTCCCCCGGTGTCCACCAGGATAAACCGGTAGTCTTCCCACTCCACTTCCGACATAAGACGGTCGCGGGTGGTCCCCGCCACGTCGGAAACAATGGCGTGGCGCCGCGAAAGGATGCGGTTAAACAGCGACGACTTGCCCACGTTGGGCCGCCCGACGACGGCCACAATGGGCAGCGTCGCTTCCGGTTGTTCGCCTAAGTTATCAGCAATATTACTTTCCTGAACCATAAACCCTGAACCCTATATACCTTCACCAAAGTGCCCGGACAGTGACCGGGAAAGCGGGCCATTTGTCTTCTGTGCCTCTTTGTGTCCATCGTAGAAAAACTATTGACTGAGCAGGAACTCCAGCACGGCCTTCTGGGCGTGTTTGCGGTTGTGGGCCTGCTGGTAGGCGATGGACTGGGGGTGCTCCAGCATCCCTGGCGGTACTTCCTCTCCGTAGTGGGCCGGCATATCGTGCATAAAGCTGGCGGTGGGCTTGGCCTGGCGCATCAACTCCGGGTCCACCGTGTAGCCCTGGAAGGCCTCCAGCCGGGCATAGCGTTCCGCCTCGTCGCCCATGCTGGTCCACACGTCGGTATAGACCACGTCCGCCTCCTTCACCGCATCCACCGGATTTCTCAGGGACTCTATCCCCTCCTGCCGCCCGCCAATCTCCCTGGCCTTCTGCAGCGTTTCCCTTTCCAGCATGTACCCCAGGGGCGAAGCTATTGAGAACTCCATTCCCACGGCGGGCAGGGCCAGGCAAAGGCTGCGAGCCACGTTATTGCCGTCGCCGATGAAGGCCAGCTTGCGCCCAGCCAAGCCTCCCTGGTGTTCCGCCACCGTCAGCAGGTCGGCCATAATCTGGCAGGGGTGCTCCCAGTCCGACAGGGCATTAATCACCGGCACGGTTCCGTATTCGGCCAGTTCCTCCAGGCTCCGGTGGGAGTCGACCCGGGCCACGATGCAGTCCACGTAACCGGACAATACTCGGGCCACGTCGGAAACCGGCTCTCTTGACCCCAGGCCCACCTCGTCGGGCCCCAGGTACAAGGAGTAACCTCCCATCTCCTGGATTCCCACCATGAAACTCACCTTGGTGCGCAGCGACGGCTTTTCAAACAGCAGGGCTACGCTCTTGCCCGCCAGGGCGCTGGCCGTGCCTCCCTGGTCGGGTCCCTTCATTTCCAGCGCGCGCTCGATAAGGGTACCGGTTTCCTGTGCATTCAGGTCTGTTACTGACAAAAGATGACGATTGCTTGGCATTATTCCCTCACTCCGGCGGCGCAATGATATATCAATTCCGGGGGCCATTCAAGAAAGCCGGACCTGAAGGCCCAGGGCGCTGCATTTGTAATTTACCATCAGCCTGTCTATCCTTTGTATCCATGCTTCATTCGGCAGCAGAAAGGAGGCAACCCTCAGATGGTAAGTGAGAAGATAGCCCCGGGCCTGAAGGGTCAGCTCCAGACCCTGGTATGCGAACACAACGTGGCTGGCCACGTGGACAAGTTCAGCACCCCGTCCATGATCAGCCTGATGGAACGGGCGGCCATCGCGGCCGTTGACCCCTACCTGGAAGAAGGCCAGACCTCCGTGGGGTTTGAGGTCAACGTGCGCCACCTTGCTCCCTCCGACATCGGCGCCACCGTCATTGCCCACGCCGAACTGACGGAAGTCAACCGCAACCGCCTGAACTTCAACGTGGAAGCCTACGACGGTGACCGCAAGATAGGGGAAGGCACGCACCGGCGGGCGATAATTGACCGGAGCAGATAGGGGTGTTGTGTAAGACTTGAAACAGAGGGCAGATTAGCCAAAGGAGTGGGCCGTGGAAGTGTTGAACCTATATGAAGACCCGCGCTTTATAAATGTTTTCGCTTTCGAAGATATGAAGGAAGAGTTGGAGCGAGAGCATTGGGGAATGTGGGTTGTGATTTATAAATCGGAACTCTTTGGGGTTTACCCGAGCTATGAAGAAGCAGATGAAGCCGCCCGCGCTGCCGGGCTGGATTTTTTTGAATACTTCGTAACTCAAGTGGGGGTCTTACCTACCATCATACTCTCCCATGGAGGATAAAGGGCAACCAAAAGAGTATGAATACCGAATAGGGCCGATTTCCGCCATTCCGCATTTTGGCTTCACTATCAGATCAAGAGTCATGGGATACCACTCGATGCAATTGTCGGAAGGGATGTCATCTGACGCTACGAATTCACCATGAACGCAGAGACCGGATTAGTTCGCTTCACTGAACTCTAGAGCTCCTTTCTGGCAAACCTTGGCGGCTCTGCCGGCTATACAAGAACAGGGGCGGGAGAGCTTCCCGCCCCTGACGTTTTGCCGTACCGAAACAGGGCCTACAGGTTGATCTGCGGGTCCATGTATTCGTCGTCCTTCTCGTAGACCTGCACCCGGTTGCGGGCTGTGTCGCAGACCAGGAGACGACGGTTGTCGCGGTCGAAGGTGATTGCGGCGGGCTTTACGAACTTGCGCTGCTGTTCCACCATATCGGGTACCCGGCGGCGCGCCTTGACCATGTCGGGGTTGGCGTCCAGTCCCATCTGGCCCCACTTGGAGACCTCAACGGCATCCCCTTCCAGGTAGGTGATGGGCAGGCCTTCGGGGTCATAGATGACCACCCGGTCGTTCATCCAGTCGGCCACGTACACATCGCCATCGCCATCCACGCAGACGTCGGTGGGATGGTTCAGGGCATCCTGACCGTTTACCTGGTGGGCAAATGTGCGCAGGTGGGTGCCACCCGGGGTGAATTTCTGCACCCGGTTGTTGCCCCAGTCGGCGACGAACAGGTCGCCGCTGGCGTCAATGTCGATGCCGTCGGGCATTTCGAACTGGCCCTCGGCGTCGCCCTTGGAACCGAAGCCACTGATGTACTGGCCGTCCTTGGTGAACTTCTGGATGCGGCTGTTGAAGGAGTTGACGATCCACAGGTTGTCGTCGGCGTCGAAAGCCATGCCGGCGGGCCCGCTCAGTTCGCCTTCGCCTTCGCCCTTCACACCGAAGCCGCCCTTGGGGTTGCCGTCGGCGTCAAAGATAGCCACGCGGCACTGCCACTCGTCGGCCACGTAGACGTCGCCGGCGCTGTCCAGGGCAACGCCGGAAATCCAGGTAAAGGTGCTGGGTTCGTTGTCGCCATAGGCCAGGCCCTGGCGACCGAACTCGCCGATGTACTCCTGGTCAACGGTAAACTTCGTAACGCGAATGCCGCCCGGGTTCTGCTCGGTGGCCCGGTTGGTAACATACACCACGCCGTCCTTGGCGGCGGCTATGCTGACGGGCTGGCTGAAACCCATGCCGGCGGCGCCGTTGCGGCCTATGTTGTGGCTATAGACCCAGGCACGCCCGGCTACTGCAGTAATCTCTGCCATTTTCGCCTCCTATAAGCGTTTGTCTTCGTCAGAAAGGGCCGGGGAACCGCCCCGGTTGGGAAAGTTCACCCGGCCCCAAACTCAATCTCGGTTAGCTTCGATTTCTGGATCGGGCAACTCGATTGAGCGCCAGGTTTCGAGCTCAGGCGACCCGCTTACTTCAGGTAGCCCATCTTCTCGAAGTTGCCGTTAACGATGGGAGTGGCGTCCATGCCGAACCAGTCTTCCACGATGGTGGTGTAAGCGCCGCGGAAGTCGTAGTTGGGGACCAGGTCGCCCTGCTCCAGGTCCTTGGCTTCCCGGGACGGGTACTCGCCGTACATTCCGCCCTTGACCGCATCGCCGATGGCGAAGGCAACGCCGGCGGCGCCGTGGTCGGTGCCGGAGCCGTTGTCACGGACGCGGCGGCCGAACTCAGAGAACAGGTACATGATCACGTTCTCTCCGGTGTTGTGCTCCTTCAGGTCCTCGAAGAAAGCGGACACGCCCTCGGAGATGTCCTTCCACAGGGCCGGGTGAGCGGCGTACTCGCCGGCATGGGTGTCGAAGCTGGCGTGCTGGGTGTAGAAGACCCGGGTTCCGAGATCGGCCATGTAGACCTGGGCGATGTCGCGCAGGTGCTGGGCGATGGCGGAGCTGGGGTATTCCACGTTGGAGCTGTAGCGCTCAGGAGCGACCTTGACGATGTCGGCGCCGATCATGGCTTCCGTGCCGGTGGAGCGCAGGTAGTCGGTGACGAAGCTGCCGCCCACGGTGGGGGAGTACATGCGGCTGAACAGGTCCAGGGCCTTGGCCCGCTGGTCCTGATCGCTGATGCCGGTCAGAAGACCATAGGTGCCCAGGTCGGAGATGGCGGCAACGGGGACGCCCGGTACTGCCAAGGCCCGGGGCAGGCCGTGACCGAAGTTAATGGCGGTCAGTACGTTTTCCTTGTTGGGGTCCAGCTCGCGGGCGACGCGGCCGGCCCAACCTTCCGTCCCGACCTTGTCCGGCTCACAGGTGTGCCAGATGTCCATGGAGCGGAAGTGGGAGCGGGGGGAATCGGGATAGCCGATGCCGTGGATGACCGCTACCTTGCCCTGGTCATACATCTCCTTGATGGGACCCATGGCGGGCATGAAGCCCAGGTTGTCGTCCACCTTGATGATGTCTTCCATCTTGTAGCCGACGTTGGGCCGGTTCTCAAAGTACAGGGGGTCGCTGTAGGGAATCACGGTGTTCATGTAGTCGTTGCCGCCGGTGAGCTGCAATACGACGATGACCGGATCTTTCTTGGTTGAAGTCATTGCTCTCTCCTTTTTTCAGGTTGTTGCTAACTGGTCCGGAATAGGGACCCTTTAGGCAAACTGGTACTCGGTGGTAGCGCCGACCAGGGCCATCATTTCGGCGATTCGTTCGGCGGCAGCGGCTTCATCGCTCCAATCCAGGTTGCCACCCTCGTTGGCGTGGGCGCTCAGCTGGTCGCGGGTCTCGTCGCTGAGAGCCAGGAAGCCCATGCTGTCCAGGCAGCCTTCCAGCAGTTCGTCCGGGGTGGTTATGCCTTCGCCCTTCATCCGGCTGATAATGCTCTGCATGCCGGGCAGGTCGGTCTTGTTGACGCTGTCGGCCACGAAGTTGATACGGGCCAGCAGGGAGCCGCTGTTAATCCATTCGGAGCCGGTATGCCAGCCTTCCACGCTGGGGGGATCCAGGATGTCCTGACCCATGTAGCCGGGCTCGCGGCAGATCCTGGCCAGGCCGGGATCCGGGAACTGGTAGGAGCCGACCATCTTCATGGTGCTGGCTACCACTTCCGCCGGGCTCTTGATCTTCTGGAACCGGGCTTCCTTGAAGAAATCGGACTTGAGCATGAAGCGCAGGACTTCGCGAATCTCGTAGTTGGACTCTTCGAAGACGTTGCACATGGCGTCCAGGGCTTCCTCGTCGCGGGCCGGCTCAATGGTCCAGGCGGGAACCTGGGGTTCGTCGGCGACGAAGAAGTTGTACAGGTGGCGGCAGATGAAGCGGGCGGTGGCCGGTTCCTTCACCACGATGTCGATGATATCTTCGCCGTTAAAGTTGCCGGTCTGGCCCAGGAAGGTCTTTTCGCCGAAGTCGTGATCGGCTTCCCGGTACTCAAACCGCCAGGGATAGCGGCCATAGGGCTGCCGAGGCAGCTTGGGAGTGATGGTCCAGCCGGTAAAGGCCCGGGAGGCCTCCCGAACGTCCACCTCGGTGTAGTTGCTGACGCCCATGGTAAAGAGCTCCAGCAGCTCACGGCCCCAGTTCTCGTTGACCGCGTCCCGGTGGTTTTCGTTGTTGTCCAGCCAGTAGATCATCGCCGGGTTCCTGGACAGCTCAAGGATCAGTTCCTGGTAGTTGCCCATACCCAGTTCACGGAACATCTGGATCTGGGTCAGCATCTGGTCGCAGTTATCCAGCTTGGAGTTGCCGGTGGCGAACACATGGTGCCAGAACAGGGCCATCTTTTCTTCCAGGGGCTTATCGGTGCTGACCATGTTATAGAGCCAGTTGGCCTGGCCCATCACGGGGTTGCCGCCAGGAAGCAGGCAGCCGGGATAATAGCGAATCAGCAGTTCGGCCTTGCCGCCGTGCCGGTCCGCGGGCGGATCTACCAGTTCATCCACCACTGCGTCGTAGCCCTTGTCAACAAGCGCTTCCAACTCTTCCCAGGTGGCGCCGAAACCGGCACGCCGCATCAGGTGAGCCATTAACGCCAGATCTTCTTTGTTTGACATCCGATGCCTCCTCTTCAGAATATTTGTTCCCATCTCACGGGTGACATTTCTACCCAATGAAGTATCTCGGATTTTAGGCAAACTCCGGGTGCCTGTCAACAGTTTTTGGAAGTATTTGGGGGAATGGGTGTATTTTAATAATGATTATAAAGTGGAAGTGGGGAGGGATCCAATTGGTCGTTGAGCGTGTCCCGATGAGAGTCTATCAATCCTCCCTGATGCTAGGCTGGCGCTGGAAGATATGCTGCCGCCGGTAGTGGAAAAAGAAAGTGGCAAAGAATAGCCTCCCTCGTCTGTCACCTCCGCTGGCAGATGTCTTTTTCCAAGCCCTCCAAAATACTTGTAAGAGAGGAGCAGATATCCTCAGTTAATACGACAAACCAACCATATCTGCCCGAAGCCATTCTATTACCTTCTTCTGGCCAACGAACCTCTTTAAGAAACTTTTGAGGAGTCAAATCACTAGAAACAAATCCTTCCCAGAGTTCTCCCTCGGTAAGTCCGCTGGCCCAGGATCTCCTAGAAGTATGAACGTAACTATTCCTTTGTTTCGCAACTCGGTCAGAAATTTGCTGCTTAATGAGAAGCCTTTTCCTTTTGCAGAGATCGAGTCTTTTGCTAGGATCCGTGACATAGACTTCTGAAGTCCATTTGACTACTTCAATAGCGCATTCAGCCAGCGCCTCTGCATGTATGAACCATGAACGGAAGTGATAGGCCATGGCTTGTCCGGATTCTTCCCGAGGAATACGCCTGTTAGCCTCAGCTGTCATTAGGTTTGCTGAGACTCGCAGGATAGATAACTGGAAAGTTAATTCTAGACATGATTCCAACAGGCGATGCCAGGTGCTTGGCAATTGCACTCTTGGGCGAGGGCTAGCCTGGATAGGGCTAGAATGAAAGAGCCCTAACGACTCTAATCGCAGTTGGGACTTAAACCCTTCGACGTATTCAGGGTCCAATTCCCTTAGCTTTTCCTTGGCATCTTGCCATCGGTCACTTACAAAATCTTCCTCTCATATCTCTCACTCAAAATCGCTCCATAATCCTCTCGTCGCCACCGGTAAGGCGACGCCACAATTTGGCCCGGTTCCGTGGCGGTGGCCAGCACTTCCAGGGCGTCTTCCAGCACCACCCTTTGCTGATCAGGGCTGCCCGGGGCGCCGAAGGGACGGCCGAAGGGGAAGCGCAGGATCAGGCCCCGGGGCACCGACATGGTGGCCGCCTTCTGCCGGTCCACCATCACGACCACCGTGGAGACTCCGGCCGCTTCTATGGCGCGGGCGATCAGTCCACCGGACTGATGGCAGCGGGGTCAAGTGGTGCCGATAACCACCCCGTCCACGCCGTCGGCCTTCAACCGCTGGGCCACGTCGGGCGCGCTGACCTCCATCAGACCCGCCACGTCGCGGATGTAGCCCATAAAGCTGTAGGTGGGGCTGTGCGCCTCTCCCACAATACCCTCGGCCGCCAGTTCCTGTAGTCGGTGGATGGCGAAAACGGCGTCCACGTCCTCGGCCACTCCGTTGGTATCGTAGTGGGTATGGGCCACCCTGAAGTCCTCCAGGGGAGTGTCAAGGGGAATTTCCCGGTAACTGTGGTCGCCGTCCACGTCGAAAGCCTCCTGGTGGGCCAGGTGAATGCCCCCGGTGGTCATCACGGCGATACGCGCCTCAGACAGTGGTTTGGGAAAGGGGGCCCAGGGAGCCGAGTCGAAGGCTATGGGCAGGTCCAGGCGGTCGGTAAGAATGTCCTCCCAGCGGTTGAGGAACTGCTCCACCGGCCCCCAGTCGTTCTCCTCCTTGGCCAGGGCCGCCAGGTTGAACAACTGGTTCATAAACCGGGTAACGTCCTCATCCGGCTGCCGAACCAGGTACTTTAGCCGGTTGAAGGGGGTGGTCTCCGGGTTCTTCACTAGGTCTCTCAGGTCAATGGGCATGATGTTCGCTCCTGATTGATGTACCGGCCAGGCGCCAGTCTAATTGCCATCAATGAAACTGGCAAACGGGTTAGTGGATTCACAGCCTGTCAGTCCACCCGCTGCGGCAATCAAGGCTTTCGCCCGGGCGGGATGGCGAAGTTCGACCACCCGCAAATGAGGATAATCCCCCTTATCCAGAATCTGCCGGTAGCTTCGCCTATGCCGTGGATAGCTGGTAATCACCCACAGCAGAATGGATTCCCTGCTGAAGAAGGACTTCCTGAAAGTCTCCCGGTTTCCGGAAAACAGTTCTTCTCTGGTTGCTGCCCGCTTAAAAGTTCGACACAGCGCGCGCCACAGCACAACACGGAAGGGGTAGTTGAGCCAAATTATGGTCGTCCCTCGGGACCAGACGATATCCCGCACCCTTCCGTAGTTGCCGTCAATCACCCACCTCTCCTCTGCCGCAACTTCATTCACCATTTGCCTGAATTCATTGCTAGGACGAGGTTGCCATCCAGGTTTCCAGTGGATGGCGTCCAACTCTATGCAGGGCACATCCAGGATTCGGGCCATTTGCCGGGCCAATGTTGTCTTGCCCGTGCAGCTTGTCCCGATTATTATCAACCGCTCCATCGCCACACTTGCAGCCCCGTTACTCATCCCGGTGTGATTAACTTGCTCCAAGAGACTTCTCAAGTCAGGACTTCAGGCAATTGGACAGCCTACGATCCAGGGAGCAATGAGTTCTGCCCGCAGGCGTGGTCTGGTGGGCTAGATGTCCCGGCCACTGGCGTTCAACAGCACAATCTCCAGTATTTCGTAGCTGGAAATGGAACCCTGAAAAGCCCCGGTAGCCGGGTCGACCACTGGCATCACTGTCAGTGAGTTGTCGATCATCGTTTGTAGCACGTCCTCCACCAGTTCGTCCGGCCCCGCCACCGGAGTACCGTGCCTTAGCGTATCCTCCAGTGTAGTATGGTTCCACTGGGTGCGCGGCAGGTAACGCAGCATGCTCACCGACACCACGCCGGCCAGGTGCCCCTCGTCCACCACCACGTAATCGTGCTGTTCCGCGGTAGTCCAGTGGTCCACAAAGTTCCGGACGGTAATGTCCTGGTCCGGGTAAATCCTCGTCTTGTCCAGGACGTCCTTAACCTGGATTTCGCCCAGTACAAATCTCTCCAGCAGGTGCAGCTGCGACATGTCACCGCTAAGCTCTTCCGAGTGCCGGGTCCTGCGCAACGCAAGACTGATTCCCATGGGGGTGAGCAGGATGTAGCCAAACATGATAACTACCAGCAGCGAGAAGAGAGCCTCCCCAATTACGTGGCTGTGCAGCATTACAAGCAGCAGGGCAATCTCCGCTACCCCTTTGGCCATCAACCCTGAAGCTATGGCAATGGGCGCCTCCAGCCGGGTGATGTAGGCGCTGATAATAGCGCCGGCAAACTTGCCGGCCAGGGGCACAAAGATCAGGGCCACAATGGTTACGGGAGGCAGGCTCAAAAAGTCCAGGTTCAGGTTTAGTCCGGCGGAGGCAAAAAACAGGGGAACAAACAGACCTTCCGCGGTGCTGCGCATGCCGGGCATGGAGTCGTGCCTTAGCTGGTACGGCAGGGGCGACAAGGCTGCTCCGAACAGCAGGGCCCCCAAGGTGCCATGCAGGCCCACTTTCTCCGCCAGCACTATCACCAGGAACAGGCCGCCCAGCAGCAGGCCATAGGAAAGCTGGGGTACCTGCAACACCCGGTGCAGCAGCACCATTACCCGGGGCATTACCTTGTTGCAGACTAACCATGTAACTATGGTGAATGCCGCCAGTTCCCCCACCAGCAGACCCACGCCGGTAACGACGCCCAGACGCCCTCCCTGATCCTCCAGGAAGGCATGTTCACTGATGGAGAAGCCCACGATGAAGAGAACCACTATCTCCGCGATTACCACGGCGGTGAAGATCTGTATCCCCACCGGTTCCTTCAGCCGGTCCTCGTCTATCAGCACCTTCGCCACGATGCCCAGGCTGGAAAGCGACAGAACCCCCGCCACTGCCAGGGCTTCTGTGAAGCTCAGGTTCAGGCCCACGTCGAAAATCACGTTGGTGGTAACTGCCAGGGAGGCCGCTATGGAAATGGCCACGGACAGCACCGCTGCGATAAAGAGGCGACCCCGTATGGCCCGCAGGAACCCTGAGATATCCAGTTCGTCGAGGCCCACCAGGAAGAAAAAGATGAAGATGCCTATATTAAGGATGATCTGGAAGTCGTTCTCGGCGTCAATCAACCCGGTAACGGGGCCCAGGATTACCCCGGTGATGGCGTAGGCAAAAATGGAACTGATGCCGAACCGCTTGAATATGCCTTCCAGCAGCTTGGCCATGACCAGCAGCAGTCCTATGGCAAAAAGTGCGTCAAAAATCTCCATACACCAACCGCCTTTTCAGGCCGAAAGTAGAACGATAAGGGAAAAAGGGGACTCTCACACGGTCAAGGGTACCCTGCGGCTATGAGGAAGTGGGCGCCTGTGGTCCGCAGCATTATGTTGAGATAGATATACATCGGGTGTCAAGGCCCAAGGACTTGTTGCACAGCTACCCTTTTTTCAGCCCAGAGTGTAATCGGGCCTGGGTATCTGCCCACCCAGGTAAACCCGCCTGCCACCGGACAACGTTAGTGCCACCCTTGGCCCGGTTTGCCCGCCTACCGCTTTTACCGCTATACTCCCCCCAACCTTAACTGCACAAAGGGGACCGCGATGGTATACCCGGACTTTACCCACGGCGTGAGAGAAATTGACCTGGGTCCCGAGGACTCTTTTACCAAGTTCCCTTCCGAGGTAGAGGTGGAGGGCTACGACTTTTACCTGGCCAAGGGTAAGGACGGCGTGCTGCGTCTCCTCTCTTCCCTTTGCCCTCACAGCTGGGGCACCGTCTACCTGGAGGACACCTGCTTCATGTGCCCCTCGCACGGGTGGCGCTTCGAACTATTCACCGGCAACTGCATCAACGGGCCCATCGCCCAGATGTTCACCTTCGAGGTAACTGCCCGCGACGGCCACCTTTTTGCCTCTATGCCAGAGAAGAAAAAGCAGGCCCAAACCTGATTTACCCACCAGCGGGGGCAACTTGAGCATTGAACTCAAGGAATGCTGCGAGGAAGTCCCGTTACCCGCGATGGCGGACGGCCAGGATGGGGTGACGTTGCCCCTATCACGGGTGGCAATTGAGGGCCCTCCTTTGGCATTGGAACTTTCGCTGCCGCGACGATGATCGGTTCCGAGTCTTCCAAAAGGCCTCGGACAACGTTCGTGCCAATTCGGGGATAGGCCTCTTCAGTTCTGCGGCTGATTGACCAGGGCTGTGATGGCCTCGTCAAAGTCCACGACCGGATGTATGGTGGTCGAGTTCCAGGTGGCCAGGCCCAGGTCCCGCATGGCCGAGTCCACCACGTGGGCGCCGGGCGCGTCCAGGGTGATGAAGGTCAGGTGGGGCGTGGGACTTATCCATCCTCCAACCCACTTGCAATCGTGAGATTCCAGCACCTGGTCCCGCGTTTGGGCCATGCGCAGCATCCGGTCCCGAATATCCGGTGCCACCCCGGGGCACCGTTCCGGGGCGTGTCGCAACTCAACAAAAAACAGCATACTTCTCCTTCTTCTATCCACGGATCTTCACTAGTGGCTCGACAGGATTGAAGTGACGACTGGGACGTAGTACCCGTCATACCGGCGAAAGCCGGTACCTACTCTCCGGAGCTTTTGGATTCCGGCCTGCGCCGGAATGACGGTTAATCCCCAACCCATCCTTTCAAAGTTGTTGCTCCACTAGCCCCCAATAAGAGACTTTCTCAAGGGCCTCTTCCCCCTTGATGGGGAAGGTCAGGGTGGGGGTGACGAATGCCCGGCCAATCGGGTCGTCGGCGCTCACTAACCTTACTGCCCCTTTGAGATAGTCTCTATTGAGAAGTAGAGATTAGGAACACTCGTGCCTGTTTGTGGATCAAGAAACTCCTACAGTTCAGCTTTGCGGAATACCCCAGGCCGTGCCAGGCCAACAAACTTTTCGGGGTGCATTGCTTCCGCCAGGCCCTCCAGCACGTCAATTACCCGCGGCCCGTGGCGGCTGGGAATGAGCCCGTCGAACAAAAACACGTTGCCTTCCCGCACCGCCTTCAGATGCCCCCAGGCCGGGTGGGAATACAGGGTTTGCCGTGTCTCCGTTTCCGTGCGTGCCATGTCGAAGGCGCAGGGCATAACCATCAGGTAATCGGGCTGGTAGGCAGCCACCTCGTCCCAGCCGATCTCCCTGGACTTTCCCCACTTTTCCGCCAGTCCCTCCTCGCCGCCAGCCAGTTCCACCAGTTCGGGCGTCCACTGACCCGTGTTTCGCAACGGCTCCAACCAGTCAATGCAGAAAACCCTGGGACGTTCCGTAACTTCGCCCAGCCCGTCCGCAACCCGTTGCGCCCGCCCCTTTAATTGCGACACCAGGGCCTCTGCCCGTTCCGGCACCCCGGCTGCCGACGCGATAATGTGGATATTGCGGTATATCTCCTCCAGCCCCACGGGACGGGTGACTACAATTTCCGGTTCGTAGTCCAGGAAGCGAGCGGCGGTGGCGTAGACTGAACTCTGGTCGATGGCGCACACCTCGCAGATTTCCTGGGTGATGATCAGGTCGGGGCGCAGTTCCCGCAGCAGGTCCCCGTCAATCCAGTGCACCGGATTGTTGGTCTCCCGCGCCTGCCGGATGATGGAGTCGATTTCGTGGCTGTCCAGGTGGGACACGCTCCTGACGCTGCGGCTCACCACCGGCTTGGTGCGGGCGTCCTCGGGATAGTCGCAGGTGTGGGACACCCCCACCAGTTGGTTGCCCAGCCCCAGGGCATAAACAATTTCGGTAGCGCTGGGCAGCAGGGAGCAGATGCGCATAGCATTCCTTTGGACAGGGTAGAATGACAACAGTATAGCGTGAACTATACCTCAAAAGAGGCAGCTAGTGAGAAACGAACGCCCGGCCATCATTGCGGTCACCATTGTTCATGTTTTGGCCTGGGTAGCCTTCCTATGGCTGGCTTTCTGGCCCTACTCCTACCAGGGTGTTTCGGCGACGCCCGTCCAGGTTGACGAATTGGGCAATCCGGTGGGCGAGCTAGAGAGCGAAGTGGTACGATATTCGGCCTCTGTCGTAGAAGTCAATGGAGTGGGCGTATTGCTTCCCCTGTTCATTCCAGTGGCAGTAACCGGAGTAGCGCTGATTGCGCTGCTGGCCTGGAGAGATAACGGTACCCTGCGCACGATTTTGCTTTGGATATTGACGGTGGCCCTGCTGGGGTTCTGTGTTCTGGGCTATCTCTCCATTGGGATAATGTACGTGCCCGCTGCCATTGCGATGGCTGTTGCAACTGTTTTGCAGTCAGTTGGACGCGCCCGCCGGACCTGAGGATTCACGCCAAATTTCCTTCGCAACCCGTCGTGTCCTGCGCGGCTAAACTGCTGACGCCTAAATTGGAAGGCTTCCAATTGCCTCCGGAACGGCGTCCGCCACCTCCGAGGCCAGCAGGCCAACTGGGGCACGATCTCCAGTAGCCAGTTCCGCCGCCCGGCCGTGCAGGTACACGCCGCAGCTTGCCGCGTCGAAGGGATTCATACCCTGGGCCAGCAGGCTGCCGATGATTCCCGTAAGCACGTCGCCGGTACCGCCGGAAGCCAGGCCGGGGTTCACGAAGGGAGACAGGCGGACCAGTCCATCGCGTTGCGGGTCGCTGGCATCGGGCCACACCGGCTCGGCAATGGCGGTGAAGGCGCCCTTCAGGACCACCACCGCCTGCCACTGGGCCGACCATCGGCGGGCCACGCCAGGGCGGTCCCCTTGCACCTCAGCCGTGGACAGGCCGATCAGGGTAGCCATCTCGCCGGGATGGGGTGTTAGCACCAGGGGACCGGACCGGCGCAGCCACCATCTGCCCAACCGGGCCAGACTGTTGAGCCCGTCGGCATCCACCAGCACGGGCAGATTGAGAGAGGGGGCCGCCAGTAGCAGGCTTTCCATAAAACCGGACACGCCGTTCGACTGGCCCATGCCGCTGCCCACGGCCATGGCGTCGTAACGGGGCAGTACCTCCCGCACCAGGTGGGCGGAATGGGGATGGACGCGGCCGTCTTCATCCTCGGGCAGGGGCAGGTGGATGGTCTCGGTAAGCTGGGCTGCTGCGATGGGATAGACACTCTCTGGCGTGGCCAGGGTTACCAGGCCCGCCCCGGCCCGGTGGGCCGCCCGGGCAACCAGGCAGGCAGCCCCTACGTAATTACGCGACCCGGCCACCACCAGCAGATGACCGTAGGTGCCTTTGTGGGAATCCAGGGGCCGCGGCGGAAGCTGCGATGCAACCCACTCCAGGGTAAGCAGTTCCAGCGCGATATCATCCTGGCCCACACCGTTGGGCAGGCCAATGTCCAGGGTTAGCAATTCGCCCACCCGCCCCGCACCGGGGAAGGACAGCAGGCCCGACTTGGGGAACCCCAGGGCCAGGGTAGCATCCATAGCGGGCGTGGCATCGTCCACGGCGCCGGTGTCCGAGTCCAGGCCGGTGGGCACGTCCAGCGCCAGCAGCAGCGGGTGGCCGTTCCCTTCCCGTATAGCCGCAACCCGCAGCAGGGCCTCCCGTACCACGCCCTGCAGGGCACGCGATCGGCCCGTCCCCAGGACGGAATCTATGACCAGGTGACTACGGGCCAGGAGCCGTTCAAAAGCGTCCATTCCTGCACCGGCTGCCAGGTTCAGCGTGGCCACTCCGTAGTCTCGGGCCAGGTCCATCTTGGGATCGACTTCGGGACGGCGGGTTAGCAGGCAGGCGGTAACCTCGGCTCCCCAACGGCGCAGGTGGCGGGCCGACACCAGGCCGTCGGCGCCGTTGTTGCCCGGCCCCACCAGGATGATCACCCGGGCGCCGGCAACTCCGCCCAGCCTTTGCCGGGCATACTCGGCCACGGCCAGGCCGGCGGTCTCCATCAGGGAATCGGTGCTGGTACCTTGACGCTCCGCCTCCTGCTCCAGGGCGTTCATCTGGGCAGCGGTTACCACCTTCAGGTCGGCGGCTGGCACTGGGTCACCACGAAGGCTACGGCGTACTCGCGGGAGTGGGAGAGGCTGAGGGAAATTTCCTGGACGCCCAGTCGCTGGGCCCGGGTTTTGGCCCGTCCGTGCAGCAGGATGGATGGCGCGCCGCTGGGGGCCCTGACCACCTCGATGTCCTTCCAGGCCACGCCCCGGACGCCGGTGCCCAGGGCCTTCATGGTGGCTTCCTTGGCGGCAAATCGGGCGGCCAGGTTGGGGGGCCGCTCCCGGCAGTAAGCAATCTCCCCGGGAGTGAAGATGCGCCGCAGGAAACGCTGCCCGTACCGCTCCAGCACCCGGGCAATGCGGGGTATTTCGATGATGTCAACGCCGGTGGTCAGGCTGCTCATAGCTAAACGGGTCGATTCAAACATGGATAGACAGGATGTACAGGATAAGGTTGACGTCCAGTCAAGGCATCCTGCCTGTCCATGTAGATTCAAAGCCTAGTCTGGCGCGGCATGTCCGGGGAGGTTCAGGTTGGCCAGAATGCGGGACACGGAGTAACTGCGGTTCAGGACGTAGAAGTGGACGCCGGGAACCCCGTTTTCCCACAACTCCGCCACCTGGCGGGATGCGTACTCCACGCCCAGTTCCCGCACCGCATTGTCGTCTTCCGAGTACTGTTCCAGCTTGCTGTCCAGTTCCGGCGGAATGGTGGCGCCGCACAGGGAGGTAAACCGGCGGATCTGGGCCGTGTTCAGGATGGGCAGCACTCCGGGGATTACGGGGACATCGATGCCGGCCTTGTGCGCCCGCTCCATGAACTCGAAGAAGTACCGGTTGTCGTAGAAGAGTTGGGTGATGAGAAAGTCTGCCCCCCGGTTCACCTTCTCCCGGGCGTAGTTGATGTCAAAGTCCAGGTCGGGAGACTCGGTATGCCCCTCCGGATAACAGGCGGCGGCCATCCCGAAGTCGAAGTTGGACCGGATGTGGTCAATCAATTCGGTGGCGTGGCTGAACCCGCCGTCAGCGGGGACAAAGTTCTCCTGACCCCTGGGCGGGTCGCCCCGCAGCGCAATGACGTTCTCCACGCCGGCCTCGTCCAGCCTTTCCAGGACGCCGTGCACCTCTTCCCGGGACTGGGCCACGCAGGTCAGGTGGGCCATCACCTCCAGGTCCGTCTCCTGCTTTACCTGCATGGTAATGCGCTCGGTGAAGTCCCTGGTGGATCCCCCCGCGCCATAGGTAACGGAAATGAAATCGGGGTTATAGGCCCGCACCCGGTCAATAGCCCGGAACACTGCCGGAATCCCGTCTTCTTCCCGGGGTGGGAAGAACTCACAGGATACGGTGCGCTTCTGCTGGAGTGCCTCTTTTATCTTCATTACGGCAGGTCCTCACGGGTTCCGGCGCAAGCCGTAGCGACGGGCGCCGGACTTTTTAGCCACTTACTTGGTATAAACTTTAGTTTATATATGCTTGCACGGGACATTGCGGGTATTGTACCACATGGTCAAGGGCTCCTCGGGCAGTCCCGAAGCCTGTCATACATAACAGACCGCTTCGCCGCCTGCTTGCGGGCAAGGGAAACGCGCCGATGAAGGCCTTTCCGAATGTTCCGGAGGCTTGCCGGTGCGCACGGGGAAATACCCGGGGATGGGGAATACGGCGGAAGCCGGTCCTGTCCGGCGAAAGCGTCTCACAATCTCCTGCCTGATAGACAGGAACTGGTGCTCAGCCAAGTCTGAAACAGAGGGGTCAAGCAAGACTCAGCTCATGGCAGCGTCCCGATTCAGTTGGTTTTTTATTCTTGAGGGATTTCAGCGGGCTGCCAGGGCGGGTTTCAAACCAGCCCCTATGAGTCCATACCACCTAAACTGGAACGCTATCTCCGATCATTCCGAGTTTGACTGACTACTTGAGATTACGACCAGACATGATGAGGTAGGCGTTCGTTGGCTGGCCGGGTAATGCCCTGGCAGCGAAAAATCGTGGCCGCCAATGCGGCTGTCGAGGCAGGAGGCTGAAGAGTGGCAGCCGACGTAATGGAAACAGTCCGGGAGATAGAAGTGTTGTCGGGCGGGACCGTATTAGGGGCGTTGACCCAACGTGCACGGCCTTATCTGCTGTGCGGGAAAGGGCTGTTGCCATTGCCCGAATAGGGCGTTTCCTGGGGTCTTAGTCCCAGTCCCATCCACCAATGGCGACCCTTTCCGCGCCGCTGCCGCTGAAAGCCCTGGGCGGTCAGTTGCATACCAAAACTGCGCTGAGCCAGCGGTTCTTCACCCCGAAGGTGACACCAGCTGGCGTAGTCCTGGTAAATGCCCTTGGCGATAACCCGCTGTTCCTCCCCCACCTGGCAGCGTTCCATAATATAGGTGCCCACGTCGACGACGGTGGATACTCTCCCATTTCTGGGAGCAGGCTGCGTCACCTGGGCTTCCGTTTCGGGGTGTCCGCCTTCCTGTGGTTGTACGGACGTATCTTCGGCCACACGAAGGCAGCAGTATTCCAGCAGGGCCAGGTAGTTTTGCAGGCCGCCGAAGTCGTCCCAGAACACCTCTTTCCCGTCGAGTTTTGCGGCGTCCAGGCAGAAGGCGACATCCCTGACTTCGAACCTGGTCCGGTAGTCGGGCGGGCAGACCCAGACGGGGGAAAGGAGGTTCTGGGCTACTGTCTTGTTCAGCACGTAGAAGCTGCAACGGGCGCCCCGCAGGTTGGGGTCGGGTTCCTGGAGAGGTGAACCGCGGTAGGTCTTTTCCAGAGACCGGTAAGTTTGAATTGCGGAGAAGGCAAAGGCGCTCCGGATCTGGTTGCTCACGCACCGAACCAGTTCCCGGTTATCGGCCAGTTCCAGGGGTGTTTCCACTTCCAGGAAGTCGTTGGTAATGGACTTGAACGCCGTCTTGGCCGGAACGGTGGCTGAGGTGATGACACCCCTCTGCGCCGCTGCCCAGAAGGCGATGGCCAACGCCAGGTTCTCCCGTACCATCTGAATGTTAATCGCTGCTGGCCCCACTTCTCCACCTCCTCAGTCGTGGCCGGCCGTTAGAGGTGTCCTCTCTTGAGAACAAAATTCCCCCGGTCCGATGGACGCCGGGGGAACCGGTATTCTTCCATGAACTTATTGGTTAATGTCCATTACGACCTTAATGATGTTGTCCTGGCGCTGTTCGTACATATCGTATGCCTGCTGGACTTCGGAGAAGGGGAGACGGTGGGTAATCAGGTCGGCGGGTTCACACCAGCCGCGTTCACGGAGGCTAACCAGATCCTGGATCTGGCTGATGGGATCGGCGCTGCGCGCGCCGGTGGTGGGGAAAATAGTGGGCTGCTTTTCCATCAGCAGGTTGTGCTCCAGCGGCACGAAATCGTCGCTCTGGATGCCAAAGAGGATGACTGTGCCGAACTGGCGGACCTGCCGGAAAGCCTCGTTGAAGGTGTCGGGATAGCCGGCCGCTTCAACTACGATGTCCGGCCCGGCGCCCCGGGTAATTTCCTGGACTGCCTCGGTCAGGTTATCGTTATCCGGATTGATAGTGTGGGTGGCGCCCATGTGAGCTGACTTTTCCAGGCGGTAGTCCAGGGGGTCTACAGTGATCACGTTGCGGGCGCCCATGCGGGACGTGAGCATGGTGAAACTCAGTCCTATGCTTCCCTGCCCCAGGATCAGTACGTTTTTCTGCAGCAGTGTGTCCATACGCTTGCAGGAGTACAGCACCGTTCCGGGAGGCTGACACATCACCCACTCGTCCAGCGGCCCCTGGTCGGGCAGCAAAATCATGCGGCCCGGGCGGGAAACGATGTATTCCATCAGGCCGCCGGTGCCCCGGTCGGGTATGACGATAACCCGTTGTCCCTCGTGGAAATCGTCGGTACGGCTTTCAGTAATCACGCCGGCCAGTTCGTGGCAAGGGCGTCCAGCTGCCATGGGGTAGTGCTCTTCCGGCTCGATGGGCCCGTAGCCGTGCCGGATATCGCTGCCGCAAACTGAAACTCGTTCCAGCTTGATCAGGCACTCGCCGTCGCCGGCCTGGGGAACGTCCAGGTCCACGAAGTCAAACTGCTTCGGTGCCACTATCCTGGCTGCTCTCATGCTTTATTGCTCCGTAATTGCTTCTTTGACCGGAAGGTATTAATCAGCGGCCTGTCTTGCCGATGGATGGGCAGGAATTGCCGGCAAGAGGAAGTTTAGTTGGGGGTTGGAGAATCGCCAGTTATCTTATAGGCTTGTCTCGGCCCAGGGCAAGCCATAAATCATAATACAAAATATACCGCTAGAAAATTTTAAAAGGATTTCGTCATCAAATTGACAAATATGAGGTTGTATGGCCTGCGGTGTATTTTTAGTCGAAAAAGAAATGAGCATAATCCGTAACTTATTGGATTTTTCCGGTTGACACTTTTTCCGGTTTCCCTGTAGGCTACGCCTGAAGCACAGGCTGATTCACCCTTCCCCACGGGAGGACTCATGGCCACTACCGCCCAGGACCACATCCTGGTAGAGCATCAACTGCCCATCGTAACCGTCACAATTAACCGGCCCCGACAGCGCAATGCCATCAACTACCGGATGTGGGGTGAACTGGCCGACTGCCTGGCAGAACTGGACCGGGACCGGGAAGTGCGGGTGGTAGTAATCACCGGCGCCGGCGACACGGCCTTCTCCGCCGGCGCCGATATTGCCGATTTCGACGAGTATCGCGCCGACTCGGCCAAGGGCAAGATATATAACGACGCGGTGGACCGCCTGCTGGACACCCTGGCCGCCATGAACACCCCAACCATTTCGATGATTCGGGGTTTCGCCGCCGGCGGCGGGTGTGAACTGGCGGTGGCCACGGACTTGCGCATCGCCGCCGAGGGCAGCCGGCTGGGGATTCCTGCGGCCCGCCTGGGTATCAGCATCGGCCACCGGGAGATGCGGGGGTTAGTCAACCTGGTGGGCAAGGGCAACGCGCTGTACATCCTGATGTCAGGCCGGCTGGTGGAAGCGGAAGAGGCCCTGCGCATGGGGCTGGTGAACCAGGTAACCAGGCCCGAGGACCTGGAGGAGGTTACCTACCAACTGGCCCGCGATATTGCTGCCCTTGCCCCCCTGTCTCATGCCGCCAACAAACAAACTTTGAACCAGGTACTGGCCAAGCCGGCCCTGGATAACCTGACGCCCGATGAGGCCAACATTCCCCTGGCCCAGTTCGATACGCGGGACTACCAGGAAGGGTACCGTGCCTTCCTGGAAAAGCGGGCTCCTAACTTCACAGGGGAGTAACGTTAATCCACGAATATGCACGAATGACCACGAATAGCATTCGTGCCCATTTGTGGGTAGATGGTGAGTGATGGCGACGAAAGTACGAAAAAGGCGTGCCGACGTGCTGCTGGCCGAGAGAGGGCTGGCAGAAAGCCGCGAGCAGGCTCAGGTGATGATAATGGAGGGCCTGGTATTTGCGCCGTCGGGAAGGGTGGCCAAGGCAAGCTCGTCGCTGTCCGAAGACGTTCCCCTGGAAGTGCGCGGGCGTCTGCCCTACGTCAGCCGGGGCGGGCTGAAGCTGGCCGGCGCCCTGGATGTCTTTGAATTGGCAGTGGAAGGACAGACGGCCCTGGATGTGGGGGCTTCCACCGGCGGCTTCACCGACTGCCTGCTGCAGCGGGGCGTCCGGCACGTCCACGCGGTAGACGTGGGCCACGGCCAGTTGCACTACAAGCTGAGCCAGGACGCGCGGGTCACGGTGATGGAAAAGACCAACGCCCGCCATCCCTACCACCTGCCGGAACCGGTGGACGTGGTAGTAATAGATGTTTCCTTCATCTCCCTGAACCTGGTAATTCCGCCGGCCCTGGAACACCTGCGCAGCGGTGGACATATCGTCGCCCTGGTAAAACCTCAGTTCGAGGCCCCCAGGGAGCAGGTAGGACGGGGTGGGATAGTCCGGGACCCGAAAGTGCACGCGGCCACCCTGGGGCGGGTGGTGTTATGGGCAACGGAGCAAAGGCTCCGACTGCGGGGCATGCGCCCGTCGCCCATTCTGGGAGACAAGGGAAACCGGGAGTTCTTCCTGCTGCTTCAAAAGCCGGCGAACCCGGGAGGAGAAGTCAGTACCTAGCCATGTTCTTGGACCGCGTTGCCAGCCTGGCGTTGTTAATCGCTTTCGTTGCCATACTCTGGGTGGTACAGATAGTTAACATCTTCCTTGATTACAGCCTGAACCAGTACGGCCTGGTGCCCCGCACCATCGAGGGCCTGCGGGGCATACCGCTGAGTCCCTTCCTGCACGGCGGTTTCGGCCACCTGATATCCAACACATTTCCCCTGCTCATCCTGGGTGGCCTGGTGGCGGCCCGGGGCCAGTCCAACTTCGTGGGTGTAACCCTGTTTATCGTTTTCGTCGGAGGGCTGGCCGTGTGGTGCGTGGGGCGGCCCTGGCCCTGGGATAACCTGCAGCACGTGGTGCATGTGGGGGCCAGCGGCCTGGTGTTCGGCTACTTCGGCTACCTGGTGGCCCGGGGCTGGTACGAGCACAGCTTCCTTGCCATTATCGTGGCGGCGCTGGTGATTCTGGTGTTCGGCACCGGTATCTTCCTGGGCCTGGTGCCCACCGCGCCCTACATTTCCTGGGAGGGGCACCTGTGCGGCCTGGTGGCGGGAGTACTTATTGCCAGGTTCACTCGCTCCCAGTTCCGAAGGTCGAGAACGGGCCAGGCCAGCGCCTGAGCGACGCAAATACTGACCAAACGGGGGCCAGCAGTATGAAGATCACGGACGTGGAATGCCTTGTCCTGGACCGCAGTTTTCCCTTCGTGCGCGTATTCACTGACGAGGGCATCGTGGGCATTGGCGAGTGCTTCCGGCGGCAGCCCGGCATCGTCAAGGCGACGATTGACGAACTTCTGAAGCCGGCGCTGCTGGGCAAAGACCCCACCGAGACAACGCTGCGCTTCAACGACATGCGGCGGGCCGGGTCGGCCCTGGAAATGGGAGGGGCCATCTGGTGCGCCATAGCGGGTATTGACATCGCCCTGTGGGACATCAAGGGCAAGGCGGTCGGCCAGCCAATCTCCCATTTGCTGGGCGGCGCGGTGCGGGACAGGATACGGATGTACGCCAGTTCCATGCGCCGGGATATGACGCCGCTGGAAGAAGCCCGACGCGCCGCTTCCTTCGTGGAGCAGGGTTACACCGCCTACAAGCTGCACAGCGCCGTGCCCGGGGCGATGGACGACAGCGCCGACCACACCATCGCCACCGTGGCAGAGGTGCGCAGGGCCGTGGGGGACGACATAGACATCCTGATCGACGTCAACGGGGCCTACTCGGTGCACCGAGCCATCGAGGTCGGCAAGGCCCTGGAGTCGCTGGGAGCCTTCCACTTTGAAGAACCCCGCCCCCACTACGACCTGGAGGGACTGGCCGCCGTAGCCGACGCCCTGGACATACCCGTAGCGTCCGGCGAGATGATCTATACCCGTTACGAGTACCTTGACCTTATCCTGAAGGGAAGGGTGGACATCATCCAGCCGGATATCGTGAAGGCTCCCGGCTTCACCGAGTTCCAAAAGATTGCCGCCCTGTGCGAGACCTTCGGCAAGCCCATAACGGTACACAACACCCAGCCCACAATCAGCACGGTGGCGCACCTGCACTTCTGCGCCGCCTACCCCATTGTCCCCTACGCCCAGGAGTACAACATCGAGCCCGTAACCATCCGCGACGAGATCTCCGTCCTGAAGGAGCCGCTGGAGGTGAGGGACGGCTACCTGGCTGTGCCCACCGGCCCGGGCCTGGGCGTTGAGCTGGACGAAGGGGCGCTGAAGACCCTGGCCGGGCGGTAAGGCTTCCACAGGGCCTTGATCCGCGGCTCCTTTTGTTCGAAGCTGGACAGAGTATTCCCCGGTGAGTCGGAGAGGGTGGTAAGATACCAGCTAAGGATATGAGATCGAATCAAGGTGTGGTGGCGCGAAGCTCTGCCGCTCACCAACAGCGATATGCGCAGGAGGAAACCATGGACGTTAGCGAAGTAGCTCAGATGTTGATGGACCAGGGCAAGCGAGTGTCGGTGGCCGAGGCGGACACCGCCGGGCTGATCGGCTACCTGCTGGGCACCATCCCCGGCAGTTCCCAGTTCTTCCCCGGGGGCGTAATTGCCTATACCGGCGGCCTGAAGCAGAGCATCCTGGGCGTTTCCGACGAGCTTTACGACACCAAGGGCAGCGTCTGCGAGGAGATGGCCATTGCCATGGCGCGGGGCGTCCTGGAGTTGACCGGCACCGACTATGCCGTGTCCACCACCGGCGTTACCGGCCCGGGCCAGGGGCGATCGTCCTTCCCCATCGGCACCTTCTACATCGGCCTGGCCGACGCCAACGGCAACGACGTGGCGGTCCACCGGGTATTCGACAGCGACCGGGACGGCAACAAGCGGGCGGCGGCCCAGGCGGCCATCGACCTGCTGGGCGAACGTCTGAAGGAAGGGCAGGGGAGTTAATATGGCTACGCCAAACCGCATCATACTCCTGGGCCAGAACCTGTTCTTCCAGGCCCGGGTTGAGACGGTAGCCGAGCCCCTGGGCTACTCGGTGCGCCAGGCCCACACCGAGGCCGATTTCTGGGACTGCTATGCCGAAGGGGAGACGGAACTGGTGCTGGTGGACCTGGAAGGCGATGCGGATACTTGGAGCGCCGTTATGGCGGACCTGGGAGAGCGGGCCGCCGCCGGCTCCGGAAGCGGCCCCCGCATCGTGGCCTTCGGGCCCCACGAAGACACAGCGTCCATGGAACGGGCGGCGGCCCTGGGTGCGCAGCAAACGTTGAACAAGGGCCGCTTCAGCGCGACGCTGGGGGAGATTGTTGGGGGCGGGTAGTAGGTTTAGACCTAATCGGAAGACAGAAACTCTGCCTGGTCTATGAACGGGCCGCTATTTCGGATTGTAACAGCCAAGTCTTCCTCAGGTTCGCAGTGACCGTCGTAGAAGCAGTCCACGTGCAGTTCTTTGACACAGGCGTTGAAGTGGTTGCGGAGTGCCTGAAAACGGTCATCTTCATAGGCCATTCTCCTGAGCCCAGCCGACGTTTGTGCGGGAATTTCCGGCTCTCGTCCGGTTCGAGCTAGTACCAGGGCCTCAGTCGCTCGCTTGGTGGCGCACCACGCCTTTTCGGCCGCATCCCGAATATCCCCACCCTCCAACAGCTTAAGCGCCTCTGATTGCATGTGCCTGGCATCAGCGAATAGATCGTTAACCCTGTCGGTGGCTACCATTTATATCCCCTCTTACGATAAAGCTGTGCCACCTTGATTGTACACCAGTCAAACTTGAATGACATGGGGAATCTGGGCCTGGCTTCAGTATCTCCTACTCTCTGAAATGCGGCATCACCCGGTCCGCAAACAGTTCCAGGTTTTGCAGGCCGCGGCGCAGGTCCATGCCGGGCCACATCATGCGGAAGCTGCCGTGGGACATGCCCAGCTCCCGCAACTTTTCTATCTCCCCGATGCAGTCCTCCGGGTCGCCGATGATGAAGCGGTCTTCGGCCAGTTCGGTAAAGGCCGTGCTGAACTCCTCGTCCATGGCCTTGTCCTGTCCCCACTGAGCGTATGCGGCGTACTTGCCGCCCAGGAAGGGAGCGGCGTCGGCCCAGGCCTGTTCCCGCGTCTCGCCCACGTATAACTCGCGGGCAATGGGCAGGTCGCTGGGCGCGGCGGAGCCGGCGGCTTCCGACGTTTCGTGGTAAAGCTCGATCTGGCGCTTGATGGCGGTGTAGGTGGCGTGGGGGTTGACGTACCAGGTGTAGCCCCGGCGGGCGGCCCGTTTGATGGCGGCGTCGCCGTTGGCCGCCACCCAGATGGGCGGGTGGGGCTGCTGGATGGGACGGATGGTCATTCGCGCGCCCTCCAGGTGGAAATGCTCGCCGTGGTGGGTTACCTCGTCCCGGGTCCAAAGCTGGCGCATCACGTCCAGGCACTCCAGGTAGCGGGAGACACGGCGGTTGCGGGCCACCCCGAAGGCGTCGTACTCCTCGTCCCGGTAACCCAGGGCGGCGCTGAGATGGAAGCGGCCGTTGGTGATGATGTCCATGGTGGTAACCCGTTCCGCCAGGTCCACGGGATGGTGCAGGGGGACCAGCAGGGTGGCCACCATGCCCATGCCCTCGGCCTCGGCGGCCAGCCGCGCCAGCAGGGGGACCGTCTGAAGCTGCTGGTAGGGGGAAGTCAGGTAGTGCTGGCCCTGGTAAAGGAAGTCGAAACCCAGCTGTCGGGCGGTGCGGATGTACTCCACGATCTCCTGGAAGTTTTGCCGCATGTCTTTTTCAATCGGCTGCTGGCCCATGCCGGAAAGGGATACGCCGAATTGCATGATGCCTCCTCGGTAGTATAAGTGCGCGGGGATTATAGGCCGGCCCGATGGCGGATTCAATTCAGTGGGCGGGCCTCATCACAGCTGGGCCAGGTTGGTAGCCAGGTTGTAAACGAACCAGCCGTCGCCGGTGATGAAGCTCTGGGGCTTGGCGGTCTGGGCGTCGCGCATAATGCCCAGGCCGTCGCTGTAGGGCTCGAAGGTCACAATGCGGTCATAGCGGACGCGAAACCGCTTCCTGGAACCGGCAAAGTAGATGTGCTTGGTGGTCAGGCCCAGCAGACCGCAGTCCAACCGCTGGGTCTCCTCCCACTCTACGGCCCGACTGCGAAAGGCGCTGGGGCGGTAGTATAGGCCACGGGCTACGCGGATGCTGACGCCGTGGGAAGTGCCCCGCCGCTCCCGCCTGGTTACCGTTTCCAGGTAGTCCACGCCGTCAATCACCCAGACCAGTTGTTCCGACTTCATCAGATTGAAGGGCAGGTTGCCTTCCACCTGCTGGCGCTGGGGTATGATGCCGTTGGCGACGTCGCGTATGACGGCGGCCTGGACCAGGCTGGTGTGGGCGCCGTTGCCATTGACGTCTCGGGGTGTCAGGTCGAAGTGGTTGAGATACCGGGCCAGGGCGTTCTCCTCGTCCAGGGTGAATACGCCGTCCTCCAGGGAGCCTTCCACCGCCGCCTCCCAGGCGCGGATGAGAAGCTGACGGCTTTGGGCGGCGGAAAGGCCGGCCTGCCGGATGGCGGCGGAAAGGTCGCGCAGGTGGGCATCGCCCCCGGCGGTGGCCAGGGCTGCCAGGCGGGCGTCCAGGGTCAGCCGGTCGGTGGCGGCCCGGTCCAGGGTGGCCTCGCCCTGGGCGGTCTGGGAGTTGCCATCCAGGGCCATGCGGTCTCGGAACTCGCGCAGGCGGGTTTCCTCGTCCCGGGTGAGTATGCCGTCGGCCATGGCGTGGCTGATGCCCCGGGTCCAACCGGTTGCCAGGGCGGCGTTGATGTCGTCGTCTCCGGCGTAGGCCCGGGCGGCAATGGCGCCCAGGGTCTGGCGCAGGGCCGTTTCGCTGAAGGTGGCGGCGCCGGCCGACTGGGCCACCAGGTTGACCATCTCCTCTATACCGGCGCGGTGCCGGTCGCGGCATGCCCCGTGCTGCTTGCGCAGGAATCCGGCATTTTGACCACAGTAACGGCAGGCGCCCATATATCCAAGTCCTCCACGGTTGCCTTCAGGGTGTTGGGGCGATTGCAAGGCGAGTACATATTACATCGCAGGGGTGTGGGAGCAAACCTGCTCGCAGGAATGGGGGGCAGACCTGCGTGTTCCGCCCCTGCGAGGTGGAGACTCAATACCCTGCTGTTTCTGAAATTTCTGCTTTTCCTCCCGTTTTGCCTTATTCTGATGCATTCTCACCGAGCTTCATATTTGGCAGAGACACTCCGGCGGCGCACCTTTTAGAATAAAGCGGTCCACTTGCCAGGTACGGGGGGCAGGGCTATCGCATATGGATTTCTCAGCCCGATTCCAGTTCCCACCTATATCTGGAAGGCGCTTGCAAAAGGTCGAGGTTCCCGGAAAACCGGTCATTTTTGTGCTGGACAGGAGGTATGCGGGGCGGCAAGGGGAAGGTATCAGAAGGCGGTGGATTTCGGCGAAGCGCGGCCTTTAGCGGGGCGTCGGCACGGTACAATCCCGCAAGGGCGCACGGCCATGCGCCCCTACGGCAGGACACCTTCAACTCGCGGCAAGGTGGGCCGGCGTGAATTAAGTCCGGGCCCAGGCCTGGCCGCCCACCAGGCCCAGGTCGGGGTTGCGAAGTTTTTCCAGGGCCCGGCCCACGGTCTTGTGGACGGCCTGGCGGGAAATGCCCAGTTCACGCCCTAGTTCGTCAAAGGTGAATTCCCGACTGCCGCGCAGGCCGAAACGAAGTTCCAGAACGTAGCGGTCCCGCTCCGGCAGGGTCTGCAGGGCCTGGTGAAGCTTCTCGCACATCATTGCAGTGCAAACCGTTTCCTCAACATCAACGGCAGGGTCGGCAATAGCATCGGCCAGGGTGAGATCGGTCTCCTCACCAAAGGGCTCGTCCAGGCCTCTGGCCGGCTGAAAGGCATACCTGATGCTTTGGAACTTTTCCCAGGGCATTCCCGTGGCGTCGTAGAGCTCTCTTTCCACATCGTCCTTTCCCAAGTCCTGGCGCAGTTTCGACTCAAGCCGCCTCATCCGACTGAATTCCGTGACCACTTCCTTGGGCATTGACACGGGGTGCAGACTTCGCCGGAGGAAATCGTTGATCTCATTTTCTATAGCGGGTCGAGCATAGGTGGCAAGCCGGAACCCGCGCCTGATATCGAAATTGTCTATGGCTCGCAGGAGGCCAATCAGGCCCACCTGGCACAGGTCATCCAGAGATATCCTGCTATCTGGGCGAAGGCCAAGCGTGCTACTGTGTCTACGCGCAATGCTGCGGACCAGAGGTTCGTAGTCTGCGACCAACCGATCCCGGCAGGCGCTTCCCAACCCTTCCAATGCCTTCAGGCTTCGCTCGTAGATGGGCGCCCGTTCCAACAGCTTGAGGGCCATTGGGACCGTATCTATCTGTTTCCGCAAATCATCCAACCGCAAGTGGCCGAAATCGTCCACAACCTCCCTGGGCAGGACCATAAGCTCCAGCTGGAGCAAAACCAGGAAATCCAAGGCAAAAGACTCCTCCTTGCCCAGCAAGTCGGAGACCCTCGCGACCAGCAGGCGGTCTACGGGACCCACCACCGCCCCCATCAACGGGGAGTCGCCCGCGACGATTTCAGCCAGAGTGGGGTCTTCGGGCTGATGGAGGAAGTTCTGGATCTCCCTCACCACCGGTTCGCTGAAAGCAATTCCATCCAGCAACTTCCGGACCACTTCGTTTGCGATCCAGCCGGGTTCACGCCTTTCAGGAGTCTCCGAGATAACCAAGTCCCGAAGAACCCGGTACTGCCGGGCGGTGTTCATCAGCAAGAACAGTCGTAGGTCCTTCCCTATACCTGCCTCCGAGTCGAATCCATTAGCCTCTTGGTGCTGCAAATTTTCCAATTCTATGCTCCTTCAGTTCAATCGTCGCCTGGGGTGTTCGAAGTTTTCGAAATGGGCGCTGGCGGAGTCCCGTAGCGCCAGCGTACGTTGGCCGGAGTAACCGCCGGCCATCCGACCGGCGCTGCGGCGCAACACACAATCCCGGTAGGGCGCATCTGTACGCAGGCACGAAGGGACCCACAACACCCGGGTTACTGAAACACGTTAAACATGAGTGGCCACATCTGGGCCGCTACTGAAGGGGGCTTACTGCCCGGCGCTCGTTGGCGCTAAAACAAAAGAGGGACTAATCCCTACGTCCATGTGGACGGCTATAAAAGAGGGGCCCAAAGCCCGGCGCTAAAGCGCACCAAAATGAGAGGACTCACGCCCTGTCGCAAATCACCAAGTTGATAACACACCTTCACGGTGGACTGTTTGGGCGAATACTGAAGAGTTTGTCAACTGTCGTCTGGGCTAAGGGAAATCCGGGAATTCCCGCTATCAGCAGGCTTATTCCGCAAACCGGGAATCTTCCTCGTCGTGGGCCGAGCACTGAGGGTCGCCGAATGAAACTGACGCCCCTTTCCCGCACCTGTGGCAGAACGGCATCGAAACATCCCTGTAGTCCCGGATAGGGAGTAGCTCATAGTCGCTGCGCCAGCAGTGTACGCACATTGGGCGCTGCAGGACGTACCGGGACACCCCGTGTCCGCAGAGGATGCAGCAGGCTGGCGGTCGGAGGCCCCGGACCAGCAGCTGCGGCCGTTGGCCATAACCCAGGGAGGGATACCGCCGTCTCGTCTTTAGCATTAGGTCATCTCCTGTCAAGAAAAGTTGTTGGACCGCATTACCCGACTTAAGGTGTTCCGGGCCTCTGCTGCCTCAGTGGCGCAACACACGATCCTGGTAGGGCGCACCTGTACGAAGGCATCAAAGGATCCACGGCACCCGGGTTACCGAAGCACGTTAAACGTGGGCGGCCGCATCTGGGCCGCTACTGGAGGGGGCTTACTGCCCGGCGCTCGTTGGCGCTAAAACAAAAGAGGGACTAATCCCTACGTCCATGTGGACGGCTATAAAAGAGGGGCCTAAAGCCCGGCGCTAAAGCGCACACCTACAAGAGGAGGACTAAACGTCCTTGCAAGAAGCAATGGTAGCAATGCCAAGAAGAAGTAACGGTAACATTCTAGTCAATACTTTCTCTGCTGTCAACCCTTTTTGGGAACTTTTACGAGATTCGCGAAATTTGGCCTGCGTTGCCCTTCGGTTATGCCCGGGGCGATCTCCGGCACCCATAGGTAGTCGGGGTTAGCCGATCTGTCAACCACAGCCTTTTGGAATTTTGGAAATAGGGTGCAGGGACCCTGCCGACGCCCCCTAGCCACGACCGATGAAGGGCATTTTGGTGGCCATTACCGTCATGAACTGGACGTTGGCGTCCAGGGGCAGGCTGGCCATGTAGACCACGGCCCGGGAGACGTTTTCCACGGCCATGGTGGGCTCCACTGCTATCTCGCCGTAGGGCTGGGGCACGCCCGTCTTGAAGACGGAGGCCATGTCCGTGTCGGCATTGCCGATGTCAACTTGGCCGCAGGCGATGTCGTACTTGCGGCCGTCCAGGGAGGTGGAACGGGTCAGGCCGGTAATGGCGTGCTTGGTGGCAGTGTAAGGGGCCGAATTGGGCCGGGGCACGTGGGCGGATATGGAGCCGTTGTTGATGATGCGGCCGCCCATGGGGTCCTGCTCCTTCATCATGCGGAAGGCCTCCTGGGTGCAGAGGAACGCGCCGGTGATGTTGACGTCCACCACCGCCTGCCACTGCTCGTAGGTCAGGTCTTCCAGGGGAATGGGCGGCGCGCTGATGCCGGCGTTGTTGAAGAGCAGGTCCAGGCGGCCGAACCTTTCCCTGGTGGCGGCGAAGAGGTTGGCCACGCCGTCGGGCTTGCCGATGTCGCCGGGCACTGCCAGCATACGGCCGGCAGCGTCGCCGGCCATGGATATGGTCTCTTCCAAAAGCTGGGCGCGGCGGCCGGCCAGGGCCACGGCGTAACCCTCGGCGGCCAGGGCCAGGGAGGCGCTGCGGCCAATGCCGGTGCCTGCGCCGGTTACGATGGCCACCTTGCCGTTGAAGCCGTCGGACTGGTTCTGCATTGTTTCACCTATTCCTTTTCACTATCCACCAATGGGCACGAATATTCACGAATTTGTTGCTAGGCGGGCAGCCACAAGGGCTGCCTCTACGTCTGGTTACCCTGGCGTCCTTCGACAAGGTCAGGACGAACCGCTGAGTCTTCTCAGGTCATTCCACCCGCTCAAAATAAATGCGCCGCACCACCCTTTCCAGTTCGGTGTTTATGAAGTCTTCCTCGGGTTTGACGGCCATGGTCCAGTTGAGCTTAGGGTTGGTGGGGTGGGAGAAGACCAGGACGAAGGTGTCGTATTCCTCACCCCCGTCGTAGGGGGTGATGTAGTCTTCGTCCACATCCACTTCAAGCTCCGGGTCCAGGTCGGTTATGAAATGCTCGGCCCTGTCGCGGGCGCGCTGGTACCAGTCAAACATGCTCACGATTGGCCCCCCTTACGCCGGTTCCAGGGCCTGATGAGACTGGCTGCGGGCGATAATTCCGTCCCAGCCGTACTCCATGGGAATCATCTGCACCTGGCGCCAGGTCTCCGACTGGTCGTGGTAGTGGGGGCTGCCGGGGTTGCCGGAGGCGCCCAGGGGGATGGCCCACAGGGAGTTGTCCCAGTCGGCCAGGTCGTAGGCATAGCGGGCCACGGACAAGCCCCCCACGGTGGCCGGTTCGGCGGGGGAGTAGGCCCCAGCCAGGGGAGTGTCGCCGTCGCCGGACATGGGGATGGACGGCGGGTCCAGCAGACCTGCCATTTCGGGGAAGGCGTCGGACAGGGTATGCCGGGGGCGGGCCTGGTGGAGCCGGTCCCAGTTCCACTCATCGAAGTTATCTCCCAGGGAGTGCCGCAGGGTCTTCACTCCCTCCGCCAGCGCTGCGGACATCATGGACACCCAGGTCTCGCCCTCCGGGAGCAGGCGGCGGTCGTCTTCGGGGAACATGTAGATGAGCTGGGTTTTGACCCGGCCCATGAAGGCGCCGGTGCCCCGGTTGGCGGAGTGCCAGGCCTCTTCCGTCAGCCTGCCGCCCAGGTTGTGGCGGTAGATGCGGTGGAGCAGAGCATCCCGGAAGGCGCTGTAGATGGTTGGTGCCACGTCCCCGGCGTCCAGGCTGCCGGACCAGCCCAGTAGTATTTGCAGGGCCCTGGCGGCGTCGCTGTCATGCTTCTGAATCTCAACGCGGTTGGCCCTGAGAAAATCGATGTAGGCCAGGGCGGGGATGGAGACGCGCTCGTTATGGACTTTAGCCATGTCGGCGGCGGTGGGCTTGTCCAGGGCCAGCAAGGCCTCGCGCACCCGCTCGGCGCGGAAGCCGGGGGTGAACTCCGATGAAATGTAGTAAGGATAGTCGTCGTCCACGGGCTTGTTGTTGGCAGTTACTATGTAGCCCTCGGGCGGGTTGATGGAGCGGGGCATTTCCTCGAAGGGGATGTTGCCCTGCCATTCGTGGTCGCTGGTCCAGCCAGGGACGGGCAACCGGGCGTTCTGTCCCGACCGGATGGGGATTTCGCCCCGGCTCAGGTAGCCGATATTGCCGTCCACGTCGGCGAAGAGGAAGTTGTTGGCCGGGTCCACCCAGCCGCGCATGGAGTCGGCCAGTTCGTGGCTGTCTTGCGCCCGCAGCATGGTCGGGATGGTATCAGGCCAGGACTTGGGGCCGTCGGTGGCGGTGTACTTCAGGGCCAGGCCATACTTGCCCGGGGGGCCGCCGGCGATGACGGGGCCGTGGCGGGTGGCCCAGGTGGTGATGTGATGGTCGTTACTGTCCTTAACCCTGATGGTTTCCTCCCGGGTATCGGTGGGACGCCAGTGGCTGGCGTGGAAGTCGGTCCAGCGGGAGCTGCCTTCCTGGTTGATGTCGGGCATCCGGTACATTCCGGCGCTGGAAGCGTTAAATTCCTCGATATACAGGTCCTGGTAATCGCCGCTGAGGTGGGTGATGCACCAGGCCACCATGTCGTTGTGCCCGAAGTGGGGGAAGCCGGGCACACCGGGGATGGCCAGGCCAATGACGTCCCATTCGGGGCAGGCGACGTGGCTCTGGTAATAGACGTTGGGGGTGTCCAGGGCGCGGTGAGAGTCGCCGGCCAGCAGGGGCTTGCCCGTGGCGGTGCGGTCGCCGGACAGGGCCCAGCTATTGCTGCCGCTGTCCGTCTCGTTCAGCAGGTTGACCGCCGCCGCGCCGGCCATGAGTTGGGCCAGATAGTAGTCCAGTTCTCCCTCGTAGCGGCTGCCCGGGGGCAGGATCTGAAGCTGGCCGGGCTGGTATCCCGGGGCCAGCAGGGAGGCTTGCTCCGGCCCCAGCTCCCGCACCAGCTGGGCGCGCCAGGTCTTGGACTCGAAGACTCCCATGAGGATGTGGCGCACCTTGAAGACCACCAGGCCGTCCCACGGCTTCCAGGGTTCGGGGTCTATGCCGGATAGGGCGTACTCGACGGGGAGGCAGCCCTCGGCGGCGGCGGTTGCAATCCAGGCGTTGACTCCGGCGGCGTAGGCGTCCATGAGGTTGCGGGTAAGGTCATTGACCGAGCCATAATCGGCCTGGGCGCTGTCCACCAGGCGGAAGCGGCGCATCATAATGTCCTGGTCCAGGGCGGACTTGCCCACCACCTCGGCCCAGCGGCCACTGCCCCGCCGCCGGTCGTATTCCATCTGCCAGAGGCGGTCCTGGGCAGTAAAGAAGCCTTGCACGAAAAAGGCGTCGGTCTCGCTGGCTGCCCGGGCGTGGGGTATGCCCCAGGCGTCGCGGTAAATCTCCGCCGGGGCGGAAAGGCCAGGGAGCACAACCTCGCCGGTGGTGCGGGGGAGGTGGGTGGTTAGGCTGGTTTGGGTAAGCATGGGCGCTCCGTTCCAAGTGTATAACCGGCGGATTCCCGCCGGGTTTTCTCAATGTTTCGAGGGTGGCAGGGGGAGACCGGCGCCTAATAGTCTTCCAGGCCCAGCGCATCCTGCTCCAGGCGGTCGCGGCGTTGGAGCAGGGTTTCGCCCTGGTAGAGCCAGTACCTGGCGGCGCTGGGAGTGTGCTTCCACTGCTTGAGCTTGGAGGCCAGTCCCGTCAGCGAGTAGTACTCGCCGTCAAACATTACCCCGGTGCTGTCGTTGGCAACCTGGCACTTTATTTCCGGGTCGTCTCCCCACTCCAGGGTAGACCCCTTGGGAAGGTCCACCATTGAAAAGGTAAAGCTCTCTCGCCGCCTTATTGGCTGTTCGTTTTCCATATCCCTGAATTCGTACTCGGTTTTGTGGTACTTGTGGCCGTTGGGCGTTACTTCCTCAATGGCCAGGAGTTGAAGGATCGCCTTCACGCGGAAGGGCTCTACCCCCTCAAAGAACTCACGGTTCTGCCTGACACGGAAGTCTCCAAAGGCGGTGTGGATGGCCTTTTCCACCTGGGAGCAGTTGCTCACCAGGGCGGCATATTCACAGTCAAAGGAACGGGGAACCCCGGTGCTGTCCAACTGCCGCATCCGGTCTTCAACATCTTTGGAGCTGTTGCCGCTGGTGTAGCCAATCTTGATGTAGCCGGGCATGGCGACGTTGCTGAGGACGTAAACGATGCCCGTGGTGGGAGGGCTGGCGCCAAAAATGTTGGCGCCTGGCTGCTGCTCGAATTCGTAAGCTTCCTCAACCATGATGTCTCCAGGATGTCGAAATTTCGATTCGGGTTCAGGGGAGAATGCGGAAAGCCCGGGCCTGCGCCCAAGATTCACCTCCCTAACTTCCCACCACCCAATCCTGGTATCTCTCCCTCAGCACTTTCTTGTCAAACTTGCCCACGCTGGTCTTGGGGATTTCGTCGATAAACACCACGTCGTCGGGCAGCCACCAGCGGGCGAAGCGGTCTCGGATGAAGTCCAGCACCTGGGCCTTGTCCAGGCTGTCGCGGGCGCCCTCCCGGGGCACCACGCAGGCCAGGGGCCGCTCCACCCAGGTGGGATGGGGGATGGCGATAACCGCCGCCTCCAACACATCCGGGTGGGCGATGATGGCCGTCTCCAGGTCCACCGAGGAAATCCACTCGCCGCCGCTCTTGACCATATCCTTGACGCGGTCGCCTATCTGGACGTAGCCCTCCGGGTCCACCGAGGCAATGTCGCCGCTGTGGTACCAGCCGTCAATGTAGGTCTCGGCGGTACGCTCATCATTGTAATACTCCCGGGAAATCCAGGGGCCGCGGAAGAGCAGTTCGCCCCGCTGCTCGCCGTCCCAGGGCAGGTCGTTGCCTTCGTCGTCCACCAGGCGCATCTCAAGACCCGCCACTACCATGCCCTGGCTGCCGGCCAGTTCGTATTTCTCATCCTCGGGCAGGTCTTCCAGGTGAGTCTTGGGCCGGTTGTAGGTAACGATGGGGGTGGCTTCGGTCATGCCGTAGGCGTGGACCAGGTCAACGCCCAGCCGTTCCTTGTAGGCCCGGATGACGCTGACGGGCACGGCGGAACCGCCGCTGATAACGGCCCGCAGGGATGAAAAATCGTAGCTTTGACCGGAGCGTTCCAGGTAGTCCAGCACCCCGACCCAGATGGTGGGGACGCCGGCGGTAACGGTCACTCTCTGCTGGTCAATGAGTTCGCAGATAGCCTGGGGGTCGGGCCGGACGCCGGGCATTACCTGGCTGGCGCCCACCAGGGCGCTGGAGTAGGGGAACCCCCAGCAATTGGCGTGGAACATGGGCACCATGGCCATCGTGGTGTCCCGCTCGCTGAAGGCTACGGTGTCGGCCATGCACTCGGCCATGGAATGGAGATAGAGAGCGCGGTGCGAGTAGGTTACACCTTTGGGCCGCCCGGTGGTGGCCGAGGTGTAACACAGGCCGGCCGGGTCCCATTCATCCATTTCCGGCGGAGTGAACCGGTCGGAAGCCTGGGCCAGCAAGGTTTCGTAGCTTACGGCGTTGGGCAGGGTAGTGGCTGGCTCCGGATCGTCGGTCAGGATGATGTAATGCTCTACCGACTCCAGCTGGGGCGCCAGGGCCTCCAGGATGGGACACAGGTCGGGATCAACGAAAATCACCTTGTCCTGGGCGTGGTTGACGATATAGACCAGGTCGTCGGGGAAGAGGCGGATGTTGATGGTGTGATTGACCGCGCCCATGACCGGAGAGGCAAAATAGGCCTCCAGGTGGCGGTAGGTGTTCCAGGCAAAGGTGCCCACCCGGTCGCCCTGCCTTACGCCAAGGGCGGTGAGAGCGTTGCACAGCTTGTTGACCCGGGCGGCCATGTCCCCATAGGTGTAGCGGTGTACGCCACCTTCGCCACCATCGGCGCCATCAACGCGGGTGATGATTTCCTTGTTGGGAAAGGCGGTGCGGGCCCGGTTGAGGATGCTGGACACCAGGAGGGGGTAATGCATGGTCATGGCCGGGCCTCCTTAGCTGGCCTTCCACGAAGGGACGCGAAGATTCACCAAGCATGATCTTATCCACGAATCCACACGAATGTTCACTAATGCTGGCATGGGGGAAACGGTCCAGATCAAGTTAACGAATGAGCCGGCATTTAGCTGACTATTCTACGCTATTTCTTGTGCCCACGCAGGCCTTTATTATGCGCCCGCACTCCCGCCCGTCACTCGCACGGGGTGGGGCAATGGCTGGTTGAAAAGGTAGCCTTTTTCGTTGAACGGAACCTTGTCGGGCTGGGTGTTGCCCAGGGCGTCCGTGGCGCGGGTCATGATCACGCGGTCTCCAGCCGTGGTCTGCCAGACCAGCTCGAACCGGGCCCATGAATACTGGGGATGTGGCCCGGTCAGTTCTGCCTCGTGCCAGGATGTCCCGCCGTCCTCGCTCCACTCGACCCGCTCTATGGGTCCGTGGGGAGAATGGGCGTAGCCGTGCAGGCGATGGCGCCCGGCGGGTAACTCGGCGGGCCACGGCAGGGCCAGAGCGCTCTTGATGTTCTGCGTGTCCACAGGCTGGCCAGACGCTTCGCCTTCGGGCGGGTAATCGTCGCCGATCAGCACGTAGGAGTCGGTGTTGTTCCGAGTCCACTGTTGTTGGGAGGACACGACTATCCGGCCCAGCCACTTGATGTTGGAGCTTCCCACCCAGCCGGGTACCAATGCACGGACCGGAAAGCCGTGGTCCCTGGGCAGCGGTTCGCCGTTAAGGGTGTAGGCCAGCAGGGTATCGGAGTGCATCGCCTTTTCCGCCGGCAAGGCGCGGCGGAATCCATTTTCCGGCGACTCGGCGTCCAGTCCCACCAGCAACACACTGACCGCGTCATCCCGTATGCCGGCCAGGGTCAGCACGTCGCGCAGGGAAGCTCCCACCCATTCCCCGTTGCCAACTCCGCCGGTCTTCCACTGGGTGCCGGAAGCAGCGCGACCCTGGACCAGGTGGAACATGGCCCGGTGGTTACCGGCGCACTCCAGGTAGCACATCAGAATGCGCGAGGGGAGGCGCAGAATGTCATCGTAGGTAAGCTCCAGCGGCCTGGCAACGGCGTCCCCTTCCACCGAGAGGCGCCAGGCGGCAGCATCCAGGTCCAGGCTGGTGGAGTTGTTGCGGACAAAGAAGTGGCTGTTGGCGGTTACCAGGCCCCGGGTGTTTTCCAGGCGGGCTTCAAGACTCTTGCCGTCATCGTGGGCGATGAGTGGCGACGGGTCTTTGAACCAGGAGCCATTGGGCGTTTCCACGGCGCCATTGCCGGGTTCCTTGGAGGAATCAGTTATTCCGCAGGCGGTCAGGACGGCGGCAGCGCCCCCGGACGCCATGAGCCACAGGAACTGCCGCCGGCTAACCCCGCGGCCCTTGGCGAAATCCCACAAGGACTGGTCGTCCCATTTTTCCATTGGGAAATCTCCGTTTCCTTAACGCGCAACGCACCGGGCGTGGTCTGCCTACGCCTTCAACGGCTCCGCGGAAGGGCCGTCTCAGGTCAACGCCGGTGTTGACCAGCAGACACCTAGGCGCTCTTGATACTCACCCCGCCGTCCACGGCCCAGGTCTGGCCGGTTACGTAGGCGGCGGCGGGAGAGGCCAGGAAGACGGAAAGGTAGCCGATTTCCTTCAGGTAGCCCACCCGGCCCAGGGGCACCTGCTCCCTGGCCGCGTCCTGGCGGGCCTGGTAGGCCTCGGCGGACATCTGTGCCGGGTCTGGGAAGCTGCCCGGGGCCACGGAGTTGACTCGGACGCTGTAGGGCGCCCATTCCTGGGCCAGGGACTCGGTGAAGCGCATGACACCGGCCTTGGCGGCGTCGTAGGCGGCGGAACCCTGGCGACCCCGGAAGGCAGCCCAACCGGAGATGTTGATGACTGAACCCTGCCGCCGTTCCAGCAGGTGGGCGCCAAAAGCCCGGCAGCCCTGGAAGGCCTCCGTCAGGTTCACGTCCACTATGAAATGCCACTCCTCCTCGCTCATGCCCTCAACGCTGATTCCGGGGAGCTTCACCACGGGCTTGCGGATGGCGTCGCCCACGCAGGTAACCAGGGTGTCCAGGTGGCCGAATTCGGACAGCGCCTGCTGGGCGATGCGGTCCATATCCTCGGCCCGGGTGGCATCGCCGGTCAGGGGCAGAGCGGCGCGGCCCAGGGAACGCACCTCTTCGGCCACGGCATTCACGCCGGTATCAGTAAGGCCGGTGATGGCCACGTCGGCCCCGGCCTCGGCGAAGGCCAGGGCAATGCCCTTGCCGATACCCCGGCCCGCTCCGGTGATCAGAACTTTCTGACCGGTAACGTCAAACTCAGGAAGACTCATGCTGCCCCTCCGCAGGGTTGTTCAGGGTTGTTGTAGTTGGGGGCCAGTGTAAAGGCAGGGGAAATGAGCGTCAACGGAAAATTGTCCACCGAAGAAAGCGAATGACGGTGCATTGGATTGGCGACAGCTACCATCTGTCTGTGCATGAGACAGGCCTGGGTGGCAGCTTCAGCTGAAGGAGGCGCAGGATGGGGCGGAAGTCAGCAGGACGGCATCTTGGTTGAAGCGGCTTTCGTACTCGTCGGCTATTTCGTTCAGCCGTTCCTGGGCCGTGTCGTCTGGCCAGACCAGCAGGATGAGTACCTTGGCTTGCTCTTTCAGGATTTCACCGGCGTCGTTTCGCCACTGACCGGCCCCATCGGTTACGGTGAGGCCGTCGGGGAAACGGGGCGTTACCGTATCGGACAGGAACTGGGCCCACGCCTCATCGGATACGGCGTCGGGGGCGCCGGTGGCATCGCTGCGGCCGAAGTAGAGGCGGTACTCGGTAACCTGGTCCCAGCCCGCGGGGCAGGCGGGGTTAGCAGATGGGGAAGGTGAGCAGGCCATCATCGCCACTACGGACAATACGAAAATCATCAAACCAGCGTAGCGGGCGGCAGCCGGCATGGGCCCTCCTTGAAAGTTTATTATATTTCACCCATATATAAATGATATATTTGTCAATGAGAATGTCAAAGGTAAGATGAACATCAAAGAGTTAGTAGGTATGGATTTTCACATTGTTCTTTCATCCCGGTTCGATGTAGGCTGAAAGCAGGCATAAAACCGAAGTCCCGGAACATGGTGACGAGAATTGCCTTTTTGGTAGGTTCAGGACCCCGGCTTTCGGCAGAATAACGCGTTGCAGGGTGCGGCGACTCGCTTTTGCTGTGGGTTTTATACCGGCATAAAATACTGTTCACTACCCGGAAAGCGCCGCTAGGGGGCCAGACAATGAAGACTGTTAGAACTACCGACGCCCAGAAGGAGAAAATCGCTCGCCTGATCAAGGAGGACCTGGAGAGTCATAACAACGGCTTCATCATTGACCCCGTAATAGTGAAGGACGACGTCGACTTTTACGGTGACCCCATCCTTTTTGTCGAGATTATCTTCGACGGCGAAGGTCTGCTCGACCCCAAATGGAATTTGAGCTTAGACAGCCGGATCGATTCCCACCTGGATGAGATAGGCATAGACATTCCTTTGATCAAGACCTACAAGGGAAAAGCCGAGTGGACCAGGCGCCAAGAGCGAATCAAGAATGGACTACGCTGACCTGCTGCGGACGGCTACATTCCTGGCGAACTATGTTGACCCAGCTGACCCAGACGGCAGACCTTCAGAAGCTAACTTGCGCCGGTCGGTAAGCACGGCCTATTACGCCGCTTTTCATGCCCTGTGCCAAAGCTGCGCGGACACCTTGACAGGGCCATATTCAACAGGTGCTATTAGAGATCACTGGGTTACAGCCTACCGAACCCTCGAACACCGACAGGTCAGGAACAGGTTCAATAATCAAGAGCGAATGGCCAGTTTCCCCAGTTCAATCAGGTTTTTCGCCAGGAGATTTGCTGACTTGCAGGACTTGAGACACCGCGCTGACTATGACCCGGAGGCTATTTTTGAACCCGCCGAAGTTTTGCAACTTCTTAGCAATTCTTATGTAGCCATAGAGGGCTTTAACGGCGCTTCCGAGATGGACCGGCGCCTTCTTGCAATATATTTGATCGCCACGCTGCGGTAGGCGCGTCACCCTTGGTAAAGAAATAGCATAACGCCGGTACCAGTTTGGTTTCCTGCTTCTCTGTCTTGTCCTGTCCCTTCCCCAAGAGAGTCCACCTTCCTACATCCAATGAGTAGGGAAGCGCCGCCTTTGACCCTCGTTGCCCCCTCTTGTAATATGCGATCAACTTGCGATTTGTACTTGAGGAGGTATTTCCCATGAAAGCCGTTTATCTTCAGGAACCGGGCGGGCCGGAAGCAATGGTGTATGGCGACTTGCCGGACCCCGAAGTGGCGCCCGGCGAGGTTATGCTGCGGGTCCACGGCAGCGCCCTTAACCGGGCCGACATGGGAATGCGTAGCCGGGGCCGCAGCGGCCAGGGTCCCCGCATCATGGGCATGGACGTGGCCGGGGAGATTGTTTCCGTCAGCCCCGACGCCAATACCACCTTGCAGGTGGGGGACCGGGTGCTGCTGGAAAACCGGGTCAAGTGTCACGCCTGCGAATACTGTGTGGATGGCAACGACCAGTACTGCACCACCCAACTGCGTATTGGGGTTGACCTGGACGGCGGCCATGCCGAGTACATCACCGCTCCAGCCATCAACGCCTACAAGATTCCCGACGGTATGAGCTATGCCGAGGCCGCCGCCATACCCCTGGCCGGCCATACTGCCTGGCAGTGCATGGTGGTGCAGGGCCAGGTGAAACCGTGGGACGACGTGCTGATCCAGGCCGCCGGCAGCGGCGTCGCCAGCATGGCCATCCAGATTGCCAAGATGGTGGGCGCCCGGGTCATCACCACCGCCGGCAGCGGCTGGAAGCTGGAAGAGGCGAAGAAGTGGGGCGCGGACGAGGTAATCAACTACCGGGAGACGGACAACATCAGCGAGCGGGTCAAGGAATTGACCGACGGGAAGGGCGTTGATCTGGTGTTCGACGTGGTGGGCGCCGACGTTTGGGAACAAAACCTGCTGTCTCTGAAATCCGGCGGGAGACTGGTGATAACGGGAGTTACGTCGGGGGCGCGGGCCGACATCAACCTGTCCATCCTGCAGGGACGGCCCCTGCACCTGATGGGCAGCGGGGGCCGCACCCGCCGCAGTTTCGGCGACCTGATGAAGTGCGTCAACAACGGGGAACTGAAGGGCATCGTGGGCCAGACCTTCCCCCTGACCGAGGTGCCTGAGGCCCACCGGGTAATGGAGTCTCGGGAGTTCTTCGGTAAGCTGGTAATTGAGAGCTAGATGGCCGTATAAATTGGGCTGGGGAGGTCTTTCCCATGAAAGCTGTTTACTCCGAAGAACCGGGCGGGCCCGAGGCAATGATTTATGGCGACCGTCCTGACCCGGAACCGGGTCCCGGGGAGGTGATGCTGCGGGTCTATGGCAGCGCCCTGAACCGGGGAGATATTGACCGGCGGGTCCAGGGTCGCAGCGGACGCGGCCCCCGCATCGGCGGTATGGAGGCCGCCGGGGAGATTGTATTTGTCAGCTCCGAGGCCGATACGGACCTCAAGGTGGGCGACCGGGTACTGCTGGAAAACCGGATCAAGTGCTGGGGATGCGAGAACTGCAAGAACGGCATGGACAATAACTGCACCGCCCAGAGGCGCATCGGTGTGGACCTGGATGGCGGCCACGCCGAGTATATCACGGTCCCTGCCGACAACGCATTCAAGATACCCGACAGCATGAGCTTTACCGAAGCAGCGGCCATCTCCCAGGGCGGGCATACCGCCTGGCAATGCATGATAGTCCAGGGCCAGGTGAAGCCGTGGGACGACGTCCTGGTCCACGCCGCCGGCAGCGGGGTGGCCAGCATGGGCATCCAGATTGCCAGGATGGTGGGAGCCAGGGTGTTCGTCACCGCCGGCAGCGACTGGAAGCTGGAGCGGGCCAGGGAACTGCTGGGCGTGGCCGAAGGCATCAACTACCGGGAGACGCCCAAGGTCAGCGAGCGCATTATGGAGTTGACCGACGGCAAGGGCGTGGACATGGTGTTTGACGTGGTGGGCGCGGACGTTTGGGAGGACAGCCTGCTGTGCCTGAAACCGGGCGGGCGCATGGTGATTACCGGAACCACCTCCGGTTCCCGCTCCAGCATGAACCTGTCCGTCCTGCAGGGGCGGCCCCTGCACCTGATGGGCAGCGGCGGCCGCACTCACCGCAGTTTTGCTGAAATGATGAAGTGCGTCAACAACGGCGAACTGGGGGGCATCGTGAGCCAGACCTTCTCCCTGGAGAATGTGGCGGAGGCCCATCGGGTGATGGAATCGCGGGACTTCTTCGGCAAGCTGGTGATTGACAGTTAGAGACTTCTCCCCCGAATCTGCGCGAATCGTAATTAAAGGGCCCGGCTTGGTATTAACTTACCCAAGCCGGGACCTTTAATTCTTGGTGAGATCGTTCGTGCCGATTCGTCGATTACTGGTGGTTGACGGTGTAGGTGGCCGGGTTTTCGGTCACGCGGCCCTCTTCCCGTAGCTTGGCCAGGTGCGTGCCCACGTTGCGGGCGGCGGCGCCCCGCAGGTTCTTGCGCAGGTTGCGGGAATAGACGGCGGTTACCGTCTCGTCCACCGTCTCCGCGCCTTCGGACAGGGCGGCCAAAACCTGGCCCTCCCGCTCCTGGCGATGGTGCAGGTACCAGCGGATGCGGGCCTCGCCGTTGTGGATGGTCTGGCCGTGCCCGGGACAGATGATGGCGGGCCGCTGGCGGGCCATCAGCTCCAAAGACTCCATGTACTGCTTCAGGTTGCGGACGCTGGACGATGAGTTTCCCAGGATGTTGTCGCCGCTGAACAGCACGTTATCGGCCCGCAGGTAGTAGCAGACGTGGTCGTCCTCGTGGCCCGGGGTGAACAGCGCCCGCAGCGTGATGCCCCCACCGGACTGTACCAGTTCCCTGGACCGCAGCTTGACCACGCAGTCCTCGCCCAGCCGCTGGGCCAGGGCCGGGGCCAGCTTTGGGTGGCAGCGCACGGGACAGTCAAAGACCTCCTGCAACCGGTCCAGGCCGCCGATGTGGTCGCCGTGGCCGTGGGTTACCAGGATGGCTGACATTCGGGGCCGCCCCAACTCTTCGTAGTAGTCCAGGATCTGGCGGGTCCAGTGGCGGTAAGGTTCCCCAGAGTCCACCAGCACCATGTGGTCGCCAGGGTCGCCGACGAAATAAATCTGGGTGCCGCCGGGGTGCATGGCCCCGAAGGTGGACTGGTCTTCCTGGATGTGGGTGCTGTAGATGTGCTCGGTTATTTGCATGGTTGTTCCCTTCTCTAGTCAGTCCACGAATGGTCTCGAATTTTCACGAATGAACCATTGCTTATTTGTGCCCACCCCGTGAAAGAATACCCCCGTTAGTATAGTAGGTATTTAAGGACGAGACACCGGCGCACGCTGGAGCGGATATTTGCCAGGGCTACCCCTTCGGACATTCGTTGGGCAGAGGTGAAGTCATTGTTAAGAGCGTTAAACATTGAAGTCGTGGAGGGTGAGGGGTCTCGCGTCCGCCTCAGATCAGGTGGCATCCGCAGAGTTGTTCACAGACCCCATCCCAGCCCCTATCTTGCCTGGGCGGCCGTCCGAAACATCGCCATCTTCCTGACTGATATAGGAGTTGAGCCATGATGGAGTATCAGGGGTTCATCGCCGAAGTAGAATATGACGACATAGTTAAGCTTTATGCCGGATGGGTGACCAACTCCGGACCTTCCTCCATAGTCATTTTTGAGACTGATAATGAAAAGGACTTACAGGGGGTGTTCCAGGAAGCGATTGACGAATACTTGGCCTGGTGCGCCGAGGACGGTGTGGAGCCGGTCAAACCCCACACGCACACTGCGTAACCCCCCTTTGATACTATAAGTGCCCGTTACTACTCTGCCCTACTGGTTTAATCCCCGTTGCATGCCCCGCAGGTAGCCGGCCTGGCCGCCGTGCTGGTTCACCTCCCACAACAGGTGGAAGAACATGGCGCCCACGCTGATGGTATCTCCGGTTCGGGTAATCACTTCCTTGCTCAGCATGGTCTCCTCGTCCAGGCTGGCCAGGTATTCCAGCGTGGTGTTTCGCATGGCGTTGGCGTACTCCACCAGCGCATCCTTGTCGGGACAGCGCCAGTTGCTCAACTCTTCCACCTCGTAACCGAAGCCGACATCGTCGGGGTCGGGTTCCTTACCCAGGCGTTCTGCCCAGCCCTGCTGGTAAAGCTGGGGTTCCCCCTTGGCGCGGGTCTGCACCCACCGGTCCAGGGCCCGCCCGTAGTGCCACAGGATGAAGCCTATCGAATGGCACTGGTTGTTAGGCCGGTATTCAATCTCTTCCTGGGTCAACCCGTCAATGTAACGCTCCGTCCATTCCCAGTTGGTCTCGAAGGCTTGCTTTATCAGGTCCTGCATGGCCGTCATGGCTACTCCTGTTTTGTAATCCACGAATCCGCCGCGGCGGACGAATAAGCGCGAATGATTTTTTCCTTGTACATTAGTGAAAATTCGTGCTCATTCGTTGATAGGTCTTTACTCAGCGACGATGTAATTGCGTAGGGTGCCGATTCCGCTGATTTCCACTTCGATGGTGTCGCCGGGGAACATGTCGCCGTCGGCGCCCTGGGTGCCCATCATCAGCACGTCGCCCGGGTGCATCGTCGTGTACTTGCTCATCTCGATAATCCACGTCGGCACGTCCCAGATCTGCTCGGCGGAGGTGAAATCCTCCCAAACCTCTCCGTTGCGTCGGACGATGATGCGGAAACCGTCGTGGGCCAGGTCGGTAACAATCCAGGGCCCCAGGGGCTTGAAGGTGTCGCAGCTTTTGCCCCGGAACATGGTGCGATCGCCACCCTGCCACACCCGTTCGCTGATGTCGTTGGCTATGGTGTAGCCGAAAACGCAATTCAGGGCCTCGTCGCGGCTGGTCACCTTGCGGGCGTGCTTGCCAATGACTACCGCCAGTTGCCCCTCGGGCTGCACCGCGCCGGCGCTGTCGGCGGGTATCACTATATTCTCTTCGGTCCCGATAAGGGCATGGACGGAGCGGAAGTTGGGTTCAGGAAACTTGGGGTAGTTGGGCGCGGCGCCCCGGCGGGCGGCCATGCCCTCCACGTGGCCGTTGTGGTTGGGACCGGCGGCATAGAGCATGGGCGGAATGATTGGGGCCAGCAGGCGCACCTCGCCCAGGGCATAGTTAACGCCGGTGTCGGAGGGATTGGATACGGGACTACCGTCAACCTCGAACACTTCATCGTCCACGATACGGCCGTGGCTGACCCTGCCTTCCCGTTCAAATCGGCACCAGATCATTGTTGCCTCCTTTTATCTTTCATTTGTCCACGAATATACACGACTGGACAAGAACATTGCTATGGGATTTCTCCGTCATATCAGATTGCGAAGGTAATACAAGCCAGCCAGCGCAGGAGGTCAGCCCATCCGTGAAAATTCGTCCGCCGCGGCGGATTCGTGGATGAAAAAGGGGGAAATCACGCCGCCATGCGGAGAACGCCGTACATGTGGGCGTAGAGCTTGGTGGCGCCCTTGACCAGGGGCCATAGCTGCAGGTCGGCGCCGGGGCGGACGTGCTCAAAGATTTCCGTCTCGGTGTAGCGCCAGTCTTGGCGGCCCTGGCTTTGCAGGGTTTCCACCAGGCGGCGGGACTCGCCCACGGGAATCAGCGGGTCCCCCACGTCGTGCATGATGAGCAGGCGGTTCCGGTAGTTGTTGATGTGATTGCGGGGAGAGATGCCGTCCAGTTCCTCCAGGAAGTCGACGGGCATCTGATTAAGCAGTTGCTCCGCTTCCGCCGGGTCCGTGCCGTCCAACAGGCGGCGGGATAGGTCGGCAGTGCCGGTCAGCCCGTCCAGTTCCGCCTGGGAGACTTCCGCGTTGTCCACGAAGCGGCGGGCCAGGATGTTACGCTCCTCTGCAGTGGGGGCCACTTCGATCAGTTCGTTGACGAAAACCCGGCGGGTGAGCTTGTCCACGTCCCAGTGCTCCAGGGAGTCGCCGGACCGCTTGGTGCTGCTGGCGATCTGGACGAAGAAGTCGCGGGCGTCGTAGTAGGCTCCAAAGGCGTTGACGAAGGCCACGTCGTCGCGGATGCGTGGGTCGGACGCCGCCACCATGATGAAGGAACCGCCCACGGAAAACCCGGCCATGCCTATGCGGTCGGGGTCCACGTAGTCCTGGCGGTGCAGGTGCTGGAAGGCCCAGACCAGGTTTTCCACCTCCGCCGGGTCCACGTTGTTCTGCAGGCCCATGGTGGGCGACCAGCTGAACATGGGGACGTAACCGGCCCGGGCCAGGGCGTTGCCGAAGTTGACCACGTCAGGGTCGTCCCGGCCGGCGGCGTTGGCGCCCAGGAACACCAACAGGGCGGCCCGGCGCTTGCCGTCGGGGATGTAGTAAATGTCCGCCTGGCCCTCGGCGTCGGCGCGCTGGAAGGTAATCTCCTCCCGCACCGGTGTCTGAGTGAACCAGGCCTGGGGCTTGACGGGGATGTTGAGTACCTGGGTAACGAAGAGGGCGGTGTGGAAGCCGGTGGGCAGCTGGGGGAAAATGGTAAACAGCGCCACCACCGTCAGCAGCAGGAAGCCCAGGACGGCGTAAACGCGGTACGTCAACCGGCCAATGAATCTGGTGATGGCAGAGCAGGCACGTTTGAGCATGGTCGGGCCTCAACCGGCAAGGCACATAGTCCCTTACCCTTGGTTGGGGAAGGGCAATATGGTGGTGAAAGTAAGCCCTGGTAAGCAACCAGGAAGGGCGCACGACTGTTCGTGCGCCCCCATTATACGCTCTCTGGACCGGCGGAAAGCCGGCGGTCAGCGTCATGCCCTCTTACTTGGTGGGCTCCTTGGTCATCAGCAGATGACGGGCGTCGGCTATCAGTTCCTCGTCAGAGCGGCTCAGGTCTATGAGATCGCCGTGGGGCTGGGGGACGGGGAAGCCGGTGCGGTAGTACAGTTCCACCCGGTTGCCTTCCGGATCGAAGAAGTACATGCCAAAGGCGTTGCCGTGGCTGACGATGCGCTCGATGGTAATGTTCTCGGTTTCCAGAGCCTCCTTGTACTCGCGCATGTCCTGGATGGTGGGGACCTTGAAGGAGATCTGCTGGATGGTCTTGGTCTCCTCGTCGGCTTCGCGGCCCCTCATAATCACGAACTCATGGTGCTCGGACACGGGGTCGGAAGACATGAAGCAAATGCCCCGCTCCATGTTTTCATCAGCAATCTGCAGGCCGATAACGCGGTTGTAGAAATCGCGCTGCTTCATAAAGTCGTCGGCATAAATGCCCACATGGCCAAGTCCGGTAGTCTGTGGCATGGTGTTCCTCCTAGATTTCTAGCTTGTTACCCATTCTAAACCGCTACGATGAGAGTTGCAATTTTGCCAGTTACTGGGGCATAGGACCTAACCGCTCGTTCACCCAGGCTGCAATGAAGCTGGAAAAGGGTTTGTCAGGCATTGTAAATTGGCGGACTATGCTGATTTGCGCTGCAATGTCTTCTATGCCGATAAGTTGATTAGCCAGCAGGTTCAATTGTCTCAGACGCCGATTCCAGAAGTGCGTCGGTTCATTTTCTCCGGGTGATTCGTCTGAGTAGTCGTTCAGGTCAATATCACGGATATTTCGGAAAGCCATAGACCATTCAAGTGCTTCAAGCTCCACTGCAGGAGTCACTTCGCCGGTGTCCACGTTAAACTCAAAGTATTCCCTCACATGTTTTTTCCCAACTGCCCAGTTGGGATCAACATATTCTTGAGGTGGAGTGTACCTGCCAGGGAATAAGCCAACCAGCGCTTGATTGACTGATTCGTCATCATAGCCGGGCCACTGGTTGCATTTTCTCTGGTTACAACGGTGGCAAGCGTAAATGAGGTTAAGCCAGTCGAATGATAGGTGAGGAAAACGTGACCTGGGTCTAAAGTGATCAATAGTCTCTTCATCGGGACTATCATGAGCAGAAGTAGGCGAACTGCAAGGCCGTTCACAATAAGCGCAAATGGGACCAAAGTCCTCAACCAGCGAGTCTCTTATTTGAACTCTTTCCAGGCCTTCTAGGTCTTCCCAACGCTGGTATTCTGCTTTCAGTTGCTCCCAGTAGTCGGGTTGGGGAGAGCGGGGTACGGAATGCATCGTCAGTGGTTTTCCTGTTCCAAGTCCTTGGATCGTTGATAATTTTCAAGGGCTTCAGCGAATTGCTGCTCGAAGAGCACCCGCTGGGCTGCCATCGGACCACCGGCAAGCAAATCCCGGTCAACCTTTTGCCGAAGTTCTTGAATACGCTTCTGCCTCTCTTCCTCTTCGACCGGGGTGCTACTTGGTCCCTTATTGCGAAGGTGGCGTAGTTCACTGGCCGCTCTGGCCGTTTCGTCGTCGGTGGGGTCTTCCACCCCCATCAGGGTTCGGAGAACTTCATCCATCGTCCACCCAACTACATCCTGCTTATTGCTGGAGGCCGTGACCACCCCGTTTTCATCCCGTTTCAGCACATGCACCTGCCCCGCCTTCAACCCCGCCACCACAAAAGGCGAGTGGGTGGTAGCAAAAATCTGCAAGCCGGGGAAATGCTCCAGCAACGCCGGAATTACCCGCCGCTGCCAGGTGGGGTGCAGGTGGTTTTCGATTTCGTCGATTAGGAGGACGGCGGGTTTTTCGTGCCAGCCTCCCGTATCTATAAAGTGGATCCCGTCAAATTCTCTTCTGCTCGCCTCGAAATTGTAATAATGCACCATCTTCAAGACCAGCCAACGAATCCAGAGCAAAGTCCCTTCTGTGCCGGAACTGAGATGACCGAGGTAAATTGGTAAAGACCCTTCCTCTTCGTTATAAGCATCCCGGGCAGGCTGTTCCCAGTAGTCCAAGACATCGAAATTCCTGATGTCAGTGGTGTTAATACCCATTAAACGTAGTATCGGGATATTAGCGGGATTGGCATGTGGATGATTTATCCATCCACGCACATCGGGGCCGGGGATGTAATTGTGGGGGTCTGAATCTCTGATAACCTCATCGCAAATGCTCTTAGAGCAGGAGTCTGCCAGCACTAGGGCATCCATGAGAGTAACCCGCGCGAACTCAGGTAGATCATCGCGTTCAGTTTCCCAAAGCTCTTTCCCTAGCAATACAGAGGCGCGCATTGTGCTGGAACCACTGAATGGTTCAGCTAAAGCCTCATCAGCCGTATCTCCATAGTCCTCGAGGCTTTCTTGGTTGGAAATCCCGGGCAGCCCTTCTCGAACTGACCCAATATGAACCACAACCGGCGGGACTTCCGGCCTATGGTATTCATGCCTAGTGCCGAACCAATCTTCACTGGCCGAGATCAGGTTTTCCTGCTCCCCCTTCTCCATTCGTTCTTGGATGTACTCGTCGAATTCGTCGCCGGGGAATTCAAACAGAAACAGCCCCGAACCAAATAGTGGCCGCTTTCCGGCTTTGTCAGTTCCCAAGAAATGCTCGGCTATCGCTTGCAGTAAAGTACTCTTTCCCGAAGCATTCGACCCAATAAACACATTAACCCGCGGGTCAAACTTCAGGTCAATTGGCTGGTGGGTGAACGGCGCAACCCCGCCCAATCGTATCCTGGTTAAGTGCATGTCAACATTCCCTCATCCAGACCGTATCCTACCCCCGCCCCTTAATCACCCGCAGCACCCGCTCCGCCGTTACCGGTAGCTGCATTACCGGCGCCCCTATGGCGTCGTGGACGGCGTTGGCTATGGCGGCGGCTACCGGGGTGTTGCTGCTTTCGCCGATGCCCCGGCTGTCGAAGGGGGCGGGACCGCCGTCCGGCTCCAACAGCACCGTTACCATTTCGGGGACATCCTTGATGGTGGGGATCTTGTAGTCGCCCAGGCTCAGGTTGGAGATGCGGCCCTCTTCCGTTTCCATCTCCTCCATGAGGGCATAGCCCAGGCCCTGGATAACGCCGCCCTCGATCTGGCCCTGGTGGAACAGGGGGTTCAGTACCGTACCAACGTCGTGGGCGGTAATGAACCTGGTGACCTGTACCTCGCCCGTCTCCGGGTCCACCTCCACCTCGGCCACCTGGGCGCAGTAGGAGGTGTAGTGGGACGGGGGTGAGGTATAGGTGTTCTCGGCGACCAGGTCGTCGCCCAGGGCGGTTACGGCCTGGGCCGCCACGTCCTTCAGGGGCATGGCGCGGCCGCCCTCGTTGGACTGGAACCGGCCGGCCTCCAGGGTGACGGCGTCGGCGGAGGCCCCCATGTACTCGGCGGCCAGGACGGTCAACTGCTCCTTCAATTCCTCGGCAGCGCGCACGGTGGACTGGCCGGAGGTGTAGGTGACGCGGCTACCGCCGGGGCCCGACTCGAAGCCGACGGCGTCGGTGTCGCGGATAACCACTCCTACGTCCTCAATGGGGATGGTCAGGGTCTCGGCCACCATCTGACGCAGGACGGTGTGGGCGCCGGTGCCCGTGTCCCACAGGGACATGAGCAGGGTGGCTTTGCCCGCGCCGTCCATGCGGACTTCCGCCGACGACATTCCCGAACCGGGGGGCTGGTCAGATATGGAGATGCCCCGGCCCACCCAGGGCCCGTTTTCCAATGAGGCCTTGGGCCGGTCCCAGCCGGCGGCCTCAGCAGCCTTCTCCAGCACCTCGCCGGCGCGGATGTTTACCCATTCCTCGCCCACCGGATTGCTGTCTCCGTCCTGCAGGATGTTGAGCATACGGAACTCGTAGGGATCCATCCCCATTTCCCGAGCGATCATGTCCATGTGCGACTCCACGGCGAAGGCCACCTGGGGTTTGGCCGGGGCGCGCATGTGGCCGCAGGGGATGTTGTTGGTATAGACCATGTAGCTGTCGATGTGGACGTTGGGTATGCGGTAGGGACCGCCGCTGTGGTCGGCGCCCCGCAGGTGGACCCGGGGCTTGAAGGCCCCGTAGGCCCCGCTGTTGAAGACGCAGCGAGCCTGGCGCGCCCAGATGCGGCCGTCGCTCTTCACGCCGGTCTTGATGGTGATGGTGGCGGGATGGCGGGGATTGCCGGCCATCAGTTCCTGCACGTAGTCCATGACCATCTTCACGGGACGACCCGAGGCCTGGGCCAGGTAGTAGCACAGGGGAATGTCCATGAAGGAGCCCTTGCCGCCGAAGTCGCCGCCGATGTTCGTGGGGTTGACCAGGATGCTGGCTTCGGGCATATCCCACACTTTGGAAAGCTGCTCCCGCAGCATGAAGGGACCCTTGTTGCAGGCCCAGATCTGGACGCGCCCGTCGTCGTCAATGTCCACCACGCAGGCATGGGGCTCCAGGTAGGCCTGGTGGTGAAGCTGGGTATTGAAGGTGTGCTCGAAGATGAGATCAGACTCGGCGAACCCCTGCTCGATGTCCCCCTTGTCCCACACGTTGTGGGCGAAGACGTTATTGATGCCTGAAGGGGGCTGGGGCAGGCCGGGGTAGGACTCCATGCCCTCGTGCAGGGTGGGGGCGTCGCCGGTCATGGCCTCTTCCGGATCGAATACGGGAGAAAGGTCTTCGTACTCCACGTCAATCAGCAGCAGGGCTTCCTCGGCGATGTCCGGGTCCTCGGCGGCCACGGCGGCCACCTTGTCGCCCACGAACAGTGCCTTGTCCTTGCATAGCACCGGACAGTCTCGCAGCAGGCGGCCCACCCGCCGTTCGGGGATGTCCTGACCGGTGATGACGGCATGGACGCCGGCCAGGGCTTTGGCCCGGGAAGTGTCGATGCTGACGATGCGGGCGTAGGGCAGGGGACTGCGCAGAATCTTGCCCCAAAGCAGCCCGGGCAGGTTAACGTCGGAAGCGTAGACGGACTGGCCGGAAACCTTCTCCGGCCCCTCGCCGCGAACGATGGGCTGACCGATGACGGAATAACTGGTAGCCATAGTTGCCTCTCTGCTGGTATAAAGTAAGTGAATCCCCATTGCCGGTAGGGGCGGTTCGCGAACCGCCCCTATGTCGTATACTCCGAGCCTGTCGAAGGCCGCCGCCCCGCGCGGGATTATTCACCCGCCGCCGGTGGGGGAGGCAGCAGGTCGTCCACCGCCAACTCCATGTCTGGCAAAGACGTCGGGGCGATGGTTTCTCCCCGGCGGTGGATGGTGTGCTGGGCGTAGCCTTCGGGTCCCGGTCCGGTGAACCGCTCAATGCAGTCATCGGGCAGGTTCTTTACCCAGGTTTCCGGTATACCGTTGCGACCGTAGAGGTGGGCCTTAATGTCGCGGTCATATTCCAGGTTGCTCTGCGCTACTTCAACTATCAGCAATATGTCCGCTGGCGTGGGGTGAGCGGCGGTATAGTAATCATCCCGGGGGCGCGCCACTGCGATATCCGGTTGTGGTTCGGAACCGTCGTCCAGATGAATGGGGTTCTGACTGCGAATGATGAACCGGTCGTCCAGCTTGCGGACGAAGAGATTGCTGACAATATCCACGCTCCCGGCATGTCCCGGCCCAATCGGAGCCATAACGATAATCTCCCCCTCGACAAGTTCCACCCGCTCGTCCGGCCCCAGGATGCCCACCTCGGCCATGCGGTAATACTCGGCCACGGTGAACTTGCGCTTCTCCCGGGCTGGGACTGCGGCCGTCGGGGCTGACGGGGACGGTTGTGGGGATTCTGACGTAGCTGGGGATGCGGGAACTCTTTGGTGAGTAGTCATAGCAATACCTGCCCTTTTGGGAGGGAGTTTGCCCTTGCCTGAAGTTGATGATAGACGGGGCCGGCCAACTATTCAAGGAAACCAGGTCCCATCATTAGTGGCTACTCGCCAACCCAATCCCTGGTTGCCGGCAGGGGCGGTTCGCGAACCGCCCCTGCGTATCTTGCCGTGAACCGGTCGAAGGTCCCCGACGCCGTCCTTCCGGCTTGCGCCGGAATGCGCCGTTCCTAACCAAAAATATCCCCCACTTCCATCCGCCAGCCCTGCACTACGTCATCCCCATCAAGAATTTCCCCTTCGGCCAGCGTAACCGCCTCCCTGCCGGGCCGGTGTACCGTAGCCACCCGCCGGCGGGGGTCCACCACCACTACCATTCTGGTCCCGGCCTTCAGCCATTCCTCCACCTTCTCCGCCACCTCCGTATAGAGGTCATTGGGCGAAATAACCTCCACCGCCAGGTCCGGCGGCCCCGGCCAGTATCCGTCCACCAGGCCCGTCTCCTCCATCCGCTCCCGGCGGACAAAGCCAACATCCGGGGCGCGCACGGTGTCCGGGTTGCGCTCCAGCAGGAAACCGCCGTCCGCGCCGAAAACCGTTCCCCGGTTATGGGCCGTGACGTGGTTGCCAAGTGAAACCGCTATCTTTATTCCTATCGCTGAGTGTCTCGCTCCGGCCGGCGCCATCTTCCGCAATTCACCTCGCACCAATTCGTACCGGTACCCGTCATCGGGCATAGCCAGCAACTCTTCGGCAGTCACCACTCCGGGCTTGGTAACCATTACGCTCCCTCCCTGGGAAAATGCCTGCTATCCACGAAGGACACGAACAAACACGAAGACAAGCCCCTCCTCGTGTAACTTCGTGTCCCTTCGTGGAAGAAAAACTCTAAAGTGCGGCCTCGGCCAACCTGTCCACCTCGTCCAGGGCTGAGGCTTCCCGGGCGTTGGGAAGGGACAGGATAATCCGGTCAGCGCCTGCTTCGGCGTACTGCTGCAGGGTGTCCCGCTCGGCTGGCACGTTGAATACGGTAACCTGGAAGGACGCGGGGTCGCGGCCCGCTGCATCGGCCAGTTCATCGAGAGTAGCGCGGCCGGCCTTGACCTGCTCAACGGATGCGCCCGCGGGCAGCCAGCCGTCGGCCCAGCCGACGATGCGCCGGAACAGGTTGGGGGCTGCGCCGCCCAGCAGCACCGGCGGGTTGGGCTTCTGTACCGGCTTGGGGTCGCAGTAGACGGGCGGGAAGTCCACGTAGGTGCCGTGGAACTCGGCCTGTTCCTTGGTCCACAGCTCCTTCATGGCCTGGATATTCTCCCGCGTCTGGGTCCAGCGGTGGTCGAAGTTGCCGCCCATGATGGTGGTCTCCTCCCTATGCCAGCCGGCGCCTACTCCCAGGATGAAGCGGCCGCCGGAATAAAGGTCCAGGGTGGCGATTACCTTGGCCAGCATCAGGGGGTTGCGCTCTGGAATCAGGCTGATGCTGGTGCCCAGCTTGATGGTGCTGGTAACCGCCGAAGCCCGGGACAGGGCCATGTAGGGGTCCACCATATTGTACATATAGGGCGGAACGGAACCGTCCGGCGTGCCCCGGTACTGGCTGGTGGTGTGGACGGGCATAACAGGATGTTCGGGCATCCAGAAGGACTCGAACCCCGCTGCTTCCACCCTTTGGGCCAGTTCCGCCACGTCTACAGCCTCGGCGGAGATAGATGCAAATACTCCAATATCCATACTTATCACCGTGCAATCGTAGATGTCGAGATGATAGCATAGCTATAAGGGGATGGTCGACAGAGGGCGATTCAGCAGACCGGCCCCGGGTGCCGCATGTTCAATCTCTTAATAGCGCCAATTCGGGAAATGGGGCGGGGCTGTCTCTTCGGGGCAGGTTGCCTGATTGGCGTTGTGGTTGCCCTGATAATCGTCGGCCTGTTCTTCGGCCTGGTGGAGAATTGGGTCGTGTACCTGGTGGACCGGTTGAGGGTGGCGCTTTAGGGGCGGGGTTTCCTCCGTGTCTTTCTCTCAGGGAGAGATCACGGCGTCAGGTACCAACCCTTGAGGCATCAGGGGCAAGTTAAACCCCAGTCGCGGGAAGTTTACGAGAGCGGAGAGAAAAGGCAGGTCAGTTCGTAATTTGGTCCATCGGGCGTCCGGAATGTTCCGCGAAGGCGTGACAGGCCCTGCGAGAGCTTTTGAGCAGTATCTAGTTCGTAAGAAGAGCCCCCGTCTGCCTGAACTCAAGGTCTATCCCAAAGGAAACGCAACGATAGAGGAACTTTCCCAGGGCTCGGGCATTAATGTGCCAACCACTTCAATGCAGTGACGCCCAGTATTGTTGGCTGCATAGTTAACCACTCCCTTCTGGATGAGAAATGGGAGAGTTGTCCCTCTCCAGCAGCTTCACCATTTCCTCCAATGCCGGCTCAATGCTCTGTGACGAGTCCACGAAAAGGTGCGGCCCCGTTAAAGGTTCGTGCCCCGGGTACAGGCGGCAGTAGATGCGCCAGTCGGCGTCGGACCAGGTGTCGTCGATTTCACCCCGAGACCTGCGGGCCAGACGCTGGCGCACTATGGTTGGGGGCGCGTCGAACTGGACCAGCAGCAGCGGGACATTCACCCTGGCGGCTATGTCCCGCAAAGGGTCCCGCGCCCGATCGGTCAGGTTAGTAGCATCGAAAACCACCCGGTGGCCCTGGGCCAGCAGGCCTTCCAGCAGTGTGTGGGCGGCGCGGAAAACCCGGGCGTGTTCTTCCCGGGTGTAGCGGGGTTGCGGCTTCAGGATCTTGCGCAGCCGGTCGCTGCCCAGTACCAGACAGGGGATTCGCGAGGCGAGGGCGGCGGCGAAGTGAGACTTGCCTGTTCCCGGCAGGCCGCAGAGGGCCACCAGCGCGCCACTGTTGGGGACCGACTTTATCCTGCCCAGTTCATCGTGCAGGGCGTCCCGCAGGGCAGTTACATCTGTGGCTAGCTGGCTGTCATCGTTGGGTAAATTGCTGGTCAAGGCTCCCGCCTGCCCGCTGTACGTTGGGTTCTCCCGCACCGGCTCCAACCATCAGGGGCCAGGCATCCGCGCACTGGCCCCTGTTGACTGAGTCATTGGCCTCACTACCGGTTGCGTTGAATAATAGCGCGCCGTTACTCTTCCCGCACCCCCTTACTTGCCCACGAGGTGGGTGGTAGTGTGCATAGCATTGTGCAATACCCTAAGGCTGGAAGCCAGAGGCTTCTTGAGGGCAGGAAACAGCATAACGGCGATCATGCCTGCGATGGCCAGCCTGGCAGGTACCGGCTGATAGTCTACCAGCAGGATAGAATAGGCAAAGGTCAGAGCAACCGCCGCCGAAATTAGCAGGTGTCCCACCCTCAGGTGGCGCCTTCCGAATTTGAGGAAAGCCGCCGTTGTCGCAGCTATGGAAAGGAACACCAGGATCCAGTGCGCCCCGGGCAATCCCGCCAACTCCGGTGGCGCCTTCCAGGACGGGTCAAGCCACTGGGCGACCAGCACCCAGGCGGTCAGCACCGGAACGGGAATGCCCGAGAAAGCCACCAGCAGCCAGTCGTGGCCTGCTACTCGCTGCACGACCCGCACCATTACCCACAGGGTAACTCCCACGTAGCCCCAGAACAACAGAATCAGGGAAAAGCTCACCGGATGTGAACTGACCCCCAAAAGGGACTGCAGGGATTTGCCCGGCCCCAGCCCCAGCATTAGCAGAAATATGGCGGGAGCGGCCAGCGTAAATCCCAGCCAGGAATGGGACCAGATGCTGGGACTGCCCTGTCGCCAGGTTAGCCAGGCAACACCACCGATCACCGCCAAAGTTGCAGCCACAGCCAGGATGCTGTCGCAGAGTCCAAGGGCCACCAGCCCGGCGAGCAGGAAGTGAGGAATAACCGCCAGCCCCACTTCCTTCAGGCCAACTGAGGTGTGCACCTCCTGGATGTGCCTGGCCAGGACGGCGGGATCTCCCATTTGCTGCAAGGCCAGGCGCTTCGCCGCTTCTCTATGGACACCGCGGTCTTCCAGGTCGGAAGCCTTGTCTTCCAGGTGGCCTTCAATTTCAAGGACTATTTCATTCTTTTTTCCTGGTTGTAGGCGGATGTGTCGGGAAAGAATACCAAGAAAATCGGATTTTTGAGAATCAACCACTTCTTGTCGCCCTCGGATGACTTCCTTATCCCTCCGGCTGAACCGATGATCGGGCAATAACGGAGTTCATCGCTCGACTGAATCGCTGCCATTCCGCCTGCCTGTCCGACAGGACGAAGCGGCCTTTGAGTGTAATGTAGTAGTAGCGACGGCGCATTCCGCCAGGGGTATTTTGCCACCGTCCTTCAATCAGGCCCTCCCGCTCCATCCGGTGCAGGGCGGGATACAGGGTACCTTCCTTGAAATCAAAATAGCCGCTGCTCCGCGAATTGATCTCCTTGACTATCTGGTAACCGTACATTGGCTCCAGCAGGAGGAGAGACAATAGCAGAGTTTCCGTGTTTCCCTTGAGCATTTCCTGTTGGCTCATAATCTCTCTAGTCCATTAAGGTTCCCACCGGCGTTCAGCGGCATTATGTGAGACAAATCTATATTATAGCCTGCTTTATGTCCAGTGGAGACTGAATAAAAATATTTTTTCTGGCTGCGTACCGTCTGGCGTGCGAACAGCCCATCAAGTGGCCGCTGCCACGGTGGCGGTCGAACGCCCCCGCCCGTTCCGCCCCCTGCCCGTGAGCTGCCGCTTGCTAGACAGCGGGCCCTTGAACCAGTTGCTGGCGGTTTATTACCGTCTTCCACAACACGGGAACGGTGAACAGGGCCGCATAAGCCACTAGTATCATTACCACGTTGGGCAACTGGAAGCCCGCCGGTAAATTGATGGAGGCCATAATTCCAAGAGCCGCGGCGCCCAAGGCCAGCAGCGTTGCCTTGTAAATTCTTCTGCCGAGCTTCAAGTAAAGGACTGTCATGAAAGCCAACGTGACAAATATGGCCATGTGAGAGTAATCTCTCGGGCCCAGCATCTCGATATGCACGCCCCGGTAAATCTCGTAGGAGTGGACGAAAAGCGCCCAAGAACCGAAGATTGGGAGAGGAAGGGTGGCGAATGACACCCACATCCAGTCCTTCTTTACCATTTCGTGGGCCACCTTCAAAACGTAGTACATGGCGAAGGGGGCGCAACCGATAAGAAGGATCACCTTGGGGTCAAATATCAATATGTCTCGCTGATCCACCAGGGACCAGGCGCCGTATCCCACGGCGTGGACGGTTATGATCAGGGACACCGCCGGAGCGGCCATAGCATAGCCGAGCCAGGAATATGACCACTTGCTGGAGTTGCCGCCACGCCAGTTCATCCAGCTTACGCAGATAATCACCCCCAAAAACAGGGCCATTACCAGATAATTGCAGCACATGTTTGCCAGGAATATGCTGGCCATCATCAGGTGGGGGGCGATGGCCAGCAGAATGTCCCTCCAGCCCGCGTACCCGTAAACCAGACGCATCCGCCTGGATAGCTCTTCCGGGTCTCCCATATGCTCCACCGCCAGTGCGCGGGCCTCGTCTTGACGCAAGCCCTGGGACTCAAGGTCCGAAGCCTTGTCGAGCAGATGGCATTCCAGTTCGTTGATTACCTCCTGTGCTTCCGCGGGACCAATACCCAGGCGCTCCTTAAGCGCCGCCAAATAACTCTCAAAATCACGCAAAACAGTCACCCTTGTCGAGTCATTCCGCCCGCCGCCCACCCTGGAATCGCAAAGAGCATGGAGTTTTCTTACCCGAGCGATTTCCTTGTCTATTCGCGGGCATTCCCGAACAACCGGGTAGTTCAGATGTTCTTACTTTCCTCCGGTCGTTACGGTTGAATTACGGCATTCCCTTGCTGATTTGTTGCAGTTTTTGGTGCAGGATGGAGTTGGACGGTCAGGTGCCCCCCTATATTACTCATAATTTGTTTTTTGGCAACGCCTTGTATTGCAAAGCATTAATACAGGCTAATTGCTTTGTATGAAATTCACAGATGTTGAGTTTGAAGTTGCAAAGCCTGCAAAATACCACCTGCTTATTGCGGAAAACGCAAAATGCTCCGGTTCAATGGAAATGGCCAGTTAACCTTCCGCTCTCCGCCTTGAGGGGCTGGGTGACTGCTTCAGTGTCCCTTCGGTCCACCAGGTTTAAGGCCGCTCTACTCTCGGGTCTAGTTGGCGGGGCGCCGCGATTCTGGGTTCCCGGCCTCTTGTAACACCTCCTCTTAATTATTATTTCAAGACAATAAGTGTGAGTCAATATATAAAGGCAGACTATGTATTAGCTTGCAAGTGTAGATATGGGATATATGAAGAAAAGCTCACACAGTTCGTAATGCAACGTCCGCAGGTCAATGAAAAAGAACCGGCCCGATCCCATCATCTGGGATCGGGCTAATGCGACTGGTTCCGATGAACAGGAAGGGTTATGCAGTGAGGCAAGAGGCGCTTAACGCTGCGCCGGTTCGTTGCCCCACGGCACTTCCGGCAGGCTGTGCTGGCGGCGCACCTCGTTGATGGTCAGCACGCCCCTATCCAGGAGCTGCATCTGCCGGGCCACGCGGCTGTTCTCGTCCTCTTGCATCGCCTCTATGGAGCCCAGGTCGAACTCCAGGGACAGGTCGGGGTAGCCCAGCCTGGGCAGCAGCATCCGGTTCAGGTGCTCTTCCAGGAAGCGGAGCTCCGGCACAATGGTGTTGCGCCAGAAGATGCGTTCGGCGGCGTTGATGTTGGCGAAGGTGGCCCGTTCCAGGTCGGCCAGCAGGGGCTTGGGAACGCCGTAGGCGCGGCTCACCTCCTCCACGCTCCACCGCAGGCCTCGGATGAAGTCCATATCCCGGTGGCTCAATCCCAGGGTGCGAATGTCGCGGATGAAGTTGGCGATGGCGGGACGGCGGGAGTTCTGTGGCCCACGGTAGCGGGCCTCCCAGCGGCTGTAGAAGTCCTCCACCTCCGAATCCGTAAGCTGGGCGTCGGTCAGCAGGACGAAATCGGGCTGGGCGGAATTGCGGAGAAAGTTGCGGTTGAACCGCAGGCCGTCGCCGCCCATCTCCACCGACATACGGGCCGGGGCCAGGGGCGACAGTCCGGCATACTCCTCCAGCGGATTGAAGTAGCGCAGCCACACCATTTCGTCGGGAGTGTAGGCCACGGGCTGGCCGCCCCGGCCCCGGTACACGAACCCCCGCACGTAGCTGCGGCGGTCGGGCAGGACTGTAACGCGGTCGGGGCGCAGGGGCCAGATTTCCCGCCGTCCCTCCTGGTCCCGCTCCAGCGCCCAGAAGGCCTGGCCCCACAGGTTCAGGTAGATCTCGGTGGCCTGCCACAGGTCGCCCCGGGTGTGCCACGGGTTCACCCGCTCCAGCAGTCGGTGGACGGGATGGCTCGACGCCACCGGCAGCCGGGAACCCTCGGGCCCGCTGCGGTACAGGCGCACCACGGGACGGCTCACCGCGTCGGCACGCAGCTTGATGGCGGCGTACACGGGCACCGATGTCGTGTAGTACGCGCCGTACTCCGGATTGGCCCAGCCCCCGCCGGCGCCCACGGCCTCGCCCAGCGGGTCCAGGTCTGCTGTCGCGGCACGGTTCCCCCGCCTAACTATGCGATTGTTGCTTACGTCCCGGACCTGTTGCAGGCTGCCCAGTCCCACCAGGCGCGCCAACTTGCTTTCCCCGATTTTCATTTACTGTTTCCTCCTCGAATTTCTCGGACGTGGATGGACAGGGTATAGATGTTTGGGCGCGAATGCCCTCACCCCCGGCCCTTCTCCCATTGGAGAGGGGAGAAATGTTGTTTTTCCGGTCAAATCCGCCGATTTCCGAGCATTTTGTATTTAGGCTTGCGCTTGGATGGCGGGAGAATGGCAGGGTGGACTACCATTCACCGGCATATCTCACCCCCATCCCTGTGGTTCAACTGCATTACGTTGATGGGCTGCGGACTGACCATCAATCCGGCGCCGGCCGGAATGCATGACTTCCACCGTGCTTTGACGTTGATTTCTCGCAACCCTTCTGGATTCCGGCTCAAGGGCGGAATGACGATAGATATCTGCCAGCCACAACCCAAAACGGTTGGCCGCCTAACCTTCCCGTCACGGGCGGAAGGGAAGGACGCAGGTGGTCCGCCGGGGCGGATCGCCAGCTACAGAACTGACTCCGTCACCCCCATCCTAACCTTCTCCCATCAAGGGGGAAGGGACTTATTCAGAGGGTCCTTAGATCCACACGCGGGGACGGCTGGGCGGCTCCAGAAAGGCCAGCATCAGGGCGTCGGCCCGGTCCGGCGACGGCACGCCCCGCTTCCGCATGTCCTCCTTCCGTTCCAGCAGCACCCTTCCCCGGCTGTCGTGGTGGTAGCGCAGGCTCACCAGTTCGCCCACAAGCTGCTGGTCCGGCGGAATGGCGATTTCACCGGCGGCGAACAGTTCCCGCAGCCGCCAGTAGCCCTCGGCCCGCAGGTTGGCGAAAACCTCTTTCTGGCGGGCTGCCTGGGCCACGTTGACGCCCCGCACACCGTAGCCCTGTTCCCGCAGCCGGTCCACCACTCCAGCGCCCACGCCCACCTCGTCAATGCAGGTGCGCAGGGGCTGGAACTCGCGGATGGCGGCGGCCACCCAGCCGGCCAGCTGCATCGTGTCCAGGCCGTTGAAGGTGCGAATCTCGTCCACCCGCTGCCCCTGCCGCCGCAGGATGACGCTGTGGTCGGAGCCGTAGCGGGCCACGTCCACCGCCAGCACCACCTTTCCGTCCGGTTCCCAGAGAGCCGGTGGCGCCGTGGCGGAACCGTTGGCCAGGTCTGCCTGCGCGCCCGCCACCGTTCCACTGCGGCCTCCACGTGGGACAGGCTGATCAGCGCATCCTCGGTCTGGTCGGGGAACTCCCCCAGCACCCGGGCGCGGTACAGCGGATTGTCTTCACCCCAGACCTGCCGCCGCTCTTCCACCCAGCGGGGGGTGACCAGGCCTGGGACCACCACTCCGTCCCCCTTGAAGTTGGGACTCTCCAGCGCGGAAATGGTGATGCAGTGGTAAATCTGCCGCTCCTCGTAAAAGGCGCGCCGGAACATCCCCGACGTGGTGGTGGGGTTGCCGATGAGCAGCAGGCGAGGGTCGGCGGAAGTCATCACCGCCTCGATGGCCTCGTATATGTTGTCGCTCACCCCCTCGGCTTCGTCCACCACGATGAGCATATTAGGGCTGTGGAACCCCTGGAACTGGTCGGGGCCGTCGGCCGACAGGCCCAGGGCGTACCGCTCGTCTTCCAGTTCCCAGCGGGTGTCCAGCAGCCTGCCGCCCAGGGTCTCCGGAGCGCGGCGGTACAGGCCGTGAATCTGCCGCCACAGAATGTAGCGCACCTGGCGAAAGGTCGGAGCGGTGCTGAGTACAATGGCGGGGTTGTGGGTGTACAGGTACCACAGCACCGCCACCGCCGCGCTGAAGCCCTTGCCCAGCCCGTTGCCCGACTTGACCGCGACGCGGTGGTGTTCGGGCAAGGCCGACAGCACTTCCTGCTGCTTGGCCCAAAGCTCCACGCCCAGCACCTGTTCCGCAAATTCCACGGGCGAAGGGCCGGACCGGTCGGCTTTGACGATGGCCAGGCAGCCGTTGTCGGCGCTCCTGCAGACCGCCTCCCACAGCAACGTGTTCGATATCCGTTCCGCTGTTTCCAATTACCCTCCCTGGCTGGCAGGCGCAGACTGTGGGTAGGCAACGTCCGGAGTAGAAGACGGGCGGGCCTCCCGCGGCACGTCGTGCTGATGCCCCGGACTGAATAGAAAGCTGCATTCCCCGCACCGGTAGACGGGGTTGTCCAAAGGGTTGATTACTTGCAACCGGATGAGCCGGTCGGATTTACAACGACGACAGAGCAAATGTGGACCTCCATTGACCAGATGTTAGACCAAAAAGTGGGGACCGACCCGAACCCCGGGTCGGTCCCGACACAATTAACGCTAGTCAGGGGCAATCCAGCCCGTCAAGGGGCGTGCCGTCAGTGCAATTGTTCAGAGTTAAGGGGATTAGGTTGACTCGTCATACCGGCGAAAGCCGGTATCTAGGAATCCCATCCACTCTTGCACGGTGTACGATTTCGATCTTTTTGGATTCTCCGCCTGTGGCGGACGCCGTAATGATCCGCCAAAAGCGGAAGGGGCACGATAATTCATCAACTCCGAACAGTTCTTTTCTTCCACCTCACCTGCCATCAAGGCCCCCTATGCTATACTCGAACCAGATACTCCAACGAAAGCATAGGATTTCACTCAGATTTGACAGTGGAAGACGTCGCCAGGGAAATGGACGGCAGCCCGGTCACCGGCATCATCCTGGCCGGTGGCCGTAGCCGCCGCTTGGGACGGGACAAGGCGGTGGAACCCTTCGACGGCCAGCCCCTGGTCCGGCGGGTGATAGATCGGGTGGCCCCGCTGACCGGCGAAATCGTGGTGGTGGTGGCCGACGCTGCCCGGGGCCAGGCCCTTCCCCTGGACGCGAAACACCGCGTGGCCGTGGACATCTACCCCGACGGCGGTTCCCTGGGCGGCATTTTTTCCGGACTGTCCGCCGCTGCCAACAACTGGGGCCTGGTGGTAGCCTGCGATATGCCCTTCCTGAACGCCCCCCTTCTGGAATATATGCTGGCGCAGCGGGGCGACTGCGATGCGGTGGTACCCCGGCCCGGGGCCTTTCCCGAACCCACCCACGCCCTGTACTCGCGGGCCTGCCTGCCCCACATTGAAGCCAGGCTCCAGGCCAACGACCTGAAGATCTCCGGCTTCTTTGACGACGTGCGGGTCCGGTACCTGGACGAGGGGGAAGTGCGGCGGTTCGACCCCGAACTGCTCAGCTTCTTCAACGTCAACTCGCCGGAAGACCTGGCCCGGGCCCACGCGCTGGCTGGAGTTGCGTGATGAACGGGACGACGGCAACGGTCAGAGTCTGTGTGGAACTGTTCGGCACCCCCCGCATCCACGCCGGGGCGACGGCGGTGGAACTGGCGGTGCCGCATCCCGCCAACCGGGGCAACCTGGTAGCCGCCCTGGCCGAGCAATGCCCCACCCTGCTGGGCCACGGTTTGAAGGAAGATCTTACCGACCTGGAAGACGGCTACGTCTTCAATCTGAACGGCTTGGCCTTCGTGGGTAATGGCGACTTCACCCTGGCCGACGGCGACTTCCTGCTCCTGCTGTCCAGCCAGGCCGGGGGATAAGCCGCAAGATTTTTCGAGTCGAAAACCTTCATTGGCAGATCGTAACTGCGTTTATGTACGGTTACCACGGAAAAGCCCTGATCGTTGACCTGACCGCCCGCACCCACCGCTGGGACGCGATAGCCAGCGACGCCCTGCGCCAATTCATCGGCGGCATTGGGCTGGGGACCTACCTGCTTTACCGGTACTGTCCCCCGGGGGCCGACCCGCTGGGCCCGGATAATCCCCTCCTGTTCGTGGGCAGCCCCCTGGTTGGCACCCGCCTGACCACCTCCAGCAAGTTCGCCGTCCTGACCAAGTCGCCCCTGACTGGCTTCATCGCCGATTCCCTCTCCTCCAGCCACCTGGCCACCGAACTGAAGAAATGCTGCGGCGACGCCCTCATCATCGTCGGCCACGCCGACGGGCCCACCCTGCTGCGCATCGAAGGCGACGCCCTGGAACCGGATCAAGTAACCGTCAGATTTGAAGACGCCGCCGACCTGGCGGGCCTGGGGGCCGCCGCCAAGGAAGCGACGGTCAAGGAGCGGCTGGGCGATACCCGCTACCGGGTGGCCTGCATCGGACCGGCGGGAGAAGCCCGGGTAAAGTTCGCCTCCATCAGCAACGACGGGGGACGGCAGGCCGGACGCTGCGGGCTGGGCGCAGTGATGGGCTCCAAGAACCTGCTGGCCGTGGCGCTGCGGGGCCACCTGCCGGTGGAAGTGGCCCAACCCGAAGCGGTGCGCAACTACGGCAAGGACCTGAGCCGCCGCAGCCTGGGCGCCGCCACCGAGAAATACCGCAACCTGGGTACCATTGCCAACGTGGCAGTGTTCAACCGCCTGGGCACATTGCCCACCCGCAACTTCAGGGAGTCCACCTTCGAAGGAGCGGAACAGGTCAGCGGCGAAGAACTGCACCGCAGCCACCTGCACCGCAATACCGGCTGCGCCAACTGCACCATCGGCTGCGAGCGAATCCTGGTGTCCCGGGACAAGGGCGACGGGAAAGGCAAGGGCAGGGGCGGCGTGCGCATGGAGTACGAAAGCCTGTTTGCCCTGGGTCCCCTGTGCGGTGTTTCCGATCCGGATGTAGTCATTCGGGCCGCTGCCATCTGCGACGACCTGGGAATGGACACCATCAGCGCCGGAGCCACCCTGGCCTGGGCGATGGAGTGTTACGAGCGGGGACTTCTAAGCGACGCGGACACCGGCGGCGTGGAATTGCGGTTCGGCAACGGCGATGCCCTGCTGAAGACGCTGGAAGATATGGGGCACCGGCGGGGCATTGGCAACCTGCTGGCCGAGGGCAGCCGCGCCGCCGCATCTGTGGTGGGCCACGGTTCCGAGGCCTGGGCCATGCAGGTCAAGGGGCTGGAGATGCCCGGCTACGAACCCCGCAGCCTTAAGACCATGGCCCTGGGGCTGGCGACAACACCCCGGGGCGCCTGCCACAACCGCTCCTCCTCCTACGAGGCCGACTTCTCGGACCGGGTTGACCGCCTGTCGGTGGACGAGACCCGCGGACGTATTACCGCCGAAAGCGAGGACTTCGAGGCTGCGCTGGACTCTCTCATCTGGTGCAAGTTCCTCCGCAAGGCCTTCCATGACTTCTACGAAGAATCGGCCCAAGTTTATTCCATGGTTACGGGCTGGGAGATGACGGCCGACGACCTGCGGCGGTGCGGTGAGCGCATCTCCAACCTGAAGAAGCTCTTCAACATCCGCGAGGGCTGGACCCGCGCCGACGACACCCTGCCCCCGCGCACGCTGGAAGAACCGCTCCCCACCGGCGTGGCCGCCGGAGTGGGCCTCACCAGGGAAGAACTGGACTTCATGATTGCCGGCTACTACCGAGCCCGGGGATGGACGGAGGACGGGATGATTACGGAGACGAAGCTGGCGGAACTGGGTTTGCAGGGCATTTCCGCAGGCAACATTCTGACGCCAACAAGCAGAACTCTGTCGAGTAGGGTAGAATAATCGCCAAACCCTGGGGTGAGGTTCCTCTCATGTCCCCAGTTGAACTCACTGCCGCTGCTGGAAATATTGCTACAATAATCGCCGTTATAGGTCTGGCTGCTACCGCAATATATCGAATCGGCAAGCTATCTGAGGCTACCGCTCGAATTGTCCTTGAGATGAAGCTAGAGGTACAGCGAGTCCATGACCGCATCGGCCAGCACGAGACCCTAAACCAGGAACAGTTTCGCCATAGCGAGGAACTCATCCGCAACAACGAGAATCTCATCCGGCGTAGCGAGGAGCTTGCCGAAGAGAGGTTCCGACGCAACGAGGAACTCGCTGAAGAAAGGTCTCGTAACATTGAGAGTCTTATCCGGTCAGAGGCGGGACGGACCCGTGAACAGATCAGGAGCCTTCACCAGGCTGTAATGTCCCACTCCCACGACGAGGATGGGAACGTTATGTTTCGAGTCCCTCCTCCTGAACCCGACCAGCAATAGCCGCCGACCAACTGCTTTCAACACCAGCCCACCAGGCTTGGAACAGTGATGGAACGGGAAGAACTCAGGCCCCTGCTCCGCCGGAAATTTCCCCCGCACCGCACCTACCTGCTGCCGGCCCTGCACTTCCTGCAGGAAGAGTTGGGCCACCTGCCCGAATGGGCGCTGCAGGTGGTGGCCTGGCACCTGCGCACGCCCGCCAGCGTGGTCTACGGTGCCGCCACCAGCTACACCGAACTCCGCATTCAGGCGCCCGCCCCACACCTGGTCCGTGTTTGCTCCGGCCTCAGCTGCTGGCATGGCGGCGGCCGGGAACTGCTGGCTGACCTGTCCCGTGCCCTGGGAGTAGCGGCGGATGAGGCTACCGAGGACGGCCGGGTAACCTTGGAGGAGACTCCCTGCGCCTACCGCTGCCCCCTGGCTCCCCTGGCTGAGGTGGACGGGGCGTGGCTGGGCCGAGCCCGCGCCGGTCAGGTGGTCTCCCTGCTGGAGGAGTGATACCCGCATGACTTTCGCTGAACTGAAAAGCAGGGCTCTTCAAAGGAGCCTTGGCCCCGTGTCCGGCCAAACGCGGGTTATGGTACAGGTGGGGCAGTGCAGCCAGGCACTGGGCGCCGAGGCGGTGGCCCAGTGCCTGGGTGAAACGCTGGCATCTCACAACAACGCCTACCTGGTCACCACCGGCTGCGACGGCGCCTGCTTTGCCGCTCCCCAGGTCGTGGTCAATGAGCCCGACGGCCGCACCCGCCACTACAGCAGCGTTTCCGTCGGCGACGTTCCCGAGATTGTCGCGGCCCTGGGCGACGGCGAGATTGTCCGGCCCACCCCGGCGCTGGAGGACTTTTTCACTCCCCAGCACCTGCAGGTAATGTCCTGGTGCGGCCAGCTTGAACCCGCCAACGTGGACGATTACGTAACCGTGGGCGGGTACGCCAGCCTGGCGGAGGGTCTGTCCGGCTCTCCGGAGGACGTCATTGACCGCGTGCTGGAATCCGGGCTGCAGGGTCGGGGCGGCGCCTACTTCCCCCCCGCTCGGAAGTGGCAGGGGGCCCGTTCCTTCCCCGGTCCCAGGGTCTTGGTGGTCAACGCAGAGGAGGGTGAGCCGGGACTCTTCAAAGACCGCCATATTATGGAGGGCTTGCCCCACCGCCTGCTGGAAGGCTCCCTGATAGCCGCTTATGCCACAGGCGCCTCCCGCTGCTATATCTACCTCAATGCTGAGGCCCACCTTTCGGCTGAGAGAGTTGGAGCTGCGCTGGAGCAGGCCAGGAGCAGCGGCCTGGTGGGGGACAACATCCTGGACTCCGGCTTTTCCTGCGACGTCGAAGTCCGGCGGGGCGCGGGAGGCTACGTCTGCGGCGAGGAGACCACCCTGCTCAACACCATCGAGGGCAGGCGGCGGGAACCCCGGCTGCGCCCTCCCTTTCCCGTGGAATCTGGCCTGTTCCGACAGCCCACGGTTATCAACAACGTAGAAACCCTGTCCAACGTACCTTACATCCTGCAGCGCGGCCCAGGCCGTTACGGGCAGGTGGGCCTGGAATCTGCCCCCGGCACCAAGCTGGTCTGCCTGAGCGGGTCAGTCCGCCGCCCCGGCCTGGCCGAAGTCCCCATGGGAACTACATTGCGGCAGGTAATCCACGACATTGGCGGCGGTCCTCCCGATGGCAGGGAAATCGGCGTAGTTGCCGTGGGCGGGCCATCCAGCGGGGTGCTGCCGCCAACGGAACTGGACCTGGAACTGAAGCCGGGGTTGCTCCATCCTTCCGGGGTGGTAATGGGCGCTGGCGGAATTATGGTGATGGACTCTACCGTCTCCGCTCTTGACGTGGCCCGCCGGCTGGCCGCCTACAACGCCGCCGAGTCCTGCGGCAAATGCACTCCCTGTCGCGAGGGTACGCCCCGCATAGTGGCGGCCCTGGACCGGCTGGCGGCTGGCGGCAATCCTGCCAGCGACGTGGAAGACCTGCGGTACCTGTCGGAAATCGTCGGAGCCGCCTCCCTGTGCGGGTTGGGTCAAATGGCCGGCGGGCCGGTTAACAGCCTGCTGCACTTCTTCGGAGACGAGCTTTCTACGGTCTAAGGGGAAGCTTTAAGCCGCAAAACAAAGTGAGGTCGCAGACGATCCGGGGTTTAACCTCTGATACGACCCTCGGTCCGCCTCTTACCGCAATAGAGCTACCGCCAGTTCAGCCCTGGGCTTCTGCCCCGGGCAACGGCAGGATGGCGAACACCGCTGCGGCCAGGGCAAACAGCGCGCCGATGTACCATACGGCTGCGTCAAATCCCATAGTCTCGTACAGCGCCCCCGCGATTACCGGCGAGGCGGCTGCCATAAGGAAGCTGGCGAAGGCCACCACACCCAGGCCGCTGGTCGCTACCTCCCGGCCCAGGGTGTCGTAGATTGTGGCGGTGAGAATGGGCTGGTCGGGGTAAAGGAAAAGTCCCAGCAAAGCGATTGTAACGGTCAGCGTTATCCCCGCATCAAATGCCGTCAGACCCAGGGCAACCAGGCAGGACCAGACCAGGCCCGGGACCAGCACCTGCTTGCGGCCCCACCGGTCTGACAGATACCCGGCCCCCGTTTTGGCCACCAGGCCAACAGCGATCAGCAGGCCAATGTGAAAGCCCCGGCTCCATTCGCTCATACCCAGGTCGTTGCTCAGGTAGAGGGGGAGGATGGTGACCAGGGCCACCAGGGCCATGGACCTGAAACCCCGTACCGCGGTCAGGCCCCACATGACGGGACTCCTCAGCAATGCGCGTGTGACCCGGACCCTCCCCGACACGTCGGTCGATGCGGTTGGCATGGAAGTATGCCCGATATTGCGAAAGGCCCAGATGCCCAGCAGGCCCAGGAGCAGGGGCACGGCCGCATAGGAATTGATTATCTCCCGCCAGGTAAGAGAGAGCAGCAGCGCCCCGGTGGCCAGGGGCCCGGCCACGTCGCCGATGCTCCCTCCAACGCCGTGAAGGGACAGGGCCGTGCCCCGTCGTTGGGCATAGTGGTAGGAGAGGGAGCCGGAAGCGGCCAGGTGCCAGATGGAATGGGCCGCGGCCAGAACGGCGATGCCCGCCAGCAGCAGCAGGTACACCGGCGAAACGCCCATGACAATGGCGCCCAGGCCCGAGGCTAGCAGGCAGCCCACCAGCAGCCGGCCCCAATACCGTCGCGCCATGTCCGTGGCCACGCCCCCTGGGAGAGCGACAATACCGGCGGCAATTTCCCTCGCCGTAACCAGTCCTCCCACGCCAACGGCTGACAGGCTGAAGGCGGCCTGAATCTCCGGCAGCAGCACCACAAAGCTCTGCACAATCCAGTGATATACCACGTGGCCGGCGGACAGGCCTGGCAGGATGGTCCTGCCGCCCAGGGCAAGGTGGGAGCGGTCGGGGGCAAGAGTTGGTTCAGGGGGTTGCAAAGGCGCTTGCTCCAGGGTGAGGAATGCCTGCGAGGGATGGGACGCCCGGCGCCGCCCAGTATATTGGAGGAGGGGAGGACGGGCAAACTGGGCGGCCTTGAACTGGGTGACGTAGTGCAGGGCCTTCCCTCAACATTGACGCCCTTCCCTCCCCCCACCATAATGGCAGGCACAATCTCCCCTGGAGGCTATCTTCCATGGCAGCTACGCTTTCCACCGCCAGGCGGCGGCAGTTGGGCCGCCCCGTATCCATCGTTGGCGCCGGGCTTTCCCGCTTTGGCGCCTTTCGCGATATGACCACCCGTGACCTGTTCGTCGAGGCTTTCCAGGACCTGATGGACCACATGGACCAGGGCATGGATGTCGAGGACATTGAGTGCGGCTACATCGGCAACTACTCCTCCGACCTGTTCGAGGGACAAGGGCATACCGCGCCCATCCTGGCCGACTGGCTCGGGATGACGCCCACTCCCATCACCCGCATCGAGAATGCCTGCGCCAGCAGCGGCAGCGCCCTGCGGGAGGGCATCATGGCCATCGCCTCGGGCATGTACGACGTGGTGCTGGTGGGAGGCGTTGAGAAGATGACCGACCTCCCCACCGAGGGGGTAACCGACGTGCTGGCCTCGGCCGCCGACGGACTCTACGAAGTGCCGGCGGGGCTGACCTTCCCGGGCATCTACGGCGCCCTGGCCAAGGCCCACATGGACCGCTACGAGACCAGCCTGGCCCATCTGGCAAAGGTAGGCATCAAGAACCACACCAACGGCGCCCTCAACCCCAAGGCCCAGTTCAACACCACCCTGCTGGACATGATGGAACGGCGCAAGGCCCGCGCCGAACAGCAGGGCCAGCCTGTCCCTGACTGGCGGGACGAGATGGATTTCCTCAACGACACCAGGGCCAACCCGTGGATTGCCTGGCCCCTGCGCCTGTACGACTGCGCTCCTATCACCGACGGGGCGTCCTGCGTGCTGCTGGTGTCCTCGGAAATCGCTACCAACTTTACCGACAAGCCGGTACATATTGTCGGCACGGGCCAGGCATCGGGGCGGCCCCTGCACGACGCGGAGGAACTGACCTCGCTGTCGGCAGCGCGGGAAGCGGCAGCCCAGGCCTACGCCATGGCGGGGGTAGCGCCGCAGGATATCCAGGTAGCCGAGGTCCACGACTGTTTCACCATTGCTGAAATCATCGCGACGGAAGACCTGGGTTTCTTCGAGCCGGGCGAAGGGCCCCGGGCTGTGGACGAGGGGCGAACCGCCCGGACGGGAGACCGGCCCGTCAACACCTCCGGCGGCCTCAAGGCCAAGGGCCACCCGGTGGGGGCATCGGGCGTGGCCCAGGTGATTGAGACTTTCCAGCAGTTGCGGGGCGAGGCCGGTCCTCGTCAATTGCCCAACCCCGACCTGGAACTGGGATTGACCCACAACGTGGGCGGCACCGGCGGCACCTGTGTCGTCAACATCCTGCGGAGGGGGTAGGGGGATGACCACCGAAACGCGAGCCTTCAATGCCGCCTCCTTTTTCGCCTACCTCAAGGAAGGGCAGTTAATGGGGATACGGTGCCGGGCCTGCGGCAAGCTGTCGGCGGAGGCCCGCCCTATGTGCCAGGAATGTCACAGCCGGGACGTTGAATGGTTCGCCTTCAGCGGACGGGGGCAATTGAGTGCCTTCACCTGCATATCCGTGGTGCCCAACGCCATGGGAGAGAAGGGGTTCGGCCGCAACAATCCCTACTGCTCCGGCATAGTTACCCTGGAAGAAGGGCCGCGCATCAGCGCCCTTATCTTGGGCGTGGATGCCGCCAACCCCCAGAACATAGCCACCGGAATAGCGCTGACGCTGCAGGTGGAAGACCAGGACAAAGAGCGGCCGACCCTGGCCTTTGTGCCGGCCTAGAGCGCCTTTGAATAAGTCCCTTCCCCCTTGACGGGGGAAGGCCAGGATGAGGGTGATGACTTTAGGTTTCTATCTGGAACTCATCGCCTGCTCATCCTTTCCATCCATGTTTGAATAAACTAATGGTTGAGAAGCAGGCCAGAAAGAAGCGCAACCGGGCCACCGCCCTGGTGCTCAGGGAAGGGCGGTTACTGCTGGTGCGAGAGCGCGGCGCGAAACACTGGAGCCTCCCCGGCGGTGGGATGAAGAAAGGCGAGGACGCCCTAACCGCCGCCACCCGGGAACTGCATGAGGAAACAAAGCTGGTCGCCACCTCCGCCACCTATCTTTTCCGCTACGAAAGCCCCAGCCAGCGCCACCACGTCTGCCACCTGGAGGCAGAGGGTGAAATAGAGCTATTGCGGGAGGAGATAGGCGACTATCGCTGGTGGGACGGGGAGACGCAGTTGGCGATTATTCCTTCGGCGGTGGAGATTATTGGGCGGGCAAGAGACGGTGGGCATTTCTACAATGTAAGTAGTAGTAGAACAATCTCCTTGAATGCAATGTTGTCGGAAACTCTATTGCCTGGATAACCAATCCGAACTTCCTGGATTAGTAGACGCCATGAAACATAAGCTCACCATCACAGTGGATGCTGACTTGCTGCCGGTGGCAAGGCAGTATGCCGCAGCTAAGGGCATCTCTCTCTCGGCGCTCATTGAGCACGCCTTACGAGAACTTACCAGTGAGGAGACTCCCACCTTCTCTACCAGGTGGAGGGGCAGGTTCGAGATGGCGGAGCGCGAAAATGATGACCGCTATGACGCTCTGATCAACAAATACCTTACATGATTCTTCTGGATACTGATGTCCTCCTTGACATTGCTCTTGACCGGATGCCTTATTCGGAAGCAGCATCAGACCTTCTCAACCTAATTGAAAGGGGAGCCGAAGACGCCTCTATTGCCTGGCATACCGTTGCCAACCTTTACTACCTTATGAGGCCTGCCCGGGGCGGAGCAGACACCCGAGATCTCATCCTCGACCTCATCCGGTTCGTATCCGTGGCAACCACCGACACTCAGGGAATCCGTTATGCCTTACAGCTTCCTATGACCGACTTTGAGGACGCGATGCAGGTGGCTGCTGCCAGGGCCAGCGGCGCCAGGCCCATCGTAACCAGGAACCTGAGGGATTACGAACGGTCTCCCATACCCGCCGTTAACGCCGAAACGGTCCTTGGCGAGTTGCTCTGAGCATTGCCGGTTGACTCACTTTGGGTCGGACTCGTGCGGAACAAGTACTGAACTAAATAGACCCGGCGGGATTAGCCCTGCCGGGTCTCCAGTTGCCAGAGTTAGGGATATCTTGCTGTCAACCCTAGTCTAACCCCCGCGTCCCCACCCAGCCTACCTGGGAAACGTCAATCATCTCGCCGTTGGGGCCCTCGTACTTGGTTTCCACGTTCTGGTGGCGGGGGCCGGTGTTTCCGGCGTGGAGGGCTTCGTTGACCGACTTCATTTCATCGGAACCGGCGGCCAGCAGGCGGGCCTCGATCTCCTCCAGGCTCTCGACCTCGAATCCGATGTGGTGGATGCCTTCCCATTCCTTGCCCCGCTCGCCGGCCACGGCATCGTTCTGGAAGTCCAGGATGGCCATGTTTACGTTGCCGTCGCTGAGCATGTAGCCCAGGGCGTTCCCACTGTCCAGCTTGGCAACCTGCCTGAGGCCGAACACTTCGGAATAGAACTTCGCCGTCTTTTCGGCGTCGTTGGTGGCAATGGCAATGTGCTTGATCTGGGGCATGTCACTCCTCCCATTTCGTGTGTTGCTTGGTAGGGTTCAAGATACCACTTTTGGGGATGTGCCGCCACCCTGCAAATACGGCGCGTAGCGTTCCAATTTTGGTGGTATAGACTCGTAGGGACGGGCTTCAAACCCGCCCTGGCAACCCGTTGAAATCCCACAAGAATGAGAAATAACCTGAATTGGAACGCTGCCAACTGTCTTTCTCCCCTTGCCACTTCGCATAACATCCCTCCACCATAAAACCATGACTCAGTTGCAACCATCGTTCAACCTTCGGGCGCACGGCTATGCGTCCACCGCCAACCCATCAGCGGCAGTGACAGGCACGTAGGTCTGCCCTGGCCCAACCAGGTTTACTATCGGCATGGGGTTGTAACCCCCCCACCCACGTCAATGTTGCGGTCTAGCCATCCCGCCTCTCTCTCCGGGAGAGAGGCCGGAGGTGAGGGCTCGTCTAGAATGCGACAAAATGAAACAAAATGGGACGAAAATCAAAAAATCCCCTACTGAACCAAAGTAGTGGCGCGCTCCGGTATCAAATGCTACACTTCCAACGATAAGTGCCAATATGGGCACACAAATCTGTGGATTACGGCGTGAAATCCCGATTCAACCTGTACAATACGGGTAAAGCAAGGGAGGATATGATGGTAGATCAAGCGACGACACTGGAGCATCTCGGCCTGGCGGCAGGTTCCCCCGGTATCAAATCGGTTGGCCCCCTGGCCTTCGGTCCCGAGGGTGTTCTGTTCGTGGGGGACAACGTTGGCGCCGCCATTTACGCCATTGACGTTGGCGATTCGGCAACGTCGGGCCAGGCAAGGGCCATTGACCTGGATAACCTGGACGGCTCCCTGGCGGCCTACCTGGGCTGTTCCCGGGAGGACGTGGAGATTCGGGACCTGGCAGTCCACCCCCATTCCAGGAATGCCTACCTTTCGGTGATGCGGGGCAGCGGCGACGCGGCAGTACCGGTCATTGCACGGATAGACGCCAGCGGCGCCATTTCCGACGTGGCCCTGGAGGACATCGCTTTCTCCAAGTCGGACATCGAGGACGCGGCGGATGAAGACGACCCCCGCGAGGTAACCCGGGTTAAGCTGCGCACGGTAACCGTTACCGATATGTCTTACGTGGACGGCCTGCTGGTGGTGGCCGGTACCTCCAACGAGGAATTCTCGTCCACCCTGCGGCGTATTCCCTTCCCCTTCACCGGCGATACCAACGCCAATTCCCTGGAGATTTTCCACGTTTCCCACGGCCGCTACGAGACGGCCGCCCCCATTCGGGCCTTCGTCCCCTACCAGGGCAACAACAGCATCCTGGCCAGCTACACCTGCACGCCCGTGGTGCAGTTCACGGTAAGCGACTTCGCGCCCGGGGAACTGGCCCACGGCAAGACCGTCGCCGAACTGGGCGCCCACAACCGCCCGCTGGACCTGGTCTCCTTCGAGCAGGGCAACGAGGAATACCTGCTGGTGGCCAATGACCGCCATCCGCTGATCAAGATTTCCTGCGTGGACATTGACCAGCAGGGGCCGCTGACGGTGCCCGACGATTCCCTGGACAACAATCCCGCGGACCCAGTTACGCCCGGTGTGGGCGTTCCGCGCCAGCTTCTGCCCCACGAGGGTGTCCGCCGGATGGCCAACCTGGACGGGGACAACGTGCTGATGCTCCAGCAGGACGCGGATGGGAACGTCCACCTGCACACCTACGGCGTCGGAGACCTGTGAGGCAGGGTCCTGGGGAAGAACCACCCGCCGGTATTAACCTGGCTTGGTGCGAGCGCAACGGCAAGGCAACGCTGAAGATCGTCGGCTGGGACCGCGCGGTCCCAGCCGACTTGGGCGGGCCGGACGCTGGCGATGTCAGCCGGCGGTTCGCCCTTCTAACCACCGAGGCCCTGGAATCGGGAAGAGACGTTAACACCGTCCCTCCCGTTGCCGGCCGTTTCGAGGTTTCCGGCGACGCCCTTTTCTTTACCCCCCGCTTCCCCTTCGTGGCCGGGGCAAGCTATTCGCTGGTGGCGCGAACCGCGCCGACCGGCGGTACGGATAACGACTCCGCCATCTTCCACATCCGGCGTCCCGCGGAAGCGGCCGAGCCTTCCGCCATCGTATCCGCCATCCACCCCGACGTTGCCACAGTCCCGGTCAATCTCCTGAAAATCTACGTCCAGTTCTCCGAACCCATGAGTGAAGGCCGGGCACAGCGGGCTATCAGGGTTTGCCGCGACGACACGGCTGAACCGTTGGAGGGTGTGTTCGTGCCGATGGACCCGGAACTGTGGGACCCCACGCGCCAACGGATGACCCTGCTCCTGGACCCGGCCCGGATCAAGCACGGCCTCGTGCCCAATATGGAAGCCGGCTACCCGCTGATAGAAGGCGTCCCATTCTGGCTGTTCATAGACCCTTCCCTTCGCGACGCCAGGGGCCGCCCTCTGCGGACCGGGGCTGAACGGCGGTACGAGGTTGGGCCCGAGGTGCGGGAGCGCATTGACCCCCGCAAATGGCGCTTGACCGTCCCCGCCCCCGGCTCTTTGGATCCCTTGCAGGTAGAGTTTGAGCGGCCCCTGGACTACGCCCTGCTCCAGCGGTGTATCTGGGTCAACGGGCCGCTTGGTACGGTAGTGGACGGCCACGGAAGAAGCGGACCAGGAGAGGAAAGCTGGATTTTCACACCGTCGAAACCCTGGGCGGAGGGGGCCCACCAACTGGTGGTGGATCGGCAACTGGAGGACCTGGCCGGCAACTCGCCGGTAAGGGTCTTCGACCGGGACATGACCGAACCCGACGATGGGCCGCCGCCGACCGAGAACGTGGTGGTGGAGTTCCTCTGCAAGGGGGCATGACGGGCGAGGTCGGCCTAACCGACGGCCACAAGCAACCGGCCCGGCTCCGCTGCTATCCCAGGAACCGCCGCAGCCGCCCTGCCTCGCCCACGTAGTGGGAAATGTCAACATGGGTGTGGGTGTCCAGGCCGGCCCGGATAGCGCTGGTCAGCCCCTCGTGGACCCGGTCTATCTCGTCGGTGAACTGGGCCACCAGGGCCAGGTAATCGTCGCCCAGCAGCTCCTTCACCTGGCGTTCGTTGGTGAACCGCAGGGCGGCCCGCAGGTCCCCGTCCAGGCTGGGATATACCTCCCGCACGAAGGCCAGGTCGTCCTTGTCCAAGGCGGTCAACCCGAGAAGTTCGGGAGGTATTCCAATGGAGTACATCGAGGCGGCGAAACCGATGGCCCGGGGCAGGGTCACCTCGTCTCCCACCCCGTCCAGGGTGCGCCCGTAGCCAAACAGGCCCACGTGGAGCTTGCGGTCCCGGCGGCGGGGCACGTGGCGCGAGGCGGCGCTGATGATGTTAATCAGGCGCCGTACCTGGTCCTGGTATTCGGCAGTGGTCTTGTCAATGATGGCCCGGGCCCTTTCCTGGTCTATATCTGCCGGTTCCCGCCGTTCGTGTGCCCGCAGCCGGGCTATACCCTCCCTTACCGTTTCATTGTCATAGTCGTACTTGAAAGCGGATTGTACGGTAAAAGTATGGGCGCTGGGATATTCCACCAGGGCGCGCTCAATGTTCACCGGCGTCAGGTGGCCGCGGAAGGGCACTGAGCCGGCGCCTATGATGGGATACAGAGGGATTCCCACCCGCTTTTCCAGGTCGTAAAGGCGGGAGAGGCCCACCTTCAGCACCAGTTCAGCCCCTACAATGCCATAGTTCAGGGCCGGGTCGCTGCGGGCCAGGAACACCCGCTGGGCCGGCAGATCCCGTCCCCGCAGGTACTCCTCAACGATGAGGTCGCAGTAGAAGAGGTTTTCCATGTCTTCTATGAGGGGTATCACCCGCAGCTGCTTGGGGTAGAACTCCCCCACCCAGTCCTTCACCAACCGGTTGCCCAGCAGGGTATGGGCTTCCTGCCCCACGATAATGTGCCGGTAGTAGGCCTCCACCAGAGCCAGTTCTTCCGCCGAGGTGGTGAAGGGCAGGATCACCTCCTGGATGGGCGCGGTGGCATCGTCTCCGTCGCCATAAAAGTTGCGGGCCATGTCCCACGCCGAGGGGACGCTCTGCAGCGCTTCCACCATGGACTTGCGCATGTCCCGCTCGATGCCCGGGTTGGGCACCCGCAGCGTCAGCACCACGTCCTGCCCCAGGCGGCGCTGGTCCTGGAAGAACTCCGGGTAGCCCGTGAGCAGCTTGCGGACCACCTGGTTGTCGGCATCCTTGCCCTCCGAGTCCCACATCTGTTCGTTGCAGCCCAGGGCAAAGATGTGGGCGGCCTCCTGCACCTCCCCATCTCCCCGGGTGACTCCCGCCCCGTCGGCAAAGGGCGAGGGCGTGGCGTTGTCCGGGTGCTGGGTGCTCATTACCTTGGGTACGAAAAACATGGTCAGCCTCGATTTGAATGGCAAAAAGTAGGAGCGGGAAAGCGTTTCCCACTCCTATTGTAGCGTCAGATACCAGCTACCTTGTCAAGCGATACACAAAGGTTTAACCCAGGAACCCCTTGACCGCCGAAATGAAGTCTCCGGGGTTGTCCTCAAACACCATGTGGCCGGCCTGCTCGATTTCCACCATCCGCGAGTCCGGCAGCGTTTCCAGCATCCGCTCCGCCACGTCGGAGGCCAGGATATCCGTATGCACGCCCCGGACGATCAGGGTCGGACAGGTAATGTTGGGCAGAGAGGGCCACAAATCATCCGAAGGCGGCACGGTGTTGTTCCGGCGCTGCTCCCGAATGAGAATGTCATACTTCCAGCCAATCTTGCCGTTGGGCAGTTCCTTCGTCGAGTAGAAGACGCGGCGGCGCATCACTTCTTCCGATGCAAAGCGGTTCTGGGCATTCTGGTAATTGAAAACGTCCTCGAAAGAGTCAAACTCCTCAGGCACGTTGCGGATTTCCTCGGAAATGCGGTTGCTCCCCCGGCTGTCCAGGGCCGGCCCCACGTCCACGATGACCAGCTTTTCCAGCTTCTCCGTGTACCTGCCGCCGAAGGCCATGCTGTTGCGCCCGCCCATGGAGTGGCCCACCAGAATGAACTTGTCCAGTCCCAGGGCCTCGACGAACCCGGCCAGGTCGTCCACGTAGGCGTTGGTGGTGTAGTCCCCGTCCCTGGCCCAGTCGCTGTCGCCCCGGCCCCGTTGGTCCAGGGCCAGCACGTGGAAATCGTCGCACAGGGCCGCCGAAACGTCGTCCCAGGAATGGGCATGGCCGCGCAGCCCGTGTACCAACAGCGCTACCGGCTTCCCCACGTTGCCCCAGTCCAGGTAGTGCAGGGTATGCCCGTTGGCGGTTACGGTCTTGCTCTGGGGTTGAACCTGCGTAGTCATGGTCTTGTCCTCCGTTTTTAGCTATGGCGTAGTTTACCATAGCGCGAACCTATAGCTCATACCAGGATTCCTGTCAGGGATTCTTCACAAAGAGATCCAGAGCGCGGAGGTGCGGGAATGACTGTCGAAGGGGAAAAGGAAACAATACAAGCGTCCTTCCGTGCTTTCCCCCTACCTCCCCTGCCAGTTCGGCTTCCGCTTCTCCGCAAAGGCCCGCGGCCCCTCCTTCGAGTCCTCGGTAGTCAGCAGCCGGTCGTACATGTGATAGGTCAGGGCTGAAATGTCCTGGGTGGACATATTCAGGCCCCGGTAGGCCAGCTCCTTGAAGTACTGCACCGCCAGGGGCGCGTTCTCTGCAATCTGCGCCGCCATGGTCATGGCCTCCTCCATCAACTGGTCCCCTGGCACCACCTTGTTGAGGAAACCCATGTCGTAGGCCCGTTGGGCGGTTACCGACTGGGCGGTCAGGCACAGTTCCAGGGTGGCGGCCAGGCCGATCTGCTTGGGCAGAATGGTCCCGAAGGGAGGCAGCAGGCTCCACTTGGTCTCGGTAATCCCCAGCTTTGCGTCCTCCGAGGCGATGCGCAGGTCGCACATCTGGGCGATGGACCACCCCCCGGCCAGGGCAAACCCGTTGATGGCGGCGATGATGGGCTTCCACGTCTGGGGCCACATGTAGGGCCGGTCGGGATACATGCTGTCCGCCGCCCGGGCCTGTCGCCCGTCGGCATTGTCACCGGCCCGTTCCTTCAGGTCCCGCCCCGCGCAGAAGGCCCGCCCCGCGCCGGTAACAATGGCCACCCGGGCGTCGGAATCGCCGTCAAAGGTGGTAATAGCCTCCGCCAAATCCGCCCGTAGCTGCCGGTTGATGGAGTTCAGCGAATCGGGTCGGTTCAGGGTAATGGTTACGATGTTCTCGGTCTTTTCGTACAGGACGGTTTCTGCCATTTTCGATAATTCTCCTTAATCCTCTGCGTCTCTGCGTCTCTGCGTCTCTTTGTGAATAGGCGTTTCCACACAAAGAGACGCAGAGACGCAGGAGTTTCACAGGGGTTTATTCATGCGTAGTGCCCCAAATACGTTCCGCCAATGATGTGGATGTGCCCGTGGCTCTGGCTTTGCAGGCCGTCGTAGCCGAAGTTGGACAGGATGCGGAACCCGTTGGGACAGAACATGCACCCCAGGTCCACCGCGATAGTGCCCAGCCGCTCCATGATGCCGCTGCTCCACATGTCCAGCTGGCTCATGTGCCGCTTGGGCATGGCCAGCAACATCACCGGCACCCAGGTAAGGCGGTTGACGATGACGATGATGTCCTCGTCTACGTAACGGATGCGGGCCGGTTCGCGGCCGGCCACTATTTCACAAAAGACACAATAGGGTGCGGAACTGGTCAAGGGTTCACCTCGGGTTCGGGCAGCGGTAATCCAGCGGTTATTCGATCTCCTCGGGCGCCAGCGTCAGTCGGCCGGCTTCATTGCGGGTCAGGCGCCCCGCCACGGTATCCACCGCGTGGCCGAACACCAGCAGCCAGTTATTCCTCTCCGCCTCTTCCAGCAGCGTCCGCTTGGCCGTCACCGATTCCTGGGGATACAGGTCAAAGGAGGTCAGGTAGTTAAGCGGCAGATGATCCGGCGTGGGCAGCACGTCGCCGAAGCAGGCGGCCCGCTCTCCTTCCGACTCCAGGAAAGTGTACTGGTGGCCAGCCGTATGGCCGCCGGTGCGCCGCGCCCACAGGCCGGGCAGGACTTCCGTATCGCCGTCCAGCAGTTCCAGTTGCCCCGATTGTTCCAGGGGCGCGAAGTCGTGCGGATTGTAGGCAGCGCGGGTACGTTCATTGGTTGTGCTGGCTTCCTCCCAGTCGGCCCGCTGGACCAGGTGGGTAGCTTTGGGGAATACCGGAGTGGCAGCTGACCCACCTCGGCCGTAGCGGGTGCAGCCTCCGGCGTGGTCAAAATGAAGGTGGGTGAGGATCACCAGGTCAACGTCTTCCGGGCGCACTCCTTGCAGGGCCAGGTTCTCCACCAGCTTGCCGGCCCGCATACCGTAATTCGCCCGCATATTCCGGTCCGGCTTGGTACCTATGCCGGTATCCACCAGCACGCATTTATCCCCTGACCGGATCAGCATGCAGTTAAGGCCCAGTTCCACCCGATTCTTCCGGTCGGGCTGGCGCAGCTCACTCCAGATGGTCTTTGGAACAACGCCGAAAACTGCGCCCCCGTCAACTCGAAACACCCCATCGCTGACGATGCTTATTTCCGCGCTGCCCAGTCGCATAGTGCCTGAATTATAGAGTAGCTCCTATCCTTGTCAACGGCGGCTCGGCGCCGGGAGGTGGCACGATTTATTAGGACCAGGCCGGAATAGTTCGTTCGATAGTACGGGCTGCCCCGGCGTGACACAGGGGCAGCCCGTGATTCGGTAAGCAGCCGGTATCCCGAACCGTCCTCATGGAGGGGCTTGCGCTGATGGTTGTCACCTCCAGGAATCCGCCGGCAGCAAATCTAAGAACGTCAGGGGTCGTGGTTGGTTGTGGTCGCCCTGCGGAGCTCAAAACGAAAGCTGCGGCAAACTCATTCGCCGAAGAGTCATTAAACAAGGTCCGCGTCAGTCCCGCTCCAACATGCGCTCAGCAGCAATCGACTCTATACACCCAATCCTGTACCCCATTCCTGATCCGAAGCTGCGGACTACGGCGCCGTGAACCTGTGTCATGTCTGGCAGCGGCCGGTTTGCTCTCTCCATAAACGGGGCCATGGACGTTACGCCTCGATCGGTTATGCCGCAGGGGACTATCTGGGCAAATTTGGACAGGTCGGGGTTGACGTTGATAGCAAAGCCGTGGTGGGCAATGCCCCGGCTGATCTTCACCCCAATGGCGGCAATCTTGGCATCGCCCACCCACACGCCCGTCCGGCCCGGTTCCACGCCGGCCGCAATGCCAAAGTAGGCCAGGGAGTTGATGATTACCTGTTCCAGGGTGCGTACATACTTTAGCGGGCCGCCCCATTCCCTAAGGCTGACGATGGGATAGGCCACCAGTTGGCCCGGGCCGTGATAGGTAACCTGGCCGCCCCGGTCCGTTTCCACCACCTCTATCCCCTGTTCCCGCAGCTCCCGAGGCGTAAAGGGAATGTGTTCGTCCCTGGAAAGCCTGCCGCGGGTGTAGACGGGGGGGTGTTCCAGCAACAGCAGCGTATTCGGCTGCCGGCCGTCGTGGACGCCGTCCACCAGCTCGGTCTGCAACCGCCAGGCGCGCCGGTATTCAACTGTGCCGAGGGAAATTACCTGGCAATACGGCTTTTCAGGCATAGCGTTGTGGGGTAGCAGCCCCCATATATCTGAATGACGGGTCATTTCCCTTGACCAGCTTTCCCCGATTATAGCCCGCCGAGCAAGGGCGCATATGCCGTTTTACGGCAGGATATCGGTTAGTTTCGCCCGTCTGATCACCTGTTATTGGCTCATTTGCCATACCAGTAGCCCCGGCAGCGCTCCCGCCACCAACTGAAACTCTCTGGCTATTAAAACAACGGAATTGTCGCTTTGCATCGCGGCCAGGGTGGTCGAACTTCTGCCCCAACAGTAATACCAAGTGATCAATACCAAGTGATCACGTTGCGGACAATCCCCGCTAACCGCCAGACAATCAGTAACGCGTCGATGCACCGTGCCTTTCCGCCAACGGGATGGCATCGGTACCAAAGCTTTCGCATTGCCTGCAAGGGCGGCCAAAGGTTCGCAAGCGTAACGAACCACCACCCATATCACCCAATCAGGACCGCCACCGACGGGCTCACCCCAATTGACAGTGAAGCCGTATAATTTTAGACTACCGCCAATGTTCCCGCCCGATCGCGTGCGCGCGGGGAGGAGCGGGCGGGAACCAGTTCACATCGAAAATCGATTGGGGAGAACCTGACATGCCTACGATTGCACCTACCAGGGAGTTGGTTTCCGAAGTTTACCAGAGACTGGACCGTAACCTGACCACGGTCCGGCAGTTCCAGAACCGGCCGCTGACCCTGGCCGACAAGATACTGCTTTCCCATCTGGACAATCCCGCCGAGACGGGGATGGTTCGGGGCGAGACCTATGTCAACCTCCGGCCTGACCGGGTCATTCTGCAGGACGTGCTGGGCCAGACGGCCATGCTCCAGTTCATGCAGACCCTTCGCTCCACCACCGCCGTTCCCACCTCGGTCCACTGCGACCACCTGATCCAGGCGCGGGTGGAGGGCGCCCAGGACCTGCAAGAGTCCCTGGGCGAGAACAGCGAGGTCTATAACTTCCTGCGCACTGCCGCCGCCAAGTACGGCGTGGGCTTCTGGGGTCCCGGCGCCGGCATCATTCACCAGGTGGCCCTGGAGAACTACGCCTATCCGGCCCAGTTGATGATCGGCACCGACTCCCACACTCCCAACGGCGGCGGCCTGGGTTCCATCTCCGTGGGCGTGGGCGGCGCCGACGCCGTGGAGGTTATGGCCGGGCTGCCCTGGGAGGTTCTGTACCCCCGCTTCATCGGCGTGCATCTCACCGGCGAGTTGGGCGGCTGGACGGCTCCCAAGGACATCATTCTCTACCTGGCTGGCTACCTGACCGTGTCCGGCGGCACCAACTGCATCATCGAGTACTTCGGCCCCGGCGCCGCCAGCATTAGCGCCACTGGCAAGGGCACCATCTGCAACATGGGCGCGGAACTGGGCGCCACGTCCTCCACCTTCCCCTACGACGAGTCCATGGCCCGTTACCTGCGGGCCACCAACCGGGGCGAACTCGTGGAGCTGGCCGAACAGTACAAGCACTTGCTGACTGCCGACCCCGAGGTCTACGAAAACCCCTCGGCATACTATGACCAGGTCGTTGAGATCAACCTGTCGGAGCTTGAGCCCCACCTTGTCGGCCCCCACTCGCCGGACCGGGCCCGGCCCATTTCCCGCATGGTCCAGGAGTTGCAGGAAGACCCGGGCCTGGTGGACGAAATTTCTTCGGCTCTCATCGGCAGCTGCACCAACTCCTCCTACGAGGACATGAGCCGTTCCGCCGACGTGGCGGAACAGGCCAAGGCCCACGGCCTGTCGGCGGCGGTGCCCTTCATGGTCACCCCCGGTTCCGAGCAGGTGCGGGCCACCATCGAGCGGGACGGGCAGATGCAGTCCCTGCGTGACATCAACGCCGCGGTGCTGGCCAACGCCTGCGGCCCCTGCATCGGCCAGTGGCGGCGGGTCGGCGACCCGGTAGGCCGCCCCAACACCATCGTCACCTCCTACAACCGCAACTTCCCCGCCCGCAACGACGGCGAGGCCTCCACAATGAACATCATCGGCAGCCCGGAGATCGTAACCGCGCTGGCCCTGGCGGGACGTCTCTCCTTCAATCCGCTGACCGACACCCTCACCGGCGCCGACGGCCAGGAGTTCCGGCTGGAGCCTCCCAAGGCGGCCCCGGACGTTCCCGAAGCGGACTTTGACCGGGGCTCCTCCTCCTACGAGGACCCGCCGGAAAACGGTACCGACATCGAGCTGACGGTGGCGCCGGACAGCGAGCGCATCCAGCTACTGAATCCCTGGTCTCCCTGGGATGGCGGAGACTTCGAGGACATGCCGGTGTTGGTGAAGGCCCAGGGCAAGACTACCACCGACTCCATCTCCCCTGCCGGGGTGTGGCTACGGTACCGGGGCCACCTGGACCGGTTCAGCGACAACATGTTCATGGGCGCCATCAACGCCTACACCGGCGAGGCCGGCAAGGGCAAGAACGTGGTTACCGGCGAGGAGGGCGCGGGATTCTCCCGCATCGCCCGGGACTACCAGGCCCAGGGAATCAAGTGGGTGGTGGTCGGCGACTCCAACTACGGCGAGGGCAGCAGCCGCGAGCACGCCGCCCTCTCTCCCCGCCTGCTGGGCGGCGCGGCGGTCATCGTCCGCAGCTTTGCCCGCATCCACGAGAGCAACCTGAAGAAGCAGGGTCTCCTGGCCCTCACCTTCCCGGACCCCGCCGACTACGACCGGATTCAGGAGGACGACCGCATCAGCCTGGTGGGCCTGAACGACCTGGCCCCGGGCAAGCCGGTGGAGTGCCGGGTCCAGCACGGCGACGGCACCAGCGAAACCCTGATGCTGAACCACTCCTACGGGGAATCGCAGATAGCCTGGTTCAAGCTGGGCTCGGCGCTGAACCTGTTCCATCAGTAGGGGAGGTTCAGCCGCGCAGGAACACGAAGAGGCGCAAACGAAGGAAAATCCACGAATCCGCCGCGGCGGACGCAGGTTCATCAACAGGAAAGGGGCGGGTTAGAAATGACCCGCCCCTATGGTTTGCTTTCTATGGTTATCCCCGCTACACGCCGACCGGTTCGGCGGGCTTCTCGGCTTCCAGCTCGGGGATGCCCTTGCAAAATCCAATGCCCAGAACTATCAGCCAAAGCGCTCCCACCATTAGCACTATACTGCTGACTACGGCCATAAGGGCCAGGCCCGCATCGTGGAAGTGCTGGGTAAACAGCAGGTTGGCCAGCCCCCCGACACCCACAAGGGCACAGCCGTAGGCTGCCAGCTTGTAAATGCTCAATGTCGCGAAGTGGGCGGCCAGCCCGAAGCCAAGCAACAAGCCGGCCAGGGAAGATACGGAAAGAAAGGCAATGTATGTAGCTGCGCCGGCGGTATAAATGGCCAGGGCCAGGTCGGGCGAATTCATGGCCGCCGCAGATGCGGGGTCGCCGGTTACCCCGTGGGTAACTACGTGCACCACCATGTGACGCGCTCCCAGCCCCAGTGCCAGGGCGCCGTAGGAGAACAGCATGCCAAAGACGCCGAAGCGGAGGGCATATCCGGCCAGGCCCCCGGGTGTGCTGCGTATTCGGGTCAGGGCGAACAGGCCATAGCCCTCCAGGAACAGGGAAAGCATCATTACCATCGTCAATATGTGGGTCAATGCGGCATAATCGGCCAGTACATCAATCGCCTTTGGGAAGTTGTTGTGGTCGACGGGGGAAACAAAGAGCCCACCTGGGAACAACACAAAGGAAAAAGCCGAGAGTATCACACCGACTATCAAGGCAAGCCCGGCAGACTTGTTAGCTGACATGCTCATATCAACCCCTCCTCTATTGCATTTTGTGATAATGGTCTCACCCACATTAGCACTCCACTGGATCGCTGTACAACATTCGCCAAGCATAGCCTGCCGATAGTAAACAATCCTTCACTTTTGTCGTGGGTAAGTCTCGGCTCCGGTGCTATAATCGCCCAAATTCCCGCCTTAAAGGAGGCTTTGATCCATGACCGACCTCAGAGAAAGGGCCCTGGACATTCTGGCCCGGCTCGGCGCGCAACCGGCCACGTCCTTCCTTGAAGACGGCGTAGCTGGTGTTGTGCGCGCGGTGCTGGACGGGGCCGGGGTGCCTCACCACACTGACAACTATGGCAACATCATCGCCCACCTGCAGGGAGCTGCAACCGACGATTCCGTACCTCCCATTGCCTTCATGGCTCACATGGACCACCCCGGTTTTGAGGCCATTGCCGTGGACGGCGACTTCCTAGTGGGCGCGGCCATGGGCGGCGTTCCCCAGTCCTCCTTTGAGGCCGGTGTGCCCCTGCAGGTTATCCTGCCAGACGGTCAACGCCTGGCCGCCGTAACCGCCGGTCCTGCGGGAGAGGCGTCGGAGCGAAAGGCCCTCATCAGCCTGGAGGACGCTTCCCGCCTTTCGGAAATACCCTTGCCATCATCGGTGGTGTTCGACCTGGTGGACTTCCAACTGGAGGACGGCTACATCCGCATGCGCGCCCTGGACGACCTGGCCGGCTGCGGCAGCACCCTGGCCATGTTGTCGGCCCTGGTGGATGATGCTCCATCCGGCGACGTCTACGGCGTTTTCACCCGGGCCGAAGAGGTGGGACTGGTGGGCGCCCGCCTGCTGGCCGAGGCGGAAACACTGCCAAAGGAGACGCTGGTGGTGTCCCTGGAGTCCAGCCGGACGCTGCCCGGAGTGGAAATCGGCAACGGGCCGGTGATACGGGTGGGCGACGCCGGCTTCACCTTCAATGCCGACGCCGAGTCACCCCTGGTCCGCGCCCGCGAGACGCTGCAGGCCCGCTCCGATGGCTTCAAGGTGCAGCGGCAGCTGATGAGCGGCGGGACCTGCGAGGCCAGCGCCTTCTCAGTCTATGGCTACCGCACCACCGGCATAGCCTTCCCCCTGGGCAACTACCACAACGGCGCCCCCGACGGCGGCATTGAGGCCGAGTACATCCACGAAGAGGACTACCTGGGCGGCGTGGAACTAATGCTGGAAGCCGTCCGCCGCATGCCCGAACGGGAAGACACCTTCTTCCGCCGCCGGCTGCGGGAAATACCGGAGGAGTTTCGGGAGAGGATGGCCGGTGGACGCTAGTCCACGATCCGCCGCCAATCCGTAGGGGCTGCCCTTGTGGCGGCCCTTTGCTTTTCCCTGTTCTAATTGACACAACCAGCCCCCAACGCCACAATACTTTCAGCAACCCTGCCCATACCATTTGCCAGGGGGCTCATCAGCATGACGTCCCAAACAACCGGACCCACTCCGGCTAAGCATCCGGCTCCCTTCCGGCTTCCCGACATTCCGGAGAAAGACCCCGATGATATGACCAGTTCCAAGCACCTGGCCAGGAACGGCAACATGTACCGCCTTGCCCAGCATCTGGGCAATCCCGAAAACATTGTGGTATCCGGAGAAAGATACATCTGCGCCGACCCGGGGAGCCCCATAAGGTACCCGGACCTGCTGGTAGCCTTCGATGCAGACCCTGAACTTTACGAGACCAACAACGGTTACGTAGTGTCCCTCCAGGGCAAGCCGCCGGACCTGGTGCTGGAAATAGCCTCGCGGGCCACAGGACACATAGATACGGGAGAGAAACTCGATTTCTACGCCAATCTGGGCATTGCCGAATACTGGCGCTTCGACGAGACGGGGGAGTTTCACGGTCAAAGACTGGGAGGAGACAGGCTGGTTGACGCGGCCTATCAGCCAATCCCAGTGGAGACCCTGGCAGATGGAAGCATAAGGGGATACAGCCGGGTGCTGGGCCTGTACATGTGCTGGGATCAAGGGAAGCTTGATCTTCGCGACCCAAGCACCGCCGCTCCTATAGCCAGTATGGATTCCTTGATGGAGGAAATCCGACAGCTGCAAAGGTGGGCAGCCGAGGAAATTCGCCAGGCGGCAGCCAGGGGAGCGGAGGAACGCCAGCTGAGGGAATTGGCGGAAGCCAGGGCGGAAGAGGAACGCCAGCTGAGGGAATTAGCGGAAGCGCGTATCCGGGAACTGGAGGAGCAACTAGGTCAGGGCAATCCCTGAGCTCCGCCGTGCCAGAGAAATCCGATGGATTGCTTGCTTTAACTATTACTGGACATATTCCATTGCGTAAAACAGCACAAATCGTGTTAGCAAAGTATTTCACTGGCTATCAAACGGCCCCTGACTTCCTTGCCGAGAACCTGTCAATCGCCATTATAGAAAACGCCCTGCAGGTAATGAAGCAAAAGGGTATCAGCAGGGCGGACCTGGCCAGGCAAATGGGCGTGCCCAAGTCCCAGATTTCCCGAATCTTTAATGCGCCGCCCAACCTGACGCTGCAGACGATAGCGCGCATTGCCGTTGCGCTGGGCGTTGACCCGCAGGCCCTGCTCAACACGGAAGTGGAAGCAGAAAAAGGGTGGCTCTCCCCTAAACCGGCCGGTAACGGTTGACGATGGGCAGGCGGCGGTCCTTGCCGAAGGCGCGGGGGGTTATCTTCACCCCCGGCGGGGCCTGGCGGCGCTTGTACTCGTTACGGTCCACGAAGGTTATTACCTGCCGTACCGCCGCCGAATCGTGGCCCATTTCGACCATTTCCTCGTAGCTGTAGTCCTCTTCCACATAGGCCCGTACTATGGGATCAAGCTCTTCATAGGGCGGCAAGGAGTCCGCGTCCAGCTGGTCGGGGCGCAGTTCCGCGCTGGGTGGCTTTTCGATAATCGCCCTGGGTATGGGAGACTTGGCCCCGTTAAGGCCGAAACCCTTGCCGTTTCGCCACCGGCACAGTTCGTACACCAGGGTCTTGGGCACATCCTTGATCACCGCAAAGCCGCCGGCCATGTCCCCATACAAAGTGGCGTAGCCCATGGCCATCTCGCTCTTGTTGCCCGTGGTCAGGACAATCCACCCGAACTTGTTGGAGATGGTCATCAGCACGTTGCCCCGAATGCGGGCCTGCACGTTTTCCTCGGCCACGTTGGCTGCGGTCCCCTCAAACCAGGGTTCCAGCATGTCGGTGAAGGCCAGGTGGGCCGGTTCGATGGGTACCACCCAGCATTCGATGCCCAGGTTGTCGGCCAGCTCTTTGGAGTCGCTGACGCTGCCCTCCGAGGAATAGCGGGAGGGCATGGTTACGCCGACCACGTTCTCCGGCCCCAGGGCGTCGGCGGCCACGGTGGCGGTCAGGGCCGAGTCGATGCCGCCGGACAGGCCCACCAATGCCCGGGAAAAGCCGCTCTTTCGAATGTAGTCGCGGGTGCCGGTTACCAGGGCGTGGTATACCTCCTCCGCAGGGCCCATCACCGACGCCAAGGCGGTCGAGTCCAGGTGAGGGCGCTGAGAGACGCTGTACTCGGAAACCTGCTTTGTCCTGGCCTCGCCTACCTCTCGAAGGATGGTGGGATTCTCCTTGCGGGACAGGGGCGTCCGCAGCCGTGACCGGAAAACGGCCTCGATGTCCAGGTCGATTACCAGCAAATCCTCGACAAAGGCGGGGCCGCGGGCTATTACCTCGCCCGTCATATCGCAGACCAGGCTGGCTCCGTCAAACACCAGTTCGTCCTGGCCTCCCACCATGTTCAGGTATGCCACGAAGAGGCCGTTGTCGGCAGCGCGGGTGGCGATCATCTTCTCCCGGTAGGCCGCCTTTCCGGCGTGGAAGGGTGAGCCGTTGATGTTGACGATTAACTCAGCTCCGGCCTCCCGCTGCACGGCGATGGGCCCCACCGGGTACCAGATATCCTCGCAGATGTTGACGCCCACGCCCACGCCGTTAATGCGGTATACCGGACAATCAGTGCCCCGCCGGAAGTAGCGGTCCTCGTCAAATACCCCGTAGTTGGGCAGGTACATCTTCCGGTAGCTGTCGATCAGCTTGCCGTTATAGCCTACGGCGGCGGCGTTGGCAATGTCGGCGCCCGTGGCCGAGTCGCCCACCTCCACGTAGCCCACCACCACCGCAATGTCCTGGGCTGCGGCCACCACCCGATGCATAGCCGCTTCGTTGGCCTGCAGGAATGAGGTCTTGAAGAGCAGGTCCTCCGGCGGGTAGCCGGTAATGGCCAGCTCCGGAAACGCCACCAGGTCGGCCCCGCACTCCCGCGCCCGCTCCACGTATTCGATGATGCGGGCCGTGTTGCCGTCGATGTCGCCCACGGTGGGATTCATCTGGGCCAGGGCCAGCCGGAAGCTGCGAATCATGGGACCCCCGCTAAACTGTAGTTCCCGTTTCGGTACATATTAACGGTTTGACAATGGAGGCGCATCTACAGTTGAGGACGGACATGGTGCAGTACGGAGTTGCCTGCTGCTGGGTCGCTCCCCTGCTCTGTGCCCTTCATCTCCGGACGGGAGTGGAAGAAAGGGACCCCAGCCGCAGCAGCTTGTCGTCTCCGTCGCGGGGGTTGCCTCGGCCGTCGCGATTGCTGGTCGTGAAGTAGAGGTACCCATCGGGGCCCATGACCACCGCCCGCAGGCGTCCGAACCGTCCCTGGAACAGGGTCTGGCGAGAGGCTACGGTGCGGTAATCCGGCGGTTCCAGCTCCACCCGCTGCAGATGGGAACTCTTCAGGGCAGCGAAAACCAGGTCGCCACTCCACGCGTCGGGCAGCTTGTTGTCCCCGGTGACGAACGCCGCCCCGGCGATGGCCACCGTTGGCGTCAGCGCCAGGGAAGAATCAACGTAACCAGGAACGCCCGGCGCGCCGGTTGCCTCCGGCCAGCCGTAGTTCTTGCCAGGCTCCAGCACATTCACTTCATCGTCCTCACTGGGCCCGTGCTCGGTGATGAAGAGGTCGCCGGTGGCGGGGTGCCAGTCCAGCCCCTGGGGATTGCGGTGGCCCCAGGTATAGACCAGGGAGCCGGGGAAAGGGTTATCCGGCGGGACCGACCCATCGGCCCCCATGCGCAGCACCTTCCCCGCCAGGGAGTCCAGGTCCTGGGACAGGCTGGGGTCGGTGGCGTCGCCGGTGGTGGCGTACAGGTAACCGTCCGGGCCAAAGCGGATGCGGCAGCCATCGTGGCGGGTAGCCCCTGGAATGTCGTCCAGGATGACCTGGTGGTTGACGGCCTGGTCGCCCCGGTCGGTCAGGCGGGCTATGCGGTTGTAGGTGTTCCGCCCCTCCCGGTAGGTGTAACAGACGTAGAGGTAGCCGTTGCTGGCGAATTCGGGATGCAGGGCAATGCCCATGAGGCCCGCCTCCGAGCGGTGAAAGACATCTAGGGTGGCGTATGGAGCTTCCTGTAGAACCCCGTCCTTCACCAGCCGGATGCGCCCGGGCCTTTCCGTAATCAGAATGCGGCCGTCGGTGGTGAAGGCCAGGTCCCATGGTATCTCCAGGCCCTCTACCACCGTTTCCACGCCCAGGCCCGCAGGAAGTTCCACCACCTCGGCGGCCACTGTCCCGTCGGTATCGCTGCCCGCCGTGCCGGAAAGGAAGGGCTGGCAGGCCGACAGAAGCAATGCCGTTACCAGGAGACACGCGAGCAAGGCCCTGTCGGTGAATCGATGCATTATACCTGGACCTCCGTGATCGAACCGCTCCCGTGCTACGCAATTGCAGCCGGGTGTGGTTTCGACCGGCGCATGGGGAAATAGCCTATACTTACAGAATACGAGACTGCCCCCTGATTAGCAAAAGGAGCTCCCATTATGACCACCGCCCAGAAGCCCAAGGTGTATCTCATCGGCACCGGCGGGTCCATTTCCTTCGTTGGCGACTTCCGGACCGATTACATCAACTACAGCTACCGCAACCGCCACCTGACCATCGAGCAAATGCTGGACAACATTCCGGAGGCGCAGGAGTTCGCCGACGTGTTGCCCGAACAGCTGGTCAACGTGGGCAGCGCCAACATCCTGCCCAGCCATTGGCTGCAGCTGGCCCGCCGCATCAACGACATTTTCGCCCTGGATGCCCAGGCCGCCGGGGTGGCCGTCACCCACGGCACCGCCACCCTGGAGGAGACTGCCTACTTTCTTAACCTGACAGTCAAGGACCCGCGGCCGGTGGTGGTTACCGGCGCCATGCGTCCCCCCACGGGCATGGGCACCGACGCCGACATCAACCTGCTGGACTGCATCCGCGTAGCCGCCGCGCCCCAGTCTGCTGGACGGGGTGTGCTGACGGTATTGAATAACGAAATCCAGGCGGCCCGCGACGTAACCAAGAGCAACAGCTACCGCCTGGAAACCTTCCGTTCCGGTGAACTGGGCTGCCTGGGCTATGCCGACTCCGACGAACAGGTGGTCTTCTACCGGAGCCCCTCCCGGACTCACACGGCCGACTCGGAGTTTGACGTGGCTGCGCTGGAGGAACTGCCCCGGGTGGACATCGCCTATGCCTACGCCGGGGCCGACGGCCTGGTCGTAAATGCCCTGGCTGGTGCCGGAGTGGGTGGCATCGTGGCCGCGGGCCTGGGAGGAGGCAGCTCATCGCCGGAGTTCATGGCCGCCCTGAAGCAGGCGCGGGAGGGGGGCATTCCGGTGGTCATCGCAACTCACACGGGCAACGGCAGAGTCATGCGCACCCGCCGCTTCGTTGAGGACGGCTACATCGCCGCCGACAACCTGGCCCCCAAGAAGGCCCGGATTTTATTGATGCTGGCCCTAACCAAGACGGAGGACCCGGCGGAGATACAGCGGATGATGCTGGAGTATTAGGTTCTCTTATCCACGAATAGGCACGAATGTTCACTAATGGGGGAGTAGGGCCGATGTCAAAGCAGGCAATGAGGTTACCGTTCAAATGAAAAGAGCCTCATACCGAGGCTCTTTTTTGTCGACCCTGGATATCCCTTGCCGCTAATTTTTCGCCAAGCTCTTTTCCTTCTTGTCCGATTCGACCTTGAGGGTATCGCGCATTTCCGCCTGGATTTCCGCAACCTTGCGCCAGTCTTCCGGGGTGAACTTCTTGGTCAACTCGCTGAACTTACGGTGGCCACTCATCAGAGCAATCCCTCCAGCCGCAATTCGTCTATGTGCTCATCATACAGGTCATCAGCCCTGTTTACAAGCGTTGTATAGAATCGATTGTCTCCGGTCTTATCTCCACCTATTAGCAGAATCGCGGTACGCCTTGGATCAAATGCGTAGAAAACTCGGAGAGGGCGGCCCCCACTTTGTGTCCGAAGTTCACGCATATTTCCATGCCGCGAACCGTTGATTGCTGATGTATATGGGTAATCCAAAGTCGGCCCCTGCTCTTCCAGCAATCCGACTCCGGCAGTAATGGATATCTGTTGAGACTCGCTTAAGTCTTCCCACCAGGTTTCAAACTCGTTGGTAAATTCTATTTCCCAGGCCATTGAAACCAAGCGTCCCAGCGATTGAGGGCCCCGAACTTTCGGGGCCCTCTCCTTCGTGCTTCTTCGTGTCCTTCGTGGACAAAAACCGACCCTAGCCGGGAATATCGTCGTAGTGGTCGAACTCGGCGATTACGTTGCCTTCCCGTAGATCGGCGATTTCCTCTTCGGAGTAGCCCAGCAGGCCGGACAGGACTTCCTCGTTGTGCTCGCCCACCTGGGGAGTGGAACCTACCACCGCCGGGGTGCGGCTGAAGTGCCAGAAGTCGCCGGATACCGCTATCGAGCCAGCGAGGAAGTCGGGGACTTCCTGCAATGCGCCCCGCTCCCACGGGTGGGGGTCCTGCGCCGCCTGGGCGATGGTGTTGACCGGCGCGGCCACCACGTCGTGGCGGGTAAAGTGTTCAATGACTTCGGCCATGGTCATATTGGCCATCAGTTCCCGCATGGCGTCGTTGATAACCGACCCGTTGGCGCCCCGCTCGTGGCGGGTGGTGAACCGGGGGTCCTCCAGCCACTCCGGGCGGCCCAGGGCGTTGCAGACCCGGTGCCAGTGGTGCTGGTCGCCGGCGGAAATCAGCACCCAGCCGTCCTTGCAGGGGTAGGTGCCGCTGGGGGGCGCCGCCGACTCGCCGCGCTTGGGCTCAATGCCAGCGCCGTGGTAGGCGGTAACGGGAATCTCGGTATAGCTGTAGCCCGTGTCGGCCAGGCAGACATCGATGCACTGGCCTTCGCCGGAGCGCTCCCGTTCCTGCAGGGCGGCCAGCGTGCCGATGGCGGCGTGCAGGGCCGTGGTGCGGTCGATGATGGGCACACCGGCCCGGATGGGAGGCATTCCCTCTTCACCGGTAACCATGGCGATGCCCGACATGGTCTGGCCGATGGGGTCATAGCCGATCTTCTCGCGGTAGGGGCCGAACTGGCCGTAGGCGGAGACGTTGACCATGATGATGCGGGGGTTCAGCTCCTTGAGCACATCGTAGCCGAAGCCCATATTCTCGATGGTTCCGGGGCGGAAGTTCTGGAGGATAACGTCGGAAATCTTGACCAGCTTGCGCAGGGCCTCCTTGCCCTCCTCCTTGCGCAGGTCCATGCTCAAAGACTTCTTGCCGCTGTTGTACTGCACCCAGTAGGCGCTCTGCTTGCGGACCCAGGGGCCGTGGTAACGGGTCTCCTCGCCGCCCAGCCGTTCCACCTTGATCACTTCCGCGCCGAGGCGAGCCAGTACCTGGGCGCAACGGGGACCGGCCTGGTGGCGCCCCAGGTCAATTACTCGAATGCCGCTCAAGGGACTATTGCCGTCTGCCATCTGAAACACCCCTCGTTCCTTTTTTTGTTCGTTCGGGCTGCCGGTTTCGGCCTAATTTACCACCGCAGGCGGGAAAGGGCAAGGCGGGGCATTTAGCCACGAATGGGCGCGAATGTCCACCTAATCTATAGCTGTGCTGATGCGAGGGACGATGCCCACGGCTCTTCAGGAGCTCGGCGCGATCTGGTCCAGGCAAATATGTCGCCAGTGTTCTTGTTTTAGTGATAATTCGAGCGGATTCGTGGATAATGGGGTCTATGACTCTGCTGCTGGAACGACCGGAAGAATACGACTCTGGAGGGGAGTGGCCCATACCGGAAAAGACCCTGGCCCGCCTGTGGCAGAAACGGGCGGCGCGCCAGCGGGAGTTCCGCACCTCCACAGGACGGCGGGTACGTGTCCTTTACGCTGGCCGTCCCGGGACGGCCGCCGGCCCGGACTTCCGCGACGCCCTGCTGGAGGTGGAGGGGCTGGGCCTGGTGCAGGGGGACGTGGAACTGCACCTGCGCCAGCAGGACTGGTACCACCACGGCCACGCCGACGACCCCAACTACAATGGGGTAGTGCTCCACGGCGCCCTGGAAACGGACAACACTGCCGGGGCCAGGCCCACCAACCTGCGCAGCGGCCACCAGGCCCCGGTAATTTCCCTGGCCAGCCTGCTGGAGAATGCGGCTTCAGATTCGGCGGCATCCCAAGAGTCGGGAGATGAAACGGGTGCGGCCCTGTGGGCGCTGCTGGCGGCCAGGGGCTGGCCCCGACCCGGCGACGCCGACGGCATGGGGCAGCTTTTGGATGCCGCCGGAGACGCTCGTTTCCAGGCCAGGGCCACCGAATATGCGGCTCTGAACTCGGAGCAGTCCCCTTCCCAGACCCTGTACGAGGGCCTGATGGAGGGACTGGGCTACCGGGCCAATCGCCAGCCCTTCCTCAAACTGGCCCAGGTCGCCCCCTGGCGCCCGCTGGCTGCCGAGGCGCTGGCCTGCCCCGTGGCAACGCGGGTAGATGTTATCGAAAGTCGCCTGCTGCAGCTATCGGGGTTGGCCGAGCCGAGCGGCGGGGGAAGCCCCGGCCCACGCCGCCCTTCCGGCTACGGTCGGCCGCTGCAAGCCGGGGAATGGCACACCTTCCGGGTGCGGCCGGCCAACCACCCCCGCCGCCGCATCGCCGGCGCGGCCCGGCTGCTGGCCCGCTGCCTGGAAATTGACAGTGGGGACGGGGAACCGCCGGAAGGGCGCCTGGTGCGGGCCCCGACCGCGGCGGTGGCAACCGGCAAAGTCCCTGCGCTGGTCCGGTTCCTGACGGTCGGGTCCGACGAAGGGAAGGGCGCCGCCCCGGTGGGCGTTGGCCGGGCCAGGGACCTGGCCGTCAACGTGGTCCTGCCCTTCTGCCACGCCTGGTCCGGGGGCGGAAATTCCACCACAGATGCCCTGGCCCTTTACCGGAAATTTCCGAAGCTCCAGGCCAACGAAATAACCCGGGAAATGGCCGAGCAGCTTATGCCGACAGAATGGGCCGGCGTGGTCAACTCCGCCCGCCGCCAGCAGGGCCTCATCCACCTGCACCGCCAGCTATCCGGCTAATTCAATCATGGATTAACAGGAAGGACAGGGTGGGCTTGGGGCGAGGACAAATCCTGTCTATCCTGTGCATCCATGTTTGATTCCTATACCTCCACAATCAGCACCCACATGGGACCCTGCCCCACCTCGTAGGTGCCGATGCGCTCCAGGGCGCCGCTGCCGTCGTCAATGCGGAAGGCGGCCAGCCTGCCCGATTCCAGGCCCGCCGAGTAAAGGTAGCTTCCCGTCGGGTCTATTCCGAAGGCCCGGGGCACCGCCTCCGACGGTGTCTGCCCCAAAGCGGTCAGCCGTCCGTCGTCCCCCACCGCGAAGCCGGCAATGCTGTCGTGGCCCCGGTTGGGGGCGTAAACGTACTTTCCGCTGGGAGTTATCTGTATCTGCGAGCAGCTGTTCCTTTCCTCAAACCCCTCGGGCAGGGTTGACAGCGTCTGGAAGGGAGACAGGCCGCCCGTGGCCGGATCCAGGTTGTAGCCCGTAACGCTGCACCCCTGCTCGTTAGAAACATAGATAATGTCCCGGTTGGGGTGGAAGCAAAAGTGGCGGGGGCCGTCCGGGTTTTCCGGGCTGACCCGGGGCGGGTCGTTGGGCGTGATGTGGCCCGTGTCCGCATCGAAGCGGAACTGGAAGATAGCGTTGGGGCCGGGGCCGGCGGCGATGTGGGGCACGTAGCCGTAGCGGTTGGTGGGGTCCGTCTGGAAGCAGTGGGCGCCGGTGCCCGTGGCGACCCATTCCACCGGCGGTCCGGCCACCGCGCCGTCGTCGCCGATGGCATGGACGGCGGCGTGGCCGGCGTTATAGTAGGCCGTCAGCAGGTAGTTGCCCGCCCGGTCGGTGGACATGTAGCAGGGGTCCGACTCCAGCCCTGCCGTGCCGATGAGTTCCAGGTCGCCGTTGCCCGAGTCCAGCGCATAGCTGGATACCTCCAGGTCGTCCCGCCTGCCCACGTACACGAACCGCCGGTCGGGGCTGGCGGTCATGGGTGCCGGCCGGCCCGGGGCTTCGGTTTCACCCAACAGTTCCAGGCTGCCGTCGGAGGGGTCCATGGCGAAGCGCAGCAGCTTGCCCTCGCCGGAAATGGAAACGTACATGTAGAAAGCCATTGCTGTACCTCGAAATTGGCCGATTTACGATTTCGGGGGATTCTACCACAAGAGTTGTCCGGCTTAGATACAGTAGCCCTGCTGAAGTGGTATTGTCCCTGGCGGCGCTTAAGGGCTCACAGAAGGGTGTCGCGAACTTTATGACCGCTAATGGCATTGAGTATCCCGCGAGGCGAGGGTTATTATGAAGACGCTGGATGACATTCAAGGCCATCTGCTGGCGGGTGAGTTCGATTTTTCCGATCATGCTTTCCTGCGCGCGGTCGAAAGAAACATCGGTGATTCAGAGATAATGGAGGCGGGGAACAGTGTCTTCCTTGTTGAGGAGTACGGGGATGCCAGATACGGACCTTCTGCCCTTGTGCTGGGCTTCACCCTGACCGGACGCCCGCTCCATATCCTTGTCTCTCTGTCCGACACTCCTTTACTCCGTATAATAACGCTCTACGAGCCCGACCCGGATCAGTGGGAAGACTTCATCAGGAGGAGGTAGCCATGTTCAGCTGCCCAGTCTGCAACTCCAGCCAGAGTCGGGTGGAAATGGCGGAAGAGGCATTCAAAATTGACGGCCGGCATATTCTTGTTGACCGCGTGCCTTCGGAGGTTTGCCAACAGTGCGGCGAGCGTTCATTCAGCCGGGAAACGACCGAGAAGGTCCGGCAGCTGGTACGCAGCGGCGTTAGTCCCCGGAAATCGATGTCCATCCCGGTTTATGAGTTTGTGTGACAGTTGGAGACGCTAACCCTGCACAATGCATGATGAGGTCGCGACCATGCCCACCACAGCCCCCTACGGTTCCTGGAAGTCTCCTATCACCTCGGAGTCCATCGTGGCCGAGGCGGTGGGATTCGGCGGCATCGCCCTGGATAGCGAGGACATTTACTGGCTGGAGTCCCGCCCCTCCGAGGGTGGCCGCCGGGTGATTGTGCGCCGCACCCCCGACGGGGAGACTGCCGACGTAACCCCCCGGCCCTTCAACGTGCGCACCCGGGTCCACGAGTACGGCGGCGGGGACTTCACCGTAGCTGGCGGCGCCCTCTACTTCACAAACTTCGACGACCAGCGCCTGTATCGCCAGTTGGTGGGCGGCGGGCCGGAACCGCTCACACCCGAGGCCGACCCGGCGGGGGGCCTGCGCTACGCCGATTTCGTGGTGGACGCCGAACGAAGCCGCCTCATCTGCGTCCACGAAGACCATACTGCCGGGGGACATGAACCGGTCAATACCGTGGCGGCGGTCTCCCTGTCCAACGGCGGCCTCACCACCCTGGTCTCAGGCGGCGATTTCTACGCCGCGCCCCGCCTCAGTTCCGACGGCTCCCAACTGGCCTGGCTGACCTGGCAGCATCCCAATATGCCCTGGGACGGCGTGGAACTGTGGGTTGCCCCGGTGACTGCCGCCGGCTCCCTGGGCGCAGCCGCGCTGGTGGCCGGCGGCCCGGAAGAGTCCATCCTGCAGCCGGCGTGGAGTCCCGGGGGCGTCCTGTACTTTGTGTCTGACCGCACCAACTGGTGGAACCTTTACCGCCGGCGGGAGGACGGGCAGGTAGAGCCGGTAACAGCGCCGGTTGAGTCGGAGTTCGGGCTGCCCCACTGGGTATTTGGCGCGGCCACCTACGGCTTCGCCTCGGAGCAGCGAATCATCTGCGGGGTCAACAACCGGGGGGTCTGGAGCATCTGCTCGCTGGATACCGGAACGGGGCATCTGGAGGACCTGGGCCTGTCCCAGACCGAACTTGGCCGCACCGACCTGAAGGTGGATGCCGGCCAGGCGGTCTTTGCCGCCGGTTCGCCCTCAGCCCCCTTGTCCATCCAGCGCCTGGACCTGGCCGACAATACGGTGGAGGGCCTGCGCCGGGCCTCGTCCACCGCGGTTGACCCCGGTTACCTGTCCGCGCCCAGGGCCATCGAGTTTCCCACCGAGAACGGCCTTACCGCCCACGCCTTCTACTACCCGCCCAGTAACCGGGACTTCGCGGCCCCGGATGGGGAAAAACCGCCTCTGCTGGTCAAGAGCCACGGAGGACCCACCTCCGCCACCTCGGTATCCCTGAGCCTCTCCATTCAGTACTGGACCAGCCGGGGTATCGGCGTGCTGGATGTGAACTACGGGGGCAGCACCGGCTTCGGGCGGGAATACCGGGACCGTCTCAAGGGCCGGTGGGGTATCGTGGACGTGGACGACTGCGTCAACGGCGCCCGTTACCTGGTAGCCCAGGGCGAGGTGGACGGCAGCCGCCTGGCCATTGACGGGGGCAGCGCCGGAGGCTACACCACCCTGGCAGCCCTGGCTTTCCGCGATGTCTTCGCCGCCGGCGCCAGCCACTACGGCGTCAGCGACCTGGCGGCCCTGGCCCGGGACACCCACAAGTTCGAGTCCCGCTACCTGGACAGCCTGGTCGGCCCCTACCCGGAAAGGAACGACCTCTACCTGGAGCGGTCGCCCATCCACCACACCGACGGCCTGTCCTGCCCCCTTATTCTCTTCCAGGGCCTGGAGGACCGGATCGTACCGCCCAGCCAGGCGGAGCTGATGTTCGAGGCGGTGCGGGCCAAGGGCCTGCCCTGCGCCTACATCCCCTTCGAGGGGGAGCAGCACGGCTTCCGGCGCTCCGAGAACATCCGCCGCGCCTTGGACGGCGAGCTATACTTCTACTCCCGCGTCTTCGGTTTCGACCTGGCCGAGGAGGTTGAACCGCTGGAGATTGAGAACCTGTAGATATTACCGCAAAGTCCCTTCCTCCTTGACGGGGGAAGGTCAGGATGGGGGTGATGGCCGCCTAACAAGCCCCTCTCGGCCTGACCCTCTTCCGCATTTTGAGGATTCCTTTTACCGCAGAGACGCGGAGGTTCGCAGAGTTTCTCTGCGCATCTCTGCGAACCTCCGCGTACTCTGCGTCTCTGCGGTAAGTAATCCGATGGCAAAGGAAAAGGGTCATAGGACGGTCCAATCAAAATGTGATTGTCTTGTGCCATCCCGCTTTTGATTAGAATAATCCCTCCCATTCGTGTATATTCGTGGCTGAATCTTCCCAAAGGGAGGCCCCTTTACATGGACTTCTATCAGCACGTGTTTGCCGGTAACCCCCTGGACCGGGGTGAGGTGGAGCGCCGGGACGAGAACTGGATTGCCGACCAGGCCAGGAATCCTCAAAGCCGCTTCCTGCCCATGCGCGGGCCGAACGTCCTGGTGAATGCCGCCGCCGCGGGCAACGGCGAACCCGCCCTGGGCTGGTTGTCCTGGCCCGACCTGGAGCCCCACGTAACCGACGCGTCTCCCCTGCTGCTGGGAATGCAGGATGGCACAACTTACTTCGCCATCGACCTGAGTGGGGAGGAGGCAGCCGCCGTGGCAGTGGAGGCCATGGGCGGCTACCGTTTCGAGGAGGCCCGGGCCGCCGCCGAGAACCTGCTTAGCGGGACCGAGGCAGGCATCATGGCCCAGGGGCGGGCCCAGGTGAACTGGCACAACCGCCATGGCTTCTGCTCCGTCTGCGGCCACCCCACTGAGGTGCGGCGCGGCGGCCAGAAGCGGGAATGCCCCGCGTGCAAGTCCGAGCATTTCCCCCGCACCGACCCGGTCATCATCATGCTGGTCCACGACGGCGAACGGTGCCTGCTGGGCCAGTCCCGGGGCCGTCTGCAGGCCATGAACCGTTACTCGGCCCTGGCCGGCTTCATGGACCAGGGCGAGGCCATCGAGGAGGCCGTGGCCCGGGAGGTGATGGAGGAGGCCGGCATTCGGGTCAGGAGGGTCCGGTACCACTCCTCCCAGCCCTGGCCCTTCCCGTCGTCCCTGATGATCGGCTGCCACGCCGAGGCCGACAGCACCAGCATCAACATGGACGACGAGGAGATGACCGACGTGCAGTGGTTCGACCGCTCCGAGGTGCTGCTGGCCCTGGAGGACAAGAGCGAAAAGCTGCGCCTCCCTGGCCCCATCGCCATCGCCCACCACCTGATCAAGGCCTGGGCTTACCGCGAGGTATAGGGAACCTCTGAATAAGTCCCTTCTCCCTTGACGGGGGAAGGTTAGGATGGGGGTGAATGCGTCAATTCTATAGCTGGCGATCCGCCGCGGTGGGCCGCCTGCGCGGGAACGACGGGCAAAAGGGGACTTATTCAGACCTTCCCTGGAAAGATTCAGATATGGATGGACAGCATATACAGGATTGGGCTGGTTTCCCTGCGCAAATTATTGCCGTCTTCAACCAACCCCGTCCTGTTCATCCTGTCCACCCAGGTAAATTAAAGCTGAAGGGCGAAGTATGACGACGACTGACTACTCGGCGCTGGACCGGCCCGAAATTTCCATGAACTCCTTCTACCCCCGGCGCAACTGGACGCCCACGCCCGCCGGCGCCCAGGACTTTGCCATACCTGTTGCCGACGATGTCAGCCTGTCCTGCCGCTTCTTTCCCGTGGCCCAGGGCCAGCCCACCATCCTGTTCTTCTACGGCAACGGGGAGACGGCGGCCGACTACGACAACATCGCCCCCATCTACAACCAGGTGGGGGTCAACTTCTTCGTGGCCGACTACCGGGGCTACGGCAACAGCGGGGGCCTGCCCTACTTCAGCCTGATGCTGTCCGATGCCCACCTGGTAAGAGACGAGGTGGCCCGCATCCTGGAGGCTGGGGGCTTCACCGGCGGCCTGTACGTCATGGGCCGCTCCATGGGCCGTCACGCCGCCTTCGAACTGGCGGCCAACAGCCCGGAAGGGGCATTAAGGGGAGTAATCATCGAGAGCGGCCGCCCTATCCTGGGCAACTTCTGCTACGGCCTGGATCCTGCCATTGCAGAAAACCTGGAGGCCGGCTACCGGGCCAAGGTGGCATCCATCAGCCTGCCGGCCCTGGTAATCCACGGAGAAATGGACACCCTGGCCCCCGTGGAGCAGGCGCGGGAGATGCACGAAATTTTCGCCTCTGAGCAGAAGCGCATCCTCACCATCCCCGGCGCCGGCCACAACGACCTGCTGTACCGGGGCATCAACGAGTACTTCATGGCGGTGAGGGACTTCGTGGGCGCCTGACCGTCGGAAATGGTGGTGGGCGGTAGTGGACTCGAACCACTGGCCTCTTGCGTGTCGAGCAAGTGCTCTAACCAACTGAGCTAACCGCCCGTGGGGATAACAAGTTTAGCAACGCCCCTTCCCAGCGTCAACAAGCATTCGAGTCAAATAGGGAAGTACACGAGTCAAGCTGATTATTGAACCACAAATCCAGGCCCGGCGGGTGGCACCGCCGGGCCATTTGCTATACTGTGCTGCCGACCCAGCTCGTACCGTTGTTTATGGAGTGGGAAGGCGGTACGGGGCCATAACATCTTCACATAGCTTTATGACTTCCCGTGCTTGCTCATCCGCACCAGCCCGTAGTAGTCCATTGTCCTGGCAGATTCCGATTGCCCTCCACTGACATTGGAATACGCTGAATCTCACGTATCTCTCTAGTTGCTGTGGCGTCATAGCAATCGTTAGGCCGCCATGGACATAGACTGATGGTTGTCGAATCATCCACCTACGCATCTGTTTAATCAGAGGGGTAGGGAGAGAGGTAGTTGCAGCATCGAATAACGTCCTAAGTGTCTTAAAAGGTTGATTCGGCGGAGGCTTGCTACCTACGTCCTCACCTAACAGAGTATCTAAATCCTTCGTTGTTCAGCAAGTGTTTGTAATTCCTCTGTATAGTCTTCCGTCTTATAAGGGTCTTCCATAAACTCCTCGGTAAACCAATATTCTCGGAGCATATCATGTCTAACCCACGCTACCAATTGTTCATTGTGGTCATAAAGGTACTCTAGAAGGAGCATGCGTTCATGGATACTACGAGACAGAGCATGTGCGGAATGCCCCATCCATTCTTGCGCCACTAACTGCCATGAAGGATAGTAGTCATTGATGAGCGGCACTACTAAAACGCTAAGAGCATGTCTCCATAGATTGTCTCTGCGAAAAAAGATTTGCCTCGAAACATCATCAGGCATATTGGGACGCCAATCAAAGTCGTCCAATACCTGCTTAAAGACTTGGTTGGCTAAATCAAAAACAGGTTCCCTTTGGAGATGCACCACGATTTGATTCCTTTATCTCTAGTCGAATCAATTTTACCACCCCGAAACTTAGGCAACCCGGCGAGATATTCAGCCGGGCCTATGCTATGGATTTGACTTTTCGAGATTGATTTTCGGGGCAAATCAAAAACCAGCTTTACTCGTGTACTTCCCTATAGTCAAAGGGTGTCCAATCTCAATCTGGCAACTCTCTGCGCCCTGGCTTGAAAACGGCCCCTTTCACCGCCCGCCCTCTCTCAACTACTGACATTTGACCGTTGTCCTGCTGCCGGTCCTCCCACTACCATAAGAACAGAGCATCCTTTGAGCCCTGGGGAAAGCGGCAATCGACCAGTAGTGAGTGTCAATTTACAAAGGGAATGAAGAATAGCGTTTCCGCCACCAGGCAATCATTTCCAACCACCGGGAAGAGGTTCCAAATACGGGGCGAGTGGAAATGAGTGGAATTGGGCGGGGAATATGCTTTTTTGCCCCCTGGCGTCAGGCGTGACACGGCTTGTTCAGCCCCGAACATTGCAGACCTAGATTGCTGCTTCCGACTGATGTGGCTGGGCAGGTGGAATCTTCAAGCGACGTTACCCAACGTCACCCTGCAGCTTGACGATATGAACTCCTCCAACTATCCTCAAACCCAACTATCCCCCCATCCTCAACTTCAATCGCAAAGGAATAACGGCATGAAAGTGCAGATAATGTCTCCCGCCGCCGACCGCGTGGACTTCAAGGTGCCGCCCGCTCCCAGGCTTGCCAGCTTTGAGGGCAAGACCATCGGTCTCTACAACAACGTTACCGGCGGGGCCGACGTCGCCGTTGACCGTTTCGCCGAGCAGCTGCAGCAACGCTATCCCGGCGTCAGGTTCCAGCGCTACGGCGGCGACCTGCGCGAAGGCCGTCCCGTCCTCAGCCGGGGCGTCCACATCGACGACGAGGAGGCCGCCCGCATTGCCACCGAGGTGGACGCCATGGTGGGCGCCACGGCCCATTGAGGGGGCTGCACGTCGTGGCTTAGCCATGACATGGTCGCCATGGAAAAGGCCGGTGTTCCCACCGTTGCCATCGTCGCCCAGAGCTTCGCCCGGGCCTGGCAGGCCTGCGTGGATGGCTGGGGCCAGCCCACCGCCGCCTACGTCATTATTCCCCACGCCACTACCGGGCAGCAGCCCGATTTCATCCGCAACATGGTGGACGGGCAGGTTGACACCATAATCCAGGGCCTTACCACCTTCCCCACCGACCGCGGGCCCGTGTCCATCCACGGCAGCGGCAGCGCCACCGAGGTCTTCACCGTGGAGATGGACGCATCCCCCGACGGGCTGGACTCGGTGAACCGCTTCCTGGCCGAACGGGACTGGAGCGACGGCATTCCCGTCGTCCCGCCTACTCCCGAACTCGTGGAGCGAATGCTGGCCGGCACTAGCCGTAGTCCCCAGGACGTGCTGATGGTGATGGAGCCGGGCTTCGGCGTGGCCACGGTGGAAAAGGTAGCCATCAACGCCGTAATGGCCGGCTGCCGCCCCGAGCAGTTCCCGATTTTGCTGGCCGCCATCGACTGCCTGGCCCAGCCGGAGATGAACCACCGGGATATGCAGGTTTCCGGCCATACCGAGGCCCCCCTGGTCCTGGTGAACGGCCCCATCGCCCGGCGTGCCGGCATCAACTGCGGGACCTCGGCCATGGGCCCCGGCGTGGTCAACAGCGCCAACACCGCCATTGGACGTGCCCTGCGCCTGTGCCTGATCAACATTGGCTACTGCAAGGCCGGAACCGGCGACCCCAACTTCATCGGCCTGCCCACCAAGTTCGGCATGTGCATCGCCGAGAATGAGGAACTTTCCCCGTGGCAGCCCTACCACGTAGACCAGGGGTTCCAGCCCCACGAAAGCGCCGTTACCGTGGTGACCGTCACCGGCCCTGGCGACATCCTGGACTCCGGTTCCCGAAGCCACAAGGACACATTGAATAATATTGCCCAGTTGATGTACTACCCCGGCTCCGGCAACGGAAGCTGGATTCGCGGCTGGCAGTCGGCGCAGGTGGGGCACACCAACCAGCGCGTGTCCTACCCCGGCCCATACCACCCAATCATGCTCAGCCCTTCCCGCGCCGTCATTCTGGACCACGCCGGATTCAGCAAGCGCGATGCCCAGGAATGGCTGCATGAGCATTGCCGGGTGCCGTTGCAGCAGGCCATCGGCAGCCGGGGTGTTCCAAAGGACGAAAACGGCAAGTGGCTCCACCACCCGGAACTGCAGTCCCTGGAAAACGATCCCGACGCCACCATCCCCATGCTGGAAAGCCCGGAGCAATACCTGCTGTTCGTAACCGGCGGCACCACCCACTACGCTAACTTCTTCTACGGCACCTACGGCATCGCCACCCGCCCGGTGGAGGAGTTCTAGGGAGTGTCGTCAATTTATCCCGTCATTCCGGCCCGCTGCGGCGGAAGCCGGAATCCATGCGATTTGTGGAGGATGTTCCGACACCGGATGCTGGCCGCATCCGCCTGAGGCGGACGGCTGTCGCCGGAATGACGAAATCCCGCCATTGCGACGACACCGCCCGGCAGGCTAACTCATTTGGGTTGATGGGCATTTTCCCGCGCACCCTGAGCTTGTCGAAGGGCCGTCCGCTGCACTTCGACAAGCTCACCACGAGCGGACTTCCGGTTCATCCATCAATCCAGTAGCGACGGACCACTAGCCGCCAACCGTCAATCCACAGGTGCGGGATTGACCCCCGCCCCTGCATTATGCAATTACCGGAACCGGAACCGGAGCCGGAACCGGAATCATGCCCTTAGCGCCCTATGGCCAGGTCAATGCGCGCCATGAGGGCGGCGTCCAGGGGACCGGCCTCCTCCGCCTCGAGACATTCGCCCAGTTCCTCCCGATTCTTGACGCCCAGCACCACCGTCGAGACACCCTGCATCGACAGCGCATAGCGGTGGGCCAGGTACGCCGCGCTCTGCCCCTCCGCGGCGGCGATGGCGCGGAATGGCGCTGCGCCTTCAAAGTCAGCCAGGTCCGGGTGTCCCTCGGGCAGAGTCCGGTCCATGGCATCCGTCAGCGCCCCGGCCTGGACCGCTCTGATGCCCATGACCGCGACGCCGTTGGCGTTGGCCGCCGCAATCACGTCCCTGGGCCGCGGCGGTTCCGTCCCCTGGAACAACCCGCCAGCCGAGTCCAGCAGGTTGGTGATGCACTGGATATAGCCCGGGCGGGGGCCGTTTGTCAGCAGGTGTATCAACGCGTCGGCATTGCCGATGCCCGTCAGGCCCCAGTGCCCGATTCGTCCCTCTGCGATCAGCCGCTCGAAGGCCGGGGCCAATCCCGCAGCCACCGTCTTAACCGGAGTCAGCCGGTCGCCGCCCTCATCCCCCAGCGTTACGGCATTGTGGAGGAACATGACATCAACCCGCTCCAGCCTCATGCGGTCCAAACTGCCCTCCAGGCTGTCGGACAGCAGGTCATAGACCCGCTCCGGCGGCGTGTCTCCGACCCGGCACTTGGTGGTGATCCGGACGCCGGACGGCAGCGCCCCACCAAAGGCCGCGCCGATTACGCTCTCCGCCTCACCGTTGCCGTAGGTGGGCGCCAGGTCCAGGACGTTGATTCCCGATTCCACCGCCTCCTGCGCCGTGGCTACGCACTCCTCCCTGGTAGTGGCGCCCCATACCTGCCCCAGGCCGCCTCCTCCCAGGGTAAGGGCGCTGGCCATGCCCAGTTCGCCGAAAGGTCTTTGCCGCATTTCATCCTCCGTGTTCCTGATGGTTATCAATTCTTGATGGTCGTTAAAGCGAGTCCAGCCGCTCCGGCATCCGTTCGTTCCTGCGGGCCACCATGCGGGTAAACCCCAGGGTTCTCCCTCCATCGAGGGCGAGCATTTCGGCTTCGTCGGCGGACTTGCCCAACCGCTCCGACCATTGTTGGTCCGACACCATCCATAGCCGCCACCCGTCCGGAATCAGGTCCGCCAGTTCGACAGTAACCAGCCCGCTGCGCTCCCAGTGGCGTTTCCACCAGGCCGGGCTGTGAAGACTGAAGAATGCCGGTTCCCAATACGGCCGCAGATGTTCCGGCGGTTCGTTCGAGGCGGGCGGGTCGTTGGAGGATAGTTCTTCCACCAGCCCGGGAACGACAATCGCCATTGGCCCGCCGGGCTTCACCAACCCGGCCATGTGGCTCTCCAGGTAAAGGTCGTCCGTCCCGAAGTAATGGTAGGCGTCCACGCTCACCATCGCGTCAAAAAACCCGTCTGCAAAGGGCAGGGCATGGGCTTCGGCATGAATGGGAAATACGCGCTCCTCAGCACCGGCGGCGCGAATGCGGCCCAGGTTGTCGGTAGCGCCTACCCACAGGTCCACTGCCCACACCTGCACCCCGTATTCCTTCGCCAGGAATATGGAACTCAATCCCCTGCCGCAGCCCATATCCAGCACCCGCATCCCCGGCTTCAGTTCCATGCGCTCCGCCAGGGACTCCGTCAGCCAAAGGGCGTTCGGCCCCATCATATTGTCCAGTACCCACTCCCGATCATATTCAGCCGAGCGGGGAAACTCCGTCGGCCGGTACTGGTCAGCCAGGTCTTTGTCGTCGCCTCTCAACCCAATCCTCCTTCAGTCCTGTACCTCAGTGTACCGGCAATGCACCCCTCCAGCGCCAGCAGGTTCGTAAGAATAGTGGAGCCTCGTCTCAGCGGCTTAGCGGATGGCGGCACAATTGGTTATGACGATCCGGCCGGTTGCTGGCGATTCTCGCACTGTGCGGCCCCGAGGTACTTTAGTTCTTCCAACCGTTCATTTGCGGTTGGTTCCCTTCCTTCTTCAACTACACATCCCTCTTGCCTGCTGACTATACCACCATAGCTTTACCGCCATTGCCAATAAGAGTAACCGTTCAGCCTCGACGAGTCATGGCGGCCAATAGCGTGTCCTTGCGGCGTCCGCCCCAGGCGGAGAGTCCGGAAATCTTGCCTTCCTCTGGATTCCCGTCAGCCGCGGCGTACCGGAGGAACGGCATTGCAGGCCGGTGTGTTCCTCTTGCCTCAAAAGGGTTACGCCCGACACCGTAGCTTTCCGATTCAGGTGGCCGGTCCAGGTGGTATCCACTTGTAGGGGCGGGTTTCAAACCCGCCCTGGCAGCCCGTTGAAGCCCCGCAAGAATGAGCAGCTACCTGGATCGGAACGCTGCCGCCTGACACTGGCGCCTTGCCATAAGCGAGAACACCCCTCTACCATAATCATGTAGTCGTCCTTTTCCCCAGCCATTGGGTCAGAGTTCCGGCTAAGGCGTTACGGATTCAGAATGGCAGGGGCAGCTACTAGGGCCTGCCCCGGGAGCGCCAACGAAGCTGCCGGACTTGGAACTCTGCCATTGTTGGCGCCACTGTTGGCATCGATAGCAGGGCTAAAGTCAGGTTCAGCTCTGACCCTTTCCGACCGTGGCTCAAAACGGCCCAAAGTGGCCCGGCATGGGCCGTTTTCCGGGTCGATTACCTATCTGGAAAAGGGCTCCCAATGGCCCACCGGAGTGCCATCCGGCGCCGTCACGGGCCTGTTGTCAGATACGAAACGGTCCAAAATGGCCCAAAATGGCGCTGGAAAGCAAAAAATTCCTTAACCGGCAACGCCGGAAGGCCGGAAGATATCCTACGGTTGGCAGGTCGGCGCCGTCGTCATACCGAATTACTAAAGAGGCTGTCGTCAAATTGGAGGTCCGAATCTCCGACCGCCCCATTTCGCCGTTCCCGCGAAAATGGGAACCTCGGTCAGGCTGAAGGCGTCACTTAGGCGGACGCCTCAGGCAGAGTATCCAGACTGGTTAAAGGGAATGCAGGCCGATAGTAACATGGACTTCTGGATCCGCCTCAGGCGGATGGCGGATGGAGCCGGTAGGGAAATCCCCTTGACTCTGAACGGTTACCGTTGATAGCCCAATTTGACATCCCATAGGGCCTTTGCTAGTATCACCCCGTCTGTCCGGTTCTCCTGGCAGACAGTATTTTTGTGCCGTTTGCGTTATAATTGACCCGTCCCCTAGGTTGGTCCACCCGAAACAGGAGGTAACGCTGAATTGGCTTTCGTAAGTGGATTGAGGTGCCGCGAATGCAGCCGGGAATACCCTGGCGAGGCCCTCAATGTCTGTGACTTCTGCTTCGGGCCCCTGGAGGTGGTGTATGACTACGCCACCATTTCCGAGGTGGTCAGCCATGACCGCATCGCCGCCGGGCCCCTCAGTATCTGGCGCTATCACGACCTCCTGCCCGCCAGCGGCGAGGACCCGGTTGACATTCTGGCCGGATTTACCCCCCTGCTAAAGGCCCGTAACCTGGGCGAGCGGCTGGGGCTGAAGAACCTGTACATCAAGAACGACAGCGTGAACCCTTCCTTTTCCTTCAAGGACCGGGTGGTTTCCGTGGCCGCCACCAAGGCCCGGGAGTTCGGGTTCGAGACCATCGCCTGCGCCTCCACCGGCAACCTGGCCTGCAGCGTCGCCGCCCACGCCGCCCGCGCCGGTATGCGCTCGGTCGTGTTCATTCCCTCCGACCTGGAAAGAGGCAAGGTAATCGGCGCCGCCGTCTACGGCCCCACTATGGTGGCGGTGGAGGGCACCTACGACGAGGTTAACCGCCTCTGCAGCGAGGTGGGCGACAACTATCCCTGGGCCTTCGTCAACATCAACATGCGCCCCTACTACGCCGAGGGCAGCAAGACCCTGGGCTACGAGGTTGCGGAGCAGCTGGATTGGCGCATCCCCGACCATGTGGTCATTCCCTCCGCCTCCGGGGCCATGTTCACCAAGATCTGGAAGGGCTTCAACGAACTGGCCTGCCTGGGCCTGCTGGACGGCGTGGACGCCATGACTTTCGGACCCGACCAGAACACGGTCCACCATCCCGCCATCACCACCAGGATGCACATGGCCCAGGCCGAGGGTTGTTCCCCCATCGTCAACGCCTGGGTCGGCGGCCAGAACCAGATCCGTCCGGTACGCCCCGACAGCATCGCCAAGTCCCTGGCCATAGGCAATCCGGCCGACGGCATCTATGCCCTGCGGGTCATCAAGGAATCCGACGGTTCCGCCTACGCCGTTCCCGAGCCCGAGGTGGTGGAGGGAATCAAGCTGCTGGCCGAGACCGAGGGCATATTTACCGAGACCGCTGGTGGCGTGACCATCTCCACCCTGAAGTACCTGGCTGAAAGCGGCGCCATCGGGGCCGACGAACTGACCGTGGCTTACATCACCGGCAACGGGCTGAAGACCCAGGAGGCGGTCGAAGAGGTCGTCAATCCCCTCTACATCCGCCCCTCCATGAGTTCGTTCGAAGAAGCCCTGCAGGGCAGCCCCGCGTCGGCAAGCCTGTAACCCGGCAAAGTTCCACGAGGAGGACTGCGCCGGAGCCTATCCTCATTTAGTGGGTATGTCAGGACCGGGGTAGAGTTTCCGCGGCGTATCATCCAGGGGCGCCATTACTGACGGCCAGTTTCTGTTAATTGCTTTAGAAGGTAGGGAGAGATGGGCAGGCAGAGGGTCAAGTTCACTTTCAACGACGACCTGGTTAAAGAGCCGATAATTTACATGCTGGGCCGCGACTTTCACCTGGTTACCAACATCCGCCGGGCCGACGTTGGCGACTCCCTAGGCTGGGTGGTGCTGGAAGTTGACGGCGAAAAAGAGGAGATAGAGCGCGGCCTGCAATGGGTAAGTTCCACCGGCGTTCGGGTGGACCTTGTCAGTGGCGACGTGCTGCAGGGATAGACCCTACCACCAACGGCAAGACTCAAGACGTTAGAAAGCAAAATAGTGATTGTTCAGGAGGAACCCCTCAGATGCCTGTTACCGTCCGAATCCCCACGCCCCTGCGCCGTATGACCAACGGCCAGGACAAGGTGGAACTGGAAGAGTCTAACCTGTCCACCCTCATCGAGAATCTGGAAGCGTCCTACCCCGGCGTCAAGGAACGGTTGATTGACGAGAACGGGGACTTGCGTTACTTCGTAAACATCTACCTCAACGGTGAAGACGTCCGCTTCCTGGACGGCCTGGATACCTCCGCTTCGTCCGGCGACGAGATAAGCATCGTTCCGGCAGTGGCCGGCGGTTAGAATTCCCCGGAACCCTTTTCACAAAGAGACGCAGAGAACCGGAGTTTCACAGAGTTACTCTGTGCATCTCTGATCCTCTGCGTCTCTCTGTGATAAATCCCCTAATTCCTGATCAACATCCCCGGCTGGCAGCGGCGGCAGAAGTTGGTCAGACGCTGGTTGGCGTTTAGCTGGGAAATGTTGCCGCCGCACACGGGGCACGGTTCCCCACCCTTGCCGTGCACCTTCAGGAAGTCGCGAATCTTCACGTGGATGTTATCTCCCACACGCTCCTGCAGCACTGCGATGGCGTCCTCCACGACCACGCGGGACTGCCGGTGCAGGCGCTCCAGTTCCTCCTCCTTCAGCGTCCCCACCTTGCGGAAAGGTGAAATGCCGGCGGCAAACAGTATCTCGTCCGAGTAGGCATTGCCGATGCCGGACACGAAGCTGCCCCGGGTCAGCACCCCCTTGACCTCTCCGCGAAACCTCTTCAGCCCCGCCTTGAAGTCGTCGAAGGACCGCTCCGCCAGCACGTCAAGCCCCTGTTTCTCCAGGCGGTAGATGCCCTCCAACTGCGCCGTGTCCACGTAATAGACCATGCCCATCTGCCGGTCGTCCAGGTACCGCAGTTCCTTCCCGTTGTCCAACTCCAGGACGAAAGACGTGCGCTTGTACACTCGCGCTTTGGGTTCGCAGAACTGCACCGCCCCCGTCAGCATGGGGTTGATGGCCAGCCAACGGTCTCCCGTTAGCTCACAGATCAGGAACTTTCCCTCCCTCCGGAACTGTTCCAGGGCTCGGCCGGGTAGGTCCTCATCTATATCTCCCGCCATGGGCCGCAGCACAGTAGGGCGCAGCACCCGCGCCGACAGTATGGTGGTCCCCTTAACGTGCCGGTTCAGGTAGTCTTTGATCACTTCCAGGTCCGGAGCTTCGGGCATGGCGCCTCCCGCGGCCGTTGCGGATAGCCTGAGCAGCCTGGCGCAGTTGAGGCTGCCTCAGGACGGCCAGTTAGTATTCCGGGTAAGTTCGACAGTTGTTCTAACTAACTCTTCACCCTGTCCTCACTTTTGCCTGCCAGGCGGGCGGGGCTACGGAGGCCAGGCAACCGAATTCGCAATTGCCCACCCGCATCGCCCACTACTTGATATCCGAAACCTATCCGCCCCGAGTTCAAGGTTCCCACGCGGACGGGAGCGACGGGTCGTTCCCAAATCTGAAATGCAATTGCCCCTGCCTTCGAGATAGTTTCCTAAGGATATATGTCCTACCCCACGTCCAGCCACAGGGCTTCCAGGCCGCGCAGGGTCACCTGGTCGCGGTAGCGGGGTTCTTCGGCCAGGGCCAGGGACTGGTAGCGGGACAGCAGGGCCTCAAAGGCAATGCGGCCCTCCAGCCGGGCCAGGGGCGCGCCCAGGCAGTAGTGGATCCCCCGGCCAAAGGCCAGGTGGTTTCCCGCTTCCCGCCCGATATCCAGGGTATCGGGATCGGGAAAGGCCGCCGGGTCCCGGTTGGCCGCCCCCAGGATGCACAGCACCCGCTGCCCCGGTCTGATTTTCTTGCCCCCTATCTCCAGCGATTCACGTACTATCCGGCCGTCCACTTGCACCGGGCTGTCGTACCGCAGCAACTCGTCAATGGCCGTGTCCAGCAGGCCCGGGGCGTCCCGCAAGCGTTGCAGCTGCTGCGGGTGGCGCAGGAGGGCCAGGGTTCCGTTGCCGATCAGGTTGCGGGTGGTCTCGTTTCCCGCCGCCAGAAAGAGGACCAGGTTTATCAGCAAGTCCTCCCGGCTCAGGCGCTCACCGTCCTCCTCGGCGTTGGCCAGCACACTGACCAGGTCATCCTGGGGGTTCTTCCGCCGGGCCGCTGCCACGCCGTCGAAGTATTCGAACAATTCCTCGATAGCCTGCCGCACCCGGCGCACCTGGGTCTCGTTGAGCAGGGGGTCAACGGTCAAGGCGGCTATGTTGGACCATTCGTTGAACTGCTCCCGGTCTTCCGGGGGGACTCCCAGCAGTTCGGCTATGACTATCACCGGCAGGGGGAAGGCAAAGTCCTGGATCAGGTCGATGCGGTCGCGGCCTTCCAGGGCGTCCAGCAACTCGTCCACGCGCAGCCGGATGCGGGGTTCCAGGGCCGCCACCGACCGGGGCGTAAACCCCTGGGACACCAACCCCCGTATCCGGGTGTGGGCCGGCGGGTCCAGGTCCAGCATACTGATGGAGGGGATGTAGCCGAAGTCGCGGCCCTCGTTGCCGAAGCGCCGGTGGTCCCGCAGCACCATGTCTACATCCTCGTAGTTGGTCAGCACCCAGCCGTCTATCAGGCGCATCCGGTGGACCGGGTCCTTGCGCCGCAGCTCTCCATATAGGGGATATGGATGGGCCCGCAGTTGGGGCGACAGGGGATTGTAGGTAACTCCCGATTCCAGCCGCTCCCAGGTCAGCAGCGACTTCATAGCCAGGGGCTTGACGGCCCTTTCCACTATGGCGGCAACTGGATTCACGGTGGACTTCACCTCATTTGAGCTGGACTATTGTTCACAAAGAGAGCCGGAGATGCAGGGGGTCCCTCACTTGTCCCGCTTCTCCGGCTAACCGGGCCTCTGGATTACGACTTAAAGCTAGTGGTGGGCCAGCCCTATGGCGTGGAGCATTGCGTGCTTAACCTCCACCGGCGCGATGGCCCGGCGGTAGTCCGCCGACGCGAAGATGTCGCCTATGATTTCGTCTCCCAGGTCGTTGGCAAGCTGGTTGGCCGCCGCCTCCAGGTTGCCAGCAGTTAATTCCTGGCCGGCCAGGGCCGCTTCTACCGAAGGCGCCCGCCTGGGGGTGGGCACCAGTCCGCCCACGGCCACCCGGGCCGAGACACACCGGCCACCCTCGGCGTTGATGACCACCGCGCCGCCGATTACCGGGTAGAAGGACGCGGGGTGGGACATCTTGGCGTACTCGCCCACCTCGCCGTTGATACTCTCAGCGCCGTGGTCGTGGCCGTGCCCATGATCATGTCCGTGGTCGTGCCCATGGCCGTTGCCCTGGCGGACCAGGGTGGGGACCCGGACGCCGGTGACGATCTCATCGTCGGCCACGGCAGTGGAGAAGGCGCCCTGGAAGAAGTCGGCGATGGGTATAGTGCGGGAACCGCTGGGGCCCTGCACTTCCACGCTGCCCTCCATGACGGTGATGATAGTGCCCCAGTCGGAGGCGGGGTCGGCGTGGGCCAGGTTGCCGCCGATGGTGCCCCGGTTGCGCACCTGCGGGTCTCCGATGCCCCCGGCAACCTCCGCCACCAGAGTGTTGGCGTGCTGCACGTCGTGGGAACGGGCAATATCACCGTGGGTGGTCAGCGCGCCAATATGGATATGGTCGTCGTGGACGCGGATGCCCCGCAGTTCCTCCAGCCCTCCGATGTCAATCAGGGTGGCGGGACGGGCCAGCCGCAGCCGCATCAGGGGCAGCAGACTGTGTCCGCCGGCCAGCAGCCTCGCCTCGCCTCGGGATTCCTGGTGGTGGCCAAGCATCTCGATGGCCTCGGCCACGGAGCCGGCCTTATGGTAGTGAAAATCAGGCGTGTACATACTGTTCTTCCTCCCTTACCCGGCTAATGTCCGTGGCCGTGGTCATGGCCGTGATCGTGTCCATGGCCATGTTCGTGGCTATGCCCGTGCCCGTGGTGGCCGCCGGCTTCCTGGATGGCCCGCCAGATCCTCTCGGGAGTCAGCGGCATCTCCAGCCGGGTTACGCCCAGGGGCCGCAGAGCATCAATTACGGCGTTGTAGATTGTCACCGTGGATGCGATGGTGCCGGTCTCGCCGATGCCCTTGACCCCCAGGGGGTTGTGGGGCGACGGCGTCACCGTGGATAGCGTCTCGATGTCGGGCACCAGGTGGGCCCGGGGCAGTGCGTAGTCCAGCATGGAGCCGGTCAATAGCTGCCCGTTGTCGTCGTAGACCGCGCCCTCCCAGAGAGCCTGTCCCGCGCCCTGGACCACGCCGCCGTGGACCTGGCCCTCGACGATCATGGGATTGATCTGTGGGCCGCAGTCGTCCACCGCCACGTAGCGCTCCAGGACGATATGGCCGTTATCCGGGTCTACGTTGACCACCGCCACGTGGGCGCCGAAGGGATAGGAGAAGTTGGGCGGGTCGTAGAAGGTCGTCGCCTCCAGTCCCGGCTCCATCCCCTCGGGCATATTCCAGGCCACGTTGGCCATCAGGGCAATTTCCTGGATGGACTTGCCGTTATCGGGGGCCCCGCGAACGAAGAAATTGCCGTCCTCGTACTCTATGTCGTCCTCGGCGGCCTCCAGCAGATGAGCCGCCAGGGTGATGGCCTTGTCCTTGATCTTGCGGGCGCTCAGGGCCAGCGCGCCGCCGCCCACAACGGTGGTGCGGCTGCCGTAGGTACCCCAGCCCATGGGCGTGGTGTCCGTGTCGCCGTGAATGACCTCCACGTCGTCCACGGGCACGCCCAGTTCCTCGGACATAATCTGGGCGAAAGTGGTCTCCTCGCCCTGGCCGTGGGGCGAAGTGCCGATGAAGACGTTGACCTTGCCGGTGGCGTAGAACCGCACCGTGGCGCTCTCCCACAGGCCGCCGCCGAAGCCCACGGCCCCTGCCACCTGTGAAGGCCCAAGACCGCAGATTTCGCAGTAGCAGCTGACGCCGATGCCGGTCAGTCGGCCGTGTTCCCGACCGTGGGCCTGGTCGTGGCGGAGCTGGTCGTAGTTGACGTGCTCCAGGGCCACGTTGAGGACATTCTCGTAGTCGCCGCTGTCGTAGGTCAGGCCGATGGCAACGTCGTGTCCGTTCTCGAACTTGGGAATCAGGTTCATCCGGCGGACTTCCACCGGGTCCTTGCCCACCTCGGCGGCCACCAGGTCCATCAACCGTTCCAATAGGAAAGTAGCCTCGGGGCGACCGGCCCCGCGGTAGGCCTCCACCGGCGTGGAGTTGGTGAAAACGCCGTAGATATCGGCCTTGATGTTGGCAATGTCGTATGGCCCGGAGTACATCAGGCCGTGCAGGATGGTGGGGATGCCGGGGGCGGCGGTAGAAAGGTAGGCGCCCATGCCGGCGTAAACCACGCTGCGGACGCCGGTAACGCGGCCCGCGCTGTCGGCGGCCATCTCCACGTACTCCACATGGTCGCGGCCGTGGGTTGTAGATACAAAATTCTCGGAGCGGGTCTCGGTCCACTTGACGGGGCGGCCCAGTTTCATGGCGCAGAAGGCGGTGACCATGTCCCAGGCATATACGGCGATCTTGGCGCCGAATCCGCCGCCCACCTCCGGGGCGATGACCCGTATCTTGTGTTCCGGTATGCCCGTCACCAGGCAGGTGACGAAGCGGGCAATGTGGGGATTCTGGGTGGTGTTCCAGATGGTCAGCTCGCCCATGGCCGGAACGTAGGTGGCAATGGCGGAACGGGGCTCCATGGGATTGGGAATCAGCTTCTGCTGGATGATGGTGTCCCGGACCACAACGTCGGCGTTGGCAAAGGCCTCGTCGGTATCGCCCCCGGCGGCAACCCAGTGGAAGGCCTGGTTGTTGGGGGCGTCTTCGTGCAGCTGGGGCGCGCCCTCCTGCATGGCCGCCTCCGGGTTGATTACCGTGGGCAATGGTTCGTAGTCCACGTTGATCAGTTCCAGGGCGTCTTCGGCCTGGTAGCGGTCTTCGGCCACCACCACGGCCACGGCGTCGCCCACGTACCGGACAACGTCCTTGGCGATGGGCGGATAGGCCACGGCCTTGACGTCGGAATCGGGAATTACCCACGCGCAGGGCATGGGATTCAACACGCCTTCGGTGTCGGCGCCGGTGTATACGGCTATCACACCGGGGGCCGCCGCCGCTGCGGAAGTGTCGATGCTGTTGATGCGGGCGTGGCCGTGGGGGCTCCGCAGGATGGCGGCGTGGACCAGTCCGGCCAGCTTGATGTCGTCGGTGTACGAGGCTTGTCCGGTAATGAGCCGGGGGTCTTCCCGGCGGCGAATGCCGGAACCGAATATTCGGGTAGTCATGCTCTAACCTCCCCCTGCTCCAGATGAAATAGCCTCGGCGGCCGCCAGGGCTGCCTTGACAATGTTGTGGTAACCGGTGCAGCGGCAGATGTTGCCCTCCAACCCGGCCCGCACCTCCTCTGCGCTGGGGTTGGGGTTGCGCTCCAGCAACTCTGCGACCGTCATTATCATTCCGGCGGTGCAGTAGCCGCACTGGAGACCGTGGTTGTCCCAGAAAGCCTCCTGCACCGGATGCAGGTTGCCGTCTTGGGCCAGGCCCTCGATGGTGGTGACATCGGCGCCGTCGGCCTGGACGGCCAGGCAGGTGCAGGACTTGACGGTGGAACCGTTCAAGCGGACGACGCAGGCGCCGCACTGGCTGGTGTCGCAGCCGATCTTGGTGCCGGTAAGCCCCAGGTCGTCCCTGAGGTAATGCACCAGGAGCGTCCGCGCTTCCACTTCCGACTCGTGACTTCTACCATTGACGGTTAACTTTATCGGAACTTTCACTTCACGCCTCCCGTCCGTGAAATTTGGGTAGCCTGAACCGGGCCAAATATGGCCTGGGTGGATATGCCGGGGAGTATATATGGGGGCTTGGGGGGAGTCAACGGATTGGGGCAGTGGGGCAGCGTTCCGGTTTAGATGGTCTGGGACACAGTGGTAGGGGCAAACCTATGTGTCTGCCCTGGCCTCACCCACAAAACCACCTGAATTGGAACCTTGCCAGGCAGTGGCCTCAGGTCAATCGCACAAAGAGTATCCATTTCGCCGTCGGCATCGTTGTCCTGGTCTGGCTCGGGAATCACTGTCAGCGACCTCTTGCCTCCCTGGGTGGCGCTTCACTACCCTGAAACTTGGAACCCTCAGAAGAGTTTGCTTATCCCGAACTTTTCCACGAACTTCCGCGCCGCTGCGATGAGGAAAGGCTGGGCCAAGGAAAACTCGCCATGCCCCCGGGATTGAACGGAAATGAGCGGTAACGGGCGGCAGAATTAAATTTTCTTCCCGCCGCAAAGCTGACTTCCATTTAGAGACCTGCCGCCATTCTCTGCCGATATCCTTGATTTCGGCACGCTGCCGCGCCAGGATTTCACATAGACCTTCCGAAATGCAATTGCCCTGGCAGTGGACTGTTTGGACGATGAATCTCCCAAAAGGAAAAAGTTGGAAGAATAGGCAGCTACGGTGGCTATAGAGGGCGGTAGCTTGTGAAGTTGACAGCCATGTCTTGCCCTTTGGCCAGCCCCGCAGCATCTAGTTGGAAATCCATCGTCAGTAGCGGTATTTCGGATGATGCAGCTTCCAATAGCGCAGCGTCAGTCAGTCCCAACCTTCTAAAGGCTGGATTAGACGCCGCATCTGAGCTGGCAATACAATTTCAAGGGCATCCCGAATGATGACTCTGAGTCTTTCGAACAACCGAGATCGCTCTGGCTCTCCATGCTGACCCAGCAGGTTAGAAGTTTCAGTAAGAGTATTGGGAGTTACGAATGTTTGGTTTGAATTACCAGGACCTGAACCAACGCACTGTAATCGTCTGTCGAATATGATTCCAGTCGACGATGTCTTGGGATCAAAGAGGGAGCTTCGCTGCCAACTACGTAAAGCAATGGCAGATTGGTGTCCAACAGATAACCGGCTGATGGCATTAACTGACCCAGGAATCTACCAAGATACGATCTTTGACGGACTTGACCTCGCCGTTCGCATCATTTATCTCAACCAGCTTGTAAGAGCGCCTCAACTGAGTTTGCCCCAAGGCAATGCTGGCCCCACCCGTATGATCCCAGGGACGCGAGAAGCCACGGTTATTTTCCACGTCGTCCCAACTAGCTCGATTTCTTCCAGCCCCAAGTTAATCGCCCCCTCAGGCATATATAGGTCAGCGATATATTCTTTTGCCGCCAAAGCCGCCTCTTTTACGTCCATAGCTGCCTCTATATTGACCCATAACCATTTCACATCGTAGCACTTCGAATCGAACTAATGCAGAGTTGAAATGTCGCCGGGTCTGACCTTCTGCCTTCCCCCACCGGTTGCGCCGAACCCCCACCCGCCCTATCATACCCCCAGCCAACGCATTCCAACTTTGAGGTCTACCAATGTTCCCCCAGAACGTTTTTCCCGATACCGCCGAAATTGACGGGCAGGGGCGGCTGGTTATTGGCGGCTGCTCTGCCCTGGACCTGGCCGAGGAGTACGGCACCCCCGTGTACGTGCTGGACGAGGCCACCCTGCGCAACCGTTGCCGCAGCTACCGCGCCGAGTTCGAACAGCGCTGCCCCGGCGCCCAGGTGCTTTACGCCTCAAAGGCCTACATCAACCCGGCCTTGGCCCAGATTTTCAACGAGGAGGGCCTGGGCCTGGACGTAGTATCCGGCGGCGAACTGGCCGTGGCCTCCGCCGCCCAGTTCCCCCTGGAGAAGGTCTATTTCCACGGGAACAACAAGACTCCCGACGAACTGGCCTATTCCGTGGAACAGGGCATCGGCCGGATAGTAGTGGACAGCTTCCACGAGCTTGAAGTGCTGGACCGCATCTCCGGCGAGGCAGGCAGGGTGCAGGACATCCTTGTCCGCGTCTCCCCTGGAATCGATCCTCATACCCATGCCTACACCACTACCGGCATCATCGACTCCAAGTTTGGTTTCTCCATCCAGACCGGGGACGCCGCCGCCGCCATCCGGCGGGCCCTGGCCGCGCCCAACCTGAACCTCAAGGGCCTGCACTTCCACCTGGGGTCGCCCATCTTTGAGCTGGAACCCTACGCCGCCGCCACCGACCTGGTGCTGCGGTTCGCCGCAGGCTTCCGCGAGGAGGGGCTGGACCTGCAGGAGTTCAGTCCCGGCGGCGGCTTCGCCATCGCCTACACCCGCGACCAGGAACCGCCGGCCATTGGTGAATACGCGGAGACCATCGTTTCGACCCTGAAGGCAACTTGCGGGGAACTGGGCTTGGCCATCCCTACGCTGCTTATCGAGCCGGGGCGGTCCATCGTGGGACCGGCCGGTGTCGCCCTCTACCGCATCGGGGCCATCAAGGACATTCCTGGGGTGCGGAAATACGTCAGCGTGGACGGGGGCATGGGCGACAACATCCGCCCCGCCCTGTACCAGGCCTCCTACGAGGTGCTGTCGGCGGGCAAGGCCAACGTCACCACCGAGGAGAAGGTCACCATTGCGGGCAAGTACTGCGAGTCGGGCGACGTGCTGGCTTCAGACATCATGATGCCCACGCCTCAATCGGGGGATATCATCGCCATCCCGGCCTCTGGCGCCTACTGTCCCTCCATGGCCAGTAACTACAACCTGAACCCAAGGCCGCCAATGGTGCTGGTCGGCGACGGTCAAAGCCGCCTGATTCGCCGTCGTGAAAGCTACGCCGACATGATGCTGTGTGACGTGTAGCCCCCTTATCCCTTGTATATGTGGCAAATTTACGGGCAGGATCACATTACCCGCCAGTTGGACTCTGCCCTGAAGACGGGACGAGTTTCCCATGCCTACTTGCTGGTGGGTCCGCCTCACGTGGGCAAGATGGCCCTGGCCCTGGGCATGGCCCAGGCAATCAACTGCCTGGCCTCGGGGCCTCGGGCGATGCGTCGGTCACCGCAGCCTTTGGCTGACTCGCCGGAACCGGACCCTGCTCCGGGTCTTTTCGCCGACCTGGACACCCAGCCTGAAGCGACCAGTCCATATCTGTTGGAAGACAAGGAAGTCTACTCCCAGCCGTTAACCGGCACAGCCGACGATACCGGCGGCAGCGTACCCTGCGGCCAGTGCTCCCAGTGCCAGCGCGTGGCCCAGGGCGTCCACCCTGACATACGAATCATCGGGGTGGGCACGGGCGATGACGAAGGTGTCAACCGGCGGGACATACGCATAGAACAGGTGCGGGAGATCGAGTCTTTCCTTAACCTGACACCCTACGAAGGCGCCTGCAAGGTGGTGGTGGTGGACGGCGCGGAATTGATGAACACGGCGGCTGCCAACGCCCTGCTCAAAACCCTGGAGGAACCGCCGCCGGAGTCCCTGCTACTCTTGTTGACGGCCAATGAGGACGCTCTGCTGCCTACGATCCGCTCCCGCTGCAGCGCCCTCTACCTGAAACCCGTGCCCAAGACCGACCTCCAGGAACGACTGACCCTGGACCACGCCGCCGATACGGAAACAGCGGAGTTGGTGGCGCGCCTTTCCCGGGGGTGCTTTGGCCAGGCCGTTAATGCCCTGCGGGACTACCAGGCTCTGGAGCAGCGGCAGGCGGACCTGGAAAGGCTTATGCAGGTCTGCCAAGGGGGACTGGACGTACGGTTCGACTATGCTTCCGAGGTCGCCACCCAGTTTGGCCGCGACCGCGAGGCTGCCAGGGAACTGCTTTACCTCTGGCTTCGCTGGTGGCGCGACCTGCTGCTGGTCAAGGAGGGGGGCGAAGAATACCTGCACAACTCCGATCTGGCCACTGCCTTGCGTCTACAGGCCACCGAACTCTCCACTGCCGATGTGGTGGCTTTCATCAAGCGCCTCAACCGTACCCTGGAGGCTCTGGACGCCAATGCCAACCCCCGGTTGACCCTGGAGTCTCTGGTGATGGGGTTGCCGCTGGTTTGAAGGCAAAAGTGTCAAAAGTTTCTTATATCCGTCGCATTGCCTTTGCAAACCAATGGGATAGACAGGTACCGGACCTGTCCATCCTGCATCAACTCTCAGGTAAATTCCAGTGGCTTCCTTCAGCCGTCGTCCTCATCAGTCCAGGGCAGGTATTGGCGCCACTCGTCCAGGATGACGCGGTTTTGCAGGATGCGGTAGGGGTTAGGCTGGGGCACTCGAGGCTCGGTTTTCAGCCGCATATTGGCTTCTTCAGGGGTGCGACCCGCCTTGCGCAGGTTGCAACGGCTGCAAGCCGCTACCACGTTCTCCCAGGTGTGGGCTCCCCGCTGGCGTCTGGGCACAACGTGGTCCAGCGTAAGGTCCTGGCTTTTCTTGCCGCAATACTGGCAGGTGTACCGGTCCCGCAAAAAGATTTCCTTCTTGGAAAGCTTGCGGGGGGCGAAGGGGCGTTTTACCAGGTAGACCAGCCGGATGATTGAGGGCGCTCCCACGGTGGCGGTTACGGTGCGTATTTCTCCCCGGTGATTCTCCAGCAGTTCCGCTTTGCCCTTGCTCAGGAGGATGATGGCCCGTCGTACCGTGGAAATGTTGATCGGGACGTAGTTAAGGTTCAACACCAGCACGGGCGAACTCAGGACGCGGTCCTGGGCCGGAAGCGGAGCGTGGCCGTTGGTTGCTAGACCACTTATGTCCGTCACTGAATGACCGTTTTGGTCCTGTCCAGCCACCTTCACCTCACCAGGAATGGCTACCGCCAGTCACGTCAAGTTGGGGAATCGGGATGGATGCCAGCGCCTTTCCTGCATTATATACCAACTAATGAGAAAGTGGAGTTTCGGCCTTCCCAGAGCCCAGGCGACCTTCCAGATTGTCCTTCAGGAAAACAAGAACGGGCAAAGCCGAAGCTCCGAAAAGGTATCCCCCCAGCACGTCGCTGGGCCAGTGGACGCCCAGGTATATCCTGGAGAGTCCTACGGCCAGGACCAGCAGCGCCAGCGCGACGCATACGGCCCAACGCAGGGGAGCGTATTCCACTTGCTGCCAGACCAGGTAGATCATTACCCCGCCCAGCAGCATGGCGAAGGCTGCGTGTCCGCTGGGGAATCCCATAGTATGTGGAACCTGCTCCACGATGGCGTAGTCGGGGCGCGGCCGCCCCAACAGGACCTTCAGGCCGTGGGTTGCCAGGGAAGAAGACGCGGCGGCGACCACCAGAAGGGCATCGCCCACCCGCTTTCGCCACAGAAAGGGAACCAGGCTCGCCAGGGTCAGGGCTGCGGCAACCGGATACCAGCCCACGTTGGTTATGGCACCCAGCGCCACTGTCATTAGCGGGCTCTGCCAGCTTTGTACCGATACCAGCAGCTTTTCATCGCCTGGCCAGACGGGAAGAGCCCACGCCGCCAGGAAGGCAGCCACCGTGATCACTATTGTGACCGTTATCGCCCAGGCTCTAAAGCCCGGGTAAAGGGGCTTGTGAATGCGGTCTGAGTCTACCAACTGTGCTCGATTAACTCCCTGCTGGGTTCAACCAAGTGTAGCAGTTTGGCGAGTGCTCCTTCCCGAGCCCTGCGGGGCTGATTACTGCCCTATGCTATACTCCTTGAGGCCAACGTATTGAGGCCAACGTGCATTCAGTTTGGACCGACGTCGTCACGCCGTGCCGGTGGGGAGTGTCAGGTTGACGGTTAAGGCAGGCATAGTAGCCATTGACGGCCAGGCCGCCGCAGGCAAAACGGCGGTGGGGCGGGAGCTGGCCCGCCGCCTGGGATGTCCCTTTCTGGACACCGGAATCATGTACCGGGCCATCACCTGGCTGGCCCTGCGGGACTCGGTGCCAATGGACGGTGAAGCGGGTCTGGGGAAGCTGGCCTGCGGGTGTTCCATGCGTCTGACCGACGCCGAAGGCGGCGCAATACTGCTGAACGACACTCGGCTGGGGCCGGAACTGCGGTCGGGCCAGGTAGACGACCACGTGTCCCTGGTAGCCCGGGCCCCCGGCGTACGACGGGCATTGGTACGCCAGCAGCGGGACATCGCCACCCAGTCCGCTCAAGACCTGGGCGGCATTGTGATGGTTGGTCGGGACATCGGCACGGTGGTACTGCCAGATGCCGATCTCAAGGTCTTCATGGTCGCTGCTCCCGAAGTGCGCGCACAGCGTCGCTACGACGAACTGGTCTCCCAGGGCCAGGAAGCGGACTACCGGCAGATCCTGGCCAACGCCCTGGCCAGGGACAAGATTGACTCGGAGAGAGACGACTCCCCCCTGGTCCAGGCTTCCGATGCCCTGGTGATAGATACCAGCGATCTGACCATTGACCAGGTGGTGGAGCGGGCGCTGGAAGGGCTTGCTTCAAGCAAGAGTGGAGCGGCGCCGTGACGGTTCTCTATACCCCGGGGCGACTGCTGGCCCGCTTCTGCTTTAACGCCTTTGGGCGGTTGGAAGTAGTCGGGCGGGAGAACGTCCCTCCCTACGGCCCGCTCATAGTGGTGGCCAACCACATCTCCTACAACGATCCCCCCTCCCTGGCCGCGGCACTGCCTCGTCCCCTGTCCTTTCTGGGCAAAAGGGAGCTATTCGTGCCCACGGCGAAAGCCTGGCTTTTCAACTCCCTGCGGGTGCATCCCGTGGACCGCAACTTCGGGGTGAGCGCGCTGCGAACGGGGCTGGCGCTGCTGGCCAGGGACGAGGCTGTGGTCATCTTTCCCGAGGGCCAGCGCAGTCCTGAGGGCCGGATGATCAAGGGTATGGCCGGAGCCGCCTACCTGGCAATGAGATCCCAGGCCCCCATCCTGCCCATCGGAATCACCGGCACGGAGAAGTTCCCCCACCAGCGAATGCCATTTCCCCTGTGCAACTTCCAGGTCAACATCGGCGCGCCCTTCACGCCGCCGGTGCTGGAAGGTGGTCAGACCCGGGTCGCCGCCGAGGCAGTGCTGGAGATGATAATGCAGCGGATTGCCCTGCAGCTTCCGGAGGAGTACCGGGGAGCATACGGGTTGAGAGCCCAAGGCAGAATGGCCGGTACATAAGTCACCAACATTGTTTACTGTGTGCAGCGGCTCATCACCCCTCCTCCCTGGGTCCGAAGAAGGGGTGCTCCATGTAGTCGCCCAGACGCAGGCTGCCCAGCACATCCTCCCACGCTGCCAGGGCCGTCTTCGAGTCCTCGGGCCAATAGTCTATCGAGATCAAGGCGTGAACCCCACCTGCCCGGGCCAGGCAGAAGAGGGAATGGGCAGGGCGCTTCTCCAAAGGGTCAATGTACTCCAGTTCCAGCAGGGCCAGTTCGTGGTGGGGCAACTTCATTGAGAAGGCTTCGCTGCGTTGGCAACGGTCGCCGATGTCCTCGATTGAACCGTTTAACACCTCCGCCAGGGGCGCGTCGAGAGCCAACGGGTGCAGGGCGCGGATGACGGAAACTTCCAGGCGAATGTTGTCGTTGGGGGCGTGGCCGTCGTAGAACCGGACCGACTTGCCTTCGCCGCCGCTGGTCTGGTCGAGCACCCAGCCGCCCGGAAACTCGAAGCGCACGTCCCCCTTGTTGGCAACGAAAATCTGGTTGCCTTCCCTGGCCTTCCAGCGATGCCGTTCGGGCAGCCGGAAGGTCTGGCGGTCCATTTTTCTTCGCCTGGGCATGGGCGACCTACTTGCCGTTGCCCTCGTTGCCGTTACGGAAGCGGGGAATAACCTCCTTGCCGAACAGCTCGATGGAACTCATCACCTTCTCGTGGGGGATGGTCTCCGTCTGCATGATCATCATCACCTGGTCGACGCCAATGTCTTCGTACATCTGGACGGCGGTGGCGCAGCTGTCGGGATCGCCGGCGATGATGACGCCCCGGTCGGCCAGGGTGTTGGCGTCCAGCTGGGCGATGGCGGCCCGGGCGGCGCCGGGGCCGGCGTCCAGGGAAATGCCCGACTGCTCGGCCTGGGCTCGGTGGGCCTCGTCGGACTGGCGGAGCCAGCGGCCGAAGTCGGCCTGAAGGTGGTCGGGAACTCCGCCCCAGGCCTCCAGCAGTTCTTCGTAGGCGCCGATGCGACCGGCGATGTAGGGCTTGTCCGGGCCGAAGAAGGTCTTCATGGACAGGGCGGCCAGCTCCCGGGCCTCATCGTTGTCCTTGCCGCAGTAGGCGTGGACGTTATTGCCCCAGAACTCGGTGGCGAAAGCGCCCACCGGGTTCACGTTCTTCAGGGCATCCCGGTAAATCTTGACCTGCTCGGCCAGCACGGAGGTGGCGTAGGAGGCGGAGGACAGGACGCCCAGGCCCTTTTCCGCGGCCAGCCGGAAGCTGTCCTGCTGGGTGCAGGCCAGGTACATGCGGGGGTGGGGCTGCTGGACGGGCTTGGGCAGCACCCGCCGCCTGGGCACCTGCCAGTGCTCGCCCTCCCACTCGAACTCGTCGGACTGCCAGATCTGGGGCAGCATGGTAATGGACTCCTCCCACAGGGAGCGGGTGTTGCGGGGGTCCACGCCCAGGCCCATCTGCTCGTAGGCATTGGAGCGGCCGGTGCCGAACTCCACCCGACCGTCGGTAAGCTGGTCCACCAGGGCCACCCGCTCGGCGACGCGCACGGGATGGTGGTAGGGCAAGATGCAGACGCCGTAGCCGATGCGGATGTTCTTGGTAACCCGGCTCAGCGCGCCGAACATGGCATCCTGGGCCGGGGAGCCGGAAAAGCCGGTCAGGAAGTGGTGCTCCACGAACCAGACGTTGTCGAACCCGACCTGGTCGGCCAGCTCGCACTGGGCCAGGGTTTCCTTGTAAAGGGCGTTCCAGTCAATCTCGGTGCCTTCGTAAGGCCGCTGGCACTCGAACAAAAGGCCGAATTGCATAAGATGTTCCTCCTATAAAGGGGTATCGTGGGGGGTTTGGGGGATTATAGCGTATTTTGACGGTACAGTGGGTTGGCTCGGCTGAATGCGGCGGGCCACACAGATGCAAGCGGCGAATGTGGCCCGCCCTGGAGAAAGGGTGAGCACGATATCCCCTCCTGAAAAAACCAAATTTCCCGCCTATTTCCGGTCATTTCCACGCATTGCCCGTAGGAGAGCTGCTTCGTGTGGCGGGGAAATGGCGGTGGCTCCGCAAGGGTTGGCGCTTGTGCGGGGCCGGAGAACTTGACCATTCAATAACTATGGTAGGAGTGGGTAATGCGGGGTGTCCAGGGGTGGGTGTCAGGGGGGAGTCTTGACCATGGCAGTTGACTCTGGGCTGACTGAGGCCTGTTTCGGGCAATAGATCAGGGGAGATAAAATAGTCAGGCAGCAAGATTAAGTTTCGTGCCATTCGATGTGAGGGGAGTAGGAACCAAGCATGGATGAATTAAGGACACACCTAGTAAGAGAATCAATTGCAGACGCAGTAAGAATTCTCGACTCGGCTCCGATTCGGCCTGACATGTTTCCCCAAATGTATCTTTTGCAAGTTGGTAACCGTATTCCGGTAGCGCATCTTGCGATTGAGCACGGATTAAAGGCACTAATAAGGCACAGGTCGGAAGAAAAGACATCAACCGATATGCTGGATTGGTTAGATGGAAGGAAGGGAAGAACGCATAGACTGGGAAGGCTTTATGCTAAGTTGAACGAAATCGACGAGGATTCGGCATTTTTTCTGTCTAGAGTATTCGATGACGCTGTTCAGTATTTTCGGTATAACTCAAACCGAAAAGGCTTCAAACACTTTCGATCACTCCATGATTATTTTTCCGCAGTCGCTACGAGCGAGGTGTACGAAGCCATGCGCTATTGGGTTATAGAAAGTGATAGTGACCAAGAGACTGCCATTTTTCAATTATCACCTCAAATCCACAGAGAGATCCTTTGTGCTTTGTGGTGCCTATTTCTTCCCAGCTTTCGCCAAACCGTGTCGGAAAGGGTCGAAGAAGAAGTAGCACAGGCCATATATGGCAATCGTCATGAGCTGTGGGTTTTGTCCGATAGTGAGAAATTGGAGAAAGTACGTTGGTACGAAAACTGGCTTGTTTCGGAGAATGCAAGTTATTGCGAGGCTTTGAAAAATGCCAAGATCAGGGACTTTGAAGTTAAGGAGGGCGACAACTTTATTTCCCGAATTCTTAAAGTGGCTTGGGAAGAATTGCAACAATCCTCAGATCCAGCTATCAGATATTTTCTTCAGACACTAACCTATTTTCCTGAAGGTTCTCAGACCCAAGACCCAAATGCGAAACCTAAAATCGAATGGATAAATGAGGGCCTCTCCTGCAAAATCGAAACCCCTTCAGGCATTTGTCTAGGCTTTGCCCGAAAGCAACCGGATGGCGCATGGTCGATTCTACCTATGCAGAGCGGTGCAACCGGAACGATTGCGCCGGCGGTAAAACTTAAAGATGCTGCAAATTTCCTACTTCATCGCCTGACGAGACAAGTAACACTAAATGTTTCCGACAAGATGATCCAAACGCGCATTGTGTGGGACAAGGACATGTTTGTCGGTAACGGGCGTTGCAAGCTTGCCTTTTGGGATGCAGAGCACGGATTGGCTGGAGGTGACCAGGTTCTGGTAACACTTCATCCACTAGAAAAACGTCCTAACGTTCACCAATTTAGGGGCTCTATCACCGAGGTTGAGGATCAGTCGGTTACAATAGAAGGTACTAACCGGATTCGGGTGTGGGAAGACGTGGAGAAATAGTTGCAGCATAGTTATTTGGCAAATTAATGCATGGATTCAAAAAACGGCCCGCCAACCGGCGGGCCGCTCTAATTTCTTTGAAAACGGCAATCCCCTACTTGAAATGCGGTATTACATCCTCGCTCAGGCACTTGAGGGTGTCCATTACCACCTCGCGGGGGACGGATGCTGTCCAGTTGCATTCGAACATGATCTCGTCGGTGGTGAAGGCTTCGCGGAACATGTGGATTTTCTCGACCACCTCTTCCGGGGTGCCGAAGAGGTTGACCTCCTCGGTGGCCTCCGGGCCGGCGCTGCCGGCGTCGGTGCTGCCGATGGCGATGCGGCCGGCGTAGTAGAGGCGGGCCAGGTTCATCAGGTGTTCCACTCGCTCGTCGGCCTTCTTCTGGGTGTCGGCGACCAGGGTGGGCACTCGGACCACGGTGGTGGGTTCGCCCTCGTGGCCGGCGTCGTACCAGGCCTGCCGGTAATTCTGGACGTCCTGGCGCAGGACGGCGGAGCCCCGCAGGTTGTGGGGGGAACTACCGGCGCCGATGGCGATGTGGTAGCCCTGCTCGCCCATGGGGACGAAGCTCTCCTGGCTGTCCACCGGCAGCAGCATGGGCAGGGGCTTCTGAACCGGCTTGGGGATGCTCATGTAGCCCTCGTAGAAGGCCGGGTAGTTGAAGTATTTGCCCTCGAAGCCGGAGAACCGATCCTCCTCCCACAGCTGTTTCAGCAGGGCCAGGTACTCAAAGAAGTAATCGCGGCGCTCTTCGGAGCCCCGGGTGCGGGCGCCGGGGCCGTAGATGAATCGTCCCTCGCTGATCTGGTCAACGATGGCCACCTGCTCGGCGACCTGGAATGGGTCTTCAAGCTGGAGGTTGTCGAAGGCGTACCGCTCGTGGGGCAGGGCCCGCTCGGAGACGGTCTCGCCGGGTAGCCGGAGGGTCGGGCGGTGGATGGAGGTGCCTATCCTGATGTTGTTGGTGTGGTTGGCAACGACGGCGGAGAGCATCAGGGGCTGGGGGTCCATGCTGCCCTGGATGGAGAAGTGGCTGCCGCCGAACCAGACGTAGTCCCACCCCGTTTCCTCGATGTAATCAATCTCCTTGAAGTTCTGCTTGTAGGCTGCGGCCTCCTGGAGCTTGCCGCCCTGGTATTCGGGATCCCACGGGACCCTGCCGCCGTCGTACACGGCGTTCCAGGTAGTAAACAGTCCAAAGTCCATGGTGGCTCCTCCTGTTTCACTTTGTAGTTGTCTATTGAGTGGATAATAGACCTGCGGGCAACCATCGTCAACGGCGTATTTGGCGCAGACACGGCCTGTCCCGCGACTGATTCAAGCCAAGGGTGTGCCGTAACATTGACAATGGGCGCAACGGTCAAGATAATTGCTCGCAATGGCTTCCCGTAGAAACGGGGAAGCGGTTTGCCCTATTCCCACCCAGGAAGGGATTGGCCCGAATTTTGGCTCCTATAAGGAGGAATATGGCTGAAGATATTGCATTGATGGCTCACCTTATGCGCCGCGCCGGCTTCGGTGCTACCCGCGAGGAACTGGAGGAACGGGCGGAGAAGGGCTACGACGCCACCGTCGAGGAACTGCTGGACCCGGATTCGGTGGTTGGCGCCGACCGCCTGGAGTTTCTGCGCTACCATCCTTCCTTCTGGAAACCCTTCACATCCCCGGGCATGGGCGCCGCCACCTGGGTACACAATCTGATGAACACGGAGCGGGTGCTGGAAGAAAAGATGGTGCTGTTCTGGCACCACGTTTTCGCCACCGGCGGCTCCAAGCTGGACCACTGGCACGAAATGGTCAACCAGATAGATATGTTCCGCGAGCACGGTATGGGCAACTACCGGGACCTGCTGGTGGAGTTGGCCAAGAACCCAGCCATGATTTACTGGCTGGACAACTGCGACAACCACTCCTACGCCGTCAACGAAAACTGGGGCCGCGAACTGCTGGAGTTGTTCAGCATGGGCGTGGGCAACTACACGGAGGACGACGTGCGGGAGTGCTCCCGGGCCTTTACCGGCTGGACCATCGCGGCCACCATTCCACGCCAGGCCCACGGGCGCTATGACTGGAAGTTCGAGTACCAGGAAGAGGACCATGACGAGGGAGATAAGACCTTCCTGGGGCATACGGGCAACTTCGACGGCGAGGACATTATTGATATAGTGTGTGCCCAGCCGGCTACCGCGCGGTTCGTTGCCCGCCACCTGTACAACTTCTTTGTGGCCGACGAGCCGCAGGTCCCCTCCTGGCTGGATGTCCCACCCAGGGACCCGGAAGCGATTGACACACTGGCCAAGGCCTTCGTGGATTCGGGCTACGAGATCATCCCCGTGCTGCGGGTACTGTTCAAGTCCGACTTTTTCAAGGAAGCCCGTTTCGCCAAGATCAAGAGTCCCGCCGAGGTGATGGTGGGAACCCTGCGCATGGTTGGCGGGTACAAGTTCCCCGCCCCGGGCATCGGCAACCTTTCCAAGGAAGCGGGTTACATGGGGCAGGAACTGCTGAATCCCCCCAGCGTGGAGGGATGGCACACCGGCTCGGAGTGGATCAACAGCGGCACCCTGATGAAGCGGATCAACTTCGTGGCCGACCGCATCGGCGACACCAGCAGGCCCGGCGTTCGGGCCATCGTTAACCGGCTGAAGGCCCAGGGCGACCTGGAGCCGGAGGAGTTTGTGGACGCCTGCCTGGACCTGATGGGGCCCATGATCGTGCAGGACGACAACCGGCAGCAGCTGGTCAACCACGCCCGGGAGATGGGAACCCTTACCTGGGGTGATGAAGCCCAGGCCAGCGCCCGGGTGGGCGAGATGCTCCAGTTGGTTGTATCTTTGCGCGAATACCAGTATGCTTAAGCCCGAAAAATTGTAACTTGTCGCCGACCCGGCAAAAATCGAGCGGTTTGGCCAGCGAGGAGATAGGAGATGACCAGCAACAAGAAAGACCCGGTTTTGGTGGTACTGCAACTTTCCGGCGGGAACGACTATCTGAATACCGTCATCCCGTACACCGACCCCCTGTACAAGGACAACCGCACCACGGTAGGGATTCCCGATGAGGACATCATCCGCATCAACGACGAACTGGGTTTCCACCCCAGCATGAAGGTGATGCAGGAGATATTCGATCGGGGCGAACTGGCCGTCATCCACGGCGTGGGCTACCCCGACTCCCCGCGGTCTCACTTCCGCTCCATGGACATCTGGCACACCTGCGAGCCGGACAAGGTGGGCACCGAGGGTTGGCTGGGCCTGGCCGCCCGGGATATCGACCCCCGCAAGGAAAACGTGGTCACCACCGTCAGCATGGGGCCCAGCATGTTCCGGGCCGTGTCCGTGCCCGGCGTTCCCGTGGCCGCCGTTGACGGGCTGGACAGCTACGGCCTGCTGACCGGAATTTCCAGCGAAGAGCAGCGGCTGAAGATTCTGGACCGCTTCACCCAGATGTACACCCCCACCATCGGCAGCGGCGCCGTGATGGAGTTCCTGGGCGAGACCGGGTTGGAGGCCATGCAGGGCGCCGACATCCTGAAGGTGGCCCCGGGCATGTACTCGTCCACCATTGAGTACGCCGATACGCCCATTGCCCGCAAGCTGAAGGACGTGGCCCGCATTCACCTGGCCGATCTGGGTACTCGCATATTCTACTGCGACTACGGCAGCTTCGACTCCCACGCCAACCAGGTGCCTATGCACGCCGGCCTGTGGAGCGACGTTTCCGCAGCGGTGGGCGACTTCTTTGCCGACCTGAAGGAGCACGATGCCGCGGACAACGTGGTGATGATCATGTTCTCCGAGTTCGGCCGCCGGGTGCGGGACAACGGTTCCGGCACCGATCACGGCGCGGCCGGCGCGGCCTTCGCCCTGGGCGAACCCGTGAAGGGCGGCTTCTATGGCGAATATCCGTCCCGCCGTCCCGAAGACCTGTCGCAGGGCGACCTGGCGCCCAACCTCGACTTCCGCGGCTTCTATGCCACCGTGCTGGAAGACTGGCTGGGCCTGGATGCCAAGCCGATTGTGAAGGGCGAGTTCGAGAAGCCCAAGTTCCTCTAGCCACCCAACAGGATTGACCAACAGGGGCCAGCGTCTGAATCCAGACGGCTGGCCCTTTAACTAATACGGGAGGCGCAGCCAAGTATGGTAACAAGAGTGGTAGCCGGCAGGACCTATGACTTCAGCCATGCCATGGGCCGCGGCGCCGTGGCCGGCATGGGCTTCAATTACGGCAATGCCATGTTCATTGACTCCGAGGGCATGGTCTACGTAGTCAGCCGGGGCGCGGAGTTCGTCACCGGCGTTGCCTGGAACCGCACCGCCCGGGGCGCCCGGGTGGGCAAGTTCGACGTGGGGCTCAAGTCGGGAGATGAGGAGTACCACGGCGATTTTGGCCGGACGGGCAGCGGCTACGGGGAGTTTTACTGGCCCACCGCAGTGACACTGGACTCTAAGGGAAACATCTACGTCACCGACGAGTGGTTGAACAAGGTGAGCGTCTGGAACGGCAACTGGGAACTGGTAACGGAATGGGGCGTTGTCGGCTCCGGGGAGGGGGAGTTTGACGGCCCCTCCGGAATTATCTGCGACGGCGACGACAACCTCCTGGTCGTGGACTCGCGCAACCACCGGGTGCAGAAGTACACCACCGGGTGCAGATACCTTTCCAGCTTCGGATTCCCGGGCAGCGGCGACGGCGAATTCAACACCCCGTGGGGCATAACCCTGGACGAAGAGGGTTACATCTACGTGGCCGACAGCAACAACGACCGGGTGCAGAAGTTCACTCCTGGCGGGGTGTACGTGGCCCAGTTCGGCAGCCCCGGCAGCGGCAGGGGTGAGTTGAGCCGGCCGTCGGACGTGGCCGTAGACCCCGATGGCGATGTTTACGTCTGCGACTGGGGCAATGACCGCGTGCAGGCCTATGACGCCACGGGCCGATTCTTTACCAGCTTCGAGGGTGACGCCCGGGAGCTAACTCCGTGGTCGGCGCAGGTGGTTGAAGTCAACCCCGAGGCAGTGAAGAAACGCCGGGAGGTCAAGGACATCACAGTTGAGTGGCGGCTGCAAATGCCCCGGGCCGTGGACTTCGACGCCCAAAATAACCGGCTGCTGATAATGGACACCCAGCGTAACCGCATCCAGATTTACAACAAGCTGAAGGACTATACGAGCCCGGCGCGGAATTTGTAGGCTCAGCTTGGAAAAGGTGGTGTTAAACGTAGGGGCGGGTTTCAAACCCGCCCCGCTTTTGCGTCTTGCGGGGAGTATGGCAATTGCAGACGGGGCTTGGAGGATTGGGCGGGAGGTATCTGTGGATTGGTGGTTTCCGATGACAGGCAGGTGCGGAGGGGCCCGGCGGGTTTGAAACCCGATCCTACCGCTGAGTTGAATAGGTCTCGGTGATGAAGTGGGGAGGGTTAAGGCAGGTTATGGGGGTTGTCCGGGTCTTCGGACCACTTGGCTGGATTGTTTGCTATGTACTCCCTCACCATCTCTAAAGCCTTTTCCTCCCGAATGACATGCTCAAAGAAGTTACGTTGCCAAGCGGGTTCTCCCGCCCTGTTTCTCAGCTGGTTGATTCGCCTGCCGGAGAAGGTCTTAAAACCCCTGATTACCTCGGACAGAGAGTGTCTCCGTGTAGGGGATGGTTTCAAACCCGTCAATGTCTCATTGCTCTCAATATCTCCGCCAGAGTCGGTTATTACAACAATTCCATGCACGTGATTGGGCATCACGACATATTCGTCCAATTCCACATGTTCGTAGTGGTTCGGGAGGTCGTACCAGCATTCCAACGCAACCTGCCCTGCGTCGCTTAACGTCACATCGCCATCAATAATGTCTCCGAGCAAACATATCCTATTGTGCGTGCAAAGAGTGACGAAATAAGCGCCGGCCTGTGAGTAATCAAAGTGGCGTAGCCGTAGTTATTTGCGGCGAGGTTGGTTTGGGAAGTTGGGCATTTCCGTTTGTGAGCAAGGGCAGGTTTGAAACCCGCCGCTACGTCCATTCGTCCTTGTAAGGCTTGGGGTAAGATGAACCCACCCTCAAGGTGTATTCTTCTTTATACGGGTTCAGATAGTGGAACGGGGGCGGGTTTATAACCCGCCCCCACGTTTTGTGGTTGACGCCGTGAATTGGACATTCTAATCATCATCCGTAGCCGCCGGCACTTCACTCCTCATGGCAATCAAGGATTCGTAGCGCTGGGATGACTGCTCCGTTACCGTCTCCATGTCCTCGGCCAGCACGTACCTGGCGTCAATGAGGGCCTGGGCGGCCTGTCTTACGTGGTCCAGGAAATCCTCTTTGGAGGCGTAGCGTTCCTCAATGGAGAGACGCGGGTCGCCGGTGGCCTCCCGGTCTTCCCTGGTGGCTGGGAAGGGGATTGTGGAGCCTATCTGGGGCATAATCTGCCCGGGGGCGCCGCTGTCCGGGTGGCGCAGGTTCCAGCCGGCGTAGGTGGCCAGGGGTACCGTCAGGTCGGGCAGGCGGATGCCGGTTACCTCGTTGCCGTCCGCGTCCACCGCAGGCACGAAGTTGGGGTAGGGTTCATTGCTGGACGGGGCGGGCTGCACCAACCCGTTGTGGGCCTCGGGACCGAAGTCGGCGCGGTGAACGTACTTCAGCACCGAGGGGAAGTTGACGCCCGGGATTGACCGGAAGGTGGCTTCCAGTTTAGGGGCGGGAACGGCAGTGCCGTCGTCCAGGCGGGGGTGGCGGCTGGCGGGAGGTTGAACACCGTCAATGGCCCAGCTTTCCACGTTCTTCAGCGCGGCCCGCAGTAGGGGGCGGTAGTCCACCGAGTTGTCCAGCTGCTGGCCCCTGGGGCCCTCCCGCACGTCCACGTCGAAGAGGTTAAGCTGGCCGGGGCCGTGCTGGGTACCGGCGTAGTGGTAGATGCGCACGTTTTCCGATGGATCCAGGTCTGCGCTTCCGTCCATGGTGGTGTGGATTAGGGAGGCGTGGCCGCTCCAGTATTCCGCCGACGTGTTGGTTAGCAATACCTTGGGGGTCTTGCCGGCGGCGTCCAGGCGGGCCAGGAGACCGTCGGTGCGGCCCGAATCCGGGTCGGTCTGCAGGGTATCGTGGAAGGGGAAGCTGCGCCCCGCCGAGGGGCGAGCGGGAGTGGAGGGCTGGCCGAACCGCTGGTTCATCTCCCCGCGACCGCTGCCGGCCACCAGAGGAATCAGGCCCTCGAACACGGGCCGGTCTTCCTCGTCCTGGGTGAGGCCGCAGTAGAGGAACCGGCGCAGGAAGCCGCCGGACTGGGAGCGGCCAAAGGTGAAGGCGTGGTCAATGTCGCCGGCGCAGGGGTTTCCCGCTTCCGCCGAGCCGTAACGCAGGAAGGAAACCAGGTCCCGGGGCGCCAGCATGCCCATGCCTACCACCGCGGCGCCGGTGGTGGTGTAGTTGATTTCGTACACCTTGCCCGGCTGGAATCCTTCGGAATAGTAGACCGAGCGGCTGTCGGCCACCACTTCCTCGCCGTCCAGGCGGGCGAAGGACCATTGGTCTCGGGGAATGAGCTCGGCCGGGCCGTCCTGGTACTCCCGGACCACCAGCGTGGCATCGGGGTCGTTGATGTCGGCGGCTGGATGGGGCTTGTGGCCCCGGTCGGCCAGGGTGTGGGTGTATGTGACGGCGTGGGGCTGGAAGCCGATGGAGATGCGGCCGGATATGGAGGAGCCGTCCGGATTCAGCGCTTCGGGCACATAGGCCTTGACCAGGCCGGGAGAGTTGGGGGGCACGTCGTACTGCCAGCCGCACCAGACCACGGTGTAGCCGTGGCGCATCAGGAAGCCGTTGCCGGCGCCCAGCCGCTGGCCGGCGCTGTTCAGGTTGGTCAGGATGGTGGGATTGCCCCGGTTCACCACGTCGAAGACGATGCGGTGGCTGCCCCGGGAGGGGTCCTCGGGCTGCAGGATGGTGAAGTCGGCGGAGCAGCGGGCCCAGCCCGCCGCGTCCAGTTGGGCCAGCTTGATGTCGGTAATGACCTCGTTGGCCTGGTGGTTCGGGTCTACGGCCAGGTGGACGATGCCGTCAATCTGCCGGTAGGGCCCGGTGTCGCCGAAGACGGCGCCGCCGGCGAAGGGTCGGATGGAGTGGACTTCCAGTCGGGTAACTGCCATGAGCCTGACCTCCAAATCCGGATATGAAAGACCGGCGCAGCCTGAACCGCGCCGGTCGCCTGTACGGGTGAAGCCTAGTCCTCCAGGTGGATAGTTACCGTTACGCGGGGGGTGTCGCTGACCACGGCCGTGGTGTGGCCGTCGCCGGTGGTGTCCTCGGCCAGGTTGACGTCGCCAGGGCCCAGGCGGTACTTGGTGCCGTCGCGCAGGCCGATTTCGCCCTCGCCGGACAGGGTAATGACGTACTGGCGGCGGGGAGCCACGTGCCAGTCGCTGAACCGGCCCACCTCGGCGGCGCGGAAAACCACGCCCTTGGCGTCATGCAGGTTGGTGAAATCGGGGCGGGACTCCCAGTCCAGTTCCTCGATGTGGGTATGGCCGTCGTCGCCGGTGTACAGTCGGATGAAATTCATGGGTGAACCTCCGGTTAAATTATTTGCTGGTGGAGATTGTAATTCTCCGGCATTCTTGCGTGCTCAATGTTAAGAGACCAACTCAAAACACTCGGTGAAACAGGTGGGCGCTTTCCGCTTTCATGCCGCACCGGCTCTTTACCTCCATCCTAACCTTCCCCGATCAAGGAGGAATGGACTTTTAAGATAGTTTCTAAGCGCGATGCTCGAGTGTAGCGCTTCCCACAGTAGAGGCTGGGGTTTTGTGAAGGGACCCTCTACTCCTCAGGAACTATGGCTTCCAGCCGGCGCTTGATGGACTGCATGAAGGCGCTGGATTCGGCGCCGTCGTTGATACGGTGGTCGAAGGACATGCACAGGTTCATCATGGACCGGATGGCGATGGCATCATTGATGATGACGGGGCGCTTCTTAACCGCCTCGGTGGTCATGATGGCGGCCTGGGGGTAGTTGATTATGGGCTGGGATACCACGGACCCCAGGACGCCGGTGTTGTTCAGGGTGAAGGTGCCGCCCTGCACGTCGTCCAGGGTCAGCTTGTTGTCCCGTGCCCGCTGGGTCAGGTCGGCTACGGCGTGGGCCAGGCCGGAGAGGCTGAGACGGTCGGCGTTGTGGATGACGGGCACCACGAGGCCGTTGGGCGCGGCCACGGCCAGGCCGATGTTCAGGCGGTTCTTGAGGATGATCTTGTCGCCGCCCCAGGTGGCGTTGAAGGTCCGGTTTTCCTTGAGTGTCTCCACCAGGGCCTGAAGGATGAAGGGCAGGTAGGTAAGGTCTACGCCCTCCCGCTGGCGGAATGACTGGCGCATTGCCGTGCGGCTCGCTACAAGGCCGGTAACGTCCACCTCCACCATGCTCCAGGCATGGGGAATCTGGCTGACGCTGCGCACCATGGCCTCGGCAATCATACGGCGCACCGGGGTCAGGGGGATATGTTCCTCGTCGCCTTCCGGAGTTGTGTCGCGACCGGCGGCGACGGCCATCCCCTCAACCAGTTCCGAAAGAGAGGAACCCGCAGCGCGGGACTCCAGGTGTTGCAGCACATCGTCGCGGGTAATGCGACCGCCCATGCCGGTGCCGGTGATCAGGGACAGGTCAACGTCGTGCTCTCTGGCTAAACGGCGAACGGCCGGGGAGAGGCGGCGGCGAGCGTCGCCGTTGGGCGTGGTGACTACCGGGGTTGCAATGGCGACTTGAGCCTCAAGGGAGGCTGCCAGCGCGGCGGCCTGCTCCGGCGGGGGCAACGGCGGACTGTCGTCCCCGGCTCCACCTCCCGTGGGGCCCACCATGGTGGCGGAGGTGTTCAGGTAGCCGATGCGGCTGACCGGCGGGGCGGCAGGCGCTTCATTGGCCGGCTCAGCCACGGGCTCAGGACGAAGGGGAGGGGGAGGGGCCTGGACAGGTTCGGTTTGTGTAGTTTGCGATGCGGGGCTGTCGGCGGTCTCGACCTCGGCGATGGGGGCGCCCATGGGGATAGTCTCCCCCTCCTCGGCCAGGATTTTGACCAGGGAGCCATCCACGGGGGACGGGACTTCCATGGTTACCTTGTCGGTTACGACTTCCACCAGGGGCTCATAGCGTTCTATCCGGTCGCCCGGCTGTTTCAGCCACTTGCCGATGGTTCCTTCGACGACGGACTCGCCGACGTGGGGAAGTTCAATAGTCTGGGCCAAGGTTTCACCATCCCCGGTTGAGGTTTTAGCTTTCAGTTATTGGGCCTGAATGTACGCTGGAGTTGTGGAGGAGGTGGCTTCATGGGGTGTTCTTCACCTCCATCCCGAACTTCTCCCATCAAAAAAGAAGGGACTCATGAATATGTCACTCAATAGGCGGCCAGGCCGCGCAGGGCTTCGGTGATCTTCTGGGTGCTGGGCATATAGGCGTCTTCCAGGGTCTGGGCGAAGGGCATGGTGGGCACGTCGGGGCCGCAGACCCGGGCCACCGGGGCATCGAGATAATCGAAGGCCTGGTCGGCGGCCAGGGCGGCAATCTCGGAACCTACTCCGCCGGTAATGTTGTCCTCGTGGACTACGAGCAGCTTACCCGTCTTCTTCACCGATTCCAGCACCGTCTCCGTATCCAGAGGCTTCAGAGTGCGGAGGTCCACTACCTCCACGTCGGTAACCCCCTCGGCAGCCAGTTGCTCTGCCGCCTCCAGGCAGTAGTGGACCATCAGGCCGTAGCTGACCACGGTTATGTTCCGGCCCGGGCGCTTCACCTCGGCCTCGCCTATGGGCAGTACGTAATCTTCTTCAGGCACGTCGCCCCGCACCAGGCGGTAGGTCTTCTTGTGTTCGAGGAACACCACCGGGTTGTTGTCGCGGATGGCGGACTTGAGCAGGCCCTTGGCGTCGTAGGGGGTGCAGGGAGCGACCACCTTCAGGCCGGGCGTGTGGAAGAAGTAGGCTTCCACATTCTGGGAATGGAACAGGCCGCCCCGGATGCCGCCGCCGTAGGGGATGCGGATGGTAACGGGGGCGTTGACGCTGCCGTTGGTGCCGTAGCAGACTCGGGCCGCCTCGCCGATAAGCTGGTTGACGGCGGGCCAGAGGAAGTCGGCGAACTCCACCTCGGGAATTGGGCGCATCCCCCGGAAGGAGGCGCCCAGGGCGATGCCCATGATGGAGGCCTCGGCCAGAGGCATATCTATGACCCGCTCCGGCCCGAACTCCTCGATGAAGCCCTGGGTGGCCAGGAAGACGCCGCCGCGCCAACCCACGTCCTCGCCCAAGACGAAGACTCGCTCGTCGCGCTGCATTTCCTCGCGCATGGCTTCCCGTACGGCTTCTATTACACTTTTTACGGCCATTGGTCTTCCTTAATCGGTTTTTCCACGAAGGGACGCGAAGAACTACAGTTGCTTAAGGAGCGTAAACGTTCTCATGCAGGTTTGACGCGTCTGGCGGCTGTGCGGCGTCGGCGAAGTCGGTGGCTTCGTTGACGGCCCGGCGGGCCTCGGCCCGGATTTCCTCCTGCTGTTCCTCCGTAAGGTAGCCCTGCTCCAGCATAAAGTTGCCGAAGGAGACTACCGGGTCCCGCTCACGGACGGCTTCTATCTCGTCCTTGGGACGGTAGCGGGAATCGTCGTCGTCGGTGGTGTGGGGCATCAGGCGTTCGAGCTTCATTTCCAGCATCACCGGCCCTTCCCGGCGGGCGTGAGCAATAGCCTCTCGGCAGGCCTCGTAAGATGCCAAAAGGTCCAGGCCGTCCACGATGATGCCGGGGAAGCCGTAACCCTCCGCCCGATTGGCCACATCGCCAATGGCCATCTGCATGCGCTGGGGCACGGAGATGGCGTAGCCGTTGTTCTCGCAGATGAAAATAACGGGCAGCTTGTGGACGCCGGCGAAGTTCATGGCCTCGTGGGTCTCGCCCTGGCTGGAGGCTCCATCGCCAAAATATACGAAAATTACCTGGTCGTCTCCCTGCATCTTGCAGCCCAGGGCATACCCCACGGAATGGGTCAACTGCGCCGCCACAACGTTGGAAGTCTGGATGACGTTATGCTCCAGGTCGGCGCCCTGCAGGGGAAACTGGCGGGCGTTGCTGTAGGGGTCTCCTTCCTTGCCCATGAACGAAAGCATCACCTGGGTCGGGGTCAGACCGGCTCCCATCTTGATGGAAAGGTCGCGATAGTAGGGAAAATGGAAGCAGTTGCCGTCCTTTTCGGCAGCCAGAAGGGCGCCCAACTGGGCCGCCTCGTGGCCCTGGCCGGAGGCGGCGATGGGCACCTTCCCCTGGCGGTTCATCATCCAGATGCGCTCGTCGATGGTGCGAATGGTTATCATACGGCGGTAGTAGTCAACCAGGTCCTCGGGCGTGATGCCCTGGGGCAGCGACCTGGAAAAACCGGCCACTATTTCTTCAAGAGGGCCGTCAGCCTGGCCGTCGGTCTGGTTGGTAAGCTGTGTCATGGTTTCCTCCGGCAATTGAACCGGGCTGTGATAAGACCAAACGTGCATGCAAGGGAGGTCGGGGTGGAGTGTGTTGTGAGGCAATTATATATGCTGGGGTGAGGGTGGGCAAACGTACTCAAGAGCCATTGGGTTTCATTGATCCGACATTCGGTATGCTATTCTCCAATGGCTGGCGTATTGCGTGGGAGCAGCGAGCGCGCCGTTTCCGAGGCTCCATCCATTCAGTCAGCAGCGGGAGTAACACCATTGCAGAGTCCAGCCCAGCAGCCAACCAGCGGACCCGTCGCGGATTCTTCACGTATCACCAGCCCTGACCTGGTCAGAGGGGTGCCTGTCCTTGGCATCCTTGTGGGACAGGAGGAACCAGAACTGGATAAAGACCCGCGTCTGTTCAGTGGGGCGTATGGCTCTCACCAAATACCTGGCCCAGAGCATATTGGGTGTGCTGATTCTGACCGTTGCACTGGCGGACGTAAGCATAGGTCGCAGCATCCTGTTGATATTTGTCGTTGCGGTTTGGGTGGCTCAATTCTGGTGGTCCCATGCCTGGCTTAGCCGATTCCGGTTTGGCCCAGCGGAGTGGCTGTGGCGGGTTGCCACCTACCGCCGGTGGCAACCCCTGCTACGGTCATAAGCGGCGACTCTCCCCAACGCATGCAATAGGGTTTCAGGTCCAGGGACTATGTGAACAAGAAGGTTCGACTGCCATGGCGTATGGAGGATGTTGAAGCCGCTCTTCACGCTTGCAATTGCCAGCCCATACCCTTGACACCCCCTAAAGACTGTGATAATTTTCACTAGGTTTGCCGACCGGGGGTATTTGGATACTTCCCGGAATCCATCGAGGGTATGTTTTCAAGGCAGGACTGATGGGCGATCCGAGCGCGCTTAGCAACATCGACTGGGTCAACATCTCCAATTGGCTCACCATGTACTGGATTGCCTTCCCCCTGGTTATCATCACCGCCTTCACCCTGATGATTGCCCACGCCTTCATCCCTTCCGCCGTTCAGACCGGACATCTGCCCCAGGGCTTTCGTCGTTTGGTGTGGCCCTTGACCGTTTTCGCGGTGGCCGTGTGGGTGGTGGCGTGGATTTTGTGGATTTCGGCGATAACCCTGGGGTTCGATATGTTGGGGAACATATTTGATAATTTCATAGTCTAGAAGGGGAAGCGTCCTTACTGGGCTCGCTTTCCAGCTTCAGGAAAACTGCAGGTTCTCCAGCACTGGCTGGAACACGCCGGGTCTGGGGCCCGGCCGGACTCTAAGAGATAGGCAGGTTTTGGCGCCGATGAGGCCAAGCGCAAACATCATCCCACTGGCCGTTGTTGGATTGGTCGTCACCGGCATCGTTGGGTTCCTGGTAGCAATTCTCTTTATTTCCTGGTTTTCCAACCCGCCTTTCGGACTGGGCAATGCCCCGGCTCAGCCCATCGACTTCCCCCACACCATCCACGCCGGTTCCGTAGAAGAGGGCGGCGTGGGCATTTCCTGCGAGTTCTGCCACCGCAACGTAACCGAGGGCGCCGCCGCCACGGTGCCGGCGGTGGAACAGTGCGTTTTCTGCCACCAGCAGATCAACCCCGAAAACCTGATGGCCTCTTCCATCGCAGACCAGGAGCAGATGCAACTGGTGGTGGACAAGTTCAACGACAACGACCCCATCAACTGGGAACGGGTACACCGGATTCCAGACCACGTAAGGTTCGTTCACGAGGCCCACATCCGGTTCCTGACCGAGGGTGAGGCCCGCACGGTGGCCATGCCCATTGGCGACGGGCAGCCCCGGCAGCTGCCGCTGACAACCCAGCAGGCTTGTTCCGTCTGTCATGGCGACGTGGCCAGCATGACGGAAGTCCAGCCCACGCCGGGCCAGTCCCTGAAGATGGGTACCTGCGTGGACTGCCACCGGGAACTTAACGTAGGCACCGACTGTACTATTTGTCACAAGTAGGCTGTAACGACTCTACCGGCGCGAGCCAGTACGGGCACAAGCCAATCTGAGCAAAGGCATCAACGTATGAAACTGACACGGCGCAACTTCCTGGCCTGGGCTGGCCTCTCCGCCATCGGAGCGGTAGCTTGTGACGTCATCCAGGACGAGGAACTGAGCCTCCAAAGCCCCCGCTCACTGCCGGAGGACCTGGTAAAGGGACGGGACAACTGGTACGCCACCCTGGGCCGCCATGCCACTGACGGGGAGGGCGTCATTGTCCGGGTTATGGAGGGACGCGCCAAGAAGATACAAGGCAACCCCAAATACCCGGTGAACCAGGGTAAGCAGAGCGTACGCTCCGAGGTTGGTCTCCAAACCCTGTACCACCCCGATCGTCTCTCCGGACCTATGCTCCGCACCGGACCCCGTGGTTCCGGCCAGTACCGCTCCATCCAGTGGGAGCCTGAGGCGCTGGACATTCTCCGGCGGGAGCTACGGGCCCGCAGCCAGGGCATGGTGTTGATTACCGAACCGCTTCGCGGGACCCTGGGCATGATCGCCGACCGGTTTACATCGTCTCTGGGTGGAAGGCACCTGGGCTTTGAGGCGCTGGATGATACCACCTACCGCTCCGCTATAAAAGGTGTGTTCGACCAGGACCGCCTGCCCGATTTCGACATTGGCAACGCCAACTACGTTATTTCCTTTGGCGCCGACTTTCTTTCCACCTGGAAGGGTTCCACGCGCCTGGCCACGGCCTACGGGGAGTTCCGGCAGGGCGACCGGCGGCAGACCCAGGGGAGCCGGGGTTACCTGGTGCACGTTGATCCCCGCTTTTCCCTGACGGCGGCCAATGCCGACGAGTGGTTGCCCATTCGCCCCGGTATGGAAGGCTTCCTGGCCCTGAGCCTGGCCTACGTGATTATCAGCGAGGGAATGCAGGCCGAAGGCGTGGACGTGGATGCCCTGACCAACGGGCAGGGCGCGGCGGCCCTGGCGGCCTTTGCGCCGGAACAGGTCGCCGGACGGCTTGGCATTCCTGAACAGCTCCACGAAGGCAAGTCGGCTGCAGAAAAGATTCGCGACCTGGCCAATAACTTTTCCCACCACGGTCCTGCTATTGCCCTGGGTGGCGACAGCGCGGGGGCGCACACCAACGGCCAGTTCAACCTGATGGCCATCTACGCCCTCAATTACCTGGTGGGCAGTGTGGGCAGCGGCGGTGGCGTCAGGTTCAACCCGGGCAGTCCCCTGGCAATGCTGCCGGATGCCGCAAGGATGGGCAGCACGGCGGACTGGGCCACGGTAGCTAGTGATATACGCAGCGGGGTGACTCGCCTGGTGCTGGTGCACGACGCCAACCCGGTCCACGGCCTTCCCGATGCCGTGGGATTCCGGAGCGCAGTTAATGTTGGTGACCCGTTTGTCGTCAGCTTCTCTTCATTTATGGATGAGACTACCATAATGGCCGACCTGATACTGCCGGACCGGAATTTCCTGGAGGACTGGGGCGATGATGTGCCCGAGCCGGGCCCGGGGTATGAAGTAATCGGTATGCAGCAGCCGGTGGTCAATCCCCTCAGTGACCTGGACCCCCGCAGTTTCGGGGACATCCTGCTGAGCATGGCCCAGGAAATGGGTCAGGAAAGTGAACTGCCGTTTGCCAATGTTGAAGCAGCGTTGAAGGCCTGCGTTGAAGGACTGTATGCCACCGGCCGGGGCACGTCTGGCGAGGCTGGCTCTGCCGATGAACTCTGGAACCTGATGCTTCGGCAGGGTGGATGGTGGGATGAGTCGACCAGTGGCCCGACGCCTTCCGCTCCTAACGGACTTTTGAGCGACATTGCAGCCCAGGGCAGGGAACCGGGTTATGCTGGCAGCGGCGATTTTTACCTGTTGCCCTTCTCCCACAATACCCTGCTGGACGGACGGCACGCCCATATTCCCTGGATGCAGGGACTGCCGGACCCGGTTACCACGGTAACGTGGCAGACCTGGGTGGAGTTGAACTCTCATACCGCCGAGGCAATGGGTTTGCGCGAGGGCGACGTTGTCAGCGTGGGCACGGATGCCGGAAGTATTACCGGCGTCCTGTATCCCAACCCGGCCCTGCCGCCAAACGTGGTGGCGGTGCCGCTGGGTCAGGGAAGGACTTCAGGTTCCGATTACGCGACCGGCGGGGATCCGCGGGAAAGCTCCAATGTGCTGGACATCCTGTCGGCAAGCCACTTGACGGAAAACGGGACGTTGGCCTGGGCGGGCCACCGGGCCAGTGTCAGGGCCACCGGCGCCAGCCTGAAGGTAGCCAAGTTTGAGGGTATCTTCCCCGCGAGGGAGATAGGGCACACCGCCGGTGAAGCGGTTATCAGGGTAACGAACCATTAGGGCCGGTCTTTTCAGAGATCAGCTTTAGGTAAACGCACCGGGCCCCGCCGGGGCCCGCAACGGATTGAAGAATGGTTACAAGCCGAATTGATCATAAATGGGGAATGGTGGTCGACCTGGACCGCTGCAACGGCTGCCAGGCCTGCGTGATTGCCTGCCAGGTGGAAAATAACATCCCCATTAACGATAAGAACGCCTTTCTCCAGAACCGGGCCTATGAGTGGATTCGGGTGGAGCGGTACTGGGAAGGGGAATACCCCAACATCAGGGCCCGTTTTATACCGGTGATGTGCCAGCACTGCCAGGACGCTCCCTGCGAGCCAGTCTGCCCGGTGTTCGCCACTTACCACAACGACGAGGGCCTGAACGTCCAGATTTACAACCGCTGCGTGGGCACCAGGTATTGCATCAACAACTGTCCCTACCAGGTGCGGTTCTTCAACTACTGGCACCCCAACTGGCCGGAGCGAATGGAGAACCAGCTTAACCCCGATGTAACCGTCAGGACCCGGGGTATAACCGAAAAGTGCACCTTCTGCATCCAGCGCATCCGCCGGGGGCAACTCCAGGTGGAACGGCGGGGCGGCGGCGAGTTGAATGACGCCACGTTGAAGTCGGGGAACCACATGCCAGCCTGTGTCCAGGCATGTCCCACCAACGCCCTAACTTTCGGCGACCAGAACGACGTTCACAGTCCGGTACAGCCCTACTTCGAGGACGTTAACCGGTACAACATTCACCACGAAAAGGAACGCAAGACGCGCGGCTACCGCGTGCTGGAAGAAATGAACACCAGGCCCAACGTGATTTACCTGAAGAAGGTTGATCCCAACCTGGATAGCAGTGGCGGGCATCATGGCTAGCAGCGTTGAACATCAAACTGGAGGCCACGGCCACCACGCGGGGATGTGGGTCTTTCCCAGGAAGGAAAACATTACTTCCGACGTGGCAGGCAAGACTTTCTCCATGCCTTCGGGCTACAAGCTCGCCCTGGGTATCGCCTTTATCCTGGCGGCGCTGGGTGTGGTCGGCTTTTTCATCCGCGCGACTTCCGACGGGTTCGGCAGCCCCGGACCGTGGGGTTACTACGCCGGGATTTTTTCCTTTGTCTTCATGGTTACAGGCGCGGCGCCCCTGGTGGCCTGCGCATTCCGATTCACCAAGAGCCACTGGCGGCGACCCCTGTCCCGGGTTTCGGAACTGTTCGCCATCATGGGCGTGGTCAACATCTTCCTGTTTATACCGCTACTGCTGGCGATGCCGGCCATCAAGAATCCGGAAGTTCAAGGCACGGACCTGGAGGTGCGCCGCACGCTATGGTTTGAGGTTCCTATTGGCGCGCCCTATACATGGGACATTCTGTGCTTCGTTGGGCTGGCCCTGTGCAGTATGGCCATTCTTTGGCTGTCGGCAGTTCCCGACATGGCCCAGGCTCGGGCGACGGCAACGGGCTTCCGCCGGAGCCTGTACAACGGCCTGTCCGGCTGGTGGTACGGGACCAAGCGGCAGTGGAACCACCAGAAGGCCGGCCTGGCCCTGCTGGGCGCTTTCTACTTCATGCTGCTGATTTTCGTGCAGTTTATATTCATCACCGAGTTTGCCATGAGCATGGTGCCCTTCTGGAAGGACTCGGTACTGCCGCCCATGTACACGGTGATGAGCTTCCAGTCGGCCCTGAGCATGATCCTGATAGTCATGTTCATCATGCGGCGATGGGGCGGCTACGAGGGCTACATTGGCAAGGCGCCCTTCTGGTCGGCCAGCAAGATCCTGCTGGGCCTAACCCTGCTGTGGACATACCACCTGTTCGCTTTCTTTGTTACCTACTGGTACGGGCGGCTGGAAGTGGAACAGAACATCCTGAAGTACGTATTCGTGCAGCCTTACCTGATAGTTTTCCTGGGGAACATGCTGTTCAGCTTCCTGGTTCCCTTCGCGCTGCTTATCTGGAATCCGCTGCGCCGCAGCGCATGGGGGCCGCCCCTGGCAGGTCTGGCCGCGCTGGTGGGTGCGTTCCTGTTCAACATGCGGACTTTTGCCGCTGCCTTCAACACCGGCAATCATTATGAATTCTCTCTGTCCCACGTTCCCGCTGCGGTCTGGCCCGATATCTGGGATATCTTCATTATTCTTGGCGGACTGGGCATAGTGGCTTTGGTGTACTTGTTGTCGGCAAGACTGCTGCCGTTGATATCTATATGGGAAGTCAAGGAAGGGACCCTGTACCAGAAGATGGGAACCCTGATGAAGGGCGAATACTTGGTGCTGGCCAAGCCGGAATAAACGGTAATAGTTTTACATTTAGACAAGGAATGACGGGGAGAATCCCGTTCTCGGGGTCGGGAAAACGGCTCCGTAACCCAGCAAAGGAAGGAAAGCAGGAGCTTCCATGCAGGAAGGCAGAGTCCTAAGTACAAGAGAAGTAAACCGGGATTTGCTCCGGTCAATACTGGACACGCCCCGGTGGTTCTGGCCGGTGGTCACTGTCTTGGGACTGGTCCTGCTCATAGCGGCCATTGCTGTCGGGATAATGGTGAACCGGGGCCTAGGCGTAACCGGTCTGAACCGCCCGGTGGCGTGGGGCTTCTTTATCACTAACTTCGTATTCTGGATCGGCATCAGCCACGCGGGCGTGATGCTTTCCGCCATCTTGCGTCTTGCCAAGGCGGAGTGGCGCCGACCCGCTACCCGTGCCGCCGAGGTATTGACTCTTTTCTCCTTGATGACGGCCATGGTCATGCCCATTGTGCATACCGGGCGGCCCTGGCGGATCCTTTACTGGGTGTTCCCCTACGACTTTGCCCGCGGTATTTGGCCCAACATCCGGACTCCGCTGGTGTGGGACCCAAGCGCAATTCTGACCTACTTGACGTCCAGTACGCTATTCGTAGCTATTGCGTTGATACCTGACTTTGCGGTGCTGCGCGACCATACCACCGGCATTGCCCACCGGGTCTACAGTGTCCTGGCCATGGGCTGGGAGGGCAACGCCCGGCAGTGGAAACTGCAGATTGTAGCCGGCGTGCTGCTTTCCGCATTGATCCTGCCAGTTTTCGTGTCTGTCCACAGCATCGTGTCATGGGACTTCGGTATGGCGGTGGCGGTTAAGTCATGGCATTCCACCGTGTTCGCTCCCTACTTCGTGGTGGGTGCGGTCCACTCCGGCGTGTCGGCGGTGGCCTTTGCGCTGATCCTGCTGCGCTGGTGTTATGGCTGGCAGGACTATATCCGCCACGAGCATATCGATGCACTGGGCCGGCTGCTGATAGTGGTTGCAACAGGCTGGTTCTACTTCCTGGTAATGGAAATTCTGTTCGGTATGTACGGGCGTGAAGCCGACGAGTTGATGGTCAGGCAGACCCAGTTCACCTACTGGCCCTACAACTTCTGGTTCATTTTATTTGTGATCACCACCTACTTCATTCCGGTGGCCCTGTGGTTGAGTCGGGCGTGGCGGCGGAACTTGTGGATAATGTCCATCGCCTGTATCTCGGTGAACGTTGGCATGTGGCTGGAACGTTTCCTGATCATCGTGCCGGGCCTGATCAACAAACAGTTGTTCACCTTCGTGTGGGCAGACTACCGGCCCAGCATCTTCGAGTACGTCATCATCGGTTCCACATTCGCGCTGGTAACCATGCTGATGCTGCTGTTCAGCCGGGTGTTCCCGCTGGTGCCCTTGTATGACGTGAAGGAAGGGGACGTGCTGAAGACCCAGGTGCAGATCGGCCGCCGGACGGTGCCGGCAACTTTCAGAGAAGACTAAATGCCGTCCCGCGGTGACAGGATTTACGGGACAGGCAGGTAAAGGCAGAGAGGTTAGAAGCTATGGCGAGACGTCCTATTTTGGGGTTGTTCGACGACGCCAACGCCGCGGCCGACGCGGGCGATGGCCTGCGCCGGGCAGGCATTCCTGAAACCGACGTGGACTTTTTGACGGATACTCCCTATCCGGAAGGCGCTTTCGGCGAGCGGGAAGAGCCGCACCGGCTTTATATCTTCCCCTTTATTGGGGCTCTGCTGGGCCTGACTTCCGGCATACTGCTGACTTCGATGACTCAGGTGGCCTACCCGATAGTAACCGGCGGTAAGCCCATCTTGTCCATCCCGCCCATGGCGGTGGTGTGCTACGAGGGAACCATGCTGGGGGCCATTCTGTTCACGGTTCTGGGCATTATCTTCGAGTCCCGCCTGCCCAAGTTGAAGGCCGGCCTTTACGATACCCGTATCACCGAAGGCTACGTTGGCGTACTGGTGAACACCGAGGAGACCCAGCACGGTACAGTGGAGGGTGTTTTCGGGCAATCCGGCGCGGTGGATGTAAAGAGGGAGTGAAGCAGCTATTTCGCTAGCAAGGGACCTGGTTAACGAACGAAATGGAAACAGCCGGAGGCCGGTTGGAACCGGTGGAAGGCAACCAGATATGAGCAAACTTTCCGGGCAACTGATGATTTTTATGGCGAAGGGACGGCAGTTCCGGAGCAGGACTTACCTGGGCGTGCTGGCCATGCTGGTGGGCCTGATGGCCCTAGGCTGCTCCCAGGGTTCCTATCCGCTGGACATCTTCTACGAGATGCATTACCAGCCGTCGTTCAAGGATCACGAGCCGCCCCGGCTGACCACGCCAGCCAGCGCCGTGCCCTACTATGAGGTTCAGGTCTCCAGCCATGACGGAGGTGAGTTGTATGACATCAACTGCGCCATGTGCCACGGTCCCTTGGGCAAGGGCGACGGGCCGGTACTGGTCAAGATGGAGACGGTCTATGGATACGTTCCCAGCGTGCCGGCGGACCTGACTGCGGTGGATGACCCATTGATGATTGCCAAGGACACTGCCGGTGTCACCAACATAATGACTGGCGGTCTGACGGTAATGCCCAGTTTCTCAAAGCTGCTGACGCCTGAGCAGATTGACGCAGTGGCCAACTACGTCGTGGACTGTCTGCAGGGGGTAAGCCCGGAGGGCTGCTAGTGTCGGATTGTGTCGTGGTCGTTGGGTTTGGGTCGGCTGACAGCGGGCATACCGCTCAGAGAAGAAAGTGAGCATTAACAGAATTCGCAGAGAAGGGCAGGTGTTGAGCCTGCCCTTTGCATTTATCCCCTTATCGCAAGCTAAATGCCTAGCCGTGTTTGTGCTGCTGGCCATTGGTGTGGCGGTTTGGGTAAGTGTGTCCCATGCCCAGGCGCCGGAAGGCAACTATGACGAAGAGGAAGCCCAGGCCATCGACCAGATGTTGATGTGTCCCGTCTGCCCCGCCGAGTCCATTGACCAGGCCCAGGTGCCCCTTGCGAAGCAGATGCGGCAGCGGGTACGGGAACTGCTTTCAGAAGGAGCTACCCGCCAGGAAGTCCTGGATTATTTTGCGGACCGGTACGGCCAGAACGTGCTGGCGTCGCCGCCCAAGTCGGGGGTGAACCTGCTGGCATGGGCCCTGCCCATTGCGGGGCTGCTGGCGGCCTTGGTGGCGGTGTTCTTTGTACTGCGAGCCATGAAGGGCAGCGGCGATGGGCCGGCGGGTGATGCGCCGGTAGATGGCGCTGAGGCTGCGGAGCTGGCGCCCTACCTGGCGGCGGTGGACCGGTCGCTGGCTATTGAAGAAAGCAGTGGCGTTGAGGGTGAGGAAGGCGGGAAAGATCAGGACGATGCCGGGTAACAAGGATATGATCTTTGCGCTGAACCTCGACGGGCTTCAGCAACGCAGTGTCGACAAACTGACTAACATTCCCGCACAGGCAGCAATCTTGACCCAAGCCTGTCGAGGTTCCTGCCTTCGCGGGAACGACGGGTCCTGCCCAAAGCTGAGATGCGATAGCCCTGGATAAGAAGTAGAGCCGCCCATCGCGGAACAGCGATGGGCGGCTCATAAATCGTACGACGGTCAGGCGAGTCTATTCGCCGCCGGGAACGCCGGTAGTCTGACCCGAGAAACCGGTATCGTCCGCGTGTGCCGGGTCGATCCACATGTGGGCCCAGCGCAGGTGGCTGGAGGTGGGACCCGGGAAGTGGACATAGCCACGGACTTCGGGCCAGAAGGCAACGGCTTCCTGTTCCCAGAAGGCCGGGAAGTTCCAGTACTGGCTCATCAGGTATAGCTGGATTTCCTGACCCTTGGCTTTCCGGTCCTCATAGGCGGTCAGCTTGCTGAGTTCCTCGAACATGGCTTCCGCCGTGGCGTCGCAGTCGGCCCCGGGGGTCTGGAAATTGTACAGGCTGTCACAGCGGTGGTAGTGGCCCAGTCCGATGAAGGGGTCGTCCACACCGGCCACGCCGCCGGTGGAAGCCAGGAAATCGCCCCATTTGCCGTTCTGGCTAATCTCGCGGTAGGAGACGGTCTCGTTCGTGTCAAAGTCGGTCTTGATTCCCAGCAGGCGCAGCTGTTCCTGCATGAATGTGGCGCGGTTTACCCGCTGGGCGTCGGCTTCCACGGTCAGGACATAGGTCTTGTCGAAGTCGAAGCCTTCCTCATTAAGGATCTGGATGGCTTCGGCCCGTTGGGCTTCCATATCGGGAGGTTCACACCAACCGGGCAGGGAGCAGCCATCAGCCTCGCTTACCGCCCAGGCGCTACCGGGCGGCATCAACCCCAGTCCTTGAGAGCCGTAGCCGGACAGGGAGACGATGATGCCGGTCGCCCGGTCCATGCCCATGGCGATGGCCTGGCGGATGCGGACATTGTCAAAAGGAGCATTGCGCATGTTAATCCAGAGATTCTCGCTGCTCCTGGTGGCCCGAATAACCACCTGAATCTGATCGTGGTTCACGTACTCGTCGTACTGGCCGAAGTTTCGCACCCAGTGCCAGTCGGTCTGGTGGGCCAGCATGGTCGCCTGCTGGACCGTCTCGTCCAGGATGCCAAAAATGGTCACCTGGTCCACGTAGGGTACGCCTTCAAAGTGATAATTGGGGTTCCTGTCGAAGTGCTGCTGGTCAAACCCTACGGTCTGTCCCTCTTGCCAAATAAACGGCCCGGTGCCCATGCCTACATCCTGAAACATGGCATCCTCCCCACCGGCCAGGAACCACTCCTTGTTGAAAATCGGACCATTGGTGTGACCGTAGTTTAGGAGAGGAACGGCGTCGGGAGCGTCGAACCGGAACTTCAGGGTGTAGTCGTCCACGCACTGCAATTCATCGAGGACAACATTGGAAAGCCGGACCTGCATGTAGGGACGGGTGAGGCCTTCCCCGGTGATCATGGTCTCGTAAGTGAACCGGGCATCTTCGCAGACAAAGGGCGCCCCGTTGTGCCACTGCGCGTTGTCCTTGAGATAGAAGGTTACGCCAGAAAGATCGGCGTCAACGGTCCAGCCGTAGGCCAGTCCCGGGATATAGGGAGAGGACGGGTCGTAAGGGTTGTCCTGCATCAGGGTGTCATGGGTGGGCGTCCGGTAACGCCTGGCGGTGCCGGTGCTGGCGCCCCAGATGTTAGCGTGCTCCAGGGGGTCTTCGTAGTTGATGCGGAGCGTGCCGCCGTACACTGGTTCACCGTAGAAGTCGATGGGCGGCTTCCAGTAGGAAGCGAATTCGGGGGCTTCCTGGGGACCTTCTACCATTCCTGTGGCTGGAGCTACTGCGGCCGCGGCCACGGTGGTAGGCGTTGGGGGAGCCTGTACCGGCTGGGCCGGAGCCGCCCCGGCCGCTGCCGGAGCCGCCGCGGGGGCTGCTGGCGCCGCCGCTGGCGCTGCTGGCGCTGCTGCGGGGGCTGCTGGCGCTGCTGCCGGGGCCGCCGCCGGAGCTGCCGCGGGGGCTGCTGGCGCCGCCGGTTCAGGGGCCGCCTCCTCGGCTGCACCACAGGCAACCAGGGTTAGAAGAGTTAGCGCGAGTGCAGCGTATAAGAAGGGCCATGGTTTCCAAGGCTTGTACCATTTCATCTTGAATCCTCCCTTATCGCAATGCAACGGCAAGAGTTTTGGTTCAGGTGGGTCCTGGATTGCTGGCCTCTTTTGAACGGAATACTGGCTATTGTTCTACCGCGTCGACTTGATTTCAACGGATTCCATGTGGACTAAGCTTCACAGAGGTCCGCTCGGGCTCAGCACCGGTACTGTTTTTTCCTTCACCTCCTTATCTTCAGTTTAGTGGTCAATCCGGATGAGACCTTCAAACGGGTCAAGGAATTATCCGGACCGGTTGGCCAAAGAAATCGGCGTAGATCGTTGTGCCCTGGTAATGGGTTAATCTCCGCAGGAGGCAGTGGCGGGAAAGCCATCAGCCCCGGCCAATAGACGCAAATACACTTATTACAGATATAGTTCTTAGGTTCGTGAACTTAATCAGGCAGTATAAATACTAGTATTTGCCTTTGTCAATTATAGGAAGGAATAACGTTACGATATTCGTGTCTAATAGTATGACAACATTGTAATAATGGGTTCGGCAATGACCGTGATTCCGGCGAAAGCCGGAATCTAGGAACTCCCCGGCGCATTGCGGTTGACCTTTTGCATTCATTCTGGATTCCGGCTCAAGGCCGGAACGACGGTTGAACTGGTAAGACCCTTTCGCAAGCCATCATTTCAAAGTGCTCCTCTACCAGTAAATGTTCAGGCTTTCAACAATCGATTCCTCGCGACCTGCCGGGCATTTCTTCCTCCAGTATCCTGGGACACTTCTTCACCTCAGGTGCCGCTGATTTACACCTCCATTAGCCCGGTGCTACCATTACCCAGTTAAGATTCCAGCAGCTACCCTTTCACGGTGCGCCGTTTTGCCGTGGCAGGCTATTCCCATGGGCCAGAGGTAAGTTATGAACTCCATAGAATACGACGTTGTTATTATTGGGGGCGGGATCATTGGCCTTTCCACGGCGATGCAGCTTGTTCGCCGGTTTTCACAGGGTTTGAAAGTTGCAGTGGTGGAGAAGGAAAAGAACTTGGCCAACCACCAGACTGGCCATAACAGCGGCGTAATCCATTCGGGCATCTATTACCGGCCCGGTTCGCAGAAGGCCCAGTTCTGCGTCGGCGGGGCTAGAGACCTGAAGCAGTTCTGCGACGAGAATGAGATCGAGTACGACCTGTGTGGCAAGACTATCGTAGCCACCGATGAGTCGGAACTGCCACGGCTGGACAATCTGTACGAGCGGGGCGTGGCCAACGGAGTCCCCGGGCTGGAGATGATCGGCCCCGAGCGGCTGAAGGAGATCGAACCCCACACCTTCGGGCTGCGGGCGCTGTGGTCGCCGGCCACGGGCATCATTGACTACGTCAAGGTAAGTGAGGCCTACGCTTCCAGGTTCCAGGAACAGGGGGGAGACATTTACATGGACGCCGCCGTTCAGTCCATCGGCGGCACGGACGGGGCGATGACGGTGGAGACCACCCGCGGGTCGCTTCGGGCCGCCCACGTCATCAACTGCGCCGGCCTGTACGCCGATCGCATCGCCGAGATGATGGGAGAGCGGACCAATGTCCGGATTATCCCCTTCCGCGGCGAATACTACACCCTGCGGCCGGCCAGTCAGTACCTGGTTAAGGGCCTTATCTATCCCGTGCCCGACCCCCGCTTCCCCTTCCTGGGCGTCCACTACACCCGTAATATTAAAGGGTATGTGGAGGCGGGCCCCAACGCGGTGCTGGCCTTCGCCCGGGAGGGCTACCGCAAGAGCAACGTGGACGTGAGCGAGTCCCTTGGCACATTCACCTACCCGGGGTTTTGGAAGATGACTGCCAGGCACTGGCGCACGGGCGTCTCGGAGATGCACCGCTCCTACAGCAAGTCGGTGTTCGTCCACGACCTGCAGAAGCTTATTCCGGAAATCAGGGACGAGGACCTGGAGCCGGGCGGGGCCGGCGTTCGCGCCCAGGCCGTCGCCACCGACGGCGCCCTGCTGGACGACTTCTCCATCTTGCAGGGGAGGCAGGCCATCCACGTCCTGAACGCCCCTTCCCCCGGCGCCACGTCGTCCCTGGCCATCGGGGAGCACATCGTCGGTTTGGCGGTGGAGAGCTTCGGGCTGGGGGAATAGGGGCTGCTTTGATCTAAACCCGCCTCGACTTTAACGGTCCACTGACAACCAAAGGACATCGGTGCGACAGGTCAAGTAGTCGCGCCGATTCCTATTGAGGTTGACGGCTGCCGAATCCTCGGCGCGCCGTCATATTGACTGATTCTTCCGTCCGATTACCGCAGCACGTCGCTGGCCTCAGCCTCATCAATGTAGGCCCGCACATCCTCGGGAAGGAGGAAGCCGTCGGACTCCAGTTGGCGGGCGGCCTTTGCCACGGCTTCGACGTAATTCTCGTGTGTGCCGTAGCGTTCCTCCAGGGAGAGGCGGGGGTCGCCGGAGACCAGGCGTTCCTCCCTGGTTGAGGCGAAGGGGATGTGCTGGCCGTCGCCCTCACCGCCGTCGTTTTCGCCGAAGCCGGCGCGGCGCAGGGCCCAGCCGGTGGTGGTAGCAACCGGGGCCGCCACGGGCGGGAGGCGCACGCCGGCCACCTCGTTGCCGTCCCCGTCAACCTTAGATACAAAGACGGGGTAGGCGGGACGGTCGGCCAGGGAGGGCGGCAGGTTCGCCACAATGCCCCGGTCAAAGTCGGGGCCGTAGTCCAGGAAGTAGTGGGTAGTGATAACGCCCGTGTAGGTTACGCCGGGGATGTCGGGCCAGCCCAGTTCTTCCTTCGGTACAACACCTGTCTCGTAACCCGGGCGGGTAACGGCGAAGGCGGCGTTCTCGGAGGCGCGGGGTACCCGGCTGGCCGGGGGTTCAACGCCCTCACTGACCCACCGGTCCAGGGCTACCAGCAGGGCGCGGTGTACTGGGTGGGGGCTGACGCTGTTAGTGAACTGCTGGTTCTTGCCCTTCCGGGTAACGTCGCCCACGCCGTGGGAGAGGCCGGAAAGCAAGTAATAGCGGACGTATTCGGGGTCGGGCAGGTCGTTGCCCTGGCTGTCGGTGTGAAGCTGGGAGCAGCCCTTGACCCAGTATTCGCTGGCCGTGTTGATTTCCAGGCGCTTGGGCAGGGTGTTGGATACCGCGCCCCGCTGGCTGCGCCCGGCGGTCTTGCCGCTGAGGTGGTCGGTGGTTACCTGGTGGGCGAAGGGGAAGACGGCCTCGGGATAGCGGTGGTTCTGGCGGTTGCGCTCGGTGCGGTCGGTCTGGGCGAACCGGTAGTTTATCTGGTCGCCATTGCCGCCGCCGGTGTGGCTGAGAATGCCATCCAGGGCCCGCTGGCCGTGCTCGTCCTTGTTGAAGCCCAGCAACTGGAAGTCGTTGAGAGTACGGGAGGGCTGGGATATGGAGAAGCTGTAGGCATAGTCGACGTGGCCGGTCAGGGGGTTGTCTTCCGAAGCGGGGGCGTGCCGCAGGAAGGACAGGAAGTCGCGGGTGGCGGCTAGGCCGATGCCGGCCACCAGGGGGTCCTTCGCTGTGTAGGTGAACTCGTAGATGTGGCTTTGCTTGAAAGGCGTGCCCTCGGGCAGCAGGCGGATGGCCGTGCCTTCGTCGGAGGTGTATTCCCATTTCGACGCGGGAATCTCCACCGGCGCGTCGTCCAAGCGCTCCTTCACAGTGAGGCGCGCCCGGCCCTGGTCCAGTGTAGCAGCGGCGTAGGCCAGGTCGCTGGTCAGGGTGGTCTCGTTGTCGAAAACGATGTACTCGTAGGAGGGACCGGTGATGGTCTGGCCGTTGTTAGCGGCCACCGGCACGTTGATGGTCATGTCGTCGTGGCCGCTGGCGCTAATGTCCCAACCGTTGCCCACCACGGCATAGCCCATATCGAAGACAAACCCCGTCCCGGCGTCGGCAGCGGTGGTGGGGTTGTTGATGGCACGGGCCCCGTTGAGGAGACCTACCCGCATGCCGCCCCGGTTATTGAAATCCAGGATAACGCGGCGGTTGCCCAGATCCACGTTAATAGGTTTGAGGATGAAGATGTCGGTGGAGTATTCCACCATGCCCCGTTCGTTGACCGGGGCCAGGGCAATGTCAGTGATGACGGCGTTGCGGGGGTCGGTCGGATCCAGTTCGCCGTAGGCGGTGCCCCGCAGTTTCTCGTACTGGCCCACGCTGCCGAAAGAACGGCCCTCAAAGGTGGGGGATTCTGAGCGCTTGGGGTCGACCTCGATGCGCTGGATGCCTGGCCTTGTGGCCGTAAGGGTACTGGCCTGGTTTTGAGTCATAGCTGCCCTCCTGGCGGGTGAGATGTTATTAGGTTCGTTTCAAGTAATTCCGAAGTGATAATACAAAGGACGTGGGTTGATGGTCAATCTGGCGTACTTTATCAAAATGGCTGGTGGCATGGACGGACTGCCGTGCACGCCTATCATAGAGCAATATCATTTTGAGAATTCCCTTAACCGCAGAGGCGCAGAGTACGCAGAAGGGAGTAGAGATTCCTTGTGCTACTGCTCGGTTTCCGAGTCTGTGCAGAGAGAAATGGTCTGGAATAATAGCAGGTGAGCCGGATGTTCCAATCAAAATGCGATTGCCTCAGCCCAGGGTCGGGCACACCGGTATTTCCCGTTTAAGGTATAATCGGTTGGGGTTTTTCTCGTCTGAGAAGGCCCAGAGGAACAGAGGGTAACCTGAGTGGAGATTGCTGCGGGTACGGCCATAGACTTGGGGAACTGGAACCTTACCGAACCATCGGTGCGGGAGTATCTGGACGCGGTGGGGGACGATTCAGGCGTCTACGCTAAGGTGGGACTGGTCCCGCCCCTTGCCCTGTGCGCCTGGGCCCTGGGGGTCATGCTGGATAAACTGTCCCTGCCGGCGGGCACTATCCATAGCATCCAGGAAATGGAGGCCGTAGCGGGCGTGGCCGTTGGGGATTTTATTTGGGGCGAGGCAGTCCCCGAGCGAGCGAGAAGCAGGGGTGGCCTGCGCTTTACTACCGTCGGCTACACGCTTTATAACGGGTTGGGCGACCCGGTTCAGCGGGGCAAAACTACAGTGTTGACGCCGGAAGAGCAAGGGTAGGACCGGAATGGGTGGAATACGGGAGGTGCCGGCGCCACTGCCGGAGTTGACCCTGGAAATCACCCAGGATCGGTTGAACGCCTACTGCACGGCGTCGGGCGACCGTAACCCACTGCATTGGGACGCCGAGTTTGCAGCGGCCACCCAGTTTGGCGGCATTATTGCCCACGGCATGCTGACCCTGGCCCTGGTTTCCCGCATGTTGGCCGCCGCCTACGGGCGGGCATGGCTGGAGTCGGGCACCCTGCGGACCCGATTCAAGGGGGCCGCATACCTGGGGGACCGGGTGGTCAGCCGAGGACGGGTGACGAAGCAAGAAGATAAAGACGGCCACCGGCTGGTGACCTGCGCGGTGGCTGTGGTTAATGGCCAAACCGAGGAAGAACTGGTGACGGGCACCGCCACTGTGATGCTAACTTAAACTAGCGACTCACAGTTGGGCCCGGGATGGGGAGGTAAAGGGAATACGGTATGCAAAGCTTTGATAATCCATCGCCTAACACCGGGTATCCCATTCGCGTGGCGGTGGATGCCATGGGCGGCGACTACGCCCCCCGGGAAACGGTCAAAGGAGCGCTTGCCGCGCTGGACAACCACAACATGGAACTGCTGCTGGTTGGCGACGCCCAGGCGGTTGAATGCGAACTGGACAAGTTTGACACGAACGGCAAGATGGTTAAGGTGGTGCCGTCGGTAGGCAAGATCAGTGACGACGAACACCCCATGCACGCCTTCCGGCAGAAGCCCGAGGCGTCCATTATCGTGGGTACCAAGCTCGTGAAGGCAGGGCGGGCCGACGTGCTGGTTTCCCTGGGTTCCACCGGCGCGTCCATGGCCACGGCTGCCCTGGTGCTGGGAATGATGGATGGGCTGGAACGGCCCTGCATCGGCGGTCCTTTCCTGGGGCTGGCGCCTCGAACGGTGCTGATGGACCTGGGCAGCAACGTGGACTGCCGACCTTCGCAGCTACTGAACTTCGCGGCCCTGGGTTCGGTGTTCGCCCGCCGCTTCCTGGGTACCGAAAACCCCCGGGTGGCCCTGCTTAGCGTGGGCTCGGAGAAGTCCAAGGGCAACCGGCAGGTGCAGGAAAGCTACCAGCTGTTCGAAGAGAGCCACCTTAACTTCGTGGGTAATGTGGAAGGGATGGACTTCTTCAACGACCGCGCCGACGTCATCGTCTGCGACGGGTTTGTGGGTAACATCCTCATCAAGTTCACTGAGGGGATAGGAACGGCACTTGGTGGCTACCTGAATGGACTGTTGTCTCCCTACATGTCCGAGGAACAAATGAAGGGTGTCTTCAACGAGTTGTGGCATACCACCAACCTGCCGCGTACCATGGGCGGCCCCCTGTTCGGAGTAAATGGCGCCGTAATCGTGGGCCACGGCTCGTCGCGGGCCGACGGGGTGGCTGGCGCCATCAACACGGCCGTCCGGTACGTGGAAATGGGGCTGCTGGAGAGCATGCGGGAGGAACTGGCGGAGATTGGCCGCAACGGCTTGCCGGGGGACTCGCAGTGACAGAGACACAACGACTGGAGGAACAGGTGGCCTTGGTCACCGGAGCGTCCCGGGGCATCGGGGCGGTTATTGCCCGTCGGCTGGCCGGGGACGGGGCCAGGGTGGCGGTCAACTACCAGACGTCGGAAGAGGCGGCCCAACAAGTGGTGCAGGGCATCAGCGACGCCGGCGGCGAAGCCGTGGTAATGTCCGGCGACGTGTCCAAGGAAAAGGATGCCGACGCCCTGGTGAAGAGCGTTATAGAGCAGTGGGGCCGCATCGACATCCTTGTGAACAATGCGGGCATTACACGCGACCGCTTGTTGGTGCGGATGACGCCCGATGATTGGGACCGGGTGCTGGAGGTCAACCTGCGGGGAGCCTTTTTGTGCACCAAGTACGTGATGCCCCACCTGATCCGCCGCCGCCAGGGACGGGTGGTTAACATTTCTTCAGTGGTGGGTATCGGCGGCAACCCCGGCCAGGCCAATTATGCCGCGTCCAAGGCAGGGCTGATCGGGTTTACCAAGGCAGTGGCCCGGGAGGTGGCGTCGCGGAACATCACCGTCAACGCCCTGGCCCCCGGGTTCATCGACACCGGCGGCATGGTGGACCAGATGACGGAGGATGCCAGGAAGACGGTGCTGGGCCGCATTCCCATGGAACGGTTCGGCAGCGCCGACGACGTGGCCGAGGCCGTGTCCTTCCTCTGCGGCCCTGGCGCCGGGTACATTACGGGGCAGGTGATAACCATTGACGGAGGGATGGTGGGGTAGGGTCAGCTTCGGATATCGTGCTTTCCAGGGATCGCTCTTTTGCAGCGACTTTGCCGGAGGAGATCGGATTGGCTCATTGGTTGCCCGCGCCAAGAACTTTGGAGATTACCACCTCTTCATTTGAGGTAGGTCCAGCCTTTCTTTCCCGTCCACTCGATCAAAGACCCAGTCTGGCGTAGCGATCCGGCGTACTGTCAGTCGATGTATTGCTGCCGCTGTACGCTATACCGGTATTGAGGCAAATGGATCAATCAGCCTGATCGAAAACGTGCCATAGAGGAGTCACCCATGCCACACTCCACCACCAAACTTCGCAAGCTGCTGCGGGAGCCTGGGATCATCATGGCGCCGGGCGCTTATGACTGCCTGACGGCTAAAATTATCGAGAACGCAGGCTTCCCCGCCGTTTATATGACCGGGGCAGGCACCTCGGTGGCTACCCTGGGCTACCCCGACCTGGCCCTGGCCACCATGGCCGAGATGGTGGGCAACGCCGCCGACATTGCCGCCACGGTAGGAGTGCCGGTGATCGCCGACGCGGATACGGGGTATGGCGGCATCCTCAACATCCAGCGCACCATCCGGCAGTACCAGCGGGCCGGAGTGGCCGGGGTGCATATCGAAGACCAGGAGTTTCCCAAGCGGTGCGGCCACCTGGACAACAAGCGCGTCATCGGCATTGACGAGATGGTGGGCAAGATACGGGCGGCAGCGGACGCCCGTACCGACGATGACTTTGTCATCATAGTCCGTACTGACGCCCTGGCGGTAACGGGCTGGGATGACACCATGCGCCGCTGCGAAGCCTTCACCAAAGCCGGTGCAGACGTGCTTTTCGTGGAGGCCATACGGTCGGCGGAGGAGGCGGAACGGGTGGCGGCGTCGGTGGAGCTTCCCCTGCTGTATAACTACGTGGAGACGGGCAAGTCGCCCCTGTTCACAGCGGGGGAACTGGAGGAACTGGGGTTCAAAATTGTCATCTATCCCGCCAGCGCCCTGCTCACGGTGGGTAAGGTGGTAAGGGGCCTGATGGAGGAACTGAAGCACAAGGGTACGACGGCCCACCTGGTGGACAACATGGTGACCCTGCAAGAGTGCTTCGAGTTAATGGGGCTGTCGGAAATGCTGGCGACGGATGAGACCTACTCGGCATAGCAAGTAGTGGACGCAGGTGAACGAAGAATTAAGGCAATTCATCAAGGATTCCCTGGAAAAAGGACAGGACCGGGACGCCATCCGGAGCGTGCTGGTAGAAGCCGGATGGCAGGAACGGGAAATCAGCACCGCCCTTGCGTCCTTCGCCGAAGTGGATTTTCCGGTGGCGGTGCCCCGTCCGCGTCCATACCTGCACGCACGAGAGGCTTTCCTTTACCTGGTATCCTTTATCTCACTTTACGTCTTCGCTTTCAGCCTGGGCGCAGTGTTCTTTGGGCTGATTGACCACCATTTCTCCAGTTCAATTTACCGGTACGACCCCGGCCCGTCGGCGGCGCAAACCACCGCGCTGGCGGCCATCATCGTGGCCTTTCCCCTGTACCTGTTCCTTATGCGGCGCCTCACCGCTGCGGTGGCGGCGGACCCGGAGCGAAGGCAATCCCTCATTCGACGGTGGTTGACTTACCTGACGTTGGTGGTGGGGGCGGCGATAATCCTTGGCGACGTAATTGCCCTGCTGGCAAGACTGCTGGCCGGCGACCCGACTGCGGGATTCGTGCTGAAGGTTGTAGCTGTCCTGATCATCATCGGCCCCATTTTCGGGTATTACCTGTGGGACATGCGCCAGGCGGAAGACCAGGTCGTAGAGTCGGCCGCCCGCGCCGCCCCGGCGCTGCGGGGACTGGTAATCTGCGCGATAGTCGTGGTTGTGGCCACCCTGGGTTATTCCATTTACCTGGTCGGCACTCCTGGGCAACAGCGGGCTGAGCGATTGGACGAGCGACGGGTTGACGACCTGCGTAACATTTCTCAAAACGTAGATATATACTTCAACCTGAATGAGGAAATGCCGCAGAGCCTGCAGGACTTAGGCGGCTCCCGCTTCCATGTCAGGTCTATTGAAGACCCCGACACGGGCCTGATTTACGAATACCGGGTGCTGGAAGGTGCCGAGTATGAATTATGTGCCGTCTTCACCACCGATTCGGGGGACCGGCGAGACGAGCGCAGGTCCTTTTCCGAACGTGTCTGGGAACATAGCGCCGGCAGGAACTGCTTCCAGTTGGAGGCCAGGGCGGAGCCATGACGAGTGTCCGTTCACACTGACCCCATAGTTGAGGTGCAAACATGGCGAATGTTGTGCTGGTGATAGACATGGTGCGGGGATTCGTGGAACCGGGGCACAACCTGTACTGCGAAGGGTACCGGCCTCTGATTCCCAGGATTCAGGGACTGCTGGAGCGGGAGACGGCCGCCGGTTCCAGTGTGCTGTTCGTCTCCGACCACCATCTGCCCGACGACCTGGAGTTCCAGATTTTTCCGGTCCACTGCGTTATCGGAACGGAGGAACCGGAGGTTATCCCGGAACTGGCCGGTTACCTGACCGGCGATAACCTGGTGCCAAAAAACCGCTACAGTGGCTTCTTCAACACCGACCTGGAGCAACGGCTGGCCGGTCTGCAACCCGACAAGGTAATAGTCTGCGGCGTCTGCACCGACATTTGCGTTCTCCACACCACCTCCGACGCCCGCAACCGCGACTATGCAGTGGAAGTGCCGGCGGACTGCGTGGCTACATTTGATCCGGACGCGCATACGTGGGCACTGGGGCATTTGGAAAAGATACTGGGGGCAACGGTGATTTAGCGGATTTGCGTGCTCCCCAGGGCTCAGATTCTCGTAGGGGAAGCGCTTGTGGCAGACATGGTCCTAAAGATGCCATGCGAGTGCCTCCTACCAGTAGTCTTTTGGAAGCCCCTGCCAACTGGTGTATATTTGCCCCATCAATTCCGTAGTGAGGTGAATTCGTCATGCCCACATCCTTTGAAAAGTCAAGCATTACTTTGGAAGCAGCCCATCAGGCGGTTGCCGCAGCCGCAGCCAAGGCCGAGGAAATCGGCGTACCCATGGCTATCGCCGTGGTGGACCCGGACGGCACTCTGAAGGCTTTCAGCCGCATGGACGGGGCCGCTTTGCTGGCCGTACGCGTTGCCCAGCAGAAGGCCTGGACGGCCATTTCCTTCGGGGTGCCAACCCAAGGCCTTTGGGAGTTCATCAAGGAAGACCCTCCCCTGCTGCACAGCCTGCCCCACCAGGAGGACATGATCCTGTTTGCGGGCGGCTCTCCCATCAACGTAGACGGCAAAATGATTGGGGGCATTGGAGTGAGCGGCGGCCATTACAGCCAGGACCAGGAATGCGCCGAAGCGGGTTTGGCCGCTTTGGGCGCAGGCTAGCGCCCTCCGCGGCTCTATATGCTTGGCAGGACGTATCTGCCGCTGTGCCTTTCGCTGGCAGGCTCGAGAGTTGGCGACTGCCCTCGGAAGGTCATACTTGGTTGTGCTCCAGTTCGGCTCCCCTGCCCCGGGAGTGCCCCATTGCGGCGCCACGCCGATCATTCCCCGAGGCCGGTAAGGGCAGACAGACAGGCCTGCCCTTACACTGTTACCAGACCTTCCGCAAAGATACAAGCCCCCTGGCCCGCTACGTTGACCCTCCTACCTGGCTCAGATATACTACTAATTCCAATTTCAGATAAAGCAATAGCGAGGTGTCAGCCTGAATTCAGCAGAAGTTGCCCAATTGGCCGTTGAGGTGGCCTCGGAAAAGCTGGCCGAGGACATTGTAATGCTGGACCTGAGGGGGTTGGCCCCATTTACTGATTACTTTGTAATCATGTCCGGAAACTCGGCCCGACAGTTGGAGGCCCTGGAAGAGGATATAACCGATGCAATGAAGGAAGCCGGTGTGCGCCGGTTTCACCGGGAGGGCACCCCAGCGTCCGGTTGGATTCTGCTGGACTTCAGTGACATCATCGTCCACATATTCGGCCCTGAGGAGCGCGACTACTTCGAACTGGAACGCCTCTGGGCGCGCGCACCCCAGGTGGTCCGCATTCTGTAGTTGTTCGACATGGCAATCCTCCCCTTCAGGAGGTTTGCCAGTTGACCTTCTGCTGGTTCTACAAGAGTGGGTTACAAGTCCGCCGACAGGTAACCAGACTGGTCGTATTGCAGCGCCGCTATTCGTTTATCCAGGAATCCACGGCTCTCTCGTAGCACAGGATTTCTTCGGGCCTGAAGAAGAGGTCCACTTCCCGCTCCGCTGATTCGGGACTGTCCGACCCGTGTACCAGGTTCCGTCCGATGTCGATGCCCAAGTCCCCACGGATGGTGCCCGCGGCAGAACTGACTGGGTTGGTCTGCCCCATGGTGTTGCGGACGATGTCCACTGCGTTGTTGGCCTCCCAGACCATGGCTACTATGGGCGACGAGGTAATGAAGCTGACGAGGCCGCCAAAGAAGGGACGGTCCACGTGTTCGCCGTAATGTTGCCGCGCCAATTCATCCGATACCTGCATCAGCTTCATGCCTACCAGCTTGAGCCCGCGCCTCTCCAGTCGCGTAATCACTTCCCCCGCCAGGCCCCGCTGGACCCCGTCGGGCTTAACCAGTACCAGTGTGCGTTCTGCCATTAAATAAAGTCCTTCCTTTGCTAATTCCCTTCTGCTTTTACGGGTTCACCGACTATAGCGGTGTGCCCGCCTTGTTCGCACTTTAAGGGTGGCCTTTGTGGTTCCCTTTTCCCGGGAGCTTCGCCTATGCCCCTTGCCGCGCCCGGTCCCTCCGCTTTGGCCCGCCGATGGACGGCATCCGCAAGTAGTAGGGTTGCAGAGTGGCTATGTCGTCCAACTCACCTGCTTCCAGCCTGTCGTGTGCCAGCGTCGCCAGCGCCCATAGCCGGGCTGCCGGAGAGTGGCCGACCACCAACACCTGGTCTCCCATCCGGTCGCGGATAAATTCAGCATGGGCCGACGTGCCCTCGCCGCAAAACAGCAGGGGTGCCGCGACTTCATCCAGTAGCTCGGCTGGCGGACAAATCCGGTCCTCCCTCAGGCGCTGCCCATCGGCCCCAAAATAGCCGGAGGACACTTCGGTGCGTCCTGCATCCAGTAGTGCGCAGACGGACAGACCCGATTGCAGGTAGGGTTGGGCTTCGGCGTCCAGGGTACCGATTCCCACCACCGGCCTGCCTGACGCCATGGCCAGTCCCTTGGCCACGCTCATGCCCACCCTCAGGGCGCTGAACCCGCCGGGGCCCAGCGCAACCGCAAAGCCGTCCAGCTCTTTCGCCGACAGTCCCTCCCCTTCCAGTAGGTGCGCCACCGCCGGCATCAGTTCTGCAGTGTGGTTCACCGCCGACCACCACGAGTGGGCAGCCACAACCTGTCCGTCCCGGGCCAGGGCAACCCCCGCATTTCGTGTCGATGTATCGATTGCCAGAATCATGTGTTTGACACGCGTTTATGAAGTAAGGTGCAGGCCGACAAACTCACCAGGCGGTAAGTCGATCAAATCCTGTCTATCCTGTTTAGCCATGTTTGAATCCTGCGAGTGACTCCACCATGGGCTGGTACCGGGCAGGAACCTCGGTGATGGAAATCGTCCGGCCAACCCCTTCTTCCGCATAGTCCAGGTCTATCCACAGGCAGTTCTCCGGAAAGACCTCTTCCGCCCGTTCCGCCCACTCCACCACGCAGGCTCCGTCCCCGAACAACTGCTCGTCCAGCCCCAGGTCCCACGCCTCCAGGGGGTCGTTGATCCGATACAGGTCGAAGTGGTAAAGAGTCAGCCGCCCCCGGTAGCGGGTCATCAATACGAAGGTGGGACTGCGGGCGTATTCCTTCACCTCCAGACCCCAGGCGATGCCCTGGGTCAGGCAGGTCTTGCCCGCCCCCAGCGGCCCGCTGAGCAGGAACACATCGCCTGCCTGGGCTCGTTCCCCGAGCATCCTTCCCACGGCCTGTGTTTCCTCCGGCGAGGTGGTATGAATGTGCATCGGGTCGCTCACTTGGGACTCCCTTGATTGAAGTGGTCCCAGCCTGCCCGGCCTATAGTCGTCTCCTGCCCGTCGGCTCCTACCAGCGTAATTTGTCCGGGCTCCCTGTTATAAACTTCGCCCAGGACCCCTGCGCCGTCGGGCAAAGCAGGAATAACTTTCCGCATAACCTCCTCTGGCGCGGTGAACAGCAACAGGTAGTCTTCCCCGCCGTTCAGGGCCAGGTCGAGGCAGTCGTCGGGGAAAACCTCCCGCAGGGCAGGATGCATTGGCACCTTCTCTGCAAATATGCGGGCGGACACGCCGCTGGCCAGGCAAAGCTTTGAAAGGTCGTCTGCCAAACCGTCGCTCACGTCCATCGCCGTCAATACGCCGGCCATGGAAAGCATCTGTCCCTGGGCCACGGCCGGCCACGGCCGCCGGTGGGCATTCCGCAGATACTCCGCCGATTTGCCGGTGGCCCCAAGGCCTTCCAGCATTAGCTTCAGCCCACCACCTGAAGAACCAACATAACCCGTTACTGCCACCTGGTCTCCCACCTTAGAGCTGGTGCGCAACATCGGCGGGCCGTTGCGCACCCCGGTCAGGGCGACGGTAATGAAGGCCACCGGCGAGCCCACCATGTCGCCGCCGATGATGGCAACACCGTACTCCTCGCCGATTTCCAGCATCCCCCGGTACAGGTCTTCAATGTCCGCCACCTGGGTTTCAGGCGGCAGGCCCAGGGTAATCAGGGCATAGAGGGGCAGACCCCCCATGGCGGCAATGTCGCTGATGTTGGATGCCAGCGATTTCCAGCCCAAGTCCTGCCAGGGAGTTGTTTCCCGTGTGAAGTGGATGCCTTCCACCACGGTATCGGTAGTAAACAATTCTGTGGATGGCGCGGCGGTCCATGCAGCGGTATCGTCGCCGGTGTCAACCAGCAAGCGGAAGCCGTGGGCTGCCCCGTTGTCCGGCCCTCGCCGACCCCGGATCACCATATTGTTCAGCCGTTCAATCAGGCCGAATTCACCCAGGTCTTTTATCTGCATGACGGCCAGGTTCGTGGATAAGTCGGCAAAAAGCGGGGGAGAGTGTTGTTCACGTTGTGTGTCAAGACTGGGTGGCTATAGGCCATGCGGCCCTCAGTTCCTCGGCCACCTTGCGGGCCTGCTTCTCGCATTGACTCCAGCCCAGGGATTCAGGAATCATTTCCTGCTCGGGCAGGTGTCGTCGAAAGGTAACGATGGTTCCCATCCGCTTGGCATTGATGCCCAGGTCACGTACCAGATGGTCGTTCAATCCCTCCATTTCCAGGGAATGTTCTTCCAGCTCGGATCCCAGGTTCACCACCGCGTCCCCCAGTTCCCACATCTTGCGGGCGGGAATGGGAGTGCGCCTGCTCTTGAGATTCTCTATGTCCGCAAGCACTTCCCGAATTGCGGCCACCGTGCGGCCATAGGAGTCGCACGCCACTTGCAGCCTCTCATCCGGCCTGTCACCCAGCAACTCCAACTGGGCCAGCGGTATCGAGGCCACAAACCCTTCTCCGCGTGGTTCCAGGACAACTGAAGCATTGGCGCCCAACGGCATCTCCTCCAAAACAGTGGCGGCTTCACGACCCAACCGGGTTTGCACCCGTGACTGCCTCTCTTCATACTTCTGGCAAAATTATATATTGGCAATAGGTGGGGAACAAGGAGGGACCATGGCGTGGAGCCATCGCATGCACCCAAGTTCACTATGGGGCTTAGCAGGGGCACCAACTACGGCTGCCCCCTATCGACACCGGTATTGATTCAACCGGGAGGCAACATCCTCGCTAAGTCCACCGAACTCTTAGCTAATATTCGATAAGGGCAGGGGCGGCAGACCTCACGCCCCGTAAATTCGCGCGGCTCCCGCCTCCGGTATAAGTCCGGTGAACAACTCTGGGTGTATCATCTCCGCCATAATTTCCAGGCCCACCACCAGGCGAGGTCCCGATCTGCTGGTGTAGGCGCCGGCATCGATGGCATAGACCCGATTGTTCTTCACCGCCGGCAGGCTGGCCCATTCCTCCTTCTCCGACAGCAGTGGCACGTCCTCCAGCCCCCGTTTCACGTCGAACCCGCAGGGCATGAAGATGATAACCTCAGGCTGACTGGCCACGACCTCGTCCCATACCAGCTGGAAGGAGCCAGTTTCCTTGTCTCCGAAACAGTTTTCCCCGCCGGCCATCTCCACCATCTCCGGTACCCAGTGCCCGCCGCACATAAGTGGGTCCACCCATTCCAGGTGCAGCACCCTTGGCCTGCGGGCTATGTCGGCGGTCCTGGCGGCGATATTGTCGATGCGCTGCTGCATCTCACCGGTAATCCTCTCCGCCTCCGGCTCTGCGCCCGTGGCCATTCCCACCCGCCGTATATCCTCCAGCACGTCGCCCACGTATTGGGGGTCCAGTGAAATCACCTGCGGCTGCTTGGGGAGGCTGACGCTGACCTCGGCAACCTGCCGAGAAGAAATGGCTCAAACCTCGCAGATGGCCTGGGTCAGCAGCAAGTCCGGTTCCGCTGCCTCCATGGTAGGCTGGTCGATTTCGTAAATCCCCAACCCCTGTTCCAGCCGTTCCGATATGACCCGGCTGATCTCCCCGCTGCTGGGCTGGGGGTCCATCCCCTCAAAAACGCTGCGGACCACCCACGGCTTGTTCCTGGCCGAGGCGGGATAGTCGCATTCGTGGGTAACGCCGTAAAGCTGGTCTTCCAGGCCCAGCATATAGACTATCTCGGTCGCGCTGGGCAAGAACGAACAAATACGCATGATCTTCTCCTCAATACAGTCAGACCTGGCCCATTATAACCGCCACCGAACATTGTCCATAGTGCCTAATCGTCCGTCATGCTCAACTGCTCGTGGTACTCCCCGTCGTGGGAATACAGGTGGGAGTCCTCCGCCAGGTAGTCCCACTGGTGCTCGTCGTAGCGGTAGTATTCCGACGCCCCCAGAAAGGTGCGGCGGAAGGATGCTTCCAGGGTGCCATGTATCTGGAAAGCTGCAAAGGCGACCACCGCGCCTACGACCAGCAGCACAATGGCCACCAGGGGAGCAAACACGCCGCCTTCCAGGAACAGGTGGATCGTGAAGGGCAGGCTCCCTACTGCGGGCAACACCAGGATAACTATCAGCAGGCTGTTCCTGATTACTCTTCGCAGGTTCTTGCGTGTGACGTTATCGGGCGCTCTCCGCCAAGGGGGCAGAATGAACTTCATGACCTCCTCGGTCAGCGACCCCAGGTTGTGCCAGATCGCCAGTACTGAGGGTATGCAGACAGCTACCAATACTCCGCCCAGCATCAGGTCTGCCAGCCCGGCACTTATTGCAAGGCGCTGGGCTACCTGCTGGGCAAAGTCATGGGCAATTGTCCACGCCGCTATCATCATTACGATGATGCCCAGATTGAGCATGATTCGCTGCATCGAGTGGGTTACTTCCCCCGCCAGCCTGGACCCCAGGACTGAAAGCCGCCGGTGGGCCGTAAGCCAGACGAACACCACCCCGCTGAACTGCTGCAGCCACCCCGGCGACGCCCTGGCAATGAAGTTTGCCACGGCCACCGGCGACCGGAAGATGAAGGGGTAGATCAGCGCAGTTATGGCCGTCGCCAGCGTCAGGGCCGGGCTGAAGTAGGCTGAGACGGACCCGTGGTCCACGCCCGTCTTGGCCATGGCCAGGGAGAATTCTCCCAGTTGGGGCATTCCCGTCCCTACCTGCAGGGCCGTGCGCCCGTCCTCTCCCGCCAGCAGTGTTCCCAGGGTATCGGCCAGGACCTTCCCCACTATGAATACCCCGGCTATGACCAGCGCGGGTACCAGGTAGTCTCCGATGCTGAAGACGTCCATCAGCATTCCCAGGGATACGAAGAAGAGGGCGGCGAACATGTCGCGCAGGGGGTTCATGAGCCGGCTTATCTGCTCGGAGAGTTCGGTGTCGCCCAGGATCATCCCGATCAGGAAGGCACCCGCTGCAGCGGACAGGCCAAGCTGGTGTGCTGCCAGCGCCAACCCGAAGCACAGGGTCAGGGTGGCGATCAGCACCATCTCTTCGGACTCGAAGCGGGCTATGTAGTGCATCAGCCTGGGCGCGAGCAGGGCGCCGATGGTCAGCACTGCCACGGCGAATATCGCCAGCCTGGCTGCCAGGGCGCCAATGTCACCGAGGCTGGCGGCGCCGCCGGCCGTGGCCACGCCGGCCAGCACCGTGAGGAGGATGACGGCGACGAAGTCCTCCACCAGCAGGATGCCCACGATCAACTGGCCGCGCAGTTGGTGCAGGCTGCCCGAGTCGCGCAGCATCTTGATCAGGATGGCGGAGCTGCTGATGGAGAGGGCTGCTCCCAGGAAGATGCGTTCGGTCTGGGTCCAGCCCAGCCAGTGGGCCAGCTCGTAGCCCACGGCGAACATGGTCGCCATCTCCACGAGGCCGATGATGACTACCTTGAGTCCTACCTGGCGGATGCGATGCCAGCCTATCTCCAGGCCGATGCCGAAGAGGAGCAGTACGAGGCCCAGTTCGGCCAGCAGGCGGATGGTCTGGAGGTTCTGGACGGGGCCCTGGATGCTGGCGAGGGGGCCGAAGTCGATGGCGGAGAGGGTAAAGGGTCCGACGATAACGCCGGCCAGGAGGTAGCCCAGTACGGGGGGCATGTGGATAGCCCGGAAGACGACGAGGGCTATTCCGGCCACGGCCATGGTGACGGCGAAGTCTCGGATCAGGCCAATGCTCTCGTCGCTGGTAGCGCTGGCCAGTGCAAGCAGAGTGTCTATGTCCGGTCCCTCCGAGGCGTAAGTAGGCCCGGTTGGTGATCCCCTGGTGGGGCACACCGGGTGGGAAGCCATCGGCTTGGGGTACAGCCCTGGGGGGAGAGAGGAGGATAATCCCCGCAAAGACCCGGCGAGTCCGCCGCGTCTTTATCGGTGCATTATATACTATTTATATTGAATTGGCTAGGGGAATCGGGGACAAACGCGAGGGATTTTCGATAACCAAGGGAGGGGTCGGATTCGGGGTGAAGGGGTGGGCGCAGCTTTGGATGACCTGCAGGATGAGGGCGGTCAAGTAAGGGTGAACGCGGGCCGGGGCGCGGGCGGGCGCCGGGGTGACCGGCTGGGCGGCCTGCTCGTCGAGGATGGGGGCCATCGACTCGAGCATTTCGCGGATCCGCTGGTAGGGCACCTGAGGCAGGAGGATGGAAATGATGCCAAAGGAGTCGGGTTCCCTATCCTCGTTGCGGCAGCGCTCCAGGTAGGGGACGAGGAGGGTAAAGGTGTCGAGCCGGACACCATTGCGGGCGATGGTGCGGATGAAGGCGTGGGTGTCGGGTACCGGATTGCCGTCGGCGACGGCGCAGGTCCAGAGGAGGCAGAAGTCCTCGGCCAGGGGGTAGAGCTTAATGACGGTAAGTTCGGCGGCGTACTTGCGTTTCAGGGCGTCGACGCGGCGGCGGATCTGGGACAGGGTGTACATGGTTTTGCCTCCTTGGGGCCGTTAACCCCCTGGATTCCGGATCAAGTCCGGAATGACGGGGTTTCCCCGAACCTGGCTTTGACAGATCGGGGAGAAAAATCCAGTTTTTCCGGTCATTTCCGATCATTTCCGAGCGTTTTGTAGCTGGCGGCAGGGCGGTGGCGGCGGGTTTCTGGCGGGTTGGCCGCCACCGGCGCTTTTGGCCGGGGAGACGGGAAGGCCGGGTTATTTTTTATTGTGGATTTATGGTAGCGGGGGGTTATCCAGGGTGGGAAGGGGGTTGTGTCAGTAAGAGGGAAGGTTTATTCACAAAGGGCACGAATTTTCAGGAAGGGGTGATGGTTACGTGAGGAACTTGGCCTGCTAGGGGCGGGCCTTTTCATGGTCGAGGCTGGCCATGCGTTCCACGATTGCCACGGTTTTGACGCTGACGGTGCAGACGCGCTGGAGCAGGTCTATTACCCGTTCTTTGTAGTCGGCGAAGCGGTAGGTGTTGAACTTTTCGGCGATGGTGGGGTCGCGGGGCTTGCGTTCCTTGTACTGGTCGAGCACCCACTCCAGGGCGGAGCGACTGCCCAGTTGGTATTCCCACGCCTCGGGTGGGACGCCGGACAACGTGGTCTTGTCGTCCAGGAGGATGGCGCCTTTTTCCCTGTCGGCCCGCAGAATTACCCGCCGGGGGTTGCCCTCCAGGTCAACGCGTTCCAGGGGGAAGAGTTCCGCATCCTCAAAGCCGATGTGCAGGTCCAGGAGCGCCTGGCCCATATCCCGCCAAATGGGGAAGTCCGGGTAAAAGGGCAGGCGGGGGAACTCTCGCAGCAGGTCTACGCGGTATTCCTCGCGGTAGGAAGGGTTGTGGAGGACGGCGTAGGTGTAGGCGAAGATGTCCTCGGCGGTGATGCCCTCGGGCCCGGCCAGTTCCTCGAAATGGTCGCCCCATTCCTGACGGTAGTGGTCGTTGAACTGCCGGAGGCCCCAGTCGGTTATGTTGCAGACCCGATCTCCTTCGGCGGTGTAGCGGTAGAGGGGGAGGCATTGGGTGCCGTCGATAAACAGAGCCAAATTAGCTATTATGTTGGTAGCAAGGGCAGAAAATGGCCTTCTCGCGCCAACACCCAGAAAACAGATCATTCTGTTTCCTTCTGTATTTTCACTAGGGAAAACACGTGTCAACTGGTACCGCCTGTGATTGATTATCGGAGCAAAGTAGAAGTGCTTCGTCGTAAAGGGACTATACAAAGCATTGGTTATGTTCTCTGGAACGAACTCCAGGGAATGACCCTTCACCAAATGCTGCTCTAACTCAGTAGTCCACTTGATTGATCTATTTACCCAATTTCCAATGTCAGCCACATCGGGGCTTTCCATCTCAAGTCGAACCATTTCATTTTGGTAAGTCTCACAAAAAAACTTGACCTTATCTGAGAGAACCCGAAGGTCGAAGTCGAAAGTCCATTCGTCCCTATTTGTGGCAATACCCAAGGAATACAAGCCAAACACCGCTCGCTCATCCTCTAGCCCTTTGGAAAACTTGGTTTCCTGGGCTGCCAGAGGCAGCAGTGTATCAAAGTTACTTTTGGATTGGTTTAGCCAGTTGGCGTTAGCATCGGGACTGATCTTCTCAAAGTCAAAACTGACGAGAGATTTGTCCTTTATGTAGGCAACCTTTTCGGGTGACCTGGCAAAGTCTTCGACGGCGTTGTAATGGACCTTGAATCCCGATCTATCTTTTCTGCGAACAAGAAAATAGACCGCCACCCCTACCCTGATTTTGTCGTCAAATACGTTCCCGGCCTCTCGTCTTCGCCTTTCCCCACTGGTGCGTGCGTTCCCCTTCAGGTCAACAACCCATAGCTCGTTGAATTCCTGCGCAATGATCTTTCTGAAACCGTCATCTTGACGAGCATCCAGAAACGCGCTGTTGCTGATAAATCCGATAATGCCGTCGTCGTCCAGTCGATCGCTGGCCCACCGTAGGAACCGCTTGTACATATCCCGTTGCTTGCTTTTCTGTGCCGTACTGGCTGCAATGTAAGTGTCGCTGATGCGCCGGTCTATCTCCGGGTACTCCCGGTTCTTGTTGTTGTCGTTTTCGTTCTGCTGGTTGGCGTTATACGGCGGGTTGCCGATAATCACGCTGATGGGCTTTTCGTTCTGCTCCTGCACCCGTATCCAGTTCTCTTCGGAGAGGCCGCCCAGGTTGAAGGCCCCCTGCCGGGTTACCGCGCCGCCGGTGGCGCCCCGCTGCTGCCAGTCCATGTTGTCCAGGGTGTCCACGAAGCACAGGTTGGGGAACTCCAGGTACCGCCCCGTCCGCTCCCGGTAGGTGTACTCGATGTTCAGGTTGGCGATGTAGTAGGGTAGGATGGCCACTTCGTTGGCGTGAATCTCGTTGCGGTACTTGTGCTCCAGCCGCTCCAGGGGCAGGTAGTTGATCAGGTTGGTGATGAAGGTGCCCGTCCCCGTGGCCGGGTCCAGGATCTGGACATTGTTGTCGGCCAGGGTCTTGCCGAAGTGCTTCTGCAGGAGGTAGTCCGTGCCCCGGATGATGAAGTCCACGACCTCGTTGGGGGTATAGACCACGCCCAGGCGGTCGGCGGCGGCGGGATTGTAGGCCTTGTAGAAGTCCTCGTAGATGGCCTTGAGGAACTGCTGCTTCTCGGCGTAGTCGGCGATTTCGTCGGCGGCCCGACCGATGGCGCCGTAGTAGGCCCGCAGGCGGTCGATGGCCTCGCGCCGCACGTTGCCGGTGAAGAAGGTACTTTCCAGGTCGTCCAGCTGGCTGGCCACGTTGTTTTCTTTGTGAAACTGGTCCTCGGCGAATACGCGCAGGAAGATATCCTTGGTGAGGATGTGCTGGAGGAGCATCTCCCGCACGTCGGCCTCGGCCACGTCGGGGCCGATGCTCTGGCGGCACAGGTCAAGGAACAGTGAGGCGCGGGCCCGGTAGTCTTCGTTGCTCGCTTCAGCCTCGGCCACGGACTGGCGCAGGTTTTCCAGCACCACCGGCAAGTCGGCTTTGAACTGGACCTGGGCCTGGCGGAACTCCTCGATGTTGGGGAGTTCGTAGTCGAGGAAGCGGCGGATGAGGCGGTGGAGTTCGCCGGGGCGGGACATGTCCACGCGCAGGGCCACACCGCCGTTCTGGACGAGGACGGCGGTTTCCGAGTTTTCAAAGATTATGTTGCCGTCGGGATAGCCCCGGTTGAGTTTATTCTGGATCTCCGTGTCCAGGTCGTCGTGGGTATCCTTGGCTTCCCAGTAGCCCCGGTTCATACGGAGGGAGTCCTTTACCGTGCCGTCGGGGTAGTTCTTCAGCCCGGCGCCGGCCGGCAGTTCCGCGACGAGTACGAACTTCTCCCTGTGGTCGTGACAGTAGGCGTCCAGGCAGTTTTCGAAGGCGCGACGAATGCTCAGCTCGTTATCCGAGCCGCCGAAGGTCTTGAGTTCGTCGAGCTTGGCGTAATAGGTCTCAATGTGGGGGTAGGTGGGCATGGCAGGGATATTGTATCGTAACGCAATGGTGGGGTCATCTTCGTCTTAGCCAAGGGGCCACCCTGTCGGTTATGGCCGGGTTGCTGCGGTTCGAGGTTCCTGCTCCGCCGCGGCGGACGGGAACGACGGGGTTTGGTTTGGGGGTTGATTACGGGGAATATAGGGTCTGAAACGATAGCTGTCCCGAACCGCTCTGGATTCCGGCCTTCGCCGGAATGACGGGGTTGCCGCGGTTCGGGGTTCCCGCCGGCGCCGGAATGACGGGGTGGGTAGGGTAAGGGGTGAGGCCGTGGGACAGGGACAGGGAAACGCCAGGGTGGGGCATTTTCGGCGCGTCCACCCTGGCGTTGGTGCGGGTCCGGGCGGCCCGGTGGAGGGCTAGGCCAGGGTTCCCGCCAGCTTTTCCAGGTTGCTGAGTTCGGGGGTTTCGGCGTCGCCCTGTTCCTTCCAGACGCCGGAGGCCCTGGCCAGGCTGTCCTGGGCCCCTTCCTTCTCGCCCTTACCGGCCATGACGCGGCCCAGGGAGAAGAGGTCGCGGGGGGTCTCACGACGGCTGAGGCGTTCCTTGAGCATGGCCTCGGCCTTGTCGAACTGCTCCGCACGCAGGTAGGCCTCCAGGAGGGTGTCCTCGAACACCTCGCGCTGGGCGTGGCTGCCGCCGATGCGGGTCAACTGGGGGAAGACGGGTTCCAGGTAGTCCACCGAAGCCTGGTAGTCCTCCTGGCCGAAGGCGTCGATGCCCTGGGCCAGAGGCAGGATGATCTCCTTGGCGAAGATATTGCCGTTCTCGGCGTTGGTGCGGAGGCGGCTGATCATTTGGTCCATCAGTTCCCGGTCGCCGCTGGCGGCGAAGGCCAGGGCGGCGTGGGCGTCGCGGAAGGCAGCGCCGGGAGTGGTAGCAGCCGGGGCCGCCTGTTCCTTGACCTCCTCCCAGGGCATGGGGGGCTTTTCCCCGCCGTAGATGGTGAGCCGCCACATCAGAGACGCGCTGTCGGACAGGCCGGAGATGTTCTTCTGGATGGCAGTGGGGCGGATCCAGTCCTCGTACAACTGGAGGGCTTCGCCGTAGCGGCCGAGGGCCAGTTCGAAGAGGGCCTGGTGCCAGGAGAGGTGGGTGTGGTAGTGGGCCCGGGCGTCGAAGCCTTCCAGCCAGTTGCCCAGGAAGTTGCCGCCGGAGGCCGGGTCGCCGTATTCGAAGTAGGAATGGGTAACCGAGTGGGCGGCCACGGCGTTGCCGGGATTGATGTCGAGGGACTGCTGGGCCAGGCTCAGGGCCTTGTCGAGGATGCCCATTTCGTGGTGGGCGAAGGCATACTGGCCCAGGAAGGCCCAGTCGTCGCCGCAGTGGGGGGCGAGTTCGTTCATCATGGCCAGCAATGCGGGCGGGAAGTGGGGGTCGCCGGCGCCGCTGCAGCCCAGCATGTAGAGGCGCTGGGCCAGGCGGTGGAGGACGGCGTCGCGGGGAGACTCGGCCAGATGCTCGCGGACCAGGGCCAGGGCGTCGGGGCCCTTGCCGTTGGCCCAGAGGTTGACGGCCTCGAGGTGGCGGCGTTCGCGGTCGGAAATGCCGTCGGCCAGTTCCAGGCCGCGCTTGACGCTTTCGCGGGCCTGGTCGGGGCGGGCGCGGGTCATGTGGAGGAAGGCCAGGCAGCCGTGGGCGATGGCAAAGCCCTCGTCCAGGTCAATGGCTTCCTGGAGCTTCTCCTCGGCGCCGTAGGACTGGGACAGGAGCAGGTCGATGCCCTCCTGCCAGCAATCGGCGGCATCGGGGGAGTTGGTGGAGAGGGTCATTCCGTAGCGATCTTTGATGTTGCTCGGCATAGCCAAACCTCCTTACGGTTTATCGAGACTAACCGGTGGCAATTCCGCCTTTTCCCGTGGAGTGAACCCAGGGGCGAAGGCGGGGTGTTCACTTGACGGGCGGGTGAGGGTTTGGAGGTGAATGGGTTGCGTTGTCTGCCGTTCTCCTGATGATTGAACTGCCGGTGTTGGCGGCGCCTGGGGTGGGTCTGCCGATTCCTGGCGATTTGGGCTTGCCGGTGCCAGGAAAGGGGCGCATCAGTCAAATGGTACCACAATGCGACGCCAAGCCGGGCAAACTTGTCAAAATATTCGGGAACTAAAGGACGGGTTGGCTAGGCGCCCGGAATCCGGATTACGGACCGCAGGGTTTCGCCCCGTTCCATGGCCTCGAAGGCCGCTTCGGTGTCTTCCAGGCCAATGACTGCCGACACTACGCGGTCGAGGTCCAGTTCGCCGGACAGGTAGTAGTTGGCCAGGAGGGGGAAATCGCGGGAAGGCAGGTTGTCGCCGTACCAGCTTACGCGCAGGGCTCCGCCGAGGCCGAAGAACTGGAGCATGGGGACCTCAACCACCATGGAGGGATCGGGGACGCCGATCAGGACGCAGGTGCCGGCGAGGTCACGGGACCACATGGCCTGGAGCAGGGTCTGGGGCATTCCCACGCACTCGAAGGAGTAGTCCACGCCATTGCCGCCGGTCAGTTCCTTGATGGCATCGACCGGGTCGGTCTCCAGGGCGTTGACGGTATCGGTGGCGCCGAAATCCCTGGCCCAGGCCAGCTTGTTCTCGGCGATGTCCACGGCGATGATCCTGGAGGCCCGGGCCAGCTTAGCGCCCATGATGACGCTGGAACCGATGCCGCCGCAGCCGTAGACGGCCACGGTGCCGCCCCGCCGGACGCCGGCGGTGTAGAGCACGGCCCCCACGCCGGTGGTTACGCCGCAGCCCAGCAGGCTGGCCTGTTCCGGAGGGCAGGCGGTGGGTACGGGCACGGCCTGGCGGGCTGCCACCACGGTGTGGGTGCAGAAGGTGCCGATGCCCAGGGCGGGGTTCAGCAGGGCGCCGTCCTTCCTGGCGGTCATGCGGGGCAGGGCGTTGAGGCTGGCGGAGCAGAGGTTGGGCTGCCCCAGGGCGCAGAAGCGGCAGTATCCGCAGGGGGCCCGCCAGGCCAGCACCACGTAGTCGCCCACCTTTGGGTCGGTGACGCCCTCACCCACGGCCTCCACAATGCCGGAGCCCTCGTGGCCCAGCAGGAAGGGAAACTCGTTGGTGATTTTGCCCAGCTTGTAGTGCAGGTCGGTGTGGCAAACGCCGCTGGCCTGGATGCGGACAAGGACCTCTCCCGGGCCCGGGTCGTCGACGACTATTTCTTCCAGCAGTGCCGGTTCACCGGCGGCCCTGGAAATAACTCCCATTGCGTTGGTGGGCATGGTGGTTCCTCCGTGATGGTGGTACTTCGGTTTAGACTCCGGTTTATTCGGACATCAGGAAGCTTTGGCAGGCTTGACCGAATCTTCTTTCGCCTCTTCAGTGGCCTGAATAGCGGCTTGAAGGATGGGCAGCAGAATTTCGGCGGCGTGTTCCAAGGTGAAACCTACGGCCTCTCCGTCGGCATTGTAGTCAACAAGCAGGTTATCGGCCACGTCGTCCGCCGACCAGGCAGGCACCCCGTTCCAAAGAGAAAGGGTATCGGTGTCTTTATAGTAGGAAACTCTCAGTTTCATGGTGTTTCCAACATCATGCACGTTCGCTACTCTTCAGGAAATAAGTAGGGGCGCAGTAGCTTCTTTGCTCCTTCCAGCGTGACTATCTGCGGCTCATCTTCCTCATCAAAAAACACCATGAGGTCTTGAGCGATGTCAAACCCATTGCTGGCCGGAATTCCAGTCCACAGGGTCAGGATGTCCGTCTCGGGGTCATAGTCAATGCAAAGTTTTTTGTTGGGAGGAATGGAATACTTGGCAGGATTCCAGTTCGACGTTGTCATTCGGGCCTCCCCCATGATCTCAGCAATTTCCGATTGAAGTATGCGTTGAGCAATTGATCGTTCTGGGCTATAACCACCAGCCACTTTCCGTTTCCCGCCTCCGGGATATAACCATAGCAAATAAGCCGCCCAGCATGTTCGTTGTCAAAATCACTTTTGTGAGGGCTGGCCAGCGTCCGTTCAATCCACTCCATGTCCGGTTCGGGGTGCTTGTCCCTCGCTCGAGCATAGTAGGGGTGCGGATTGTTTACGACAGAGCGCGCAAACTCCAATCCACAGGCATTATACTCCAATTCTCGACCCCCTAAACCGCCCCTTCCCCCTCCAAGGCTGTCAGTTCCTCAGCCGTTAATCCTCCCAGGCTGCACAGGATTTCGCGGTTGTGCTGGCCCAGCAGGGGGGCCGTTTGCGGTTCGATGGTGGCGCAGTCGAGCAGGCGGATTGGGGTTCGCAGGGAGCGGAAGCGCCCGCCGGCGGTGTCGCCGGTCTCCACGAACATTTCACGGGCCGCCAACTGGGGGCAGTGGGCCAGGTCTTCGGTGTTCTGGGCCACGCCCATGGAGAATCCCAGCTCCGTAATCTTCCCCGCCACCTCCCACTTGGGACGGGTCTGGGTCCACTCCTCCAGCGCGGGGATAACGTGCTGGACGATGAAGTCGCCGTCGCCCGGGGCCAGGTAGTCAGGGTTGTCGGCCAGGTCGTCCCGTCCCACCAGCCTCCACAGATTGCTCCACCGTTCCTGCACCCGTGCCCCGGCCATAATCACGTAGCCGTCGCTGGCCCGCAGGGGCATGCCGGCATTGGCCAGCCGGCTGTAGTCCCGGGTGAACAGTTCACCGCTGGCCTCGTAGCCGTACATATTGCTCAGGGTATGCAGCACCATGCACTCGTACATGGCCATGTCCACGTGCTGCCCCTGGCCCGTCTGCTCCCGGCTGCGCAGGGCCAGGACAACGCCCAGGGCGGACCAGACCCCGGGTATGGAGTCGCCGATGTTGTCGCCCACACTTTGGGGGGGCCGACCGGGTTCGCCGGTCAGTTCCATCCATCCGGCCATGCCCTGGATGGCCAGGTTGTTGGCCGGCCAGTTGGAGTAGGGGCCGCGCAGGTCTTCGCTGTCGCCGTAGCCGGTGATGCTGGCGTACACCAGGCCCGGATTCAGTTCCTTAAGCTGGTCGTAGCCGAGGCCCAGGCGGCGGAAGGCCCCGGGGCCCCAGTTGTCCAGCAGCACGTCCGACACTTTTACCATTTCCTCAAATGCCGCCTTGCAGCGGGGATTGCGCAGGTCGAGGGTAACGCTCTTCTTGTTGCGGTTCAGGCCGATGTAGCGGGAGCTTATCCGCTGCCCGTCCTCCTTGGTAACGTAGGGCCCTCGCCCTCGCACCAGGTCGCCGATGCGGGGCCGCTCAATCTTGATAACCTCGGCGCCCATATCGGCCAGGATCTGGGAACAGAAGGGGCCGGCAACGATGTGGGTGGCGTCCAGGACGCGGATGCCGGTAAGGGGAAGGGGTGACTGGTTGGACATGGTTGTGCTCCATCTGGAATTTATTCAAACATGGATATACAGGATGGACAGGGTCAGGCGATGCAAAACGGGGCGGGTTTCAAACCCGCCCCTACCATAAACTAAAGCTCACTTGAAGGTCTAGGTCGCCGTAACGTCTGAAGGGGTGGCGCCGAAGCGGGCCGCCTGTAGCTGTTCCGAGGTGGCCGGTGGCGTCTCCGCCAGTTCGTCTGCCAGCCCCGCTGGTGGTTCTACGTCCTTCAGGGCGGGGATAACCTCTTCGCCCATCAGGCGGATGGAGCGCATAATCTTCTCGTGTTCCAGGCCGCCAAACATCATCCAGTTGCTGACGTTGGTTACGCCCAGTTCCGCGGCCCGGGAGAACTTGTCAATAACGGTGTCGGGACTACCGAAGTACAGCCTTTCCATAAAGCCGTCGTCGTCCAGTTCGCCGTCGTAGGGGCCCACCTGAACGCGTCCGTCCAACACCTCCAGGCGGTTCAGGGCGCGGCCGGCCCGGTTCTGCCAGCGGGCGTAGGGCAGTTGCTTGCGGGCCTCGTCGTCGGTCTCGGCGACATGGGTGATGGACTGCAGGCCCAGTTCCAGTCCGTGATAGGACTTGCCGAGGTCCTTGCGGGCGTGGATGAGCGATGCGTAGTGGGTGCGGACCCCGGCGCCGCCCAGCAGGCCGGTGGTCAGGGGCATCATGTCCCACTGGGCCGCCATCTTCATAGACTCCACGCTGGTGCCCGCAATCCAGAAGGGCGGGTGCGGCTTCTGCATGGGCTTGGGCCAAACCGTGGTGGCGTTGGAAATGTTGACGAACTCCCCGTCGTAGGTAAAGGACTCGTCCTGGGTCCAGGCCTTCACCAGCACTTCCATGCTTTCGTTGAACTTCTGGCGAGAGTCCTCCAGGGTTACTCCGAAGCGGGACATTTCGTGGGGCTGGTACCCGCGTCCCACGCCGCAGATGAAGCGGCCGTCAATCAGGTTGTCCAGCACCGCCACCTCTTCCGCCAGCCTCAGCACGTCCCAGATGGGCACCACGATAATGCCCGTGGCTATCTGGAGTTTGCGGGTGCGCTGTCCGATGTATAGCGCCTGCATCAGGGGCGCAGGGGAATTGCCGTAGTTGGAGAAATGGTGCTCCGCGATCAGGCAGTACTCAAACCCCATTTCCTCCGAGTACTGAATTTGTTCTACGCCTTCCTCAAAGAGGGTCTTCCAGTTGCGCAAGTTGGGATTGGGCCATTCGTAAAACAGGCCGAACTTCATGAAAGGATTCTCCTTAACCCTTGGCTGAATATCGCAGGGCAGTTTAACGATTGATGGCAGTGCCAGTCAAATGTAGGTCGGGCGAGGTAGCGTTCCAATTCAGGTGGTTTTTCGTTGTTGAGGGACTTCAACGAACTGCCAGGGCGGGTTTCAAACCCGCCCCTACGAGTCCATACCACCTAAACTGGAACGCAATCTCAGGCGAACACCCCGTGCCGAACCAATTGAAGGGTGACGGAATACCGCAGGGCCGGCTCTGGTGTCGGCCTTATTGTTTACCCGACTCATACCCTTTGCTTCACGCTCAATTGACTAGTCTTTTCGACGTATGTTAGGCTTACGTTTAAGCAGAAGTTAACGGAACTTCCGCACTCTGGCAATTCAAATGGAGTGTTGCGTCATGGAAGTAACCCCTCTGGCGATTGAAAAACTCAAGGAAGTACTGGACCAGGAGCAGGAGGTCAACAGTTCCCTGCGGGTCATTGCCATGCCTTCCGGCGGCGGGCTCCAGTACATGCTCACCATGGAAAAGGAAACCCAGCCCGACGATACCGTGCTCAGCATGGAAGGTCTCAGCTTCCTACTGGACTCGGACAGCGCCCCCTTCCTGGAAGAAGCTACCATTGATTACGTGGAAGAGTTTGGCGGCCAGGTAGGCTTCGTCATTAACAACCCGATGTACGCCAGCGCCGGTGGTGGTTGCGGCAGCGGCGGTTGTGGATGTGGAGGCGGCGGTTGTGGCTGTGGCAGCGGTGGCTGCGGCGGGCATTAGGGCTCGACTTGAGCATCAATTAACCAAAAGCGGCAAGCCATTCGGGGCCCCAAAATTTTGGGGCCCCGAATCCTATTCGGACCAGTTTCCCGGTTGGATTTGTTACTTCCTGCCCCATGCCGGAGCTGGCGGCGAGGAGAATGACCTGCTTATCGTGCTGGTCAGGGATGACAGTGGGGTCACGTGAACTTTCTCCTCCTCCGCAAATCGCAACACGCTGTTGGGGATCTCTGGCAAAACCTTATCCGGAACGCATATTATTGCTGGCGCCCCAAAGTACTCCGCCATTTTGCGGGCATCTGCAACCCCACCGAACAGGAAGGGCCGTGTCTTTGCTTCGACCAGTGCAAACACGCCGCCGTTCTCGACCAGTAAGTCCGGTGTAAACTTGAGCCCCCTGACCAATGACGGTGGATCGTAGCGCCACATAGTCCTGTTCGGGATTCGCGACGGTTTAACAGTTACTTTGTACCCCTTCTGACTCACAATTTCGGCTATCTGTTGCACAAATTCATTGGCAATAAGCTGTGTCATGGCAACGGCCTCCCGCAAGCCAGCCATTGAACAAAGGCGCCCAATGCAACGCTTGCCAATATGGTACCTGTCCATTTACAGAGCCCGATAAAGCGCGCTTTCCGTTTCTCCATTTGCAATGAGCGTTCCAAGGTCTCTTTCTTGCTTTCCTGGGAAGTAAGAACTTCTACCTCAACTGCACCATCTGACCGGCGACCTATGGTACTCAACAATATCGCCATTGCTGAAACGCATTGGATCAGCTTCCTGGCGTGAATGGAGACTACCCAGTCATTGGAAACAAAAACTCTGGATTGCTCAACCCGAACCGAGAACAAGCCATGCGGCACTCCGTGTTCTGAAACGGGTCCCCTCAAGCTGTGGGGCAGTGGCGCCAAGGCCTCTTCGGACTGCAAGAATTCTCTTACGTTATCATCCAGCAACGCATGTCCTGGCACTGTGAGTTTAAACTCTAGCAGCTGCATAAAGGGCAAACCACTGACGGCTCATATCGTGCTCCTCAAGTTGTCCGTCCCCATTATTCCCCTTACACACATCTCATCGCAATACATCGGTACGCGAGCCTACATCGGCGGACGCCCGCCTGTTAACGCGCCACTTCCACCTTCTACTGCCCTACATCTATAACCCTAAATCTCGCTGAACCCCGTGCCCGGCGTCGTAACGCCTCGACCCTGGCCCTCGGTTATCCACCCAAACTCCAGCAGGATTTGCTGGCTGTAGGTTACGCGGCCCGTTACCGCGTCAAGGGGCTCGGTGGCCAGCAGCAGGGCGGCATCGGCCATTACGGACATTGGCTCGCCCTTGGGGTCGTCCATACCGGTTACCAGGTTGTGGTACACGGTGCCTGGGGTGGGGACTACCAGCGAGGGGGAAACGCAGGTAACCGAAATCCCGTACTCGTACACCTCGCTGGCGAGGCCCTGGGTGAAGCGTTCCAGGGCCGCCTTTTCCGCGCCGTAGCAGGCGCCTCCCGCAATGCCCGCGCTGTCACCGTAGGGACCGCGCCCCGGTCCCACGGCGGCGCCCGAGGATATGTTGATGATGCTGCCAGACTGCCGGGGTATCATTTGCCCCAGGGCGGTCCTGGTCAGGATGAAGGGCGCGTGGAAGTTCACTTCCCACGACCGGATCCAACGGCTGGTGGGAAAGTCCTTGACGGGGATGAAATAGGTAAGCGCGGCGTTGTTTACCAGCACGTCCACCGGCCCGTAAAGCTCCTGGGCCTCCTCAATCAGCCGTTCGCACTCCTCCGGGCGGGCCAGGTTCACGGCCACCGCCGTAGCCTCGCCGCCGGCCTCCTTGATGTCGGCCACCGTCTTCTCCAGCGACCCCTCCAGGGGGTGGTCGCCTTCTCTCACCGTCCGCGCCGCGCATACGATTCGGCCCCCTTCCGCGGCGAAGCGGGCCGAAATTTCCGCTCCGATGCCCCGGCTGGCTCCCGTTACTACCACTACCTTGCCGTCCAGCTTGCCCATCTTCCTGTCTCCTTCCTCTATCCGGCTCAAGTTTTCGTATAATAGCACGGTGCTGCCGACTCACCGCCTTTACACTGACCTGGCCTGGTTGTGGCCCGCCTTCAGCCCGCCTGCCGACTATGCCGACGACGCAGGGCACTGGCGCGATGCTCTGCGCCAAAGGCTGGGACCCGGTCGTCATTCCCTGCTGGAACTGGGCTCGGGTGGCGGCCACACTCTGAGCCACCTGGCCGCCGACTTCGACGTTACGGCCGTGGACCTGTCCCCCCAGATGCTGGCCCTGTCCCAGGAACTCAACCCCGGCATCCCACACCACCTGGGCGATATGCGCAATGTTCGGCTGGGAAAGCAGTTCGACGCCGTGGCGATCCACGACGCCGTCTGTTACCTGTTATCAGAAGAAGACCTTCTGGACACTTTTGCCACCGCCCGCCAGCATCTCCGCCCCGGCGGTATCCTGCTCCTGTCTCCCGACTACCTGAAGGAATCCTTCTCCGGCCCCCGTGTCCTCCACTGGATTTGCGCCGATGCCAGCCCGCCCTTCACCGTTGTCGAATACTGCCACGACCCTGACGATACGGACACCACCATCGAGTCCCTTTTCTTCTTCATCATCCACGAACCGGCCGGATTGCGGGTGGTGGAGGACCGGCATACTACCGGGCTGTTCCCCTCGGCCACCTGGCTGAAGCTGCTGGACGAAGCGGGCTTCGATGCTGAGCTTGTTGCCCTGCCTGGCTACGAAGGCGGTTACGGTGGCCACCTGTTTGTGGCGGCGCTGCGGGAGGTTGGGACGAGTTAGGTGGCCAGTCTAAGGGCCGTTTCCGCGAATCCGGGAGCCTCACCAGCTACGGAACTGTGGCCCTCACCCCCATCCTAACCTTCCCCGTCAAGGGAGAAGGGACTTATTCACCGTTCACCCGAGGGGAAACCCTTCTGGGCTGTTCAAGAATGCTTAGATGGGTGGGGAGTTTAGTTGCGACAGCCCTTTATCTGCCCGCCTTCAGGCGGCAACTGCGGCTGATGCGGTAGCGGTTGGCGGCAACCCAGCCGTATGCCCACTCCCCCAGGCGGCTAACCCCGGGTAGCCAGAGGAGCGGGGCCAGGAGCATAAGCGGTGGCAACCGCAACGTCAGCATTCGGAAGGCGTAAAAGCCTCGGTAGAGCTTTCGCTCTTCTTCAGGGCACGCACCGGACTGGGGTGAAGCTTTCCTGACCTCCAGGTAAGCCGCGGCGTCCAAATCCTCCCATGTCAAGCCCTCTGGCGGTTCAGCCACTTCCTGGTAGGACGTCCACGCAACCACGCGAAAGAAATCGGCCAGCTCCAGCGCCCGCACCGAGAGGGTGCAGAAACCACACTCACCGTCGTAGTAGACGACCCAGCTTTTCCCCCGTTTAATCTCTGCCATATATACATTGTATCCGGCTGGACGGTAAAAGGGCACCAGAGCAGGGTTTCGCAAGGTCACACAATCACGTGGGAAAGGCCTCGCCAGCCTCGGCGTAATGGCGGGCGTCCTCCTCGTCCGCCGCCCTTGCTCCCGACCGTACGTCCACCCAGTGCAGCAGTACTCCTCCGGCCACGATCAGGCCCATTATGGAAAGGATGGCCACCCTGGTATCAATCAGGCCCGTTACCACGACGTAGAGCAGGGGGCCGAAGACCGTGGATACCCGGCCCATAAACCCGAAAAAGGAGAAGAACTCGCCGCTGCGGGTATGGGGCACTATCTGGGCGAAGAGGCTGCGGGCCAGTGCCTGGCTGCCTCCCATCACCAGTCCCACGCCCACGCCCAGCAGCAGCCACTGGTACGGAGCGTCCAGCCCCAGCCGTTGCCAGACCAGCCGCCGCACCGTGCTCGGCCACCAGTCTATGGGGCCATCGCTCAGGTTCGAGCGGTGCAGCCGCCCCGTGGCCGTTTTGTCGGAGAGGCCGCCGCCCTCCACTGAAATGGAATACGGGGCGTTGTCGGACTCCCCGATTTTCTGCACCAGCGCCTCCGTCCCCTCAACAGGCAGCGTATCCCCGACCTTTAAGGCCGTTTCCGATTCCGGAACCACCCTGGCTGCCGCCAGTTCCGCTCGCCACGTCCGGTCCAGCACGGAGTCCTCCTTTTCCGGCGCGGCACCCACCAAGTACACGTCCAGTTCCGCCTGATATTCCAACTGGTAGTCAAAGTCCTCGTGGCGGTCCGGTTGCAGCGGGGCTATGCCTACACCGAAGAGGACCAGTATCGACCACCCCACCAGCGTAACCATCAGGGCGCCCTTGGTGGCGATGCGGGACGCCAGCCAGGAAAAGGCCAGGGCCCCGAAGGCGGCCACGAACTGGATGATGAGGATGGTGGCCATGTTGAAAACCAGGGGAATGCCGATGGTGTCCGCACCGTAGGCCCCGGCTACGTTCAGCACCGTCTGTATGCCGTCGTTGAACAGCAGATAGGAGACCAGGTAAATCAGGATGGTCCGGAACCCCCGCATCTCGTGGAAGGTGTGGGACAGTTCAGTAAAAGCCAGGCGAACCGCACGTACCGGCCGCAGCCCGCGCATCTCGTTGGGTATGTGCGGCTCCGGAACCACCCTGAACGTCCACAGCGCCCAACCGAACCACCAGACTCCGGTGGACGCAATGGCCAGCCGGGTAACGAGGTCGGCCCATTGGGTGTCCTGCATGGCCAGGATCAGGGCCAGGTGCGCTGCCAGCAGCAGTCCCCCGCCAACGTATCCGTAGGCGAATCCCTGGCTGCTCACCTTGTCCAGCAGTTCCCGGGGGGCGATGTGAGGCAGGAAGGTGTTGTAGAAGACCAGGCAGCCGGCGAACCCCACGTTGGCCAGCATGAACATGGCCAGGAACCACAACCACGGTTGCCCGGTGTAGGCGGAGAAGAACATCAGGCAGGCTGCCACCGACCCCACGATGGTGTAGACCCACAGCAGGATTTTCTTGATGGCCACCCGGTCGGCGATCACCCCCAGCACCGGGCTGGTTACGGCCACCAGGGCGGTGGCGACGGCGATGGCCAGGCTCCAGGTTGAGCTGCCCGTGAAGGTGATGCCCAGGAGGGAAACGGACTCGCCCAGCGCGTCCTTGAAGAGGAAGACGAAATATACGGGAAAGATGGCCGCCCCGCCAGACGTGGCATACCCGGAGTTGGCCCAGTCATACATGCACCAGGCCCGGATAACCCTGCGCTGGGGGGCCGAGAGGTCTCTCAGCCTGCTGCCTACCACCAGAAGAACCTGATGGGCAGATGGGACCCGCGACTGTCCCTCCGGCGCGGGTTTCGCCAGAACACCCGCCGCCGGTCATTGGCGATCAGGAATACCACCAGGAGGAGTGCTACCAGGAAAACAATGCCCGCTATCATCGCTCCAGACCCGGAAAACAGAGGTATAGAGTTAGTATATACCATTGCCTGGACCCACCCTGGAATCGTCCAGATAGTTTCGTGACTATTCAGCTTCGCAGACTCGCTTTCGGTCGAGACCGTCATTCCGGCCTTGAGCCGGAATCCAGAAGGGCCAGGCCCAATCCAGCGTATAGGGATCAGAGACTCCTGTCCGCCTGAGGCGGAGGCTTTCTCCGGTATGACGATTTAGTGGGACAGACTGTTGCCCCTAATTCTGAACAGATTCGTAGCTTCCCCAGCGGCGACGACGGTGCAGGTAGAGTCTTCAAATGCGATTCGACTCCGCCGCCCACCCACCGGTCGCCAACCTCCACCCCAAATCTGCTAAAATGCCCCCACCCTAAACCACCCTTGTCCTGACACCGGAAGGAGGCAGCATGACTACGATTTACGATGCCGAGCGCCGCGATATTTCCATTGCCCTGGGCGGCGACGCAATGATTACCCGCCGGATGCGGGCCTTCCAGGAACCCCGCTTTCTCAAGCTGGTGGACATCCTGCGGGGCGCCGACGTGTCGCTGGTGAACCTGGAGATGCTGTTCCACGACTTTGAGAGCAGTTGGCAGTGGAGCAGCGCCACCTACACCCGATCCGACCCCCATAACCTGGACGAACTGAAGTGGATGGGGATCAATGCCGTAACCGCCGCCAACAACCACTCCTTCGACTATTCGGAGGGAGGCTTCCTGACCACCCTGGAGCACTGCCGGGAGATTGACCTGCCCTACGCTGGCGGGGGCCGCGACCTGGACGAGGCTCGCGCTCCGGCGTACGTGGACTCGGCCCGGGGCAGGGTGGCGGTGATGGGGGCCACCAGCACCTACAGCGAGCAGTCCCGGGCCGGCGCCGGTCGCCCAGACTTCCGCGGTCGCCCGGGGGTCAACGCCCTGCGCCACGACATCACCCACCACGTGCAGCAGGACGTGTTTGACGCCCTGCGCAAGGCCAACCTGGAGCTGGGCTATGAGGAGGAGCACGCCTTCCACCGGCACTTCGGCTTCCGGGGCAACGAGAACGAACCGGACCACAGCACCGAGATCGAGTTTCTGGAGAACAAGTTCATCCTGGACGAGGAGTACGCCATCCGCACGGCCCTGAACGAGGAGGACCGCCTGGGCATCGGCAACTGGATTCGGGGAACGCAGAAGCAGTCAGACTGGCAGGTGTACGGCGTCCACTGCCACGAGAGCGGCCCTGACGGCGACTTCCACGGCCATTCCCGCCTGTCGCCGCCCCACTTCCTGACGGACTTTGCCCACTGGACCATCGACCAGGGCTGCGCCGCCTTCGTGGGCCACGGTCCCCACTTCCTGAGGGGCATCGAAATTTACAAGAACCGGCCGATTTTCTACAGCCTGGGCAACTTCATCTTCCAGAACGAAAGCGTCTTGTGGCTGCCGCATGAGGCCTACCGCCGCTTCGGCCTGGACTTCAACAGCACCCCCGGCGATTACCTGGACACCCGCTCGGGCGGCGGCACCCGCGCCTTTGCCGCAGACCCGGTGTTCTGGCAGAGCGTGGTGGCGGTGTGCAACTACGCCGGCGGCGACCTGCGCGAGGTTATTCTCTATCCCATTGACATGGGCTTTGGCCGTCCCATACCCCAGCGGGGCCGCCCCGTGCTGGCTGAAGAACCCATGGCCCGGGAAACGCTGACGTGGCTGCAGCAGGTTTCCGAGCCCTTTGGGACGGAGATTTCGATTGAGGAAGAGGGTGGGGATTTGGTGGGGGTGATACGGGTTTAGCTCCCGTCAGCATGGCGAACTAAACGCCCGGGAGGACTGGTCCCGGGCGTTTTTCTTTTGGAAAATGCTCAGGAGGCAAGAGATTCCAGGCGAGTTACCCAGGAGTTGAAGCGGGGGCATTCGCGGCGAATGGTGGGGAGGCCAATGGCTTGGGCGATTTGGGGGCCGTTGATGCGCTTGTTGTACCCGGGGAGGAGTGGTTCAATGCGTTTGCTTGGCGCCGTGTTTGGGTTGTCGTTGATGTCTTCAGGAGAAGGGAACTGGGCCCGGATGCTTTGCAACTGCAGCAAGGTAGCCTGGTCCGCGCCGGGGACGTTGAGAAAGCCGCCGACCTGGGAGAAGAGCAACCCTTCAAATTCGTGCAACTGGACGTAGGGGATTATTTTTCTTCCGTCCCAATTCAGCCCCAGTCTTCTACCCACATCTTGAATGATGGCTTCTTCCAGTTCCTCAGCAGTTCTGGAACCTTTGTCTTTGAACCCGTAGAAGTCGACCAACGAAGTCACGAAGTCGAAGTGATGGTAATGCGTTGCCAAGTCCATAGCGACCCGTTCAACGCCTACATTGCCGCCTTGGCTAATGCTGCTACGAGCTCTTCCAATTATCATTGCCGAAGGATATATCTCGCCGGGATACAAGTGAGGGGCAAGAACCTGATTTACGAATGCCTGTTCAGTTGCCCCTTCTACGGTAATGGCCAATCGAATCAAGGATGCCCACCCAGCACATTCTTCTGCCACAGCTCTCCAGTAGAATATTCTTCCAGCCAGACGCTGAGGTATTCCTCGTCCTGTCGGGTGATGAAAGTCTGGCCGCCCTTCAACTCGGTAACGAAGATCTCGTCAGGTGCAAACTCATCCACCAGCAACGGAGACTGTGTAGCCACAATTACCTGCCGGTGCTTAGACATAACCCGAATCATCGCCCCGACCAACCCCACGGCGGAAGGGTGCAAGCCCAGTTCCGGTTCGTCCAGCAGGATGACGCTGGGGAGCATCTCTTCCGGCAGATTCAGCAGCGTTACCAGGCAGAAGTAGCGGAGGGAGCCATCGGAGGTCAGGTGCGCCCCCATGGTCTTGTCGGACCCTTTGGCCTTCCAGCGCAGCAGTACCTTGCCGTAGCTTTCTTCCAGGTCAAACCGGTCAAAGGCGGGCAGTATGCGGTTGACAAGGTTGCAGATGTAGTCGTACCGCTTTGTATCTTCTTGTTCCAGCTTGTAAAGCACCGCGGCCAGGTTGCCGCCATCGGGCCTTAGCCGGGTGGAATCCGTAACATCCCAGCTTTTCTTGATGTTTGAGTTGAAGTCGGTGTTGTGGAATTGGTGGAAGGCAAGGTTGCCCAAAATCCCCCTGATTTCGTTCAAAGCCTGCCTAAGTTCCTTATGGGCCACTTCATTGTTAGACTCGTCATAGTCGTCCAAATCTAGGAGTCCGCTCTCTGTATCCCTGTTAAAGATCAACCTTCCCATTGACCCAAAGTGTGTTGATGGAACGAAGTCAATGCTCTCGCTATCAACAAAAAACTGGTCAGGTTGAACGTACGACAGACTAAACTTATGGCAATACCGACCAGTACCGGTGCCCACTCGGAGCTCACCGGATAGAGTGGAGGTCTCCGCACTCCCCCCAAACAACTGGTCGTCTGCACCGCCGTGCCGCGCCACGAACTCCCCCAGGCGGCGGTAGCGCAGCATTTGTTGCAGCATCTGCAGGAACAGGAAGAGGTTGGACTTGCCGGAACCGTTAGGGCCGATGAGAACGGCGGCGTTGGGCAGGTCGGTAAGTTCCACGTCGGCAAGCGACCGGAAGCCCTGGATTTTGATGGACTCGATCTTGCTGGCCGGCTCCATCGCGCTACCCCGTGCTCGCCACCAGTCCCGCCAGGTTGCGGGCAAACTCCTCCACCGTGGCGGCGGCTTTGCGGCGGATTATGGGTTGGCCCAGGGTGCCGAGGGCGCCCATGAAGGCGGTGTCGGTGGCAATGGTCAGTTCGGTCTGGCCGTCGGCGGTGGGGGATAGCTGGAGGGTCATGGTGGTCTTGACGGAACCGCCGATTCGGCGGTCGGCGGCCTCCAGCAGGAAGTGGGCCTCGCCCCGCTCATCGTCCCGCGATACTACCCTTAGAGTGCCGGACAGGTTCACCCGCATGGGCCCGGCCTGGGCCAGCAGGGTACCGGTGTAGCGGTCGTCGTCCTCCTGCTCCAGCGCGGACAGGCCGGGGACGCAGGGGGCCACCCGGGGCACGTCCATCACCAAGTCCCAGGTGGTGGCCTGGTCGGCGGGCACTACGCAGCGATTCTCCAGTTTCACGGCGCTACCACCATACCGGCGTTGGTCATAGCCTGGCGGACGGCCCGGCGGGTGAAGACCTCGGCCATTTCCCGCTTGTATTCCGCCGAACCCCGGTGGTCGTCCAGGGGGTCAACGGCGTCCTGAACCGTGGCGGCGGCTTCTCGGATGGCCTCATCGGTCAGGGGCTGGCCCCGCAGGGCGTCTTCCGAGGCGGTGGCCCGGATGGGCGTCAGTCCCACCGACCCCAGCACGATGCGGATGTCGCCGCAGTTGCCCGCGTCGTCGGGGGTTAGCACCGCGGCCACCGAAACCGTAGCATAGTCGTCGGCGGTGCGGGGCAGGAATTTCAGGTAGGCGGTACCGGACCCTTCGGGCGCGGGGGGAACCACCAAGCCGGTGACAATCTCGCCGGGGCGTACGTCGGTCTCGAAGTAGTCCACGAACAGTTCCTCGGCGGGTACTCCGCGCTGGCCGCCGTTGGCGGACGACAAGACGACAGACGCTCCCAGGGCTATCAGGGACGGCGGCGGGTCCTGGTTGGGGTCGCCGTGGGCCAGGCCGCCACCCACCGTGGCCATGTTGCGGATGCGGGGCGTGGCGACGTGGCGATAGGCCCCGGCTACCAGGGGCAGATGCTCGGCCACCAGGGGATGGTTCTCCACTTGCCGCTGGGTGCAGAGGCCGCCGATGCGGATGCTGCCGTTATCGGTTGCCTCGATTGTATCCAGGCCGGGGATGCGCCGCAGGCCGATGACGTGGGCGGGCTGGGAGAAGCGCTGCTTCATTTGCAGCACCAGGGCGGTGCCACCGGACATCAGGCGGGCATCGTCGCCGTAATCGGCAAGCAGGCTGAAGGCGTGGTCCAGGCCGGTGGCCTGGTGAAATTCAAAGTCAATCATCAGTTATCCGCGCCCCCTTCATGCGAAGCTGCGGGGCCCATGGCGGCGACCACCGATTCCAGGATTTTGTAGTAGCCGGTGCAGCGGCACAGGTTGCCCATCATCCAGTCCCGCACTTCGTCCTCGGAAGGCCGGGGATTCTCGTCCAGCAGGGCCTTGGCGGCCATAACCTGGCCGGGGGTGCAGATGCCGCACTGGAAACCGCCGTAGTCTATAAAGGCCTGCTGCACGGGGTGGAGCCGACCATCTTCGGCCAGCCCCTCTATGGTGGTAACTTCGGAGCCATCCACCGCGGCGGCCAGGGTAATGCAGGAAGCCACCATTTCGCCGTCCACCAGGACGGTGCAGGCGCCGCAGACGCCGACGCTGCACCCTTCCTTGGTGCCGGTCAGGCCCAGGTCGTAGCGCAGCAGGTCCACCAGCAGGCGGCGGGCCGGAGCATCCACCTGGCGGTTTTCGCCGTTTACTTTCAGGTTTATACGTTGGACCATAAATGTAATTCCTTGTGCTTTTTCCTCCGACGAACCGCGGGTTTTCCCCTTGGGAAACATACGGGTCGGCCTTGCCCCATACTATAACACGCGCCGAAGGCGGGCAAGGTGATGGGAACCTGCTTGCACTAGCTGAAGGCGTTCTGGCGGCAGACGGGCAGCTCGGCAAGCTCACGGTCACATTCCGTTCCAGTTCAAGGACCTCGCGCAGGTTACCACGAACTCTTGCTGCGACTGCCCCGTCCCTTTTTCCTCTCCCAACCCGTCGTCAGATTCTATGCTATAATCGCCGGGTTAATTGCAATAAGAACCCGTCTATTCGCGCCCGTCTTTCCGGAGCAAACATTGACCACCCAGGAAGAACTTGTTACCAAGCTCAGGCCCCTAGGAATGCGGCTCACGCCGCAGCGGTTGGCTATTGCCGAGGTGGTGGTCAACTCAGCCGACCATCCCTCCGTGCGGGACATCTACGAGCGGGTGCGGGCCTTCTTCCCCTACGTAACCATCGCCACCGTTTACTCCACCCTGGACGTGCTGGAGGAGGCGGGCATTGTCCGCGAACTGCCGTTCCAGCGTCTTTCCCGCTACGACGCCAACCTGTCCCCCCACGCCAACCTGGTGTGCGTGGGCTGCGGGATGGTGGTTGACGCCGACGTGGGCCAGGACACGGTGTCGGAACTTACCGACATCATCAGCGACGGGGCCGACTTCCAGATTTCCTCCCAGCGGGTAGATTTCTACGGCTGGTGTTCCGGCTGCCGCGCCAACTCCACCGGCTAGCGGTTATCCCCCCACGCTTCCCTTGAAGTCCTGAAAGAGCCTCTTCCCCGACAAGGGCGAAGGCCAGGATGGGGTGATACCTTTCCGGAAATCTCCTCTGTGGGCAGCCAACAGGGCGCCAGATTATCTCTGACGAAGCTTCCAGACACCTCCGGCTCAATGGGTGACAGGCCTTGCCCTCCTTATCCCCTTGCCCTACAATCTGCCTGCTATGACTACCGATACGGCATTTGCCAACCCCCAAAACCTGGCCGACCCAGCCTGGCTGCAGGCTCACGCTAACGACCCCGACCTGGTATTAGTTGACCTAGACGCTGAGGCGGGGTACCTGCGGGGTCACATCCCCGGGGCCCTTTTCCTGGACAACAACTACGAACGCAACCCGGAAACGGGCTGGGTGGATACTTTTCCGCCGGACCGGTTCGCCGCCGCCTGCCAGGCCCTGGGCATCGGCGACGATACCCTGGTGGTGGCCTACGATAACAATATGAGCCTGCACGCCGCCCGTTTCTGGTGGACGCTGGCCTACTACGGCCACAAGAACGTAAAGGTGCTGGATGGCGGATGGCGGCGCTGGGTATCCGAGGGTGGAGCCGTAGCCTTTGACCGAATTGCTCCCCCAAACAGCGCGTCGTTCACTCCGAAGGTCGACCCGTCCCTGATTGCAACCTACGAGGAAGTCCGGTCCGGCTGCCCTGTCGGCGGCGCCAACGCTGCGGACACCGTCATCTGGGACACCCGCACCACCGCCGAGTTTGCCGGCTCCGTCAGCCGAAACAAGCGCCCCGGCCACGTTGCCGGCGCCGTCCACCTGGACTGGATGGACCTGATGGACCGCGCCACCCACCGCTTCAAGTCGCCCGGGGAACTGCGTCAATTGCTGTCTGCCGCCGGCATCACGCCGGACAAGGCGGTCTTTGCCTATTGACAGGCCGGTCTCCGTGCGGCGCACGGCGTATTCGTTTTGGACCTGCTGGGCTACCAGCGCGCTCGCAACTACGACGACTCCATGTACGAATGGGCGAACCTGGGGGAGGAAGAGGCGCCGATGGAAGTTACCAGTTAGAAATTGTATAGAGATACTCTGCACCTCTTTAGAAGGGATATAATGCAGTACGCATGACGATGCCGTACACGGAGAATCTCGTAGTAGATACCAGAAAATTGGTCGACTACTTGTTATCTCCAGTCAGCTCCAGGGGAAGGCACAAGGCAGCCTTCTTCCAGCGGTTCGGATACACCATCGCCAACATGACCGTGTTTGCCGAAGCTCTCAGGGAACACGGGCAGAGCCAGCAAGTTACCGGAATCGTAGATACTCCATACGGCAGACGATACTATGTAGACGGCCCTCTTCGAAGCCCGGATGGCCGGAATCCCCATGTCCGAACCGTCTGGCAGTTGGAACCGGGTTCTCATAGTCCAAGGTTACTCACCGCATTCCGTAGAAGGATGTAACCCATGTTCAGCGAACACGACATTGTCATACTGACCGACACCGTCAAGGGAGATGAAGGCGCCAACTTGTTGCCTGGAGACGTAGGCTGCATTGTCCACGTGCACGCGAACGCCGTTGCCTATGTGGTGGAGTTTAACGCCCTGGATGGGGAGACTGTCGACATTGCGACGGTGAGGGCCGAGCAGGTCCGCCCCGTTACTGCCCGGGATATGATGCATGCTCGTGAGACGGTTCCGGCCCGCTGAACTCGACCGACAAGCACAAACTAAGATCTTTCAAATAAGCCCCTTGAACTTTCCCAGTGAGGAGGAACATATGACAACCGGAGAAGGATTCGCCCGACCCGAGCTGCTGGTGGATGCCGCCTGGGTGGCGGAGCATCTGGACGACCCTAACGTGGTGGTGGTGGACGGCGACCTGGAGGCCGGGTACCTGCGCGGCCACATCCCCGGGGCGGTGCTGGTGCCCGACAACTATGCCAAGGACCCGGACTCGCGGCGGGTGCACATCCTGCCCCCCGACAAGTTTGCCACCTTTGTCCAGAACCTGGGCATCGGCGACGACACCCTGGTGGTGGTGTACGACAACAACCAGAGCCTGTATTCGGGCCGCCTGTGGTGGTGCCTCAATTACTATGGGCACACCAACGTCAAGGTGCTGGACGGAGGCTGGCGCACCTGGGTGAACGAGGGCCGACCCATCAGCTTTGACCGCGTTACTGCCAGATCCGGCGCCACCTTTACGCCCAAAACCAACGAGTCCATCATGGTCAAGGCGGACGAACTGAAGGCCGCCTGCAGCCTGGAGGACTCAGTCATCTGGGACGTGCGCAGCGACGGCGAGTACACCGGCGCCAACGACCGGGGCAACAAGCGGGCCGGGCACATACCCGGGGCGGTACACCTGGAGTGGTTCAACGTGATGGAGCGGGAGCGGGATTCCCACAAGTTCAAGCCCGCGGCGGAAATCCGGCAGATTCTCAACGAAAAGGGCATTACGCCGGACAAGGCGGTCTTCGCATATTGACAGGGCGGCATCCGTGCGGCGCACGGCACCTTCCTGCTCAAGCTCCTGGGCTACGACCGGGCCAAGAACTACGACGGCTCCATGGGAGAATGGGCCAACATGGATGACACGCCGCTGGAGGTGTAGCGCGGAGCTGCACCAGCGGCGGCCATTCGCGGCTGTTAGAAAGCAGAAGAACGGGCCCCCGATTTGACTCGGGGGCCCGTTCCAATTACCCGCAGCGTCTGTGGTGGGCGCTGAAGGCCTAGATCTCCACTGAGTGGACCACCGAGACCTCCTCGATGGGCACCACGTGGGACAGGATGAACTGGGCCACGTCCCGGCGCATGGGGTCTTCCATGTCGCAGTCCTTCAGGTAGCTGAAGTTGGGGAAAGCCTCGTCCATCATCTTCTTGACCCGGGCGTAGCCGTGGCGGGAAGCCACCAGGTACTCCACGCTGCTGGGATCGCGCCCCAGTTCGATCTGCTCCGCCTCCATGTCGGTCAGCTCGGCCTCGTAATCCACCCGGTCGATTATGGCCATCTGCTCCAGGGCATCCCGCCGCTGTTGGTCGATTTCCTTGAAGAGCTGGTAGAGGGAAGAGACCATGGTGGAGACCTCTTCCAGAAGCTGGGGCACCCGAGCCTGCTTCTCGTACACCGATTCCATCCTGCGGGTGCATTCTTCCATGGCGTTCTTGCGGGCCCGGTCCCAGCCCTGCTCCCGCTGGGCTCGGGCCAGTTCCTGGCGCAGCACCGGGGCCTCGGCGGCCAGGGTGCCCAGCCGGGTCACCGCATTTTCGGCCTCTTCGGCCTTGCGCAGACGTTCCTGAAGGTCGTTACTGATGCGAGTTACCATATCGTGCCACTCCTTAACGGTTGTGAATGGGTGTGTTAGTCCCTTCGCCACGGCACAACTCTGCCGGACGATCCTGAAAAGGAGGGTCCTCCTGGACCCGTGGGCACAGCGGGGCTGAAGCCGGTTCAGGGGAGAGGTTTCTGCCGGAAGGGTCTCCGGCGGCAAGGGCCTTTGGAGCGGCGGTTGGTCCGGTGGTGGCCAGCGGCTCAATTGCGAGGCGCCGACCGGAATAATAAAGAAACTTGGTGAATATTCCTCGAAATGCTTTACCGGACTGTGGTACCTGCTCTCGGGGCGTGCCTGCCGTTTACGACCTGACTCCTTGAACTCCTGGGTATCAGTGCGTTGCCATGCCCTGAGATTATTCTGTTTTCCCGCCGGACTAACCGGGCGGTAGACCTCCCGTGGGGTCAGCTTGATCGTCTATGCTCTGCCACCTCCCTGCACGAAATTCCCGCAGCCTCACAACCTGCAGTGGCGTCCTGCCTCTCACTCGGGCCCTGCGGCACTGCTCACATCATCCCTTCTGCTCTGGTCTATCCATTAAATCCCATCGTCAACCAACCCTGCAAGGTGAACAAAGTCCAATATTGAACAGATTTTGGAAAATGATAAAGGAATCACACGAAGCGAGTCAGGGCCACAAACCAGGAGCCCGCCTGCGCTGGCCTGGCGGGCTCCCTTCTGTAGCAGGGCGATTGCATTTCAGGTGCGAGGCAAGCACGTCGCTGCCGGGGAGGCGGGAACCTCGAACCGGGCAGGAACTAGGGTAGACGTGAAATTTTCGAAGGGTGTTCACCCTTCCTGCCAGGGCAATCCTTAATTCCGGCCTGCTGTTCGTCGGTCATCACCACACAACCTGGTTCCAGCAGTTGCCGTTTACGCAGGAGAGCGTATGTGAAACACCGTTTAACCGGAGGGTGGCAGTTCGGGACACACGGAACAAATAGACCCGTCCGGCGGTGAATTTCTCTATAGTGCTGGCGTCTCCAACCTTTGGGTCAAAAAACTGCCACCGTTTGCGGGTATTGTCGTAGGTAAATACGGATACAAGCTCCGGATTTGCCTGGAACACCAGCCACGGCGAATCTTCCAACCGGGTAACTGAACTGGCGTTCAGGTTGAATCCCGGGGTAACCCTTCCGGATTCCCAGCTGGCCCAGGTTTCGCCGGCCGGCTTATCGGCCACCGTAAAGGTAATACTTTGGTTGGACCGGTGGGTGAGAATCATGTACCTCCCGCCGGGCATGGCCTTCGTTGCCCCCACCAGGGCGGAGCCGTCGTAAGCGTTAATGGCTGTTCCCTCGGCAACGGCCGCCCCGTCCAACCTGGCCGTTCCCACGAAAGCGTGGGGCGGGACACTGCCGCCGGATAGTTGGGGGGCAGGTGTGGCCATGGGGAGCGCCGTGGGAGTGGGAGTGGGAGTAGGTGTGGGCGGGCCCAGAACCCTAAGTTGATGGTGAGCCACATTAAGGTGGCCCGATTTTACAAAAACGTTATATGTGCCCGGGTCAAGGGAGGGGATGACAAAGTCAAAGGTCAAGTTGCCGTCCTGGTCAGGTGAAGGGAGGGGATTCGGCACTGCATTGATGCCCCCCACCAGCACGCCCCGCAGGGCCCTTGAAGGCGGAAATCCCACTCCATGAACGGTCACAATGGAGCCGGGCAGGCCGCTGGCAGGGCTGAGTCTGATGGTCCCGTCCAAAACGCTTTGGGGGATTGTAGGTGTGGGTGTAGGAGTGTTGGCAGGAGGAGGCGTGGGGGTCCATGTAGGTCTGGGTGTAGGCGTCAGCGTCGGCCCCGGCGTTATGGTAAAGACGGCTGATGCGGTTAAATTCCCGGCCGTGACCTTAACAGTTACGATCGTCGGAGCCAGGTTAGGGACGAAGGTGTCCAGGGACAACATTCCGTTTGAGTCTGTAAGACTATTGGGCGGCGCGCCCATGAGGATGGTTCCTACGGACACATGACCAATTGAAACGTTGTCCCTGAAACCCTCCCCGGTGATGCGAATGCCGGTTCCGGGGACACCGCCGGTTGGGTTGAGATAGATGGCCGGAGCCAACACCTGGTGGGATACCGTTTCCTCAACGACCACACCATTATCGTCCTGGAAGGAAGCCTTGACTGTGTTGGTGGATGGGATCGCCCCCGTAGTAGGAATTCGGAATTGGGCCTCCAATTGGCCACTGTCCCAGTGCTGCACAGGTATGGAAATGGCATTTCCGGAGCCGTTGTCGTAGGTCACAGTGATTGTGAAACTAGACCCGCTATCATTCCTGGAAGGAAAGCCTTCGCCGGAGATCAGTGCAAGAGTCCCTACCCGGCTGCCTTGCGGGTCAATGTCTATGCTCCGCGCTCCAATGTTGAAGGAATCCGTATCGGACACGCCTGCAGAGTCGGTGGCTTCCAATGTCTTGGAGCCCTCTGCGGTGGTTAAGGCAGTCAGGGGCAGATTCAACGCGGTTGACCACTCGCCGTCGCTATCAATGCTGATAGTATTGCCGCCGTTAATGCGGTCCCAGGGTATAGCCTGACCTGAAATGGTTATGCCGGATACCTGGGTTTCGCCCTCGGCAACCTCGCCAATTTCGGCATTGGCAGTGAAGCCCGTAGCGGAAAGCATTATTCGCTCGTTGGCCACCGCGTAATTGGTTGAGATCGACACCTCAGGGCCGTCGTTCTGGGCGATAGTGGTAGCAATGTCTCCCAGGAATAATGCGACCACCATTGTTGAAGCAATTAACAGAGCTATGACGACAGAGTAGACCGGTTGCTTTCCCATCTTCGCCCTCCCCCCACCCGGAAATGACTGTTGAGTCTTGATCCATTTAGAGCGCACCGCTGAATCATAACTCAATGACGCATTATAGGCACAAACAGGCCAATCCGGCATACACTTCGCCCAGGCCCGCCGCGTCGTCGCATTATTAATTCGTCGTAGCCTGCGCAAGTTTGCTCAACCGGAGATGAATGTTACCCTTAGCTTGCCGAAGGGACCAGGGTGATAGCCGGAAAACTACATTGCGAGTGATAGGTTATAGGGCTGCCGGACGGGAGGGGTTCCGCCAGGACGAGGTATTTTGTTCGCTTGCACGGTGTTGCGATTTGCACCGGTCGTTATAATCGCTTTAAGCTCGGACTTTCAGCAGGAGGAATGATCATGTCAAGACTAACGCCTATAACCAAGCGGGAGCAGGTGAGCGGAGAGGCTTTGGCGGCCTTCGACGCCATCATAGAGTCCAGGAACTCCATCAACGGGCCTCATTCGATGATGATGTATGCACCGGAAGTTGCCCGCTGTTCTACGGCCCTCAGCGACGCACTGCGCTTCGGTGGCAATCTGTCCGATCATGACACTGAGCTGGCGATAATTACCGCCGCCCGTCACTGGGATTGCGACTATGTATGGGCCTCTCATTCCGCCGCGGCTTTGCGGGCGGGGGCCAGGCCTGAGGCGGTGGAGATAATCGCCAATGGGGGCAGCCTGGAGGGTCTCACCAAAGAAGAGGCGACAATAGTACGCTACGGACGGGAACTGATGGACAACCACCAGGTCTCCCAGGAGACTTTCGATGCGGCCCTGGCGCAGTTTGGCGAGGCCAATACCATCGTCATGGGAGCGCTGATGGGCTACTATTCGTTCATCAGTTGCACCTTACTCGGCACGGACATGCGCCCGGCCGAAGGCTCCCCTGTTTTGCCGAAACGGGCATAGCGGACATAGATCGTACCGGCACGTCAAAGGGGGCACGAGAGACTGCCCGTGGGGCGTATGGAATGTCAGAACCGGCGGCGCTGGAGCGGACCACATGGGCGGCTCCGCTGGCCGGTTCCTGGCCACTGAAAACCGTGCCGTCCACCCGCCTTAAGGCTGATGGTCTACCTCCGGAGGGTGGGGCGGAGGCGCCACCGGAAATTGGGGCGCAGACCCACCAGGGTTTCCAACTGCGGGCTGCTCGGCGGGGCAACCCGCAGGCCCGGTTGACCGCGCAACCCGGCAATCTGGCGGCGAAGGCCGTACTCGCAGTATTTAGCCCTTTAATCCCCTTCAGGAACTCTGCCCCTTAGCCGGCGAACCAATCATGTCTCGACGTTCAATGTCTCAGGCGGGCGCCTCAATGTCGAAAGTTTCCTGGCGGCTAACTGCCGGCCACCCAGTCGGCGACCCGCTCGCCGATCATGATGGCGGTGGCGTTGGTGTTGGCGCGGGTTACCTGGGGCATGATTGAAGAGTCGGCGACCCACAGGCCCTCAACGCCGCGCACCTGGCACTGCTGGTCGGTAACGGCCATGGCATCACCGTCGGGGCCGATGCGGCAGGTGCCGGATACATGGCGGGAACTGCCGAGGGTCTGGCGAATCCAGGCATCCAGGTCGTCGTCGCTGGTGAGGGTGTCGTCGTCGGGGGCGATGCGTCCCTCGGAGATGCCCCGGTAGGCGTCGGACTCCAGGATGCTGCACGCCAGCCGTACGGCGTCGCGCATCCGGCGCATATCGTTCTCGTTGTGCAGGTAGCGGTAGTTGATAGAAGGCTGCACTGTGGGGTCGCCCGACTGCAGGCGCACCCAGCCGGTACCTTCGGGGAGCTCCAGGGCACAGGCGATGCGGGCGGTGCCCGAGGGCACCATTTCCCCGGTCATAACATTCCAGACCGCCAGGGTGTGCAGCATGACGTCGTTGGGGTGGGACGGCGGCTCGGAGGTTACCCGCAGGCCGAAGCGAAGGGCCTCGGCGTTGGCCGTCAGCCTGACGTCCTGATTAACCCTGAAAGATACGGACCCCATGGGATGGTTGAACAGGTTCTGCCCGACGCCGGGGGAGTCCACCAGAACCGGGACGTTGTGCTGTTCCAACTGGTCGCGGGGGCCGATGCCGGACAGCATCAGGATGTGGGGTGACTTGAGAGCCCCGGCGCACAGCACCACGCGGTTACCCCAGACGGTGAAAATCTCGCCGCCGCTCTCCACCTCGACGCCGGTGACCTTGCCGCCCTCGATAACCACACGGCGGGCGAAGACGTTGCCGCGAATGGTGAGATTGAGGCGGTGGCGGGCGGGGGTGAGGTGGGTGACGTTGGTGCTCATGCGCCAGCCATTGCGGTTGTTCATGGGAATGGCGCCAATGCCGCCGGAGTCGGGTCCGTTAAGGTCGTGATTGGCAGGGTAGCCCCGCTCCATGCAGGCATCGTAGAAGGCCTGCTGCACCGCCGGCCATTCCTCGTCCTCGCGACGGACAATGGGGACCGGGCCTTCGGTGCCGTGGAAGTCGTCCTGGATGTCCAGGTCCGTTTCGGCCTTGCGGTAGTAGGGCAGGACTTTAAGGTAGCCCCACTCGGGATTGCCGAAGTGAGACTCCCAACGCTCGAAGTCCTCGGGCAGGCCGCGCAGGTAGACCTGGCCGTTGATGGAGCCGGAGCCGCCGATAACCTTGCCCTGGGCGATGTTTATCTCACCCTGCTGGTCGTTGATGACGCCGCGCAGGTTCCAGGAAACCGCCGAGCCGATGGCTTCGCCCTCGGACGAGTGGCCGTTGCGGACGGGTTCGGGGAGTTGCTCAGGGTCGGCGTAGTCCTGCCCCGCCTCCAGCAGCAGCACCGAGCGATTGGGGTCTTCCGACAGCCGACTGGCCACCACGGAACCGGCGGAACCGCCGCCGATTACAATAACGTCGTATTTCATAACCGTCCCTCGCTGACGTGGCAATGTGGCGTTGATTCTACACTCTGCCGCGCTGTGAAGCCAAACCCGCTGACCATCGGCGGTGCTCCGATTCAGGTGGTTTCACATTGTTGAGGGATTCCAACGGGCTACCAGGAAGGGATTCAAACCCGCCCCTACGAGTCCAAACCACCTAAATTGGAACGCGACCCCGGCCATCAGCGCCGTTGACGCTGCGATGCAGCCATCCATTACTCAACCGATGGCATTGACAGGGTGGGAGCGGGAGTTTGCCACAGTGTTTGCAACATGGAACGGTACAGGGAAGCAGGCAGGGGTGGTTAAGAAGGACCAAAAATCGCCTGTGGAGCGTCAAACCGGGCCACCGGCCTTACTTCAGCAAGCGGGCCGGCATCGGCGCTTAACAGGTAATTGTTGACATTGCCGAGCGCAGGGTAATTTTCGACAACCTTCCGTTGACAACCTTCGGATAAAGTGGGCTTGCAGGCGTCTCGAATCTTTCAGGGACTGGGAAAGCCTCTCGAAGGACTGTCGCTTCCGGTACAGCCTCGCTGCTCCGGCGGGGTAGCATGCCGGAGCAGCGGACATTCAGGTTCGGGTCAACCCGCAGGAAGCGGGACCGAGTAGCCGGCAGGGCAGCCTCTACGGTTCATTGGGCACGTCGGGCTGGTCGTCATAGTAGCGCGACATGAAGAGCAGTCCGTCATAGCGGACTACCCCAGCTATGGGCGTACAGGGTCTCCGAAGACCTGACGTTGGGGAAGATATAGCTGATCCAGGCGCCCTCCTCCGTTATCGCCGCCATTTCCTGTCCAATCTGCCGATCGCTCTGCGTGGAGAGGTCATTCAGGTTGGTGCCTATGAGATGTTTGCCGAGAGGGGCGACACGGAGAATATTGCTCTCATCCACCAGCGTCAGGCCCCACTGGCCATCAATACTGTCCTGGCTGTTGTAGTGGGCAATTGTGGCCTCCAGACCATTGTTCCGGTAGTAATCGATGGCCTGCTGCACATAATCGACAGTCTGGCCGGCGGGGTCGTCAACCCTCACGTAATAGCCGGAGGCGAAGAGCATTCCGTCGCGCCGCACGGCGTAGGAAACCTTGGGTACTTCCTTCAAGGTTACCGGGTGGGGCCAGAGGTATTCCACCCAGACTCCCTGCTCGCTGGCCTTGGCCAACTCCTCGCCGAGTTCGTAGCCGTCAGAACCCCTCACGTCCTTGATATCCGTACCTATAAGCCGCGGCAACAGGGGGTGGATGTGATATATGTCCTGGGCGTCGGTGGCAAAGAGATACCATTCGCCCTCGAAGCTGGCGACGCTGTTGTAGTAATTGAGCAAGGACTCCAGGCCTTCGCTCTCGTAACGTTGTACTGCCTGGTTCACGTACTGGATGGTGTATTCCATGGGGTCGGCATCCCGCCAGGCCGGCGGGCCGGTTTCGGGTTCGCCGGCGTAATAGCCGGAGGCGAAAATCAGTCCGTCGTGCCGGACGGCCCAGGTGACCTTTTGTTGTTCCTTCCGGGAAACGGGGTGGGGCCAGAGGTATTCCACCCACACACCCTCCTCGTTGGCCAGGGCTATCTCCTTGCCGAGTTCCTGTCCGTCGGAGCCGATCACGTCCTTGATATCGGTGCCGATGAGGTGGGGAAAGATGGGATGAGCGAGATAGTAGTCGTCCGCTCCGATGAGGAAAAGGTAAAATTGGCCGTCCAGGCTGTCCATGCTGTTGTAGTAGGTGATGGCAGCGTCCAGGCCATCATTATCGTAGGTGGCAATGGCTTTGTTCACGTATGCCTGGACCGAGTCCGCCACGTCTTCCACCAGGACCGAATGGCTGGCAGAGAATACCAAGCCGTCGTGCAGGACGACGAGCACCCGTCGGGGTTCTTCCTGCTTGGTTACCGGGTTGACGCCCCGAGTCGTGAACCATTGACCCTCCTCGGTGGCGGTTGCCAACAACCGTGTGAAGGCGGAGTAGGAAGAGCCCGGGCCAACAAATTGGCCTTCCAAAGCGGGAATGCTGCGGAATATAAGCAACGTGCTTTCGGCCTGGTTCAGGAGGATCAGCGTCCTCTTGTCCTGGATGCCCTCAGCCGATTTGTAAAACTTAACCGTGGCGTCCAGGCCGTTCTGTCCATAGAATTCTATGGCGCGCTCGACGTAGGCCTGGGTCAGGTCGTCGTCGTCCAGTGTAGCTGTTTCCTGCATTGCCACCGGAGGTTCAGTTGCAGCCGGCGCTGGCGTAGGCTCCGGAACAGCGGTGGCAGTGGGCGCCGGCGTGGGTTCCGGAACAGCGGTGGCAGTGGGCGCCGGCGTGGGTTCCGGAACAGCGGTGGCAGTGGGCGCCGGTGCGGGTTCCGGAGCAGTGGTGGCAGTGGGCGCCGGTGCGGGTTCCGGAGCAGTGGTGGCAGCCGGCGCCGGTGCGGGTTCCGGAGCAGTGGTGGCCACGGGTACCGGAGTTACTTCCTGGACCGTCGTACCGATCGGCGCTGATGTCGGGGAAGGTTCTTCGCCGCAGGCCAGGACCAAGGCAGAAAAAGAAGCCAGAATGAGAAACAGGAACACCACGTTTATCGTGGCTGATATTCTTCGGCGCTTCAATTCCGTACAATTTGCCCTGGATTTCTCTTTTAGCTTGGACTGCAACATAGTAAACCCCCCTTAATTGATACCATATAGCATACCCCGAACATTTTACTTTTAGCAAAAGTGGATTTTCTTACAATAACTACCGTACACTTTGGTTCGTTTTGATTGGATAGATAACGTGCTGCTGTTCCGCCGCTGCCGCCGAGGGGAATGAAGAGAACAGTTCACCCTTACCGCTGTGTCGGTTTCCCCGACGTCCAGAAAATACGGTGGGGGAAGGTACAATAGCACCCACGGTCAGCGCTTAAGCTGGGAACTGGATAGACCGAGACTTTGACCTCTACGGAATCGGGGAGACTGGCGGAGGTCTGAAGCCCTTTTTCAGCTCATTGCTGCCACCAGGAAATTCAGGCATATGTTTGGAAAATCCCAGGGAAGGCACGAAATTCACTTCGAACCGGATGAGAAGTGCCCGCCGCTTCGGGCTATAAGTTCGGCTCTACAGATTTTCCTGCCCAACACCATTAGTCTCGTTATGCTGGCGGCAATGGTGGTCCAGGCATCCGGTGAATCGGAAGCATACCTGTCATGGATGACATTCACCGTGCTGGTGGTAACCGGCGCCAGTATGATCCTTCAGACTCTCCGGCTGCGGTATTTCGGTTCAGGCCGTCTCATCGTCACCAACTTCAACGTTCCCTTCCTGGCGGTTTCCGCTTTGGCGCTCCACGTCGGCGGACCCGGCTTGCTGGCCCCATTGATAGTGGTTTCCACTCTGGTCCAATCCGTTTTGACCCTGCACCTTGCCTCCCTCCGCCGGATATTCACGCCGACAGTGAGCGGAGTAGTCGTAATGCTGGTGGCAGTTTCGGCCATGCCCTTCATCATCAGCAGGGCGGTCGTACCGCCGGAAGGCTATACGGCGCTGCTTTTCCTGGCCCCGGGAATTGCTGCCCTGGCGGCGGGGATTCTCTTGTCCTTGCAGGAAACGCAGGTGTGGCGCATCTGGATTTTGCCGGTTACCGTAACCGTGGGTCTGATTGTGGCCGTACCCCTGGGCCTTTACGATATTGACATCATAGTTGCGACTCCCTGGGTGAGTTTGCCTGCTTTCGGATGGCCGGGGCTGAACCTCAATTTTGGCGTCGAATTTTGGGCCCTGCTTCCCGTCTTCGTTATTGTGAACCTTACCTCCTTCGTGAAAGCGGTTGGAGACCTGTCGGTAATTCAGCGCGCCTCCTACCGGAGTCAATCGGCCATTGATTTCCGCAGCGTGCAGGGAGGCCTGAACGTGTACGGGCTGGGCACCCTGGTTTCCGGCCTGCTGGGAACTTTGCCCGTAGCCGCGCCATGGGCGGTAACGGTGGTTTACATCGGGTTCACCGGCGTGGCAAGCAAGAGTGTGGGAATATACCTGGGGCTGTTGACCATAGCAGCAGCGACATTTTCCAAATTGCTTGCCATATTGGTAGCCATTCCCAGTCCGGTGGTTGGGGCGGTTTACATTGTCATTTTCGGGATGCTTTTTGTTGAGGGGGCCAAGACCGTCTTCACAGGACCAGCCGACCACAAGAAAGCAGCCATTACCGGAGTTTCCATGGTATTGGGGCTTTCCGCCGGGGCTTTAAGCGGACTATTCGAAGGCGCTGCCAGCCATCTGGTGGGCAATACCATTGTAGTCGGCGGCATGGCGGCCATAGGGATGACCGCGTTGACCGAACTGTCGGGTCTCCGTGGTAGAAAGTTGAGGACGGACTTAACCCAGTCTTCGCTGCCTGCTGTTGATGATTTTCTCCGGCAGTTCGCCGAGGCAAATTCCTGGACGGAAGAGGGGCAAAACCGTCTGCGCATTGTTGGTGAAGAGGTGATTCTGAACTTGCTTGAAGGGGAAACCTCCGAGCCGGCGGAGCGAGAACGGAGCTTGGTCGCCACCATTCGCCCCCAAGGCGGGTCAGCCGAGCTAGAAATTGTGGTGGCTTCGGACGACGACTTTCAGGGCAATATCGAGAACCGCATTGCCTATCTGGGCCAGGACGAGACGCTGGAAGAAGAACAGCAATTGTCCTTCCGCATTCTGCGCCACTACGCCTCATCGGTGCATCACCGCAAGTATTATGGCATAGACATTGTCAGTTGCCACGTGGAGAAGTAGCTTTCCGGCGGACGCCGGTCTTCCATCCCTTTTCAGCCAATATACACGGGCAGGGGAGGGTCCATTAGAAATGAGGGCTCTCAACCGTAGGCCGGAAACTGCCGGTTTCTAATGGTGTTCGCCGGTAGTTGCAACCGGTCAGTGATGGCGGATGTGGTACGGACAGCAGTTGCCCGGATCAGTTCCTGACCTTCGGACTGATACAGTTGGCCTGCGCACTGCCTGGGTACCGCCGTCAACGGCGCCTCAAGGCTTGAGACAGTTTCTTAATGCCCATGAGAATGCCCATGTCCACCTTCGTCAGGCCCATGCGAATGGTCATCTGCAGGCTCGTCCTTCTCTCCTTCTACTTGCCCTTCGCCATGGTCATCGGCCGGTACGTCCGCAAAGACGAAGGTGTCGGGGTAAGCGAAAGCGGCGAATGCCTGCACGGTGTCCCTGAATCCCGGGTCGGCCACATAGAAGGAGTAGCCTTCCTTCATGACGAAAATGTGATGGGGGATATGGGCCGTGTCTTCTACCATGTGCAGCCCGGACAAGTCCGGGTTTTTCACCACTGCTTCTATTGAATCCGCAATAATGAGGTCAGGTTCATGGTCAACAACCATGGCCGGACTGACTTGCTGGTGGCCCTCGTGGGTGGCGATGTTTTCCATCTTTAGCAGTCTGAAGACTTCATCAACCGTCGTGTTTTTTCCGGGCGCCTGCCAGTCCTCGGTGTGAAAATAGGCGGTGTACACGGGCCGGATATCCTTCATTTTTTCGCTTATTTCGGGGAACGCAGCAACCAATACGCCAGTGTCGTATTCGTCTCCATCCGCAGCAGGATCAGGCGCTACCTCGGCGGTCAGTGTTACAGTCGGTTCGGGTGGTGTGGTGGGTGTGGGCAGGGTAGTCGCCGTGGGTTCGGGGGCAGCTGTGGGGGTTGATGGGGGAGTTGATGTGGGCGCCAGTGTCGGCACGGCGGCGCTGGCGCACGCAACCGACAGCAGCAGCAACGCTCCAGTTACCAGGTACTTGATCATAGTCAGTCCTGCTTTAACTCATACTTAGTATCAACTGTTATTGACCATTATAATGGGATTATTGGTGAACGCAATTCCTGGTGCTGTAGTCTCCTCAACGGAAGGACAAGGATTCCAAGGAATGTTATCGAGACCTGGAGAAACGCAGCAGTGACTTCGGCAAGCCATGACACAAACCCAACGCCATGCCAGCCATTAATCGCTACAGCGGAGAAGTACAACGCTGAAGCCGGGAGCGGCAAAAGGGCCAGCACCAACTTCCCTTATGACAAGATCAGAAGCTGGCCCGGATACAAGCAACGAACCACACCGACGACGAACCACACCGGGACTGTCGAGAAGCGACATATTTTTTTGGGGCTTTCACCCCCATGTGCAACCGGCGAGATAGGTTACAGATAGATTAGGGACATAGCTTAGCTGCATGCGTCCCCTAGTCATTAGGCAAGCGCCCCGTCTCCCTGGCCCATGCCTGCACGCCCCGGCGGAAGGCAAGGGCGCCCATGGGGGCGATGACCGCCTGCAGGGCTTCGAGGACTTCCCTCTCCGAGGCCCCGTTTTCCAGGGCCACCCGCACGTGGGCCTGGATTTGCTCCACGTCGGCCTTCAGGGCGGCTTCCACCACGATCTGCAGTAGTTCCTTGGTCTTGCGGTCCAGGGTGCGCTGGCCGGTGTAGGTGGCCTCGATAAACTCGCCGTACTTCTTCGCCCATTCCAGGTCAGCCTCGGCCATGATGCGGTGCATCTCCAGGGAATAGCCCCGGTGCTGGGCCTGGGAATCAAGAAATGCCTGGGTTTCGTCGGTGGACATGGTCTGCTCCTTACTGGAAATTGGCCTCTTTATGAGGTCCGCGATTTTGGGGTTTTCACACCCATCCTAACCTTTCCGGGCTTTGCGGAAAAAGGACAGTTGTTGCAAAAGTGGGGCGGCTGTCGCGAAACTCGCTTCTTGCACACTTGAAGAGAATCAGTGAACCCGCGCCGATTGACAGGTGCCGGGGCGCATTGTCGTGTCTTTCTGTAAGTTGATTTTTGGAGGTGTAGTTATGGAAATTATTTGTCCGATTTCCCTATTGACCCCAGACTTCAAACAGAAAGTCCGGGGTTGTTTTGGCTAATCGTCAGGTCTAAAGCCTGCCGCTTTCGCTTCTCGTTCAATGGTTCTCTTGATCGACTCTAGGGATTGGTCGGTAAGTCTGTGGAATATAATAATCCCGGCCAATGGGTCTTCTTCTAACGAATTGATATCAACCATCCCCAGGTCATTGCTTGCGTCCTTAGGTACTATGAAAAAACAATCATGGCCTTCCAGTAGGTTTTGGTTTGTCCAAGAATTGTCGTTGGAGTCGGTTTTATAGGTTATCATCCCTTTGATTGTTCCGATTTCGTTCGTAATGGTGCCCAAGACTGCAATTACACTCTGGTCCTTTGGATGTTCACGCCACTTCATTGTTTACCTCGTTCTGCTTGCTCTATACGAGTGTATTATAGTGGTTTGCTGTTTGTGTTGTGCCATAGTTGATTTTGCGGCGTGAGGTATGCCCCTTAATTTTCGTCAAGAATTGTCGGGGCAGTACACAATCCTTATCGTTATAACAGTGTAAGGGACTTTTGCGACAGAAATGCGAGTTGTCGCAAAAGTCGAGTGAAATTGGGAGTTTTGCAACAAAGTCAACCTTCACCCATCGAAGGGGAAGGGAAATATTAGAGATTGTAGTGCGATCGGGCCGCCGCCTGCTTAGGGTTGTCCTGCTGGAACAGGTCGGGGTGCTTGCCCCGGTGCAGGGCCAGGTGGTAGGTGAACAACTGTAGCGGCACCACGCAGGCCAGGGGACTCCACAGTTCCGGCAAAGGCTTCATGGGCAAGGTGGCCGATGCCAGGGACGACAGTTCCTCGTCGCCCTCCTGCACCAATGCCCAGACCGGGGCGCCGGCGGCGGCCGAGGCGCGGGCAATGTCCAGCGACCGCTCGTACCCCGGCCCGGGCGGGGCGATCAGCGTTACCAGGCAGTCGTCATCCAACGAGCAGAAGGGGCCGTGCAGCAGTTGCTCCACCTGCAAGCCCTCGCAGTCGGAGGCGCTGGTCTCCTTGATTTTCAGGGCCACCTCGTAGGCGTTGGCGGTGTTGGGGCCCCAGCCCACGGAGATGAAACGCTGCCGGTCGCCGAACCGCGCCACCACGTCCGCGATGTCCCCTTCCCGCTCAATGACGTCAGCAACGGCGTCCGGCACGTCCAGCAGCCGGTCCTTCAACTGCGCCGTTTCCACGTCCCCAGCCAAAGCCGCGCCCAGTTCCGCCGCCAGCATGGCCAGCACGGTCAGGGCGGTCGTGTAGCTTATTGTGAAGGCCGAGGACCGCTCCGGCGATACCGTGTGGAGGGAAACATCCGCCACATGCAGGCGCGGTCCGGGGTCGGTGGAGGTTACGGCCACCGTGTAGGCGCCCTTCTCCTTAGCCAGTTCCAGGGCCAGGAAGGAGTAGGTCTTGGTGCCCCGGTGGCTGATGATGATTACGGCGTCGTCGGGCCCCAGCGACGGCGGGTAGCCGCAGAACTCGAAGGAATGCCACCCCTGCACCTGGATGTTCGGGCCGGCGAAGCGGCGGAACCAGTGCTCGGCCACCAGCACCGCGTGCCACGAGGTGCCGATGCCCACGATGTAGATGTGCCGCTTGGTGGCCAGGACTTCGGCAATCTCCTTGGCCCCGGCTGCATGCCGGTCAAGCATTTGAGCCATGGCCTCGGGCTGTCCGATGATGGCGTCGTACATGAAGTAAGGGTGCGCTTGCCTGATTTCCGGCTGCTGGGTCATGGCGTTCCTTTCTTTACCGTTGAATGACTTTCTCGCAACGAATATACACGAATACGGGTTTGCGGGGAATTGGCCCTTGGCTGTGGTGGCTATGACGCCGCCGGTGCCAACTCCCGTTCTGTTACTGTTCAGACTTCATGAGCTACCTTGCCACGCTGGACGTCATTCCGGCGTCCGCCTGAGGCGGAGAATCCAGAAAAGCCAAAGTGGATGACAAGTCAGAAGTAGCAGCGGCTCATGGATACAGGCGTTCGCCTGTATGACGGGTTGGATTGGCAAGGCAATTCCCTTAACTCTGAACTGTTACCCCGTTCTGTTTCGGTAGCCCAACGACCGTCCGTTGTGCGAGAATGAATCAAGGCGGCCACGCCCAAGAGGGCGAAAACGCCGCCATTCTCAACAGGAGGTGGGCAGGATGGACCTGGTCGAGGAACAACTCCGCAACAGCAAGACCATTGCCGTGGTCGGCATTTCCGACAACCCGGAACGGCCCAGCCATGGAGTGTCCCGCTACATGCAGGCCCAGGGCTACCGAATCATTCCGGTCAACCCCATGATCGAGGAAGTCCTGGGGGAGAAGAGCTATCCGGACCTGAAATCGGTGCCGGAGCCCATTGACATGGTGGACATCTTCCGCCGCTCCGAGCTGGTGGGACCGGTGGTGGACGAGGCCATTGAGGTGGGCGCCAAATATATCTGGATGCAGGACGGGGTGATCAACGAGGAGGCCGCAGCCAAAGCGGAAGCCGCCGGAATCCCCGTCATCATGAACGATTGAACCCTCCGGCAACATCGCCGCCGGTTCGGCGGCAGCTAGACCCCGGTGGAGCAGCCTGACCCGTCAGGAAGCGAATTTACACATCACACCGATAATGGGCCGCCCGTGGCAATTATTGTCCGGCGGCCCCTCCTTTTTCCACCGCCGCTTTTCCTGGAAGCCTGGCCCTTAACTGCTGGGTATATCGTTGCCTGTTTGACGTGTTCCTGGATTTGCGGTCGATATTTTGATCATGTCTCCATCTTTTACTGCATAAATTGTTACAATTCGTAATTTCTTGACACCAAATTGCCGTTTGCATATTATGGTGCTAAGTTTTGGCGAGTTGGACGGTTGTCTTGACCGAGGCTCCGCTCGCCCACCCCGATTGCCGAAAGAACATATAACAGCGAGGAGGAAAAGATATGGCGGGAAACGACGTTGCGCTGATGGCTCACCTGATGCGGCGGGCCGGCTTTGGCGCCTCCTACGATGAACTGGAACGCAGGGCCGCCGCGGGCTATGAGGCCACGGTGGAAGAGCTGCTTAACCCCGGAAACCAGCCCAGGCTGGAAATGGACGTTCTGGAGCGCCGCTTCGTTGACTGGAGGGAAATGAACGCCCTGGAAGTCAACCAGGCCTACTGGACCTACGTAATGATCAATACCCAGCGTCCCCTCGAGGAGAAAATCGCCCTCTTCTGGCACGGCATTTTCTGCACCGGCAACTCCAAGTGCGAACATGGCCGCCAGATCAAGCTCCAGATCGATATGTTCCGGGAGCACGGCCTGGGCAGCTTCCGGGACCTGCTGCTGGGCCTTTCCAGCGATCCGTCGATGATTTTCTACCTGGACAACTGCATGAGCCACAGGGATGCCATCAACGAGAACTGGGGCCGGGAGCTGCTGGAACTGTTCTCCATGGGCGTGGGCATGGACGGCGAGGCCAACTACAGCGAGGACGACGTCAAGGAGTGCGCCCGGGCCTTCACCGGCTGGACCATTACCAACGCCATCCCCCGCTATCCCTACGGCCGCTACGAGGCGGGCTTCATCTACAATCCCGCCGACCATGACGAGGAAAACAAGACCTTCCTGGGCGAGACGGGCAACTTCAACGGCGATGACATCATTGACCTGATTGCCAAACAGCCGTCCACCGCCCGGTTCATCTCCCGCCACCTGTACAACTTCTTCGTGGCCGACGACGTGCAGGTGCCGGCGTGGCAGAACACTCCGCCGCGGGACATGGAGACCATCCAGATGCTGGAGGACGAGTACTTCCGCTCCGGCTACAACATCGGCTCCATGCTGCGCGTCCTTTTCAACTCCGACGCCTTCAAGAATGCCCGCTTTGCCAAGGTGAAGAGCCCCGCCGAGGCCGTTGTCGGCACCATGCGGGTGGTCAAGGACTTCACCTCCCCCAAGCCGGGCCTGAACAACCTGGCCGCCAACATCCGCTACATGGGCCAGGACCTGATGAATCCCCCGACGGTGGAGGGCTGGCACACCGGCGGCGAGTGGATTGACAGCGGCACCCTGGTGGAGCGCATCAACTTTGCCGCCGACCAGGTGGGCAACCTGGACCTGCCCGGTGTGCAGGACATGGTGGCCCGGGTGAGTACCGACGGGGGCGCCATTTCCGCCGAGCAGGTGGTGAATCGCTGCCTGGAACTGCTGGGCTCCTACGAGCTTGCCGATGAGACCCACGAACAGTTGGTCGCCCACGTAGGTCGGGGCGGCGACCTCGTACCCGGATCTGCCGAGTTCTCCCAGCGGGTGGGACAGACCCTCCAGCTCATTGTTTCCACCCAGGAGTACCAGTTCGCCTAGACAACCCTGGCAAGCGCAAATCGGCTCCAAGAGTCTGAGGAGGAAAGGAAATGACTTCTAACAAGAAAGACCCGGTGCTGGTTGTCCTGCAGCTTTCCGGGGGCAACGACGCGCTGAATACGGTGATTCCCTACGGCGACCCGCTTTATGCCGATAACCGGCCTTCCGTGCGGGTGCCCGACGACCAGGTTCTGAAGATCAATGACTACGTGGGCCTGAACCCCAACATGGGGCCCATGAAGCAACTCTACGATGAGGGCAAGATGGCCATCATCCAGGGTGTTGGCTATCCCAACCCCAACCGGTCCCACTTCCGGTCCATGGACATCTGGCACACCTGCGAGCCCGACAAGGTGGGCACCGAGGGCTGGCTGGGCCGGGCCATCAAGGAAATGGACCCCAATGCCGAGAACGTATTGACCGGCGTCAACTTCGGCCGCGGCCTTCCCCGCGCCCTGGCCATGCCAAGCGTACCCGTGGCCTCGGTGGGCAACCTGGCCTCCTACGGCGTGCTGACGGGCATTGAGGAGGAGGACCAGCGGGCCGATGCCCTGGACGTCTTCTCCCGCATATACTCCCCTGCCATGGGCCGCGGCGGCGTGGTGGACTACCTGTCCCGCACCGGTATGGACGCGCTCAAGGGCGCCGATATCCTGAGCACCGCGCCGGAAATGTACTCGTCATCCATCGAGTACGGCGGCGACGTGGTGGGCCAGTACATGCGAAACATCGCCCAGACCCACTTGGCGGGTTTCGGCACCCGGGTGCTGTACACCACGGCCCCCTACAACAGCTTCGACACCCATGCCGGCGAATTGCAGGCCCACGCCAAGCTGTGGAGCGAGACATCCCAGGCCGTCGCGGACTTTATGGACGACCTGCGGGAACACGACGCAGCCGACGACGTTACCCTGCTGGTCTTCACCGAGTTCGGCCGCCGGGTGCATGACAACGGCTCCGGCACCGACCACGGTTCGGGCGGCATGGCCTTCGTCATTGGTGAAAACGTCAAGGGCGGCCTGTACGGCGAGTATCCTTCCCTGGAGGCGGACAAGCTGCTGGAAGGCGACCTGCATTTCAACAACGACTTCCGCAGCATCTACACCACGCTGCTGGAGAACTGGATGGGCCTGGACGCCCAGCCCCTGGTCAACGGCGGCTTCGAAAAGTTCGACTTCATCTAGGGGGCAGGAACAGTTCACAAAGAGGCGCAGAGAAACGGAGTCTCGCGGAGTATCTCTGCTACCCTCTGCGTCCCGGTGTCTCTTTGTGAAAGCGAACCAAAATCGCCGACAGGGAGGGCAAAATGACCACCACTCGATTTGCTGGAATTACACTTCAGCCCAGCCACACCATCGGCCGGGCCGAGTTCTCGGGCCCAGGCTTCCGGAATCCCGTGGCCATGGTCCGGGGCGAAGAGGACACCATGTACGTCGTCAGCCGGTCCTACGACTACCGGCCCGACGGCAAGCGGATAACCATCTGCACCATTGACGAGGACTACATCGGCGAGTTCGCCCGGGGCGTTACCACCGCCGGCGAGGGCGACCCCTCCGACGCTGACGGCTCTCTAATCTGGCCCACGGCCATTGCCCTGGACAGCGAGGGCAACGTCTTTGTGGCCGACGAGTGGCTGAACCGCATATCCAGGTACACCGGCGACGGCGCCTTCCTGAGCAAGTGGGGCACCCCCGGCTCGGGCGACGGCGAAATCAGCAGCCCCTCGGGATTGGCCATAGACCAGGACGACAACCTGCTGCTGGTGGACTGCGACAACCACCGGGTCCAGAAGTTCACCCGGGACGGCCAGTACATTTCCCAGTTCGGCAGCAAGGGCGACGGCGACGGCCAGTTCAACATGCCCTGGGGCATCACCATTGACCGCAACGGCGACATCTACATCGCCGACTGGCGCAATGACCGCATCCAGAAGTTCGACCGCAACGGCAACTTCCTGATGAAGTTCGGGACTTCCGGTTCGGGCGATGGTCAGCTTGACCGCCCCACCGGCGTGGCGGTGGACAAGGACGGCAACATCTACGTGACCGACTGGGGCAACGACCGCCTGCAGGTGTTCAGCCCCGACGGCGAATTCCTTACCCAGACCACCGGCGACGGCACCCTCTCCAAGTGGGGGAAGGAAAAGCTGGACGCCAACTCCGAAATGTGGCAGGAACGGGACATCGCCCAGGGCCTGGAAAGGGAAAGGCTTTTCTGGGGCCCGATAGCGGTTACCGTGGACGATGACGACAACGTCTTCGTAGTAGAATCGGCCCGCTCGCGCATCCAGGTTTACCGGAGGCAGGTGCCGGTATTCTTTGGGGGACGCCTGTAAAGGATTTTCTCCACGACACGGCTACGGCTATGGGGCCGGGTTGGTAAACCCGGCCCCAAATTTGTGGTGTTCGCCTCCGGGCGGGTTGGGTTGGGTAGGGAATGATACCGATATTCCTTCACTCGATTCCATCACTCGTTAGCGTTCCAATGCAGGTCGTATGGACTCGCAGGGGAGGGTTTCAAACCCGCCCTGGCAACCCGTTGAAGTCCCACAAGAATGAGAAACCACCTGAATCGAAACGCAGCGGCAGGGTTATCAACCCAAGCAAAAACGGTCACCAGCGTGTATAATGGCGGCAAAATCTTGAGAGGAGGGTCAGCATGACGGAGATAGGCAGACTGATAACGGCTATGGTAACTCCCTTTGATGACGAGGGTCGGGTGGACTATGACCAGGCCAAGCGTCTTGCCAACGCGCTGCTGGATTCGGGCAGCGACGGCGTCATCGTGTCCGGCACCACCGGCGAGTCGCCTACCCTCACCACCGAAGAGAAGATCCGGCTGTACGGCGAGATCAAGGACGCCGTGGGCGACCGGGGCGCCGTGGTGGCCGGTACGGGCAACTACAGCACCGCCGAGAGCATTGAACTGAGCATGGAGGCGGAGAAGGCCGGCGTGGACGGCCTGCTGCTGGTGGTCCCCTACTACAACAAGCCTCCTCAGGAGGGCCTGTACCAGCACTTCAAGACCATCGCCGCCCACGTCAACCTGCCCTGCATGCTCTACAACGTGACCAGCCGCACCAGCCTGAACATGAGCCACGAGACCACCATCCGGCTCAGCCACGTGGACAACATCGTCGGGGTCAAGGAAGCCGGCAGCGACATGGACCAGATTACCCGAATTATCGACGGTTCGCGGGACGGGTTCCGCGTCTGGAGCGGCAACGACAACGAGACCTTCTACATTATGGCCACTGGCGGTTACGGCGTGGTCAGCGTGGCCTCCCACCTGGTGGGCAACCAGATCAAGCAGATGATGGGCCTGCTGCTGGAGGGCGAAGTGGAACAGGCTGCCGCCGAACATCGCCGCCTGCTGGAGATCTTCAAGGTGCTTTTCATCGTTTCCAACCCCATTCCGGTCAAGCACGGGCTGAACCACGTGGGCTTCAACGTGGGTAAACCCCGCCTGCCGCTGATTCCGGCGGACGAAAAGTCGGCTGCGCAGATTGAAGAGGTACTGGCGCGGTACGATATGGATATAGTTGCGCCGGCGTAGATACCATGGCAGCACAAATCGGAAGCGAAAGTGTCAGGGGCGGGTTTCAAACCCGCCCCTGAACGTTTGTAACTCGACTGCGCGCTGCTAGATGTGGTACACCCGCGCCGCCGTTTCGTAGAACATATCCGCCCGTTCCCCCGCCGAGTAGCCCGCCGAGAGCCGCTTGAAGGCGTTGTACAGGATGTGGTGGGAGTAGGAGACCTTGTCCACCGGGAAGTTGCTCTCGAACATGCAGCGGCTGGGGCCGAACTGCTCGATGCAGTAGTTGATCAGCGGCGCCATGTCGCTGGCAAGTTCCTCCGAGCCGATGGGCTTGTCACGCAGGTGCCAGTCGAAGCCGGTACGGGGCATGCCGATGCCGCCCAGCTTGCAGACCACGTTGGGGCACTGGGCCACGGCGGCAATACCCTGCCGCCAGGTGTCCATCACGTCGTCCCGTCCCGCGTAGGGGCCAACACGGATGAGGCCGCCGATGTGGTTCAGGATGATGGTCAGGTCGGGCACCGCCCTGGCAAAGTCGGCCATTTCCTGCAGCTGGGGGAAGTAGAGCCAGCCCTCCAGGGTCAGTCCCTTGGAGGCCAGCACCCGGGCGCCCTCGCGGAACTTGTCGCTGGCCAGTTGTCCCTGCATGTTGTGGGCCGCCGTGTTTTCGACTTCGGGGTGCGGGTCCCAGGTTACCGAGTGGCGGATGCCCCGGAAATGGTAGGGGCTGGCGTCGTGCAGGGCGTCCAGCACTCCCTCCACCTCGGCGCCCAGGTTCAGGTTGGCGTGGCCGATGATGGCGGCGGCGGCGCGGCAGGGACCGTAGATGCCGCTGGCGCTGGCCGCGCCCTGGCCCTGGACAAACTCCACCTCGCCCACGGGACGCAGTTCCACAGGGCCGTCGGCCCGGTACATGGCGCGGGCCTCGATGAAGACGGTGGATGTCACGTTATGGCCGGCATTGACATCGTCGGCCAGTTCCTGGAGCAGGTATCGCTGGTAGGGTATTCGCTCCGCCCGCTTGTCCCAGAAATGGTGGTGCGGGTCGATGATGGGAATTTCAGGCTCAAGGGTCTCTTCCTGGGTCAAAGCCAGCCAGTCATTGCCTCCAAACGGCATATTGGCCTCCTATTTTTCATAGTAAGTATTGCGGCGATGCCGGTGTTACCAACGTATGACCGCCCGAACCGCGTCGCCATTATAGCGCGATGGGCGGCATTGGCCTAATTTCACCACTCGCCTTTTTTTCTATCCACGAAGGAACACGAAGAACCACTAATGATGATGTCGTCGTTCCGGCGCAGGCGGGAACCTCGAACCTGTCGTTCCGGCCACCGAACCGGAAAACCGCGCCGTTCCTAAGCAGACACTCCACTTCTTCAAGATGTCTTAAAAGTTCAGTCGTATAATCCACTTTCTGTCTTAGCCATTGAATCCCTAAACCAAGAGGTACGAAGTGAATCGCAACAGTTCTGATTGGGCAAGACGCCTTCTCGATAATTCGTTGACAACTAACCAGAGTCATCGTACTCCCGCCATCTTCAGAATAGGCGTAGCAATTGCCGTTCTTGTGCTGGCGGCCTTGCTGGCCGGCTGCGGTGGCGAGGCAGAAAATGTACCGGCGGCGCTTCCGGCCGTGGCGCCGCTTTCGATACCGGAGTTGCTGGAGCCGACGGACGACGGCGAGGGTGTTGCGCATTATGACCTCACCATCGGAAAATCCCACCACGACTACCGGCAAACGGCCTTGACCGACACCTATGCCTACAACGATATGTCGGTGCTCGGCCCTACGCTTCGCCTCAAGACCGGGGACTCGGTGGTCATCAATGTCGCCAACCAGTTGGATGAGGTTACAACGACGCACTGGCACGGCGCGGACGTTCCGGCCGAGGACGACGGCGGCCCCCACAGTCTCATCGAACCCGGAGCCACCTGGGTGGCTGATTTCGAGGTAATCCAGCCGGCGGCCACTCTCTGGTATCACCCTCACGTCCATGGGGCCACCGCCGAGCACGTCTACCGCGGCGCCGCCGGCCTGATAATCATCGAAGACGACAACCCGGCCGCCGCAACGCTGCCAGCAACCTACGGCGTTGACGACATTCCGGTCATCATCCAGGACCGGGACTTTACCGGGGATGGCCAACTGGACTTTGCCATCGACCCGGACGATGAAGGAAATCAGTATTCTACGCTGACGGTGAACGGCACAATCAATCCGTTCGTCGAAGTTCCTACCGGGTTAGTTCGGCTCCGGCTGCTGAACGGCAGTCAAGCCCGCATTTACGACCTCAGTGTCGAGGGCGCCAACATGGTCAAGATAGCCTCCGATGGCGGCTACCTGGCTGGTCCCGTCGCGCTCGGCCAAACCACACTTGCGCCGGGCGACCGGGAAGAGATTATTGTGGATGTTGGCGAGTCACCCGTCGTTCTGGCCGATGAAGAGTTAGGCCGGGTGCTGGAACTCCGCCCGAACGGTTCGGTATCCGGCGCCGGACCGCTTCCCGACCGGCTCGCGACGATTGACCGGATTTCCGAGTCGGAGATAACCGTGAATCGGACCTTTCGAATGAGAGATTCGCGCAATTTCTGGGAGTTCAGCCCGACCTGGTCAATCAACGGCGTCCAGATGGACATGAACCGGATTGACGAAAGGGTGCAACTGGGAGATACCGAGCGCTGGACTCTTTTAAGCGGTGACGGCCAGCACGTGTTCCACCCCCACCAGACCCAGTTTCAGATATTGTCCATCAATGGCGAACCCCCGCCGCACGAGGAATCGGGCTGGGAGGACTCCGTGTGGGTGAACGGCCAACGTGAGGTCGTCATTGCCGCCCGGTTCGATACTTACGCCGCTGAGGACATTCCGTATATGTTCCACTGCCACATTCTCGACCACGAAGACCTGGGCATGATGGGCCAATTCCTCGTCGTTGACGAGTAACCGGGCGGGTTGGTCAGGCCGCCGCCGTGCTACAATACGCTCAAACTACACCGAGGGGGTAGAACAATGACCACCAACGACGAAACCAATGTGGTCGTCTGGTACGATTACACTTGACCGTGGTGCTATGTCGGCCTGGTCAGGCTGGACAAGGCAGCGGAAGCCACCGGCGCGGCGATAGACCGGCGTCCCTACCTGCTGGCCCCCGAACGGCCCATGGAGGGCGAACCCCGTCCCCTGCGGGAAGGCGAGACTGAGACGGAATTGAACGCCGCCTGGCAGGACCGGGCGCGGGATGCGGGCATCGTAATGCGCCGCCCGAGCCTCAACCCCAACACCAACCTGGCCCACGAGGCTACCGCCTTTGCCAGGGACAAGGGGCTGGATGGAGAATTCCACCACGCCGCCGCCAAAGCCTATTGGGAGGACGGCGTGGATCTGGGCAACCGGGAAGTGCTGCTGAACATCGGCGCCGATTGTGGCCTGGATACTGCGGAACTTTCCGCTGCCCTGGATTCGGGTCAGTACCGCCAGTACGTGACGGACGAACACCAGGCAGCCAAGGACCTGGGCGTCTTCGGAACTCCCACCTACCGCATCAACGGCGGCGAACCCGACTTCGGCGACAAGAGCGTGGAAGAAATGACCACGATGATTGAGGGCGGGGCCACCTAGCTTATACCCTCCTTTTCGGCCATTCTACGGGGCGGGTTTCGGGCTCGCCCCTTTCCTTTTCTACTACAATTTACAACGCATTCCGATGTAACGACATGGCGGAACGGCCATGCTACACTGGCCTAAACATACGGAGGATAAGGAATGGCGCTGCCCCTGGACACCGCCCCGGGTCCGTCGCCCGACGAGGAGGCGGCCCGCAACATGGAGATCAGCCACAACTTCCTGCGGCAGGCGCGGGAGGAACTGGCGAAGGAAGATTTGCTGCAGGCTTCCAACAAGGCCTGGGGCGCGGCGACCTACGCCATCAAGGCGGTGGCGGAAAAGCGCCGCTGGTTCAACGACGCCGACTGGCGGCTACATGACGCTGCCTATGTGATTGCAGCTGAGCAGAAAGACAACGATATTATGCTGGGCTACCTGTCTGCCCGGGAGGCCCATTTTCACTTTTATCACCACGAGCACCACGCATTTACCTATGAATCCATAATAGATGCAACAGAAGTAATGGTGAACAGGATTGACGCCATACTCACCAGCGGTGAACTGCCGCCTGACGTAGATGAAAAGACGCGGCAGGCGATTGAACGCCTTCAGCGACCTACCAGCACCATGGACCAAGTGCGTTTGACAACTGGCCGCAAGCCAATGGATGAACGCCCCCGGCCCTGCCGCCCGAGACCGGAGAAGACCCCGCCGGCAACGGTACGGGCAATACCTGAGTATGCCTTTACTCTAAGGCCCCTGCCCCCTCGAGCGACCGCCCGGACCGCCGCCGCTCCCGAACAGGTTCTCCACCCCTTCCGGCACAATTACCACCGACTGGGCCGCTATACCGCCCTCCGGATTCTGGGAACCGACCACCCGCACCGTGGTTTCCGCTGCCAGCGACTCCCTGCCGGTTTCGCTAACCTGGAAGACCCTGGTGGACTCTGACAGCATCACCGCCAGGTCTCCCCGTGGTGATGTTACGGTCAGCACATCGCCTTCCAGACCTTGAACCGTACCTGCGGCGCCGCCCCGATTAGCGTTTGCCTGGGCTGTCTGCCCTGGGGCCCTGCCCGTTTCAGACGAATCCGCCGCGGTACTTGGGTTGGTTGTATCGCCTTCCGCGCTGGCCTGAACGGCGGCGGGCGAATCGGCCTGGCTGTCTCTGCCGGACCTTCCCCGCTCCTGTGCCTGGATACTGCCCTGCTCTTGTCCGGTAGCCTGGGCTCCCGGACTGCCTTCCGTGCTACGGGCCTGGCCTTCCGATTGTGGGCTGCCTTGTCCCCGGGCGGCTGCGAAACCTCCCTGGCCCTGGCCGCCGGCAAATCCTCCACGCTGGCCCTGCGCTGCCGGAGCGCCGCCGCCCTGCTCCTGCCTGCCCTGGCCCCCGCCGGGGAACTGGCCTCCGGCGGCCAACCGGGGCGAAAGCTCATCAACGGCATTTTCCGCCTGGTTCTGGCCGTAGATAACGCCGCCCACGAAGGAGCCGCCGAACCCGGCGCCCAGGAAGATAACCAGGACCAGGAGCATGATAAAGGAACGGTTCATAGTGCCTCGCTTATTCGTATCGCAGGGCGTCGATGGGGTGCAGGCTGGCGGCCCGCATGGCGGGATATATGCCGAAGAAAAGGCCGATGGCCGCCGATACGCCCAGGGCCAGCAGGGCAATGTCCCAGCTGAAGGCGGTCTCCATGGGGCTGTTGCCCAGCAGGGGCTGGCCGTTGAGCAGCTGGGCCACCGAGGCGCCGGCCAGGACCCCGACTGCGCCACCGCCGAGGCTCAGCAGGGTAGCCTCGGACATGAACTGGACCAGGATGTCCCGCCGCTTGGCGCCCATGGCCTTGCGGATGCCGATTTCCCGGGTGCGTTCGGTAACCGAGACCAGCATTATGTTCATGATGCCGATGCCGCCCACCAGCAGGGATATGCCGGCAATGGCGCCCAGGAATATAACGAAGGTGTTGGTGGTCTCCTGCAGGGTCTCGATGGTGTCCTGCTGGTTGGTGATGATGAAGTCGTCCTCGCCGGTGATGTGATGGCGCAGGCGCAGCACGGTGGCAACCTGCATCATCCCCTCGTCCATCACGCTGATGTCGGGCATCTGCACGTTGATGGAGTCGACGCTGACATCTCCGTGGGTGGTCCGCTGGGAACTGATCCGGTAGTAGGCAGTGGTGATGGGCACCAGAATCTGGTTGTCCTGGTTGCCGAAGAAGCCTCCACCCTTGCTCTCAAGGGTGCCGATAACCTGGAACTGGCGCCCGTTGATCCGGATGGGCTGGCCCACCGGGTCCCGGTTGCCGAATAGGGTCTCCTTGATGGTCTGCCCCAGTACGGCGACCTGGGAGTAGTTGTTCAGGTGGCCCTGAGCGATGAAGTCGCCATCCTCAACCGGGGCGTTCCTGACTTCCGTGTACTCCGGTGTAACCCCGACTATCTGGGCAAAGGTGTTGTTGCGTCCCGCGGTAACCTGGCCGTTGGCGCGTATTTCCGGGGCTACGGCTTTGACGGCGGGGGCGAATACCGGATCCTCCAGGGCATAGGCGTCCTCCAGGGTGAGCGTGGCGGCGCTGCCAGCCCCTCCCCCCAGTCCTCCCTGCTGAACGGATTCGCCCGGCTGGACGAAGATAAGGTTGGTGCCCAGGGATTCGATGCGCGACGTGATGGACTGCTGCACCCCCTGCCCGATGGCCATCAGGGAGATGACCGCCGATACTCCAATGACGATGCCCAGCAGGGTCAGGCCGGAGCGCAGCTTGTTGGCGCCCAGCGATGCCAGGGATATGCGAAAAGTAACGATGGGGTTCATTCTACGGTGTGGTCGTCTACCACACGCCCGTCCAGCATAGTTATGACGCGGCGGGTGGCAGCGGCTATGTCCGGTTCGTGGGTTACGATAATGACGGTCAGGCCCTCCCGGTGGTTAAGGTCCTGCAGGATGGCCATTACTTCTTCGGTAGACTGGCTGTCCAGGTTGCCGGTGGGCTCGTCGGCCAGCACGATGCTCGGTTCCTTGACCAGGGCGCGGGCAATGCCCACCCGCTGCTGCTGCCCGCCGGAAAGCTCGGTGGGACGGTGCGCCGTCCGGTCGCCCAGGCCCACCCGGGAAAGGGCCGTCATTGCCCGCCGGCGCCGGTCGTGGCCGTTGCCGTAAAGCAGGGGCAGTTCCACGTTGGCCAGGGCAGTCAGGCGGGGCAGCAGGTTGTAAGTCTGGAAGACAAAGCCGATCTTGCGGTTGCGGATTTCGGCCAGGCGGTCGTCGCCCAGTTGCCCCACGTTCTCGCCTTCCAGCAGGTACTCCCCGGAAGTGGGAACGTCCAGGCAGCCCAGGATGTTCATCATTGTGGACTTGCCCGAACCGGACGCGCCCATAATGGCCACCATTTCGCCGGCCTGGATGGAAACCGAAACATCCCGCAGGGCGCCCACCTCGATGTCGCCCATCCGGTATATTTTGGTTACGTCTTTAAGTTCGATGGTCGCTGGCTGCAAGTCCATCCCCCGTCCAAGCGCAAGGGTTCAAGCGCAAGTTGATCCCTTATCGTCGTCCGCCGCCGCCCCTTGATGGGCCGAAACTGCCGCCGGTGGCGCGGCGCAGGTTGCGGAAGCTGAAATCGCCGCCGCCCACTTCCGATCCCTCAAGAATTATCTGGTCGCCTTCGGAAAGGCCGGCCTTCACCGAAACCCAGAAGTCGTCGCTGCTGCCCAGTTCCACCGGAGTTTCCGACACGCCCCCGTCGGTCATAACCCGCACCAGCGGCCGGTCGAAGGAACCGTACAGGGCCTGCTGCGGCAACAGCAGAACGTTGCGTTCCTCCCGCAGCACTATGTTGGCAACAGCGCTCAGCCCGCCGCGGGGGCGGATTCCCTCGGGTACCTCCATCCGAATGCGGATGGGGAAGGTGATTACCCCCTGCTGATTCTCGGCCTCGTCGGCAATTTCGGTTACCACGCCGTTCAGCATAACCCCCGGCAGGGCGTCCAGGCTTACCTCCGCGGCAGTGCCCACCTCCACCAGCAGGACGTCGATCTCGTCCACGATGCCGTCAATTTCCACGACGGTGGGGTCCACCAACTCCATTATGGCGGCCCGGGCCTCCACCGCGTCGCCCAGTTCCACGCTGACCCCCGCCACGTAGCCGGCGATGGGGGCGGTGACTATGGCCGCGTCAAGTTCCTCCTCCGCCGTGGTCAACCGTACCTTACCGGCGACGATCTTCTGCTCGGCCAGGGCCACTTCCAGCGGATCGGGGGGCGCGGCCTGCTCCACCAGCAGTTCGGCCAGGTCTTCCTCGGCCTGGGCCAGGGCCGCCAGGGCCAGGACAATCTGCTGCTCCCGCAGGGCCACCTCGTAGGGAACGGGGGTCGCCTTCCGGTCTTCCAGTAGTTCCGCCAGGTCTGCCTGCTGCTGGGTCAGGGTAACCCGGGCCAGTTCAAGCTGCCGGGTGTTGAGCTGCAGGGCCAGGGAATCGGGAGTCTCGGACAGTTCATCCATTAGTTCCGCCAGGTCTTCCAGGGCCTGGTTGACGGTGGCCTCGGCCAGGACTATCTGGGCCTCCCTAAGGGCCAGTTCCTGGGCATCCACCTCCGGGCGCTCCAGTTCGGCGATGTCCCGCTGCACCACTTCCATGTTCGCATGGATGGCCTTGGCCCTGGCCTCCAGGGCCGCCCGTTCGACGGGGTCGGGCCCCCGCCGCACCTCGACCAGGTTCTCGTCCGCTTCCTGCAGGGCGGTTTCCGCCAGGGCCACTTCGGCCTCCAGCTCCTCCACCTGGGAGACGATGCCGAAGCGCACCTGTTCCAGTTCCTCTTCCAGGTTCACCGTGTAGATCTGCCAGCGGTCGATGTTGCTGGACAGGCCCAGGGTGCCCCGGTCGTAAGCATCCTGCAGGGAGAACAGGGTGGTCTGGGCCGCGGAAAGGTCGGATTCAAGCTCCTGCTTCTCGATGCGCCGGTTGGTCAGGGTAGAACCGTGAGTATCAAGAAACTCCTCCAGGGTCTGGTTGGCCTCATCCAGGGCGATCTGCGCTTTCAGGCGACCCTGGGTGGCCTCCACCAGCTCCCGCTGGGACGGCGCCAGGTCGGCCAGGGACTCTTCGATGGCGGCCAGTTCCTTTTCGGCGTCCGCCTGTTTCTGCAGGGCGTCGGCCAGGTTCATTTCATAATCGGGATTCAGGTCGCGGTTCAGCAGTTCGTCCTTTGCGTCTATGGCTTCCTGCAGCTTCACCCGGGCGTCGGCGATCAACTCCTCCTGGGCCTTGATTTCCCGGTGGGTGGGGAGTTCGGGATTCAGCAGGTCCTCCCGCTCATCCTGGATGGTCTGGATGGAGAGCTCGGTGGCAGCGATGCCTTCCTTCTGGGCTTCCACGTCCATCAGGGTGGGAATCACCGGGTCCAGCGCCACTGCCAGGGCATCCTGGGCCAGCAGGACCTGGTAGCGGGCATCGGCCACCGCTTCCTCTGCGGCGGCGCGTTCCAGGGACCTGGTGGCCTCGGTGGCCGGTTCCATCAGTTCAACCAGGGCCTCCTCGGCATCCAGCAGGTCAACCCGGGCCTGGGCCACGGCCTCCTCCAGGGTGGCGATGGTGGGCGCGTCCAGCCGGGCCAGTTCCTGCCCCAGGCCGACCGTCTGACCCTCCTCCACCAGGATCTCCCCCACCGTGCCCTTAATGCCGAACCGCAGGGTCTCCCGTTCGGGGAAGGTCAGGTTGCCGCTGGTGGACACCTGGTTGACGATGTCGCCGTACCGGATGGGGATTAACTGCTGGTTTTCCGCCAGTTCCGTGGGTTCGGGCTGAGTCCGGTCGACATAGACGAAATACACCGCGGCCGCCGACCCGAACAGGACCACCACCAGGACAAGGATCTGCCAGATTGCCAGGGACTTTATGGCGTTCCAGAGTGATTCCATAACTTCACCTCGTTCCGTGGTGTGCCTGTCAGGAACTTTGCCTCACCGGCAGGGAAAAGCTGAAAGTTGCGCCCTGGCCCACCTCGCTCTCCACCCGTATGGAGCCGCCGTGGGCTTCCACCAGCTGCCGGGCTATGGTCAGCCCAAGGCCGGCGCCGCCGGTGGCCCGGGCGCGGGATGGGTCAACCCGGTAGAAGCGGTCAAACACGCGCTCCAGGTCTGCGGGGGCGATGCCCGGGCCCGTGTCCGCCACCGCCACCGTTACTGTCTCGGCCTGGGCGGTTGCCGCGATAGTAACCGCGCCGCCCTCCGGCGTGTTGACGATGGCATTTTCCAGCAGGTTGCCCACCACCTGGGAAATGCGGGTCCGGTCCAGTTCCACTTCGGGCAGGCCATCGGCTACGTCCAGGAACAGGCTGATGGTCTTGGCGTCGACCCGGGGGCGGAAGGCCTCGACCGCCTCTTCCAGCAGGGATGGCAGGGATTCGGGCTGAACGTGCAGCACCAGAGACCCGGCCTCGGCCAGGGCCAGCAGGCGCAGGTCCTCCACCAGGGTTACCAGGTGGGCGGTCTGCTGGCGCAGGGTGGCCATAGTGGCCTCGTCGGGCTGGAGCAGGCCGTCGTTCACCGCATCCAGGTAGCCCTGGATGTTGGACAGGGGGGTGCGCAGTTCGTGGGCCACGTCGGCGGTCAGGTTCCGCCGCTGCTGCTCTGCGGCCTCCAGGTTTTCTGCCATTGTGTTAAAAGTGCTGCCCAGTTTGCGTATTTCCGATGGGCCGGACGCGGGTACCCGCTGGCCCAGGTCTCCCTCGCCCAGCCGCTGGGCCGCGCCACCCAGGGTCTGCAGCGGCGCCAGGATGCGGCGAGACGCAAAGGCAATCAGCAGTATGCCGCCGATGGCGGCGGCCACCCCGGTCCAGAGCAGGGCCTTGTTGACTGTTGCAGTTACCCGGGATACCACCGGTTCGCCCGCCGGGCCGGGACCGGTGGATGCCCCCGGTTCGGAGTCTGACGACAGGGAAGACAGGAAGGGCGGCGGGCCGCCAAAAAATCCTCGCCCCGGGCTTGGCCCCTCACCGTCGGTCACCAGCACCAGGGAGCCTACCTCCTCCCCCTCCAGGACTATGGGCGCCGACCGACTTTTGTGACGCTTGCCAGGGTGTACCTTTTCTCGCAACGGGTGAGAGTCCGCGACGACCTGTCCCTCGGCATCGGTTACCACGAACCGCCGTCCGTAGAAGGAACCGGCCTGTTCAAGAGAAGGCTGCACTCCGGCCCAGCCCATATCCTCGGCGTAGCGGTGGGCAATCATCCGGTGGACCCGGCCTACCCGAAATTCCTGGCTCCTCGCCTGGAACCGCTCGGTTTCCGTTTCGGCGGCAACGCTTACCAGAACCCCCACCGCGCCCAGGGCCAGGGCCAGGGTAAGGGTGAAGGCAAGTATGAGCCGGAACTGAAGGCTTCCAAGCCAACTAGGCATCGCCAAGCCGGTAACCCATCCCGTAGATTGTGTGTATGTACCTGACCCCCTTTAAGGGTGTTTCCAGTTTGCGGCGCAGGCTGTAGATGTGGGTATCGACGGTGCGGTCGTAGCCGTCAAAGTCCTGCCCCAGCGCCCGGTCGATAATCTGCTCCCTGGAGAACACCCTACCCGGCTCCCGCAGGAACAGCAGCAGCAGGCGGTACTCGGTGGGAGTCAGGGAGAGTTGTTTATCGTCCACGTAGGCGGATTGCAGCCGCGGGTTGATGCGGATGGGACCATGGGCCAATTCGCCGCCGGGGACGGGCGGGAGACAGTTGAAGGAATCTTCCCGTCCCGCGCGCCGCAGCACGGCCTTGACGCGGGCGGCCAGTTCCCGGGGCCGGAAGGGCTTGGTTACGTAGTCGTCGGCGCCGTTGCCCAGGCCGGCCAGCAGGTCGTCTTCCTCAACGCGGGCGGTGAGCATCACGATAGGCACATCCGATTCCGCCCGCAGTTCGCGGCAGATTTCCAGGCCGTCCAGGCCGGGGAGCATCAGGTCCAGCACCACCAGGTCGGGGTGGGACTCCCGCGCGCGGGCCAGCCCCTCGGGGCCGGTGGCCGCCGACAATACCTGGTGGCCGTCGTTGGCCAGGTACAGCCGCACCAGTTCGGTGGTATGGGGGTCGTCCTCAATTATCAGCACGGTGCTGGACAAGGCTGCTACCTCCCTCTAGGAACCATCTCCGGGCACCGCCGACAGCAGAACCTCCACCTGCACCTCATCCTTCACCTCGATGCGGCCGGGGATGTTGGGCGGCGGCAGTTCCAGGTCGGCCCAGGTGAAGGTGGTGCGGCCCAGCACGAACAGCTTGTCCGGGTCCTTTCGGGCCTGCACCTCAAAGGTAATGGGCTTGGTAACGCCCTTGATGGAAAGTTCGCCCTCGACCTGGCGAGTAATCTCCTCCCCCTCGGGCAGGGGGTCGGGCAGGTCGCCCAGGTCGGACACGGTGAAGGTGGCCGTGCGATGGTCGGGGAACATCCGGTTGCGCACGTAGCCGTCCCGCCGGTCGGAATCGCTGGTCATTGAATGCAGGTCCAGTTCAATCACCGAGGGCTGACCGTCCAGGTGAATGGTCCCGGCAATGCCCACCGTGCGCATTACCGCGTCGTTGGGCAGGTCCAGCCAGGCCAGCTTTTCGTTGACGGTAAAGGTGGCCTCGGAACCCTCGCCGATGACGAAACCGCCAACGGCGGGCGCCTCCGGTTCAGCGGCGGCAGTGGGTTCCGGTTTGGGTGTGGAGGTGGATACGGGAACTTCCGTGGGGACCTCCTCCGTGGACAGAGAAGTTTCGGTAGGTTGTGGTTCCGACTGGCCGGACGGTTCCGTGGGTTCGGGCATTGCTTCCGCAGCAGGCTGCGCCGGCTCGGTCGCCGGCTCAGTCGCCGGGGCCGCGGCCGGTTGCTGGGCCTGGGGTGCGGCCGCCGGGGCCACCGTCGGAGCCGGAGCCGGTTCGGAGCTAGTTCCGCAACCTGCCAGGGCCAGCGCAAGAATCAAGACCGCTGCCACGGCCCACGTCCTGACGGAAATATCGGTTCCTTGACCGGTTGAATTGATAGAACGAAATACTGCTTGCATGAGTTAGCTGTTGATCTCCCCTTGTGATCTGCTAGATGACCTCATTCCCGCTCTGTGCTGATGGGCGGCCAGGAACTACCCAGGACCCCGGCGGCGGCAGTTCCAGCCGACCGCTTTCCTGGTCCGCCTGGTTCACCAGCCCGATGCCGATGGCCAGGGCCACGACAATGGCAGTCCCCGCCTGCCACCACCTTAAACGGGGAAGGCAGCGGGGAATGGCCACGGTAAGCGCGCCGGTTACCACGTAGGATATTGCCGCCAGCGGAACCGCAAAAGCGGTGAAGTTGTCTAGCTGGGATCGCCCGAAAACCACCACCGCAATGGCCGCCGGTACAAACAGGACCGTCCAAGCCGCCAGGAAATAGACCGTTGGGCGGCCGGTGCGCTTCACCGCCAGCCAGAGCAGCCCGGCCACCAGGCCCGACAGCAAACAAGCCAGCGCCACCGACGCGCTGTTCAGCAGGGTGTCGCTGGGCGAACGCAGCGGCAGCGAAACCAACGCCGCGACTACGGCGGCCACGGAACCGGCGGTTAGACCAGCGAGCATTCATTTCTCCCATACTTTGGAAGGTCTGAACGAGTCCCCTCCCCCGCGACGGGCTGAAAGGCGTAGGTATTCGGGTAATTCAGGCACACATTCGTTATCATAAGCCCCCGCCGAGGCAGGTTGGGATGGGGGTGGCATTAGGATGGGTTCCGAGGAAATCACCCCCGCCCTAACCCTCCCCCATCAAGGGGGAGGGGATTTTGAGATAGTTTCCAGGGACATCTACAGGGAACTGCCCGCAACCTCGCCTGAACCGCCCCGATGGTAACGGCCGCGGAAGTAGCTGTCTGCGTCGCCGTGGCCGCCGCGACCGAATCTGCCCCGGAAGAAGGAATTGGCCCCATCGTGGCCCCGGCCGAACCGACCCCGGAAAAAGGTTCCCGCGCCGTCGCCGCCGCGACCGTGCCGGCCCCGCCACGACCGTTCCAGGCCGTCGGGCAGGTCGGGTCGCTCGTCGTACCAGCCCTGGATGCCGTCCGACTGGTCCTGGGTTATCTTCTCGTTGTCCACCAGCCGCTCCAGGAAGTTGCCGACGTTGTCGGAACTGGCCAGGCCGATGGTGCGGAACCGGACCAGGTCGGCGTAGGGGTAGTCGTCAAACCAGTCCAGTATTTCCGTCCTGGTCTCGTCCTCCACGTCCTCCAGTTCATCAATCCTGGCCTCCAGCACTTCCTTCTGGCGGTCGGCGGTAACCTGGTTGAAGGCGGTCTGCACCTGGGCCTCGGTAATGTCTTCGTCCAGGTCCAGGGCCTCGTTGAGCTTTGCCGCGATGCGGGCGGCCAGGCTGGTCCCGTCCCCGCTGCTGCCGCTGGCCCAGCCAACGCCGCCGTGGGCGTGGGCGGTGGTAAGGGTGGCCGCCACGGCTATGCCGCCGGCGATGCCCAGGACCGCCGCTCCGGCCAGCAGCGCTATGAAAATCTTGTTTCTCGTAAACTTCACCGGACTACCTCCTCGCTCCTGCTTTCCCTCCGGAAACTGCCAGGGCCGCAACCCCGGCCGGCGACTGTCGCTGGGAAGAATATAGGGGCCAAATTTCAAGAAACTATTAAGGATATTTTACACCCGTCAAAACGGGCAAAGGCGCCGTGCTTGCACCGTTCTATAACCCCTTTCCTGTACCGGCGCACTTCTAACCGCAGAGACGCAGAGATTCGCAGAGATACCCTGTGCATCTCCGCGTGCTCTGCGTCTCTGCGGTTGGAAGAATTCTCAAGACGCGATGGCCCCGGCTGTACAAAGAACCCGAATTCAGCAACGTCTCTTTTGGGTGTATACTGCACCTGTTCCTTTCCAATCTTTGCCTGCCCAAGGGCGCTTATGCTTCTCAAAGGACGACTTCACTACGCCTGGGTCATCGTGGCCCTTGCCGGGCTGATGGGGTTCATCACGTCGGCGATGCGGTTCGCCGCCGCCGCCCTGGTGCCGCACCTGACCGACCCGGTCGATGGCTTCGGCTGGAGCTACGGCGCGGTAACCCTTGCCTTCAGCCTCCAGTGGATCGTCCTCGGGCTGGTGAGTCCTTATATAGGGTTTCTCGGAGACCGGTACGGAGTCCGCAAGCTCCTGCTGCTGGGGGCCCTGTTCTTCATCGCCAGCATGCTGCTGACCGGCGTAATGACCAACCTGTGGCAATACTATCTCTTCTTTGGCGTATTCCTGGGCATCTCCACATCCATATTCACCGTGCTGCCAATATCGGGTGTTTCCCTGTGGTTCAGGAGACACCTGGGCATCGCCATGGGCGTGGTGTGGTCGCTGCAGGGGGCAGGCGTGATAGTCCTTCTGCTCCTCATAGGCGCGGCCCTCTCCCAACTGGGAATGCAGTGGATTTTCTGGCTGCCGGGCCTGGTCGGCGGGGCTGGCCTGCTCCTGATGGTCAGGTTCTTCTACAACGGCCCGTCCGACCTCGGCCTGCGCCCCCTGGGGGCGGCCGAAGCCGAACCGGCCCCGCCGCCGCGCAACGACGAAACGGCCAAGGTCAGGGCCGCCGTCTTCATCCAGCGGGCCAGGCGCACCTTCACCTTCTGGAACCTCATCGGCATCCACTACTGGGGGTGCATGGGCCACAACATCATCAACATCCTGCTGGTGGCCATTGCCGTGGACCGGGGCCTGTCCCTCCCGGTGGCGGCGGGAGTGCTGGCCGCCCAGCAGGGCGTGGGCGTGGTGGCAAGGGGCTTCGTACCGGTGGTGGCGGAGCGACTGGGCTGCCGGACCATCTGGATCGTGGGGATGGCCCTGCAGGTCTTTCCGCTGCTGATTATCTTTTTCCTCCATGACGCCTGGGCCTTCTACACCTTTGCGGTGCTCTTCGGCATCGGCCAGGCCTGCGAAGTGCCCACCTTCCCCATCGCCAACCGCCAGTACTACGGCAACGTGCCCCAGGGCAGTCTCTTCGGCTGGCAGAACCTGGGCAACGGACTGGGCATGGGCATGGCCCCCGTCTGTGCGGGACTCCTGTGGGACATTACCGGCACCTACCTGGCGCCCCTGATAATGTCCCTTGTCTTCAGCTCCATGGGCCTCCTGTCCTCCTGGCTGCTGCCCTCGCCCCGGGAGCGGCAGATTCCCGACTGGGAGACCCACCTGCCGGCCAGTGTCCGGGTTGCGGACTAGCAGTCCATCAAGCCGGGAATAGGGGAATAGGGGATAGGATGATAGTCCGCTCGTGGTGAGCCTGTCGAACCATAACCGGATGGCCCTTCGACAAGGTCAGGGCGAACGGGTTGCCACCTTTCGCTACAACCTTGACTGAACACCAGCTTGCTTGCCACCCTCGTCCCGCACCCCAATTTTGAGCTTCTTCCGTCAAGGGCGAAGGGACTTGTTCAGCCCTTCCCTGAAGGTGTTCATATCCGTTCCTGTTCACTTCGACCGATGTTGGACTCACGCCGTCCGCCACCCACAGAATCCGCTGCAATCTCATCACTATTCTATGTTGACGACACGCCCGGCTCTCGTGCTATACTATGAAACCTAATTGATGATTATTTTTTCAGGTATTGTTTGCTATGAATTATAATTCAGTTAACGAGCTTGAAAGAGAATCGGCTGTCAGGGCAGGATAGTATGCCCGGGTGGGACTTTATTACCAACCACGGCGGTGTGCTGCTGGCCGTGTCTCGGCAGCCCAGCATCACCGCAAGAGAGATCTCGCAGCAACTGGGCATCACCGAAAGGGCTGTGCTAAGGATCGTCGGCGACCTGGACGATGCAGGTTATATAACCAGGACCCGACAAGGGCGCGCAAATACCTATACGGTGAATAAAGACCGTCTCCACCATGGGCCGATATTGAAGGATATTGCCGTGGGGGATCTGCTGAATATCCTCAGGCCCGATTCCACGGAGACTGGAACGGATAGCTGATCCGACGACGCCCGGTGAGTTCGAAAATTTCAGGAAGGATGGTATCCGATGAGTTTAATGTTCTGGAAGGCCCCAAAGCCCCATGTAGTGTCCCAGGCAGTCAAACGGTACCTGACTTCCGAGTATCGCGTTGGCCCTGAATCAATGGCTAAACTCTGGATGTTGGAGAAGAACGGCAGGTTCTCAACTCGCAAGGTAAAGCTGGTCCGAGTCTATGATCCCGCATTTGTTTCCGCAGGCGACACGGACAGGCTGAGATTTGACGACCTTAGCGGGACCGGCAACGCGAAGGCCCTCCAATTTGAAGGACACATCGAAATGGATGGGGCGCTCTACCTTTCTGACCGGCGGCCAAGAGCAGCAGTCTAAGAGACTAGCTCAAATTGTGGTTCGACAAGCTCACCACGGGCGGAATGAGTCCTGTTCCGCTCATCCTGAGCTTGTCGAAGGACGCCCACCGTGGAGTAAAGTCGGTTTTGAGATAGTTACCAAGTCGGATACCGACCCTCAGCGGTGCAATTCCAGTGTGGTGAACGTCGAGTACCAGGGCGTAGGTTAAGGTGCCTTCGACCGAAAAGGCGGGTTTCTCGCCCGAACGCTTGCGTCGAACTTGCCTGGCCAGCCTCATTCGCTCCAATATCGCTTGATGGCTACTGTTATCAACTCATTGTTAAGCGGATCCACTCCCAGCGCAGCGTCTTCCAGAGTAACCACGCCCAACAGGCTGGGCCCTCCCTCTTCGGAGAAAGTAACCGGCGTGGCAATCTGTTTGCCGGCTACCCTGATTTGAGTCCATCCTACTGCCACCGGCTGTTCGGTACCTTAGTCCAGCCGCGACCGCTCAGTCCGGTTAACCGGCACTCCCAGCGATTACAGCATTTCCCGGGGTAATGCCGTATAGGTAGATCCGGCATCCACTTCCAGTTCAGTCTCCCTGAAATTCCGCCCCTGGGGGTCTCCCGCTTCAATCGCTGTGGTTACGGTTCCCATTTTCATCATCCCTTGCCTTTGTTAGTCGCTGAATTCAGCGATTTCGGCGCACTACGTCGAAATCACCGGAATGTCCAAATCCCATACCAGGTTGGCGAACTGGGCCACGTCCTCATCCACAACTGCTTGCAGGGCGGTCAGCTGTACATCAATCTGGCCGGACAGGTACTCGAAGACCTGGTGGGCCTGCTGCGGTGGCGCGAAGTCGGCGGTGGCCACCACGGCGGTGAGTTCCGCCAGCTTGCGGTTCAGCCGCGTGGGCATATCCAGGCGGTCGCGGGCGCCCCGGTATGCCGATTGAATTAGTTCGTCCTCTATCTCCGTCAGTTTTTCCTTCACCGCCTCCGCTGCGGCGGCAACCGTCTCCTCCGACGGGTGGCCCTGGGCGCGGCTCACCCACTGGTCCACCTGCTGGCGCACCCGGCGTAGCCGGTTGATGCCGTCGTGGGTCTCGGAAACCTTGTCCCGAATCTCAACCAGCATCTGGAACTGGGCCTCCAGGTCTTCCTGGCTGGCCGCCACCCGCGGGTCTTTCAGGATGCGGAATGCCTGGGTCTGCGTCTCGTCGCCTACCTGGAGCGTTACCTGGTAGGTTCCCGGCGGGGCCAGGGGGCCGACCAGGGAGTCCTCGGTGGTCTTGTCCTCGGGCACCCTGGTCGCTGCCGGGTAGCGCATATTCCAGACGAAGCGGTTCATTCCCGAATCGGCCGGCGCCCTTGGTTCCGGATTGTCGTCCCCTGCATCCGGCGAGTTGCTGGAGAAGCTCCTTATTTCCCCACCGTCTCCGTCCAGAATTGTGACGGTTATTTCCTCGGGGGCCTCCTTCAGGTAGTAGTGAATTATCACCCCATCCGGCGGGTTCTCCCCGGCGTCCCACAGCTTGCGCACCACCTCGCCGTGCTTGCCCAGGGACTCGCTGTAGGTAACGTCGGCGCCCAGGCCGGCGCGGTAGCTCTTGCCGGTGGCGGGCTTGCGGTCGCGGAAGGGGGAGCGGACTCGGTGGGTGTCGCGGGGCTGCAGCAGACGACAGGGCGCGTCGCCCAGGGACGGTTCAAGCTGGCGCAGTTGCGTCAGGTCGTCCAGTATCCAGAAGGCCCGGCCGTGGGTGGCGGCGACCAGGTTGTCCTCCTTGACCTGAAGGTCGTACACGGGGACTACGGGCAGAGCCTGCCCCGAGCGGATGCCGGGGTTGGCCCGCAGCGTCTGCCACGAGTCGCCCTGGTCAAAGGAGACGTAAGCCCCGGTCTCGGTGCCGCAGTAGAGCAGGCCGGGCCGTACGGGGTCTTCCCGTACCACCCGGGTGTAGTCGTCGTCGGGCAGGCCGCCGGTTATCAACGTCCAGGACTGGCCGTAGTCGGTGGTGCGGTAGAGCAGGGGACGCGTGTCGTCCAGCTTGTAGCGGGTGGCCGCAATGTAGGCGGTGGCCGGGTCGTGGGGCGAGACCTCAATCATGCAGATGAGCGACCACTCCGGCAAGTCCGGCGGCGTAACCGGCATCCACGCGGCCCCGCTGTTGCGGGACAGGTGTACCAGCCCGTCATCGGAACCGGCCCAGAAGACCCCCTGCTGGTGGGGCGACTCCACGAAGGCGAAAATGGTGGCGTAAATCTCTGCGCCGGAAGTATCCTTGGTAATGGGGCCGCCGGACGGTTCCAGGGTGGATGGGTCGTGGCGGGTCAGGTCGGGGCTGATGGCCTGCCAGCTGCCGCCCAGGTCGGTGGAGCGGAAGACCAGGTTGCCCGCCACGTACAGAGTATTGTTGTCGTGGGGTGAGAACATGATGGGATACGTCCACTGGAACCGGTACTTCATGTCCTTGGCGCCCCAGCCCGAATACAGTTCCGGCCACACGGTAATTATGCGGACCTGGCCGGTGGCGTGGTCGTAGTGGAGCATGTTGCCGCCGCCCCCGGCGGAACTGCCGATGGCGCCGGAAATGACCGTGTCGGGATCGTCGGGGTGCAGGGCGATGTGGCCGCTCTCCGAGTTCCCCACCACGTAGCAGTCGCCCCAGGGGATGGCCCCCTTGTGGGTGCGCGACGGTACGCTGATGGCGGTGTTGTCCTGCTGGGTGCCGTAGACCCGGTGGGGGAAGCGGTTGTCGGTGGTCAGGTGGTAGAACTGGCCGGTAAGCTGGTTGTAGATGGTGGACCAGCTTTCCCCGCCGTTGAAGCTGACGCAGGCCCCGCCGTCGTTGCCTTCGATCATTCGCAGGGGATTGTTGGCGTCAATCCACAGGTCGTGGTCGTCGCCGTGGGGCGTGGTAACCCGGTTGAAGTTGCGCCCGCCGTCCACCGACTTCCAGCACTGGTAGTTGAGTATCCACACCGTATCCGCGTCCTGCGGGTCGGCGAAAACGTGCTGGTAGTACCAGGGGCGCCCCTGCAGGTCGCGGTTGTCGCTGACCAACTCCCAGGTATCGCCGCCGTCGTCGGTGCGGTAAAGGCCGCAGTCCTCCGCCTCGATGGTGGCCCACACCCGCCCGGACTTGGCCGGGGACACGGCCACACCTATACGGCCCTTGAGTCCCTTGGGCAGGCCGGGGTTGTCGGTAATCTCCGTCCAGGTGTCGCCGCCGTCCGCCGACTTGAAGATGCCGCTTTCCTCGCCGCCGCTGACCAGGCTCCACGGCGTCCGCCGGGTCTGCCAGATGGCGGCGTACAGGATGCGGGGGTTGTTGGGGTCCAGGGACAGGTCCGCCGCGCCGGCATTCTCGCTGCGGAACAGCACCCGCTCCCAGTTCTTGCCCCCGTCCCTGGATCGGAAGACGCCCCGCTCGTCGTTGGGGCCGTAGGCGTGGCCCAGGGCCGCCACGTACACCACGTCAGGGTCGGCAGGATGGACCCTCACCCGGGAGATGTGGCGGGTATCGGAAAGGCCCATGTTGGCCCAGGTCTGGCCGCCGTCGGTGGACTTGTACACTCCGTCGCCGTAGGTAACGTCGCCGCGAATGCAGGACTCGCCCATGCCGGCGTAGATGACGTTGGGGTCGGACGGAGCAACGGCGATGGCCCCCACCGACGCGGTGTTGAAGTAGCCGTCGGACACATTGTCCCAGTAGGTGCCGCCGTCGGTGGTCTTCCACACTCCGCCGGCGCAGGCCCCGAAGTAGAAGACCATGGGATTTACCGGGTCGCCGGCCACGGCCACCACCCGTCCGCCCCGGGGCGGCCCAATGCACCGCCACCGCACCGCGCCCAGCAGTTCCGGGGGCATGGATGGGGCGTGGGCCTGCTGCGATTCAGTAGTGGTCATGGCAACACCTTCCCGTTAATAGTATTTATCCGCCAAGTGGACCGCAGGCCAGGAAACTATCCGAAAATCCCTTCCTCTCTGACGGGGGAAGGTTGGGATGGGGGTGAAAACGCAACCGGCAACACCCTTCTAACGAACTCGCGCGAATCCTTCAGTCTATAGCCCAACTCCTCAAGCCCTGGGAGTCGTCTGGGGCATCCGACGCGGCGGGGCTGGCAGTTCCGTCAGGCTGGAAAGGTCCAGGGGCGGCAGGTCCACTTGCACGAAGTTGTGCACCCCGTTGGCCAGTTCGGTATACCTTTCAAACCAGGCCGCCAGCCGCCGCTGCCACGCAGCCAGGCCGCCGCTGGCGTGCATTTCGAACACCGCCTCCCGTCCGTCCAGGCCCGACGACACCTGGTCCCAGGCCAGTTGCAGTAGCGCCGCCCGCTGCATGGCGGTGTAGCCGCCCCCGCCGAAGGCGTCCTCCAGTTCGGCGGCCATGGCCGGATCGGCAAAGTCGGTGTCGGCGGGGGCGTTTACAAGGGACGAACCGGGGAGCGCCCGCAGGATTTCGCCCATGCGCTGGCGCACCCGCAGGGTGTTGATGCCGGCGGAAGCCACGTGAAGCTGGTTGGGCAGGGCGTGGCCGCCGGCCGTCGTCTCCGGTTCCAGTTCCGCCGCCGTCATGCAGGTGCGGGTGGTCTGGACGTTGACGGTCAGCTCCACCAGTTGCTCGGTGGTCTGGGGATTTTCCTTCAGGCCCATCACCTCGGCCAGGGCCAGGGCGATGAACAGGGTCAGTTCCGCCTTGGCCAGCCACCCGTAGCTATGGTGCCACAGCAGCCAGGATACCAGCGAATGCCGGGTGTTGCGGTTGATGGGTTCGCTGGTGAACACCCGGTGACGGGGAATGAATACGTCCTCCAGCCACACCATTGAGTCCAGTTCGTCAAACCGGCTGCTCAGGGGCGAAAGGAAGGAATTGGCATGTCTGGCGGCGATGCGGCGGGACACCACCCGCAGGCCGGGAGCGTTCACGGGGACGATAAACCACAGGTATCGGCCGCTGCCCGGCGGCAGTTCCGTCCGGCTGGTGATGAGCAGGTCCTCGGCAAAGGGGGTACTGGTGTGCATCTGCACCTTGCCGGATATGACGACACCCTCGTCTGTCTCGCTGACCAGCTTCATAGCTGCGCGGTCGTTTTCATCCTCCCGCAACCGGGTTCCGATCAACGGCCCGCCACCGGCAAAGGTGAGAAACCGGCCGCTTTCGGCCAGGGAATCCCGGTAGGCCTCCGCCGCCGCAATGTCTTCCGCCGAATAGTTCAGCCGCTTCAGGACATTGAGCATGCCCAGGGCGATCAGCGCGCCGTAGCCGGGGGTGTGGGTCATGTTGCCGCCGGTCAGGTAGTGCACCGCGCTGATGGCCTTGCCCAGCCGCCGCAGGTCGTCGGATGTCCTGGGCGGCGTAAGGGCCAGGGGGTGGCGCTGGCCGTGGTTATAGGGCGGAGTGAGCAGGGTATCCTGCCAGGCGGGGTCAAAGTGGCGGTCGTACCAGGCCACGTACTCATTGACCATGGCGGCTGTGGCCGGGTGCGTGGTAACGTCCTCCACCGGACCCTCGCCCACCACCCAAACGTTGCGCCCGTCGCGCAGGCTTTCCCTGTAATCAGCCCCTGTCCTCATGCTTCACTGTCCCCGCTATGACCGGATGGTTTTGGCCGATGGTTTTGGCCATTGTACATTGATGGCAAGAGATGGTCCGCCCAAAGGCCGCGGCCTACAACCCGACCACCCTCACCCGGTTGTTGTGGGTGTCGGCAACGTACAGATTGCCGTCGGTGCTGATGCCGCAGCCGTGGGCGCGGGACAGGCCGGCCTCCACCGCCGGGCCGCCGTCGCCCTCGCCGCCCTCCCGTCCTCCGGCGATGGTGGTAACGATGCCGGTGCGGGGGTCAATGCGCCGTACGGCGAAGTTCTCGGTGTCCACGACGATAATGTTGTCCTCCAGGTCGCAGCGCATGGCCTTGGGCGCTCCCCAGGTGGCGGCCAGGGCCGGGCCGGCGTCGCCGCTGTAGCCAAAGACCGACTCGGCCCCTGCGATGGTGGTCAGGATGCCGCCGGGGGAAATGCGGCGGACACCGTTGCCCTCCCGCTCGGCGACGTAAACGTTGCCGTGCTGGTCCGTGCAGACGGCGCGCGGCCCCATCAGGCTGGCCTCGGTGGCCACCCTACCGTCGCCGTCGCGGGACTTCTCTCCCGTGCCGGCAAAGGTGGTGATGACCCCGCTGGCCAGGTCCACCCGCCGGATTCGCTGGTCCTGGATGTCGGCAATCAGCAGGCCGCCCCGGCCGTCCAGGAAAAGGTCGTTGGGTTCCTTGAGCATGGCCTCGCAGCCCGGGCCGCCGTCGCCGCCGTAACCGAACTCGCCCGTGCCGGCTATGGTGGAGACGATGCCGTTGCGGGCGTCAATCTTGCGCACCGCCGGATCGAAGCGCTGGGCGAAGTAGATATCGCCGTTGCCGTCAATGGCCAGGCCGTAGGGCTGGTTGATGACGGCGTCCAGGGCCGTCCCGCCGTCGCCCGCATAACCGGCCTCGCCGTTACCGCACACCCGGGTGATGATGCCCGTCTGCGCGTCCATCCGGCGGATGAGATGCTGCCGTCCCATGCAGACGACCATGTTGCCCTGGGGGTCAAACTCGCAGGCGTAGGGAAGCTGGCAAGCCGCCTCCAGGGCGGGACCGCCGTCCCCCTCCCAGCCATCTTCCCCATTTCCCAGGACAGTCTGGATAACACCTTTCCGGGCCAGCATGGGAGCCCTCCCGCCGTCGAAACTGACCGGACGCTCCGGTTGCGCCCCATTATGACATACCTTGACTTGCGGGAAACCGATTTCCCTGGACCTGGCAGCCGGCTTCTCCCGCGCCAGTAGCATTCGAGGCTCGTCCGGCGGTAAAAGCGGGTTCTGTTGCGGATACCTGCAAATCAGGCCGACAACCACCACATATCTGTTACACTGGCCGAAAATCGAACCAGGATGAACCGCTGAAGGCTGGTTACGGTCCGGCGGGTCTCGAAGCGGCCGGTGTTTACCTTTATCAACCGGTAAACGAGCAAGCGACAGGTGGCAGGTGAAGGCATGGCAAACTTAAGCGTGGCTCCCGGAGTGGAGTTGCACTATTATGACGACGATTTCACGGATCCGTGGCAGCCGGCTCCCACCATCCTGCTGCAGCACGGTTTTTCCCGCAGCGGCAGGTTCTGGTACAACTGGGTGCCCCTGCTGGCTAGGGAGTTCCGTGTACTGCGCCCAGACCTGCGCGGCATGGGGGAGTCAGTCATGGACGAGGCGGCTTACGAGCCCCTCCTGGACATTTTCAGGGCGGACCTCAACGCCATCCTGGACAGCCAGGGCATAGATCGTGTGGTCTACGTGGGGGAGTCTTTCGGCGGTATCCTTGGCCTGAGCTTTGCTGACGCCTTTCCCGATCGGGTTCGGGCCCTGGTATTGTGCAATACGCCCTGCCGCCTGCCCCGCCGTGGCCGCACGGACCCGGGCAGTGCGGAGAATGCCGCCCTGAGCCGGAGCGTGGGGGCCTGGTCCACTGCCACCATCGACAATCGCCTGGACACCCGGGCGGCGCCTCAGGGAATGAAGGAATGGTACATTTCGGAGATGGACCGCACTTCACCTTCCATAGGCCACAAACTTCAGGCCTTCCTGGAAACCCTGGACTTCCGGCCATACCTCAAGGACGTGACGACCCCCACACTGTTGCTGTCTGGCGAAGAATCGCCCACGTCCACCCTGGACCAGCAGCAGTTCATGGCCGAGGAGCTGCGCAACTGTCGCCTGGTAACCTACCCTGGCCTGGGCCACGGGATTAACGCCATCTACCCGGAGTGGTGCGTGGCCCGAATGCTCGAGTTCCTGGCTGAATATCCGGATACCTGAACGCAACCGGGGTCCCCAGCCTGGCTTAATCCCGATTCAACCGCAGGATAGGAGAGAGTAGGATGACCCACTACATGTACATAGCCATCCAGGAAGACGACAAAATTGCCACCTTCACTGTTGACCCGGACACGGGGGCCCTGTCCCACCAGCGAGACCTGGCCGTTTCCGGCGGCCCCTTCACCATGGCCGTCAGCCCCGACGGGGGCCACCTGTACGTTGGCTGCCGGGAAGACCCCCAACTGATCAGCTACGCCATCAACCAGGCCAACGGCGACCTGACCCGCACCGGCCAGATAGCCCTGGAGTTCAACCCCACCTACATCAACACCGATTGGAAGGGCGGCTACGTCCTGTCCGCCTACTACCAGGGCGCGCACGTGGGAGTTCACCCCATCGGCGCCGACGGTTCGGTGGGCGGCGAGCCTGTCGTGTGGATTGAGACGGCCACCGGCGCCCACTGCATGCAGACCGACCCTACCAACACCTACGCCTTCGTTCCCCACATCGCAGGGAACGGCCCCAACCGCATCTACCAGTACCGGTTCGATGAAAATACGGGGCAGATTGAGCCCAACTCCCCGGCCCAGGTGGAACCCGACGGTTTTCACGGCCCCCGGCACTTCTGCTTCCACCCCTCTTTGGACGTCCTTTACTTCTCCAACGAGCAGGGGAGTAGCGTGGGCGCCTACCGGCTGGATGCTTCCAATGGAACCCTGACCCAGTTCCAGACTGTCCCCACCATCCCCGAAGACTTCACCGAGCGGAACACCTGCTCCCAGATCCAGGTAACCGGTTCCGGCAGGTTCCTCTACGCCCCCAACCGGGGCCACAACACGATCGCCTGCTTTACCGTGGACGCAACCTCGGGGGAACTGGGATCCAACGGCAGGGTGGATGCCGAAACCGTACCCAACGCCCTGGCAGTGGGTCCCGGGGAGAAGTTCCTCTACTCCGCCGGGGTGGAGTCCGGCAACCTGGCCACCTTTGCGATTGATGGCAACACCGGGCAGTTGAGCCGGGTGGCTACCATACCGCTGGGCAACCGTCCCGCCTGGATATCCCAGGTGGAACTGCCCTGACCAGCCCTGCAAATCCGCCCTGACAATCTGAACAGGAGAAAGACTATGCCGGAAATCGAAAAGAAGCTGAACGAGATGGGTTACCAGCTAACCGAGCCCCGCCGCTCGGCGGTGGGCAACTTTGTACCGGCGGTGCGAACGGGAAACCTGGTATACACGGCGGGTACGGGCCCCGGCCTGCCCGACGGCGGCCTGCTCCACGTGGGTAAGCTGGGAGCGGAAATTTCCATTGAGCAGGGCTACGACTGCGCCCGTCTGACCATGCTGAACCTGCTGTCCAACCTGAAGGGCGAGATTGGCGACCTGGACAAGGTGAAGCGGGTGGTCAAACTGCTGTGCATGGTCAATGCCGCGCCGGAGTTTACCCAGACCCCCCAGGTGGCCAATGGGGCCTCCGATCTGCTGGTCAACCTGTTCGGGGAGAAGGGGTACCACGCCCGCTCCGCCGTGGGCATGAGCACCCTCCCGGGCAATATGCCCATAGAGATTGAGATGATCGTGGAAATGGAAGACTAAGCCGGGGCCGGTGCGAAATCTGCGATTCGCCCGGCCCCGACTCTGATTGCCTGAAGTGCAGGGGCGATTCGCGATTCACCCCTGCACTGATAGCCTTTGGACAACCTGATTGCCCGACTACACCGGCGGCCTGAGTTCGTGCCACCCGGCGGCCTGCTGGTAGGTGTAGGCTGCCTGGATGACGCCGGGCTCGTCGAAGGGCTTTCCGGCAATCTGCATACCGATGGGCAGCCCGTTCTCGGTGAAGCCGCAGGGTATGGATATGGCGGGCAGGCCCGTTACGTTGAAGGGGGCGGTGAAGCTCTTGCCCCGCACCGTGAAGGTGGGGTCGTACCCCTCGAAGGCCGCCGCCGGCTGGGTCATGGTCGGCGTTACCAGGAAGTCCACCGTCTTCATTACCTCGGCAAAGTCCCGCCGCGCCCAGGTGCGTACCCGCTGGGCCTGCAGATAGTCCGACGCGCTCATCAGTCCGCCGATGCGGAACCTGCCCCGGACAATTTCGCCAAACTCCTGGGGGCGGGTCTTCAGGTTGGGCTCGTGGTAGGCGAAGGCCTCGCTGACCATAATCACGGAGTTGGCCGCCCGCACGTGGTCCAGGCTGGGAATGGTTACCTCTTCGACCTGGGCGCCCAGTTCTTCCAGCACACTCACCGCCTGCTCCACCCTGGCCACCACTTCGGGGCTGACACCGGGGTCCTCGGCAAAGAAATAGTGGCGGGGCAGGCCGATCCTCACGCCCCGGATGTCCTCCCGCAGTGAGCGGGAATAGTCCGGCACCGGCGCCTGGCTGGACGTGGGGTCTTTCGGGTCGTGGCCGGCAATGGCCTGGAGCATGTAGGCCGTGTCCTCCACCGTGCGGGTCATGGGGCCGGCGTGGTCCTGAGACCAGCTAAGCGTTACCACACCGAAGCGGCTGACGCGCCCGTAGGTGGGTTTCAGGCCCACGATGCCGCACAGGGAAGCGGGTCCCCGGATGGAGCCGCCGGTGCAGGAACCCAGGGCGCCCAGGCACTGGCCCGACGCCACCGCCGAGCCGGAGCCGCTGCTGGAGCCTCCGGTGATGTGGTTCAGGTTCCACGGATTGCAGGCCGGCTCGAAGGGGGTGGTCCAGTCGGGGCCGCCCAGGGCGAATTCGTGCATGGCCAGCTTGCCCAGCAGGATGCCGCCGGCCGCCTTAAGCCGGGCGGTGGTAGTGGCGTCCTCGGTGGGCACGCGGTCAATATCCACCTGGGAGCCGGACGTGGTGCGGATTCCGGCGGTGTCGTACAGGTCCTTTAGCGCAAAAGGTATGCCGTGCATTGGGCCCTTGTAGGCGCCCCGCAGGACCTCCGCCTCGGCGGTGCGGGCCTGGGCCAGCGCGTCGTCGGCCAGCAGCAGGATGAAGGAATGGAGCCGTTCGTCGGTGGCCTGGATGCGGTCCAGGCAGGCGCGGGTCAGTTCCACCGGGGAAAGCTCGCCCTTCTGGATCAGCTCTCCGGCCTGCCGGATGCTCAGGTAGTGGAGTTGGGTGTCGGAAGTGGACATCAGGTAGCCCTCCAATGGCAGACTTGGGTTATCCGGCGGACCGGAACTATGCTTCCGGCCAGTCGGGGTGGAACTCCACCACCATTTCCTCGGCCCCAAAGCTCAGGGTGTGCAGTTCCCGGGCGTAGGCGGCGTAAAGCTCATAAATGGGCTTCAGGGCATCCAGTTCATCCTGGCTCATGCCCAGCCCTGCCCGGTCCGCCATCAGCTTGAACTCTTCCATTGAAATTTCGCCCGCATCTGGCATCTTTCACAACCTCCGGGTTGGATGTCTTGACTATCTAAATAGCTCGCTGTGAGTGCCCGTCCTTATCAAGGTAACGGTAAGGTCATCCTCAGCCCAGACTAAGAGCTAATCGTTTTCCAGGTGGCACTCGTGAAAGGGGACTAAGTCACTGGACAGCCGATGTGCCAGGTAACTGCGTTCCAAGGGTTCGTTCGCAACTAACTTCTCTATGACCGCCTGCAGTTTGTCCGGGTATTTGCCCCTCCGGGACATCCTGCGCAAGTCTCGCTTAAATCTTGTCGTCAGGACTAATTCGCGCATCCCGGAACTCTGCCATCACCGCTTCTACACTCTCATACCTCGTAGTGGCTTCGCCGCTTCTGGCGCTTTCTATAGCATCCATAGTCTCCTCGTTGGGGATTAGCTCCCTTATAGGAAAAGCACCATGAAGGGCGGTCTGCTTATAAAAGATGGCAATGGCTTCCTGCGGCGTAATCCCCATTTCGGCAAAAATCGTCTCCGCCCGGTGTACCACCTCAGGATCCGGGTGGCCAGGAACTGCCGCTGCGACTTTGCTGGTCATCTTCCGCTCCTTCTGCCGCCGAATATGCGGGGGCAGTCATTTCTCCACGAATGGACACACTCAGGCATGGAAGGCTTGCTTAGCCTCAACTAATGGGTGGAAATTCGTGGCCGTTCGTGGATTGAGAATCCTAACTCCCCGTCAGTATCGTCACCACTTCCGTGGCCAGGCCCTCGGCCCGCTGGCGAAGCTGGTCCCGGTCCAGGTTTTCGATGGGGTGCTCGGTGAAGATGGTTGGGTAGTCCTCGGCCCCCCACATCTTGGCCATCCCCTTGGCCGTGGGGATGAACCGGTCGGTGCAGATGGTGGCCGAAGGCAGACCGGCCTTCTCCACGTGAATCCCGTCGTGCACACTGCACGCGCTGCAGGACCCTCAATCGCCGATGGCGATTACCACGGCGTCGCAATCGGTGGCCAGGGCCGCGATTGCCGCCGAGTCGGCGGGACGCGATGCGCTGGGCTTGCGGTGCCACTTGACGTCGCCGATTTCGTAGCGGGTCCGCAGTACCTCTGCCAGTTCCTGGAGCAGCACGTCGGCGTTGCGCTTGCTGTCATCGATGATGCCCACGTTGGCTCCGGCCATGGTGGGCAGGCGGGGCGCGCCGTCAAAGGGCGGCGTTACCGGCTCCGTGGTGGGATTGACCAGGGTGTATTCGCTCATGTTCCCTCCTCCCTGTTGAAACGGTTATCAAGTCCTCTGCGTAACTCCGCGTTCTCCGTGCCTCTGCGGTTAGAAAAATCCGACCAACAAATCAGCTTCCGTCACAACTACCGCCGCACTTCCCTGGTAACCGACGTGGAACCTACCTTCGGCCCCCAGCTGGGTATTACCGACGACATGTTGGACTCCTCGCCTCCTGCGAACACCAGCAGAATGTCATCCGGCCCGCCAGTCAAGGGAACCATTCGCTCCTCGTCCCCCGGCTCCACGTCGCCGGGGAACACCTGCGCCCGCTTGAAGTCGGCCACCGAGCGGCGGATGTGATTGTAAAGGTACTCCTTAACGTCGGCCTTGGTCCAGTCCCGCCACAGGTTGCTGTTGCCGGCAATGGTGACCACCGTCTCGCCCTGCCGGATGCCCGCCGCCGGGTCGCCCACCGAACCGGACGTGGACAGGGATGTGCCCAGGGACGATGCCACGTCGGCGATGGCGTACAGGATGGCCTCGGGGTGGCCCACGGAACGTACCTGCCGGGGCGCCTCGGAAGCAAAGACGGTAACGGCGCTCTGCTCGGCGGAGAAACCCCGCTCCACGTGCAGGGGCGTCCAGTGGGTCTCCGTTTCCGCCTCGGCGATGCAGTAGCTGAACTTGCCGGGGTGTCCGATAACGCTGCGGTCGTACAGCCCCGGTATGGCGGCGCAGGCGTTCATCAGGACGAGCCGGACGGCCCGGCCGATGGTGGAGTTGGCCCGGTTGCCGGGGCCGAAAAGGTTGTTGCGGGAGTTGATGCCAAGCTCGCCAACGATGGGTCCATTGACTATAACCAGAACGGCGGCGCCGCCCATGCTGGACGAAGGCCCCACCAGGTTGAAGGGTGGCGCCAGCATGGCTTCGGTGGCGGCCAGCACCACGGGCATGTACTCGGGCCTGCAGCCGGCCATCACAGCGTTGGCGGCCACCTTCTCGGCGGTAATCTCCCGCCGCCGCTCCGGCAGTTCGCCCACAACCTCCGCCCCGTCCCTTCCCCCGGTGGCCAAAAACTCGGCCACCTTCTCGGCAGTGGGCGGCAATATGGGCAGCCCATCGGTCCAGCCCAGGTCGTACAGGGCTTCAACGGCTTCGAAGATGTTGTTCCAGTTGGCGGCGGCGGTGTCGGTCAAATCGGTCCCCTTGTTGGAGAATTCGCGGTTTTCGAAAAGGGTTCAGGTGAATCGGGCCCTAGTCTTTGCAATCCAGTACCATAGTCAATCTGAAAACGCATGAGGAGGCACATAGTGCCAATAAACTTGGCCTGAAACTACCATGTCCTGGACTTCATTGGTGTTTCTGACGCTTGCAACAACGGGTGTTGAAGGAATACCGGTTTGTTCTTCCAAGATGCGCGCATTTCGAATGGCCCTTCGGGTGTCTCTTTCGTCGGCCGTGTAGGAAATCTCCACAACCAGGTACCTTGTGGTCCCGTCATCGAGTGCAATCACGACCAAATCAGCATCTCTGAAACTCTTTAGGTCATCGGACAGGGCCTGTCCTCCGGCTGCGGCCACAGCAATCTTGGTCAATTCCCCGTAGGTCATATTCCGCAAGAACTCGATGCCCATGTCGGAAGGTATAGATTCAGATCGACTTGCTAGTCTTCTCTGGGTGTAGTCCTTTTTCCAGAACGAGAGATCGCTCTCCATTCGGTCAAATCGATTCACCGCATTACTATTGAACTGGGTCTGGTCTGAACGGAACTCCCGCATTTCATCGTTGAACTGGCGCTGCTCGTCGTTGAACTGTTCCTGCCGGGCAACGAACCGGTCAACCGTATCAGATAACCTCTGCAATGCGGCTGGTAGGTTCAAGAGCTCTTCGCCCAGTATCAGCGCGCGTACTGCCTCGCGCCATTCGGGATTTTCCCGAAGAGCCCTCAAAAAATCTTCCTGTGAGTTGATGGTAGTCATAAATTCCAGCTCTCTCAGCCAGTATTATAACTGCTTTTCGATCCGAGAGCGTCTTTGGTGAGACAGATCGACCGGTGCCAAAAAGGGCCGGAGGTTAGCCCTGGACAGACAGGGCTAACCTCCGGCAGTCAACTAATTGCAGGGTTTGGATGCTACCTAACCCGTTCGTACTTGGAGAAGCTGCGCAGTTCCCGGGGCGGGTCCATGTGGGAGCCCCGGATGGTGTAGGACACCTCGGCTACGTACACGGCCCCGGTGGAGTCCACCGCCACGCCGTGGGGGGCAATGAACTGGCCCGCGCCTTCGCCCTCTTCCTTGGCGCCGAACATTCCCACCCGGTTACCCTCCAGGTCGTAGATGGTTACCCGGTGGCCCAGACCCGGGGCGTCGTCCACGCCGCCCATGCCGTTAAGCTCGCCAATGTAGATGTGGTTGTCCCACAGCACCATGGCGTCTGGGCGGTGGATGTTGCTCCACATGGTGATGAAGCCGCCTTCCGGATCGAAAATCTGCACCCGGTGGCACTCGCGGTCCACTACCAGGATGCGGTCGTCGGCGTCCACGGCGATGTTGTGGGGGCGGATGAACTGGCCGGCGTCGATGCCCGGCTCGCCCCAGCTGAACTTGTACTGGCCGTCGCCGGTGTAGCAGTGGATGCGGGAGTTGCCGTACCCGTCCGAAATGTAGATGTCGCCGTTGGCCGGCCGGATTGCCGCCGATGTGGGCCGGTTGAAGGGCTGGCCGCTCCAGCGGGGGGCCGGATGGTTGCGCTCGCCGATCTCCATCACCTTCTCTCCGTCGGGGGTGAACTTTTGGATGGTGTGGATGCCGTCGTCGGCGGCCAGGATGGAGTCGTCATGGGCGATGTAGAGACCGTGGGTGCGGTTGCTGAACAGTCCCTGCCCGAAGGAACGCAAGAAGTTGCCGTCCTTGTCGAAGACCATAATGGGGTCTTCGCCGCGGGTCAGAATGAACACCCGGTCTTCCGAGTCGCAGACCACGCCCGGGCACTCCAGCAGGCGCTTCCCCTGGGGCAGCTTTGCCCAGTCTTCCGCAAAGGTGTACTGAAAATCGCCATACCCGAAAACTTCTGCCATAGCTATTTCCTCCTGGTATTTGGGTCTGCGGAGCATTGCCGAAACGGATGCCTGAAAGCCCAAAACTACCGCCCCGCAGTTTGCGGTCATACTACCTTTATGCCGGGGCAACGTCAATTGGGAATGGCGCGGTTAGCAGGCCGTCTGGATTTCAGCCATTGTGACAACCCGTCGCTTCAGCGAGGGCGGGAATCTCGAACTCCGGAAAGACCTGCCTCAGCTTTGAAGTAGAAGAGACCGCCAGCGAGCTTGTTGAAGTACGATAGCGTGGAGCAAATGAGTTCTACCCCTGCTGCCGGTTCCGTCGCCGTTCCTCTTCTTCCGGCGGCCGGACGTTGCGGAACATGAAATAGAGCGACAGGTCATATCCAATCTTCAGAACCGCCGAGCCCACCAGCGGCGCCCAGGCAGCGGTTATGTTCCAGATGGCCGTGGTTACCGAAGGGCCTACTGCCCCCGCGGCGCTGCGAGTCACCATGTTGATGCTGGCCATGGCAACCCGTTCCTCCCGATTGATCACTGCCATGTTGTACGAGTCCCGGGTGGGAACATCCATCTGGCTCAGGAAGGCTCGGCATTGCCAGAACACGATGGCCAGGGTGGCCGTGGGAGCGAAGGCCGCGGCCAGCAGAAAGAAACTGGACGGTATGTGGGTGAATACCATCGTGTTCAGCAGGCCAATCTTGTTGGCTATCTTGGCCGATATCCACAGGGAAGATGCCGTCAACAGGTGGGAGAGGGAGAACACCAGGGCCAGCGATTCCACCGTCAACCCGAATTTGGTGTAGAACCAGTAGGCCACCAGGCTTTGCATCACCATGGACGTGGTGAATGTATCCACGCTGTACAGGGAGATCAAAGTAAAAATCCGGCGTCGCGACGGCAGCTTCAAAGGGTTTTGCCACTGCTGTCGGATGCTGGCTCCTTCCACTTCCGACGAGACGAAGAGATACAGTCCTGCCCCGGCCAACTGGCACAGGGCAAAGCCCAGGAACATTGCCTGGTAGGACGACAGGAGGGACAGGCCCAGACTTTCCTGCAGCAAGATCGGAAAGCCGGCGGCCAGCGCCCCCAGGAAGGTGCCGGTGCGGGCAACGATGCTGTAGACGGCGAAAATATCGGTGCGTCTTTCCGGAGGGCCGGTATCCGGGAGAATGGCTACTTCCAGGGGCTGGGCCGGGCTTTCACCGCCACCACCGCCGGTGGACAGGCTTCCCAGGAAGGCGATGATCAGCAGCGGGATGAAGGCTTCGGTGAAGTACATAGCCAGTCCCGCCGCCGCCGCCAGCAGGGAGAAGACGACCAGGAGACGCCGCCGCCCCACCCTTTCACTGGCTATGCTCACGACCAGCGCAAAGAAGGAAACTCCGGCAACCCCCACGGTTAGGACTGCCCCAATCTGCACCAGGCTGAAACCCAGTTCCGCCAGGTAGATGGCAATGATGACGGAAATAAAGCTTTGCGAAAAGGTGCGGATCCCCCTCGCCAGGGTTATCAGCCTGGCATCCCGGTTCATCCAGGAGAGGGACGCAAGGAAACGGGTGATCATGGTTGGGCCCTTAGCGGAGGGTAGTGGCAAAGCCCTGGCCTCACAGACCTCTCATGCCATTCCTTCCTCTTTAACAGAAGGGGAGCACGACGGCCTTTTCTTCGCCTAATGGGGGCCTTGTGGATATTCCGATAGCTGAGGTGATGTCTTTAGTCAGGGAAACGTTGACAGGTTAGCTGCTCACCCCGGGCAGTGAGTTGCATTGTTGGACACGGGCGGTAGGATGGAAGGACAAATACCTCGGAGCCGCCCCATTAAAGGCTACACGAGCAAGGCGTCGGTGGGGATTAGGCGCTGGCCCGCGGGGTCAACCGCCAGGAGGGCTCGCTCCAGGGTGTAGACGCCCAGCAGTGCATCCGCGCCTTCATCTCCAAATACAACCACGGTGTTGACGATTTGGCCCTCGATGCGGACCTGAGTCTCGCCGATGGCTCGCTGTATGGTCGAGCCGTTGGCCAAGCGAAATCTGACGGTTTCGGTGGGCTGGACGCCCAATTGTCTGAGCAACGGTGCGGGGATCTGGGTGAAGGTTGCGCCGGTGTCAACTAGGGCCACTACCTCCTGGAACTCGCTAGCGTCGGGGCCGGTGATTTCCAAGGGGTAATGGAAAATGCTCATTTCAGACCTCCACATAGTCTTTGGATTATAGCATGGCGGAAGCCTAAATCCCCGGCCTGGCCTTGTGCCACTCGGTAGCCTGCTCATAGGCGTAGGCGATGTTCAGCAACCGTTCCTCCGACAGATGGGGGCCGATCAGCTGCATACCCACCGGCAAGCCCTCGGAGAAGCCGCAGGGCACCGACATGGCCGGCAGCCCGGCGATGTTGATGGGCAGGGTGCAGACGTCAATCAGGTACATCTGCACGGGGTCGGCGGCCTTTTCGCCGATGGGGAAGGCCACCACCGGCGACGTGGGGGTTACCAGGGCGTCCACCTGCTGGAAGACCCGGCTAAAGTCCTGGCGAATGAGAGTCCGAACCTGCTGGGCCTTCAGGTAGTAGGCGTCGTAATAGCCGGCGGAAAGGGCGTAGGCGCCCAGCATTATCCGCCGCTTCACTTCCGGACCGAAACCCTGCTGGCGGGTGGTCTCCATGGCTTCCCACATGTCGGGAGTGTCCTGGTAGGAGTACCCGAACTTGACCCCGTCGTAGCGGGCCAGGTTGGCCGAACATTCCGATGGGGCGATGATGTAGTAGCAGGCCAGGGCATACTCCGTGGTGGGCAGGGACACCGGTTCCACCGATGCGCCCAGGATTTCAATTTCCTTGATCGCGCCCTCTACTGCGTCCCGCACCCCCGGCTCCATCCCCTCCACGAAATACTCCCGGGAATGCCCAGCCTCATACCCTTAATGTTGCCGGTTAGCCCGGCGGTAAAGTCGGTGGCGGGCAGGTTCAGGGACGTTGAATCCCTGGGGTCGTAGCCGGCGATGGCGTTCAGGGTAATGGCGCAGTCGGTTACGTCCTTGCCCACGGGCCCGATCTGGTCCAGGGAAGACGCGAAGGCAATGAGACCGTACCGGCTGACCCGCCCGTAGGTGGGCTTGAGACCCGCCACGCCGCACAGGGACGCCGGCTGGCGGATGCTGCCACCGGTGTCGGAACCCAGGGCAAAGATGGCCTCGTCGGCGGCCACCGCCGCCGCCGCTCCCCCGCTGCTGCCGCCGGGCACCCGTCCCAGATCCCAGGGATTATGGGTGGGATAGAAGGCGGAATTCTCGCAGGACGATCCCATGGCGAATTCGTCCATGTTGCCTTTGCCCAGCAGCACCGCGCCCTGGGCCGACAACTTCGCCCAGACCGTGGCATCGTATACCGGCACGAAGTTTTCCAGCATCCGGGACGAACAGGTGGTCCGGATGCCGTTAGTGCAGATCAGGTCCTTTACCTGCACCGGGATGCCGGTCATTGGCCCGCCGCGACCCTCCGCCAGGGCTTGGTCCGCCGCTTCCGCCTGTTGCAGGGCGTGGTCCTCCGTCAGGGTGACGTAGGCCTTGACCCGCTCCTCCACTTGCCCGATGCGGTTAAAGCAGGCGCGGGCCAGTTCCACGGCGCTGAAAGACCCGGCGTCCAGTCCGGCCCGGGCCTCGTGCAAAGTCAGTTGCCATAGTTCAGCCAAGGGACTCTATTCCTCCAGCACCGCCTTAACCCGGAACAGGTCGCCCTCCCGGCGGGGGGCGTTCAGCAGCGTATCCTCGGCGCTCAGCGATTCTTCCGGTTCGTCTTCCCGCATTACCGAGTTCAGCTCCACCGCGTGGCCGGTGGGTTCCACCGCACTGGTGTCCAACTGCCGCAGCAACTCGAACTGGTCCAGGATGTTGGAAAGCTGTTCCTGGAAGGTGGCTATCTCGTCTTCAGACAACCCGATGCGGGCCAGGGCGGCAATGTGTTCAACGTCGGCGCGTTCCAGCGGCATGGTTTATTCCTATTTCTCTACTGATAGACGCGAAAATTCACTAATGGAGGTAAGCAAATAGCATTCGTGTCTATTCGTGGGAATTCGTGGACTAAATGCTAGTTCATCTCCGAGCCGCCGGAGACGCTGATGGAGAGGCCCGTAACGTAGTCCGACTCGGCGGACGACAGGAAGGCGGCCATGTTGGCGATGTCGCCGCCCTGGGCAATGCGGCCCATGGGCACCCGGGTGGACCTTTCCTGCACCATCAATGCCCGGTGTTCTTCGGCGGACTCTCCCTCGGCGGCCAGGGCGGCGGCGATGAAGTCCACCCGTTCCGTGTCCACCAGGCCGGGGCAGATGGCGTTGACGTTGACCTTGTGGGCCGCCATTTCCTGGGCCAGGGCCTGGGTGAATCCCACCAGGGCAAACTTGGAAGCACAGTAGACGGCGTAGCGGGCGATACCCCGCTTTCCCGCGCCGGAGGAGATGATGATAATCTTCCCGCCACCACCCCGGGCCACCATGTGCCGGGCCACGGCCCGCGAACACAGGTAGGTGCCGCGGACGTTGACCCGCATCACCTCGTCGAAGGCGTCCTCCTCCAGGTCGACCACCAGGACCCGGTCGCGGCCGGGGCGGGAACCGGCGTTGTTGACCAGGATGTCAATCTTGCCAAACCGGTCCAGCGCCTGCTTGATCATATCGTCCACCTGGGCGCTGTCGGAAACGTCGGAGAAGATGCCCAGGGCCTGCCTCCCCTCGGCTTCAATTTCACTGACCACGCTGGACAGACCCTCCCACCCGTCGGCCCGGTCCTCGGCGCGGATGGCGGTTACGGATTCCGGGATGTCGGTAACCACCACGTCGGCGCCCTCCCGGGCCAGGCGGGTGGCAATGGCCCGACCAATGCCGTGGCGTCCGCCAGCGCCGGTTACAACTGCTACTTTGCCGGTAAGGTTGTACATTTTCTTACCTCGCTGTTTTCCCTCGTTGGAGACGGAGCGCTTATAGCTGCTTTCGCTTCTAGCCTTCTCTAGTCTTGAGATGCCTATCGGTCAAGTTTGCCTTCATCGAATCAACTGCCACCTTGAAACGCGCCCTCGTATCCTCTCGAAGCCGGTTGTCCCAGGGGTTCCAGAATCAAGGAACAGATTTCCATTTCATTCTGAAGTATGATTGTCCAGGGCCCCAGGTTGAATATTTCCAGGGTAATATGATTTGAGAAACCGGGGTCTATTTTGGGCGCCGTGACGTGGACTCCTACACCCAGCCTTGCCAGCCTGCTTTTGCCTTCCACCCTGGCGCCTAGTCCAGAACTCAAGGATATATACTCTAAAGTAGCCCCGATAACAAACTGCCTCGGACCCAGGAACAGAGGTTCCCTGTTGAGGTCTATGGTTTCCGCTTGAGAACGTATAAAGCCGTTCACATCCAGCTTGTTTGGATCGATGTATATACCTTCAACCGGGTTGGATCCTAGATCGGATATGGTAGGTCCCAGGCGCAGGTCAATTGATGCCGGCTGTATGGCGCCTCTGCCCACATCAAAAGGAGCTATTGCCAGGTCGCCGGCCTCCAAGGCTTCCCGTATCTGGAGGTCTGACAGAATCATGCTCTCTCCTGATGAAGATACTGGTACCACTGGCCGTCAGGCAGTGATGCTCTCCAGTTCCGACTCTGTCAGCAGCCAGGTGGGGCGTCCCTCGTTGCTTATCGGGAAATAAACTATGATCCTGTCGCCGTTCTTTCCCGCCAGGGTGGCAGGCGCATACTTGTTGTCCACGATAGTGGAAGTAGGAATCAGGGCATCGAATTGACGTCCTCCGAATTCCATTACGATAAAGGTATCGTGGCCCAGTGGCATGCGCTTGATCTGATGGGGCTCCAGCCTAATCATTATTTTCTTGGGTGGGTCCCACCAATCAACGTTTGACATTGCCATCACGTTGCTCCTTGTTTCTTGGCGAAGAGGCAGTCACTCCCCGCTGCTGGGCAGGGAAATCAGCGCTGTGCCGCCCACGTACCGTTCCCCGGCCTCGCCCATCATCAGCACGTCGCACTCCACCAGGTTCTCCCCATCCTCCTGGCGGGTATCCGTTACCGTGGCGGAGATGAGCAGGGGCTTGTTGTGGGGTATCGGCTGGCGGAATACCAGGTCCAGGTCCTTCAGTGATTCCGGTCCGGCCCAGTCGGTAAGGGCCTGGCTCATAATGGCCATGCTCATTACGCCGGGGACTATGGGGCCGGGAAGTCCTGACTTTTCGGCTATTTCCTGGCTGGTGAACCGGTTGGGCATGGGGTTGCCCCACAGTTCGCAGAAGGTAGCGACGTTCTCGTCGGTGGCCACCAGTTCCACCGGGCCAATCTCGTCGCCCAGATCCATGTCTTCAAAGAAGGGGCCGTTACGGTCTGCCATTGCTTGCGTCACTCCCTGGATGCGTAGGATTCCTGCACGTCGGCCACCACCACCCCGTCCTGGTTGGTGAAGGTGGTCTCCCACACCGTGAAGACCATGGTGCCGCTGCGCCCCGTCTTGGGGTAGACCTCCTTAAGGTGGGACGATGCCATCAGGCTGTCCCCGGCCACGATGGGCGTGCGGGACTGGACTCGCTGCCCCGCGTGGAACCGCATGACGCCAAACTTTAGCTCTATGTCCGGCAGCTCGACATTGCGGACCAGCATGGTAACCAGCGTGGGCGGGGCAAGCACACCGGAATGACCCGCCGCCTGGGCCGTGGCCGCGTCGGTAAACATGGGATTGGTCTCGCCGATGCTGCGGTTGAAAATCTGGATCAGGTCGGCGGTGATCTCAAAGGGCCCCGCCTCGTGCTCCACGCCGTACAAGTCCCGGTTGTATTCCAGTTCCATTGTCATGGGAATCTCCTGAGCGGCCTTGTCCGCCGTGGTCAAATGGTTTCGCTAAAGTTCAGGTTGACTGCAATCTGTAGGGGCGGGTTTCAAACCCGCCCACGCAGCCTTACCACTTGTCATTACGGGAAAACAGCGCCGGTTACTCTTGGGTCTCCTTCAGCCACACCGGACTAAAATCGCCGGACAGCAGGGCATCCACCAACTGCCGTTCGTTGCGAATGTCGGCCGGGAAGGAGGTCATGCAGGCTCCCAGGTGGCTGGCCAGGTGGGCGTCGCTGCCGCCGGTGCCCTGGTAGTTCTGCTCCCGGCACAGCACGTCGGCCCGTTCGTTCTCCCCGGCCCGGCTGCCACCGTTCAGGCGTTCCACTATGTTCAGGCCCGGGAAGGTCTCCCCCTGTTCCATGTAGTCCACCAACCCAATCCCGAAGCGGCCCGGGTGGGCGGGAACGGCTATTGCCCCGTGGTGGCGGGCGGCTTTCATCAACTCCCGCGCGTCCATCTTTACGTCGCCCAGGTCAATGTCCTTCGCCAGTCCTTCCGTAACTCCGTACACCAGCACGTGACCGTAGCAAGTATCCAGTTCCGACCCCTTCATAATCAGGACATCGTACTCGGCGGCAAGCTGGGAGTAGTCCTTGTCGAAGTCGAACTTGCGGTGCTCGGTGAGGACGAAGCCGTCGATGGTGCAGCCCCGCTTGTTGCGGAGCACCTGTACCCATTTCACGTACTGTTCAACGGTGGCCCGGGAATCATCAGAGGAAACCGAGTGGCTATGCAGGTCCAGGTACATGCGACGCAATATCAACTCCCGGATAATTGAGGCAAACGGCGATGCCGCAGGATGGGCCGACGGCGCCAATGGCTTAAAGAAGGTCTGGCCCACAATCCGCCCGTCGCCGGCAATAATAATAGCGTTCGGGCAGTATTTCAGCAACCAATTGCACCGGTTGACCGTTGGCCCCCTGCTTTCCCTCCCCGTCCCTCAATGCTAGAATCGGACTAAATGGGCCTGCAGGAGGCATTGCTATGCAGCGTACCAGGGTCAAGGACATCCTCAACCGCGAGACACCCGGCGGCGAGGTGCTGGTCCAGGGCTGGGTCAAAACCCGACGTTCCTCCGGCGCGGTTTCCTTCATCCAGATCAGCGACGGCTCAACCCTTACCGACCTGCAGATTGTGGTGGAACCGTCTTCTCCCGACTTCGCCCTCGTGGAGTCCCTGGGCACGGGCTGCAGCGTAAGGGCCGTGGGCGAGCTGGTGGAATCCGAGGGCAGGAACCAGAAGTACGAAATCAAGGCCACCCGCCTGGAAATCCTGGGCCACGCCGACCCGGAGGAATACCCCCTCCAGAAAAAGCGGCACACCCTGGAGTTCCTGCGGGAAATCGCCCACCTGAGACCCCGCACCAACACCTTCGGCGCCATGGCCCGGGTACGAAATACCATGGCCTACGCCATCCACAGCTTCTTTCAGCAGCGGGGCTTCCAGTACATCCAGACGCCCATGATCACCGCCAGCGACGCGGAAGGCGCCGGTTCCATGTTCCGGGTTACCACCCTGGACCTGCAGGACCCGCCCCGCCGCGACGGCCTGGTGGACAACAGCGAGGACTTCTTCGGCCAGCCCACCTACCTGACCGTCAGTGGGCAGCTGGAGGCCGAAATTTTCGCCCTGGCCCTGTCCGACGTCTACACCTTCGGCCCCACCTTCCGCGCCGAAAACTCCAACACCTCCCGCCACCTGGCCGAGTTCTGGATGGTGGAACCGGAGGTTGCCTTCTGCGACCTGGACGGCCTGGCCGAACTGGCCGAGGACTTCCTGAAGTACATTTTCAGCCAGGCCCTGGAACAGTGCCCCGAAGACATGGCCTTCTTCAACCGGTGGTACGACACCTCCGCCATCGAGACCCTGGAGGGAATCATCAACTCCAGCTTCGAGCGCATGACCTACACCGAGGCCGTCCGGCTGCTGGAAAGCTCCGGTGAGTCCTTCGAGTTCCCCGTCTCCTGGGGCCTGGACCTGCAATCGGAGCATGAACGGTACCTAACCGAGAAGCGGGTGGGCCGGCCGGTGGTGGTAACCGACTACCCGAGGGAAATCAAGGCCTTCTACATGCGCCTGAACGACGACGGAGAGACGGTGCGGGCCATGGACGTGCTGGTGCCCCGCATCGGCGAAATCATCGGTGGCAGCCAGCGCGAGGAACGGGAGGACGTGCTGCTGGAGCGAATGAAGCAGTCGGGGCTGGACGCGGAGAACTACTGGTGGTACCTGGACCTGCGCCGTTACGGCACCGTCCCCCACGCCGGCTTCGGCCTGGGCTTCGAGCGCACCGTCCAATTCGCCACGGGCATGCAGAACATCCGCGACATCATTCCCTTTCCAAGAACGCCAAAGAACGTGGAGTTTTAGGGGGAATTCAGTGCCGCTCAGCCGATTTCGATTTCCACTACCTGTCCGGGATCTATTGAGTCCACGGCATCAGTTATTTCTTGAGCATGGCGCCTTATCCGAGGCCACGAGGCCTTCATTAAAACGATTATAGAGACGCTGCGATGTGCCAAGTTCTGTTGATATCGAAGGCTCTGGTCCGTAGTAATAAGGACTTGGTAGCCTTCCTGTTCTGCCACATCCAGCAGGTTGCCGTTTCGCAGTCTTGACCATCCTTTCCTGCTGGGGATGTCAACTGTGTGGCCGGTCAGACTTCTTCGCAGCGGCAGTGGCGTCCCCTGGTCGAAAAGTATCTTCAGCGCGCCCTTTCCTTCTGCAATTGCATCGCCTCGTGCTCCAATACGGCCTTGACGTGCCACTCTTCCACCCCGTCAAACCATTTGACGAACTGCTTTACGGTGGCGCCGTCCTCCAGGTTCTCGAAGAGGGCATGAACCGGTACTCTGGTCCCCTTGAATACCCAGGCTCCGCTAACAACATCGGGGTGTTGTTCCACCGCCGGACAGTCTTGCCAGTTCATCTCTACCTCCCGCTCTACATACTCCACGCAATCGCGGGGTCACTGGGGTATAAGACCAGTATAATCGTCTCTAGCCATCGACGGCACCGCCAGGTTCCGGCTAACGCACGAAACCAGGTAAAGCGTCATCTTTCGCTCCAAGAGGGCAAACAAAAAGAACAGGATCAACAGGACATCAACCCCATCCTGTCAATCCTGTCCATCCATGTTCAATAGCGGGCGGGGCTACGGCTTCTCTATCGGCGCCCCTACTATGCTGCCCCACTCCGTCCAGGAACCGTCGTAGTTGCGGACGTTTTCGTAGCCCAGCAACTGCGTCAGCACGAACCAGGTGTGGGACGACCGCTCGCCGATGCGGCAGTAGGCGATGGTATCCCTGTTGCCGTCTACGCCCTGACCGCCGTACAGCGCGGCCAGTTCGTCGGCCGACTTGAAGGTGCCGTCCTCGTTGGCCGCCTGGCCCCACGGGATGTTGGCGGCGCCGGGGATATGCCCGCCCCGCTGGGAGCCTTCTTGGGGCAGGTTGGGCGGCGCCAGCAGTTCACCGCTGAATTCCGCCGGCGACCGTACGTCCACCAGGGCGGTGTTGCCGGCCCCCACGGCGGCCAGCACCTGGTCCCGGTAGGCGCGGATGCTCTCGTCCGGGTCCTTGGCGGTGTAATTGGTGGCAGCGTAGCTGGGAACATCGGTAGTCATCGGGCGCCCCTCGGCTTCCCACTTGGCCCGGCCGCCGTTCATAAGCTTAACGTCGCCGTGGCCGTAGTACCGGATCTGCCAGAAGGCCCAGGCGGCGAACCAGTTGTTGTTGTCGCCGTACACCACCACGGTCGTGTCGTTGCTTACGCCCGAACCGCCCAGGAGTCCTTCCATCTCTTCCTTGCTCAGCAGATCGCGGCGTACCGACTGCTGCAGTTGGCTCTGCCAGTTCCAGCCCACGGCGCCGGCGATGTGGCCCTGCTCGTAGGCGGCGGTGTCCACGTCCACCTCAATCAGCCTTACGTTGGCATCGCTGCCGTGTTCCGCCACCCACTCGGTGCTCACCAGGGATTCGGGATGCGCATAATCTGCCATTTTGTCTATTCCTCCATGCGGATTTTGATGAGCGTCATTATAACTGCCGATTTCGTAAAGGCAAGGGTAAATTTCAGCAGCCATTTGCGGCGGCGGTAAGCCTTTTAATTCAGTACAAGACCATCAACCCTTTTGACACATACCCTAAACAAATCTAATATATTTCAATTAATCCAACGCCCAATACCGCAGGGAGAGGTGAGCCTTATGGCGACGATTCCTGAACTCAAGAACCAATACGAGAGCCTGGACTCCAGGGTAGCCATCCGCCAGGATTCTGCCATCGACACCGAGTGCCTGATGGCCTTCCAGTACGAGTATCCCGGCCAGGAAACGGAGGTGGTCATTGACACCGACGAGTTCACCGCCGTATGCCCCTGGACCGGCCTGCCCGACTACGGGACCCTGACTATAACCTATGTCCCCGGGGAAAGCTGCATCGAGCTTAAATCCTTCAAATATTACCTGCTCTCCTTCCGCGACGTCGGTATTGTCCAGGAGCACGCCGTCAACCGTATCCTGCAGGATCTGGTGGCCTGCTGCAGTCCCAATCGCATGAGAATAAGCCTGGACTACAAGGTCCGGGGTGGCATCCACACTGAAGTGTCAGTGGAGTATACGGCGCCGGGGGAATAAACCCCGGCCTTTCTGTCCGTCGTACCTGTACCCTGGCGTCGCACTCATTAAACGGGAGGCCCTAATGCGATTCACCGGTTCGTTCATAATTGTGGTGGCCCTCTTCATCACCGTGCTGATTACCTCCAACATCATCGCGGTTAAGCCCATCACCATATTGCCCATCCAGTGGTTCGGGGATCCGGCAGTAATTCTGCCCGCCTCCATCATCATCTTTCCCATCAGTTACATCGTCGGCGACGTGCTGACGGAGGTCTACGGCTTCCGCGTGGCCCGGGGCGTTATCTGGCTGGGGTTCGCGATGAACCTGCTGGTCGTGATTGCCCTGTGGCTGACCGGCCTTCTTCCCGGCGCCTTTTTCTGGGGCGAGTCGGACCAGGGTTCCTACAGCCGCATCTTGGGACTGGTCCCCGGCATCGTGGTGGCCTCCTTCATCGCCTACCTGGTGGGCGAGTTCTCCAACTCCACCGTGCTGGCGCTGCTCAAGTACAAGATGCAGGGTAGGCTCCTCTTTGTCCGCACCATCGGCTCCACCATTGTGGGACAGGGCCTCGATTCCTTCATCTTTATCTTCATCGCCTTCGGCGTCTTCGGCGACTGGTCCGGCACCGCCCTCCTGGGCGCTGCCCTGGCCCAATGGATCGTGAAGATTCTCTACGAAGCCGTCGCCACGCCCCTCACTTACCTGGTGGTCAACTTCATGAAGCGGGTAGAGGAAATGGACGTTACCGACGCCCCCCGTTCCCTCAACCCCCTGGGCATATTCGCGTAGCGATCGGCATTCAAACGGGTTGCCGCGGGGGCGCATGGCTGTGCGCCCCCGCTTCATTTCAATCCTTCCACCTGCCCCGTCCACTGACACCACCCCCTTGCCACCCTGCATAACCCATCTCCACCATAAAACCATGACCCAATCGCCGTTTACCACAGAGACACAGTTGCCCCAGCCCTACACCAGCCATCTCTGCGAAACTCCGCACCCTCAGCGTCTCTGCGGTCAAAGGCCCCCCCGAAATGCAATACTCCCGCCCTCAGAAACCCTTCTTCCTTGTCAAAAACGTAAGGACCAGGGTGACAAGTCAAGACCAAGAATGGGACAGAATGGGACCAAATGGGACACTTTTCAAAAAATTCATTCGTGAGCATTCGTGTAGATTCGTGGAAAATCAATCAAAGGAGCCAACCATGAGGACCCTCAGCGAAATCAAAAGAGAAATCCGCGCCCTCCAGCGCAAGTACCACCGGGAACTTACCATCTACCGAATGCGCCGGGTCACCGAACAGGTCCAGCACGACTACGCCCGCGCCGTCGCCGACCGGCAGGAACCCCCTAAGCCCCTGGAGATTATCCGCCGCATTGCCGACCAGGGCTTCCGGCTCACCACCTGGATTCGCCTGCACAACTACCTGGACAAGGTCAGGGAAGCGGGAGAGATACCCGAAGCCCGCCGCATGGTACAGGACCTGCTGCCCTGGGTCTGGGAGAGCAAGTACGACAATCTGCTGACGCGGGAACTGCCGCCCCTGGAACCGAAGCCCGACTTGTCCCTGCTCTGGGCCCGCTGGTTCGCCACCACGTAAGGAACCAATCCATCGTAGGGGGCAACCCGTCCGGGGCAATCCGGTCATCCCTGACTTGATCCATGGTAAGGGGCAACCCGTTCGGGGCAATCCGTCATCCCTGACTTGATCCATGATAGGGGGCAACCCGTCATTCCGGACTTGATCCGGAATCCAGGGTGGGGGCGAGAGGGGCGAGGCCCCCCAAGTGGCCCAAAACGGCCCAAAACGGCCCAAAGTGGCCCGGGAAAAGCGAGAACTCAGATAGGACATCCAGCGGTTCCGGGCCACAATTCCGCCCGTTTCACCGCTGCCTGCCCCCGCTCTCAAATACGAAACGGCCCAAAACGGCCCAAAATGGCGCGGAACACTAAAAATGCCAGCTTTGTGCCTGCCTGACAGCACCCGCTCATCCTGAGCCTGTTGAAGGCTATTCTCCCAGGCCCACAAGGGCCGAGGGCGTGAGGGCAATCCCCCCTGTGCTATACTAGCCGGGCGGTTTTATATCTACATTCCCTTGTTTCATCACGGAGGGAGACGATGACCTCACTGGCTCAACTGGGCGCCAATCGGCCCGAAACCATCGGCGAGTTGCGAGACAGCGGCTATCGGGTGACTCCGGTGCGCGAGGAGATGCGCAACAACCTGGTGGCCAAGATGCGGGCCGAGGAAGTCGTATTCCCGGGCATCGTCGGCTTCGAGGACACCGTCATCCCCCAGCTGGAAAACGCAATCCTGGCCGGCCAGGACGTTATCCTCCTGGGCGAGCGGGGGCAGGCCAAGTCCCGCCTCATCCGCAGCCTGGTCAACCTGCTGGACGAGGCCATCCCCAAGACTGCCGGGTGCGAGATTAACTGCGACCCCTTCAACCCCGTCTGCCAGGCCTGCCGCGACATGGTGGCCGAAACCGGCGACAACACGGGCATCGAATGGATCGGTCGCGAGGACCGCTATTCGGAAAAGCTGGCCACCCCCGATATCTCCATCGCCGACCTCATCGGCGAGATCGACCCCATCAAGGTGGCTGAGGGTCGCCACCTGTCCGATGAACTGGCCATCCATTACGGCCTGGTGCCCCGCACCAACCGGGGAATCTTCTCCATCAACGAACTGCCCGACCTGGCCGAGCGTATCCAGGTGGGCCTCTTCAACCTGATGGAGGAGCGGGACGTGCAGATCAAGGGCTACCGCATACGGCTGCCCCTGGACGTTTACGTGGTAGCCACGGCCAACCCCGAGGACTATACCAACCGCGGCCGCATCGTAACCCCCCTCAAGGACCGGTACGGCTCCCAGATTCACACCCACTACCCCCGCCACATCGAGGAAGAGATCACCATTATGGACCAGGAGCGGGCCCGCTTCATGGACGAGGACAACCTGGTCGTCCCCCAGTACATTAAAGAGATACTGGCCGAAATTACCGCCCAGGCCCGCAACAGCAACGAGATCAACCAGCGCTCGGGCGTAAGCGTCCGAGTCTCAATTGCCAATTACGAGACCCTGCTCAGCAACGCCGTCCGCCGCGCCATCAAATCCGGCGACACGGTGGCCTGCCCCCGCATCAGCGACCTGCCCTATATCTCCGCTTCCTTCGGCGGCAAGATAGAACTGGAGACCTTCGAGGAGGGGCGCGAGGACCGGGTTATGGAGGATTTGACCAAGCGGGCCGTTCTGCGCGTCTTCGGCCGCTACTTCGACGTGGATTCCCTGGAGGACGTGGTAACCGCCTTCGACCTGGGCAGCCAGGCCGAAACGGGCAGCGAAAAACCGGCTGAAGAATACCCGACCATGGCGTCAGGCGTGGAAGGGCTGACCGAGGCGGTGGCCCGCCTCACCGACGACCCCCGCCCCGAGCTCCAGGCCTCCGCCACGGAGTTTGTCCTGGAAGGCCTCCACCTGAACCGCAGGCTTAACTGCGATCGGACGCCGGAGGGGTACAGTTACCGGCGGTAGGGGACGGCAGCCACAGGCGATTTCAGCCGCAAGCACCAAGGGTCAGACAGGAAGGGAGCAAGAGATCATTCTCTCCCCAGCACCCGCAGCGCCGCCGCCCTGACCGCGTCCCGGTCCAGGGCAACCGCCAGTTCGCCATTCTCGTCGGGCTGGAATGCCGACTCATTGTGCAGCTCGGATACCAGGGCGTCCACCGTCTCCCGACGCTTGGCCCCGTCTTCGGACTCGGCAGCCTCCAATTGGGGTAGAGCCAAGGCTGCCAGGTGGGCTTCAACCTCGGCGGTTACCAGTTCCACCTCCACCGCGTGGCGTTGAATCTGGCCTACGGTCTGCAAGTGGCGACCCAGGTAGCAGCCGCCAAACTGCAGGACGTCGCAGGGGCGTCCGTCCTGCTCAATCTGGTACTGGTAGCGGGGCTCCAGTTCATGGTCAGTCAGGTAGTCCCGCACTTCCTGGTCTTCCGAGTCGGGACTGGCGGGGTCAAAGATCAACTGCACCGTGTACATGAAGAACCCGGCCGGTTCAACCTTGATGAACATGGGAACCACCTCCTGGCAAACTGGTGTCTCCCCTGGCTGAGTGGCCCGGCTCCTACAACCCCACGCCCTTCATAATAATGTCCACGTTGGACGGGTCCGGTTTCAGGGAGCCGTCGTCTATGCCGTGCATGGTGTCCACTATGGCGTCGTGGAAGGGAGTGGGGACGCCCGTTTCGCGGCCCTTGCTGCAGATCAGGCCGTTCATGAAGTCCACCTCGGAGTGGCGGCCCTTGTGAACGTCCTGAGCCATGGAGGCCAGCCAGTTGACCCGGCCACCGGCCTTGCTCATGATGTCGTTCAGTTCCTCGAACACCTCGCCCTTGTCGGCGTCGGCCCACGTCTGGGCGGGAATGCCGTTGATGGCCACCACGTCCAGGCCCTGGGCCAGGCCCACCTGGGCGCCCTCCTTGGCCAGCTGAATGCGGAACATGCGGAAGCGGGCATCCTGGGCCATTTCCTGGGAACCCAGGGTGGTCATGGCGGAAATGGCGTTGCCCATGCCGTTCTGGCAAAGCTTGGCCCACCGCTCACCCCACAGGTTGTCGGTGGCGTAGGCGGCGTCAATGTTGTCCAGCTTCTGGGCCACACCCTCGCTGCGGGAAGTAATTTGGCCCGACTGCTCTCCAACCCGGAAGACCACGTGACCGTGGTCTCGGCCTGGCGCCCCGCCGCGAATGACGTGCCCGGGCTCCCACAAGGCCACCTCGATGTGGGAAGCGATGCAGCCCATCTCCCGATCCGGCCCCACGATTTCGCCGATCAGGGGGTCGTTCCAGCAGTTCTGCAGGGATACAAAGTAGCCGTCGTCCTTGACGTACCGCTTGATGAAGTGGGTTGCCCACTCGGTGTCGTAGGACTTCATCGAAATGAATGCAAAGTCGAAGGGTTCGGTGATGCCCTGGGCATCGGTCAGGTGCATGGCCTCGACGGGCACGGTAAAGTCGCCCTGGCTGCCGCTGGCCCGCAGGCCCTCGGCGCGCATCTTCTCCACGTGATCGGGCCACATGTCTATGAAAGTAACGTCCTCACCGGCCTGGGTCAAAAAGGCGCCCACGTAGCTGCCCAATGCCCCCGCGCCCATAATTGCAATTTTTTCCGCCATGATGTCTCTCTCCTATTCATAAAACCTGGGGCCAGCGCCGGCCCAACACTCGTAGAATACCATACAGAAAAGTTAATCCACGAATGGATACAGAAGATAACTGATTGAAGCGTTGCCCCGACATTTTGCTTGGGCAACGCTTCGGATTAAAGCAATGGCAAGGCTAGCGCCAGGCTATTCGTGAAGATCCACGCCCTTTTAGTAGATAAATCCTAAAGCTGCACCAGCCTCGCATCCGAGATGTGCGACAGGGCCTTGATTTCCTCCAGCACGTGATTGGGCATGGGGTCGTCCAGGCCCAGGACCATCATGGCCTGGCCGCGCAGGTTCAGGCGACCCACTTCCATGAAGCTGATGTTGATGTTGTGGCGTCCGGCGATGGTGCCCACGGCGCCGATGGAACCGGGCTGGTCCCGGTTGTCCACGAACAGCATGTAGGGGGCCGTCGGCGGCAGGTCCAGCCAGTAGTCGTTGACCTTGACGATGTGGGGTTCGTTGCGCAGGGAAGTGCCTGCCAGGGTGAAGTCGCCGCTGCTGGTGGTCAGCGTAACGGTGATCAGGCTGGCGTATTCGTGGGCCTCGGAGTATTTGTGCTCGGTTACGCTTAGGCCCCGCTGCTGGGCCAGCAACGGTGCGTTGATCAGGTTCACCTGCTCCGACGAAATGGGTGTCAGCACCCCGGCCAGCACCGCCGACTTGAGCATGATGGTGTCGTGCTGGGCAATTTCCCCTTCGTAGGAGATGTTGACACCAACGAACTGGTTCTGGGCCAGGTGGGTCAGCAACTTTCCCAGCAGCGTTCCCACCGGAATGAAGGGCGACAGCAACTCGTGTGCCTCGGACGCCATAAAGGGGGCGTTGACCGTGTTGCGGGCGGGCCGTCCCTCCAGCACCGCCAGCACCTGCTCCGCCGCCTCTATTGCCACTTCCCGCTGGGCCTCCTGGGTGGAAGCGCCCAGGTGGGGCGTGGCCATCACCCGGGGGTGGCTCACCAGTTCCCGATTTTGGGGCGGCTCCTGGACGAAAACGTCCAAGGCGGCGCCGGCCAGGCGTTCGGCCTCCAGGGCTTCCAGCAGGGCCTCCTCGTCAATCAGTTCGCCCCGGGCCACGTTGATCAAGCGGGCGTCGGGCTTCATCAAGGCCAGTTCCCGCGCTCCGATCAGGTTGGTTGTGGACGGAGTGAGCGGCGTGTGCAGCGTAATAAAGTCCGACCTGCTCAGCAGTTCGTCCAGGGGCAGCAACTCTGCGCCCAGGCGGCGGGCATAGTCGGCACCGACAAAGGGGTCGTACGCCAGCAGGTGCATACCAAAGCTGGCGGCGCGGCGGGCGACCTCAGAACCGACGCGGCCCAGGCCAACTACTCCCAGGTACTTGTTACGCACTTCGATACCCATAAAGGCGCTGCGCCGCCACTCGCCGTCCTTGAGCGACTGGTACGCCTGGGGAATGTTTCGGGCTAGGGCCAGCATCAGGGCCAGGGAATGTTCGGCGGCGGCAACGGTGTTGCCGATGGGGGCGTTGACCACCGCGATGCCCGCACTGGTGGCGGCGTTCAGGTCGATGTTGTCGACACCGATTCCGGCCCGGGCGATGACCTTCAGGTTCTGCCCGGCTTCGATAACGTTGGGGGTTACCTTGGTCTCGCTGCGGACTACCAGGGCATCGTAATTCTCGATGGCCTCTACCAGTTCCTCGGGCTTAAGGCCCGTCTTCACCTTAACGTCGGTGCGGGTATTAAGCAGCTCAATCCCCTCGGGGGCTATGGGGTCAGAAACTAAAACTCTTGACATATAAACTAACCTGTCCTTCCCAATTGGTATTGGCTAATAATACACCAACCGGGCCTGACAGGTGTTAAGGGGAAGTAAAGGCTGCGGCGCGGACAGATACGGAGGATGGGGAAATATGGTTACAAAATGCTGCAGCATGTGGTGAAAGCGTAGGCATGCAGCCAACCGCTTCCTGGCAAGACCGCAACTGAACGGGCCAAGAACCGACCGACCCTCGGGGTTGACGTCCCTGACGGAACTCCGGCATGAAAGCTCGTGCCAGGTATCGGCTTCCAGACGATCCGCCAGGGCTATTCCGCCTAAAACTCAATCCCCGCCGCCGCGGCCACCGTGGGCACGTCTTTATCCCCCCGGCCGCTCAGGCACATCAGGATGATCTTGTCGGATGGCAGGCGGCGGGCCATTTCGGCCACGTGGTACATGGCGTGAGACGGCTCCAAGGCCGGGATGATACCCTCGGTGCGAGACAGCAGGTGGAAGCCCTCCAGGGCCTGGGCGTCGGTAACCGACGTGTATTCGGCCCGGTGGGCATCCTTCAGGTAGCTGTGTTCGGGGCCCACGCCGGGGTAATCGAGCCCCGCGGAAATGCTGTGGGTCTCGTGGACCTGGCCGTGCCGGTCCTGGAGCAGGTAGGACATTGAGCCGTGCAGCACGCCGGGCCGTCCGGCACTTAACGTGGCCGAATGGTGGCCCGTCTCGATACCCTCGCCCCCGGCCTCTACTCCCACCAAGGACACTTCCTCGTCGCCGATGAACTCGTAGAAGGTTCCGATGGCGTTGCTGCCGCCGCCCACGCAGGCCACCACGTAGTCGGGCAATCGGCCTTCAGCCTCCAGGATCTGGGCCCGGGCCTCCCGGCTGATTACCGACTGGAAGTCCCTCACTAGCATGGGGTAGGGATGGGGCCCAACCGCACTGCCGATCAGGTAGTGTGTGGACTCCACGTTGGTAACCCAGTCGCGGATGGCCTCGTTAATGGCGTCCTTCAGGGTGCGGGTGCCCGACTCGACGGCGATGACCTCGGCTTCCAGCAGGCGCATGCGGAAAACATTCAGGGCCTGGCGGCGGGTGTCTTCCGACCCCATGTACACCACGCACTGCAGACCCAGCATGGCGCAGACGGTAGCGGTGGCGACGCCGTGCTGTCCCGCCCCGGTCTCGGCGATGATGCGTTCCTTGCCCATGTGTTTTGCCAGCAGGGCCTGGCCCAGGGCGTTGTTGATCTTGTGGGCACCGGTATGGGCCAGGTCCTCCCGCTTCAGGTAGATTCTGGCTCCGCCGCAGTGGCGGGTAAGGTTTTCTGCGAAGTACAGGGACGTGGGACGTCCGGCGTAGTGGTGCAGCAATGACGACAGGCCCCGTTGGAACTCGTCGTCCACCTTTGCCGCGCCGTAGGCCGCTTCCAGTTCCTCCAGGGCGGCCATCAGGGTGGCGGGCACAAACTTGCCCCCAAACTCGCCAAACCGGCCCCTCACATCGGGCCAAACCGTCGAATCACTAACGGTCATTGACAATTACCTCTTAAATTAAACATGGATGGACAAGATAATCCGGGTTTGCTTCCATCTATTTTGGAACCAGGTTGCTCCCATGACTGAACAGGGGAGACACGAATATCCTGCTCACCCTGCCCATCCATGCCTGAATTCATAAAGCGGTCCGGGCGTTGTGGATGAAGGCCCGGATTTTTTCTTCGTCCTGGTGGCCCCCCGTCTCCACGCCGCTGGAAACGTCCACACCCCAGGGATTCACCTGTTGGACGGCCTGGGCGACGTTTTCGGGAGTCAGTCCCCCGGCCAGCAGGAATTCGTAGCCCCCTCGGGAAAGCTGAGCCGCCACTCCCCAGTCGAAGCTCTGGCCGGTGCCGCCCTGCAGGCCCTCAACCAGGCGGTCCAGGGTAACGTAACAACCGGCTTCCTGGTAAGGCGCCATTCGCGCCGCAACTCCCCCACCTGTTCCTGTGTCGGCCGCGGTTTCGGAGGCAGAGACGTGCAGCACTTTGATGACCTCCGCGCCCGTTTGCTCCGCAACCTTCCGGCAATAATCGGGCGATTCCTGGCCGCACAGTTGGGCCAGGTCCAGGCGGCACGACTTGATGGTTTCGATGACGTCTTCCAGCGGCTGGTCGGCGAACAGACCCACCACTCGGGGAGGTTCTGGTATCAGGGTTCGCAGCTCGCAGACGATCTCCGCGGCCGCCGCAAGTTCCAGCCGGCGCCTGCGTTCCGGCACGAAAACCAGACCAATAAAGTCGGCGCCAGCCTCGGCGGCGGTTATTGCTTCCTCGGTGCGCCGGATACCGCAAATCTTGGTATAGATCATGGGCGGATCGCCACGGTAATGGGGGCGGTCAGTTCCCGCACCTTGGACGCTGTATCCGGGGCGGTTACCAATGCCTCGCCCACCAGCACGGCGTTCACGCCCAGTCTTCCCAGACGCTGCAAATGTTCCGGGGTGAAGATGCCGCTCTCGCTGACGATTACCTTGTCTCCCGGGATGAGCGGGGCCAAACCTTCGGTGGTAGCCAGGTCTGTGTGAAAGGTGCGCAGGTCCCGGTTGTTGATGCCAATGATTTCCGCGCCGGCGTCCAGGGCCACCTGCAATTCGTCCTCGTCATGTACTTCCACCAGGGCATCCATGCCCATGCCCCGGCCCAGGGCCAGCAGTTCGCCCAGTTGGGTCGGAGACAGGATGGCAACTATCAGCAGGTAAGTGTCGGCGCCCATGGCCCGCGCCTCGTACACTTGGTAGGGATCGAAGATGAAGTCCTTGCGCAGCACCGGCGCGGCGGCCGAGACTCCCGAATCCTTGATGGCGGACAGGTGCTCCGGTTCTCCCTGGAAACGGGGGTCGGTCAGCACCGATATGGCTGATGCGCCGTTGCCGGCATAGGTGGCGGCCAGCTGAACCGGGTCGAAGTCGGGGCACAGCAGGCCGCGGGAAGGCGACGCCTTCTTCACCTCGGCAATCAGCCTGACCGCCCCGCCCCGCAAAGCGCTGGCCAGACTTAAAGGCACGGTACGCTGGGCTATCCGTTCTCGCACCGCCCCCAGGGGAATCGAGGCTTTGACCACGGCCAGTTCTTCCCGCTTGGCGGCGACTATTTCATCAAGAATGTTAGGCATTTCAGGAAAAGGTGACCTCCTCGAGACTGCCCCTCGGCTGGCACCGCTATCGCTCCATTATGCCAAGGACCATGGCATTGAACAGCAGCGTGTACCCGCAATTTTCGCAGGAGAGTACGATCAGGGGATAGGCTGGCCCAGTGCTGGGCATCCACCTTGAGCCCTGGCTGATTTGCTTCATCTCGCCAATGGCTTCTCCCATGAACCATCCCGTGTTCCCGCAGATGACGCAGGCCTTTTCTCCTACCCAGTTCTCTTCAATCCACCGGAGCGCCTGTTCTAACTTGGCTCTTCCTGTATCGGCCATAGCTCATGCCCTCGACTATCCAAACAGAATCCAACCCGCTTACATTTAATTTGTTCCCTTGCTCACCTCCACCAGGGCGTCCACCCTGGCCAGGGCCGCGCCGCCGTCTATGGCATTTGCCGCCAGAGATATGCCCTCACTCAGGCAGGTGGCCTTGTCCGCGGCCAACAGCGCCGCTGCGCTGTTGAGCAGCACGGCGTCACGGATTGGCCCGCCTTCTCCCCGGAAAAGGCGGTGCATAGTGGCGGCGTTTTCGTCGGCGCTGCCGCCCTGCAGGGCCTCCGTGGGTGCGGCGGCCAGGCCCGTATCCGCTAGGTCAATGGCCCAGGACGTTACCTCTCCCTCTTTGACCTCCCATACGTTGGATGGGCCGGACAGGCTGATCTCGTCCATGCCGTCCGCACCGTGGACCACCAGGGCGTGCTGGATATCCAGCAGGCGCAGTGCCTCGGCCATCAGGCCCCCCAGTTGTTCATAGGCCACGCCCAGCAGCATGCACTGGGCATGGGCAGGGTTGGTCAGGGGCCCCAGGATGTTGAAGACGGTGCGGATGCCGATCTCCCGCCGCGCGGGCGCGGCGTAGCGCATGGAGGGATGGAAGGCAGGGGCGAACATGAACCCCATCCCAGCCTTTTCAATGCACTGGGCTACGCCTTCGGGTGACAGTTCAATCTTGACTCCCAGAGCGTCCAGAACGTCGGCGGCGCCGCAGGAACTGGAAGCGGCCCGGTTGCCGTGCTTGGCCACCCTCGCGCCGCAGGCCGCGGCCACAAAGGCGGACGCGGTTGAGATGTTAAAGGTGTTCTTGCCGTCGCCTCCTGTGCCTACCACATCCAGCAGGGGACCTTCGGCGTTGACCTGCAGGGCCTTCTCCCGCATCACTGCCGCCATGCCGGCGATTTCCTCAGTGCTCTCCCCCTTCAGCCGCAGGGCGGTCAGGAAGGCCCCAAGTTGGGCGGGAGTGGCTTCGCCCTCCATAATTTCCTGCATAACCTCGGTGGCCTGTTCCCTGGTAAGAGAGTGGCCGGAGACTACGATATCAATAGCTTCCCTGATCATGGGGGTGGAATCCTCCTGGCGTTGCTAACGGGTACGGCCCCTGGGTTCTACTCGCTGGAGGGCTGACTTACTTCCGGGGACGGTTCCTCTGCCGGCAAAGGCGGCAGCAATTCATCCACCGGCAGCTCCAGGTCGGGAAGGGTAACGGGCGTTAGGGTTTCACCCCTCCGGTGGACGGTGTGCTGCGAGTAGCCTTCGGGACCCGGTTCGGTGAACCGTTCAATACAGTCTTCAGGCAAGTTCTTTACCCAGGTTTCCGGCACACCGGCGCGACCATACAAATGGGCTTTGACTTCGCGGTCATATTCCAGGGAAGAATCTGCCACCTCAATTACCAGCAGCACGTCGGCGGGAGTGGGGTGGGCGGCGAAGTAACTCTCTCTTCTGCGCACAATAATGGCTATATCGGGTTGAGGTTCGGAGCCATCACTCAAGTGCACCGGATTTTGAGCACGCACCATGAACCGTTCGTCGAGCCGCCGGGTGATGTAGTCAGCAGTAAAATCCACGCTCCCGGCGTGGCCCGGGCCAATTGGCGGCATCACGACAATCGCCCCTTCGATAAGTTCCACCCGCTCATCGGAACCCAGAATACCCGCCTCACCCATACGGTAGTATTCGGCCACCGTGAACTTGCGGGTTTGCGGAACGTAGGCAGCCACCTTGGTACCTTGAGCCGCCGCCAGGACCTTTGTTTGCGTAGTCATTGCAGCACCTGACCTGGATCCCCGTTGATGAATGTTTCCGGTTGATGGTAGTAAATGATAAGGGGGGAGGGCTTGTTATTCAAGGAAACGTGTCTGAGACCGGCTGTTCATCACTCGGCGAGTGTGGTTGTGGACCCTTGCGTTTTGCCTGTCTTACCTGCCGCTTGCACCATTGTTCGTGTAAAAGAAGAAAATCCCGCTATAATTGGGGCGACTCTCTAAACATCGAGGATGTGAAATATGCCTGCTATGGAAGCCGCCATTGAACGACGCATGAAACGCTGGCAGGACCAGCGCTGGCTGCTGGACGTGGTAATTCAGACTGTGGGAATCGAGTGGGACCAGCGCCGCATCGGCTACACCCTGGGACCTTGCGGCCCGGAGGCCGCCCCCGACTTCAACGGAGTGCGGGCCCGTACCAAGCGATTCAACGACGCCAGCCGGGAGTTCCGGCGGGCCGCCGTCCGGCGAGAGAACAAGGCCCGCCAGCACGAGGCCGAGGGTCACCCGGTGGCCGCCGGCGAAAGCTATTTCATCGCATCCCTGCTCTACGGCAGCGCCCAGTGGCCCATCTTTGCCCATACACCGGAAAACGAACGCCTGGGCGACAAGAAGGTGGAGTGCTACACCAAGTACACCCAGTACGCCAACCACGAAATCCGGCGGGTAGACATCCCCTTTGGTGACAGCGCCATTCCCTCCTGGTTCCACCTGCCCAACGTGCCTTTCAATCTGGCCGCCACCAACGGCAACCGGGGGCCGCTCCCCTGCGTGATGAGCATCCCCGGAATGGACAGCTTCAAGGAGACGGGCGTGGCCCTTTACGGCGACCGACTGCTGGAGCGGGGCATTGCCGTCCTGTCCATTGACGGCCCAGGGCAGAAGGAGGCTCTGCAGCGGGGCATCCACGTTACCACCACCAACTGGATGGATGCCGGCCGCGCCGTCCTGGACTGGATGCGGGCCCAGCCGGAAATTGACCCCGACCGCATTGCCGTCAAGGGCACCAGCATGGGTTCCTTCTGGGGCACCCAGGTGGCGTCCATTGACGACCGTATCAAGGGCTGCGCCGTGCAGGCAGTGTGCCACGAGCCGGGTATGAACACCATCTTCAACGTGGCGTCGCCCACCTTCAAACTGCGCTTTATGTACATGGCCGGCTATGAGGACGAGGACGAGTTTGACCGCTTTGCCGAGACCATGACCCTGGAGGGCGTGGGCCGGAATGTAACCTGTCCCTATTTGGTCTTGGCCGGCGAGGACGACCATCTGAGCCCCATTGAATGTACCTATGACCTTATGGATACCATCGCCGGCCCAAAACAGCTGGTGTTATACGAAGGTGCCGACCACGGCCTGGGCGGGTCATCGTCGTCCGACCTGGGGCCCAACCCCCAGACATACATTGCCGACTGGCTGCTGGACCGGCTAAACGACAAGCCCATGGAGAGCCAGCACATCCTGATAGACATGGCGGGCCAGGCCCAGGTGTCCAGCTTCGCCGACTACGTCAGGGCAATCTGAGAAAGTCAAACATGGATGTACAGGATATACAGGATGGGGTTGGTTGCCGGTAGGGAGTTTCGGCATCTCAGGAACAGCGCTAGCTAAAGCCAAATCCTGTACATCCATGTGAATTTATAGGTGAGATATGAGGGACAAGTTTGCCATTCGCGAGGAAGTCTGGACGGCCCTGGAGCAGGCCAGGGTGGTGCGTGGCCGCACCGTCCACGACAAGATACCTGATTTCTACGGTTCCAAGGAGGCGGCGGAGCGAGTCTTTGACCTGGAGGTTTGGCAGCGGGCCCGGGTTATCAAGAGCAACCCGGACAAGGCCCAGCGGCCCCTGCGCCAGCAGGCCCTGGAGGAGGGCAAGCTGCTCTACATGGCCGTGCCCCGGCTGCGCGATGAACGCTGCTTCGTGGAACTGGACCCGGCGGAAATGGCCTGCACCCCGGCCCAGGGTTCCACCATCAGCGGCGCCTTCCGGCACGGGCGCCCCGTGTTCGTGGAGGAAATGAAACAGGTGGACCTGGTTATATCCGGTTCAGTGGCGGTCAACCGCGAGGGAGTGCGGGTAGGCAAGGGGGGAGGTTACGCCGACCTGGAGTACGGCCTGGCCACCGCCGCCGGCATCGTTACACCGGACATCCCTGTCATCACTACCATCCACCCCATGCAGCTGCTGTCCGAGGACCTGCCCCGCACCGACCATGATGTGCCCCTGGACTACGCCGTAACCCCGGATGAGGTCATCCAATGCTCGGGCGACCTTCCCCATCCCAGGGGCATCTACTGGGAAGACCTGGACGAGCGGAAAATCAAGGCCATTCCTCTGTTGCAAAAGCTGAGGGAAAGGGATGCAACCTAGCAGCGCGGCAGCGGAAGCCTCAGACTGCTTCGTAACCCTTCTCGCGGCCCACGGTTACCGGTCTCAGCCGTTTTTGACCCTGTAACTCACGCAGGGCCTTCTGCACCTGTGGGTCACCGTGGCGGCGGAAGCGGTTCATCACCTTGCGGTGGGACTGGGGGTGGGCGCAGAACTCCCAGATGCCGTCGGCCAGGTCATCGCCCGCGGCGGGCAGAGGCTTCAGGGTGGTAACCAGGGTGTGGCCCGGGTTGCCGTCCACAGCTTCGCCGGTACGGTAGGAAAGCAGGCCGGCCTTGCTCTGCCGCTCCAGGTAACTTCGCAGGCTGGTATACAGCCGTCCCCCCTGACCGGTGGAACCGTAACCATGCACCACTTCCAGCTGCACGCCCCCGTTAGGGTGGCCGCGGGCCACCCCGTTGTAAAACTCCCGGAACTCGGCGAGGGCTTCGGCCCACGTTTTGCCGTGCAGGTCCAGCGTGCGGGAAGGCATGGGTGCGGTTCTACTCCGGCAGGTCTTCCTGGGGAGGCAGTTCTTCCGGCGGCACCTGTTCGCGTGCCGGGGGTTGCATCAGCAGGGTCAATCGACGCCGCTGCTCTCGGTTGAGGGCTGCTGAAGGCAAGGGATTGGGCTGATTATTTCGCAGACTCTCAAGCCTTTCAACCAGTCTCCTGGCAACGTCGAGGCTACCACGGATTCGATTGGTTGGCAGTTCATATTCGAGGAAGTTGTTATGAAGGGATTCAACGATGCCGAAATCCGACGACAAGTTCAGGTCGTTTTCTTCGTCGCTAAGTTGGTCGTAGATTAGGCCAACCCGATAGTGATTAAAGTGGTTCCAGCCACGCAATTCTCCATAGGCCTTGGCCGCGTGGAAAACGGCCTCATAAGCTTTTTCCGACGCCTGCATGGTATCGCCCCGCTCCAACTGTTCCTGGGCGTGTTTCAGCAGCCACCGGCTCAACTGGAAGTGGCGGTCCGGCCTGTCGTGGTGACTTTGTTCGGTGTCGGGGTCAGGACTGGGCGTGGTCATGGAAATTTGGCTCCGTAAGGGTCCAGCTTATGATAGCAGATATGTGCCGGGCACGGCGCTTCTCTTCCTTTTGCTATAATGTGCCCAAATAAACCCCGTCTCTCCAATCCGGCTCAGGAGGTAACAATATGGGCGAAGTTCTTGGCCTGGGCTGTTCCCACGCCCCCATGATTCTCAATCCGCCCGAAGAGTGGGCCAACATGCGCAAGGCGATCTACGGCCGCATTCCCGAGTACGAGGCCCCGCCGGAAATGGTCGAACAACTGGGCGACGATAACGGCCTGTCCCACGACATCAGGAACCAGAAACGCATCGCCGATGCCTTCGCCGTGCTGAAGGAGAAGCTCCACGCCTGGAAGCCCGACGTAGTGATGATAGTGGGCGACGACCAGGCGGAGAATTTCAAGCGGGAAAACCTGCCCACCTTCTGCCTGTACACCGGCGACCGGGTGGATGCCTACCCCTTCCACCGGCCCCTGGGCCACGTCAACCTGTGGGACGCCGCGCCGGACACCAAGTACACCTACAACTGCCCCGCCGAGTTTGCCCAGGCCATGGTGTCTCACCTTATACTGGAAGGGTTCGACATGTCGTCGGCCACCAGGCTGACCGGCTGGGAATGGGGCCTGCCCCACGCACATTGCAACCCCCTGGCCTTTTTGGACCCGGAGGGCGAGCTGACCATCCTGCCCCTGTTCGTCAACTGCTATGGCGAGGAGGCAGGCGATGGCTATCCGCCCCGGCCCACGGCCAATCGCTGTTACGAACTGGGCCAGGCCATCCGCCGCTTCATTGATTCTCGCACGGAGCGGGTGGCGATTATCGGTTCATCCAGCTGGTCCCACAGCTTCCTGACCCACCGGTTCAACCGCTCCAAGTTCGACACCGAGTTCGACCGGCGCAACCTGGAGCTGATGAAGGAGGGCAAGGGCAGCAAGATAGCCGAAATCAGTCCCGAGGAAATTCGTCTGTCGGGAGACCACGAATTCCTGAACTGGCTGGTCCCCCTGGGTGTTGTGGGCGACCGCCCCGCCGAAATTGTTGACCACCTGGAGGAGCAGTCGCAGATTTCCTTCAAGGTGTTTGCCATCTGGGACTAGTTCTTTGATTTGTCCACGAATGGGCATTAATGTTGACTAATAGCCTATTCGCTATTCGCTATTCGTGATCATTCTTGTCTATTTGTGGATGAAAGAGGGAATTCATGACGGAACAGGAATGGCCCATCCTGCGGGCCCAGCCCCGTACCTTTTTCAAGGCGCCTTTGTGCGACAACCTAGACGAACTGGCAGCCGACGTGGCTTTCATCGGTATGCCCTTCGACCAGGGGACATTGGGCCGGCCGGGCGCCCGCTACGGCCCAGACGCCATCCGCGACGCCCCCCGGGCCTATTCCTACTCCGACCCCTTTGGGCGCAATCAGCAGGCCGAGGGATTCTACAACATCGAGGCCGGGGATGAATTGCTGCGGGGCGTCACAATGGCTGACTGCGGCAACATCACCACTATTCCCAGCAATGTCCACCGCAACTTCGACAAGCTCACCGAGGCGGTGGAGAAGGTGGTGGAACGGGGTTCCTTCCCCGTGGTGGTGGGCGGCGACCACGCCATAACCTACCCCGTAGTGCGGGGGTTGAGCAGGTTTGCGCCCCTGAACATCGTCCACTTCGACGCGCACCTGGACTACAGCCACGACTACCAGGGCGAGCTTTACACCCACGGCAGCCCTATCCGCCGCTGCCGCGAACAGGACTTTGTCAGCCACATTACGTCTATTGGTATCCGCACCGCCCGCCGCCAGCCCTACGAGGACTCGCAACGGGACGGCAGCCTGATTATCACCACCGGCCAGTTCCGATCCCTGGGACCCGTGGCAGTAGCCGACCGGATACCCCGGGGTGAGAACCTGTACATCACCCTGGACATTGACGTGATGGACCCCAGCCAGGCCCCCGGTACCGGAACGCCGGAGATTGGCGGCCTCTTCTACCACGAGATGCGGGACTGCCTGGCCGCCCTGGTGGTCAACCACAACCTGGTGGCCTTTGACCTGGTGGAGGTGGCCCCGCCCTACGACTCGTCGGAACTGACCAGCCAATTGGGGGCGGCTTTGATTATTGATATACTGGCGGCAAGGTTCCCATCCAGGTAAAGGGAAGCAAAACCAAACACACGGGTGAAAGACGTAACCTCAGCGACAAACTCGCCAACCTCTTGGGCGGCAAGGACAATTGCAGGGACAATCGACATGACGATCGCGCAAGAAGAGCAGATCGGGCTGGCCCTGTCGGGAGGCGGCTTTCGCGCCAGCCTGTTCCACCTGGGCGCCCTGTGGCGGCTGAACGAGATGGGAAAGCTGGCGGAGATTAGCGCCATATCGGCGGTGTCCGCCGGGGCACTGGTGGCTGGGGTCCTGGCAACTCGATGGAAGAAATTGGCTTTCCTAGATTCCAGGGCTGGCAACTTTCAGGATGAAATAGCCGGGCCGGTGTTCCAGCTTTGTAGCCGCAACCTGGACGTGGGCAGCGCCTTCGCCGGGCTGGTCGTGGGGCCCACTGCTCTGGAAAAACACTACGAGGAACTGCTGGTAGGCACTTTAACCCTGGGCCAGCTACCCGCCTATCCCCACTTCATCTTCAACGCCTGTCACCTGGAAACGGAAAGCAACTGGAGCTTCTCGAGAGCGGGGGTCGACGCGGGAGAAATTGGCAACATCGAAGCGTCGGAAGTCCCTTTGGCTAGGGTTTTGGCCGCGTCCTCCGCTCTAACTCCGGCGTTGCCCCCGGTACGGCTGCAAATACAGCAAAAGCCCTTCGGTGGCAGGCTGAGGCCGGAACACGGCGGGGGAAACCTGCCCAAGTCTGCCACATTGGCTGACGCCGGCTTTTGCGACGGCCTGGGACTGCACGCCATCCGCCAAATGAAACACCTGCTGGTATCGGATGGTACCAAGTCTTTCAGGCGGGAGGACATTCCTCAATGGGAGGTCTGGACCTCCAGAATTACCAACCCCCTGCATACTGCCTTGGAGCAGATTCGCCAGCTCAGAGTGGAACAGTTAATGGCCGATATCGAGCGGGGAGACAAAGAGGGCGCTCTCTGGGCCCTCCGAACAGACCCAGCTGAACAGGCAGACCCGACTCCCTTCCCGGTAAGCGCCGGATGGGTTGAATATATGTGCTCGATGCGGACTCGGCTGGCAGCCTTTGCGGAGGAAGAGCAGAAGCGGCTGGTGAACTGGGGTTACATCCAGTGCGACATGGCAGTAAGGAGGCCCCGCCCCAGCGACATGGGCGACCCCGAAGACCTTCCTTTCCCCGAATTCAACTTTGCCAGTGAGCCCGAGGTGTTCCCGGGGCCCGGCAAGAGATACCGGAGTAGGAAAGAATACCGGAAATTAAGGACCCGTCGCCGCCCCCGTGAGGCATAACTGCATAGAGGCAAGAACGTGCAAACCCTGTTTGGCGAAGACAAGACTCTCATCGGCGTTATTCATTTGCCGCCCCTGCCCGGTTCGCCCCGGTGGGACGGCGAACTTTTGGTGGTGTTGGAACAGGCAGAGCGGGAGGCGGAGACCCTCACTGAGGGTGGTGCCAACGCCATTATCGTGGAAAACTTCGGCGACGCCCCCTTTCGCATCGGACGGGTGGAACCGGAGACGGTGGCCGCCATGACCCGGGCAGTACACCTGGTCGGCGGCGTTACGCCCCTGCCGGTGGGGGTTAACATGCTGCGCAGCGACGCCCTGTCCGCCATGGCGGTGGCGGTGGCTGCGGGCGCCCAGTTCATCCGCGTCAACATCCACTACGGCACCATGGCCGCCGACGAGGGACTGGTAACCGGCGAAGCATCAGAGACATTACGTCGCCGTCGCCTCATGAATGCCGACCACATAGCCATCCTGGCCGACGTGCTGGTGAAACATGCTGTGCCCCTGGGCGAACCGGACCTGGCATTGATAGCCCGGGAGACGGCCTATCGGGGCCTGGCCGACGCCCTGATAGTAACCGGGCCGGTTACCGGTCAGCCCGCCGTCGCCGCCGACGTGGCCACCGTGCGCAAGGCCGTTCCCGACCGGCCCCTGCTGGTGGGCAGTGGCGTGGATGCCGGCAACGCCGCCCAATTCCTGGCCCACGCCGACGGCGCCATTGTGGGCACCAGCCTGAAGAAAGACGGCGTGATTACCAACCCGATAGATTTGGAGCGGGTGAAGGCAACGGCGAGGGCGTTTGGGGAGGCGGGGTAGTCCCAGCCTTTTGGTAACAGGTGACTGACAGAGGAGCCGCTTCCGGGCCCTCGACACCCTCCGTACGTGCCGCCCTCAAGCTCCCGAGGGATGGCTTGGCAACGGCGCAAGACGTAGCGGGGAGTTTCTACGGCATCGGCAGGCCCTGGCGGCCCTGCAATTTCCAGGCCTCACACTCGCAGCGGCGCGCTGACGTGGTGCAGGAATTGCAGTATTTCCCTCTGTGAACGAAATATCCCCGTCTCGTGGTACATGATGGAATGTTCCCTGCAGAAGGGCATCACGATCTTTTGGGCATCTTTCAACCGGTTCCTCGGCATGCTGGGAAACAGATGGTGCTCTATCTGGTAGTTCAGGCCACCGTAAATGTAGTCGTTAAACCGGTTTGATTTCACGTTCCTGGATGTGAGCACCTGTCTCCTCAGAAAGTCGATGGGAGTCTTCCCGTTCAGTACCGGCATACCCTTGTGGTTGGGCGCGAAGGTTGAGCCGATGTATAACCCTATCAGCAGTTGATTGACTGCAATGAACAAAAGCCCCTGCCAGAAGGGCAAGGAAAGGAACACCATGCCGGCAAAGATGACAATGTGCCCAGCCAGCATTATCGGCTCGGCTACCGGAAACTTCAGCCTGTTGCCGAATACATACTGGATACCTGAAACCTTGAGCACAAATCCTTCCAGGCAGACCAGCGGGTAAAAGAAAAACGCCTGGTGCCTGACAACCAGGCGGGCAACCCCCCTCATGCTGCGGGCCTGGTCCTCGGAGAAAGCAATCAACGGTAGATTTACGTCGGGGTCCATATCTACATCGTTGGGATTTCCGTGGTGCTGGTTATGTTTTTCGACCCACCACGTCCGGTTGATGCCCACCAGGAAACTGACGAACAGGCCCAGGCGATCGTTGTTGCGGTTTGAACGGAACACCTGCTCGTGGCCCAGGTCGTGGCCGAGAAAGCAAAGCTGCACCATGACAAACGCCAGGAATGCCGCGTTCAACATCTGAATCCAGACGTTATCCACCAATGCCAGGACTACAATACTCAACGCCAGCATCCCCAGGTTTAGGCTCATTTTGGCTGCGTAATGGCCCGGGTTCTTTTCCAGCAGCCCTGCATTCCTGACAAGGGTCTTCAATTGCGCATATTCGTTAGCTCTCCGATTCTGTGTATTAGTACAGAAAGGGACGTCCATAGTCTCATCGATCAACTGGTTGGTTACCGTCATCTGCATAGCACCTTTCGACTCTAATTCCATTTCACACAGAATGGCCGCCGAATCCGGCGGCCATTTTCGGGCCAGCTTGAAAACTGCAGCTTGGAGTCACTGATTTACGCCTTGAACAGGGCACTTTATCGGGCCTTAGCGCAACATATACTCCAAATCCTCTTCTTGGGCCCAGCCAGGATACCTTCCTGAGGAAACCACAGGTGCGAATTTTACCACGGATCCGCGGGTTACGGTTGAAAAAGTTCTGGAATCGCAGATTTCCCTTTCCTCGGTCAATTGGGAAGCACCCGGGCACATGCCGGGAGATATCGCCTGCTAACGCTGAGGCCCCGTTTTGGGAGGGATACCGGCCCAACAGGTTGCCCTATTTCCCAACTCCGTTGTAATCTCTTCCCGTATTCACACCTGCCAGAGGTCACTTTGCGTCAAATTGCGTTGAAGAAAAAGGTCGGGGCTTTGCTGGGCAAGACACACTTGCCGCCGGCGACGCCTGTCTTCGACGACTGGAGCCAAATAGAATGGTGGCGACGCTGGCTGTTGCCCGCAAACTTCAGGTCACAGGTCGCCCTTTCCCAAGAAGAGATCCTGGAGTGCCGACAGCTTGTCACTGAGTACCTATTCCTGAAGGAGAGCCGAAAGTTCGCGATTTTGCGGGTCAGCGAGGCCCGAGCGTATCCCCAGGACATGGACTGCCATCCCCGGGAATTCAGGAACCAGCGGATCAAGCTTATAGAGGGAGAGGAGGAATTCCAGTGCAACCGGTGTAAGGGTAAAGGAAAGAGCGATTGCAGCCCTGAAGTCCGCTGCCCGAATTGCAAGGGCAGGAGGACCCGTATCGACCATTGCTTCACCTGCGGCGGCAGCGGCCGCGCGGGGCAGGACCAGAAAGAGCAGTGCTGGTCCTGCCGGGGCAGAGGCACCCGGTCTGAAGATTGCGCCGCCTGTGCCACCATCTTTACTGGCAGCACCGGCAGGGTGAGGTGCAACCGGTGTGGCGGTACGGGCTGGGTAGTGTGCCGTGCTTGCAATGGTGCTGGGGTGAAGACGCGCGCCACACTTGTAACCAGAAGATACACCTGCTCTGCCGAATCTCATTTCCGGCTCGGTAATCTTGGCGAGGACTGTTTCAAGAACGGCCTCGAAGCCCGCCATATCAAGTCCTTAGCCGGAGACCTGGTGCATCGTGAAGTCCAGGCTCCAGACGACGCTACGGTGACCCTGCAGAGACTCAGCGAATTCTCCTATGGGGTCACTTTAAGGGCCTACCGGTACAGGGGCGCAGAGTTCTATCTGAACCGCATTTACTCAGGCAATGGCGCAAGGACAGTAGCCAGGAATATGCCTTGGTCATGGTCGAAGGCGGCTACAGCAGGCATTTTGGGCGCCCTTGCGCTTGCCGCCCTTGCGACTGCACTGCTAGTATCCTGATCGGGATTCGGAACGTCTTCCAGGCTGTTTGCCCTCACTCCGGCCCCGGTGTAACCTCTTCCCAGCAGACCAGATTCAACCCGTCCAGGAGGTACTCACCCATGCCGTCCATCTACGCCGACACCGTCATCCGCAACGCCAACATCATTACCATTGACAACAACCGCCCCCGGGCCCAGGCGCTGGCCATGCTGCACGGCCGGTTCGCATCCGTGGGCAGCCCCGACGACGTGGCCGATTGGGTGGGGCCGGATACGAAAGTGCTGGACCTGGACGGCAAAACTGTCCTGCCCGGCTTTATTGACGCTCACATTCACGTTTTGAACAGCGGCATACGCCACGTGATGGCTGCCGACTGCGCCCAGCCTACCATCGCCGCCATCCAGGACGAACTGCGCAAGCGCCTGGACGTTACTCCCCCGGGCCAGTGGGTGCAGGGCTTCAAGTTCGACGACACGAAAACCGCGGAGAACCGCTTCCTGAACCGCGCCGACCTGGACGCCGTTAGCGCCGAGCATCCCATCCTGGTGGCCCATCGGGCCGGCCACGTCTATTACATGAACAGCCTGGGCCTGCAGTTGGCCGGGTTCACCCGGGACACGCCCGACCCTTCAGGCGGCCGCCTGGGCCGCGACCCGGATACAGGAGAACTGGATGGCGTGGTGTACGAGCGGGCCATCGAACCGGTGCGGTTCGGGCTGATTCCCGTGGAAACTCCGGAAATCCGGCGGGAGGGACTGCGAACCATCTGTGGGATGCTGAACGAGGCGGGGCTGACCAGCGTCCACGACGCCCGGGTTACCGCAGAGGAGTTCACCACCTACCAGGAGGGTTACAAGGATGGCGAACTGTCCCTGCGGGTCTATTGCCTTCTTTACTATCCCCACTTCCCCGCCCTGCGCGACGCCGGGGTGGTGGCGGGCCTTGGTGACGACCGCCTGCGCATTGGCGGCATCAAGATGGTGGCCGACGGGGCCATTGCCAGCCGGACGGCTTACCTGTCCGCCCCCTACGAGGGAAGCTGCTGCGACTATGGCATCCTGGCCATGGAGGCGGACGAGATAAACGAGCGGGTGATGGAGATGCACAAGGCCGGTTTCCAGGTGTGCATCCACGCCAACGGCGACAGCACCATTGACATGGTGGTCTCTGCCTACGAGCGGGCCCAGGCCGCCGATCCCCGGCCCGACCCCCGCCACCGCATTGAGCACTGCACCCTGGTGAACCCCGACCTGCTGTCCCGTATGAAGGCCCTGGGCGCCGTGGCCACGCCCTTCTGCACCTACGTCTACTATCACGGCGAGAAGATGCCTTTTTACGGCGAGGAGCGCCTGCGGTGGATGTTCGCCCAGCGTTCCTTCCTGGACTACGGCATTGTCTCCACCGGCGCCACCGACTACCCGCCCGGACCCTTCGAGCCGCTGATGGGCATCCAGAGCTGCGTAACCCGCACCGACAGCGAGGGCCGTCTGTGGGGCGAAAACCAGAGGATAACGGTGGAGGAAGCGCTCAGAATCTACACCCTGCACGGCGCCTACGCAGGCTTTGAGGAAAACATCAAGGGCTCAATAGAACCCGGCAAGCTGGCCGACCTGGTAGTCCTGGGCGAAGACCCCACGGCGGTGGACCCGTTGACCATCAAGGACATTCCGGTGCTGCAGACGGTTGTGGGTGGGGAGACGGTGTATGGGGGATAGGGCAAATAAGGGGCTATAGGAGCTTAACCAAGGCGACGGTCAAGCCTACAATAAGGGTGCTTTGAGCGACCATGGCACCGATCATCCACTTTACCGTTTCGAACTTGGCGCTTTCAATCTTTGCATCTGTGGATAACCGCAGGGCTTCTATGTCGGACTTCGTGGCCAATCGCAGCACTTCTATGCCCGACTGGGTGGACACCTGCAAAGCCTCTATATCGGCTTTTGTGGCCAATCGTAGCGCTTCTATGTCGGACTTCGTGGCCAGGTTGTTATTGAGCAACCTTATCTGTTCGTGGGCCAGCGCTTCCGCCTGCTTTTCGGTGAAGCCGCTGGCTACCAGGTTCTGCACGAACCGGTGGGTGTCGAAGGGTACCGCTTCCTGCGTCATGCCCGTATTCTAGTCTAAAATTGATGCCAGTCCAATGGGTAGTGCTCCGAGGTAATTGCCCCGAATGAGCCAAAACTTGGGCAAACTGCCTGGCCGGTTACCAGAGAGTATCCGGATTTTCGCCCCGACGCGGCAGTTCCTGGATGAGTACTGTCATTTTGCAATTTGCTTTTCCAAATTCCCGCCCGGTGATACCATATACGTCAACCTAGACTGGCCCGCAGCAGGAGAGGTTGCTATGGCTCCAATTAAGGTCGTAATCCACGGTGCCACCGGACGGATGGGTACGGAAACCGTCAACGCAGTGTGCCGCGAGGACGACCTGTCCCTGGTTGGGGCCACCTGCGGACGGGACCGGGGCCACGCCCTGTCACTGCCCATGGGTGGCGAGGTTACCCTGTCAACCAGCCTGGAAGAAGTCCTGGCCGAAACCACGCCGGACGTGGTGGTGGACTTCACCAATGCAGCCGTGTGCCGCGAGTCGGTGGCGGTGACCGCGGCCCATTCCTGCAACATCGTCGTGGGCGTCAGCGGCCTGGTGGACGAGGACCTGCAGCGCCTGGACGCACTGGCCAGCGACAGCAACATCGGTATCATCGTCGCACCCAACTTTGCCCTGGGCGCGGTGGTGCTTAAGAAGTTGGTGGAGCAGGCCGCCCCCTACTTCGACTATGTGGATATCGTCGAGGCCCACCACGAGGCCAAGATAGACGCGCCCTCCGGCTTCGCCTACGCCCTGGCCCAGGCCATCGGCAACGAAAAGCAGTTCACCCGCAACTACCCCGAAAAGGAAACCCTGGAAGGCACCCGGGGCGGCGAATACAACGGCGTATCCATCCACAGCATGCGGATGCCCGGCCGCAGCGCCCATCACGAGGTCATTTTCGGGGCTGCAGGGCAGACCGTATCCATTCGCCACGACACCCTGACCCGCGACTGCTACATGCCCGGAGTAATCCGGTGCATCCGCGAAGTTGTTAATAAACCGGGCCTTGTGGTAGGCTTGGAAAACGTACTGGGATTGTAGCTGAACCCCGTAATCGGGATCAGGAACCAACAGGGCTGCCGGCTGTAGCGACACTGGCGGCTCTCAACTTTTGATTGAAGAGAAAGTCCAATGACCATACCCAGCCTGAACCACCTTACCATTGCCGTCGTGGGCGCCACCGGAGCCGTGGGAGCCGAATTCCTGAAGATTGTCGAGCAGCGCCACCCCCAGCTCCACAGCCTGAAGCTGCTGGCTTCCAGTCGGTCGGCGGGTGCCAGCCTTACGGTCAATGGGAAAGAGTTCACGGTAGAGGAGACCACCGAGGACTCCTTCCGAGGCGTGGATATTGCTTTCATTTCTGCCAGCACCGAGGCCAGCCGACACTGGGCGCCCATTGCCGTGGCCGCGGGCGCCGTGGTCATCGACGACAGTTCCGCCTTCCGAATGCAGGAGGACGTGCCATTGGTAGTGCCCGAGGTTAACGGCGCCGACGTTACCTGGCACCAGGGCATCATCGCCATTCCCAACTGCTCTACCACGCCCCTGGTGATGGTGGCCCACCCCATCCACCGGGTTAACCCCATCAATCGCGTCATCGCTGACACCTACCAGTCGGTGTCCGGCGCCGGCGGCGCGGCAGTCCAGGAATTGCGGGAACAGTCGGAGGCCTTGCTCAAGGGCCAGCCCGTAACGCCCCAGCACCAGCCCAAGCAGATCGGCTTCAACGTCATTCCCCAGATCGACAGCTTTATGGACAACGGTTACACCCGGGAAGAACAGAAGATGATCGACGAGAGCCGGAAGATCATGCACGCCCCCGACATACGGGTCTCCGCAACCTGCGTACGGGTGCCGGTGATGGTCAGCCACAGCGCGGGAGTCCATCTGGAACTTGAGCGGGCCATGGATACCAACGAGATACGAGCCCTGCTGATGGACATGCCCGGACTGACCGTCCTTGACGACACCGGAGCGGGCGATTACCCCATGCCGTGGGACGTGGCCGGAGAGGACGACGTATTCGTGGGCCGCATTCGGAAGGATGCTTCCGACCCGAATGGTATTGCCCTGTGGATTGTTTCCGATAACTTGAGAAAGGGAGCAGCCCTGAACTCCATCCAGATTGCGGAGGAGCTGGTGGCAAGGGAATGCTTGAAGCCAGTTGCTTCAACCAGTTCACATCTGTCCGTCGGCTAGTCGCCAATCCTCTTAGCCCACTGAAGTGACTTGCTTGACGCCGATTAACCGGCCCTTTTGTACTTTAAGGGATTAACGAGCACCTGGTACCCGACACCGTACGGAGCCAAGCAGGCAGTAGCCCCGCGCCAAAACCAAATACTGCAATAGAGGTTGTCGATGACTTCCCCACGTACCGATGGCCAGTACTCCATTGAGTTGCCCCTTTCCTGCCCCCTGCTGATCAACGGAGAGGAGGGGCCGGCCACCGGCGGTGGTGAATTCCAGCGGGAAAATCCCGCCAACAACCGGCAGGTAGCCACCGTCGCCGCCCAGGGCACCCTGGAGGACGCCCGGGCTGGCATCGCCGCCGCCCGCCGCGCCTTCGACGGGAACGCCGGCAACTGGCTGAACAACTACAAGCTGCGGGAACAGGTCCTGTTCCGCACCGCTCAGTTGATGCGAGATAACGCCGACCGCCTGGCCCAGGTAGTGAGCCTGGAGGTGGGCATGCCCATGCGCCAGGCCGTACCCCACATTGGCGCCGCCGCCGACATTTTTGAATTCTATGCCGGTTTGGCCGGCAAGATATACGGCGAGTCCTTCACCCTGCCCAACGGCTCTCTCATCAACCTGGTCAAGGAACCGGTGGGCGTGGTGGGCCTGATCACCCCCTGGAATTTTCCCCTGACCCAGACGGCCCGCAAGGTGGCTCCGGCCCTGGCCGCCGGCTGCACCATCGTCCTGAAGCCGGCCAGCTACACCCCGGCTGCTGCCTACGAACTGGTCAAGCTGATGCACCAGACCGACATCCCCGCCGGTGTCCTGAACATGGTCCCGGGACCCGGCACCGTCGTAGGCTCGGAACTGGTCACCAGCCGCGACATCGACAAGCTCTCCTTCACCGGCGAAACGGGCACGGGCAAGATGATCGCCGCCCAGGCTGCCACCGAGGTCAAGCGCATCAGCCTGGAACTGGGTGGCAAGGCGCCCTACCTGATATTCGACGACGCCGACGTGGAGGCCGCATCCCGCGCGGCGGTATTCGGTATGTTCCGCAACGCCGGGCAGGCCTGCGGCGCCACCACTCGCCTGCTGCTTCAGGAGGGTATCCACGACCAGGTGCTGGAACGGGTCACCCAGCTTACCCGCAACATCGAAGTGGGCAACCCCGCCGCCAGCAGCACCGACCAGGGGCCACTGATTTCCGCCAGCCAGGAACGGGTGGTGCAGGAGTTTATCCAGTTCGGGCTGGACGCCGGTTTTGACCTGGTTACCGGAGGCAACAAGCTGCAGGGCGAGGGCTTTGACAACGGTTACTACGTCGAACCCACTATCTTTGACGGAGTGGACAACGCCTCCCGCCTGGGCCAGGAGGAAATCTTCGGCCCCGTGGTTGCGGTAACAACCTTCCAGGACGAGGCCGAAGCGGTGGAACTGGCCAACGCCGTGGACTTCGGCCTGGTGGCCGGCGTCTGGAGTGCCGACTACCCAAGGGCCATGCGCGTGGCGCGGGGGATTCGCGTCGGTACGGTGTGGATCTGGGACAACTACGCCCAGCCCGTCGAGGGAATCTGGGGCGGCTACAAGCAGAGCGGCATGGGCCGGGAACTGGGCTACCACGGCCTGGAGGACTTCCTGGAAGTGAAGCAGATCTTCACCGACGGCACCGGCCTTACCAGCAAGCCCCCCTACGGGCAGGTGATCAAGGAGTAAGGAACTATCCTGTCTTCTCCCTCAAAGAAGTGCGGAAGTCGCGGTAGTTTCTAAAACCCCACGGCACACCCGTCCTTCCGGGGTTCCGAACCGGCCCACAATACCCCGGTATCCGGGTTGCGCTGGATTACCTGGCCGCCGCCCATGCCCACCCGGGCGTGGCCGCGGATCATTTCCAGTCGATGGCCCAGGGACTGAAGCCCGCCGATGACCTCCGGCGCCAGGCCTTCCTCAATTATCGTCGTGTCGCCGATTACCTGGAAACGCAGGGCATTCAGCGCAGCCTGGGGGTCCATGCCGAAGTCCACCATGTTGGTCATCACCTGGAGGTGGCCCTGGGGTTGCATGAACCCTCCCATTACCCCGTAGCACAGGTAAAGCTCGTCGTCCTTGGTAGCCATGGCCGGAATGATGGTGTGGTAAGGGCGCTTTCCTGGTGTCAGGGCGTTGGGATGGTTGGGGTCCAGGGAGAACAGCGCGGCGCGGTTCTGCAGCACAATTCCGGTGCCTGGAACCACCAGCCCGCTGCCAAAGTTGATGTACACGCTGTTGATGAAGGAACAGGCGTTGCCCTGACCATCCACCACGCTGACGTACACCGTATCGCCGCCCTGTCCGTTGCCGAAGGCGGTGATGTCGCCGTGGGGAGCGTGGGGCATGGCCCGTTCCGGGTCAATCAACTCCCTGCGGCTGGCGGCATACGTTTTGTCAGTTAGTTCGGAAATGGGCACGTCGGCCATTTGCGGATCTGCAACGTACCTGTAGGCGTCGGCGAAGGCCAGCCGCATGGCCTCAATCAGGTGATGGTAGCGGCTCACCGACTGCGGCCCCATGCCGGCCACGTCAAACCCCTCCACGATGTTCAGGGCCTCCAGGGCCGCAATCCCCTGGCCGTTGGGGGGGCACTCCCAGCAGGTTACGCCCCGGTACTCCGTGCTGATGGCCTCGTCCCAGTCCGACGTATGAGCCGCCAGGTCCTCGGTGGTGATCCAGCCGCCCTGCTCCTGGACGAAGCTGGCAATCTTCTCGGCAATTTCCCCGTGGTAGAAGGCATCGGAGCCACCCTCGGCCATCGCCCTTAATGTCTTCGCCAGGGTGGGCAGCTTCATCACCTCGCCCTGAATGGGTGGACGGCCGTTGAGCAGCATTTCCTGCCCTCCCGGGCGAGCCGAAAGCCGGGCGCCCTGGCCCGACCACTGGTAGGCAATGTAGTCGCTGACCGGGAAGCCCTCTTCGGCGTAGCGGATGGCCGGCTTCAGCACCTCCGCCAGCGGCATGGTACCGTGCTCCGCCAGTATGGTCTCCCACCCGTGGACGGTGCCGGGGATGGAAACGGAATAGGGGCCCTCCTGGGGCATCTGGTAGTGCCCGGCGGCCCGCAGTTCATCAATAGACGCCGCCCCGGGAGCGCGCCCGCTGCCGTTGAGTGCGTGCACCTTGCCATCACGTTGGTGGCGGATCAGGGCGAACATATCCCCTCCAACCCCGGTTGATTCGGGTTCCACCACGTTCAAGGCTGCCGCCGCCGCCACCGCCGCGTCCACCGCGTTGCCCCCCTGGATCAGCGTCTGCAGGCCCGCTTGCGCCGCCAGCGGCTGGCTGGTAGCCACCATCCCGTTCAGCGCCAGCACTCCCGACCGCCTTGAATCAAAAAACATGGTTAGCTCCTTTTCCACATCCACGGTTGAATACTATTGCCCAAGACTGAATTGCTGGCCCCAATATACCATTGGGGCCCAAGCGTGCCTATTCGTAGATAAAAGATGGTAATATAACCCCGCATCTAAACTTTGGAGGTTTTCACCATGCCAGCAGAGGTTGGCCAGCCCGCGCCCGATTTTTCCCTGTATGACACCGACCGTAACGTACGCACTCTTCAGGAGTTCCGCGGCAAGACCGTAGTTCTCGCCTTTTTCCCTGGCGCCTTTACCGGCGTCTGTACCACCGAGGCCTGCACCCTCCGCGACTCCATTGCCGACTTCGAGGGGATGAACGCCCAGGTCCTCGGCATCTCCGTGGATGGGCCCTTCGCTCAGAAGGCCTGGACCGACGCCAACAGTGTCAACTATCCCTTCCTGTCCGACTTCAACCGCCAGGCAGCCAATGCCTACGACGTCGCCCTTCCCGGCCTGGCCGGAATGGAAGGCTACACGGCCTGTAACCGCGCCGTCATTGTCGTCGACGGCCAGGGCACCGTCCAGTACCGCTGGGTTGCCCCAGCCCCCGTCAACGAGCCCGACTACGACGCCGTAAAGGCCGCCGTCCAGGCCTGCTCCTGACGCCAACACCCGTTGCGCGGGTAGTCAGTACTTTGTCCCTTCCCCCTATGAAGCCTGAAAAGGGGGAGGGGCAAGGCGGTGATAGCGCCCACGGCCGGGTAATGTGCCCGTAACCGTTCGGTGACAAGATAGGCGGTAACCCAGACCCAGGAGGCACCCCATGACATTTGCCAGGACCCTGTTGGCCGTTCTCCTGTCCGCGACCCTGCTGGCGGCTTTCCCCGCCACCGCCTCGGCCCAGAGCGACTTCCACATCTTCATTGGCACCGCCACCCATGACGGCCAGGTTCCTCCCGTGGGCACCGAGATAACCGCCTACGACGGCACCAGGGCCATCGGCACCGCCCTGGTCCAGGCCGGAGGCCAGTTTGCCCTGCAGACCTCCCAGGCTCACGGTACCATCGTATTCCGTATCGGCCTGGTTGAGGCTGCCCAGACCTTCCCCAACTGGCGCTCTGGTGGCCGCACCACTGGCTTCACCCTGACCTTTACAACGCCCGCAGACCCCACCCTGGGCCGCCAGGGAGCGACCGGAGCACGGGGTCCCGCCGGCCCTGCCGGCCCTGCCGGTCCCGAAGGTCCGCCGGGGCCCGCTGGCAACGCGGGCCCCGCCGGTCCACGAGGCGAGGCTGGACCGCCCGGACCCTCGGGCCCTGAGGGCCCGGCCGGCGCCCAGGGTCCCAAGGGAGACCCCGGCGAACCTGGACCGGAAGGCCCCCGGGGCCAGCGCGGTTTGGCTGGCGCCGCCGGCCCCTCCGGAGAGGACGGCGCCGACGGCGAAGATGGCCGCGACGGCCGCGACGGGGTGGATGCCACCGGAGGCGGTACCCTGGCCCTGGTCGCCATGATTGTCGCGGTAGTGGCCGTCGTCCTGGCCATTGCCATGCCCTTCATTTTGCGCCGTGACGGCGGTGGCGGCAGCCCGCCCTCGCAGGCTGGTCAGTAACCATTTCTCGAACTCCCTGGGGACGAGCTTTCCACCGCATACCTGGAGGCCCGTCCCCGGTTCCTGTCAATATGTTCGCCTTGACAGCCCACGGCCGCAGCTTTAAGATATGTTTCCCTGCCGAGGTAGCTCAGGTGGTAGAGCACGGCACTGAAAATGCCGGTGTCGACAGTTCGAGTCTGTCCCTCGGCACCACTTTTTGTACATCCCCCATTTCAGATACCATTTGGTTGAAAGAACCGCCCGCAAAGGGCGGCTTTTCTTGTTTTGCTGGGCAACTTCACGCCAGGAGGCTGGATCAGAGAGGTGAAGCCCGCAACTGACGAAGTAAGGAGCGCTGAGAAACTATCTCAAAAGGGTACGGGCATAAAAGAGGCGGGAAAAGTTTGGTGTTGGATGAATATGGAAAAGAGGGACACGACATCACCATTCACCGGTTGCGCCGGCTCAAGGTTGGCTGTAGTTCAGGATCTGGGATACGCCTCGCTCTTTGGCAAACCCAGACCCTGCTTGAATATAGATTGGTTCTCGCGCCAGGGCGCCTGAGTTTCCCTGTACCCGGGTTCGTGAACCTGGCGCTAGAACCAGTGACGCCTTCGCTGGAAGGGATATGTGGGGACGGAAATTCTACGCCGAGTCTCACCCGCAAACAGTTCCTTGAAGGAGATATCCACTCCTGCCTCGTAAAGGCTGGCTACCGCCCTCAAAAGGCCTTCATCGGAATCGCGGGATTCGCCGCCAGCAGCAGCGCTAGTCATGGAAGGCGTTATCAGGGGCTCCTTTGAGGTTTCCGGCCAGCTACTGCCGATCTTCTCCCCTGTTGCGGAGGCAGGGCCGACTTCCACTACTACACTCACGGCCAGGTCGTCCAGCAATTTTGCGCAGCCAGCGCAGTCAAGAGACTCCTGACCCTGCTGAAGCCAGTGGGTAACATCAGCTGCATTGATAGACTCCTTCCAGAGTCCGCCCGAGCAATCTGCCAGGGGTACGGATGGCGCACCGAGATTCAGCGCACCCAGGGCGTCCTCCAATTTCCCTATCGTCCATGCAGGGTCTTGCCCTGGTTGGAGCTTCTTTATCTCCCCAAGGGCCACCGCGAATCGCAAGCCTTCTTTCAGGCTGCACATCCCGGTCGCCTGCGCTGCCGCCAGCCACCCGAGGCCCTCGGCCACGATTGCGCTGGGTCGAACTCCAAGGCTGGCCCACTGGGCGGTCAGTGCGCATTGGAATGCAAACAGGGCTGCCAATTCCCGTTCAGAATGATCTTCGCCAGAGTCAAGAACGGACTCACCGGTCATCACTTCCAGCAAGGAAAAGCCACGCTCGGCTCTGCATTGCTCGTCGCACCGCTCCAGCACCGCCCACGCCACGGGTTCATTCCGGTACAGGCCCGCGTACAGTCTGTTCCAGGGCGCTTCCTGACCAGCAAACACAAACGCCACCCTTGCTGATTCACCGGAATGTAACTCTTCGGTAACCGCTTCGGTTTGGAACAGTGACGTCAGTTCTTGGCGAAGCTGGTACAGGTCGTTGAACACCAGTCCTGCCCGGCGCCGGAAGTGCGCCCGACCCGTGCTGGCGGTCCAGGCCAGGTCTGCCAGGTCTTCAGTATGGTCGGAAAGTTGCCTGGCATCGAGCCAGGACAGGTAGCGCTGCGCCAATTCCCGCAGGGCGCCAGGCGACTTCCCGGATAGCGGCAACAGGCGGGACGTACGCTCCAGCGTGCTTTTTTCGAGGGCATTCAGCCCGTTTACCGGTTCAGGCAAGTTGGAAGACACCGGCTTCGGACCGCCTGACGGCAGGGCGGCGCCATCGGATTTTGCCGAACTATCCGCGGAGTTCTTGTAACCCTCAACCAGTAGATGGGCGTTGGAGCCTGAGAGGCCAAAGGCGCTGACACCTGCCAGCCGCTGCCGACCCTCGGCTGCCGGCCAGTCCGTCTTTTCGGCGGTTACGCGAAGGGCGTTCCGGTCCCAGTCGACGTTCGGATTTAGTTTCTCGAGGTTGGGTATGCCTGGGATGGTTCCATGGGAAATGGAGAGGACCGTCTTAATGAATGCGGAAATTCCGGCGGCCCATTCAACGTGCCCGATGTTCGACTTTATCGAGCCGACGAGCAACGGCCGGTCCTCTTTCCGGTCTTTGCCGTATACCAAAGCCACGGCATTCAATTCAATTGGGTCGCCCAACTGGGAGCCCACCGCGTGGGCCTCCAGGTAGTCGACCTCGGAAGGTGTTATTCCCGCCTGGGCGACGGCGTCTTCCATTACCCGCACCTGGGCGGGGCCATTGGGCACTGTAAGACCTGCGCTGGCTCCGTTCTGGTTTACCGCCGACCCGCGGATGACTGCCCATATCCGGTCGCCATCGGCCTCGGCGTCGCTCAGGCGTTTCAGCACCACTACCCCACAGCCCTCACCCCTCACGTAGCCGCTGGCAGAGGCGTCGAAGGGCCGGCACTGGCCGGTGGGGGACAGCATGCCCACATCCATCATGAACCTGGAGATGGCAGGTGAAAGGACCACATTAACCCCGCCGGCGAGGGCCATATCCACCTCTCCCCTTTGCAGGGCAACCGCCGCCTGATGCACTGCGGCCAGAGATGAAGCGCAGGCCATGTCTATGGGCATGGCGGGCCCTTCCAGGCCCAGGGCGAATGCTATACGGCCCACGGTTACGCTGCTTGTGGTTCCCAGGTAGGTGTGGGATTGATCGCCTGCCTGAATCAGGTCCCGGTATTCGCTGCCACCAACCCCGGCATAAATGCCCGTACGGCTGCCCCGCAGTTGTTCGGGGTCCAGGCCGGCATCTTCGAGGGCGGTCCACGTGGTCTCCAGCAGCATCCTCTGCCGGGGGTCCATCATGCGAGCCTCGATGGGCTGGATACGGAAAAAACGGGAGTCGAACTTGTCAATGCCGTCCACAAACCCGCCCCGCCGGTAAGCTATGTCTTCGGCATTGGGGTCTCCCACGGCGCCAGTCCAGGAACCTCCGTCGCGGCGGCCGTCGGTAATGGCATCGCGCCCCTCCTCCAGCAATTTCCAGAACTCGTCCAGGTCACCGGCTCCAGGGAAGCGGCAAGCCATACCCACAACCGCAATTCCGTCATCAACAGTCCTGGCCGCCTGCCTTTGATCTGGTGTCGCCGGTTCCGGCATTGCCGGGGCATCGTTGCTTTCCGGGGTTTGCCCAAGCTCCTCTGCCAGGTGGCGGGCCAGGCTGGCAATGTCCGGGTAGTCAAACACCACGGTATTGGAGGCAGTGTACTGACCGGCGAAGGCCCGGTTAATGCGGTTCCGCAACTCCACCGCCATCAGTGAGTCCATACCCAGGTCGAAGAAGCCTACGGTGGGCGAGGGTGCGGACGACAGCCGCAACACAGCCTGGACTTGCTGCTGGAGGAACGTGGTAAGGATATCCCCGGGACCAGCCGAGGGAACGCCGCGAAGCTGGGAAAGGACGTCTTCCGAAGTCCCTGTGTCTGTGGCCTCTTGTCCGCCGCCGGAGGAAAGGAGGTCTTCCAGGAAGGCCGGACGGGATTCGACTGCGCTCTCGAACACCGGCCAGTCCATGGACATCACCACGGAGGCAGTAGTGTCCTGGCACACCAGTTTCTCGAGGGCACGAAGGCCCTGCCCGGGCGTGAACCAGCGGCCGCCAAGGGCAGACCGCCGCCTTTCTATCCGTTCCCGCTGTTCGGCAGCTTCTCCGATTTCCGACCAGGCTCCCCAGGCGATTGCCTGCCCGGGAAGGCCCAGAGCGCGGCGGTGTCCGGCCAGTTGGTCCAGGAAGGCATTGGCCGCGGCATGGTTCGCCTGGCCGGGATTGCCCATTACGCCCACCCGGCTGGAGAACAGGACAAAAAGGTCCAAATCCCGATGCATGGTGGCGCGGTGCAGGTGCCAGGCTCCCGTAATCTTGGGCCTGAGGACCTGCTGGAAGCTTCCCCATTCCTGGTTGGTCAGGGCGGCGTCCGACAGTACGCCCACGCTGTGGATGACCCCCGCCAGAGGCGGGAGGTTATCGTCTATTCGCTCCAGCATCGCGTCGATGGCTGCGGTGTCCGTCACGTCCGCAAGCTCGATCTCCACTCTTGCGCCCCTTTGCCGCAACTCTTCAATGGCCATTACGGCCTCCGGGTCGGGGGAACGGCGGCCGTTAAGCACTATGGTTCCGGCGCCGTGGTCGGCCAGCCAACCGGCAACAGCGCATCCGATGCCGCCCAGGCCTCCGGTTACCAGGTAGGAGCGGTCCTCCCGCAACCTGCCCTGCACCAGCGGGTGGTTGGTAAGCACGATCTTTCCGATGTGACGGGCCGAGCGCATGAAACTCAATGCCACCCCGGCCTGGGCCATCGGCCACCGGCTGTGGACCAGGGGTTCCAGCTCGCCCGCCGCAACCCGCTGCATTATTTCCCGCAGCACCACGCCCACGGTCTCGGGCTCGGTCTTCTTCATTACATCCAGTTCAAGGATGGAATAGGACACATCAGGGCGCACTGCGGCCATCTCTTCATGGCTGAGGATGTCCCTGCGGGCCAACTCGACGAAACGTCCGCCCCGGGCCAGGCAGTCCAGGCTGGCGTCGATGAAGCCCTCGCTGGTGAGGCTGTTCAGTACTACGTCAACGCCCGCGCCTCCGGTAGCTTCAAGGATTTCCGCGCCAAACCGTGTCTGGCGGCTGTCGAAAATGTGCTTTACGCCGAGCTTGCGTAGATATGCCTGCTTGGGGGTGCTGGCGGTGGCATACACATCTGCCCCGGCTGCCTGGGCCAGTTGAATGGCGGCAAGCCCGACGCCGCCGGCGCCGGCGTGGATGAGCACTCGATCACCGGCCTTCAACCCCGACATCCGGTAGGACAGGTCGGCGGACACGAAGGCGCTGGGGATGGTGGCAAGGCCGGACACGGGAATGCCTTCCGGAACAGGAGCCACCAATTCCTCGTGGGTAACCATCTCCGGGGCAAAGGCGCCAAAACCAAGCCCCACAACATGATCGCCGACGGATACACTTGAAACCTGGGAGCCCACGGCCATTACGTAGCCGCAGAGTTCCCGTCCCAGGTCGCCCTCCTCAATAAAGCCCAGCGACCTGAAGACATCCCAGAAGTTGATGCCAGCCGCCTCTACCGAGACCCTTACCTCCCTGGGTTCCAGGGGCTGGGCGGGGAGCAGTTTGACCTCGGGCAGATCGAAGATTCCGTCTCGGTTGGGCGCCAGCACCCACTCCGTCTCTTCCGGCAGGTCCAGCCGCCCGGATTCCTCTGCTACGGTGGCGAACCGGACCAAACGAGCCGCCTGACGGCGCCCCAACCGGTAGGCAATGTGATTCTCCTCATCGGGGTAGAGCAGTTCGCTGGCAAGGCCGGACACCGATGTTGCGGAGTCGGGGTCCAGGTCCAGCATGCGGGGCCTTAGATGGGGGGCCTCCAGGGCTACCGCCTTTCCCAATCCCCATAGTATGGAGCCCGACAGTTCCCCGGAATTCTCCCGTTCCAACACCTGGGCGCCCCGAGTAATAAACCATTCGCCCTTCTCCGGCGCCGCATCGGTGTCCAGCAACCCCTGGACCAGCGCCAAGGCGCTTTCTGCTGCGTGGCTTACATCCTCGTCCAGCTCAGCGGCGGTTGACCAATTCCCATGACCCTCCTGACTTTGAAGGTGGACCACTCCGCTGAAGGGTACATCGCCAGGCAGTTCTCTGAGCAGGGAACGCCAAGCGTCGCGGCTGGCCGGATCTATGGCAACCTCCTTGACGCCTTGGGCACGGAGATCTTCGGTTCCGGGTGCAGCTTCCTCGGCGCCCGCCAGCAGTACGGCCTGGTTTCTGGTTGCCAGTTCGGCCGCCAGCTCACCGGCGACGCCATTCCGGTCACCCAGGATGACCCACAGGCCCCGGGCCTCTTCGACCTGGGCGGGACCCTGGGCCACGATTACTCCCTTATCCAGCGACTCGTACGGGACGAGGTCGTCCACGCCCAACACCTGGGCATCTTCGAATCCCGAGGCGGTGAGGGCTTGACGCCAAATGGCAGGGGTAGCTAGGGCGTGGTGAGGGCGGTAAGAGTCGGCGAAGCGCCACCAGCCATCCAGCTGGCCGAAGGTGAGGTCCATCCAGCCCAGCCCGCGCAGGTTTTCCAGCGCCACAAGCTGGCCTGACGGCGCCAGCAGGTCACGGCAGTGACCCAGGGTCTCTCCCAGGTATTGAGTGGCGTGCAGCACGTTAGAGGCGATGATCAGGTCGTACCCGTGGGGGTTGAACCCCTGGGATACAGGGTCCCTTTCGATGTCCAGGGGGCGGTATTCAATGCCCTCGTTGCCGAATCGCTCTTCGGCTTCCGCAAAGAAACCGGCCGAGATATCCGTATAGGTGTAGTCGAATCTCCCTTCAGGAAGCTCCGGAAGCACGGAGGCGGTCGCCGACCCCGTGCCAGCCCCTACCTCCAATACCCGCAGCCGCCGGTCGTCGGGCAGGTTGGCTAACAGGGCACGGACGGTGTCGGCCAGCAGCCCGTTGGCGGCCCGGGCCACTGGGGCCTTGAGGTAAAGGTCTGCGGCGGTGGGTTCGCCGCTGCTGAAGAGAAGGGTAAGCGGGTCCTGCCCGCCACGAAGTACATCAACGAGAGCGGCGGCCGAGCGGCGGAAGAGGCCGATTTCGGTAAGGCCGTGGGAATACCTGGCTACCATCTGCTGGTCGAAGCTAACGGGATCACTGGGAAGGGTTTCCGGCAACGTGCCCCCGTCTCCAACCAGGACGGAAAAGCCTCTGTCGTTCTCTTCAACCACGCCGGAGCGGGCCAGCATCTCCAGCAGCCGCCGGAACAGTCGGCCGTGTTCCGGCAAAACGTTCAGGCGCTGCCTCAGTTCCTCGGCCTCCACTGTCTCCCCTTGAACCCGCTGCCATCCCAGTTTTTCAAGGGTGAGGAGAGCGTAGGCGTGGGACCATCTTTCCAGATCAGCCAGCAGGGCGTTCCTGTCCGTGGGGTCAACCCCGGCCTCGGTGAGGTAGTCGGGAAACAGCCTGGTTCCGGCTGCGACAGCAGATGGGGCGGGGAAGAACCCGGCAGGTTTCAGCGCCGGTTCCAAAGGCTGGTCTCGCCAGATGACCTCGTAAAGAAGGTCGTCAATACCTTCCGCTCCTTCCACCGCCGCAAGAAGCGCCGCCTGGGTTGCCCGCTTTACCGTATATCCGGTAAGTCCACCGATGAGCATTCCGTCGGAATCATAGATGCGGATTTCCCCGCTCAGCGCCTCCGGATGTTCGTCAGCTTCAGGGCCGGACGCCCGGCTGGATTCATTCATCTGCACGTGGCAGACCACCCGATCGGGAAGCCTTCCGGTCAGCCACATCCGTTCCCAGCCAAATGGCAGGTAAGTCGGCTCTTCCGGGGAGCCGGTCATGTTGCGCGCCATTCCCACAACCTGGAAACAGCCGTCCAAAACCAGCGGGTGTATTTCCAGGCTGTTACGGCCCGCAGATTCGGGCAGGGAGACCTCTCCCAGGGCCTCGCCGGGGCCGGTCCATACCCTGCCCAGGGTGCGAAAGGCAGGCCCCAGGTCAATGCTGGTGGCAGCCTTGGCGCGGTAATAGGCGGGCACGTCCGCCGGTGCAAGCCGGGACTTCAGGCCATCCAGGTCCACTCGCTGTTCCGCTTCCGGCAACGTGGCGTTCGAGACCACCCGGCCTTCTACGTGCATTGTCCAGCCGCTTTCCTGACCACGGCTGAAAATCTGAACCAGTCGCTCCGAACCTTGGTCGGAATCTTCCAGGAACGCCTGAAGCTTTCTACCCCTGGTCGCCACGGCTTCTCCCGAATCCTGCTCCGAGAAGACCAGAGGACTATGCAGCTGGATGTCGTCCAATACCACCGGGCAGTTGTCTTCGAGCAACGCTGCGGTGGCCGCCATGGCCCCGTAGAGAGCTCCGGGGGCGATCAGTCGGCCGAAGACCCGGTGGTCCTTCAGCCAGTCAGGGTCGGAAGGAAAAACCTCCGTCTCAAAGACGATTTCACCCCGAGCAGACTCACTGCGATCTCCCAGCAGGGGATGTCCTCCGCCGGTGCGCCGCCTGGTCGCGCCCTGCAGCCAGTAACGCTCACGCTGGAAGGGATAACCCGGCAGGGAAATCCGGCGGCGTTCCTCGCCGGCGAACAGCCCCTCGAAAGAGATGTCCACGCCGGCCTCGTAGGCCTGAGCCACCGCATCGATGAAACTGCTCTCCGGCTCCGGCGTTGAGCCGTCCCGGGGCGGCCGACGCAGGCTGGCCAGGGCAATCGGCCCTCCGTCGAGCCGTCTGTCTCCGGAGATTTTCGGCCAGGCCTGCATCGACATGGGACCCAGCACCGAATGTGGGCCCAGCTCGATTACCAGGTCGATTCCCATTTCGGCCAGTATTTCGATACCTTGGGCGAAGGCCACCTGTTGCCTGGCGTGCTGCCTCCAGTAGGCCCCGTCCATCGCCATGGAAGGTTCCACCTGTCGACCCGTCAGGTTGCTGATCAGGGGTATCGAAGGGTGCTGGATGGGAACCCCGTCCAGTGCGGCTTGCAAACCGTCCAGGGCCGGTTCCAGCAGGGCGCTGTGGAAGCCCCAGGAAGTGTTCAGTCGGATTGCCCGAATGCCTTCCGACTCGAAAAGACCGGTAACCGACTCGATGTCCGCCACCGGCCCGCTGACCACCTGCTGCGGCCCGTTGTCGGCGGAGACGCTGAGTCCAACGCCGTTAGAGGCGGCGTTCACCCGTTCGACGGCCTCTGCAACCCGGGATTTGGGGGCAAAGACCGCAGCCATGGCGCCCGGCTCAGTGGCTGACAACAGGGAACCCCGGGCCAGGGCAAATCGCATGCCGTCCTGGAGGCTGAAGACCCCGGCCGCCTGGGCAGCCGCCAGTTCGCCCACGCTGTGGCCCATGACCGCGCTGGGCCGGACCCCGACGCTTTCCCACAGGGCAGTGAGGGCGCATTCCAGCGCGTAGAGGGCCGGCTGTTCCCATGCCGTGTCGCCCAGGTCCCCCTCAGCCCCATTTCGTCCGAACATCACGTCCAGCAGGGAAACTCCCCTCGTCTCCCTCACTACCCGGTCGCAGTCGTCCATGACGGCCCGGGCAACCGGTTCAGTCTCGTAGAGGGCTTCCCCCATGCCTGCCCACTGGCTGCCCTGCCCGGTGTAAAGGAACGCCACCCTGGCTGCCCTTGTCGGCTCCCCGGTCTGGCCGGCTTCGGCCAGCATCCGGAGTCCCTCCCGCAGTGTAGGCACGTCCTGGTAGACCAGGCCGGAGCGATGCTCGAAGTGGCTGCGGCCAATACTCGCCGTCCATGCCATGTCCGCCAGCCTTTCGTGAAGGGCCCAATCATCCTTCGACTGTTCCGGAGCATCATCCGACTGTTCCGGGACCTCGTCATCGAGCCAGGCCAGGTAACGCCGGGCAAGCTCCTGCAGTGCGCCGCCCGACTTTCCCGACAGCGGCAGCATTCGCCTGGAGCGCGGGGAAACCGCGTCCATTGACGGAGACTGTAGTTGATGGGTTTCGGGCAGGTTGACTTCTACCCTCATGGCGGGTCCCAAGTGTGAAATCTTCCGGTCAGGGACTGACCCGTTGGAGATGTGCCGCCCCACCAAAATGTGCGAGTTCGTGCCGGATATGCCGAAGGAGTTGACTCCGACCAGTCGCGACCGCTGGCGGTCGTCGGGCCAGTCAACCGTTTCCGTTGGCACCAGCAGGGGCAGGCCTTCCCAGTCCAGGCTGGGATTGGGGTCTCGGAAGTGCAGGTGCTTGGGTATCACTCCCTGGTTTACCACCAGGGCTGCTTTCATAAGCCCCGCGATGCCCGCTGCGGACTCCAGGTGTCCCACATTGGTCTTCACAGAAGCGACAAGGAGTGGCTCGCTGGCGTTCCTGCCCTGGCCATAGACGGCATTCACGGCGTTGAGTTCAATCGGGTCGCCAACAGTTGTGCCGGTCCCGTGAGCCTCAATGTAGTCAACCTCCAGCGGGTCGACGCCCGCGTCGGCCAGGGCCGCTTCCATCACCTGTTCCAGGCCAGGCGTGTTGGGGACTGTCAGACCTACTCCCGTCCCGCCGTGGTTAACCGCCGCGCCCCGAATGACTGCCCAGATGCGATCGCCGTCGGCCTCGGCCTCGCTGAGCCGCTTCAGAATGACCACGCCGCAGCCCTCGCCTCTCACGTAGCCGTTGGCGGAAGCGTCGAAGGCCTTGCATTGCCCGTCGGGCGACAGCATCATCGCGTCGGCGCGGAGTTCGTAAATGCGGCCGTTCAGAATGGCCTGGACACCGCCGGCAATGGCCAGGTCCGCCTTGCCCTGCTGAAGGTCTGCCACGGCGTCGTGGACTGAGACCAGGGATGATGCGCAGGCGGCATCGACCGCTTTTGCCGGCCCCATCAGCCCCAGCACGAAGGAAACCCGCCCGCTGGTCCCGTTCAAATTGGTGCCGCTAAGGGCATAGAGGCATGCGGCCGCCTCGGCGGGTTTGCTGGAATCAACCACCAGCATCCGGTATTCGTCATTGCTGATTCCGGTATAGACGCCGGTACGGCTTCCCCGCAGCCGGGCGGGATCAATGCCTGCATCTTCGAGGGCCTGCCAGCTTACCTCCAGCATCATGCGTTGCTGCGGGTCCAGCAGCTCGGCTTCGACCGGGGAAATGCGGAAGAATGCGGCATCAAACAGGTCGAGGTCGTCCACGAAGGCGCCGAAGCGGCACGCCTGATTTTGGACCTGGCTGCCAGCGAAAAGCTCACCCATGCGGCCCATGCCGGAATTGGGGTCGGCCTCGGTGACGGAGTTCTTGCCCTCCACCAGCAGTCGCCAAAAAGAACCCAGGTCCGGAGCGCCAGGGAACCGGCACGCCATCCCCACGATTGCTATGGGCTCTCCGCCCCCCGAGAAGCTCCGCGCCTCGCGACTGGAAAACGAATCCGGCTTGCTTACCATCTGCTGCTTCTCCTGTACATACCTTTGCTGGGACGGGAATGAGGCCAGCCTATATCGCACCCGCAGCCAATTCTGGATGAGGGTTCATGGACTGCATATCATCAGCAATCAAGTAAAGTTGTCAGGGTTATATGACCTTCAGGGTTCCGGACAACCGGAACAGTTGCTCCCGGATCCTGGCTGGGACCTGGTTGGTCTACTCCTCTGCCTGAATAGTAAACAGGACAAAGCGCCAATAGGAGCAACTTACCGGGTAGCTCAAACGGCACGAGGAGCCCTGAATCGGCTATTACCGTCGAAGCTGCGCCGCTGAAAAATTTCTCAAGTAAGACAGTTCTTACCAAATATGGTAAGGCGAGGATGTCGAATTTACAATCTGTCCTGCAGGAACGCTGACAACTTCACTCTGTTGCTGCAATGTTCTTGCCGGACGTTGATCTGAAGTGCAGGCGTGGGTCGGCGATGCGGAGAGTGATGTTAGTCGCCAGGCTGTCCAGCAGTACGACCAAGGCAATGCAGGCTACAAACCCCCGCGCTACGGGGTAATACCGGGTCAGTGCCGCGCCCACAATCAACTGACCCGAGCCGGGCCAGTTGAAGATGGTCTCCACTACGAATGCGCCGCCGAGCGGGTAGTCCAGGCTCAACCTGGTGGCCCCGATGGCCGGCAATAGCGCGTTGAGCAGGGGGTGCCCGATGACGATGGTCTATTCTGACAGGCCTTGGCCCGCGGCGCACGGACGTAGTCCTGGCCCAGTAGCTCCATCATGATAGCGCAAAGCAACCGCGCGACCTAAGCGAAGGGCGCGCGCGAGAGGGCGGTGGCCGAAAGTACGACCTGGGCAGGCTGACCGTGGCTCAGGATTCAGGAAGCCAGGTCATAGTAAGAAGCCGCAGCATCCGCCAGAACCGCCAGGCGCGCGATGGCGACCACGGCGCTGCCATGCTACCGGGTGGTCAATATGACCACGGGAGCGTCGGCCAGCAGCGCCAGGGCCAGGCGGGCGCCGTAAGCAGGACTGTCGGGACAGTGCGGCCCGCCAACTGAGCGGACACCGGCTGCTCAGTTACTTTGGAGCGGCCCACGTCGCCCGGCAATGCGCGGGACACCGAGCGACTGTACAGTGGCGGCAGGGGAGCGTCCAGCCCCGGCTCGTCGTGTATGGCTGCCACTGCGGCCGGACTGGGTGTCACGGCAGGGGTTGTGCTGGTGCAGGACCATCTCGGCGGCATCGCCGGGGCCGTATCCGGCAGGGCAAAGCCGACGGCCGATGTTCCCAAGGTTATTGGCGGCAGCGTGGCCAGCCTGCGTATCGGGTATGCACCCTTGCTGGTGAGCCTCTTCCCGTACCCGTTATCCTGCTAACTTGCTCACTTGCTCAGTCCCACGAGGTGGTTAAAGAAATAGAGACTCGATGGGTGGGCCTCGAAATCGGTGACCCGGTCACTTACGCCGTACACCATATTCACATGCGCCACCGGCAAGAATGCCGTTTCTTCGGTGATTACCGCCAGGGCTTCGCAGGCGATCTGCTTTCGCTCCTCCAGGTCGGCCACCGAGACTGAGGGGGCGACTACGTCCGCTAGGCTGGAATTGTCGTAGTGCCCATAGTTGTTGGCGCCGCTGCCGCCGGCGTCCGCCCGCAACCCGGCGAACTTGCTGATGTTAAACACCGGGTCTCCCCCGGCTTGCACGACACCGTTGTACCAGCCGAATAGGTCCCATGCGGGTTCCTTGACCACCGACCATTCGGTGATATGTACCTCTGCCTTGATGCCCACATCGGCCAGCATGGACTGGGCGGCCTCGGCCATGATAGGCAACTGGAACCTCTCGGGATAACCGCCGATAATAATTTCAAGCGGCTGACCTTCCTTGTCCAGGATTCCGTCGCTGTCGCTGTCGACGTAGCCGGCCTGGGCCAGCAAGTGACGGGCTTCGTCGGGATCAAAGCCCGGCGCTTTTACGCCGGGACACGAAGCCAGGACTTCCGGCAGCAGCAGCTCGGCGAAGGACCCGGATCCGGCAGGGGCGACGAGCCCGGCGATGCTCTCCCGGTCAATGGCGTGGGCCACTGCCCGACGTACCAGTGGGTCGGCCAGGGTGCTGCGCTCGAAATTGACCCACCACAGGACCAGGGAGGTGCCGATGTCGGCGGTCTGGGTTTGAGTGCCCGGGTGTGAGTTGATCGCTTGGGCGCCATCCGGTGATACGTTGATGGCAACGTCAATGTCCCCGGACTGCAGGGCCAACTCCCGGCTGTGGGTGTCAGGAATGGCGACGTGATTGATGCCGGCCAGTGGGGGAACCCCTCCCCAATATTCGTCGTTGGCTACGCTGTCAAGGCGTTCCAGTAGGATGTAATTGGTAGGAATGTACGGGCCGGTAAGCGCGCCTGCGGCAATGAAATTTCCCTCGCCGGCAATGTCCGCTGCCGCCGCGTCGGTGATGGCGAGCGATGGTGTTATCAACAGTCCCGGCAGAGTGGGTTGTGGCGTCATCGTTGTGACGGTGATGGTTTGATCATCCTCGACCATTATGGTGTCTATGGACAATATATCGGACGACGCCGGAGACAATCGGATAGCCCTTTCCAGGGATGCTTTGACCGCTTGCGCATTCATCACGTTACCGTTGTGGAATTTGACGCCTTTGCGGATTGCTATTTTCCAGGTCAGGGGGTCCAGTTGAGTGGCCTCCGTCGCCAGCCATGGTTCGGGGCTTAGAGTGGTTCCTGAAAGTCGGAACAAATTCTCCGACATTCCCGATTGGTTGGCGACCCAGCCGCTTTCCACCGGGTCCAGAGGGCTGTCCAGCCAGATGACGCCAGCCTTCAGGATGGGACGTTCCCCATAGTCAGTTGCCTCCGCCTGGGCCAGCTCTCTCCCTGTAGTCGAGGCCGCCGGCGGCTCTGACGCTCCGATCCCTTGAGAAGTTTGTGGTGGAACTGGAGTAGCTTTTGGGAGCGCTGGTATTTCGATCACAGTGGGGGAGGGAGCGTCTTCAGTGGTGGCTGCGGGCCCGCACGCCAGTGCAAACACCATGAACAGGGCCAACGTCCCCGGCATGACATAGTTGAGAGAGCGTATCAAGAAATTCGGCAAGACCATCCTCCATATGGGTTTCGGTGGACAAATACGGCCGTGTGGGTTCAGGAGCAGTGGATGCTACTGCTCAATACGTGAGGCGGGCAGTCAGCCGCCATCCGCGTTGGGGCTCGACTCAGAGCGCGGGCGTCTAATTCGGCCTTTCGCTTGTCCCATCCTCCAGACCGTCACGCCGCCACGGGCGTCGAGGGCGGCAAGCGCTTGCCCGTCGGGACGCCAGTATAATTCGGACACCGAAGCCCCCAGGTCCTCGGCTCCTATCGGTCCGCCTTTTCCGTTTCTCTGCAGCGACCAGACAACCACGGCGCCATCGCGTCCCCCCGATGCCAGGCGCATCGCGCCAGGGGCGAAGGCCAGGGTCGTTATTGGCTCTACGTGGAACTGCAAGACGCCGGGCCGCGTGCCTTCGGGCCCCTTCCTCCGGAAACTCCAGACCGTGACCGCCTCCCCGCCGCCGGTGGCCAAAAGGGTGCCGGTATCGTCAAAAGCCAGGGCCGAGGGTTTGCCGGGATATCCCCACATCTCGGAGTCCTCGCCAGTGGCTCGACGCCAGAAGTGTACCGAGTTGTCCTGGCTGCCGCAGGCTACGATACCGCCGTCCGAGCTAAGTACCATGGATACCAGGGAACCCTGCCACTCCAGCTTTTGGCGAAGCTTGCCGGTGGCCCCGTCGAAGAAGTTCACTCGACCGTAACAGGCCGTCGCCAGCTCCCTTGCACCTGCCCAGGCGATGGCGCTGACGGTACTGGGATGATCGTCAGACCGCCAGGCCTCCGCACCGTCCGCGTCATACGCGTGAACCTGTCGGGAGCAGGAGGCTACCAATCGTTGGCCGTCCGGCGACCACGCCAGGTTTTCCACCCAACCGTTGCCGACGTCGATGGCCTGGCTTACCTGGCCCTCGGCGGCGTTCCAGATCAGGACCCGGCCGTCCTGGCCGGCCGTGGCGAAGGCGGCCCCGCCAGGGTGGACGGCCACCGCGAGCACGCCGCCGTCATGAACCTCGGGCCGTTCCCACACGGTGTCTCCTGACTCGCCGTTAAAGGAATAAACGCTGCCCTCGGTATCGCCCACCACCAGCGCCTCACCCCGTTGGCTCCATCCTCCGGATATAGCGTAGTCGCCGACCATGGCGGACCAGCCCGGATTAAGTACCCCCATTGGGCTGGTGGCAGTTAAATCAGACATGATTCGAACCCCTCTCGCATACTCTGTCCGTCAAGGTTGCGGCCGATGAAGACGAGCTGGTTGCGGCGGGGCGCGTCACCCCACTCGCGGTCCGGCTGGCCGTCAAAGAGCATGTGGACCCCCTGGAATACGAACCGACGCGATTCCCCGGCGACGCTGATAAATCCCTTCATGCGGAAGATGTCCACCCCACGGTCGCGGAGCAACTGGCCCAGCCAGGCATTGAGTTTTTCGGGATCGGCGTCGCCGTCTATCTCGATGGATATTGATCCCACCTCGTCGTCGTGCTCGTGCTGGGCGACCCAGGTCCGCTCGGCCTCGACGGGAACCGCTGCTCCCTTGATGCGTTGCTTGTCTGCCTCTTCCTCTGTGCAGGCGGGCTCGGAGCAGAAGTTGCCCCCCAGTTGGAAAGCCTCGCCATCCGCGTTCCTCAGTTGCAGGTCGAACTCCTCTGGTAGGTGCTGGGTGAAGAAACCAAACAGTCCCGGCTCAGTGACTTCAAAGAAGAAGGACTTGCGGCCCGGGGAGTCCAGCCGGAGGTTCACGTGCTTTCCAGCGGGAATCTCTGCCCCCGCAGTTAGGGCTTCCGCAGGTTCGGCGTACTGCCGCACGCACCACTCCGCGCCCTCCCGCAGGGCGGCGTCATCGGAGGCCTGGTCGGGCACCACTACCAGCGACATGGCCGGGTCGGGCCCCTCGGCAAGGTTCAGTTCGTAGCGGCCCGTAGCGAGGGAGTAGACCCCGGTCCATTCGAAGGGGTATTCCGGCTCGAGGAAGGTGGGACGACGCTCGAGGACCTGGTCCAGGTCGAAGGCGCCCAGGTCCAGGACGGTGTCCACGGGTACGTTGGCTCGCTCGCTGCGCACTACCCGCGCCATCCGGTTCATGCCGCGAAGCCGGGCTTCCAGACCGTCCAGGGCCTCGCCGTTGACCAGGTCCGTCTTGTTGAGCACCAGGACGTCGGCGAAGGCGATCTGCTCCGTGCTTTCGTCGCTCCGGCCCAGCTGTTGGTCGATGTGGGCTGCATCGACCAGGGTGACTATCCCGTCAAGGGCGTATTCAGCGCGAAGCTCGTCGTCCATGAAGAAGGTCTGGGCGACCGGACCGGGATCGGCCAGCCCCGTGGTTTCCACCAGCACATAGTCGAACTTGTCGCGACGCTTGTTGAGGTTGTTCAGCACCCGAATCAGGTCTCCGCGCACCGTGCAGCAGATGCAGCCGTTGGACATTTCGAAGACCTCCTCGTCGGCGTTGACAACGAGGGCCTGGTCAATGCCCACCTCCCCGAACTCGTTCTCGATCACGGCAATGCGCTTGCCGTGCTCCTCGGTCAGGATACGGTTGAGCAGGGTGGTCTTGCCGGAACCGAGAAAGCCGGTCAGGATGGTAACGGGTACTTTGCGTTGTGTGTTCATAAGGGAACCTCCTTTAGATTGTGTTGAGCGGAATTGTCGCTTACGGACTGTGAACTGCCCCCGGAACCGTTAGTAGGACTCAGTATCATGTTTTCAGTGCACACTGCCGACGCTTTCGCACTTGGGGGGACAGGCCCAAGCCCGACTTCGCCGGTCCACCCTTACCAGGGGCCACTCTCCCTTAGTGAGCGGTGAACAGTCCGACACCTGCATTGAGCGGAGCGGCCTTACCCGCTGCGTAGGGTCTGACGACGACCATGAGGGTACCTGCGCTCGCACCGAATGTACCCACTCTCAGGGCCATGTAGCCGTCCGGTTCCACGCTGTTGACTCAGGATTTTGTTGAGTAAGGTCGTGTTGCCGGAGCCCAGGTAGCCGGCCGAGACGGTAAAGGGCGCCTTGTGCTGTATGTTCATATAGAGTCCCCATGTAGTTTTAATGCAATGTAGTATCAAATAAAATTGCCAAGCTTATTACGCCGCCAAGTAATCAACAATAACAGTAGTGATATGAAGTACCAATAAAGTAACATACACCGCCGGCGCTTTCAATGTCAACCAAGAGAATTAACCGCTAACTGTTCAGAGGTAGGAGGAGCGCTTTACCCGCCCAACCCTTCATACCGGATTTCGCCGGTATCCGGAAACCTGGCAGCCCCGACACTAATTGGGTCGAGGTCAGGCCTGCAGAAGACGGGCCCACGGTAATCGTGAAACGCGGAGGGGATGGGAGGTTGCAGGACGTAACACCGCAGGGCTTCAGTGTTGGCAGCGCGGTCAACGAGTACGGCACCCGCAGTTTTTTCGTGAGCAATGCCGTAGTCTTCTTTTCAAATTACGACGACCAAGAGTTTATCGACAGCGGCCGGGAGAGCATCCCTTCCCGATTACTCCCAAGGGCAGTTTCAGGTACGGCAGCAAAGCCTACAGCGAAAGGCTTGGCCGGATCATCTGCATTCGGGAAAACCACTGCGCCCACTACGAAGCGCATCCCACCAGCGAACTTGTGGCGCTGGACGCTGAAAAGGGAGGTGAGCCGCTGGTCTTGCTGGCTGATACCGATTTTCACAGTTCTCCTTGCATCGGTCCCGACGGCAGACTGTTGGCACGGCTCAACTGGGACCACCCGGATGTGCCTTGGGACGGTACCGAACTCCTGGTTGCAAACCTTGACGACAGGGGTCTGATTGGCGAGCCAACCAGGGTTGCGGGGGGAATAGACGAGGCCATAATTCAGCCGGAGTGGTCTCCCACCGGCCAGCTGTTCGTCATATCCGATCGCACCGGCTGGCCAAACCTGTATTGCGGGAATGACGGCGAAGTCGAGGCGGTACTGGAGGAGTCGGTACTGGAGATGGAAGCCGAGTTTGCCCGATCCAACTGGTGGGTGGGCATGTGCTCCTACGCCTTTGACTCTCCCGATAGCCGGGTCTACACCTACTCGCGGCGCGGTTACTGGAGGCTGGCCCAACTTTGCCAGGCCGAACGGCGTCTGAAGCCCACCTCCAACCCCGACTATGTGCTCCGGAGGGCGCCAAACCTCCCCTGGTGGTGATGTGCCATGGCGTACTCCACAGCGCCGCCAGCGCCGAGTTGAACTTGACAACCCAGTACTGGACCAGCCGGGGCGTTGCGGTGCTGGACGTAAATTATGGCGGCAGCACCGGCTTTGGCAGGGAGTACCGGGAGAGCTCATCAGGGAATGGGGCGTGGTTGATGTCAATGACCGTGTCAACGCCGCTCTTTATCTTGTGGGGAGGGAAGATGTGGACGGTCAGCGAATGGCCATTAGCGGCGGCGCGCCGGTGGATTTACCGCGCCGGCGGCCCTTACGTTCAGGGATGTTTTCAAGGCCGGGCAAGTTATTTCGGAGTAAGTGACCTGGAACGGCTGCTCACTGGCATCCACAAGTTTGATGCCCACAGCCTGGTTGGGCTGGTCGGACCATACCCGCTCTACCGCCGGAGATACATCGAGCGCTATCCAATTAATTTTTCCCGCTACGCCACCTGTCCGGTTATTTTCTTTCAGGGGCTGGAGGACAAGAGAGTACCGGCTGTCCAGTCCGAGGAAATGTTCCGGACCCTGAGGGAAATGGGTGTTCCCACGGCATACCTGGCCTTTGAGGGCGAGGAGCACGGCTTCCAGCGCGCGGAAACAATTATGCGGTGCCTGTCAGCAGGGTATTACTTCTACTCCCGCGTGTTCGGCTTTGAACCTGTTGATGACCTGGAGCCGGTCGAAATTGAGAATCTGGGCCCAGCTATCAGTGCCTCTGGTTGACCAGCGGAGTACCGGGCCCTGGCAGTCCCCCGCGCCGCTGCGATGCGGCCGGGGGCGCCCCGACGTTTACCGCCGCCGCATCCGCACGTAGTAATACCTGCCGCCACTGCTGACTACCGGCATGGCGAGGACGGCCAGCACCACCCACACCAATAATCCCCGGCAGCCTTCCTGCGCGGGAAGTTCCGCGCCGGTGGTGGATGAGTCTGGATCAGTGGCAACCGGCTCCTCATAGGCCGGGTGAATCGAGGTTCCAGGCCGTTACTGCACAGGTCGGCACAAGGTCAGACACGCTTTCCGGCAAGGAAAGCAACCTGTCTACGAAGTAATTCGGTAGACCCAGACCCGGTGCAGCAATTCAGGCTCTCCCTTGGGCAAAGGCTGGAACAGGTCCGAGAGCTCGACGAGCTTCCATTTGCCGCCGTCCTCCAGGCCCTCCTGGTACTCCTTGAAGCCACCTTCTTCGTACAGGTCTACGCGCAGGCTGAAGACGATGAATCCCTCGGGCTTTGTAATGCGAATCAGTTCATCGAAGCCCTCGGGCGGCGCGTGGCCTTCGGTGAAAACGCCCACGCTGATGACCGCGTCGAAGTAATCAGAGTCGTAACCCAGTTCCTCCCCCAGCGTCATCTGCCGGAATTCCCGGTAAACACCCTTCCGCCTTGCCTGCTCCAGCATTCCCTCGGATATATCCACGGCGTGAAGGTCCCGGTAGCCCAGGCGCCCAAGCGCTTCTCCCACGAGACCGGTTCCGGCGCCGGCGTCGAGGATTCTCGCTTCTGTTGGGACATGTGCCGCCAGGACTTCCGCAGTAACACCGGGACTCACCCATCCAAAGTCTTCGTCCAGGTCTCGATCGTATTCCGATGCCCACCGGTCGTAGCGGTCTTCCAGCTCCTGGTTGCTTGTGGACGAATAGACCCACCGGACCCTGTTTTGACTCTCTTCCATGCTCCTCCTTCAACTGCTTGCGGGCGTCAACCCTTGCCTCTGTTATTGTCTGTTCCCAGGTGATTGTGTCCACTCAGTGTTGCCGTAGCCCGGAGGGCCGATAAGGGACGGGCAACAACATTATGCTGACTCCGTAGACGCGGTGTTCTCCGTGGGCCCTAAGCACGCTCAAGCTCACGGCTTCTGAGCATCCCGTACAGGTCCAGGGAAACTTGGTTCCACTGCGTCCAGGTTCTTCGGACTGACCTGTACGTGTGACATGTCGTCCAGCATTGCAACAGCTAATTGACTACCTATAAGGATGGAATCCTTGCCGGTGCTGGGGAGCCCGGCGGGAATGGCGCTAACATCTGCCGGGTGGAGAGGGCTGAAACGGTCCCAGCCTGACCCTTGGTCTCCGGCATTGTGCAGGTCTTTTAACGCGGCAGCGATGTTGGAGGCTTCACGGATCTTCGGTTGTGGGGGATGCCATTAGCTCTGATTCTCCTCTTCAGGGGTGACGTTGTTACACTTCTGCAAGGGGGCAACGGGCCTGGGCCTCAACTCCCCTGCTGCCCTGGCCAGCCCGGCTCCGTACAGGAAGATAATGCCGGCCATGTAGGCCCACATAAGCAGCAGCACCGATGATGCCACCGAACCGTAGACCATAGACCGCTGGGCCGCGAAGCCCGACAGCCAGATAAACAGGTGTTTGCCCACCTCGAACAGCACCAGGGCCAGCATACCGCCGAAGGCCGCGTCCTTCCATTCAACATGAACGTGGGAAAGGTTGTGGTAGGCAACGGTGAACACAAGCCCGGTAACGAGGGCCGGGAGAATGGTCGACACCGAACCTACCAGCAACATCACGACTGCCGGTAATCCGCCCATGGACGGAATCCGTTCCCCTTCCTCTACCAGGGAAATCTGGACGAATATACTGACTCCAATAGACAGCAAAAGGGCAATCCCCAGAGCCCCGGTGAAAATCGCTTCCACAACCCGACCTCGCAATGTGGCCAGGCTGTCGGATTCAAACACCCGGTTGATGGCCCGGTTTGCGGCCATAAACAGCCCGTTTCCCGAGAATACCAGCGCCGCCAGGGCCAGCACCCCGAACGCCGCCGAATTATCGAGGATGTTACCCAATGAATCGTGAAAAAGCCCAGACGATGCGGGGAAGTAATGGGATACCAGGTCATCCAGCACGGCCCTGATTGTCTCCGTATCGGCAACCAGCGAGAAAATAAAGATGGACAGCGCCACCAGGGGAAAGAAGGAAAGGACAGTAAAATAGGCCAGCGATGCGGCCAGGTCGCTGGCCCCTGCATTCAGGAGTAGGCGAAATGCCCGGACCATCGCGGCGGCCCGCCAGGCTGTTTTGTCCTTGGGCTGCTCTCCGGAAAGCCTGTCTGCTACTGAAAGAAGTTGCAGCTGTACCTTGGGAGAGCGGTGGGCCTTCTGCTGGGAGACCCTTCGAACAACCTCTTTCCTCACTCTGTCTCCGTAGTCCCGGTCAACATGGTAGGCGGCTGTAACGGCGGCATCTGCGGCGATGGCTACAATGACAGACGTTTCCTCTTCCCCGGCCGAGGACTCTTCTGCTTTTGAAATAATCGTATCGACGATTTCACCGGCGAGCATGGTCACGCTTTCCGGCTCGTGACCCTCCACCTCCGCAACGCGGTCCACAAGAAGGGCGGAGGCGGCGCCCACCGCGTCTGCCAGGTCTCCGCCAGCTGCCGTCACGCCGGACATGACGCCGCCCATACCCGCCTTTACAGCGTCCCTCAGGTCGCCACCCGCTTCCAGCACAGCATCCATTGCTGCGTCTACAGCTACTGTCGCAGCCTCGGTTGAGTTCATCCCGGCCGCAGTAGCTCCCACTATGGCCCCCTCCACCGCTTCCCTGCTTACCGCTGCCAGCTCCTCAACCTTGTTACTGCTGGATCTGATGGCCCCGGTAACTATGTCCCTGACCTCCGGAGCCGTCACCGTTACCACCTTTTCGGCTCCTTCGATTACTCCGATCACCGCATCCCTGATGAAGCCGGTAGTTTCGCCTCCAATTTCGGCGGCGGCCCTTATAGTTCCTTCAATGGTGGCCCTCGCCAGGTTGCCTGCTCCCCGGCCCATAGACAGGCTGCCCCGGGCGGCCATCTGGGCCGCAGCTCGCACGTCGGAACCCGTCAACTCCCGGGCTTCGCGCAGCCGCTCCAGGAGGAAAGGCCTCACCCGTTGCGCGACCGCTTGTGAGGGCTGGTTAAGGTTATCCAAGGTCATTCTCTCCCTGCGGGGCCCGGGCCCTGCAAATTGAACAGTTCATATAATCAAAAGGGTACACGCTGTCAGACCCGGGCTGCGGGCCTGAAGAAAACTCTCAGTAAAGTGAAGTGGAAAGGGTCCGAAAATCGCAAGTCAGGTCATGGCCGCTTTTGACTCCTCCTTAAGAATAGGGGGAGTTCCCGTGAAGGTTCAAGTCAGGGGAGTGTTGCGGACGATAGACAGTCCCCGGCAGCGCCGAAAACTTGAACCGCTGGACCATGCCTGCGTGGTGGTAGTCATGCAACAGGCCAAAGCCATGCCGGAGGGCGAATGGGGGAGAATTGGCCTGAAGAATTACCTAAAAGGATTAAGGGTGGAATTGTCGGTCAAATACCGGGCAGACTCACGCCATCAGGCGCCGCTGACCAAGTCCCGACTAGGCCTACCGAACACTTCGCGGCAGGTTATAGCCTCTAACTGTCAGGCAGGGGCAATCTTGCAATAGCTGGCGGTCTCGGTTGAGCCCTACTGGGGTACCAGGTCCGCCACCCTTGGCATTACCTCTTCGGCCAGGAGGCGGGTGGACTTATCCCACCCTTCCTGGTTTTGCCAGTGGTCGTAGACCAGGACCAGCAGGCCGCCGAAGCCGCCTACATCCTCGTACAATTTGCGGATTTTGCCAGCTACGGTCTCCGGGGAGCCTACCAGCCACATGTGGTCAGCCATGTATTCCGGAGTTACCGCTTCGTCCGGTACCTCCGGGTCGTCCTTGAAGACATGGATGAGGTTGAACTCCCGGAAGATATTGAGCAGGTAATCCCGCCAGACCCGGGCGGTCATGCCGCCCACCGCCGCGGCCCGGGCTTCCTCATCGGTGTCAGCCACGTAGACGTCCCTGACCAGGCGCCACTCCTTGCGTGAGGGCATACGGCCGGCCTTCTTTGCCCCTTCTTCTATAGCCTCCCAGTGGCTGAGGCAGTAGTCAGTATTGAAAGCCAGGCTCATGGGGATAAATCCCCGTTCCCCGGCGATAACCAGGGTGGGCGAGCGGTAGCTGGCCGACGCCACCGCGATAGGAGGATGGGGTTGCTGGTAGGGATAGAGGAAGGGCTGCAGCACGCCGTACATCTCTTCAGGGACATTTACGTTCCAGAATTGCCCCTTATATTCCATGGGCTCCCGGGCCTGCCAGATTTTCAGGATAATGTCCAGGGACTCGCGGGTCATTTCCCGATGCTGGCCGTTGTTGCCGTCCACGTCAAACAGGGCCCAGTCGCTGGGGAGGCCGCTGGACCCGATGCCAAACATGAACCGGCCCTGGGCTATATGGTCCAGGTAGGCGACCCTGTGGGCGAGTTCGGCGGGATGGTGGTAAGGAAGGAGATGGACCCCTGATCCCAGCTTGATGTTGCTGGTGCGCTGCAGGGCCTGGGCAATCATCAGGTCTGGAGCCGGTATGGGCTCCCAGGGAGCGGTGAAATGCTCGCCGATCCAGGCTTCGTCATAGCCCAGTTTGTCGGCCAGCTCCAGGTAGTTCAGGTCCCACTGGTGGGAGTCGTAAATGTTCCGCTCCGGTGGATGGGACGGCATCATAAACAGGCCAAGCTTCATGGGGTCTCCTTCGTTCCATCGTTCTTGAATCAACTCCAGGGGCGGCGCTGTCACAGTTCATGTACGGCGGGAAGGACTTCCCTGCCCACCAATTCAATGTGGTCCAGCACCTCTTTTCGGGACATTTCCGGGTAGAACAGGCGCAGGGATATGTGGGTGAACCCCAGTTCGCGGTAACGGGCAATCTGCTCCACGCACTCGTCAGGATTGCCCACTATGAAGGTGTCATCCATCAGGCCTTCCAGGTCTCCGGTAATCTTGCTGGTCAGTTCGTCGTCGGTGCCCTGCAGACCGTGCTGCTCGTATACCCGGTACTTGGTTTCGAAGCCCCGCCGCGCGGCTTCCAGCGCCTCGGCCCGACTCTCCCCGCAGAAAAACTCCCTGACGATAACCATGTCTTCGGGTCGATTATGCCCATGGTCTTCCAGGGTCTGGTGGTACAGGTCTATCTGCCGCCGGATGGTCTCAAAGGGCTGCGCTGGCCCGATAAACAGGGTATGCCCTTCCCTGCCCACGCGTCGGATTGCCGGGTCGCTCATCGCAGCCAGCCAAATAGGCGGATGCGGCTGCTGGTAGGGCCTGGCCGTGGGGCGGGCTCCGGTAACCTGGAAGAAGCGTCCGTGGTGGGTAACTTCCTCTTCGGTCCACAATCTGACCATAAGTTCCAGGGCTTCCGAGCTCCGGGCAGCCCGGTGGGCCATGGTGGTATTGAAGGCTTCGCTCTCTTCGGGCCGGTAACCCAGTCCGAGACCCAGTATGAACCGCCCTTCGGATATGTGGTCCAGGGTAGCCACCTGTTCCGCTACGTCCACCGGGTTCAGCAAAGGCAGCAACAGCACTGAGGTTGCCAGTTTCATATTTCCCGGCTCGGCGGCCAACCTCGCCAGAATGGGGAAGGGTTGAAAGTGCTGGAAGGGATCTATGAGGTAGTGATGGGCCCAGCAATATATGTCGAACCCGGCGTCCCGGGATGCGCGGAACTGCTCCAGGTGTTCCTGCCACTGCTGCTGCAGGGAGATGGTGTCCCGCAGCACTACCTGGCCTACCTGGTATCCAACTTCCATGCCAGTCTCTCCCAGTGAGTCGCAGGGCCCAGTTTAAGCCAAGGACAATGCCTGCTGACCCCCAAGCGAGGGTCAGCAGGCTTGTTGGACTGCTATTCGTAAGGCTGAAGCTTGACTTCGTGGAGGGCAGGTATTACTTCCTTGCCCAGCAGTTCTATGGACCGCATCACGTCCTTGTGGTCCATGTGCCCTTCGTTGCCGTAGATGTGGACGTATCCGGGGCTCAGCCGCTCAATCACCTCGGTCAACTTGCGCGTGACGGTCTCCGGATTACCTACGATGATGTTGTTCACACCCTGCAACTGCTCGTAACTCAGCCCCACTCCCAGGCCGCCGGCCCCCGCTACATTGCCCGTGGGACGCTGGGCCTTCACTTCCACCGCCGCCCGGGACTGGTAGCCCGGCGGATCGTTGTGCTCCATGGGACCGCGCTGCCGGTGTTCTATGGTCCACATAAACTCCCGGCCTATCTCAATAGCCTTCTCGTCGGTATCGGCCACAAGACACCGCAGCAGGTACCCGAAATGCTCCGGGCCGGCCTGGTAGCCCTCGTCTTTGGCGGTGTCGATGTAGACCTGCCGCAGCCACTCGGTGGTGTCCACCAGGGCGCCCAGGTTCATGTAGGGGTGGCGGTGCTTCGCCGCCCAGACCACGCTTTCGGGACTGCCGGTCCCGGGGAACCAGATGTCGGGGTGGGGTTTCTGCACTGGCAGCACCCATGGATTAACAACCCGGTAATTGTAGTGTTGCCCCTCGTACCGGAAAGGACCGGGGGTGGTCCAGCACTTGATGATAAGGTCATGGGCTTCCTCAAAACGCGACCGGTTCTCCGGTGGCGCTATGCCGGCCTGCAGCGTTTCAACCGCAGTGCCCCGGACGAACCCGGAGATTATGCGGCCGCCGGAATAGCAGTCGAGCATGGCAATCTCCTCGGCCATGCGGATGGGGTCGTTGACGGCGATTACGTTGCCCAGGATGGCAATTTTCACGTTCTTGGTGAGCTTGCTGATGACGGCGGCGTCCAGGTTTACGGAGGGCTTCATGCACCAGTAGGAGGCATGATGCTCATTGCTCATAATGCCGTCGAACCCTGCCTCGTCCGCCAGGGCGTACTGCTCGTGGTACTGGTTGTACAGAACGTGCGCCTTGTCCGGGTCAAAGAAGGTGTTGGGAAAGCCCAGGCGCCCCGAGTCGTACTGCTCCAGGTCCTGGTTGGTAACGTGGCCGTAGGGCTGCTCGGAGAACCAGTAAATTTCTGCCTTGTCCTTGGGGCGCGCCAATTGTTCGGCCATGGCTTCCTCCTCGGTTTCTGCATCGGATTGTGTTCTGTACATCTTACGGTGGGCCGGCGATGGCCGCAACTTGTTTTCGTCGCTTCTTCAGCCTTGCAGAGTGTTTTGATGCGTTGCGTCCCCCAAATTGATGGAATCGGCAAACAGTTCAGCCCCGGCAATTGTTATTGATGCCATACCCTCTGCAAGACAGCAAGTAACCTCATAGAACCTGCCCGGGGTATTGGGTAAGTGGGTTGCGCCGGAGGCCTCCCATCAGCCTGCCCGGGGCAGCATAAATGACGCCAGGCAAAAAAGCGGGGCGAGACGTGAGCAAAACTGCGACACTGCCTTGGCGCCGGCATTGGACCCGCAGCAGTTGCCAGTGTCCCGACCCAGCCGCCGCTACTCCGCCGCAATCGACAGCCCCTCGATGAACTCCAGCCCCGGCAGCTTCTCCAGTTCCTGGGGCGCCAGCTTCACCTTGCCCGACCGGCTCCCCGCTCCCAGGATGATGTAGTCCATCTTCAGCAGCCGCGCGTCGGCGTAGATCGGCAGCCCCTCCGGCAGCGCCAGCGCCGTAACCCCGCCGATCATCATTCCCGTAACCTCGCGGGTTTCCTCCGCCGAGGCAAACGACGCCCCCGATACGCCCATCAGCCCGCGCACCCGCCGGTTCACATCCAGCCGGTCGCACGCCCGCACAATCCCCGCGCAGTGCGCCGCCGGCCCTCGCTTGCTGGCCACTATGATGGTATTGGCGGAATGGTACAGGTCATACCCGTACTGCTCACAAAAATCGGCGGTGTCGCCATACTGAGGGTCGATCTCGATCCACTCCCAGCCGGCAATGCCCAGTTCGTCCAGCGCCTCCCTTACTCGCCCTTCAATTTCCTCATGTGTACTCATTGACCCGTCCCTCTGTTTGACTTGATTGCCACGGAGCGGAGTCCTTCCGTCTGGACCTCCCATCCGAAGTTCATACTTCAGCTGTTGCTCGCCCGTTGCATCGAAAGATTATCACACGGCCCCGCCAAGATGATGTTGCTATAATGGCCCTGATTCACGATCGACTTGGGCGCAGGCAGGAAGGCAGGAGGACGGCGTGGCAGGTACCAGTAATGAACGGGATGGCGGATCAGTCTACCAACGGCTGGGAGTGGAGCCCATCATCAACGCCGCCGGTTCCATTACCCGGCTGGGAGGTTCCAGGACGCGACCCGAGACCCTCGAGCTTATGTCCCAGGCGGCCCGGGTGATGGTCAACATTGACGACCTGAACCGCGCCGCGGGCCGGGAACTTGCCCGGCTCACCGGGGCCGAAGCCGGATTTGTCTGCTGCGGCGCCGCCGGCGGGTTGGTGCTGCAGGCGGCGGCGGTAATTGCGGGCAACGACCCGGTGAAGATGCGCCAGCTTCCCGACACCGAATGCCTGAAGAACGAAATCGTCATCCACACCATGCACCGCTTCCCCTATGACCAGGCCTACCGCGCCGCCGGCGCGCGGCTGGTGGAGTTTGGCGACTATCTCTTCGCGCACCCCTGGCAACTGGAGGGGGCCATCAATGAACGCACCGCCGCCGTCGCCTACCTCGCCGCTCCCTTTTCCAGCAACAAGGTGCTGCCCCTGGACCGGGTCTGCGAAATTGCTCACGCCAACGACGTACCGGTCATCGTGGATGCCGCTTCCATGCTGCCGCCCCGCGCCAACCTGTACCGCTACCTAAATGCGGGGGCTGACATGGTGGTTTACAGCGGCGGCAAGGGCATTCGCGGACCCCAGGGCTCCGGCATACTGGTTGGCCGAGCCGACCTTATCGAGGCGGCCGCCGCCCAGGCCAACCCAGCCCAGTTCTTGGGTCGCGGCATGAAAGTGGCCAAGGAGGAGGTCGTCGGCCTGGTGGCGTCCCTGGCGGCTTTCGTTGAAGAGGACGAGGCCGCCGAAATGGATGCCTACCGCGCCCTGGTCCAGCCGGTCGTGGATGCGCTGGTTGAGTTGCCCGGCCTGCGGGTCACCCTCGAGCACGACCGCATCAACTACCTGTTGCCCCAGGCCGTTATCCGCTTCACCGACGATTGGCGCGGCCCTTCCCGTGATGCCGTGCTAACCGCCCTGGAGCAGGGCAACCCACAGATTTACCTGCAAACGCTGGGCGGCCCCCTCGAGCTGGCCGTTGACCCCCTCAACCTCACCGAGGAAGAAGTCCAAACCGTAATTCGCCGCCTGCGGGAGGAACTAACCAGGTAGGAATCCGGGCGATCACGGGCGAGAACTCCCAGGACAATTGCATATCAGCTTTGAGGCAAGCCCGTCGTTCCAGTTTAGGCGTGAACCATGCCCACAATCTCAGCAGCCGTGCCGTCCATCGCCTGCAATTCCTGGCTGCAATTCCTGGTAGTACATTTTCCAGTCCCCAGCGGTACATTTTTCCGCTGTCTTTGACCTACCCGAGCCAGGGAATGCTATTCCCCATTCCCTTCAATCCATAATTCCATGCGCCCCGGCTAAGGGGGTTGTCCGGTTAGCCTGGCGGGTATATTCTGCCTTTGTGTAATTCGTACCTTTGGGCGGCACCCTTGCCCGCAGTCACTGCACCGTAAGCCCGCAAGTCAGTCCCCACAGGAGGCTCCATGAAATTCGGAATCTTTACCATAGTCCCCTACCATGAGGACTTTACCCAGCAGCAGGCGCTGACCCAGGCCCTGGAACAGATCCAGTTCGCCGACGATGCCGGTCTGGACGAGGTATGGCTGGGCGAGCACCGCTTCTCCCGCCACGGCCTTCTGTCCGGAATCTGGTCCTTCCTCGGCGCAGTCGCCGGGCGCACGAAGAACGTTCGCATCGGCACCGCGGTAATCGTCCTGCCGCTGCATAACCCGGTCCTGGTGGCCGAAGAGGTTGCCATGCTCGATGTTATCAGCAACGGCCGCTTCAACTTCGGCATCGGCGCCGGTTACCAGCAGCAGGAATTCGACGGCGTGGGCGTTGACATCGACACCAGCCGCGACCGGTTTCACGAGGCTGTCGACGTGATGATCAAGGCATGGACCGAGGAAACCCTCACCTTCCACGGCCAGTTCACCAACGTTGACGATGTGTGGGTATTGCCCAAGCCTTTGCAAAATCCCTACCCGCCCCTGTTCCAGGCCGTCAGCACCAGCCCGGCCAGTATCGACTTCGCCGCCAGCCGCAACATTCAGGTCATCGCCGGCGGCCCTACCGATATCCTTGGCCAGGCGCCCCAGGTCATCAAGCTGTGGCGCGAGAAAATGGAAGAGTACGGCCACCCTCACGCTCACCTGGACCCGCCCATGTCCAAGTCCATCTACGTCGCCCCCACCATGGAGGAAGCGGAACGGGACGCCGCCGAACTTGAAAACTTTTCCTCGCGAATTCTGCGGTCCGTCGGCACTGCCGGTGCGCCCATCGGTATGCCCATGGACAAAAACGGCAAGGTCGCGAAGGGCTACGAGCACTGGGCCAACCGCCAGCGCGACCGGGACCGCCGCGACGACCCGGGCCACGCCGGGCTGCCGCCCCTCCGGGGCACTCCCGAGGTGGTAATTGAACGGCTGAAGCAGACCCAGGAAGCCGGCATCAACCACATCTTCGGCAACTTCGGCTTTGCCGGCCTGCCCCACGAAAAGGTAATGCGTTCCATCGAGCTGTTCGCCACCCACGTCATGCCCCACTTCCAGGACTCCCCGGTCCCCGCGGGAGACTAGTTGAAGCGTACTGCCGGGTTCTTGAAGTTTCCCCGGCTCTTTGAGGCGCCCTTGAGCGCGGTGAAGCCACCCGTCAGGCAATAACGGTTGCCGGGGCAGGGCAGCGTTCCCTTTCGGGTGTACTGGTAGGGGCAGACCTATGTGTCTGCCCTGGAATCATCCGCCGCGGCGGACCCTGGAATCACACGCGAAACCACCTGAATTGGAACGCTGCCGCCGGGACAGCTGCGGGTTGCCTGCCGGAGGCTGAAGGTGTAAGACCGCCTTCAGCCCTTTCGCTGCGACGCTACACGCCCTCGACAATCACGGTGGAAGTAACGCTGCTCCTGCCCCGGATGTCGGCCAGGCGCGCGTAATTGGGGTCGTTGACAAACCCATGCGCATGCTCCAGGTCCTCGAATTCTATGACCACCACACGATGCGGCGTCCGGTTTCCTTCCACCACTTCAGTGGCCCCACCCCGGACCAGGTACTTGCCGCCATGAGCCTCAGTGACCGCCACAATGTCCCTGGCGTAGTCAGCGAACAGGGCCTGATCGGTTATCTCGTTATCAACTATCAAATACGCGGCCATTTCTACGGTTTTCCTCCAGATTGTTTTGGTTAGCCGGTCGAGCATCGCCGGGTCCGGGAGCCGACCCGGCGGTGTGCCTCGCTGTCACCGGCTGGATTGCGCGTCCACCCGCACCGTAACTATGTCAATGCCATGGTACTTTCGGTGGCGGACTGAAGACGCGAAATGGCGCAGCAGCCGGAAGGAAATCTCGCCCACGTCCGGCTCCGCCGCCTGCTCGCTCATGTAGGCCAGCCGGTCCTCTATGTTCTCCTCGGGCGAGACCGCGAGAAACTCCAGCTCCATTGTCCCCGGTTGGGGACGGGCAATCAGGACCAGCCGGGGCGGCCTGTCTCCCTCGTAGTCATCCCGCAGCTGCAGCATGCTGGAAAGGGTCTCCTCTCCGGCGGCCCGCAGCCGCTCCAGCGATGCCTCGTTCCAGCCTGCTCTGCTGCCAGCGTCCCGCAGAAAGTTGTCCACCTCGGGCAGGGCCGACATATCCAGCTCCCCTTCCATCCGCCTGCGACGGGTCAGGGTCATTTCCGAGATCGCCGACAGCACGGTCGCGGCCAGTACGCTTGCGACAATGCCGTTCCCCAGGGTCGCTCCCCAGGGGCTGCCCAGCGTGTCAGTCAGTACGTTCTGGACTTGCAGGCCGATTCCGATGGAGAGGGACAGCCCGACTATGACGGCCTTCTGCTGGTTTAACCCGTCCTGAATGATGGTGCGGACTCCCTCCACGAAAATAAGCCCCATCACCACCATCAGGATTGCGCCCGTTACCGGCCTCGGGATGGTCAGCAGGACGGCAATAAACTTGGGCAGAAGGGCTATCCCTATCAGTATGACTCCAATTACCAGGCCGGTCCGCCGTGCGGCCACTCCCGTAAAGTTTATTAGCGCGACAGTTGACGGAAGATAGATCAACACTGGCAAAATCCCCGCAATTCCCGATAGCAGCACTCCTGTCCCGCCAGCGTTCAGCGTTCCCTGGACGCCGCGAAAGTCTATGGCCCTCGGCCTGCGCCGCGACGCCTGCTGAATTGCCGCCCCCTCGCCGCCGGACTTGACCGCGACCACGGCGCTGACTATGAGGAAAACCGGGAGCAGTGACAGGAATTCCACGTTCAGGACTGGGCCCAGGCCGGGCCAGGCTGAAAATTCCGGCAGGGCGAACCACGGAGCCTCCACGGCTCGCCTGATGTCGTACACTCCCAGCAGGACCGCCGCCAAGCACCCTGCCAGCAGCGTTATGGGGATCGCCATCAACCGGAGAAGTCCCGAGGCTCGGAGCATCAGCGCTGCGGCCCCGAACAGCGTAACCGCCCCAACGGCCGGTCCGGCCAGCGGCAACAGGCCCGTGGGCACGTCGTCTAGCCTTGCTGCGCCAATGGGCATGGCGGCGGCGGCCACCATCATGAATGTCACTCCCGACACCACGGGCGTTATGATGCGCCGAAGCTGGGCCAGCCAGAAAGCCACGGCAAACTGCACCAGGGAAGCGGCGATTATCAGGCTTGCCATTACCGCCATTCCCGCTTCAGTCACCGCCAGCACACACACCCCCAGGAAGGGCGCCGCCGGACCCATCAGGAGTATGTATCCCGATCCAAGTCGGCCAATCCTGGATGCCTGCAGGGCGGTAACCGCCCCCGCGATTACCAGGGCGGCGAATACTGCCCAGGCCAGGTAGCTTTCGCTGCCCTGGGATGCCACCGCGAAAATCGTCACCAGGGAAACCGCGTTGGACAGTGCGATTGCGGCGCCCTGCAGCGCCACGTTCAGCGTGGCAACGGGAGGACAGCTGTCGTCAGGCTCGTAGCGTAATTGCTCGTTTGTCCGCATATGTCCTGCCCGGGGAGGCGGCCGCTTCACGGCCCCGCTTGGTTAACTCCACCGGAGAGATGGCTGCAATGGCACCTTTCTCATTTCTATGAAGCGCCGCGGCAGCGCAGGTCGGGATTGATGCGGCATCGTTGCGGCATCGTTGGGGCATAGTTGGGGCATAGTTGGGGCATCGGTGGCAGGATTGTGGCGGGGATGCCCATGGGCTGAAGGCGCCCCGGTAAGTCTTGCTTAACTTGTGACATATAGTACCAGAAAGCGCTCCCAAAGGAGCGCAATTGTTCGGAGCCCGGTACCGTGCCAGCAAACTGTCTCAAGACTCCCTCTCCCTGGATGGGCGAAAGCTGGTAGTTGTACCGGCTGGCACTTATGGGTTGACGCCACGCGCCGCCCACTCATCGCGGCGCGGGGCAAGACCCCCGCAACAATGGTAAGGCCCCCGCCGGGTCAGGCCCCGGAATTGACAACCCCAACCGAGTCTGATGAAATTGGGCCATCACCGGACTGAATGCTGATTATGGAGGCGAGCGTTATGGCAGGCAGGACATTGATCTACGTCGGGGCCGAGGCCGATGGGCTCTATCGCAAGGAGGCGGGCGATTCCCGCTGGGAGAAGCTGGCCAAGGGTATGCCGCCCTCTCCGCAGGTGCGCGCCATCGTGGTGCACCCCGAAGACTCCAGCACCATCTTCGTCGGTACCCAGCGCGGCATCTACCGCTCCAGGGATGGCGGCGACAGTTTCGAGCGCATGAACCTGACCGAGGGCCGCATCGTCTGGTCCATCAAGTTCCATCCCCACGACCCCAGCATCATGTTCCTGGGCACCGAGGGTTCCGAAGTATTCAAGAGCACGGATGGCGGCGAAAACTGGGAGTACCTGTCCACCGTATCCAACCCCGATGCCGTGCAGATGGCCTTCGCCACCCGCATCCTGGGCATCGGCATCGAGGCAAGCGACACCAACCAGATGTACGCGGCTCTGGAAGTTGGCGGCGCCGCCCACAGTTCCGACGGCGGCAAGACCTGGACCATCGTCAACAGCGTCTTTGAAGGCGATGTGGACCTGCTGGACCTGCACGGCGTCACCGTGGGCGTTGACGAGTCCGTGTTCATTTCCAACCGCACCGGCGTCTGGCGCACCCGCGACCGCGGCCGGACCTGGGACGACCTCCGGTTCGAGAACTTCTCAAACATCCGCTACTCCCGCGGCGTCGAGGTGGCGCCCAACGACCCCAGCACTCTCTACGCCTGTGTCGGCCTGAACTTCGGCAGCGAGGAGGGTGGCATCCTCCGCTCCACCGACGGCGGCAACACTTGGACTAGGTTCGACCAGGGCATCGAGCCGGCCAGCACCACCTTCGGCATCGCCGTAAACGACCGCGCTCCCGAGCAGGTGTACTTCTGCACTCGCAAGGGCCAGGTGTTCGGCACCCACGACGGCGGCGCCACCTGGCAGGGCTACGACCTTCCCGAAATCGCAGCCAACGTCAAGGCCATTGCCTGCACTTCGGTCTAACTGGGTAAAACTCCCCCGCACCCTTGCCGGGTTTGCTGGCAAGGGTGCGGGGGGATTTGGGCCTGTGATGTTGTAGCTCCAGCAACTCCCAGGACGGAATAGACTGTGGGGGAGTCTAATTGGACAGCGACACGGTTGCGGTAGAGGTGCCACACTCGGCTCGCGACTCCCGCATTAAACTCTGGCAATGGCTTGCTTGGAGTACTGAGAAACTATCTCAAGAATCCCTTCCCTCTTGCCGGGGAAGGTTAGGATGGGGGTGAGAACTTACCCAGCAATAACCTCATCCTTCACTTCGTGGCAACCTGTATCACGAAATCAGGCTCATATAGGTCGTAGTCTTCCACGAAGTCGCCATAGCGCTTCACGCTGCGGAAGCCGGCCTTCAGCAGCAGGTCGGTCACATAGTCCTGGCGTATGGGGCAGATGGTCAGGAAGTGGACTTCGCCATCCTCGTATTCGTAGCGCATCGTTACGAGATCATCGCTCAATTCTTCCGGCCTCACTTCAACCTTCTCGCCCAGGTAATACAACTGGTGCTTGCTGGAAAAGCCCTTGTCCAGCATGGCATCGTAGTTTCGCTGATCGATTATGGCGATGCCGTCCTCGTTGACCAGTTGGTACACCTCGTTCAGGGCCCGTATGCGGTCGCTTTCATCAAACAGGTGGGTGAAGGCGTTTCCCAGGCAAATGACGGCGTCAAACCGCTCCCCGGCAAAGGACTCACCAAGGCGTGTCCATTCGGCTTCCACTAAACGCAGATCGTCTATGCCGAAGCGCTGGGCATTTTCCCTGGCCTGGACCAGCATGTTTGGAGCGCCGTCGGCGGCCGTGACGTCGAAGCCGTCGGCTTTCAGCGTAACGGCATGAAATCCGGTGCCGCATGCAATATCCAGCACCTTCTCGACCCCATGCGCTCTTAGAATATCCTGGAAGAAGTTGCTCTCCGCATCCGCCCTGCGCTGCCAGTCGATCAGTTCATCCCAGCGTCCGGCGAACTCCGGTGAATACTGTTTCTTGTACAGGTCCCTGGGGACCAGGATGTTCTCTGATTCAGTCAAGATATGATTCCTTTCCCACCCGGGCCGTCGGCTTCAGGGGAGTCTACGCCGGTTTGGTTGCCACAAACATCGCCCACCCAATGTAGCCCGCATTGGCTGAGTTGACCCAGAAGGTCAGGGCCTCCAGGGTACGGTCAATGGTCTCCGCCCCGATACGCGGCAGCAGGGCTTCCCGATTCTCCCGGAGCCGGTCCCTCACCCATCCGTATGATCGAGCGACGTGCCGGGACCAGTCTTCTTCCCTGCTGACGGGAAGGTCCAGCCCGGACAGCGCTGCCCGGTAATCATCCAGGTCCCACATGTCTGGCGACTTAACCCGGTCGTAAATCCTTTCCCGGTCCTCGGCCGGCGTATCCCGTCGCACCAGTATGTCGGTAAAGATGAGGGAGCCATTCGGCTTCAGAACACGGCGGCACTCCGACAGCACCGCATTCTTGTCCGCGGCGTGCAGGAACGCTTCCTGGCTCCAGACCACGTCGTAACAGCCTTCGGGGTAGGCCAGGCTATGGAAGTCCTCGTACTCAAAGGCCAGCAGGTGGGCCAGTCCTGCCTCCGAAGCTCGCTGGCGGGCCAGTTCCAGTTCCTTCTCACTGATGTTGGTGCCGGTTACCCTGCACCCGAACATTGCCGCCAGGTACCTGGCCGTCGAGCCGTACCCGCAACCCAGGTCCAGGACTCGAGTGTCCGCGTCCAGTTGCACCGCCCCCGCCATAATTTCGTTGGTATGCTCCATTGCCTCCGGATGGGGGCACTCGTCGCTGCAGGGTACGCCCAGGTGAAGATTGTCGCCCCAGATGGTGCGGTAGATTTCGTCTGCCGGGCCGTCATAGTACGCCTGCGTACCGGCAACGATCGAACTGACGTCGCGTTCAACCACAATTACAGACTCCTTATTACTCCGCGGACTGTGCAATTCCGGACGCCATAAATAAGCATTCCAGGAGGGTACATTGATCCACTAGCGTAACTGCGGCATGGATATGGTGCAACCTTCTCTTGGACCAACGGATTGTAAAGTCCTCTTTCGCTGCCAATGGGTCAGGCTTTGGCCCATGAACCGCTGATTCGAATGCTTGGAGGCAACCTGGCGGTATCTGCCTAAGAAACTATCTCAAGAATCCCTTCCGCCTTGGCGGAGGAAGGTCAGGATGGGGATGAGATTCTTGCTTGAGGCCACGTGCCCAATGCAGGATTCGTACCGCTGGTCAAAGCAGGGCAAGGCCTCTACCACAATCGAAAAACCCTGGTGACACCTGCCACTTGATTCCCCGGTTAACGCTTCTCTACCATACTTCTATGGCGCATTCCGTACATGGCCCCGTCAATCGCGAATTACATCACTTTCTCTGTGAAGGGGTCGGAGGTGAGGGGGTCTCATCGGCTTTGGTCTAGCCAATGGCCCAAAACGGCCCAAAACGGCCCAAAGTGGCCCGCTTGGGCGACCCATTTCCTATCTGGGGAGCGGCCCATTTTCGCGCCACCGGGGTCGTCTCTGCCCTGTGTTTCAGATACGAAACGGCCCAGAATGGCCCAAAATGGCGCGAATACAAAAAAATTTGCCCCGACTGAATGCCCGAAGGCAAGTTGCACCGCCAGGCGGCCGGAATTCCACTACACCCCCAGGTATGACAGTTCGTTGAACCTGTCGGTGATCGAGTTTAGCCTGCTGGCCCGGGCCTGTCTGCGGGTCCAGGTCCGATGGAGCCAGCCTGGAACAGGCCGTAAACGCCAATGTGTCCGAGCGCACCTCTACGGCGGCTGCCATCGAATTGAGCTTCGCCGCCAGGGCCGCCAGGCGCACTCTGCACCGCCTTTACCTGTGTTATTCTTGATTTGACTGAGCGCCAGGATACACACCCACATGAACCCGAATCAGCCTGCACTAGTGGTGGTTCCAGTGCCAATTATCGCCACCGGCCAAATGGGATTATTCCCGGGGTGCGTATGACTCCCAGGTCAGCGGACGTAGTGGTAGTCGGTGGCGGGGTCATCGGTTCCAGCATCGCCATGCACGCGGCTGCAGCAGGCGCTGGCCGGGTTTTGCTGCTGGAAAAGGATCACCTGGCCAGCGGGGCCACCGGGCGGTCGGGAGCGATGATCCGGGAGCATTACCTGCATCCTACCCTGGTGAGGATGGCCCAGGAATCCAGCCAGGTATTTCAAAACTTCACCGAGATAATCGGAGGAGACGCCCGGTTCGTGCGGACTGGGCGTCTGATACTGCTGGCCGACTGGGATGAGGAGGCGGGTCGGGCCAATGCAGCCATGAATCGGGAACTGGGAGTGAATATCCAGACGCTTACGCCGGCCGAGATGGAAGCGCTGGCGCCGCGGATGTCCACCGATGACGTGGCCCTGGGACTGTACGAACCCGACTCGGGTTATGCCGATCCCATAGCCACCACCTATGCGTTTGCCCGGCGGGCCGCAGACCTGGGAGCAACTATAGTTCCTGGCAGCAAGGTCACCGGCTTCAGAGTTGCCGGCGGTCGCCTGACCGGCGTTGAGACGGATTCGGGACTGGTTGAAACCGGGGCCGCGGTAGTGGCAGCCGGCCCATGGACCAACTGGCTGTCCGCGCCCCTGGGAGAGTTACTTCCAATCACTCCGCTCCGGGTGCAGATGGTCCACCTGCGGCGGCCTCCGCCCCTCGAGTCCCTGACCCCCACCATCATCGACCACACCAGCGGCTCCTACTACCGATTGAATTCGGGGCTGTACACACTTATGGGAGGCGAGGCGCCGGAGGATATGGGCGAGATCGTCAATCCCGAGGCCTATGGCCTGAATGCCGACCACGATACCATCACCCGCTACTGGCAGCGGGCCAGGCTGCGGTTCCCCGATTTCGCCGCCACCACTCCCCAGGGCGGCTACGGCTCGCTCTATGACATGACTCCCGACGGCAATCCCATTCTGGACAAGTCGCGGCACGTGGAGGGACTTTACTGGTCCGCAGGTTTCAGCGGACATGGCTTCAAACTCTCTCCGGTGATTGGGAGGATGATGGCCGGTCTGGTCCTGGCAGGGGACAGCACGGGTCACGATGTGGAGGCTTTTGGCGCCGAGCGCTTTTCAAGGGGTGAATCGCTGGCTCCCGAGCACCCCTACCAATTGCGGTCCCATCCTTAAACGTTACGCCTGCCGACCTGACAACTCCGCCCACGACCAGCAGTGCCTCGACAAGAGCGGCCCGAAAAAGCAAATGTACCTATATGGCAGGCCCGGACGTATGGTCCCATCACGGTGCCCTTCCCGACACAGCTAAGCCCGCGGTCTTCTCATTTGTGGAGCAGAGCCGGACAATTGGCCTATATGTTGGAATGCTTGGATAAAGCCCTGGAAGTGGATTTACTTGGGAGATTGTCCGCCCTTCAGGTACCCCCACTGACCCAATCAATGTTGACCTTTCTTGTTGGACAATAGCAGACGTAGTTAGACTTATTGAGACTAAATTGGACTGATGGAGGAGAACTCTCAAATAGGAAAGTGGAAAAACCCGGGTAGTGCTGAGACTGATGGAGATGAGACTATGGCGGAGAGAGCGGGATTCGAACCCGCGATACCCTTGCGGGTATACCGGTTTTCGAGACCGGCGCCTTCAACCACTCGGCCACCTCTCCGCGAATCCAGGGCTGTAGGTAATTAACCCCTTCTCCCCTGGCAATCAGTTGTTCTGGGGAGACCCGGATGGGCGCCGCAAGTCTTCCCCGGAATGAGTGGTTTTCCAACTGCATCCAGCTTAACAAATCGGCGTCAGCCCGCCAAGTTCCCCCCGCGCAGGCTGCGTGTCGGGTCAGGTGGTTTCGCAAGCAACTTCATTGAGCGGACTCGTCTGTCCGCATTGGGCCAGCGTTAAAACCAACCCAACTGGAAGGCTGTTCTGTCCCCTACTACTGTCCCTCCTCCGGCACCGTATGATAGCTATCGGTAGCCGCCTAGGCGGGCCCCATTAAAGACCTGTGCCAACAGGCTAACTGGATGGAACCGTATGCCTGGCGCACTTTAGAAACCACTGACACGACACCCTTGCCAATCTGTATGACCCATATTCACCATAACACTACTGCCATTGGAAGTTACTGCGGCCATCGCGGGGGCAGACCGACGCTCAGCCCTGGCCCAGACGCCTTCAGCCCTTGCCGTAAGGACGAGGGCCGGGTGTAGGGACCGCCGTAAGGACGCACGTCATTGGGCCCACCCCGGTCAATTTATTGTAGGAGGCGCCCTTGGGACCACCCGCAATTAATTCCTGGGAGCAATCCCCCGGGTGGCCTGCTAAACGCCGTCATAATGCAACCCACCGCCGACCACTCAACACCCACCGCCAGATTCGGAATGGAACGAAATGGGCCAAAATGGGACAAATAACAAAATTTTGAACCCGTCCAAAAGAACGTCTCTACCTGCCACATGACGGCTAAGCCCGACCCGCAACTCTAAGCCGCCCCTGTGTTAAAATCACCCTCGGCCAGAAATTCCGAAAAATATAGCTATGGAGGACAAACAAGTATGAATGTTATGCAGGCCGTGGCCCGAATCCTGAAACTCGAGGGGGTGGAGTGGGTCTCCTGCTTCCCATCTAACCAGCTAATTGAGCACGTCGCCCAGGAGGGCATCCGCACCATCATGTTCCGCCAGGAGCGGGGCGCCCTCATGGCCGCCGACGGCTACAGCCGCCTCAATGGCCGCGAAAAGTTCGGCGTCACCATCACCCAGGGCGGCCCCGGCTCCGAAAACTCCATGGGCGGCCTGGCCCAGGCCTATAGCGACAACGTGCCCATCCTGTATTTGCCCGGCGGCCCGGCCATGAGCCAATACTCCGTCAAGCCCAATTTCTCGCCGGTACGCACCTACGCCAGCGTCTCCAAGTTCGGCGAGGTAGTCACCCAGCCCGGCCAGGTGGCCAGCGTCATGCGCCGCGCCTTCCACGCCCTGCGCAACGGCCGCCCCGGCCCGGTAATCGTCGAGATTCCTGCAGACATCGGCGGCTTGGAAGTCCCTGAAGTCGCCATGAACTACAACCCGCCCAAGCGCATGCGCCAGGCCCCGGAGGCCAGCGACGTCAAGGAAGCTGTCAACCTGCTCCTCAACGCCCGCAAGCCCGTCATCTGGTCCGGCATGGGTGTCCTGATGGCCAGCGCTACCGAGGAACTGCGCGAGTTTGCCGAGCTTACCGAGATTCCCGTCTATTGCACCATGCCCGGCAAGTCCTCCTTCGACGAGCGCCACCCCCTGGCCCTGGGTTCCGGCAGCAGCGCCACCTCCCTGCCCGCCCGCACCTGGCTGCAAGAGTCCGATGTGCTGTTTGCCGTGGGTTCCAGCATGACCCGCACCAGCTATGGCCAGCCCATTCCCGACGGCAAGGTCATCATCCACAACGTGGAGAGCATAGATGACATTAACAAGGACTTCTCCGTGGACGTGGGTCTCCCCGGCGATGCCAAGCTGACCCTCAAGGCCATGATTGCCGAGGTTAAATCGCAGGCTGGCGACAATGGCCGCAAGGGGACCACGGACGTCGCCGACCAGATTTCCAAGGTCCGCGACACCTGGATGGCCGAGTGGGAGGACATCCTCAAGACCGACGAGTCCCCCATCAGCCACTACCGCGTTATCGGCGAAATGGAACGCACCCTGGACAAGGTGAACAGCATCGTAACCCACGACGCCGGTGCTCCCCGCGACACCATGATGCCCTTCTACACCGGCACCACCCCCCACAGCTATATCGGGTGGGGCAAGACCACCCACCTGGGCTACGGCATCCCTCTGATGATCGGCGCCAAGCTGGCCCGCCCCGACAAGTTCTGCCTGAACTTCATGGGCGACGGCGCCTTTGGCATGTCCGGCCTGGACATCGAGACGGCGGTACGGGCCAACGCTCCCATAACCACCATTGTCCTTAACAACGGCGGCATGGCCACCTACCCGGGGGGCTACCCCACGGCCAACGAGCTTTACGGCGCCACCCGCATGTCGGGCAACTACGCCCAGATCGCCGAGGGCATGGGCGCGGTGGGCATCACTGTTACCCAGCCCGGCGAGGTCGCTGGCGCCCTCATGCAGGCCCGCCAGCACAACGCCGAGGGACGCACCGTCCTCATCGACATCCACACCAACCTGGAGGCCCGTCGCTCCAGCTTCTAGGCCACCAAGGCTACCGCAACCAACTCGGGGGCGCACGGCCGTGCGCCCCCGCACGTATGGGGCCAAAGTCCTTAGTTAATGCAAGACAAAGCCATCGAAATTCTGCTGCTGGTGTCGCTGGCGGTCGTTGGGCTATTCCTCCTCGTCGCCGCGTTGGATTGGGTCCTGCCCGATGCAGCCCCATTGGGGCGTTGGGCGGACCTTGCCCTGGCTGTAGTCACCATTCTGGCCATATTGATCGGCGGGCTGTTTGCGGCTGAGAAGTTTGAACTGTTCCGCGACTTTGCGCCTCACCTGACCATTTCCCATGCCATAAACCACCGTAATATTGCCGACAGCTACGTTCATCTGGATGTAACGGCGGCGTTGCACAACAGTTCAAGAGTTAAGATAGAGTTGAACCGGGGATTGTTTACCCTACAGGAAATTGCGCCGGTGCTGGATGACGAGGAGTTGGAAGACCGATTAGAGGCCAGAAACTTGATTTCCGACAACCTGCCGTTCAGTCAATGGGCGATTCTGGACCAGTTTTCTTGCGATTGGAGCGCCAGCCCTTTGGTAATTGAGCCGGGTCAGACTTTCCAGCAAACCGTGGAGTTCGTTATATCCCGGGAAATTGCCACTGTCGCGATACACGCCTTCTTTTACAACTCTCGATCTGCCGAAGGCGTGGAACAGCCCGAAGGTTGGAATATAACCGCCGTGTATGATATATTTGTTCCATAGGCAGGAAGTGGCGCGTTACTACAGGAGTCGCTTATGGCTTCCAACAAACATCAACCTAAAGAGCGTAAGGCAGAGCCGGAAGCGCCTCACTTTACCGACGGAATGGAGAAGGTCACTCTGAGTTTTGGCAGAAGCCCCGGCGGCCCGCCGGTGCGTTTCGTAAAGGTCGTCAGAAAGTCTTCCGAAAATGAAGATACCCCACGAAAAAAAGCATCTAGCTAACATTGAAGAAACTGGCGGTAAGGATCAAGGGGCGCCCTGCAATACGGGCGCCCTTGTTCTTTCCCCGACCCCCAATCTATAATTCGGCCAACCTTCTCAAGGAGCCAGCTCCATGCCGCCAGCAGCCGCCGGCCACATAACCGTCCTCAACCCCACCGCGCCGCCCCGTCAACTCCGCACGGAGATGGCGGTACGGCCCATTGATTTGCGGGGCAGGGCCGTGGGCTTCCTCTGGAACAGCAAACCCAACGGCGATGTCCTGTTCCATCGCCTGGAACAGCTTCTGCGGGAGAAGTACGAAATACCGGCCGCCCTCTACCGGCGCAAGCCCACCGCATCCATTCCCGCCGGTCCGCAGGTAATCGAGGAATTGGCCGCCACGGTGGAGGTGGCCGTGGTGGGCCTGGGCGATTGAGGCTCCTGCACCTCGTGGAGTATCCACGACGCGGTGGAACTGGAACGACGTGGCGTCCCCACGGTAACGGTATGCAGCCACCTCTTCCAGCGCCTTGGCAACGTGGAACGATACTCCCTGGGTATGCCCGACCTGCCTATGGCCGTCGCCCCGCACCCCATCGGCGGCGTAGCTGCGGAAACTGCCGTCGCCAAGGCCGACTCCATCTTCGAAACCATTGTCGAAGGACTGACCCGCCGTTTGCCCATTTCCTGAGCCCGGTCCTGTCGTCCTTTCCCTTTCGACGGAGGCCCCTGTTGGTCCAACTGGAAGCCGAGCTCATTGTCCTGCCCGACGACTACGACGCCCTCCAGAACTACTACCTGGAACGGGGCTGGAGCGACGGCTTGCCCATCACGCCGCCCACACCGGAGCGGGTCGAGGCCATGCTGTCCGCCGTATCCCTGGCCCCCCGGCATGTGGTGGCCCAACTTCCCCCCAACTGGGGGGACGCCACCGTGGAACGCCTGGCCATCAGCGCGGTAATGGCTGGCTGCCGGCCACAATACCTGCCCGTCATTGTGGCCGGCGTGGCCGCCATGAGCGACCCAGCGTTCAACCTTTACGCCATCCAGGCCACCACCCACTCCTGCGCGCCCCTCTTCGTCGTCAACGGCCCCATCCGTGAAGAGTTGGGGATGAACAGTTCCTCCGGCGCCTACGGCCCGGGCTGGCGGGCCAACGCCACCATCGGTCGCGCCGTGCGCCTGGCCCTGTTGAACATCGGTGGCGGGCACCCCGGCGTGGGCGATATGTCCACCCAGGGTGCGCCCTCCAAGTACACCTACTGCGTGGCCGAGAACGAGGAGGCCAATCCCTGGGAACCTCTTCACGTCGAGCGGGGTTTCGCGCCGGACCAGAGTACCGTCACCGTGGTGGGCGGCGAACCGCCCCACAACATCAACGACCACACCGGGTCCACCGCCGAGGAAATCCTGACCATCATCGCGGGCGCCATGGCCGTAACCGGCGCCAACAATGCCTACACGGGCGGCGAAACCCTGCTTGCCCTGGGTCCCGAGCACGCCGCCACCATGGCCGCCGACGGGTTCACCAAGGCTGACATCCGCGACTGGCTCCACCGGCACGCACTAATCCCCCTGGAACGCTATACCGAGGCCACCATGCTGGAGCGTTTCGGCCAAATTCCCGACGGCCCCGTCCCCATGGTAGCCACCCCCGAAGACCTGGCCATCATAGTCCTGGGCGGCCCCGGCAAGCACTCCTCCTGGGTACCCACCTTCGGCGGCGCGACAAGGTCGGTGACGCTGGAGATTGGGTAGGGGCCTGCCATGGCAGATTATTACCCCATCTTCAATGTGGAGCCAGAGTCTGCTTTCGACCCTGATCGCATTGAAAGCATGGGGAGCAAGAAAAAGTTCTGGTTTCGATTTCCAGGAGAGGAAGAGAGTGGACCTGACTGGTTGTTCAAGTATCCCCGTCCACATACCGGTGAACACTGGGCGGAAAAGATAGCCGCTGAGGTGGCGGATGTCTCGGAAATTTCGCATGCGAAAGTAGAGTTGGCAATCTGCAAAGATATTCGTGGTTCAATAACGAGGTCGTTTCTTCAAATAGGACAATTGATGATCCACGGTAATGAGTGCATATCAGATGTCGTGTCCTTCTATCAGGACTTGGACGACAAAATTCCATCCTACGACGTTGAGAAGAGATACTCCCAGTCCCAACACACGCTACGTACAATTCTCACTGCAATTTCTTACTATGGGGGACAGAAGTCTGAATTTGCTGAGTACGTGTTACTCGATGCTCTCATCGGAAATACTGACCGACACCACGAGAACTGGGCATGGACGCTTGACGCCTTTTCACCTGAACTGAAGACCTTGGCCCCAAGCTTTGACCATGCTTCTTCCTTGGGCCGGGAACTCATTGATGAACGACGTGCAAGGCTATTGAGAAAAGCCCATGTTGATACCTATTCGGAACGAGCTACTGGGGGAATCTATTATTCAGAGGGATTCAGGAGCGGCCCATCCCCGCTACAGTTGGTAAGGATGGCCGTCAACGAATATCCTGAGGTTTTTCTTCCCGGCTTGTCGAAATTGTCAAAATTGACCGACAAAAATATACTGGACGTAGTGACTCGCATCCCTGAAGACTGGATGACGGACTTGCAAAGAGAATTTGCCGTAGAGCTAATGAAGTATAACTTGGGGCAATTGCGCGAGTTACCCGATGGCTGAAAAAACTCTGTTCCTGGCCTGGCACGATACCGGTGAGAACCGGTTGTGGTACCCGGTTGGAAGGCTGGATGCCGCCCCGGAATCTTCATACTACCGTTTCCGCTATACGGGTGGCGCAAAGCGGGCCCAGAAAGAAGCCAGGTTTCCCTTAATTGTAGGCTTTCCCGCAATGGACAAAGATTACAGGTCAGAGGAATTATTTCCTCTGTTCCAAAACCGGGTTATGTCCCCAGCTAGGCCAGATTTTCAGTCATACTTGGAGACACTGGGGTATGTAGGTACAGCTGAACCAATCGAAATTCTGGCCGTGAACGGCGGGGTGCGCCGCACGGACAATTACGAAGTATTCCCGAAACTGGAAAAACAACCAGATGGTGGATTCACGAGCAGGTTTCTGCTTCACGGTGGTCGCCATGTAAATCAAGACTCACAGGAACGGCTCAAGCGGGTAAAGCAGGGAGAGGAATTGTTCATCGCGCTGGAGCTCACCAACCCCGTCACTCAATTGGCGGTTCAGATCCAGACTCGCGACAATTATATTCTGGGTTGGGCGCCCCACTACCTGGTCAACGATCTGGTCGCTGCGATGGCCGACTCCCCAGGCGAACATAAAGCCAGGGCAGTTCGTATCCACAGAGATGATCACTCTCCTAGACCAACCCTCTTGGTCGAATTGTCGAGTCGCTGGGATTGCTACGAACCCATGTCCGGCCCAGATTACCAGCCCCTCGTTGACTAAACGCGTCTTGAGGGCCTGACCACTTGCGCTACGATCCCCCTTCCTTGCCCCTCTCCCCCCTTCCGGTTATCATTAACTCCGATTCTGACGGCCCTCGTGTCGAACACTATCCCCTTTAAATTTGCTCCACACTTCGGAGGTGTAACTTGGCTCAGGAATATGACGTAATCGTGGTGGGCGCAGGCAATGCCGCCCTCAGCGCCGCCATCGCCGCTAAGGAACAGTGCGAGTCCGTGCTGGTGGTCGAGAAGGCCCCCGAGTATTTCCGGGGCGGCAACACCTACTTCACCGGCGGCATCATCCGCTTCGCCTTCAATGGCATCGACGACATCAAGGCCCTCATCCCCGACATGTCCGAGACGGAGGAGAACTCCATCGAAGTGGGCCAGTACACCGAGGACATGTACTACGACGACATGATGCGCGTCACCCACGGTCTTTCCGACCCGGAATTGGCGCAGATCCTGGTCAGCAACTCCCACCCCACCATGAAGTGGCTGCAGGAACATGGCGTCCGCTTCGTCCTGTCCTTCGGCCGCCAGGCCTTCCTGGACGGCGACAAGTACCGGTTCTGGGGCGGTCTGGTGGTGGAAGCCGTGGGCGCCGGCAAGGGCCTGTCCGACCAGCAGTTCGACGTGGCCCAGCGCATGGGCATCGAAGTCCGTTACTCCACCCAGGGCGTCAAGCTGCTCCAGGACCAGAAGGGACGGGTCAACGGCCTGCAGGTATTGGGGCCCGACGGTTTCGAGGACATCTACGGCCGCTCCGTAGTGCTCGCTGCCGGCGGTTTCGAGGCCAACGCCGAGATGCGTTGCCGCTACCTGGGCCCGGGCTGGGAAACGGTCAAGGTCAGGGGCATCCCCTACAACACCGGTGACGGCATCCGCATGGCCTTGGACATTGGCGCTCAGTCCCACGGCCACTGGAGCAGCTGCCACGCGGTGGCCTGGGACATGAACGCCCCGCCCTTCGGCGATCGCACGATCACCGAGCTATTCCAGAAGCACTCCTACCCCTTCGGCATCATCTCCAACATCAACGGCGAGCGGTTCCTGGACGAGGGGTACGACTTCCGCAACTACACCTACGTAACCTACGGCCGCGCCCTGCTCAGCCAGCCCCAGGCCCTGGCTTTCCAGATATTCGACGACAAGGTCAAGCACCTGCTGCGCGACGAGTACTGGATACCCCAGGTAACCATGGCCCAGGCCGACTCGATTGAGGAACTGGCGGCTCGCCTGGACATTGATCCCCAGGGCCTGGCCCAGACGGTTAAAGAGTACAACGCCGCCGTCCGCACCGACATTCCTTACAACCCCACCATCAAGGACGGCCGCTGCACCGAGGGCCTGGAGGTGGACAAGACCAACTGGGCCGAGACCATCGACACGCCGCCCTACCTGGGATTTGCCGTAACCACGGGCATCAGCTTCACCTTCGGCGGCGTCAAGATAAACAACCGGGGCCAGGTGGTAACCAACGCCCAGGACCCCATCCCAGGCCTGTACGCCGCCGGCGAAATGGTGGGCGGCCTTTTCTACTACAACTACCCCGGCGGTTCCGGCCTGTCCGCAGGAATGGTCTTCGGCAAGCTCTCCGGCACCAGCGCAGGCCAGGACGCCAATTTGCTGAAGGATATTTAGCTTTTCTGAAAAGTGAGTGTGGATGTGATTGCCCGTTGAGCAGGTAGAGAGATGCAACGCGTAATGAGAGGAGCTATGCTTGACCGACGAGGAATTTGTATCATTAATAACCTTGGACGTCGAAGGGCGCAGGCTTGAACTCAAAGGGCCAGGCCCAATAACCGATAGAAGGCTTGTAGCTCAAGTGATTAAGGCCGTATTAGGTATGGCGAATAACCGCGACGGAGGCAATATCATCGTGGGAGTTGCTGAAATAGAAGGTTCGCTTGATAAAGTGGGGCTTGAAAACGAACATCTGACCACGTGGTCCTTCGATGCCTTAGCGGACCAGATAGCTAGGTACGCTGATCCTAACGTCAGCTTTACCTTGGCTACGAAGGAGTTTGAAGGAAAGCAGTTCGTTTTGATTGAAGTGAGAGAGTTCGATGAAATTCCCGTATTGTGCAAGCGAGCCTTCGATGATGTTCTACGTGACGGGGCTTGTTATGTAAGGACGAGCAGGAAGCCGGAGACATCGGAACTTCCCACCCAAACGGAAATGAGAGAGTTGCTTAGCTTGGCCACTGAAAAGGGAGTGCGCAGATACATAGAGCAGTTGAGACGATTAGGAATCATTGCACTACCTTCGGTTACTCTTCAAGTTGAAGATGAGCAAAGTTTCAATCAAGAACTTGGTGAATCTTTATGAGCGAAATACTTGAAAGGATTCGTTCCGGTGGCCACTGGAGAGTATTAATTCGGCCCGCTAACTTTGAAAGAGAGAGGGTCACTAGTGTAGATGAGCTTTGTCATCTACTTGAAAGAACATCTGTCCGTTTCCGGGGTCGTGCTTTTCCTGTTGTACGAAGTGACCGGTTCCTTGCTCTTGATAATTACATTACATATGAGGAAGAAGATGATAGGTTCGCTGAACTGTGGCGCTTTTACCAAAGTGGCCAGTTCATTCAGTATTTTGCCTTTATTGAAGACAGGTTAGACCCGTGTAAGATAAGGAATTTGCCAACTCAGTGGCAATCAGGACTTTTTCTGGACCCTTTGCAGACGCTTTTTCGAATGACCGAAATATTCGAGCTTGCAACGCGATTAACCTTCACGTCGGCATCCGACTCCCAAACGCATTTGGAAGTATCTGTTAACAACATACTAGGTCGAAAGCTAACGAGCGCAACCGAGAAAATTACTGCTTTACCGGCAGATAGCTGTCCCGAGCATAGCTTGCTTCTTACGTACGATTACTCCAACATTCAGTTAGTCGCCAACAATAGGGACTTGGCGCTACAGGCGGCCCATGAAGTGTTTAAGTGCTTCGGTTGGAATCCAAGCACCAGTCTGTTGAGGGACTTCCAGACTGAATTGATCGAGAAGAGCCCATGGGTGGCCAATGTTCGGTAGGATGTTCTCGTCTCTATACTCCTAGAAGAGGCCACCACCCATGCCCACCCCCGCCGAAATGCAAACCCGCACCGGCCTCGCCCGTCTGGAAGCCGAGCGGCTGGCCGCTTACCTGGGCAGCCTGTCCCCCGAAGGCTGGAGTCATCCTACCGCCTGCGACCTCTGGCAGGTGGGCGATTTGGTGGGACACCTGGTCTGGATTGGTGAGTTCTACGTTACCTTCATCACCCGCGCCCTGGCCGGCGACGTAACGCCCCCACCGGGGTCTCCCAAAGACGAACGATATGCCGGTCTACCGCCCGAAGACTTTTACGACCTGACTGCCCGCGAGTACCGGGACTTCCTGGGGAATCTCATCCTCCCCACATTTATCCGCCGCTTCGATGCCCTGGGCCAGGCGCTGGAATCGCTGACTCCCGACGACTACGAGAAGCCCTGCTTTTACCACTCCGGCAATCGCCCCGTGTGGACCCTGGCCGACCTTACAGTCCAGGAATTGGCCGTCCACGCCTGGGATATCCAGTCCCATACCGAACCCGGAACCCCATTGTCCCCCGAAAGCCAGCCCGTCCTCCTGGAACGGGTGGTGCAGCGTCCCCAGCCTGCCGTCCCGCTGGCCCAGACATCCGGCAGTCCGGCCACCCTGCGCTTTCAACTCTCCGGCGCCGTCAGCCGGGTATACGACTTTACCCTGACGCCGGAGTCCACCAGCATTACCGAGGCCAGCGATGCTCCGTCGGCGGCTACCCTGTCCTGCGATACTGAGACATTTATTCTCGCCCTGTACCGCCGACTTTCCTTTGCGGACGCCATTAAGAACGACCGGGTTGCTCTTTCCGGCGAAGAAGACCTGGTCCGCGCCTTTGCCACTGTCTTCTAGCCTCTGCTATCCTGTACATCCTGTCTATCCATGTTTGGCTTTTCGGGAGGAGACGCCCATGCAGAGTCCGGTTGAACGAGTTGAAGTACTGCGTCAGGAGGCAGTGGCCTTCAAGGAGCGTATTGCCGCCCTGTCTCCCGAGGACTGGGACTTGCCCAGCGCCTGCGATGGCTGGTCGGTGGCCGACGTTGTGGCCCACCTGTCCGGTCAGGCCTTCGTCCTGAATGTGGGCCGGGGACTGCAGGGCGACTACTCTCCCCCGCCCGGGGCCGCGCCGGTAACCGAACACAACGAGGACGAATTCGCCCAGAACATATTCCAGCGTGCCTTCAATACTCGCGCCGAAGCAGGGGACCAACTGCAACAGATTCTGTTCCAGCGTCTCGACGAAGCAGTCGACCTGTTCGACACCGTCGAAGAAGGGCAATGGGACAACTTGTGCTACTGGCCGCCGGGCCCCGAGCCCGTTCACACCATGCTGGACATGCGCATCAGCGAACTGACCATGCACGCCTGGGACGTCTGCTCTCGCTTTGACCCTGACTACCACCTTTCCGACGGCAGCGTACGAGTTTTGATGGACACGGTGAACCGGGCCGCTCGCCGAGCCTTCCGGCCCGATACGACCATTCCCGCCCCACAGGTCTACCGCTTCGTCATCGAAGAACCCGTTGAGGCAGTCTACGAGTTGGTAATCGCCAACGAGGAGATAAACCTGAGCGAAGGCGAAGGTGAACAAGCCGCCGATGTTATCTTTAGCTGCGACGGCGAGACTTACGTAATGGTCATGTACGGTCGCTTGACCCCCGAAGATGCGATAATGGCAGGAAAGTTGGACTGGGACGGCGACGAACGGCTGGCCTTGGGCTTCGGCGCCCGTTTCCTGGGCGGCTAGAAAGGATTGACAGCCACCCACTGACACTAAGCCTATTACTCCGCCCACAAGGAGCAATAAGTGGCCACTAACGCTTCTAACCCCGACGTCGTAGTCGTCGGCGCCGGAATAGCTGGTTCCCTCACTGGTTGGCTTTTGGCTAGGTCCGGCCTCACCGTTACCATCCTGGAAGCCGACTCGGTGGGCAGCCACGCCTCGGGCTTCGCATTCGGCGGGCTGGGGCCGCTGGAAGGGGCTGGCATTCCGGACCACATCCTGGATTTCAGCGTGTGGTGCTTCGAGCGACATAAGACCATCTACCAGGAATTGTTGGAAGAGACGGGCATAGACACCCAGTTCCACCTGCGCGATCGGCTGAACCTGGCCTTTACCGAGGAAGAGGCCCACCACCAGAAGCAGTCCATCGCCTGGCAGTCCCAACTCCCCGGCTTCAAGGTGGAATGGCTGAAACCCGAGGACGCGGTCAAGGCGGAACCCCGTACCAACCCCGCCTGCATCGGGGCGTCCTGGGCTCAGGGCACGGGCGCGGTGGAGGCCTACCGCTACAACTTGGCCGTGGCCCAGGCCGCCGAGAAGCACGGCGCCACCATTATCCAGCGGCGGGTTACCGGCCTACTGGGCGACGGCGGCAAGTGCCGGGGCGTGAAACTGGAGACCGGCGAAATGGCGGCTGGAACTGTGGTCCTTGCCGGCGGTCCCTGGACGGGCGGCATGTCCGAATGGTGCGGCATGGAGATACCGGTGCGCCCCTTGAAGGGCCAGATAATCCGCCTGCAGCTATCGGAAAACCCCATGGTGGCTTCCCTGAACTACGCTGGCAGCTATGCCGCCTCCAAGCCCGACGGCCTTATCTGGGCGGGGACTACCGAGGAGGACGTGGGCTTCGACGAAGAACTGACCATCGCTGCCCGCGACAAGGTAATGGGCGACCTGCTGAAGATGGCCCCCTCCCTGGCCGAGGCGGAACTGGTGCAGCAGACCGCCTGCCTGCGTCCCCTGTCTGCCGACGGCATGCCCATCGTGGACGCCATCCCCGGATGGGACAACCTCTACCTCATCACCGGCGGCGGCCGCAAAGGCATCCTCTGGAGCACCGGCATGGCCCAAGGCCTGGCCGACCTGATATTGAAGGGGAGCAGCGACATTTCCGACCTGCCTGCCCTCTCCCTCTCTCGCTTCCAAACCTGAACCAGAGTTTCGGCCATGGATGCACGGGACTCTCCGCACAAGTCAACCAAATCCTGTAAATCCTGTCCATCCATGTTTGATTACCCTAGGGTCGGTGAACCCGGGCCACCGGCCGGCCGTTCTCCCGGCTCACCTTCATCGCAAAGTCGTACTTGCTGAACTGCAGGGCCAGTTCCACGTCCTGCGGATGGTACTGGGGCTGGCTGTCGTCGAAGAACTTCTGGGTGGCCCCGCCCGTCATAATCAGGCTTCGCACCGCCTCCGGGTCCGGGCGCCTTCCTTCCAGCAGGTTTCGCAAGTATATGCCGCACTGCTCGTCCTCGTCCGCCCGCACCACTCCCTGGTCGCCCATGGCCAAAATGGTCACCAGGTCCGGCGCGTCCGCCAGCACGGCCTTCACCGTGGCCTCCGCCACCGCGAAGGAACCCAGGTAGATGGTGTCCGCATCCTTGGAGTCAAAGGCGGCAGCCACCCCCACCGTGCCGGCGCGAGTGGACTGCACCAGCGACTTGCCCATTAGGTCCACCCCCGATATCTCGTAGGGGGAGTTGCCGTAGTCGAATCCCTCCGGACGCTTGCCGTCCACCTCGCCCATCAACACGTCGCCCACGCCGCTGCGGTGCAGGGCCAGGGCATCGGCGGCCTCCGCTACCAGGGTAATGTCCGTGGCCCCATTATCAAAGGCAATGGCGGCCGTGGTAAAGGCCCGGAAAACGTCAATGACGATAACCGTCCCCGCCGCCTCTCTCGCGTCCCGCACCAAACTGCCCAAGCGTATTTCCATAGAACGTTTCCTCTCTTGAGTACCAACTGCTCATGCTAGTGGCTGGGCCCGCGCCTCAGGCTGTGCTCCCTTTCTTCCAGGATGGAGTCGGCAATACCGGTAACCAGCCTCGCCATCATCCGGTACAGGTCAGAACCCTCTTCGTAATTGGCCGTGTACGGGCCCACCGTCAGGCGCTGCCCTTCCGCCAGCTCATAGGGACGGCGGAAGTCCGAGTCGTCAGGCGGGGTAACGCCGACAGCCTTACCGCCCAGGTACCGGATCATCGAGAAGCAGGGGATGTCGCTGGGACCGTCTCCAACGTAGATCATGTTCCTGAAGGGAACGCGCCGGTCTGCCTGCTCCATGGCATCGTTGACCCGGTAGGGGTTGTGCCGGAGTTCGGCCCCCGAGATTCCCTTGTTTATGGAGTAGATGAACTTGGTCTTCTCCGTAAATGTCACGGCCCGCTTCACCGCCACCGCCCGCCCCTCCTCGTCATAGGCGTAGGCGCAGCCAAAAACCTCATTGGCGGCTGTTGCCAGCGGCGTGGCCATCAGCACCGCCTCAATGCCGCTGCTGACGATGAACCATTCAATGGTAACGTTGGCTTCCGTATAATCGGCGTTGGCCGCCAGCAGTGACCTCAGGCGCGGCACAAACTCCAGGGCGCCGGGATAGAACTCCACTCCGGCGCCCACGGAATTTAACTTCTCCAGGGTCAGGGGACCAGCGTCGGACTCCGCCGCTTCCACCAGCAACCGCTGCAGGTAGGCTAGCGGAGGGTCCCACCCATCCTCCACCAGGGGGTTCACCCGGTCCTTCCAGAAGAGTTCCGAGTCGATGCCCAGTTCCCTGACCAGTCGGTCTGAAGTGTCCGGACACAAAGTGCCGTCGCAGTCGCAGATGATGGCAATGACGTCCTGGGCCATTGGGCTACTTCTTCACCAGCTTTTGCAGCGTCCGGGGGTTGTCCGACTTGTTGGCATAGCTGCGGGTGTGAGTCCACGACACTTCGCCCACGTAGATGTCGCCCCGGGAATCAATGCAAATGCCGTGGGGGGCGATGAACCGGCCAGGCGTTTCGCCCTCCGTCTCCCGGCCCAGCCGCGCCAGCACGTTGCCCTTGGTGTCGTATATGGACACCCGCGGCCCCAGGTCGGTGGCCTCGAAGTTGGGGCCAATGGGCACGCCCAGCTCGCCGATGTAGGTTCGCTCGGCACCCTGGTCAATGTACAGGCCGCAGGGACGGGCCATATTCACCCACTGGGTCTCGAACTTGCCGTTGGAATTGAACACCTGCACCCGGTGGTTCTCCCGGTCGGCCACGAATACCCACCCGTCCTTGTCCGTGCAGACGTTGTGGGCAATGTTGAAGCACCCGGGGTCAGTGCCCGAAGCGCCCCAGGAAAAGAGGTGGGTTCCGTCGGGCGAATACTTGTGCACCCGGGCATTGCCGTACCCGTCGGAAACGTAGAAGTCGCCGTTGCGCGGGTCGATGGCCACGTGGGTGCAGCGGTTGAAGGGATCGCCGCTCATAAAGGGCGCCGGCTGTCCGCTAATGCCCAGGGTGAACAGCACCGTGCCGTCCAGCTTGCACTTGCGGACCGTATGGTCGCCGTCGTCGGTGCAGAAGATGGTATCGTCCGGCCCCATGGTTATCCCATGCGCGCGGGGATACACTCCCTCGCCCCAGGACCGCAGAAAGTTGCCGTCCCTGTCGAAAATAATCATGGGGTGCTCGCCTCGGTTGAAGCAATAGACGTTGTCATTGGCATCCACTCCCACTGCCGCAACTTCCTTGAAAGACCAGCCGTCGGGCAACTGACCCCAGCCCTCAGCCACTTCATATATATACTCGCCCGAACCCAGTTCCACCATAGCATTAACCTCGCTTCACCAGATTTGCGGTAGCGCCGCCTATGGGCGGACAGGGGAGATTGTAACACCTCCCTAACCAAATCAAACACGGAAATACAGGGCGCACAGGATACGGGCTGGATCTATAAGCCAAGTCCTGCCCATCCATGTTTGAACAAGGTTGTTTGGATTGCTATCATCAGTAGGCGAAAATCCGCCGCAGGCGGAAGGCAGGAGGCGGCAAGAATGACCCAGGAAGAGGCCCGCGACTTCGTAAAATACTCCTTCTACAAGGTAGCCCCCCAATGGCGGCAACTGCCCCGGGAAGAAAAACAGCGCGCCAAGGAAGAGTTCGCCGCCACCCTGGCCGAGTTCTCCGACCGCATCGCCATGTCCAGCTACAGCCTGGTGGGCACCCGGGGCGATGTGGACTTCATGCTCTGGAAGGTCAGCCGCTCCCTGGAAGCCATTGACGAATTGATGGCCCAGCTTAACCGCACCGAACTGGCCGGCTACCTCCACACCCCGCACTCCTACCTGGCCATGACCCGTCGCTCCCCCTACGTGGACGACCACCGCCACGAGGGACAGGAGGGGACCACCGCCACCATGCGCATCGTCGGCCGCAAGTACCTGTTCGTCTATCCCTTCGTCAAGACTCACGACTGGTACCAGCAGTCCCAGGAAGAGCGCCAGCGCATGATGAGCGAACACTTCGTCATCGGCCACAAGTACCCCGACGTGAAAATCAGCACCTCCTACTCTTTCGGCCTGGATGACCAGGAGTTCGTCCTCGGCTTCGAGACCGACAACCCGGGAACCTTCCTGGACCTGGTCATGGACTTGCGCAACTCCGAAGCCCGCCCCTACACCGAGCGCGACACACCCATATTCACCTGCCTGGCCAAGCCGGTAAGGGAGTGTCTTGCCGACCTGGGGTAAGGGCGCGGCCTTTCAACTCTGGGTTCAGGGGGCCACAGTGATTCGGGGGTCGGGGGCCGCCATCGATCTAAGCCTCCAACGTCTTCCCCTCTTTCCTAACGCCCCGGACTGACCGGTAGAGTTGCCCGTGTCCGCGCCGTCTTTCCCGCCAAACGCGTTCGCATTAACGCCACCGGCGCCCCCGATGCCGTTGCCATCCTGTCCTGGTGAGTAACTTGCAGCAATCACCCGCTCAGCACCGCAACCTCCTGACGCTGGCATTCATGATACTGCTGGGAGGTCCCAGCATTGTCCTGTTCATCTATCACATTGACACTCATCCCCTGGTATTGGCCGCCGTTTTGGGCGTGGGCATCCTGGCCGGGGCGTTCCTTCTCTCGTGGGCTGCCGAGGTTGCGGAACTGGACATCTCCGCCTCCCTGGCAATTGCCATCTTGGCTCTGCTTACCGTCCTCCCTGAATACGTCATAGAGGCGGTCCTGGCCTGGGACGCTGGAGCCTCCTATGACCCCGTCGCTAGGGTGGCAACCGAGGAAACAAACCGGGTGGCCGCCAACGTAACCGGCGCCATCCGCCTGCTCATTGGTTTTGGCTGGGCCGCGGTGATTCTTATCTACTGGCTCAGGGTGCGAAAGCCGCTGGACCTTCGGGGAGCGCTGGAACCCGAATTGCCCTTCATGGCCCTGGCCACCGTCCTGACGCTGGCCATATTCGCGCTGGGAGAAATCCACGTTCTGCTTGCGGCGCTTCTTATTGGCGTCTATGCCGTATATCTGTGGAAAATCACTCGCGAAGAAGGGGAGGCCCAGGAACTGGTGGGAGTTTCTGCCTGGCTGGGTTCCCTGCCGGTGGCCCGTCGCCGGACGGCAGTGGTGCTGCTGCTGGCCTACGCTACTGCCGTAATCATCGTGGCCGCCGACCCCTTCGTGGAAAGCCTGGTCGCAACCGGCCGGGACCTGGGCATTGACGACTTTATCCTTATCCAGTGGATAGCGCCGCTGGCCTCGGAAACACCCGAGGTTCTCGTGGCGGTGCTCTTTTCCCTTCGCAGCAGGCCGGCCGTCGGGCTTGCCATCCTCATTTCATCGGAGGTTAGCAAGCTCACCCTGCTCATCGGCAGCATGGTAGTCATCTTCAGCATATCCGCGGGAGAAGTTCTCTCGTTCCCGCTAAACCTGCGTCAGGCCGACGAGTTCCTGCTAACTACTGCGGTGGCCGTCTTCGGCCTCGCCCTCCTTGCCCGGCGCCGCGCCGATTGGAAGGGAGGCGCTATTCTGCTCGCCCTGTTCATCGCCCACCTCTTCTTCCCTGGCCGGGAACCGCGCTTCTGGTTCGCCATTGCCTACTTCGCCCTGGCGGGCCTGATTCTCGCCCTGGACTGGCGCCGCCTCCCATACCTGGTCAACGAAAAGTGGGGCAAGGCCGGGGAAAAGGGCAGGGACATTGGAGGGTAGTGTTCCTATTGGGGATGTTTATCAGTTGCGGCATCTTCGGTTCCCTACCACCCAGCGGAGCACTCTTTTCTTCACCTGGTTGGCCACTCAGCAAAGGGGTGTTCGGATGACTTGGGTTAGGGGCTAACAACGGTTGGTAGTAGACCTAAACCATCTCTGAACCATGTTAGGTGAGATCATCAGAAAACAACTCCAACCGCTCAACTGCAACTCGGAACCCAAATGCTCGCTGTCTACTAGATGAACTTCGAGACGAGTGATAGAAGAGGTTGTCCACATGCTGCCTCAGCGTGTCAATCGAATAATCGCGATCCGAGGCCGGGAAATTGGGCTGGTTTTGAATCATGTGCTGCTTATCGTAATATAGCCATAGCGGCGACTCTTCTATCTTCCATTTTGTCAGGCTTGTACTGTTTAATTCAGCCCACGCGAGTATCAACAAGGCTTTGAAGATGCTTGCCGCGTCATCATTTTGAACTTGGCCAATTTCAATGAAAGAGGAAATGCCATTGGCTAGTTCTAGGTCGGTTATTTGCCCTTCAGTGAATTGATGATATAAATCGAAATCTATTGTCCTGAGTAAGGTTGCCAATGTGGAAGCCAGAGCAAAAGGCTGCGCTTCGTTTCTGAGAGATGCGAGTAGGAGGCCAAGCCGATGAAGAGATTGTTCGATCCTCCTTAAGGTTAATTCAGTGTTGGAAAGGAAGGCCTTTAGGAGCCTCCTGACTCGCTCGTATTCTCTCTTGTCTGCTATGTCCTCAGTCCGTTCAAAGTACTCGTTAATTCTCAGCAAGTCTATGGTGGCTTCAACGAATTGTACTCTAGATAGTTCGGGCAATCTGAAATCAATGTCAAAGAATCTGTCCAAATATGCCACTGAATCAAAATCTGAGCCATACACCGCTTTGATTGAATGGGCTAGTTGTTCCTTGTTGATAGCCAGTACGAAGACTACATGATCAACGGAAAACAGGTGTTTAGCTACTTCTAGCAACTCGATCGCATAATTGGGCCTACACCTGTCAAGCTCGTCTATTTGAACAACCAGCGGTCTGCCTTCAGAGGCAGCGGATAGAGTAGTGCCCATTTCTTGAAAGGAATTCTTAAACTTGGCCAGGGAACCCATGGCTTCGTTGTACTTGCCTAATCTGTCAATGGCAAACGATGCCAACGCCTGACCAAGTTCTTTTTCGAACACAGGGGAAAGATCAAGCAGTCCCGCAGTACCCAGACGGATGACTGCGGGAATGGCACGTTTTGCCACTTCGGCCGCAGCTTCCCTTGCCCTGGCAACCTTAATCTTAAGAGGCTTATCTCCGAGTTGATAGAGTTGATCGGTTATCTCAGAGGAAATCGCAAGGAAGGGATCTCCAGTAAAGTCAGTTTCCCATGCATTTAGATGCACAACCGTGAAACCTTCGTTTCGAAGATGTCGCCTCCACATATCCAGGAAGGTTGTCTTTCCAGTGCCCCAAGCCGAATCCACTGCCAGGACGCATGGGCCCTCCATGTTTCCCAGCAAGTTGGTAAGAACTTCTGCTGATTCTTTTCTGCCTAGTAAATCGTTCTTGAAAGGGTCATCGTCAGATATCTCCAGTTTTCTTGGTTGTACGCGTATTCCCATTCTGCAGTGTAGTCCTCTTGGTGAGAATGTTCGCCCACCCTGGACGATGTTTCCAATAGCCAGGAACTTAAGAATTGGCGGGGGTCTGAATCAAGTTATCGGAAATATATAGCTGATACAAGTGGGGAATGTCACTGCAAGATCACGGGCACCCTCAGTTAATTGAGGGCGCCCGTCTATAACCTTCCATAACGGAGGAGATTTGGTTTCTAGGTACTGATTCTCCCCTACCTAACCCCCCGGAAAAACTCCCGCATATCCTCCACCAGCAAATCCGGTTCCTCCAGCGCCGCAAAATGTCCGCCCCTTGGCATCTCCGTCCACCGCTGCACGTTGTAGGAGCGTTCGGCCCACTCCCGGGGCGGGTGGCTCAGGTCCACGGGAAACAGGGCCACCGCCGTGGGAGACGTAATCCGCTCACCTGATCCGAACACCCAGGGGTTGTGCTGCGACTCATAGTAGAGACGTACCGAGGAGCCAATGGAGTTGGTGACCCAGTACAGTGTGATGTTGGTCAGCAGTTCATCCTTGGTAAACCTGGCCTCTACGTTGCCGCCGCAATCACTCCATGTGCGGAACTTCTCAACGATCCACGCCGCCAGGCCCGTGGGCGAGTCGTTCAGGCCGTAGGACAGGGTTTGCGGCTTGGTGCCCTGGATGTGGGAGTAGCCGCCCTCGGCTTCCCGCCACTGGGCCCGCTCTTCAATCAGCGCCGCCTCCCGCTCTGACAGGGGACGCGTCCCTTCCCCCAGGTCCGGCGTCATCGCAGCGCTGGACACGGCGGTAACGTGAATTCCGGCCACCTCTTGCGGGTAGCCAAATCCCAGGCGGGCGGTAACGCTGGCCCCCCAGTCACCGCCCTGGGCCACGAACCTGTTGTAACCGAGATTCTCCGTCATCAGCTTGGCCCAGTAGTCGGCTACTCGCGTTGAACTCATCCCGCCGACCTGCGCGGCGTCCGAGAAGCCGTACCCTGGCATGGAAGGTACCACCACGTCAAAGGAGTCGGCCGCGTCTCCGCCGTAAGCTGCTGGATCAGTAAGACGGGGTATGACCTTCAGCATTTCAAAGAAGGTGCTGGGCCAGCCGTGGGTAATCACCAGCGGCAGCGGGTTGGGGCCCTTGCCACGGGCGTGGATGAAATGGATGTTCAGGTCGTCCACCGTGGTGCGGAAGTGTTCAAAAGAGTTTAGGTATTCCTCCTGCTTCCGCCAGTCAAACTCCGTGCGCCAGTATTCCACCAGTTCCTTCATGTAGGCCAGGTTGGAGCCGTAGGTCCAGTCCGACCCTGGTATTTCGTCCGGCCAGCGGGTGCGGGCCAGTCGGTCCCGCAGGTCCTCCAGCACGGAATCGGGAATGTCTATCCGAAAAGGTGTAACGTCCATGATCCACCACCCTTAAGCAGATTTGGATGGGCCACATTATAGAGGAAGGAACACGACGACCTGTATTGAAGGCATCAGCCGCCGCGCCATGCTTCTATTCTGTGCCAACTGGAATCTGAAGAGGTCGGGCAGGGGTTACCGCGGCAACACCGGATACATGCGAAAGCCGGTATGAAGGCATTGTCCGCCTCCGGCGTCTCTCTTCCGCTTAGTTACCCGCCGCTCTCCCAGGGCAATGGCGTGATGATTCGGGAAAGCCCGTCGTCCTGGCGCAGCCTGGTACCTCCAACCTGGAGACTGCGGGGCTATGCTTTGGGCGATCCGCCTCCGGCGGACCCCCTGTTGCCGGGCTCAAATTGCCATTGCCCTGGTGACACCTGCCTCTTGATTCTCCGGCAAACGCTTCTCTACCATACTTCCATGGGGACTTCTGTCCATGTTCCCGTCAAGCCTGAATCACTCCTCTCCACATGGAAGAGTGCCGGAGTAAGGGCGTGACATCGGCTTTGGCTTAGCCAGGGGCCCAAAACGGCCCGGAACGGCCCAAAATGGACCGCTTGTCCAACCCATTTTCTATCTGGGGAGCGGCCCATTTTCGGCCCATTTTCGGGCCACCGGGGTCGTCTCTGCCCTGAGTTTCAAATACGAAACGGCCCAAAACGGCCCAAAATGGCGCGAAAACAAAAAAATTGCCCCGACTGAATGCCCCGAAGGCAGTCGGGAACCTCCTGGTTGGAGACGGCAGCGTTTCCCTTGAGCGATCCGCCTCCGGCGGACGCCCCTCTTGCTGGAATCAAGATGCGTTTGCCCTGGCCGCTCTCCCGTTTGACGAAAACCAGGCCATAGAGTAACTTACCACTTGACTACATCACCACCTGGCCAGGAGACAGTCCATGTTCGTAATGAGGTTCACCGAACGCGCCTACTTCAACTACACGGAAGATGACGTCAAGAACAGCCCCGGCGGGGCGCACCGCGTCACCTTCTCCAACTCCCACTTCGATCCGGCGGTGGCGTCGGATCAGTACAACTACTACCTGGACGAGTGGCAATACTGTGAGGAAATCGGTTTCGACGGCATGATGCTCAACGAGCATCACAGCACCCCCACCAGCCTGGGCGCCGCAATGAACCTGGAGGCCGCCATCCTGGCCCGCATCACTAAGAAGCCCAAGATAGTGCTGATGGGCAATCCCCTGCCCATTCACGACAACCCCCTGCGCCTGGCCGAGGAACTGGCGGAGATAGACTGCATCTCCCGCGGCCGCCTGGTGTCTGGCTTTGTCCGTGGCGGCGGCACCGAAAGCTGGGCCACCAACACCAACCCGGTCTATAACCGGGAGCGCTTTGAGGAAGCCCACGACCTGGTAATCAAGACCTGGACCACCCCGGGTCCCTTCCGCTGGGAGGGCAAGCACTACCACTTCCGCCACGTAAATCCGTTCCAGGTCCCGCTGCAAAAGCCCCATCCGCCCGTATGGATTCCCGGGACGGGCAGCGCGGAGACGGCAGCGTGGTGCGCCGAGCACCATTACCCCTACTTCTACCTGGGCATCGTCCCCTACACCTTTGGCTACATGCAGGACATCTACCGCGATGCCGCCCGCATGTACGGGTACGAGGCGGGCCCGCAGAACTTCGGCTATATGCTGCCAGTTCATGTGCAGGACACCGACGAAAAGGCCAGGGAGGCCGGTCGGGGTTTCCTGGAGGCCCTGGTGGGCGTGGGACGGGTGCCCATGCCTCGCGAGTACTCCTTCCCGCCCGGCTACAACCGCGCCACCCGGGATCTGTGGGCCGACGACGAGCGCGAGGCCCAGGTCCGCGCCACCCGGGCCAATGACCCCTTCCGCACCGGCCCGGTGGACGACGAGACCTACCAGGCCATGATTGACGACAACCGCATGGTCATCGGCAGCCCCGACACCGTCATCCGCAAGGTGCGTGAGGTGCTGGAGACGGTGCGCCCCGGCATCCTGGCAGTATGGACCAACGACGGCTCCATCACCCACAAGGACACCATGCGCTGCCTCCAGCTGATGGACCAGGAAGTCCTCCCCGCCATTCGCCAAATAGGAGACGAACTGGAACTCCCCGGCCCCTTCGACGTGGACCCTTAAAGATATTCGTCTGCCCGAAGGCGGGAACCTCGAACTAGAGCAGGCGCCTGCCGACTGGCTAACAAAGCAATCGGCCCGCCGGAACACATCCGGCGGGCCTTACTTTGCGGTCAACTGTGGCGTTACGCGCTACATCAACTCTCCTACTGTGCCGCTTTCAGCAGGTCCCAGTGGCTGGTCTTGGAACTGCCCGTGCCGGGGAAGGTCCAGCTCTCCACCACCTCGGGGTTGTACATCACCGTCAGGCGGAACCAGAAGAAGGGAATGTCCGCGAAGTTGTAGTATCTCTCATTCCCCAGGTCCAGGATCATCTGGTCGATGGCTGCCTGGTCTACCGTTTCCAGCGACCGGTAGGAGTCGTACAGGTCATCGATCACCTCGGAGTAGTAGCCCGCGCCGCCGGTTCCCAGGGTCGTGCTCCACAGCCGGAGCCAGGTGGTCAATGACCGCATCGTAATGACGTTGCCCCAACCGCCCTTCTTGATGAAGTCGCTCCGTTCCCTGTAGTTCTTGCGGACGGTACCCCACTCGCTGTCCAGCAGGGTAACGTCGATACCAATAGGCTCCCAATAGTTGATCAGGGCCTCCAGCATCACCGCCGTTTCCGGTTCATCCGCCGAGAAATAGTTGTACGAAGTAAAAGGCATGGGGTTGTCGGGAGTGAATCCTGCCTGAGCCATCAACTCACTGGCTGCCTCCACGTCATACCCATACATTTCGTCCCAGTCCGACTCCCATTGAGGGTTCCAGGGGAACAGGCCGGGATAATACTGAGTTGTAAGCATGAGTTCTCCCTGGCCCTTCAAGACGTGGTCCAGCATTTCCTCCCGGTTAATTGCCTTGTTCATGGCCTGGCGTACCAGAATACCCGTTTCGGGGTTGGCCCAGGGTACGTTGGGGTCGTAGTCGGCTGCGTACTCATCCACGTAATATTGCCCACCCAGGAACATGGTCAAGTAATTGGTAGGTACGCCAGCCTCGGCGGATTCCATGCCTCGGCGGGCAGCCTCCAACTGCAATTCCCGGGAGAGAGCGGCCAGGTGAATCTCACCAGTAAGCAAGGCGGCCAAGCGGGTAAGGTCCTCACGTACCCAGCGCAGTTCCACTTCCTGGAAGTCGGGGTTCTCGCCGCGCCAGTGGGGCCCGGGGGCCTTTTCGAACCATATATTCTGGCCCGAGGTACGGCCGCCATATTCGTAGGAACCCGTACCGGCCGGCTCCGCGTCAAAGCCTTCCACTCCCACATCTTCAAACTGTTTCTTGCTAAGCATCATTATCTCGCCGCCCCCGAAACCGCGGGAGAGAATGGCCACCGTGTCTATGGAAATGGAGGGGAAGGATATCTGAAAGCTGTAATCATCTGTCGCTTCCCAGCTTGCGCCGTTGAAGAAGGAAGCTGCCGAAGCCTGAGAATCATCGCCGGTTATGCGGTTGAGGGCGAATATGGCGTCGGAAGATGTAAATTCCCCGTAACCGTCATGGAACATGGCGCCCCGTACCAGGTTGAAGGTCCATTCGCGGCCGTCCGGCGTGACCTCCCAACCCTCGGCCAGGCGGGGAATACGTTCGTTGGTCCGCGCGTCCAGGCCAACCAGGGTCTCCGAGTAGGGATCAAACTGGTAGTAGGAAGGGCGGCCAACGGTCCAGTGGCGGTTGGTCTCGTTAACCTCGCCCAGGGCGTAGATAACGCGGTCAACCTTTGCTTCTACCTCTTCCATCATCGCAGGAATGGGAGTGGGCGTGGCAATTACCGTCTTTTCAACGACGGTTTCTTTGGGCACTTCTTTCAATACCTCTACTTCCTTCACCACCTCCACTTCACGGACGACTTCCTTCTCAACCTCCACCGGCACTTCTACTTCCTTGACAACTTCTACCTCCTTGGGGACCTCAACTTGGACCTCCCTGACAACCTCCCTCTCCACCACCTCGGGGGCAGCGGTGCCGCAGGCTACCAAAAGAGTCAAGAGCAGGATAAGGGGCACAACGATCGCTGACTTGTGTAACCCTGACGACAGTGCCATTGATGGTACCTCCTAATAATTCTGATGGGGCGTTGCTTTCCAGTAATATGGCTGAAATTTGGCGATTGTCTGGAGAGTTGCCAGAGTATAATTCCGTCATAATATGCTTGTCAATAACATATTTACGTGCAAGATTTCGTATATGATGTGCAGGAAACAATTATTATAGTGCGTATGATGCTTGTTAATTGGCAACTGACAAGGCCTCCCGAAAAGCTCCGGGAGGCCTTGTCTGATCGGTTTACGATGAATTGGCGGTGGCGCCGCCCTGAATTGGTCCTTACTGTGCTGCCTTCAGCAGGTCCCAGTGGCTGGTCTTTGAAGACGCGGTGCCGGGGAAGGTCCAGCTTTCCACCACTTCGGGGTTATACATCACCGTCAGTCGGAACCAGAAGAACGGGATGTCGGCAAAGTTGTAGAACCGGTCGTCGCCAATCTCCCTGATCAGCAGGTCGATGGCCTCGCGGTCAACAGACTCCAGGCCGATGTATTTCAGGTAGTTCTGGTCCTGCAGGTCGGTCTCGTAACCACCGCCGTTACCGGTAGCGGCAAAGCTCCAGACCCTCAGCCGGGTGGTCAGGGACCGCATCGTAATCACGTTGCCCCAGCCGCCCTTCTTGATAAATTCGCCCTTGGCCCGGTATTCCCCGCGAACCGTGCCCCATTCGCTGTCCAGCAGGGTCACGTCAATGCCTACAGGCTCCCAGTAGTTGATCAGGGCCTCCAGCATTACCGCCGTCTCGGGCTCATCTGCCGAGAAGTAGTTATACGACGTGAAGGGCATGGGGTTGTCCGGAGTGTAACCCGCCTGAGCCATCAACTGTTTGGCGGCTTCCTGGTCATACCCATATAGCTCTTCCCAGTCGGCTTCCCACTGGGGGTTGTAGCCGTTACCCAGCACCGGGTGGTAGGCGGTGTTGTACATCAGCTCGCCATCACCTTTGAGCACGTGCTGGAGCATTTCCTGTCGATCGATGGCCTTATTCATGGCCTGCCGAATGATCTTGCCGTTAGTAGGACTAGCCCACGGTACGTTGGGGTCGTAGTCCGGGTCCCCTTCCGAGAAATACAGGCCGCCCAAGAACAGAGACAGGTAGTTTGTGGGTACGCCAGCGGCGGCCGGCATCATACCACGCCTTCCTGCCTCCAATTGCAGTTCACGGGACAGCGCAGCCACGTGGATTTCACCGGTCAGCAATGCCGCCAGGCGGGTCAAGTCCTCGCGCACCCAGCGTAACTCCACTTCCTGGAAGTCCGGGTTCTCGCCGCGCCAGTGAGGCTGGGGGGCCTTCTCAAACCATATCCCCTGACCGGCTTCCCTGCCCAAGTACTGGTAAGAACCTGTGCCGGCCGGCTTGGCGTCAAATCCCTCCAAACCCTCAGTGTCAAACTGCTGCTTGCTCAGCATCAATACTTCGCCGCCGCCAAAGCCCCGGGAAAGAATGGCCGGCGTGTCGAGGGACAGTCCATCAAAGGTGTACTTGACAGTGTAGTCGTCCAGTGCCTCGGCTGTTGCTTCCCTGAAGAAGGAAGCGGCGCCGGATTGTGAGTCTTCACCGGTAGTTCGGTGGTGGGCGGCCACGGCGTCGTGGGCCGTGAACTCACCGAAACCGAAGTGGAAGGGCACGCCCTCTACCAGGTGGAACGTCCATTCGCGGCCGTCCTCGCTCCACTCCCAGCTTTCCGCCAATCGGGGGATGCGCTCGTTGGTGTTGGCGTCGAGCCCCACCAGGGTTTCTCCATAAGGGTCGAACTGGTAGTACGAGGGACGACTTACGGTCCAGTGCCGATTGGTCTCCTGCACCTCGCCCAAGGCGTAGATCACCCGGTCGACCTTGGCTTCTACTGCTTCCATCATCGCAGGTATCGGAGTGGGCGTGGCGATGACCGTCTTCTCAACGACGGTTTCCTTGGGAATCTCCTTCAGTACTTCTACTTCCTGTACTACCTCCACCTCGCGGATGACTTCCTTCTCCACCTCCACCGGTACTTCTACTTCTTTGACTACTTCTACTTCCTTGGGTACCTCAACCTGGACCTCCCTGACAACCTCCCTCTCCACCACCTCTGGTGCGGCAGTGCCGCAGGCTGCAAGCAGGGAAAGGGCCAGAATCAGGGAAACGACTAGAACTGACCTTGATATGTTTGACCAGAATGCCATCAATGGTTACCTCCTATTGTGTGAAATCGGGTAACATTTTCCGATTTTGTGGTATAAACTGGCAGGCATCCGGAAATTTGGCGCAGTATAAATCCGTCAATTAGAATTTGTCAATTATCGGAAAGCATAATTTCTTTTCCTTTTCCTTGATTAAAAGTTCCTATATTTCGGGTCTTATTGATAGTTAACAGCTAAAGCAAAATCCTCCCGGAATTCACCGGGAGGACTTTGTTTGCCGCCAGCGGCCAGTTGGGTGGTTCGGAGGCCCCGCGATGGCCCCTACTGTGTTGCCTTGATTAGGCCCCAGTGGCTGGTTTCGGATGCTGCGGTGCCGGGGAATGCCCAGCTTTCCGCCACCTCCGGGTTGAACATGACCGTCAGGCGGAACCAGGCGAAGGGAATATCGGCGAAGTTGTAGAAACGGTAATCACCCATCTTCCGGATCAGTCTATCAATAGCTGCCTCGTCCACGGATGTGCCTGATCGCCATTTCCACGTCTTGAACCGGGCTTACCCTGCCGAAGGTCCTCGGTAAGGGTCGGCACGGGATGTGGAAGGGCGCCAGACCGGCGGGACCTGCGTATTGACAGGCCAATTGCTATGGCATATATTGCGGTATCCTCTTTGCAGGACATGACGCGCTATTGGCGCGGTACCAACCGCTCCGGACAAGGATAAATAGGTTTCCCTCAAAAAGTTCGCGGTCCGCGAGAATAGCAATATGCAGCGCTTTATACTGGTACGACTCTTCCATGCCCTGATTGCGCTGGTCGCCGTCAGCATGATTGTATTCGGACTGGGTCGACTTTCCGGCGATCCTCTGGATACTCTGCTGGATGTTGATGCCACCGCAGAAGACTATGCCAGGGTGAGGGCCTACTGGGGACTCGACCAACCCCTCCACATCCAATACCTGACCTATATCGGCAATTTCGCCACCGGCAAATTCGGCGAGTCTATTCGCTTCTCCGGGCAGGATGCCAGGGAGTTGCTTTGGCAACGCCTTCCCGCAACTCTCGAACTGGCGGCCATCGCCCTGTTGGTAAGCGCCCTCATTGCCATTCCACTGGGGGTGATCGTCGCGGTCAAAAAGGACACCGGAGTCGACGTTGCCGGCAAGATTGTTGCCCTGTTAGGCCAGTCCCTGCCCAATTTCTGGATTGCGTTGATGCTGATGTGGGTTTTTGCGGTCCAATTGGAATGGCTGCCTACCTCCGGCAGAGGTACCTGGAAGCACATATTGATGCCAGGAATCGCTTTGGGCTATTTCCAGGTGGCCGCCCTGATGCGCCTTACTCGTTCCTCCATGCTGGAGGTCCTGGACACCGAATATGTCAAGCTGGCCCGCATCAAAGGCCTGAAGGAAAGCCGTGTCATCTGGAAACACAGCCTGCGCAACGCGCTAATCGCTCCCATTACCTATTTCGGCCTGATCCTGGGCGGGGCCATGACCGGTTCGGTGGTCATTGAGTCCATCTTCACCTGGCCAGGTGTGGGCCTCCTGGCCATTGATGCCCTGCGAGCCAAGGACTTCTCCGTTGTGCAGTCGGTGGTGATTTTCTTCGCAGGCATTTATATCGGCGCTAATCTACTGGTCGATATTGCGTACGCTTACCTGGATCCGCGCATTCGTTTCACCCACTAGCCTTAGGGCCCAAGGGGGAGGAGAAAATATCCTATGGCTAACTTGGCGGTACCTGGAAGCATCCCCGGAGTCAGAAGGGCCGGCGAGGTCTGGCGGGCCCTGGGAACAGCGCGCAGATACCCAATCTTTCCCGTGGCCATATTGCTATTTGTGCTGGTCTTGCCGGCCATTTTTGCCAATTGGATTGCCCCACATGACCCGGTCCAGGGGAGCCTGAGCGAGCGTCTGGTGCCTCCTTTCTGGGTTCAAGCTGAAGGTGAAGGTATCTACGCCACGCCAGGTGGCTCGAGCAAGTTCATTCTCGGCACCGATAAACAGGGGCGCGACATTCTCACCAGGATTATTTACGGCGCCCGTATCTCCCTCACCGTAGCTGCCATTTCGATTTTCCTGGCCGGCTTGATTGGCACGACCCTGGGCCTGATAGCCGGTTATTTCGGCGGCAACATCGACCACATAGTAATGCGGGCGGTGGACATCTGCCTCTCCATGCCGGCCATCCTGTTCGCCCTGGTGCTGGCCGTCGTGCTGGGCCCCAGCTTCCAAACGGTTATCATCGTGATTGTGAGTATTTTCTGGTCCCGCTATGCCCGCCTGGTGCGCGGTGAAACCCTGGGAATCAAGTCCCAGGACTTTGTGGCTCGGGCCCGGGTTTCCGGAGCCTCCAACCTGCGTATCATTACCCGTCACGTTTTCCCCAACGTGGTCAACACCATCATCGTGCTTGCAACCCTGGAAGTGGGCCAGGTCATCCTCCTGGAATCTACTCTCAGCTTCCTGGGTGCCGGCCTGCCAAGGCCGACACCCGCATGGGGACTGATGATTGCCAACGGACGGGAGTTGCTGGTTACAGCTTGGTGGGTCGCCGCCTGGCCCGGCGTGGCAATTCTGCTGTCTGTGCTTTCCATGAACCTGCTGGGCGACTGGCTGCGCGACCGCCTGGACCCGAAGCTGCGTAACGTGTAGTTCTCCTTAAACAGGTTACGGTCAAATCTCGCCCCCGCACCGGAGATAGCATGAACCGGGCGGGGGCTGAATTTTGTTGACTGCAACCCGGGCGGTCGCGTAAGACTGTCGCCGTTGCCCGCGCCTGTGAATCTTCGGGGTGACTGGGTACGTATGAAATGGCAAATCTCTTGTAAGGTCTTATTGAGATGAGTGGAGTATCCAGTAAGGTTAATCTCTCCGGCGTTTTCGTACTCCTGACGTCCGTAGTCCTGGTGGCTTTGATATTGCTGGCCCTGGCCGCCTGCTTCCCCGGTGCCCCCACGGCCACACCAGAGCCTGCCGTAGTGCCGGTGCAGCCCACGATTGCAGCGCCCACTCCCACCCCGTTGCCCACCGCCACGACCGTTCCGACGCCCACTCAGGCTCCGGTGGTTGAACCTGCAGCAGCCCCGCAGGTGGAAGAGACTCAGTCAACGAGTGGGTCGGCAATCATAACTGAATCCCAGCCCGCCGCCGGTTCTCCGGTATTCGGCGATATGGCTCTGCTGGAAGAACGGGCCTTCAGCTACCTCAGCGAACTGGCGGTGGATGTGGGTGTCCGGACCAGCGGCACCGAACTGGAACTGGAAGCGGCAGACTTCCTGGTAAGCCGCCTTGAAGACCTGGGCTACAGCCCCGAGGTCCAGGACTTTTCCTGGGACTCTCCTACTGCGGTATTCAGAATTCTGGGTCCTGAGTCGGAAACCCTGGACGCCAATATCCTCGGTGGCACACCTGGCGGCCAGGCCACGGCGGAGCTAATGTATGTCAAACTGGGCAAGCCCGACGACATGCCAGCCGATGGGCTGGAAGGGAAGATAGCCCTCATTGAACGGGGCGAAATCACCTTTGGCAGCAAGGTGGCGGAAGTCCAAAGCGCCGGCGCCTTGGCCGCCGTAATCTTCAACAACGTTTCCGGCACCTTCCGGGGCACTCTGGGCGGACGTGGTGAAATTCCCGCCATTTCCCTGTCCCAGGCCGACGGACTCAGGCTGAAGGAACTATTGGACCAGGGAAAAACCGTGGAAGCCACGGTTACTGTTCAGGACAACGCGGTTCCCTCTCGCAATGTAATTGCCGAACTACCCGGGCAGGGCGAGGGAGTCATAGTGGTCGGCGCCCACTACGATACTGTCCCTGATTCGATAGGCGCTTCCGATAATTCCTCTGGAGTGGGCGCTCTCCTTGCTATTGCTGAAAGGGTGGCTGACCGTTCCCTCCCGTACACGCTGCGGTTCATAGCCTTCGGCTCCGAGGAGACGGGCCTGCACGGGAGTGAGCATTACGTTAACAGTCTCACCGCCCAGGAACTGGAGGAAATTTACCTCATGGTCAACCTGGACTCTGTGGGGTCCGGCTCCAATCTCCGCCTTGCCGGGGACCGCTGGGCCTCCCGTCACGTCAAGGAGGCGGCGGATCGGGAAGGAATATCGCTGGACTTGAGTGGTCGTTCCGGCCGCGGCGGCAGCGATCACGCCAATTTCCGCGATGCCTGGGTGCCTGTCCTGTTCTTCCTGTCCGATGACCTGTCCCGCATTAACAGCCCCGCAGACACTATGGAGCACATAAATTCTAGCCTCCTTGGCGATGTAACTGCGCTGGTGCTGGACCTGCTGGAGAACGTGGACCAACTTTCGGGCTACGGGCCGTAAAGGCACACCGTTAATCTTCATCCACCATTGGACACGAATGCCCGCCAATGCTTTAATTACCCCATTAATGTAAATTGTGTCCATTCGTGGACTGAAGGAGAACTCATATGGCCCGCACTCCGGCATCCCGGATTCAACGGGTGCAGCCTCCCGCTACCCTGGCCGCCGGCGAAAAGGCGCGGCAACTGGCACGCCAGGGTCACGACGTTATTGATCTGGGTCAGTCCAGTCCCCACCACGTTACGCCATCCCACATCATCGAAGCGGGCATCAACGCTCTCAACCGAGGCCAAACCAACATCAGCTCTTCCCGAGGGTTGCCCGAACTGCGCCAGGCCATGGCAGAAAAGCTGGGGAATCACAACGGCCGATCAGTCGATCCGGACGGCGATATCCTGGTTACCCCTGGCAGCAAGATGGGATTGTACGATGCCATCAATGCATATATTGAACGGGGCGAAGAGGTATTGGTAGTGGAACCCACCTGGGTCAGTTTCAGTCAGCAGGTGGAGATGGCCGAGGGGATACCCGTGGCCGTTCCCCTGAGCGAGGAAGAGGAGTACTACATAACCTACGAGCATCTGAGGGAATACGTAACGCCCCAGTCGAAGATGCTCATCATCAATAACCCCAACAACCCCACGGGAAGGGTCTATACCCAGGAGGAACTGGAAGCGGTAGCACGGGTGGCCATTGAGAATGACCTGCTGGTGGTCTGCGACGAGACTTACGAATATTTCACCTACGATGGCAATAGTCATCTCACCGTCGCCACCCTGGAGGGTATGGCCGAACGGACGCTGACCAGCTACACCTTCACCAAGGCCTACTCCATGGCCGGCTGGCGGCTGGGCTGTATAGTGGCCCAGGCTGACCTGCTGGAACCGCTGCTCAAGATTCAGGAGCAGACGGCCAGCTTCGTGTCCCCCTTCGTTCAGATGGCCGGAGTAGCTGCCCTGCAGGGTTCCCAGGGCCACGTGAACCAGTGGCGCGAAGACTGTAATGAACTGCGCATCCGCTGCGCCGACCGGCTTTACCAGGTCTCCGGAGTTCACTGCCCCCTGCCCGACGGCGCCACCTTCCTGTTCCCCCGCTACTCGGCGGATATGACCTCTGCCGAACTGGCCGAACTAATGGTGGAACGGGAGGGCGTGGTGGTAACCCCCGGCGTTGGTTTCGGGGAAAGCGGCGAGGGCCATTTCCGTATCGCCCTCATGCGCTCCCCCGCCGACCGCGTCCTCGAAGGCGTCGAACGCATTGCCCGCCTCCTCGAAACCCTGTAAATCAGTTAATCCACGAACCTCTGCGTCTCCTTGTAGAGAGTGGCATTTTCACAAAGAGACTCAGAGACGCAGAGATTGGGAAATGCTATGAAAGTTCACCTGGTTGACGGGACTTATGAGCTGTTCCGAGCCCACTTCGCCATGCCGTCCATATCCGCCCCCGACGGACGCGAGGTGGGCGCCGTGCGGGGTTTGGTGCAGACCCTGATTAACCTGCTTCGCCAACCGGAGGTCTCCCACGTTGCCGTAGCCTTCGACACCGAAATCCTCTCCTTCCGCAACCAGTTGTTCGAAGGATACAAGACGGGGGAAGGAACTCCCCCCGAGCTTCTGTCCCAGTTTCCCCTCGCAGAGCGGGCCGCGGAGTCCCTGGGTCTGGTGGTCTGGCCCATGACCGAGTTCGAGGCCGACGACGCCCTGGGCACGGCGGCGGTCCGCTGGCAGGACTCCCCGGGCGTGGAGCAGATTGTCCTGTGCTCGCCGGATAAGGACCTGGCCCAGGTGGTGCGCGGCGACCGCGTGGTAACTCTGGACCGGCGCCGGGAGATAGTTACCAACGAAGACGGTGTACGCGAAAAGTTCGGCGTGTCCCCTGCATCAATCCCCGACTACCTGGGCTTGGTGGGCGACAGCGCCGACGGCATCCCCGGCATCCCCCGCTGGGGCGCCAAGGGCACTGCCCAGGTCCTGGACCATTACGGCCACATCGAAGACATTCCCGCCGACGCCGCCGACTGGGCCATCAACGTCCGCGGCGCCAAATCCCTTGCCGCCACCCTCGCCGCAAACATGGAAAACGCCCTCCTCTACCGCCACCTCGCCACCCTCCGCCTGGACGTCCCCATTGCCGAAAGCGTCCCCGACCTGGAATGGCAAGGAGCACCCCAACGCCTTTACCAGGATTTGTGCGATGAGTTGGGGTTTGGGCGGTTGAGGGACGGGGTGGGGAGGTGAAGTGGGGGTTAGGTCTCGTTATTCATTGCTGTTGCGATTTTATTGATCTGGGTCACTAGATCCGCGATAACGGCGTCTAGTCCTGCATCAGGCTTTACAACGAGAGGTAAATATTTCCCTGTCGGGTCTTTTAGGCGAGAATTATTAGATTGGTGGAGACCAACCCTAGTCCTGATCCTGGCCAATTGATTGGCCTCGCAACTGTACAGACTAAGCCAGAACGGAGTTAGATAAAAATCCTCGTCGTGCCAGAGGTCGATGTAGACTCCAAACCAACATTCCTTCCCGCTGATGCGCAAGTACCGGCCAAACCCTGTCTCTGGCTGATTGCTCGTTGACAATCCCTGCGTACTCGCCACCCCCTGCTTGGTGCACTGAGACACTACCCCGTCGTAGATGCGTCTCAAGTCACGCGTTCGCCGCGCGAAGCTTTCGGAAAATTCTCCTTCTTTTAGTGGTTGGAACTGTTCCACATCCATGCGTTCCGTTAACCCCCTAAGTTGGTGAAGATCAGATTGTGCAGAGGCATCGTCGAAAACCCCTTGTGAGATATTCTCAAGGAGCTCTCTCCAACTGACCATGATCAGAAAACTGTCAGCATTGATGATTCGAGCTGCACGTCGCCGGCCGGGTGCCTGCTGTTCAAGAAACTGGACTTGGTCTTCTTCTTGAATAATGTCAGCCTTTACTTCTTCCCACAACGTTTCAATTCGATAATCGGGCACCAAGAACATTAAGACTGACGTTCCGTTGTCGGATAGCCGCCTGAGATAGACGCTACCTTGCCCTTTGAGGAGCTTCGCGCCGAATTTGGCTTCCACCAAGACCCGCCTTTCCATCTCTTTGTCATAGAACTCTAGATCAGGGCGTCCAGATCCCTCACTCTCGTTTTCAAAAGCAACTTCCGCTTGAACGCTTTCAACAGCGTCTACGGACCACTTCGTGGTGTCTCGAACTAAGGCATTGAATGCTTTCATGGCGTCATTGGATCTCGTCAGCACGTAGGCTAGGGCCTTAGTAGCCGCCACCTCTGTCTGAACAGTAAGCCTTAGGTCTAGGATCATGTGCGCCAGCAAACTATCACTCTCAGCCATATCTCACCCTCCTTCAAGCTCAAAATTCCTTCCTACCCCTTGACTGATAAACAGAAATTCAGGATCCAAGCCTGTCTATCCTGTACATCCATGTAAACACTCACTCCCGCGCCGCCTCTGCCGGGTAGTCTTCTCGCCGCCCCGTATCCCCGGCCTGTATCATAAAATCCCGCCGGTCCCGGTACAGGCGGGCGCGGTTTAGCACATAGTCTCCCTCGGCGCCGTAAGCGTCCACCTCGTTGTAGTCCACCATCAGCCAGTACTTGTGGTCGCCAACGAACAGGTAGGTGTTGTTCATACTGAAGAAGCGGCAGGCCACCCCCTCGCCGGTCTTGAGCCGTTCCACCACCGCTGCCAGCAGTTCCTTTTGCCCGTCCTTATCCGAAAGCACATATTCATGGGGCCACGTGTCCCGGTAGGTCACCGCCTCCCGCCAGGGGGCTTTTTCGATAAGTTCCATCAGGCTAGAAGACATCCGCCTCACCTCCACACTGCAAAGTGAAGGGATGTTACCACGCGCTTTCGGCGCGTCAAGGGGAGAACGTCAGTGGCATTAACCCAGCATTTACTGGTCAACATTCGTGTCCATTCGTGGATAAAGATGGCAAATCGGTTATACTCTCCGCAACCACCCTTGTCGCCAAGGAGGCCCCCCATGACCACCACTCGCAACGACCACCACGTGGACACTGTCGTCGTAGGAGGCCAGATCGTCACCTCCTCCCAGGTTTACGAGGCTTCCATTGCCATTGACGGGGAAAAGATTGCTGCCATCGGCCCCGAGAACCTGCTGCCCCGGGCTGACAACTACATCGACGCCTCCGGCATGTTCGTCCTGCCCGGGCTTATTGACTGCCACGTCCACCTGGACGGCCACGACAACTATGCCCTGGGGTCCCTGGCCGCCGCCCACGCCGGACTGACTACCCTCGTCCCCTTCGGCACCTACAACCTGGAGGGCGACGAAACCCTGCCCGAGGCCATCCACCGCTGCCGCGAAGAGGTGGAGCGCACCGCCGTCACCGACTTCGCCTTCCATTTCATCCTTCAGAACCGGCCCAGCATCCTCAACAGCCTGCCCCAGGCCCTGGACCTGGGCGTCAAATCCTACAAGATGTTCATGACCTACAAGAAGCGCCCCTACCGGATGTGCGACGACGATTATATCTGCCAGTCTATGGAAATGGTGGCCAAGGGCGGCGGCGTACTGCAGCTTCACTGCGAGAGCGGCAACATCATCGAGTACCTGGAGAACAAGCTGCTGGCCGAGGGGCACACCCACCCCACCGACTTCCCGTCGGCCTGCCCTGACTGGGCCGAAGAAGAGGCCATAAACCGGGCGGTGAAAATGGCCGCGGCCACCAACTGTCCCACCTACGTTGTCCACCTTAGCACCCAGCTGGGCCTGGAGCGCATCAAGCAGGCCCAGGCCATGGGCCAGCGAATCTGGACTGAGTCCTGCCCCCAGTACCTGCTTCTGTCCGACGAGGAGATGGCGAAGTATGGCCCCCTGGCCAAGATTGGCCCGCCCCTGCGTCCCGCCGACGGTCCCGACCAGGACGCCCTTTGGCGGGGGCTGGAGCAGGGTCACATCTCCATTACCGCCAGCGACCATGCCCCATATCCCCAGGAATTGAAGCAGGTGGGCTGGGACAACATCTTCGTGGATCCTAACGGCGCCTCGGTGCCCTTCGGGTCGCCAGGGGTCGAGACCCTGGTGCCCCTGATGTACAGCGAGGGCGTGGTGCAGCGAGGCTTGCCCATCTGGTGGCTGGCCCGGGTCATGTCCGAGAACCCTGCCCGTATTTTCGGCCTCTACCCGCGCAAGGGCGTAATCCAGGTGGGTTCCGACGCCGATCTGCTGATTCTCAACCCCAACGGCGATCGCATCATCACCGCCCGGGACCACCACAGCAACGCCGGCTACTCCCTCTTCGAGGGCTGGCAGGTGCAGGGTCGCCCCCACATGACCCTGCTGCGAGGCAAGGTGCTCCTGAACCAGGGGTCGCTGGAACAGCAGCCCGGCTACGGCGGCTTCCTTGCCAGCGACTCCCCCCGCTCGCCCCTGGGCGGGCCGGTGAGGTAGGGGAGAATTATTCGCATAGATGAGCAGGATGTACAGGATTGGTTCCTGAGATTCTGACATTCTGTATATCCTGCTCATCCATGTTTAAATAAGAAACGCCCCCGGACACTCCGTCCGGGGGCGCTCGCTTTGCCGGGGTTAAGTTTAGTGGCTGCCTACTGCGTCCAGGTCATGGTGTTGATCAGGATGCGGCGGCCGCCGGGCATGTTGACGAACTCCAGGTCCTTGTTGACGCCCCAGACGGACACAATCTCCATCATGGGTAGCTGCAGCAGGTTCTCGGAGAAAAGCTCGTAGGCTTCCGTCATCAGTTCCCGACGTTCCTCGCCAGTCGCGGCCAGGGCTTGCTGGCCCAGGGCGTGCCACTCGGCGTTGCAGTTCTTGGAGCGGTTGGACGCGCAGCTCATGTAGAAGTTGATCTGGCGGCCAAAGTCGAAGTACTCGCCACCGGGAGCGAAGAATACCAGTCCCGGGGAAGCGCCGGTCCGCGGCGGGTCGTTCTGGGGTACCGCGGCTGCCGCAGCCTCAGAAGTGGCTCCGGCTTCAATCTCCGCATCATAGGTCACTGCCGGGCCGGTCAGGTGGCGGTCACGCCAGACGCTGCCCTCGACTACCTGCGCCTCGACGTTCAAGCCAGCGTCCTGCCAAAAGGTGATCAGGGACTCGGTGATCTCTACGTCCTTGGCGTAACGGCCGGCGCGGGTCCAGAACTGGATTACATTGTCAGGGTTGTAGTCGGCCTGGGCCAGAAGCTCACGGGCCTTGTCCGGGTCGTACTCGTAGATGGGATGCCAGTTGTCTTCGTTTACGCCCAGGGTGCCAGGGATGCCGTTGGGACCGCTGGAGCAGCGAGACTCGGGGCCGAAGAAGGCCAGAGCCAGTTCTTCGCAGTTGATGGCGTGGGTCAGGGCCTGCCGGACTTCCAGCTTCCGCAGTTCCGGATGCCAGATGGTGTCCGCGTTGATGGTGTATACCTCGCCGGATACCACCTTGACCGTCTTGCCGTGCTCGCTGTTGTTGATGGGCTCGGCCTGGTCAATGGAAACCGCCCAGGACAGGTCGGCTTCGCCGGTCTGAATCATGGCGGAGCGGACCGTCTCCTCGGAGCGCCAGATGTACTGGGCGTCCTTGATGGACGGGGCCTGCGTGATGAAGTCGATCGGCTGCGGTTCCACGTAGTCCTCATAAGCCGTCAGGGAAATGGACTCACCACGGACGTATTCCTCCCAGACGTAGGGGCCCCAGCCGATTACCTGGCCGGAAGCGTCCCGTTCTTCCTGGGAAACGTTCTGGTGGTATCCCGGGGCGATGAAGATGTGGAACTGGCCAAAGCGTGGCAGCACCGGACAGCCGGCTGCGCTGGTGCAGATAAAGTCCACGGTCATATCGTCAATGATTTCGGCGTGGGCCTCTCTGACCTGGGAGTAGGGCTGGTACTCCACGTTGCCGCCAAGCTGGTTGATGGTGTAGGCGGCGGCCTCGGCGTTCCAGGGTTCGCCGTTGTGGAAGGTTATCCCCTCTCGCAGGGACAGGCGCCACTTATTGGGCTCCACCTGGTCGAAACCGGTGAAACCGGCGGTAGCGGTATCGGTAAAGTCCGGCCCGAAGAAAGAAATGGGCTGGGCTATGTTGTGGATTATCTGGTTGGGGTAGAGGGTAGTGCTGATCCAGGGGTCGGGGATCGAAGGTTCTTCGTTAATCACTATAACGACATCGTCCCGGGCCGACTCCACCATAACCTCGACGGGCCGAGGCGTGGGCTGGACGGTGGGCACGGGAGTGTTGGTCGGCTGCATGGCAGGTTCGGAACTGCCGCTGCCGGAACCCGAATCGGCCATGGCCTGGGAACCGGAATCCGTCATGGATTCGGAACCCGTGTCGGTCATCGAGCCGGAATCGGTGCTGGCTGCCGGCGCCGCAGGTTCAGCGGCAGCAGGAGCAGAGGAGTCGGTGGATGAAGTAGCTGGTGCGGTGGTAGGAGCATCCGCTCCTCCGCAGGCCACGATGAAAAGGGATGCAATTGCGGTTACGACTACCAGCCAGCGCCCAAAGCGCCGCCGGACAAAGGCTCTCGGAGTCACTTAATATATTCCTCCCTAACAATAAATCTTGAGGTTTCCGTTTACCCCGTAAAGATAATCCGCAATTACGATAATGTTAATGGGTGGTTGAGTCAATGCCGTAACGCAATTCGCAAAAAACTTCACTTTTTCGAAATTCACCCACGGTCATTCTTGTTTGGGAAGTTTTGCTTGATCTTTAACAAGGAGCTTGCGAATAGGCAATAATGCCGGGCCTGGCTGAGCAAAATTTCGCCGCACCAATTTCGACAAAATTTGCGGAAAGTGAAGGCCTGGGCACGGGCCTAATCACTACGGAATCAGGACGACCTTGCAATGCCGGGGCACAGTTTGCCCTTGCAGGCCGGAGGCAATGGCCAGGGCGGAACGAATTTACCCGGACTGAGTACCCGGTCAAGCTGGTGAAAAGCGGAATATGAGGTACGAAGAGCCCCGCATCGACCATGCCAATGCTGCTTCGAAGCTGCCGGTATGAGCTAAGAGGTACGGAAAAGGGGAAGGGAGCCACTTGGGCTCCCCATCAGTTAGCTTCTTCTTGTAGGTTCGGCCTTTCCTGTTCCATTTGAAGCAGACGGGCCTTGACGGTGAGGCCGCCGGCGCCGTAGCCGTGCAGGTCGCCGCTGCTGCCGATAACCCGGTGGCAGGGAATGACCAGGGCCAGGGGATTCTTCGCCATTGCCTGCCCGGCTGCCCGGGCTGCGTTGGGGCGACCGGCCTCAGCGGCCAGCCAGGCGTAACTTCGGGTTTCGCCGGCCGGAATGGAACGGCACGCCTCCCACGCGGCGGCAAAGAAGGGGGGCGCTCCACCCAGGTCCAGGACAATCTCGTCCAGCGCGCCGGTATCGCCGTGGAAGTAACGCTCCAGGCACCCCTGGGCCTGGGTGAAGGCCGTATCGTCCTGCTGGCAACCCCGAATATCGTCATCCAGGTCTTCCAGCACCTCTTCCGGCGTGGGCTTCATGCTCAAGCGGCTCAGGCCGTCTTCAGTGCCCGCCAGGCCGATCCAGCCGTGGGGCCCGGGTATGATACTGTACTTTCGGGTATTCATGCAGTTGCCGCCTCCTCGGTCTGGCCCCGCCGGCGCAGCAGGTGGAAAAGAAGGGCCATCCTTATTTCCAGCCAGGCCTGCACCAGCCGTTCTTCTTCCTCTTCCGTGGTATCCTTGCGGCCGTAAAGGTGTCTGACGTAGCTGGCGATGATAGTTGAGAGCTGTTCCCGGTGGTCTGGCATCTCTTCATAGAGCCTTTCCAGGTACTGGAAGGGCGTCTGGTAACTGGCCGGCGCCAGGGCGTTCAGGCGAGCCAGGAAGGCCAGGCGGCGGAAGGCAGTTTCCGGTTCCCGCGATGGCGACATGTACCGCCGCCAGAAGAACCAGACCAGACCGGCCACTATGGCCAGGAAGGCCAGGACGCCCCCCGCCCAGGGCAGATACTCCTGTAACAGCCTAATAGCCAGCGGGTCCTCCTCCTGGCCGGCCTGCGCTTCGATCAAGAATTCCTCTTCGCAGTCTTCCTCGTCCTCAAATTCGCACAGCGGTATATCCAGGGCAACCGAAGGCAAGCCGCTGAGGTCCGGGGCCTCCGCCGGCGCCGGTCTCGACGCAATCGGGACGCTATACCCTGGCGTGGGCTCGAAACTGATCCAGCCGTAGCGGGGGAAGAAAACCTCCACCCAACCGTGGCTGTGGCTGTCGGTTACCACGTAAATTTCGTGCTCCGGCACCTGGTTGCCTACGGTGTAGCCCGTAACCATGCGCGCCGGTATTCCCTGGGTGCGCAGCAGCACCGTCATGGCCGAGCCGAAGTATTCGCTGTAGCCAGCCCTTTGCTCGAACAGGAAATAGTCCACCCCGTCGGCATCATATGGGGGCGGGTCAATTGACAGGGAGTAAGGGAACGTCTTTAGGTAGGCCTCAATAGCCTTGGCCTTGTCGTAGGGTGTCTCCGCCTCGGCCGTCAACTCCCGGCCCAGTTCCCGGACTCGCTGGGGCAATTCCGGCGGCAGCTCCGTATACTTGGCGAGAGCCCAGGTGGGATAGTCCAGGCCGGCCAGGCGCAGGTCTTCCGGCGTGGCCAGGGACACGGAAGATGTGACCTCGTAGGTCTCGCCCTGCTTGAATTCCTTGCCCGCTGTACGCAGGGACAGCGTGTCCGGCTGCTCCGGCAGAATCTCCGCCACCGCCACATTCTGCACCCAGTCCCCGTCCCTCTCCACGTCTACCATGCGGAAACCGGAAGGGAGAGCTTGGGCAAGCTGGGAGCGGCTGGCGGTTGGACCCGACTCCCGCAGCGCCCGGTCCAGGTTGACGGTCGCCAGTTCCACTTTTGGATACGTTTGCCCTAGTTGCAGCGGCCCGCTCAGGTCAATGTTGTACACCGGAGAATCGTAGGTCTCGATTCGCACGTCCCGGTCGGAGGAGATGACCTGCCCTCCGGCGAACAAGTTGCGGGTACGGTAGTTGGTTGTCAGGGTGTGGGTAACCTCGAACCGCTTTTCGTATGGCTGGGGCGACGAATGGGTTGGCGTCCAGTCGGTGGGCTGCACCTCCGTGTCTTCAGACTTCCAACCCTTGGGGGTGTAGGTCCCGTAGCTGCGGGCCTTCCAGTACATCGCCACCGGCGATTCCACCTGCAGCACCGGCGTGGTGGTGGGGTTGATCGTTCCCTGGAACGCCATCACGTCCCCCCATATGCGGTAAGGCAGCGGCTTGCGCGCCGGCAGTCCCGCGAACAGGCGGTTAAAGTCCTCCTGGTACTGCACGTAGGGAGCCCGGGTGAATTCGTAGATTTCGTGGGCCTCCTGCCAGAAACGGTCGCCGGGCACAATCCTTGGAACTATCAGGAATGCAACCAGCAGCACCAGGAAGGTCACGATTACGCTGTCGGATACGGAGAGCATCCCCAGGTGGCTGTCGGCCTGGAAGCCCCGTTCTCGCCATTCCTTCAGGCGCCGCACGGCCTGTATCCGGGCCACCAGCAGCAAGGAGGTGAACAGGTAAAATACAAGATAGGTGATCCCCTCGGAGGGTAGGAAGGTCAGGTTGGAAAGCAGCGCTGCCCCGCCCAGCACGAATACACCCCAGAAGTTGCGGTGCCGGAAGAATGCCCATGCGGCGAAATAGCCCGCCATCCAGGTCAGTGACATCAGGGCAAAGGCAAAAGGTACCCGGTCTATATTTATGCCCCCAGACTGGAAAGCCACCCACCAGAGGCTCAGCCGGTCGTAGAGCTCGCCGGCCGTGGCGAGGTCGATTCCCTCTCCTTCAAATCCCGTAAGTTGGGCCGTTATGACCCATAGGCCGATAACCAGGCCCACCGGCAGCAGCAGAATTCCCCAAATTGGTATCCGGGACAGCACCAGTCCCGTCAGCATTGCAATCAGAATCAGAAATTCCAGGCTCGGCGTGGGTACCCAGTCGCCCCCTTTATCCACCGACCAGGCCACTACGATCAGGTTCAGGGCCAGGAGAAAGACAGTGGCCCATCCATCGGCCGGCCGGCCATACCGCCAAAGCCACAGCGCGGCTCGTCCTATCGGGTCAAAGGTAAAGCCCCTTCCCCTGGCAACGGCTACTCCCTGGCTAGTAGCACCCTGGCCCATACCGGCTTGTGTCGCGCTGGTCACGGCGATACCCCCTGCCGGGTAGAGTCGTCGGCGCCTTGATAGGTAAACTGGTGGGGGAAGAACCCGGTGACGACCCGTTTCCGGTATTGCTGTCACTCTCTTCCACCCCCTGAGGTGGTGCGATGAATGGGTAGGGATGGTCGTACACCGTCATGCTCAGGGCCTCGTTCAGGGACTGGCCCCGGCGCACCCGGTAGACCGATATGTCATTCGAAAAAAGGAAGTCCAGGGGGGACTGAACCTCGGCAGCGGCCCCGAAGTCTGTGGGTTCAACGTACACTACCGCCACGTTGACGCCGTCACGGCGCAGGCTGTTCAACGCCGGTATCCACTCTGTCCTGCGGGAGGGAGTGACCACCGTGAGCGAGTTAAAGCGACTGAGGTGAGGCTGCAGGTCGTACAGGAACCGTTCGAGGGTCACGTTGCCCTGCGCCCGCACCCCTGCCAGGGCTTCCATCAGGTTGCCCACGTGACCGGGTCCCGCCCCGGGCCGCATCAACCAGTTCTGGTCGCCGTTGGTAGCCAGGCCCACGGGCATGGAGAGTTCGTTGAACCGTGTCAACAGCGACGCCGCCGTCTTGACGGACAGTTCCTCAGTGTTGTCCACGGGGTCGTCCCCCACATGGGAACCTCGCTGCATGTCCAACAGCACCCAGCTTTCGGCAGACAGGCCCATGTCAAATTCCTTGACCATGAGGTTGTTCATCCGCGCCGTGTAGGGCCAGTGGATCTGGCGGAAGCTGTCTCCGTAAACGTACTCCCGAACCCCGGAAGACTCGGGCGTTATGTGGTCGGAACGCCGCGTGACCCGCCGGTCACTGGGCATGAAAGCGAAACGGGGGTCAAGGTCGGGCAGAGGCTCCGTTGGCGGAAAGACTACGTACTGTTCCGATTCAAGGAAACGGCGGCTAAGACGGAACAGGCCAAAGGGGTCCTGGCTGGTTACTTCTACTATGCCGGTGTTGAAGACTCCCCGGCGGGCCAGGTAGGTTTCAATACGCCAGCTTCGGGACTGGTCCCGCACCATGGCTATGCCACGTCCCGTCGTATACCCGGGGATGTCTGTAACTTCCCGGACTTCCAGCCAAGACTTGGGGAACCGGAAGCGGTTAATCACCAGGATTTGCCCATCCAGGTAGCCACCTACCTGCCCCCGATGGGATAGGCGTGTTAGGCGCACCTGAAGTCCCTGCAAATTCAGCCAGGCCCATAAAAGGCCGAAAAGCAGCACCAGGGCAATAACATAGAGGAAACGATAAAAGAACGAAAAACCCGTGCCCAGGGTGTAGAAGGTTACCACCGCCAGGAGTATCAGTATGCCGACTGTCCGCTTGCTCAACGTCTGGTTACCTGCAGGAGAAAGTCAGGTTCGAAATCAACCGAGGCAGAATACCATAAAACTTGGCTGAACCGGAAATAATCGGACCCAAACATTGGCTAAGGCTGCGTCAATAGCAGCCAGGAGTATGTCCGTCCCATATCCCTAATCAGGGGTTTTGCTTTACTCCTCCCTTCCTGCCTACCCTACACTTGCGCCATGCCCGGCACGGTTATCTGGTTCAAAAGGTCGCTGATTAACTCCTCCGGTCGAATGCCCCGCATCCTGGCCGAGGGAGAAAGCACCAGACGGTGGGAAAGCACTCCCGGCGCCAGCGACTTGACGTCGTCGGGAATCACGTAGTCTCGGTCCTGCACCAGGGCCATGGCCCGGGTTATTCGGAACAGGCCCAGGGTAGCCCGGGGCGAGGCTCCCAGGGCTATGTCGCGGTGATTCCGCGTAGATTCTGTCAAGGACACAATGTACTGCCGCACCAGCCGGTCTACGTACACTTCCTTGGCTGCCTCCTGCAGGGCAGTAACTTCCTCAGGAGTGGCCACAGGTTCCAGGGAGTCTATGGGATGGGTCAACTCCTGGCGCTCGATGATGGCCATTTCTTCGGAAAAGTCCGGATATCCCAGGCTCAGGCGCATCAGGAACCGGTCCAGTTCCGCCTCGGGAAGGGGGAAAGTGCCCTCATATTCGATTGGGTTCTGGGTGGCCACCACCATGAAGGGCGGCGCCAGAACGTGGGAAACCCCGTCCACCGTAACCTGCAATTCCTCCATGGCCTCCAGCAATGCCGCCTGGGTCTTGGGCGTTGCACGGTTTATTTCGTCGGCCAGAACCACCTGGGACATGATGGGGCCGGGCCGGAAGTTGAAATCGCCGCTCTGCTGGTTATAGACGGAAATGCCCGTGACGTCGCTGGGTAGCAGGTCCGGGGTGAACTGGATGCGCTGGAAGGAGCAGCCCACGGAGATGGCCAGCGCCTTGGACAGCGTGGTCTTGCCCACCCCGGGCACGTCTTCCACCAGGATATGGCCCTGGGCAATTAAGGTGGCCAATGCCTGCTGCACGGCCGAGGTCTTGCCCACGATGACCTTGCCAACGTTCTCTACAATCCGGTGGCCCACTGCGGCCAGGGAAGTGGTTTCCTGCACTCCCGCCTCCGATATTCTCACATTGAATTTATATGTAAATCCTGCGCCGGTAGAAACGCTAAAAGAGTGTAACACAAGCGCAAGCTTTAGACATCCCTGCCAACCGAAGGTCGGAAAATGGCTCCTTAGGCTTCGCAGTCCGTTCTGGCCTGGAATCGTGTCTGCTGGCACGGCCACGTCCGCCCTTGGCGGGCCGGGCGGGCCTGAGGAAGGAGCTCAATTCCATCGCCTCGACCAACTCTGCGAAACTCCGCGTCCTCCGCGTCTCTCCGGTCAAAGGCGCCCCCTGAAATGCGATACCCCTGCCCGGAACGGTTCCCTTATCGAAGGTCCTTCGTCCCAAGGGAGCGGAACGTCCACCTTTGGTGGGAGGGGCCGGCGGTGTGCGCTCGCGCCCTGCTTTCCTGACTCTGGTATCATTCAAAGGAGCCGGTCAGCAGCCCACCAGGTGGCCAAAATCCGGCGCGGGACTCGGTTCGTAATATTATTCAGCAAGGAAAGCGTAACGCATAACTCCAGAAGGAGTCTGTAGTGACAGTTTCTCATCGTACTCTGCCCACAGTGACTTCATGGCGCAATCTTTGGATCGTCGTTTCTGCCGCATTTCTACTATTAGTCCTGGCCTGTGGCCCGGGAGCGCAGACCGAAACGGACAATTCCGGTCCCGCTGTTAGTCCCACTTCCCCACTGACTGCCAGCGTCGCCGAACCCACTGTGGCCCCTGCGGAACCCGCTGCGGAGACACTGTCCACGCCTGACAATGAACCGGCAGCGGATAGCAGTGCGGTCGACAACCCTGTCCCACCCGTGGCTGAAGCCGAACCCACGGCAGCCCCGGAGGCCGAACCCGTTCCCACTCCTGCAACTACGGTTCAGGAACTGGCGGCCGTGGTGGAGGCCAACCCGGTGGCGAATACCGAGGAACCTGAACCTACCGCCGCAGTCGAACGGGAACGGGCCGAGGGGCCCCTGGCGGCGGACCCGGTCGGCATCCAGACCTGGATCAACAGCGACCCCCTGACCCTGGAGCAGCTGCGGGGCAAGGTGGTGCTGGTGGACTTCTGGACGTATACCTGCGTCAACTGCATTCGCACCTTCCCCTACCTGAAGCTGTGGCACTCCCGCTATGCCGACGACGGCTTGGTAATCCTGGGCATTCACACGCCGGAGTTCGAGTTCGAGAAGGACTACACCAACGTGCTGCAGGCCACCAGGGATTACGGCATCGCCTGGCCCGTGGCCCAGGACAACGACTTCGAGACCTGGGAGGCATACGAAAACCGTTACTGGCCCGCCAAGTACCTGATCGACCAGGACGGCGTCATCCGCTACACCCACTTCGGCGAGGGCAAGTACGCGGAGACCGAGCATGAAATTCGGCAATTGCTTTGGGAAGCTGGGGCCGACCTGTCCGACGACGCGGAACTGCCCGAAGACCAGAAGCTGGACCCCACCTACCTGAGCGCTCTGGGAGGAGAGGTTACGCCGGAACTCTATGCCGGTTACCACCGCAACGTGAATTACATAATGTCCGGCTACCGTCCCTACGTCGTGCAGGAGGCGTACTATCACGCGGTGGACTCGGTTGGCGTGCTGGCGGCGCCCGACGAAGCGGAACTAGAGCCTCACCGGATATTTTTCGACGGCCCCTGGGAGGTGGGAAGTGAGCACGTTCGTCACGGTCGGCTGACCAACAATTACGAAGACTACCTGACCCTGAAGTACTCGGCCAAGAGCGTCAATGCAGTGTTAACCTCCAACTCCGGCGAGCCCTACCAGGTGCGCATTACGCTGGACGGAGAGTATCTTACTGAAGAGAACGCGGGCGCTGACATCCAGTTTGGCGGGGACGGCGAGACCTACTTGCTGGTCGAGCAGCCCCGCCTTTACGAAATCATCGACAGTCCCGGCTACACCCAGGGCCAGGTGCTGCGAATGAGTTCCAACTCCAATAACTTTGGCCTGTTCGCCTTTACCTTCGGCGTGTACGAGACGGGTCCGTAAATGGGAAGCTTGAATCGTATATTTCTTCCGTCCCCATTGCGAGTGTGGCTGGCGGTAGTACTAGTCTTGGCTGCAATGGCCGTGCTGGGATGCGCCGCTGCCGCGCCCGAACCGACCTCCGGTCCGGAGCCTGCCGCGCCCGCTGTGGAAGCAGTGAAGGAACCGCCTTCCCCTGGGCCTGCATCCTCCGGTGCGCCCACGGGCAGCAGGCCCGGCAATCCGATGGCTGGCGAGGAAGACATCAATCCTATTCTCGCCACCACCATCCTGAACCCCGGAGAGCAGCGCGTTTCCTTCCTGCTGGTGGGCAAGAAGGCCATCATTAAAGCCAGCGAGGCCTCCGTTGCCGCCATCTATCAGGGTGAGGGAGGAGGCTCGGCTCAGAAAACTACGGCCGTCTTCCACGGCTGGCCCTTTGGCATTCGCGGGGCCTACAGCGCCCGAATAAACTTCGACAGGCCGGGTCCCTGGCAGTTGAAGATAGCGGTGGACGACGGAGAGGTTTCCGGCGAAACGACCATCGATCTGGAAGTAGTGGAGCAGTCCCCGGTACCCGCCATCGGCCAGCGTCCTCCCCTCAGCCGGACCAAGACCCTGGCCGACGTGCCCGGGGTGGAACAGTTGACCACCGACTACAACGCCGACGAAGATCTGTACCAACTGACGGTGGCCCAGGCCATCGAAAGCCCCCGTCCCGCGGTGGTGGTGTTTGCCTCCCCCGCCTTCTGCACCAGCGCCACTTGCGGCCCCCAGGTGGACACGGTTAAGGAACTGAAGACCGCCTTTGTTGGCCGCGCCGATTTTGTCCACGTCGAAATTTACGACCTGCCCGACGAAATCCAGGGCGATCTTTCCAAGGCCAGCTTCGCCCCCGCAGTGGACGAATGGGGCTTCTCCTCTATCCCCCACTGGTTCAACGAGTCCTGGGTCTACATCATGGACGAAGAGGGCCTGGTGGACCATCGCTTCGAGGGCTTTGCAACCCTCACGGAGCTGGAAGCAGCGTTGAAGGCGACCTTGGCGGCAGGGTAAAAAGAAAAGGCCGGAGTTCGTTCCACTAAGGTTCTGAAACTCCGGCCCCTATGCAGCCTTCGGCCCCTCAACAGGACTTCACTGCCGCGCTCTCACTAAGCTATCTAAAAATATCAAAAACCGCCCGCAGTGTCAATCGTAGTATTGATGAATTGCCAGGTGCCCCGGACAGGACTCGAACCTGCAACCGTCGCTTAGTGAGAACGCCGCTCTATCCCATTGAGCTACCGGGGCACGGGAGACACTTTAGAAATAACGCAGCCGAAAAGTCAAGGTGCGGCTGTCACTATATTCCTCATTCCTCCCTTGCAGATAGCCGAACCCTTAATGTAGGATAGCGGACAACTAATCCGCCCAGGAGTTCCTCCCTTATGACCACAGCCGGGCAATACCACACCGCCGACATTACGCTCAACGTCAATGGCCAGCCCCATTCCCTCCAGGTGCGCCACCACTGGACGCTGCTGGACGTTATCCGTGAGCAACTGGACCTGACCGGTTCCAAGAAGGGGTGCGACCGCGGTGAGTGCGGGTCCTGCACTGTCCTGCTGGACGGCAAGCCCGTCTACGCCTGCCAGTTGCTGGCGGTGCAGGTAGGCAGCCGCCCGGTCGTCACCATCGAGGGCCTGGGCGATGGTACCCCCACCCTTGAGGGAATGGACCCGGTCCAGCGGGCCTTTCTTGAAGAGGATGGTGGGCAGTGCGGTTTCTGCACCCCCGGCTTCGTGATGTCCACCCGCGCCCTGCTGAACGCCAATCCCAACCCCACGGACGACGAAATCCGGCAGGCCCTTTCAGGTAACCTGTGCCGCTGCAACGCTTACGGCCGCATTCTCGAATCAGTGCGGGCCGCCCGGCAATCCTGACGCTGGGAAGTTGCCGCTTCCCCATCCGTTAGTCCGCTAGTCATCGAGTCACCGACTGCCTGAAATCAGATGGCGGCCCTGTTTCCCCTGCACTCGCCTCCACTTCAACTATACTTCCCATTCATCATTTCCTTCTTGCCTTCCTTTCCCGAGCTTCCAGCTATAAAGGAGATTGACATCTCCCAGGCTGTGATAATAAAATGTATTTATATTAAAGATGCTTTCTATTATCGTTTCCTATGCCGCGGGCCCTGACCAGGCCTCAAAGCGGGCTGGAAAGGAGGCAAATAGTATGTATTCCCGTTCGGAGAGGGTTTCAGGCTCCATACTCTTTGAAACACACTGCACCAGGGGTTTGGTTGCAACATTCCTGTTGTCTATCGCAATAATGGCGTGCCTGGTTGCGCTGCTGGCCATTGGATACCGGTCAGTATTAGCCATTGGCCCTGAAGCAGCAGCAGACTGTCAGCCGAATTGCGCGGCTTCCGGCACAATCTCTTCCCCCACCACATGGGAAGGCGCCGCACAACCGGAAACCGGTCCCGATGTGATTTCGCCGGTGGATCCCGCTCTTGTCGGACGTACAAATGGCTTTGGCCCCGTGCTGCCATCGCCCCAGCCGGACAGCATTGACCAACCAACCGGCCGGTCAGCGATGGAATACTAGAACCCGGCACAAGAGAACCGGACACAGAGGTCCTCCTTCCACAATGGTGGCGGGAAGCACAGGGATTCACCCGTCACAAAAACTTCAGGGCCCCGATTTGCGGGGCCCTGAATATCTCTTAAGGTTTTTGCCCTTTATCTGGACAAGACTAACCTGGGCACCGTCCGCCGCGGTTAGCTGTTATTTCCAGGACATCTCCGCCACCCGAAGTCGCTGGTCTGGCCGCGGCTTGAACTCCAGGTCTTCCGCCAGCCCGTGAATCTCAAAGGCCTGGAACACGCCGATGAACAGCACGTCTTCCTTCATCCGGTTGGCCAACTGCTCCAGCAGGTCCGCCCGGCCCTCCTCCAGGGTGGCGGCCCTGGCCTGCTCCAGCAGCACCTGCATGTCGGCGTCACACACCCTTGACTGGAAGTAATAGCAGTTTAGCAGCCGTCCGGCCGGCCTGCCGAAGTCCAGGCTGGGCCATTCGGGCGTGAACTCGATAAGGTGGCCGGACCCGGAAGCCCCTTCACAGTTGGTGGGCGGCTCCGCCAGGTTCTCCGCGGTGATTTCGCCGGCCTCGGAAACGGCATTGCCGACGCCGCAGTTACGGATGCTGCGCCACAGGCTGCGTTCGGTTACTTCCACCTTGCCCTTGATGCCCACCGCCTCCCAGTAGCCGGCCATAGCCTCGTAGACCTCGGGCTGCTTGGGCACCCGGCCCTCCCTGCCAATGATTCTTACTTCCTCGCCATCGTAGCCGGCCTGCTCGAGAAGCTGTACCGCCTTATCCGGGTCAAACTCCCAGTAGCTGCCGTTGCGCTCGGTAATGCCCGGCATGCCAATAACCCCGGGCAGCGGCGTGCAGGTGGTGGCGGAATTGAAGATCTCCTCCACGATTTCCTGGCAGTTAATGGAATGCACCAGCGCTTGCCGGAAAATGGTCTGCCTCAGCATGGGGTGCCACAGGGTATCTATGTAAAAGCCTTCCACCTCCCACTGGGGCATGGAGATGGACTTGGGCACGTTGGGAATGTCTTCCACGTTCAGCAAATAGGTATGGTCCGCCTCCCCTGCCTGGATCATGGCCGACCGTACGGTGGTCTCAATTCGCCAAACGTATTGCACGTTGGGAATGGATGGACTGGGCAGGTCATTCCGCCCGGAGGGCATATAGTCCTCGTAGGCCACAGACTCCACGGACACGCCCGGTACATACCCCTCAAAGCGGTAAGCGCCGAACCCCACCGTCGTCCTGTCCCGTACGTCATCCTCGGTGGACTGCCACCACTCCGGGGCCTGGAATGCCACGCCCGTAATATCGCCCGGCAAAATGGGGCAGCTCTGCGTGGCGCCCTCGTTGTAGTTGGCGTGACCGCAGGTTATGTCCAGGGTCATATCGTCCACTACCGTGCCGGTCATGGGGCCGTGGACTCCAAAGCCCAGGCCGGTCTGCGGGTCGCCGTTGTGGTTGATGTTCCAGGCTGCGGTGTGGGCGTTCCAGGGCTCTCCGTTGACGAACTTGACCCCCTGCCGCAAAGAGAACCGCCACCGGTCCGGCGCTACCTGTTCCCAGCCGGTGGTGGACGTGGTGGGGCCAAGTTCCAGGCTGGTGGTGTTTAGCCACACCAGCGGCTCGCCCCAGTTATAGGAGACGATGGAACTGGTTTCGGCGCTGCCCGTGCTCCACGGCGACAGGGCATCGGGTTCCGTCGGGATCACCACAACTATGGAGTCCTTGCCGCTGGCCGAGGCTTCCGGCATGGCGGCCGGAACCGGTGTTGCCGTGGGAGACGGCGCGGCGGGTTGGGCCGAACCCTGCGACGACTGGGCCGGAGAAGGAGCCTGGGTGGGCGCAATGCCCATGGCTTCCGCGGCGGCGGTGGGCTGGACCTCAGGTTCGGGTTGAGACGCTGGCTGGGTTTGGGCTTGCGGCGCGGCTTCGGGCGCCGGGGCCTGGGTTGGGCTGGCCGTTGAACCGCAGCCGACGGCCAGAGTAAGTACGAGTACCGAAACTATTGTGCACAATCGCTGAAGTACGGACTTTCTACTTAACATCAGCCATACCCTCCTGCCGAATAACGTTATCCATGACGCATTAGTCAACTCATGACGCTACAAGTTTGGCCAATAGTAATGCGGAAGCTTTATTTATGTCAAAAACGTAATAATTTCCCGAATAATGAATTATTCGCGTCAATATCTGACTTAGTTTCTTGAAGCGAGACCTGGGCGCCATTCCAACGCTGAACTCTTGCCTTACTAGGTATGGTGAAGAACTAATGAGTTTTCATCCGGACGCATTGAACAGCATGAGAACATTCCATACAATAATAATATATATTACTTCATGTTAGTCAGATTCCAAGTGTCAGCTAAATAGTAGGAGGCAAATATGAGAACCATGCCTTGAGTGACATTGAATCGCCTGATCCAATTGTCCCATCAGCGCTTGAACGACTTAGCGATGGGACAATTCCCCACTAAGTCAGGAGAATCAAGAATGAAGAAACGGATTTCCATAGTCACGCTGCTGGCTGTAGTGGCCTCTCTGGTAGGCCTGCTGACGGCGAATATCATCAGCGCCGCCGATGACAACGAACAGCTTTACGTAGAGGTATCCCTGACCAACTTGACCCCTGGCCAGATACTGTCACCGGTCTTCATCGCCAGGCACAATGGGCACATGGACCCCCTGTACGCCCTGGGACAGCCCGCCAGTGAAGCCGTGGCGAAAATGGCTGAAGATGCCGACGCTTCCGACCTGCTGGCCCAGTGGGACCCCGAGTCCAACAGTTACATCGGGGAAGCCATGGTATTGGCGCTGAATGATGGCCCCATACCACCGGGTGAAACCGTCTCGACCCACTTTGAGTTCGATGACGACAATACCCGGATGTCCTTCATCAGCATGCTGGTCACAACCAATGACGCTTTCATCGGTGGTAACGGCATTGACCTTACCGAGTCCCAAACCATTAACCTGACTGCCTACGACGCGGGCAGCGAGTTCAACAGCGAAAGCTGCGCCTACATCCCGGGCCCGCCCTGCGGCAGCCACGCCAAGGACGACGCCACGGCCGAAGGTTACGTGTACGTGCACAACGGCATTCACGGCGGTGAAGGCTCCGGCCTGACTCCGGACACCCACGACTGGCACAATCCCGTGGCCCGCATGACCATCCGGAGTTGGATGCTCCAGGATTAAGTTCCCGCAACTGACTGGCCATAGCGCGGAGGAGGAGCGGGCTGAACCCAAAGCGGAGAGCTTCGCCGGCCCTGAGTTCGCCGGGGAAAATGCTTCAGGGGAGGGATTCCATATCCCTCCCCTGATTTGTTCGGTCTGCCTCGGAGTTCGCGGCTCCGTTACCAGGGCCCCGCTTGTCCCTATGCGGTTACCCGCCGGTCACCTGCACCAGGCCAAAATAGACTCCCTGAGGGTCCTGTAGGTAGCAGAAGCGAATATCCGATTCGTCCATCACCGGCACTATCACGTTGGCGCCCAGATCTTGCGCCTTCTGGAAACTGGCTTCAATGTCCTCGACACAGAAGTAGGAACCCCAGTTGGGCGGCACTTCGCCCCAGTGTGGTTTGATCTGGAGCATCCCGGCCACGTGGGCTTCCCCCAGCGTGAACTCGTGGTAGTCCTCCGCTTCCGGCCCCACCTGGTGAGTAGTTCGATCCCAGTTGAAAACGCTGGCGTAGAAGGCGTTGGCCCCCTCCGTATCGGTGGTGTAAAGTTCGTTCCATCCCAGGAAGCCCGGCTCCTGAATTAACCCCGCGCCGATGTGCTCCCCCGCCTGCCAGATGCCGAAGGTTGCGCCGCTGGGGTCGGAAACCACCGACATTCGCCCGGCGGTGAACACGTCAAAGGGTTCGTTGATTACATTGCCCCCGGCGTCTCGCACCCGGTCGGTGGCCGCTTCTACATCGTCCGTGGAAATATAGCAAACCCAGTGGGGGTGCATCCCCTGGGCCAGCATTTCCTCGTGAATCTGGAAAAGGGCCCCCACGTACTTGTCATTCCGCTCCAGCATGGTATAGACCATGGTCTCGCTCATGGGCATATCGGTCCACGTCCAGCCCAGCAGTTCCGAGTAGAACTTCTTGGAAGCTTCGGCGTCCGGGGTGGCCAGTTCCACCCAGCAAAAGGTTCCCGGGGCATGACTGCTTACTTCGGGCATAACTTAATAAGACTCCTAAAAAATTCTTGGACTATCTGTGCTAATGGTTTTGTCATCCACTCGGAGCGTCAAGCAGCAAATAACGGCAGACTGGGCGAAACCACCAGGAGTTGCCGCCGCCCGGCATACTTGCTGCTAGTCCGGACCGGTTACGGCTAACCAAACCGACCCGTGATGTAGGCCTCGGTCCGCTCGTCCCTGGGATTGGTGAAAATCTGACGGGTCTCGTCGAATTCGATGAGTTCCGAGATCTTGTCCTCCCTGGGATTCAGGAAGGCGGTATAGTCGGACACTCTGGCCGCCTGCTGCATGTTGTGGGTCACGATGACTATGGAGTAGTCATTGGACAGCTCCCGCATCAGTTCCTCGATGGCCATGGTGGAAATGGGGTCCAGGGCGGAGCAAGGCTCGTCCATCAGAATAATCTGGGGCTGCACTGCCAGCGCCCGGGCAATGCAAAGGCGCTGCTGCTGTCCGCCGGAAAGGGACAGGGCGCTTTCCTTCAACCGGTCCTTCACCTCGTCCCACAGGGCGGCCCGACGGATGGAGTCTTCCACCAGGGCGTTCAGGTCTCCCCGGAAACCGTTCACTTTTGGTCCGAAGGCCACGTTGTCGAAAATAGACTTGGGAAAAGGGTTGGGCCGCTGGAACACCATACCAACCTGGTAGCGGATTTCCGTGGGGTCCACGCTGGCGTCGTACAGGTTCCTCCCGTCGAAAATGACCGACCCGGTCATGTGGAAGCTGGGAATCAGGTCATTCATCCGGTTGAAGCACCGCAGCAGGGTGCTCTTGCCCGAACCCGATGGCCCGATGATGGCCGTTATCCTGTGTGTCTCCACGTCCATGTTCACGCCGCTGATGACGCAGGTAGGCCCGTAGAAGACGTTAAGGTCCTTCGTCTCTATGATGCAAGCATTTTGAGCCACGGATTATCCCTCCAGGCGTCGCTGGAAGCGGTTGCGCAGCAGAACGGCCAGGGCGTTCATGGACAGCAACACAACCAGCAGGACTATTATGCCGGCAGCGGCGGCTTCATGAAAGCCCTCCTGGGGCCGGGAAACCCAGTTGAAAATCTGAATCGGCAGCACGGTAAACCGGCTCATGGGGCCGTCCGGCGTGAATGGCACAAAGGTCAGCGCGCCCATGACAATCAACGGCGCCGTCTCGCCAATGGCCCGGCTTACTGCCAGGATTACCCCCGTCAGAATGCCGGGGAAGGCCTGGGGCAGCACTAGGCGCCAGATAGTTTGCCATCGGGTGGCGCCCAGCGCGTAGCCGCCCTCCCGGATGGAAGACGGCACCGCTCGAATCGCCTCTTCCGACGCGATTATTACGATAGGCAGCACCAGCAGGGCCAGGGTGAAGCCACCGGCCAGTACGCTCTTGCCCAAGGCCAGGTAGCGGACGAAAATTTCCAGGCCCAGGATTCCGTACACGATGGACGGTACGCCCGCCAGGTTGCCGATGTTAATCTGGATTATCTTTGCCAGCCAGTTGCGCGCCGCATACTCCTCCAGGTAGATGGCCGCCGCCACTCCCAGGGTGAAGGCTAGGATTCCGGCCAGGGCTATCACATATATGCTGCCAAACAGGGCTGCCATGATGCCCGCCTGTTCCGGCTTGCGGGAGGGAAAACTGGTCAGGAACTCCCAGTTCACCCGCCGCCAGCCATCAAGGAAGATGTCGCCCAACAGCACCGCCAGCATTCCCAGGCCGATGAAGATGGAAATGAGGCACAGCGCGTGAAAGATCCGGCCGTACAGCCGGCGGCGGTCCATCCGCCGGTCGAACTGGCCGCGCACGATTTCCGCCATTATTCGTAAACCTCCCGGAAGCGGCGGACAATGAACTGGCTAAGCAGGTTCATTGCCAGGGTTATTACAAACAGGCTGAGACCCACGGCGAAGATGGTCTTGAACTCCAGGGTGCCGGTGGGGGTGTCACCCAGGCTCACCTGCACGATGTAGGCCGTCATCGTTTCGATGGGCACGAAGGGGTTGAAGGTGAAGTTTGGGTTTTGACCGGCGGCAATGGTCACGATCATTGTTTCGCCGATTGCCCGGGAAGTTGCCAGGATGAAGGCGGCCACGATGCCCGACAGGGCCGCGGGTATCACCACCCGCGTCGAAACCTCCAGCTTCGTTGCCCCCAGGGCGTAAGCCCCTTCCCGCAGGGAGCGGGGCACCGACCTCATGGCATCCTCGCTCAGGCTGGAAACCATGGGCAGAATCATTATCCCCATCACCAGGGCCGCGCTCAGGCCGTTGAAAACCGAAATGTCGTCACTGATCGCCCGCAGTATCGGGGTGATGAAAAGTAGGGCGAAGTAACCGTAGACCACGGTGGGGATGCCCGCCAGAATCTCCAGGATGGGCTTGATAACCTGCCTCACTACTTCCGGCGCATACTCACTCAGGTAGATGGCGCTCATCAGCCCCAGCGGCAGGGCCACGCACATAGCGCCGAGGGAAGTTAGCAATGTTGCCGTTACCAGGGGCAGGATCCCAAAGTTCTTGGATGCGAACAGGGGCGTCCACTTGGTGTTGGTCAGAAATTCCCAGATGGTTACTTCTTGGAAAAAAAGCGCCGCCTCAAATATGAGGACGGACACGATGCCGACGGTGGTAAAGATGGATGCGATGGCGCAGAGAAAGAGGATCGCCTTGATGATTCTCTCCGGCAAGTATTTTTTCCACCGGCTGCCGGCGTTTGCCACGCCGTAGGCATTGGCGTGGCAATTATTGCTGGTGGAATCTTTGACGGCCAAGACGGTTCACCCCTTGTGCTGGGCGCAGAAATTTGCCGGAGAAGCAGGTCAGGGAGTTGTTTGGGATACAGATATGCCCAAACCCGCGTGCGATTCCGGCTTTGGAAATGCCCCGGCCCAGGACGGGACGTTAAACCGCAAAAAGGATATGACAGGGGCATGTCTTTAACAATCTATAGTTGTTTAACAATTGATTTAACAATTGTTAAACGGCCACTCTGCGTCTATTCCGGCCGCCACTGGGGCCGTCCCATCGAGTATGGCGGGTGCTATAATCCGCCCAATTCCCCGTTCAGGAGTAAACCGTGGCCGCCAATTTGACTCTTAGCGTTGTGGACCAATCTCCCGTCAGGGCCGGGGGAACCGCCGGAGATGCACTGAGGGAAACCATCCGCCTGGCCGTGGCCGTGGAAAAGCTTGGCTACTACCGGTACTGGCTGGCCGAGCACCACAACCTGCCCAATTTCGCCGGCACCAGCCCTGAAGTGCTTGTGGGCCAGGTGGCCGCACACACCAACTCTATCCGCGTGGGCAGCGGCGGCGTAATGCTCTCCCACTACAGCGCTCTCAAAGTGGCGGAGAACTTCCGAATGCTGGAGTCCCTCTACCCGGGCCGCATCGACCTGGGCGTGGGTCGCGCCCCCGGCAGCGACCACCTGACGGCGGCGGCCCTGTCCTACCCCGGCAGCCCCAAGGATGTGCAACACTATCCGCGCCAGGTGGTTGACCTGGTAGGTTACCTGAACGGAGGTCTGGAATCGGAACATCCCTTTGCCCAGGTGCAGGCCGGCCCCGACAGTCCCCGCAGCGCGCCCGAGGTGTGGCTGCTGGGGTCCCGCTACGAAAGCGCCTACATGGCCGCCAGGCTGGGCATGCCCTTCGCCTACGCCCACTTCTTCGGATTGGGCGTGGACGAGGGTCCGTCTATCGTGGAGGGTTACCGCAAGCAGTTTGAGCCATCCAAATTCCTGGACGAACCCAAGGTCAACATCGGCGTACAGGTCTTGTGCGCCGAAACCGAGGAAGAGGCCCTGCGCATTGCCGCCAGCCGCAACCTGGGCCGGCTTTACTCCGTAACCAACCGGGCCAAGGGCATCCCCACGGTGGAGGAGGCGCTGAGCTACCCCTACCAGATGAACGAACTTGCTTTTATACGCCAGTACAGCCAGGTCTGCGCTGACGGCGACCCCCAGCAGGTCAAGGAAAAGCTGGAAAAGATCGCGGAGGTCTACGGGACCGGCGACCTGAGCGTGGTAACCATCTGCCACGACTTCGCCGACCGCGTACGTTCGTATGAACTGGTTGCAGAAGTCTGCGGGTTGGGGGGCAGCCCAGGCTAGGCGGCCACCTTTAGGCGCTGGCTCAGGGTGTCAGGGCAGTATCTGGTTGCCAGCTAGGTTCCGCGGTTCCAGGTGCACGGCGTCAGAGGCGCTATCGAGGTAAACTCGGCAACGGTTCAGGAAGTCACGGCCGAGAAGGGAGGGGAGAGGTCGTGCCCCAAAGGTGTTGGGTGGTTGGCTTATGTGAATTTCCAGGTCGAAGAGCCTCAGGTCGCCGTTCTCGTCCATTAGCGCCAGGGTGGCGGGCTCCCTGTAATACCCGGTGCTGCCACCTACTCCACTGGACTGGATTAAGCTTTGATTGTCCAACTGCTGGTAATCAATGCCGAATCGATTGGCGTCGTCCGTATGAAGGCAGGTTGTGTTCGAGCCGGTATCGACCAGGAAAAGGACAGTTTCCCTTAATTCCAGTCGTTTAAGGTCAACGAGCGCAAACACGAAAGGTGCGGACGCGATTTCGCCACCAGGATGGAAGAATCCTTGAATTGCCATTTCTACTCAAAGGATCAAAGGTCTACTATCAGTGTTCAGAAACTCGACGACCGTAAAATGCCGGTCAATCCCTAGTTGGTTTATTGTGGTGAAAATTTTTGCCATTGAAGGGGCATTGGCAACCACCCGTTGCTCATGCACCGCGATCCACTGTTCAGGGTACTCCTTCAACAGATCCGCATAATTCTCACGCAAATAGCGGTGGTTCGCCTCGAATGCAGGCAAGGTTTTCTCTGCATACTCTATCAATCTTTTCTTGGTTTCCTCTATTTCCTCTTCAGAAACAGGGGTAATTTGGGGCGAACTCCTTACCGGTTCCCTGGAAAAGGATTGCCTGTATAAACAAGACTGCATTTCACGCTCCTCTCGACTTTATGACAGGAGTCGGTATTTAGTCGCCACTATTTTTCCCCTATCCCCCGAAAGTCTCAATAACCCTCACGTACGAAGCCTTAGCCTCGTCCACGGTGAAGGGCGCCACCACCGGCAGGTTCAATCCCCGGCTGCGGCGATTCTCTATCTCCACCCGGCACTCCTCCGCGTTTCCTACCACCGCCACCTGGTCCTGCATTTCCGGGCTTATGGCACGGGCCGCCTCTTCTATGTCTCCCTTCCGGATCGCCTCTTCTGCCGCGCTCATCTCCTTGCCGAAACCCGTGCCCTGGAAGAAGTTGTTATAAAAGGGATTGCTGGCATAGCGGGCGATCTGACCTTGCAGGCTGACCCGTGCCGCATCAGGGTTGTCGGACACGGCTACCCGCACGTAGCCGGCCACATCTATTTCGGAAGGGTTCCTCCCGGCCTTCTCCGCGCCCCGATGCAGGTGGAGGATGGCCTCTTCCAGGTAATTGGACGCCGTCCAGTTGAGCAGCACGCCGTCGGCCAGTTCTCCCGTGAGCTCCAGCATCTGCGGGCCGAGGGCGGCCACGTAGATTGGCACCCGTTGCCCGGGAGCAGCGGCGCCCAGGGATGCGTTGTCCACGTCGAACACCCTTCCCGCGTGGGAGACTTGCTCTCCGTCCAGTAACCGGCGCACCAGGGTAATGGTCTCCCGCATGTGGGTCAGGGGACGGCGAAAGGGTATGCCATGGGTCCCTTCCACCGAGGGCCGGTGTCCCACACCCAGGCCCAGCACAAATCGCCCCTGGGACAGGTCGCCAATACCCGCCGCAGACATGGCCGTCAGCATGGGAGTGCGGTAATAGACGGGAAGAATGCCCGTTGCCAGCCTGACGGCGCCGGTGTGGCAGGCCAGGAACGTCAGTTGGGTCAGGGAATCCCGGCCCGAACCTTCAGGCACCCACACCATTTCGTAGCCCCGGCTTTCCGCCAACTGCGCCAGTTCCACCGAATCGGCAGGCGTCAACTGTGGGTCATTTTCCAGGCGGACACCAAAGCGGGCCATGGCATTGCTCCTGAATCAAACATTTAAGAAATGTGTCACTATCTAGGGATAGAAGGGCTGATTACTGACCCGAATAAGGGGGAGCAGGGGAATACCTTTGACGTAATGGAAATGTCCCCAACAACTATCAGGCACTATAGCGCTGCTATGTTCTTTGAGAACACTCTCCCAACGTTCCAGCGAGTCGAATGCAGGGTTCTTGTCGGCAACCATTTCAGTGGCATCCAGGAATCCCAAGTAAACCAGTACCACGGGAATGCCCAGGTCGGTCAGCTTCCAGGCCCAGGCAAACCGATTCGATATCTGGTAGTGGCTGTCTCTTGAAAGGTTCCAGTCTTCCTCTGTAGCGATTCGGAGGCCGGTGTTGGCTTCTGTTATGGCTTCACCAATCTGCTCGTGGTTTCTTGCGCTGTTAAACGAAGCCTTATTATTGTTGAAGCTTTTCCCTCCCCTCTTTAACTCTTTGGCGTGGGCTTTGGCCTCAACTAGCAAAAGGCCGGTCCGACCTTTCACCGCGCAGGTACTGGCAATGTCCCAGCTGGGAGTGCGCGCTGAAACTGCCAGCCACCAATTCTGCAGCAGTCGGTGCGTGTTGCTGGAAACCAGGCCGTTTAACCTTCTAGGGTTTCCGAGTTCTGCCTCTGCTACGCTTTCCTTGCCGGAGGGGATCCAGTAATCGTTAGCTGATATTGACACTTCCGTGCAGGAAACTAACTCAGTTAACCGTTGAGCCACCTCTTCCCTGCTTCCGTTGGTCATAAGGACGCAACGGGGACGGCTGCCCTTATCGTCTTTGCCGAGTGATTTCAGCCAGTCCATCTAACCCCTCAACGCACTTTACCTGGCGCTGTTGGTGGCATCCCTGTGACGACCCATTCCCTACACTCCCATTTGCCGCGCCAGGTCCGTAAAATCTGTGGCCACCACGTCAAAGGATGGATCGGGAGTGGGGTCTGGAGTCCTGTCCGGCCCGCGCTCCATGGGCCGCGGCACGAACCCCGACCGGAGCCCCACCTTCTGGGCCGACAGCAGGTCGCCCTGGTGTGCGGCGGTCATCATTACCTGCCCCGGGCGCAGGCCCAGGAGTTCCACGGTGGTAAGGTAACTCTCCGGGTCGGGCTTGTAGTGCCGGGCCACTTCCGCGCCCAGGATGGCGTCCCACGGCAGGCCACCGTTCTTGGCCATGTTGGTCATCAATGCGATGTTCCCGTTGGACATGGTGGCGATGATGTACCGCTGCTTCAGCCGGTACAGACCGGGCACCGAGTCGGCCCACGGGCGCAGGTTGTGCCAGAAGAAGTTCACTTCCTGCTTCTCTTCTTCGCTCAGCCCGCCGATTTCAAACTCTTCAAGCACTTCTTCCAGCGCCATTCGGTGCAGCGCGTCCAGGTTTGTCCACGGCAATTCTCCGGTGCGGACCTTGTTCATAAAGGGCTGATACTTGCCGCGCCAGGCGTCGGCGAAGGCTCCCCAGTCCCGTTCAATTCCCCGGGCCTTGCCAAAGTTAGCGGACTGTTCGATGATGCTGCTCCGCCAGTCAACTACGGTCCCGAATACGTCGAATATCAGTGCTTTAATGTCTGGTGGCGCCATTGTGCCTCCGGTCAAGAGTTTCGCTTGGGTCCACTTTTGTCTATTGGTCCAGGTTCAGCGGAAGGCCCCGTTCGTGGGCAATTCCCAGGCAGGTGGGGCAGCAGTTTTCTGTCTTCAGCTCCGTAACGGCCCACAGATTTTCGCTTTCCAGCCCGCAGAGGTAGACAGGCACCGTTTCCTCTATGCCCACGTCAAGAATGTAGTGGGCCTGGCCCGTCCTTGCCTCCGTTGGCCACCACCATACGGGCATAGCCTGGGCCATCTCGTTGTAGCGCGCCTTATCGTCGTCCAGCCAGCCCTCTTCCGGCAGTTCCACCAGCCAGGTACGCCCTTGGGAACCGCCTTCCCGGCTGGCCTGCAGTCGCCCCTCCCGGATGTAGCGGCGGATTTCCGCCTGGGACAGGTTCAGTCGGTAAGATGCTTCCTGTATCGTTACTCGCTCCATGTCAGTCTCTCGCCAGCATGTAGAATATATAACGGTTGGCAGCAGCAACCGCCAACAGGATACCTCAAATTCCTGTCTTTCTGAACTCCCTCAGAAGTCCTCGGTAATCCCTACGGGTTGCTCATCGCAAATGTCCACCCGCTCCGGGCAGTCTCTGGCCCCTATGGGACAGAAACGGCATTCGTTCCAGCTGGGCGTTTTCCGGGGCGCCTCGCTGACGGCCAGGCCTCGGACTAGTCCTCCCAGGGCGGCGACAAATTCCTGGCTCACCGCAGCCTCCGGTACGTCCACCGGTCCGTCCGGGTAGACCACCTGACCGCTGATCCTGGTTCCATGAAACATGCTTTGCATCGCCCGGGGCAGTGCGTACATGTAGGTCATCACCTGGGCCGTATGTGAAGCGTTGGGCTGACCTACCTTAACGTCGACGACCATTGTTTCACCATCCCTGGTCACCACCAGGTCGGGCCGGCCGGCCAGCGTGGCGGTAGCGCCCCTGAGATTAAAGGAGTTCTGCGATGCTTCCGACACCAGGTAGCCCTGCCGCTCGTAATAGCGGCGAGTCTGCTCCAGCAGTTCCCCATGCTTTATCAGCCACTGGACCTGGTCGAAATCGGAAGGTACCTTCTCCCAGGATGAGCCTTCGTGCTGGGCGCGGAACCAGACGCCCCACTGGCACGAGCTTTCTCCCACCAGCAGCTTGCTGAGCCACGACACCCAGAAGTAAGGACCGGTTATGCGGGCAAGCGCCATTCTTGACCCCTCGGCAGCGTAATCAAGTAGGTTGCTTCTGCCAGTCTATTAGGCGCGCTAAGGATCCCACAATAAGCAACTGTCAGTAACTTTGCCGGCGATTCCTTGCGCCGCCGGTTTGTCATTGCGAATTAGGTGGCTTGCCCGGGAACCCTGGTCGCGGCAGACCGCTGACGTTTGTCCCTTGTCATCAAGGAAAACCCTTTCCTAACATAATCTCATGGTCGTCCCGATTCACCCACAGCTGGCAATGTGGAGCAGGGTTGTGGTCAAGTTCAGTGCTGCCCCGTTCCTACAGTGGCCCAAGACGGCCCAAAATGGCCCGGCGTGGGCCATTCGCCGGGGCGATTCCCAATCTGGAAAACGGCCCCGGCGGCCCACCGAAGAGCCATCCGGCGCCGTCATGGCCCTCTGGTCAGATACGAAAGGGCTCAAAATGGCCCAAAATGGCGCTAGAAACAACAAAATCCATAATCGGGAACGCCGGGTGCCAGGAGCGACGTTCCCCGGTTGCCGAGTCAGGACAGTAGTCAGGCCGGATTTCTCTGGCGTTTGGCAGTCGCCTGGAGGGGAAAGGAGGGCATTAGCGGGGGACTGTTCCGCAGACTGCATGAATGGGAGCTTTTGCGTTGCGGTCCGGCCTGCCGTCGCCCCGCACTGTTATACTTTCCAGCGTCACCTGCCCGGATCAGCCCACCAGTGGAGGTAGCTGCCATGTCCCAGCCCATCAAAATCTCCATGCGCGTACCCGGAACTTCGCCCATGCCGGAATTGCTGGATATGATCCGGCAAATCGAGGCGGCCGGTTTTGACGGCGCCGGAATCCTGGACAGCCAGATGATTTGCCGGGATACATTTGTAACCCTGGGTCTGGCGGCCAGCGCCACCAGCACGTTGCGGCTCTTCCCTGCAGTTACCAACCCCTTCGGCAGGATTGCCCCGGTGCTGGCCGGCGCAGCGCAAACGGTAGCGGAGATAGCCCCCGGCCGCACCCGCGTCATTATTGGCACCGGTTACACTTCCGCCAGCACCATCGGCCGCCGCCCCGCCACCCTGCGACAGATGCGCCGTTGCATCACCGAGGTGAAGGCCCTTTTAGCCGGGGAAAACGTGGAATATGACGGAATGACGAACCGGCTGGACTTCGCCGGCAGCGATGGCGGCGCCGGTGTGCCGGTGCTGATGGCGGCGTCCGGCCCCCGTTCCCTGCAACTGGCCGGCGAGGTCGCCGACGGCGCTCTTGCACTGGTGGGCTACACCCCCGGCATAGTGGGAAAGGCCCTGGAGCATTTGGAAATCGGCGCCCGGCGCAGCGGCCGTACCCTGGATGACCTGGACATTATGTTTGCGGTCAGGACCTGCATCGCAGACTCCGTCGACGAGGCCCGACGTCTGGCCCGGCCCGTATCCGTCCACTGGGGCCTGATGTGGGGCGGTCCCAACTGGCTGCCCCATTCCGGCTATGACATACCCGAATACGAGATACCCCAGGCCGTATACGACATTTATCCCGACCTGGGCCACGCCCCCAACTGGGAGGAAGCTATCGAGATGACCGGGTTCGTCAGCGACGAGGTCAACGGGCAGCTATGCGACGCCCTGGGGCTGATCGGCACCCCGGAATACTGTACCCAGCGCATCCGGGAAATGGCGCAGCAAGGCGTCAACCAGCTCTACCTTATGCCTTGCCTTACCTTTGCGCCGCCCCAAGTGGAAGTTCAGGCCTTCGCCAACCACATTCTGCCGGCCCTGGCCGCCGGTTGACCCGAACCGTGGCCCTGCACCTGAAGTCCCGGGGCATCAGGTCAATGATCGTCTGGGTACTGTCCGACAACCTTCCCCCCGCCGCTCCTACGAAGCCCTGGGGAAAGCTGGACAAGGAACAACTGGAAAACTTGGCAGGCGTCCAGTTGCAATAGGTCTTCTATGGATAAGATGACCTGGACTCAAACAGCGGCGGCCTGATGGGGGCTGAAACCTTTATCAGCGGTTGACCTTCTACCAGCGGTTGACCTTCGGTCTTGCCCGCCTTCCATGTTTTGGACGGAATTCCCCGGCGGGATAGAACTCCCGCACCCAGTCGTCAATATCCATGCCCGTTTCCAGGCAAGCGTAAAGCACCACCCCCGCCGCAGCCCGGGCGTCCTCCAGCGCGTCGTGGTGGCGAAAGGAAATGCCCAGGTCGGCGGCCAGGCTGGCCAGCCGGTACCCCCGGTTTCCCCTCCTCTCCGGCCAGGCCCGGCGGGCAATGGCTACACTGTCCAGCCAGGTAACGGGCAAGATGGGCAGACCGTACCTCTGGGCGGCTCCATTCATAGCGTTGCGGTCAAAGAAGGTGTGGCTCACCAGCACTGTTCCGTCCAGCAGGTCGAACAGCTCACCGAATACTTCGTCAAAGGAGGGCGCCCCACTCACGGATCCGGGTCCAATGCCATGCAGCCTGACGTTGAAGGAATTGAACCCCTCTTCCGGGTCCACCAGAGTGGAATATTGTTTATCCACCCGACCTTCCGTAACCCGCGCCACGCCAATCTGGCAAATGCTGGCAACCCAATGGTTGGCCGTCTCCACATCAATGGCGCAAAAGTCCAGGTTGCGAGTCATTTAGTCTCCGGTCTTTCGCCAGCAGGCTGCGGCCTGCACGTGTCTGTTCCACGCCGGATTGAGTACCAGGACCGTTCTGCGACAGTATATACGGTGAGGTTTGCAGACAAACCTATGGCTGGAACAGGCGGTGCTACCCGCCATACGAGGCTACTGCCGAGACTCGAACCGGATGGGGTGTACGAGAACAAAGGTAGAACGTGGTCGCGCAACAGGCAAGGCAGGGTGAGCCTGCGTTGAAGTGGAGGTAGGAGAGCCGCGCGTCGCATTGGAGGGAAGTGGTGGAGACGGGGGAGAGTCGAACTCCCCGTCCAAAAGGCCCCTAGACTAGATCTACTACAAGCTTGTCCGGCACTTTAGTTCTCGCCTGTCGGAGCTTTCGCCGGCGTAATTTCCGTCAGGCCAGCCGATAAATCTTGAGCAGCCCCTATCGGCTTCAGGGCAACCGCATCCCGGTCTGATGGCGCCCGTAGCCCCGCATCCGGGAATAGCAGGGTACGGACGTAGCCGCCCTTAGGCGGCTAGAGCGAATTCACGTTCGCCAGTTATTTGTGTGCCACCTGATTAACGAGGGCGGTGGCGCCTCGGCTTGCAATCTGCCCCAGGACGCTCCTGTCGAACCCGCGCGTCCCCACTGGACTGTCTATTATATCATTTCCAGCTCCCTTACAAAATACGCGGTTCCTTCTGTAGCGACCCAAGACCGGCAATATGCAAGTTGGAGCAGTCGTTGAAACCTGTGCTTCTGCCCTGTTTTCAATTGTGAGACCAGTCAAAATTAAAGCATAGCTTGAGGGCGCTCGTCCGGCATTTATGGAACTCTGGTAGGCGCTTCGGTTCACCCTTAACCCTACCTTTACTGCCAGGGGTATTCGCCGCATACCCCGGTGTGTATAATGCGTATTTCCATCAATGACGTATTGTGATATATTTAACAAATCGCCGGGCCTGGGCCCGGTAATTGAATTGTCAACACTTTTTTCCGCAGATTTTGCGAATTTTTCCGGCTCCAAACCCTTGGCTGGCACCTTTGTGACCCTGGAGCGGGGGCTGCGTCAATGAATTCTCTACGGGAACTGGCCCAGAACGGCCTGTATTCTCCCCACCACGAACACGACAGCTGCGGCGTAGGCGTGGTCGCCAACATCAAGGGCGGCCAGTCCCACGAGATTATCACTGAGTCCCTGCAGGTCCTGGTGAATCTAGGCCACCGGGGGGCCTGCGGTTGCGACCCCGAGACCGGCGACGGCGCGGGTATCCTGATGCAGATGCCGGACGCCTTTTTCCGCCAGGTCTGCCCCGCCCTGGGCATCAACCTGCCGGACTTGGGTTCCTATGGTGTGGGGATGACTTTTCTGCCCCCCAGGCCCGCCGCTCGGGCCGCCTGCGAAGACTTGATTGACCGCTCCATTGCCGCCGAGGGCCTGGCCCTGCTGGGCTGGCGCGACGTGCCCGTGGACCCCGACAAACTGGGCCGCGATGCCCGGGCGGTGCAGCCGGTAATCCGCCAGTTCTTCGTTGGCTGCGGCGCTGAACAGCTTGACGCCGCCCAGTTGCAGCGCAAGCTCTACACCCTGCGCAAGGTCATTGAGAACGGCCTTTCGGGCACCGGCATCAGCGAAGACGACGCCGACTACTTTTATATCTGCAGCCTGACCAACAGCACCCTGGTGTACAAGGGCCTGCTGATGGCCCACCAGGTGGCCGGTTTCTACCTGGACCTGAACGATGAAGCCCTGGTAAGCGCTTTCGCCCTGGTCCACTCCCGCTTCAGCACCAACACCCTGGGTCACTGGAAGCTGGCCCACCCCTACCGCTACCTGGCTCACAACGGCGAAATCAACACCCTGCGCGGCAACAGCAACTGGATGCACGCGCGGGAGGCCCAGTTTGAGTCTCCCCTGTTCGGGGACGACATCAGGAAGATTCCGCCCATAATGACACCGGGGGCCAGCGATACCGCCGGTTTCGACAACGCCCTGGAATTGCTGCAGATGACCGGCCGCAGCCTGGACCACTCGATGCTGATGATGATTCCCGAAGCCTGGGAACAGCACGAGACCATGCCCCAGGAGAAGAAGGACTTCTACGAGTTCCACTCCTGCCTGATGGAGCCGTGGGACGGGCCCGCCATGATCGTGGCCGCCAACGGCAAGGACATCTGCGCCGTCCTGGACCGCAACGGCCTGCGACCCTTCCGCTACACCGTAACCAAGGACGACAAGCTGGTAATGGCGTCGGAAACGGGTGTCCTGGATATTGCCCCTGAGAACATCCTGCAGCGAGGCCGCTTGCAGCCCGGCCGCATGTTCCTGGTCAGCCTGGAGCAGGGCCGCATCATCCGCGACGACGAGTTGAAGCAGACCCTTTCTCGTCGCCAGCCCTATGGAAAATGGCTCAAGGAAAACAAGATCTCACTGGACGACCTGCCCGATCCTGTGGCCCCTGAGGTCTTCAAGGGCCAGGAGTTGGTAAAGCAGCAGCGGGCCTTCGGTTACACCGTCGAGGAACTGCGGATGCTCACCACCCCCATGGCCGCCACGGCCTACGAGGCGGTGGGTTCCATGGGCAACGACGCTCCCCTGGCCGTCCTGTCGGAAAAGAGTCAGTTGCTGTTCAACTACTTCAAGCAATTGTTCGCCCAGGTTACTAACCCGCCCCTGGACGCAATCCGCGAGGAACTGGTCACTTCGGTGGAGGGCTTCATCGGAAGTGAGCGCAACCTCTTCGAAGAGACCCCGCTCCATTGTCGCCAGGTTAAGATCAAGTCTCCCATCATCACCGACGAGGAACTGGCCAAGATTCAGGGCCTGGACCTGAGCGACATACGGTCCATTACCTTGTCCACCCTGTTCAGTTCCCAGGGCGAAGGAGCGTTGAAGGAAGCTCTTGACCGCCTTTGCGGAGAAGCATCCAAGGCTATCAGCGACGGCTTCAGCATAATCGTCCTGTCCGACCGGGGTGTAACCGGCGACCAGGCTCCCATTCCCAGCTTGCTGGCCACCGCCGCCGTTCACCACCACCTGATTCGGGAGGGCACTCGCACGCGGGTGGGGCTGGTCATGGAATCGGGGGAACCCCGCGAGGTGCACCACTTCTGCCTGCTGCTGGGCTACGGCGCCAGCGCCATCAACCCCTACCTGGCCCTGGCCACCGTCCAGGACCTGGCAGACCGGGGCGAGCTCAACGGCACCAAGCCCGACTACGCTGTCAAGAATTTCATTAAAGCTAACGAAAAGGGCTTGCTCAAGGTAATGTCCAAGATGGGCATTTCCACCGTGCAGAGCTACCAGGGCGCCCAGATATTCGAGGCTGTCGGCCTGAACCAGGACTTCATTGACCAGTACTTCACGTGGACCCCTTCCCGAGTGGAGGGCATTGGCCTAGAGGTGGTGGAAGAGGAGCAGCTGCAGCGGCATCGCTTCGCCTTCCCCGTTCACGAAGTTGACGCCACCCTGGACCTGGATCCCGGCGGGACCTACCAGTGGCGCCGCCACGGCGAGGTCCACCAGTGGAACCCCGACACCATCGCCAAGCTCCAGTACGCCACTCGCGCCAATAGCTGGAAGTCGTACCAGGAGTTCAGCCAGGCAGTCAATGACCAGAGCCGTCAGCTTGCCACCCTGCGCGGTCTGCTGGACTTCAATTCCGACCGCGAACCGGTGTCCCTGGATGAGGTGGAACCGGCCAAGGAAATCGTCAAACGGTTCGCCACCGGCGCGGCGTCTTTCGGTTCCATCAGCAAGGAAGCCCACGAGACCTTGGCCATCGCCATGAATCGCATCGGGGCCCGCAGCAATACCGGCGAGGGCGGCGAGGACTTCCACCGCTATATCCGCGACGAAAACGGAGATTCCCGCAACAGCGCCATCAAGCAGGTGGCGTCGGGCCGGTTCGGCGTAACCCCTAATTATCTGGTCAACGCCACCGACCTGCAGATCAAGATGGCCCAGGGCTCCAAGCCCGGCGAGGGCGGCCAGCTTCCCGGCCACAAGGTGGACGACATTATCGGCTGGGTACGCCACACCACCCCCGGGGTGGAGCTTATCTCGCCGCCGCCGCACCACGACATCTACTCCATCGAAGACCTGGCCCAGCTGATTCACGATCTAAAGAACATCAACCCGGAATCCCGGATCCACGTCAAGCTGGTGGCAGAGGTCGGCGTCGGCACCATCGCCGCCGGCGTCTCCAAGGGCCATGGCGACGTGGTGCTCATCAGCGGCCACGACGGGGGCACCGGGGCTTCTCCCGAGTCTTCCATCAAGCATGCCGGCCTGCCTTGGGAACTGGGCCTGGCCGAGACCCAGCAGGTCCTGGTGGCGAACGATCTGCGGAGCCGCATCGTGGTGCAGACCGACGGCCAGCTGAAGACCGGTCGCGATGCTGCCATCGCCTTCCTGCTGGGCGCCGACGAAATCGGCTTCGCCACCGCGCCCCTGATCGTCAGCGGCTGCATCATGTTGCGCAAGTGTCACCTGAACACCTGCTCCGTGGGTATTGCCACCCAGGACCCGGAACTTCGCGCGCGGTTCGCCGGCAAGCCGGAGTACGTCATCAACTACTTTTTCTTCGTGGCCGAGGAGTTGCGGGAGATTATGGCCCAGCTTGGCTTCCGCACCGTCCAGGAGATGATCGGTCGCGTGGAAATGCTGGAAGCCAACACCGACGTAGATCAGTGGAAGGCCCGCGACCTGGACTTCGACAAGCTGCTGTACCGCCATCCCCGGTGCGACGAAGTAACCATCTACCAGTGCGATGAGCAGGACCATGGCTTGGAGTTGGCCCTGGATCACCAGTTAATTGCCCAGGCCGCCCCCGCCATCGAACACGGTCAAACGGTAGAGGTTGACCTGCCCATCCGCAACTCTAACCGCACCGTGGGCGCCATGCTCAGCGGTAAGGTTGCCAAAAAGTACGGGGAGGACGGCCTGCCCCCGGGAACTATCCGAATCAATTTGGCCGGTTCCGCTGGCCAGAGCTTCGGCGCTTTCCTGGCCAAGGGCGTGGACATTCGCCTGGCTGGCGATACCAACGACTACATGGGCAAGGGCATGAACGGCGGCAGAATTGTGATAGTGCCGCCGGCCGGTTCCGATTTCGTTGCCGAGCAGAACATCATCATCGGCAACGTGGCTCTTTACGGCGCCACCGGCGGCCAGGCCTTCATCCGCGGCACGGGTGGCGAGCGCTTCTGCGTCCGCAACAGCGGCGTCCAGGCCGTCATTGAGGGCATTGGGGACCACGGCTGCGAGTACATGACCGGCGGCGTGGCCGTTATCCTGGGCCCCACGGGCCGCAATTTCGCCGCGGGCATGAGCGGCGGCATTGCCTTCGTCTACGACCCTGACGACGATTTCGCCATCCGCTTCAATGATGGCCTTGCCGACCTGGAAAACCTGGCCGACTCCGAGGACATCGCGCTGCTCCGCCAGTTGATCGAAGACCACCTGGAATACACCGGCAGCGTTCCGGCCCAGCGGATTCTGTCCGACTGGGACGGTTCCGTCGCCCGGTTCAAGAAAGTAATGCCCCGTGATTACCGCCGGGTGCTGGAGCAGCGCAGGCAGGCCGCCGAACCGGCCGCTGCCACCGCCGACTAGCCCACATCGAGTGAGGGCCAATCACCTGTTAGCAATATCCGCATTTGGCTGTCAATTATGACTACCGCAACAACCATAACTGCTGAACAACTGCTGCGGTTGCCCGACAATGGCATGCGCCGCGAACTGGTGCGGGGAGAGGTGCGGGAAATGGCCCCTGCGGGAAACGTGCATGGCCGAATAGCTATGAAAGCAGGTTGGCGACTAGCACAACACGTTGAAATCCATAACTTGGGTGTGGTCTATGCTGCCGAGACAGGGTTCATCCTGGGCCGCAACCCCGATACCGTCAGGGCACCGGATGTGGCTTTCGTCAGGAGTGAGGTGGTGGAAGCCATGGGCGGAGTCAGGGGGTTTTTGCCCTGTGCCCCCGATCTGGTTATAGAAGTAATATCTCCTGGCGATTCCTATACGGAAGTCAAGGAAAAGGTGATGGAGTGGTTGGATGCTGGCTGCCGTATGGTCGTCACTATCGACCCACGCCGCCGCACCGTAACCGTGTACCGCTCTCGGCATGACATCGAGATTTTGACTGAAGAAGATACGCTTTCCGGCGGTGATGTGGTCGAAGGGTGGGAGTTGCCCTTGCCTGTGTTGTTTGCCTAGTACAAGAATCGTACGGGCAATCAGGGAAACAAGTACCGGAAAGTGTTCGCAGAATAGAAAACTGGAAGTAACTCAATATGGGTAAACCTACCGGATTTATGGAATTCGGACGCCGGCCGCCCCGTCGCCGTCCCGTCGCCGAACGTAAGGGCGACTATGAAGAACTGTACCTGGACTGGCCCGAGCCCGACGCAAGGGAACAGGGTTCCAGGTGCATGGACTGTGCCGTCCCCTTCTGCCACATGGGCTGCCCCCTGGGCAACGTCATCCCAGAATTCAATCACCACGTCTACATGGGGGACTGGCAGAAGGCGCTGGAAGTGCTGCTCAGCACCAACAACTTCCCCGAATTCACCGGCCGCATCTGCCCCGCCCCCTGCGAAGCGTCCTGCGTACTGAGTATAAACACCGACCCGGTGACCATTGAATACATAGAGAAGGAAATCTCCGATCGCGGTTACAAGGAGGGCTGGATAAAGCCCCAGCCGCCCGATCACCGAACCGGCAAGAAGGTGGCGGTGGTGGGTTCCGGACCCGCCGGTCTGGCTGCCGCCCAGCAGCTTAACCGGGCCGGCCATTCTGTTACTGTCCTGGAGCGCGCCGACTACCTTGGCGGCCTGCTGATGCTGGGCATCCCCGACTTCAAGCTGGACAAGGACGTGGTCCGCCGGCGTATCCAGTTAATGGCCGACGAGGGCGTCGAGTTTCGCACCGGCGTCAACGTGGGCGTCAACTACCCCGTAAAGGACTTGCTGGAAGAGCACGACGCCGTCTGCCTGACCGGCGGCTCCACCCAGGCCCGCGACCTGCCCGTACCCGGTCGGGAACTGGACGGCATTCACCTGGCCATGGATTACCTTCCTCAGCAGAACAAGCTGCTGGCCGGCGAGGATATTGACCTGGAGGAGCACATCACCGCCGAGGGGAAGCGGGTGGTAATCCTGGGCGGCGGCGACACCGGCGCCGACTGCCTTGGCACGGCCCACCGCCAGGGCGCCGAGGTGGTCTACCAGTTCGAACTGCTCCCCGAACCGCCGGAGGAGCGCCGTCCCGACAATCCCTGGCCCCAGTGGCCCATGATTCTCCGCTCGTCCGCAGCCCATGAAGAGGGTGGAATCCGCGACTATAACATCCTGACCAAGTCTTTCACCGGAAGCAACGGCCAGGTGGAAAAGCTCCACGCCGTGCGGGTGGACTGGACCACTGGCGAGGACGGTCGCTTCGTCATGAACGAAGTCCCAGGCAGCGAGATGGAAGTCGAAACGGACCTGGTGCTGCTGGCCATGGGCTTCCTGCATCCCGAACACGATGGGATGTTGACCGACCTGGGCGTGGAACTGGACGGTCGCGGCAACGTGCAGGTGGACGAGAACAAGATGACCAGCGTCCCAGGCGTCTTCGCCGGCGGCGACATGGCCCGCGGCCAGTCCCTGGTAGTCTGGGCCATTGCCGAGGGCCGCGAGGTAGCCCGGGGCGTGGATGAGTACCTGGTGGGCAGCAGCACACTGCCAAGGTCAATGCCGATGCCGTAAAACGGACTTCTACCAGTGTGGCAAGACCTAAGGGGCGTCAAGAACGGCGCCCCTTCTTGGTGAGGTGAATCATTGAGCGAATCGGGCGATCCAACTCAATCTAATGAAGCCGAAAGGAAACTCTCACACGAGACTGGACCCACCGGTACCTGTGAAGGCGGTGACCAAGAAACGCTGGAGCAGTATATGTCAAGGATAACCGAAAGTAGCCTTCACAAAGAGATAGATTTCGGGCCTCCAGAGGGCAAAGAAGTATGGTAACTGGGGAATGGCCTAGATCTCAGATAACATCACTCTATCTCTCCCCCTCCGCAGCAGGGGCACTATGAACCAGGCGGAAGTGAGGCCCAGCAGGGTCCCCGTCATTACAACTCTCAAAGCGGCCGCGAAGAATCCAAGGAATATTGGTATCGCCCCGCTCCAAGGCTCCAACGCTAAAGAGTAGAGGCCGGTCACAAACCAGAGTGGCAGGCTGGCCAAGACCAGGGCGCCACTCAGAGCAAGGCACCACCACACTATCGGCAATCCTTGCGACCGCCACAGGAGCCCCTGGCTAATGGCAATCGGCAAGTATTGAATAACCTCCGACGCCAATACGGTAATCAGCCGAATCTGAAGAATGCCGGATAGCAAATCGGTGCCGAGGCCGAAATCCTGCGTATCAACACCTGAGATAACCGGCAGTATTGTCAGCCCATATTTTGCTGCTACGCCACAAACCGCGCCAACCAACGTGTATTCTACCCACCGAAATGCATCAGTCACATGGTTTCGCAGCAGCCGCCACTGTATTGTGCTGACAAACAGGGGCGGGACTATGATGCCCAAACTGGTTTGGATATGGACGACTGGACTGTATACCCAGCTTTGGTCAAAGAACAACAACGGCAGAAACAGGAGGAATACAACGGAAAAATTAAAGACTGACCCTACGGTATGACCGACAAGACTGGCCAGCACCCACCACAAACCGATACGCCGCCACGAAACTGGCGGCGCATTTTCCCGCAACTGCATTAACTTCACCGTGTCCTGCCAGACCGAGTTGCTTATGGGCAACTTGGAGTAGCGAAAGGGCCCTTCCGTGATCCACTATTGAGCATTCGTGTCCATTCGTGGATTTTCTCCTTTCGTGGCCCTGCGGGTTCCTTCGTTAAAAGCCCTCCCTAAGCGCCCGTAGCCGCAGCTTCCACCAACTCTGCATACCTGGACATATACTCCCCCACGTCCAGCACTTGGATGGTGTTGGTGGTGCCTGAAACGCCGGTGAGACTGCCGTGGACGATGGTTACCACGTCCGATTCGTTGACCAGCCCCGTGTCCAGCGCGCCCCGCATGAGCATGGCCACAAGCCTGGATATATCCTGCTCCGGCGGGATGACGCCGCTGGGCTGCAGGCCCCAGCCCAGGGTCAGCCGCCGCAGGGTTGCCTCGTCGTGGGCGAAGACGATAATGTCGCCCTCGGGCCGGTAGCGGGATACTTCGTTGGCGGCCCGGCCGGTGCTGGTAATTACGATGGGCTTGGAGTTTAACTCCCTGGCCAGCCGGCTGGCCCCGGCGGCTATGGCCTGGGTGCGGTCCCGCGAACGAAAGTCCTTGTAGTAGGGATATATCTTCTCCGCCTCGCGGATCGTGATGTCCGCCACCCTGACTGCCTCCACCGGGTAGGCGCCCACCGCGATTTCGTCGGAAAGCAGGATGGAATCGCAGCCGTCCAGCACCGCGTTGCTGATGTCTGAAACCTCGGCCCGGGTGGGCGTGGGCGACACCATCATGGACCGCAGCATCTGCGTGGCAATGCAGGAAGACTTGGCCGCCTCGTTGGCCTTGCTCACAATCTCCTTCTGCACCAGGGGCACCCGCTCCATGGGAATCTCTACACCCAGGTCACCCCGGGCTACCATAACCCCGTCCACTTCCCGCAGAATGTCGTCCAGGTTGTCGATGCCTTCGCTCCGCTCCAACTTGGCCATTATCGGGGCTTGGCTACCGATGCTTTGCAGAAACTCTCTTGCCTCGCGAACGTCCGTTCCCGTTCGCACAAAGGAAACGGCCACCCAGTCCACCTTCTGTTCAACGCCAAAACGCAATGCAGCTTTGTCGTCCTCGGTCAGCACCGGCATATCGATGGAAACGCCCGGCAGGTTGACTCCCTTGTAGGAAGAGATGGTGCCCCCGTTTCGCACCCGCGTCCTGACCTGTAGACCGTCGGCTTCCAGCACCTCCAGGCAGACGGTGCCGTCGGAGATGAACACGACGTTGCCTTCCTGGAGGTTGCGTAAAACGCCGGGCTCGGGAAATGGAATGATGGTAGGGTCGCTTGATGCCTCGTCCGCCGTTACCAAGTATTCTTGGCCGTAGTTGAGGTTCAGGCCTTCGGTCATTTGTCCCAGGCGCAGCTTGACGCCCCCCAGGTCCTGCAGGATGCTGACTGGGCGCCCGTGTTTTTCCGACAGGAGCCGGACGTTGTGTATTACCTCTTCGTGTTCAGCGAACGTGCCGTGGGAAAAATTGAGCCTGGCGCAGTCCATACCGGCCAGGATCAATTGTTCCAGCGTCTCCGGGTCCCGGGAAACCGGGCCGATGGTGGCAATGATCTTCGTCTTTCGCATGGCGGCTCCCCCAAAGGCCCGGCGGCTGTTATTCCCGGTTGGCGTAATAAGAGTCTGTGGCCTGCCGTAGCCCGGTAATCCGGTTGGCCTGCAACGCATCCTTACGTTCCTGTGCCCACCGATTGGAAGTCTGGATACCTACCAGGCTGCCCTGGAAGTGGGGCATCACATAGCGGGCCAGCAGTTCGTAGCTATGGAGAATCTTCTCCCTGGGCGCCCAGTCCTCCACCCTTATCATGAAGCTGCCGAATCCGCCGCTGATTTCCTGCAAGCGTTCGATGCCCGCAATGCAGTCGTCGGGTGTGCCCACTATCCACTGGTTATGCTCAATCATGAAGTCGACAATCTGGTCCTGGGGGACATCGGGGACTTCGTTGCCCAGGGTCCTGCCGAAGTACTCCGTAACCAGGCGGCCACCCCCAACTCGTATGTCCTCAATGGCTTCCTTCTTGCTCTCGGCCAGGTGCATGCCCACTACCAGGCCCCAGTCCTCCCGGTGGACCTCCTTGCCGTGTTCCGCCGCCGAGTCCTCGGCAATCGACCACAACTCCTTCAGGCTGGTGGAACGCACAGTGTCCCGGGGGATGCTCATGGAAAGGACGGAGGCACCGTGCTTGCCGGCCACGGTTACTCCTGCCGGCGACTGTACCGATGCCACCGCCACGGGCAGGTGGGGCTGCTGGTAGGGCCGAAGCTGCAGCACCGCCTCGTTAAGTTCGAACCAGTCGCTTTTGTAGGTGATGGGGTCCGATTCCGTGAATAAACGGAGAATGATGCCCAAAGACTCGTCCATCATCTCCCGCTGGCGGGCAGGATCTATGCCCAGCATCAGGGCGTCGGAAGCCAGGGCCCCCGGCCCAACGCCCAGGATTACCCTGCCCTTGGTCAGGTGGTCCAGCAGCACCATTCGGTTGGCCACCATCAGGGGGTGATGGTAGGGTAGGCTGATAACGCCGGTGCCCAGCCGAATGTTGCGGGTGCGCTCGGCGGCAGTGGCGATGAACACCTCGGGCGAGGCGATGGTTTCCCATCCGGCCGAGTGGTGCTCCCCGATGTAGGCTTCGTCGAATCCCAGCATGTCCAGCCACTGGAGCAGTTCCAGGTCGCGTTCCAGGGCCAGCGTAGGATTCTCGCCCACCCGGTGGAAGGGGGCCATGAAAACGCCAAATTTCATCCGTTGGGATTTGCCGTTGCCATTGACTGCCATGCCTAGTCCTCCCCGGTGTTGCTCCCGCCTTCAGCGTGCGTTTAGCAACAACCCATTCCAAGATTGGAGTCATTCTAACACGGGACACCGGGCCATTGGTATATGGCGGCAGCCAACGTGGCAAGCGCTACAGGCGGCGAGCAGCCCGTATGAGGGGGAGAGTTCTTGGATTGTAGTTTCATGTGGTCTCATCTTGGTTGGGCCCTTATCTCCGGACCCCTTGGCCAGAGGAACGGGAGGCTGGTTGACCAGTGGTGTTGCCCTCGCTATTGCAGGGCGGGTTACAAACCTGCCCCCAGTGTAGATGCAGTTGGAGTCGCAAGTGAGATGAGAGTGTCTTGAAGGGGCAGGGTTTTGTGGTGGGGATGGATTTTGGGGGTTGATAAGGTAGAGTTCTGATCCTTCTCCTACTCTGTAAAATGTACCTGGAATCGCAGGCTGGGCACAGAAATCTCTTTCTCCCATGCGTGGCAAGCTGGTTTAATTCCTGGATTCTATCTCTCAGTGGAGAGACGGTTTTGCGGATCGGATTGGTTCCTGTATGGTGTGGCCGACTATGTGCTATCATTCCCCAAACACCGGCCCCAAAAACAGCCGCGGGTGAGCGCTATGAAAGTCTCTTTCTTTCACCTTATGCCCTACCAGAATCTGCCCCAGGACTTTGAGGCTAAGCACCACAGCGCCTGGGTGGACCTGCCCAATGAGAACTTTGATCCCGAACTTGGACAGCATCACTACACCGACTACCTGGAGGAACTGCAGTACGCCGACCGGATGGGCTTCGACGGGGTGTGCGTCAACGAGCACCACAACAACGCTTACGGCATCATGCCCTCGCCCAACCTCATCGCATCGGTGTTGTCCCGTTCCACCTCCCGGGCTGCCCTGGTGGTGCTGGGCAACAGCCTGGCCCTCTACCAGCCTCCCCTGAGGGTAGCCGAAGAAATGGCCATGCTGGACCTGATGAGCGGCGGCCGGCTGGTGGCTGGCTTTCCCGTGGGCACCTCCATGGACACCACCTTTTCCTACGGCCAGGTGCCCATCACCCTGCGGGAGAAGCACACCGAGGCCCACGACCTGATAATGAAGGCGTGGTCGGAGCGGGAACCCTTTATCTTCAACGGCAAGTACAACAAGCTGCGCTACGTCAGCATCTGGCCCCGGCCCCTGCAGCAGCCCCATCCGCCGGTGTGGATTCCGGGAAGCGGCAGCCTGGAGACCTGGGATTGGGTTCTTGACCGGGACTACGTCTACTGCTACCTGAGCTACTTTGGCTACCTTCGGGGCAAGCGGGTGGTGGACGGCTTCTGGAACCGTGTGGCGGAGCGGGGCATTGACGACAATCCATACCGGCTGGGCTTCCTGCAACTCGTCTGCGTCTCCGAGACCGATGAGTCGGCCAAGGAGGAGTACGAAGACCACGTCAAGTATTTCTACCAGAAAATGCTGCGCATCCACGCCCCCTTCGCCGAGTCGCCGGGGTACCGTTCCATCGCCTCGGTGCGGGAGTCGCTGCGGCCCCAAATTGGCGAGGAGGCGCAGAAGGCGGCCAGCGAACTGGGCTGGGAGGACTTTGTCGAGCAGGGCCACGTTATCGCCGGCAGCCCGGAGACGGTGAGGCAGCGGCTGACGGAGGCCATCAAGCTGCTGCGGGTGGGCCACCTGATGTGCCTGCTGCACATCGGCACCATGCCCAAAGACCTGACGCTGAAGAACACTGAACTGTTCGCCAAAGAGGTAATGCCTCACATTAAGAACATCTGGAGCGACTACGAAGATCCCTGGTGGCCCGAGGGCGTGGCGGAGGGTGCGGCACCCTCGGCCGCCGACGATTAGGGCGACAGCCAGGGCAAACTCCAAAGGAGGCATGCTATGGAAAAGCTGCAACAGGGAGACCGGTTCCCCTCTCTGACCTTTAACACGGTGGACGGCAAGCAGGTACGTATTCCCGAGGACATGACTGGGCGGTACGCGGCGGTGCTGTTTTACCGGGGCCACTGGTGACCCTACTGCATGCGGCAGTTGGCCGCGTGGGAAGAGAAGAAGGTCGAACTGGAGGGACTGGAAGCCTCCATCTACGCAGTAAGCACCGATAACCTGGAGCAGGCCACGGAGGTGGTGGGCAAGGGCCTGACCTTCCCCGTGGCGTACGGCGCGAGCAAGGAAGACGGCGAGAAGATTGGCGCCTGGTGGTCCGAGGATCACGATGGCTATATCCAGCCCTCGGAGTTCCTGCTGGGCCGGGGCGGCGTGGTGCTGGGGGCGATGTACGCCTCCGGGCCGGTTGGTCGCATGGGCGCCGACGAAGCGATGCGGGCCATCACCACCCGCGAACGGCGCCGGCTGGAGCAGGAGCAGCAGCAGCGAACCTAGCCAAATCCCCGCATTGTCCCCTGCTGGAGATCTTGGAACATTCACCCCCTGCCCTTGTTAATCTGGGAAAGCGGCAGGGGGTTTGGACCTGCAAAATCCGCAATTTTGCTGACACTTGCCCCAAGAGAGTTCAGTCTTTCCGGGAGTATCATAATGGGCAGGCGTGGCCGTGCCGACGCTCAAACCATGCTTCAGGAGCGAGTGATGACTACCGTATCTCCCATTCCACCAGGATTCCGGTCGGTAACCCCCCACATGACCATCAAGAACGCCGGCGAGGCCATGGACTTTTACGTTAAGGCCTTCGGAGCCGAGGAGATTTCCAGGTTTCCCATGCCGGGCATGGACCTGCTGGCCCACGGCCTGCTGCGGGTTGGCGATTCCTTCATTATGGTGGCCGACGAGTTCCCGCCGGAGTTTTGCGCCGACGCCCTGTCACCCACCACCGCCAAGGGCACCACTGTAGCGCTGCACATTTATACCGAAGACGTGGATGGAATGTACCGGCGGGCCCTGGATGCCGGGTGCGAGACGGTGATGGAACCGATGGACGCTTTCTGGGGAGACCGCTACGGCATGGTGCGGGACCCCTACGGCCACCACTGGGGCCTGGCCACCCACGTCAAGGACATGACTCCTGAGGAAATGGCCGAAGCTGCCGCGGCGGAGTTTGCGGGGGCGCCGGAGAGCTAAATCCACCGGCCAATTCTCGAAGTCATAAGGCCACGTCGCTCGACCAATAATCGTCTTTAATGGCTTTCAAGCAAAAGGAGGCCGTATATGAACCTGCTGTCCACCAACAAACTCGGCGCCATTTCCCTGGTAGTTGGGCCCACCCTGGCCTTCATCATGTTCCTGATTCAACCCGGCGGCCTGCTGATAGATTCTACGCCGGGGTCCGACGCCCTCGGCCTCATTGGAGTCTGGCAGGCCAACGCCGTCCTGGTCAAAATCACCTCCGGCTTCATCATGCTGGGATTGGCCCTCATGGCTTTCGGCATCTACGAGGTGCATGTCGCGCACCGGGGAAGCCGCGGCGATGGGCTGAACATGGCCGGCCTGGCGTTGATCTCCATCGGCGTAATTGCCTGGTTAGTGGTGCAATCGCTGGTCATTACACTGGCGAGCACCTACCCGCCGCAAGAAGCCTGGATGGCGATCTACGCTATCCGCACCTCCCTGCTGTTGACCGGCGGGGTCGGAGTAAGCCTGGGTATCTTGTTGTTTGCCTTCAGCGTTCTTATCGACACCCGGGGGACCGCGTTCACAATCCTGACCTGGCTGGCAGCCCTGGCCGGCCTTGTTGGAATGGCTGAATGGCTCGTGGCCATCTTCAACTCCGACGCCATGGATTCGGCAACCACTGTGGCCCGCGGCATGTACATCGTCTACGTGGTGTGGCTGATCACCCTGGGGATACGCCTGGCGAAGGAAGAGGAAGAGGGATAACCGCCGGCCGGCTTATTTCACAAAGAGACGTAGAGATAAGGAGGTTCGCAGAGATTCCCTAGTACGCCTCTGCTCCTCTGCGTCTCTTTGTGAAAAACCGCCTCGACACAAGTGCCATTCCCGGCCAGTCCGTGCTAACTCCTTTCCCTGATCCCTGCCAACAGAGCCTCCCGTGCCTCTTCTTCCCCCAGCCCTACCAGGTCAACGAAACGCACCCCCGGCAGCGCCTCTTCCACATCACACTCCCGCACCCGCACGGGCAGCAGGATTCCCTGGGTTCCGGCGGGGTCCTGGGCGTAGGCGGCCTGCCATTCGGGCCGGTCCAGGTTTTCGGCCAGGAATTCGGGCGAAAGCAGGGCGATGGTGGCGTCGGCTATGGCGGAGACGGCAAACATCTCCAGGATCATGCTGGAGCGGGCCCAGTAGTCGTACGATTGAAGCTCCACAGTATAGCCGGCGTCTTGCAGGCGCTGGCCTACCCACTCGGCCCATTCCTGGTCGGCGGCGTGGTAGGCAACGAAGTAGTCCATGCAGCCGTTACTCCGCCGCTTCCACCCGCACTGCGCACACCTTGTACTCGGGAATCATGGTGTCGGGGTCGTAGGCCGAGTTGGTGAGGAAGTTGGCGGCAGATTCCGACAACTTGACGAATGGGATGAAGACCTCTCCGGCCCGCATCCGGTCGGTGAAGAGGGCCCTGCCGGTCAGTTCGCCCCGGCGGGAGGAGACGCGAATGGTCTGCCCGTCAGCGATGCCGTACTTGTCGCCGTCGGCGGGGTTGATGGAGACTTCCAGGTCCGGCGCCCGGGCCAGCAGGCCCGACACCCGGCGGGTCATGGTGCCGCCGTGCCAGTGGTAGAGGACGCGGCCGGTATTCAGGATCAGCGGGTAGCGGCGGCTGGGCCGCTCGTCGGACAGCGGCCCCTGTTGGTAGCCAATGAACCGGGCCCGTGGCCCCCGGGGGAAGGTGTCGGCATACAGGTAGGGAGTGCCCGGGTGATCCGGCGCCGGGCAGGGCCACTGGATGCCTCCTTCTTTATCCAGGCGGTCGTAGCTGATGCCCGCCAGAATGGGCGTAAGGCGGGCCATTTCGTCGAAAATCTGCGAGGGGTGTTCGTAGGTGAACTGGTCTTCCAGGGGGAGGCCCAACTTGCGGCACATCCGGCGCCCCAAGTCGCAGATTATCTCCCAGTCGGGTCGGCTGTCTCCCCGGGGTTCCACTGCCTTGCGGATGCGCTGCACCCGCCGTTCGCTGTTGGTGAAGGTGCCGTCCTTCTCGGCAAAGCTGGTGGCGGGTAGCACCACGTCGGCAATCTGGGCCGTCTCGTGCATGAAGATGTCCTGCACCACCAGAAACTCCAGGTTCTTGAACAGTTCGGCGGCCTCGTTCAGGTCCGGCTCGCTGAGCAGGGGATTCTCGCCGGTGATGTACATGGCCCTGACGCCGTGGTCCTGGCCGATAGACTGGACGATCTGGGTGATGACCAGGCCGCGAATGCCGGGCAGGGGCTGGCCGCCCCACGCCTCCTCGAAACGTTCCAGGACCTCGGGGCGGTAGCCCTGGTAGCCGGGCAGGTTGTCTGGGATGCAGCCGGCGTCGCCGCAGCCCTGGACGTTGTTCTGCCCACGCAGGGGAGACACCCCGCTGCCGGGGCGGCCCAGTTGGCCCGTAACCAGGGCCAGGTTCAGCAGGCCGTGGGCGTTGGGCGTTCCGTTGACGTGCTGGGTGATGCCCATGCCCCAGATGAGGCAGGAACCGGCGTAGGGCTTGTCGTCATCGCCGCCCACGTAACGGGCCGGGAAGGGCGGCTGGGCGTACAGGCGCGCCGCCTGTTTAAGGTCTTCGGCGGGAACGCCGGTAATCTCCTCAACCCGTTCCGGTGGGTAGTCTCGAACGACCCTGGCCCACTGCTCGTAGTCCTCGGTGCGGTTGGCGACGAATTCCTCGTCCACCAGACCTTCGTCCTGGATAACCCAGGCCATACCGTTGAGCAGGGCCACGTCGGTGCCCGGGTGCGGGCGGAGCCACAGGTCGGCGTAGTCGCACATATCAATGCGGCGGGGGTTGATGACTACCAGCCTGGCGCTTCGTTCCACCACGGCCCGGCGCATCCGGGAGGCCGCCACCGGGTGGTTGGAGGTGGGGTCGCAGCCGATGACCACCAGGCAGCCGGAGTTCTCGTAGTCGGTGTAGGAGTTGCTGGTGGCGCCGCTGCCCAGGGTGGCCAGCATGGCCTCCACCGACGGCGAGTGGCACAGGCGGGTGCAATGGTCGATGTTGTTGGTCTGCATCAACAGTCGGGCGAACTTTTGCTGGATGTACCCGTCCTCGTTGGTGGCCTTGGCCGAGCAAAGGGTGCCGAAGTCGTCGTCCCGGTAGTTGACCAGCCGGCCGGCAATCAGGTCCAGGGCCTCGTCCCAGGTGGCTTCCCGGAATTCGCCATTTTCACGAATCAAAGGCGTGGTCAGCCGGTCGGGGTGGTGGACGAAGGAAGCGCCGAACCGCCCTTTGACGCAAAGCATACCCACGCTGGAAAGGTTGTCAGGGTCATCCTCCACTGCCACGATTTCGTCAGCGCCGCCGACCTGCATTTTGATTCCGCAGCCCACGCCGCAGTAGGGACAGGTGGTGGAGACGGTCTTTTCAACCTCCACCTCCGGTTCACTGTTCCCTGGAAGTGGCGCGTCCGCCCGTTGAATATCCGAGGGGATCGACCGGGCGATGGTGGCCCTGGCCTGGATGGCCCCGGTGGGACAGACGGACAGGCACTGGCCGCAGGTGGTGCAGATGGACTCGGCCAGGGGCTTGTCCATAAATGTGCCGATGCGGCCGCCATCGCCGGCACCCAGGAAATCTATGGCCCCAATGAACTGGTGCTCTTCCTGGCAGGCGTTGACGCAGCGGGCGCAGAGGATGCAGGACTCCATGCCGATGCTGAAGACCGGGTTGCTGGCGTCGGTTTCCTCCCGGGGCCGGGACCGCCAGCGGGAGCCGTCAATTCCGTAATGCTGGGCCGCCCGGGTCAACTGGCCGTACTCGCCCTCCCCACGGATGGGGGATGGTACGGCGGGCCGGACCGGGGCATCCGACGGCAGCATAGCCAGGGTTAGTTCCAGGACGCCGGAGCGGATGCGTTCCACCTCGGGCGTGTCGGTGCGGACCACCAATCCGTCGCTGGCGGGAACGGAACAAGAAGCGGGAAAGCCGCGCATACCCTCAACCTGCACCAGGCAGGTGCGGCAGGCCCCGATGGCCTTCATATCCGGGTCCTTGCAAAGCTGGGACAGGTAGGTGTTGGAGGCATTGACGGCGTCCAGGACCGTAGAACCCTCGGGCACCTGTACCGACTGGCCATTGACGGTTAGAGAAATGGACATGGCTGCTGCAACCCCTTACCCAATCTGCCCACAAGTCTCGAAATACGTAACGTTTTCGCTCCATTATTCTAACACCCGGCCATTTGGGTTAGACAGTGGTGCGATTCCCGGCGATATTGTTCGCATTGGTCTGCTCCGGAGGTCTGCGGTTCGTCCCGCCCTTAACCTTGACGTTACCCCCGCCCCTATAGAGAATAGGAGCATCCAAACCCACCCCGAATCAACCACAAGGAGCTACCATGCCTAACTTTGTACGCTGCTACACCGGCCCCGATGGCCAGTCTCACCTGGAAGACCTGAACCCGCCCTTCCAGTCCTTCGTAGATACGGAGGGGGCCTACGGCGAGGGTACGCCCATGGAGGGGGCCAACGGAATGACCATCCGCATTGCCCAGCCCGGCTACTTGCTGGAGTGGCACTGCGCTCCCCGCCGCCAGTACACCATTACTCTTGCCGGTCGGGCCGAGGTGGAGGTGGGTGACGGCACCAAGCGCGAGGTGGGCCCCGGCGACGTGCTGCTGGCGGAGGACCTGACGGGCCAGGGCCACATCACCCGGGTCATCAGCGACGAACCTCGTTACTACATCGTCGTCGCCCTGGACTGAGCGGGCGACAGTTTCTGCCAAGAAGTCCGGTAGGTGACGTAGGGGCGATTCGCGAATCGCCCCTACGGCTGTGAATGTCCAGGCTAAGGGATTTTGGGACTGTTTCTAAATCCCGTCTATCCTGTTAATCCGTGTTCAAGGGACGGCCAGCGACCATTTCTCGCAGCAGGGGAATGAGTTCCCGGCCGTATTCGCGGGCATCGTTGAGTGGGTCGAAGCCCCGGATGATGAAGGTGGAGCAGCCCAAATCATAGTAGGCCAGCAAAGACTCGGCCACCTGTCGCGGGGTGCCCACCAGGCAGGTTGTGCTGCCGGCGGCGCCGCTGGCCGCGGCCACGGGCATCCACAGCCGTTCGTCGTGCAAATCTCCCTGGGCGGCGAACTCCAGCAACCTCCGTGACCCCACCGATTGCAGGCGGGCCGGCTGGCCCGGGACGATGGTCCCCCTGGTTGCGTCCTGCACTCGCGCCAGGATTTCCTCAGCCCGCTGCCACGCCAGGGGCTCCGTCTCTCCCAGAATGGGCCGTACCGACAGGCTGAACCCTATGTTCCGGCCCCATTCTCCGGCTCGGCTGCGGATGTCCGCCACCCGTTCCCGTATGGCCGCGCGTGGTTCACCCCACAGGGCGAAAACGTCGGCGCGGCGGCTGCCCACGTCCAGGGCTACGTCTGATGCTCCGCCGAAAAACAGGGGCAGATGGGGCCGCTGGTAGCACGAAACCTGGCTGCTCGCGCCCTTAAGCCGGTAGAACTCGCCGTCGTAATCGAAGGGTTCAGTGGCGGTCCAGGCGCGGCGGAGGATGTCCATGTACTCGTCGGTGCGGCGGTAACGGGCATCGTGGTCCAGGAAATCGCCGTCCCGCTCCTGCTCCGCGTCGCTGCCGCCGGAGATGATGTGCAGGGCGATGCGGCCTCCGGAAAGCTGGTCCAGGGTGGCGGCCTTGCGCGCCGCCAGGGTGGGAGCCACAAAGCCGGGCCGGTGGGCAATGAGGTAGCCCAGGCGGGTGGTATGGGCCGCCGCGTAGCCGGCCACCTCGAAACCGTCCGGGGTGCTGGAGGAATATCCCGTCAGCACCATGTCGAACCCGGCGTCCTCGTGGACGCGGGCGAACTCCAGGATGTAGTCGCCGTCCACTCCGGCAGGCACCTCGGCGCCGGGGTTGATGCCCCCGCCGAAGACGCTTAGCGTGGCGCCGGATGCGGCCGCCGCCTCACGGGCGACGCCGATCATGCCTACAATGCGGACCTGGCCGGTTGTTTCCCTGGTTGCATTCAATATGGCTGCTTTCCCCTGGGATGATTATGGGAGACACGTGGTTGCAGCTATTCTCCAAAACAGATGGTAGTGAGCGACACCCGTTTAGTGGGAGTATACATCAACGCCTGCCTTTGAATCCCTGCCCGCAGAGTTTGAAGACGAAAATGCCTGTCCTTAACTTCATGTGCGCCAGAGAGGGTAGGGGCGTGTCCTGGATGGAGAGTTGAAGACCGGGTTTATAGAGGAAGCGCATTGATTTCATTCGGGCTGCCCTGCCTTCCCGGTGGCTTTACTGAATCCAGTTCAGTCTTGAAATTGAGCCTCTTCCTGTCCGATTGTGGATACCGACTTTGGTCGCTATGACAGGATTGCCGGGTTAGCCATCTTTGCTGCGGCGATGGCCTGCTAGGCCAAAGCCAAGGTGAGCAACGCAATTCTGGCCCTACCCTGGAATCTCTTGGCGGCCCAGTTTGCCGGCGCAACTCTACCAGGCGAATATTTCAACATGGCATTGGTTCAGGGCATTGCGACCAGTTCGGTGGAATTGAGATCAGCTATGGCGGCGTCCAGCCGGTTCAGGGTATTGCGAAGGTACTCTGCGGCCCGTTGTCCCTCGTAGTTGCAGTAGCCCCCGGTAACTATCCAGAAAACGAAGAGTTCCAGCATGGACAGGCGGTAGTCATCCAGGCATTCATCAAAGGAGTATCGGCTAACGCCATTGTCCGCAAGCAGGGAATGGTACTGGCGCAGGAGGCCTATCTCCTCGCGCCTTCTTACATGGGGCGGATATGCCTCGTTTAAGAAAGTGGCTACGTCATAAGGGCCCCTCCCCATCCCGCAGAATTCCCAGTCCATCACCACGACCGATTGACAGCCGTCTGCCGTCGAGAAAAAACAGTTGTCCAGCCGGTAATCCCCGTGAACCAGGGTGATTGGCGGCCTTGAGAGCCTGGCTTTTATCTCGCGGACTTTTGGCGCCAGACGGTCGCCCAGTTCTTGCAGCCTGGCGGGCATTGCGCCACCTGCCTTCTGCAGGAGGGAGTGCCAGGCTCCGGCATACATTTCCTCGTAAGTATCCGTTTCGTCGTTCCTCAAGGGCAGCCAGGTCAGGCGGCCCAGCCGTGGGTTATCCCACCACTTTGCCTGGAAGCGGGCAAGCTGCTCGACGCAGGCGCGGACTTCCTCCTGGGTACAGCCGGCCACACTGTCACCCTGCCGGGCATGGTTCATGTCCTCCAGCAGCAGTATGGTGTTCCCGGTGGCAGGGTCTTTCTCACAGTAGTAGCAGCCGGGTGTCTGCACGTGGATGTCGCCTGCCAGTTCCCGGTAGAAACATACCTCTCTCAGGTTCTGCCCCAGCCGTTTATAAACCAGTTTCAGCAAAGGGTCCGACGATGGCAGTTTCGCGATTATGGAGTCTGGGGCCCCGCCGGACTCCCCGTCGTAAGCCAGCCACAGTCGGTAAAGCCTGCTCATGTAACCCTTGCCCTCGGCGATAGGCTCCACCGTGTATCCGGTTACGGACGCACCTTCCGGTTCCCGGCCGCAGGAGAGCGCGCTGGTCAACCATAAAGGTGTAATGTCCTGCAGGTCGCCGGGAACCGTCGGACCGATCATGCCATTCCTCCGGCTGCCAGGTTGGTTCAACAGGATTGGGGAATCCTTGCGTTTACCCGTCCTTGCGGGCAAAAAACACGCAGTGGTCCATAGGCTTGGGGTCCTTGAAATACATGACCCCTCCCAGCCTTTCTCCATCTTCGGGAATTACTCTCAACCCCTGGGCTGTCAGGGTGTCGATCACCTCGTTAACATCGTAGAGCTGGAAGGTGCGGTCTGTTCCGTAATCTCTGTCGTAAATGGTGGCGATACCGTTGCCGTACTTGAACATCAGCTGCAGAATACCGCCCGGCTTCAAAACCCGGGCCAACTCAGGCAGGGTCGTATTCAGGGCGATGTCCGGTTCAATATGCTGGATGACTGCGTTGCACATTACAAAATCAAAGGAGGAATCCAGAGACGCAAGAGGCTCGCGCAGGTCGACCACCGACACCCTCTCGGCAATTTCCGGGTGGAGACGGCGCGCTTCCTCAATGTTCTCTTCCACCGCGTCTATCCCGTAGATGTCGTACCCCTTTTGCCAGTAGTCAAATACGTCCCGCGCACCGGCGCCGCAGCCGGCATCCAGCCCCCTGCTGCCCTTGGGAACCAACTCCTGGAGGCGGTCAACCAGGGCCATGTCTCCGGTCAGGCCCGGGTGGGAGACATCGCTATACACCGACTGGATAAAGTTGTGGCTCACCACGGCGTAACGCTGGGCGTGTTCCTTGTAGAAAGACTCGGAGAAATCGGGGGAAGCGCTCATTTTTGCACCAAGCTTCGGCAGGATGGGGAGCCGGGCGGGTGGCTGGTAGATTAAACGGCAACTAAAGGACGACTCAATGGAGAGACTGGGTCAAAAGCAACGAAAGTGCAGCAAGGACGCCGTGGTTGACCAAGTAAATTGCCGCCCGGTTCCGGGGCTTTCAAGAGTTTCGGGAGACCGCTTATCCCAGACCATCGAGGGTCGACGGAGAACCCTGTGTTTCCGGTAGGAAGTACCTTCATGAAAACGCCCCACCTCGACTCTTGGCCGTCCCGCTAACTCTAATGCCTTGTTAAATTGATGTAAACGGATGGTTGCGACAGGGCAATCGCGTGATGATTCGGGAAAGCCCGTCGTTCTAGTGCAGCCTGGTACATCGAACCTGGAGACTGCGGGGTTAGACCTTGGGCGATCCGCCTCCGGCGGCCCCCCTTTTGCCGGGCTCAAATTGCCATTGCCCTGGTGACACCTGCCTCTTGATTCTCCGGCTAACGCTTCTCTACCATACTTCCATGGCGACTTCCGTCCATGGTCCCGTCAAGCCTGAATCACTCCTCTCCACATGGAAGAGTGCCGGAGTAAGGGCGTGACATCGGCTTTGGTTTAGCCAGTGGCTCAAAACGGCCCGGAACGGCGCAAAATGGCCCGCTTGTCCATCCCACTTCCTATCTGGGGAGCGGCCCATTTTCGGCCCATTTTCGGGCCACCGGGGTCGTCTCTGCCCTGAGTTTCAGATACGAAACGGCCCAAAGCGGCCCAAAATGGCGCGAATACAAAAAAATTCCCCGGACTGAATGCTCCGAGGGCAGGCGGGAACCTCCAGGTTGGAGACGGCGGCGTTTCCCTTGAGCGATCCGCCTCCGGCGGACGCCCCTCTTGCCTGACTCAAAATGCGATTGCCCTGATCGTTGCGCGGGGTAGCGCTCAGATTCAAGTGGTTTGCATTAGTGTAGTTGATGGTCTAGGGCATTCCCCGCTGGCCCGGGGAATCGGCTCTGGCTTCCATGAGTAGGACCGAGTCTCGGGAATCTTCAGAAGGGGGCTCCCAGGGTCGTGCCGGCCGGACCCGCTCCGACGATTATATGGTCGTACTTCTTCACCACGGTGCGTGGATGGTCCTTTCTTACCGGGCTGTGAGCCAGGAAACTCGCCTGCCGGACTTCAGCAGGCCATACCATCAGGACTCAAACATATCGATAAACTGTCCGCTCATGAGCCCTGGCGCTTTGGTCGCCAGGTACAGAGCGGCCTCAGCTACCTCCCCTGGGGTTATCCAATCGGAGTCTCCTTCGGGATGGCTGGCCCTCGCCATGTCGGTGTCCACCCAATCAGGATTGATACCGTTCACGCTTATGCCGTAGGGCCGCAGGGACTGGGCGAGGGAGGCCGTGTAGCCTGTGACGCCCCACTTGGAGGCCACGTAGGCCCCGTTTTCCCCTTCGGCCCGGCGGCCGGACGATGAGCCTATATTGATGATTGTTCCTTGTCCCCTGCTGATCATGTGGGGTGATACTGTCCGGCAGAGGAGATGCATGCCCCGCAGGTTGGTGTTCATCACCTCGTCCCACTGCTCCATGGAGGTCTCCCACACCGGCGTATTGTAAGTGATCACGCCAGCGTTGTTGACCAGGAGGTCGACGGTTCCCCAGTTCGCAATAACCTGCTCCACCACCCGGGACGCGTCATCGTCGTTGGTTACGTCCAGCGAGAAGGCTTCTGCCCTACCGCCGCCGGTGCGTACTTGGTCAACCACCTCAGCCAGGCGTGCCATGTCGCGGCCGGTAACGATGGCCAGCGCCCCTTCCCGGGCGAAGGCCAGGGCAATGGCGCGACCTATGCCCCGACCAGCGCCGGTAATTAGCGCCACTCTATTCTCTAACAGCATAGCTTGGTCAGTACTCCGAATGCTGGATGCTTCGTAAACCTGGAAAGCTCGGCAGAGTCAGCGGTACAGGCTGCACACCTTCCGTGGTGAAAATTGAGATGGCAGTAACAAGCCTGGATTCACAGTTTCATTCTGCGGTGATGCAGAGGGACTGGAACCCGAGGCTCCCGCATGAACTCTAACAGAAGTTGACGGGGTTCGCAGACCCCACTTACACACTGGATAGAGAATCGCTCCTTGATCCACCTGCGCCGGTTGCAATTGTTGCGGCTCGTCCATTTGCCCTGTATCATTTCCCGCAATCCTCCGATTTCCCCCATATCTCCCGGACGGCGAAAATACCGGCACAGGGAGGCCACAATGCTCTTCTACCGCACCTACCGCTACTCCCAGTGGGACGGCACCCAGGACATCTTCGACATCGACGCCGACGAATTGATGGACCGCTTGGCCGATGAACTGCTGAAGCAAGGCGACGTGATGCAGGCCCTGCGGGAACTGCTGCGCAACGGTATGCAGGACCGGAACGGCCAGCAAATGCCCGGCCTGCGCGAGTTGATGGACATGCTCCGGGACCGGCGCCACCAGCAACTCCAGCAGCATAACATGGACTCGGTCGTGGACGACCTGAAAGAACGGCTGGATGAAATCCTGCGCACCGAGCGGGAGGGCATTGACCGCCGTATGGAAGAGGCCCAGGAGCAGGTCAACCATGCGTCCGACGAGGACCGCGCCATGCAGGAGAACCTGCTGGACCTGCTGAACCAGCGGGCCGACCGCAACAAGGAAAAACTGGACAACCTGCCCGACAGCCTCGGCGGCCAGATCCAGGAGTTGATGGAGTACGACTTCATGGATCCCGACGCCCAGCAGATGTTCCAGGAACTGCTGGACATGCTGAAACAGCAGATGGCCCAGAACATGGGCCAGCAGATGCAGCAGCAACTCCAGGACATGTCGCCGGAGCAGATGGCGGCCATGCAGGAGATGATGCGCCAGTTGAACGAGATGATGCGGGACAAGCTGGCTGGCCGCGAACCCGACTTCGACGGCTTCATGCAGCAGTTTGGCGGGATGTTCGGGGACAACCCGCCCCAGAGCTTTGAAGAGCTGATGGAGATGCTGCAACAGCAACTGGCCCAGATGCAGTCCATGATGGACAGCATGTCCCCCGAGGCCCGGCAAGAACTGGAGGACGCGCTGCAATCGGCTTTGGATCCCGGGATGCAGCGGCAGATGGCCGAGTTCGCGTCGCTGATGGAACAGCTAATGCCCATGGACGACCTGCGCCGCCAATATCCCTTCCTGGGCGACGACAGCCTGACGCTGGAGCAGGCCATGGAGATGATGCGCCAGATGCAGGACCTGGACCAACTGGAACAGATGTTGCAGCAGGCCCTGCGCACCGGCGACATGGACGACATAGACCCGGACAAACTGGCCCAATTGCTGGGCGACGAGGCCCGGCGGGCCTGGGAGGAACTGGACCGCCTGCGCCAACTGCTCAAGGAGGCCGGCTACGTTACCGGCGACGACGACTTGCAGTTGACGGCGCGGGGCATTCGCCGCATCGGCCAGAAGGCCCTGCGAGAAGTGTTCATCCACCTAAAGAAGGACCGCAGTGGCAACCACGAGCTGGACACCCGGGGCGCTGGTGGCGACCTGCTGGGCGAGACCAAGCCCTACGAGTTCGGCGACCCCTTCCAGATCGACTTGCAGTCCACCGTAAAGAACGCCATCGTGCGGGGCGGGCCCCAGGTGCCGGTGAAAATCAGCCCCCAGGACTTTGAGATTTACCGCAACGAGCACATGACGAGGGCCGCCACCATCGTGCTGCTGGACCAGAGCCGCAGCATGGGCCTGTTCAACAACTGGCAGGCGGCCAAGAAGGTCACCCTGGCCCTGTTCGCCCTGATCCGTACCCAGTACCCCAGGGACACCCTGCACGTGGTGGGCTTCTCCGACTACGCCCGGGAAATCAAGGAGGAGGACCTGGCGTCGCTTAGCTGGAACGCCTGGGTGTCGGGCACCAACCTCCACCACGCCCTGATGCTGTCCCGCAACCTGCTGGCCAAGGAGAAGGGCGGCACCCGCCAGATCCTGGTCATCACCGACGGGGAACCCACGGCCCACCTGGAGAACGGCCGCTCCTACTTCAACTACCCACCCAGCTACCGCACCGAGCTGGAGACGTTAAAGGAAGTGAAGCGGTGCACCCAGGAAAACATCGTCATCAACACCTTCATGCTGGAGAACAACTACCAACTGGTGAACTTTGTGGACCGCATGACCCGCATCAACCGGGGCCGGGCCTTCTACAGCAGCTCAGAGAACCTGGGCGAATACATCCTGGTGGATTACATGAACAACAGGAAGAAGCGGGTTACGGGGTAGGGCGCGGCGCAGAATGTCCCGGGGCGTGTAACCCGGATTCTCTATCCAGGGAGGGTCGCGAGATGTGACGATGACCGTACCGCAGCATAGAAATTCGCAGAAATTGCTCGCAGGCATGATGGAGACAGGCACCCACCGTACTGGTCAAAAAGAGGAACGTTCGATTTGTGGAGTGGGCGAATGAGGATCGCGGCGTTTGACCTGGACGGCACCTTGCTACGCAGCCAGACTGCCTGCGAGGCAATGGCGGAAGGCATCGGACGCCTTGGGAGGATGCGAGAGTTCGAGCAACTACGGTCCAGCCAGTATGAGCAGGTCAGAGCAGCCAGAGAAGAGATGGCGCAGTGGTATTCCGAATTCACCTTTCCTGATCTATGCAAGCATCTCACAGCAATCCGTGTCGCCCCGGGAGCTGAAGAGGCATTCGCGTCGCTCCACCATCACGATTTCAGGATAGCCATCGTCTCGCTCACTTGGGAATTTGCAGCAGAGTGGTTCGCCAACAAACTGGGGGCTGACTATTTCGTTGGCCAAGGTCTTTCTTCAGAAGGGACAATTGCTCACTTCTGGCCCCAGGACAAGGCTCAATGGCTGACAGGCTTGGCCGGCAGGCTGGGCGTTGAAATGGGTGACGTCGCTGCTGTTGGTGATTCAGGTGGAGACATACCAATGCTCCTTTCGGTCGGCCATCGATTCTGGGTCGGCCAAACGATTCCACCCCAACTTGAAGGGAAAGTTGTCCATGACCCGTCAGGGGACATCCGTCAGGTGGCCCAAAGGATGATTGAGGCTCGTGATCGATGAAAGCGAAGTATGTTGTGGTATATGAACAGACTCCCAACAACTACTGTGCTTATCTTCCAGACTTTCCCGGCTGCGTCGGCGCAGGCAAGATTTGGCAAGAGATTCAAGGAATGATCCGTGGGGCCCTGGAGTTTCATATTGAAGGTATGATTCAGCACGGGGATGCTTTGCCAACGAAGCCTATGACGTTAAGGGAGGCAGTGGCCTATCACAACAAACCCCTGACCGAAGGTGGACTGGAAACATTGGCAGAATTCGGAGAGGACTCCCCGAATCTTTCAACCACTTTCGGCATGGTCCAGGTGGAAATAGGGATTTATGCCGGGGCCGCGTGAACTGGCGACGTAATTTCTTGGCGGAAGGCGTGATTTGGTTACACGCCTTTGACGAAAAGTGCTATAATCCCTACGAATTCTCTATTATGAATTGTTCTCAATAGGACGATCGTACAAGTAAATACAACCAAATACCCCTGCCCTTGGCCTGTTTGCCCCGGCAAGTCGGCCGTCTTTTAAGCAGTCCCGTGAGACTGGCAAAGTGTTTGGGCCTGGTACCGTGCGGAGCGTCGCCTTGCTGCGGCGCACGTCGGCCCTTGCGACCCCTTGCCAGTCGGGTAAGGGGTATTAATTTGGAAATCGCACATCGCCTTCCCATTACCGGCAGGGCGGGAGCATGTAAATGAAGATAGTCAGCATAGTCGCCAGCCTGCGGCAGGATTCGTGGAACCATAGATTGGCCCGTCTGGCCGCCCGCGTCCTGGAAACCAGGGGCGTAGCCGTGGAGGAGGCCAACCTGACGGGCCTGCCCCTGTTCAACGGCGACCTGGACGACGGCACTTTTCCCGGACCGGTTGCGGCCCTGCGGGATGGCATGCGCGCTGCCGACGGCCTGCTGGTGGCGTCTCCCGAATACAACCACTCCATACCGGCGGTGATGAAGAACGCCATCGAGTGGACATGCCGTCCCCCCAACTGCTGGACCAACAAGGTGGTCTTCGGCATGGGCACCACCCCGGGCCGGTCGGGCGGCATCCGGATGCACCTGCATCTGTCCGACTGTCTCCAGTGCGAGGGGGCCTGGCTGATTCCCCGCCCCATGCTGCTGGTGCCCAACGCCGCCAGCGTCTTCGGGCCGGATGGTGAACTGCTGGACCCGGCGGTGGGCGACCAGATTGAAGAGGCCATGACCGTGCTGGTGGAGACCATCAACACTATGAGCGGCGCGAAGGCGTAGCCCGGTTCGGGCGGAATCGATTATGGCGGAAATGGGCAACGACAGGCCGGAACGTCAGATAATGGATGCGCAGGAAATCCAGCGCTCCCTGTCCCGCATCGCCCACGAAATCCTGGAACGGAATCGGGGCGTGGACGACCTGGTGCTGGTGGGAATTCACACCCGGGGTGTCATCCTGTCCCAGAGGCTGGGGGAGAACATCCAGCGATTTGAGGGAAACAAAGCTCCGCTGGCGGAACTGGACATCAACCTGTATCGCGACGACCTGCAGGCCCGGGAGAATCCCCGGGTTCGGCCCACCAAGTTTCCGGTGGACGTGCAGGGCAAGCGGGTGGTACTGGTTGACGACGTACTATTCACCGGCCGCACCGTGCGCGCGGCGCTGGATGCGCTCAGCGACCTGGGCCGCCCCCGGCAGGTCCAACTGGCGATATTGGTGGACCGGGGGCACCGGGAACTGCCCATACGGGCCGACTATGTGGGCAAGAACGTGCCCACCAGCCTGGACGAGGAAGTCAAGGTAAGGCTGACCGAGACTGACCGGAACGAAGACGTTGTCATCGTCAAGCTGGGGCGGGAGATAAAATGACCACGCCTGACGCAATGGCCCTTGGCGGCGAGGCCGGGGACGTATCCCTGGCGGCGCCCACCGACAACCGCCGCAACGTGTTGGACCTGGACGATTTCTCCGCCGAGGAGATAACCTCCGTCCTTGACGACACCGGCGCCATGGTGGAAGTGCTGGGGCGGGACATCAAGAAGGTGCCCACCCTGCGGGGCCGCGTCGTCGTAACCATGTTCTACGAGTCCAGCACACGCACCCGCATATCCTTCGAGGAAGCGGGCAAGGTGCTGAGCGCCGATGTCATCAACATGTCCAGTTCCGGCAGCAGCGTGGACAAGGGAGAGTCGCTGCTGAACACGGGGTTGACCCTGCAGGCCATGGGCGTGGACGTGGTGGTCATCCGGCATCCCCATTCCGGCGCGCCCTACCTGCTGGCCCGCCACCTGCCCCAGGTTTCCGTCATCAACGCTGGCGACGGGCTGCACGCCCACCCCACTCAGGCGCTGTTGGACCTGTACACCATGCGGGAGAAGCTGGGAACCCTGTTGGGCGCGAAAGTGGTCATCGTGGGTGACGTGCTGCATAGCCGGGTAGCCCGCTCCAACCTGTGGGGATTGACCAAAATGGGCGCGCAGGTAGTCCTGTCGGGCCCCACGACGCTGATGCCCCTGGATCTGCTGAGCGGGCGGGACGAACTGGAAGAAGACCATCCCTTCGCCCAGGTGGACGTTGATACCGACCTGGACCGGGCTATTGAAGGCGCGGACGTGGTTATGGCCTTGCGGCTGCAGTCGGAACGGCAGCATGCCGGTTTCCTGCCCAGCCTGCGGGAGTACATCCGCCGCTGGCAGGTTACTGATGCGCGGATCGCACGGGCCAAGTCCGGAGCGCTGGTGATGCACCCGGGTCCCATGAACGAAGGCATAGAAATCAGCACCGCCCTGGCCCACGGCGAAAGCTCCGTAATAGAGGAGCAGGTAACCAACGGGGTGGCTGTGCGGATGGCGTTGCTGTACCGCCTTTGCGCCGGCAGGGGCAGGCGAGGGGAAACGGGATAACCGAGTTGAGAGTTTTCATACAAAGAGAAGCAGAGAAACGGAGTTTCGCAGGGATTCTCTTTGTCTCCCTTTATCTTTATAGAGAAGCATATCCTTACGATAAAGTTTGAGCAGCGACTTGGTAAACCGCAATTACAATAGGCCCGTCCTCATCAAGGGCGCCCGTATCGTTGACCCTGGGCGGGGCATTGACGGCGTGGGAGATGTCCTGACCCGGGAGGGCCGCATCGTCTCCGCCGGGCCGTCGCTGACGCTGGTCGACGTGCCCGACGGCACCCACACGATTCCGGCCAACGGATTGGTGGCAGCGCCCGGGTTCATCGACCTTCACACGCACCTGCGGGAACCGGGCTACGAGTACAAGGAGACCATCGCCACCGGTACCCGTGCCGCCGCCCGGGGCGGCTTCACGTCCCTGTGCTGCATGCCCAATACCGATCCCGCCATCGACAACGAGGCGATGGTGGAACTGGTAAATCGTCGGGCCGGGGCCGACGGGGTGGTGCGGGTCTTTCCCATTGGCGCGGTAACCAAGGGCCGCAGGGGGCGGGAACTGGCGGAGATGGAGGAACTGGCCGCCGCCGGTGTGGTGGCCTACAGCGACGACGGCGACCCCGTGGCCGACCCCAACCTGATGCGCCTGGCCCTGACCTACACCCTGGACCTGGCCATGCCCATCATAAACCATTGCCAGGAGCACGGCCTTTGTTCCGGTGGTGTAATGGCCGAGGGCTGGACCGCCACCCGCCTGGGCCTGCCCGGCATACCGGCAGCCGCCGAGGAGGCCATGGTATCGCGAGACCTGGCCCTTGCTGAGATGACCGGGGGCCTGCTCCACCTGGCCCACCTGAGTACCGCCGGCTCCATTGACCTGGTGCGGCAAGCTCGTAAGCGGGGCGTATCGGTTACCTGCGAGGTCTGCCCGCAGCACCTGTTCCTGACCGATGACTGGGCCCTTGGCTACCAGGGCGACCCCGCTCGCGCTGCCGGGCCGTTGAACTTCGACACATCCACCAAGGTCTATCCGCCCCTGCGGGCCCGCAGCGACGTGGACGCCCTGATCGAAGGCCTGGCCGAGGGAGTTATCGACTGCATCGCCACCGACCACGCGCCCCACGAGGTGGCCAGCAAGGAGGTAACCTACGAGGAGGCGTCCTTCGGAATCAGTGTGCTGGAGACGGCCCTGGGGTCGCTGCTTTCGCTGGTCCATGGTGGGCGCATATCCATGAGCGCCCTGGTGGACCGCCTGACAGTGGGCCCGGCGCGGGTGCTTGGGCCCAGTTTCGAACAGTACGCCACCCTGGAAGCCGGTTCCCCGGCGGACCTGGTGCTTTTTGACCCTAGCCTGAAATGGACGGTTGATACCAACCAGTTCGCATCCAAGGGACGGAACACGCCACTCGAGGGTGTCAACCTGAAAGGCAGGGTGATGGCAACTATGGTGGAAGGTCGCCTGGTCCACCAGGATTTCGGCGTGTAGAGAGTGAGTTATCCACGATTCGCCACGAATAACTATCAGTGAACATTAGTCCGCGGCGGCGGCTTCGTGGACTCCAAGACAAAAAAGGGGTTCTGAACATTGGCAACTTCCGATAGCGAGAGTTCCGTTCCGGCTTACCTGGTGCTGGAGGACGGGTCGGTCCACCGGGGCGAGTCCATGGGCACCCGGGTGGAGGGCCACGGCGAAGTGGTCTTCAATACCAGCATGACGGGTTACCAGGAGGTCCTTACCGATCCGTCCTATGCCGGTCAGCTGGTTACCTTGACTTATCCCCTGGTGGGCAACTACGGTATCAATCCCCAGGACTTTGAATCGGCCAAAATCAGGGTGGCCGGGTTCATCGTCAGGGAGCACTGCGACGAACCCAGCCACGGCCGCAGCGACCGCACCCTGGACGAATACCTGAAGTCCCAGGGCATCACCGGCATTTGCGGGGTGGACACCCGGGCCATCACCCGCCGCCTGCGGGAGCGGGGCGTGATGATGGGTCTCATCACCACCGGCAATCCGGAAGCGGCGGCGGCCCAACTGGCCGAAATGCCCCGGTACGACGACCAGGATTTGGTGAGGACAGTTACAACGGAGGACGAATACAGTTGGGACGGACAGCCCGTCAAGTTGGAAACCCTGGCGTTGCGCGCCGATGGAAGTATTAGTCGGCCAACCTTGGTCGCGGGCTCAGAGAGTCAGGAAGGAGTTGAATCCAGACACCGCATCCTGGTAACCGACGTGGGACTGAAATACAACATCCTGCGATTGCTGCGGCAGCGGGGTTGCGAGGTAATCGCAGTGCCGGCGGAAACTTCCGCCGAGGACATGCTGGCCATGAATCCTTCCGGCATCCTGCTTTCGCCGGGGCCGGGGGACCCGCAACTGCTGGATTACGTGGTGGGCAACGTGCGGCAAATATTGGGCCGGGTGCCGGTGATGGGCATCTGTCTGGGCCACCAGCTTACGGCGAGGGCCCTGGGTGGCAGTACGTACAAGCTGCCCTTCGGCCACCGGGGAGGCAATCATCCGGTGCAGGACCTGGCCACCGGACGAGTCTATATCACCGCCCAGAATCACGGCTTTGCCGTAGACCCGGACACCCTGCCCCCGGGGCTGGAGGTGTCCCACATAAACCTGAACGACCAGACGGTTGAGGGAACCCGCCACCGGGACATGCCCCTGTTCACCATCCAGTACCATTCTGAGGCATCGCCCGGGCCCAGGGACAACGAGTACATTTTTGACGAGTTTCTAGATATGGTGAAGGATTTCAGCCACTAATCCGCGCTTGTGGGGGGTGATAGGGAGGAGAGATTGGGACCGGCTTCCAGGCCGGCAAAGTACGGGTTGGTGGTACGTTGGAGGACGATATACCTTCCACACTGCCACGACCGTTGTTACATAGAGTCATCACTGCAGTATTAGGAGGGTTACTATGTCCACCTTTTCAATGGTATTGGTTGAGGAAGGCGTAGAAGCGGACCTGCCCATCAGCCTGTCCAACATGCTTGGGCTGCTGGACCAGGTGGTGCCCCGCATTGAGTACAACAATTTCGGCTACCAGCTTGCATCGGTAAGTCGGGCGAGGCTGGGCAGCCGCTGGGAGCTTAACGTAAAGCTGGTGGACCTGCGCAACAGCAAGGTCTACGAGGAGCCGGTGGGCTGCATCGAGGTGCAGAAGACGGGCAACGATACCGTCAATTTTCGGGTGCCGCCCCGGGCGGAGCAGGACTACCCGGGCATGGCGAAGCTGGACTTTGACGGCGTCTATTACGGCTCTTTCTGCTGCCAGATGATCAACGCCCTGTACGACCGTGGGCTGATGCAGTTGCCGGGCCGCCTTCCGACGTTTTAGGGTCAACTATACGATTTCTTCACAAAGAGAATCGGAGAATCAGATGCAAGCAGATGATCTCTGTGTAACCCTGATTCTCTATGTCTCCTTGTGAATGTCCTATGCAAACCGGAGGACGCAAGAGCGCTTGAGCAACGATTTGGATAGCACGACGCCGCCACTGGAAAAGGTACTGGTCATCGGTTCCGGCCCCATAGTTATCGGCCAGGCCGCCGAGTTTGACTACGCGGGAACCCAGGCCTGCAAGGCATTGCGGGAAGAGGGCATCTCCGTGGTGCTGATCAACTCCAACCCGGCCACCATAATGACCGACACCGACATTGCCGACCACGTCTACATCGAACCCCTGACCGTGGAGGTAATTGAGCGCATCATCGCCAGGGAACGGCCCCAGGGTGTCTTGCCCACCCTGGGCGGCCAGACGGGCTTGAACCTGGCGGTGGCCCTGTCCGACGCCGGGGTGCTGGATCGGTACAACGTGCGGCTGCTGGGCACTCCCCTGGAGACCATCCGCAAGGCGGAGGACCGGGAATTCTTCCGCAACTTCCTGCACGACATCGGCGAACCTGAACCCCCCAATCGCACCGTTAATTCCATCGAAGAAGCGAGGGAATACTGCGACAACATGGGGCTTCCCCTGGTGGTGCGCCCGGCCTACACCCTGGGCGGCACCGGCGGAGGTATTGCCAACACCCTGGAGCAGTTTGAAGAGATCGTCCAGACGGGCCTGGCCTTGAGTCCCATTTCCCAGGTGCTGCTGGAACGCTCCCTGGTCGGTTGGAAGGAGATCGAATACGAGGTTATACGGGACGGCGACGACAACTGCATCACCGTCTGCAACATGGAAAACCTGGACCCCATGGGCGCCCACACCGGCGACAGTATCGTGGTTGCCCCCAGCCAGACCCTGACCGACAAGGAGTACCAGATGCTCCGCACGGCCAGCCTGAAGATTATCCGGGGCCTGGGAATCGAGGGCGGCTGCAATATCCAGATGGCCCTGCGACCCCATCCCCGGGTGGCTGAGGCGCTGCAGGCCCACTGGGAGCCGGACTCCGACTACTACATCATCGAAGTGAACCCCCGGGTCAGCCGCAGTTCGGCCCTGGCCAGCAAGGCCACCGGCTATCCCATTGCCCGGGTGTCGGCCAAAATCGCCGTGGGCAAGCGTCTCCACGAGATTCCCAACGCCGTCACCGGCAAAACGGGCGCGGCCTTTGAGCCTGCCCTGGACTACTGCGTGGTCAAAATTCCCCGCTGGCCCTTTGACAAGTTCCCCAACGGCGACCGCCAGGTTACTACCCAGATGAAGGCCACCGGCGAGGTGATGGCCATTGACCGCTCCTTTGAGGCGGCGTTGCAGAAAGCCACTCGCTCCCTGGAGATCGGCAATCGCACCCTGCTGTGGGAGGGCGTCGCCGCCGAGGGCCAGAAGTCGGGGCGGGACGCGGAGGGCCTGCTGGAGCCCAACGATCTGCGCCTGTGGGCCATGATGTCTGCCCTGCGTCGTAACACATCCGCCGACGAACTGCTGGGGAAGACCTACGTCGATCCCTGGTTCATCAGCGCTATGCAGCGCATCGTCAACATGGAACGTAGGCTCTTGGGGGAGACTTTGACACCGGACCTGCTGTACCGGGCCAAGCGGCTGGGGTTTTCCGACGTGCAGGTGGGCACCCTGGCCGACATGCTGCCGGAGCAGGTGCGGGACCTGCGCCACCGCTGGGATCTGCGGCCGGTGTACAAGATGGTGGACACCTGCGCCGCCGAATTCGAGGCGGTTACGCCCTACTATTACAGCACCTACGAGCAGGAGAATGAAGCTCCGCCCCTGCCTGGCAGAAAGGCCATAGTGATCGGCAGCGGCCCCATCCGCATTGGGCAGGGGATCGAGTTCGACTACTGCAGCGTCCACGCCGCTTGGGCCCTTTCTTCGGCCGGCGTTTCCAGCGTGATGATCAACTCCAATCCGGAGACAGTGTCCACCGACTTCGATACCAGCGATCGGCTCTACTTTGAGCCGCTGGACGAAGAGGCGGTGCGGGACATCATAGACAACGAGACGGTGGACGATGATCCCCCGCCGTCGGTGGTGCAGTTCGGCGGGCAGACGGCCATCAACCTGTCCCAGGCCCTGGCCAACGCGGGGTTGCCCATTCTGGGTTCCAGCGCCGACGCCATTGACATAGCGTCGGACCGGCAGCGGTTCGAGGAGTTCCTGTCCCGCCTGGGCATACCCCAGCCGCCGGGGGCATCGGTGGCGTCGGTCTCCGAGGCCCTGCAGGTGGCCCAGAACATCGGCTATCCGGTGGTGGTGCGCCCCAGCTACGTACTGGGCGGTCGGGCCATGGAAATCGTGCAGAACGCATCGGAACTGGTGCGGTACCTGACGGTGGCCACCGAAGTTACGCCGGAGCGGCGGGTGCTGGTGGACCACTACATGGAAGGCAAGGAGTGCGAGGTGGACGCCATCTGCGACGGGGAGCAGGTGCTGATCCCCGGCATCATGGAACACATCGAGCGGGCCGGAGTCCACAGCGGCGACTCCATGGCCATCTACCCCGGTCTGAACCTGACCGAGCAGGAAGTGGACACGCTGGTGGACTATGCCACCCGCATCGGGCTGGCCATGGGCGTGCGGGGGTTGATGAACATCCAGTTTGTCATCCAGGGCGGCAGCGCCTACCGCAGTCCCCACTCGCCTACGGACGACTCGGAGACTACCGTCTATATCATTGAGGTGAACCCCCGGGGCAGCCGCACCATCCCCTTCATATCCAAAGTTACCAGCGTACCCGTAGCCAGCCTGGCCACCCGAGTCATGCTGGGAGAGACCCTGGCGGAGATGGGCTATTCAGGCGGCCTGTGGCCCCGCCAAAAGCTGGCGGCCATCAAGGCGCCCGTCTTCTCGATGTCCAAGTTGGTGGGAGTGGACTCCTACCTGGGGCCGGAAATGAAGTCCACCGGCGAGGTCATGGGCATCGACCGCGATTTCCCCGGGGCCCTGTCCAAGGCGCTGATGGCGGCCAGCCTGAGCCTGAAGCGGGGCGACGGGGTGCTGCTGAGCATCGCCGACCAGCACAAGGCCGAGGCCCTTCCCTTGATAAGGGAACTGCTGGAGGCCGACTGCAAACTGTACGCCACCGAGGGTACGGCGGCTATGATCCAGGCCACCGGTATGCCGGCAACCATGGTTACCAAGCTGCTCACCGAGTCCTACCCCAACGTGGTGGACGTGATTAACGATGGGACTGTAGCGGCGGTGGTCAATACCCTGTCCGGCGTCACGTCGGTAATGCGGGACGGCTACTACATCCGCCGCGCCGCAGTGGACCGCCGCATCCCCTGCTTCACTTCCCTGGACACCGCCCGGGCCGCTGTGGAGGCCCTGCTGATGCAACGGGGCAGCTACAACATCGAGCAGATCGACGCTTACCTGAAGCCGGTTGAGGGGTAACGGAAGCATACTTCGTCCCCCGCAGGGTGGCCGAATGCAGGGAGTTACGTAGGGGCAGCCACACTGGCTGCCCCGTTTCTTTGCGCCGAAGGCCGTTATGAAACACCATTACTTGATCTGAGGTAGACTACGTTGGCCCGATGTCGGACAATGTACCGACAAGCAACGTTCGAGCGCCCACAATTGGAAGGCTAAATGGAAGCAATGGAGGGCAACCGATGATGGATTGGAGTAAGTGTCCGGCTGTGGAAAGCGAGCCGGGAAGAGTAGGCGGCGCATGGGTCTTCACCGGGACCCGCCTGCCGGTCTCGGCCCTGTTCGGGAACCTGGCCGAGGGAGCCACTATCGAAGAGTTCCTGGACTGGTTTCCTGTGGCGGAAAGATGGCAGGTAGAGGCTGTTCTGGAGTACGTCGTGGAAAACCTTGACTCAAAAATAAAGCATGAGAATCCTGTTTGACGTCAACGTTCCGGAACCCTTGCGTCGTTACCTCACGGAACACACTGTGGACACCGCCAGAGAAAAGGGCTGGGTTGAAGTCAGAAATGGCAACTTGCTGGACAATGCGGAACGAGAAGGCTACGAGATTATGATAACCGCCGATCAGAGCATGCGTTACCAACAGAACATGACCAACAGGCAAATAGCCGTCATAGCCTTGCTCTCAAACAGGTGGCCTAGAGTGCAATTGAGAATCAAAGACATTAGAGCTGCACTGGATGGAATGAAGCCGGGAGAAGTTCGGGAAGTTCCCGCCTAGATTTGGACCCCGTCAACAAATCCTTTAACCCCACCACCAACCAGGAGGTCTTTCATCATGAGTTGGGACTTTGAACTGGTAGCGGGGCCCTACGGCGGCACCACGGAAGGTCCGGTGTGGGACGGCGAGGCTGTTATCTTCACCCACATTCCCGAAAGTCGCCTAATGCGGTATGACCCGGGTACGGGCGAAACCACCGAATACTTTAACGGCGTCAACCACGTCAACGGGTTGTGCTTCGATGTCTCCGGAAACCTGTTCGGTTGCCAGCAGGGCGGGCGGCGCATCGTCCGGTTTGAGAAGGATGGGCAGACTGTTACGTCGCTGCCCCACATGCTGGACGGGAAGCGGCACAACAATCCCAATGACCTGGTGGTGGACCGTTCGGGACGCATCTGGTTCACCGATCCCCACAGCGGCATCGGCGACAGCGGCCCCCAGGAACTGGACCACATGTCTGTGCTGAGGCTGGATCCCAAGGACGACGGCGACTACGAGCTGAACCGGGTAACTTTCGACATCACCCGCCCCAACGGCATCCTTATCTCTCGCGACCAGAAGACTCTGTACGTGGCCCAGAGCGATTACGGCCTGGACCGCGTTCGGGAACTGCGCGCCTACCCCATCCACGACGACGGGTCGCTGGGCGAGTACGTGTCTCTGCACACTTTCGGGGTGGACCACCTGGGCGCCCAGCGGGGCGTGGATGGCATGACCCTGGACACCGACGGCAACATCATTGCCTGCGCCGGTTGGGAGTCGGGCGGCCCTGGCCCCATGATTTACGTATTCTCACCCCAGGGCCGGGTGCTGGAAACCCACCCCATCCGCGTGGAGCGGGCCACCAACTGCTGCTTCGGCGACGCCGACATGAAGACACTCTACGTTACAACCGGCGGCGGCCACCTGTTCCGCGCTAGGACGGAGCGGACGGGGTGGATTTTGTGGCCGTAGGTGCTTCCGAAAAGATAGAGGCGACTGCGCAGAAAAATTTGGGAGCTATTGACGACTTGGTTTACCTTTCCCCATAGCCCAACTGTTCGAGCCTCTGACGCGCCTGGGTCAGTTCTTCATAAGTAAAGAGAGTTGACCAGGGATCTGCCTGAACTAGTGCTTCCATGGATAGGTCTAACCGTCCTAATTCCCAAAGCCTTATCAGTCAGTTGGAAAGTTCATTCCCTTTAAGCAACTGTTTGGCGGCATCCAACCCACCCCGTTCCCTGACCATGCGGAGGAAGTAGGTAGGCCGATATCCAAGCTCCGCCGCTTCGTCGTAAATTCGTAGCATCTCCTCGTGGAACCGCTTTCCACTATCCTCTATCACGGTCGTATTATTTTCTACCACTCCATTTCCATTCCCAGCCCCCTGGTCTTGGCGTTGTCGTGGGCCAGCTTGGCGGCGGCTACGTCGGCCACGCCGGTACCCATCAGCTTGGCGTAGATGATCTGGTCGGCGCTGTCGCGGCCGCATACGGAGCCGGATACCACATGGCGCAGTTCCTGAAGCTGGCTCCACTGGAGAATGCCTCGGTCCACCGCTCCGGCCATATCCCCCACTTCTATTGGGGCCTGCTCCGGCGAGTCCACGAAGATTTTGGCGGCGCGGGCGAAGGTGGCATCGTCCACCTCCCTGGCTCGCCAGGTGGTGGGGCCGGCCCCGATGACCGTTGCCCCGGGGGACAGCCACTCCCCCTGCAGCACCGGGTCCATCGCGGCGGCGATGCAGATGACGATGTCGCTGCCGGATACGGCCTCCTCGCTGCTGTCCACCGAGTCCACCTCCACCCCCAGGGAGTTGGTCATGGCTTGGGCGAAAACGTCGCGACGTTCGGCCGTGCGGCTGTAGGCTTTGACCTTCCGGATGTTGCGCACTTTGCTGACCGCCTCCAACTGGGTGGGAGCCTGGTAGCCGGTGCCGATGATTCCCACGGTGGCCGCGTCGGGGTTGGACAGGTGCTTGACGGCGACACCCGTGGTGGCGCCGGTCCGTAGCTGGCCCAGCCGGTTGGCCTGGGTGTAGCACATCAACTCGCCGGTGTCGGCGTTGTAGATACTCACCTGGAAGGAGTACTTGCCCTGCACCACGGTGTAAGTCTTGACACCGAGAATGCCGTCGTAGAAAAGGCCCCCGCCCATAACCGACAGCAAGCCGCCCGGGGCGATAATCTTGCGTCTTCCCAGGTTCATCACCTCGCCCTGGCCGTAGTGGCGCTGCATCTCCTCGATGGCCACCAACATTTCGTCCATATTTATTGACTGGTTTACCTCTTCGTCCCGTAGAAACAGGGCCATGTTTCATTACCTCTATCGCTCAAGGATTGTCCAGATGTTGGCTGGAATTTGCCCGCCTAGTTTACCCGCCCCGGCCTCGTCTGGCAAAGCTCTTCACTTCAATCGAAAACCGGAAAACACTGTCCATTACGCCGCGGCGAGCCGGAGGAGACTTGCGGATCTCGGGATTTCCCGCTTCTTCATCTCCGGCTCGGGCCGAAACCGCTCCAACGTATGCCCGGTCAGGGGAAACCTTCACCCCTGGGGGCTACCCGGCGCCCTCTGCTGTGTCCTCAAAGGGGATCTTTTCTTGCTCGGTTTTCCTGGAGGTGTCTCCTCCGACCTTGAGATGAATCTCCTGCGTCTCCTGGTTATAGTTTGCCTCGTTGTTGGTTATCTGACCATAGAAGGGGGAATATCCCGTCACAGCGCCGGTGGCTTTCACACCGTCTCCCTCGGGTCTCTTGATGCTCACGTGCCACTGCGGGATTTCAATTGGCCTGATTCTCCTGCCGTAAATCTCGACGGTCGAGTAGGACGCCGGGCTAATGATCGCAGACCCGTCAGCGGCCGGAAACTTCAGCGAGCCGGCCCAGGTGGTGTCGCCGGATTCAATGTCGGTAATCCACAGACTCATCCATGCGCCGTCCTCATTGGGTTCTCCATCTGGCGCCAGGGTGACGCGATAATCTCCAACTCCCCACCCGTAGGAGCGGCGGACACCTATAAAGTCCCCTTCGTGGCCCGACGACTCCCTCCAGCCTTCCTCCTGTGAATAGCGCGCGTTGGCCAGGTCCCGGGTGCCCCACCGCGAGAATAAGAGCCCCTTGCCCCGCCGGAAGGGCGGCTCGGGGGAATGGACATCGGTCTGCAGGCCGAAATAGTAATCCTGGCCGTTTATGGAACCATAGGCCAGCATCAGGTACAGCCCGTGGTCGCCCAGGAGCGTTACGTCGTTGTGGATAGTGAACTCTGTTACCAACTCCTGGAATCCGGTGACCTCCTTTCCTTCGCCATCGGCCGCGCCTTCCCAGGACCAGTAAACATAAGCCATGTGTTCCGGCGTCTCGGCCAGAAAGTAGAGATCGGGGCGGTCCGGCACGTTTGTGGCCGTCGGAGCAGCGGGTGTGGCCGGCTCCCTGTCCTCCTGCGCGGCTTCGGTGACCGGAACATCGGAGGTCCCGGTCTCTCCCAAGTCCGGAGTATTGGAGACCGTCGGAGTGGTTTGCCTGGTCACTGTAGCTCGCTTCTTGACCGTCGCCGTCGCCTCGCTATCCTGGGTTCGTGTGTGCGTAGGCGACGGGGATGAGTCCGGATCTTGTTCCTTCGGCGCGGCGGCGGTTGGAGGATACTCCGGCATCGCGGTGTTCTCGGCACCCGTAGTGTTTGTGTCCTTCGGCGCCGGGAGTGCGGCCAAGTCCTTCTCAAGCTGGGCGTCGGCGGTTGGAGGTGTCACTGGCCACGGGGTAGCGGGAAGTTGTGAATTCCCGCAAGCCAGCGCCATCAGGCCCAATATAGAAATGAGTGCGCCTCCGGCCCAGTTCCTCAAAAAGCCCCTATTGAGGCGGTCGTCGTTCCCCTTCAAGTGGTCTTCTCCGTAACCTGACCCCTTCGAAATCCCAAGTCTTGCGGGCTTAGTTCTGCATTCCTGCCGGACACTATCCGAAGCAACTCGTCTAAAGGACTACGATCTTGGGCGGACGCTGTCAACCTTTTGCTTCTCCTGTACAGCGGGGCCGCAATGTCACTTTCGGCCAGGCAGGAACCAAGAAACACGAAGGAGCAGGCCTGCCCCTGCTTCGTGTCCCCTCGTGGAAGGGGAAAAGACTCAGTTGTCGCCACCGGGCTGGGGCGCGGGCGCTGCCCTGGGCGGGGCCTGCCTGGCCTTGGGAGTACGCTGGAAGATGGCGACAATGCCGCCGGACAACATAATCCCAACGACGGACAAGGCGGCGATCTGGAATCCACTCATGTAATGCACCTGGGCCTCTACCGACGGCAGCAGGTCAATGGCCACCGGCAGGGCCAACCCCAGCACCGTGGCGCTGATAGTGGTGCCGATGGAGTGGCCCATTTGCCGGGTGGTCTCCAGCATTCCCGATGCGAAGCTGCGGTTCTCTGGCAGGGAGTTCATCACCGTGGCATTGTTGGGCGAGTTGAACAAATTGGAGCCGATGGCGATTGGCAGCAGCATTATCGGCAAGGCCAGCACGGGAATGTCGTCGGCAAAGAAGCCGGCCAGGAAAAAGCCGGAGGCAATGAGAATCAGCGAAGCTGGGCGCAACCACAAGGGGTTGTACCGGTCGTGAATCCAGCCGCCAAGCGTGGGCAGGAACAGCCCAAGCACCTGGTTGGGCAGCAGTACCAGGGCCACGAAGATGGGCGGCTGGCCCAACCCGTTTTCCACCAGGATGGGTATCAGGGTTGTTACCGCCAGCATGGACAGGTGGAAGCAAGTGTTGGTAAACAGGGCCATGGAGAAGTATTTATGCTTGAAATAGCCGAAGTCTACGAAGGGGTCGGCGCTCCGCTGCTGAATGACAAAGAACAGTCCCAGGCAGGCGAAGAACAAAAGGTGCATGGGGATGTGGTAGCTGAGGGCGTCTGGCGTGGTGAATGACTCCGCTCCCTCGTGGATGTGCAGGCCTGAAAGTATGAATGTCCCCAGGGTGGCTACCATCATGGTGGCGCCGATGTAGTTGATGGAGACCTGCTTCATTTCTTCAGCATTCTGCTGGGCGTGGTATTTCAGCAGGGGGTAGCTGCACCGTATGGCCAGCAAACCGATGGGCAGGGAGGTAAGGAAGACCAGCCTCCAGCCCCATTGCAGGCTGAAAAACTGGAGAAACAGGCCAAACAAGCCCAGACCAATGAGAGTGCCGAAGCGGGCCGCAACCACCGGCACCGCGAAAGCCCGTCCGCGTTCGTCGGCCGGAAAGACCATGGCCAGGATGGCATTGGAGTTGGCGGTCACCATGGCGCCCCCGACGCCTACCAGGCCACTCCACAGGATGAGTTGGGTGGTAGAGAAGGAGGTGGCTGCCATGACGCTACCGCCCGACAGGACGATGGCGCCTACGAAGTAGACCCTGGCATGGCCGTACTTCTGACCCAGGCGGGCCGCCAGGAAGACGGTACTGCCCAGCATCAGCAGGCGGATAACCACCATCCAGGCGGCTTCAGCCACGTTTACGTCGAAATGGCGGGCTACCGAGGGGATGACCAGGGCAATGGGCATGCTGGCCAACTGCACCATCAGTTGTGTGGCGGCCAGGCCGATGAGGGTTTCCTTGCGCTGGCGGTCGGTGCCCAGTTCCTTGAAGTTGCCGATAACGTTAAGTCGGCGGAGGACTAGTAGAAAAAGCTCCAAGCGAACCCCTTTGCCGTCGCCGGGTTGGGGTTACCTGTACCCTTCAGTCAGCTGGCTGGCGGTCGGCGGGCTGGAGGTTGTTTGCGGCGGCGCTGAACGCCCATGGAAATGAGCGCCCGGTGAAGAATGATACTGGGGCCCGACCGGTGAGGGAAATTCTGCTCTCTAGGGGTCGCCGGAGGTAATGGCTGCGGGGCTCTTCCAGGAAGTGTGCCCCGGGTTCCTGTGAGTTACTTCCGGAAAAAGGCCCGGTTTTTTTGTACGTATTCCCGCATGGCAGCGGGCACCGTGAATTCGTCGAAAATGGCGTTAACCGGGCAGGCCGACTCGCAGTAGGCGCAATCAATGCAGTCGTCCGGATTGATGAAGTACATCTCCTCGGCGTCGTCAGTGTGGATGCAGTCCACTGGACAGACCTCAACACAGGAAGCATCTTTGACCCCGATACAGGGTTCAGTAATAACGAAAGCCATTAGCCCTGTCCCTCCTGGCACGTTGAGTCAAAGGTGGCAGGAACAAAACCCGGTACCGGCGAGTTTCACCTTCTTTCCGGCGTTCCTAATTCTCAAGAGATATTATTATTTTGTCAAGCGATATTGTATAATATTTTATATCGATGTATTATATGTCCTAAATCCATGAGAGGTAACAGGCCATTATGGAGCTGCGGGAGATTATCAGTTTTTACCACGTGGCGAGATTGCACAGCGTGTCGAAGGCGGCGCGAAAGCTTGAACTGGGTCAGCCTACCGTAACTACCCACTTGCGCAAGCTGGAGGACGAGTTCGGCATTACCCTTTTTGACCGGATAAAGCGGCCGATTCAGCTGACCTCTGAAGGCTCCATATTCCTAGAGTTGATAACCCCAATAGTAGAATCGGTGGATACCCTGAAAACGCAGATGGATTACACGGAGCGGAGGGGTTCCCTGCACATAGGGGCCTATCCGGACGTGGTTACGCACCACCTGCCCAAACCCATCCAGTCTTACCTGGATTTCTACCCCGATGTCCGCCTGCAGCTTACCGCCCGTCCCTACACCACCCTGATACAGTTAGTTAGGTCCGGAGAACTGGACCTGGCCATTACCTCTCCTCCTCCCATTGACGAGCCTTCTCTGGAATTCTTCAAGCTGTTCGACTACAAGGTAGTACTGTTGACCCCTCCAGGGCACCAGTTGCTCCAGAAACACCCCATTGAACTGGAGGATATAGCAAATTGGCCGCTGATTCTCTCAAGCCCGGAGAGTTTGACCCGCCGCAACCTGGAACAGGCCTTCAAGGACAGTGGCGTCCGGTTCGACGTGGTGCTGGCGGTGGACCACGCCGAGTCTGTGAAACAATACGTTGAAATCGGCATGGGTGTAGCCATCGGCAATGACTTCACCCTGCATCCGGAAGACCACAACAAACTGGGCGTCGTGTCCCTGGAGCACATTTTCTCGCCCAACGTGCTGGGCGTTTGCACCCTCCGAGGCAAGTTCCTGGGCCGGGCCGTCCGCAACTTTATGGACACGCTGGTCAAGCACCTCAGCGATTTCCAAGTCCACCTGGAAGAGTGGGAAGCAGATGGACAGGTGGCGCCGGCCGGCAGAAACGGGGACATGGTGCAGATTGGCCGGTAGAGAGGCTTCCAGTTAAGAACAAAAGCAGGGGCGGGTTTGAAACCCGCCCCTCGCCGCTTTTGTCTGACTTCTTCCCGGCTACACCTCTTATTCAAGCACCAGCAATACGGTTAACGGTGACCAAGGCTGCTTTCCCAGTAAGCCTGTATCAACTGGGACTCCCTTGGTCAGCCCGCACCGTGGTCTTCGCCAGCGATTGCTTCCGTCGGCACCACTTCCTTCACCCGTCGTTGCAGCTGAGGTCGGGGCAGCATTACATGGCGGCGGCAACCGAGGCATAGCAGGCCAATGTCTGCGCCCAAACGGGTAACCCGCCAGTAGTAGCCGCCGCAGGGGTGCTGCTTTTTCAAACGCACCTGGTCGCCGATGTTTACTTCTAGCGCCATCCCTTGCCCTCGGTTTCCAGTATTTCATTAATCTTGTCCCGCAGGACGGCGGTGGCCTTGCGGGCCGCTTGGGCAAAATCTGCCCCCGCGGAGGCGTAGATGATGCCGCGGGAGGAGTTGATTACCGCCCGCCGGCCGCCGGCATTCACCCCGTAGCGGACTGAGGCTTCCAAATCTCCGCCCTGCGCACCGATGCCAGGAATCAGAAAGGGCGCGTCCGGGCAGATTTGCCTAACGGCGGCCAACTGTTTCGGTACGGTTGCTCCCACCACGAGGCCCACGTTTTCCCTGCTGGACCAATCCATTGAGGTACGGGCCACATGCTCATACATAGTCGTCCTACCGAAGGGCGACATTATCTCCATGTCCTGGAGGTCTGCGGCGCTATCGTAGGAACCGCGGCACCAAACAAAGACGCCCCTGCCATCGTCCTCCAGGAATGGCCGTATCGTATCGCCTCCACCCCACGGATTGACCGTCACCGAGTCGAAGCCCCAGACACCGAACATAGCCCGGGCGTATGCCGCTGCCGAAGGTCCACCGTCTCCCCGTTTGGCATCCCCAATTATCAGGGCGCTGGGCGCAGCCTCGCGAATGAACCGGACCGTTCCCTCCAGCGCCTGAAGGCCGGGAATGCCCAGGGCTTCGTAGAAGGAGAGGTTAGGTTTGTAAGCGGCCGCCAGGTCGGCAGTGGCCTCAATGATGGCGCGGTTGAAGTCCAGCACGTCGTCTACGGGCAGTCGCGAAGGTTCCGGGTCCAGGCCGACGCAGACCAAGCTGCGGTTGGCCTCGCAGGCCAGGTCAAACTTTTCCAGGTAGGTGGGCATTGCGGTTTCCTCCAGGTTGGCTGACATTATAGCCCGCATGAGGGGGCCGATGCACCTTTAACCGTGGCCTTGCGTACCCTTAAATTTCATCATTCCCTTCACCGCAGAGATGCAGAGCTACTCAGAGGTTCGCAGAGGCTCTCTGCGTAACTCCGCGTTCTCTGTGCTTATGCAGTATAAAATCCGCCGAAGCCTGTCGGCCGCGAACTTACCGGTTTGCCACCGATAACGGCGATTGCTACTATAGCCGCAGCCCAGTCCTGGAGCCGAAGACTCCGTGAAACTGCACCCTGACCTGGAAGAGGGCTTTTTCATCGTCCGCCTCAACCGTTTTGCCGCCCTGGCCGATGTGGCGGGACGGGAGGAGACGGTGCACGTGGCCAACTCGGGCCGGCTGCGGGAACTCTTCGAGCCGGGCCGTCGCCTGCTGCTGGCCCCGGCCCCCGGGGAACACCGCAAGACCCGCTACGACCTCGCCCTGGTGGACCTGGGCCACACCCTGGTTTCCGCCGACGCGCGGCTGCCCAATGGCCTGGTGGCCGAGGCCCTGGCGGCAGGTCGGCTGGAGCAGTTCGTCGAATACCCGGAGGTGCGGCGCGAGGTTACCTACGGCGAGAGCCGGTTGGACCTGGCCCTGGATGGGCGGTCGGGCCGCTGCTACCTGGAAACCAAGTCAGTAACGCTGGTCGAGGACGGCGGCGTGGCCCTGTTTCCTGACGCACCCACCACCCGGGGCGTGAAACACCTGCACACCCTTATTGAGGCGGCGGCCGAGGGTTACCGGGCCGGCGCCATTTTCGTGGTGCAGCGCAGCGATGCCGCCTGCCTGTCGCCCCACGATGAGTCGGACCCGGAGTTCGGTAGGACGCTGCGGAAGGCTAAATCCGCGGGCGTGGATGTGCTGGCCTACCGCTGTTCCATCAGTCCCCAAGAAATTACGCTGGCCGATCGCATTCCGGTACGGCTCTGAGGCGGGACGATGAGCGACAACGGCGTTCCCTTTAGTCCCCCCACTCTCACCGAAATATATTGCCGGCTCCTGGAAGCCTACGGGACCCGAGGCTGGTGGCCCGGGGAAGGCCCTTTTGACGTCATCATCGGGGCCATCCTGACCCAGGCGGCTTCGTGGAAGAACGTTGAACTGGCGCTGGCTAACCTGAATGCGGCCAACTGTTGGTCCTTCCAGGCCATTCATGATTGCCCGCCCGAGAAACTGGCGGAAATCGTCCGGCCGTCCGGCTACTTCAACGCCAAGGCCGCCAAGCTGAAGGCCTTCGCCGCCCACGTCGTGAAACTGTACGACGGCGACCTGGACCACATGTTTGACAAGGAAACGGCGTCCCTGAGACAGGAACTGCTGGCAATCCATGGCATCGGGCCGGAAACGGCGGACGACATACTGGTCTACGCCGCCGCCAAGCCGTCTTTTGTTATCGACACCTACACCACCCGCATTCTGGAGCGGCTGGGCATGGCGCCGGAGGTGAGCCGCCCCAAGTACGCTGACTGGCAGGCCATGTTCCACGACAGTCTTCCCGCCGACGTGCCCCTGTTCAACGAATTTCACGCCCTGCTGGACCACCACGCCGGCCGTGCCTGCAGGAAGACTCCGGTGTGCGAAGGGTGCTGTTTATTACCGGTGTGCGCCACGGGGCAACAATCGCCTGTTACGCCAAAAGACACCAATACACAATGACGTGCGAGACAGAATCCATTAGTGAACATTAGTCCGCCGCGGCGGATTCGTGGATATTAGAGCTGGAGAAGGAGGCCGCTATGCCCACGGTAAGTTTGCCCGACAACCTGGAAATGTACTATGACGATGATGACTACACCGATCCCTGGCGCACGCCGGAGACGGTGGTGTTGCACCACGGCAACGCCAAGAACGGCCGGCTGTGGTATGCCTGGGTGCCCCTGCTGGCCCGCCAGTACCGGGTAATACGCCTGGACGCCCGAGGTTTTGGCCGTTCCAGTGTGCCGCCGGAGGGCTACGACTGGTCCCTGAGTGGCTTTGCCACCGACCTGCTGGGCCTGCTGGACCACCTGGAACTGGACAAGGTGCATTTGATAGGCGAGACGGTGGGCGGCACGGTGGCCCTGCAGTTCGCTTACGAACATCCCGAGCGGCTGCACACCGTCACCACCTGCACTTCCCCCTACAAGTTCGTGGGCGCGCCCCAGTACCTGGAAAATCACGACCTGATACGCGACCATGGTATAGAGGAGTGGGTACGCCGCTCCGCCGACCGCCGCATCGCCCCCGACCCTTCTACCGTCGCCCACAATCGGTGGTACGCCGAGCAGATGATGCAGACCACACCCCGGGTGGTGATGGAAACCCTGGCGTATTTGTCCACCCAAGACCTGTCGCCGATTCTGCCGGAGATTCACACTCCGGCCCTGGCTGTAGTGGCCGAGCAGAGCGACACCAACACGCCGGACCGGGCCGCCGGAATGGCAGCACTGATGCCCAACTGTCAGTTGGTGGCCATCCCCAACGCCGCGGGCTACGTGCAGCACTCCGAACCCGAGAAGTGCGTGTCAGCCTGGCGGGAGTTTATCGGCAGCCTGGGATAGACAGCGCCGACGGGACCCGGATGGAACAACACGAGGGTATTCACACGACATTTCCGATAGTTTATGTCAGAATGGCGCTTGATAAACTGGCAGCCTGCTGATAGGCTGGAATGCAATGAATCATTGTTTACCTATTGTTGGCCGAAGTGAGGAGGGTTGAGGATGACCATGCGGCAGACCGCCTACGCCTGCGTCAAGTGCAACAACAACAGCTACACCACCGACGAGTTCCGCGCCACGGGCGGCGGGTTCTCCCGCTTCTTCGACGTGCAGAACAAGAAGTTCACCACCGTTTCCTGCTCCCAGTGTGGCTACACGGAAATCTACCGTGGCGATACGTCCAAGTGGGGCAACGTGGCAGACTTCTTCCTTGGCGGCTAGGCCGGGAAACTATCCAACAATCCCCCGCTCCCGTCTCCGGTATGGGGTGGGACGGCGCCAACGAAAGCCCTATGCCGCCACCTTGTTGGCCACCACGGCGAACAAAGGGTCGCCTGGGGGGCTGGCTTCGGGATTGGTGAGTCCCCCTCGGACGTTGTCGAAGTCGCCGGCCTCTTCGAGGTAGGCGGCCACCAGGTCCAGGTGGCCCTTGTCGGTGGAGTACCTCCAGATGCGCACCGCCTTGGTGGGAAACATCCGGTTGGAGAAGGTGACGATGAAGATGGCCCCTGGCTTCAGAATGCGGTTCACCTGCCGGAACACCTCGATGGGACGGGTAAGGTACTGGACCGACACCGTAATCACCACGGCGTCGAAGGTGGCGTCCTCGTAGGGCAATACCGGATCCACGTTAATGTCCTGGATAACGTAGTCGTCCAGATCGGGGTTGTCCTCCATCTCCACGGCGTTCATCCCCAGCCCGGCCAGACGGGCCCTGGAATGGCCCGCCGGCCAGTGGGAGCGCCAGCTGCTCATCAGGTCCAGCACCACCGCGTCCGGCGGTATAAGACTGCGGAAGACGTTGCCCACGGCGGCAATGGCCCCGTCGTCAATATGCACTACCAGCCGGGGCTGCACGTAGAAGATACTGTCGTCGCTCTCGTCCTCACGTCCGAAATACTCGGGTGGAAAGGGCGGGAATTTGGGAAATGGTGAACTCGTGGCGGGCCTCCTTGGGGGGTTAAGCGCGGCGTCCTGAAGTTGCACCCCCAATGGTCTTGGGCAATCTTGGCTTGACGGCGGAATTGTATCACTTTCGGCGCTGCTTACACTGTGGGGTTCGCGCAGATGCCGGTTGGTTCAATTCAGCGGGGTGTTTCCCGTTCCCGCTCATCTTGCGCTGGTCGAAAGATTCCCCCTCCCCTGTTTGCTCCTTCCAAGTCCAACCCTTCCCAGGATTCCAGGAACTCCTCGTAGCTGCCGAACTGGGCCATCGTCCTCAGGAACTCTCCCGTCGAACCGCTACGGCGGCGCAGTTCCCGCAACTGGTCTCCGATGGGGCTGAGCGACCCCGCTCCGGTGGCGTAGGAACCGTGGAAGGCGAAGTAAGCCTGGTTCAGCTTGCGGATGTTGTAGCCCCCGGCGACGAACATTTGGCGCCGTTCCTCCATGTATGCCTCGGCCCCCTCAATGTCGCCCCGGGCCAGCAGTTCCTCGGTCTCGGAGCGCGTCTCCCGCATCTCCGCCCTAAAGTCAAACTCAGCCGGGTTACCCCGCACCCAGGGCCGGACAACTTCCTCGCCTGTAAGTTCGGTATAGGCCAGGTCTCCCAGTTCTTCGCCAGCGATGGTAGCCGCCGTTTCGTTTAAAGTCAGCATCTCCGGGCTTCGGCGAAAGTTGCGGCCCAGGGGATGGAAGAAGAGCCAGTGATGCACCCACTCGTGGGCCGCTACTTCCAGCCCGAACCGCAGTCCAGCGGTGTCCATTACCACGCTGGGATAGACCGAAAGGCCGCCGGTTGGTTCCACTACCGCCGACAAGTTTTGCGTATCCAGGGCCACCCCTTCCAATTCGTCCTTAATCGAATCCTTCAGCCCGGGTTGCAGCAGGAAGGCGTCCTGACGGTAAATGCGGTCCCTCGGCGAAAGGACCAGCACGGAAGGAGGACTGCCAAAGGCGGTGTCCACCGGTGGGAAGATCCCGAGTAGCGGGTGTTCCAGCCCTTGCTCTTGCGCAATGCTGGCGAGTGTCTCTTCCACTGTATGCTCCACGTGGGGAAGTAGCTCAGCCATTCGCGCCTGGTTATTGGCTAAGGCTTCACGCAGGTAAGACGCTCCCGGTGCGGGAGGAGCAATGCTACCGCTGCCGCGTGTCCTACTGCCTCCCATTTCCGTGCGCTGGAGTTGGCTTTCCAAACGGCGTTGAGCCTGGCCCAGGTCAAAAAACTCCCTCACCATTTCCCCCCTTTCTGCCTCGGTCAGGTCGTGTTGGCCCGGTAGCAGCAGGCTGAGGGAATGGGTCCACTTGTGAGATAGGTGGCTCAACTCCCAGTCCAGGATGCTGTACCGGTGGGGCGCCATCGCCATTTCCAGCGCGGTGGGTCGAAATTCGGCGTGGCCCACGGTCGCAACCAGCAGCGCCAGAACCAGCAGCAGCAGGCCGCGGCGTAGCCACCGCAAACCACGACGGACGCGGGAGGCGCCAAAAGAATCGGCTTTAGCAGGGGCGGTCATACAGTCCCGAAAAATGTGTCGAAAGTTCCCGATTATCTGTGTTGACGGGGATCATAAGATCAGCCTCCAGGCGGGGCAGGTCGGCCCTTTGCCTCACCTGCCTGAGGCTTTATCAAAGGGCTCAATTACATTATGCCTGACATAACTGACGAAGGACGCCTTTCTATGCAGCTGGTCCACACCTTCGCCCCGTGGTTACCGGTCGAGGCTGTCTGTTCGGCCACCACCCGATGGGGGTGCACATCGGCACGACTATCGGCATCAACCGCGAGGTCCGGAAGCACCGGAGGTTCGTGCTTCACCCCATCTTCTTCCACGCCTGCGCCGCTGAGAAATGCACTGCGCAGGTTACCTGCTGGCAGATGCCGGAACGAGTGTATCTGAACTTCAGCAGGTATGAAGTGGAAGTCTGACATGGCGGCTGTATGCGATTTGTTGTTATGGCCTGGTCGCTTTCCTGCAGGCGTCGGGCGGACGGCCTACCGATCCTTTCCTTGACACTGCCAGGTACCGGTTGTATCCTTTTGCCCGATAGCCGAAGGGAGGTTTTTGCCTTGTCTACCCCTGCCACTTTCCTTACCGAAGAGATGCGCCAGCAAGCTATTGGCGTGGAGAGCAAGCCCGTGACGATGGAAGTGGAGAAGGGGCATATACAACGGTTTGCCGAAGCCATCGGCGACACCAACCCCGTATATAACGACGAGGCCGCCGCCCGAAAGTCCAGCTACGGCAGCCTGGTAGCGCCGCCCACCTTCCTGCGCTCCGTGCGGGGAGTGAACCTGGAACTTCCCTTCGAACTTTCCTTCAGCCGCCGGTTGGACGGAGGCAGCGACTGGGAATACTTCCAGCCGGTGCGCCCCGGGGACCGCATTACCGCCGTGGCGCGGGTCGCCGAGCTTTCCGAACGAACGGGACGCCTGGGCACGATGGTTTTTATGACAACCATCACCACCTACACCAACCAGTTCGACGAGGTGGTCGCCACCCAGACCAATACCCTGATAGCATATTAGGCAGTCTTTCTTCCACCAACCCTGTGCCCGCGGAAGCGAAGATTCACCACAACGGCGCGATAGTCGCCTGACTCCACTGAGGTACCCCAATGGCCGAGCAAGTTTACTGGGAAGACGTAACCGAGGGAATGGAACTTCCTTCCCTGGTAAAGGAACCCACCACCCGCCAGTTGGTCCAATACGCCGGAGCTTCCGGCGATTTCTACGAAATCCACTATGACAAGGATTTCGCCATCGGCAACCAGTTGGATGGGCCCATCCTGCACGGGGCCCTGAAGAGCGCCTTTTTGGGCCAGTTGGTAACCGACTGGATTGGCTCGCAGGGAGCCTTGAAGCGACTGCAGTGCCAGTACCGCGGCATGGACGCCCCGGGCAATGCCATTACTGCGAAGGGAACCGTCACCCGCAAGTACGAAGAAGGCGGTCAGCGCCTGGTGGACTGCTCCATCTGGCTGGAAAACGCCGAGGGTCAGAACACCACCCCCGGCAATGCCACGGTAATTCTGCCCAGCCGCCAGAAGTGAGGTTATGGCGTCACCTCTCACACCTTTGCCGCCGCCCGGGGAACAGAGCCCTGCTAGCTACATGCAAATGAGTCGCCGATTCATCGAGCAATCGCGTTTGCATCTGGATGAGGGTGACCGGCTACAGGCTTCTGAAAAGGTCTCGGTAGCCGTTGCCACTTCGGTGAAGGCCATCGCCCAACAACGCGGCTGGCGACACGACAGCCATGCCCTGCGCACTTCCATAGTAACTCAATTGGGTGGAGAAATTGGGCAGTCGTCTCAGGCGGCACAGACCCTGTACCGAGGCAGGGCGGCAGCCAACGAAGAGCACCAGAATCAGTATGAAAATGTGCTTTCTGAGGAAGACATTTTAAGGGACATCGGCATAGCAGAAAACTTTCTGAGGGAAATTGGGCAGCTGCTGACCGAGCCTCCCAATCCATTCACAGTTAATAGAGAGTCTGACGTTTATCGCATTGCCCAGATTACGGGACACAGGCCGGATATTGGAGACACCGATGCTCTGGGCTTCGCCAACTTTACTGGAGAACTGAGGGAAGGTTAGTCCCGCTCCCAAATCCCAAGTCAATAACCAAATCCGAGGTAAATACACACATGGCAGACATACTTACAGACAAGGTAGCCATCGTTACCGGTTCCGGCCGGGGCGTGGGCCGGGGCGTAGCCAGGCTCATGGCCCGGGAGGGCGCCCATGTGGTCGTCGTGGACCCGGGCGTCAACGTGGATGGCAGCGGCTACGACCAATCCATCGCCGAGCAGGTAGTATCGGAAATCCGCCAGGAAGGCGGCAGCGCCGTCGCCTGCATGGAATCGGTGGCCACCATGGAGGGCGGCGAGAAGATAGTCCAGACTGCTATTGATAACTTTGGCAAGCTGGACATTGTCGTAACCTGTGCCGGTATCTTGCGCGACCGCATGATTTTCAACATGACCGAGCAGGAGTGGGACGACGTTATCGCCGTGCATCTGAAGGGTACATTCAGCGTGGTGAAGAGCGCCTGCATCCTGTTCCGGCAGCAGCGGTCGGGCCGTGTCATCACCTTCAGTTCCCAATCGGGCCTGCAGGGCAACTCGGGCCAGGCCAACTACGGCGCTGCCAAGTCGGGCATCGCTGGCTTCACCAAGGTGGTGGCCCGGGACATGGGTCGCTACGGCGTTACGGCCAACTCCATTGCCCCCAGGGCTACTACAAGAATGATTGGGGCCATCCCCGACAGCGCGGCGGAGATCCGCGCCCGGGGCGGTGTGCAGACCCTGGATCAGGGCAATGAGCCGGAAACCATGGATCCGGACGACATTGCGCCCTTCGTCTGCTACCTGGCCAGCGACTACGCGGCCAACGTCAACGGGCAGACCTTCCTGGTCTACGCCAGCGAAATTTCATTGATGTCCCAGCCCCGGCCCGAGCGTTCCATCTACAACGAGGGCCACTGGTCCATGGAAGACATCGCTCCCCAGGCCAGGAACCACCTGACCCGGGGTGTCTACAACCCGGCCCCGCCCCGTGCGTAGAAAAGTCTTCCACGAAGGGAAACGAACAACCGCGAAGTGAGATTTATCTACAAATCCTCACGAGTGTGACAATCTTCATCAATCCCTTCGTGTTGCTTCGTGGATAAATCAGAAAGGGAGCGCATAAATGCCCAATCTTCTCGAAAACAAGGTAGCAATCGTAACCGGCTCGGGCCGCGGCGTTGGCAAGGGCGTGGCCCAGCAGATGGCCGCCGAGGGAGCCAAGGTAGTGGTCGTTGACCCGGGCGTAAATTTGGACGGCAGCGGCGCCGACCAGTCCATCGCCGAGCAGGTGGCCGCAGAGATTCGCGAGGGCGGCGGCGAGGCCGTTGCCTGCCAGGAGTCGGTGGCCACCATGGAGGGCGGCGAGCAAATCGTTCAGACCGCCGTCGACGCTTACGGCAAGCTGGACGTGGTGGTCACCTGCCACGGCATCCTGCGGGACCGCATGATCTTCAACATGAGCGAGCAGGAGTGGGACGACGTTATTGCCGTTCACCTTAAGGGTACCTTCACCGTCGTAAAGCACGCCTGCATCCTGTTCCGCCAGCAGCGGTCGGGGCGGGTGATCACCTTCAGTTCCACTTCCGGCCTGTACGGCAACTCGGGCCAGGCCAACTACGGCGCGGCCAAGGACGGCATCGCCGGTTTCACCCGTGTAGTGGCCCGGGACATGGGCCGTTACGGCGTTACCGCCAACTCCATCGCCCCCAGCGCCCAGACCCGCATGATTGGCAGCGTTCCCGACGAGGCCCGAGACCTGCGGGCGGCACGGGGCATGTCGGGCGGCAACGTGGGCGGCCTGCGCGGCGAGCCCGAGGACGTGGCCCCCTTCGTTACCTGGTTGTCCTCCGACGAAGCGGCCCACGTCAACGGCCACGTCTTCTACGTAACCGAGGGCCTGGTAAGCATGCTCAACGAACCGGAACCGGTCCGCACCATGCACAAGGAAGGCCGCTGGTCCGTAGAGGAAATTATCCGCGTGTTCCCCGCCACCCTGGGGGTTGAGTTGCACAACCCGGCGCCCGCCCCGCCGCCTTCGGTGTAGGGCGGGACGCTGGTACAATAGAGCTGGCAAGGATGACCAATTAACCGGATTAATAGAGGTACTAACCAATGTTTCGCAGCTTTAGCGCTTCCTATGCCGGGCACGTGGTGGACGACAACCTGGGATTTGAGGGTACCCCGGCCAACGACCGCAACTATCCTAACGAGCAGTTGGCCGAGGCTTTCGACTGGGCCCTGGACTTCTCCCGCCACCTGGAGAGTTTGGGCTACGACGAGTTCTGGATGGCCGAGCACCACTTCCAGACCGAAGGTTACGAGTGTATCCCTAACCTGCTGATGCTCAGCCTTTACCTGGCCTCCAACACCGAGCGCCTCAAGTACGGGTGCGGCTTCAACATCACCCCCATGTGGCACCCTTTGCGTCTGGCCGAGGATTTTGCCATGGCTGACATCCTGACCAAGGGGCGCGTCATCTTCGGCGTGGGCCGGGGCTACCACACCCGCGAGGTGGAGACCTTCGCCGCTCCCATGCTGGACGGCGATGCCAACCGGGAACTGTTCGAGGAGCAGGTGGAGGTGCTGGTCAAGGCCTTCAGCCAGGACTCATTCTCCCACGAAGGGAAGCACTACAAATTCCCCGCCGACGTACCTTACCGCGGCTACCAGCTTGAAGAGATTAGTCTGGTTCCCCGGCCCAGTTCCCAGCCGGTGGAAATCTGGCAGCCCCTGGTCAGCGGCAACCCCAAGGGCGTGGACTTCATGGGCAAAATGGGCATCCGGGCCCTGATCGCCAACACTCCCGAACCGGCCCTCAGTGAGAGGATGGATATGTACCAGTCCGCCGCCGCCGCCCATGGGCGCGAACTGGCCCTGGGTGAGGATACAGCGCTAGGCTACCGCTTCTTCATTGGCGACACCCAGGAGAAGGCCATTGAAGAGGCGAGGCCCTACTTCGAGGAGGCGATGAAGTTCGCCGCTCCCCTCAACCTGATGCGCCTGAGCCAGGACCAGATCGACGCCGTGGCCCGCCCTGGCCGCGCCAAGGGAGTTGAACTGCCCACTCTGGAGGAGGCGGTGGAAAACAAGGTGTGGCTGTGTGGCCCCCCCGAGCAGATTGCCGAGCACCTGATGAGCGTGGAAGAAAAGTACCCGGGCGTTGAGCGTGTCAACCTGGGAGCCGTCATGGGCATGCCCCAGGAAGTCTTCAAGGACCAGTTGACCAAGTTCGCCGAGGGTGTCTTCCCCCTGATGCGGGGGAAACAGTAACCTCTACTGTTCTGGATAATTTTTCCAACGAAGAGGCGCTAAGACAGGGAATCTTGCCTTGGCGCCTCTTCTTGTTCTTCGTGGGACTGAGTTTCCGGGGCAACAGCAGGGTAATCCGGGTGGGTCAGGTATTGCCAGGTCAGGACGCCCCGCAGCCCCTGTAAGAACAGGTAGGCAAAGGCCAGGTTGAGCACCACGGAAACGGGGTTCAAATTGCCGGGTCCAAGCCCAAATGCCGCCAGCCCGAACAGCGCCAGTTTGCTGACTAGGTGATAGCCAAGCAATGCCGTAGCCGCCATCCGGTTCCGCCTCAACACTCCGGCGGCCAGGCCCGCCACCACCCCCGCTTCCACCAGCACGAACAGAAACTGGCCCCTGCTGGGCTGAATCACCCCCTCAACTTCCGTGTCCCCCACGAAGAAGGTGGACATTATCACAATGAAGTTGATTACCGCCGCCGCCAGGCCTGCGCCCCCGCCCCACCGTATCCTTTTCCGCGCCTGTACCAGGTCAGTCCCGATCAACCAGGAGCCAGCGCGTCGGTCGTCACTCCCTGGCAGGGGAGGATTCAAACCCTCCCCAACACTCCGTCTATCCTGTTCATCCATGTTAAGTGGCGCCCCGCAACCGCCGGTAGGCAGCGATGGCGGCCGTGGCCCCGTCGCCCGCGGCGGCCACCAGTTGGGCCACCGAGTGCTGTCGTACGTCGCCGACCGCGTAGAGGCCCGGTTCGCTGGTCTCCATGGAGAGGTTTACCGGAATGTGGCCCGCGTTGTCCGTCTCCACCAGGCCACGCACCAGTCCCGAGTTGGGCTCCAGCCCCACGTACACGAACAGGCTGCTCAGGTCAACCTGGCTTTCCTCGCCGGTGATGGTATTGCGCAGGCGTACTCCGGTAACCGAGTTGCCTCCCAGCACTTCCGCTACCTCGGTATTCCAGGAGATTTCCACCTTTGGATGCTCCCGCAACCTTTCCTGGAGAACATGCTGGGCGCGGAGCTGGTCGCGCCGGTGGAACAGCAGCACCCTGTCGGCGTATTCGGTGAGAGTCAGGGCCTCGTCAGCGGCTGAATCTCCTCCCCCTACAACGCCCACAGTCTGACCCATGCTCATGGGGCCGTCGCAGGTGGCGCAATGGGAAACGCCTCGGTCGCGGAATTCCTCTTCTCCAGGAATACCTGCCGACCGGAGGCTGGAACCGGTGGCGATGATCACCGCCCTAGCCCGGTAGCCGCCGCCATAGCCGGAGACCAGTTTGAAATCGCCTTCCCTGGAGACCTCGGCAGCCTCGTCCATAATGAACTGCATTCCGGCGTTCATGGCTTGTTCCTGAAGCAGGGGGCCCAGTTCAGCGCCGGAGATTCCTTCGGGGAATCCTGGAAAGTTCTCTATGTGTTCCACGTTGATGATCTGGGCTCCCCCCATCATTTGTTCGATGAGGGCGGTGGAAAGGCCGTAGCGGGCAGCGTACATTCCTGCCGTCATTCCGGCAAGACCGCCGCCAACTATCAGAAGGTCATATGCGCCATTACCGGCCACGAGGTACCTCCGGGGCTAAGGGTGCAAGGTACTATAGACGTGGCCGGAATTTAGTGTCAACGTGGAAATGGGGCATGGCGCTGTAAATGAAGCTTATCCCGTCACGCCGCAAAAATTTCCAAGGGCAGGAAGGCCGACACCACGAAGTTGGGTACGTCCACCACCTCGCTGACCTTCAGGTCAACCGCCACGCTGCAAATGCAGTAGGCCTGTTCCCGCGTCCAGCCCCGTTCCATGAGCAGGTGGATCATGTTCAACAGGGCCTGGCGGGAGGCCAGGGTGGCATGCTCTGATTCATTTGTTCCGTCGGCGATGCACATACCGGTGGCGGCCAGGAAGCGTCGGGGCGCGGCCATTTCCGGCGCGGTGAAATAATCGTCCCGCTCGAAATAAGGGAAGTTAATGCCCCGGCTGGCGGCCTCTCCCTTTCTCACCTCAAAGCTCACGTGCAGAGTGCAATCCATTTCAACGGCCGTGCCGCAGCACTCAGAATCGCCCTGGGCATAGTGGGCATCACCAGCCGAGAACAGCGCCCCCTCGGTGAAGACGGGCAGGTAGAGGCGGGTGCCGCCGGTCAATTGCTTGATGTCCACGTTGCCGCCGTTTTCACGGGGCGGAATGGTCCGCAGACCTTCGGTGGCAAAGGGTTCCTGCATCGGAACGGCGCCTTCCGGGGTTGGGCCTACAACCATGCCGCCCCGCCGCAACAGTTCATCCTCCCGCAGCAGCATCTCCTGGCGCAGCGCCCGGGAGGGTGCAACGCCGATGGTACCCATGAAGGAGGCCTCGGGCACCCGTACGCCGGGCAGTTGTTCCGATTGGGCGAACCCGTCGTTCATATTCCAGTGGACGATGTAAGGCTCGGTGTACAAGTCGCGCAGAAACCCGAACCCGGGCAGGATGGTGGTGAATCCCCAACTTGCCGGTTCGATGTTCAGAATGTTCACCTGGAGCAGGTCGCCAGGCTCGGCGCCGTTCACATATACCGGTCCGGTAAGGGGATGCACCAGGTTCAGGTCAGCGTGAAGCAGGTCGGCGGCCTGGGAATCGGGAGTGATCTGCATATCGAAGGCATTGCGGGTCTGCATTACCACTTCCTCCCCGGGGTCTGCGTCTACTGCGGGCGGAATATCGGGATGCCATCGGTTATGGCCCTTGCCAGGTTCTTCGCCGCATTGCTTGCTGTAGTCCAGTTCGATAGTCTTCATGGTCGTCCTCCCGGTTTAAAAGGTTGGGGACGGCGACATTATACTTGACACTGTGGAGGTTGATGTTCAAAAGCACTGGATTGTGGACTGAGCATGAACATGCGGGAACTTCAGCCGGGGTGAAATGTACTTACGAAACCACTTTTGGTCTTCAAGGCGTTTATCGTTGAAACGGGCCTTAAGTGGCGCTGCCCGCCGGACCTTCACAGGATGGGATTGCAAGGATTGAGACCGGCGGGTTCGATGGCCCTTTCAGGCAGGGCAATTGCATTTCGGAAGGTCTATGTGAAATCCTGGCGCGGCAGCGTGCCGAAATCAAGGATATCGGCAGAAAATGGCGGCAGGTCTCCAGATAGAACTCAGCTTTGCGGCGGGAAGAAAATTTAATTTTACCGCCCATTACCGCTCATTTCCGTTCAATCCCAGGGTCATGGCGAGTTTCCGTTTGCCCAGCCTTTCCTCATCGCAGCGGCGCGGAACTTCGTGGAGAAGTTCGGGATAAGCAAACTCTTCCGAGGGTTCCAAGTTTCAGGGTAGTGAAGCGCCACCCAAGGAGGCAAGAGGTCGCTGACAGTGATTCCAGAGCCAGACAAGGACAACGATGCCGACGGCGAAATGGATACTCTCTGTGTGATTGCTCTGCCCTTTCAGATTGCCGCCCTTTCCATTGACACCCCTTTTTTGTTATACTCCCCGGCGGTGTCCGCCTCGAGTGAGGGAGGCGGACAAGGTTCGTATGTAATGGAGGCACGATGCCGGCTTTTGCCGTAATTGGTGGACAGTGGGGAGACGAAGGGAAAGGCAAGGTGATTGACTACCTCGCCGGACGCGTCTCCGGTGTGGTCCGCTTTGCCGGTGGCAACAACGCGGGACACACCGTAGTCAACGACAAGGGCGAGTTCCAGCTTCATTTGGTCCCCTCCGGCATCTGCTGGCCCGACGTTTACGGAATAATTGGCAACGGTGTGGTGGTGGACCCCGAATCGCTATTGGGAGAAATCGGCGAACTGGCGGAACGGGGCATGGACACCGATAAGCTTTTCATCAGTGACCGGGCCCACGTAATTATGCCTTACCATGTTGTGCTGGACGCCTTGGAAGAAAGGGCTCGCGGTGATGCAGCCATAGGCACCACCGGACGGGGCATCGGCCCTACGTATATGGACAAGACAGCCCGCATGGGAATTCGCATCGGCGACTTGCTGGACCCCGAGTCCCTTCGCCCACGCTTGGAGCAAACCCTTAGCATCAAGAACAAGCTCATCACTGCCGTTTACGACGGGGAAGCCCTGGATGTCGACGACGTGATGGAAAAAGCCCTGGAGTGGGGCAACCGTCTACGTCCCTACGTTCATCCCACGGAACAACTAGTGCAGGACCTGCTGGACGCTGGCAACAACATCCTGCTGGAAGGCGCCCAGGGGACTTTGCTGGACCTGGACCACGGTTCCTATCCTTACGTTACTTCCTCCTCCCCATCCATCGGCGGCGCCTGTACCGGTCTGGGACTGAATCCCCAGTCCATCAAGGGAGTTCTGGGAGTCTATAAGGCTTATTCCACCCGGGTGGGCGGTGGTCCTATGCCCTCTGAAGTATTTGGCGAGGCTGCCGACGCCTGGCGGGAAATGGCAAATGAATTTGGGGTTACCACGGGGCGCGCCCGCCGAGTGGGCTGGTTCGACGCAATGGCAGGCCGGTACAGCCAGCAGGTGAACGGCCTTACCGGCATGGTGCTGACTCGTCTGGATATTCTTGACGGGTTCCCGTCGGTAAAGGTTTGTGTTGGTTATCGTGTCGATGGGCAGGACGTAAAGCGCTACCCCTCAGACACCCGTATTCTGGAGCAGTGCGAACCGGTGTATGAAGAAATGCCGGGCTGGGACAATCCCACCGCCAGCGCCACGTCCCTCGACCAGTTGCCCGACAACGCTCGAGCCTACGTACACCGAATCGAGGAACTGGTGGGCTGCCCGATTCAGATAATTTCCACCGGCCCCAGTCGGGCCGAGACTATCCTGGTGGAGCCGGTAATAGTCTGACCGTCTTTCCATAAGACGCTGGCGCAATTTCAGTCCCTCCCCTCTCTCCTTCAGGGAGAAGGCGAGGGCGAGGGCAAGTCCAACCCATGCAGCATCTGTCGAAATTTGGCATATACCTGAACACCGCCGAGGGCAAGGTGGTTCGCATCAACTCGCCTTACTGGTTCCCGGAGGAACCCGACTGGGTGTTCCTGACCCCCGAAGTTAACGCCACCCTGCTCCAAATAAGGGACCTGGCCCGGGAACAGGGCGCTTCCACCGACCCCGACGCCATAACCTGGGGTCGGATACCCCTGCTGGACTGAACCCCTCTTCACCAATACGAAGCCCCTGGGTCCGTAATAGCCTCGAAGTGGGTCTCCGTTTCCTCCCTGCCAATGGCGCCTTCCATTTCGTGGTGGGCTTTCGTCTTTGATTGCGTCCCGGTTGTCACTGCCCTAGAATGGCTCCAGCCCAGGCCATTTTTTCCTGTGATAGGGAGGAATCTCTCCATGCTAGTAGACTTGATAACCATAACTTCCGGCGACGGCATGACTCTGGACGGTATTTTCTGTGAGCCTGCTGCCGGAGTTACACCCAAGGGGCCGGTGGACGCGATGCTGCTGATCCACGGGTCCGGCGGCAGCTTTTACCGGGTTGCCACCAAGGCCATGGCAGAGGACCTGCGAAACCAGGGCTATGCCTGCCTGGCCATCAACACCAAGGGCCACGATACCGTCTGGTCGCCCCAGGGGTCGGGCCAGTACTACGGTAATGCCCTGGAAATCCTGGATAACAGCCGCTACGATTTGCGGGCGGGCATTGACTACCTGTGGGAGAAGGGCTACAGGAACATCGGCCTGCTGGGCCACAGCATGGGCGCAGTGAAGGTCGGCTACTACGCCGCCACCGAGGACGACGATCGGGTGGCTACCGTAATTCCCATTTCGCCGGTGCGCCTGTCCTATTCTTACTACATGCAGTCGGAGGACGCCGACGAGTTCTGCGGCATCATCGAGCGGGCGGACCAGATGGAGGCGGAGGATCGGGCCTTGGAACTCATGGAAGTGCGCTTCCCCATTGCCCAGATGTTCAGCGCCGCCTCGTACCTGGACAAGCACGGCCCCGCCGAGCGGTACAACCTGGTAGCCCTGTCTCCCAAGATCAAGGTTCCCATGCTGGTTATGGGAGGCGAGCAGGAAACCCACACTCGTCTTCGTGACTGCCCCCAGGACATGATCACCGCTGCTGTGAACAGTCCCAGGGCCGAATACCATATTGTCCCAGGTGGCAATCACTCCCTGCTGAACAGCATGGACAAGGCTTCGGCCAGGGTGCTGGAGTGGCTGGCATCGCTGGCGCCGGTGTCGGCTGGGGTGTAGCCGCTCCACGAATTAACGCGAATGCATGGCATTGATGTGAACGACATTTAGGGAAAAGCCCGCACATTAAGTTTGGTGGCTCTGATTGCCCAGCTCTGATTGCCCATTCGTGGAAGCCATTGAACTGCACCTGGAAATGGAGAGGATCTGGCCGTATGAGCGAAACGCCGGCAAGCCAACCCGTAACTTTCACCCCAGTGGGCTGGGTGGAGAGCGAGTTCAGCAGCTACGCGCCGTCGAACGAAATGCGAAATCGCCCCTCCCGAATAGTGTTACGGCCCGAATTGACGCCGGGGCTGATGGGGCTGGAGGAGGAGCAGCATATTCTGGTGCTGTTTAATCTGCACCGCGCCACCCAGTACGAGTTGCAATTGCATCCCGGCCACAACCCCGAAAACCCGATTCGCGGCGTTTTTGCCACCCGAAGTCAGTACCGCCCCAATGCCATTGCCGCAACGGTGGCGAATATAGTGTCGGTGGAGGATAATATCATTAGCGTAACCGGGCTGGATGCCCAGGACGGGTCGCCGGTGCTGGACATCAAGCCCCACCGTGCGGGCTTCGACCAACCGGAGCAAAACAGCTAAGGCGATGCGGAAGTCGCTTACTCCGAAAAAGACAGAACAAATGGCCATAGCTCGAGGGTTCAATCTGGCTGCCGGGCAGGGTTAGAGTTACCCGTTAAATGAAACCGCTAAATCTCCGCAATTTCCCGTTTCAGATAGTATAGACTTTAGCGTCCGGCAAGCATTATCATCCATTAAATGTGAAGAAGTAAGGATATGAAACATGGGGTAGAGGTAAAGGAGGCCAATGACCTCCTTGACAAGGTTTCCCGTTACCTTCCCGAGGATGCGGTAGGCCAGATTGAACGGGCTTTCCTGTATGCGGAAGAATGCCACAACGGCCAGATGCGAAAGTCGGGTGAGCCCTACATCATTCACCCACTCCAGGCTGCCTCCTTTCTTGCCGACCTGAACCTGGACTGCCACACAATTTGCGCTGCCCTCCTTCACGACGTGATGGAGGACTGCGGCGTCACGTATGAGGATATCAGCCGCGCCTTCGACCCCGAGGTCGCCAAGATGGTGGACGGGGTTACCAAGCTGACACGCATGGATTACCGCCTGCCAGGCTCCGATGCGGCTTCCCTTTACGCCTCCGACGACCCGGACCGCCTGTACGCCGAAAGCCTCCGCAAGATGCTGGTGGCCATGGCCGAAGACATCCGGGTGGTGCTTATCAAGCTGGCCGACCGCCTGCACAATATGAAGACCCTGGACGCCCTTCCCCCGGCCAAGCGCAAGTCCATAGCCCAGGAAACTCTCGATATCTATTCTCCCCTGGCCCACCGGCTGGGCATTTGGGAGATCAAGTGGCAGCTTGACGACCTGGCGTTCCGGCACTTGAACGAGGACCGGTACCGGGAAATCTCTCGCATGCTGGCAGTGCGCCGAGCCGAGCGGGAGGAGTACGTCGAGCAGCTTTGTGAGGGATTGCGCGAAGTGCTGGGCGCTGCCCAACTGGAGGCCGAGGTGTACGGTCGGCCCAAGGGCATCTATAGCATCCACAACAAGATACAGAAATACGCCGCCCAGGGCAAGGAACTGCGGGACATTCTGGACCTGTACGCCCTTAGGGTAATCGTCGAGTCTGAGACCGATTGTTACCGTGCCCTGGGGCTGGTCCACCAGGTGTGGAGCCCCATCCCCGGCCAGTTTGACGACTATGTCGCCACGCCCAAGGAAAATATGTACCAGGCCCTCCACACCACGGTAATCTGCCAGGGAGGGCAGCCCCTGGAAGTACAGATCAAGACGACCGATATGCACCAGGTGGCCGAGTACGGCGTGGCTGCTCACTGGCGCTACAAAGAGGGTCGGGCCAGGGACCTGAAGTTCGAAGAAAAAATGACCTGGCTGCGCCAGTTGCTGGAGTGGCAGCGGGAGGCGGCGGAGACTGAAGACTTCATAGAGTCGGTGAAGCAGGACATTTTCCGCGACCAGGTGTTTGTGTACACTCCCAAGGGCGACATCGTGGAACTGGCGGCAGGCTCCACCCCGGTGGATTTCGCCTATAAGATCCACACTGAGCTGGGCCACCACTGCATGGGCGGCAAGGTGAACGGCCGCCTGATAAGCCTGGATACACCGCTGCAGAACGGCGACACTGTCGAAATAATGACCACCAAGTCCAACCGGGGCCCCAGTCCCGATTGGCTGAACCCCAACCTGGGCTACGTCAAGTCAGCCAGCGCGCGCCAGAAGGTTCGCCAGTGGTTTAATCATCAGGCCAGGGGCAGCAACATCGAGCGGGGGAAGGACAAGCTGCGCAAGGAACTGCGCCGTCTGAACCTGGACCTGGAGGAGAAGGAAGTCCTTGGCTTGGTGCGATTCGAGACCATGGACGATTTCCTGGTCAACCTGGGTTCGGGCAATTTCACCGAGGGTCAACTGGCCCACCGGCTTTCCCAGGCCGTTCACCCTGAACCGGAACTTCCCCACCCCAAGCTCAACATGCCCCTGTCCAGCCCCAGTTCGGGAATTTCGGTATTGGGCGTGGGGGACCTGCTTACCCGTATGGCTAACTGCTGTAACCCTATTCCCGGCGACGAGATTTCCGGTTTCGTAACCAGGGCCCGGGGTGTGACCGTCCACAAGCATGACTGCAAGAGCCTGCTCAATGAGGACGAACCCGAACGCATAGTCCCAGTCTCGTGGGGAGAGGCCAGGGAACTGTACCCGGTGCGGGTGTGCATCGAGGCCTACGACCGGGTGGGCTTGCTGCGCGACGTAACCGTCCGTGTATCTGAAGAACGAGTCAACATCGCCTCAGTCGTGACCCAGGAACGGACGGACGGCACGGTCATCATGGAACTGACCCTGCACACCACCGGCCTGGAGCAGCTGGGCAAGCTGTTCGCCAAGCTGGAAGGAGTAAAAAGCGTCACCTCGGTAACCCGCGCCAACAGCGCCGTCCCCGCGAAGGTGTAGGTAGATTTGGCCGATGTCATATTAAGGCCCGGCCGCGCGGCCGGGCCTTAACTTTCGTCGGGCAGCCCCCTTCTATGACTCGGTAGCCACTTCCGCAAATTTGCGGATAACTTCCTCTGCTTCCTCGGAAATCGCTCGCACAACCTCCGCAGCAGGGCGAATGGCTTGCACCTGGCCCGCTCCTTGCCCCATATAGACTGACGACATCTCCGGGTCTTGCCGTGCGCGGGCGGCGGCTACGTCCGATGCCAGTTCTTCCCGCTGGGCCAGGATTTCAGCATCCCGCCCGTCCCACTCTCTAACCAAGCGGTTGCTGTACACCCGTCCGGCTATGCCCTCCGGCCAGGGCCTCGTACCAAGCAGGTCGTAAAGCCGGGTGAAAGTCGTGTCCTGTCCGTCGGAAACCAGAACCCTTTCCTTGAAGGCGGCAGGGACCTCCACCGCTTCCGGGGTGGCCAGCAATGCGGTACCCAGGGAGGCGCCCTGTGCGCCCGCGGCCAGAGTGGCCGCCAGGGCACGGCCGTTCGTAATGCCACCGGCGGCCAGTACCGGTACGTCGGGATAGCGCTCCACCAGGTCCACCAGCAGGGGCAGCAAGTTCATGCTGCCGGTGTGGCCTCCTGCTTCGTTACCCTGGGCCAGCAGCATGTCGGCGCCTCCTGCCACTGCCAGTTCGGCCAGTTCCAGTGACTGCACCTGGCAGATGGTGATGGCTCCGGCGGCTTTGGCTCGGCCCAGCCAGGGCGCTGGATCGGTGAAGGAGAATATGACGACAGGTACGCCCTCCTCCAGGACAATCTCAAAGTTGGTAGGATTCACCTCTATCAACTGGGTTATAAAGCCTACGCCAAAGGGCCGGTCGGTCTCCGATCGTATATAGGCCAGTTGCTCCCTGAACCAATCGGGTCCCATGTCATTGGTCCCGCCAAAGGTGCCCAAACCGCCCACCTTTGAAACCGCCGCAGCCAATTGGCCGCCGCTGTGATTGCTCATTGGGGCCGACATAAGGGGGTAGGTCAGGCCCAGCAGTTCGGTAAAACGGGTGTGCAGCATGGAGATTCACCTTCTGAAGCGCGCCGAGTGGTTATGAGCGCAATTGGTTTCTTGACTACGGCCCTTGTCATTCGTTCCGGCTTCTGTTGAAATTTGGCCAGGCCGCCCGTTGAGCCCTGACGCCTCTATCCCTGGCCGGAAGCGGAGCAAATTTTCCTCTGGTAGAAAGCCCGCCGGTGGGTTTATAATATCGAGACTGTACCACCTTTTCGGTAGGCGGGTGTAGCTCAGTGGTAGAGCTCTAGCCTTCCAAGCTAGCTACGTGGGTTCGATTCCCATCACCCGCTCCAGTCTTCTTTCGCAGCCACCACGCCCGAACCAAAGCTGCCTCCGTCAAGGATTACGCCTCATTTGTGATCGCGTTGGTGCCAGAATCTGGCCCAAGCAAGCAACCGCCGGGGCCAGCCCGCAAAATATCTGCATTAATTCCAGGGACCGGAGCAGGCGGCTTCTATCTCAGCGTTTGGTGCGGCCGGTGTTGGAGGGCAGAGTTTCCCTGAACAGTTCGGTGCAGGCCGTCCAGGAGAAACTCTCCGCGTAACGCCTGACCTGTTGTCGGTCGCAGCCCAGGGCCCGTTTAACCGCCTCCCGCAGATCCTCGTCCATCGCCCCTGATACTCCCTCGGAAATTACGTCCTTGGGGCCCATTACGGGATAGGCGGCCACCGGAGTCCCCGAGGCCATGCTCTCAGTAATCACATTGCCAAAGGTGTCGGTTCGGCTGGGGAACACCATAACGTCGGCAGAAGCATAGTACTGGGCCAACTCAATGCCTCGCTTGAAGCCTACAAACCTGATCCTGCCCGCGTATCGCTTTTCCAGTTCCTGGCGCTGGGGGCCGTCGCCTACCACGGTGCAGCGATATTCGGGTAGTTCTGCCAGACGGCAGAAGTCCTCAATGCTCTTTTCCTTGCTCACCCGTCCCACGTACACGAGGAAAGCCGCCCCAGGTTGGCGGGTTCCCAGCAGCCCTTCCGACCGCTGGGAAGGATTGAACAGGGTAGTATCCACGCCGCGGCTCCAGACCAGCACGTTTCGGAAACCGGATCTGTCCAGGTCTTCCTTCACACCGGCGGTGGGCACAAGGGTATAGTCGGCTCCCCCGTGGAACCACCGCATGTAGGCGGTAACCGGACCGGGAGGCAAGCCGTAGATATCCCTTACGTACTCGGGAAAGCGGGTGTGATAGCTGGAACTGAAACGGAAATCGCGCCTCTGGCACCAGAACCGGGCAATGGTTCCCAGCGGTCCCTCGGTGGCGATGTGAACATGATCGGGGTTCAGCTGGGAGAGAGTGCGGTAAGCCTTGATGGGAGAAATGGTAAGTCGGATTTCCTGGTAACGGGGCATCTTTACCGTTCGGAAAAGGGACGGTTCAACCACGGATACATCCAGCCCGTCCTCAATTAGCAGGTCCACTACCTTGGACATTGTGGTGACGACGCCGTTTATCTGGGGTAGCCAGGCATCGGTTACCAGTGCCAGGCGGGGACGGCTAGCCACCGGTCCGCCACTTAAGGAGTTCCCAGGTGCCGTCGTGGTGTTCCACCAGCGCGCTGCAGTTTTCCACCCAGTCTCCGCAGTTCATGTACCTGGTCTCCCCGATGTCCTTTATTTCCGGCGTGTGAATGTGTCCGCAGATGACGCCGTCGTACCGGTTTACCCGGGCATGTTCGGAAAGGAGTCCTTCAAATTTGAGCATATAGCCCATGGCCGCCTTGGTATGACGCTTGGCAAAGGCTGCGATACTCTGGCGGGGAATGTTGAAAAAAGACAGCGCCCTGTTTACGTTGCTGTCCAGCGAGAGCAGGGCGTCATACATACGGGTGCCCAGGAACATGAGGCGACGCCCCTTCTTGGTGCGCATCAGGTCATCAAACAGGTCTCCGTGGATCACCAGGTAGCGCTTGCCGTCGATGCCATAATAATCAGTCTCGTTGGAAAGCGCGATATTGCCCAGGCTGAACCCGAAATCCGCCCAGCCCCGGAACATTTCGTCGTGGTTGCCCACAATGTAGTGTACCTTGGTCCCGTTGTTGGATTTGGCCAGCAGGTTCTGGATCACCAGGGTGTGCATCCTTGGCCAGTAGATATTGCGGTGCATGCGCCACCCGTCAACAATGTCGCCTACCAGGTATAGTTGATCGCTGTGGTGGCTCTCCAGGAAATTGGCCAGATGGTCGGCCTGCGCCCCCCTAAAGCCCAAGTGTGTGTCGCTGATAAACACGGCCCGGTAGTCTTGCACTACTTTCTTCAAAGGGTTCTCCCTTAAATCTGAAAGGCAACTGGACACATAGGTGCATATATTCCTCCAGCGCAATTGCCAATTGAATGTCGTTTGAATCGGGGTTAAACCTTGATCCTGCAATGATTGTTGCTAAGCTTGACTCTATTACGAAATGAGGCAAAAGCTCTCCCGCTTTTCCAACCCAATGTACAGGAAAATGGAGAAATCTGCCAGCAAACTGGCATAAGGCGGAATCCGGCTCGCAGGCTTGACCGCTAGATGAATGCTGCTCGCCGAGGAGACGGGAACCTGGAAAGGCTACGGGCAGAGAGAAAGGCCGGAAGCAGATCGCGGCCGAAATTGAGAGGATTACGAGGATCAATGCAGGTGGGGAGCCGGCGACGTGGTTCTATTGTTCAAACACGGTTTCCAACCTGGCAGAGCTGTCGAAGAAGTGCTGGAGACTCTGGTTGACGCGGAAGAAAACGTCCGCCCTCAGTTGGTCTCCGGTGGCGTTGTCGGAAATGCCGCCCTCAATCATCAGGTCCAGGGTATTGAGGGTGTGGCTCAGGTCGGCGCCGTTATTTTCCCTGGTATTGGTTACCAGATCCTGCCACTGCTCCACCGTCATTTCCAGGTAGAAGTCGGCGTCGATAAGGTCATACTCAGTGCCTTCCTTGACCTTGGTGCATTCGAAGGCTTCGAAAGTGATCACGAATACCTGCTCACCTGCCTTAATCCCCATGACCGCGTCGATGCTGCCAAGTCGCCGGAACTCCTCATCCTCGTTGACCAGTTCCTGCAAGGCCCGGAACCATTCTACTGAGGGGAACTTCAGGGCGGTTGATCTGCTTTCACTCATGCACGTCTCCTGGCGGGCTGGTGGGAAATGTCGGGCTTGGCGAGCGAGTCCCAAGCTATTCCTTGAAATAGGGTTCGCCCTTCTCTTTGGCGGCGCTAAAGGGCACCATTCGATCCATGTGGTAATCGGGGTCCGAGTTGGCCGGCGCGCTGGCCAGGGCCTGGTCGACCATCTTGTAATATTTAGGGTCAAGCTGCTCCAGCTTGTCGGCCTCCGACCGCAGGTAGGCTACCCTGGATATTATTCGGTGGAGGGAGTTACCGCCGCACAGTTTGCATTCTGTTGGGTCGTCAGAACTGAAGGTACGCAGGTACACGCTGTTGACCTTTCCACAACCTTCACACCGGTATTCGTAAATGGGCAAAATTACCCTCCCGACGGGGCGGTTTCTTCCCGGCGCAGGTAGACCGCCAGGTCCGGCGACAGGTTGGCCTCGGTCTTGTTGATGCCGGCCCACTGCATTCGCCTCAAATATTCCTCGATGTAACGCTGCTTCAAGTCCTCCACAACGGCCATCCCCCCGGCGATGTTCTCTACACTTCCTCCGATGATAATTGCCAGGGCTTCCCACAGGACCGGGTCATTCAGGTCCCGAACCAGGTCCCGCTCCACGCCCCGCATCAGATTGCCCAAGCCCAGACCGAAACCCTCGGGCTGGTTTTCTACGGCGTATTTTACGTGGGCCATGCCGTAGGCCATGTGCCGGGCCTTGTCCTCCATACACTTGCGGAACAGGAGCTTGTCGGCCCTATTGCGGGCATAGGCCTCCCCGAACCGGTACAGTAGCAGGGTAAGGGGGCCCCTTACCAGGTATAAGAATACGGAAACCTCGGTCCACCCGGGCCGGGTCTCCATCATTCTGCGGTTGAACTGGCCTGCGCTTTCCAGGCCAAGGTTGCCGCCGTTGTGAAGGGCGCGATGGCGGAAGATTGTGTAGTGACGGCCCGTGTCGAAAATCTCCGAGGCCAGGAAAGTCTTGACCTCGTGGTATGCGTAGTTCATCTTGTGGAGCCATTGGCCGATCAGGTCGGTCTCGATAGAAGCCTGCTGGGCCAGTTCCGTGCAAAGCTGCCGCATGGCCAGTTCGTACTCGTAAGGCTGGGGCGTTATTTCTTCCCAGCCAATCTCCAAATGGCCCATCCACCGGCGCTGAATGGCTTCCTCGTAAAGGTCCACGGCGTTATCGGCCCACAAGTCAACCTTGGCGCTGAGGGCGTAGAGGTCAGTCCGGGGTATGCCGGAAATGGGAAAGGCGCCCCTGGGCCTGCGGCTCATGTCGGAGCTGGACTCGGGGACTTCTCCATAGCTGCCGACGTTCAGGTCGCGCATGGTCAGGCCGCGCTTCCCCGGCTGGGCGCGAACTCCCCACTCCAGTGTGTCGTTCATCCAGGAAAAACGGTCGCTGGCAGCCTCGGGTGACGTACCGGTTCCGGACGACTGCGGGTTTTCTTCTTCACCAGGTTGCTGTTGTTCTTCTTCCAGGGCCATAGCAGCCTCTAGCGGCGGAGGATTTGGTCAGGACCTTACAAAGCAAGACCTCCCGCGTACATCCGTGGGAGGTCTCAAGGGATTTTGTCTGGCGGATTACGCCGCAGCCTTGTACTGTTCCAGCAGTGCGGGATTCACCCGGCCGTTGTGGATGCGGTCATCAAATCCGGCGGACTTGAGCCGCTGGAAGTACTCCTTGGTTTGACGCTGGCGGATGGCCATGAGGATCTTTTGCCCCTCGTCCACCTTGTCTTTGCCGCCTCCCAGCAGCATTGCCAGGGCCCCACTGGTAAGCTGGCTCTGGCCGGCTGGATTCTCGCCGCCGGCGCCGGTGGCCTGGCGACTCTCGCCCTCGTCCAGGTAGCAGTGAATCTCATCGCGGCGTTCCGGAGAGAACTCGTTCATGTACCGCAGGTGCAGCACGCCGATGGCCACGTGGCGGGCCTCGTCTTGTGCGCAGCGGCGGTAGATGGCCTTCTCGGCTTCGTTGTAGGCCATCATTTCGCCCAGCCGGAACAACGTAAGCACATTTCCCTCGCCGGTTATGTGGAGCCTGGAGGAGAATTCGGTAAACTCCCGGGCGTTATCGGTGCTGCCGCCAACCACGTCGCTGACACTGTCGATCATACGCATAAGGCCGCCGCCGTTGGCCAGGGCCCGCTTGCGGAAGACGTCCAGGTGGCGGGACTCGTCCATAACCTGGGCCAGCAGGGCCAGCCTCACTTCCTGGTAGTCCGGGGACATGGTGGAGATGAAGCGGCCGGGAACGTCGGAGGCGATGAACTCCACCTGAGTAAAGAAGGTGGCCAACTGGCATTGAGCGGCTTCTATGTCGTCAGGCAGGGGCTGGATGGTCTCCCAGGGAATGTCGGTGGCCGAACTCCACTGGCGGGTGATGAACTCTTCGTACAGCTTGGTCAGGTTGTGGGCCCAGACCTCGCTCTTGGTTCGGAAGGTGTAGGCCCCAAACCGGGCTACATCGCCCCGGGGTATGGAACCCTGCACCCGACCCGTGTCGTTGGCAGACTTTTCCTCCACCCCTTCGCCGGTCACGTGTTCCCGCAGCTTTTCCAGCCACGAAAGGTCAAATCCCTGCTCCCTCGCCTGCTCCCAGTAAGCTGTCCTGCTCTCCACGGTGGCCATGCGGTTCACCCCCAATGAATTACCTGCGGTCGGGTATGCGCAATAAGGCAGTTAAACGTGATATTACTTATCCGGCGCCGGATTTGTCAACTTTGTGCGGGGCAATCAATAAGCCGAGAAACACCGCCTCGCCGATCCTCTGTTCTCAAGAGACTCACGTCGGCCCTTATCCAGACTCTAGCAGTCGCCGCACCGGAGGCCTGGCAAACAGGATGACAACCGCCGTCAACCCGGCCAGAGAGGCAAAAACTGAAAGCGCGATGTCGTAGCTCCCCGTGACATCGAAGACGATGCCGGCTGCCACGGTGCCAATGGCCTGCTCCAGGCTGGTGAAGGGCTCGGTAACGCCCCGGATGGCTCCCAGCGACCGGCGGCCATAGTAGTCGGCGTATGCCACCGGCGGAACCGACAGCATGCCGCCCACCCCGAACCCGAAGGCAGCTGAGTAGGCCAGGGCGTCCAGGGTGGAGCTGACGGTCAGGAACAGGAGCGCAGGTATGGCTACCGCCAGGGAAACGGCAACCAGCACGTAGCGCACGGGGAAGCGTTCCGCGATCCAGCCCCACAGCAGACTTCCTGCGCCCATAAAGGCCGCGGACAGGCTCAGACCCAGGCCCGACAGGACCACGCCCAGGCCCTCGTCACGCAACAGGGCGGCCAGGTGGGTGTTGATTCCCGCCTGCACCAGGAAAAGGGTGCCCACCCCGGCGGCCAGAATCCACAGGGCTGGCGTCTTCATTGCTTCTTTCAGGGTCCAGGCCGGTTCTTCTGCTGGTTGGGTGGCCGGTTCTCCCTGGTCGGTTTCAGTATTGTCCGGCAGGGGTTCTGGTTCAGGATCGCCATCGGGCCGTAGGCCCAGATCTTCCGGTTGCTGCACAATCAGGAATGTGGTGGGGATAAGGGCGATAATCCACACCAGAGCCCCCAGCACAATCCACGCCGCCGGCCAGCCGTGGCTGAGGATCACCGCCGAGGCAATCAGGGGGAAGGCGACGAGCCCAATGGAATGGGAGGCGAATAGTATGCCGTTGGTCCGGCCCCGCATCCGCACAAACCACCGGGAGACCACCACCGAGGCGCCGATGGGAATGGGACTGGCGAAGATTACCCGGCTGATGCCGTAGAACAGGTAGAAGAAAAAGGGAATAGTTGCCCACGCCAGGGATATGGTAGCCAGACCCATAATGAAAACGCTGGAAGCCAGCACCAGCCTTGCGCCGTACCGGTCGATCAGCCATCCGATACCCGGGGACAGAGCCGAGGCGGCCAGCCCGCCCACGCTGGCGGCACCGGCCACCAGGGTGCGGCTCCAGCCCAGTTCGGGGTCTGCCGCCAACGGATAAATGAAAACGGCCAGGGTCAGGCTGGCCGAGGCATTGCGCACTACCTGGGTGCTGCTGGCGGAGGCCAGTATTACCCACCCGTAGAAGAAGGGCAGCCGCTGGGCCAGTCGTTGCAGGGAACCGGTCATAGGGTGGAAACCCATGCAGGACTGATGGGGACGTCCTGCGGTCGACTAAAGCGGGCTGGTCTGTCAAGAGTTGGTGGCGGTAGATTCAAGGGATGCTCCCGGGGGTTCCGTGGGGGCTGGTGTTGAGTCTCCAGCGCCCGAAGCTGAATGACCAGGAGCTGGTGGCTGGGGCATACTTTAACATAAGGGCCCCGGCTACGTTAAGTGTCGTCCTTGAGCCCAACAGGATGGTTGCAAAGTCAATCCTTGTGTTCCTGCCTCCCTGACTAGGGAATGTCAGGATTGGGGGTGGCGCCCCTCTGCTTGGAACCTCACTCCCTCACGCTCAACCTCCAGAGGAGAGAGACCGCTGCAATGGGCCCACAGTGGTCGAAGTTTCCGCTTATCAATTGGAATTGTCCTCGTAGGCTGTTCCTCTTTCCTTCGGCGCCGACCTCTCGCAAACTCGCCTGACGCCTTACTACCCTGTACATAAGGACTCAGGAAAGGTCCATTAAATCGCAGCGGCGCTATGGAGAACCGTGCCGCTGGGATGCAAGGCCTTCCTGTCTGCAGGCAATCTGCCATGCACCTGACAATAGGTGAAAATGAGCGGAAATGAGAGGAAAACTGAACTTACTTGCCTCAGCTTCGTACAATAGATAGGAATTAATCTGAATCTGAACTGCGCCCGCACAACGAATCGAAATCATAGATACCCATTGTGCAAAGCAACACGACTACCCTCCATAGCTCAGTGCCCCGTCGGCCCCAGGAAAACGAACCCTGCCCAGGCCTAGCACTTCTAGACCTGCTGCAACGGCGCGGGACCGTGCTATACTGGCTGTGCGGAAGGCCCCGCACACCCACACAAGGACTCCAGCCCATGCAGCAGCAACCACTGGAAGAGAGGGTAGCTTCTCTCGAGACCGCCACCGAGCGCCACGAGCAGACCATTGCGCGCTTGACCACCATCGCCGAAGACCAAGACCAACTCCTGGACCGGCTCGTAGCCAACCAGGAGACTCTCCAGGCCAACCAGGAAACTCTCCAGGCCAACCAGGAAACAATCGTAAGCCTGCTGGAGGAACTGACTCGTGACGCGGCCACCACCCGCCGCCTGTGGCTGCGCCTAGCCCAACGCTACGGCTGGCTAGACGACGAGCAGAACGGCGCCCAGCCGGAAACGCCCCCGTAGCCATCAGAGGCCGCCGCCCCAGCGCTTCGGCTCCAAAACACCGGTGTCCCATGCCGCCCAGTCGCCCAGGGCCGACGGCGATGGCATCAGGCATCAGATCAATATAGACTAGACACAATGAATCGGAACCAAGAGGATTCCTTGTGTAAAGCATCTTGCCTTCGCAAGGTTGGGCTCTATCCGGAGATCTACTCCCATTTTCCACTGTGGTCCGACCGCTTGCCCCACCACAGAGCCAGAAGTTCCTTTATTCCTTCCTGGCTGAAAAATTCGGTGATTGGTTAATTTCCATTCCCATGTAATGGTTCGGTGCGCCCTCTCTCCTTGCCTTTTTCACCCTTTGACCCTGTGCTATAATCGCAAAGCCTTTGAACGGGGCCAGTTTTGGGGTGTGCCGGGGAGTGTGCGGGGCCCTTGGACAGGTTTCTTTTTCCGGCAGCAGACCGGTTGCGGTGGCAGCCCCTCCGGTTGAACATCAGGGCCGGTTGAACATCAGGAAGGGGGTATGGCTGCCACCGCCGACCGCAGGCAGCCCGCTACTATGACTTACACTAAAGGCCCGCTGGTAGATTCCGATAATCTGAGAATTTTCTCCGGCAATTCTCACCCCGCTCTGGCCCAGTCGGTCTGCGACTACCTGAATATCCCATTGAGCCAGGCGGAAGTCTTCAAGTTTGCCAACGATAATTCTTTCGTGCGAATTCTGGAAAACGTCCGCCAGCGGGACGTCTTCATCATCCAACCCACGGGCGCCCCGGTCAACGACCACCTGATGGAACTGCTCATCATGATCGATGCGTGCAAGCGGGCGTCGGCGGGGCGGATCACTGCCGTAATCCCTTATTACGGCTACGGGCGTACCGACAAGAAGGACCAGCCCCGGGTGCCCATTACGGCTCGCCTGGTGGCCGACCTGCTGACCACCGCCGGGGCCGACCGCCTCCTGACAGTGGACCTGCACGCCGGCCAGATCCAGGGCTTCTTCAACATTCCCGTAGACGAACTGACCGCCATGACCATAATGGCCGACTATTTCAAGGCCATGGAGATTGAAGACCTGGTGGTGGTGGCCGTGGATATCGGCATCTCCAAGCGCGCCCGAGACGTGGCCGAATACCTGGATTGCCCCTTGGCCATCATTGAAAAGCGCCGAATCGACAATGCCGACCATTCGGAAACGCTGAACGTCATCGGCGACGTCAAAGGGAAGGTGGCCCTGACCTTTGATGACGAGATCCTCACCGGCGGCACCACGGTCAATGCCGGCCACGCCTTGATGGAGGCCGGGGTTACCAAGGTCTACTGCTGCGCCACCCACCCCGTGTTTGCCAGCCGCGCCTACGATGTCATCGAAGACAGCGACTTCCAGGAAGTGGTCGTAACCGACACTCTGCCCCTGGACCCCGACAGGGAAGCTGCCAAAGTCAAAGTGCTGTCCGTTGCTCCTCTTCTGGGCGAGGCCATCAACCGCATTCACGTGGGCCAGTCGGTGGGCGCGCTCTTCAGCACCCGCAGTTTTCCGGAATTTCCCAGCCGACCGGCCTGATTTCTTCCGTCGGAATGATAGATTAAGAGCGGGGCCAGCCTTGGGCCCCGCTTTGAGTCTTTACCTGAGTGCCTTGCCCCAGACCCAATCCGGTATCTCCGCGCTTCCACTCCAATTCTTGAAGGAGGAATGCTCAAGATGTACGACCTGCTTATCAAGGGCGGAACGGTAATCGACCCTTCCCAGAACCTCAACGGCCCCAGTGACGTGGCGGTGCAGGACGGCAAGATTGCCCTTGTGGCGCCGGACATACCCGAGTCTGAGGCTGCCCGGGTTGTGGAGGTCAAGGACAAGTTGGTAACTCCCGGCCTTATTGATCTGCATACCCACATCTACGACGGCGTTAACGGCAACGGCGTGGAGGCCGACCTGGGCGGCGTCCGCGCGGGCGTTACTACCATGGTGGACGCTGGTAGTTCCGGCTGCGACACCTACGGCGGCTTCCCCCGCCACATCATCCCCAACAACGCCACGGAGATTATTCCCTTCCTGCACATCTGCCGCACCGGTCTGGCCACTACGCCGGACATATTCAGCCCCGCAAGCATTGACCTGGACCGCACCATTCAGGTGGTGGAACAGAACCGGGACACCATCTTCGGCATTAAGGCCCGCATGGTGTCGCCGGCCCTGGAGATTATGGGCATGGAAATGCCCCGCATGGCCAAGCGCGCTGCCGTCGAGGCCGGAGTCAAGCTGATGGTACACATCGGCGACACGGAAAAGCGCTATGACGAGAAGGTCATCCACCAGCTGCTGCCCATTCTGGAAGAGGGCGACATCGTCACGCACCTGTTTACCGCCAACCCCGGCGGCGTCATCGACTCCGGAGGCAAGCTGGTGCCCGAGGCCAAAGAGGCCCAGGAACGGGGAGTGTGGCTGGACACGGCCCACGGCAGGATGAACTTCAGCTTCGACGTGGGACAACGGGTGCTTGACCAGGGTCTTCTGCCCCACTGCATCAGCACCGACCTGACCCTGCCAGGCCGCGAGTTGACCGTCCATAGCATGACCGAAATGATGACTCGCTTCCTGGCCATGGAGTTCACCCTGGACCAGGTGGTGGAGATGTCCACGCTGAACCCGGCCAAAGCCCTGGGCCAGGAAGACCGCATCGGCTCGCTGGCCGTGGGCCACCAGGCCGACATATCGGTGCTGGACATGGTGGAAGGCGACTGGGTGGTCTACGACGTGGTGGGCGGCAACCGCCGCACCGAAAAAGCGGTGGTTCCGGTGCTAACCGTCAAGCGAGGAGAGGTCTACGAGGCCGGCTGGGGCCCCAGGCCCTGGGGCTGGGAACCGGACAGCGTGTAGGGAAATCAACATTGATGGACTGGATTGACAGGATGAGCGCGGGGCGGGCATCGGTCCCGCCCCGTTGTTGCTCTTTCAAGAAGGTGCATTAAACAGGCGGTTCATATAGCATAAGTTTGGATAAGTGCGGAGCTCCCTAACTACCTCTTTTCTGCGAACCCTTTAACTTCCGACTTACCCTCCTCACCACTTGCCTAACCAGCACCACCGGCCGGAACCGCCGCTTCATGTTGTGGGCTATCAGCGGGGCCACCTGCTGGTTGCCTGCCACCAGGGGGGCTACCCATTGGCGTAGTTCCTTGAGAGTGGGAGGATTCTGTTCCCAGGTGGGCACCAGCGAGTCCATGGGATGCCATTGCTTTTCCTTGGCCAGCTTCGTCATTACCGTGCCGCCGGCCTCCTGGACCGCGATGGCGCCAGCCAGCATATCCCACATCCGGGGCGCGCCGATGATGGCGTATTGCATCACCCCGCAGGCGGTCATGGCCAGTTCGTAGGCTATGCTGCCCGTGGTGCGCAGTTCCCCGGGGTTGCGGCCTACAGGCTTGTCGAACCTGGTGGTCTGGACGAAAAAGCCGGGCAGTCCGATCAGGCGGTTGCCCACGGGCTTGTCCGAGGCATAGACCGAAACCTGTTCGCCGGTCTCCCCTTCCGCCAGCGCAAACCTGGCCCCACCGTCTCGGCGGCAGTGCAGCACAAACCCTCCCCGGGGCGAGGGCCATGGGATGTACAGCGCGCCGGCCACGGGCCTTCCCCGGTGCAGGACTCCGATGGACGAGGCGTAGACGGGCAGGCCATTGAGAAAGTTGGTCGTACCATCCAGCGGGTCCAGCACCCAAAGAAAGTCTGGCGCTGGGCCGGACGGGTCGGTCTCGTCGGAACCTTCTTCCCCCAGGATTCCGTGAGATGGAAAGAGGCGCGTAATCTCCTTTACCAGGTATTCCTGGGTGGCCTTGTCGGCGGAAGTTACCGGGTCTAGCTGGTTCTTGTCTTTGTATTCTATGGATAGCTGCTTGCCGAACTGGGTTGACAGTATGCGGCCGGCGCCCCAGGCCAGGGTTACGGCGGCGGACTCGATCTCCTGCAACTGTTCCTGGAAGAACTGTTCCTGGAAGGTCTGGCTGTCAGCAATCATAAGCTTCTATCAACCGCCGCCTTTGGACTTGTTCGGGAAACGGCAGGTATGACTTCGCAATGAGAAGTCGCCCACCATCAAGCCATTAGTGAACATACCTGCCCATAAATAGACTAACAGCGTTAGCGATACATGGGCTTGAAGAAGCTGTGCAGGTAGTTGCGCTGGTGGGCCCAGGAATGACACCGCTTAACCACCGCCTGCGGGATGGGTTGCCCCTGCCGTTGGGTGATGCGCATGGTCTCGTAGCCGTTCAGTTCCGCCGGCGCGTCGGCGGTAAATATAACCTCGCATCCCTCCGACTCTATGAACATCTTCAGGGACTCGAAGCCCGTTACCTTTTTGTTCGGGGTCTGGTACACGAAAAGCTCGGTACAGCCGTACAGGTCATCCACGTGGTCGTTGCCATTGCCCCGGCCACCACCCTGCCGAATCTGCTGCCGTGTAAAGCCATGTCCACTCAGATTCATGCTCATAAGCTGCCCTGCGATCAATTGCGAACTTTGAACTGCGAACGGGTAAGTCCCTGCTGACCCTTTCGTAGTTCTTGATTGGTAATTCTAAATTATCCCGCTAGGGATAGATAGCCCAGCCCACCCGGTCGGTGTCCGCCCGGTAGAAGTGGCCGTCGGTGGAGGTTACATACAAGGTAGACAGGCCCTGCCCGCCGAAACAGACGTTGGTGGGTCGGTTGCAGGCGATGGGATGGGTCTCCAGGACCCGACCCGTGGGCGAGAAGATGTAGATCATGGGCCCGGGGCCGCCCAATTCCCAGCCGGCGGTGGCCACGATGTTACCGTCCGCGTCGAAGCACATTCCGTCAATGCCCCGGTGGACTGCGTTGGCATCCCGCCCGAAGCTGTGCAGCGTCCGGTAAGAGCCCAGGCCGCCGTCGTCGTTGATGGGATAGGCCCTTAACTCCCGGTTGATGTCAATGCGGTCGCTGTTGCTCTCCGCCACGTACAGGGTGCGCTGGTCCGGCGAAACCAGGATGCCGTTGGGCATGGTGGTGTCGAAGGTTACCCGAGTTACCGTGTAGCTGCCGTCGGGCTGGGGGTCGGCCCGCAGTACCGACCGGTTGTCCAGTTCCTCCACCTCGCTGGGGTCGATGTTGCCGGCGTTCCAGGGGTTGGTGAACCAGATGCGCCCGCTGCGGTCAATGGCCAGGTCGTTGGGCGTGTTCAGCTGTTGTCCATCCAAACGATCGGCCACGGGGACGATGGCATCGTCGTCAAACCTGATTATGGCGCGGCCGCCGGAGCAGCAGCCGAACAGGTTGCCCCGGGCGTCGAAGGCCAGGCCGTTGGTGTGGTTGGTGCCGCCCCGGGCCTCGGTAATGGCGCCCGAGTCAGGGTCGTAACGCATGATGCGGCTGCTGGGAATGTGTGTAAAGAGAATGGATTCGCCGTCCCAGACGGGGCCCTCGCTCACGCCGCCGTAGGGCCGGATGAGCAGTTCAAAGTGGTATTGCCAAGCCATTCTGTTGATCCTCCTGAAGGACAATAGGATAGGGGGAATTATCCACGAATAAACGCGAATGTCCACCAATGCAGCGTAGCCCGACCGCCATCCCAGGCACAAGCGGTACTAGCCCCTTGCAATGCGCGGCTCTCGCTGACATTATCCTATTGATATTGCCAGTGCGGTAGTCTAAATTAAACGGACGTTTTGGGAGGCGGGCGGACAGGGATCGGGTTACTCTCGAAACTGGTGAAGCAATTGGCATGACATCTGTTCTGCGGGAAATTCTGGAAGCCCTGGCCCTGGCCATAGTGGTTTTCATTCTGATCCAGGCCAGCGCCCAGAACTTCCGGGTGGAGGGTTCCAGCATGGCCCCTACCCTGGAGGGGCAGCAGTACCTGCTGGTCAATAAGCTCGTCTACTTTACCTTCGATGTAGAACGTTTTTCCCGCGTAGTTCCCTTTTGGAGTGTGGACAAGTCCGATGTCAGCCGCCCATTCCGGCCACCCAGGCTGGGGGAAATAATCGTCTTTCACTTCCCCGGAGAACCCCAGCGCGACTTCGTGAAACGGGTTATCGGCCTGCCCGGCGATAAGGTGGAGATAGTGGATGGCAAGGTGCTGGTCAACGACTCTGTCCACACGGAACCCTACCTGAACGAACCCTTCAATGGCAACATGGCGGCGCGCCGCATGGGCGAGGACGAGTATTTCGTGATGGGAGACAACCGTTCCCACAGCAACGACTCCCGCAACTGGGGCGGTGTGCCGGAGGACAACGTAGTGGGCAAGGTGTGGCTGATCTACTGGCCCTTCCCCGAATTCGGAGTTCCCCGTTAGCGTCTCTCTTTCTCGCCGCCAGGCCGGTCCTGGCCGCCGTTACCAGAGTAAGAATTATCCACGGACGGGCAGGGAAGCTCCGCGAATGGGCCGGCTTCAGTTACCTTCCGTGGATAATTGTTCAGGTACGGGCACTGGCGATTAAGCTTAGTCTTCGCCCTCCCTGGCCGGCCCCACCAGGATATCGTCGCCATCCACCCGCACTTCAAAGGTGCGCAGCGGGTCCACCGCTGGCGGGGTCAGCACCTTGCCGGTCCTGACGTTGAAGATGGCGCCGTGCAGCGGGCACTGGACTTCCGCGCCATCCAGGTCTCCCTCGGACAGGGACGCATAGGCGTGAGAGCAGATGTCGTCGCAGGCGTGGACCTCCCCGTCCACGTTGACCAGCAGGATCTGGTCGTCGCCCACATCCACCACCTTCATGTCCCCCGGGGACACCTCGCTGACTCCAGCAACCTTAACGAAATCGTCGGGCATAACTCCTCCCTTGTCTGCGGCTGTTTTATTTCAAGGACTGCACCCGGCCTGGTGGCCGGGCCTGACGTTTCGGGGGTCATTATATACAGGTTATCGGTTTGCGAAAATGCCCTAACTCCCACAAATGATAAGAACTTCCGTTATGTATCAAAGGAGCGGATAGTAAACTCTATACTAAAGGGTTGGTACCGATCAGACCAAGGGCCAAGCCTTGAGTGCAAGTAAAGAAAGGCTGGCTTGTCGCTTTTCTATTTCGGACGGAGTCCATGCATTCTCATCGGCAATTTCCCTCGTCAACTGGTAACCGGACGATGCAAAAAACTGTCGCTTCTCTTCGAAAGAGTCATTGCCAATGTCCCTGTTAATCGTAGCAGCCAACAAAGCCAGGTTCCCTAGCCTCTTGTAGTATGCTGAGTGAATGGCTGGCTCGAAGTTCGGCCAATTCGTACCCGGTTTCTCAGGTAAAACATGCTCCAAAGTTATGACTGTATCATCGTTGGGAATCCACTCGGGTTCCTCCTCATCATGGTAAGCGGTTTCCAATTTTCTCAAATAATATCGAGCTAACCTGTGGTTGGCGACGGTTAGGTTCCTAAAGGCCAAGGAAAATGTTGCATCATTCGGCAACGCAGACTCCATTGCTTTTGATAACTCATCTGCCTTGTTTAACTTTCCGGCCGTTACCTTTTGGGCTGCTGTCCCTATGGCAGTTTCCACTCGACCGGTCCTCGCCCCTCCAGCCACTAGCCACCTTACAGACCACGACAAGAACAGTCGAAACGCGACTTCTGTTTCTGGTGGGTCAAACTTTCTGATTACTGACAACATGAGTGGCCTTAACGGCGTGACTCTCAACAATAGCAGGTCACTTACGGCCTGCCTCAATCTATTGCCATGTTCTGCCCACTTTGGATTTGTTGGAGTCTGAAGCGCCACATAGTCGCTGGCTGCAGAGCTGAGGGTTTCAAGAAAATCGATCGCAGGAGCGCGCCCTCGAACATTTTCTCTTACTTTCTCTAGCACCTGTCTTTCACGTACGGGGCCATGGATAGAAATCAACAAATGCCGCAAGAAATCAATGATCGCTTCATCGTCTTCCAAAACTTCCAACGCACCATTCATTGAAGACCAACGGTCTTGGGCTTCTTGAATCCGGTTTCCCGACTCGGAGAACAGATAGTTCTTCACTAAATCCGCTTGGGACACTCGAAGGCCCCTATCATTCAATGTTTCGAACATTACATAAGCGTTCATCTCATCTGGAACTTGCAGGGCAATTACCTGAGCATGATTCTCAATGAAATCTAACCACCTATTCAGAGCGTCGTCCCTGGCAGTTTCACCCAAGGGGCTAAGAATATTCTGAATGTGCTGCTCGGCAAGTTTTGCAGCTCCTTCTAACAGCCTGTGAGAAGGTTGAGTCGGGAAGGTGTTGTCTCTTTCGGTTTCGCTATGCGGAGCCAGAATGCGTCGCATGAAAAATTCGTGGTCAGTCACATTGAGCCGCAATCTGGGATTAATTTCTCGAGTCTCACGCACGAAAGTATGCAAGAAGCCGTTTAAGTCTTCCACCATTGGGTGGTCATTCTTACCCAAGAAATAGTCGCGAATCGCTGCAAGCAGAATAGTGGTAGTTGCCAGCCTCTGTTGTCCATCCGCAATTTCCAGAGTTCCTTCACTTCCATTGGTAAGCACTATTGCACCTAAAAAGTAGGCTTGCTTATTTGAAGCAATGGCCTCTGCTAAGTCTTGAAATAATTCCTGTACATTGCGCTCTTCCCAAGAGTATTCGCGTTGATTCAAGGGAACCACTAAACGATTACGCTTAAGCACTGTACCAATGCCTAGTAAATCGAACCCTATCTGGTTGCTAGGTAATCCTAACATTACGTTCCACTCTCTTACGCAATGTAATGTATCAGTAAAATGTCGGACCCTATAGATTATTCTTGAAGTATAGCAGGTTGAATTGGCATTCGGACATTCCGTTTCGCTTCAACGCCGGGTTCGTCGTCAGTTAGTATTGACACCCCACCCCAATTGCGCCTCCCAACTCGCCCGTGCTATAATTCACAAAGTTAGAGAAGATGAGATAGAAGGTACTGCATTAGTAATGCTGGATGCTGACGTCAGGGAACGAATAACGCGGGAATACCGGACCCACCCCAATGATACCGGGTCCACCGAATTGCAAGTGGCGATACTCACCGAAAGGATTCGGCAGGTAACCGACCACCTTCGCACCCACCGGAAGGACTTCCACTCCCGCCGCGGCCTGGTCAGCATGGTGTCGAAACGCCGCAGGCTACTCAATTACCTCAGTAACGAAGACGTTAACCGCTATCAGACCTTGATCAGCCGGTTGGGACTGCGCCGCTAACCATACGGCTCCTTTCTTCCGACGCCTGCCAGGGCCCCGTCCAGTTACCACGGTAATAGCCGCCCGTCTGCTATAAGCGCTAGCTTCGCGTTTGTCTCCTCTCCATTTATCTTTAATGTGCGAGGTTGAGTAATTTCCCTATGCCTGAAGCTACTGTAGTAGAACGAGTTATCGGTAACGAAAAGCTGGTAATCGAGTCGGGCAAGCTGGCTTTCCAGGCCCACGGTTCCGCCGTGCTGACCTACGGCGACACTGTAGTCCTGGCCACCGCCGTTATGGCGGACAAGCCCAGAGCCGACATCGATTTCCTGCCACTGACAGTGGAGTTTGAAGAGCGGTTATATTCTGCGGGCAAGATTCCGGGCAGCTTCTTCCGTCGTGAAGGCCGCCCCGGTCAGGAAGCCATCCTTTCCGCCCGCCTCACCGACCGCTCCATCCGCCCTCTTTTCCCCAAGGGCCTCCACAACGAAATCCAGGTAATCCTCACCGTCCTCTCCGCCGACCAGAAGAATCCCCCGGAGATCCTTGGTATGATCGGCGCCTCGACGGCCCTGTCCGTCTCCCACCTGCCCTTCGCCGGCCCCATTGGGGCCTGCCGCGTCTCCTATAACGACGGCGGGTTCATCGTGAACCCGACCTACGCCGAGATTGCCGACGGGCAGCTGAACATGGTGGTGGCCAGTACCCGCGACGCCATAATGATGGTCGAGGCCGGTTCCTATGAAGTCTCTGAAGAGGTGATCCTGGAGGGCATCCAGAAGGCCTTCCAGGCCAACCTGATCACAATCGACCTGATCGACGAACTGGTAGCCCAGGTCGGCAAACCCAAGTACGAAGTGGAAGAACACGGCGAGGAAGAGGAGCAGCTGGACACCCAGATCAAGGCCATCGTTAACGGCCGGGTCACCGAAATCCTGGAGCAAAACTCCTTCAAGGCAGAGCGCGACGAGGGCCTGGACCGGATTGAAGACGAGGTCGCCGAACAGCTGACCGAGGAATTTGGCAAGAACAAGGTAGCCGAGGGTTTCAAGAACGTGGTCAAAGGCGAAGTGCGCCGCCGTATTCTGGACCTGGGCGTGCGCCCCGACGGTCGCAGTCTGTCTGAGATTCGCCCCATAACCTGCGAGGTGGGGGTCCTGCCCCGCACTCACGGCTCGGGCCTCTTCACCCGGGGCCAGACCCAGGTGCTGTCTGCGGCTACCCTGGGCCCGCTCAGCATGAAACAGAACCTGGACACCTTGTCCCCCGACGATACCAAGCAGTTCATGCACCACTACAACTTCCCACCCTATTCCGTGGGCGAGGCCCGCCGGGTGGGTTCCCCCGGCCGGCGGGAAATCGGCCATGGCGCCCTGGCCGAGCGGGCCGTTCTGTCCGCACTGCCTTCCGAGACCGAATTTCCGTACACTATTCGCGTGGTGTCAGAGGTGCTCAGTTCCAACGGCAGCACCTCAATGGGCAGTGTCTGCGGCACCAGCATGGCCCTGATGGACGCCGGTGTGCCAATGAAGGCGCCGGTGGCCGGCATTGCCATGGGCCTGGTAACCGACAACGACGGCCGCCACGCAGTGTTGAGCGACATACAGGGCATTGAGGATTTCCTGGGCGATATGGACTTCAAGGTGGCCGGCACGGCAGCCGGCATTAACGCCCTGCAGATGGATATCAAGCTCAAGGGACTGGACGAGGAAATCCTGCGCCAGGCCCTGGAGCAGGCCCGCCTGGGTCGCCTCCACATCCTGAACAAGATGTCGGAGGCCATCGAAGAGGCCCGCACCGAGATGAGCCCCTACGCCCCCAAGACCATCCGCATCCAGATTCCGGTGGAGAAGATCGGCGCGGTCATCGGCCCGGGCGGACGGGTCATCCGGGGCATAATCGAAGAGACGGGCGCATCCATTGACGTGGCGGATGACGGCGGTGTCACTATCAGCTCCTCGGAGCAGACTTCCCTGGAACTGGCCCGCAGCCGGATCGAGGGGCTGACCCGCGAACTGGTGGTGGGCGACATACTTACCGGCAAGGTCAACCGCCTGGCCAGCTTCGGCGCCTTCGTGGAACTGATCCCTGGCAAGGATGGCCTGGTCCGTAATGAGGATCTGGGCGACATGGAGGAAGAACTCAAGGTCGGCCAGGAAATCACCGTAATGGTCCAGGAGATCGACTCCATGGGACGGGTCAACGTTTCCCGTCGCGCCCTGTTCGGCGACGAAGAGGGCGGCCCCAGGCCTCCGCGGCCTTCCCGCCCGCCCCAGGACCGGGGTGATCGAGGCGGTGATCGTCCAAGGGGCGGCGGTGGTGGCTACGGCAATCGCGGCGGCGGTGGTGGCAACCGTGGTGGCGGTGGCGGGCCCCGTGGTGGTGGCCCCGGCGGCAATCGCGGCGGCGGCGGCCCCCGTGGCGGTGGACAGGGCGGCAACCGGGGCGGTGGTGGCAGTGTTTCCGACCGGCGCTTCCTCGGCAACAGCGGCGGAAGGACTACCCGCTAACGGACATTTGCGCTGATCCAAAGTAGTGGATCAGCCCGGTCGGCAACAAAAAAGGGCCGCACTTCCCATTAACCGGGAAGTGCGGCCCTTGACATCGAACGCTAAGGGGTGCCCACCACCTCCGTCACACTAACCTCCTCCATCAAGGCCACGATCCCTTCCCAGGTCTGGTCTTCCACGAAGATGCCTTCCTCCCGGCGCTTCATCTCCGTATTGTATTCAATCTCACCTGGGTAGAGGACTTCGGTGAAGCCCTCAGCGGGGGGTGAGGTCTTGATGAACTCGACGAACTCCCGCATTTCCTGCTTGAAGTCTTCCAGTGGACGGAAGTGCTCCACGTTGTACACCGAGATGAACACGCCGTCGTTGTGGCGGGCTTGCGGATCGATGCCGAAGCCCAGTCCCGTCAGGAGGCCGGAGAACATCTCCACCATGAAGGACAGGCCGTAGCCCTTGTGGCCCTGGTCGGCGCCCACCGGCAGGATGGCGCCGCCTGCAAAATAGTCGTTGGGATCGGTGGTGGGTTTGCCGTCCTTGTCCACGATCCAGCCCAGGGGCACGGGCTCGCCCCGGCTGCGCTGCAGGTTGATCTTGCCCATTGCCACCGCGCTGGTGGCCATATCCAGCAGCACCGGCCCGGGCAGGTCGCTGGGCACTCCGATACAGATGGGGTTAGTGCCCAGGCGGCGGGCCCTCCCGCCAAAGGGGGCTGCGTTCTTGGGCCCCGCGCCGGAGTCGGCAGTAACCAGTCCGATCATTCCTTCGTTCAGGGCCATGGTCGGGTAGTCACCCACCCGGCCCACGTGGCTCTGGTGGTGGATGGTCATGGCGGCTACTCCGTGCTCCTTTGCCTTGTCGATGGCCATGCGCATGGCCTTCTCCGTCTGGACGAAGCCGAAGCCCCAGTGGCCGTTGATGACGGCGGTGTTGGGAGTCTCCCGCTCCACCTCGAAGGGCGCACCGGGAACGATGTGGCCCCGGTCAATGCGACTGCAATACTCCAGAAGCTGAATGATGCCGTGAGAGTCATGGCCCACCAGGTTGGACTTCACCTGGTGGGTGGCGACGATCTCCGCCTCCTCTTCAGGCGTGCCCTTGGCAACGTAAACTTGGTAGGCGACCTTGTGCAGGTATTCATGAGGAAATACAGGCATGGCGGGAACCTCCGGGGGTGTGGATTGTTGGGGAGTAGTCTATTGGAAAGGGCGGGGAAAGTCTATTGCCTTATCCAACAGCGATGAGGGGATCGGGTTGCCGAGAGTCAGGAACCGGGGAGGGTGAAATGGTCGGGGCGGGCAGATTCGAACTGCCGACCTCCTGGTCCCAAACCAGGCGCCCTGCCGCTGGGCCACGCCCCGTTCAGTGGGTGAAAAAGTGGTTGCTGGATGGCAATTGAAAAGCCGAGAAGTAGGTGGTATCCCCGGAGAGGGTCGAACTCTCATCTCTGGCTCCGGAGGCCAGCACTCTATCCGTTGAGCTACGGGGACACGCTTTTTCGCTGCCAGTTAAGGATACCACGCTGCCGCCGGCGGTAACAAGGGAAATCAAAAGCGGACCAGATCCCGCCTATTCCTTCTCGCCGTCTTCTGTTCGTACAAAGCGCATCGACAGGGAGTTGACGCAGTGGCGCGCGCCGGTGGGTGTAAACCCCTCGCCAAAGAAGACGTGGCCCAGGTGTCCTCCGCAGCTGGCGCATTCTATCTCCGTCCGGAAGCCGTCGGGATCGGGCAGCGCCCTGACTGCGTCGGGAATTTCGGCATCGAAAGCAGGCCAGCCACAGTGGGCGTCAAACTTGTCGTCGGAGCTGTAAAGCTCGGCGTTGCAGCGGCGACAAATGTAGGTGCCTTCCTCGTAGAAATTGTCGTACTCGCCGGAAAAGGGACGCTCGGTACCCTTGAACTCGATGATGTACCGTTCCTGGGGTGTGAGGGGATTGAAGTTGCTGGCCATTTATGCCTCCTAAATCAGGAATTGCAAAATCGGTAAGGACCATCCCCAGCCTTACGGCTGTCAAGACTGCATATCCTGCTGGTCCATGTTTGAATTCACGTTCTGGCGGGTTCAGCGACGGGCTCCAGCTGGCGACCCCGGAAGTTACGCAGGTCTGACCTGAAGACAAACATCAACACGGCCACCAGTAGAACCACGACCGCTCCAATGCCCACCGCCACCGGAGCACCGAGGTAGCGGGCAACGAACCCGGCCTGGGCCATGCCCAGGGGACCCAGGCTCCAGGTTGCCCCGTACAGACCCATAACCCGCCCCCGTATGTTGTCCGGTACCAGTTCCTGCAGCGCGCTGAGGCCCCCCACCAGGTACAGCGAGAAGTTGATACCGCCCACGAAAAGAATCCCCATGGATATCCAGTAGTGGCCCAGCCAGGCCGCCACGGAGAACAGTATCAGGCAGATGCCGTACAGCATGGCTCCGAAGAGGATTAGCAGGCCCCGGGGACTGTTAGAGGGTACGCTGCCGATGATCCAGTTGCCCACGATGGCGCCGGCTCCGGCTGCGCCCAGCAGCCAACCCACGCGCTCTGCTCCTACCATCAACCACTTCTCTGCCAGGGAAGGCATCAGGAGAATGTAGGAGATACCAAACAGGCTGTTGCAGAAGGTCATCAGCATTACGTAGAGAAAAATGGGGTTGCGTCCGATGTAACGGAATGCCTCCCCGATCTGCTGCATTACGCCACCCCGGGCCGGGGGTCGTACCCGCAGGCGCAGGATAGACATAACCGCGGCCAGTACGTAGAAGGAGGCCGCGCTGATAAGCATGGACGTTTCAATGCTCAGACGGGCGATGACCATGCCTGCCAGGGCAGGCGCCAGAACCCGGACGCCGTTCCACACCACCGACTCCATGGCTACGGCATTGACGATGTGCTCGCGGTCCACCAGGCGGGGGAAAATGCTGGCACGGCTGGGCTGGTCAAAGGCCTGGCCAACGCCGGCGATGAAGGCGGCCAGCAGGATGTGCCAGGGTTCCACCCGCTCCAGCATAACCAGTACCGCCAGCCCCACCACAACCGTGGCCGAGGCGCTCTGGGCGGTGGCCACCAGCACCTTGGGCTCCAGGCGGTCCGCCAGGACCCCACCCACCAGGTTCAGGGCCAGGGCCGGAAGGGCAATCGCCAAGCCAAGGTAGCCCAGGTAGCCTTCGTCGCCCGTCAACTGGAACATCAGCCAGCCCAGGGTGAACTGGAACAGCATCTGGTGACCGGTAACTCCCGTCAGCAGGGCCAGCCAGTAGTAGCGGAACTGGCCATAGCGCATTGAAGAGGGAATAAATCGGCTGATGCCAAAGGCCGGGGGAGTCTGAACGCTCATATAGGCTATTGTGCCACCGCTATTGGGGCTTGGCAATTAGCCAATTTACCACTTCCGCTCCTCGCCCATCTTCCGGCGTGCCGCAGCCAGGAAAATCTAATTTTCCCGCTCATTTCCGCTCATTTTGGCCCACTCTTCCGTTTTTCAGATAGGAGACGGGGGCTTGGCAGCGCTTCTTTGGAGTTCCGGCGCCCATCATGCCAGGTAGGAAATGGGGGACTCCTGGGCCAAACGGGGCTTTATTGGTCCATACAGGGCGCTACAAGGATGGGTATGCCGATCGCGCATCACTGTGCCTGTCCAAACCAACAGACGGGAACAAGGTGGCAACAATGTTATGGTAGGGAGGTGTAATCCGGAGAGTCAAGGCTTGGGTGTCATTCGGGGGAGTTCCCCATTGCGGCGTATTGCAGAGGGCGACAGTGCCCTATCCCTGGGCCGCTTCCCTGCGCTTGTTCAAGAACAAGATCAGCCAGAGCAGGTTGCCCACGAACAGCGCGCCCGACACGAACCAGAGTATGGTGCCAGCGGTATGGTTCACCTGCAAGCCCAAGAACAAACCCACGTAGAAGATCGCAACGGCCACCAGGGCCAGGACTACGTGCAGAGCGATTCTAATCCCAGTCTTCATTGCTCCCCCACTCACCCCTGTGTAACGTGGTGCGACCTGAGGACTTGAACTCCCCGGTCCCTCGCAGGCTAGGCGGCGGCTCCGCAGCAGCGTTTGTACTTTTTTCCGCTGTTGCAGGGGCACTTGGCATTGCGCCCGATCTTGGCGCCTCCGGCGGCGGCCTGGCGCCCATTGCCCACCACCTTCTGCATTGGACTGGCGGGGGTGTCGGCCGGACGGCGTACTGGCGCGGTGGCCGGACGCTGGTTGACGGTGACGTGGAACAGGGACCGCACTACGTCTTGCTGCATTCGGTGGAGCAGTTCCTGGAAAGTCTTGTGACCCTCAGTCCGGTACATTACCAGGGGGTCGCGCTGGCCGTAAGCGTGAAGGCCGATGCCGGTTCGGAGGTTTTCCATGGTGGTAAGGTGGTTGACCCAGTGCAGGTCGATGGCCCGCAGAAGCAGCAACCGCTCCAGGACGCGCATATGCTCGGAACCCAGTTCCGCCTCCCGGGCGTCGTAGACAGTTTCAGCGTAGTCCGAGAGGATCCGGCCCACGTCCTCGTACTTGTGAGTGAACAGGGCGTCCTCGTCCCGCAGTTCGGGCGGCAGGGGGCAAATCAGGGCCAGTTCTGAAACGAGGCCAGTGGCGTCCCAGTTGTCCTGGTGGCGGTCGGGAAGGTGCTTTCGGACCAGGTCAGAAAATTCCTGCCGGAGCATTTCCAGGATCTTTTCCTTCAGGTTGTCGCCGTTAAGGATACGCTCCCGGTCGGTATAGATGATCTCCCGCTGGGTGTTCAGGACGTCATCGAAGTTGAGCAGGTGCTTGCGAATGTCGAAGTGGTAGCCCTCCACCTTGACCTGAGCACTGGAAATGGATTTGCTAATCAGCTTGTTTTCGATGGGAGTATCATCGTCCATACCGGTCCAGCTCATAACGGACTTGATGCGGTCGCCACCGAAGCGCTGCATCAGTTCGTCCTCCAGGGCCACGTAGAACTGGGAACTGCCTGGGTCACCCTGGCGGCCGGAGCGGCCGCGAAGCTGGTTGTCTATGCGGCGGGCGTCGTGGTGTTCGGTGCCAATGACGTGTAAACCGCCCAGTTCAATTACCCGTTCGTGCTCCTCGGCCCAGCCTGGGTCGTCGGTGTTGGCGCCGCCCAAGACGATGTCGGTACCGCGGCCGGCCATATTGGTGGAGACGGTTACCGCGCCCAGGCGACCAGCCTGGGCCACAATGCCGGCTTCCCCTTCGTGGTTCTTTGCGTTCAGGACCTGATGGGGGACGCCGCGCCTCTTTAGACGGTCGCTCAGGGCCTCGGATGCTTCGATAGATGTGGTGCCCACCAATATGGGGCGGCCCGTTTCGTGGATATCGACAATGTGCTCCACCACGGCCTGCCACTTGGATTCGGCCACCTGGAAAACCAGGTCGGCCTCGTCGTCACGCACCATTGGAACGTTGGTGGGAATTACGGCTACCTCCAGCCCGTAAATCTTGTAGAACTCGTCGGCCTCGGTGGCGGCGGTGCCGGTCATTCCGGCCAGCTTGTCGTACATGCGGAAGTAGTTCTGCAGGGTAATTGTGGCGTAGGTTACGCTTTCCCGCTGGATTTTAAGACTTTCCTTGGCCTCCACGGCCTGGTGCAAGCCGTCTGACCAGCGACGGCCGAACTGGAGGCGGCCGGTGAACTCGTCAACAATTACCACTTCGCCGTCACGGATGACGTAGTCCTTGTCCTTGACCTTCTGCACCTGGGCGGTCAGGGCGTTTTCAATGTAGTGGACCAGATGGTAGTTATCCGGGTCGTACAGGTTGTTGACCCGGGTCCACTGTTCCATCTTTTCGATACCCTCCTGGGTGAGGGAAATGGCCTGGGTGCGCTCGTCGATGGTGTAGTCTGTAACTGAGTCCAGGCGGGGCACCAGCTTGGCAAAAGTGTAGTAGTGCTGGACCGGTTCATCGGCCGGTCCGCTGATGATCAGGGGAGTCCGGGCCTCGTCGATGAGGATGTTGTCCACCTCGTCAACAATGGCAAAGTGGCGATCTCGCTGGACGCGGTTTTGCGGTTCCAGGGCCATATTGTCGCGCAGGTAGTCGAACCCGAACTCGTTATTGGTGCCATAGAGCACGTCGGCCTGGTAGGCCTCCTGGCGGGAGACCTGGCGCAGGAATTTCATTCCGTTGGGGCCCTTTTCCACCGTGGGGTCGTACATGAAAGCAGTATCGTGCTGGAGGCAGCCCACGGTAAGCCCCAGGTTGTGGTAGATGGGGCTCATCCAAACAGGGTCGCGACGGGCCAGGTAGTCGTTGACCGTTACCACGTGGACGCCCCGTCCGGTGAGGGCGTTGAGGTAGACGGGCAGGGTGGCGACCAGGGTCTTGCCCTCGCCGGTCTTCATTTCTGCGATCTGGCCACGGTGAAGGACGATACCGCCGATAAGCTGGACATCGTAGTGGCGCTGGCCCAAATTGCGTCGGGCCACCTCCCGCACGGCGGCGAAGGCCTCGGGAAGAAGATCGTCCAGGGTTTCGCCCCGGTCCAAGCGATTTCGGAAGTGCTGGGTCAGGTCGTACAGTTCATCGTCGGAACGGGCCTGCATCCCTGGCTCCAGGTCGTTTATATGGGGTACCCGGGTTTGGGAGAGCTTGTCGATGGCCTTCTCGCCGGGGTCGCCAATAATCTTACGAAGCAAAGTAACCATAATACTGCCACCACCTTGAGGGATCGCTTCCCCCAACGGGAATGTAAGTTACACAGACGAAACTCTGGGGAGACGAGCGCCGGAGCGGCCGTCCTGGCCCAGACCTGGGTGTTCGTCAGGATATTATCGCTTGCGATGTATTTGAAGAATGCTGTTAAGGAATTGTACCTGAACCGGCTTGAAGTTGCACACCGGCGCCCTGGATAAGCAGCAAAAATACTTACTCTGCCTGACTGCCCACTAGCCAATCCAACGAAAACTTGTTGCCTGGGGTATTGCCTTAAATGTTTGACCAATTGAATTCAGAGCCATCCGCCGGCGAGGGTAGCAGAATTGCCAAATGATGAGTTATTAACTGGCAAAATAAACAGGCGCACTATTTATTGTGATTATAGTCCTCATTGACAACACCTTTGCCCCTCAATAGAATCAAAAAGGCCCGTTGAAACAACGAGGCCGTATTTTGTCATTAAGGATAGGGGCTAGTCCGAATGACTACTCTCAAGCAACTGTATTGTCTTCAGGAAGTCGACCTGGACCTGGATGGCTTAAACGGTCAGATAGCTGAGGTGGAGCGGGAGTTGGAGGGGAGGCTGTCCCTGGACAAGATTGAGGAATCCCTGGAAGCGGCCAAAACCAGGCTGCAGGAAATTCAGAGCTCTCACCGGCAATTGCAGCTGGAAACGGAAAGTCAGCGGGAGAGGTCGTCGCACCTGGAGACCCAGCTTTATGGCGGCGACCTGGACAACCCCCGGGACCTGGAGGCGCTCCAGCTTGAGGCGAACAATGTCCGGCACACGCTGGAGCAAATGGACGTTCGCCTGCTGGAGCTTTCCCTGCAGGCGGAGGACGCCCGGTCTCAGATTTCCGCCCAGGAGCAGCAGCTTACGGACACCCAGGCGGCGTGGGAAGTGCGCCAGGCCCAGTTGTGGGAGCAACTGGAGGAACTGACGGACAAGCAGGAAGCGCTCAAGAAAGACCGGACCAGCCTGGCGTCGGACGTGGAGCCGGTGGAACTGAATCGCTACGAGGGCTTGCGGCGTAGTAAGGGGGGCCAGGCCGTCGCCAAGGTGATGCGTGGCCTATGCCAGGCCTGCCGGATGTCCTTGCCCTCACAACAATTGCAGCGCGTTCGGAACGGACGGCAGGTGGTGCTCTGCAATAACTGCGGTCGAATTCTGCTGCCGGGTTAATGCGTTGCTTGCCACCCAATGGATTACGGGTGGCAGACCCATCGGGACCAATATTTTCATCCCCCTGACCAAGTGTCAGGGGGATGCTCTCTGCTGTGATTAGGGGCTGTAGTTCATGGGCCGGAATCAGGTCTAGAATGGTTGCCTTGTGACAGGGTGACTGCAGAGTCCCGTTGCGCCTGGTAGGAGGGGTTAGGGTTAGGGGGTGTTGTTTCACTCGACAAAGGAGTCGCCCCTCCCGGCCGCTCCGAATCAAGGGGAAGGGACTATTGTTCCGACTTTGCAATCGTCCTGGTCCTTCATTGCATTCCTTGACCCCCCTATGGGGCTATGCTAGATTGAATTTGGAGAGGCCAGGCAAAACCGGGTGACCGCCGCGGCGGGGGAAACCCCGTCGGGGAGGAAAGTCCGGGCTCCACCGGACAGGGTGCTGGGTAACACCCAGGCTTCGGGGACGGCTTAATTGTTGTCCCAGGGGACGGAAAGTGGCACAGAAACATACCGCCGCCGGCTGAAGCATCTGGCGTTCATTCGTGGGAATGGTAGCCGCAGCGCCGGCGGTAAGGTTGAAATCGGACGGTAAGAGCGTCCGGTCGTCTGTGGTGACACAGCGACGGTCAAACCCCACCTGGAGCAAGGCCGAATAGGGGGGCTATGGGTGTCCGGCCCGCCCCCGGGTTGGCTGCTTGACCCCGACGGTAACGTCGTTCGGCGCGCCTTTGTTGCGCCGACCTGCGGTTGCCTTAACAGGCATTCCGCAGGGGGCTAGATAGATGGTCACCGTCCCACCGGCGACAGGTCGGCGGGATACAGAACCCGGCTTACAGGTTTTGCCCAATCCTCTCCCCTATGCATTACCCCAAAGGCGCTGGACGGGGGCGTTTGATGCCGCCTGTTGTCGCCCTAACATCTTTCCTTTATCAGGAGACGAAATGGTCCGAACCAACTTGACCAAGGCCAAGATTAACGAAGGGCAGGTGGCCCTGGGAGCCAGCATAAACTTCTACGCCCCGGGCCTGGTGGAGCTTTACGGCGTCATGGGTTTCGACTGGGTCTGGATAGACTGCGAGCACGGGTCTTCCAATGACTCTGAGACCGAGAATATGGTGCGGGCCGCCGAGCTTTACGACCTGACCCCCATCGCCCGCATACCCAACGCCTACCCGTCAACTATCCTGCGGTTTCTGGACCGGGGAGTGCAGGGGTTGATAGTGCCCCACATTTCCACCCGGGAGGAGGCGGAAGGCGTGGCCCGGGCATCTCACCATTACCCCGACGGTGACCGCAGCAGCGCCACAGGCGGCCGCACCAACCGCTTCGGGGCGGGACTGTCCACCCCGGAGTACTACGCCGCCGCCAACCGCGAGGTGCTGGTGATTGTGATGATCGAGACTCCCGAGGCTGTGGAGAACGTCCGGGAGATTGCGTCGGTGCCCGGCGTTGACGCCTTGCTGGTGGGCAGCAGCGACCTGACCCAGACAATGGGCATGGCCAGCCCCGCTGAACTTGATGCGGCCATAGACAAGGTTATCGAAGGAACCAAGGCCGAGGGCAAGGCAATTGGCGTCGCGGGAGCAGGAATGTCCCTCAACAACGTCCAGCGTTTCCAGCAATTTGCCGGACGCGGAGTACAGCTAATGTCCATCGGCGCCCAGGACATGATCCGGGCCGGTGGCGACGGGTTCTTGAGGACGATGCGGGAATAGCGCGCAGGCAGTTCGAGGAAGAAGTCAGAGGCCACGGCATTCCGCAAACAAACTGCGAGGAATGCCGTGGCCTCTGTGTGTAGCAGACCCGTCCGGCAGTTCCTACTTGAACGCCGGTATTACGTGCTTGCCGAACAGTTCGATGGACTTCATCACCTGCTCGTGGCCGATGGTCTCGGTGGCCATGAGAAACTGGACCTGGTCCACGCCGGTGGCCTCGTGGAGCTTCACGGCGTTGATACAGCTTTCCGGGTCGCCGGCCACGATCACACCCCGGTCGGCCAGGGTATCGGAGTCCATCTCTTCCCAGATTTTCTGGGCCAGGGCGGTACCGCCGGAAAGGTCGAACTGGGTGGCGGCGCCCTCGTCGGTGACCTCCTTTACGTCAATGTAGCGGGAGAAGTTGTGCACCAAGTGTTCGGGGATGCCACCCCACTGTTCCAGCAGCCTTGAGTAAATGTCCTTCTGGTCCTGGACATAGGGACGGCCCGGGCCGAAGAAGGTTTTGAGCGAGTTGGCGCATAGCTCCCTGGCCTCGTGATTGTCCTCGCCGCAGTAGCCGAATATGGAACTGAGCCACTGGTTGTTGACAAAGCCGCCCACTGGGTCCGCCTCCTTGATGGTGGTGCGGTAGTCCTGGATATGGGGTTCCAGCACCGAGGGAGCGCTGACGCCCAGGGCCATAACGCCGATGCCCTTCTGGGCGGCCAACTGGTAGGTGGTGGGCTGCAGGGCCGCCACCCAGATGGGCGGGTGGGGCTTCTGGTAGGGCTTGGGCAGCACTTGACGCGGGGGGACGTTCCAAAAACGGCCGTCCCACTCGAAGTAGTCCGACTCCCAGATCTTGGGAACCATGGACAGGGATTCCTCCCACATGTCGCGGGAATCCCGGGGATCAATGCCCATGCCCGTCTGCTCGTAAGGGGCGGAGCGACCGGTACCGAAATCAACACGCCCGTGGGACAGGTGGTCCACCATGGCCACTCGCTCGGCCACTCTTACCGGGTGATGGTAAGGCAGAATGACCACACCAAACCCCAGCCTGATATTCTTGGTCAAACGGCTCAGGGCCCCGAAGATAACCTCGGGACATGGCGACGAGGAGAAGGTGGTCAGGAAGTGGTGCTCAACGAACCAGACGTAATCGAACCCCATCTCGTCCGCCAGAACGCACTGCTCGATGGTTTCCTCAATTACGGCGTGGTCGTCCAGAGAGGGCCGCTGCATTTCGTAGGCAAGGCCAAATTGCATGATGCACCTCCGGCATCCGATCGGCTGAGTAATTGCGGCCATTCTAACCTTGATAGATTGACGGAGCAAGGAACCTGCACCAGCCAAACCCACCCGCATCAACCTTGACGCTCCACCACACCCCCACCATAATCAAGCCACGCTGCCAGACTTTGCCCGATTGAGCAAGTGTCTGGTACCCTCTTCGCAAATTGAACCCAATCCGAACGTAACTTTGGAGGAAACATGGCCCGAGTCACCGGTAGTCATCTCATCGCCAAGGCCCTGAAGCTGGAGGGCGTCTATAACATCTTCACGCTGGCGGGCGACCACGTACTGCCGGTGCTGGACGTTATGGCCGACGACGATTTTCGCTTCATTGATACTCGCCACGAGCAGGCAGCGGTTCACATGGCCGACGCCTATGGCCGCATTACCGGCCAGTTGGGCGTGTGCATGTACACTACGCCCGGCTTTGCCAACGCCATTCCTGGGCTGACCAACGCCATGCACAGCGAAAGTCCGCTTTTGTCCATCGCCGGTTCCGCCGACCTGTCGGAACTGGGTCGGGGCGCAATGCAGGAAATTGACCAGGTCGGCATGGCGGCGGCCACCACCAAGGAATCGCTGATGATTTACGACGCTCGCCGTATTCCCGACACCATCGCCCGGGCCGTGCGGTTGGCCTTCAGCGGACGGCGTGGCCCCGTCCACCTGACCATCCCCACCGACGTTCAGGAACAGGAACTGGACGAGGAAGAGGTGGTCTTCTTCAATCCCGACGAATACCGGGCCAGCGAAGCAATCCTGGCGCCCCAGGCCCAGGTAGAGCAGGCCATCGCCCTGCTGCGCCAGGCCCAGCGGCCCTTCGTCATCGCCGGGGAGGCCGCCGGCTACACCCAGGACGGGCAGGCGCTGATGGACTTTGCCGAGACCCTTAAGGTGCCGGTGCTAACTGAAGGACAGGCCCGGGGCCTGGTGCCCGACGACCACCCCTATGGGTTCGGATTTTTCGAGCGGGGCCTGAACCGGGCCGCCACCATGCTGCGCAACGCCGACGTGGTGGTGCTCCTGGGCCGCAAACAGGACTACACCATCGGCTTCTGCCGCCCGCCAAACGTGGCAGCCGATGCGAGAATTATCCAGATTGACCCTTCCCCAGCGGAGATAGGCCGCAACCGGGGCGTGGCCGTGGGCATGGTGGGTGACGTGACCAGCGTGGTGCAGCAAATGACCGCGGAGGCGTCGAAACATACCTGGCAGGACCTGCCCTGGTTAGAGGAACTGCGGGCTTCTCGCGCCGCCCAGGCCGAGTGGGCCGAGGGATTGGCGGTGTCTGAAACGCCCATGCACGCTATGTTCGTTCACAAGACCCTGGAGTCCATGCTGCGGCCCGACGATTTCCTGTCCTTTGACGGCGGCGACTATTGCCATTTCGGGCGGGCCCTGCTGCCGGCTCAGATGCCCAAGAAGTGGAGCTACGTCTCCAGCCTCGGCATGCTGGGTTCCTCATTGCCTTCGGCTATGGCCGCACAGGTGGCCTACCCGGACTCCCGGGTCATTAACCTGACCGGCGACGGCGCCTTTGGCTTCAACGGCATGGAGTTTGACACGGCGGTGCGCCACAACCTGAACGTGGTTACCGTCTTGGGCAACGACTCGGCCTGGGGCATTGACCGCCAGATTCAGCTGGGCCTGTACGGCCGTCCCGTGGCCACCGACCTGCTCCAGACCCGCTACGACCTGGTGGTCCAGGGCCTAGGCGGCCACGGCGAGTTCGTGGAACGCCCTGAGGACCTGAAACCAGCCCTGGAACGGGCCTTCGCCGCCAACAAGCCGGCCCTGGTAAACGTGGTAGTGGAACGGGCCATCAGCCCCCGGGCCGAGGCGGCTATCGCCCGGCGGCAGGCGGTAATGGGGCAGTAGGGCCAACAGACTTGAGCAAGTCTGAACTGACCAATTTCAGTCGATGAATCGACCAGATTCAGCTAAACGGCAAGGAGGCCCCCTAATGCCCAACTCTCCGCACGGCGTAAGCTACGACTCCTGCCGCCCCGTGGTTATGGGGCGGAACGGGATGGTCTGTTCCGGGCATCCGCTGGCCTCCCAGGCCGGGATTGCCATGTTGCAGCGGGGCGGCAACTTTGCCGATGCCGCGCTGGCCACCGCGGCCGCCCTGAACGTGGTGGAGCCGTTGATGTCCGGCATGGGCGGCGACGGGTTCATCATGGTGTACCGCAAGGACACTGATACGCTGGAAGTTTCCAACGGCACCGGTGCGGCACCTTACGCTGCCACCCGAGACCGATACCTGCCCGAGGGTATACCGATGAAGGGCATTATGTCTGTGTCGGTGCCTGGGCTGGTCAATAGCTGGCTGGACGTTCACGAAAAGCACGGCATTCTGTCCCTGGCCGAGTGCTTTGCTCCGGCCATAGACCTGGCTGCCAATGGTTTCCCCGTTACCCACGTGCTGTCCAGGTCCATCGCCGCCGACCCACTGCTTTGCCAGTTTCCCACCTCTCAAGCCGTATTCACTCCCAACGGCGGACGCCCCTTGCAGCCCGGGGAAATCTGCTTCCAGAAGAACCTGGCCCGGACCTTCCAGGCCATCGTTGACGGTGGAAGGGAGGCCTTCTATAAGGGCGAAATCGCTCATGCCATCGTCCGGTTCAGCGAGGAACAGGGTGGCATCCTGTCCATGCAGGACCTGGCCGACTGCAGGGCCAGGTGGCAGGAAGCCATTTCCACCACCTACCACGGCCACACCGTCTACGAAGCGCCGCCCAACTCCAGCGGCCACGTTCTGTTACAGGAACTGAACCTGGTGGAGGGGTTTGACCTGAAGTCGTTGGGCTGCAACACCGCCGAGAGCATCCACCTGATGGTGGAGGCCAAGAAGCTGGCCTTCATCGACCGGGAAGCTTTCGTAGCGGACCCCGAGTACATTGATGTTCCCATTGAGGGCCTGCTGTCCAAGGAGTACGCCCGGGAACGGGCCAAGCTGATTGACCCCGAACGGGCCGCCTACGACCCCAAGGCTGGCAACCCCTGGGCTTACCAGTCAGCCCAGCCCAAGGGCCATCGTGCCAAGGTGGGCGCCGGCCAGGAGCAGGAGGACACTACCTGTTTTGTCGTGGTGGACGGCCAGGGCAATGCCATTTGCCAGCTCCAAAGCATCCAGAGCGCGTGGGGTTCCAGCCTCATCGCCGGCGATACGGGCATCCTCCTGAATAACCGCATGACCTACTGGCACCTGGAGGAGGACCACGTGGACTGTCTGGAGCCGGGCAAGCGGGTGCGCCACACCATGAATCCGGCGATGGTCTTCCGCAACTCTGAAGCGTCAGACAACGGGGCTGGCCGCCAACTGTCCCTGGTTCTTGGTACTCCGGGCGCCGACACCCAGGTGCAGACTAACCTGCAGGTTATCAGCCATGTCCTGGACTTCGGTATGACGGTGGCCGAGGCAGTGGAGGCTCCCCGCTGGCGCAACACCCAGAACCCCACCGAGTCCTACGTCCCTCACACCTGCCCCGATGAGTTGCTGGTGGAGTCGCGCTATTCCCCCGAAGTGCTGGAGGGCCTGCGGCAACGGGGCCACGTTCTCAACATGCTGGGCGGCTGGGAAGCTACGGGCAGCGAGATGATGATCCAGGTGGACCAGGAAAATGGCGCGCTGCACGGCGGGGCGGACCCGCGGCGGGATGGCTACGCGGTGGGGTATTAGACAAATTCCTGTGGGTTCCTTACCATAAGAGCCAAAGGCCAAAGAGGGAATATACCCATGCGCATACCCGGAAACAAGCGAAGCCAGGAACCTGACGACATCGGCAACCGGGCCGGCGTTTTTGCCGAGGCGGTCCGCGACGGCGAAATGAACCTGGCCTGGTCTATGCTGTCCAAGGAGACCCGGGGCATGCGCATGGGCGTGTGGGCCACCCGTAATAGCATCGACATGCAGAACGCCTACCGGGCTGCCTACGACCTGGACCACAATATGCGGCCTTCCATGATGAAGGACTTCCGCGACACGGTGCTGCGCCTGTGGCCCCTGGAGGACCTCACCGACCTGGGGGTGGCCCCCACCAACTTCATTGACGATACCCACGCCTTTGCTTTTCTGCCCTTTGGTGTCACCGAGAATGAAAGCACAGTTACCCGCCGTCGCATGATGTCCGGCCTGGTGATCCCCATGTTGCTGGAGGACGGGCAGTGGCAGGTGGACCTGCCGGGGTGGCGCTTCCTGGATACTTAGGCAATTGGCGCGGTAACAGGGCTTTCCACTCGGTATTGTAGTAGCAGAGGCGGAGACAGCTGACCTTGCCCCGCAAAAGACCCCAGCGAACCAGCGCACAGCCCCTTCCCGCGAAGGACGAAGCCGTCGTGTGCGAGCTTTGCCAGCGGGAGGTTGACCGATACACCGTTCATCATCTGGTGCCCAGGGCCAGGGGAGGACGGTTCGGACCCACCGCCAGGCTGTGTCCCACCTGCCACCGCCAACTCCACGCCCTCTTTTCCGAAGCAACCCTGGCCGACGAACTGAACTCCATTGCCCTTTTGCAGGCGAACTCCCAGGTTAACAGCTACCTCCGGTGGGTGCGCAAGCAGAAAAGCGCTGGAGGGTTCAAGGTCCGGCGGGCCAACAACCGGCGGTAGGCGGAGCTATGATTACAACACCGGAGACGACGGTACCGGCAACGGCGGAAGCGGTAATCATCGGCGGCGGTGTAATGGGGGCCAGCATCCTCCACAGTTTGACCGCACGGGGTATGACCAATTCCCTGCTGCTGGAGCGGGATGTGCTGGGAGCCGGCTCCACCGGACGCTCCTCGTCCGCCATCCGGATGCACTACTCCACCGAAGTCCACGCCCGCATGGCGTGGGAGAGCTTCAAGGTGTTCCGTGACTTCCGGGAAATTGTGGGCGGGGATTGCGGGTTTATCCGTACCGGCCACCTGATTATGGGCGCTGAGGAGGATGGCGACACCTTCCGCTCCAACGTCGCCATGCAGCAGAGCGTGGGTATTGAAACCCGGTTGGTTAGCAGGGAAGAGGCGCAGGAACTGGCCCCCAGTTTCTTCCTGGAAGACTGTGGGGTTATTGCATACGAACCCCTGTGCGGATATGGCGACGCTTCGGCCACGTGCATGTCTTTTGCCCACGCCGCCCGGGATCGGGGCGCAAGGGTAATCCTGCGCTGTCCTGCTGTCAGTATCGAAGTGGCGGAGGACAAGGTCAGGGGCGTGACTACAGCCGATCGGCGGGTTTCCACCGACCGGGTAGTTGTAGCCACCGGCCCCTGGAGCCGGAAGTTCCTGCTGGAACATGGCATCGACCTGCCCCTGGAGGCCACCCGTCACGAGGTGGTACACCTGCGCCGGGGGCCCGAAGGACCGGACTACCATCCGGGCGGGGGCGACCTGATCAACCAGATTTATTTCCGGCCGGAAGGCACCGACCTCACCCTGGTGGGCAACGGTAACATGGAGGATGTCGTCGAAAACCCGGAAATTTTCGCCCAGCGGGCCAGCCCCGGGTTCATCCAGGAAATATGGAGTCGGCTGGCCCGCCGGGTACCCTCCCTGGCCGACGCCGAGTTCAGCACGGGATACGCCGGCCTTTACACCTCCACGCCCGATTCCCACCCAGTCATAGACGCCGTCGAGGGGATCGAGGGCCTGTACGTTTGCACCGGGTTCAGCGGCCACGGCTTCAAGCTTTCGCCCATGGTTGGAAAGTTGATGGCCGAACTGATGCTGGACGGCCAGGCCACTTCCATCGACATTTCACCGCTCCGCATTTCCCGTTTCGCGGAGGGCGACCTGAACAACAGCGGTTACGGGTTCAAAGTGATGGTATAGAGCCTCGCTTCGTTTAACCTGCAGAATTTCTTCGTACGTTGTATTTGACATAGCAGACTTCCCCACTTTCGCCAACCGCATTCATGAGAGAATTGACTGCGGAAAGCCCCACAATCCCTGGAATTTGTTCACCTAACTATCCTCCGCAGGCCAAGTGGCACCCTTACGGTGGGAGAAGAACGGAGGTTGACGGTCTTCTCAAGTTCGTTTACTTCAGGGCAAGATTCACCCCTCGTCAACAACTGTAGGGGAATCGGTTATAATTTGGCTTTCATATCGGTATTAACTCGAGGCTGAACGTGATTTCCAACAATGCCAGGGTAGCCAGGGCCCTCTACCTGCTGAAGCTGGACCTGGACAACTTTGTTGCCAGGGAATTTACCAACTACCACCAGGACCAGGCGCTAACCGTTCTCAACCAGATCCTGGGCCAGTCCCGGGACTCCCAGAAGCCTTTTCAGAATATGAAGACCCAGGATTTGCTGGTCGTCGTGCAGGCTTCCTGGTGGAACGTGTTTGACCGGGCAATGGGTGGCATTGAACCGGGCCTGGTACGGGAATTGGCCTTGACCCATGAATTGTGGGCGGGGCGCAACAGCTTCAGCGCGGAGCACGCCTTTCAGGCATTGAACTCCGTCCAGCGATTGCTGGCGGCCATGTCATCGCCCAGCACCCTGGAACTGGACATGCTCAAGCGGGAATGCCTGGAATCGGAAATAGAGGAAGCTGAACCGGATGCAGAGGCAGTCCCTGTCTCTACCAACGGCGTCACCGAGACCGAAACCCCCGATGCCAAGGAAAACGCCGAAGTTGATAGCCGCCCCGCGGTTTCAGACGACACTGCAAAAGAATCGCCGCAGGTTGGCGGGGAAGAGGTGCCCGAGTCCGGCGTAGATCCCTACGCGGCGGACCTGCTTTGTGCTCTACGAGAAGCAGGCGCTTTAAGGGAGGAGGACTTTTTGGCCAGGGCCACTCGGGATGGTATGCCTGCCCAGTATGCCGACGACTCTCTGGTCCAGGAACTGAATCCTTCCCTGAGGCTGGCCCTTGAAGAGAAAGGTATACCCGGGATTCTCGGCTACCAGGGCGAGGCATTGTCCCAAATCCTGGCCGGAAGCAATGTGGTCCTGGAGGCCGGATGGGGCGACGACGAAACCGTTACCCTGGCTATGGTTCTGGCCGAGTCCCTGCTAAAAAATCCCGGCTGTCATGGGCTGGTACTTTGTCCGGATGAGCAAACGGCAGGGTCGATGGCGGTGCGCTTGAATGGCCTGCTGGAGGCCTCGGGAGTTCGGGTGCTAGTTGATGCGGAAGAACTTTCCGACCCTGTGCTGCAATCCGAAGAGCAAATGCAGCCGGCTGTCCTGGTAACTTCCGTGGACTCCCTGAACATCGGCCTGGCCACTCTGCGGGAGGAATGGCAATCCTTCCTGAAAGACCTGAAAATCATCGCCCTTCATCGTGCTGAAGGATATGTCGGTCACTTCGGGGCAAATGTTGCCGTGTTGCTGCGACGGCTCGCCCACCGCCTGGCTATTCTGGAAGCCAGTCCCCGGCACTTTGTTTTGGCCCAAGGCTGCGGCAATGTCATTGAATTGGCCCGAAACCTCACGGGGCAAGACTTCCAGTCAGTTTCCGCCCTGACAGCGCCGACTGCCAGGCGTCACTATATTGCCGTCAGTCCCCGGGACCCAGGCGGGCCCGGCCAGGTAGATCTGCCCGATCGCATTGCGAGGGCAGCCCTGGCCTGCATGGGAACCGGCAAGTCGGTATTGGTCTACTGCTCAGGGGAGAGCCTGGCCCAGAGGGGATATGATCGGGCCCGGGAACTGGGGGAAGACTCGGAAATTGGCGAGACCGCACTCTCGCTTGCCGCCGCAGACTCGCTCGACGTGCCAGACCACGTTGCCGGGGATGAAAGCGCCTCTTATGACCCCCGCGCTGTGTTTGCAGTCATTGGGCAGGATTCCGACACACCAGAAGGCAATCTTGATGGGGTAATTGTAGCGGGCAGTCTCCCAAACATTCGCCTTGCCCTGAAGCTGCTGGACAGCGCCGGCGGGGCGAAAGATGGCGAGGCCTTTGCCCTGTTCTATGCCGCCAACGATACTGATGGGCGTTTTGCCGTTCGCAACTTTGATGCATTGCTTGGCAAGGATCCGGACCAGGTAGCGCTTGACCCTGACATTCCCGAGGTTATCAGTCCTCACCTTCCTGCCCTGGTACATGAAGCGGATGGGCGCATTTTCTCCTTTTCCCGTGAAGCGCTTGGCAACGCCGTCTTTCAAGCCCTGCGGCGGGAGGCAGCGGCACTCAGCGCAGAGGATGAACCCGCTAGTCTGGCATTAGAAATGCGCCCCACTGAGAGGCAGAAATGGGGCCTGTGGCTCGAAGGCCGGCAGGTTTCTTCCCTTTCTCCCTACGGCAAGTTTCGAGAGATTTACCCGGGTAGCGTGGTCGCGCTGGACGGCATGAAATACCGGGTGGCGTTGGTTGACCCCGGTGAAGGCGAGGACCGGTCGCCGGCTATTACCTTGGAAGGCGCCGAGGCGCTTGCCAATCTGCGGACGGTACCCAGCTTTACAACATCCGTTGAAATACTGGAAGAGTCCTTGTGCTTGTCCCTGGCCCCGGTGGTTTCCCTGCACCTGGGCAGGGTGGTGGTGGAAGAATCCCTGGTCAACGTTTCAGTAATAGATGAGTCGAGCAGCCTCGATCTGGGCGGCGAGGCGCCGGACGGGCAGGACAACCGGGACTTGGTGACCGCCACTTTCGCCCCGGATGAAGAGGCCACCTGGAGCCTGACCTCCCAGGCCTTCTGGATTGACGTTAAGGGACTGGCGGAGGTTGACGCTTCAGCGACAGTGGACGGTCCCGGCGCGGACGCTGAGCCGGGGATCGCAGCCCTGGAGCAGATGTTCCGGGTTGGAGCGAGGCTCACCTTCCCCGTTGGCAAATACGACCTGGCCACATACTCTCAGGACTCCGGCACCTTCATTGTGGAGGTCAGCCCTGACTCCCTGGGCATCGTCAAGGAGATCTTCGACAACTGGCGGGACATCCTGAGGCTGGGTGCCAGCGTGGCCAGAAATTGCCGGTGCACCAGCGGCTGCACCTACTGCCTCCTGCCGGTCTCTCCCTATGAAAGACCCGTGGACAAGGTCGGCGGACTGGCCCTGGCCGACAGGCTGTTGGAGATTACCGTGGGTTCGTGAGAATCGGCGTCCTGAGAATTTCCGTGAAGAAGGTGTGTGGAAAGAAGGTGTGTGGCAATTGAGTTCTTACCCCATCCTGACCTTTCCCCGTTAAGGGAGAAGGGATTGCGAATTAGCTTCTGGGAGGCAATAAGGTATGACTACCCCATCCCTGAACATCAACGCTGACCGCCTGAACCGAACCCTGGCCGAACTGGGCCGTATTGGCGACACTCCTGGCGGTATGATGCGCCTGGCATATTCTCCCTACGATTTGCAGGGGCGTGAATATGCCATGGGTTTGATGCGTCAGGCGGGAATGGAAATTCGCGTGGACCCGGCCGGCAATGTAATCGCCCGCAAGCCCGGTACCGACCCCAGCTTGCCAGCCATTGCCCTGGGGTCCCACACCGACACGGTGCCCAACGGCGGTAAGTATGACGGCGCCCTGGGTGTTCTTGGGGCCGTCGAGGTGGCTCAGACCCTGGCGGAAAGCAGCCATACCCTGCGCCATCCCCTCGAAGTCATCATCTTTACCAACGAGGAAGGCACCCGCTTTCACCGCTGGCTGCTGGGCAGTCGGGCCATGGCCGACCTGCTGGAACCCGAAGACTACGACGCCGTGGACGACGAGGGGGTATCCATCGAGCAACGCCTGGCGGATGTTGGCGGCGACCTTTCCCGCATCGACCAGGCCCGACGGTATCCAGGGGAACTGGCCGCTTACTTCGAGCTTCATATCGAGCAGGGGCCGACCTTGCACCGCGCCGGTACTCCCCTGGGCGCGGTAACCGGCATAACCGGCCGCTACGTCTTCAAGGTGGAGGTGCAGGGTACGTCCAACCACGCCGGCACCACGCCCATGCCCGAGCGGCATGACGCGCTGGCCGCCGCGTCGCACCTAGTGCTGGCCACGCAGCGCCTGGCCACCGATGCGGAAATCTGCCGGGTGGCCACAGTAGGCAACATCCAGGTTACCCCCAACGCCGTCAACGTGGTGCCGGGCGAGGTAACCATGGGGGTGGAGTTCCGGGATGTTGACACGAACGCCCTTTCCGCCGCCGAGACTACCCTGCGGCGCAATGCCGCCGAGATTGCCGATGCCAACCGGGTGTCGGTCAATATCACCCAGGTGGAGGCGGCCCGGTCCGTGCCCATGCCGGCCCGCATGCAGGGCCTGGTGGCCGAAGCGGCCGACCAGGCAGGGCTGGCGTTTCAATCCTTGCCCAGCGGCGCCGGCCACGATGCCCAGGCCATGGCGGCGATAACCGAGTCGGGGATGGTCTTCGTGCCCAGCGTGGAGGGTATCAGCCACTCGCCCCACGAGTTCACCCCTCCCGCTGATTGCGCCAACGGCGCCCAGGCCCTGCTGAACATGCTGCTGATGGCCGACGCGCGCCTCTGATATCTTTCTGCGAATCTGCAGCGGCGGACGAATAATCAATAATGGAATAGTTGCTTTCTATTCGTGTATATTCGTGCCCATTCGTGGATTAACTTCGCTGGGAGGCTGACCCAATGGACATTTCCGCCACCTATGTGTTTGACGCGCCGGCCGAGCAGGTCTGGAACACCCTAATGGACCCCCAGGCCCTGGCCGCGTGCGTCCCCGGCTGCCAAAGCCTGGAATCTACCGGAGACAACGAGTATCAGGCGATGGTAAACGTGAGCCTTGGGCCGGTGCGGGGCAGTTTTACTGCAAGAGTTGCTATCACCGAGGCAAATCCCTTTCATTCTTACCGCCTCTCGCTCAGCGGCAACAGCAACATCGGCTTTGGCAGCGGTGACTCACTGGTTACGCTGGAGGAGGCGGAAGGCAGGACTACGGTGCGGGTGGAGACTCAGGCCCAGGCCGGCGGCACTGTGGCCCGTGTGGGCCAGCGAATGATGGAAAGCGTGGCGCGGGGAATGCTGGACCGGTTCTTTACTTGTTTGCAGGAGATGGTGGGGCGGGGGTAGGGGGAGTGCTTCAGTCGTTCAATTTCAGCCATGCGGAAGGCAGAAATTATGTCTGGGAATCTTACTGAAACACTGGAAAAAATTGTAGGGCAAGCTAACGAGCTCAATAGGCTTGAAGAAAGGGCAGTTGAATTGGGAGTCGTTATTCCCGTGCTCCGGCAGCTTGGCTGGGACACTGACTTAGTGACCGAGGTATATCCACAGCAGAGCGTGAGAATGGTGAGCAAGACTGGGGGCTATGGCCAAGTCGATTACGCACTCCAAATTGACGGAAAATGTAAGGTTCTGTTGGAGATAAAACGGTGGTCTGTTGAACTTGCCCGGGAGCACGAAGTTCAGCTAAATAAATACTGCACTGCAGCTGGTGCCAATGCTGCCGCGACGGAACTGGCGGTGCTAACCAACGGGCGCCAGTGGAAATTCTATCGAACCCACTGGACCAAGCTGGACCCTACCCCAATTGGTAGGATTTCAGAGTTCCTGAAGTTTGACATCATCAATGATGACCCTGCGAAAGTGGAATGCAATTTTAGGAAGCATCTGGAGCGCGAAGTGTTCCTGGATAAGAGGGGTTAGTCAAAGAACTGGAGATGCCCATGACTCGCGAACCGGAGCGTCAGATTTGAACAAAACCTGGTTTTATTGAGGTAATCGCTATGCCCCAACCCTACGAACTTACCGTTGCCGACGCCTCCAACCTCATCCGCCAGCGCGAACTGTCGGCGGTGGACTTGGCCCGGTCTCTGCTGGACCGCATAGAAACCCTAGAACCTTCCTTGAAGGCGTGGGTGTATCTGGACCGGGATGCGGTGCTGGCTGAGGCTGAGGCCAGGGGTCGGGAGTTGGCCGGCGGAGCAATGTCGGGGCCATTGCACGGCATTCCCATCGGCGTCAAGGATATCTACTACACCGCCGGCATCCCCACGACGGCCTGCTCGCGGGTATATGCGGACTTCGTGCCGGAGTATGACGCCGCGCCGGTGGCCCTGTTGAAAAGGGCCGGCGCCATCATGCTGGGCAAGACGGTTACCACCGAGTTCGCCTGCATGGACCCTTCCCCCGCGGTCAATCCCTGGAACGCCGCCCATACCCCCGGAGGTTCCAGCAGCGGGTCGGCGGTGGCCGTGGCGGCTGGCATGTGTCCCGCTGCCCTTGGGTCGCAGACGGTGGGTTCGGTGCTTCGGCCCGCATCATACAACGGTGTGGTGGGATTCAAACCCAGCTACGGCCGGGTCAGCCGGCACGGCGTCATTCCGGTAAGCTGGTCCCTGGATACCATGGGATGGATGACGCGGACGGTGGAAGACGCCGCCCTTCTGCTGCAGGTGATGGCCGGCCCCGACGACAACGACTGGGTGGCATCAGCGATGCCGGTACCCGACTATTCCGCAGCCTTGGCGGTTCCGGCCGCGCCCCGCATCGGGGTAATCAGACAGTTCTTCTTCGACCATGCCGATGAGGAAACCCGGCAGCACACCAGCGCAATGGTCGAGAGCCTGGCCGAAGCCGGGGCTGAGGTAGAGGAACTGCCTCTGCCGCCCAGCATGGATACGGCCATAGAGGACCAGCAGGTCATCATGGCGGTGGAGGGTTCCACCTTCCACGAACCCATGTACCGGCAGCAGGCCATGGACTACCAGCCGGGGATACGGGCGATGATCCAACGGGGCCTGGACACTGATGCAGTTACCTACGCGCGGGCCATGGAGCGGCGCCAGCAGTTCATCACCGACATGCGGAGGCTGGTCGAGCGGGTGGATATCCTGTTGACGCCGTCCACGCCCACGCCGCCCCTGTCCGACCTGACTAACACGGGGAACACCATGTACCAGGGTCCGTGGACTTCCTGCGGGCTTCCGGCGATCACACTCCCATCCGGCCTGTCGGCCTCTGGAGTTCCGCTGGGGGTCCAGTTGGTGGGGGCTTACATGGGCGAGGCCGGGCTGCTGGCGGCCGCCAGGTGGTGTGAGGAGGCGCTCAAGGTGCGGCTGACGCCGCCGGTGTAGCTTTCCGAAACCCTGCTTCCGGGTGAGGGCGGTGGCAAGTTGCCAGGAAAAGGGTCCGGTTTAGGCAAATTCACGAAACCCCTTGACACTACACAGAGGGCTGGATATACTAACCGAACGCTCCTGAACCAAAGGGGTTCTGGACGAGCACCTTAACAATTGAATAGTAGAAGGAAGTAAGGTTTTTCAATAAAGAGAGTTTGATCCTGGCTCAGGGTGAACGCTGGCGGCGCGCTTAATGCATGCAAGTCGAGCGTGTCCGTGGCTTCGGCCACAATGGAAAAGCGGCAGACGGCTGAGTAACACGTGAGTAACTTGTCCTTTGGTGGGGTATAGCCTCGGGAAACTGGGGATAATCCCGCATAAGACCGGTAAGCCTTGGTTTATCGGTGAAAGCTTAATGCGCCAGAGGAGAGGCTCGCGTCCTATCAGGTAGTTGGTGAGGTAAAGGCTCACCAAGCCGATGACGGGTAGCTGGTCTGAGAGGATGACCAGCCAGAGGGGGACTGAGACACGGCCCCCACTCCTACGGGAGGCAGCAGCAGGGAATCTTGGGCAATGGGCGAAAGCCTGACCCAGCGACGTCGCGTGGAGGATGAAGGCCTTCGGGTTGTAAACTCCTTTTCCCAGGGAAGAGAGAGGACGGTACTTGGGGAATAAGCCCCGGCTAACTACGTGCCAGCAGCCGCGGTAATACGTAGGGGGCAAGCGTTACCCGGAATTACTGGGCGTAAAGAGCGCGTAGGCGGCTAGGTAAGTCTCTTGTGAAAGCTCCCGGCTTAACTGGGAGAGGTCAAGAGATACTACCTGGCTAGAGGGCAGTAGAGGAAGGCGGAATTCCCGGTGTAGCGGTGAAATGCGTAGATATCGGGAGGAACACCAGTGGCGAAGGCGGCCTTCTGGGCTGTGCCTGACGCTGAGGCGCGAGAGCGTGGGGAGCAAACAGGATTAGATACCCTGGTAGTCCACGCCCTAAACGATGGATGCTAGGTATGGGGGGTATCGACCCCTCCCGTGCCGCAGCTAACGCGATAAGCATCCCGCCTGGGGAGTACGGCCGCAAGGCTAAAACTCAAAGGAATTGACGGGGGCCCGCACAAGCGGTGGAGCGTGTGGTTTAATTCGATGCTAAGCGAAGAACCTTACCAGGGCTTGACATGTTGGTAGTAGAAACCCGAAAGGGTAACGATCCCGGGGTAACTCGGGAAGCCTTCACAGGTGCTGCATGGCTGTCGTCAGCTCGTGCCGTGAGGTGTTGGGTTAAGTCCCGCAACGAGCGCAACCCTCGTCGCTAGTTACACTCTCTAGCGAGACAGCCTCCCACAAGGAGGAGGAAGGTGAGGATGACGTCAAGTCAGCATGGCCCTTATGCCCTGGGCTACACACACGCTACAATGGCCGGTACAATGGGCTGCGATGGCGCGAGCCGGAGCCAATCCCACCAAAGCCGGCCCCAGTTGGGATTGCAGGCTGCAACCCGCCTGCATGAACGTGGAATCGCTAGTAACCGCAGGTCAGCACACTGCGGTGAATACGTTCCCGGGCCTTGTACACACCGCCCGTCACGTCATGGAAGCCGAGAACGATTGAAGTCGCTGAGCTAACCCGAAAGGGAGGCAGGCGCCGAGGTCGGGTTCGGTAACTGGGACGAAGTCGTAACAAGGTAGCTGTACCGGAAGGTGCGGCTGGATCACCTCCTTTCTAGGGAGTAACTAACCCCTACGGTTTTCCGGGCTGACCGGATGGCGCAGGGGCCATCTCCCAGGTCGATCGGTGAGTGTTCCGTTTCCCAAGCCAGATAGGTAGAGCGCAAGCTCCCCGGCAGCCGGAAACGGTTCCCTGAGAAAGCTCATCGACCATCTGGTCCGCCTCGGGCGGACAAAACAACTCACTTAGATCTTTTCTTCCTTCTACTGTTCAGATGTTAAGGTGTAAGCAATAAGGCCGGACCGATGATGGTCCGGCTTTGCTTTTGATCAACCTATGCGCCCTTAACCTGGTTCCGCCTAGATGTTGTATGCCGGGGTATGGTAAAAAGCCATTGTTCGTGCCATAATATTGCCGCTCTAAAAGTATTGTACCTCTGGCGGGAATTCGGCCAGGAATTCACAGAAGGCCACAGGCAAACATTAGGCAGGCTACTGAAACAAGTGGTTGACAACAGCCTTTCACCCCATGGCGGTGTCCTGGTCGAGCGAGTTGCCCCATTGCAGGCGGCTGACCTCGACCGCATAGCCCGCTTCCCCCGTATCCCCGTCCGCGACCAGATTGCCAGGGAATGCGTTAATATCGCATACGGCTTCTTTTCTCCCCTGGAAGGTTTCATTGGCCCCGCCGACCTGGACTCGGTGGCCCGCAGCATGACTCTGGAAAGCGGCTACATCTGGAGCATTCCCATTGTTTTCGACTTGTCCGAGGCGGAAGTTGCCCAGCTCGGCTTGAAGAGCGGCGATTCCGCTCTCCTCACCTACCAGCAGCAACCCCTGGCAGTGCTGGAAGTCGAAGATATATACTCCTACGATAAGGAATTCCTCGCCCAGCAGGTGTACGGCACCACCGACGAAGCCCACCCGGGAGTCCAACGCACCTTCACCTACCAGGACAAGTTTGTTTCCGGCAAGGTGACGCTGGTAAATCCGCCCACCATTAACCCGCCCTTTGACCGATACTGGCAGACGCCCCGCCAGTTGCGTCGGACCCTGGCTGAAAAGGATTGGAACCGGGTAGTGGCGCACCAGAGCCGCAACGTCCCCCACGCCGGCCACGAATGGCTGATGAAGGGCGCCTGGTTTGCTTCGGAGGCGGACGGCGTCCTGGTCAGCGCGGTAATCGGGGAAAAGAAGGCCGGGGACTACATTGACGAGGCCATCGTCCTGACCCACGACCTGCTGCGGGAGGCAGGCTTCTTCCGGGAAGGGACACACCTGACCTCCACGCTGATGTGGGACATGCGCTACGCGGGTCCCCGGGAGGCGGTATTCCATGCCCTGGTCCGCAAGAACCTGGGCTGCACCCATCACATGTTCGGCCGCGACCACGCCGGGGTGGGCAGCTACTACGATACCTACGCCGCCCATCGCATTTTTGATGACCTGCCCGACCTGGGTATCAAGTCCGTCCTGACCCTGGAATGGTGGTACTGCCCCGCCTGCGGGAGCGTAACCTACGAGGGGTTGTGCGGGCACCGGGACCGGAAGCAGGACCTGGCAGGCACTCTCATACGCCGCATTATCCAGGGCGGCGAGGAACCGGCGCCCACCACCCTGCGAGCCGAGGTGCTTGAAGTGGTGCGGGAATGCGCTGAGAAGTACGGCTTCGGCTCTCCCTTCGTGGAAGACAATTACCTGCAGAACCGGACCCCGGTAATGTCCATGCCCGCGCTGGAAGAAGACTGTACCTGTACCTGTACCGGAAATGAATAAGGGTAAGAATGCGCCCCCGGTTCGTACCGCCGGGGGCGCTGTATTTGGGATGACAGACTACATACTCAGGAGGTTTCTATGCCCACTTTCGTAAATCCAAACGCCTGTAATGCCTGCGCCGGCGAACATCTTGGCCCGCTGTGCGTTTACATTTGCCCCAATGACCTGATGGCCCTGGACACCGATGCCAACAAGGGCTTCAACCAGGAGCCGCAACTGTGTTCCGAGTGCTATGCCTGCGTCAAGCTGTGCCCCCAGGAAGCCATTGAGGTGCGCGGCTATTCGGACTTCATACCCCTGGGCGCTTCCGTTCAGCCCCGCAGGGTGGAGGGCGGCCTGACCTGGACGGTAACCTTCCGAAACGGCAAGGTGCTGGAGTTCACCTACCCGTCCCGCAGCACCCCCGTTGGGTCCAGCGAGCCCTACAAGGGCTTCACCGAAGACCCTGTGGATGATTTGAAGGGCCAGGGTTTGGCCGGTGAATCCCTGTGGCTGGGGGTGGACACCTTGCCCACCATCCAGGCCAGCAACTAAAGGAGGCCGCAAAGAAAAATGGCAACGCCAACAGTAGAAACCGTTGAATGCGACATTCTAATCATCGGCGGCGGCATGTCCGGTTGCGGCGCCGCCTTCGAATCCAAGTTCTGGGGCAGCGACCTGAAGGTGGTTATTGCCGAGAAGGCCGTCATCGAGCGCAGCGGCGCCACCGGCGAGGGCCTGTCTGCGATTAACTGCTACATGGGCCAGCGCTATGGCTGGAATACCCCCGAAGACTTCGTAAACTACGTGGTGAACGACATGATGGGCCTGGCCCGGGAGGACCTGGTCTATGACGTGGGACGGCACGTGGATTCCTCCGTACACCTGCTGGAAGAGTGGGGGCTGCCCGTCTGGAAAAAGGACGACGGCACCTACGAACGCATCGGACGCTGGCAGATTCCCATTCACGGGGAGTCCATCAAGCCCGTAACTGCCGAGCCGGCCCGCAAGGCGGTGGGCCAGGAGAACATCTACGAGCGGGTGTCCATCACTCACCTGCTCGCCGACGCCAACGACCCCAACCGCATCGCCGGGGCCGTGGGCTTTGGAGTCCGGGAGGACAGGCTGTACGTGTTCAAGGCACGGGCCGTCATCATCACCAGCGGGGGCGCCTCCAACGTTTTCCGTCCCCGCTCCGTCAACGAGGGGATAGGCCGAACCTGGTATTCGGTGTTTGCCACCGGTTCCGCCTACGGCCTGATGATTCCCGTGGGCACGGAAATGACCCAGATGGAGCACCGCTTCGTACCCACCCGCTTCAAGGACGGCTATGGGCCGGTGGGCATGTGGTTCCAGTACTTCCACGCCCGGGTTACGAACGCGCTGGGCGAGGACTACACGGTTACCCGGGACGATGAGCTGGACAAATACCCTCCCTACGGACGGGCCGTCCCCACGCCTACGCCGCTGCGGAACCACCAGATGTTTTTGGACATCCAGGCCGGCCTGGGGCCCATGTACATGCGCACGGAAGAGGCCATGCAGAAGCTGGCGGAGGGCGACCCGGAGAAGATGAACAAGGTACGGGAAGAGGCGTGGGAGGACTTCCTGGACATGACCATCGCCCAGGCCCTTACCTGGGCTTCCCAGAACATTGAACCGGAAGTGACCCCCTCTGAGGTCAACTTGGCTGAGCCCTACATTATGGGTTCCCATTCCGGCGAGGCCGGGGCCTGGGTCAGCGGTCCCGAAGACCTGTCCCCGCCCGAGTACTTCTGGGGCTATAACAAGATGACCACCATCCGCGGGCTGTTCGCCGCCGGTGACGGGGTGGGCGCGGCCCCCCACAAGTTCTCCTCCGGCTCCTTCACCGAGGGCCGGCTGGCGGCCAAGGCGGCGGTCAACTTCCTTCGGGACAACGGCGACACTCCCACGGTCAACGACGAACAGGTTCGCCAGCTTCACCAGGCCATCTGGGCGCCGCTGGAGACCTTCGACAAGTACAAGGGCGCCTCCACGGCGGAGGATATCAACCCCAACTATATCAACCCTTCCCAGGCCCTGGTGCGCTTGCAGAAGATCATGGACGAGTACGCCGGGGGCGCCTCCGCCTGGTACACCACCAACGGCCCAACTCTGGAACGTGGCATCGCCCTGATCGAGATGCTGCGGGAGGACCTGACGCAATTGGCCGCCCGCAACCGCCACGAACTGCTACGCTGCTGGGAAGTGGTACACCGTACCTGGGTGGGCGAGGCCCACATGCGCCACCTGCTGCACCGTCAGGAGACCCGCTGGCCCGGTTATTATTACCGCGCCGACTACCCCAACCTGGACGACGCGAACTGGCGGGTGTTCGTCAACTCCACCTACGATGCGGCCAACAACAGGTGGAACTTGAGGACGCGGCCCTTCCTGAACGTGGTGACGAACATTTAGCGGTTGCTGTTTCAATCTTTGCGGCCCCGGGGGAACTCCCCGGGGCCGATTTTGCTTTGCGGAAGTTGCCTTAATTCTCTTTGCTCGGAGACAGGCGCAAAGACGGAAAACCAGACGATCTTGCCATGCTGTCCTATGGTCCAAATCCTGTCCGCCCCTTTTTCCATATAAATGACCATTAGCCAATGCTATAATTCCCGCCGTAGCAAGTCCCCAATAACTACCCAAGGAGCAACAGCAATGAAAGTCGGATTTATTGGCCTTGGCAACATGGGAAACCCCATGGCTGCCAACCTGGTCAAGGCGGGCCACCAGCTTACCGTACATGACCTGCGCCGTGAGTCTGCCACCAATCTGTTGGAGATGGGCGCCGACTGGGCCGATACGCCCAAGGATTGTGTGCCTGGCAACGACGTCGTCTTTACGTCTCTCCCCGGGCCCAGGGAAGTAGATGCGGTGGTACTGGGCGAGAACGGTATCCTGGAAGGCGCCTCGGCCGGTGACGTTTACATGGACCTGTCTACTAACTCTCCAACGGCGATTCGGCGCCTCCACGATGTATGCGCGGAACAGGGTGTCAACGTTTTGGATTCTCCCGTCAGCGGTGGCGTCTACGGCGCGGCGGCTGCCACCCTGGCAGTGATGGTGGGCGGCGACGAGACTATCTTCAACCGGATGAAGCCCACCCTGGACGCCATTGGCAGCCATGTGGTCTATTGCGGCCCCATCGGCAACGGCATGGTCTGCAAGATTTGCAACAACACCCTGAGCATGGGCATCGGCGTACTGATGACCGAGGTGCTGACCCTGGGCGTCAAGGCCGGGGTTGACCTTTCGGTGCTGGCCGACGTTATTTCTAATAGTTCGGGAGGCAACCGGCGCCTGGTGGAGAAGTTTCCCCGCTACTTGTTCAAGGGCAACTTCGAGCCCGGTTTCGCCACCGCTCTGGCAGCAAAGGACGTGCGCCTGGGCACCGACCTGGGCCGGGAATATGGTGTCCCCATGGACCTGGCTAACTTGGTGGATATGCGCCACGTAGAGGCAATGTTCCGGGGCTGGGGCCCTGAGGACTCCGACGCCGTCTCGAAACTGCAGGAAGAAAAGGCAGGCATCCAGCTTAGATTGCCCGAGGCCTAACTGCATCAGACCTGGGAGGCTCAGTATTGGGCCTCCCTACCGTAATTTCTTCAATAACGCCCCGCTTCCCCCTACTCCAAATCCGGTGGGGCTTGAGCAAGATTCGCCGCCGACCAGGTAGCGGTTACCTCTTTTGGAGTAAGAACATGTCCCGACGCTTTCGCTTCGCCTCCGCCCACCGGTTTGCCCGCTCCCTCCGGCAGGCATTGATGTTGCCCTTGCTACCAGCCTTGGGCTTGCCCGGCTCTGGGAACACGGCCCCGTCCACTGAAGAGCCCGTGGATTGGGGCTATTGGGGCGCGGGGGCCCCCAACAATTGGGGATCGCTTTCTCCAGATTTCGCCCTCTGCGCCGAAGGAACCCAACAATCGCCCATTGACTTGACAGACTGCGTCGAAGATGCCTCTGCCCCGGACTTGGCGTTCGAGTACGGTGGCAACGCCCGTGAGGTGAACCACAATGGCAAAATCGCTCGCGTCGAGTACGAGTCAGGGAATATTCTGACTGTGGGCAGTAACAGGTACGAACTGGTCTCAATGCACATCCACGTGCATGCCGAGCACCAGGTTGAAGGCCAGCTCTTCCCCGCCGAGATGCACCTCGTCCACCGCAAGGAGGGGGGCTTTCTGGGTGTGGTGGGTCAGCTTTACTGCCTGGGAGATCCGGACCCCGTTGTCCAGGCCTTGATTGACGCTTACCCGCAATCCGGGCAGACCATTCACACCGGCTTCACTCTCAATGCCGCCGACTTCGTGCCTTCCGACCGTGGCTATTATCACTACGATGGCTCCCTGACCACTCCGCCCTGCACGGAAGGGGTGGACTGGTACGTGCTGCAGGAAGTGAGGACGGTCTCGCAGGAACAGGTCAATAGCATTGCCGCCCTGCACAACGGGTTCAACCACCGTCCCATACAGGCGAGGAACGGGCGGACCGTATTCAGCGTCGAAGCTCGACCGTAACTTTGGGGGCGACGCCGGGGTTCTTCCCTTAGTTGAGAGAGGGTGCTTGGCCGGGGTGAGGGGCCAAGATTCCCGGCGTTAGTGACTGAGGTTTGGCTGCCTCACAGCAGGGTCAACATAACAATCCCGACCACCACCATTCCCACCGCAAGAAACTTGACCGACAGAGTTCGCCACTGCAGTGGTTCCTCAAGTATCGGCAGCCAGCGTGTACTGCACAGGGTGCTAAAGAGGAACACCGACAGGGGGCGGGTTGCGGTTGCCGTAGCTACCAGGGACACGGGTCCCAGGTTAATGGCCAATACGTTCAGCCAAACCCCCAGCGGGGCCAAGGTAAACTCCGCTCCGAACAGCAGGAAGAGAGTCTGCTTGTCCCGCATGGCAAAAAAGAAATCCCCCCAGGCCCCTGGCTTCCAAAGGGTGAGAAATACTACGCCCATTCCGTAGTTCCGGACCGAATAAACAAACAGTACTGGCAACTCATTCAGGGACTGCTTTCCCAGGACTATGGCCAAGGCCGTAAGTATGCTGGCCCCGATCAAGATGGGAAGCGCCCAGCTTATTCGAATGGCCAGACCTCCCCTGGTGCCCCACAGTGAAACCAGGAATGCGCCGCCCACTACAACAACGATGCCGGCCCACTGTCCGACTGACAGCGTCTCTCCCAGCAGGAACACTCCCATGAAGGCTACAAAGACAGGGAAGGTGTGGATGATGGCGGAGGAGCGGGAGGCTTCCTCCATGGTGTATCCCCAGAACATCATCGCCAGCGCGCCGCCCCAGCAAAGCCCCGAAGCAACGGCATACCCAATAGCGCTCATGGAGGCGTCAGTCGGTATGCCGGTAATTGCCAGCGCAAAGGTTCCGTGGGCCACCAGGCAGACGGCCATTCCGGCATAAAGGGAAGGCAGGTTGGGCATGTTGTACGAGGTCAGTCGTTTGTCCAGGACGGTGACAAACCCCATGATTCCGGCGCTGGCCAGGGCGACCCAGAGATAAAGCAGGCTCAAGTGATTTCCCCTTGCAAGAGTCCACGCCCGGTGTCTCTCCCCGATGAAGGTATTTGCGAGACACCGAACGTTAGATTTCCCTATGCCTTGGCGTTTAAGCCTGTTCTTCTTCCGGGTGGGTGGATATGAAGCGGGCCGACTTGGCCGGGTCTATGTGGGGAGCACGTACCTCAACCCCCGCCTGTTCTTCCTGCAGCAATACGGTTACGCTGCTGTCCCGGTCCTTCCAGCCCCGGTTGATTGCCTGCATGGCCACCTGCTCGGCCAGCGTGGCCATGGGCATGGGGACACTGTATTCCCGGGCCAGTTCTGTGGCCAACGAAATGTCCTTGTGGGCCAACTCCAGGGCGAAACTGGCCGGCTCGAACTCGCCGCGAAACATGGTCTTTACCAGACCTTCGTGCAGGATTCGCATCCGGCCCAGTGAACCTCTACGCATTCCTTCCCACAGGGCTTCAGGTTCCACGCCGGCCTTCACGCCCAGGGTCAGGCCCTCGGCTATGGCCTGACGGACGCTGTGGCCCACCATATTGTGCACCAGTTTGCAGACGGAACCCGCGCCAATTTCCCCGGCATAGAACACCTTGTCGCCGAAGGAATCAAGGACCGGCTTGATGCGCTGGTAGATATCCGGGTCGCCGCCGACCATGACCGCCAGGTTGCCGCTGTAGGCGCCCGTCTTGCCGCCGCTGACGGGCGCATCCAGAACGTGGGCCCCCTTGCGCCGGAATATGGGCTCAATTTCCCGAATGAGAGTGGGCCGACTGGAGGAAAGGTCAACGTAAACGCACCCGGGCCGGATTCCCTCCAAAACCCCCGAATCCCCCAGTGCTACCGCCTCAACTTCCTTTGGGCCAGGCAGGGAGGTAAACACGATATCGCTCAATTCGGCCACCTCGGCCGGAGTATTGGCCAGGCGGGCGCCACCCTCCAGCAGGGGCAGGGCAGCCTCTTCCCGAAGGTCGTTGACCACCAGGGGGTATCCGGCCTTCTGGATGTTCAAGGACATTCCCCCACCCATGTTTCCTAAACCGATAAAACCGATAGTTTCCATTTTTGCACCTTCAAAAGAATGAGTAGGCAGCATATATTACCTGCTGCGTGATTTGGCTTCTCACGAGGTTCAGCAGGGGCATTGTATGGGAGTTAAACCGGGAGGGTCAACGAGGGGACCTAGGCCTGGACAGAAGCAGGACGGCCGCTAACAAAAGAGCCGCCCTTCAGCAGGCGGCCGGAAATGGCGGGAGTATCCAACGTAACCTGGCATCAGGACAATAGCCTGACGGCAGCGATGGTGAGTACCGCAGCGCCCAGAATCAACCCACCCAGAGGGACCATCAGCCTGACTTCCAGGGCATGAAGGTCCGATTTGGACGCCGTTTCTCTTCTGAAATCGGCAATATCCTGCTTGGTAGCCATCTCACTTCGTATATCAGCGATATCTTGCTTGGTGGCCATGTCCCGGATATCTTCTTTGGTAGACATATCCCGGATGTCGTCTTTTGTAGCCATGTTGCCACCCAGGGCCTCTCCAACGGTAGCAATCACCGCTTCGGCCTGGCTTTCGTCGAAACCAGCTTCTTGCAGTGACCTGTAGGCCTTGAGAGTGTCAAAGGGTACGGAGGCCATGATTCTCCTTAATCTTTCCTTGCGTCACCCTTATACTATCGCTTGCATTGGCGGTCAATTGGCTCGGCTGCCTATGCATTTCCTTCCCTTGTAACCCCCACAGCCCCCGTGTAGAATTAGCCAGACTTCAGAGTTGAAGGGAGTATTCCTATGTACGACAAGCCCATGCTTAGCCTGGACCAGACGCGCAAGGCCATGGATGCCATGCTGGACAAGGCCACCCAGGAGCCCCACCGGCCCGTTGCCATTGCCATTGTGGACGACGGCGGTAATCTCCTCAGTTATGCCAGGATGGACGGCTGCCGCGCCAACCCTCAGACCTTCGCCATCCGCAAGGCCTACACCTCGGCCATGTCAGGGGCGGACTCCGCAGTCTATGCCGAGCGGCTGCAGAGCCAGGGCCGCTCCGTGTCCGACATGGGTAACCCCAACCTGGTATCCGCCCAAGGGGCCGTGGTTGCGCTGCATCCCGATAGTGGCGCCGTCCTCGGAGCTATCGGCGTAAGCGGCCTGAGTTCCCAGGAGGATGAGGACCTGGCCCGGCTTGGGGTGCAGGCCATGGGCCTGTAGCGCTGTAGCGATTCAGCCACCAGGATACTGCCGGACTATCCAGTTCAAACCGCAAGAGTCGTTGGCGGTGATAGCCCCATCTCCCCAAACGACGTAACGGAGGAACCATGGCCAACCCCCGCGCTGAATACTCGCCCATCTTTCACCGGCCCCCGCTGAAGCTGCCCAACAATGCCCGGGTGGCGGTTTGGGTGGTCATCAACGTAGAGGAGTGGGACATCAACGAACCCATGGCCCGTACCGTCCTGCCCACGCCCCAGGGCGTGGAGGTTATACCGGATATTCCTAACTTCGGGTGGTTCGATTACGGCCTGCGGGTGGGGTTCTGGCGGATGAAGCGGGCGCTGGACCGGCGGGGCATTCGGGCCACCGTCAGCCTGAACGCTTCGGTCTGCAACAGCTACCCGTTCCTGGTGCAGGACTGCCTGGACTCGGGCTGGGAGTTGATGGGCCACAGCTACATCCAACGGGTTATCAACCGGGAACCGGACGAGCGGGACGCCATTCGCCGCACCATAGACACCATACGGGAGTTCAGCGGCGTCGCCCCCCGGGGGTGGATGGGTCCTGGGCTGGCGGAGACCTTCGACACGCCCGACATCCTGGCGGAGGAGGGCATCGAGTACGTGTGCGACTGGTGCAACGACGACCAGCCCTATCCCATGAAGGTGAAGAGCGGCGACCTGATTTCCGTGCCCTACACGGTGGAGTTGAACGACATACCCATCTATATGGTGCAGCACCACCAATCGCCCGAGATCTTCAACCGGGCCAAGGACCAGTTCGATACGCTTTACGCGGAGGGCGAGGAGAGCGCCCGCATCTTCTGCGTATCTACTCACCCCTACATAACGGGGGCGGCGCACCGCATCAAGTACTACGAGCAGATTTTTGACTATATCAGCCGCTTTGAGGGAGTAGAGTTTATGACCGGGAGCGAGATTCTGGACTGGTACAAATCGGTGATGTGAACCTGGCCCGGACCGGACTGTTTCAGTTGAAGATGGCGGGGGCGGGTGAATTCACCCGCCCCTTCTAGCTGTTCCGGCATAGCCTGGGCTGCTAGAGGACATCGGAATTGCCGTTGCTGTTGGCCATGGCGGCGCTGGCCAGGGTGCTGCCGGCCAGCATATCAATGCCCTTGCGCACACTGCCGCTGATGCCGTTGATCTCCCGCTCCAGGGAGCGAAGGGTTCGCAGGGCGTAAGCGTCGGCCTCGGTGCGGCGGGACTCGGCCTCAGCCTCGGCCATCTGGAGAATCCGCGAGGCCCGTTCCTGGGCGTCTTGCAGGATCTCCTCGGCGCGCCGCTGTTGTTCCGATTCGGTTAACTGCTTGCTGAACTCGTCCTCGGCCTTGGCTTTGGCCCGTCGGGCGTCGGCCATGGCGACGTTCATAAGCTGTTCCTTCTGGGACAGGACCTCTTCGGCGGCCCTGACCTCCTGGGGAATACCCAGGCGCAACTGGTCCACCAACTCAATCAGCTTGGCTTTGTCCATCATCAGGCTGCCGGTAATGGGCATAACCTTGCTGTTGTTTATCAGGATTTCCAAACGGTCAATTGTATTTATAATATCTATGATGTCCCCCTTTCTCCGGGTCTCCCTCTACGGGGCCGGAATGCCAAATTTCTCGTATACTGCGGCTGCTACCTTGGGCGTGACCATGCCGGTGATATCCCCACCCAGCCGTGCTACTTCTTTCAGCAGGCTGGAACTGACGTACATGTGCTCCTGGGATGTCATAAAAGAAACCATGTCCACGTCGGGCGCCAGTTTGCGGTTCATAAAGGCCATTTCGTATTCGTACTCGAAGTCTGACCCGCTTCTCAGGCCGCGCACGATCACCGCAGCCCCAATGTCCTGGGCGAACCGTACCACCAAGCCCTGGAATTTGCGGACTTCCACGTTGGGCAGGTGGCTGACGGCATCCTCGAACAGCGCAACCCGTTCTTCAGTATTGAACAGCAGGTTCTTGGAGGGAGAGGCATAAACGGCGACAACAACCTTGTCAAAAAGCGCAGACGCCCGGGTGGCAACATCCGTGTGCCCCTCGGTAACCGGGTCAAAGCTCCCAGGGTAGAGAGCTGTTACCATCAACTGCCTCCTCTCCGGTAAAAGTCCACCAAGTTGTCCCCGTAGCGACGGTTGGATTCCAGGGACAGGTCGCCGTATTCCTTTGCCAGGGACACGTGCCTGGAATGACCTACCACCACGATACCGTCCTCGCCCACCAGGTTCGGAGTGTTTCCCAGCGAGTCCATGAACTCGCCCAGCTTTTCCATCTTGTAAGGGGGGTCCAACAACACCAGCTGGTAGGGCCCGGGCAGATTGTCCATTATCCTGGCGACGTCCGCGCAGTATGCCTGGGACTGCAGCCGGAATCCGGTGGCCTCCAGGTTTGCCACAAGGGCCTGGTGCTGGCGGCGGTTCCGCTCCACGAAATCGCCCCAGGCGGCGCCCCGGCTCAGGGCTTCGATGCCCAGGCTACCGGTGCCAGCGAACAAGTCCAGTACTCGAGCGTCTTCCAGAACCCAGGGAGGCAGGACATTAAAAATGGCCGCCCTGGCCCTTTCCGACGTGGGCCGCACTCCAGGCGTTACCGCACCCTTGAGGCGATGACCCCTGGCCACTCCTCCCGCTACCCGAATATTATTGATGGGAGACATTATAATTCACGCTACAGCGGGACTTTCCAGTTGGTTTTTGGGTTAATTTTAAGCACTTTACAAGAATCACTTTGGTGCAGGAACCACCTTGCAGGCTGTTAGCGCGGAATATGCATCGTTCTGGAGCACCGCCGACCTGTCCGGAAAAACTGGTTTTTCCTGCTATTTCCTGTCAATTCCGCCCATTTTCAATCTGTTCCGCGTATCAACGTGGCGGTGCCGCCTTTCACTTTCAAACGCAAGATTTTTTCATATCCGTCTCATTTTGTTCCAATCCGTCCCACAATGGCCCACGCCGCCTTGTCAGGGCGATTGATGGAAAACCATACCTTCACAATACGGTGAACAAGGGGATCTGCGGCTTCTACCCCAAAAGTATGGTAGTGGTGGGTCTTCCAGGGTGGCAATGGGGGATGGCACGGTAAAGGCAGCCCCCCGCGCACGTGGTTTCCCGTGTTGTATCTCCGAATTACTCTTGGCTGAACAGTTCGAGGTTCCCGCATTTGCGGAAGGACGGCTTTGTCCCAAAACCAACGCGCGACTGCCCTGTCCCGAATTGCTTTCCTGTTGACATTATTTTCTTCGGGGTCATAATATTCTGGCACGCAAAGGGTATCACACGGAGGCGGCGGATATGCTCAGAATGTCCATCGACAGCATAAGGGTCAGCCCGATGAACTACCAGCGGGTTGTCATCCTTAAGGAGAATGAGTCCGACCGCTATTTGCCCATCTGGATAGGGCCGGCGGAAGCCGACGCCATCGCCGTTAAGCTCCAGGACCTGAGCGTGCCGCGTCCCCTGACTCACGACCTGCTGCGTACTGTCATTGACACCCTGGGTGGCTCGGTGGTGCATATTCTGGTCAGCGACCTGCACAACGATACCTTCTACGCCAAGATCGTCATTGAAGTTAACGGGGATACCAGGGAAATCGACTCCCGCCCCAGCGACGCCATGGCCCTGGCAGTACGGGCCCAGGTGCCCATTTTTGCCGAGGAATCGGTGATGGACAAGGCGGGTATTCTGCTGGACAAGGAGACCGGCAAGCCGATTACTCCGGAAAGAGAAGGAGTAGTGGGCGAGCCCACCGGCGAGGTGAACGAGGAGGAACTGCGGCGCATGTCGGCCTTCACGGATTTCATCAATGACCTGGACCTGGAAGGCTTCGGGGGGGAGCAGCAGGGCCGGTAACGTTGAGGCGTACCAGCCTGTGAATAGTGTTGAAATAATGCCCCGGCGAAACAGGCCGGGGCGTTTTGGTTACCGGGGGTTAACATTCAGCTGCTCGAAATGTACCGTTTCCGGTGCAAAAAGGTGTCCTGACCTACAGGTCCCTGTCAGGCACCAAGCAGGTTCTGGACGGTTGACATATACGGCCGTGCACCATTCTGTATTCCAGCTTTCGCCGGAGTGACGGTCAAGGAAGGTTCGGGAGAGACAGGCACGAAGCGGGTGGAATTTCCAACTATACTTCCGGCATTAGGCAAACTAATGCGAAGAGAGGTTGGAATTTGTGGGCCATACCTACGGTGCAATTTTCCGAAAACCCTTCCCGGCAAATTGACTTTTCGTAATCCCGATGTTAATATCCTGTGCGTTTGGTGAACGGCATGTCCTGGTGGGTAGTTGCCCTGCGCCTGACCGGTCTGGGTTGGTACATAGCCTGCTGCGTGGTGGCCGGGATTGTGCTGGGAATAGTATTGGATAGATTGACCGGACTTTCCCCCCTGTTCGCCATAGTTGGAGTGATCCTGGGGAGCATTCTGGCTTTCTGGGGCGTCTATAAGATGATTTTGCCGGTTCTTTACGGATCTCGTAATCCGGGTGCCGCCAATCAAGGGAGAGACGAATAGTGCCGTCGGGTGCTGCCGCCAAGAGAGTAATGCTGCTGGCCGGCGTGGTCATGTTGGCATTGTTGATAGCAGGATTTGTAGTTGGCGCCATCGGTTCCCAGATGTTTGGAGCGCCCCGTTTCCTGGCCCAGCCCGCAATCCATCTCCCTCCCCAGCCCGTTTTCCCCATCTCGGCCGCAAAAGAGAGCCTCGGCTATTCCGACTACCCCAAGGAAGCTGAAGAAAAGCCGGCCGCCGATGCCGAGCATCCCCCTGCGTCCGAATCCGCCGACCACGGCGAGGCGGAGGAAGAGCACCACTTCAAGCCCATGGGCGTAACCCAGTTCGCCATCACCAACACCCTGCTGTCCGCCTGGCTCACCAGCATTGTCATCATCCTTTTCTTCGTGCTGGGCGCCCGGAAACGGGCCATGGTGCCGGGGCGGTTCCAGTCGGTGGTTGAGAGCATCTTTGAAGGGGTGCTGAGCTTCGCCTCCAGTGTGCTGGGGCCGGAAATGGCCCGCAAGGCCTTCCCCGTTGTGGCCACCATATTTTTCTTTGTGCTTTTCAACGCCTGGATTGCCCTGTTCCTGGTGCCCATTTACCAGGCTGTGGGTTTGGGTTCCGGTGGACTGTGGGACTTTGAACTGAAGGCGCATTTGATCCGCCCCGCGGGCACAGACGTGAACATGCCCCTGGCGCTGGCGTTGATTTCCTTCGTATTCGTGGAGTACTGGGGGATTAGGGTGCTGGGGCTGGGCTACTTCAAAAAGTTCTTCGCCTTTGGCAACCTGCTTCGGGGCCGCCCCAGCGGGTTGATCGACGTTTTCGTGGGAATTTTGGAGCTGATCAGCGAACTGGTACGCATTGTCAGCTTCACCTTCCGTCTCTTCGGCAACATGACCGCCGGTGAAATCCTGGTGGTGATGATAACCTTCCTGGTGCCCTTCGTTGCCAACATCTTCGTCTTCGGGCTGGAGCTGCTGGTGGGCCTGATCCAGGCGGTGATTTTCGCCGGACTGACCCTGGTTTTTTTGTCTCTGGCGGTGCACCACGAAGAGCATTAGACCGGGGCCTAGATTAGCTGGATGAACCTTCCCTGCCGGATGGGGAAGGCCGGATTCTGAAGGGATTCAGACTACACAACTTGGAGGACTAGCAGAAATGGAGCTACTACCGATTCTTTTGGCGCTGGAGGCCGAAGCGGCCAAGTTCCTTGGGGCCGGCCTGGCCATCGCCATTGGCGTAATTGGCCCCGGCGTTGGTATTGGAATCCTGGGCGCGGGCGCTATGGGCGCCATCGGCCGCAACCCGGAAGCCGCCGGTTCCATTACCACCAACATGATCCTGGCCATCGCCTTCGCCGAAGCGTTGGGAATTTACTCCCTGATCGTAGCGGTAATCCTGCTGTTCGTGGTCTAGCGTTATGGTTGAACTAGGAATCAACCTGCCCCTGCTGATCGCCTACCTGGTAACCTTCGTTATCCTGCTGGCGATACTGTACCAGTTCGCCTACAAACCCCTGATGGCGGCCATGGACCAGCGGTCGGAACGGATCCAGGAAGGCCTTTCCGCCGCCGAGCAGGCCCGGCAGGAGGCAGCCAGTTCCCAGGCGGCCATTGAGGAGCAGTTGAACGAGGCCCGCCGCGAGGGGCAGCGGCTGCTGGACCAGGCCCGGGAGGCTTCCCAGCGGTACCGGGAAAGCGAAATGGAACGCGCCCGCCAGGAAGCGGAAGCCTTTGCGGAACGGGCCAGGGCCGACATCCAGCGGGAGCGGGACGCCGCGCTGGATGAACTGCGGGCCAGCTTTGGCGACCTGGCCATCACCGCCGCCGAGCGGGTTATCCGCCGTTCCCTGGACCGGCAGGCCCACGAGGAGCTCATCACCCAGGTTTTGGAAGAGGGTGAGAGCTTGCGACGGGGTTAGGCAGCCATGGCCAAGCAGGTAGGAGGCCAGCGGTACGCCCGGGCCCTGTTCGACCTGGCGGTGGAGAAGGACACTATGGACCAGTGGGCCACCGACCTGGCCCAGTTGGCCGAGGCGATGCAGGACGAGCAGTTCAACCTGTTTCTGAAGCACGCCGAGGTGCCACTGGAACGGAAGATTGAGTCCCTGGCGACGGTGCTGCCCGAAGTTGACCCCATGGTGCGGAACCTGGGTTCGCTGCTGGTTACCCGGAATTCGGTGGACACCATCGGCGGCGTGGCCATGGCCTACAACCGTTTGGTGGACGACCGGCTGGGCAGGCAGCAGATTGAGGTTACCACCGCGGTGGAACTGGAACCGGCCGAGTTGGAGCGCATTCGCGACTTCGTAGCCGAACTCATCCAGCGCGAGGTGGTGATGACCACCCGGGTGGACGAGTCCATCCTGGGCGGTATGGTTATCCAGATTGGCGACCGGCTTATGGACGGGAGCACCCGTTCCAAGCTGGAAGAATTGCGAAAGCAAATACGCTTGGAAGGCTCACCGGGTTAATACGAAGCTGTCCTGAAATCACCCTTGAAAATGCAGGTACGGTTGGCAATAGCTGTTGCAGGCTTGTCACCCCATCCTGGCCTTCCCCCATGAAGGGGGAAGGGAAAATTCAGACAGTTTCCAAAGAAGGCAGCTTACCGCAGCGTTCATTTGGTATTGAAGGAGAGTCCCCAATGGCGATTAGGGGTCAGGAAATCGTATCTTTAATCCGGCGCCAGATCGAGGAATTTGGCGGCGATTTGAGCATGGTGGATGTGGGCACCGTGGTCCAGGTGGGCGACGGTATTGCCAGCATCCAGGGTCTCCAGGGAGTGCGTTCCAACGAGTTGCTGGACTTTGGCAACGACATCCTGGGACTGGCCCTTAACCTGGAATCCGACCTGGTGGGCGCGGCCATCCTGGGCGACGCCAACGCCGTCAAGGAGGGCGACCAGGTCCGCTCCACCGGCCAGATTATTGAAATCCCCGTGGGCGACGCCCTGATCGGTCGGGTGGTGGACCCGCTGGGCCGGCCCCTGGACGGCAAGGGTCCCATCAACACCAGCGGCACCCGCGCGGTGGAACAGGTGGCCCCCAACGTGGTGGTGCGCCAGTCGGTGGATACGCCGGTGCAGACGGGCATCAAGGCCATTGACGCCATGATTCCCATTGGCCGGGGCCAACGGGAGTTGATCATCGGCGACCGTTCCACCGGCAAGACGGCCATCGCGCTGGATACCATCATCAACCAGCGGGGCGGCGACCTGATCTGCGTGTACGTGGCCATCGGTCAGAAGCAGGGCAAGGTGGCCCAGGTGGTGGGCATTTTGGAAGAGAACGACGCCATGGGCCACACCATAGTGGTGAACGCCGGGGCTTCCGATTCGGCGCCGCTGCAGTTCATTGCTCCCTATGCCGGGTGCGCCATGGCCGAGGAGTTCATGGCCCAAGGCAAGGACGTGCTGGTCGTGTACGACGACCTGACCAAGCACGCGTGGGCTTACCGCCAGATGTCGCTGTTGCTGCGCCGGCCGGCCGGCCGCGAGGCCTATCCCGGTGACGTTTTCTACCTGCACAGCCGCCTGCTGGAACGGGCGGCCAAGCTGGACCAGGAACACGGCGGCGGGTCCATCACTGCTTTGCCGATAATTGAGACGCAGGCCGGCGACGTGTCAGCGTACATTCCCACCAACGTGATTTCCATCACCGACGGTCAGATTTACCTGGAGCCGGAACTGTTCAACATCGGTATTCGCCCGGCCGTGAACGTGGGCCTGTCCGTGTCCCGCGTGGGCGGCGCGGCCCAGACCCGGGCCATCCGCCAAGTGGCGGGACGCCTGCGGCTGGACCTGGCCCAGTACCGTGAGCTGGCCAGCTTTGCCCAGTTCGGCACGTCGGACCTGGACGCGGCAACCCGGGCCCAGTTGGCCCGGGGTCAGCTTTCCACCGAGGCATTGAAGCAGCCCCAGTACCGGCCCCTGCGACTGGAGCAGGAGGTCATCATCCTGTACGCGGTCAACGCCGGTCTCACCGACGACGTGTCCCTGGACCGGGTGGGCGCCTTCGAGGAGCAGTTGCTGGAGTACATGGGCAGCACGCACCCGGAAATCGGCCAGGCCATCGCCGCCAGCGGTAACCTGCCCGAGGATGTAACCGCCCAGCTGAACGAGGCGATAACCAACTTCAAGGCAACCTTTAGTTAAATGAAATCCACGAATGGACACGAATGACCACAATTGGATGATTGAAAATTAGGGACTATTTGTGCCCATTCGTTGATTGAAGAAAGACAACTATGCCAAGCGTAAGGGATATACGGCGGCGAATCCGCAGCGTGGAGAATACGGGCAAGGTTACCAACGCCATGTCGTTGATTGCCGCGTCCAAGATGCGCCGCGCGCAGAACTCGGTGCTGCAGGGACGCCCCTACGCCGAGAAAATTTACGAGGTTATCGCCCACCTGGCGGCCCAGCCCGCGGAGGACGGCGAGGCCCTGCATCCCCTGCTGGAGGTAAGGACGGTCAACCGCATCGGGCTGCTGGCCATCACCCCGGACCGGGGTTTGGCCGGGGGCATGCACTCCACCATCAACCGGCGGGTGGCCCAGTTCATCCTTGACCAGTCGGTTCCCACCCGCAGCATCGCGGTGGGCCGTAAGGGCCGCGATTTCATGGCCCGCTACGGCCAGGACCTGCTGGCCGTCTTTGCCGACCTGGGCGACCGGCCCCTGGTGGTGGACACCCTGCCCATTTCCCGAATGCTAATTGACAACTTCCTGGCCGGCGAGATGGACGAGGTCTATATCGTCTATACCAGGTTCGTCTCCACCATGTCCCAGGAACCCGTGGTGCAGAAACTGCTGCCCGTAACCCCAGCGGAACTGTCGGCAACGGACCGTTCCGGCTTCATCTACGAACCGGACACCCTGACCGTGCTTGGTTCGCTCCTGCCCCAGTTCGTGGACATGGAAGTCTATCACGCCATGCTGGAGTCCATCGCCAGCGAACAGTCGGCCCGCATGGTGGCCATGCGCAACGCCACAGACAACGCCAAATCGCTGGCCGACGACCTGACCCTGGTAATGAACAAGCTGCGCCAGGACAGCATCACCAACGAACTGCTGGACCTGGTGGGCGGCCAGATTGCCCTGGAGGGCTAGGCCGGTACCGGATTCTGGCCCAGACCCCACAACCTGAGACCGCGGGAGGTCACAATTATGCCCGGAAGAATCGTACAGGTAATCGGTACCGTGGTGGACGTGGAGTTTCCGCCGGACCAGTTGCCCAACCTGTTCGACGCCCTGGAACTGGACAATAACGGCGAGAGGCTGGTGCTGGAAGTCCAGCAGCATATCGGCAACAACTGGGCCCGGTGCCTGGCCCTGGGTTCCACCGATGGCCTGGCCCGCGGCACCGAGGTAACCGACACCGGCGACAAGGTGCTGGTCCCCGTGGGACCGGAAACCCTGGGCCGCCTGTTTGACGTTACCGGCACGCCGCTGGACAACCTGGGCCTGGTGGAAGCCGGCCAGCGCTGGCCCATTCACCGGCCCGCTCCCGCCTTCGACGACCAGAACCCGGAGATTGAGATTCTGGAGACGGGCATCAAGGTCTTCGACCTGATCACCCCCTTCCCCAAGGGCGGCAAGGTGGGCGCCTACGGAGGCGCGGGTGTGGGCAAGACGGTAATTATCCAGGAACTGATTCGCAACATCGGCGCGGAACACGCGGGCGTGTCCGTCTTTGCCGGTGTCGGTGAACGGTCCCGCGAGGGCAACGACCTCTGGCACGAAATGGAAGACTCCGGCGTGTTGGGCAGCACGGTGCTGGTGTTCGGGCAGATGAACGAGACTCCCGGCGTCCGCGCCCGCATAGGCCTGACGGGACTGACCATGGCCGAGTACTTCCGCGAGGAACAAAACCAGGACGTGCTGCTGTTCATCGACAACATTTACCGCTACATCCTGGCGGGTATGGAAGTGTCCGCGCTGCTGGGTCGCATGCCGTCGGCGGTGGGTTACCAGCCCACTCTGAGCACGGAGATGGGCGCCTTGCAGGAGCGGATTACGTCCACCAAGTCGGGTTCCATCACGTCTTTCCAGGCCATCTACGTGCCCGCGGACGACTACACCGACCCGGGCATCGTTACCACCTTCGGCCACCTGGACGCGGTGGTGTCCCTGGAGCGCTCGCTGGCGGCCCAGGGCCTGTACCCGGCGGTGGACCCCCTGGCGTCCTTCGCCCGCATCCTGGAGCCCCGCATCGTGGGCGACGAACACTACAACGCGGCCCGGGGCGTACAGCAGGTGCTGCAGCGGTACCGGGACCTGCAGGATATCATCGCCATTCTGGGCATTGAAGAGCTTTCGGAAGAAGACCGGCAAGCGGTGTTCCGCGCCCGCAAAATCCAGCGGTTCCTGACCCAGCCTTTCTTCGTGGCCGAGGCCTTTACCAATCAGCCCGGCAAGTACGTGCCCCTGCGGGAGACGGTGCGCGGCTTCGTGGAAATCCTGGAGGGGAAGTACGACGAACTGCCCGAGCAGGCCTTCTACATGGTGGGCACCATTGACGAGGCCATCGAGAAGGCCGAACAGATGGCGGCAGTGGGGTAAACTCACTGACACTTGACGGTTGACTGCGTTGGCTACAACCCAAATAATATAGAACAAATGTTTGGTTCATTTAATGCCCCAGTGTGGTTGTTACCATAAGTACGAGCTCAATCCTAATTCCGACGGTACCTTTAAGTTAAGGGTGAGACTTGAGGGATGTGGAGACCTTCGTACCATTTTGGAGAGAACAGCTTTAGTAGAGTCTATTAAGTCTGAAAGTAACGGGGGCTTCTACGGCTTCGATTTCGAGACTTTTGTTTTGGAAGGGGTTCGAGAACCGGAGTCCTTGGCAAGGTTCCTAGACATGCTTAGGCATAGGATTATTGTGGACCTATCGCCTTTATTGGACGAATGCTATTCGCTTGGGCCATACAGTGTATTTGAAGGAGACAAACGTCTTAATGCTGTGTGGGGGGACCTGGTATATAGGTCAAAGTACTCAAAAGAGCCTAATGCCAAGGAAAGTCTTCTAGCGCATTTCCAAGACTTCGTTGACTCACATAACCCGATTAGGACGGTAGATACCGTTATAGCTGCCCCTAAAACAGATCCCACCACCGCAGACTTAGCTGGTTATCTGGCGCAATCTATGTCAGCACGTCGCGGATGGACTTTAGCACAAGCTTCCAAGATTGTTGCTAGTGGTCCACAAAAGAATCTTACGGGCAGCGAGGACGAATCAGAATTAGTTGATAGAATGAAGAACACCATTAGTATAAATGGCTTGAAGGCCAATGCTAGGGTGCTATTGGTGGACGACACTATTCGCTCTGGCGGTACTCTTTTGGAAATGGCAAGAGACGCTAGAGCGAAAGGTGCTGTTGAAGTCTACGGGATTTCAGCTGCTAAAGATGCAAGAATGACTTTTGGGGGGGTGGTTCTGGATAAGGAGGCCTGGTGATGAGCAAGGATTACATTGCCATATCTCTCGAATCATCTGTTTATCCAAATGAATTAGAGTCTTATCTAAACCATTCTACGCTTTACGCAAAGGGAAACCTTAGTTTGCTGGGCTTACCTGGAATAGGCATTTGTGGTTCTAGGGAGGCTTCGACCGAGGCACTTCACTGGGCTTTCACATTTGGACAGGAAGCTGCAAAAAGAGGATTGCTGGTAGTCAGTGGATATGCCCGGGGAATAGATAGGGAAGCCCATAAAGGTGCATTGGTTGCAGGTGGCAGTACAATTGCAGTGCTACCTCAAGGCATAAAAGGGTTCTCTGTGCGAAAAGAGTTGGCTAGTTTGGTTGACCTAGACCGGAACTTTCTTGCAGTATCTATGTTTGATCCAGATGCACCATGGAAAGCTTGGCGAGCCATGAACCGCAATAGACTGATAGTCGGCCTATCATCCGGGCTATTTATTGTGGAAGCTCGAGAAAAGGGTGGCACAATTAATGCTGCAATGGAATGCGTTAAGCAGCAAAAGCCGTTGTGGGCCGTGGCGTACTCAAACTCCACCCCTGGAAGGAGTGGAAATCAACTTTTATTGCAAGAAGCTGCTATTCCACTCACAAAGATGAAGGATGTAAAGGCGGCCTTGGACGGGGCCGCCAGTTCGTCGACAGACGCTGTACGACAACTGGCTATGGAAATGGTAGGAGAGGAATAATGGCCCCGATGCGACTGGAAATTATTACCGCCGAGCGCGAGGTGTATGCCGACGACGTGGATATTGTCGTCGCGCCCGGCGTTGAGGGTCAGCTTGGCATTCTGCCCCACCACGCGCCGTTGATGACAGCCCTGCAGCCTGGGGAGATCCTGGTCCGCAAGGAGGGGGAGCCTTCCTACCTGGCCGTGTCGGGCGGGTTCATGGAAGTGATGGCAAACAAGGTAACCATCCTGGCCGAGACCTGTGAGTACACCGAGGAGATCAGCGAGGAACGGGCCCAGGCCGCCATGGAACGGGCCCAGGAGCGCATCCGCAATCACGGCACGGAAGCTGAACTGTCCGAGGCCCTGCGTTCCTTCCGGCGGGCCCAGGTGCGGTTGAACGTGGTGCGCCGCCGCCGGCCACGGGGAGATATGCGCGGCACCGTTGGCAGCCAGCCCGGCGGCTGATTCTGTCAGGAACTATAGATAAAGCAAAGGGGCGCCGGATTAATCACCGGCGCCCCTTCAGTTAGTACCGCTAGTGGTCTACTCGGAGTCGGTTCCGTTGGCCAGGTAGTAAGTCATGGACTGGAGGGACAATAGCGGGTCGATGTTGCGAACATTCACGCCTTCGGGCACCTGGGGCATGATGGGGGCATAATTCAGGATGGCCTTGACGCCGCACTCAACCAGTCGGTCAACCACCGCCTGGGTAAAGGCAATGGGGACGGCCACAATGGCGATGCTGACCTGGTACCGCTGAATCACTTCGCCCAGCTGGGCTACAGGTTGGACCGTAAGGCCGCCAACATCGTGGCCCACCAATTCCGGATTATCGTCCAGGGCCGCTACCAGCTGAAATCCGTCGGGAGTGAAGCCGGGATAGTTAAGGATGGCTCGTCCCAGCCGTCCCACGCCCACCACCGCCACGTTCCAGGTAACGGTAAGGCCGAGGATTTGCCGCAACTCTTCCAGCAGGTGGTTCACGTTGTAACCCCGTCCCTGCTTCCCGAAGCGGCCAAAATAGCTCAGGTCCTTGCGAATCTGGGCCGGGGTTATCTGCAGCTTCTCTCCCAGCTGTTGGGAATTGGCAATCTGCACGCCTTCGGCCAGCAACTGGGTCAGCGTGCGCACGTACTGGGGCAGCCGGCTGACTACAACGTCGGGTACTTCGGTGCGACCGGAAATGTCGTGGTCAAAATTGGATGGCATTCCTGGAGCCTGTGTCCATCAAGAGATTGGCAGATGTTGGTTACGAATCCGCAACGGTCAGAACTGCTAATGCGCCATTAACAGGAATCTTCACAATCCCGGCGGTGATAAATTAGCCTTTGTATCATACAATCTATAATGTCGCCGTAATTGCGTCAAGACGGGACTACATTGCCGTGCTTTGTTCCTGCTGTAATGAGGCCTTTGTCTCAAGCCTTGCCCCTCCGGCCGGACGTTCGAGGTGAAATCGTGCATATTGGCGCCTGTCGCCTGGTCTTGTATCTGCCCGACTCGCACAGCCTGAAGGATAAGAGGCGGGTGGCCCGCTCAATTACCGCGCGGATCAGGAACAAGTTCAACGTAACCGTGGCGGAGGATGCCGACAACGACCTGCGGCAGCGGTTGGACCTGCTTGTCTGCGCTGCCAGCAACGACGGCTCTCATGCCATCGAAATGCTCGCGGAGGTGGCGGACTTTGTGGAGGAGGCCAGGCCAGACCTGGAAGTACTGGACTACAAGGTGGAGCTGATTTCCGGGGTGTAGACAATCCGGCTGGCATGGATTCGGTTGATTGAGAGCCCATGGGCGGCGGAGATCATTCCGCCGGCCGACCGCCATTTTCGGACTCCCTGTCGTTGGTGATAGCGCTCTGCGATAGAGAGGACAGGAACTGGTCTATGGTCGTCCACAAGCCCGAACCCGCGTCCCCCAACCGGTCATTGTGATAGGCGCCAGGTACCTGGAAGAAGGCTTTGGGGCCGGAGGCGGCTTCGTAGAGGGCACGGCCCTGCTCGACGGGTATGATTTCGTCGGCCTCCCCGTGGATTACCAGCAGGGGGCCGTGGTACTGGCTTATGCGGGCCAGGGAATCTAACCGGTTGCCCGCCAGCAGGCGCACCGGAGAGAAAGTGTACAAGGCCGCCCCCATGTCGGCCAGGGAAGTGAAGGGCGAATACAGTACCATGCCCTCAGGAGCAAAGTGGAGGGCCAGTTCCACGGCCACCGCCGCGCCCAGGGAGCGGCCATAATAGACGATGCGGTCAGGGTTTACATCCCCCCTGCCAGTCAGGTAGGCAAGGGCGGCGCGGGAGTCGCTGTAGACGCCCCTTTCGGACGGCTTGCCCTGGCTGTTGCCGTATCCCCGGTAGTCGAAGATGAAGATGTTGACGCCGAGCAGGTGGTGGAACAGGGCCAGGTCGTCCACCCGGTGTCCCATGTTTCCGGCGTTGCCGTGGAACCAGAGCAGTGTGATGTCGGCGTTGCCCAGGTCGCCGGCGCTGCCCTCTATTGGAGCCGGTATGAACCACCCGTTGAGTGTGTAGCCGTCGTCGGTTGTAAAGTAGACGTCCTCGAAGGGAATGCCCAAGTCAGAGGGAGTTCGCTCCACCTGGAGCATGGGGAAGAAGATGAACTGCCGCTCCAGGATTTCCAGCAGGTTCATATAGACGCTGCCAGGAAGGGCGAGAATGGCGGCGATGGCAAGCAGTCCAATGAACCTGGCCACGGCGGTAAAGGGTACATGGTCAGGTGCGGAAGCCCCGGGCGACCACGTTGACCGGGGAGCCGGCGACGAACTGTTCCAGGTTTTCGATGGACATTTCCAGTCCGCGCATTGTGCCGTTGTAAGCCATACTGCCGGCGTGGGGCGCCAGTACCACGTTGTCCAGTTTGGTCAGGGGATGCCCCGGCGGCAGGGGTTCAACCTCAAACACGTCCAGGCCGGCGCCAGCGATGGCATTCTGCCGCAGGGCTTCCACCAGGGCCGCCTCGTCCACCACGGCGCCGCGGGCCACGTTGACCAGGATGGCGGTGGGCTTCATCAGGGCAAGCTGCTCCCGGCCAATCATTCCCTGGCTGTCCGTCGTAAGGGCCACGTGCAGGGATACGACGTCGGAGCGGCGCAGCAGTTCGTCCAGGTCCAGGAACTCCACACCGTACTCTCGCGCCCGCTCCGGGGTGGGATTGAAGGTCCAGGCCACCACGTTCATACCGATGGCCTGGCCCAATTGCACCATGCGGCGTCCGATGGCGCCAGTGCCAACCACGCCCAACGTCTTGCCGTAAAGCTCGTCAATGAAGCCGGCGGCCCAGCCTCCCTCGCGGATGCGGCGGTCGTTCTGCACAATCTGACGGGAGACGGCCAGTGCCAGCGCCAGGGCGTGCTCGGAAACGTAGGGGGCGCCGTAGCCGGGGGTGTTGGCGACGGTGATGCCCAATTCCGCCGCCGCCGCCAGGTCAACATGGTCCACGCCGGTGCCCCAGACCGAGAGCAGTTTCAGGTTGGGGCAGGCTTCGAGCACTTCGCGGGGGAAAGGTACGGCGGAACGGATATTGATGATGGCGTCGGCCTCTTGTATGCGGCTGATGGTCTCCTGGTTACTGGTTGGGCGGGTGGTGTGCCACTGGACTTGTTTGGCCAAAGCCCGCGCCCGTGGCTCCAGGGGAGTGCCTGCCAGGGCCGGTGGTTCGTCGTCGGGGATTACCAGCAGGGAGAAGGGTTTGGAGTTGGGCATAATCTGTTCCCTCTCAAGTTGCGAAGAACAAACCGGGGAATATCAATCCCCCAGGCTATCCGCCAGAATTTCCAGCACGTCCTTGGCCTGCTTGGTCTGGTCTTCGCCCTTGGACTGGATACCTTCGGTCATCATTTGCAGGCAGAAGGGGCAGGAAACGCCCACGGTGTCGGCCTGGGTCTGCAGGATAGGCTGTGTTTGCGCCATCAGTCCCCTTCCTGGCTGGCTTTGGTCTGCAGATGTTCCGGAATTACCACCCGGCCCCGGCCGAAGGGGGGTGGGTTGGGCCGGTCGGTAATGCCCGAAAGGGGCAGCCCGGAATTGACTACGTGGAAGTAGTGGCCTCGAGGCTGAAACTCTTCGGTTTCACCAGCGGCTAGTTGCTGCTTGATTTCATCCATTTTCCGCGAGGTCGGCGGGTCATAAAACTGCATACCACACCTCAGGCAGACATCGGCCTGGACGGTGATAGTAGCGACATTGTCACCGCCTTTCAGCAGGCGCTCCACGTCTTTATGAAAGGTTTCACCGCCACAAAATGCGCACAGGTCAACGTCGCTCATGTCAACTCCCTCCTTACCCTCCAGTCAACCCATCGATTCGGGTCGGGACGATAAACGGTTATCAATTTTGCCGAACGGCCCGCCTGATTGTAGGCCCAAACGCTGTGAATATGGACTCCTCCAGCCGATTGGCCGTAAATCAGGCAACTCGGAAAAGGATGGTCATCAGGGTAGTCTTCAATAATTATCCCGTTAACAACTGAGTGGTAAATTTCATTCTCAGTAAGCAGATCGGCCTCAGCCTCTTGTTCACCATGGAATGAAAATGTTGACCGACGGGCCTCTATAGCCTCAATAATATCATCGGGGCTCACGAGCTCCCCTATTCCCCCAGGCTATCCGCCAGAATCTCCAGCACGTCCTTGGCCTGCTTGGTCTGGTCTTCGCCCTTGGACTGGATGCCTTCGGTCATCATCTGCAGGCAGAAGGGGCAGGAAACGCCCACGGTGTCGGCCTGGGTTTCCAGGAAGTGGTCGGTGCGGGCGTGGTTGATGCGCTGGCCCTGGCTTTCCTCGATCCACATGTGGCCGCCGCCGGCTCCGCAGCAGAAGCCCCGTTCCCGGCAGCGCGGGGCCATTTCCACCAGCCGCAGCCCGGGGATGGAACGGGCGATGTTGCGGGGCTGGTCGTAGATGCCATTGTGGCGGCCCAGGAAGCAGGAGTCGTGGTAGGCCATGTCCACGTTCACCATTTTGATGGGCTTGACCCGACCCTGCTGGATAAGCTCGTCCACGAACTGGCTGTAGTGCAGCACCTCGTAGTCGCCGCCGAACTGGGGATACTCGTTGCGCATGGTGTTGAAGCAGTGGGGGCAGATGGTAACTATCTTCTTGACGTTGTAGCCGTTCAATACCTCGATGTTCTGGGCGGCCAGGATCTGGAACAGATACTCGTTGCCCATGCGGCGGGCCGGGTCTCCCGTGCAGGTCTCCTCGTCGCCCAGGATGGCGAAGTCCACGCCCGCAGCCTTGAGCACCTTAACCATGGAACGGGCCGTGCCCTGGCTGCGCTGTTCCAGGGCGGCGGTGCAGCCCACCCAGAACAGGATTTCCGCGTCGGGCTTCTCCGCCAGCGTAGGCACGTCCAGCCCCTCGGCCCAGTCGGTGCGGGAGAACTGGGTGCCGCGCCAGGGGTGGCCCCGCTGCTCCATGCTGAGCAGGGCGTTCATTCCGGTTTCCGGGATGCGAGACTCTTCCAGCACCAGGTTGCGGCGCAGGTCCATGATGGTGGGGATGTGCTCCACCACCACGGGGCACTCCTCCATGCAAGCCCCGCAGGAAACGCAGTCCCACACCATCTGCTCGGGAATGGCGTGGTCAATGATGGGATTGGGCTCCACATGTTCCGGGTCGCGCGGCCCCTGGTGCCCGATGGTAAGCATGTGCTCTTTCAGGTTTTCGACGATGTGCATGGGGGACAGAATTTTGCCGGTGGTGTTGGCGGGGCAGGCATCGGTGCAGCGGCCGCACACCGCGCAGGCGTAGCCGTCCAGTAACTGCTTCCAGGTGAAATCCTGGACTCTTCCGGCGCCGAACCTCTCGGCATTTTCCAGGTCGATGGACGCCATGGCGCCTCGGGGTTCCAGGGAGCGGAAGTAGGCGTTCAGCGGCGCGCCGATCATGTGGATGTGCTTGGACGTGGGGACATAGATGCCGAATCCCAGGATGATGCCCAGGTGCACCCACCAGAAGATGGCGTGCAGCGCCTCGGCAGCCCCGGCGCCCAGGCCCACCCCGGTGAAGGCGTCGGCCAGTACTCCGCCCACCGGTACGGCGGCCTCGGGGCCCTGGCCGCCACTGGCCACGTAAAAGGCGTGGACCAGCAGCGTGGCCACCATCAGGCCTGCCGTCAGGCCCACTACGATGACGGCATCGATGTTGCGGGTCAGGTCAAAGCTGAGCCGGTAGGGTTTGGCGGCCCACCGCCGCACCAGCATCCACGCCAGGATGGCCAGGATCAGGACGGCGTAAAGGTCGAGATAGATGCTGTAGACCTTGACGCCGGTGGCGGTGAGCAGCAGTTCGGGGAACCCGTGCCAGATGGAGCCAATGAAGATGAAGATGACGTAGCTGAGGGAGAAGGACAAAAATCCCCAGAAGACGAAGGCGTGGCCCAATCCGGCCAGGTCCAGGCTGCGACTGCGCGCGTCGACGGAACCCACCCGCTGCAGCACCTTGCGCTGCCCCACCACAATGCTGATGGCGCCGGTAAGCCGCCGCCATGGCTGGTCAAAGCGGGCTACGCTGCGCCCCTGCCGGATGAGGTGAACAACCCGTTTGTAGGCCAGCCAACCGGCCAAAGCCTGGGTTGCAATTAGGGCCAGGTAAACGCCAATCCAGACAGGAATAACGCCGAAAATATCGCCAGGAGGAACCATGGTGGAGGACTCCGGTGGTGGAAATTTGCCCTGTGGTTAAAGGCGGGGATAGTGTAACATACGGGGAGATTGACAGAATTGCCCGAGTTCCATAAAGGTGAAGAGGCTGCGCTAACAAGAAACAAGGCAAGCTCGCAACTTGCCGTGGTTTTTGTGCCGAAAAAAGTGGAGGACCTTATTTCCCTTTGTCCCCCTCCCCCGGTGGCGGCTCATCAAACGGCCGGCCCTCCCGCTGGGCGGCCTGCATACATTCGTACCAGGCTCGCCATTTCTGGTCGGCCTCTTTCCTGCCCCGCCTATACCGCTCCACTAACCAGTACTCAACTTTCACGCTGCCTACCTCCACGCTGATGATGGCAAAGGCTGCCAGCCAGAGTATTCGGCCCGAGGCCAGCCCGGTGGCAGCCGTTGCAAGTTACGCTGCGTCTCTAATGTGATTAACAGAGATATAGGACAGCCACGCCGCTATTCTCGAAACCAGAACGAATAGCAGGCTGAAAATTATGAAATAGGAGATGAACAGCCTTCGGCGAACCGACCATATTGAAATCTGCTCGTGGGAAAGATCGTTATCGCCCTGCCTGATTTCGACATTAACACCGCTGGTCGGTTGCTTTCAAGCAACGTACACCATCTCGCCGGTGCCGCGCCACCACCAACTGTCGGTGAATTCCAATACTGGGTATTTCAGCGGTAGGCAGCCTTTCTCCCGTTCCATATCTGTAGTAAATTATGGTTATTATGGCTACGGTGAATAAACCGACCGCATCCATCAGGCCCCTGATTCCTCGCATCTTGGCCGCTTTCCAGCCTTACAGCGGCCGCATAACGCTGGTGGGGCTGCTGATCCTGGTTACCGCTGGGCTGGGCGTGGTTAACCCCGTCCTGATCCGGGTGGTCTTCGACAACGCCCTGTTCCCCGAGGCGGGCGGCCCGAACATGCGGCTGCTATGGACGCTGGCTGGGGTAATGGCCAGCATAACCGTAGTGTCCGGCGGCCTGGGGATTGTCCAGACCTACCTGACCAACCTGGTGGGTCAGCAGGTGATGCGGGACCTGCGGGACACCCTGTACCGGCACCTCCAGAGCCTGTCCCTGGGGTTCTTCACCGACACCCGCACCGGCGAGATACAGTCCCGGGTGGCCGACGACGTGGGCGGTGTGCAGCGGGTTGTTACCAACACCGTCTCTGACGTCCTTTCCAACTCCGTTATCCTCATCAGCACCGTGGTGGCGATGTTGGTGCTTTCGTGGGAATTAACTGTCGTGGCGGTGGCGTCGGCCCCGTTCTTTTTTGCCATCAGCCGCTTTGTGGGAAGGAAACGCCGGGCCCTTGCCGCCGAAGCCCAGCGGTCCACGGCCGAGTTGACCGCCATTACCCAGGAAACCCTCTCTATTTCCGGCGTAATGCTGGCCAAGCTGTTCGGTCGGCAGGGCAGCGAGATTGACCGCTTTCACCATCAGAACCAGCGGCTGTCGGACCTGATAATCCGGCGCCAGATGACCGGCCAGTCCTTCTTCACCCTGATGCAGATTTTCTTTTCAGTATCGCCGGTGGCCATCTACCTGCTGGCCGGCTACATGCTGATGGGTGGGGGCGTGAACCAGGTCTCGGCCGGTACTATCGTGGCATTCACAACCCTGCAGAGTCGCCTCTACTTCCCCATTGGCAGGTTGCTGGAAGTCTCGGTGGAACTGCAGGCGTCGCTGGCCCTGTTCGAGCGCATCTTCGGTTACCTGGACATCAAGCCGGAGATAGTGGATGCGCCTGACGCCGTCGAACTCATGCCAGAGCAGGTGGCCGGAGCCGTCAAGTTCGACTCAGTGCGGGTTGACTACTCGGTCCACACGAACGTCCGCCCAGGCGAAAATGAGGCCGTTGAGACGGTGGGGGGCAGTGGGGACGGGAATTCGCACCAATGGGCCCTCGACGGCGTCAGCTTCGAAATTGAACCCGGCCAACTGGCGGCATTCGTCGGCCCCAGCGGAGCCGGCAAGACCACCATCTCTTACCTCATTCCCAGGCTGTACGATGCCACCGATGGCGCCATTACTATTGACGGCATTGATGTGCGGGAGATGAAGCAGGCGTCGCTGGCCGGCTTGATCGGCTACGTAACCCAGGAAAGCTACCTTTTCCACGCCAGCATCCGCGCCAACCTGCTGTACGGCAATCCCCGGGCCACCCGGCAGGAAGTGGAGGCTGCAGCGCGGGCCGCCTATATCCACGACAGGATTGTGGAGTTTCCCGAAGGCTATGACACGGTGGTGGGGGAACGGGGCTACCGGCTCTCCGGCGGGGAGCGGCAACGGCTGGCTATCGCCCGGGTGATCCTGCACCAGCCTCGAATTCTCATCCTGGACGAGGCCACCTCGGCCCTGGACACCGCCAGCGAGCGTTACGTGCAGTCGGCGTTGGGACCACTAATGCGGGGTCGGACCACCGTGGCTATCGCGCACCGTCTGTCAACCATAATGGCCGCGGACGTGATCTACGTTATTGATCACGGACGGGTGGTGGAGCAGGGCTCACACCTGGAACTGCTGGCCCGGGGCGGGCTTTACGCTAGATTGTACGAGGAACAGTTTGAGAGCGGTACAGTGGAATGCTACTGTGAAGACGGCGTGGTGATGAGCGACGAGGAGATTGTGGCCACGGAGCCGGAAGGAATATTCGCGTAAAGTCTATTCACAAAGAGATGCAGAGAAACGGAGTAGAACAAAAGGCTCCTGCTCTACTCCGTTTCTCTGCATCTCTCTGTGAATAGAGCCTAACCTGCTACCGCTTAACCCTCGGTATGACCTCACTCCCCATCAACTCAATCTGACGCAAGGTTGCTTCCTGGGACATTCCGGGCCACTGCATTCGGAAGATCAGGTAATTCACCCCCAGGTCCCTTTCGTAACGCTGAATCTCCGACGCCACGTCGTCGGGCGAACCCAGCAGGAATCGGTCGCGGGCCAGGTCCTGGTAAGGGACGGCGAAACTCTCCTCGCCCGGCAGTGCCTTGTCCTGGCCCCAGGCGGCGTAGGCGGCGTACTTGGGGGCCAGCCAGGGTTCGCTCTCCACGTAGGCCGTCTCCCGGTCCTGGGCCACGTACAGTTCCCGCATCATGGGCAATGACTCGGGCGTAGGCTGTCCGGCCCGTTCCAGCGCCGCCTGGTAACCCTCCCACTGGTCAGCCACCATCTGCACGGTTGCGTGGGGATTGACCAGCCACGGGTAGCCCCAGCGTGCCGCCCGCCGGATGGCCACGTCGTTGTTGGCAGCCACCCAGATGGGCGGATGGGGCTGCTGCACGGGCTTGGTGGACGGAGCAACACGGGGAACGGTGTAGAACTGACCGTTAAACTCCACCTCTTCCTCGGTCCAAAGCAGCTTCATCACCTCCAGAGCCTCCCGCAGGCGGGCCACTCGTTCGGCGCGCTGGACGCCGAAGGAAGTGTACTCTTCGTCCCGGTAGCCCAGGCCGACGCCGAATATGAACTTGCCGTCGCAGATGGCGTCCATGGTGGCCACGCTTTCCGCCAGTTCCACGGGGTTGTGCAAAGGGACCAGAATAACCGTGGCGGCCACTTCCATATCGCCGGCCTCGGCAGCCAGGCGGGCCAGCAGCGGGAAGCTGGAACTCATCTGGTAGGGGGTTGCCAGGTAGTGCTGGCCGGTGCAGATCATATCAAAGCCGGCCTCTCGCGCGGCCCGAACCTGCTCCACGCTTTCCTGGATTTTCCGAGGAAACGACTCCCCTGGCAGGTACTGGTTAGTAACGAAAAATCCCAGCTTCATATTTGTACATCCCTGGTAAACATTATTTATCCGGCAGCGCAATCCGCACGGAGCGCCTCGTGGCCCTTGCCAACTATACTCTAAGGGCTGGCTGCAGGCCAAACAATGAGCCAGCCTTGACAAGAGGACCGGTACATTTACAAAAGGTTAATGCTATGACACTGTCAGCCTATTGTAGAATCTCCAACTATTAGATAAAGTTATATAAATATAGGGGGTGAGGGATGAGAATAGCCAGATTCCGCGCCGGCAGTCGAACCGCAAACGGGGTTGTTCTGGACGAGGAGATAGCTGAAATTCGCGGCAGTATCTTTACCAGCTTCAGGATTACCGATACCCGCCACTTGCTATCTGACGTGAGGCTCTTGCCGCCCACCGATCCCGCCGAGCTTTGGGGGCCAGGGCTCAATTTTGTGGATCACCTGGAATATGCCGGCTCCGTATTTGGCCAGGGGGCGATGCCGGTACCGGAACGTCCCCAACCCTGGCGCAAGGGCCGAAACGCCCTGACCGGCGTCCACGATCCCATCATCATTCCCCGGGACGCTGCTGGCGAAGTCCACTACGAGGGTGAGGCCGTGGCTGTAATTGGCAAGGTCTGCCGTCGCGTCTCCCCCGAACGGGCCGGGCAGTATATCCTGGGCTATACCTGCGGCAACGACGTCAGCGAGCGCTCATGGCAAAAGGACGACTGGACTTTCTGGCGGGCCAAGGGCGCGGACACCTTTGCCCCGGTGGGCCCCTGGATCGAAACGGAACTGGACCCGCAGCAGCTGGACCTGCTGGTGAGGATCAACGGCGAAGAAGTCCAGCGGTGCAATACCTCGGATATGCTCTTCAGCTTCGCGGAAATTGTCAGCTACATCAGCCAGCATGTAACCCTGCGCCCTGGCGACCTGGTATTCTCCGGCGCCACCGGCGTTACCCGCGCGATAGTCCCCGGCGACGTGGTGGAGGTGGACATACCAGGTATCGGTGTGTTGTCCAATCCCGTTATTGCCGAGTTTGAGGCGGGTGAGGGCTAGCGGGGGACTCAACCACAGGTGCCTCAGACCACTTTCCTTGAGCCACAGTTTTCTGAAGGGATATTTCCTGGTCCTATCTCCCTGCGTTGTCGCTCGCATCCTGGGTAACTTCCCCAGTCTCTTCCACTTCTCCGGATGACTGCGGCAGGGATGGCCTGCGGGCCAGGGCGAACATAAACGCGCTCAGAACGAAGGTCGGCGCAAAGGTCATCAGTACGATTTCGTAGCTGCCGGTAGTGTCCCTGATCCACCCCGCATAAATGGGCGCTATGAACATGCCGATGTTGTGGAAGATGCTCATGGCCCCCATTAGGCTGGCAAATCGATTCCGACCGAAGTAGTCGCCCACCATGATCCAGTTGACCGACGTGATCCCCTCCACTATCGCCAACCCCAATATGAAGACAATCAGTGCCGGCCACTGGGGCAGGACCCACAGGCCCACCAGGCCAATGGCGCCCAGGTTCATCCCATAGAAGAGCAGCTTCCTGGGAGAGAGGCGCCCCCCGGCAACCCCCAGCAGGAACCGCAGGGGAATGGCCATGAAGAACATCACGGAAGCGGCCAGGGTGGCAACGTCTTCGGTCATCCCCTTCCAGACCAGCAGCGGAAACAAGTGGATGATGATGGAATTGGTAGCCGACACCCTGGTGATTACGCCCAGCAGAATGAACCAGAAGGATTGGGTGCGGAGGGCCTGGCGCACAGTAAAGTTCTGTTCTTCACCGGAGGCGGAAGCCGCCGGCGCGTGATGCCCGCCACCCCGGGAGGCTCTGGCCTGGGCTGCCGCCCCCGTGGGAGGGTCGCCGTCGGGCCGCAGTCCCATATCTTCCGGGCGACTGCGGATGACGTAGGCGACAGGCAAGGTGAGAATGACTATGAAGAGGCCGATGATGAACACCGTGGGCCGCCAGTCCAGGAAGACGATACCCATGTGCAGCAGGGGCACTACGATGGCTCCACCGCCGGCGAAGGCGGTCATCAGGGTGGACAGGGCCACAGCCTTGCGGCGGATGAACCACTGGTTGACGGTGGCCATCAGGGTTTGACCTAGGCCCGCCGTCTTGCCCACCGATACTACGCCGACGAACAGCAGCACCAGTTGCCAGTATTCAGTTGCGAAGGAGAGGAGCATCAAACCGATGCCTGCCGTCAGGCCGCCGAAGAGGATCATGGGCCGCGAGCCGAACTTGTCTACCAGCCAGCCCACCAGTGGCGCGCCCAGCCCTCCTTCGGCCCGAGCCAGGGAGAATACCAGGGACATGGCAGCGTATGAAATTCCCAGGTCGCCGCGAATGGGTTCAAAAAAGCGGGGAAAGCCGGTGGAGATTGCCCCGTTGCCGAACATTCCCTGCAGGCAGGCAACGCCCACCACGTACCACCCATAAAAAAAGCGGCCCTGCCGCCGCTGGGTGGTGCCTGGTTCTGTTGGGGATGTTGTATTGGGGTCCGTGGGGATGGTACTCATGATGGCCGGGGTATGTTATCCCAGCTGATAATATTTGGTCAAGGGGAGTATTGCGATACTTTATGATTAGACTTCCTCAAGGAGAGCAAGGTAGAGTTGGCCTACCCTAACCAACAGAGGTCCGGAAAATAGGGTAGTGGAATGCATTCAATTCTTGAACTGGAGGGTGCGAATGTCCGAACAGTATGAGTTCTTGTCCGATTTTCTTAACAACAAAATGAGAATGTCTCACATCTACCAACCTGTCATGCTGATCCATTTGCTTGAGAATGATGGTCACAGTCATGCTATCGATATCGCCAAGTCGATACTGGTACACGACCCTACTCAAGTAGAGTATTACGAGAATGTCACCAAAAGGATGCCGGGACGAGTACTAAGAAACCGCGAAGTCGTCGCATATTCAAACGGCAATTACAGCATTCCAGACTTTGGGAATCTATCGGGCGACGAGATTGACCAATTGATTCAAGAGTGTTCGAGAAAGTTAGCTGACTTCCTAGAGGGACGGAAAACCGCTGTTTGGGATCACCGGAAGAAGTCTACAGGTTACATTCCGGGATCTAAGAAGTACGAAGTCTTGAAGCAGGCCAAGTTTCGTTGTCAGTTATGCGGGAAATCGGCAATGGAGGAGGCCATTCAAGTAGACCATATAATTCCGAGGAATAAAGGTGGCAATGATGACATGGAGAATCTGCAGGCGTTGTGTCGTAGCTGCAATGCGATGAAAGCGGATAGAGACAGCACAGACCTCCGAAGTGTTGATAATGAGTATAGGGTGAGAAAAGAAGGTTGCCTATTCTGTGACCCCGACGATGACCATGTAATAAAGCAAGAAAGACTTGCATATTCGACCCATGGTCGCGAGTCCAGTCCTGATCACATCTTGATCGTGCCAAGGCGCCACATCGAAGACTATTTTGGCCTATACCAGCCGGAACTGAACACCATACAAAGAATCCTCGACGCTACTCGATCCGAACTACGGCGGTCAGACAAATCCATAGTTGGCTTCAAAGTATCCTTTCAGGTCAGTGAGGTCAAGACTGATTCTGAGGCGCACGCGCATCTGGATCTGTTCACCAGGAGAGACCACTAAGTTGCGCTAAGTTACCAGCCATTGTGGGTTGTTGTTGGAGCTATTCTTGCGCGCGCAAGATGATCGGCAAGACAGGTAGCCATTCCCCAAGCCCTGTGCCAAAATACCGGCATGCAAGCAGCTCCAATTCAACGATCCCTCCTGGAGGCAGCCCTTCGCAGGGACAAGTACATCGTCCTCGCAGGCCTGGCGGCCATTACCTTGCTGGCCTGGGGTTACCTGGTCTACCTTTCACCCGGCATGTCAAAGATGGACAGCTTGGGTGAATGGAACGCCATGGCCATGCCCGGTATAGGGGTCGGATTCGGGCCGGTGCAAATGGTCCTGATATTCCTGATGTGGGCCGTGATGATGGTGGGGATGATGGTGCCCTCGGCTGCTCCCATGATCCTTACCTTCGCCAACATCAACCGCCGGCGCCGGGAGCAGGGCAACCCTTACGTGCCGACTGCGGTCTTCCTGTCCGGCTACCTGCTGATCTGGGCCGGCTTTTCCTTGGTGGCAACGGTGGCCCAGATAGCCCTGGTACTAGCCATCTTCGGTTCTTACAGTGTGGACAGTTCCTTGATAGGCGGCGTTCTTCTGCTGGCGGCGGGGGCCTTCCAGCTGAGTCCCCTGAAGAGCGTCTGCCTGCGCCACTGCCGCACCCCCATGGGCTTCATCACCAACGACTGGCGGGACGGGCGCCGGGGCGCCCTGCTTATGGGCCTCCACCACGGCGGCTATTGCCTGGGCTGCTGCTGGGCGCTGATGGGCCTGCTCTTCCTGTTGGGAGTGATGAACCTGCTGTGGATTGCCACCTTGGCCGCTTTCGTGCTGTTGGAGAAGGTAGTGCCCGCCGGGGTGTGGTTAGGCCGCGCCGCGGGCGTCGGCCTGCTGGCATGGGGAGGCTGGCTGCTGGTGGCTGCATTGCTCTAATTGACGAATACAATCAAGGATGAGCAAGATGGCCAGCATCCTTGCACCCAGTCTAGCCATATCCTGTATATCCTGTGCATCCATGTTTAGATTGGGGGAAATGGTTATGCCAAGTCGCGCCGATACTCACGACCTGGATAAGCTCAAGCGCTGGCAGAAAGACCTGGAAGACACTCCGGAGGATGCCCCGTCCGTCTTTGCCATTTTCCTGGTCTCTGGCGAGGACCGGGCCGCCCACGATGTTTTCCGAACCTTCCGCTCAAGCTTCGAAGAGAGCAAGCTGGGCTTTGCCCACCTGGTGATTTTCGGCCAGCACGGGGTGTCGGAAACGGCGCGGAGACTGCGGGCCATGTTCGGGCTGGAAGAGGGAGGAGCGCCGTCCTTGGTACTCTTCTGTGATGGAAGCGGACAGCCCCAAATCGTGTCGCTACCCCAGGGACAGGAAGGCGAGGAAGGCAGCAAAGCCGCGTCCGGCTGGCAGGCTGCCCTGGAACACGCCGTGAGCTGGCTTGGCGAGAATGTTAGCCGGGAAGCGGCGCCGCTGGGAACACTAAGGGAAATCTGCGTCGATCTGGGCGACTGAAACGGAAGCTGAAGGCCCGGGGAGGTGAACCATGGAGACTGTGATTCTGATCGGTGGTCTGATACTCGGCCTGGCTATAGGGGCGCTGGTGGGCTGGGTCATGCGGGGCAGTAGTGCCAGCAAGGAGGCTACCAACCGCAAGGCCGAAGTTGCGCGCTTGCAGGGCCAGTTGGAGCAGGCCGCCACCACGCAGCAGTTGCTGGAGTCTGCCAAGGCCCAGTTCACCGAGGCGGCCAAGCTTACTGCCGCTGAAGCCCTGCAGGGGAATAACGATCAGTTCCTGAAGCTGGCGAACGAAAACCTGGGCAAAACCCTGGAATCGGCCGGCCGGGAGTTGCAGCAGCGACACCAGCAGTTCCAGGAACTGGTCAAACCCTTGTCCGAAAACTACGGCAAGCTCAACCCCCAGATAGAATCGCTGGTGCAGCAGAACCAGGCCCTGGCCGCCGAGACAGGGAAGCTGTCGTCGGCATTGACGGATGTGCGGCAGGTTGGCAACTGGGGCGAGGTGCAGCTGAGGCGAGTGGTTGAAATGGCCAACATGACGGCCTACAGCGACTTTGCCGAGCAGGCGACCACCGGTTCCGGCCAGGACCGTCCGGACCTGATTGTAAGGCTTCCCGAGGGACGAACAATCGTGGTGGACGCCAAGGCTTCCGTCGCCGCTGCCCTGGAGGCTCAGGCCGCCGATGACGAATCCGCCGCAGACGCTGCCTGGGCAAGGCACGCCGCTGCGCTCAAAACCCAGGTTACCAACCTGTCCCGCAAGAACTACGGCAACGTGGTGGAGGGTTCCCTGGATTTCGTGGTGATGTTCGTCCCCGGGGACCAGTTCCTGGCCGCCGCCCTGCGAACAGACGAGAACCTGGTTACCTACGCCATGAGCCAGAAGATTGCCATAGCTACGCCGGCTACCCTTATCGCCATGCTGTGGGCGGTCAACAGTGGTTGGCAGAAGTGGGAGTTTGCGAAGAACGCCGACGAAATTCGCAGGCTGGGAACGGAGATGCACGAGCGCTTGCTGGCCTTCCTGAAGAACTACGGAACCGTGCAGCAGCGCCTGACCCAGACCGTCAGCGCCTTCAATTCATCGGTCGGTTCGCTGGAGGGCAGGGTCCTAGTGTCGGCCAGAAGAATGGCGGAAATGAGGGCCGTTGATCCTTCGGACATAAGGGAGTTTGAGCAAATTGAAACCATGCCAAGGCAAATCTCGTCGGCTGGGGAGGAAAGCAGGGAGATAGCTGCGGACGACTGACCTACCTTGCGTACCCAACCCGCCGGTGCTACCATAACGCCCAAGCTAAATTCGGAGGTACTAACATGGCTCTTATATCCAACCTGGGCCACGTGGGCATTATCTGCGACGACTTCCTGAAGATGCGCGACTTCTACACCCGCGTTCTTGGCCTGACCGTCACCGACGAGGACCCCGACCGGGGCAGTTGCTTCCTCAGCGCCGACCCGGACAACGAGCACCACGAGCTTAACCTGGGCTCGGCCAACGAGAACCGGCCCCGTACCCGCAACGTGGGCCAGGTGTCCTTCATTGTCCCCAGCATGGAGGCTCTGCGGGAACTGGACCGCCGCTTCAAGGCCGAAGGCACGACCATCGTGCGGACTGTTACCCACGGCATTTCCAACAGCATCTACTTCGAGGATCCTGAAGGCAACGTGGGCGAGGTCTATTACAAGACCGGCTACGTGGTCAAGCAGGGCTTCGGGCGCCCCATCGACCTGGAAAACCAGTCGGACGACGAGATCATGTCCTTTGCCCAAAGCTTCGAGGCCACCGAAGGGCCCTTCCAGGGCGCCAAATTGCCCGTGGGTAGCTTCGATTAGAGAGGCTCTTGCGGAAGGGCCTGGCCACTCTGACAGCTTTCGTGAAATTGGCTGGGCTTGGGTAATGTGATTAACCCCATTAGACTGCCGCCCTACGTTTGGCTGGGCGGCAGTGTCAGTCTGGGAATGGAGGCGTTAACCTTGACTACTCCAGAAGCGACTAGGATTGGGCGAAAGCTGGTTCTCCCGGGAAATACCGTAGGGGGCGAAGTGGGAACCTTTTACGTTGATTTCGTTGTCTGGAACCGCGACAAGACCGAGTCCCGCACCCTGAACGGTTTGGTGGACACTGGCTCCACCTATACCTTGATTCCAGAAGCTATCCTGGAGGAAATGGGCATTGAAAAGATGCGCTCCTTACGGTTCAATCTGGCCGACGGCTCCAGGACGGAACTGCCCATCGGCCGTGTGGAGATAGAACTGGAGGGTCAGGTTGAGTTGGTTCCAGTAGTGTTTGGCCCCGACCCTGAACGGATACTATTGGGCGCGGTCGCCCTGGAGCTTTTTGTGTTGGCCGCCGACGCGGCGCACCAGCGACTGATTCCCGCGGACCTTACGCTCTAAATGGCGCAAGCAAAGTTCCAGAGGACCAGGGGCGGGTTGTGATATATACCCGCCCCTTCTTATTTCCTGTCAACGACTTCCACCGAATTACCACTACTGGCAGAATAGGCTAAAATATTCGCGCTTATTCTGGTATAAGACAAGGGGGCAACCCATGGTCCTTGACGTTACCACCGCCGCTGGCGCTATGACCGGAGTCCGATACATTGAGAGTCTCCGCGACGACCGCGAGGTGTGGCTGGACGGTGAACGGGTAGCCGACGTGCCGTCTCACCCCGCCTTCCGGGGCATGGTCAACGAACTGGCCCGCATCTACGACCTCCAGAATGCCGACGAGTTTCGCGACCGGATGACCTTCGTCTCACCGGAAACGGGCAACCGCTGCAGCCTCTCCTGGCTGCTGCCCCGTTCCGCCGAGGACCTGAAGCGCAAGCGGCACAACAGCGAAATCTGGAATGAGCAGAGCTGGGGACAGCTGGGCCGCAGCCCCGACATCCTGGCCCCTCACATCACCGCTCTCTACGCCATCCGCGACTCCCTGGGCTCGGTGAAGCACCCCAAGTGCGATTTTGGCGAGAACATCGCTAACTACCACCGCTACTGCCAGGAGAACGACCTGTTCCTGACCCACGCCCTGGGCGACCCCCAGGTGGACCGCAGCCAGCAGCCCCAGAACGAGCAGCGCAACTTCATCGAGGAGGAACTGGCACTTCACGTCGTGGAGGAGACCGGCGAGGGAATCATCATAACGGGCGGCAAGCAACTGGCCACTGCAGCGCCCATCAGCAACGAGACCTACGTTTCCTTGTCCGCCACCTTCCTGCGCCGCTCCGATCCCAAATGCGTCCTGGCCTTTTCCATACCCACCAACTCCCCGGGCATGAAAATCCTGTGCCGGGAACCCGTCTCCCACGGCTATGGCGGGTTCGGCCATCCCCTGGGCCTGAACTACGACGAGCAGGACGCCATGCTCTTCTTCGAGGAGGTGCTGGTGCCATGGGACCGCATCTTCATGCTGTACGATTCGTCGCCCCTGGTGGCCCACCTTACTCGCCGCACCAACTTTCAAGGCTGGCCCAACCTGGTGCGCATTCACCAGCGAATGAAGCTGATGACCGCCGTAGCCACGCTTATCGCTGAGGCCATTGGGGTCATCGAATACCGGGAGGTTTCCGCCAAGCTGGGAGAGATGGCCACCTACACCGAGATGTGGCGCCATGCCATGGACGGTATCGAGCACAACGCTTTCCTCGTTGATGATGGAGACGGGGACGGCCTGATGTCCCTGGGCGACATGAACGCCATGAACATCTACTTCTCCCAGATGTCGTCGCGAATGGTGGAACTGCTGCGGGAAATCTGCGGTTCGGGCATCATCATGCAGCCCAGCGAGCGTGACCTGGCCAGCCCAGACCTGCGACCCTACCTGGACAAGTACATGCGTGGCAAAGGCGTGGACGTGGAGTACAAGTCCCGCCTCTTCCGGTTGGCCCACGACCTGGCCGTCTCCTCCTTCGGGATGCGGCAGGAAATCTACGAGTACTGGCATGGCGGCGACCCCAATCGCAACCGCATAAACCTGATGCGCAACTACGACCAGGCGGACATTACGGAGAGAATCAAGGACACGCTTTCCCGTCCGCTGGCCAACGAGGGATAGGCGGAAGGGCAATCGCTTAATGAATTCAGGCGGCCGCTGCCAAATTCCTGGAGGTCGAAAGCGGTGCCGTCCCGACCGGCCCCTCCAGCAGTTCAGAGTTGACGATTCATCACACCCTGGAGTGTGTTATTCCGTCCCGCCGAGGCGGGCCCAAATCCAGAAAGTTTGATGGGAATACAAGCCGAGAGTGGCGGGGATACCCGGATACCGGCGAAAACGGGTATGACGGGCTGGCCCAATAAAGCAATCTCTTCAACTCAGAACTGCTACGTGGCCTTCCCCTTGATTTGTCCCCTGAAAGTCCCCAATGTTATACTTCCCTCCGTGTATTTCAAATCAGGGACTTGGAAAGATCATAAACTATGGGTGAAACTCTTAGCCTCGTGTCGTTCCCCCTTTCCCTATTCCAGGCTGGCGCCGGTGAGATTACTGAAATCCTCATCGTTCTCCTCATCCAACTTTCCATTATCCTGGCTGCGGCCAAGATAGCCGGTGAAATAGCCACCAGGTTCCTCAAGATACCTGCCGTGCTGGCCGAGTTGGGGGTGGGCGTCGCCATCGGCCCTTTTGCCCTGGGCGGCCTCAGCTTCTTTGGCGTCGGGCCCCTTTTCCCCATTCCCCTGGTGGATGGCAAACCGTCCCCCATTCCCGTAGGCAACGAACTCTACGCCCTGGCCCAGATTGGCTCGGTGGTGCTGCTGTTCGCCATTGGTCTTGAGACTAACCTCAAGCAGTTCATCAGGTATGCCGGACCGGCCACCGCCGTAGCCATCGGCGGCGTGGTTCTGCCCTTCGCCCTGGGTGTTGGTTCCACGGTTCTGCTGGGGTTTGACGGTGGCGGCGGGTGGACCTCTCCCGAAGCCCTTTTTATGGGCGCCATTATGACCGCCACTTCCGTGGGCATTACGGCCCGGGTGCTGGCAGACCTGCACCGGCTGGACGACCCGGAAGGCGTTACGATTATTGCGGCCGCCGTAGTGGACGATGTGCTGGGCATCCTGGTATTGACTGTGGTGGTGGGCATCAGCACCACTGATACCTTCACTATCGGGAGCGTGGGTTGGATCAGCTTCAAGGCCATTGGCTTTTGCGTAGCGCTCACCGCGGTGGGACTTTTGCTGGCACCATACCTGGAAAAGGTGCTGGAGAAGTTCAGCTCCACCAGCGCCCTCTTGTGCATACCGCTGGCCCTGGCCCTGCTGGCGGCCGGCCTCGCGGAGTTCTTCGGCCTGGCCTTCATCATCGGCGCTTTCTCCATCGGCCTGGCCCTGTCCACCACCCGATTGGGGCACTTGGTGGAAGCCGCCATGCTGGGCATCGTGGACTTCCTGGTCCCAGTCTTCTTCGTGGTAATGGGCATGCTGGTTAACGTGGGCGCCATGATCGAGTCCCCGGTGGTCATTTACTTCGGACTCCTGATATCCGTGCTGGCCGTGGTATCCAAGGTAGTCGGTTCCGGGGGCCCGGCCATGGTCAGCGGCTTCAACCTGCGGGGAAGCACCCGCATCGGAGTGGGCATGATGCCCCGGGGAGAGGTGGCCCTGATCATAGCCGGTATCGGCCTGTCCCACGGCATCATCGGCCAAGACCTTTTCGGCGTCAGCATCATGATGACCGTGATAACGACCATGATTGCGCCGACGCTGCTGGTACCCCTGTTCCGCTCCGGCGGCAGCGGGCTGCGCAACAGTGGCCAGGAGGAACTGGAACAGGGCGCGGCAATAGCCGAAGGTGCAGAAGACTAGTCGTCCCTAAATTCACAGTCCTGGCGAGAGAGACCTTGAGCGGGAAATTCCTGAAGGAGATACGAGGAAATATGATTGGGGTACTGACCCACCATTGGGCCAAGGAAGATAAGATCGAAGAGGCGAAGAAGCTGCTGGACGGCAACGGCGAGGCCCAGAGCAGGGCCCCCGGTTTCGGCGCCCGGGAAACCCTTTATTCCCTTTCCGACCCCACCAAGATTACCACCCTGGTTACTTGGGACAGCAACGAAATCTATGACGCCTGGCGCGCCAGCCCCGAGCGGGCCGTAGCCATGGCCGGGGCTGAGGAACTTTGGGCCAAGGCCCCCGAGTCGGAGCGTTTCGAGGTAGCTTAGCCCTGGAAAGCAACCGGGCGCCCCGGTTGGTTGAGAATGAATAACTTCCCCTTTCACCGGGAAAGGGGCCCATTTCTAACAGATTATGCCAGCAGCTTATCCAGTCCGCCCTCCAGGTGCAGGTCGGCCAGATAGGTAAATCTATCCAGCTTTTGGGCGCTGTAGGGATTGGCCATGGGGAGCAGGTTCCCCAGCGATTCCGCCGTTTCCTGGGTGCTGCCGGAAACCAGCAGCAGGGCGGCGTTGCGTTTCAGCGCCTCCACCCTTATGTATTCGGTGGGTTCCTCTCCGCCCGTCAGTACCAGGAACTTGGTATCGCACATCAGGCTGGCCATCTGGATATCCGGGCGCGCTGCCCGCGTAATCACCGCCTGGTTGGGGTAGCGGCCGAAATAGTTGGGCCCCGAATCCAGGATGTTGCCGCCGATAAGGAACCGGTCCACCCATGCTTCCCTGTCTTCCGGCTCCCCCACCCATTCTCCCTGCAGGAACTCCGCCACCTGGCCGAGGGTGAAGGCCAGCATCTCGCGGTCTTCTGGGATGGCGCCCAGAACAGGGAGCCCCCTCCTTCTCAAAGGCGACGTCAATCCCTCTTCCACACTTCTGCTCCGGTGAGGCAGCACGCTGTTGATGACCACGCCCCCGACCTGGCCGCCAAGCCTGTCCCACTCACCGGCCACCATGTCGGCGACTGACTGTATATCCTCACCGGCTGTGTGAGGGTGAATCAGAACCGTTGGATTTCCTTCTGGGACGGCCGGAGCGTCCCACTCCACTATCAGCGTGTCAAAGGCAGCTTCCAGCGCCGCCGCGGCTTCGGCCACCTGGCCTACCCTTGCTTCGGATAGCCTGGTGGGAAGCTGGTGGGGATCAATCGGCTGGGGAAAGGGCGGCGGAACAGCGTCTTGAGGGGAGCCAAGGCCCTCCAGGAACCCCGCCATGAACGCCAGGTCAGGGTCTGCCTCTGGGTCAGCGGACAGGGGTTTGTAGTAGGCAACTCTTCTGCCTTTACCGGCCTCGCGCTGGGCCAGGGCCCCGGCCAGGCAGGTCTTGCCTGCCCCGGGTCGGGTGGAAACAATGTTCAGTGTAGCCAAGCGCGCCCCTCCGGTGCCCTGTTTTGTGAATGGCGTTCGGTGCCTGAAACTCCGGCATCGTCTTTGGCCTAGGAACTCGGCCCGGTCGCCAGTTGGCGGGATCGGGCCTTTTCTTGGTAATTTAAAACAGATGCCTTGCCTTTCGCTACCTTTATCTGGGAACTTGCAGATCGTATTGTTGACCGAGCACTCGTGCTTGTTCGTCGGTTAAGGGAGCCGCGTAGGTGTCGCCAATCCAAACATATACTGCCTCGCCATCAGTTCCTTCCAAACGAACTCGAACTTGCCCATGCTCGTACTCTATGACTTCGGCAATTATGGCAAGGTAATTGTAACTCGTTCCTTTAGGACTCATTCGGCTCCTTTCGCAAGATGAGCAATTCAGTTTTCCAACATGGCCTATATTATAACCCTGCAATTTGCTATTATCGAGTAAGGCGGCCCGCTTCTTCACCCTTCTCCAGACACTTGCAACATGTGCTTATTGTAGCGAGTTGGCCACTAGTATTGCCCTTCTCTACGCACCCCCCATAGTCGACACGCAACTCGGGAGAATGGCATAATAGGGTAACCCTGACGGCATTCATAAGGAGATAGAGATGTCAGCAAAAGTCAATGGACTGGGGCACGTTGGGTTCTTCGTTAAAGACATAGATGTCATGATGGACTTCTATGAGAACTTCATGGGTATGACGCTTACCAAGGTTAGTCCCCTGGGGGCTTTCTACAGCGCGGACCCCGAAGCCTGCGATCACGAAATCGCGCTAATTAACGGGCGGGAGTCTCTCGACGACCCGCACTGGATACAGCAGATTTCCCTGCGTGTGGACACCCTGGATGATCTCCGCGATTTCAAGCGGCGCATCCTGGAAAAGGGTTACCCCATAGACCAGATTGTCACCCACGCCAGCGCCATCGGCTGCTACTTCCGCGACCCGGAAAACAACCCCACTGAGGTTTTCTGGCTGACCGGCCATACCTCTTGGGCCCATATCGGCATCCCCATCGATATTGACCAGTCCGACGAGGACGTAATGGCCGATGTGGACCGGTCTTTCGAGGCGGTCAAGAGCGTGGAAATGGGCAAGTGGGCCAGCCAGGACGTGGTGGGGGCCATGCGGGAACTGCGAGCGGGCGCCGTCGCCAGCGCCCGGTAAGTAAAAGAGCTTGCCAATCGTCAACCGATTCTCGCAGGTCATATTTTCTCAGGTAAGTTAGGGGCAGCCCTTGTGGCTGCCCTCTTTAACGCAAACGCGCTTCAATCCTGGGGTAAGTCCGTCCTTCCCGCGAAGGCGGAAACCTCAAGGTTGTCCCGTCAAGCATAGTTCTTCATCCAGTATCGCCAGACCCCTACGGCGAGAGAATGCAATTCTCCTGGCTGCCTTCTCGGCAGGCGCTACCGAGCCGACATGGCCGCGGCGCCTCCGCTGCGGTGCAGCAGAGGCGATAGCGCGGTGGCCCCGATGGACAGGGCCAGCATCAGCACGAAGGCACTGTCGTAGCTGCCCCGGTAATCGAAAATCAGCGCTCCCACCAGGGCGCCCAAGCCGCCAAAGATCTGATGCACCATTGAGATAACCCCGCTGACCGTCCCCAGCCGCGCAGCACCGAAGATATCCCGCGAGAAAATCACCGTTAACGGCGCCGTCATCAGGAAGGTAAACCCGTACAGCAGGGCGAACACCACTATGGCCGGCGTGTTCTGCACCGCTATTATCAGGGCGAAAATTCCGATCCGCATCACGAAGCACATCAGCAGGGGACGCTGCGCTCCCAGGGCGTCGCACAGAAACCCCGCGGACAACACTCCCACCAGTCCCATCAACCCCATCAGGGCCAGGATATTTCCCGCCAGCACCGTCCCTATGCCCGAGTCCTGGGCAAAGGCGACGATATGGGTCGCCATGAAGAAGTCCTGGAAACCGCACACGGCGTAAAGGACCACCAGCAGCCAGAACTGGCCCGACCGGGCAACGGAGTCGCACTCTTGGGTTGCCGCCTCCTGGGCCTGATGACCTCCCGCCGCTTGACGGCTGTCAGACCCGCCGTCTCTTTCCAGGTTCGCCGGCCATCGCGTCAGGGCGGCCACCAGCAGGGGCAGGGCGATGACCAGGTTGGCTGTGCCCAGCAGGCCGTAGGCGCTCCGCCATCCCGCGCCTGTCAGGAAAGCCGCCAGGGTGCTGATGATCAGCAACTGCCCCGTGGCGTTGCCCGAGACCGCCACGCTGTTGGCGATACCGCGCCGCCGCTCGAACCAGCGGGTAATCATCACTCCCACCACTGGGTTGCTCGTGGCGGCGTGGCCCATGGCGAACAATACCCCGTAGACCAGGAACACCTGCCAAGGCTGCGATACAACACTCATCAAGCCCACACCGGCCGCCACCGCCATGGCCCCCAGGGCCAGTACCCACCGCAGGCTATACCGGTCCACCAGCTTCCCGGCCACCGGCAGTGCCAGGGCCGAGGTGAACATAAAGAAGGTGACGGCAAAGGATAGCGTTGACCGGCTCCAACCCAAGTCCTCAGTCATGGGCTTGAGCATCAGGCCCAGGGCGAAACGCGACCCGCCGCCGAAGAAAAGGATGAAAAATCCGGCGGTCAGTATCACGGAGCTGAGGCTTAAACGCGGCAAAGCACCCTCCCGGTTGGCTGCCCCAATTATCCATTACCTGCGCTGGTAAGGGTAGACGCCCGCCCTCTTGCACCCAGTTGTGACCATCGGTGTTTATTCGTGGATAAGCTGAGGGTAACCAACCCGTTGCCTTGCCGGTGGCGAAGCCCCGGAATTTAGGGTAAATTGGTGGCGTTACCGTGGGACAGCCCCCAACCAAATGTACCCGAATCCGCCGCGGACGCTTGAAGGAGGAGACCATGCCAGAGACCATCAGGGAGGAGTACATCAGGAAAAATCCCCGCTCGGCAGAGTTGTACCCCAGGTTCACGGAACTGTTCCCCTCGGGCGGCGCCGGCCATGACGGCTACGTGGCGGTGCCTTTCCCAATTACCATCGCCAATGGTCAGGGGCCTCGCAAGTGGGACGTTGACGGCAATGAATACATCGACTACGGCCTGGGTTCCGCTTCCCTGCTGCTGGGGCATGCCCACCCCGAGGTGGTGGAGGCCCTGACCCGGGCCGCGCCCATCGGTTCCCACTTCGGTGCGCCCGTGGAGTCCATGCTGGATTGGGGAGAAAGGGTCTGCAGTTTGATTCCCTGCGCCGACAAGGTGCGCTTTGTCGCTTCGGGCGCAGAGTCCACCATGCTGGCCATGCGCATCGCCCGGGCCTACACCGGCAAGGAGAAAATCATCCGGTGGGAGTCCCATTACCACGGCTGGCACGACTACGTTATGCCTGGCAACCTGCCGCCCTTCGACTCTCCGGCCTCCATCGGCATACCCCAGGGGGCGGTGGACTCGGTCATCGTCCTGCCGCCCGACCTGAACGTGCTGGAAGATGTGCTGTCCAGCAGAGACGACATTGCCGGGGTGATAACCGAGGGTTCCGGCGCCTCCTACGGTACCGTGCCACGCCAGGAGGGCTTCGTTGAGGGAGTCCGGGAACTGACCCGCCAGCACGGTGTGGTGATGATCCTGGACGAGGTGATCACCGGGTTTCGGTGGAGTCCCGGCGGCTTGCAGGAATGGTTGGGCATTGAGCCCGACCTTTGCACCCTGGCCAAGATTCTCACGGGCGGCCTCCCAGGCGGTGCGGTAGCCGGCCGGGATGAGGTGATGCAGGTGATGGTCCAGACGGGCGACCGCCAGCACGACCGGCACCAGCGGGTGCTGCACGGCGGCACCTTCAACGCCAACCCCTATTGCGCCGCCACCGGCAACGCCGCCCTGCGCATCGCCGCCACCGGCGAGATGCAGGCCCAGGCTGACCGCATGGCCGAGCGGCTACGGGCGGGCCTGCGCCGCATCATTGACCGGTACGAGATTGCCGCCACCGTGTACGGCGAGTCCTCTACCTTCCACCTTTACTTTGGCGGGCGTTCCATTGATGACCTGGATGCCAATACCCTTAAGAACGCGCCTCCGGAAGTCCAGACAGCCTTCCGCCAGGCGCTGCAAGTAAGGGGCGTTGACCTCATGTCCCGCACCAGCGGCGTCCTCTCCGGCGTACACACCGAGGCCGACATAGACACCAGCCTGGAAGCCTTCGACGGGGCCATCAAGGCTATGATCGATGAGGGAATTGTGGGTTAGATCGGAGGAAATGCCCCAAGCGACGCGGGAGTAGCCATCCGGCTGCTCCCCTTCTTGTGGAAGACCTCCCTTGCCGGTGCTGAAAAATGACCTGGCAGAGTCTGAATTGAAGAGACCTTTCCTTCCATCGGACAAAGACCAAAGGTCTCCCTTCGGATGGATACCAATACCATGGAGGAGGGCGGGTTATGGCGGATACCGAGGTCTTGGTAATCGGAGGCGGCATTGCCGGCGCCTCCGCCGCATTTCACCTGGCGGAGTACGGCCGCAACGTCACCCTCTTGGAGCGGGGCGACATTGCCTCGGAGGCATCCGGCGTGAACGCCGGCGGCATTGGGGCGCTGGGGTGGGGACATATTCCGGACCTCCAGGCATACCTGACCATGGGCAGCCTCCAGATTTTCAAGCGCCTGCAACTGGAACTCGGCTACGACATAGAGTTTCGCGCTTCCGGAGCGCTGCAGGCCATCCAGACTCAGGAACAGTACGACTACACCAGAGACCGGGTACTGGCTATGAAGGCCCGGGGTTATACGCTGGAACTGCTTGCGGTTAACGAGGCTAGAGGCCTGGAACCGGAGTTGAATCCCGATCTGTGGGGAGCGGTCCACTTCCCGCTGCGGGCCCAAGCCGATCCGGTCAAAGCAACCCGGGCCTTTGCCGAGGCCGCCGCCCGGCAGGGCGCGCAAGTCTTGACCGGCCGGAACGTGACGGCAATTACCTGCCAGGCCAACGGCGCTTACCGTGTTTCCTGCGATGGTGAAGAGCGCCTGGCGGAGAAGCTGATACTGGCTGCGGGAGCGTGGTGTGAACCCCTGGGGAGAATGCTGGGGCTGGATATACCCATCGTGCCGGTACGTGGGCAGATGTGGGCTTCAGAGCCCTTGCCCCCAAGGGTGTTTCACTCCCTGTCTGCGGCAGAATCGCCAATGGACTGGGCACAAGACACGGAACAACACCCGGGGCAACTAAGGGGAAGCGATGCCCGCACCCCGCCAGAACTGACCCACCTGGGTTCCCGCCGGGTTACCAGGCATCTGTACGGAAGGCAGAACCGGGACGGCGAGCTTGTCTTCGGCGGCGACCGTCAGGCGGTGGGCTACGACAAGTCGGTGGATGCCGCCGGCATTGAAGTGAATGTCGGGCACGTTGCCGAGCTTTTGCCCCTGGTGGGCAGCCTGGCCTTACGGCGGACCTGGTCCGGATTGATGCCCTTCCCCTTGGACGGCAAACCGGTCATCGGAAGGATTCCCCAGTTTGAGAACCTGTATATCGTTAGTGGCCTGGCCTCTTCCGGCTTTGGGCGCGGGCCAATGGCGGGGAAGCTGATCGCCGACTTCATTCACACGGGGCACATGCCCCCGGTACTCTCCGAGTCTGACCCGGCTCGCTGTGTCACCGCCCTGCAGGAACCCGTCCCCTGAAGCGTATTCCCGACGGTCCCAAACAGTTCCGCCCCCGGCAGCTACATACAATGGGCCCAGGCTCCAGCGACTTCCTGTGAGGTACAGACCGGCGCCATCTAATTAGGTCTAGTCACTGGTAGCCCAGGTTATCAGCAACTCACGCGATGTTTGCCGCCACCGGGGACGGTAGCTTACTCCGTCAAAATCAAACAACAGGTCAAAATTGCGGGAAATTGTTTCTCTCGCAGCGCCCATGTCCTTTTCCATGACCCAGCCGCTTTCCAGGGCATCTTGCATCGCTTCGTCTTTCGTGCCGGGAAGGCCGGTTTCCCACCAGGGCGGTTCCGGCAGCGCCAACAGGTCGGGGAGAATCCCCATGTCCCAAAGAACTGCCATTAACTGGCGAAAGCCGGGAACGGAAGCCATTGGTTCACCGTATAAGATCTCGTAGAGGACGGCCTCGCCGTTGGGCGGCGAGACACTCCAGAGGGTAATCATGACCCGGCGGCGGGCGGCGGCCTGCAGTTTTTCAACGAAGGGGACGATGTCCCGCACGAAATAGGCCACGTCGGCAGAAAAGACCACGTCGCCCTCAACACCTTCCACTTCCATCCAGTTGGACTGGATGCGGCGCGCGTTAGTTATTCCCGCCCCGCTACGACAGGCATCAAACTCCGCCCCCATGCCAGGGGAGGGGTCTACAACTATGGCCTCGCGGCAGCGCAGGGCCAGGGGCAGGCTGACCCTTCCTGCGCCCCCGCCCACATCCACCAGCACGTCCTCGGGCCGCAGGTAGCCGGCGATGACTTCCATGTTGGGCCCCAGTGGACGGCGGGGGTCGAAGCGGAAAAGGCGGGCCAGCCTTCCGGTCCAGGGGTCGTCAGATGGGTCCGTTCCGTGCAGCCTTGCCTGCTGCTCGGCCACGGCATCAAGGAGAATGGCAAACTGGTCTGCCGACGTCATCAGTTTCTCCGGTCAACATATCTTGGCGGCCCGGGGGTGGGTTGCGGCGGCTATCTGGTCGGGGGTCAAACCGGCGAACCGCTGGGGGCGGTAGGGGGAAAGTACCGCATCCGCCGGAGTCCCGTCGTAGATTTCCTGGGCAGCCAGCCGGCTGAGAGCCGGAGCCAGGGTAACGCCGCTGTGGGTCAGGACTATGTACAAGTTGGGAGCTTCGTCGGCAAAGCCCATCACCGGGTAGCCGTCCAGAGGCATGGGACGCCAACCCACGGGTACCGGAATGGCCTGGGCGCCGGCAGCGCCTGGCAGGTAGCGGCAAGCCCGCGCCAGCAGGTCGTCGGCGTGGGCCTGGGTGTCGTCCTCGGCCAGGCTTTCCTGGTCGCCCTCGCCAATCATCAGGCGCCCGTCGGCGCATTGGCGGATGTGAATCTCCCGACGGCCGTCGCCCAGGGGCGGGGCGTACACTACCGGCACATTGTTGAGTAGTGGCGGCAGTGGTGTGGTCCGAATTACCACGCCCGGGCTTTCCGCCTGGGGTAAGTTGATTCCGGCAAGGGTCGCCAGGCGAGTAGAGTCAGTCCCCGCCGCCATTACCACGGCGTCCACTTCCCTGGAACCCGCGCCGGTTGCCAGGGAGTGGACCCGACCGTCGGCATCTCGTTCGAAGCCGAACACTTCCGTTCCGCCGAGAACCTCGCTCCCTATTTCCCGCAGGCGGCGCAGGCAGGCGTCCACCACCATTTGGGGCTCCACCTGGCCTTCGTTGGGGCTGTATTCGGCAGCGGCCACCGGACCAAGTTCCAGGGACGGTTCCAGGCGGTTCAGTTCCCCGGAGTCAATCAGCCGGGTGGGGTACCCCCAGGCCTGGAGTTGCCGCACCCGACCCACCAGCCTTTCGGCGGCGGCCGGGTTGGCCTCCCAGGAGACCTTGCCACCCCAGCGGAGGCCGACGCTGGCCGGGTCCCCGTCGTCGCCGATGGCCTGGGCGAAGCGGGTCCACATGTCCAGGGAGCGGCAGTTGAGGTTGTGGTAGGCTACGGGTTCCTTGGCCCCCGCGTTGATCCAGGCAAAGCTGTGGCTGGAGGCGCCTTGTCCGGGCTGGGCCTTGTCCAAAAGAACTACCTGTGCTCCACGCCGGGCTAAGCGCCAGGCGGTGGTGGCGCCCATGATTCCAGCGCCGATAACTGCTATGTTCCGGGGTTGCTCATGGCTGACCAATGGGTGCATCTCCTGGCATAAAGGCTGCGAGGTACCGCAAATAGCGAGCGGGCGCCCGGCTGCTAACGGAACCTGGGCATCACTTCTCTGGCGAATAGCTCCATTGACCGCATTACCCTGGAGTGTTCCATGCTGCCGAAGGACATACTGGCGCCGAAGTAGTCGATGCCGTGGTCGTCCCGCAGGCGGGTTATCCACTCCACACACTGGTCCGGGGTGCCGAAGTAGCAGGTGCTTTCCAGTTCCGACTCGTAGCTGGCCGGTTCCACAGTGCGGACGCTGCGCCAGTGGGCCAGGTCCACGTTTATCTCATCGCCGTGGGTCAGGGTGCGCCGGTAGCCGCCCAGGTCCCGCACCCAGGTCAGCGACGGGCGAGGGTATTCGCGGGCCGCCGTTTCGTCTTCATCCAGATACACAAACCGGAAATAGGGCATTTCCGCCACGGGTAGAGTCTTCCCTGCGACGGCACAGCGGTCGCTGTACAGCGAATACAAGGCCAGGTTGTCCGCCTCCGGCATGGAAAAGCTGGTGAGAATGGGCAGGTCCCGCTCCACTGCGACGTCCACGCTGGCCGGGGTGCGGGACACGGCCAGGTACACCGGCGGATGGGGTTGCTGCACGGGCTTGGGGGCGATGGTCAGGTCTCTCACCTGGTAGAACTCGCCGTCAAAGCTGAAATTGTCCTTGGTCCACAGGCCCAGGATGATGTCTAGGGCCTCCTGTGTTCGCACGTCGCGGGTATCAAAGTCGATATTGAAGTTGCCATACTCATAATCGGCCGACCCTCGCCCCACGCCAAAGTCCAGCCTGCCCTGGCTCAGCACGTCCAGCATGGCGCTTTCTTCTGCGAGGAAGATGGGGTTGTGGAAGGGCAGGACGCTGACGCCGGCCCCGATGCGAATCTTGCTGGTGCGGGCAGCTATGTTGCAGAGCAGGGGCATCAGGGAAGGGCAGATACCGTACCGGCTGGAATGATGCTCGGCAATCCACACCGAATCGAAGCCCAGTTCCTCGGCATACTCGGTTTGTTCCAGCAATTCACTGAAGATGCGGCTCTGGGCGCCGGTTTCCTCTTCCGTCCAGGAGCCAAGCAGAAACAGGGCAAACTTCATGGTGGAATCGGGCCTCCTTCGGGATGGTCTGAAGTATTCGCCGATGCAGCGCTGCTACTCGCCGGTCAGGGGGTGTTGAACTGGACCAGGATGCCGTCAGGGTCGTGGACGTAGATGCTGCGGATTTTGCCGTCCGGGCCGGTGAAGGACTCAATAGGGCCGGCCAGTTCAATCCCCTTGTCCAGCAGTTCCCGGGTCAGAGCCTCCACGTCGGCAACCCCGAAGGAAATATGGCTGATTCCCACCTCGTCCAATTTGATGGGCTGACCGTCCGGTTCATCTCCAGGGTGGCTGGTCAGGGTCAGGGTTGGCGTGGCGCCTTGCCCGTAGGCGAGGCTGACCCAGCGCCGGGCCTGCCGTCGGTGAAGGTAGTTGTGCAGGCGGCCTCCCTCGGTAGGGTCGGTCATGCGGTCGCCCAGGACCGTCATACCCAGAATGTCGCGGTAAAAGGCCAGGGAGCGTTCCATGTCCCTGACGCAGATTCCGATGTGGGTAACGCAGGTGGCATCCATCTAGTTTGACTCCGTCTAGTTCGACTCCCTTCGGTGGTTCCCACGCAGCGCCTTGCCGCCCGGCGTTTAGAGGACTTCTGCTAGGCGGAAAAACCTTGGCGGGATACCGCCATGTTAGTCCCGGGGCAGCTTGTGCAGCCATCCGGGTTCCGAAATGTCCAACACTTGGCCGTTGGGGCCGGACCACTTTTCCTCGGCCCGGGGCGCGCGGAATTCGCCATCCTTGGCCACTTCACGGCGGACTATTTCGTCGCCACCGATTCCCCGCAGGCGGGCACCGGTATCCTGCAGGCTGTCCACCTGGAAGCCGATGTGGTGGATGCCGCTGTAGTTCTCCCCGTTGGGGCCAACGTCGGCGTCTTCGTTGGTCTTCCACTTGAGGATGGTGAGGTTGATGTCGCCGTCGGTAAGCTGAATTTGGCGTTCGTTGCGAGCTACTTCTGCCAGGTCGAACCCTTCCTTGTAGAACTGGGCCACGGCGTCGGGATCCTGGCAGGTTATGGCGATGTGCTTGATCTTGGCCACAGGGGCACCCCCAATAACAGTTTCGGGGCCATTATACCCCCAAGACTAGCCGGGGGACACGGGCATGGTGGAAGGAAGGGCCATCTATGCCCGTCCCTTGTTGAGGACCAACTGCAGAATGTCGTTGCTGTGGACTACCCCCAGGAACCGCTCTGAGTCTCGGTCCACCACGGCGATGGCAGTCATGGAAGTTTCCCGCATGCGTTGCAGCACGTCTTCCACGTGCTCGTCGGGCCAGGCCAGGGAGAACTCGCTGCGGATCAACCGGCTTATCGGCGTAGTGGGCCATTCCTCTTCGGGGAGGTACCGCAGCATGTCGATGGACATCATGCCAACTATGGTTTCGCCTTCGACGACAACGTAGTCGTGCTGATGCGGGCTGGCCCACCGCTCGGTGAAGTCCCGCACCGACAGGGCCGGCATGGGGTGTCGTCGCGTACGGTCAAGGATGTCGTCAATGACAATCTCGGACAGGACGAACCTGAAGATGCCCCTCGGGATGTCATCCGGGGTGGTAAGGGTAGACATGCTCCGGCTGGCCCGGCTGGTGGCAAAGCTGATGAGGGTTGGGATCACCAAAAGATAGCACATCATCACCAGCACCAGGAAGGAAAAGATCACCTCATCGATGATGCCCACCTCTTTGAGCACCAGAAGCAGGGCGATCTCGGCCACACCCTTTCCCAGAAGGCCCGAAGCGACGGCGTAGGGCATGACCATCCGAGCCAGGTACGCTCCCAGGGTTGCGCCCATGAAGTTGCCTGCAAGGGGGATCAGGGCCAGGGCCACCATCGTCAGAACGGGAACATCGACAAAGGAAAAGGTGAAATGGAGGCCGGCGGAAGCGAAGAAGAGAGGCACGAAGATGGCTTCGGCGGTGCTGCGAAGCCCCGGCATTATCTCCACCCGAACCTGGTAGGGAAGGCCGGCCAGGGAGGCGCCGAAGAGCAGGGCGCCCAGCGTACCGTGCAGGCCCATAACCTCGGCGGCGTCCACCACCAGGAACAGCGTGCCCAGCAACAATCCCAGGGCAAGCTGGGGCACCTGGATCAACCGCTGAAGCTTGGCAACCAGCGGGGGGAGCACCCTGGAGGACAAGAGCCAGGCGATGGCCGCAAAGCCGACGATCTTGGCTATCAGGAGCAGGACCCCGGTTACGGACACCTCATGGTCGTGCTCCCCGATGCTGAAAGCGATGATCAGCAGGGTGATCAGTTCCGCGATCAGCACCACCGTGAAGATCTGGAGGCCGATGGGTTCCCGCAGGCGTCCATCGTCGGCCAGCACTTTGGCAACGATGCCGAGGCTGCTCATGGACAGGACGCCGGCGAGGGCCAGGGCGTCCGTCGGTTCAAGGCCAAGACCGAAATCGTAGAGGACTCCCAGGGTTACCACGAGGGCTACGCTCAGGGAGAATGCCACTGAGACCAGGGCGGCGACAAAGTAGTGGCCCCGAAGAGTGGCTACAAAGCTGGACATATCTATTTCGTCCAGCCCGATCAGGAAAAAGAAGATGAAGATTCCCAGGGTCAACAAGAGGTCGATGTGGCCGGTGGGATGGATGGACCAGCCGGTTAGGGACTGGAGGGTTGGGCCCAGCAGCATTCCGGCGGCCGCATAGGCCACTATTGCGTTCAGGCGCAGGCGCCGGAAGACGCCTTCGGCCAGCTTCGCAACTATGATCAAAAGGCCGAGGGAGAGGAGCGATTCGCGAATCTCCTCCATCTGGGGCGCAACACTGATTACATCCCCAAGGCCCGAAAGAACGTCCGGCAGCATCCCTTACTTCATCCACAAGAGGTTGGTCAGTTAGAGGGTACTGTATTCTGGCGGGCGCAGGGCTGGTTTGCAAGGGAAACTGGTGCAGATTCACTAAACTTGCACACCGGCGCCCCCCATAATCCAAGGGTATAGAGTAGGCAGGTACCGGGCCGGGAGCGGTAAACGTGCCGCCCGGAGGTTTGGCTCAAGCCTGTGGCAAGCCCGGAAAAAGAACGGGCGCGAACGGCCCAGCCCTCGGAAGCCCCGGCCTGATTGAGAGATGTCACGCCTATACGACATCAATATCGTAACCCACGATGGCGGTGAAGTTCTTGCGCATGTTGTTGTACCGGGGAACGGGGGATTGGGTCTGGCCGGAGGCGTCGGTGGCGCGGGACATTACCTGGTACCGGCCCGGCCGGTCGGCTTCCCACAGGTAGGACCAGCGGACCCACATCCACCGGTCGCGCGGCTCCTCCAGGCGGGCGGCGCGCCAGGTCTCGCCGCCGTCCACGCTGACCTCGACCTGGGTTATGGCCCCGTCGCCGCTCCAGGCGTAGCCCCTTACCACGTGGGTACCCCGGGGCAGGGTCTCGGTATCGTCGTTGGGATGGGTGACGATGGATTTGACCGGAATGGTGGTGATCAGTTCCTTGTCCGGGGAGTCGGCGGAATCGGCATAGTAATAGAAGTTGTAGTGGTACCAGCAATCGGGCAGGTGGTCCATTACCTGCAGGCGGCGGAGCCACTTCACCGACCAGTTGCCCGACCAGCCGGGCACCAGCAGCCGCACGGGAGCGCCGTGCAGGTGCTCCAGCAGTTGCCCATTCTGGGCCCAGCAGAGGATGGTATCCGGGTGCAGGGCCTTTAGCCGGGGCAGCCCCTTGTCGTAAAAGAATGGCTCGGTTCCGGGCTCGGCAGTGGCCGGCAATCCGTAGTCCCACCCCTCAGCGCGGATGTACAGGGCCCTGTCCGTCAGACCCGCCTCGTTGAGCACCGAGGCCAGGGGTGTGCCGGTCCACTCCGAGGCGCTGAGAATCATGGCCTCCTGGGTTCGGGAGGGCTTGGGTCCCTCGCCCTTGAAGTACTCGAAGTAGGTGGCGTCGCTGCCCGAGCACTCCATCACCGTGCGAACGGTACGGGCCGGGTAGCGGCGCAACTGCTCGTAGTTGATGGTGAGGGGGTTTCTGACCTCGCCGTCTACACTCAAGGTCCACCGGTCGGCTGGGACCACCTCGGGAATGTCGAAGTGCTGGACGACGTAGTGCAGTTCGGTGGGGGTGATCAACCCCTCCAGGTCCATGACGGGGGTCCGGACCCGGCGGGTCCTGCCGTCGTCGTCCAGAAGGTTGACGGGTTCCACCCGTTTGCTGGGCCAGCCGTACCAGGTATCGCTGCGATGGGGGTTGGTGGAGTCGGGGCCGCCGGCGTCCTCCATGCGGAGAAAGTCGGGGAGAGGCCCGTCCTGCCGTGTAGCCATGATTAACTCCTCACATTAGCCTGCTGCCTCGACGTTGCCTGGCGGCAACGGAAAAGGACGGCGGGCCCGGCATCGATACCGGCCCGCCATCGCTCTTGACCGTTGAACTCGGTTCCGGCCGACTATCCCAGGTGCTGGTGGATGAAGGAGGTCATCTGTTCCAGCGCCTGCTGGGCCACGTCGGTGGACAGGTCGCGCAGGACGCCTTCGCCTTCACCCTCGAACACGGTGAGGTCAATCTGCCCGCCGGCGTTCTGGTACTGGGAGACGAACTCCAGCAGGTCCGGGCGGGGGTGAGCCGCCTCGTATTCGCGGACCAGGCACAGGGTGGGCGGCAACTCGGTCTTCTCGCCGGCGGCCAGCGCCCGGGCCGGAGCGCCTTCGGCCATGGCCTCTTCCGTCACCCAGTACATGTCGTGCATCCGCATGGTCCGCTCGCCGACGGATTCGGGGGGCTTGACGTCTTCGCGGATGCCCTTGGCATAGTTGTAGCGGCCCAGGGGATCAATTACGGGAGAGACCATGATGACGCAACCCAGGGTTCCGTCCGCGTCGGAAGCGCCGTTGGTCAGGGACAGGGCGGCGTAACGGGAGTCGAAGGGGCGCATACCCAGCAGCATGGCCTGGTGAGCGCCGCTGGAAGTTCCCATGGCCCCAATCTTTGCGGCGTTGCCGTTCCACTCGGCGGCATGGGCCTTAGCCCAGCGGATACCGTAGTGGATATCCTGGAAGGAAGCGGGATAGGACGCTTCCGGCGGGACGCGGAAGTCCAGGGCCGCGACGATTATGCCGTTCTTAGCCAAGGCTTCATTGCCAACGTTGCCGTTCTCGCGGGTGCCGTTCACCCAGGCGCCGCCGTGCAACTCAATCATTACCGGGAAGGGGCCGTCGCCCTGGGGCTTGAACAACCGGGCCTGGAAGGGCTTGTCGCCGTGGCGGAGATATTCCACGTCCTCGATCTGGACAGCGTAGGTGGTCTGTTTGCTGAGAGTCATACCAGCCTCCTTAAAATTGGGTAGGACTGTGTATCTGGGTGCGCCTAATGTAACGCCGTATTGGGTTGCAGTCAAATTGCCCGGACTTACCTGGCACCGTTCCGGTTCAGGCAGTTGTCATTCTTGAGGGATTTTAACGGGCTGCCAGGACGGGTTTCAAACCCGCCCCTACGAGTCCATATCACCTAAATGGAACGCTACCGTCTTGCCTGGCAGGGCCTACATCCGCTGGGTGGCATGGGACAAACTCCGGGAAGGCGACCTGTACAGGTTTGAAGGCCCCCACGGACTACAGGCCAACTGTATCAGGCAAAAATTTTTGATTTCCGGGCCATTTTGGGCCATTTTAGTGTTTCTCGTATCTGAGACCGAGGAATTTATGGCCCACGAGGGCCAGGCCGTGGGCCACAGCCAGATACGGAAATGGGCGTCTCGATGGTGCCAAACTGGGCCATTTCGGGCCATTTCGGGCCGTTTTGGGCCACTCCCCTGGCTTCTGCCGGGGCCAGAACGGGTCTTACCACAAAGGGCCGCGAATCCGGGATTCCTGCATGGTCTGCAGTCTCATAATGCAGGGGTGTTATGCAGAATGACAAGAGGGGAGTGTCAGCAGCCTGGAGAGGATGGAGCAGCACCGTCGATGGCGGTTGGCGCAGGCCCATGCTCCCCTACGATATGCCTGTGGGGAATACCGGTTCAACCGATTTCCCCGGGGTGGACTCTTGAGTCTGCCCTTGCGGTAGTTTTGCCTGGCCAGGGAGATCATAAGGGCCGCCCTGAGAAGGTGCAGCCAAAACCCCTGATGACACCCTCCGGCAGCGGATGGTAAGATATTCGTCGCCAGAAATTCGGATACAACTTCAATACCGCCTGAGAGGATGCCCGTGGCAGAGGACCGCCCCATACCCGCCAGTTTTGTCCCCGAGGATGAGCTTGAGGAGGAAAGGACGGGTCGCCGCACCCGCAATCGCCTGATAATACTGGGTGTGGTGGTAGCTTTGGCGGTGGCCTACATGGTATATGCGGCCTTCCCCGGCAATGCCCTCTACTTCGTCACGGTCAGCGAGTTCATGGGCGGTGACGAGTACCAGGACGGGCGGCTGATACGGGTTTCGGGCAAGCTGGCGCCCGATTCCTTCCAGCGGCAGGACAACAGCACCCTCGCCAAGTTCCAGCTGGTGGACAAGGAAGGGGACGGCGGCGGCCACAGCCTGGACGCCTCTTACGTGGGCGTGATGCCTGATCTCTTTTTCAATCCCCACTCGGAGATTATCCTGGAAGGCAGCTACACGCCGGAGCGGGTCTTCGAGACGGACAGCATACTGGTCAAGTGCCCTTCCAAGTACCAGTCGCTGGAGGAAGAACTTCCGGCGGACTACAACACGTACAATGCGGGGCCCGCGCCGCAAGCTTCCTGAATCCCCTGGCCCGTTCGTGGGCAGCATTTCCGATTCAGGTGGTTTCTCATTCTTGAGGGACTTCAACGGGCTGTCAGGGCGGGTTTCAAACCCGCCCCTACGAGTCCATACCACCTCAATTGGAACGCTACTTCGTCCGTGGCGAGCTTGTCAAACCACCTTTCGACGGGCGCGACTTTAATCGCCGTCGCCTAACCTGACGATTCCCTATCCGCTTCGTCCTTTTCCAGTCCCTGCTGCAAGTCCCTGACTTCGCGCTCCAGTTCCTGACGCCGTCGGGATACGAAGAAGGCGTAGACGAAGAAGACCACCCAGGTTATGGCGAAGGCGGCGAAGAGAAAGCCCATATTGGCCGGAGGCTGGGTTTGCAGCAGTATCAGGGGCATTTGTTCACCCTCTCTGGGGAGTTATCCAAACATGGATGGACAGGATAGACAGGATGTTTGGTTGATTTCCGGCGTCGTTGGTTTCGGAAAGGCCCCGTCTAACGGAAGGAAGAATCCGCGCATGAGAACCGCCCATCCTGTACATCCCGTTAATCCACGTTTGGCTGCTTGAGCCGCTGGGCGAAGCGGAGGATGGACAGGCGGTCTTCGAGGTTTCGCAGTCGCATCCGTTCCAGCAGCAGGTACAGGAACAGCAGCAGGAAGACGGCCATGGAGTAGAACAGGACATACTGCATTACCGGCTCCAACGCTCCGGCGTCGGCCAGGGGACCCACCACCGCCGAAGGGTGTATGGACCGCCACCACTGCACCGAGTAGTAGACGATGGGCACGTCAATAAAGCCGATGATGCCCAGTCCTGCGGCATATAGCGCTCCTTGCGACTTGTTGGGGACGTAGGATCGCAGCATCAGGTAGGCCACATAGATCAGCCAAAGAATCAGGGTGGTGGTCAGCCGCGGTTCCCAGGTCCACCAGACATTCCACACGGGCCGGGCCCAGACGATGCCCGTCAGCAGGGCCAGGCTGACGAAGACGACACCTACCTCGGCGGCGGCGTGGGCCACGCTGTCCCACCCGCTCTTGCGGGTAACCAGATAGCCGATACTGGCGACGAACACCACGAAAAAGGCGATGAAGGACACGATGGCGATGGGCACGTGGAAGTAGAAGATGCGCTGCACGTGGCCCAGGACGGCGTCGGTGGGGGCCACCAGGAAAATCAGGTACAAGTCGACCAGCATCAGGACGGCGGTTGCCACCAGCAGGATGCCCTGCAGGCCGGGAAAGCCGTAGAACGCTGTGTTGCCGCTGGAGGATGCCGCAGTCCCCTGTCCAGGCGCCAAAAGGGGTTACTCCTCAACGATTATCGAAAAAATCCAGGGACATATTACCAGAAAAACGGCATCGAACACCGCCAGCAGGGGGAGCCACCGGGTTACCACCCCCGTCTCCGGCCCGCCGCCGATGGCTGCTCCCGAAACCTCCACCGCGCCTATTAGCACCGGTAGGATTATGGGGAAGAAGAGCACGGGCAGCATCACCTCCCGGGAGCGGGTCTGGACGGCAATGGCCGAAAACAGGGTGCCCACGGTGGCAAAGCCCAGGGTGGCCAGCAGGATGGCGGCGAACAGGGTCCAGGTAAAGGCGGTGAAGTTGAGCAGCACGGCCAGGACGGGAAGCAGGGCGGCCTCGATGACCAGCATAAACAGGAAGCTGACCAGGGCCTTGCCCAGGAATATGGCATCCCGGCTGACGGGGGACAGTAGCAAGCCTTCCAGCCCACCCTGTTCCCGCTCGCGAACGAAGGCGCGGCTCATGGCCAGGGTACCCGCGAAGGCGAAGGCCACCCAGAGGATGCCCGGGGCCAGTTCCGCTACCCGCTGCGGCGTAACCTTCAGCGCGAAGTTGAACACCACCACCACCAGGAACCCGAACACCAGGGCGGAGACTACGATGTCCCTGGAACGCAGTTCCAGCAGCAGGTCCTTCCATACCAGGGCCGCTATGGGCCGGATGAATCGCATTGGCATATACGGGGGAACGGATTGCTAAGCTGACACAAGGGCCTAATTTTAACAGACGCTCCATAAATGTTTGTGGGACAGCCAAGGGCGCCGGTCCCGCCCTGCCGGTTGTCTGCCGTTACTTTGGCTTCAGCAGCAGGGTTTCGACGGTGGCCGCCTTTACCGCCGCGTCAGTCCAGGGGATGGGCACTCCGGTTCCCCGCAGCCACATGGGGAACAGGTCCTTGTAATGAGGCGACAGGGGGTTGCCCGACTGTCCGCCGGGCAGGGAAAAGAGCGACCGGTCCCAGTCGCCAACGTCCAGCACCATCCGGAGGGACGGGACCACGCCGGGGGCAGCCAGTGGGTCTTCTCCGAAAGTGCCGGCCTGGGCCACCGTGTTGCCGTCGCCGGGGCACTGGAAGGGGCCAATGTTAAAGATCCCGGCCAGAAGGGGTGTCCGGCCCATAGGGTGCTTCAGCATCGCCGGGCGGGCACGGCCCCATTGCCACCGACCGGAAGGCGGACCCAGCCGACGTAGAGCCTCGGCATAGGCTGAGCGCAGGGCATCGTCGATTTCCGCCGGCCAGCCATTGGGGAACCAACCGGGGGACTGCTCCCTCACCAGGCGGGACAGCCGACCCACCTGGCGCGCGGCGATGGACGTACCACTGATGGTGGGAAGGGTGCTGCGGCCCAACAGCCAGGCAGCGGAAAGGGGCGCCTTTGCCGCGGCAATGCGGCGGGACATTTCCGCCAGGAAGAGGTGGAACAGGGTTGCGGCTGCGGAATCGGCGAGCATGCGCCCGTTCCAGTCGGCAAGAAGCCGGTGGGCCGCCGCGCTTTCGGCGCTGAGGGGCGTGACGGCCAGGATATGCTCTTTCAGTTCGGTCCAGGGCAGGGATTTGACGTCAAGCTGGAAGGCTGCGGCGGACTCGGTGCTCCAGGCCCCGCCTTCTTCCAGGGCTTCAACAACCCGGCCCAGGCGATAACCATCGATCCAGTCAACGCCCAGAAAGGGGCCGGCGCCTTCCGGTTGAGGCTGGGTGTTGGCGGCGGCTACGTAGCCACCGGGCGGATTGGCGACATTTGGCATTTCAACGAAGGGAATAGCCTCATCCTCCCAGCCGGCGCCCGCCACCCAGCCGGCGCTGGGCACAATGCCGTAGCCCCGGCGGCGACGGGGCGCCTGTCCAGTCAGTTGGTAACCGATGTTGCCCCGGGTATCGGCATAGACCAGGCCGAGGGGGAGGATAGGCCAGTCGGCAAAGGGAGCGCGAAACTCCTCAAAGGTGGTGGCCTCCAATGTGCCCAGGAAACCCTGCACCGGCAACGGGTCCAGCCACACCGCGCGGATGGAGAGGGCGCCAAGCTCCCCGTCCAGGGCTGGGCTGATAATCGGGCCGCGGGGTGTAACCAGGACTTCCTCCTCTACCGGGTCGGCGCCCTTTACCCGTATAACCTCCCGCCGGACCTGGCAGGGAACGAACTGGCCATCCTGGAGAACCGATTGGCCAGATGGCCCGATGCGTTCCAGGAAAAGGTCGGTATTGTCGGTCAGTCCGGCGGTTACACCCCAGGCGCAATGCCCGTTGTGGCCCGCCGCGACGGCAGGAGTTCCGGGGAGGGCGGCGCCGGCGAGAGTCCAGTTGGACGACTGCAGCCGCGCCAGGTACCAGTGGGGTGGTACCGCCGCGGGAAGATGAGGATCATTGGCCAGCAGGGGGCGTCCCGAAAGAGTCCTGTCGCCGGACAGCGCCCAGCCGTTGGAACCGCCGCCCGTCGCAATCGTTTCCTGGAACAGCGCCAGTTCTTCGGCAAGGCGTTGGGCGGCCTTGCCGGAAATGCCTGTAGGTGGCACTGGGACCTGGTGCCACTCAGGGTAGCCGGGGTCGAGATGGAGCAGGGCATCCGGCCCGTCCAGGTTCAGGACCATCAGCCTGGCGAGCTCGCAGTCCCAGTTGGAGGGCATTGCGAATGACTGGAGTTTCATAATTGTGAGCACGTCAATGGCGGTGAACTCCGAAGGACGGGCTCGCAGCAGCACAAGTTCGTGGGGACGGCGCGGCAGGCCCACGGTGTGGCCGGCGTTCACCCCGGCAGCGAAGGCGGTGAGAATTGAGGCCACCCGCGGCGCCAGGGCCAGAAACTGCTCCTCGGCGGCGGCGCGCAAACCGGCACGGCGGAAGAGGCGGTCAACACGTAACGTTGCAGGGCCGAATAACTCGGACAGGGTTCCGGAGGCGGCGCGCCTGGACAGCTCAATCTGCATCGCCCGGTCCTGGCCCTGGCAGAAGCCGAAACCGAAAAACACGTCAACTTCTTCGTCCGCCTCCACCATCGGGATGCCGTAGCCGTCTCGGCGGATGGTAACCGGTCCTCCGGGGCCGCTGACTTCCAGTGATCCCTCGGTGACGGGAAGGCGGGCGCCCAGCAGCAGCCGCAACAGGGCGCGAGTCATTGTGGACACGGCGGGGGAATCTAGAAAGCTCAAGAGAGGTTAACCGCCAGACTGTAAGTTGCTCCAAGGGCTGCATTGCTGGCCAAATCCCTCCTTCCATTCTAAACCACCAGGGAGTGGAGACCATAGCCGGTTCCGCCGCCCAGGACTCGGACCAATTGCGACCGGCGCAGTCTTGTTGTGGAGGCAGGCTCATTCTGATATAGTGAATTTCCGCTTTGTGGAGGGATCGCATAGTGGTCTAGTGCGGGCGCCTGCTAAGCGCTTATCCTGGGAAACCGGGATCGTGGGTTCGAATCCCACTCCCTCCGCCACTGTTTCCACTAACTCCACGTTTATTGCCCCGAAGTTCCTCTAATGGCATAGCTGTTTCGTCCGGTCTTCCTTTCCCGGGTAGTCTCAATTAGCGCCGTCAATTATGGGTCAGTCCACCAGATTTTGGCTCATACATTGGTGTTCATGTCCTTTGTGGTGAGGCGAGGCATTTAGAGACTATCTCAAAATTATCGGTGAAACACGCAGGCGCTTTCCGCTTTCGGCCGCATCGCCTCTTCACCCCATTCCTAACCTTCCCCCGTCAAGGAGGAAGGGACTTTTGAGATATTTCCCAGGCTATGAAGTGTGCCCCGCGTGCCAGCAATCGGGGCCTTCCGCAACCCGGGTGAGAGACCGTCCTGGGACCTGGGGAGGTGATTGACCGCCAGCCCAGGGAACAGCACAGTCGGCACAGACGCAGGTGCGCAGGCTACGGGTTTTCCTTAATGCAGGTGGTATCGGCGCCAACAGGGTGATATTCTGCCCTCAAAGCGCGGCATCCCTGCATGGACGGGCTTTACTTTCTTTGCTCGAACCTTTGCCCAGGAGGCAACTTATGGCTGACGTACCTATACGCGTGGGGCTCATCGGAGCGGGCGGCAATGTCCGCAACCGGCACATTCCCGGGTTCCAGGGCGCAGAGGACTGCGAAATCGTGGCGGTGGCCAACCGCAGTATTGAATCGGGCCGGGCCATTGCCGACCAGTTCAATATTCCCCGGGTCTACGGCAACTGGAGGGAACTGCTGGAGGACGGGGAAATCAACGCTATCTGCATCGGCACCTGGCCTTACATGCACCGCACCATGACCCTGGCCGCCCTGGAGGCGGGGAAGCACGTCCTCACCGAAGCGCGGATGGCATCTACGGCGGAAGAGGCGCGCGACATGCTGCAGGCTTCGCTGGAACACCCCGACCTCGTGTGCCAGCTTACCCCGACATCCACCAGTTACACCATCGACAACGTGCTGAAGCGCCTGATTGGCGAGGGCTTCCTGGGGGAAGTTCTGTCGGTGGACTTCACGTCGCTCCAGAACAACTTCCCCGACCCTGACGGCCCCCTGCACTGGCGGCACGACCGGGCCATGAGCGGGCATAACACCCTGAACATCGGGGCATCCTACGAATCCATGATGCGCTGGCTGGGGCGGGGCAACCGGGTATTCGCCATGTCCAAGGTCCACGTACCGTACCGGATGGACGAGAACGGCAACCGGGTGTCGGTGACCATTCCCGATCACGTAGACATCCTCTACGAACTGGCCAACAGAGCCCAGGTCCACATGCAGATGAGCGCCACCAGCGGCCTGAACGGAGGCAGCCACATCTGGATTTTTGGGACCGACGGCACCATCCACGTTGACCCGCAGCGCCGGGTCTGGGCCGGCCAGCGCGGAGATTCGGAATTGACGGAAGTGCCCAACCCGCCGGAGGGCCAGGCCAGGTACCGGGTGGAGGAACAGTTCACCAACGCCATTCGGGGCCTGGAGAAGGTGGATATGGTGGCCTTCGAAACGGGCGTCCACTACATGGAATGGACCGAGGCGGTGTACCGCAGCGCAATGGAGGGGCGGGCGGTGTACTTGCCGCTGTAAGTCTGGGGGTCAGAGGAAGAAAGGACAAGATGTGGGGTTGGGCTTGAACTCGCCCCCGTGAGCTTTGGACGCTGGCACGGTTCGCGAGGGAATTGCCAAGTTGAGCCTCTCAGCCGCTTCCTCCCTGGTGGTATTCCTCGAACCATTCTTGTATGATATATATAGGCGTGGTCTATAAATAAAAGTATTATTTAATACTCTTATTTATAGCTGCGCCAAAACCGACACCGTCTCCACCAACCAGGAGGTTGCCCCTTGCCCACCCTTAACGATGTACAGTCCCGCCTCAATGCCACCGAAATGCAGCGTGTCGTAACCCCGGCCAACTCCGATGAGATTTCCGCAGTGATAGCCGAAGCATCCAGCCAGGGCCTTCCCGTCTGCCCCGCCGGCGCCCTTCATTCCATGGGGGGCCAGCAGTTCGCCGCCAATGGTGTCTCCCTTAGCTCGGCAGTCCTGAACCGTGTCGGTCATCTGGATACCCAGGGACGCACGGTCTGGGTCCAGTCGGGAACCACCTGGCCGACGCTGGTGCAGTGGCTTCAATGCAACCAGGAGGATGACGCGCAGCCCCTGTCTATCATCCAGAAGCAGACCGGCGCCGACGAACTGACACTGGGAGGGGCCCTGTCTTCAAACATTCACGGGCGAGTGCTGGGCCGCCGTCCCATAGTGGACGACATTGAGTCCTTCTACCTGACCCAGGCCGACGGCAGCCGGGTACTTTGCAGCCGGGATGAGAACGCCGACCTGTTCCGGCTGGCCATCGGCGGCTACGGTATGTTTGGCTTCGTCGACGTCATTAACCTGCGACTGGCGCCCCGCCGCCTTCACGTCCGGAGAGTGCAGGAATTGTCCCTGGACCAGGTTATTCCCGGCCTGGAGGGCCAGGCAAGGGCCGGCGCCACATACGGCGACTTTCAGTACATGACCGATGAGACGTCGCCCGATTTCATGACCAGGGGAATAATGTCGGTGTACCTGCCGGAAAAGGGCAAGGCTGCTATACCACAGGGGCAGCTTGGACTCTCCCAGGAAGAGTGGATGCGTCTTTACGTCCTGGCCCACACCGACAAGGCGCGGGCCTACGACGAGTACGCGACCCACTACCGCCAGACCGACGGGCAGCTTTACTGGTCAGATGACCTCCAGTTCAGCCCCTACCTGCCCGAGGCCGGCGACGCCCTGTACCGTCAACTGGGCTGGCGGACGTTTGCCTCGCTGATGATTACTGAACTGTACGTACCCCGGGACCGGTTCGTGGAATTCATGGAAGCGGCCAGGGAAACGGTGCTGAACACGGGCGCCAACGTGGTGTATGGCACGGTGCGGCTGATCGAAAAGGAAGAGGAGACGCTGCTGCGCTGGGCTCGGGACAGCTACGCCTGCATCATATTTAACCTGCTGGTGGAGCACTCGCCGGAGGGGCTGGAGCGGGGTAAGGAACAATTCCGCTCCCTGACCGATTGCGCCCTGGAACGCGACGGCAGCTTCTACCTGACCTACCACCGCTGGGCCCGCCGCGACCAGGTGGAGCGGGCCTATCCCCAGTTCCGGCATTACTTGGAACTAAAGGAAAAGCACGACTCCGCGGGAGTCTTCAGCAGCGACTGGTACCGCCACCACCGGGAAATGTTTTCTTGAAATAAATGTGGATGTACAGGACTGACAGGATCTTACGGGAGCATGTGGGGATAGTTCCGACGCTTCCGGTTAATCCTGTATGTCCTGTACATCCATATATTGATGCCCTAGTTGTCCGCGGCGACGGCCTCGGCCATCGGGGCGGCGACGTAGCGTTGCAGGAACATGGCCACCGACTCGACGATGGCCTGGCTGAATTCCGGGATCTGGTCGAACATGTGGTCCTGTCCGGCAAACAGGCGCATATCCGCCGGCACCCCCGCCTCTTCCAGGAGGTCAAACAGGCGCATGGACATGCGGTGGGGTACCCGGTCGTCATTGGTACCATGGAGCAGCAGCACCGGCGGCCAGTCGGCATGGACCAGTTCCGTTGGGTTTGCGGCGGTCAGGGCCGAATCAGATGGATCGCTTGCGGTATAGGGTATCAGGGGATCCCTCCGCCAGTAATCCCGCACGTCCGAGGCCGGGGCCACGCCCACGGCGGCGGAAACCCGGCTAAGATCGGCCGAGTTGATACCGGGGCCCTCGTATTCCGCCCGGCCGTTGGTGGCCGCGGTAAGCAGGGCCAGGTGCCCGCCGGCTGACTTGCCCGCCACAGCGATGCGCTCCGGGTCGATGCCCAGGCTGGCGCTGTTCGTGCGCATCCACCGCAGGATAGCCTTCACATCCTGGATGGCTGCCGGCCAGATGGCCTCCTCCATTACCCGGTACGGTGCGGTGACGCAAACAAAACCCCGTTCCGCCAAGGGTATGCCGTAGCGTTCCTTCAGGGGTTCGTGGTTGGCCGAGACCCATCCGCCTCCGGGCAGAAACAATAGCCCCGGAGCGTGGCCGGTACCGGCAGGACGAGCGACGTCCACTCGCAGTTCATAACCGTCGGCGCTGGTTACAATCACATTCTCTTCGACCGTGACGTTAGGCATGGATACCTCCATATGAGTTCAGGCTGGGTTCCGTTATTGTATCTTTGAGTTGAGCTTCCTCGCGGCCTCCAATTGACCCTGTAGCGAAATCACAGGGCCAGCCTTAGTCTGAAACGGCGCAGGTGGTGTTCTCTCGGCGCCGTGGTGGGTATGGACGTTGAAGGCGATGATCAGACTGGGATTTTGCTATTCGCTTTGCTGCGCCACGGCGTTGACTGGCCATTTCTGGCGCCAAAAACGTACCCCTGCGGTGCGGCTTTGACTGTCCCAATGCTGCCGAGTTGTTCCAATTGTAATGGAATTTGGGCGATTTGCCAGTGTTCGCAGCGTTCAGTTTTCTGGCTGCTTTATCCTGTACAAATTTCCTCTCCCAACCCTTCCCCAATGCGGTTTTAGCGCCAATTTTCCTCATAGCGAGTTAAGACCGTTATAGCAATACTATGTATTGTCAAATGGAATAATATCGGATACAATAGTCATAGAGATCATATTTTCATTGAATGCGTTAATAATGCAAGAATTCAGAGAAGTTATCCGACACACCAGGTTCCAAAGCCCGTGGGTAGATCGCCTGTTGAGGTTGCTGATGGTAGCAGTCCTGGCGGTTGTCTTCGCACTGGTGGGGACGGCCTTCGCCGAATACCGACTGCTGTACGCGGTTGCCTCCTTGCCCCAAACGGAGAGCGGAACTACCCTGAGCCTTGACTGTTCCGCTGTACCCGGCGAGGGGTCGGGGATTCCTGAATCGGCCCTCCAGGACGATGCAGCGACTCCACAGGTCCCCATGTTGTTGCAGGGCCTCCGGTGCTCAATCCCCCTCTACCCCGACTAAAAGAAAGCCAACGAGAAAGCGATATTTGACGGGTTGCCCCGTCATTGCGGCAAGAGCCGGTATCCAGGGATTCCGGCATTGATGGTGCGGTCTTGTTCCAGGCCGTACTGGAATCAGGTCTGCGGCGGAATGACGGTCAATACCAAATGCACGTCCGACCTCGTCTCTGGTTTAGCAGGACTACCCTGTCGTCAGCAGTCCATGGATAGACACGGGTGTCCGCAAGTGGTTTCATATAACCAATCGTGGACACCGTGCTTATCTCGTGAGCCAATTGACGACCAGCGCCGAAGCGGAAATTCGCCGCCGCATCATTGAACGTGGCCCCATTCCCTTCGCCGAGTTCATGGAGGTGGCCCTCTACTGGCCCCAAGGGGGCTATTACTCGGCTGCCCGCAGCACTGAAGAAAGCCCCTTCGGTCCCGGCGGCGATTACTATACCTCGCCAATGACCCACCCTGCCTTTGGCGCGTTGCTGTCGGTGCAGCTATACCAGTTCTGGCTTTTGCTTGATCGGCCCAACCCTTTTTGGGTGGTGGAACCGGGTTCAGGCAACGGCCAGCTTTGCCGTGACATCCTCCAGGCTGCACAATCCCTTCCCAATGGTTTTCCAGACTCACTTCGATACCTTTGCCTTGACCGCAGCCATCAGGGGGCGGCGCCGTTCCATTCCCAAGCAGTGCCGATAGCCGCGGATGGAGTGCCCTTGCGAAACCTGCAAGGCTGCGTCATTTCCAACGAATTGCTGGATTCCTTTCCCGTGCACCAGGTAAGGGTCGAGCAGGGCATACTGCGTGAAGTGTACGTGGCGCTGGAGTTGGGTGATTTGGCCGGTGAAGAGCGCTTTGTCGAATGGTTGGGAGAACCCTCCAACCCCAAGCTGGAAGTGCGCCTGGGGAAACTGGGAATTCAGCTGGACGAAGGGCAGACCGCCGAGTTCAACCTGGGCCTGGACTCGTGGGCATCCTCTATTGGCAGCGCCCTGTCGGCGGGGTTCGTCCTGACAATAGACTACGGCAGGCGAGCGGGGGAGTTGTATTCTGCGGAACTGCGGCCCCGGGGTACGCTGGTAACCTATTACCGCCACACCCAGACCGATTCTCCCCTCCGGCACGTCGGCCGGCAGGACATAACCGCCCAGGTGGACTTTACATCGGTGGTCAACGCAGGGCGGAGTACCGGCTTGGAACCCCTGGGCTACACCGTTCAAGGCCAGTTCCTGCGTAACCTGGGCTTCGATCAGTTACGCCGCCGGATTACCTCTACACCCATGCCGGTGGACCAGGCCGCAGGCAACCGCGCCGGCCTCCTGGCCTTGACCCGTACTGATGGTCTGGGGGACTTCAAGGTCCTGGTGCAGGGGAAGGGTCTGTCCCCTGGCGCCCCGGAATTGCCGGAACTTTGGGGCTTCGCCCAGCGGCCGGAGGCGCTGGACCTGGTGCGAGAACTATCCTTGCCCCTGTTGTCGCACCGACATATGTCCCTGCCCCAGGGTTGGCCCCAGCCGGCAGTCCAGGAGTTTGTCCTGGAGGACCTGATGGCCGGCCCCTTTGGGGATACCTAAGAGGAGTTTTCGCTCCAGGATCTATTCCGACTGAGTGGTAGCTGCTCCCCAAAACAGTTCTTATCAGTGCTCCAATAGGAGACCCGTGCTGGCGCGACAAAGTTACGGTAATTCTTCAAAATCATCAAGCACAAGCGAAGATATAAGCGGGTATAATCCTGGGGTGGTTTCCCATAATCTCGACTTGGTGAGGTGGAGTGATGATTCAGCGAATGCTTGGCGCGGCCATGTTTAACGCCCAAACCTACGAGGAAATTGAGGCCGACCAAACAGCGTTGGGCCAGGCCCTGGGCGTCGTGATCCTGGTTACTGTCTGCGGCGCCATTGGCGGGTTGGTTTCGGACATACTGAGTGGAGCGTCGGCCCTGGGCATAATTCTGGGGTTGTGCTTTGGCCTGGCCTTCGGCATTGTGCGCTGGGCGCTGTGGGTGACGGTGATATTGATGGTGGGCGGCAGCCTTCTGCGGACCAGCAACACGCAGATCAGCTGGTCGGAAATGGGTCGAGTTTTGGGCTTCGCCTACACCCCCGGTGTGCTGGCCATATTCTCCTGGGTGCCGGGAATAGGCTGGCTGATATCGGTAGTGGCCTTTTTCTGGACCCTGGCCGCAGCCATCATGGGTGTTCGCCAGGCCATGGACTTCGAAGGTACGGGCCGCGCAATTCTAGTGGTGGTAATCGCCGGCGTCATCGGCTTCATTCCCTGGCTGATTCTTCTGGCCATCCAGTGGGCTTTCCTTTCGTCGGTATAGGACGGAACACCGGCGGTCACAACTTGGACTGCGCCAGCGGCCCCAGGATTCACCCCCTGGCACACGGCTGCCGGCGCTATTTGACAACGGTGAGGCTTTCCGTCGGCTGGCATGGCCCGGGAAGGTAGTTCAAGCGGTGGGTGATCAGTCTGCCATTGACGATGCATGTCCTCGCAAATTACAGACCCGGGCCTTTTATACCGGTACCTGCCAAGGTAAGAGTGGGCTAATGTTACGACGAATGTTCGGCGCAACTTTCTTCAATGCCCACACCTACGAGGAGATTGAGGCCGACCCCAGCTCTATGGTTCAGGCCATAGCGGTGGTACTGCTGGTAACGCTGTGCGCCATAGTCGGGGGCCTAGCCGGTGAGATTCAGGGACAGGCGACATTCCTGGAAATAGTCCTTGAAGTAGGCTTCGGCCTTGCCTTCGGGATTCTTCGCTGGGCGCTGTGGGTAACCATCGTCTTCATGGTAGGGGCCGGGTTGCTGCGCACTCACCATACCGAAACAAGCTGGACCGAAATGGGCCGCATTCTTGGGTTTGCCCTGACCCCTGGCCTCCTGGCCGTTTTTTCCAGCGTCCCCTTCTTAGACTGGGTCTTCGTATGGGTAGCGGTTTTCTGGTCCCTGGCCGCGGCGGTGCTGGGAGTACGGCAGGGAATGGACTATGAAAGCACCGGCCGGGCCATGTTGGTGGTCGCTATATCCGGTCTCATCGCAGTAATTCCTCTGGGGTTGACCTTAACCCTGGAACTGCGCTTCTTCGACCTGCTCAAGTGAGAGAATTCCTGCCTGGCGTATCTTCACAGCCTTGTTGGTCTTGCGCCAGCGCCAACAGGTTCCCGCCACCTTCAGCCGGTGGTCAGGTCAATCCGCTCGGCAATGGGCTTAATGCTCTCTACTATAAAGCTGATGAGCTCGTCCAGGTCTACTCCCAATTCCTCCGCCCCCTTGCGAATGTCGTCCCGGTTTACGTCCCTGGCAAAGTTCTTGTCGCGCAGCTTGCGGTGGACGGAACGTGGAGTCACGTCGTCCAGGCTTTTGTTTGGGCGCACCAGCGTTACGGCGCGGATGAAACCGGAAAGCTCGTCCACCGCGAACAGGGTGTGTTCCATCAACGACTCCCGGGGGATGCCGGTGTGTTCCCCGTGGGTAAGCACTGCCCGGATTATGTCCTCGGGGTAGCCGTGCTCTCGCAGGATTTCAGCGCCGAAAGTGGGGTGCGAGTCTGGGGTGGGGCAGATTTCCCAGTCAAAGTCGTGCAACAATCCGGCGATTCCCCAGCGGTCTTCGTCCTCACCGTACTTGCGGGCGTAGCCCCGCATGGCTGCTTCCACGGTGAAGAGATGCTTCATGAGCATGTCAGTCTTTACGTGCTGCTTCAGAAACTCCAGGGTGTTGTCCCGGTCCATTACTTCCATGGCTACACTCCCTTCTAGTCCCGTGTGTCCGGCGCATCCACATCCACATCCACATTCGCATTGGACGGCGGCGCCGGATTGTTTACGGTGCCGATTACGCGGGGCAGGCACCGCACCGCCGTGGTCAGGAATCCGCTATGTGCAACCATGCGGTGGGCCGGCCTTACGCTACGTTCCGTAACGTGCCAGGGTCTCAGCAGGGTTTCCAGAGTCTCGATCATCTGGAAGCGGCCGTCTTCCTCCAGTGCGCCCGCCAGTTGGTGGACCTGGAGGATCGTGGGCAAGAAGCTGATCATGATGCCCCCCATGACGAGGGCGTCGGCAACCCCGGGCACCGCTTGCCAGGGCTCAGGCACGTCCAGCACCACCCGGTCCACCTGACTCTCCTCGATGCCCTGGTAAACGTCGCCGATGGTAACTGTCAGGTTGGCCGGATCGGGGATTACCCGCTGGATGTTGGCCATGGCTCGGGGGACCACCGATTCTTCGATCTCGTAGGTGATTACCCGTCCCTTTTCGCCCACAGCCCGCAGGAGGGCCGCGGTCAGCGCTCCCGATCCCAGGCCCGACTCCACAACTGTCGCACCCGGGAAAATGTCCGCAAAAGCTACGATGTTGCCCAAGTCCTTCGAGTAGATGATTTGCGGGCCGCGGGGCATCTGCCGCACGAATTCGCCGAGTGTGGGCCGCACCGCCAACAGGGTATGACCCCGATCGGTCCGGTACCAGCCTCCCACGCTGTGGCCGATGAGCCCGTCGTGGGCCAGCCGACCCAGGTGGCTGTGAAACACCTGCCCCGGGGACAGGGTGGTAAGGTACCGGCGGGCCTTGCGGTCCTGCAGCAGTACCATGTCGCCGTCCTGAAATTTGTTCTTGTCTGCGTTCAATTTATCCAGCAAATTAACGTCGTCGCAGTTCAGCCAGGCTTCGGCAGTCAAACACTTTACTGAAAGTTTCTCTCACCTGTCCGGAGAGCCCTCGACAAGCCATGCGCCTGCAATGGTAACCGCTGGCTCTAGGGTTGTCATCCATGGGCGCTGGTTTGAAGAATTGTGGCCAGGCCGAGACTTGGGAGTAAGGGGTAGGAATGTTTAGGCAAATGTGGATTCCTGTGGCTGTGGGAATCCCAGACCAATTGCCGAGTTGGGGATCGCCCGGGACGTAACCCTATTTGTGCCTGGGATTAGTGTGCCTGCACGGCAGCGGTCGGACTTGCACAACATTAGCGGGCGTTACAGCCAATTGCGCCGGCTGCAACCTGGCAATGGAAAGGCTGCAGAGCGGGGACGGAGCGGTGAAATGACGTCGAGAGAGATCTGGTCAGTACGGAAGAGTTAACGGGCGAAAGAGGCTTGCAGGTTAAACGTCCACGGCTAACCCGTCAAGGAATGGGCGGAGCGAGTGACCCGAGCGGACCCGTACGGCAACCCTGGAGCCGACTTCGTGCTCATAGATGTGGGGAAGGAGACACCTCACAGATCCACTGCCGTCAAGGGCAATAGTGTACAGGTAAAAGGCGCCCCTGAACTCTCGTTCCAAAATAACTCCATTACCTTCTTCCGACGGAATACACTCCAGGCAGTCAGGCCGGAGCATGACTTCCAGCGCCACGTCGGCCAGAGCGCCGTCTTCCCATTCAGTAGTTCCAATGGGAGTCTTGATTATTCCATCTTCCCAGCGGCCGGGCACAAAGTCCACCATGCCGATAAATTCGGCGACAAACCTGGTGCTTGGGCGGTGGAAAATTTCTTCAGGCGTTCCCTGCTGCTCAATTTTCCCACCGTTCATCACTGCTATGGAGTCACCCACGTACATTGCCTCTTCCTGGTCATGGGTTACGAAGATTGCGGTGATGTGGTTGGTGCGCAGAATGTTCATCACGTCGCGGCGCACCTGTTCACGTAACGTCGGGTCCAGGTTGGAAAAGGGCTCGTCCAATAGGAGGAGCTCTGGGCGGGGAGCCAGCGCCCGGGCCAGCGCAACGCGCTGCTGCTGTCCGCCGGACAATTCGTAGGGCATGCGTTGGGTCAGACCTTCCAGGCCGGTCATTTTGACTACTTCGGCCACCCGGTCCGATCGCTGGTCGTCCCTTGCCAGGCCAAAGGCGATGTTCTGTTCCACGGTGAGGTGAGGGAAGAGGGCCCCTTCCTGGAAGACCATGCCGACGCTGCGCTTTTCCGGCGGTACGTAGGTTCCCTGGCCATAAACCGGGCGGGCTGCGACTGCTATGGAACCGTCATCGGGATTGGCAAAGCCGGAAATCAAGCGCAGGGCGGTGGTCTTTCCGCAACCGCTGGGACCCAACAAGGCGAGAATCTGACCCGGGGCCAGTTTCAGCGAGAAGTTGGACAGGGCAACCACGTCTCCAAAACTCTTGCTGACGTCCAGGCACTCCAGCATGCACGTATTGGGCGCTGGGGCGAATTTAGACGTCACTTCTTGATGCTGAAGGGCATCTGCCGCTGCGACACCTTCCATTAAGCTGGTTGTCAACTGCATTCTCCTGACTGATTGGTGGCCACGACCCTTTCAGGGCAGTCTGGATATCGTCTGGCTTCCGGTTAGTACGAGTCCCATCACTCGCACGGTCTTTCCTGTCAAATAAATCAGGAGAATAATAAGGGTTACCACAGACAAAAGCAATAGGTTGCACACCCTAATTATATTCTGACGTGGATGGGTTGTTGTACTCAGGGAGGGCCCTTCGTGGCAGAAGTTGTGGCGCATCTATTCGCGCAATGGAGAGATTGAAGATAGAGATTCGAAAATGTCAACTATTGGAAGCTTTAATGGCCACTAGCCAGCGTAACAAACTGCGGCCCCGGTCAGGCGCCTGTTCCAGCGATGGGACTACACATTAGGGGAATTGTTTGTTTGTGCGCACTTGCTAATAAGTCAGCACATATCAAGAAGCTAAGGCTGCAATTACTGAGGAAGTTAACTAAGTTAGAACGGATCAGGCTGCTCTGGATCCCCAAGAAGATCTCTGCGGCGGCTGCACCGGGTCTGGCTGAGTCGGAACACCTTGGCGGCGCAAATCGCGGGGTGCAGGGAAGCATACCCGGCGGCTGGCGCCGGAGTGTCGGAGTGATGTCATGGGCTGGGACTTGGGCAGGGATGAGCCGTGGCCAGCGAAGACGGTGTAAGTAAAATGCGGGCTTGGCGTGGTTCTTAACGCCTTGAGGAATGGTAAAGGACTTGAAGATTAACGTGCCTTACCGACTTAGGCGAACGTCGAAGGAAAAATTGGAACCGCCGTTTTTGGACGGCGGTTTTCTACTTATAATCAGGGTGTCTTGGAGCGGGCGATGGGATTCGAACCCACGACTTTTTGCTTGGGAAGCAAACACTCTACCACTGAGTTACGCCCGCTTGCGCCGTATACCGATTATAACAGGAATCCAGGTACAGTTGGTAGCGAACCGCACGTCGCTGCCTCCCTCTGTCGTTGAGGGGCGATTCCCCTCCCCGTTTTGACTCCGGCTGTCTCGCCATCCCAACTATTCAGGGCCCCCTTGGGTATTCCATAGACAGGTCCAGGAGTTTTTTCCAGGTGCTATAATGTGTGCCGTCATCGCAGAATGATCTTCGAATTAATAGCTGCCTTTAACCAGACTGATTGGGGGATATCCTATGAGGTTAGCCTTTATCGGCGGTGGAACAATGGCCGAGGCCATACTGGGCGGGGTGCTGGCGGCCGACCTGGCGCAACCCGGCGAAGTGGCCATTGGCGAACCCATCCCCCAACGCCGGGACTATCTTTCTGAGCGATATGGCGTTAACACCTACCAGGACAATGTCGAAACGGCCGAGGGCGCCGACCTGGTGGTTATGGCCGTCAAACCCCAGGACCTTCCCCATGTCTTTGAGCAACTGGGCGGCAAGCTGGACAAGAAACAGTCTGCCCTGTCCATAGCCGCCGGCGCAAAGATGTCCACCCTGGCCCAGGGGCTGGCCCACGAGTCCATCATCCGGGTAATGCCCAACACCCCGGCCCAGATTGGGTGCGGCATGACCCTGTGGACCTGCTCTGAGCCGGTCAGCGACACCCACCGGGAAATGGCCCGGTCCATGCTCGGTACCGTGGGTGAGGAAATCTATGTCAGCGACGAAAAATACCTGGACATGTCCACCGCCCTCAGCGCCAGCGGGCCGGCCTATGTTTTCATGTTCGTGGAGGCCCTGATAGACGCCGGGGTTTACGTGGGTCTGCCCCGGGATATGGCCCGCACCCTGGCCCTGCAGACGGTCTACGGCAGTGTGCGGCTGGTGATGGAAACGGGCCAACACCCTGGAGTGCTGAAGGATATGGTGGTATCGCCCGGAGGGACCACTGCCGAGGGGCTGCAGGCCCTTGAACGGGGTGGCGTGCCCGCCGCCGTGGTAGATGCGGTTAACGCTGCCTTCCTCAAGTCCGTTAGGCTGGGCCAGGGTTAAGGAGCTGCTTCCCTATGCCCCAACCGGTGGACCTCATACACCTGCTGTTTAACCTTCTATACTTGTCTATCTTGGGACGGATTATCCTGACTCTTGTCCTGTCCTTCATGACCAACGACCCGCCACCCTTCCTGGTCAATGTTACCCAGGTATTCGTGCAGGTCACCGAGCCCATCCTGGCCCCCATCCGGCGAGTGCTGCCCACCTTCGGGATGATAGATTTCAGCCCCCTGGTGGCCATATTGCTCCTGAGTGTAGCGCAACGAATAATAGTGTTTGTGCTGGAATAGGTAAGACTCCTGCCCGACTCTCCCCGGGTAGCGACTGTTCTTGTCTTCCTCTCCCATGGGCGGCAATACGCGCCCCCTTGAGGCTATCTCCCCCGAAGGCCGGGCGCCGGCTGACACCATATTGCACGTTGTGGTGCTTACTTCGATCAGTCCAGTGTTGGAACTTGTACTTGAGATTGCATTCGGCAGTAACATCGCCACGCATAACAACTACAGTGGACTGCAAGATTATGTATGTTTATAACTCAAACATAACTTGACGTTTGAGTTATAGCCTGTAATATATGCAATTAGATTAAATTCTGTTCCGTAATAAAGAGGAAGACAATAACCTGACCTCCGAAGGCTGAAATAGTGGAAGTGTCTAAAGACATACTGTTTGGAGACGCTCATACTCACCTGGACCAGTATGGTCCGGAGGAAATCCCCGGCATACTTGACCGTGCTGCCCAGGCGGGAGTTGGTTTTATCGTTTGCGCGGGCACCACTGTGGAGTCCACCCGCGCCTGTATCCGCATGACCGAAGAGCACGCACCTTTTTACGCGGGTGTGGGCATTCACCCCATGGAAGCCCACCAGCCGGTGGATGAGAACGTCTACACCGAGCTGGAATCCCTGGCCAAGGGCAACTCCAAGGTGGTCTGCATCAGTGAGGTGGGGCTGGACTATATGCCCACGTCTCCGGATCACCAGGTTCAGGACCAGGTCTTTCGCACCCAGATCAGGCTGGCCAGGAACCTTGGGCTGCCGATTATATTTCACTCCCGCGAATCCCATGCAGATGTTTTTCGCACGTTGAGGGAAGAAGACGCCGGGTCCGTGGGTGGAGTTATGCACTATTTCCAGGGAGATGAACCCACCGCCAGGGAAGCCATTGACTGTGGTTTCTTCATTTCTATGGCTCGTCCCCTGACCCGCTTGCCCTACTTGCAGGATGTTGCTCGCGCCATTCCGCTGGAGAATATGGTGCTGGAGACCGACGCCTATCCTCAGCCCTTTAAGAAATATCGCCACAATTGGACCGAACCTCGTCACGTGCGTGAAGTGGCCCAGTTCCTGGCTGACATCAAGGGTATTACCCTGGAAGAGGTTGCCCACACTACCACCCAAAACCTGGCAAACCTTCTGGGGCTGACACCGACAAAAGAATGGCTGGGCAGTGACTGAATGAGGAAATCGCAGCCGGACGGATCTGGGTGGAAACATGGCTGAAAGCGGCATGTTTGGAATCCGTCCGGGCTGGGTATCCGACGACCTGTTCCCATTCAAGAGCAGCTTCTTTGACTCGGCGCGGGGCCGAATGCATTACGTAGATGAGGGCGAAGGAGAGCCGATAGTTTTCGTCCACGGCAATCCTTCATGGTCCTTCGAGTTTCGCGGCCTGATCCAGGGATTGAGCGGACAGTACCGATGCGTTGCCGTAGACCATATTGGCTTCGGCCTCTCCGAGCGCACCGCACCGCCCGAAGACCATTTACCGCAAGCCCACGCCGATAATTTTGCGTCTCTGTTGGACCACTTGGGGCTGGAAGACATAACCCTCTATTTGACAGATTGGGGAGGCCCCATTGGGCTGGATTTCGCCCGACGCTATCCGGACCGGGTCCGCCGCCTCATCCTATCCAACACCTGGTGCTGGCCGGTGAACACGGATCGTCATTTCTTGATGTTCAGCAGGATGATGTCCAGTCCTGTCGGCCGATTCCTTAACCAGCGCTGCAATTTTTTCGTAAACCAGGTTATGCCACGCGCCGTGGGTGACCGCAAGTCCCTCACACCCGAAGTTATGCGGCATTACCGTCAGGCACAACCTGATTCAAGCTCCAGGCTTGCTTGTGCTGCATTGCCGGGGCATATTATCGGCGCCTCAGATTGGCTGGATTCAATCTGGAGCGCCAGACATTCCTTTGTTGATAAACCTTCCCTGGTCCTCTGGGGCCTCAAGGACATTGCATTTCGTCAAAAGGAATTGAGTACCTGGCAATCGGAGTTGACCGACTCCATTTGCCATACATTCGGCCGATGCGGCCACTTCCTGGCGGAGGAGGCTCCTGATAGCGTAACCCAACTGATTGCCGAGTTTATGCGAGGCATTCCCACCAACTACGTTGGGAGCGGGAGGAAGCATGGTTAACGGCCCAATCGTCGGTTCATTTCCCCAGTTGAAGTTTTCCTCAGGCGGTGGAAGCGGAAGCAGTACGCTGAACTTCCATCAGCTTTACATCTTCTACGCCGTGGCGTCCCATCGCAGTTTTTCCCGGGCTGCTGAGTCCCTGAGCATCACCCAGCCGGCCGTATCCATACAAGTGCAAGAACTGGAAAAATTCCTGGGCGCCGCCCTGTTTCACCGGCGTACCAGGGGTCTCCGCATCACCGAGGTGGGAGAGACGGTGTTCGCCTATGCCCAGCAGATTTTCTCCCTGTCGGGCAAGCTGCTGGAGACCCTGGAAGAGATCCACAATCTCCAGACCGGGCGCCTTTCCCTGGGCGCCAGCACCACCCCTGGCGAGTATTTATTGCCTTTGGCGGTAGGACGGTTCCGCCAGCTTTACCCCGGCATAAACGTCGATCTTTACATCGCCAATACGCGCACCATTACCCAACGCATACTCAACCAGGAACTGGACCTGGGCATGGTGGGCAGTCACCCCACCGTTGGGCAGGACGAACTGGGCTTTATTGATTATATGGAGGACGAAATTGTCCTGGTTGCGGCGCCCACGCACCCCCTGTCCCAGGGGGGCGAGATTACCGCCCAGCAGGTGGTGGATGCCGGCCTCATCCTGAGGGAGTCGGGTTCGGCAACCCGTAACACCGCGGAGGAATACTTTGGGAAGTTGGGGATAACTCCTACGGCGGCATTGAGTTTGGGCAGCAACCAGGCCCTGAAGCAGGCGGCGATGGCCGGCGGCGGAGTGGCGGTTATTTCCCGCATGGGTGTAACTGCCGAGACTCGCGCCGGTATGCTGGTAACCCTGCCCGTGGTGGACTGGGACTGCCGCAGGCCCCTGACCCTGATCTATCCCAAGGACCGGCAGCTTTCGCCCAGTAAGCGGGCCTTCCTTGAGTACCTGCAGAATGAGCGGCCCAGCCCTCTCGCGTGAGGCTTGCTTCTGCCGGGAGCGAGGGATTCCTCGATACCGGTGATCGAACTCGAAGCGGAATATTAACGATTGTTCTTTCCGGTGATTGGCAAGAGGTAGACACCCCATGGAACCGCGCATCAGCATAGTCACTCTGGGCGTCGCCGACCTGGCCCGCTCGGTGGAGTTCTACCGGGATGGACTGGAGTTGGTGCTTTACGACGAAAATACCGAGTCTATCGCCTTCTTCCAGAACAAGGGCACGTGGCTGGCCCTCTATCCCCGGGAGGCCCTTGCCGCCGACGTGGGTATTCCCACCCAGGGCAGCGGCTTTTCAGGCGTTACCCTGGCCCACAACCTGCGCAGCAAAGAGGAAGTGGACGAACTGCTGGCTGTGGCCGTGACCGCGGGCGCCACCCTGGTCAAACCGGCCCAGGACACTTTCTGGGGCGGCTACTCCGGCTACTTTTCCGACCCCGACGGCTACCTGTGGGAGATTGCCTGGAATCCCTTCTTCTGGATTGAATAACCCTTCCGGGTCTATAATTCACGCGGGGCAAGAAGCTGCCCTTAGATTCGTTTCTACCATTGGGAGTTCTTCGTGTCCTTCGTGGACAAAGGAAAATAGGAGAAAACGCATGCTGCCAGACCGCTGCCAAATAGCTCTCAAGGAGTGGGCCATAACCGTCCAGTCCCTGGCCAATGGAGACCAAATTCTGCTGCTGCGCAAAGGCGGTATCCACGAGGATGGTAAAGACTTCCGGGTTATCCACCCGGAGTTCCTGCTCTATCCCACTTACGAGCACCAGCGGGAAGACCTGCTGAAGTCCACGCACCAGCCTGCCCTGCGGCAGCTTCTGTCGGACACTCCCAGGTCAGACTCCATCACTTTCAGCCACTGGGCCCGGGCTGGGGAGATTATCGAGGTTGAGGAGCAGGAAAGGGTGGAGGACCTGTCTCCTTTTCACATCTGGACCGACGAGTACGCCCAGTCCCGCCTGCGCTGGAAGCCCATGCTGCCCCTGTCCATAATGCTGCTGCGGGTCTACCGCCTGGAACAGCCGGTAACCGTGCCCTACATCAAGGAATACGGCGGCTGCACGTCCTGGGTGGAGATTTTGCCCCGTATTGACCTGGGCCAGATGGAGCCCGTCCTGGACGACACCGAATTTCAGCGCCAGGTGGACGCCATCAAAGGAAGTCTGGGGATGGTGCGGGTGTGAGCTAGGCATCCTGTCTGAGCATTGTCCGGCAGATTCCTCGTGGCGTCGGCAACCGGCAGGTTGGCCGGCGCCCTTACTTTTAACCGCAAGGGACATTTATCATGCGCGTCCTCATCATCGTGCTTGCAATAATCCAGTTCCTGTTCGCCGGCCTGACCGGTACGGTGGGCGGCTTTGCAGACGGCGGCGAAATTTGGGAGCGAGCGGTGCTGATGGGCATCCACCCTCTGGCGGCCATCGGCCTGCTGGTAATGGCCTTCGTCCCCCGCATCAAGCCCGCCGGCCTGCACATCATCCGCGCCCTGCTGGCCGTGAACATCATCGCCGACGCAACCCTGGCCGCCCTCATCTACGGCGGCGTAACGAAGGGCGACTGGTGGCTGCCACTGCTGTTCTCGGTGATTCCTGTTATTGGGTTGGGGTATAGCTTTGGGAGGAGGGTGAGGGGGTGAAACTTCGGTTACCACTTTATGGCAGTTGGTGGTTGACGGAGGTGGGCGTGGTCCGGTAAAAGAGTGGAAATGGGTTTGAGGGTGCAATCATGGGACTGGATATTGGGGTAGTCAACATTACTTATTTGGAACGTCCGGGCCAACCAATTTACCGGTTTATGTGGGACATGATGGCAGATCCCGGATTGGGGTTGGACGATGACTTGGACGACGATTTCTTTTGGGACGGGGGAGGCAGCGGTGAAAACGCTTTCTACGAATTCACCAGGGATGGGTTACTAAACCGGGCCAACGGCTGGGCAACTGACCAAAGCCTTAGTTCCGCTGGACATGAAACACTGATAAACTGGATTGAGAACCTGCCCTACCGGGGCGACACAGTTATGTTGCACTTGAGCTTTTAGGTATGACAAGTCAACGCCAAATCAGGCGAGACCAATACGACCACATCCTGCCGTACATGCAGGAAGCTGCTGATGAATACTACGGCAGCAATCTTGATAGGGGATTTCGTCACTGGGCCTTTGCGACCATCTTTACCGTTGGCCATGACATTGGCGACAATGACGTCGTGGATTATACCGCAATTGACGGTTCCGATGACTTTGAGATTGACGGTTATTTCATACCGGAATCCGATGACGATTCAGTAGTGCATCTATTTCAAAGCAAACACCGACAACCGAATACTACCATGGGGCCTAGTGAGCTAGCCAAGTTCTTGCAAGCTCCCAACCGCATCTTGAGTGAGACTGAAGTGGCCGCCAGCCGCAATGAAGAAACAAAAACACTTCACGACCGTTTGGTTGAAAAGCTCTTGACTCGTTCCGATACGCCGTGTTCCATAAACCTGGTGTGGGCAACTAGCGGTACCCTGAGCGAAGCTGCCAGACGAAATGCCGGAGAGAATAGTTCACGAGTCACCACTTTTGAGGTCCATGGTAATCCAATAGATGTCACCGTATCCCTCGAATGTTGGGATTTGGCTGATCTTTATTCACATCACCAGACCCAGCAAGAGAGCGACGACAAGGTTACGAAGTGCGACCACGTGTTTCAACTAGAGCCCGAAACTTATCATCAAACCCAAACCGATGTTGATTACAAGACTTTGTACATGACGGTGCCAGTGGAACAGATCATATCGGTATTTGGCCGTCACAGCTATAAGATTTTCAGAGAGAATCCTCGTGGCCCACTCGGCAATAAAGTCAATACTTCGATCAAGCGTACGCTGTTTGATGAAACCGAGAGAAGGCGTTTTCACCTCCTCAACAACGGTATTACGGCGATATGCTATTCTTGGCGCATTGATGGAAACCGTCTATTCGTGCAGGACTTCCAAATAATCAACGGCTGTCAAACAACTGTTACCTTGTGGAATGCAAGGGCGGTTCTTCGAAATGACCCAAGTGTTTTGATAACAGTCAAGCTAACTGAATGTCCAACACACTTTGCAGGAACGATCGCCCGAACTACAAACCATCAGGCTGCGTTGCGAGCTGAGGATTACATATCCAACGACCCGGTCCAAATACGTCTCCAACGGGAATTTAATGAAATGCGCCCGCCTTGGTTCTATCAGATCAAGCGGGGAGAATGGTCTAAGATCCTCAGTCGTGCGGAACGAGAGTCGTATCGGGAAGGAAACAGAGTCTTTCGGCAACTCAACAGTAAGGACGTGGCGCAGGCTGCGGTGGCTTTCTCTGGTTATCCGGGTGAAGCAAAGGATAAAATACGCGACTTTCTGAACAACTTAGCAGTGTCGTCGTTAGCCCGTGAGAGTGAATTCCAGTATGACAGAATGTATTCAGAGAGCTTATCAGCTACTCAGCTCCTATTGCCAGCAACTATCCAACGCAAGGTTCACCAACAGGTCAATGCTGACAAAGAGCGTTATCCGGGGCTGGATTATGCCCGCCTACATATAATTTGGCTTATTGGCGATATTCTCCGAGAACACTACCAAGTGAACAGTAGCCTGTTTTCAGCAAACAGATCTGAGGCTATTAGAGGACAAATTGAAGATTGGTTCAAACCCATATACGATCTAGCTCTAATTGCCATAAATGATGCCCTCGCGAGTTTACAAGAAAGCAATGAGTTCACTGGTTATAGGGAATTATTCCGAACAGCATCAAACTATCGCCTTATTCAATCCAATCTGCGGAACGCCCTACGCTTATCGGCGAATTTTGGCAACCCGATGGCCAACCTTCCAACGTAAAGCGAATGGGGTAATGAGAGCCATTATTCACATATACAACGAACTTATAATCACCCAACCAAAAGGAACCAACACATGAAATACCGCACCCTTCCCCGTACCGACCTGGAACTCTCTGAAGTGGGCTTCGGCGTCTGGACTGTGGCCACCACCTGGTGGGGCAAGATTCCCGAAGAACAGCGCGCCGAACTGCTGGAGAACGCCGTCGAACTGGGCGTGAACTTCTTCGATACCGCCGACACTTACGGCGAGGGCTATGGCGAGGAAATCCTGGCCAAGGTGCTGGGCTACCGCCGCCACGACCTGGTCATCGCCACCAAGTTCGGCTACGACTTCTACGACAAGCTGACGCCCCGGGTCGGTCACCAGGAGCGGCCGCAGAAGTTCGACCAGGACTTTGTCCGCTTTGCCTGCGAGCAGAGCCTGCGCCGCCTGAACTCCGACTACATTGACCTGTACCAGATCCACAATCCCCGCATCGACGCCCTGGAAAAAGACGACCTCTTTGAGGTCCTGGAGCAGTTGAAGGCCGAGGGCAAGATCCGCTACTACGGCGTGGCCCTGGGCCCGGATATCGGCTGGTTCGAGGAAGGTGAGGCGTCCATGAAAGAGCGGGACGTCCACAGCCTCCAGATCATCTACAGCATCCTGGAGCAGGAACCGGCCAAGGACTTCTTCCCCATCGCAAAGGACTGCGAGGTTGGGCTGCTGTCCCGCGTCCCCCACGCCTCCGAGGCCCTGACCGGCCGCTACACCGAGGTGCCCGAGTTCGACGAGAGCGACCACCGTTCCCACCGGCGCATCGAGTGGCTGCGGGAGGCCCTGCGCAAGGTTGAGCAGGTCCAGTTCCTGGCCGGCGAGGAAACCGGCCGCACCCTGGCCCAGGCCGCCATCAAGTTCGCCCTGTATCAGCCCACCATCGTGTCCGTCCTGCCCAACTTTACCAACCTGGACGAATTGCGCGATTATACCGACGCGGTGGACGTCCCCGACATCACCGACGCCGAGCAGGCCCTGCTGGACGACCTGTGGGAGTACAACTTCGACCTGGAAGAAGCGCCGGTAAACCTGACGGAAGTCTAGCTTGAGTTATACATGGAAAGACAGGAAAGACAGGATTGGGATGGTTACCCCAAGGCTCCACAGCCAGGAGCGGTCTCCCCAAATAGTTCAGTACTAATCCTGTTTATCCTTTGCTTCCATGTGAATTATGCCCCGAATCATAATTGACACCGACCCCGGCGTGGACGACGCCATTGCCATCTTAATGGCCCTGGCCGCGCCTTCGGTGGAGGTCGCCGGGGTAACCGTGGTTGGTGGCAATGTTCCCCACGCCCGGGGCCTGCGAAACTCCCTGGCCCTGCTGGACTTCGTTGGCCGCTCGGACATTCCGGTCCACCGGGGCAGCAACCGCCCCCTGGCCGGGCGGTTTGCCAGCGCTCAGCATTTTCACGGCGCCAGCGGCATCACCCGCCGCCTGCCGGAACCCGTGACCCAGCCATCGCCGGAGCGGGCCGTGGACTTTCTTGCGCGGGAACTTTCCCAACACCCGGGCGAAATAACGCTGGTTGCCATCGGCCCACTGACCAACCTGGCCCGCCTGGAGCGGCGGTATTCCGGTTCCCTGTCCCGGGCCGCGGCGCTTGTAGTTATGGGAGGCGCGGTGGACACGCCGGGCAACATCACACCTCATGCCGAGTTCAATTTCCACTGCGATCCCCTGGCCGCCCACGAGGTAATGAACGCCGGCGTCCCACTGACGCTGGTGGACCTGGCCGCATGTCGCCAGGTAACCATGAGCCGCGAAACCGGACTAGGGCTGAGGTCAAATAACCCGCTGGGTCGCCTTTGCTTAGAAATCGTCCAGAATTGGTTCAAGGCCGACGACCGTCGCGACGGCATGCTCTTCTATGACCAGATCGCAATAGCGGCAGCCTTCAGGCCCGACGTAATGACCACCCGCCAGGTATCGCTGGCCGTGGAAACGGAAGGGGAACGAGCCGGGGCTAGTGGTGTTGCCACACACGGAGGACCGGTGGCCCTGGCGGACAGGGTGGACGTGCCAGGGCTAATGGCGGTGATGGGAGAGTGGCTGGGTCTGGAAGGGCTCGGTTCGCGTGCCCGCAAGATTTTTTAGTCCTGTTCGATTGCAGTGCGTGTATATCCCTATGTACACTTCCCCTTGTCATTTATTCCGTCTGAAATAACAACAGGAGGCCCCACCTTTGCGCGCCATAGACATTCACGCCCACCACGAACCCAAAGGCTTCCAGCGGGCCGTTGCCGCCGGTGAGACCTGGCACGGCCTTACCGCCGACAGCGACGAGGCCGACATAGACCCCATGGAGGAGTGGACTCCTGAGCAGCGCATCCAGGACATGGACTCCCTGGGCGTGGATGTCCAGGTGGTCTCCACCAGCGCCGCCTTCTATATGTACGACCGGGATCCCGCCGTGACCCTCGCCATCGCACGGGACTGCAACGAGGAGGTCCACCAGTTAACTATGGACCATCCCGACCGCTTCAAGGGCTTTGCCACCCTGCCCATGCAGGACATCCCGGCCGCCATCGCCGAACTGGATCGGGCGGTTAACGGGCTGGGCCTGGTGGGCGCCATGATTGACGACAAGGTCAACAACGTTACCTTCGACCATCCCAGGTTTCTGCCCTTCTGGCAGGCCGCAGAGCAGATGGGCGCCCTCATCTTCGTCCACCAGAACGATCCCACGGTGGTGGATGCCCGCACCGAAAGCTGGCACTTGTCTAACACCGTGGGCAACCTTACAGACCGGGCATTGACCTTCGGGTCATTGGTGTTCGGTGGCGTAATGGACAAGTGCCCCGATCTGAAAATCTGCCTGGCCCACGGCGGCGGCTATACCTGCTTCGGTATCGGCCGTATGGACCGGGGCTGGCAGGTCCGCTCCGACGTCCGCGCCAACATCAAGCAGCCGCCCAGCGCCTACCTGCGCCGCTTTTACTACGATTGCCTGACCCATTCCGAACCGGCCCTCCGAATGCTGATAGACACCGTGGGCGTGGACCGGATTGTGCTGGGCACCGACTGGCCGGCCAATATGCGCATCGACTGGCCCGTCTCCTGGGTGCTGGGCCTGCCCAGCCTTAGCCAGGAAGAGAAGGAGGCCATCTTGTGGAAAAACCTGGAGAAGCTGTTGGGTATTTAGGCAGGCGCCTTGCCCGGGCCCTTTCCTGTGCAAAAAGACCCGGTTGGTTTGGAAAGTGTATGGAGTCAAAGGGACGGCCGATGGATTCAAGGTTGGATATATCATCTTCAGGTCGGGGGAACCATGAATAGCGTCAACATAGCGCTGCTTCGGGGCATTAACGTGGGCGGCAAGAACAGGCTGCAGATGAAAGAACTCGCGGCGATGTTTGTTGACGCCGGATGCGAGGACGTACGAACGTACATTCAGAGCGGAAATGTACTGTTCCGCAGTGAACCTGCCTTGAATGAGGAAATTCCGGATCTCGTCAGTGCAGCGATATCGAGCCGCTTTGGCTATAACATTCCCATAATTACCCGTACCTCCCAGGAGCTTGGCGACGTTGTGCGGGCCAACCCATTCGTTGGGACTGGCGCCGATGTGGATAAACTGCACGTCGTTTTCCTGGCTAATCAGGCCGACACGGCAGGCGCCGAGACTCTTGACCCTGACCGTTCGCCCGGGGATGAGTTTTTAGCGTCCGGTCGCGAGGTTTACCTCTACTGTCCTGACGGATTTGCCCGCACCAAGCTTACCAACAGCTATTTCGACTCCAGGCTCTCCACTACCAGTACAACGCGCAACTGGAAAACGGTGTTAAAGCTGCTGGAACTGGCCGACGCCGCAGCCTGAGGGCCCTTCTTCAATCGAAGTAGCCGACCTGCTCCAGGGCAATGAAATCCAGCCCCGTATGTGCTACCATTCACAGGTTGTTTCCAGTTCCAAAGGACAGGTTGGCCCCCTTGCTAAACTACTTCTTGAATGGCGACTAATGCACCCCGGTCGGAAGCCGCCGCAGAAAGCCCCCGCCGCAGAAGAATAGCCGGGCTCGACGCCATCTCCACCGCCAAGCTCTACAAGGATTTCCGGTTCATATGGGCTGGAAATTTCGTAGCTATTGGCGCCCAGTGGCTCCAGCTCTTCACCATCGGCTGGCTGGTGCATCACCTCACCGACGGCAACGCCCTGCTCACCGGCACGGTGGTGGGCATCCGCACCCTGCCGGTGTTGCTGATCGGGCCCTGGGCCGGCGTACTGGGCGACCGCGTGGATCGGCGCAAGCTGGTCATGGTAACCCAGTCGATTATGGCCGTGGCCGCCGCCGCCTTTGCTGCCCTGGTCATTGCCACCGACCTGGAGGCTGAGGAGATAACGGGGCCGCTACAGTGGTGGCACCCGTTTGTCTACATGACCGTAGCCGGCATTGCCCACACCGTCATCCAGCCGGTGCGGCAGGCCATGGTAGCCAACACCGTCCCCCGAGAGGCCATGGCCAGCGCCTTTGCCCTGAACGGCATGGTGTACCCCAGCACCCGTATCATAGCCCCCGCCATTGGCGCCCTGCTGGTGGCCACCCTGGGCTTCAAGTGGAATTTCTTTGTCGAAGCGGTGTTGTATGTTGTCATTGTGCTGCTGCTCATTCCGGTCAAGCTGCCCTACCGCACCGAACAGCGGGGCGGCGGCCATGGCTCGGCCCTTTCCAGCCTGGTATCGGGCCTGCGGTACGTCAAGAACGAAAAGAGGATACTTCAGCTAATAGTAATGTCGTTGATTCCCAACCTGCTGTTCCAGCCCGTAATCTTCTTCCTGCCAGTGTTCACCGTGGACGTCCTGGGGAGGGACATCGGAGCGGGCGGAGCGCTGGCGTCGGCAGTCGGCATGGGTGGCATAGTCGCAGCGTTATTTATCGCCGGTATCGGTTACGTTACGCGTAAAGGGCTGGCCGTCTTTGCCGGTCTAATTGCCGGCTGCGCATTTATCCTGTTCTTTGCCCAGTCCCAGTGGCTGTGGGTTTCCGTTGCCATGCTGATTGGGCTGGGATTCAGCATGTACGTCTTTCGGGTGGCCAACGGGACCCTGATTCAAACCGTGGTGCCCGACACCTTCCGAAGCCGGGTGATGAGCATCTATATGCTGGACCATGGCATTACGCCCCTGGCTACGCTGCTGATCGGCCTCTGTATTGAACTGTGGAATCCTTCCCTGATATTTACCATCCTGTCGGCGGCGGCGCTGGTACTAGCCGTGGTTCAGAGCGTCTTCTTCCGGAGCACAAGACAGCTGGAATAGAGTCCCAGCCTCCTATGCGCAGCATTTCCCGGGTTTTCATTCGGGACTCCAGAGAAAGAAAAGCAGGTTGTCCTGGTATCGAGGATTGACACTGGCCCATTGGAATCGATAGTACAGCGAAGGCTAAACACGTGATTGCAAGTTCAAGATTTTCCGCCGTAAGGCAGAGTTCGCACTACAAGTGGTGGGCCTTTGTGGCCGTTGCCATAGGAACCTTCGCTTCGGTGGCCGACCAGGTCAGCGTCAACGTGGCGCTGCACCCCGTGGCCAGGCACTTCAACAGCGACATTCCCACCGTCCAATGGGTGGTTATCAGCTATACCCTGACCATCAGCGCCCTGCTGCTGCCCATGGGCCGCCTGTCCGACATCATCGGGCTAAAGAAGGTCTACATCATAGGGTCCCTGGTATTCGCGCTGTTCGCCATTGCCGCCGGGCTGTCTGCAAACCTGGGGCTGCTAATTGGTTCCCGCGTAATCCAGGGGGTCGGAGCCGCCATGACCCAGGGCACTGGCATGGCCATCATTGCTGCGTCCTTCCCCGCCAGCGAGCGAGGCAAGGCCATTGGCCTGATGATGGGCGTGGTCAGCAGCGGAGCTATTGTCGGCCCCGCGCTGGGCGGCTTCCTGCTGGACCTGTTCGGCTGGCGGTCCGTTTTCCTGGTCAACATTCCCATGATGGCCCTCGCCATTGGTCTGGGTATTGCCGTGCTGTCCGATGAAGCAACGGGTCGCCCTGGCGGCGAGCGGGGAGCAAGGGCCGGTTTCGACTGGCAGGGCGCTACCCTGTCCACCGGGATGCTCCTCATGCTGCTGCTGACAGTGACTTACGCCCACCGCTTTGGTTGGACATCGCCCCCCATTCTGGCCGGACTGGCGGGATTCATAATCCTGTCGGCCGGATTCATCTGGTGGGAACTGCGAACCTCCAACCCTATGCTGGAGCTGCGTTACTTCAAGCTGCCTGTCTTTTCCTGCGGTGTGTCCGCAGCTTTCCTGACGTTCATGGGTGGAATATCCATCTTTTTCCTGACGCCCTTCTACTTGCAGGGGGTGCTGGGTTACAGCCCTACCCAAACCGGCCTTACCCTGGTGCCCGGGGCGGTGTGCATGCTGTTCCTGGGGCCGTTGAGCGGACGGCTATCCGACCGTTACGGCTGGCGCCCGTTGACGGTAACCGGGCTGGCCCTCACCTCTGTCAGCCTGCTCCTGCTGTCAAGGTTGACTGCTGAGTCCACTGTAGCCGCAGTGCTCCCCGGGTTGATTCTTCAAAGCTGCGGTATGGGACTGTTCTTCTCGCCCAACGCCAGTTCAGTGTTGAGTTCAGTTGCCCGGGAAAGCTACGGGGTGATTTCCGCCTTCCTGAATCTGATTCGCAATGCGGGCAACGTGGTCAGCATTGCCGTCGCCACGGCAATAGTAACGGCAACCATGGGCTCCATGGGATATGAACCCAGCCTGGCGGCGGTGCAGGTGGGCGGGGCCGAGGGTGTGGGCCATGCCTTTACCACAGGACTGCGGTACACCTTCCTGGGCATGAGTTTCCTGATGCTGTTGGCGATGGGCATTTCGGCTTTGCGTGGCCGTCCCAGGCTGGAATAGGGTTTTCCACGCAAGAGCACCAAGGCGGGACCTAGAAGAAAATGCCACGTGGCCAGTCGCGTCTCCTTGTGGAAGCTAGGGATAGCCACGGCGAATATGCTAATATTGCCGCGTACCGATTTCAGCAGTCAGGAGACAGACATGGCCGAGTACATGCCTTCAACCAGGGATTGGGTTCGGGAACAGGTGGAGCTTTACGAAAGCACCAACGGCGCCGAGGGTACTACCCTGCGCGACACCGGCCTGCCCGTGGTTATCGTCACCAATACGGGTAACAAGACCGGCGCCATCCGCAAAACGCCGCTGATGCGGGTTAAGGACGGGTCCAACTACGTTCTGGTGGGTTCCCAGGGCGGCAGGCCACAGCACCCCGTCTGGGTCTTCAACCTCCGAGCCAATCCCAGTGTCCAGGTCAGGGACGTGGCTGACGTATATGAAATGAGGGTGCGAGAGGTGGAGGACGACGCCGAGCGGGCCCGACTCTGGGCCCTGGCCGTGGAGGCCTACCTTCCTTACGAAGAATACCAGCAGCGCACTACGAGGAAGATTCCCGTCTTCCTGGCGGAACCGGTTTAGAGCTCAGATCAGGCTGTACAGTGGGCGAGCGCCAGAAAGAGTAAGTGGATTGCCCTGCTTTCGCCTTTTTGCTAAACTTGCGCTGACAAGCTGGCCCAATGTATTGGCCAAATCAAGATTCGCTAGCAAGGAGTGGCTATGATTTACGAAGTTCGTACCTATGACATGAAGCCTGGTAGCGTAGCCGAGTTCGAGGAAAATTTTGGACGGGCGCTGCCCGGGCGCCTGGAGGTCTCGCCCCTGGCGGCCTTCTTCCACACTGACATAGGCCCCCTGAATCAGGTTATCCACATCTGGCCCTATGATGACGAAGACCACCGCGAAGAGTGCCGCGGCACCAGCGTCGAGGGCTGGCCGCCCCCCAACGGCGGCAACATCCTGAACATGCACTCCCAGATATGGAACCCCGCCGACTTCATGACCCCCATGGGCGACCGAGAGTTGGGCAGCATCTACGAGATGCGCATTTACACCTACCAGGAAGGGTCCAAGGACGAAGTCCTGAGCCGCTGGTCCAACGCCATCGGCCACCGCGAAGCCTATTCCCCCCTGGCCGCCGGCATGTACAGCGACCTGGAGGACGGCACCTTCCAGTGGATGCACGTCTGGCCCTACGAGGACCTGGGCGCCAGGGGCCGAGTCCGCGCTGAGGCCGCCGAGAACCCCAACTGGCCGCCGCCCACCCGCGAGTTCCTGGTCAAGCAGGAAAACAAGATCGTCATACCCGCATCCTTCTCCCCCATGCACTAGGAGCATGGGCAGCCACATCGGTTGCCCCTGGGGATCTGTTGCGAAGCGTAGGGGCGCCCCTTGTGGGCGCCCTGTTTGCGTTAATTCAGTCAGATACCGGCGGTTGGTCCGGAAAGAATAACGGAGGCGTTATGCTGGCGGAAGATATTGAAGCAGTGAAGCAGGCCAACCAGCGGTTTTACGACGCCTTCGGCGCCCTGGACGTGGCGGCTCTGGACGACGTGTGCGTGGATTCGGAGAATGCCCTGTGCATCCACCCGGGCTGGCAGCCCCTGGTGGGTTGGGAGACAATAAGGGAAAGCTGGCGCCGCATCTTTGACAACACCACCCTGATGCACTTCAACATACGGTACGTCAACGTGGTGGTGGAGGGCGACTGCGGCTGGGTTACCTGCGTGGAGGGCATTACCAGCGTCCTGCAGGGCCGCGCCGACAACTTTGGCGTACTGGCCACCAACATCTTTGTGAGGACAGCCCAAGGCTGGAAGATGATCGCCCACCACGCCTCGCCGGGAATGTAGGATGAGACGAAGCTTGTATAGCCTGAATCTGCGGGCACAGCACCGTTAAGGACCGAACACCGCCTTCCGCAGCGTGTCATTTAGCCGGGTCTGCCAGCCCGGGCCGCTGGCCCGGAAATGGGCGGTGATATCGGGGTCAAGCCTGATAGAGATAAGCTCTTTCACCGGGGCCTTTTGTTTGCCGCGGGTGCGAAGAGACCATTCGACCAGATCAGGGGCAACTTCTGTGGCAGGTTTGGCGCGGGCCCAGTCTTCTTCGGTCCATTCGGGGGCGTCCGGGTCTTCTTTGATTTGACGCTGGATTTCCGATTCCTCTTCATCAGTCGGAAAGTAAATCTCATGTTCGCTCTTGAACATATCTGCTCCTTTCTGCTCGGCTCGCCATACGGAAGCTTATAATGCGCTTTCTGTCACCTCGATTGGTGTACACGACATGGTACAGGATGTTGCCTATCAGCCCTATTGCTGCCCATCGCCTTTCACCCTGGCGGTCGCTCGGAACAATAAGGGCGGTCTGCCACTCAAAGTCCTCCACTGCCTCAAACCCGATGCGACCCGCCGCCACGTTGGCTGCATTCTTCCCTTCGTCCCATTCGTATTCTACTGGCATATTGTATATTTTATTTACCAACTTGCCAATTATTTTGTAATTACAAAAAGGCTCCGGGAGAAGTACAAGAGTCGGCATTAACCCTGCTTGGCTCCCGGCAGCCTATACCGCGTCGGCACGGAATGTGCCATAATCTTGCCAACCGGAAATAGTGTAGGCACTCTAGCCTCAACATTCTACTTTGCGACACGAGGGAAGCTCTTATTGGAGGTGAACCATGGGCCTGCTTAACATTGAAGGCGTTACCCACTGGTCTATTCCGGTGAATAACCTGGACGAGGCGGAGGCGTTTTACAGCGAACTTCTGGGCCTGGAAGCCAAGGGCAGGCTGGGGAACTCGCGGATGTCCTGCGTCAACGTGGGCGACCACAACATCCTGCTCTGCGAACTGGACGAACCCACCGAGCAGGCGTCGCAGCGGGACGCCAAGGTACACCACTCCTTTACCGTGACCCCTGAAACTTTCGAAGAGGCCTGCCGGGTTTTCCGCGACCGCAAAGTACCCGTCGATGACCTGGTCTACCGGGAACGGGGCTTTTTCACCGGCCGGGAGCTTTATTTCTTCGACCCCAGCGGCAACCGCCTGGAACTCCGCGACCCCACCTGGGAAGCGGGCATGCCCACCCCGCCATTTGAGGAAATTGGCTAATCCGGTTTTAGTCAAGCAGCCTAACTCATGACCAATCCAGAAATACAAAAGGAGCAACCACCATGCCCTATGCCATAAACCACGTACACATCCGCGCCGCCGACCCCCACGCCAGCGCCGCATGGTACGAGAAGTACTTTGAAGCTAAGAAGGTGTCCGAACGGGAAGTAATGCCCGGCACTATTACCATTGGCATGGAGGTGGGCGGCCCCACCCGCCTGAACGTATCATCCAAGCCCGCCGGTTCATCCGACGAGCGCTCCGCGGCCGAACTTAACCGCCTGGGCCTGGAGCATTTCGGCTTTCATGTGGATGATCTGGAGGCTGAGCTGGCCAAGTTTGAAGCCGACGGCATTCGTGTAGTGCTGCCGCTCACGGAGGTGGTCGGCGGCACCAAGCTGGCCTACATCGAGGGCCCCGACGATGTACTTATCGAACTGGTGCAGCCGGCTGCCTAAAGGTGCAAACAGTTGGTCCACGAATAGGCGCGAATAACCAACACTGGTTACCGCACCCATTTGCCTTTAGTGTGCATTCGCGCTTATTCCTGGATAGAGTAGAGGAAAAGCATGGTAGAGATTACGGAGCGCCTGTGGGACTATGACGCCGTAGAGCCTGGCCAGGCCGCCAGGCCCACGCAGGTCACCATCACTGGTGAACAGATAGCCGAGTACGCCGACATTGCCCAGAATCCGGACCCCCGCTACCACATAGGGAGTGGCAGTGACGAATACGGCGGCGTAGCAGTCCCCATGCCCACAATGGCCGTATCTTACGCGCCCCTGTTGCGGGCTGAGATCGCCGAAAATAACGGCTTCACCGCCTTGGAGCAGTCCAGGACCGCCCGGCGGCAGACGCCCTTCGCCAAATGCGAAGCCCGCTGGTTCCGTCCAGCTTTCGTTGGCGACACCATTACCGGCGTGGGACGGGTGCTGGAGAAGTACGAGCGGCGGGGCAGCAAGTTCGTAACCTTCCGCATTGAAGCCGAAAACCAGCGCGGCGAGCCCGTGGGCCAGTACGACTACACTTGCATCTTCGAGTACGCCCACGGCCAGCGGGCGGCGCCCAGCGACGAGGTGACGGCCGTGCTCCCCCGGTCGGAAGCTCCGGCACTGAAACCGGCGCCATCCCAGCCCTTAACCTACGACTCGGTGCGAATCGGCGACACTCTGGCCGAACTCGCCATTACCGAGAGTCAAGAAATTATCAACCGCAAGAGCGACTTCCGACTGGCCGGCAAGCCCAGCGAGAGCAACATCCACAACGACGAGGAGTTCGCCCGCCAGAACATCTTTGGCGGCACCGTCAACGCGGGCCCGGCCACCATGTCCTACGTAGACCAGATGCTGGAACTGTCCTTCCCCCTCAGCGCCTTCTACACTGGGGGCAGCCTGCTGATGCGGGCCATTACCCCCTTCCGATCCGGCGACACGGTTACCTTCGGTGGCGAAGTAACCGACAAGTACCGAGAAGAGGGCTGTGGCCTGGTGGAATGCCGGGTAAGGGGCATTAACCAGAGAGGCGACCTGGTCTGCCTGGCCGACGCCGTAATGGTATTCAGAGAGTAGCAGGAAAGTAGCGGCCTGGAGGAATAGCTGGGTCGGTTCCCAGCCCACGGAGCAATCTTCGACCACAATGTGCGGTTGGCTGCGTAATTTGCCAGTGCCACTCCGACGCATCAATCTCTTACTGGGCGCCCAAATGGACAAGCCAATCCTCTTCTGGTTCGGGGCCGCCGTGCTCCTGGTGGCAGTCATTGTTCTCGGAGGAGAGAAAGCCTTTTCCTTCGAGGATGGTGGCCAGTCCTTCCCATACTTGGCGTTCTTTCTCTATGGTCCCCTGCACATCCTCACAAGACTGCTGACGTTGGCCGGGGCCGTGCTCCTGTCCCAGTACTTTGAGCTGTTGCCCTTCAGCGGCTGGCGATCCGACTCAAAGGAGCGCCGGTTGGCCCGACTGGGCGCCTGTTTCATTCTGGCCACGCTTGTAATCGAAATGGGACTAGCCCTCCAAAGCTTGTGGATATCGTTTCAGTCTTACTTAAGATACCTGGAAGCAGTGCCCTGAATTCCCCATCCTGGAGAGCCAATGGAAGCAGAGAGACAGAGCGAAGCTATCGGCTCTCCTTTTGCCTGACCCGACTTTTACGCCGTCCCTATGTATTTCAGAAAAACTCCTGATAGCCCCTTGACACCCTGGATGACACGCTGCCAACCTGATAAGAACCCTTGTTCTATAATAAATAAAGGGAGGTTGGCGCAGTGCTTATCAAACGCACTCCGGACGTATACGAGAAAATCGGCATTCTTGGTGGAATGGCCGGCGACGATCTCCTGGCCCCTTCCCAAACCGGCTCAGGCGGCCAGGGCAAGTGGGCTGGCAAGGGAATAACCGGCCCCTACTCCGCGCCGGAGAAGCGGCCTCTGGCCGGGGTGTACCGGGCTGCCATGCCCAACGGCAAGTTCATGAACCTTATGCGGGTCATGTTCACCGACTTCTGCATGATGGACTGCGCCTACTGTCCCAACAGCGTCTATGTCCCCCGCAAGCGGTACGCCTTTAAGGTAGACGAACTGGCCAATGCCTTCATGGAACTGCACCGCCGCCACACCGTGGCCGGCCTCTTCCTCAGTTCAGGTATCGCCGGAAGCGGCAGCAAGACCACCGAGCGGATGGTGCAGGTGGTGGAGGTCCTGCGCCGCAAGCATAATTTCAGGGGCTACGTTCACCTCAAGGTCATGCCCGGGGCCGAGTACCAATACGTAGAGGCGGCCCACCGGCTGGGCACCCGCCTGTCCGTCAACATCGAAACCCCCACCGCCGAGGCCATGAAGCGTATCAGCCCCCACAAGGACTTTGACAACGGTATCCTGGCCCCCATGTCCTGGATTAACGACCTGACCAAGGCCAGCAGCGGCGGCGCGGTGGGCCAGGCCACCCAGTTCGTAGTGGGCGCCGCCGAGGAGTCCGACGCCGACATTTTCCGGCGGGTTGACCAGCTTTACGGCGACTGGAACCTGAAGCGGGTCTACTATGCCGCCTTCCGTCCCGCTTCCGACACGCCCATGGAGGAGCACCCGCCCGTGCCGCCCATCCGGGAACACCGCCTTTACCAGATGGACTGGCTGAAGCGCATTTATCAATACACCACCGACGAGCTGGAACTGGCCTTCGATGGCGGCGGCTTCCTGCCCCTGGACGAGGACCCCAAGACCTCAATAGCCCTGCAGAACCTGGACACCTTCCCCGTGGACTTGAACACCGCCAGCCATGAACTGCTGCTGCGGGTCCCCGGCCTGGGTCCAACCTCGGCCCAGCGCATTCTGGACAGCCGCCGCAACCACTGCATCGACAACTGGCGCGACCTTACGGCCATGGGCGTGGTGCGCAAGCGGGCCTGGCCCTTCGTAACCTTCCCCGGCCAGCGCCCGCCCACCGGCAAGCAGCTAAGGCTAGACCTGTTCCCCGAGGGGGCGAAGGAGACGGCGCCGTCGGGACCGGTGGCAGCCCCCGGTGGGGCAAGCGCACCATGCGGAATGGCGTCGTCATGCACGGGTTGCGCCCTGCGGGGGACACGGGGACACCCGAGTTAAGCGAGTTGATTAGAGGAGGGGGAGGGCCTGGTCGGGGGAAAGTACTTGCAGATGATATTGGATGGTTATTCCAGCCGTCTCCAAGTCAACGATAAGGGGGTTGTCGGTGGTTACAAATGTTGCTCCCGTCAGTACAGCCAACCTCACGTTCTCTACGTCGTCCTGGCTGCCCTGGGGGATGGATGTTTCTTCGGGGAAGGCAGGAGTGTCGACCTGCCATTCAACCTTTCCCTCTCGTTGTATAGCTCTGTTCAAGATGAAGGACACATGCGGGGCATGGGGTGAACGGTTTCGGGGTTCGCCCAATTGCTGGTTGTACTTTCGCCACAAGACATTGTCGAGTACCAAGGGATAGCAGATTTCGATTATCTGTTCCAACAAATCCAGACAGTTCCGGTCAGGATTGCCATGGTCGTCCTCTCGTTTGTGCGCCAGGATGATAATATTCTCGTCCAGGATGAACCGCAGGGTTATTCCTCCGATCTCAGACGCGAGAACTGGGCCTGGGCAAACCGGTTCATCTCCGCCAAGTTAACCTCAAAGAAATCGTTTATCGAACCTTCAATCGTCCCATTCTCATTAATCCTCAAATCTTTGGCCGTGCACACCCCTTTCTCGTCCTTCTCAAAGGCATATATGGCCAGGTCTTCCGGCGCAAGCTTCCCCTCGGCTACCAGGGTCAGCAATCGCCCGGTGATATGCTCGGAGTGGGTGGTCATTATCACCTGCTTGTCCTCTTCCAGGGCCACCTCGGTCAGCACTTCCGCCAACTCGGCCTGGGCCTTGGGATGTAGGTGAATTTCGGGTTCTTCGATCATCACCGTGGCGCCCTTCTCGGCGGATACCAATTGGAGAAGGAGCATTATCAGGGAGTTGGTGCCAAAGCCTTCGGTAACTATATTGACGGGACCAGAGACAGTTTCAGACTTTACTTCCACCGACTGTGGAGGAACAATGCTTGTAAGTAATCCGACACCGGTAACTCGCTTTAACAGAGGAGATATCTTAGCTATGTGGAAAGTAGAATAGCCCAGGTTGGTAGCGGTTTGAGCTTCCTGTCTTGCTAACCCTGTTTCCATCGCTATGTCTTTCGCTATCTCTCCCCCCAATTTATACACAGGAAGGGTGAGCCCCCGAATTGCAGGAACTATTTTGACCCGTTCTAATTCCCGGGCTGCCTGTTTACCCTCCGTGAAGTCAACAATTTCTAACTCGTCGTCCGAAAGTCTCGTTGAAAAGGAAAAGCGATTAATTGCCCCTGGACTCTCCCCGTAATTTCCGGTGAACCCGAATAACATTCTGCCTTGCTTGTAATTTGAGCGCAGCGCCTCTTTGGTTGCCACATTTACCAGAGGTCCCTTTAGGTCAAGTTCTTCTTCTGCTACCGGAACTATCTCTCGAGTCGGCACAGTGCTTGAATTCTCCAAAGACTGCTTCAACAACCCAAACGCTTGTAGCACACTGGACTTGCCCGTGCCGTTGGCTCCCACAAAGCACGTAACCCGCTTGGGATTAATCTCCACCCTTTCAAAGCACTTGAAATTTTCCAGCACGATGCCCGTAATCATAAGCCTGCCTCACTGGAACAAGTATATAGGCGGGGCTGAGGACGGGGCAATGAACTGGAGGACGAATAGCGCAATCCCCCACCCCCAATTTGACATTACCCTCCAATCTACCTAGACTGGGCAGGCCGAATAATGCGCTTAACGGAGTATTCCCTATGGGAATTTTGTCCCTGGTCCTGGACCGGCTGAACATTGTCGCCGCCTTTCGAGAACTAGCCAGCAGCCGACAACGCGTAGATACCCTGTTGGCCTTGGCCGCTTCCCAGCTTCTGGTGCAGCTAACATTCCTTCCCGTTACTCTGACCATTCCCTCGGTGGCCGACTACTTCAACTCCGACGTTGACGACGCCTCCTGGACCGTCATCATCCGCCTTCTGGCCCTGGGCAGCACCGTCTTTCTCACCGCTCGGCTGGGCGAAAAATTCAGCCACGTTCGGGTATTTTTTGTGGGTATCTGCCTGCTTACTCTGTCCAGCCTCTTGGCCGCCACAGCCCAGAACCTTAGTCAGCTGATCCTGTGGTGCGGCATAGGCGGCATGGGCGGCGCACTGGTCATATCCAACTCCAACGCCCTGATCGCCATGGTATTCGAGCCCAACGAGCGGGGCCGCGCCTTTGCGGTGCCCGTTACCGGCTCCCGGATTGGCACCCTCATCGGCCTGGCGGTTTTTGGTCTCTTTCTCGAGTTCCTGGGCTGGCAGTTGGTCTACATCACTGCCTTTCTGATGGGGCTGGCGGCCATCTGGCTTACCTATCCCGTCCTGAAATACAGTTCCATGCAGCCCGCCGAGGAGCGCAAGAAGGTCAAGATAAACTACTTCGCGGCTCTGGTACTGATGGCCGTGCTGGGCACCTTCATCTTGTCCGGTTCTCACCTGCACGAGGGCGCCGAGTCCTTTACCACTCCCGACGCCCTGTCGTACCACATTCCCATGCACCTGCTCAGCCTGGCCCTCGCCGTGCTGTTCGTGGTGCTGCAGTTGCGCAGCACAGAGCCCTTCCTGGACTTCCGCTACTTCAAGCGCAAATACTTCTCCATGGCCCTGTACAGCAACACAACCTGCCACTTGTCCATGCTGACCATCTTCACCCTTGTGCCCATCGTGGTGGAGGACGGGCTGGGCTATACGCCCCTGGTGGTTACGCTGGTGCTGCTGCCCCACCAGAGTTTCGGCCTGTGGTTGCCGGCCATCGCCGGTTACATTTACGACCGCTATAACTCCAAATGGATGGGCCCCATGTCGCTGTTCCTGATCGGTACCGGCATTGCCCTGCTGGGCCTGTTCGCGGCCCAGGTGCCCATCTGGGGCATACCGCTGCTGTTGCTTCCGGCCTCGGTGGGAACGGCCCTCTTTATCTCTCCCTACAACGCGGTGGTGATGAACACCTTGCCTGACAACCGCAGTTTTGCCGCTGGAATGCTGGAGACCACCCGGCAGATGGGCCATACCGTGGGCAGCACCATCGGCGCCACCATACTGGGCCTGAGCCTGCCCGTGACCATCGAGTTCATGACCGCTGCCGAGGCCCGCTCCTACTACCAGGAAGGCTTCCAGGTGGCCTCCCTGGCCGTGGTATGGATAATTATCTCCGGCGGTATCGTGGCCCTGTTCCAGAAGGTGCCAGGCATACGACCGGACCCTGAGCCCCGGGGGCAGTTATCCCCCCAGCCCGGCGGGGATGATTAGGGCATTGCCCTCCTGAGTGGACAAAGTTATCGGATCAATTCCTGCTTTGGCTTTCGCCCATTACCGTTGATTTCAGGAGGCCTGATATGCCCTCTTCCAAGGTGGACTTCACCCGCAAGGACTCCCTGGCGGTCATCACCCTGAACCGACCCGAGGCCCGCAATGCCCTGTCTCCCGACATGGTGAAGGAGTTGGGCGATGCCATTGCCCGATGCAGCCGTCCGGAAATTCGCGCGGTGATGATCACCGGAACCGGGGGAGCCTTCTGCGCCGGTGCCGACGTCAAGGACTTTGTAGATAACCTGGAAGGTGGAGGGCCCGAGGGTCTTTCGCCTCATTTGAGACAACTGGCCGATTCCCTCCACCGAGACATAATTGTGGGCATCCGGCAGTTGGAGAAGCCGGTTCTGGCCGCCGTCAACGGGGTGGCGGCCGGGGCCGGTTTCAGCCTGGCCCTTTGCTGCGACCTGCGGGTTGCCTCGGCCGACTCTCGCTTCATCATGGCCTACGCGAGTATCGGCTGCACCGCCGACGGGGGTTCTACCTACATGCTGCCCCGCCTGGTGGGCCTGGCCCGGGCCATGGAAATCTACATGGCCAGCCAGCCTATCGGCGCGGAGTACGCCAGGGAGTTGGGGCTGGTGAACCAGGTGTGTCCCGCCGAGAACTTCGAGCGCCACTCCCTGGAAATGGCCACCCGCCTGGCCCAGGGGCCTACCGCGGCATACGGAAAGGTCAAGGCCCTGTTCGATAATTCCTGGGCCTCCAGCCTGGAGGAACAACTAGACGCGGAAACCGACGCCATCAGCAACATAGTCTTCACCGGCGACTTCCAGGAGGGCGTCAAGGCCTTCACCCAGAAGCGCACGCCCTGGTTCCAGGGGAGGTAGCCGCTCAGAACACCCCTTCCATGTAGCCCGCAATCTCCTCCAGGGGGAAGTCCGACACCGCTATTTCCGGCGCCCAGGTTACTTGGTCAGACGACCATCGCACCGTCCCAGTGCGTTCTGATCCGATGCCCAGGATATTGTTAATTACCTTCAGGATGTTGCCGTTCATGCGCAGGGTGTTGGGTCGCAGGGGTTCGGCCAGCCTGCCGTCGCGAATCAGCCAGGAATCACCTACCACGGTGCCGCTGAAGTCGCCGCCGGTGAACCCGTTAACTGGGTAGGTGTACCAGATGCGGCCGATGTAGATGCCGTCGCTCACCCGTCGTAGCAACTCCTCCCTGCTGACTTCCTCTCGCCCTTCTATCACCAGGTTGGTGGGCACGGTGGATACCGGGGCGCTGAAGTCCCTGCCGCCGCCGTTGCCCGCCCGGAAGCCGTTGCGAGGCAGAATACCCCGCTCCACCACGCCCGGTTCCGGTCCCAGCTTGCCCCAGCCTCGGCGGGCGTTCATTGCCTTGCGGTAATTGTAGTAATCCGAGAGCAGCCCCACCAGGCGGCCGTCCTGGATCAGGTCGGTGCGCCCCGTGGGCAGCCCCTCATCGGTAATCCCTTTGGATCCGGCCAAGCCAGGCAAGGACCCGTCATCGTAGAGGCGCAGGTTCTCCGAGGCGACCTGCTGCCCGAACCGGCGCATGAAGGGTGAGGCGTCGGCATGGAAGGACTCGAGATACAGGCCGGGCAGCAATATCCACTCCAGCAGCTCCGACACCGGCTGCGGCCCCAGGACAACTCGGTAGCTGCCCGAGGGCGCCCGCCGTCCGCCCATGGACGCTATGGCCCGCCGCGCCGCATCGGCGCCGGCCCGGGCGTTAAAGTCGGAAAGGTGGGTGCAGACCGACCAACCGCTCCCCTTGGCGTTCATTTCCTCGACCATGGCGGTGGCAAAGGACATTATCAGGGTGGACTCGTCCGTCTGGGGTTCCGGCATACTGGTGGATGCGACAGCCATCCGCTCCAGCAGCATCACCACGTCGCCGCCCAGAATTAGGCCCAGGTCGGCAAGCTGGGCCTCGTCATCTCCTTGCTGCTGGCCAGCGCGGTACCGCTCCAGGGCCGCCAGCAAATCTTCCGAAGACTGGAACACATCCAGCCCATTTCGCAGCACATCCCACCCGTGGGCCAACAGCTTGGAGTTCCGAAGCCTCACCAGGGTCGGGTCGTGGTATTCGTAGAGGGTCGGCTGGTCAAACAGCGGCCTGGGCAGGCAGTCAAACTCCGGGTCCGTCACTGCTCCGCGCCGGGCCTTTTCGAAGGCTCGGACGACTCCCTGCACCGACAGGTCGCTGGTCTCGCTGCCAAAGCCAATGCTGGCGCCCCGCCGCGTACGGAAGGCGGCGCGCACGGATATGCCGTGGGAGTCTATGGACTTGGGTTCCTCAACCCCGTTGCAGGGTATGTGCGAGGTGAAGTTAAGGCGCAGGGTCAGGTTGGTATTGGCCGACGCGAATACCTCGGCTTCAATCACATCGGGCTGTTGGGCAATGTAAGCCAGTCCGTCACGGACGGCGATTCGCAGATTTACAAGGGGGAGCATTGTAGCGACTTCTCTCGACCGGTCTCAATTTTTGACCGATATACCCGTTGACTATTGGCGCCAAAAGCGCCGTACTTCATCCCTGAATTCCCGTACTTGCAAGCTGAAGGATGTGGACCCTTTTCCCACGTCAACAGCGCTTCGGTGTGTACCAGACTCTCATTGGGCGTGTCTCCTGCCGGCATCAGGCCTCGCAATAAGCACGCTCCAGGTAATGGCTGTATGCTCTCGTCCCCAGAGATGACCAAAGGGATAACTGTACGACCGTCTATGCGAGTCTAGGTCTGTCCAACGCCTCTCCGAATCCTTCTTCCATCGGCCGGAGTAAACGTCATCTGGTCATGAGGACTCATCCCCGGTTCTCCAGCATTGAGGCGGGCGCGGCGGTAAGGCTGGCCCCCGTATCAACCGACGCCCTTACCGTCGCTTAGCGGGCCCCGTCGGGAGTCCCTGTTTCTATTTCAGTTGTGCGTGCCCCAAGTCTATTCAGTACCTCTGAACTGATTTCATGCAAGTCTGGAATTCTCTAGTCGCTATCCGCAATCAGCTTCAAGAAGTCGTGGCGGGTGATTATTCCCACAATCTTCCCGTTGTCCACCACCGGCAGCCGTCGTATCTGGTAGCGCAGCATCAGCCGGGTGATGTGCTCCACACTGTCTTCCGGCGCCGCCGTAATCAGGTGCCGGCGCATCACATCTCCCACGCGCTTGCTGCCAACCCGGTGTGCCGTCTCCTCCAGATGCTGCGGTGTGGAGCTAGCCCCCAGCAGGGAATAAATGTTGTCCACCAGTGGCCGGTACTTGGGGCTCAGGCCAAAATCTGAATGGGTGAGTATCCCCACCAGACGTTCGGAAGCGTCCAGTACCGGCAAAGCGCTGACGTCCTTTTCCAGCATCAGTTGGGCTGCATCCAGGACGGTGGAGTTGTCCTGGATCGTTACTACGGGTGAACTCATCAGGTCTTTTGCAATCATTGGAGTCCCTTTGAACCAGTTTCAGCGTTGCTTGCAATCAAGCCGCTTCCAAATCTTAACATATTGCCCTATTCGCCCAAGGGGATACGGCGCCGGTAAGGGCCTGGGCAGAAAGGCAATGCCCTCCGGTTGAATGGCCCGACAACCTGAAGACAGAGTCCGATCCTGCGGACGGCAATAGGGCTTAATCGAATTTATGAATACACTTAACGGTCACCTAACGGAACCTTTACGCGCCGACCTGGTCCGTATTTGACGTTGCCAGCTTGGCCGGCGTATGCTGTGGCAATGGCGCAGGAAGGGAAATACAAGGTGATTCGCGAACGCAACGTCATGGTGCCCATGCGGGACGGAACCCTTCTGGCCACCGACGTATTCCGTCCCGACGCCCCGGGCCGCTTTCCCGTCCTGGTAAACCGGGGTCCCTACGGCAAGGACGACTACGTGGCCGCGCCGGATCATTCCGTCTGGTTCTTCCCCACCCACGGCTACGTGGTGCTGAGCCAGGACTGCCGGGCTCGCTTCGAGTCCCAGGGCGACTACTACAACCCTCTGTTCCAGGAAGTCCACGACGGCTACGACACGGTGGAGTGGGCCGCCCGCCAGCCCTGGAGCAACGGGCGCGTGGGAACCACCGGCCAGTCCTATCTGGGCGCCACCCAGTACACCCTGGCCACCAATAACCCAATGCCGCCCCATTTGCAGGTAATGGCGCCCGTCTCCGCCTCCTCCGACTTTCATCAAAGCTGGGTGTACCACACCGGCGGCGCCATGGAGTGGGGCTGGATGGTGCCCTACGCCATCCACAAGGGCCGCAACACCCTGCAGCGCCTGGGCAGGGACGACCTGCTGGCCCAGATGGATGAGTATGTGCTGGAGCCGGGAAACTTTGGCCGCCCCCTCAGCGACGAGTGGTTCCGGCACCTGCCCCTGCGGGACTGGATTGAGCGGCTGAAGGAGACCGCCCCCTACTTCCGGGAGTATTTCGACCAGGAACCGGACGGCCCCTACTGGTGGCGGCTGAACCTGCTGCGCAACCTGCAGGGCATCAAAATTCCCATGTTCCACGTCAGTTCCTGGTATGACATCTTTTTGGAAGGAGCGCTGAACGCCTATCGGGCCATCAGCGACCGGGGGGGCAGCGAACTTGCTCGCCGCAACCAGAAACTGCTGGTGGGTCCCTGGGCCCACATTCGCCCCTATACCCGCGCCACCTCCGGCGATACCGGCGATATTGATTTCGGCCCCGACGCCGCCATTGAACTCCACGACCACCTGCGCCGCTGGTTCGACCACTGGCTGAAGGATATGGACAACGGCATTATGGATGAGCCACCCGTCTATATCTTCGTCATGGGCGCCGGCGGAGTAGGCAATGGCAGGTGGCGGTACGAAAACGAGTGGCCATTGGCCCGCACCCATTACACCCGCTACTACCTGCACTCCGGGGGCGCGGCCAATTCCCGGGGCGGCGACGGAACCCTGTCCACCATGCCGCCCGATGACGAACCGGCCGATAGTTACGTCTACGACCCCGAAGACCCAACTCCCACCCTGCGGGGCAATACCCTGATGATTCCCCACGGGGTCCAGGACCAGCGGCCGGTGGAGGACAGGCCCGATGTGCTGGTGTATACCTCCGACCCGCTGGAATCGGACCTGGAGTTGACCGGCCCCATCGTGGTCAAGCTGTTTGCCGCCAGCAGCGCCATTGACACCGACTTCACCGCCAAGCTGGTGGACGTGCGGCCAGACGGGTACGCCCACAACCTGCAAGACGGAATTGTCCGGGCCCGCTACCGCACATCGGCCCGCCAGCCCTCCTTCATCACCCCAGGCCGGGTGTATGAATACGCCATAGACTTGTGGGCCACCAGCCACGTTCTGAAGGCCGGTCACCGGCTGAGGGTGGAGGTTTCCAGCAGTAACTTTCCCCGCTTCGACCGCAACCCCAACACGGGGGCGCCCCTGGGAGTGGACGACCGGCTGGAAACGGCGCAGCAGACGGTGCATCATAGCGCGCAGTACCCGTCCCACATTATTCTCCCGATAATCCCAAAATAGCGCGATCAGATAGAGCAGGGAGGGCCGCCCTGCGAATTCTCCTCTCCCATGCCGAGGAGAGTCGGGGAATAGGTACTCCAGAACCGGAGGAAAGGCTGATGACTACAGGAGCCAGCATTTTTAGCCAGGATCAAAGAGACCTGCTCTCAGCAGCATTCAACCGCATCGTGCCCGCCCAGGACAAATTTCCGGGCGCCGGCGATCTGGGGGGAGCGCAGTTCGTGGAACAGGTGGCCCTGAAGAACATCCTGCTGCGCCGCTCCTTTGGCGAGGGACTGGCCCAACTGGAGATTGCCGCGTCCCAGCGGGGCGGCGACGGGTTTGTTGCACTGGCGCCGGAAATTCAGGACGAGACCTTGAGACAGGTAGAACGGGAGCATCCGGCCTTCTTCCGGGAGTTGGTTCGGCAATGCTACAACTTCTACTATACTAACCCTGAGGTTTTCGACCTAATTGGCTACACAATGCCGGATCCGCAGGACTACCAGCCACTGCCCTTTGACGAAAGCCTGCTGGAGCCGGTAAGGCAAAGAGGACAGATGTGGCGACCCGTTTAACCCAGGGGCAACCAAATGAGTGAGAGCACGGACCAAATTCTGACGGCGGGAGATGCACCAATGCTAAGAGTAGATTTGGACCGCCAAATAGCCCACCTTCAGGAAGAGATAACCCTGCTGGCCAATGTGGTGGACAAGGCCATCTACCGTTCGGTCGAGGCTTTGAAGAACCGGGACCTTGCCGAGTCCCAGGCCGTCATAGACGGCGACGACTACATTGACCAGAAACGCTACGACATAGAGGAACTATGCGTTGACCTGATCGCCACCCAGCAGCCCATGGCCGGCGACCTCCGGGCCGTCGTCTCCATGCTGCACATCGCCGTGGAACTGGAGCGCATGGGCGATTACGCCGAGGGCATCGCCAAGATCAGCCTTTTGATGGGCGATGAGCCCCCCCTGAAGCCGCTCATAGACATTCCCCGCATGGCCAACAAGGCCGGCGAAATGCTGCGGGACAGCATGGACTCCCTGGTGGAGCGGGACCTGGTCAAGGCGGAAAATGTGATGGACGACGACGACGAGGTGGACGACCTGTACGACCAGGTGTACCGGGAGCTTCTCCTGTTCATGATCCAGGACCCCCGGAGCATCCAGCGGGCCACCTACCTGCTATGGGCTGCCCACGACCTGGAACGCATTGCCGACCGGGCCACCAATATCGCCGAGCGGGTGATGTTCCTGGTCACGGGGCAGGTACGGAAGGAAAAGCGCAGCAAGTATTGATCCAGCGCCGCTACTCTGACATAGGGACCGTTGCAAGAGAATCTGGGGCAGAAGTACAGTCTGCCCCAGATTCGGTTTCTTACAGCAAGCCCCCATGTTTCAATAGTGGGGTACTTCTCTGTGCAATCCCTATGCGATTAAGGCCAGTTGCTGACTCTGGCGGGGGGCGTTCAAATCCTTGGCCGGGGTAACGGAGGGTAGCCTGTGTTGGCGCCTCGCTTCGTCCACCACCTGCAGCACCGACTGGGTATATTCCTGGCTCGCGTAAGTGTTGCGGTAAAGGTTCTGGTAGCCTGCCGTCAGGTGGGGGTAAGACTCCCGAAGCATGGGCATGAACCATTCCCTGGAACCCGGTTTCAGGAATAGCAGGTTGGCCGACAGGAACTGGGCGTGGTGCCGTGCCGCCGCCTGGACTGTGGCGTTGATTTCCTCCGTACTATCGGAGATGCCGGGCAGCAGAGGCGCCATCATCACCCCGGCAGGGACGCCGCTCTCCACCAGGAACTGCATGGCCTCCAGCCGCGCGATGGGGTTCGGCGTTCCCGGCTCCGTACGCTTCCAGACCGTTTCATCCACACTTCCGACGCTGAAGATAACCTGGACATCGGCGGCGTGGTACAACTCCAGCAGAACATCCACGTCCCGTCTCGCCAGCACTCCCTTGGTCGTAATGGAGGCGGGGTTACGGAACTCCGCGAGTACCTGGACAATCTGGCGGGTCAGGCGATATTGGGCTTCAGCGGGTTCGTAGGGGTCGGAAGCCGTTCCGATAGCCACCGGTTCGCCGCTCCAGCGGGGCTTCCGCAGCTCTTCCCGCAGCACCTGGGGAGCGTTGATCTTGGCGAAGACTCGCTGGTCAAATTCATTGCCTGCATTCATGCCCCAGAACTCGTGGGTGGGACGCGCGTAGCAGTAGCGGCAGGCATGACGGCACCCACGGTAGGGGTTCAGGGTCCACCGGAAGGGGAACCCGGGAACATCAATGCGGTTCAGAAGGGTCTTGCAGGTAATCTCCTGTACCTCAGCCTGGGCCATCACGTCACCCCATCTCGCATGTTATAGAACAACTGTGCTAATAGTACAGATGTTCTTAGTGGCTGTCAACATTCGCTGAATATTGAACTTGGCGATACTCACCGATGTCCGGCTTCCGCAATTGACACTCCTTAACCCCAACCCTAGAATTCAGTCAGCCTTCACCAGGAGCGAGTTCTTGTCCACCAGGTATGGCATTTCGCTTACCCTCGAACCTGCATTTAGTGCCGGGCTGCACCGCGCGCGGCAGGTGATTTGCAGCCAGTACGGCTGCTGGGCGGCGGAAATGCACTCGGTCCACCTGCCCCTGACCGGCTATTTTCCGTGCCACGAACAAGAGGCGCCAGCGCTGGCAGTTATCCTGGAGAAGATTGTGGAAGAGTTTCGACTGGAACATCGGAATGCCATTCTTGTGCGCGAGGGTACCGTTGCCGAGCCGGAATCGGGCGGGAGCGTCTTCCTGGCATTCTCCGATGAGTCGGGTCCGTCCGGGGATTCGCGGTCAGTCAGCCAGCTACAGGCTGACATAGCTGATGCGTTGGGCCGTATGAACCTGATGGTAGGAGGGGAACTGCTGCCCCTCCGTTTTGCTTTGCTGCAGCACTCAGGCCTTCCTGCCCAGGTATTCCGCAGCGCCTCCCGGTTTGCTGAGGGTGTTGTGAACGGTCTGCATCTGCCGGACTCGGTTGCCCTGTCCGAACTAACCCTGTTCCGCTATGTGTCCGCGGCCGCCAGCGAAGACTGGGATGACGGAAGCTGGGCCGCCGACTTAAGCTGGCAAATCATAGGTACATATCCCTTGGATGACGCCGGCTAAGACTAGGCGTATCGACTCTCGCCACAGTAAGAGTCCTGTATATCCTGCTTATCCATGTCTAATCTTATCCCAAGGAGAATGACCTATGACTATCACCGCCAAACCCGCTACTAAACCCACCACCCGCCTGCGGGAACTTCTGGCCGCCGACGGCCTCATAGTCGCCCCCTTTATCCTCAACGCCCTGCACGCCCGCATCGCCGAATCGGTGGGTTTCAACGCCGTATATATGACCGGCGCCGGCACCTCGGCCGAGAAGGGTTTCCCCGACGTGGGCATGCTGACCATGACTGAAATGGTAACGAACGCCAGGTACATCGCCAACGCCGTGGACATTCCCGTCATCTGCGACGCCGACACCGGTTACGGCAATGCCCTGACCACCCAGCGGACGGTGCGGGAGTACGAGTCGGCCGGAGTGGCCGGCATCCACATTGAGGACCAGGTGTTTCCCAAGAAGTGCGGCTTCTTCGAGGGCAAGCAGGTGGTGCCCATGGAGGAGCACGTCCAAAAGATCCGCGCCGCCCTGGACGCCCGCCGGGACCCGGACTTCGTCATCATCGCCCGCTGCGACGCCTACGCCGTTACGGGATGGGAGGACACGGTGCGCCGCTGCAAGGCCTACCGGGAGGCCGGGGCCGACATGGTCTTTGTGGACGGCATCAAGTCGGTGGAAGACCTGGAGATTTACGCCCGGGACCTGCCCGACATGCCCCGCCTTTACAACGGCGACCTGGCCAACACGAAGGACGTGGAGGCCATGGGCTACAAGGTTATGATCTGCGGCAGCACCATCTGGCTGATTTACAAGCAGCTTATGGCCGCCTTCGAGGAACTTAAAGAGACGGGAGCGGTTGATGCCGCGCGGTTCGGCTCCCGCTGGGACGTGGCGAACCTGCTGGGTCTGGACGAGGTTTATGAGCTGGAACGGAAGTACAGCGCGGACGGGTAGGCGACCACTCCTCGTCAAGAGCGTCGATACCGAAAGCGTCCGCGAAGCTGGGGTAACGCCCACCTGGTTTGGCAAAGTTGGAGAAGGTCTGGCGACTGCTCAAGGGAGGCGGTAATGTTCCCAGGGAGGCGAGGGTTGCGGTCGAGCCATTGGATTCCACCTGGAACCTTCGAATTCGCATCTTCCATATTGGCTCTGGCAATAGCGGTGGCAGTGCTGTGGTTGCTGGCAGGTTCCGGAACGGTCCACGCCTGCAGTTGCGTAATGCCCGGGGCTCCGGCCGAGGAACTCAAGAGCCACGCGGCAGTCTTCGCCGGACAGGTAGTTTCCCTTAGCCAGGTCAACCGGCCCGGGCAGGCAGCCTCGCCCGGTTTAGCTGGAACCGGTGTGGATTTCCGGGTGAACCGGGTCTGGAAGGGCGACGTTGAGGAGAATACCCGCATCACTACTCCGCCCACCGGAGGGGCTTGTGGCGTGCCTTTCGCAAAGGGAGAAGAATACCTGGTATACGCCTATGCCAGCGCCCCGGAAGAGGGAGGTTACTCTGCCAACATTTGCAGCCGTACCAGGCCGCTGAGCGAGGCTGCCGAGGACCTGGAAGCCCTGGGCGAAGGCAACCCACCTGCAACCGCAGGGCCCGTCGCCGAGCCGCAAGCTTCCCTGGTCGCCAGGCCTTACCTCTTTGTTCCCCTGGCTTCATTGGTTGCTGCCCTGGCAGTGGCGGCTTTCTTCCTTCTTCGGCGCAAGACCGTCAGGTGACATTGAGGGGACATCTGGAAAAAGAGCGGTGGCCTTTCTCACAACCCGGTTAAAGGGCCCCTGCAATTTCACCAGCTTGTTTGGGCTTGGGAGGTCATAAAGAAGGCGAAGCCAGTTCTTGGCTCCGCCTCATCTGTACGGCAGTCCCGGATTAAGGCTGGGTTGATTAATGGCCTCCCCGTCCCTGGAACTCCCGCTCGGTGGTCTCCGCTTCCACCTGCTGGTATTCGGGCAGGCTGATCAGGGCCTCAACCTCGGCCCGCATCTCCGCCACCTGGGGCGCGTTGATACCGATGTGACCGGTGTCCCGCAGGCTTTCGTACACCTGCCGCAAGCCGTTGGCGGCGGCAATGGTGGGCGTGCTGGCGTAGATGATGATCTGGTAGCCGAGGTCGGCGTACTCCTGCACCGTAATGTCGTCGGCTCCGGCGATTACCAGCAGGGGGACGTCGGGCACACCCCGGCGGTAGGCGTCCAAATCCTCCCGTTCCTTTACGCCCCGGGGCATCACTGCGTCCACGCCCAGTTCCCTCAGGGCGTTGCCCCGGCGGATGGCCTCGTCCATATCCCCTTCCACCGCGCTGAAGGCGTCGGTGCGGCCGATGATCACGAAGTCCGGATCGGTGCGGGCCGCCAGGGCGTATATCATCTTCTCAAGGAACTCGTCCAGGGGAGTGATGTGTTCCAGGCCCGCGTGGTAGGAGGCCCGCTTGGGATAGACCTGGTCTTCAATGTGAATAGCGGCGAGACCGGCGCGCTCGAAGGTACGGACAGTGTGCATGGCGTGGACCGGGTCGCCGTAGCCTGCGCCTGCATCGCAGATAACCGGCAGGTCCACTGACCGCAGTACCCTCTCCGCCACCTCCACCTGCTCGGTCAGGGTCATCAGCGGTTCCGTCACCGCCAGGTGCGCCCCGCTCATATAGCCGCCCGTGTATATCGTGTCGAAACCCAGGGACTGTACCAGCCGGGCCGACAATGGGTCGTAGGCACCCGGGGCGGTTATGGTTTCCCCGGCGAGTATTCGTGCCTTGAAATCGGAACGCAACGACATATCCGTGCCCCCTCTTCCGAAAATCGATCTCCGAGACTAATTGGGTATTAGCGGCATAACCTCCCGGGAGAACTGTTCCATGGCCTCTCGCTGGCCCTCCACGCTTCCTGCGGGAAAGCCCAGGATGAAGTTCCGGACGCCCAGGTCCTGGTACTGGCGCAGGTCGGCGGCTACCTGTTCCGGCACGCCGTGCATCATGCGGCGGTCCGGCCCGGCCGTACGGTCGAAGACTACGTCGGTGCTGAAGCAGGGGGTAACGGCGTCCTCGGGGCGACCCGCGCGCACGGTCAGGCGGCGCAGCCGGGCAATCATGCCGGCTAGTTCCTCGGGTTCCAGGATGGCCGGGGGCCGCAGGCCGATGGGCATCCACCCGTCGCCCAGTTCCGCGGCTCTCCGCAGGGCCGGCCCGGTGTGGCCGCCGATCCAGATGGGCGGGTGGGGCTGCTGGACGGGCTTGGGCAGGAAGCCGGCGCCGGAGGTCTGGACGAAACGGCCGTCGAACTCCGGGTTTTCCTGGGTCCAAAGCTCCTTGAACAGGCGCAGGTACTCGTTGGTGACGGCGCCCCGGTCGGCAAAGGTGTCCAACCCCAGGGCCTGGAATTCCTCCTCCATCCAACCCACGCCGATGCCCAGGGTTACCCGCCCCTCGGACAAGGTGTCCAGGGTGGCGATCATCTTGGCGGTCAGGACCGGGTTACGGTAAGGAATGATGAGGACGTGGGTGCCCAGCCGCAGCCGGTGGGTACAGCCGGCCAGGAAGTTCAAGGTGGACAGGGGGTCGTAGTAGGGCTGGTCGGGGCTGAACACGGGTACGCCATCGGGAGAGTAGGGGTAAAAGGACTCCACCTGCCGGGGCAAGATTATGTGGTCGCTGACCCAGGCGGAATCGTATCCCAGTTCCTCGGCCCGCTGGGCCAGGGAGCGCAGGGCCTGGGGGCTGGCCATGGGCCCCCGGCTGGGAAGGGAGCATCCGAAGGTTACGGGCATGGGACACCTCGATTAAGTTACGGTTTGGGAATAGGCTTCAGCGGCTCCAGGTTCACATTAAGAGGCTTGTCCTTGATGGCGCTTATTCCGGCTATCTTAAAGCCCTGCACATTCCCGTCCATATCAACCGGGGCCATAACTCGCTCATCTGCAGTAGCATTATAGTAGGAGTGCGATGTGCCCCAGGATACGTCCAGGTAATCACCAGCTTCGTCGTACCAAACATTGACCCTCTTCCGTTCGCTCATGGGTAAGAGTCGCCCGATTTTATTCTGTCGGTGACGTAGGCGGTAAAGATTTATTCCTCGTCCTGGAGGTACTTGACTACTACACACACCCATGTATCCCCAACCGGCGTGTCGGTAAACCACCTGTAGTATAACCTGACCGTTTCCGGTCGGGTATTGGACCTTCGCATTTCTTCGGGTCTGTGTACCGTCTCAAAGACAAGCCCAGGTATCTTCTCCAAATAATCATGAGGGGGCAAAATCGTGTGAAGCCAAGCCTTCTCCGTCAGCAATACCCGCCTCCCCTGACAGTCCGCCAGCAAAGCCCGAATCTATTTTGACTGAAGCTTACGGAGCTAACACGGTGAAGGGATAAATCGGCACATTCCGCAGCGCCCAGAAGGCGATAACCGCCGCCAGCAACCCCCAAATCGCGGCGGGGTGTACGAACACCGTGGGCAACCGCCTGCCCCAGACCGTTGACAGCACGGCGTTCAGGAAGGCGTAGGCGATGATGGGCAAGGCCAGCATGGCGTAGGGATTGTAACCGAAGGCTCCAATCAGGTTGCCGTGCAGCAACTGGTGCAGGCCCCGCAATGTGCCGCAACCGGGGCAGTGCAGGCCGGTCAGAGAGTAGAACGGGCAGGGAGGGAATAACCCTGGCTCCTCCGGATTGCGGGCGTAGACGAGCGCCAGGCAGGGCAGCATGGCCAGCCCCAGAAATACGAAGCGCCACCGCCATACCGGCAGCGACGTCAGGGCTGATTCGTAGGAGATTCGGCCTGCTGCAACAGCCATCAGAAACCTCCGAAGGAACCGCCGACCACGTTTACAGCTATCCCGATGACCGCGGCGGCAATGCCCAGGCCCAGGGCAACCCAGCACCAGGTCTTGGCATTGTTGGAGTACCTTTGGGCCGTGGCGTAATCTCCGGCTGCAACTTTGCCGTTGACCTGAGCCGCATAGACTATGGCCACTATCCCGGCGGGAACGCAGCAGCAAATGGTGGCGAGGATGGCCTGAATCAGGTAATTCGGGATGTGGGGCAGTTCTCCGTAGCCTGGGCCACCCGGGTAAGGCATCCCCTGCTCGTACTCGGTGCCGCCGGCCTGCGGGTCCAGCGCCGCGCCGCAGTTGTCGCAGAAGCGGGCATCCGGGTCGGCTTCCCGTCCGCAGGTGGTGCAAAACACAGGTTGAGGGTCATCGAAGTAAGCCAATTAGTCCTCCTGGGCAGGTTAGGTTGGGCGCCCTTCCGCGGCGGCGTTCAGGTCCCGCTGGACCAGGAACCACACGACGGGAGCGAAAACTATCCAGAGAATGAAAATGGCGATGCCCGGGTACTTGCCGTTGATGAACTTGTCATATTCCATGCTCTGGTGCCAATAGGCGAAGAGGTTGGCAATCGGAATTACATACAGGATCGTCCACAGGCAGCCACCACCGTCTTCGTTGCCGTTGGCCCGATGAAGCTCCTCAAGGGTTACGAAAAACCAGTATATGCCGTAGATGGTAAACGTGATGATGAACAGCAGTACCTGGACCCACATGTTGCGCCGCTTGATGTGGTCTGTGCGGTGGGGGCCCCTGGCATTGCCGGTGCTGCCAGGTCCCGCCGCCGCCATGCGCGGATTTGCTTCCCCGCAATTGGAACAGAAGCTGGCCGTGGTTTCCATCACTGTACCGCAGCTTGAACAGAACATCGTTGGCGGACCCGCGGGATTGTTAGCCGAAGCCATTTGCAGCCTCCGTTAGAAGTGATAGCTTGCCGCCCGGTTCAGGTCCAGCTGTGCCAGGAACCATACGGCCGGAAAGAATATTATCCACAGGACAAATATCAGCACACGGGGGTATTTGTCGCGTACAAAGTAGGAGTACTCTCCGGCGTAGTGCCAGAAGCTGAAGAAGTCAACGAAGGGTATACAGAAAAATATGGTCCACCGCCAATGGCCCACTTCAGGACCCCGGTTGTTGGCGCGGTGCAGCTCACCCAGGGTAACGTGAAACCAGTAGATGCCGTAAATTCCCAGGGTGATGATCAACAGGAAGACCTGCAGGAACATGTTGCGGTGCTTGATGTGGCTGTAGTTGAACAAGGCGCATTTCTCCCGTGTGTTCGCGCGGCTACGGTCATTGAGTGCTTCCTGAACCCCTGGTCATGGCTGCCCTCTCGTTCAGGGGCAAAGGGAGAAGGACTGCTGGTATAATACGCCCGCATCGAAATCGCGAAAACCCCCCGCTACGGCGGGTCTGCGTTTTATATTGAGGAGGACAAGGTTATGGATCTTGGACTGACCGAAAAGGTTGCCATCGTCACCGGCGGCAGCGAGGGCATCGGCAAGGCTGCCGCCCAGCGCATGGCTGAAGAGGGCGCGCGGGTGGTCATCGTGGCCCGGAACCAGGAGCGGCTGGACCAGGCCGCCACGGATATCCGTACTGCCACCGAGGGCATGGTGCTGCCCCTCTCCGCCGACGTTTCCCACCCCGATACCGCCGACCGGGTGGTGCAGACCACCCTGGACAACTTCGGCCGGGTGGATATCCTGGTCAACAACGCCGGCGTTTCCCTGGCCAAGCCCTTCGAGGAAGTCACCGACGACGAGTGGGAGTATGACTTCGACCTGAAGGTATGGGGCGCCGTCCGGCTGATGCGCCGCTCCATTCCGGAGATGCGCAAAGTCGGCGGGGGCCGCATCATCAACGTCACCAACCTGGGTGGACGCACCCCGGGCCCCTCATCCATGCCCACCTCCATCTCCCGGGCCGCGGGCATCGCCATCACCAAGGGCATGTCCAAGGACCTGGCCGTGGACAACATCCTGGTCAACACCGTCTGCATCGGCATCGTCAAGAGCGGCCAGCACACCCGCCGCTACGACCGCCTGGTGGCGGACAATCCGGACTTGACCCTGGACGAGTTCTACGCCCAGACCGCCCAGGCCCGCGGCGTACCCCTCGGCCGCATAGCCGAAACGGAAGAGGCCGGTGACGTGATTGCCTTCCTGGCCTCGGAACGGGCCAGCTACCTTACGGGCATCGCCATCAATATTGACGGTGGGACTTCGGCGGTGGTGTAAGTTTACTCTGGCGGGGCAATTCCCATCAGAATAGCCTTCGGACAGTGGGGCGGGCATAGTGTCTGCCCCTTTTGCCGTCCGCAGCCAAATGGCGGATAATGCAGGTATAACCCGGCGCTTTTTGCCACCACACAGGAGTACACCGTTTTGACTACCCCCACCTACCTTGACGAATTCAACCCACCCCAGCGCATCCTCATGGGCCCGGGGCCCAGTTCCGTCAACCCCCGGGTGCTGCAGGCCATGACTTTGCCCGTTCTGGGCCACCTGGACCCCCAGTTCTTCCAGGTGATGGACGAGGTTTGCGAAATGCTTCGGGAGGTCTATCGCACCGAGAACTTCATGACCGTCCCCCTCTCTTCCACCGGCACCGGCGCAATGGAGGCCGCCTGCGCCAACGTGCTGGAGCGGAGCGACAAGGTAATCATCTGCCGCAACGGTTTCTTCGGCGACCGCCTGGGCGATATTGCCGAACGATGCGGCGCCGAGGTGGTCATTCTGGACTTTGAATGGGGCGACCCGGTGGACCTGCCGGTCCTGGCCGACGCGCTGGAGCAGCACGGGCCGGTCAAGGCGGTGGGCGTGGTCCACGCCGAGACATCCACGGGAGTCCTGACGCCCATTCCCGAGATCGTGGACCTGGTCCACCGCCACAACGCCCTGATAATCGTGGACGCCGTCACCTCCCTGGGGGGCCACGACGTGCGCATGGATGAGTGGGATGTGGATGTGTGCTACAGCGGTACCCAGAAGTGCCTGGGGGCGCCTCCGGGCCTGGCCCCCATCAGCTTCGGCCCCCGGGCCATGGAAGTTATTAACACCCGGCCCAGCAAGGTGCAGAGCTTCTACTTCAACCTTAAGGACCTGGAGAGTTACTGGAACCAGACGCGCGCTTACCACCACACCACCCCCATATCCATGACCTACGCCCTGCGGGAGTCGCTGCGGATGATGATGGAAGAAGGTATAGATAACCGCATCCGCCGCCACGCGCGGGTTGCCGGGGCGCTGAGGGCCGGGCTGGAGGCCCTCGGCATTGGTCTGATGGCTGCGGAGGGGTACCGCCTCAACCCTCTGACCACCGCCCTGATTCCCGAGGGCATCGAGGACGGGGCGGTGCGGAGCCGGCTGCTCAACGAGTTCAACATCGAAATAGGCGGCGGGCTGGGGCAGGTGCGCGGCAAGGCCTGGCGCATTGGATTGATGGGCGAGTCGGCCAGGGAGACCAACGTCTTTGCCCTGCTGTCGGCCCTGGAACAAATCCTGCCAGACCTGGGCTACGAGGTAGCCACCGGCGCCAGCCTATCGGCGGCGCAGCGGGCGCTGGTTGATTATGATGATGGTGGGATGCTGCCGTAGTGTACGGTCTCTTGATGGCCGGTCAATCTAGACCAAAATCGGGACGGCGATGTGCACCGTCCCGATTCCTTTTATTCGTGCTGGGAGTTAGTTGGGATGATTTTGATGCTCTGGCGCTCTTACTTGCATTTCGGTGCTGGGGTCTTCTGCGCCTTTCTCCAATCCTACCCCAACCCCGCCACAAACTCCCTCAAGCTTTCCAACGCCTTGCTGATGTTTTCCTGCGAGTTGGCGTAGGATAGGCGGACGTACCCTTCCCCGTAGGCGCCGAAGGCGGAACCGGACAGCAGGGCCACCCCGGCCTCGTTCAGGGCCCGCTCCTCGAACTCGGCGCTGCTGAGGCCCGTTTCCCTGATGCTGGGGAAGGCGTAGAAGGCGCCCTCCGGTTCGGGGCAATTGATGCCGGGGATGCTGCGCAGGCCGTCGGTAATGAGGCGGCGGCGCTGGGCGAATTCGGCGGCCATGGCCTGAACGTCGTCCTGGGGGCCGTCCAGGGCGGCGACGGCGGCTATCTGGCTGAAGGAGGCGGCGCAGGAAACGCTGTTCACTGCCAGCCGGGTGATGTGAGGCACCAGTTCCTCGGGCATGATGCCGTAGCCCAGCCGCCAGCCGGTCATGGCGTAGCTCTTGGAGAAGCCGTCCAGGATGACGGTCTGTTTTGCCATGTCGGGGAAGGCGGCGATGCTGAAGTGCTCGCCGGTGTAGAGAATATCCTTGTAGATTTCGTCGGCCATGACGTACAGGTCGCGGCCCCGGGCCAGGTTGGCGATGGTCTCCAGCTCGTCCCTGTTCAGAGCCGATCCGCACGGGTTCTCCGGCGAGTTGACGATGATGAGCCTGGTGCGGTCGGTAATCTTGGAGGCCAGGTCGTCCAGGTCGGGGTGGTAGTCCTTTTCCTCCAGCAGTTGCATGGGCACCGGGGTGGCGCCGGAGAAACGGATCATGGACTCGTAGATGGGAAAGCCGGGGTTGGGGTAGATGACCTCGGCGCCGGGTTCGGCCAGGGCCAGGATGACGTAGAACATGATGGGCTTGGCGCCGGGGGTGACGACTACCTGCCCGGGGTTGGTATCAATGCCCCGAACCTCCCGGCTGTTGCGGGCGACGGCCTCGCGCAGTTCGGGCAGGCCGGGGGTGGGGCCATAGTGAGTGTAGCCCTCCTGCAGAGCGCGAATACCGGCTTCGACAATGTGCCTGGGGGTGTCGAAGTCGGGCTCGCCGATCTCCAGGTGGATGATTTCCCTACCCTGGGCCTCGAGGGCGCGCGCCTTGGCCAGAACCTCGAAGGCGGTCTCGGTGCCCAGGTTGTACATTCTTTCGGCAAGGGTCATAAGTCCTCCAGGTATTGCTTTGAGTGAGATTTTCTAATCCAGCGTAATGAGTCCTTCACGAAAGTCTATGGTAAGCCTTTGGCTGCGAAAGAAGTCGAGGCCGAGGAGGCCGTCAACGCTTACACCCCTTGGCAAACTCTGGCAAATGATAGGGAAATTTGGTCGTTGCTGTTCCAGGGCTACAATCCTTCTGATGGTAATTTGAGGTGCGTTAACGATTCCACTGGCCGTAGCGATCCTCACCACTCTGTCAGGAGATTCCAGGTTATAACCTAGATTGGATGCCAGTTCACTGTTCAGCATTGTCATGTTGGCGCCAGTATCGAGAGCCAAACGCGCTGCCGCTTCAGTTGCAAGTCCAGTGATAACCGCTGTTACTACAATGGTGCCGCCGTCGGGGTCGAAACGAAGGGTCATAGCATGAGAACCAAGTCGTCTGGAACCGAACCAGTGTACAGGATTGCCGATCGCGTTGGCTTCAATTCGCCCATTTTGCGGTACAGTTCATCCCTGTCCATGCAGTGGTAAATGACCTTTCCACCTATTACCTCGCATTGCGGGGTAAGCTCTGGGTCTGCCACCAGCACCCATTCAGATGTGAAGGTCTCTTCAATCTCTTTTAGAGTCATGAATCTTTCCATCACTCATCTCCAACCTGCCTATCCCTGCGCCTGGTTCTGGGTCCTTACCGGCAGGCCGAATATGTCGATGAACCCGGCGGCTGCCGAGTGGTCGAACTGGTCTTCCCGGTCGTAGGTGGCCAGGTTGTAGTTGTACAGAGCCTGGGGCGCTGAGCGGCCCACCACGGTGCAGGTGCCCTTGTGCATTCTCACCCTTACGTCGCCGGTGACGAAACGCTGAGTGCTCTGCACGTAGGCGTCCATGTCGAGGCGGTGGTGGGTGAACCACAGGCCGTTGTAGACCATGTCGGCGTATTGCGTGGCAATCTGGGCCTTCAGGCGGGCCTGGTCCTTGCTCAGGGTCAGGGTTTCCAGGGCCTTGTGGGCAGCGTGCAGGGTTACCGCCGCCGGGGTCTCGTACACCTCGCGGGACTTGATGCCCACCAAACGGTTTTCCACGTGGTCAACCCTACCCACTCCGTGCTGTCCGGCCAGCGCGTTCAGGTGGCGTATCAGGTCAACCCCGTTCATGCTTTCGCCGTCCAGGGCCGTGGGGATGCCCTGGTCGAAATGGATTTCCACGTATGCAGGCTGGTCGGGCGCGCTGGCTGCGGCTTGGGTCCAGTCGTAGGCGTCTTCTGGGGGTTCCAGCCAGGGATCTTCCAGTTCGCCGGCCTCGGCGCTGCGGCCCCACAGGTTTTCGTCCACGGAGAAGCGGCTGCGGCTGGCGTTGATGGGCAGGTTGCGGGCCTGGCCGTACTCGATTTCGTCCTCCCGGCTCATTCCCCAGTCGCGAATGGGGGCGATGACCTTCAGCTCGGGGGCCAGGGCGGCCACGCCCACGTCAATGCGGACCTGGTCGTTGCCCTTGCCAGTGCAGCCGTGGGCCACGGCATAGGCGCCCTCGGCCCGGGCCGCTTCCACCAGGTAGCGGGCAATGAGGGGACGGCCCAGGGCGGTGGCCAGGGGGTACTGTTCCTCGTAGATGGCCCCGGCCTGCAGGGCGGGAAACAGAAACTCGTTAACCAGGGTTTCCTTGCCGTCCACGGTGAGGGCATTGGCAGCGCCCACCTGCATGGCCCGCTGCCTGATGGCCTCCAGGTCCACCATGCCCAGGTCTATGGTCAGGGTAATTACGTCGGCGCCGTACTGTTCCTTGAGCCAGGGCACAGCCACCGAAGTGTCCAGGCCACCGCTGTAAGCCAGGACGATCTTGTCGTTTGGCATGGGTGATGAAATACCTCCGAATTGCTTATCTGGGCAGCCATACACAAGCCTCGCAGGGAAGGTTCGTGATTCTGTATTTTCAGTGAAGTTGCCAGAGAGACCTTAAGGATTCCATCACTCTGGCCTCATCAACCGGCGCAAGCGCTCCCAGCCTTCGACTTACTAAGCCTTTCCCCAATGTCGCAAGCTTGTCCAGTCTTGCGATTGATGGCAACAACAGCCCAGCGCCCTGCCATTCGAGAATTACCGTGTCATGAGTAGTACGCGCTGGCTGGCTTGTTATTCGGGCTACAACAATATCGGCATCCCCTGTGTCGAGAAGTACCAAGGCAGGACGATTTCTGGTTTCAATGATGTTTGTAAATGGGAAGGAAAGCAACACTACTTCCCCTCTACGGAAACCAGGACGATTCACAGGTTGTCGTACACCGAGTCAGCCTCCCCGTAGCCCTTAACGAACTCCTGGGTTGCGAGCAAGGCCCAAACGGATTCTTCCGTGTCTTCCACCTCTGGGACCACCACCAGAACCTCTGTGTCCTCATCCAGGAGAACGTCAACTTTTAGCTCCAGCAATCGGTTGCCTTTGTATGTCGCTGAAAAGGTCTTCATGGCATATTCTCTCCGGTTATGCCTGTAACGACTCCCCCTAAATCTTGCCCAGCGCCTCCTCCAACCGGCCCACGCCCTCGTCGATCTCCTCGGGGGTGATGGTCAGGGGGGGCATGAAGCGGATGGTGTTGGGTCGCGGACCGTTGAGCAGCAGGCCAGCCTCGTTGCAGTTGGTCAAAACCTGCCCGGAGATGGCTTCGTCGAAGTCCATGGCGGCCAGCAGGCCCTTGCCGCGCACCTCGGTAACGATACCAAAGCGGTCCTTGACGTCGTTCAGCCTGCCCAGCAAGTGCGATTCCATCTGTTTTACATGGCCGGGGATGTCATTTTCGATCAGGAATTTGGTGCCGGCATAGCCCGTGGCCGTGGTCAGGGCGTTGCCCCCGAAGGTGGACCCGTGGTCCCCTGGCACCAGGGCCTGGCAGTGGGCCTTGGACAGGAAGGCGCCGATGGGTACACCGTAACCCAGCCCCTTGGCCAGGGTCATCACGTCCGGCTCCACTCCGTACTCCTGGTAACCAAACAGGCTGCCCAGCCGCCCCATACCTGTCTGCACCTCGTCCAGAATCAGCAGAATTCCCTGGCTGTCGCACCACTGGCGCAGGCGCTGTAGGTAGTCGTCGTCCGGAATAACGACGCCCGCTTCGCCCTGTACCGGCTCCACCATTACGGCTGCGGTGCGGTCGGACGTGGCGTTCATTACCCCTTCAACGTCGTTGTAGTCCACGTGGACAAAGCCCGGCAGCAGGGGAGCGAAATTTTCCTGGTAATGGGGCTGCCCGGTGGCGGCGACGGTGGCCTGGGTGCGCCCGTGGAAGGAGTTGAAGGCAGTGATGATTTCGTAGGCGCCGTCGCGGTGCAGCTTCCCGTAGCGGCGGGCCAGCTTCATTGCCCCCTCCACGGCCTCGGCGCCGCTGTTGCCGAAGAAGACCAGGTCCAGGCAGCTGTTCTCTATCAGCATCTCGGCCAGCTGCAACTGGGGCACGGTGTAGAACTGGTTGGACGTCTGCAGCAGCGTTCCGGCCTGCTCGGCTATGGCCTGGGTGATGGCAGGATGGCTGTGGCCCAGCTGGTTGACGGCCCAGCCTGCGACGAAGTCCAGGTATTCCTTGCCGTCGGCGTCCCAGACCCGAGTGCCTTCGCCCCTAACGATTACCACGGGTTGACGGCGCACCGTCTGCGCGTAGTACTTGTTCTCTATGGCAATCCATTCGCTGTTGCTTTTGCCGGTGGTCATGGCGAGTTACCTCCCAAGGTGTTGCGTAGATTTTGCAGGGACCTCTCCAGGTCCTCCAGAGCTTCTCCTAGCTCATCTATTGTTGCCTCAATTTGGTCCAGTTGCTCTAACTGGTCTGGGGTGATCGTTCCACCGACGACGGGCTGAGATGGTGTTGGCCCGTAATCGGATCCCGTAAGGCGGGCCACGCCTTCCGCCATGGTGTCGGCCATAACCAGGTTGGTATTGTCCGCCAGTATAACCTTTTTCAGTTCAGGAAATTCCAGGAACTCGGACTGCAGATACAGCGGTTCAACGTAGACAATTGTATCAGCAATGGGAATAGCCAGGAGTCGTCCCCGAATTATCTCGGAACCGGCCCCCTGCCACAAGGTGAACAACTGGGAGAAGTCCTGGTCATTTTCAATTCGAGCTTCCACCTGGCTGGGACCGTCAATTTGGCGGTCGTCAGGAAGGTGGTAACTGCGAAGCTGACCGTAGTTGGGCGGGTCATTGCGTGCCACCAGCAGGCCTACCAGGTTCTTCTTCTCACCCGCCGGGGAAAAGGGCATCTGGAGAATAAACTCCTCCTTGGCCTCGCCTGGCAGTGGCAGCAGCACATAGGCGGGTGTTACACGGACCCCGTCCTTCCCCAGCCGAGTTTCCAGCGGAATGTCCCACTGTTCGGCCTGGTTGAAGAATACCTGGGGGTCGGTAACGTGATACCGCAGGTACATGTTTGCCTGGGCCGAAAACAGAGTTACGGGATAACGGATGTGCGGCTGCAGGTCCTGCGGCATTTCCTCGAAGGGTTGAAACAGGGCCGGAACGGCGCCCCGGTACATTTGCAATATAGGGTCATCCGGGTCCATAACGTACAGGGTTACCCCACCGTTGAAGGCGTCAATAACCGCCTTGACGCTGTTCCGAATGTAATTGAACCCCTCTTCGGCGCCTGTGGAATAGGGGTAGCCGTCGGTAACGGTGTATGCGTCCTGGATCCACCATAGTTTCCCAGAGTTGTCCAGCACGGGATAAGGGTCTCTGTCGAGTTTCAAAAAGGGCGCTATGGTCTCTACTCGCTCCCGCACATGCCGGTGAAACTGGATGCGACTGTTACCGGTTACCTGGTCGCTCAGGGCGATGTTCACGTCGCCGAACTTCAGGGCATAAAGCAGGCGACGGACGTAGGAGTCCAGGGGAACGCCGCCTTCGCCGTCGTAATTCCATGCTTCGGACCTGGGGTTAACCTCCCGCATCCCTCCGTTAACTATGGCGAATTCGACAGGCGACTCACCGTAATAAACTTCAGGACGGGAAACGGGCAGTACGCTCTTGATGGGTATGTCTTGAATGAAATACTCGGGCCGACCCTCTCCCAGCGTGTATCCGGTGGCCGGAGTCATGGACACGCCATAGCCGTGGGTGTATTGCAAACGCTGGTTTACCCAGTTCTGGGCGTCGGCAGGTAACCGCTCCTGGTCCAGTTCCCTCGTTCCAATCAACACCTGCTGTAACTTTCCATCAACTATGTAGCGGTCCGAGTCGGTGTTTACGAAGTTGTAGTATAGCTCCATGAACTGAAGCTGGTTGTAGGCAGCAAGCAACGGGGACGCGTCCCACAACCTGATATTCTCAATGGCGCTGCGGTGTCCTCGCAGGGTCTCTTCAGTAAGAGACTCGTTGACGGGATAGACAATCTTTTGCACGGTGTCCAAGCCGTAGGCGGCCCGGGTCGCCTCGATGTTGCGCTGGATGAAGGGCTGTTCCCGGGCGAACTCGTCGGGATTGACCCGGAACCGCTGGAACAGTGCGGGATAAAGGACGCCCGCCAGCAGGAACATGATGAGCCAAAGGGTGAAGGCGCCGGCCATCAAACGCAGACCGACGTAGCGAATGCTGACCCCGAATCCCACCGCGCCCAGCAGGGCGATTCCCGCCAGGAACCAGTAAACCGGTATGCGGGCGTTGATGTCAGTGTAAGTTGCCCCGGTAACCACTCCACCTTCGGAAAAGGTCAATTCGTAAACGCTCAAAATGTGGTGGAATACCAGGGTAAGCATCAGGCAGATGCCCAGGCCTGCAATCTGCTGAAGTGTACGGGGAGCCAGGACAAAATTCAGTCCCCGGAGAACATAGATGAACCCATAGAGGCCCACTGACATCCCTATTACCGTGATGGTGAGCCAGAAGAACCACCCTTGGATCGCCCGAAGGGCCTGCAGGGTAACGGCGTAAAAGGATATGTCCAACCCAAACTGGGGGTCGCTGATCCCAAAGGGTAGTTGGTTCAACAGCAGGATAACCACTTCCCAGTGCTGGGCGGCCTGCGCCCCGAAGGTGAGTCCGCCTACCAGCAGGCAGATGTAAATGAATGTCCGCAGCAGCGCCAGGCACAGGCGAAGGAAGTCTATGGGCAGGGGGCGGGCTATGGGCCCCATTGCCAGCGGCAGGGCCAGGTAGACGTTGAGCGAAATGAGGGTGGCCGCCAGCAGGCTGGGGATGATGAACAGCGCGGTGCGAATAAGGGTAATGTAGAGGTAAGGCAGGCCGTAGCCCAGGTGGTCGTGCCACAGGTATTCGGCGTAGACGCCGATGGAATACCATATCGCCGCAATAACGATTCCCGCTATTACCAGTATCGACGACCAGCGGCGGAAAAGGGCATAAGCACCGGCTGAAATCCCGGGCAGCGGGGGACCCGGCACCGGGTCGGCATCGTTGGCCAGGTCGTGACTCACGGGTAGCTGCTCTGGACGACGCTATGGAAAATGGGTTGGCCGGTGGGTTTTGAGATCTTTCTCGGCATCATCGGTATTAGCTGCCCTTAGCCCACGATGCGGGTGCCGCCCCCTTCGTCTTCCAGGCACCTCAGCAAGGCACCCGGCTCCCGGCCGTCGACAATATCGGCCACTGGGGCGGATTCCAGGGCGCGCACACAGGCCTCCAGCTTGGGAATCATGCCGCCACGGACGACGTCCGAGTTTAACAGCAGGCTGGCCCGACGGCGGTTCAGGCGCGCCATCACCCGCCCGTTGCCGTCCATAACCCCGGGAACATCCGTAAGGAAGATGAGGTGATTCGCCCCCATGGCGTGGGCCAGTTCCCCGGCCACCGTATCGCCGTTGATGTTCAGTGCTCCGCCGGAGTGTTCCGACCCGTCCCGCTCCTGCATGGCCAGGGGCGCCAGCATGGGAATGTACCCTCCGGCCAGGACGGCTTTGATGGGTTCTGCATTAACGCGGGTTATTTCTCCCACGTAACCCAGGTCCGGGTTGGCAACCCGGGCTTCCAGGATTCCGGCGTCAATGCCACTCATGCCCAGCACCCGCGCGCCCAGCCCGTGCATGATAGTCACCAGTTCCTTGTTAACCAGGCCCGTCAAAACGGCCACTACTATGTCCAGGCTCTCCGCGTCGGTTACCCGTAGCCCGTTGACGAACCGGGGGGCGATACCCTGCCGCTGCATCCACTGCGAAATAACGGGGCCGCCGCCATGTACTACTACCACGTTGCGTCCCTGTTGCTGAAGCGCCACCAGGTCCTTCAGGCTGGTATCGTTATTTCCCAGGGTGCTGCCCCCGATTTTGACTACTATGGGGGGATTTGATAGCCGGTCGGCCACGCCAACCTCCAGGTAGGATTGCTGGACATTACCAGCAAACTTAAGAATCCCCCCAACAATTGTCGCCGGCAGCGCTGGGAGGATTTTGACTTCAGCTTAACGGCAGACCGTTTCTGCCATTCCCTAATTCACGGCCAGGGCCGCTCAGGGCAGGCCGGAAAGGCGCCCTACGTAGTGTAGGCGCTGTTGATGATTACATACTCCTCGGTCAAGTCGCAGCCCCAGGCCGTAGCGTCGCCCTCGCCCAGGTTGAGCTGCAGCCGGAAGGTAACCTCGGGCCGCTTCATCAGCGCCACCACAGCGTCGCGATGGAATGGAATGGGCTTGCCCGCTTCCATGATGCAGACGCCGTTGACAAAGAGGTCAATCCTGGCTTCGTCCGCAGCGGCGCCGCTGCGCCCCAGGGCAGCCAGCACCCGTCCCCAGTTGGGGTCGGTTCCATAAACAGCAGACTTGACCAGGCTGGACGAAGCGATGGTCTTGGCTGCGGCGCGGGCGTCGGCGGTGTCAGCGGCCCCGGCCACCTCCACCACTATCAGATGGGAAGCGCCCTCGCCATCCCGCGCCAGTTCGCGGGTGAGGTAGGTGCACACCTGGCTCAAGGCTTCCATGAAAGCCTCGGCGGCCAGGGTGCCCTCGGTTATTTCGTGGTTGTGGGCGGCCCCGTTGGCCATTATGAGGACCGTATCATTGGTGCTGCTGTCGCCGTCCACCGTCAGCATGTTGTAAGTTTCGTCGGCGACCTGGCTCAGGGCCCTCTGCAGGAAGCCCGGCTCCACGGCGGCGTCGGTGGTCAGGAAGGAGAGCATAGTGGCCATGTTGGGGTGGATCATGCCGGATCCCTTGGCTATGCCCCCCAGCCGGACCAGGTGTTCGTCGATTTCAAAAGAAACGGCCACTTCCTTGGGACGCGTATCCGTAGTCATAATGGCCCGGGCCATATCGTTTCCACCGGCTCCCCGCAGTTCAATCTGCTCCACTCCGTCTCGAATCAGCGCCATTGGCAGTTCAACGCCGATGACGCCGGTGCTGCAGACGAGGACTTCCTCAGGACTGACCCCGGTCTTGGTTGCGGCCAGGCCGGTCATTTCGACGGCGTCGATATAGCCTTGTTCTCCCACGCAGGTGTTGGCTATGCCAGCGTTGACAATCAAACCGCGCAGGGGGATTCCCTGGGCCAGGCGCTCCTTGTCAACCGTAACGCCAGGGGAAACGACCGTGCTCGTGGTGAAGACGCCGGCGGTGTTGCAAGGGGTCTCGGAAAACAGGATTCCCAGGTCCAGCTTGTCCTCGGCAAAGGTTTTCAGGCCAGCGTATGTGGCGCCGGCCATGAAGCCCTGCGGGGTAGTTATCGTCCCACCGTCAACAAACTCAATAACACCGGCCATGCAAGGCTCCCCCTTACTGAAGTCGTAGCTTTCAACAGGCGAAAAGTATAACACAGAGACCAATGGCGGGACAGGCGGCAGATATGCTCGTAATTGGTCAGAAGTAAGGGTATTTCCTTACTGGCTCAACCCGTCATACCGGCGAATGCAGGCATTCAGAAGCCCATGTTACTTTCGGTCTGTATTCCCTTTAACCAGTTTGGATTCTCCGACGGAGGTGGACGCCGGAATGACCGCCTGAGGTGGACGGGGCGCGGCGGCTCACCGATTCTTACCAGTTTCGGGAGCAGCCGAGGACCGGGCATCGTCCAGCAGAGGGTCATGACGGCGGCCCTCATCCGTTTATCCAGCATTGAGGGCCAATACTGATTAAAGTGACTTTTTTAATATTCCGTGCCATTTTGGGCCATTTTGGACCGTTTCGTATGTGGGACCGGGGTTAGACAGCGGTGAAATGGGCCGAATCGTGGGCCGAATCGGCTGGAATTCCTATCTGAGTCCTCGGTTTCCCCGGACCATTTGGGGCCATTTTGGGCCGATTTGGGCCATGGCCCTCACGCCTCGGCCTTACTCCCAGAGGGAGAGGGGAGACAATGCCTGGCCGGGGCGACCACAAGGGCTGCCCCCGCGCCCCGGCGCAGGTTTTGTATTCTTATGTTGGAGGGATGTCAGGCAGGGTGGCAAGGGGGAAATGTCACTGGCGGCCCATCTCTGTTTGATTGGTGGATAAACCGGAAGTTCATTCGCAGTGAGCGGCCATCCCCCTCCGGCGGACCCTTGGCGGGCTTGTCGAACTATGGGTGAGTGGCCCTTCGACATGCTCAGGGTGAGCGTGGACACTACCCGTCAAGCCAAAAGCGTCAGACTACCAAGCCAAAAGCGTCGAACTACCAATCCAAAGGCGACAGACTACCAGGAGGGTAGAGGGATGCCCGGGGAAGGGAGAGTTCCCCACCGTTCGTATGGTGTTGCTTCAAGTCCGGATGGACTGTTCAGTGACAAGTGGAACACCCTGGCCACCAGTGCCGGCTTTCGCCGGTATGACGGATTCAGGGCAGGAATTCCCCCCAAACGTGAACGCTGCCGATATGCTCAGAAGCGCCCCTGGCCGAGTGGTCTTCGCCGACTGGAGCCTGGACTCACGGGCGCGGGGCACGGCCCTGTGCCTGACTGTTGCAGGGTTCTGGAACAGCGTCGTCGCCCAGTGTGTTCCGGCACTAGGGCCAATATTCCCTGCTGGACATAGTTCACTCCACTCCGGCCTTTTTCAACCTTAGCGAGTTGCTGACCACGGTTACCGAGCTGAAGGCCATTGCCAGGGCTGCCAGGATGGGGTTAAGGAAGCCTTGATCGCCGAAGAAGAACTGCAGGCTGTCGGGTACACCGCCCAAGGCCGCGAATACCGGGTACAGGACCCCCGCCGCCACCGGAATCAGCATTACGTTGTAGAAGAAGGCCCAGAACAGGTTCTGTTTGATGGCGCGCATGGTCTGTCGGCTAAGGCGCAGTGCGGTTATGACACTGCCCACGTCGTTGCCCATAAGAGTGATGTCCGCCGACTCCATGGCTACGTCGGTGCCGGCGCCCATGGCCAAACCCACGTCGGCTTGAACCAGGGCCGGGGCGTCATTGATGCCGTCACCAACCATGGCTACCACTCTGCCCTCCGATTGCAGACGCCGGACGATCTCCACCTTGTCCCGGGGCAGTGTTTCCGCCTCCACCCGGGCAATGCCCAGGCTCTCGGCCACGTGATGAGCCGTCTGGCGACTGTCGCCGGTCAGCATCACTACTTCCAGGCCCATTTCCCGCAGACGGGCTACCGATTCTCGGGAGTCGGCTTTGGGCGAATCGGCCAGTCCGATGGCCCCCAGGGCGATTCCTTCTTCCGCCACTACAACAGGGGTTTTACCCTCGCGGGATAGCCGGTCCAGCGTTTGTGACAATCCTGTCAAACCTATGCCCCTCTTCGTGAGCAATGCCGGATTGCCCAGCAGGACCGTGCGACCATTCACCTGGCCGGTAACACCCTGCCCCGGCAATGCCTCGAAGTCCGTCACCACCGGGGGGTCAATCCCCCGGCGCTCCGCCTCCTGGACAATAGCCAAAGCCAGGGGGTGCTCGGACCCGTACTCAATACCGGCCGCCAGCAGCAACATCCTGGATTCCGATTCCCCATCGCCCGATGGGACAACGTCCGTCACCACCGGCTTTCCCTCGGTCAGGGTACCTGTCTTGTCCAGAACCACCGTATCAACCCGGTGGGCAGTTTCAAGAGCCTGGGCGCTGCGAATGAGAATGCCCCGCTCGGCTCCCTTTCCCGTGCCAACGATTATGGCGGTAGGCGTGGCCAGCCCCAGGGCGCAGGGACAGGCGATAATCAGCACAGCCACCAGTGTAAGGATGGCGTAGGTCAACGCCGGCGCGGGCCCCAGGACCAGCCAGAACAGAAAAGCCGCCACGGCCACGGCGCCCACGGCGGGCACAAATACGGAGGCCACCCGGTCGGCCAGCCGTTGTATTGGCGCCCGACTGCCCTGGGCCTCCCCCACCAGTCGGATTATCTGGGCCAGCGCCGTATCCCTGCCTACGCCGGTAACTCGGAACTGGAAGTATCCCGTGCGGTTCAGGGTAGCGCCGTAGACGGTCGCCCCCGGCGCTTTGTCCACCGGCATACTCTCGCCGGTTAACATGGACTCGTCGATGGTTGAACTACCCTCTATGATGCTTCCGTCGGTGGGCACCCGCTCGCCCGGGCGGACTGCCACCAAGTCGTCCAGCTCCAGGTCTTCCACCGGTACTTCAGTCTCCTGTCCATTTCGGACAACTCTTGCGGTATTGGGCTGCAACCCAATCAGCCGTCGAATGGCCTCCGATGTCCTGCCCCGGGCCCGGGCCTCCAGGAAACGTCCCAGCAGGATCAGGCCGATGATCAATGCCGCCGTATCAAAATAAACGGCGGAGCCGATTCCTCTTGCCGAGAGCCAGTCCGGGGCCATGGCGGCAATTACCGTTATCACGGCGCTGTAGCCGTAAGCCACCGACGACCCCAGGGCCACCAATGTATGCATGTTGGCGGTGCCGTGCCGCAGCGCCGGTATGCCGGAAGTGTAGAAGGGCCAGCCAGCCCAGAACTGGACGGGTGTCGCCAATAACCACAGGACCCAAGGCCAGACCGCGATTGGGCCCGCCTGCAGTCCGTTCAGGTAAGGTACCCAGGGGAAGAAGTGCATGGTCCCCAGGAGCAGAACTACACCCACGGCAACGGCGAAGGCGCAGCGATTCCGGAAGTAGCGTATCTCCCCGGTCCGCGCCAGGCGCTCCAGTTCGGCCGCGGAGTCACGTTCATCCCCCTCGACGCCCTCCAACCGGTAGCCGCTGTCTTCCAGGGCTTCCCGGAAATCGGACAGTCCAGCCAGGCCGGTAACGTAGCTTACCCGGGCCCGCTCTGTTGCCAGGTTGACCTGGGTGTCCATGACCCCTTGGACTCCGTTCAGGGCATGTTCCACATGCATAATGCAGGCGGCGCAGGTCATTCCACCCACGTTGAGGGTTACTTCTGAAGCGTCGATTTCGTAGCCTGCATCCGTAATTGAATGGTGCAGCGCTTCCAGCGGTACAGGCCCACGTTCGAGGGACACCGCCGCCTTTTCGGTGGCCAGGTTGACGGTGACCGCCAGCACACCCGGCGTCTCTTGCAGGGCGTGCTCCACATGCATAACGCAGGCGGCACAGGTCATTCCATTGATGGGTAACGAAATGTCTAGCCTATTGCCGGTTTCGTCTGGCAACACTGGCCTCGCTGAAGTGAATGGCGGAATAGATAGTTACCGTGTGATGAGTTGGCTTCCAGTTTGTTGCGGTCATTATAAAGGATTTGCAGTCCCAGTCGTCGAATGGGAGATGGAGGAGGGAGACCGGCGTGGCTGGCAGGAAATTAGCCAAGGACCCAATTGCTGGGACAAAGAGAACGCCCCCCGGACTTGCCGGGGGGTTGGAATTTGCGGGGTACGGGCTGGGCGGAGAAGAAGCCACGTACGCTAGTCGTAGCTGAAGTACCGTACTCCCGCAAATGGCATGGAAAACTTCCAGGCAGGGGCAACGGGAGCGACCTCCCGATCCTGTTCCTCATCGATTGCGGCGGCTTCCATGATTTCTGCCACCTGCCGGGTTACCTTGTCGTCCAATTTCTGGTTGATTTCCTCAACTTCCTGTTGCAGTCCGAGAGTTACCATGGTGTCACCTCCTCTTCAATGAACTGAGCCTTTCTGCCGGTCTTCCCGGTCTATTACTGTTGCTCTGGATTGCCCGACTACGCTACAACACGCCGCTGCCGTACTTTTCGTTCAGCGCCTCGGCCTGACTGCGGACGGAACGCTGTTGCTCGGTCATTCCTGTTCCGGTCAACCATTCAAGAACCGTATCCAGGTCTCGAGTTACACGGCTGAATGGCTTATCGTGGGGAAGGTTGTGTTCATAGTCATGGCTATGATGGAAGTGTATGTGCATTCTTGACCTCCGGTGACCAATTGCCTTACATCAACCATCCTACACTATGATATGAGGCGTGTCAAGTCCAGTTATGCCGAGTATACCAAGGTGATTATTTTCACTAACATCAACTGTGAAAAGATTCACTATGTCAACTTTTGCCCGGATTTCCTACCGAGGGATGGGGCTATCTCCGAGTTTCGACCGCACATACCAACCCGAAATAATATTCCCTCGCCGAAGCGAGGGAATGGTTTATCCAGGAGCCTGAGGGGATTGAAACGCATCTAGCCGGTAATGCCGGAGCCCTTGTTTCCGGCGGCTTCGGCCCGGATCAGCTTGCGCTGGGTGCGCTCCCGCTCAGTCATTGCAGGGCCGGCAACCCAGGCGTGGGCTACCAGTATGCCCTGGGCAATGTGCTCCAGCCAGTTGGCTGACGCGGCATTATTGGTAGTGTTCTCCTGTTTCTCCATCGTATATCCTCCTGTTTCGGTCAAGGCTGGTCGCTCTCTCAATCCATAGTGTTAAGACGGTGCACTTACCTTGACCCCTGTAACCCAGAAATTACTTGTGATTTATGACTATTGAGTTAATTATAAAGTATAATAGGTGGCTCGTCAACTATTAATGGTTCCCTCAATTCGCGAAGCACGGCGACTCTCGATCGCGTGCAATGGCAGTCAAATAAAGCAAGCCGCATGGTCCGCGCCGTGACGGTGGTGTCAGGTCCCTGTGGGGATAAACGGTGGTCTGTTGCTAGGAAGACGAGAAAGTCCCCGCCATTTCGGCGGGGACCGGTCTCTTGTTAGAGAACGCCTATGTACGGTGTCGACTAGCTGACTATACTGGTGCTCTCCAGCTCCATTTCGAGAACGTGAGCTTTGGCGATTTCCTGCTCCAGGCGCTGCTGCTCGCTCATGCCGGGGCCGGACACCCAGGCATACCCGATCAGGATGCTCTGGGCAATGCGCTCCAGGATATTGGTCGAGCCGGTTTCGGTGGTGCTGTCTTTCTGTTCAATCATATTATTTCCTCCTCTGGTTTGTGAGTACGTTCAATTACTGCAGGTGCAGGGCGCTGGTGTCATACTTAAGGCACTGCACCTCGGCCATGGCGCGTTCACTGCGCTCCTGCTCAGACATGGCCGGACCGGTCAGCCAGTCCAGGGCCGCCGACAGGTCTTGGGCTACTCGGCCGAACAGCCCTGCGCGGTTCTGTTCTTCGTGTATTGAAGCGTTAAACTTCATGATTCCCTCCAGTAACCGTCAATATTGTAATACTGACTGGTTCTTAATATCTGTATTGATGATATAACACCCCTAGTATTTTGTCAAGCAATAAACAACTCAATTTTGTATGTCTTTTGTTAATGTTTTTTTAGCTTGTTGCAATTCCTCCCTGCCCAAGGAGGAGACCAGGGTCGGGTAGGTGACTTGGGGCCTGCGAACTCGTTGGGTCCCCGAACACAGAAGAGGGGCGAGCTAAACGCCCGCCCCTCAAATCGGTTCAATTTGTGGCAGCAGTGCCCGGCTGGAACAGCTTCAAGCAAGGGCTTGCCAGTCGCCCAGGTCGGATAGCGCTTCACGGAACCGGACTATGGCATCAATGTGCTGTTCCACGCCCTCCAGGCCGCCGCGCCGGGCCTCCACGGTGATGCTGACGGCGCCCAGTTCCTGCCAGCCCCGGGCCTCGTCCACCCAGTCTTCGGGCTGCTTGCCGTCGATGCGGATGCGGCCTTCGATGCCCACGGCCGATTCCTCCCGGCCGGATGCCCGCACGTATTCCCTGAGGGTTGCAATTGCCTGCCGCCCCGGTTCCTGGGGATCGAAATTCGGGAACCAGCCATCGGAAATAGTGGCGATGCGGCGCAGCACCGGTTCCGGCGGCAAGGGGCTGGCGCTGCTTCCCGCTCCGAGCCATACGGGTATGGGCCGCTGCACCGGAAGGGGGTTAATCCCCGCGTTATCCACCCGGTGCCATCGACCGTGAAAATCCACCACCTCTTTGGTCCACAGTTCCCGCATCAGGGCAATCTGCTCCTCGCTGCGGCGGCCCCGGTCGCGAAAGTTGCGGTTCAGCGCCTCGTATTCGACGTGGTTCCAGCCCACGCCGATGCCCAGACGCAGGCGGCCGTTGCTGAGCACGTCCACCGCCGCCGCCTGCTTGGCCACCAGGGCCGTGGCCCGCTGGGGCAGGATGAGTATGCCGGTGGTGAGCCCGATGCGGTGGGTGATGGCGGCCAGGTAGCCCATGGTGGTGAAGGACTCGTGAATTATGGCCTGATGAGTGTAGTAGCCGCCCGCCACGTGAGAATGATGGTCCGAGCTTGCCCCCAGGACGTGGTCGGCGATGAACAGGTGGGAGTAACCCAGTTCCTCGGCCGCCTGGGCATACTCGCGAATGGCCCCGGGGTCGGACCCAATTTCGGTTTGGGGAAAGATGGCGCCGATATGCATGGGTGTAATCGCTCCTATAGCAGTTTGCCGGCTCACGAATCCGAGTGGCGGACGGAGGTTAACTAATGATTACCGCCTACGATACTCATCCCCGCAGTCCCCTATATATTCCAGCAAGTCGCGGCCCCTGCCCGTGACCTCCTCTATTGCCGCCACGTCGTCCGCGTCCAGGACCAGATCAAACACCCGGGCGTTGTCCTCCCGGTGGTGGGTGATGCCCAGGCGGGCGCCGGCAATAACCCCCGCCACCGCCGGTTGGTCCAGGATGTACCGCGATGCCACGTTGGCGGTGCTGGCGCCGTGCTTGTCGGCAATGGCCTTCAGGCAGGCCAGGAGTTCCTTGAACAGGTTCCAGCCGCCCCAGGCGTTAATCATCTGCTTGTACTTGCCCAGGCTGGCCGTGTCCAGGGCCAAGCCAGTGGGTTCGGGCTGGCCCAGGTACCGCTCGGAGAGCAGGCCTCCGCAGAAGGCGCCGTAGGCCAACAGGTGAATTCCCTGCTCCTGGCAGTAGGGCGCCATCCGGCGAGCGGGACGCAGGTCTACCAGCGAATACTGAACCTGGTTGGAGACGACCCTAATGCCGTTATCAACAATGACTTGCAGGTGTTCGGTGTCGAAATTTGTGAGGGCTACGTGGCGGAGCTTGCCCGCATCCCGCAGGTCCGACAGGTGGCCCAGGGCTTCCAGGTAACGGTCGTCGCCGTATTCCCACCAGTGGAACTGGAGCAGGTCCAGGTAGTCAACGCCCATGCGCCTCAGGGATATGTCCACGTTGTTTTCGACTATTTCGCGGGTCATGGGGCCGGGGCGGGGCACCCATTTGGTGAATGCCTGGACTTCGGCCAGGGCCTCCGTACCCCGCTCATCGGCCAGGCGGCGGCGGAACTCGCCTATAAAGTCCTCGGCGGGGCCGTAGTGGTCCGCCAGGTCCCAGGTGGTGAAGCCTGCGTCGTGGTATTCAATCATGCTGGCCAGGGCCGCGGTGGGGTCTATGCGCCCGTGGGCCCCGGAAACCTGCCAGAGGCCGTTGAGCATGCGACAAATTTCCAGGTTGTCGGTAAAGGCAAAGGCGCCCCCGGTTATGCTCATTTTTGCGTACCTCCCCCGCCTTTACGCGGACCGATTTTGGAACATTATATAACGGGGAATCCGCTCAACTATCCACGAAGGGGTGCGAAGATTCACGAAGTTGGGATTTTGAGATTGTTTCCCCGTCCGCCCCGGGTTTCCATATATGGTAAATTAGGCCAAACCAAATTTGCGTTTTCCCACCAGACCGGTCTATAACCGGTCCACCGGCGCCGGGAAAATAGGCTTAGGAGGAAACCCAATGTCAACGTCCAACGGCAAAATACGCCTGGGAATTATAGGCGCAAACATTCACCTGGGATGGGCGCCCCGTTCCCACCTGCCGGCGGTGGTGGCCAGTCCCGAGTTTGAGCTGACCGCCGTCTGCACCACCCGCATGGAAAGCGCCGAGGAATCGGCCAAAGCCTTCGGGGCCAGGATGGCATTTGACAACTACCAGGACCTGATAGACCACCCGGAAATAGACGCCGTGGCGGTGGTGCTGCGGGTGCCGTCGCACTACGAGCCGACCATGGCGGCCCTGAAGGCCGGCAAGCACGTCTATACCGAGTGGCCCTTGGGGCAGACCACAGCCCAGGCCCAGGAGATGGCGGACCTGGCCCGGGAAAAAGGCGTGCGAAACCTGGTAGGGTTGCAGGCAAGGGAAGCGCCCACCATCAAGTACATGAAGGAACTGGTGGAGCAGGGCTACGTGGGCGACGTGCTGTCCTGCCACCTGAGCCTGGTGCGGGACGGCTCCCAATCGCGCCACTCCACCCGCACCTGGCAGCGGGACAACGAACTGGGCGCCCATACCCTTACCATTGCCTGCGGCCACAGCATCGACGCGCTGCGGTACGTGGTGGGCGACTTCAGTCACGTCTCAGGCGTGGTTTCGACGCAGACGAAGGAGTGGTACGAGACGGACACGGACAAGCATCTGCCAGTAACTTCGCCGGACAACATCCTGGTCAGCGGCAGGCTGACGGATGGCGGTGTAGCCTCCGTGCACGTGGCCAGCAATCCCTGGGCCGGCAGCGGACTGAGAATGGAGATTTACGGCAGCGAGGGAACGCTGGTAGGCACGTCGGTGGATTCGCCCCAGTTGCGAGAGATGGAGTTGAGCGGGGTGCAGGGCCCCGGAGCACTGCAGCCGATGGAGGTGCCCGGCCGCTTCGTCAACGTCCTGGAGAGCATGCCCATGGGCGAGGCCTTCAACGTGGGCCAGATGTACTACCAGTTCGGCCAGGCCATCCGCTCGGGCCAGGACTGCCAGCCCGACTTTGCCGCCGCCGTCAACCTGCACCACCTGGTTGACGCAATACGACAGGCTTCGGAAGAAGGACGGGAGGTGGCGGTGGGGTAGTAGTTTAATACCATGGTACGATGTTAAGATGGGCAGCGCGGCTGCCCGGTTTTACCGGCAGCGGCGCTATTCGGAGAGGAACACTGGACATGAACGTCCCCATCAACAGCTTCCGGGACATACTGCAGGCCATGGAGCAGGACCCTGATCTCGCCCGTGAGCTTCAGCGGCACGTCCTGACCCAAGCACTGCTGACGCTGCCAGCGGTGGTAGGACAGCCTCAACCGGGGGAGCCCCCGCTGACCGACCGGGTAAGACTGCTCACCTCACGCCAAGGCAACTTGGCTGGTGACGCGTACGAACGGCGGACGGCACAGAAAGCCCTGGCCAGGGCTGAACGCCTCGGTTTGGCGGGCGCCCACATCGCCTTGTCCCAGGGGCAGACGCCCCAACAGTACCACAACACCATGCGGGACGCTGTGGCGGCCGGAAGGATTACCGACGACGAGCGCGTCGACCTCAGCGACTCGGACCTCATCCTCCGGGGTATGAACGGCGTCCACGCCGTCATGGAAATTTCCCTGGGGCCAGACCAGGATGACCTGTCCCGGGCCAGCCGCCGGGCTGACATCCTGGCCCGGGCTACGGGGGACCAGGTCAGGGCTGTGGTAGTGACACCCCAAGCCGAACCCGCTCTGTTAGAGCAGGGGCAAGCGGATGGGGTGACAATCCTCATCATACCGGAGTAACCGGCCAACAGGTCCAACCCAACTTCCCCGCCTCCGTCAACCTCTACCAACTCTTGGCAGCCATCCGCCAGGCGTCGAATGAAAGCAGGGGCCCCTAAAGGCTGGCAGTTCCCGGAAGTTTCCTTACCACGAATTGCGACGAATAATCCAGTAACCCTTATACTGCATTGCGAATGTTCGTGTTTATTCACGGAGAACACATAGATAGGAGGAATAACCATGGTCTACGATTTCCGACAATACACGTTCCGGCCCGGGGCCATACCCGATTACATGAAGGCGGTGGAGGAACTTTCCATTCCCATCCGCGCCAGGTACGGGGTTAAGCTGGCCGGCTGGTACTACAGCGAGGTGGGCGAACTGAACCAGGTGGTCCATATCTGGGGTTACCGGGACTATGACCATTTTGACGAGGCCAGGGCCCAGGTGGCTGCAGACCCGGACTGGACGGGGAAGTACCTGCCGGCGGTGCGGGGGCTGATAGTCAACCAAAAGACCTGGTTGATGCTCTCGCCTGACTTCGCTCCGCAGCCTGCCTAGCGGATTGACACCCTAATGTGGAAAACTGGAATAAGCAAGAAGCGACGATAGCGTTCCAATTCAGGTGGCCCGGCACGGAATAGCGCCGAGACGGTAGCTAGGGAAGGTTTCAACCCCCCCTCCGCTCCGTGCCAACTACCTGGAACGGAACGCTACCGGAAATTCACATCACACCGGCGTAAAGTGGGATGAGGTGGGGCGATGGGTTGGGTCGAAACAGGCTTGGGTGAAAAGAGCGTCTTCCCGCATTTCCTTTCCCTGGCGCTATTCGTCCCCATCATCCTGTTGGCCCTGGCGACAACGGCCTGCGGCGCCGGTCCCGGTGCGCCCGACCTGCCCGAAATCGAACTGCCCACCATCTCCCGGGCCGTTTCGTCCACCGTCGAACCCTCCACAGCCACGCCGGTACCAGCATACACTCGCGTCCCAACCGCTACCTCCTTCGCACCGGCTCCCCCAGATTCGGGAGATGCAGTATCGGTGCCCATGCTGGAGATTGCCGAAATACCTTCCAATCTTCCTGAATACTCCCGAAGCGACTGGAAGCACTGGAACGATACCGACAAGGACTGCCAGGACACCCGCGCCGAGGTGCTTATCGAGGAGACCCTCGTACCGCCCACCTTCAAGAACGAAGAGCGGTGCCGCGTCATTTCCGGTCTGTGGGAGGGCCCCTACACCGGCCAGAGCTTCACGGAAGCCAGCGACGTTGACATTGACCACCTGGTGCCGCTGAAGAACGCCCACCTGTCCGGCGGCTGGCAGTGGGACGAGGGACGCAAGGAGGACTACGCCAACAGCATGGCCACCGACTATCACCTGGTTGCCGTTGAAAATACGGCCAACCGGGCCAAGGGCGCCAGGGGCCCCGAGGAGTGGCAGCCACCCGATGCCACATACCACTGCCGGTACGCCCGGGACTGGATTGCCGTCAAGGCGGCGTGGGGACTGACCGCCACCGCCGCAGAGTGGGCCGCCCTGGAGGAAATGCTGGCCCGATGCCCTCAGCCTGTGACGCTGATTGAAGACGGCAGGGCTAGCACGTTGCCTTCGGACCTGGCTCGCCTGCGGGAGGAATTGGGGTTGGCAAAAGAGGACGGAGGAGGATCCGCTGTGCTCGTTGCCACTCGGCAGCCGGAACCGGCATCCACTTCCGTAGTGCCTCCGGAGCGATTTTCCGGTTCCCTGGTCATAACCGAGATAATGCCGGACCCGTCGGCCGTCAGGGACGCGGTGGGGGAGTGGTTCGAGGTATATAACCCGGACTTGGATCGGGCGGTGGACCTGGAGGGGTGGACAGTCCGCAAGGACGGTGACTATGAGCACCGGATTTCCGTGGAATTGCCGGTACCGCCCGGCGGCTATATGGTGCTGGCGCGCAACGGGGACGAGGCGGCCAACGGCGGCATCGCCGCGGCCTACGAGTACCAGGGAATTAGCCTGACCAACGACGGAGGCGTCATCGAACTGGTGGAACCCGCCGGTCGGGTGGTGGACCGGGTTGAATACAAGGAAGGGTTGTTGCTCCCCGGGGCGTCGACTTCTTTGAACCCGGGTTTTCTGGATGCCGATGCCAACGACGATGAGGCTAACTGGTGCCGGGCCACAACCGCAATGCCCAACGGGGATTTTGGCACCCCGGGTGAAAGCAATGATGGCTGCTGAAAAGTACTTCGGAGGCAGCCTGGGCCTGGTAGATGGCGCCTAATCTGCCGGTTGCTCTTCAGGGCTGCCGCCCGGCAGCCTCACCGCCCTGGCCGGTTCGCTCGCTGCTTACTTCATATCTTCATCCCCCGTTATTCTGACGCCCCTGATCCAGCACAAGGTAACCGCTCCCAGGGTCGCCCCTGCCATGGGGCCAACCCAGTAAGCCCAGTGGCCGTGCCATTCCCAGCCCACCAAGGCCGGGGCCAGGGAACGGGCCGGGTTCATGGAGGCGCCGGAGATGGGCCCGGCGAATATGGCCTCCAGGCCCACGGTGCCGCCAATGGCCAGGGCGGCTACGGGCCCCACAATTCGGGGTTCCAGGCTAAGGGACATGATTATCGCCATGAGGATGAAGGTAAGGATGATTTCCAGGACCAGGGACTGCGGAACGCTGCCAGCCGGCAGGGTGGCCCCCATGCTGGCCGTGGGGCCGAACAGGTAGTAAAGGGTGAGGCTGGCCAGGATGCCCCCGGCCAGCTGGGCGGGTATGTAGCACAGGGCGACGGTCCAGCGCAGCCTCCGGGTGATGGTAAAGGCCAGGGTTACTGCCGGATTTATGTGGGCGCCGGATACGGAACCGAAGGTAAAGATCATGGCAGCCACGATCAGGCCGAAGGTGATGCCTATGCCCAGATGGGTAACTTTCCCCCCGGACAGGGAGTCGATCATGATGGCGCCGGTACCGGCGAATACCATTCCGTAGGTGCCCAGCAGTTCGGCAACAACCCGTTTCAGCAAAGGTATTCCTGAAATTCCTTTCTTATCCGAGACCAGCATTTGTCGGGCCTCCGGCGCAATGCGGCTTACCAGTATAGTTGTAAAACTCTAACTTCACATCATTCACCGGTAAACTGCGGGTTAACACTTCGTTAAACGGGTCCAATCCGGGGGCGCTTTCGCCTTGTTGTTCGCCGGGCCCCCAACGGGCCAGCCCGGCCCGGTTCCGCATACGGGTCCGGCCGGGCAAGTGGACAACCTGAGGCTGCCTGGTGCAGGGCGCCTGGTATTCCACCGCAGCCCGCCAGGCGGGACTGGAGGGAGCGCATCCCATGTCTTCCGGGGACGGGGGCGGCAATATACCATTTAACTGACAGTTAACCCGACCTTAAACACGGGTTAATAGCAATCTAATTGCCCCTTGAAAGACGGGGCATAGACTAGCCTGCGAATGAGCAGGGGGCGTGTTCTCACCCGTAATCCTGGAATCCTGGGGAAATTTCAACCACGGTCCCGCTCTGGGAGAAGCCGGGTCTGCCCAAAGTGGCCGGAACGGACCTTGCTTCAGTCAAAACTTCGGTAAACCGCAACCGGAACCTACAGGAGGAAGAATGTTACCCACGAGACTCCGGTATTCGAAAGTAAAGAGCTGGACCATACCCCTTATTCTTGGGGCCGTCGCAATCTCAATGGTCCTGATTGCCTGCGGAGCGTCCGCCGGCGACACCGGTTCCACTGGCTCATCCCAGCAGTCAGCCGCCAGTAGCGGCGGCGCGGCCACCGGTTCCACTGCTTCATCCCAGCAGACAGCTGCCAGTGGCGGCGGCGCGGCCACCGGTTCCACTGCTTCATCCCAGCAGTCATCTGCCAATAGCGGCGGCGCGGCCATGCCCGTGGCCATGAACACGAGCGAGTATGCCACGCTGTCGGGCGACATAGACGTGGACGGTTCCAGCACGGTCTTCCCCATCACCGAAGCCGTGGCCGAAGAGTTCGGCAAGCTGACCGACGGCAACGTGCGGGTTACCGTCGGCGTTTCCGGCACCGGCGGCGGTTTCAAGAAGTTCTGCAATGGGGAGATCGATGTCTCCGACGCCTCCCGGCCCATCAAGGCCAGCGAGGTCCAGCTTTGCGCCGATGCTGGTGTCGAGTATATCGAGATACCGGTGGCCATTGACGGCCTCACCGTCATTGTCAACAAGGAGAACACCTGGGCCCAGTGCATGACGGTGGAGGAACTGAACACCATGTGGGCGCCGGAAGCTGAGGACGTGGTGACCCAGTGGGACCAAGTGCGTTCGGGCTGGCCTGCCGACGAGATGGAAATGTACGCCCCGGGCGTGGACTCCGGCACCTTCGATTACTTCACCGAAACCATCGGCGGCGAGTCGGGGGCTTCCCGTGGGGACTTCACCGCTTCCGAGGACGACAACCTGATCATCCAGGGCGTTTCCGGCGGCAAGAACGGCGTGGGCTACCTGGGCTATTCCTACTACGTGGAGAACGCCGAGAAGCTGAATGCGGTCGAAATCGACGGGGGAGCCGGCTGTATCGCTCCCACCGACGAAGCGATCAACAACGGGACCTACGCGCCCCTGTCCCGCCCGCTGTTCATCTACGTGCGGGCCGACGCGGCCCAGACGCCGCACATAGCGGAGTTCATTCGCTACTACCTGAGCAAGGAAGGCCAGGCGCTGGCAGCCGAAGTCGGCTACATACCCTACCCCCAGCCCGTATATGACCTGGCTCTGGCCAAATTCGAGAGCGGTGTCTCGGGCACGGCGTTCGGCGGGGAGAACCCCATGCACGGTTCCGTGGAGGAGATACTGGCCAACTCCCAGTAGCTCCGGCAAGCGACGGCGGCCCGGGCTGTACTGCAATTCAGCGAGTCCGACCGCCGACCAAACCAGTGGGGAACGGAGGCGGTGTCGCAAGACCCGCCTCCGTTCTTTATAGTTTTCCACGGGCGAGCGGCAATTAACCCCAATGAGTGGCAATTTAAAGATCCACCTGCCCCTTGATGGAATAAGGCTTGGGGGTGAGGGGCGAGCTGTTTGCTCACTAAGCCCGCCGGTGGGCGTCTCTATTGGTGGTGGTTAATGGCAGTCCTCGGAGTATGAGAGAGGCCCCGGAGATTCTCCGGGGCCCTTCCTTTCTATCCGATGGAGGTTGGGGTTAATGCTAAAGCTGGCCGCCGCCGAAAATAGCGTGCTGCTTGTGATACACCTGCAGACGCTGGCGGGGGCATTCCAGCACGAAGATGCGGCCCTCGTCGTCCACCTCTACGGAGATGGGGCCGTGGAACAGCTTTTCCCGCTCGTGCAGGTTGTGGGCCATTTCCCGTCCCTTGACGATAGTGGCGTCCAGCATCACCCGCTGCCGTCCCCAGGTTGACAGGGTGGCCTCGCCCAGCAGCTTGGTCATGAAGTTGCCCTCGGCGTCGAAGACCTGCAGCCGGTCGTTCTTGAAATCGGCCACATAGATGATGCCTTCCTTGTCCACCGCCACCTTGGTGGGGCGGTTTAGCTGGCCGTCACCATCCCCGGTGGTGCCAATCTTCATGAGGAACTGGCCATCGGGAGTGAACTTCTGGATGCGGTCGTTACGCCAGTCGGCCACCCAGACGTTACCGGAGTAGTCAATCTCTATGCCCCAGGGGAAGCTGAACTGGCCGTCTCCATTGCCCTCGCTGCCCCACTGGAACTTGAACTGGCCTTCGCCGGTATAGACCTGGACCCGGTGATTGTAGCTGTCCACCAGGTAGACGTCTCCGTTGCTGTCGCAGGCCAGGCCGGAAGGTTTGTTGAACTCGCCCTCGCCGCTTCCCTGCTTGCCCCAGGTGCCCGTGCATTCCCCGTCCTTGTCAAAAACGGTAATGCGCTGCAGCCACTCGTCGGCCACGAAGGTGTTGCCCTGGCCGTCCACAGTAAGGGCGGTGGGCCACATAAAGGTGCCTGCCGGGGCGTTCTCATCAGCGTCTTCGGGGGGAATCTTTTGCCCGAACTCCTGCAGCAGCTCTTCGTCCACGGTAAATACCGTCACCCGCTTGCAGGGGAAGAAGGCCGGAGTCTCGGAGCCACGGCTGATGACGGACAGCTGGTTCTTGCCGCTGACGGCGATATCAACCGGATAGAAGAAGCCGGAGCCACTGCGGTTTTCCTGTCGTCCTATGGTATGGCTGTACTCGAAAGTGATGGGAGCAATCTCTGTAGTAACCATCTCTCCTCACTGATAGTCTCATTTACAAATAAAGGCTGGCAGCCTGCCGCCGCCAGCCTTTGACGTTAATGCCTCGTCCTTACTTGATGAAGTCGAACTTCTCGAAGTTGCCGTTGAGGATCGGCTGGGCATCCAGGCCCATCCAGTCTTCCAGCAGGGTGGCGTAGGTGCTGCGGAAGTCGTTATTCCACCGCAGGTCTCCCTCGTCCAGCTTGTCGGGCTCCAGGGACGGGTACTCGCCGTATAGGCCGCCCTTGACCGCGTCGCCGATGATGAAAGCCACGCCGCCGGACCCGTGGTCGGTGCCGGACCCGTTCTCCTTTACCCGCCGGCCGAACTCGGTGAAGACCACCATTACCACTTCCTCATTGGCGTTGTGTTCCACCAGGTCCTGGTAGAAATCGCCGATGGCGGTGGTTACATCGCCCCACAGCCTGGGCAGGGTGATGTGCTGGTTGGCATGGGTGTCGAAGGTGCCGGGGTTCACGCCGGTGTACAGCACCCGGGTGCCGAACTCGGCGGTGTGCACCTGGGCAATGTTCTTCAGCCACTGGGCGAAGGGACTGCCGCCGTACTCAATGCTGGAGGAGTACATGTCCGGGGCGGTCTTCAGGATGTCAGCGCCCCTCAGTGCGTCCAGACCGGTCTGGGACAGGTAGTCGTTAACCGCGCCGGAGCCGATCATGGGAGAGTACATGCGCCCGAAGATGTCCAGGGCGTCCATGCGCTCTTCCTCGCCGTCGATGCCGGTCAACACACCGTAGCTGGCCAGGTCGCCCACCGAGGCTACGGAGACGCCAGGGGCTGCCAGGGCCCGGGGCAGGCCGCGGCCGAAGTTGACGGCGGTCAGGATGTTTTCCTTGTTGGGGTCCAGGTCCCGGATGGCCTTGCCCAGCCAGCCGTCAGTGACCATCTTGTCGGGCTCGGCAGTGTGCCAGATGTCCAGGGAGCGGAAGTGGGACCGGATGGGGTTCGGATAACCGATGCCCTGCATCACGGCGACCTTGCCCTGGTCATAGAGTTCCTTGAGGGGACCCATGCCGGGATTGAAGCCTACGTAGTCGTCAACGGCGTGGACGTCGTCAGCGGAAAGCCGCAGGACATCGCGATAGTCCTGATAATGGGGGTCACCGTAGGGTACGAAGGTGTTCAGCGCATCGTAGGCGCCGGTCATTTGAAGTATTACCAGTACCGGATCTTTCTTGGTGGAGGTCATCTTCTTCTCCTTATTGGATCTCTTTTCGGGTTCCTGTTCCGGGGGTCGGGCCAACCGAAAGTCCGGTTAGGCGTAAAGATATTCCTTGGTGGCCACGATCATCTGCAGCATCTGCGCTACCTGCCCGGCAAATTCCGGGTTGCCGGTAGGCAGATCGCCGCTCTTATCAGCGTGGTTAATCAGCATCTGGCGAGTCTCCGGCTCCAGTTCGTAGCAGCCCAGCAACCGCAGGCAGCCGTCCACCAGGTTCACCGGGGACATCACCGGCCCTTCGGACTGGAGCTTTTGGACCAGGTCCTGGATTCCGGGCTGAGTCAGGTCGCCCACATAGTCGGCGGTAAAGTTGATCCGACGCACCAGGGTGCCGCCGTCGATCCACTCCTTGCCGGTATGCCAGCCTTCCACGCTGGGAGGATTGAGGATTTCCTGGCCCATGTGCTTCATCTCGTCGAAAATTATCTCGAAGCCGGGCTTGGGCGTCGTCCAGTCTCCCGCCAGGCGGATAGTGCTGACTATGGATTCGATGGGACCCTTGATGCGCTGGAATCGGGCCTCCTTGAAAGCGTCCGAGTTGAACAGGGCCCGAAGCATGGCCTTGAGGTCGTATCCGGAGCTGAAGTACACGTCCTCCAGCATCTTGATGGTGTCCATATCCCGCGGGGGAGTTTCCATCCAAGAGGGAACCCCGCCCTCATCGGCCACGAAGTAACTGTACATGTGGCGGGAGATGAATCGAGCGGTGGCCGGCTGCTTTACGATGATGTCGATTACATCTTCGCCGTTGAAGTTGCCCGTTTCACCCAGGAAGGTCTTCATGCCCTCGTCATGGTCGGCGGGGTTGTAGACGAACTGGGAAGGATAGCGGCCGTAGGGCTGGCCTGGAATATTGTTGCCAATGGTCCAGCCGGTAAAGGCCCGGGCGCATTCCTTGACGTCGTCTTCGGTGTAGTTGAACTGGCCGTCCATGCCTACGCCCATGGAGAAAAGCTCCAGCAGTTCACGGCCATAATTCTCGTTAATGTTGTCCTTGTGGCTGAGACAGTTGTCCAGGAAGTAGATCATGGCCGGGTCCCTGGAAATTTCAATCAGCAGGTCCCGGAAATTGCCCATGCCGTTCTTCCGGAGCATATCCAGTTCGGCCTGAGAGGTAACGTAGCTCTGGGTCTTGCTGTCGGCGGTGCAGAGAATGCCGTGCCAGAACAGCATCATCTTCTCTTCCAGCTGGTTCCTGGAATTGATCATCCGCCACATGACGTATTCCGGCACGCACCGAATGAAGTGGTTCCACTCCAGGAAGCTGCGCTCGGCCAGGTCAAGCTCCATGCCGTGAGAGTCGTCGGTAGGATTGAGCAACTCTTCAACTGTCGCCTCGTAACCCTTTTCGGCGCGCTCTACAATTTCGTCGTACTGGGCGCCAAACCCGGCTCGCCGCATAAGGTGAGCCATCAAGGCAATGTCGTTATCGGCCATCCGTACTCCTCCTCAACATAAGTTTGAGGCAAACATAGCTGGGCAAATAATAGCATTATCGCTGCTGGCAATCAAGTTTGGTAGATAGAATCGGGAAAGGGTTTTGGCCCGCCATCGGAGTCGGGCAAGATTTGTCCGCAGGCCAGCGCAAACTTTCTTCCAGGTCTGCATTCCCTTTCTATCGGTGCACCTTCGTGTCCATTCGTGGAACCATTATGCTAGAATCTCATCAAACCTGCCCGGAAGGAGATAGCTATGACGGCCCTTACCGACAACATGACCTTCGGAATCTTCCTGGCGCCCTTCCACCGGGTGGGCGAAAACCCCACTCTGGCTCTGGAGCGTGACCTGGAACTGCTGGAATGGCTGGACGCCCTGGGCTACGACGAGGCCTGGATCGGCGAGCACCATAGCGGCGGTTGGGAGACCATTGCTTCCCCGGAAGTCTTCATCGCCACTGCCGCCGGCCGTACCAGCCGCCTGCGCTTGGGCACCGGCGTGGTCAGCCTTCCCTACCACAACCCCTACATGGTAGCCAACCGCATGGTGCTGCTGGACCACTTGACTCGCGGCCGTGTAATGTTGGGCGTTGGCCCCGGCTCTTTGGCATCGGACGCCTACATGTTCTGCATCGACCCGGAACGCCAGCGGGAAATGATGGACGAGTCCCTGAGCGTCATTATGAAGCTGTTCGAGGGAGAGGAACCGGTCACCTGCGAGACGGACTGGTTCAAGTTGAGGGAAGCCTCCTTGCAGCTGCGCCCCTTCCAGAAGCCCTGCCTGCCCGTGGCCGTGGCCTCAGTGCAGTCGCCGGCCGGTGTATTTGTGGCCGGCAAGCACGGCGCCGACGTCCTGTCCCTCAGCGTGCCCCGCTCCATGATCAGGCAGACCACCCTCAAGGATCAGTGGGACATTGCCGAGGAATCGGCCCGGGAACACGGTAAGGAGGTCCGCCGCAGCGGGTGGCGCCTTTCGGTGCCCGTCCATCTGGCGGCAACCCGCGAGGAGGCCTTTGAGCAGGTGCGCGTGGGCGCAGGAAGGGTGGTAACCGAGTACACCGGCGGCACCAACGGCCACCCCATCCCCGACGTGCCCCAGGACGAAATAGTCGACTACATGGTGGACGCCGGACAGTGGATCGTGGGCACGCCCGACGACGCTATCGCAGCAATTGAACGCTTCCAGGAATCCAGCGGCGGCTTCGGCGGTCTGCTGGTGCGGGCCGAAGACTGGACCACCCGTGAGAACCTGTTCCACAGCTACGAACTCTTCGCCCGCTACGTGATGCCCCGCTTCCAGGGCAGCCTTGCCGGGATAGAGGAATCCAACACTCGCTTCTCGGCCATGCGCGAGTCCCTGCAGGGTAACCGCCGCGCCGGTCTCCAAAGGGCCACCGACACCTACCTTGCCAGGGCGCGGTAAGCCCTCGCGGTGGCAGCAGAGCGGGTCAAACCCCAAGTTACGGGGAACCCTGCTCCCTTCGACCCAACGGCTCTTCGCCGTGCTGAAGTCAGCCAGCAAAACCCGAACCGCACCTGCAATCAAAACTGGGCCGGATTAATCCCGGCCCAGTTTTTTTGTGTCCTCTGACCTTCACAAGCAGGCGATGGCCGTGCTTTTTCCCTGGGGGTTGTCATCAATCTCAAGGCCGCAGTCTCCGAGCGTCCCACTCCGTCCTTCCCGCGAAGGCGGTAACCTCGGCAGGCTGGGTCAAGTTCACGGCCAACCCAGGAATGACGCGGCCCATCTGACGGTACACTCTACGCCCCTGGTCTATTCAACACCGTTCCATCAACCTTGCGGCGTACGAACTTGCCGCTGCCGTGGCCTGTGCGCAGGCGGCCATCCTCCACCGCTACCATGCCGCGCAGAATGGTCATTACCGGCCAGCCCGCCGCCTCGAATCCCTCCCAAATGCTGTAGTCCGAGATATGGAAGTCGTCCATGGTCAATGGGCGGCGAATAGTGGGGTCAATCAGCACAATGTCCGCATCACTGCCCGGGGCGATTACCCCCTTGCGCGGGTAAAGGCCCATTATCTTGGCGGCGTTGGCCGACGTAACGTCCACAAACCGCTGCAGGGACATCCCCTGGCGGGACACACCTTCACTGAAGGTTACGCCCATGCGGGTTTCGGCGCCGTTGTGCCCGCCGGTTACGTCGGTAACCAGCCGTCCCGAAATTTTTACATCCCACGAGGTGCAGTACTCGTCGGTGGCCATGGTGCTCAGGCCGCCATCAATTATGCCGCGCCACAGGGCCCGCCGGTCCTCTTCCGATTTCAAGGACGGATACGTGTGGTACTTCATGCCGTTTTCTTCGCGGTAGTTCTCGGCATTGAAGCAGCAGTAGTTATGCAGGGTCTCACCGTACACGGGGCGCCCGTTAGCCCGAGCCTCCTGCACTGCGGTCAGGCCCTCGCGCGCGCTGACGTGGACGAAATAGACCGGCGCGCCGGTCCACTCGGCTACCCGAAGCACCCGCCGGAAGGACACATCCTCGGACTCGTTGCTGTGGACCAGGTGCATATTCCACCACTCGGTCTGTTCCTGTTCCGTCAACTTCCGGTACATGTGCTGCACCATGTCGTCGTCTTCAGCGTGGACCATCAGCATGGCGCCGTGGCGCTGCACCTGCTCCATCAGGTCGTGCAGGTGGCCCATGCGCACCATCCTGGGTTCGCCGGCCATGCTGGGTGGACGGATGTTTGTGGTGAAAATCTTGACACTGGAGAACCCGTCCTGGATGTGCTCGTTAAGCTGTCCCAGGACGTTGTCGGAAATGTCGCCCAGCAGCATCAGGTGGTGTGCGTAGTCGGCGTAGGAATTGCCTTGCCAGACACCCGTCCGCTCGTTGATGGCCTGGCTGATGTCGATGCCTGGGTACTGGATGGCGAAGTCGAGGATTGTGGTGGTGCCGCCGAACAGGGCGGCGCGGCTAACCTCTTCGGGAGGCGCCGTTTTCAGGTCGCCTTGTCCCATGATGGGAGCATAGACGTGGGCGTGGGGTTCAATGCCTCCGGGCACAACAACTTTGCCTGTGGCATCGATGACGCGGGTCGATTCTTCGGTCAGGGTATGATTGGCGGCCACCGCGACGATCTTCTCCCCCTGGATCGCCACGTCCCAGTCGCCCACGCCCCACGGGGTAACCACCTGGCCGTTGCGGATAATCAAGTCAAACATGGTAGCCCCTCCTGTCTCCCCGCTTTGCGCGGACTTGCTCTTGTGACCTGAAACCGTTGTCCCTTATATCATAACCCACCGGCGCAAGTGTCCGGCTCTTCCTCCCTAATCCCCCGCGGCCCCGGCCCGCCCCGGCTGGGGCGCACTCTGAAACTCCTCGGGCAGCGACTCCTCCCAGTCCGGCAACTGGTGGCGACCGGTGTTGGGCAGCAGCGCGATGGAGACGACGCCCACGGCGCTCAGAACCAGGGAAGCGGCAATGGTGGCGGTGAAGTCCCCGGAAACTATGAAGGACGGATAGGTCCATCCTTCCGTAAAGTCCCGCAGCAGGCCGCCGATGGCCGCTCCGGAGGCCATGCCCACCCCGGCGCCCATCATCTGGTAGCCGTAGGTGGTGCCGATGGGGGCGTTGCCGTAGTACTGGCGATTGATTATGGGGAAAGCTGTCATCTCCCCGCCGAACCCAATGCCGAACAGCACCGCGAACAGGTAGAACATCCACACGCTGTCTGCGAAGAATAGCAGCGCCACCGGGGCTACCTGCAGGAAGAAGCAGACACCCATAACGCCCTTGCTGCCCAGGTGGTCGGCCAGTACCGGCACTGCGAACCGGGTGAGGGTGCTGGATACGGACAGGGTCAGGAAGACGCCCGCCGCCAGAGTCGCCGACACCCCGGCTTCTTCCGCCATTGCCACGATGAAAACCATGACTATGGCGTGGCCGGCGCAGCCCCAGTAGTGGATGCCAATCAGGTTCCAGAAGGCGAAGGTGCGCTGTACCTGCTTCACGAACACCTTGGCCCTGATTTTGGCAGCCGGACCGCTCTGTAAACGCCGTATCGGCTCCGACTCGGAAGCCCCCAGGGGGCGCAGGCCGATGGAAGCCGGCTCGGTGTAGAACAGGCGAATCAGCAAGAGCATCAGCACTCCGCCGATTATGCCAGGTACCCAGAAGGCCGCCCGCAGTCCCGCTTCGCCGCCGCCAAATAGGTCTATGATCAGGACGATGATGGGCACCGCCACCAGAGGCCCCAGCCCCTGGGATGCCTGCAGTACGCCCATGCCCAGACCCAGGTGCCGCTGGAACCACTGGGTTATAGCCGCGGTAAGGGGCACCTGGAAGATACCCATGGCCGCACTGAGAACGATTCCAAAATAGAGGTAAAAGAGCCAGATGTTGGTTACCGTGGCGGTGAGCACCATCCCCACGGTGAACAGCGCGGCCCCCACCAGCATGGCGACCCGCACCCCGAACCGGTCGCCCAGCCAGCCGGCGGGCGGCCCGAACATGCCGGATACCACCCACTGGAGGGCGAAGGCGCCGCCCACCATGCCGTAGCTCCAGCCGAAGGTCTCCACCAGGCGAGGAATGAGAATGCTGGAAGAGGTGCGGAAGCTGGATGAACTGAGGCGCATTAGCGCGCCAACTGCCACAATCACCCAGGCATAGTGTATCCGGTGGCTTCCGAAAGCCAGTTCAGAGGGCTTTAGGTTAATGTTAAGCAATTGCTATCCGAAATAACGTTCCGACTAAAGTATGCCTAATATTGATTACAAACCCTGAAACTGTCAAGGTTGCGGCGCGCCCGTGCTGGCAATTCGCTTTTGAGGAATTCTCTGACCACAGTGACCCAGAGCCCGTAGAGTTGCACAGAATATCGCTGTCAACCTCCGAGTTCTCTACGTCCCTGTGGAAAATGTTGTGCTGGTGCAGGAAAAATGCGACTGCCCTGCCCCTTTCGTGCCTCTTCGTGGATACTAGAAATGCCTTTGCTATACTTGACCCGTCATTTGTCACATCCCGACTGGGACGGTAAACCTTGCGAATACTGCATTTCTCCGACCTTCATATCGGTGTCGAAAACTACGGCCGGATAGACCCAGCCACCGGCCTTTCCACTCGCCTGGCCGACTTTCTGGCAGCCCTGGACGAGGTGGTGGACTATGCCGTCAACCAGCATGTGGATCTCGTTCTGCTGGCGGGTGACGCCTACAAGGGGCGCGACCCCTCGCAGACTCACCAACGGGAGTTCGCCAGTCGTCTCTACCGCATTTCGTCCGCCGGTATTCCCGTCTTTCTCCTCGTCGGCAACCACGACCTGCCCAACGCCAGCAGCCGCGCTAATGCAGTGGAAATCTTTCCTACCTTGCAGGTGCCCAACGTCCATATCGGCGACAACCTGCAGACTTACAATGTGGAAACCCCTGCCGGCCTCCTGCAGATAGTGGCCGTGCCCTGGCCCCGCCGCGGCCGACTGATCAGCCGGGAAGAGTCAAGAGGTCTGACCATCGACCAGGTTCGCGCCGAGATTGAGAGCCGGATGACCGACGCAATATCCTTGCGAATCAGCGAATTGGATCCGGAGACGCCCGCCATTCTTACCGGCCACGTCACTATCAACGGTTCCACCGTGGGTACCGAACGCTCAATGATGTTGGGAAATGACCACGTACTCCTGGCCAGCGCTCTTCACCGGCCTGAACTGGAGTATGTAGCTCTGGGCCATGTCCACAAGCATCAGGTGCTGCGGCGCGAGAGTCCTGTGATGGCTTACTCCGGCAGCCTGCAGCGGGTGGACTTCTCCGAGGAGGGAGATGAAAAGGGATTCTGCGTAGTGGATATTGATCCTGCCGCTCCCCGGGGCCAGCGGCTTGTCGAGTTCAGTTTCCATCCGGTCAACGCCCGCCAATTCGTTACTGTCGATGTGACTGTGCCTCCGGGTGAACCCGACCCAACCGCTGCAGTGCTTCGAGCCCTCGCCCGCCGGGACGTTGCCGACTCGGTTGTACGGGTCCGAATAAAGCTGCCTGCCGAGGCGGACGCGCTGCTGAGGGAGGGCGAAATCCGCGAAGCCCTCCGCTCTGCTCACTACATCGCCGCCGTCAGCCGGGAGGTGGAAGGCGCTCGGCGCACCCGCCTCTCCAGCGGCGAGTCGGAGGGATTGCAACCCCTGCAGGCCCTGGGGCTGTATCTTGAAGGTCGGAATACTTCCCCCCAGCGGAAGGACAAGGTCCTGCGGTATGCGGAAGAATTGATCGCCGATGTGGAATCGGGAGGACCGCCCCAAGCTGAACTCTTGTGAGTGCTCAAGCGGTGTTGGGCGTGAAAGCAAGTCGCCAGGCGGGCCGCCATCGCATCCGTTAACCCCACACCCGGCCCACCTGGACGAGGGAAGTGCAAAACCAATTAAGCAGAAGCTAAAAAGGGCAGGAAGAAAAAGTGAGCACAGGGCAGCAAAAGGTGTATAGAAGACGTGGTTGGATTCGGATTGCCCTGATTGTAGGATTTTTGGGTGGGCTCGCATTGGCAGTTTACATGACGGAATCACCCCCGATACTCACCCCTCTCCCAGGGGAAACAGAAGGTCCCAAGTCTGTCTCACCGGCTGATGCTGAAGTGACCGCACTTGCCTATTTGGAATCCAATGCTGAAGGCTTCGCTCTTGAAGTAGCCGCATTTGTCCACAGCGAGATAGGGTCAACCGGATCTGAAGCGGCAGATGGTGCGGTCAGAATACCCACCACGATAATTACTCCGGCGATTGAAGGCACCATTGCTCTGGGCGAGATACAGTGGACTGACACTAGGGCAGCGGTCACTGAGAGCGGCCAATGGACGGCAGAAGCGACTGCCGAAGTCCCCGGCGTGGTCTCTTACTCTCGCGAGGGAAGGAGTGCCACGCTGATGCTGATAATGACGATACCATTCAGCATTCAGGGCAAGGGCGCCGAGGTTACAGGCTATGAGATTCTCCCTGAGAAGGGTAGGCTGGAGTGGAGAACACAAGACCATCAGGTGATAGGCGACGAGAAGGCTGAACGTGCGAGGTAACTCGGGCAAAGTTACTCCGACCGCAAACAGAGGCAGGATACCAGACTTCAGGAGGGTCTCCCAATAGTTTTGCGCTTCCCTTATCGTCATATTCATCAGCTTGACACCTACCTACCCTGCCCCTAAACTCCCCCTTGCAATCCACCCGTAACGGGGGGTTAGCATCCGGGTTATCTGGTAATTCTCACTCCAGGCACGTTGGGCCGCTGGGATCCTGTGTTGACCGAGACGGCTAAAATCGAATGTCATTGTCTTTAGCAGCAAGAGATAGGGCTGCGCCAGTTGGTGGCGCGGCTCTCTTTTTGTCCCCCAACCATCCCACATCCTCCAATGAAGTTGGACGAGGGCAAAGCATGAACTCCACCCTAACCTCGGTGTCCGGACTGGAAGTTGGCCATTACACCGATCTCGGCAACGCCACAGGCTGCACCGTTATCCTTTGTCGCGCTGGCGCCTCGGGCGGCGTCGACGTACGTGGCGGTTCTCCCGGAACCAGGGAGACGGACCTGCTCCAGCCCATGCGTCGGGTTGACCGGGTCCACGCCGTTGTTTTAAGCGGCGGCAGCGCCTACGGCCTTGACGCGGCCTCCGGCGTAATGCGGTACCTGGAGGAGGAAGACATCGGCGTCAGGGTGGGGAGAGCCCTGGTACCCATTGTGGCCTCGGCAATTCTGTTTGACTTGAACCTGGTAACCGACAAGGTACGCCCCGGCCCCGACGATGGGTACGCCGCCGCCCGGGCCGCCGGCGAGGACCCGGTGGTGGAAGGGACAGTGGGCGCCGGAACCGGCGCTACGGTGGGCAAAATCCTGGGGCCCGAACGGGCCGTCAAAGGTGGAATAGGCAGCGCAGCTTTGACCATGCCCGATGGCAACAGGGTGAGTGCGCTGATGGCGGTCAACGCGGTGGGAGACGTGGTAGACCACCGGACCGGTCAGCTCCTGGCTGGGCCCAGGCGCATCAATCAGGCCGGTATGGAGTCGTCGGTTCAGGCGTTGTTGCGCGAGGATGATGAAGCGACCGATGCAGCGCCATCCCTGAGCAATACAACCATCGGTGTTATAGCAACCGATGCCACACTTACTAAAGAGGAGGCCAACTGGCTGGCGCGGATCAGCCACGACGGGATGGCCCTGGCTATCAGGCCCTGCCACACCACCCGCGACGGCGACACCATGTTTGCTATGGCAACGAACCATCGACACCCGCCGGCCGACCTGACGGTACTGGGAGCGGCGGCGGTAGAAGTAACTGCCCAGGCTGTTATTCGGGCCGTCGAGGCCGCCACGGGCCTGGGGGGCATTCCGGCGATGAGCGAAATAAGACATGGCGACTGATACTGGCAGCAGGCGTATAGGTTTCATTGGCGCCGGTACCCTGGGATCGGGCCTGTCCCTTGCCCTGCACCGAAAGGGCTACGTCGTGCGGGCAGTTTCAAGCCGTAGCAGAGAGTCGTCAGAGACACTGGCCGGGTCTATAGCCGGGTGCAGTGCCGTAGAATCACCCCAGGAGGTTGCGGACGCCTGCGACATGGTGTTCATCACTACGCCGGATTCGGCTATTTCATCGGTGGCAGCGTCCGTGCGGTGGCGGGTGGGGCAGGAAGTTGCGCACTGCTGTGGCGCCTCGGGCAGGGAACTTCTTGAATCGGCCGCCGATCAGGGTGCGGAGACGGGGGCATTTCACCCCTTCCAGACCTTTGCCGGCATTGCCGGTCCCGACCAGGCTGTGGACAGGCTGACGGGAGTCACCTTTGCTGTCTCTGCGGGACCCAACCTGGAGGATTTTCTAACCGCCCTGGCGAAGGACCTGGGAGGACGGGCCGTTACCGTTGAAGACGGCAGTCGGCCCCTCTATCATGCCGCGGCCATCCTCAGTTGCGGGTACCTGGTCACCTTGCTGAAAACCGCCCTGAGGACTCTGGAAGGCAGCGGATTCACCAAGGAAGAGGCCCTGGAAGCGGTGCTGTCTATCTCACGGTCAACCTTGGATAACGTGGAGTTGTTGGGGCCGGCGGCCAGCGTTACCGGGCCGCTGGTGCGTGGAGATGTTAGCACCGTCGGGAAACACCTTGAGGCCCTGCAACGTAGCAGCCCGCCCGTGGCAGCGCTCTATGGCGGCTTGACTGAATTATCCCTTCCTATTGCCCGACAACGGGGCTTGGGAGCGGAGGAAGAATCAGCCATACGGGATGCCGTGGCAAAAGCAGGCTTTCACTATCCACTGGGCAAGAGGTAGGAGGCATGGCCAAGACAACAGTCAGGCAGCTTGCCGAAATGAAGGAACGCGGCGAGCGAATTCCCATGATTACTGCCTACGACTACACCACTGCCGCCCTGGCTGACTCGGCGGGCATTCCCGTGGTGCTGGTAGGTGACAGTCTGGGCATGGTGGTGCTGGGCTACGAGTCCACCATTCCAGTAACCATGGAGGACATCATCCATCATACCAGGATGGTCGCCCGGGGCAACAAGAACTCCCTCATAGTTGCCGACTTGCCCTTTATGACCTACCAGGTAGAACCCACTCAGGCTTTGCGCAATGCGGCGCGATTGCTCCAGGAGGGTGGCGCCCACACCGTAAAGCTGGAAGGAGGAGAGAACATCGCTTCAACCATCCAGCGCATAGTGGACTGCGACATCCCGGTAATGGCCCACATCGGCGTTACCCCCCAGTCGGTCAACGCCTTCGGGGGCTACCGGGTCAGGGGACGGTCCGTCGAGCAGGCGCGGCAACTTGTGAGGGACGCGCTGGCTGTAGAAGCCGCCGGAGCGTATGCGGTGGTCCTGGAGCTGGTGCCTGCTCCCTTGGCGAAGTTCATCACAGAGCGGCTTGCCATCCCAACCATCGGGATTGGAGCAGGTCCGGGCTGCGACGGCCAGGTGCAGGTGCTCCACGATATGCTTGGCCTGTTCACCGATTTCGTTCCCCGCCACGCCCGGCGGTACGCCAAACTGGCCGAGGTTATCAGCGAAGCCTTTTCTCAATACGCCGATGACGTTCGCGACGGTTCCTTCCCCACGGCCGCCGAGAGCTTTTCCCTGGATGAAAAGATCCTGGACGAACTGGGGGATCTCTAGCGACTTGCTACCTGGCGCGCTGGCCCCGCAAAGAGAAACGCCGCGCTAATTTGCGCGGCGTTGTCGTTGTCGTTGGGTTGCCTGGAACGTGCCAGGAGCTTAGGAACGGGGCCGCCGGCTCTCCAGCTGGTCGATGATCTCCTGGACTTCGGTCAGGCCGGTTTCAGTCGTAACCGGATCCTTGATAGTAATCCGATATCCGGAAAGATCGGCCACACCGGTCGGGTCAAGCTGCATGTCGGCGCCAATGTTGCCATCTGCGTTCGCCAGCGGCAAGTTCTGCTTGATAAGGGCTATTCTCATTTGGGAGGAGAAAAGACCGGGGCCGTGGGGCTGTGTCGTGTAGAACTGGCTGGACTCCACCGTCCCTTCCTCCTTGTCAAACCTGATGACAGTGGCCGGCGCATCGGGGTAATAGACGGTAAGCTCGGCATTGTCTATCAACACGGACTGGCTGTAATCCTCAACCACTATTGAGCGGCTGATCGCCTGCCCCGTGGGGTCATACAGCGCGAAGAACAGGATGATGTTCTGGGTGCTGGTATCCACCTGGAAGGTGTAAAAGGTCCGAACCTGTCCGGTTTGAAGTTGCAGGTCTACAAAACCCTGCGCCAGGACTTCTCCAAACAGCACCTGTGGCGGCTGGAACCCCGGCATTTCCTCCTGTGGGCTGGAGGTTTCTATTGGCTGGACCGTAGGTGCGGGTGCGGGAATGACCGCGCTTGGGTTACGTTCCACTACAGGCTGGGGCGCCGGAGTAGGCTCGACAGGAGCGGGGCTAACCGAGTTGCTTCCCAACAGCAGGAATATGACCACCCCGCCGACAATCAGGACGGCCAGCAGGACCAAAATCAATACAATGGGTGAACCGGAGCCGCCACGATACTCCGGCATTCTTGAGACTCTCAATTTTGCCTCCAAAAATTAAGGAACGTTTGCGGCTCGGCACAACTTGCCGAGCCGCACATTTTCAGTAGTTTAAATTAAAGGTTGGGCAGCACGTCGGACAGTTTGGAGATGTCCTCCCAGCGCCGGCCCCTGCCCTCCCGTCGGTCGCGGGAGGTGTTCATCATGTTGGCGGCTTCGCGGTAGAACCATTCAATTCGGTCCATGGCCTTACCCTCGCCAATGTTGGCCACAATGGCGGTAACACTGATAGTGTCAGAGATCCGCCCGGGGTAGGTTCCCTTGCGGCGACCGGCTCCGGGAACGAGTTCGGCGAAGGTGTTGTCCATCATCTCGACGATTTCTTCCGTCGCCTCGTTGGCAGGCCCGCTGAACAACCCCAGTACGTGCTGGGCGTCGTAAAGCACCTTGCCGTCTTCATAATACTCGCAGTCAAGGGAAAGCTCGGCCAGGGCCTGGGTAACAACAGTCTGGGCCCTTTCGATCTGGGCCTTGGAAACAGAGAAATGCTGCTGTGACCGCTCAGTGTTTCGGATGCGACCGAATAGGCCGCCACCCCGGGGCTTCCTGCTCATGGGAACTGTCGCATGGCTGACGCCGATAACAGTGGGACCCTTCAGGATGCGGATGACGTCGTTGGCGTCCAATACCTCACCGATGAAACGGCGGTCTGTCTCCTCGCCAACGCACAGGATATCCATGAAGGAATCGGCGATCTTCCGGTTGATGGTGGCGAAGTTGACACCCATTGCATCCTGTTTGCGGGCAAACTTCTGGTTGTCCACCAGGAACACCGCGTCAGCCTTGGAGTTTTCCAGCACCTTCTTGAGACAGGTAGCGGTGTTGATCACGCTGTCCGGCTCGTCGTACTGGTTCTCAAAGGGCAGCACTAGCATGGCATAAACGGGCTTCTTGAACTCTTCCTTGAGAATGTCAACAATGACGCCCACTGAACCCGAACCCGTCCCGCCGGCGGTGGTGGCAATTACCATTATGGCATCAGCCGAGTACACGTCTCCGTGGTCCCGGATAGTGGAGACGATCTTTCGGGAATCCCGCCGTGCCTGCTCGGCGCCGTCGGCGTTGACCTTGCCGGCGCCTCTGCCCCGGAACTCATCCGTCGTGCCCAGCAGTATGGTATGGTCATCCGTCTGGGGAATATGCTCGAGACCGTATAGGTCACCGGCTCCTAAATTCACCGCGAAAACGCCCTTGGCTAGTGGGTCGGATTCGGTACCGGTGAATATTCGCACCCTCCGGTTATTCCACACCCACTGCCCCAAGGCTACGAATTCATCAGCGATATTGGAACCGCCTTGACCCGTCCCAACGACAACTAGCTTCATGGCAAACTCCTACTCCTTGAGAGACAGTTAAAAAGCTGCGCGGCCATTTACTCGCCACCCGAGCAATCCACTCAGCCTGAATTGCCCGTTACTCGCCAGGTAGTGCTACCCAACATAATATTGATTATATTAACACAACCGATTCTAGCACGCACAGCAGATTGCGTCCAATTATGTTGCAATACCGAACCGGCCTTCAGAACTTCAATGCCTTTAACATAATATACCTTATCAGTCGATATATTTGTCGATATATTTGCTACATTTTCGTACAAATTATCGACAGAATCAGGGGACCAGGTATTTACTCCTTAAGCCTATTGCTGGAGGCCCGGTGCCGGATTAAGTACATGTGCCTGGGTTGTCCTGCTGTGTTTTGAGTTCCGCCATTAGACACTTCGGCTTTTCGTTGACACTAACTTTGGGATGGCATATATTTGCTTAAATTTTGAGAATGGACTGTAGAGGTAAGGCCTTGTCCAAGCCTTGGGCGCCTTCTGCCTTACACGTATGGCGCCAGGCTTGGGAATTAGGCGGTAGCAGATAGAGACGTTGGTGAACGATTCCTGCAGTAACATCGTCCTGGCTGTGGCCGTGTCGCCGTAAGGGTGAGCGGACTCTTAACGAGGTAGAGGAATGCAGCGGTTCATAATAATCAGGTGCCTTTACGCACTCCTGGTGCTGTTCATAGTCAGCATCATTGTTTTCGCCCTGGCCCGCATCAGCGGCAATCCCGTCGATGTGTTCCTGCCCTTCGATGCCGGCCCGGCCCAGGAAAGGGCCCTGGAGCGTTCTCTGGGTCTGGACCAGCCCCTGCCGATTCAATACCTGAAATTTGTGGGTAACGCATTGCGCGGTGACTTCGGACAGTCCATCAACTGGGCTGACAAGACTGCTATCGGCCTTGTGATTGAGCGCTTCCCCGCAACTTTCCAGTTGGCGGCCATTGCCATGGGCATCAGCCTGCTGATTGCCGTGCCTGTTGGGGTCCTTTCGGCAGTGAAGAAGGACTCTATCTTCGACTATATCGGGAAGCTGATTGCCCTGGCGGGCCAGTCGTTGCCGCCCTTCTGGCTGGGCATTGTGTTGATTTTCATTTTTGCGGTCCAGTTGGACCTGTTCCCCACTCAAGGCCGGGGAGGGGGCAAGAACCTGATCCTGCCCGCCATTACGCTGGGTTGGTTCCAGGTGGCGGCGATGATGCGCCTGGTTCGCTCCGCCATGCTGGAAGTGCTGGACTCGGAGTACATCAAGCTGGCCCGAATCAAGGGCCTCCTGGAGTGGAAGGTAGTCTGGAAGCACGCCCTGAAGAACGCTGCCATTCCTCCCCTGACCTTCTTTGGCATCGTGGCGGGACAGTTGATGACCGGCGCGGTGATCACGGAGAGCGTCTTCACCTGGCCGGGCACGGGCCTCTTGGCCATCCAGGCCATCAACGCTCGGGACTATCCGGTAGTCCAGGCAGTTGTAATCACTTTCGCCGGTATCTATATCTTTGCCAACCTGATAGTGGACATTCTTTACGCTTACCTTGACCCGAGGATTCGCTATTAGGAAATCGGCCTAAAAGTCTCTTCCCCCTTGATGGGGGAAGGTCAGGATGGGGGTAACAACCCCTATTCCTTAGAAGACGGGGGGAGCGCCGTTCCCGCCAATAGATCAGGAGTGGACAACCATGCAAATAACTGCGCCAGCGCGAAAACCCGCTTGGTACTCCCCCAGTAGTTTAGGCACCTTCTTCGGGAAGCCCGGCGCTTCCCCCTGATACCACTGGCGGTGATAGTGGTGGTACTGGTAATTCCGGCCTTTTTTGCCTCCTATGTGGCGCCCCACCATCCCACCCGGGGCCAGTTTTCGGAGCGATTGACGCCGCCGGCGTGGCAGGAGGGAGGCTCCGCCAGGTACCTCCTGGGCACTGACAAGCAGGGCCGCGACATATTGAGTCGGATCATCCACGGCGCCAAGTACGTGCTGATGGTCTCGTTGACGGTAATTGCCATCAGCGGAGTAGTTGGTGTAGGGCTGGGGCTGGTCGCCGGCTACTTCGGCGGCCGCTCTGACATGCTGATCATGCGAGGTGTGGACATTGCCCTCTCCATACCCGCCATCCTGTTAGCCCTGGCCATAGTGGCGGCCAGGGGTCCCAGTTTCGGCGTGGTAATTTTCGTCATCTGCGTCATCCTGTGGTCGCGTTACGCCCGGCAGGTGAGGGGAGAGGTGCTGGCCATCAAGAACCAGGACTTTATCGGACGGGCCAAGGTGGCGGGGTCGTCGGACTTCCGCATCATCGTGCGGCACATCTTTCCCAACGTGGTCAATTCCATCATCGTGCTGGCGACCCTGCAGGTAGGCTTTGTGATCCTGCTGGAGGCCAGCCTGAGCTTCCTGGGGGCTGGAATACCCCGGCCCACGCCCGCCTGGGGCCTGATGGTAGCCACCGGACGGGAACTGGTAGTGACCGCCTGGTGGGTGTCCTTCTTCCCCGGCGTTGCCATCTCCCTGGTGGTGCTGTCCCTGAACCTGATGGGCGACTGGCTGCGAGACCGGCTTGACCCCAAGCAGCGCAACCTGTAATTACTTTACGCACTCCGCACGAACAAACACGACCCCCAGGACCGAATCCTGGGGGTCTCTCTTTGCGGGTTAAGTTGTGCCGAAACCCAGTGTGTCTTGGGAATCGTTACTCCGACCTTGGCAGCGGGTTTCTCTGCATGCGCCGTTTTCTGGGCCGCACGGCTACCGCAGTTCGTCGGCCCAAAGCTGGTAGGCCGCCGCCAGCACCCCCGGCCAAAGTCCCACGCACATCAAAACCAGCCCCCAACTCACTTCCACGCTGGCCTTGAAATAGGTGCGGGAATCGGCCTGGGGAATGTAGCCGGGGTAGGCCCAGTTAACCGTAGCAATGACCGCGGACAATAACAGCAGACAAAGGATCCCCGACAGGATAAAGCCGCTGGACTTGGGCGGCCTTACCATCCGCCACAATATGAGCGCCCCGGCCAGGGATACCATGACCAGGACAACGGACCCGTCGCCAAAAAGGGGAACCATGCCAGGGGCATCCAGCCCCATTACCCAGAAGACGCCCTCGCCGGCAGCGGCATCTCCGTAGCCGGCTCTGTAGGTGGGAACCCTTGCCCAGGGACCCAGGGCGCCGACGATTGCCGTGGCAACGCTGACGGCGCAAACGAACATGGAAATGGGGAGAGCGGCAAGGCGGGGGGCCGGAGCATCCATTGATGCGCGCAAGTTTGTTTTCCTCACATTAGAATTTGCCGGTGGATGCACAAATAGACGCGGAGTATGTGGGTGAAACTCCGCGTCCATACAAGGTAACGCCTGGTTGGATTTAGCGCAAGGCCGGCATTATCTCTTCCACAAACAGGCCTATGGACCGCATTACCTGTTCGTGGGAAAGGTCGCCCCAGGCGAAGATGGAGTTGAAATAGTTGATGCCGCTCTCCTCGACCATGCGCCCAACCTGCTCCCGCACTGTTGCCGGGGAACCGACCATCATCACTTCCTTCTCCACCCAGTCGTCGAAATCCAGGGTGGCGGGGATGGGGACGTCGTGCTTGTCCCAGAGGAAGTTAATGTTGAAGAACCAGGTGTCAAAGGCGGCGCGGCACTCTTTCAGCGCCTGGGCGTCGGTGGGAGCGATGTAAACGTGGCGGGTGAGGCCCAGCTTGGGCTCTGCAACGTGGCTGTTGAGCCGTCCCTCGTCACCCAGGTGCTTCTGCCACTCCTGGCGGTACAGGTCAATATGCTGCTTCACTCCGGCGTTATCGTCGAATACGGTGCTGGTATTGAAGCCGTGCCGCGCGATCCAGGGTACCGTCTCCTTGTTATTCGTGGCGTACCACAGGGGCGGGTAGGGCTGCTGCTGGGGTTCCGACCAGATCTGGATGTCCTCGTACTGGTAGTATTTGCCCACGTAGTTCAGGGTCTTCTCCTTCATGCCCATGATCAGGACGTCAAGGGCCTCCTGGAACATATCCCTGCCGTCATCGAAGTCCACGTCGTAATGGGCTGCCTCCATGGGCACGATGCCCCGTCCCACGCCCAGGTCCAGCCGCCCGTTGCTCAGGTTGTCGATCATGCAGACCTCGTGCAGCAGGCGCAGGGGACTGTAGAAGGGCAGGAGATATACCAGCGGCCCCAGGCGGATGTTGGTGGTGCGCTGGGCGGCGGCGGCCAGGAACACCCCGGGGGACGGTGCCAGGCTCAGGGGCGTAACGTGGTGCTCGGCCAGGTGGTAGCAGTAAAAGCCGTTCTTGTCGGCGTACTCCAGCAGCTTTAGCCGTTCCTCGTAGATCTTGTTGTGGGGCTGCTTCTCCCACTCAATCCAGTCAAACAGGCCGAACTCGAGAGGGCGGCCGTTGGCCGACTGGGGTTGCTGTGTGCTCATAATCGGGACTCCCTGCTAAGTCAGGATGGAGAAAAGATGGGGCGTTGATAAAGATGGGCAGGTCGCTACAATAGCGACCTGCCCAAAGTAGCGCCAGTAGGTTAGGCCTGGTCTAGCCCTTGTAGGCGGCCTTGACGGCGTGCATGTGACCGTTGCGGGGCACGGTGCTGCCAGGATAGATCCAGCTTTCCACCACTGCCGGGTCACCCACTACGGTGTGAGGGAACCAGAACAGGGGCATAGTCATGTAGTTGTCGAAGGCCCAGTTACCCCACTCGCGAGCGATTCGGTCCCGCTCGGCGAAGTCGGTGGCATTGCGCCAGTCGCCGGCTACCCGGTTAACCCAGTTGTCCTGGTAATGGCTGCTGGCTCCGAAAGTGCTGGTGAAACCGGTCAGGTTTCCGTACTCCAGCGGGAAGTAGATGATAATGTTGGGCCATACCCGGTTCTGCATCTCGCGGCCCCGGTAGCGTTCCCGAACCTGGGAGGCGCTCAGGTCCTCAATATCCACTTCGATGCCTACGTTCTGCCAGTAGGTCGCGATGGCTTCCATCGCCTGGGGCAGTTCCGCTTCACCCGGGGATACGTAGGACTGCACCGTGACCTTGACCGGGTTGCTCTCGTCGTAACCGGCCTCGGCCAGCAACTGCCGTGCCTCGTCCGGATTGTACTTGTACTCGGTCTCGTAGCGCTGCGGCCAGGTGTCGTCCCAACCGTAGTGGCTGGGGTGGAAGTAACCGACGTACATCAGTTCACCGATGCCCTTGTAAAGCACGTCCAGGAGCTCTTCCCGGTTGATGGCCTTGTTCATGGCGCGGCGAACCTTCCAGCCGTTGTTCTGGAACTGGGGGGAATTGCGGTCCTGTACCGGCTCCTGGCCGGCCCAGGGAGTCTCGGCCCAGGGTACGCTGGGGTCATAGGCCGCAACGTCCTTGGGGTCGTCGCTCAGGTACATTCCACCGAAGAAGACAAAGAAGTTGTTCGAGGTAAACTGGGACCGGAACAACTTCATGCCGCTTTCAGCGGCGTCCTTCTGCAGGTCCAGGGGCAGGTCGGCCAGGTGGGCTTCGCCGGCCAGAAGGGCGGCGTAGCGGCTGGCGTCCTCAGGCGTCCAGTAGAGCCGGATTTCCTGGAAATCGGGGTCATCGGGGAGAACGCCTTCCGGCAGGTCTACGTTGTGGGTCCAGTGGGTGCCGGGAGTTTTCTCCATGATGAAAGCCAGTGCCGGTTCGCGACCAGCGTACTGGTAGGAACCGGTACCCTGCATCCCTTCTTCGTCAAGGAGCGCTTCCCGCGCCTCCAGAGTTGTCGTGCAGGAGGCGGGAGCGGTCTCGCCGCAGAAGTAGACCTCATCACTGCCGCCGACTGAGTTCCAGAAGTCTTTGCTCCAGGGACCCATTTCGGAGGAGGCATTGCTCATCACAAATTCGGCGTCGAACGTGGTCGTCGGATTGCCGTCCCTTCCGTGGAAGGTTACGGTGAACGTGTAATCATCGATCTTGGTGAAGTATTGGTCGGGACCGGCCAGAGGACTGCCGTCGTCGTTCCGGCCGCCAACGAAGTAGCGCCAGGTACCCAGCCGGGTATCCGGCCTGGTCAGAACCTGGGCCGTGTGCAGGAAGTCGTCGGCAGTCAGTTCGCCCCAGCCATTGTGGAACTGGATGCCTTCGCGAAGCCAGAAAGTCCACTCGGACAGGTCGTCATTGGCTTCCCACTTGTAGGCCAGTTCGGGCACGTATTCGCTGGTGGTGGGGTGTATGCCGATGGCATAGTCCAGCGTGGGGTCATACTGAACGTAGGCCTGGCGGCTGCCCTTCCAGGGGCGGTTGGTCTCGTTGTTGGCGGAAGTGATAGCAAACTCGAGACGGGTTACCTGCTTGGCCGCAACGGCGGGCGCATCGGACATGGCCGGCGCCGCGGTAGGAGCAGGCTCCTGCTGGGCCATGGTATCGGTGCCCTGGGTGGTCCCACCTGCGCCACCGGACATACCCGTGCTGGGCTGTCGCTGGGCCGCCGGCGGGGGACCGGCTGGCTGGGTCATTTGTTCCTGGGCGGATTGCTGGGCCTCGGTGCTGGGGGCGCTTCCGGTGTCGGCCGGGCTTTCCTCGGCTGCGCCGCAGGCAATCATCAATACCAATAGCAGGCTCAGGGAGCCGTAAAGCCATACCTTGGGTTTGGTTAGCCAGTGATAAGCCATTATTCCTTCCATTGCCTCCTTCGTCGGTTAAGGTTGAGTGGAGTCCAGTGATTCTCGGCAGACTGGTGCGAGCTCGTTCCATTTCCGCCAAATGGAAACAACGCCAGCCCACGTCTGGCAATTTCACGGAATATAAGCCAGCCATTAACAAAAGTCAATAATTGAGCGCTTCAAATCCCTGTCTCTTCACAGGCGCCGTCTTCTCTACTTTATCTATTCGTGAAGCATGCCCCTGTTATAGTTATAATTCGTAATCAATCCTATGATTTCTTTCAGGATAGTGGCCCGAAATCCGGAGGCATTACTCTGCGCCGTGAGGCCGCTTCGTAAGACGACGCGATGTTCAGCAGAATGTCCTCCTTTCCGGGCTCGGTGCGAAATACCAGGGAGAAGGGCAATCCCGGTTCGTCCAGCGCCGTGGGTACGTCTGACGGCGCCGAAACGTACCTGGTCCCATCCTCCGATAGCTGGAAAACCGGGTCATAAGCCGTCTGCACGTAGCCGGCGGGTATCAGCACTTCGGTAAGACCGGCGTTGGGGCCGTTGGTGGATTCCTGGCGGATGTTGCTGCCCCCGGCGCTCTGGTTGGCGCCGCCGATGATGGCCGGCGGGTAAGGCGTGTGCAGCCGCACCAGGGCGTCCAGCTTGTTCTCCAGAATCACCATCATGTCCACCCGCCGCAGGAACTCCCGCAGCATAATCCGTTCATCCACCCCTTGCCGGCCACCTAGCGGATTGCGCAGGTCCGTCACCTCCTCCCAGTTTTTGAAGGCTGCCCGCTGGTCGTCGCCCCAGAACTTGGAGCGAGCATTGAGGGTGGGCCAGTCTACCAGGGTTTCGGAGTATCCCAGGGCCCGCCAGTCGGCGGCGCGCCGAGTCAGGTATTGCTTGATGTGGAAGCGGAAGGACATGGCCAGTATCTGGTCCTGGATGGTGGCCATGTCCAGGTTTGAAGGCGGCTCTATCAGCCCGTCGGCCAGTTCCACGAAGTAGTCCACCGGCTGCATTTCGCCGGAACCGAAGAAGACTCCGGGAGCGAACTCAGTGGGGACAATGACCTCGGCAAACTCCTTGAACACCGGCTGACCGTCAGGCCCCAGCCGGTACAGGATGTCTGGCATGAACACGGGCAGCAGGGCGGCGATGGCCCGCCGGAAGTCTACCTTCATTGGTTCGATTTCCCGGTCCCTGGGGAAGTTGCGGTCGCCCGATTCCACCAGCGTGGCCCCCAGGTGGTCCCGCAGCACGGACTTTATCTCCCGGTCGGCGGCGTCCACGATGGGCTTTTCGGTCAGTGAGCCGGCCGGATAGGCCATGGACTCGCGGATGATGCCCAGGCGCACCCCCTGAAGCGCCCCCGCCTCGCCCGAACCGCCGGCGTGGACCTGGTAGGATGACAGTACCGATGAACGGGGCACGGTGGTAAAGGGGTCCCGCGGATCGTAATACCCTTCTTCCGGGTCTTTGAGGGCGTCCAGCACCTTCGAGCAGTCCTGGATGGCCCGGCAGTGGATTCCGCTTCGGTCGCAATAGATGTCTGCGCCGATTGCTCCGCCGTCAAACCCCAGCATGGCCTTATGGGGCAGAATCAGGGCCACCGAATTGTGGTTGGCCGGTCCACGCGTGGAGGCCCGCGTCTCCTCCCCCAGGCTGGCCATTACCATGTTGGTACTGACCGACAGCGCCGAACCGGAACTGGAGCCCAGGGAGGCGGAGCGGGAGGTATCGTAGGGGTTGGAGGGATTGCCGCCCCAGCTGCTGCGCTGGTAGCCCAGCACCGAGGGTAGAATCACGTCGGGCTCGTGGCGGCCGCCCGGGTCGCCGGCCCGCCCGTTGTATTCCGTATTCACCGCCTTGGCGAAGATTATGGCCCCCTTGTTCCGCAGCTGCTCCACCAGCACGTGGTCCCGGGCCGGAAAGTCTATGTCGTAGGCCGCATCGCCGCCACCGGTGGAGCGCATATCCTTGGTATCGAAGGGGTCCTTAAAGGAGAAGGTGACGCCGTACATGGGCATTGCTTCCAGATCGGGGTTGGTCCCGTACCGGGCGTCCAGTTCCGCCGCCCGCTCAAGAGCGTCGGGGAACTGTCGAAAGTGCTCGCATACGGGGGGCGCCCCCGGCGGCAGCGGCCCCTGAGAGGGGTGACGGTCAAAATCTCCCTTGCAGGTGACGGATCTTTCGCCCCGGATGTTCAGGGTGGCAAGGGCGTTGACCTGTCCCGCCTTCTTCCTGGCCAGAATCATTCCGTACTGCTGCTGCACGCTGGAGTCGGAGGCGGTGGGTTCCATGCGGCCGAACTCCAGGGGCTTGCCCCGGTACCGGTCCAGGTCGGGAAAAATCTCCGAGACCGCCACCGTTTCCGTGGGAAACTTGATGCTATCGCCGCCCCGGACTGTGCCGGTAGCCTCGGGGATGGAAGCCCCGTCTTCCGTAACCAGTACACTTGGCACGCCGTTGTAGGCCCGCACCCGGTCTATGTAACCCTGTACAATTTCCACGCAGGTGGTCTGGCCTCCCTGTATGGCGGCATGAAGGTCGGCGATTGTCGCCTCTTCAAGTTGGAACCGATTCTCGTTCATTGGATACCCTTCCTCAATCAGGTAATGTCGCCAAAGTTCCAAGGGATGCGGCTCGTTTCGACTGAATCGAGGCAGCCACCATTGGCTATCCGTTGGTTTGCAGCGGCCGCACTTCCCGTATTGCGATCGCTGCAATCACCCCTCCAAAAGCGCTGCCCAGCAGTAAACGGTCCTCCCTGGAGGTCGTTTTCCTTCTGGAAAGCCCTCTGCCACATCCAGGAACCGCGGGCCCTTCAGAGATGGTGGATCGTCTGCGCCTTAGCCCACCACCACTTTTTCGTCCAGAAGAATGCCTCCATCCCGATAGGCGTTGGTTATGGGGTCCTGGCTCAGTGCCGCCTGGACCGTCTCTATCGGCATGGAGCGGGGATTTCCGGGCACAATCAGCCGCCGCACCGCGTTCCGATGGACGACCCTCCCTTCGGCGGCGCTACCCTGGGCCACGTCCCGCCCACCACTCATATTCAACCCTACTTCCACCTGCAACTCCCTGACGTCATGGTCTTCGCTGAGGGGAGAAGCCTGCTCAAGGTTGTGGCTGTCGAGGCAGCCCAGGCCGCTTGAGCAGTGGGGAAAGGCGGAGGCACCAGGCCGGGAGAGCTATGGCCGGCAAGGACCGTCCAGCGGCTCGTGTGTGTTGTGTTTTCCGTGACTATGTAGACCTTGGCCTCCCCCTCATGCTCCATGTTGCCTTCGCCGTCATACTCCTTGGTGTCCAGCAAATAACTTGCGTGGACAATACCAGGGCGGATTACCGGCAGGGTGCCACTCGGGACAGGCAGGTTGTCCGACGGGGACGAGATAGCGGTAACTTCGCCCGATCGCCATTGCACCTCGTCCTCAATTACCATGGAGCCCCTGGTGAGAGCCTGACCCACGGGGCAGTAGCGGGATGCTCGCTGCAACCGCACCCTTTCCGCTTCCGAAATATTTCCCTTGAGTGTCACCCTCTCTCTCACGCCAAATCCAATTCCGCCGGCCCGTTCTACTGGTTCCAGCTCAAAGTCAACTTCTATGTCTTCCAGGCCTATGCCTCCACGGTAGGCCACGCCTACCACGGTAACCACGGTTCAAGCGGCCCATCCCGCTACCGAAAGGTACTGGGCGGGTGGCCCCACCAGGTCGTTGTTCAAGTTGGGTATGCCCGTAAGGAAGGGCCAGGGGCCCCGGGTGTGATCGCCCGCACCGATCAGGGTTAACACCGTATCATTGTCCACGGGCCTTGCGACAATGGTTCTGGGGGTTTCCAGGCTTACCGGGGGAGCATTGTTCTGGGTCATAAACCCTCCTTGGCGTTGTCGTCTCCTTGAGTGGGATAGCTCAAACGGGGAAAAACCGAATTGAGTAATGAATAACGGCACTATAGGCGACAGTATTGCGGTGGTCAACCGGAACTGTGCTTAGCCATAATACATACATTTAGGCCGAAATATAGATGAATTCTATAATTCTTGCCCCTTCTGATAACTCTTTATGGAATTGAAATAGGATAGTGCTGATTGATTACGTAGTCTATTATTGAAGTTTGTAATGCTAACGGGGAGTTAGTATTGACACTGGTGAATGTGCAGGAATATACTGCCTCAGATTTTCGGGTATCCCCAGGTAGGGGTGGGGATATAGCGAATCTAGGAACCCATATTTGAACCTTTGGGAGGAAACTGTATATGGCATCCTGGTTTACCAGATCCCGAGCACTACTCGTTAGCTCATTGGTATTGACCTTGGCCTTTGTGGTGGCCTGCGGCACAGCGGCGCCGGAGGTTGTCGAAAGGGAAGTAGTCAGAGAGGTAACTGTAGAAGTACCCAAGGAAGTTGAAGTAGTTAAGGAAGTCGAAGTACCCGTGGAGGTGGAGAAGGAAGTAGTTCGAGAGGTGGAGGTAGTTAAGGAAGTAGAGGTGCTCAAGGAAGTACCCAAGGAAACCGTAGTCGAAAAGACGGTAATCGCCACCCCTACGCCCATACCTGCGATGGCTGAGGCCGTAGAAGCCAAAGTCGACCGGGTAATCTACGCTCTCGGTGAGGTTCAGGAAACCAATCGTCACTGGACCGTCGGCCGTCCCTCCTACTACCAGTTTGACCCCTACTCGGAAACCCTGATTGGACTGGATGCCCAGACCAACGAGCGTATCCCCCGCTTGGCCAAGTCCTGGGAGTCCACTCCCGATGGCAGGACCTGGACCTTCCATCTGGAAGAGGGAGTTCCCTTCCACTTCGGTTACGGCGAGTTCACCTCTGCCGACGTGGTGGCCTCTTTCGATCGCATCCTCGGTGAGGACTCCCAAGTCTCTGCGGTGTCTTTCTTTAAAGACGCTACCTATGAGGCGTTGGACGATTACACAGTTGAAGTCACGTTCCCATCGATAGCCCTGGACACTCCTTCGATCGTTTCCCGCGGCTTTGGCGGCGGCGAGATTATGATGCTCAGCCAGCGCCAGTTCGAAGAAGTTGGAGTTGAAGGCTTCGACGAACAGCCCGCCGGCACCGGCTCCTACATATACGGCGGCAAGACTCTGGGCCAGAGCATCTGGTTCGAGAAGGCCCCCCAGCCCCACTGGCGTGGTGAGAACCCCGACTTCCAGGAAGTGGAACTGCGCTGGGTCCGCGAGGACCTGACCAGGCTGGCCGCCCTGCTGACCGGTGAAATCCACGTGGCAGCCCTGTCTCGCGAATTGCAACTGGAAGCCGGACGCCGCGGCATGCAGCCCGCCGCCGCCGGTGTTCCCACAAACTACCTGACCATGTTCCTGGGCGGCCAGTACTACGGCGCCTACCAGGACGACTATGATCCCAATGTGCCTTGGGCGAACCCGGAAACCGGCAAGATGGTCCGCCAGGCCATGAACAAGGCCATCAACCGCCAGGAAATGCTTGACCACGTTCTTAAGGGCGACGGCGAGTTGATGCTCCTTACCCAGTATCACCCCGTGCTCGGCACCTGGAATGATCAGTGGGAAGCCGACTGGGAAGAACTCTACGGCTATGACCAGGAAGCGGCCAGGGAACTAATGGCTCAGGCCGGATTTACTCCGGACAACCCGATGCCGTTTACTTCCTACAATTATTTCTCAGCTGACGAGCCGGAAACGGCAGTGATGCTGGAAGCCTTGATCAACTATTGGGAACCCATCGGAATTGACGTTACCCTGCTGGATAGCGAGTGGGGTACCGTCCGCAAGAACTACCGTGAGCGCACCGACTTCATCAAGAAGGGCGGCTGGGGCAACGTCATCACCATGCGCTCTCTGACAAACCGGCTCCGCAGTTGGTCTTCCGCCCAGGGTGTTGGTGGCGCGGGATACTACTCCGACATCATCGAGGCCAACTACGCCGCTTACCAGGCTCTGGACAGCGCGGACTACGACAAGATTAATGAACTACTGCTGGAGGTTGGTGACGACAAGTTCTACAACTTCGCCGACATACCCTTCTTCTGGTTCAGCCTGACGGTAATGTACAATCCTGAGGTGGTTGAGAGCTGGACCTTCCCCGGCACAGCCGGCTCGAAGACCAGCCACTGGAATCTGTTGAGGGCCGCGCAGTAACCGCCGAAAGGCACTTGAGCCCTGACCCTTAGGGCTTGATTAGAGCAGCCCTGGCCCCCCGGATTCATTTCGGGGGGCCGTTTTCTCTTACCTGTGGTATTATCCACGGACGAAGGGAAAGGTACGAGCTTCAAGGGAATTGTGCTACCCTCGAGGCGAACTTTACATTCTTTCGCGCCTTTCTGTGAATCGACGACTTTGGAGGAAATATGGCAACGCAAACGCAGGAAATCCGCAACATGCGGCTTATCTCCCACCACGACCTTAACGGCTTCGGCAACATTGGCGAGGGAGTCCACCTGCACCAGACCCAGGACGGCCGCCGCGTCCTTTACATGGCCCACGAAAGCGCGCCCAAGGACATTACCAGCGTGGACGTGACCGACATCGCCAACCCCAGGCTGCTGGCCCAGACGGAACTGGCCTATGGGCACCTGCGTTCCAACTCACTGTCTATTGTGGACGACACCATGCTGGTAGCCTACCAGTCCCTGGAACCCGGGCAGCCGGGAACCGGCATGGGGGTCTACAACATCAGCAATCCGGAAGAGCCCAGGCAGATCGGTTTTATGGACCTGGGAGGCGAATACTCCCGCGGCTGCCACTGCCTCTGGTGGGCCGAAGGAAACTATGCCCATCTTTCCACCGGCGCGGCGGACTTCCAGCCCCGTAACCAGAAGGATGACCAGTTCTACATGATCGTGGATGTTTCTGATCCAACTTCCCCGCAGGAAGCGGGCCGATGGTGGTTCCCTGGAACCCGCGAGGGCGATGCGGATCCCATGCCAGCCCGCCATCCCCAGTTCGACGCCGGGCACAGGCTGCACAATGGCAACGTTTATCCTGAGCGACCGGACCGGGCTTACTGCGCGTATATGGACTCCGGCGTGGTCATCCTGGACATTGAGGACAAGGCTAATCCGAAGATGATCAGCCACATCAACTACGCTCCCCCATTCCCTGGGTTCACCCACACCGTGCTGCCCCTGTTCAATCGCGATCTGATGCTGGTAACCCAGGAAGCAGTCCGGCTGGGAGGAGAGGACTACCCCAAGCTGATGTGGATGATGGACATACGGGATGAGACTAACCCCATTATCATCAGCACCCTGCCTATGCCCGATACCGACGACTTCTTCAACCGCCCCGGTCGGTTCGGGGCCCATAACGTGTACGAGAACCAGCCCGGCTCCACCTGCTTCTTCTCGGACAACCTGATTTTCGCCACCCTGTTCAACGCCGGTGTCCGGGTATACGACACCACTGATCCCTTCCGCCCGGAAGAGGTGGCATACTTCGTTCCGGACATTCCGGAGGGCGCGCCTTCCAACGGCATCAACGATGTCTACGTCGACGAGAACGGCATTATGTACGTGGTTGATCGGTTGAAGGGCGGCCTTTACATTCTGGAACTTACCTTGTAGGCTCCGGCCGACCTATTCGGCGGCCTGGCGCCGTCAGACAATGCCGACGGCAGAAATAGCTCCCCGAACGGTTGCCTTTCAGGCTCCGGTTCGGGGGCTTTTCTATTGGTGAAAATCGCTAACGCCGTTCCCGAATCATAAGGAAAGCCAGGGGAACCGATGAGGCCAGAATCAGCAGCAGGGCTGGCGCTGCCGCCTGGGCAAAGAAGGCTTCGGAGGCTGCGCTCCAGATGGACGTAGCCAGCGTGGGGAATCCGGTGGGCCTGAGGATCAGTGTGGCCGGCAGTTCCTTCATTGTAAGCAGGAAGACTATGGCCGCCCCTGAAAAAAGCCCCGGCCGCACTAGCGGCAAGGTAACGGAGGCGAATACTTGGGGAGGCGTCCGGCCCAGGCTACGGGCGGCATCCTCCATCCTGGGATTAACCTGCATCACTGACCCACGGATTGAGCCTACCGCTGCCGGCAGGAACAGGACCAGGTAGGCAAATATCAGGAGGGACAGGTCCTGGTACAGGAAGGTGGCAAAGTTGGCCCCGAAGAAAACCAGACCCAACGCCACGGCAATCCCGGGGAGCGCGAACCCCACGTACGTAATCCGCTCCAGGAGGGAACTAAGCGGGCTGGGGTGGCGCACCGCCAGGGTGGCAATGGGGAAGGCAGCTACCAGCGCCACCAACGCGGCCAGAGCGGAAATCAGCAGGGAGTTGCCGGTTGCTCTCCAAAGCAACAAGAGCGGTTCACCCGCCGATACGCCCCGCACTACCCAGTAGACCAGTACTCCTATGGGCAGCGCCATGGAAAGGAGCGTTACCAGGCAACAAAATCCAAAGGCCGGCCACTTCCATCTTCCCAGCGGTATTTTTTGCGCCGGCCGTGGCACGCCCTGGTCTACCCGGTAGTAGCGCGACTTACCCCGGGTGAGGTATTCAGCCAGCAGGAAGCTTATGGCCAGCGCCACCAGGGCAAGGGAGAAGGCCGCTCCCAGGGTGCGGCTGATGGCCGATTCGTACTGTATAAAAATTGCATAGGTAAATGTCTCGTACCTTAACAGTGAAACGGCCCCGAAGTCGCTAAGTGTGTACAGGGCCACCAGCAGTCCGCCGGCGGCGATGGCCGGGCGCAGCAAAGGCACCGAGACACGGAGGAAGGTAGCCCGCCAGCGGTAGCCCAGGCCGCGCGAAGCTTCTTCCAGTCCAGGGTCCAGCCTCTGCAACGACGCGCGGATGGTCAGAAAAACATAGGGATAGCTCAGCAGAGTCAGAGTCATGGCGGCGCCAAAAAATCCGTTAATGTCTGGCAGCCTTTCCAACCCTATCAGGGTTTCCAGCCATCCCTGCAACATACCTCTGGGACCCAGGGCGACAATGTAGGCGAAGCCTGCCACGTAGCTGGGAATTACCAGGGGCAGCGACACGATCACCCCCCAAACCCGGGCTAAGGGCAGATCGGACCGCACGGTCAGCCAGGCCAGGGGCAGGGCGATGATTGTGGAAGCAGTGGTTACTGCCCCCACCAGTACCAGGGTCCGGAGCAGCAACTCCAGCACCCGCCAGCGGAGCAGCACGTCCCAGAACTCCTGTCCGGCCCCGAGGGAGCGGATGATCAGGTAGGCCGGTGAGAGCAGCAACAGAAGGCTGATAGCCAGGGCCGGCACCCACAACACTGGCGGTAGACCACTAACGAACCTGGCCCGGCGCATGGCCGGGCCGACAAATTTCAGCATGATTGCAACCACGGGAGCGGTAGGTCCTGACCTCCGACACAAGTCAATCCATTATGGCAGAACTCCCGTGTCCTGCAACAATGTCTGGGTACCAGCCAGGTCCGTGAGGTCGCCAGCCGTAAGGTCGGGCTTAACTATCTTGTCCAACGCCACCAGAACGTGCTGCGTCCTGACGCCCTCCACCAGGGGATATTCGAAGGTCTGCGCTGAAAAGTACTGCTGGGCTACGGGGGACAGCATGAACCGAAGAAACCGCTCCGCATTCTCGCCGTTTTCGGCAGAAGACAGGATGCCGGCGCCGGCGACCATTACAATGGACCCCGGCCCCCCGGCCCTTGGGTGATAGTTGCGGGCTGGAAACTCCTCACCTTCCTCGGCAAGGAATCGGAAGAGATAGTAGTGGTTTACGAATCCCACGTCTATTTCGCCGGATGCTGCCGCGGCCACCTGAGGCGTATTCTTGGGGTACACCTTGGGATTGTTAGCCTGAATACCTTCCAGCCACTCTGTGGTTCTTTCCTCTCCCCACTCCGACCGCATGGCTGTTACCATGGTCTGGAATGAGGCGTTGGTGGGAGCCCAGCCAATGCGGCCTTTCCAGGCAGGGTCGGTGAAGCCGAACATGTCATCCGGCAAGTCTGCCTCGGTGAGTTTTTCCGAATTATAGATTACCGCGCGTGCGCGGCCGGAAATACCAACCCACTTGTTGTCCGGAGAGCGGGCCCATTCAGGTACCTGCTCCAGGAGTTCGGCTGGCAGTTCCGCCAGCATGTCTTCAACGGCACCCAATCCACCTGGGTCCTGGGCAAAAAAGAGATCAGCCGGTGAATTCCCGCCTTCCTCCAGTAATGTAGCAGCCAGTTGGCCCGTGTTGGCATACCTTACTTCTACCTCGATGCCGGTGGCCTCAGCAAACTGCTGGATTATACTGTCTACCAGAGTCTCGCTGCGCCCAGAGTAAACCACTAACTTGCCGGGGTCGGCTTCCCGCTCAACCACCACGTCACGGGGGACCTCCCTGACCACTTCCTGCGTGACCAGCACTTCCCTGGGAACTTCTCGGACTACTTCTTTCTCGACTATTACTTCTACGGGAACCTCCTTCACCACCTCCTTTTCCACCACCACCTCAGAGGGCACCGCCCTCACTACCTCTCCAGTACAGCCCATTGCCAGCGCTCCCAGGCAAAATGCAGCCAGTGCGGCAATCAATAGGTAACGCCCACAACTAACGATCCCGGTCATATTTCACCCCCAATTTGTTTGGTTCCCAAGAGCCCTGGTTCTTGGGGACCCTGCGTGCCAATGTCCGAAGCAAGGTGCGTGCCCGCTCTCAACTCCCGGGGAAGAGAGGAGTTTAAAGAGCGGGCATGTACCAGGAGATACTCAATCCTAAAGGACATATAACTCAAAACTTAGCACTGACATTGGTTAATGAAGAGAATATACATTAAGAGAAAAATAAAGTCAATACTTATTGTACACTTTAGAGTCTATGACACAATATTGTTTGTTATACCCATAATCTTCAAAACGCTATACTAAAAGTATCGAACTTATGCCACTGGCTACTCACGTTTGCTCTCTCTATTAGATTGTCGACTATGGACGGTGTAAGAAAGAATGCCAGAGCGAGAATGTCGCAAGCCCATTCCCCCGGGTGAGGTTCATATTGGCTAGGGGGAGACCCAAGGGGATTTCTCACATTGGAGTCTTCTGCATGTCCACTGGGCGGTGGCGGTCAAAAGGTTGCCCACTCTTCATGCACCGGCCTCCGATCATTCAATTGTCTCCTGCCTTATCAATACACCTGGCCCGTTGTATAATCCTTGCGTCCCCATTCATAATCACAAACAAATGGCGTTATTGCCTGCCGGCATTGTGCAGGCTTGCCCGCTGCCGAAGAGGTTTGCCGATGCCAAGGTCAAGAAGGGCCGCATCCAGGGTTTGCTCTGATGTTGCAATAGAAGAGGAAGGGCTGGAAAGATTCTCCGCGGTGACGGAGAACTACCTGCTGTGCCTGTACTGCCTGTGGGAGGATGCGGTTACCCCAACGGTAACCCAGCTTACCGACGCCATTAAGGAACTTCCTACTACAGAGGGTTTGGGGTCTTCGGTACCTTCGGTAGCCGGCATGACCCGCAGGATGCAGAAGCAGGGGTTGGTTGATATCGGTTCGGACAAACGCATCCGGCTGACCCGGAAGGGGTTTGAGGGGGGTGAAGACATTGCCCGCCGACACAGGCTGGCGGAGTGGCTGGTGGTGCGCATATTGGAAATGGACCTGGAATGCGCCTACATCGAGGCTCACCGACTGGAGCACGGCATTTCCGGCGAACTGGAGGCAAGGCTAAGAGAACGACTGGGGCACCCGCAGAAATCGCCCTTCGGCCGCCCCATCCCCGGGGCCGGCGCTCCGCCGTTGCCGCCTGACTGCATTACCCTGGACTCGGCCGTTAAGGACTCCCAGTACCTGGTGGAACGCATACCTGAAAAAGACCGCAACCTGTTGAAGTTCCTGGACGAGGCTCAGATTGTGCCCGAGAGCCGGGTCAGCGTGGCCGATGCGACCCCTTACCTGGGTGTAATGACCGTGTCCACCCCCAGGACCCAGGTATCCATGGGTTTCAACGTGGCCCAGCAGATACTGGTCCGGCCCGTGGCGAATGAAGAGGACCTTCCCGGCCAGTAATCGGCTCGGCCCCTGCGACTCACCTGCTTGTTCTGAGGACTCCGCCTTTTCTGCTAGCTGGCGAGTTCCTTTGCCACGCCCATCCATTGCACTGGTCCGGCGTCTCCCGGGTCAGGAAGACCGGCCAAACAGTCCCTTCAGGAAGTTCATAAAGCCACCCTCTGGGGGTAGCCCCAGCAGGCTTCGCAGCGCCTGCCGCTCCTGGCCAGGCCTGGGGACAATGTTCTGCTTGCCGCGGTCGAAGTAGGGCACCGCGACGGTGGCGGGCACACTCTGCCAGAGGTCCCAGTCGACGGTGACGGTGGCCACCGCCGCATCTACCGAGAAATAGGTGATTCCAGCCTGCCTGTTAACATAAAGACCCGGGAACCGCTCTCCGTCCCGTCCCTTCAATATGCGGCTGGCCTGGGACTGGCTTGGCCGTGATTGGCCCGTGTCGATGCCCAGTTCTTCAAGGGTCCGCAGGTAGTCAGTCGTCGCTGCCATGACTCCTCCATAAGTTAGCGCAGATTGTCCGGTGTGCCATGGGGAAGAGGAGAATAACTTACAAGTGCTGATCCGGCCGGATTTTGCGCTCTTGGGAGATGCCAGACTATATCTTGCTCCGCCGTGCCCAGGCCCTATCGAGGGAGAAGGGACTTATTTAGAACTTTCCTGGTCGCCTGCCAGAAGGGTCTCCCGCACCTGCGACCAGCCTTCCGACATGCTGCGCTCGGGGAAGGGTGGCAGGTCCTGGTCGTGGAGGACCTTTACCACCACGAAGACGGGGCCCGTCTCCCGCATCACTTCCTCCAGGCCGATAAAGAGTTCCTCGGGATTCTCGAACTGGAAGGTGCGAGAGTAACCCGCGCCCTGGGCCATAGACGCGAAATTGACGTTGTCCAGCGCATCCAGGGGAATGCCGTCGGTGGACACGTGAGAGGCGTCGTCAAATACGAAATGGACCAGGTTTTCGGGGCATGATTCGCCGATGGTGGCCAGGGCGCCCAGGTCGGTGCGCAGCGTGGCGTCGCAGTCCAGCACCAGCACCTTGCGCCCGGGCTGGGCAAGAGAAAGGCCCAGGCCCACACCCGGGGCGCGGTCCATGCAGTCGGTCAGGTCGATATCCAGGTCCCGCCGTTCCGAAACCTGGTTCCAGTCGCGCAGGGCGGATGAAGTAGAAACCACCAGGGCGTCCTGGCGGTGGAAGCTAATCGCCCTTGCGGCTTCCGTCGAGGGAATCACCGGTCATATCCTCCAGCTCGGTCTGTGTCAGTTCGGCTTCTCGCTGGGCATCCTGTTCCGAAGCCCGCCGCGCCGCCAGCCTGCGGGTGGTGGCCATCAGGTACAGGCCGCCGAGGATCAACGCGCTCCCCGCCGCAACGCCCAGTATCAGCAAAACGAGGTTATCCTCCCGCAGCAACCCCTGGTACAGTACCCAGAAGCCCAGGGCAAAGATGCCCAGGCTTACCAGGCGGCCCAGCAGGCTTCTGCTCAAGTCTTTCAGCAAACCCCACTCCAACTCTCACAAGAAGACGCGGAGACTCGGAGCATCTCAGAGCTGCCTCTGTGCTTCTCCGTTTCTCCGCGTCTCTTTATTACGATAACCCTACCGGCAGACATTCCCCGGAAGGTTGAGCCTAGTCGGAGCCTACGCCCAGGGCCGCGGGTACTTCGTCGAATGCCATTTTGACGGTGCGCTGGGCGCGGGGGCGGAACTGCACCGGTGTGTTTTCTACCTGAGGCTCAATGGCCAGGTGGACGAAAACCGGACCCGTGGCCGCCAGGACTTCATCAATCCCGGTGGTGAAGTCTTCCAGGTTGTCGTATGAGAAGACGGCGGCATAGCCGGCCGCCTTGGCCATGCCTTCCCAGTCCTGGCAGTCTGATCCAGGTATGGGCTGGCCGCCGGTAACGGCGTAGACCTTGTTGTTGAACAGGAAGTGGTAGAAGTTGGTGGGCGCCTTGTTGGCGGAGGTTACCATCGCTCCCAGGTTCATTAGCAGGCTGCCGTCGCCGTCCAGCACCATGACCTTGCGGTCGGGCTGGGCCAGGGCGATTCCCAGGCCAAGGTTGGAGGCCTTGCCCATGGCGCCGGAAAGGGGCAGGTCGAGACTCTGGTTGGTGCTGACGCTGGGGAGACCAAAGCCCACGTTGTTGGCGTTCATAGTGGGTACGATAACCGAATCATCCCGCTTGCTGTCGATCAGCCTCACGGCATCGGTGTTGTTAATCATTCTCTTTTCTCCTTGGTTAAGGGCTGGTATGGGGTAGGACACTTTAGCCTTCGCCCCATCCTGACCTTGCCCCGTAAAGAGGCAAGGCGAATTTTCAGGGTTGACTAGACGCCGAATTCGGTGCCGACAAGTACTCCGACGGGTTTCTGGGTCCGTTCCGCCTCTTCGCAGGCGATGCTGATGCGGTCGGCGTCGTCATCGGTCTCGATGAGGTAGCAGTTGATGCCCCAGGTGTGGAGGATGGGCTCGATGTAGCGGGCCGCCGAATCGGGAGTCGGTCCGCGACGGGTCCAGCCGCGGTAACCGATGAGCATAACCAGGGGCTGGTTAATGTCCAGTCCCAGGCCGCGGATGGAGTCGCCGGACTCGAAGATGCCGGTGTTCTGGATCAATACCACGGGCTTCTTGCCGCCTACCCAGAGGCCGGCGGCGATGGCCATGGTTTCGCCCTCGCGGCAGACCGGGACCAGATCCAGGGAGTCTTCCTCGTTGAGAAGCTGGTACATGAAATTGGTCTCGCTGTCCGGCAGCCAGACCACATGAGTAATGTTGTTCTTCTTCAGTTCGGCAATTATTGCCGGGGGATGCAGGACTGATTCGTAGGTCGTCATTACGTCTCCTTAAGGAACCATTTTTGGCGCCAAGTAGGCCTAATTCTATACACGGCCCGGAGGGTAGTCAACACGACTGGCCGGGGGGAGTAACCGTTCAGAGTTGTGGGAAATGCCTTCACCCCAGCCCACTTCCAGTGGGTGAGGGACGAGGGTTGCGCTGTACGAGAGTCGCGGACAGTCTTCTATTCCAGCGCAAAATCAAGTGGATCGGGAGAAGACCCTCTCGGGGAATATCTTCCCTCGCCCTCTCTCACTGGGGACGGGAAAGAAGGCGTCCGCCATTTTCCTGGCGCTTCCCTCTTGCATCTCTGGAAAGCACATCTCTACCGTATTAATTGCTGGGTCCCGACCTCGCCGGTGGGACCGGCTCCACTTCCTCACTTAAGGAGCATTTATTCTATGTCGAAATCAAAATCACCCAGTCAGAAGACCATTACTGCCTCCGACTTGCACGCCGTTTCCCTTTCCTCAGACGGAAACGGGACACCGGGACGGGTGGACGCTTTGTCCCTTCGTCAACAGTCTGCCTTGCCCGTTGTGGCTCTCTCTCCCTCTCTTGCCCAGGCTGCCCAAGCCGCTGGGGTTGGTAGGAGTACGCTAAACCGCTGGATGAACGAGCCTGCCTTCCGCAGTGAGGTTGTTCGTGTCCGCCAGGAAGCTGCAGATCTGGCCCGTCAGGAAATGCAGGGCATGATGCTTCGTGCTGCCTCTGTCCTAAACAATGCCATGGATGACTCGGACCCGGCCATTCGGTTGCGTGCCGCCCGCTACGTTCTGACCTTTGCTGCCTCCCTTACCCAGGTCCATCAGCTCAACTCCCAGCTCGATGAACTGTTGGCCTCTCTCGACTCGAAGCAGCAGGACCGGTAAATCAATGAGTTGGGAATCAGGATTGACCTGCGGAACCCGTCATACCGGCGAAAGCCGGTATCCTGAAACTCGCCCTTTCGGTTCCTCGCAGGTTCATTCGCCTTCCTGGATTCCGCCTCAAAAGTGGAATGACTGTGTGCACTGGAAGCGACTCACGGACTCTGAATTGTTACTTTCATTGCCGTTGAATCACTCGAAGAACGAACATCCCTTCTCTAGCGCCTTCTTCCAGAGGGAGAGAGTCCGGAAGTGAGAAAGAATGGGACAAAATGAGACGATATGGGACGCTTTTGAAAAAATATCCCGTCATTGAACATTAGGGCCCGTTGTCAAGATGACCAGTGTTCCTTATTCTGCCGCAGGCCGGAATCAAGCGGTTGGACGTTCACGGTAGCGTTCCAATTTAGGTGGTATGGACCTGTAGGGGCGGGTTTCAAACCTGCCCTGGCAGCCCGTTAAAGTCCCTCAATACTGAGAAACCACCCGAATCGGAACGCTGCCGACGTCCACCACAAAAATCCTGGATTCCGGCTCAGTGCCGGAATGACGGGCCGATTTGACAACCGCCCCTGGTATCTGTTCGCATATTAACAACCAAAGGAGCCAACCATGAGGACCCTCAGCGAAATCAAGAGAGAAATCCGAGCCCTCCAGCGCAAGTACCACCGGGAACTGACCATCTACCGTATGCGCCGCGTCACCGAGCAGGTTCAGCACGACTACGCCCGCGCCGTCGCCGACCGGCAGGAACCCCCTAAGCCCCTGGAGATCATCCGCCGCATTGCCGACCAGGGCTTCCGGCTCACTACCTGGATTCGCCTGCACAACTACCTGGACAAGGTCAGGGACGCGGGAGATATACCCGAAGCCCGCCGCATGGTTCAGGACCTGCTGCCCTGGGTCTGGGAGACGAAGTACGACAATCTGCTGACGCGGGAACTCCCGCCCCTGGCGCCCAAGCCCGACCTGTCCCTGCTCTGGGCCCGCTGGTTCGCCACTGCGTGAGAAACCGGGGCTGACTTACCCCCTTGAAAATGTGCCTTTCCCCTGGAAAACGTGAAACAAGGCTGTGTTGAGCCCCTGCGGTTAACCCAGGGTGCCCTTTTGCCTCCACCCCTCGATTTCGGCCGGGGTGAAGCCCAGTTCGGCGAGAACCTGGTCGGTGTGCTGGCCCAGGGCCGGGGGCGGCGACGGCTCCAGGGGCGTCTCGCTGAACTTGGCCAGGGGGCCAACCATCCGCAGGGGGCCGACATCCCGGTGTTCCAGCCGGGCAACCAGGTTGTTGGCCTGGACTTGGGGATCGTCGAAGACCTCCTCGATGAAACGCACCGGACCGGCGGGAATCCCGTTGCTGTCCAGCAGGTGAAGCCATTCGGCGGCGGTACGTTGTAGGAAGACTTCTTCGGCCTGGCGGATCAGTTCCTCGCCAAAGGCCACCGCCTCCGGGCTGCGGGGGTTGTAGTCGGCGTCGAATCGGATATCGGTCAGGTCCAGAACTTCCAGCAGCCGCTTCCGCAGGGGGTCGCTGAGGCAGCCCAGGGAAACCACACCGTCGGCGGTCTGGTAACTGCGGTAGTAGATGTTGCCGGGAGAAACGGGGTGCTCGGCCTCGTAGATTTGCAGGAGCTCAGGATAAGGCACACCGGCGTCCCGCAGGGCGGCCAGGGATTCCAGGGTCGCGGCGTTGTGTTCGCGGTCCAGGGATTCGACCTCCACGAAACGCATGCCGAGCATGGCTAGGGCGAGGCCCAGCAGGGTGGTCTCTACCTTCTGACCGAGTCCGGTGCGCTCGCGGTGAAACAGGGCGGCGCAAACGCACCAGGCCAGGCAGAGGCCGGCGGAGGTGTCAACAAAGGGTGAGGATACAACGTGCATGGGGGCGCCGTTGCTGACCTTGTTCTCGGCGGTCATTATGCCGGTCATTGCCTGGAGGATCATGTCGTAGCCGGGGCGCCAGGAATCGGGGCCCTGGCGGCCGAAGGCGGTGTTCTCGCAGTAGATAAGCCGGGGATTGATGGCGGCGAGGGAATCGTAGTCTACCCCGAGCCTGGCGGCTACGTCTGGGCGGTAGTTGACGATGGCCACGTCCATCTGTGGGATAAGCCGCGCCAGCACTTCGGCGGCGGCATCGGTGGTCAGGTCAAGGGTTATGCTGCGCTTGCCCCGGTTGTAGGCAATGAAGACGCGGCTTTCAGTGGGAGAAATGGGCTGGGTCCCCCGCCAGGGGTCGCCCCAGGGTGGCTCCACCTTGATGACCTCGGCGCCCATGTCGGAGAGGAGCATCCCTGCGAAGGGGCCAGCGATGATTTCGGTGAACTCGACGACTTTCACGCCATCCAGCGGCCCGGGCATGGGGAACCTCCGTGGGATGAGGGTTGGCGTATTGTAACCCCTGGCGCAACCGCCTGTCTTTGCGGGCCCATCGGAAAAAAGGGGATTTAGCGGCAACAGGACATTGCTAGGGTTGACCATCGGTAGAATGGGATTGACGCGGTCGGGGGAGGTCTTAGAATGGTGTGGCTGAACTGAAGCCGGCGAATTTAGACCAGGGATGAGTGATGAGCAAGTTTATAGTCATCTATCACGCGCGGGCGCCTTACATGCAGATGATGCAGGAAATGGGCGCCACCCAAGAGGATATGCGGGGCCAGATGCAGGCCTGGATGGAGTGGGCCGGTCGCTGCGGTGACGGCCTTCCCGAAATGGGCGGCCCCATGGTTGGGAATCTGAAACTGACCAGCGAGGGAAGTTCCCCCAGTGACAAGAACGTGGTCGGCTACTCGATTCTTGAAGCGGCGGACATGCCGGCGGCGCAAGCCATGCTGGAAGGCCACCCGCACCTGGGGCTGGACCCCAGCTGTGAAATTGAGGTACATGAGGTAATGCAGATGCCTGGGGGGTGAGGGGGGCGTCGTCTCACAGTTTCACTTTCTGGCCGCAATCTGTCAGGTTAGGCACAAGGCCGGACCGCCGGAATTTGGCCTTGTAGCAGGATTGCCTGTGTGGTATTCTAGTCCCCTAGTGTCGGGGCGTGGCGCAGCCCGGGAGCGCACCTGCATGGGGTGCAGGGGGTCGCCGGTTCAAATCCGGCCGCCCCGACCAGCTAAGACAGTCAACCGCAAAAGAGACCTGCCAATTTGGCAGGTCTTTACGTTTGGGATCACCTGTTCAAACATGGACAGGAAGGATGTACAGGATGGGGTGGAATGCTCTTGCGGTCTGTCCTCCCTTGCCACAGGTTAACTCTCTGACTGCAGCACTATTCTGCCCAGGGGCGGGCTTTCGCGCAGCCGCGCCAGGGCCTGTTCCACGTCCTGCAGCGGGTAGGTTTCGGATACTACAGGCTTGAGCCGCCCCTGCTCCACCAGGTTGACCACGTCCACCACATCCTGGAGGTTGGAGGCCCGGGTGCCCATGATGCTCCACTGGCCGTAGATCAGGTCGGCAGTGTCCACTGCCAGAGGGATGCCGTAGTTGTACCCCAGGACCACCAGGCGACCGCCCAGCTTCAGGCAGGCCAGGCTGTCAGGCAGGACGGCGGCCACGGCCTCGCCCCCCACGCCTTCCACCACCACGTCGGCGCCCAGGCCGTTGGTCAGTTCTTTGACGCGTTCGGGCAGGCTATCTGTCCGGCTGTTGACGATAACGTCCGGGTTGAACTGCCCGGCGCCCTGGAGCTTGTCGGGCACGACGTCGGCGGCGATGACCCGGGCGCCCATGAGCGATGCCATCTGCATGGCGTGGATGCCCAGGCCGCCGATGCCGATGATGACCACGGTCTCGCCGGGCTGGACTCGGGCGCGATGGGTAAGGGCGTGGTAGACGCTGGCCATGGCATCGGGGATGATGGCCGCCTCTTCCCAGGGGACTTCGGGGGAGATTTTGACGGCGTTGCGGCCGGACACGCGCATATATTCGCTGAAGCCGCCGTTAATCTCGAAGCCGGTGCGGGGAGCGGTAACGCAGTAGTTCTCGAATCCCTTGCGGCAGTAGTCGCAGAAGCCGCAGCCCTCAGTGGGATAGCAAGTAACGTGGTCGCCCCGCCGCAGCCGGGGTACCTCCGCTCCCACCCGCACGACCTCGCCGGCCGCCTCGTGGCCTGGAATGTGGGGCAAGGACACCGTGGGGACCAGGCCGCCGGCGATTTTCAGGTCGGTGGCGCACAGGCCATTGGCGACCACGCGGATGAGCAAGTCCCTCGGTCCGATTTGGGGTTCGGGGACTTCCTGCCAGGAGAGGGGAGCGTTGTATTGCTCCAGAACCATTGCTTTCATTGGGGGTGGTTCCTTTGGTGGTCTTGCTCGTGTCGAGAAGTAGAGTCCTGTTTCATTTACCACGATTTCAGGCAACCGTTTTGTCCACCGTTGCCTTGGAACCTACCGCCGCCAAGGCTTCGAACACCTGGTTTATGGAGGTCTTGTAGTCCAGGGTCAACAGCTGCCGCGCATCAGACTCGGGAATATGAAGCCGATGGGCCAGGTCTTCCACGGTGACTCCCTGCTTGCGCATGGCGGTATACAGGTCCAGTTGGGCGGCTACTAGTGGCTGCACCGATATGAGCTCTTGGCCTTTCTCCCAGGTACTGGCAACAGGTAGTTCCTTTTGTCGGTCAACATAGATGCTTAACGCTACTACCAAAGCATCCTCTGCAAGGATGATGGACTCTTTGAAGTCTCTGCCGCCAGTGATAGCCGGGGGGATGTCGGGAAAGGTAACTACAAAACCACTTCCCTCATCTTCGTCTGGAGTAAAGTCGCAAGGATAGACGTATTGCATTTCCTAAAACCTCCTCTGCTCAATGCCCAACTGCTTTAGAATTGCCGACAGACTTCCCTTGCGAATTTCTCCATCCGGTACGACAGTATACCGCTCTCCCAGATAAATGGTCCCATGGCTGCCGTTACTGCGGCGGGGTCAAAATAGCACTCCAACCCGTTTTGCCTAGCGTATCGTCTTGTCCGGCGAAGAAATTGCTCCCGGTTCATTTCTGAAATGTATCCCGGCCATGTACATTGGTCAAAGCTGGCCTAGTCCTCCAGCGTCGTAATGTCCCCTGGGTCCAGACCTAATTCGTTGGCTTTGAGCAGGCGGCGCATGATTTTGCCGGAGCGGGTCTTGGGCAGAGCCGGGGTGAACTCGATCTCGGCGGGGACGGCGATGGGCCCCAGGACGCCACGGACGTGGTTGCGCAGGGTGTCGATCATCAGGTCCGACGGGTCGTTGCCCATCCGAAGCGTTACGAAGCCCTTGATTACCTCGCCGCGCAGTTCGTCGGGCTTGCCGATGACCGCGGCCTCGGCCACTGACGGGTGGGAGACCAGGGCGCTCTCCACCTCGGCGGAGCCTATCCGGTGGCCCGCCACGTTGAGCACGTCGTCGGCCCGGCCCACTACCATGTAGTAACCGTCGGCGTCGCGCAGGGCCACATCGCCCGAGGAATAAACGCCCGGAATCTGGGTCCAGGTGCCCTCGTAGCGTTCCGGGTCGCCCCAGACGGTTCGGGAGAAGTGAGGGAAGGGCCGCCGGATGACCAGGAAGCCGCCCTTGTCCGGTTCCTCGATGGGCTGTCCCTCCCGGTCTACTATGTCCATCAGGGCGCCGGGCAGGGGCTTGCCCACGCGGCCAGGGCGGGTTTCCATGGTGGCCATGGTGCCCAGGCAGGGGCCGCCGGTCTCGGTCTGCCACCAGTTGTCAACGATGTGGGCCCACTCGCCGCTGCCGCAGATGTGCTCGTAAGCCCAGCGCAGGGCCTCGGGGTTCAGGGGTTCGCCAGCGCAGGTGAGGAAGCGCAGGGAGCGCAGGTTGTACTGCCTGGCCGGTTCCTCGCCGTAGCGCATGAGCATGCGGACGGCGGTTGGGGCGGTGAAGATGACGTTGACCCCGTACTTTTCGATGATCTCGTAGAAGACGGCGTTGTGGGGATAGTCGGGGGCGCCCTCGCGGAAAACGGTGGTAGCCCCCGCCACCAGGGGGGCGTACACGATGTAGCTGTGGCCCACGACCCAGCCGATGTCGGACATGCACCAGAAGACGTCGTTGTCCTTGACGTCCCAGAAGTTCTTGAAGTGGTAGTGGGTGCCCACCATGTAGCCGCCGTGAACGTGGACCACGCCCTTGGGCTTGCCGGTAGTGCCGCTGGTGTAGAGGATGTAGAGGGGGTCCTCCGCGTCCATCACCTCGGCCTCGCAGTCTATAGATTGACCGGCCAGCAGTTCCTCGAAGTCCACCTGGCCGTCCTTCAGGTCATCCCGGGCCATTTCCCGCCGCCAGACTATAACTGAGGTCAGGGAATCGCAGCCCTCCACGGCCTCGTTGGCGATGCTGATCAAGTCCACCTTGTTGCCGCGGCGGTAGCCCACGTCGCCGGTGATGAGAGCCTTGGCGGAGGCGTCCTGGATGCGGTCGCGCAGGGAACCGACGCTGAAACCGGCATAAACCACGCTGTGGATGGCGCCGATGCGGGCGCAGGCCAGCATGGTTATGGCGCCCTCGGGGGTCAGGGGCATATAGATAACGACGCGGTCGCCCTTGCCGATGCCCAGGGAATTGAGCCCATTGGCGCAGCGGTTCACCTGTTGGGCCAGGCGGGCGTAGGTGTATACCTGCTCGGTGCCGTCCTCCCCCAGCCAGATAAGGGCGGCCTTGTTGCGCCGCTCGGTGGTTAGGTGGACGTCAAGGGCGTTGTAGCAGATATTGGTCTGCCCGCCCACGAACCAGCGGAAGTTGGGGTACTCCCACTGGAAAACCTGGTCCCAGCGTCGGAACCAGTGGAGCCCCTCGGCAGCCTCGGCCCAGAACCCCTCCGGGTCCTCGATGGAACGGGCATACACACCGTCGTAGTCCTGCAACGCAGCCTGGGCGGAAACGTGGTGGGGAGCAGGTATCTGTCCCGATTCGCGAAGAAGGTTGTCAATCTGGCCTTGCTGAACCATGTGTTGCTCCTTTAACTTCAACATATTATTTAACCACGAATGAGCACGAATTTTCACGAATAGAAAAACCTGGCAAGAGAATTATTGGTGAACATTTGTGTCCATTAGTGGATGAAAAGGCGAATTAAAGAGGATAGGTCAGGTTCATACGATGGTGTATTCTCCTTCCAGCAGTGCATCCGGCAGGACAAGGGTTTCGGTCTTGACGCCGTATGGGATGCTCCTCATGTCGTCCTCTCGGCGGTCCTTGAGAATCAAGGCAATGGCGCAAGCCAGGTCGGAGCGGCACTCTTCTTTAGTCTTCCCCTGACCATTGGCCCCTGGGATTTCCAGGCAATAGCCGATGTACCAGTCTTCGTCCTTTTCGTAGACCACGGTGAATTCATTGTGCATCCTCGCACCTCTGCCAGTCCCAAGTCTTCCCTATTCTAACCCTGCCTTACAGGTGGGACAATGTTTGGATGACATAAAGGAGTGGATGTGGCATTCTATGCTGGCGAACTGCACCGAACTTGGAGCGAGTGTCCTTCCATTGGTTGTTGCTTTAGGACGGGAGTAAAGTTATGCCGTTAGATGACCTTGTTCAAGTAATTGACACTGTGAAGCAGCGCATTGCGAAGCATGGTCATGTCTTCAATGAAACACAGACCCGGGCTGCTCTTATCGATCCTCTGCTAACAGCGCTGGGCTGGGATGTATCCGACCCTGAGATTGTGACTCCTGAATATAGAACCGACGTGGGTTGGGCCGACTATGCTCTTCAAGGTCCGGGTAACAAACCTGCAGCGGTCGTAGAGGCTAAGCGACTTGGTTCGTTCGTAGAAAATCATCTGGACCAAGCTGTGAACTATTGCATCCAGCAGGGTATAGCATACGCAACTGTGACGGACGGCAGCCATTGGCAGATGTACCGTACTTTCGAGCCTGTACCGTTACTGGATAAGCGGGTCTTGGATGTGCAAATCAGTAGTACGCCAGCTTTTGAATGCGCTCTGAAGTTCTTACTGCTGTGGCGGCCTAACTTGGGGCCGGGGCAGCCGTTGGAGGCAAACCCGCCAGTTCTGAGAGAAGTGCCACCAGCTAGAGAAGAGTCCGCAGTGGACCGACCTAGGCAAATCCAGAGAGACTATAGCACGTCGAATGTGCAGCGAAACGGCGAAGCATGGCAACAACTGTCGAGTCTTGAAATAGTTCCGGGCGATGATCCCCCTGCAGCTATTAGATTTCCGACAGGGGATGAGTATCAAATCAAAATTTGGCGGCAATTGGTGGAAATTACTCTAAAGTGGCTTTGGGAGAGAGAGTTCCTCAAAGCAAATGACTTGCCAGTCAGATCCAGCAGTAAACGGTTTCTCGTAAATTTGGAACCTGTGCATCCGCCTGGCAATAGATTTAAGACCGTTTGCCTGATATCTGGGACACCCCTTTATATCGACGGCAACATAAGCGCCAAAGCATCAGCCAGCAACGCCAGGAGAATCCTGCAATATTGTGGTCAGGACCCAGCCTTAGTAGGCGTAAGGGTCAACTGAAGTCGCGCTACGCTTGGAAAAGGAGAAACCACCGCCATGAAAGTCTACTATTTCAGCGAATTTCCCTACCACGAATACCCTGACGAGGAGGGCGAGAAGTATCCCTCCCTGCGCTTGACTTTTCCCAACATCTATTTTGAGCCCGATACCGCCACCGACCTGTTCAAGCGGTACTTTGACGAGTGCATGTACGTGGACGAGATGGGTTTCGACGGCATCATGGTCAACGAGCACCACAACACGCCGTCGTGCATGAACGCTTCGTGCAACCTGGCGGCGGCGGTGCTGGCTCGCACCACCCAGCAGGCTAAAATCCTGCTGCTGGGCAACATCCTACCCATCCACGACAACCCCGTGCGCCTGGCCGAGGAAATCGCCATGATTGACGTCATTTCCGGCGGGCGGGTTATTTCCGGCATGGTGCGGGGTACGGGCGTGGAAACCCTGTCCACCAACGGCAATCCCATGTACAACCGTGAGCGCTTCGAGGAGTGCCATGATTTGGTCATCAAGACGTGGACGACGCCCGGTCCTTTCCGCTGGGAAGGCAAGCACTACAACTTCCGGGTGGTCAACCCGTGGATGGTCCCCGTCCAGAATCCCCACCCGCCCGTTTGGGTGCCAGGGACGGCCAGCCCCGAGACGGCCCAGTGGGCGGCGTCCCACGGCTACACCTACGTGGCCTTCCTGACGCCCCTGGACGTTACCGAGGACCTGTTCCAGATTTACCGGGGAACGGCGGCGGAGGTCGGCTACGAACCCACACCCGACAACTTTGGCTACCTGCTGTGCTGCTACGTGGCCGACACCCAGGAGGAGGCCGACGAGCAGGCGCGCCACTTCATCTGGCGCATGGGCACCACCACCCGCGGCCCACGGGAGTATATGAACCCGGTGGGCTACCGCAGCCAGCAGGGTGAGCAGGTGGCGGCGCGGCGGGCTGTCCGTCCCCTGATCCAGCAGAGCTACGAGGAACTGAACGAGAACTACCACATTGTGGCCGGTACTCCCGACACGGTGCTGGAGAAGATCCGGTACCTGTACGACCGGCTGGGCATGGACCACCTGATCTTCTACGGCCAGGAGTCGAAGATGTCTCACGACGCGACGATGAAGAACATCGGCCTGTTCGGGAAGGAAGTGCTGCCGGAAATACAGAAATGGTAGAGGGAGAGCGGCAGAGTCGGTAAATTAAGGCCCGGGCAAAAACGCCCGGGCCCATTTGATTCTGGTTGCGGCGTGGTGGTCGGTCCAGAGAGCTGTCGTCACCCTTCGGGCGCCCGGTGGGCGTAAACGCTGTTGTTGGGGCCGGCGGAGTAGACTACCCCGTCCGAGATTGTGTAGCCGCGCAGGTCGGAGAAACCGCCCTTTTCAAAGCTCCACAAGGGGACACCGCTTTTGCTATCGGCGGCAATGAGTTGACCGTTGCTCAACTCGCCGTACAGTATGCCATCCACGGACGTAAGAGCGTTGACTGTGTTATCTCCGGTGGCTTCCGTCCACAACGGCTCGCCGGTTTTCGAGTCCAATGCAAAGATCGTTCCGCCCTCACCGGAAGCGCCATACAGGACTCCGTCAACTATAATTGGCGCCGTGGAAAGCATGCCAGATTCGTAGCTCCAGATCTCCTCGCCAGTGGCGACGTCCAAAGCATACATTTGGCTGCTGGGGGCCAGGTAATAGACTCCATCCACTATCAAGGCGGGGAAGTCCCTTGCGGGAAACTCCTCGGTGTTTACTTCCCAGATTAGTTCTCCGGTCACTTCGTTGAGGGCATACGCGCGGTTGGCTACCGTCAGGTACACTACGCCATCCAACGCAATGGGGGCTGACTCCACGTAACCGCCAACCTCCGCCTGCCACACGACCTCGCCGGTGGCGGCATCCAGGGCATAGAACTGTCCGTATTCGGCGCCCTGGGCATATACTATGTCGCCGATGGGTGTGGGCGTGTGTTCGGTGCCTATGGGGAAGGGGTGGTCAGCGACCCAGATGACTTCCCCGGTTGCTGAGCCCAGCGCGTGGACCTTGCGGTTGCCTTCGGAGTTCCCGGCAACATAGACCTTGCTCCCATGAACGACGGGCGAGTACTGGACCCAGTCGCCGGTATCATGCTTCCACAGTTCCTGGCCGGTGGCGGCGTCCAGGGCATAAACGTGGTTGTCGTTGGAGCCGAAGAATACCCGGCCATCAACGACGGTTGGAGTGGAACGTATAACGTCCCCCGTGGCGTGGCTCCAGTTCAGCGCACCAGTTTCTGCCGTGAGCGCGTAAAGACTGTGGTCGTCGGAACCGGCGTACACCACGCCGTCCACTACCGCTGGGGCGATTAGGACCCAGCCGCCGGTGGTGAAAGACCAGATAAGTGAGGGGTCTTGCACCAACTGGCCGGGGCCGTCAATGCCGGTTTCGGCGGGGAGGTCGCCCGGAGGTTGGGTCGCCAGTTCGGGGAGGCAGCCCACCATCCCCAGGCCGAAGGAAAGCATGAGCATGGCGCCTTCCTGGGTAGGCTCACCAGTGGAGGCGGCGGCCAGTTCCGACGGGCTGAAGCCGCTAAGCAGGGTACGCAGGCAACCTTCCTGCTCCGGGGTAAGGCCTCCCATCTTAGCAGCGGTGTCCGCCAGGAACAACTCCCGGGCCGTGTTGTCGGAAACGCAGTCGAGAAGGGTAACCGATTCCTGCTCCAGTCCCTCCAATGCGAAAGGGAGGTCCCACATTTCATTTATACGTTCGTCACCCATTTGTTCCAGAGTGCAGGACTGTTCGTCGGCCGACAGCGAGTCGTAAACGTCGCCCCAGGTGGCGCCCGGGCCAATTTGAGGTGTCGATATACTTTCTAGTAAAGGCGCCGGAGAGTCAGTAACTTGGTCGGCGCCGGTGGCGGAGGCGTTACCTTCAATCGGCGTTGGCCGCGGCTCCTGGGTGTGGGATGGGATGATGACAATGGGAGTAGGGTTTGGAGCCAACGTTGGTTCCGGAGCCTGGGTGGCAGGCTTGGGGGTGGCCGCCAGTACGGGTTCCTGGGCGGGTTGCGAGACCGGGGCTGCCGTCAACCTGTCAGCGCTGGCTGACGGTGCTGAGGTGACTGGGTCGGTTTCCGATTCAGAACCGCAGGCAGTGAGGGCGGACACGGCCAGCAAGCCTGCCAGAAACAAGCAGATTGCCCAGAAGAAACCACGGAAAGTTATCGGAAAAAGGGCCATCTCCATCCCCACCTCCAAGCAAATTCCACTTGCCCTCCGTACCACCATACCATATCAACCCAGCGCGGACTACGGCAGGAAGAGAGGGTTTTACCGTCTTTGACTCAATTGACAGGCTAATGGGGCGGGATTAGGCTTATTCCGCTTGCCGTGAAGGTAAGGACGGCTGGACGGAACACAACCTCAGCCACTGCTTCAGGGTCAACTTATCATTCCGAGGAACTTTATGACCTCTACCTCTTCCTCTACCAGGAAAATTGCCGTGGTTGGCACGGGGGGCACCGGCAGTGTTATCGGCGGAATGCTCACCGTGGCCGGCCACGATGTCGTGATGATTGACCAGTGGGGCGCGCACGTGGATGCAATGAAGGCCAACGGCCTCCATATGTCCATTGCGGGCGAGGAGTTCACCTCGCCGGTGCGGGCCCTGCACCTGTATGAAGTTTGTACGCTGGAGGACACTTTCGACATCGTCTTTCTGGCCTGCAAGTCTTACGACACCCTCTGGTTGACTCAGCTTATCCTGCCATACTTGAAGGACGACGGGGTGCTGGTGTCCACCCAGAACAGCCTGAACGACGAGTGGATTGCGCCGGTGGTGGGCCCCACCCGGGACATCGGCTGCGTCCTGACCATGTCCTCCGAGGTGTTCGAGCCGGGCCACCTGAAGCGCAACACGGCCATGGACCGCACCACCTTCGTTCTCGGCGAATTGCACGGACGCATCACCCCCCGGCTCCAGGAGTTGCAGTCCATCCTCAGCGCGGCCGGCAAGACGGAGTTGACCACAAACCTATGGGGGACTCGGTGGTCCAAGCTGGTGTTCAACAGTATTGTAGCGCCAGTGTGCGCCCTGGCCGGGGTGGGCCCCGCTCACCTGACCGATGCGCCGGAGCGGATTCGTGTGTGCCTGGAACTGGGTCGGGAAACCCTGCTGGTGGGTCGCGCCCAGGGTTACAGCATGGAACCGGTGTTCGGTCTCTCGATGGAGGAGGCCGCCGCGTCGCCGGAGGCGCTGGTAGAGAACCTGGTAAAGGCGTCGCAGGCCGAGGGCCGGGAGGCCCGTTCCTTCTTCCACCAGGATATTCTCAAGGGGCGGAAGACCGAAGTGGACTATATCAACGGGCTGGTGTCGCGCAAAGGTCGGGAGAGCGGTGTGCCCACGCCTATGAACGATGCCGCTGTTACTATGATCAAGCGGCTGGAGAGGGGCGAGATGGGGCCGGCCCCAGTGAACATCGCGAAGATGGAGGAGCTGGCTCAGGGGTTGTAGTACTAGCCGGCGGTTATTGCCGAGTGGGTTTGGGGCGGGCTATCGGACGGGAGCTTTTAGGTCCCGTTGGAGTCTGGAAGGTACTGGATCATCTGTGATTGACATATTAGATACTTAGTTCACTCATAAGAAGGCAAGCAAACTAGACCGGTTTCAGAGGCCGGCTAATCACACAGGGCTATCCTTTTCGAATTGGAAGGGATGGCCCTGCGAATTTTTATTCTTAATACTGTACATCTTAGAACACAATGCTATAATGGTAATGTATTAATAAGCTATACAACATAATGATTGCAAATACGTGCGGACAGAGGCTAAACCAGCGGAGGGGGTTATACCAATGGAATGGGCAATCATCAAAGAGGACCTTTCGTATCCCGACAGAAACGGTGTGGAGCGGTTCATAGAAAGGATGGAGCGAAGTCTCCGCAATGGCGGCACTCCCATTGAGGGGTTCCAGTTTTTGAACTCGCCACTGGAGATGCTTCGGTTCACACGGGAGATAGAGGAAGAGATCCTTGCCAGCCCGGAAGAGGCCGACCTGTACGTGGGGTTCCAAAACTCCGAGAAACTGGAAGGAGAGAGGAACCGCTATCGAAAGATTTTAGAAGCCGGGGTACGAATCGTGGGATTCGGAGTGGGTAATGCTCCCGACTTCCTGGCGGGCTCTGGGGCAGAGTGGGTGTCGTTGCCCGTGGACCGCCACCTGCTGGTGAACCAGTGGTTCCTGGTTTCTGCCAACCCTGTGCCCATTGCCTTTGTGGGCTGGGAAATCTCTTGTGATGACCAATTCGGTGTTGGTGGGGTAACAGAGCAGGGGAAGAGCTTTGAGGGTTTTGTAACATCCGATCCTCGGGTCATTACTGCCCTCGTGGAGTACCTGGACCACGTTTGGGAGGGGGCCAACAAACCTGATGATGAGGTCGCAGACCCTTCATGGGAGCTTCCGTCTGAGCTGAAGATGGAGACCGAGGACGACTCGGTACCGGTGATGATGAGTCGCGACCACTCGGCCCTAAGGCTGAATGTGCCTGTCCGGCGCATACTGGCAGTAACCGACCTGCACGGGTCCGCGGAGTTCAATAGGCTTCGAGGGTGGGCCACCGAATTGGCAATCGCCAACGCCAGCCAGGTGGTGTTGTTCGAAATGTCCGCCGCTTCTTACCTGGTCAATCCCTATCCGGAAGAGCATAGACGACGGTGGCAGCGCATCCTGACTTGGAGGGAGTTGCTTCCGTTGGGACGCGCGCCCCTGGCCCGTCAGTTGGCGCGCATCCAGGCCCGGGGGATTGAAGCCCATGCCATTCTTCCATCCACCCACGGGTTCAAACACCTGGCGCGGTGGGCCGAATGGGAAGACATAGACCTGATACTGTTGCCCATTTCGCTGGTGAGGCCCAGCCTGCTGGCCCGGCTGCGGGGCTACAGCCTGGACACCCTGATGGAACACACGGACCGTATGGTTATGGTGGTGGCCGCTAACGGAACGATGTGTCCGGCCAATTTCGGTGACGAACTGTCCAGCCTTCAACCGGACGGTGCTGGGGTACGCAGCCTGGTGGCTTGAACCTCGGCAACAAGACAACCCAACCATGGGGGACAAACTGGCGCGTGCCCTCGGCGCCGGGGCGTCCCCCACCCATCTTCCGCCCGGCATTGAGGCCGGGCGTTTGTGTCTAGGCCACCGGAGACGTTCGGAGCCGGAAGGTTTACAGGCGGGGAGCAGTCAGACCCGCTGGGTTGGCCCTGCAGATTACCCCCGCCAAACCACCGAGCAGAGAAGTCTGCCCTGTTGGCAAGGCATTCGGCACCCAGGCCGCGCCCGCCCCTGTGATACAATTTCCCCGCTTATGTGTTCCAATGGCAATGCCACCACCACAAGCGCCGCCCGGCTGGCCGCGCTGGCCCCGGGGCAGTCGCTGTCTCCCGATGCGGTACTGCGCGCCCTGGCGCGGGTGGCGACGGAAGCTTCGGAGTCTGACAAGAGCAGCGGCGACGCGCTGTATCTGGCACCCGAGGACCTGGGCCGGTGGCCGGAGTCCAGGGACCCGGGGCTGCGGGAGTGGCGCCGGTTCGTGGCCCCGGCCATAGAGGGTCCAGGGGGAGATGCGCTGCTTAAGTCCGATACGGGGCTGGCAGTGTTCAGGGTTGGGGAACGGGGGTTGGCCATCGTGCCGCCCTTTCCCATAGGAGAAACCGTAGCAAGGGAGGAATGGGACGAGGGGCCATTGCGCCAGCTATTGACCACCGACTACACCGTGGGCGTGGTATTACTGCGCTTGGGCCGGTACCTGGTGGCGGTGTTCCAGGGGACGGAACCGGTGGTAACCAAGACCGATACCCGCTACGTGAAGGGCAAGCACCACGCCGGGGGCACTTCCCAACTGCGGTTCAAGCGCATCCGCGAGGGGCAGATGCGCAAGCTGTTCGACGAGGCCTGCGGGGTAGTGTCGGACCGGTTCCAGCCCCACGAACGGGAACTGGATTACATCCTGCTGGGGGGCGAGCGGCTGACACTGAGCGGCTTCCTGAAGGTCTGCCCCTACCTGCAGCGGCGTCAGGACATAATCCTGGACCGGCGGCTGAACATCCGCGACCCCAAGCACGACACCCTGGAGACGGTGGCCGGCCTGCTGCGTCAGAGCCGGGTGTGGGCCATAGTCCCCTAGAAAATATATTCAGACATGGAGGTACAGGATACACAGGATGACTAACCGGCGAGCAACCGCATCCTGGCTATCCATGTCAATTAACCGGTGAGAGTTGATTAGAGATTCGGAAGCATTGCAGTCCACCACCCTTGGCGGGTTTGAACGGGCGTTGGGGCTGCTGGAGTTTGACCAGATTCGGCGGCGGCTGGCCGGTTACGCCCGCACGGTGCTGGGGCAGGAACGGGCCCTGGAACTGACGCCGGTGGGCGATGCGCGGGAAATCGGGTCGCGGCTGCAGGAGACGGACGAGGCGAGGCTGTTCCTGGACAATGGCGGCGGGCTGGAGTTCGGCCCGGGCACGGACCTGCGGGAGTACGTGCAGCGGGCCATGCTGGGCGGCGCCCTGCGGGGCGAGGAACTTCACCAGGTCCAGCAGTTGGCCGCTGCCGCGGGCTTCAACCGCAAGGCCCTGGCCCACCGGGACGATTTGCCCCTGCTGGCGGGCATGGCCGGAAACATCCCCGACCTGGGAGGCCTTGAAGATGCCATCCGCCGGGCCATCAGTCCTGCCGGCGAGATTCTGGACGACGCCAGCCCGGAGCTGCGGCAACTGCGCCGGGAGTCCCGCTCCGCCTACCAGCAGCTTAACGAAGTGATGCAACGCAGCCTGCGCCGCTACCAGCAGCGGGCCGTGGTGCAGGAACCCATCATCACCCAGCGCAACGGGCGGCTGGTCCTGCTCATCAAGGCCGAGAACAAGTCCCAGATACCGGGCATAGTCCACGACGTTTCCGACAGCGGCGCCACCGTCTTCATCGAGCCCCTGCCGGCCATTGAGACGGGCAACAGGTGGCGGGAGACCGGCCTGGCCGAGGAGCGCGAGGAGGAGCGGGTGCTGCGGGCGCTGGCCGCCCGGGTGGGCGACGAGGGCGACGATCTGCAGCTGGCCCTGGATTTGATGGCCCGGCTGGATATGGCAATGGCCAAAGGCCGCTATTCCGCCGACCGCCGCGCCGTGGCCCCGGTCATTGAGTCTTCTGCACAGCGCCTGCGCATCACGGGCGCGCGCCATCCTTTACTGACGGAGCGGGTGGTGCCCACCAGCGTCCAGCTGGGCGGCGACAACGGGGTCATGGTCATCACCGGTCCCAACGCCGGGGGCAAGACGGTCGCGCTCAAGACCGTAGGCCTGCTGGCCCTGATGGCCCACGCCGGTCTGCACGTCCCCGCCGAGGCCGCCGAGTTTCCCCTGCTGGACGGCATCTACGCCGACATTGGCGACCAGCAGAGTATCGAGCAGTCCCTGTCCACCTTCAGTTCCCACATCCAGAACCTGCGGACCATCCTGGCCCAGGTAACGGCCCGCTCCCTGGTGCTCATTGACGAACTGGGCACCAGCACCGACCCCGAGGAGGGAGCGGCTCTGGCCCAGGCCATCCTGGGGCACCTGCGGCAGCGGGGTGTAATGACCATCGCCACCACCCACCACCGGGGCGTGGCCCGCTACGTGCAGGAACAGCCCGGCATGGTCAATGCCAGCGTGGACTTGGAACCGGGCACCCTGGAACCTACCTACCGCATTACCCTGGGTCTGCCGGGCCGCAGTTACGCCCTGACCATCGCCGACCGGATGGGGCTGGCGCCGGAGATACTGGAGGATGCCCGCTCCTTTATCGCGCCGTCCCAGCTGGAAACGGACGACCTGGTAAGGGAGTTGCAGGAGGAAAGGGCGGTGGTAGCCCAGTTGCGCCAGGAATCCGAGGAACTGCTGGCCAAGGCCCGGGCGGAGCAGGCGGAGACGGAAGCCCGGCTGGCAACGGTGGAGTCGGCGCGGCTGGAACTGGTGGAGGAGGCCCGACAGGACCTGCAGCGGCGAATCGGCGGGCTGCTGGCCCAGCTCAACCAGGCCGAGCGGGCGGCGGAACACGCCGAGGCGCAACAGGCGGCCCAACGACTGATGCGGTCATCCCCGGGAGCGCCGGCCCGTACTACCAGCGGTGGACAAACGTCGGAGCGGTTCCGGGCCTACCAGGAAGACCTGGCCCAGTTGCAGAAGGAGCTAACGGCGCCCCAGTGGGAGCCTATAGAAGTGGAGCGGACGCCCTGGCAGGAGGAGTTGCGCAGCGGCGACCGGGTCTATATTCGGGGTATTCCCCGGCCGGTGGAGGTTACTTCTCCCCAGGACGCTGACGAGCACATTGAAGTGCTGCTGGGCACCATGAGGGCCAGGATTCCCGTGTACCAATTGGAGCGTCCCGCCGAAGCGGGGCTGGAAGCAGGCACGGCTGACGGTCTGCCGACGACAGTGCCAGCGTCTGGCAATGGGGGACCGACGACGCCTGCAGGCATTGATCCCAACGCTCCCGGGGTGCGCTTCCGGCACAACCGGGACGCCGGCGTCTATTATCGCCGACCGTCGCCCCGCCAGGTGAAGACGGACCTGGACCTGCGGGGCAACCGGGTGGACGAGGCGCTGGACAAGGTGGAGACGCTGCTGAACGAGGCGGCCCTGAGCGGCGTACCGGAGATCCGCATCATCCACGGCCAGGGCACCGGCGCCCTGCGCAGCGCCGTTAGGGAATACCTGCGCGGCCACCCCCTGACCGCGTCGTCCGGGCCGGATGCGGAAAGCGCCAATGACGGGGTGACGGTGGTGGAGTTGAAGTAGAGGTGGTTCCTTGACTGAACAATCACAGTTAACCCCCATGGAACGAAAGGCCCGGGCCCTGGTGCGTCTCGAGGAAGGCCGCCGGGCGCTGCGGCAGGCGCTGGAGGGGATTGACGCCGAGGATGCCTTCCTGGGATCCCGCTGGTCGGTGTGGGAGGTGCTTAAGCACCTGGACGCCGAGAATTTCGTGGATGCTTTGGAGAAGATTTCCATGGGCGAAATGGAGATGCTGCCGCCCTTCACCAGCCGGGAGGAACGGCTGCGGCAGGACATTGAGCACCTGGAGGCCACATACGACCGGCTAGAGTCCGTGATTGAGGGGCTGACGGAGGAGCAACTGGCCCGGCCGGTTACGCCGCCCAATCCCCACAACTCCTTCCCGGGGCTGACCCTGCTGGAACTGGTGGAGCGGTCGGCGGGGCACGCCGGAACCCACGCCCGCCAGGTGGAACTGACCCGCAAGTACGTGGCCGAGTTCAACGCCCGGGAGAAGGCGGTAACGGTGCTGGCCCTGGGCAGCGGCGGCATGGATGCGGTGCCCCTGCGGGTGAAGGAACTGATCGCCTTTGCCGACTACACCGCCGGGGATGCGGCGGCCCTTGACCTGGCGCGCCCGTGGATACGGGGGTTGGAAGCGCTGATCCGCCCCGACAACCTGGAAGAGGTGGCATCGCGTATGAGTCGGGAGGCCCGCGCCGGCCTGTGGACGGTTATCTGCGTGACGGGGGAGAGACCGGAAGAGGAACACCCCGAATTGATGGCCCTGGCCCGCCGCCACTGCGACAAGGTGGTGGTGGTTTAGGGACCGGGTCCTGAGCGCAGAACGTCACCACCATCCCCGCCTTCCCCCGTCAAGGAGGAAGGCGTAATATTGGACCGACTGCCAACCCCTAGCCGATAAACAGGGTGTAGGTCAGGCCCGTGGGCTGGGTTACTTCCTTGGGGTCCAGGATGCGGCGCCGGGAGTCGAGGGCGCGGCGGGCCACCTCCCGGTTGATGGGCGGCACTTGCTCCAGGGCATCGATTTCGTCCAGCGAGAAATAGGCGGCCATGTCCACCTCGTGGGCGTCGGGGGTGGGTTCTCCGGAGACGGGCCGCAGGGCCATGATGACGTAGGTGCTGTTGCCGTTGTCCGGGTCGTAGCGGTTGCGGATGCCCAGGACCCCCACCACCTCTGCGGTTACGCCCGCCTCCTCGGCCACCTCGCGCACCACCGCCTGCTCCATGGTCTCGTCCTGCTCAACGAAGCCTCCGGGTATCTGCCAGTTGCCCCGGCCCCGGCGCGACGCCCGGCGCACCATCAGCAGCTTGTCGTCCTTGATGACGGCGCCCCCCACGCCCAGGTTGTAGTTGGTGTTGTAACGTTCCGGTGGCGGCATATTTGCTCCTTTAACATGGATTAACAGGATGTACAGGAGTGGGACAACAGCGGCACGACTTTCAATCCCCAATCTCCAAATTTCCAAAGGTAACCGTCCCCGCTATCGTCAACTCCCCAGTGGGCGCTTCGGGGGTTGGCTGTTCCCGGTTGTCCTGGACGTGGCCGAAGTGGGTGCTGACCTGGTCCAGGCTGATCCGCCAGTCCGGGGGTACTCGCAGGTGCAAGCCGCCAAAGGTCAGGTTCACAGCCAGGAGGACGGAACCGGCGGCCAGCGCCGTATCCCGTAAGTCCAGCGCCACGTTACCGAAATTGGTTTCCACCTCGCCGCCGCGGAACTCACGACCTTCGTAACGCTCCTCAATACTGGTGAAGACGGCCCGCCAGGCATCGCCGGATTCGGAACGAGTGACGGTCGAACCCTCAACGATATCGCCGGATGCCCACTCCCGGCGGCGGGCTCTCCGGCTTCGCCGGCCCAGCAGGATGGCCAGGCCGACAATCACGATGAATACGGGCCAGACCACCGAGAAGTCCCACTCCCAGAGGTCCAGGGCCGAAAGCTGGAAGCCTATTCCCAGCAACAGTAGGATGATGGGCCACAACCGGAACCGAAATCCGCCGGAAACCAGTTCCCACAGGCCCCACGCAATCAACAAGAGAGGCCACCAGGTTCGGACAAAGTCCCAGCCCCAGTCCAGGTTGATAACGTTGGTGTTGCTCAGGAGAAGAAGGACACCTACAGCAATAAGAATGCCGCCGACAATGTATCGGGCTTTACTCCGGGACGAGTTCATAATCCAGTCCTTCCAGTGCTTCCCTGCTTACTTCTGTGCCTCTGCGTCTCTTTGTGAACGAGAACTCTTAAACAAAGAGACGCGGAGAAGCGGAGGTTCTCGGAGAGGGCTACCGCCCCGCCGGTACCGGCAAGCCCGCAATGTTCACCGGCACGCTGCCTAAGGTGTGGCGGGTGGTGTAAAAGAGGGTTTTCCAGTCCTCGCCGCCAAAGGCCATGTTGGTCGTACCCGGGGCGCCGTGGACGATGGTGCCCAGGTGGCTGCCGGAGGAGTCCATTACCCAGATGCCGCCGGAACCGCCGCAGTAGACGTTGCCCTCTGTGTCCACCTTCATCCCGTCGGGGTTGCCCTCCCGCTCCCCGTCCAGGTCGCAGAAGACCCGGTCGGTGGCGATGAGGGGCATGCCGTTGGGTTCCAGGTCGAAGGCCCGGATATGGCGGCGGCGAGTGTCGTTGATGTACAGAATGCTCTCGTCGGGCGACAGGGCCAGGCCGTTGGGGCGGCTGAAGTCCCAGACGATGAGGGTGATGGTGCCCAGATCGGGCGATACGTAGTAGACGCCGTTCCAGTCCAGGTCCAGCCCCGGGGTGGGAAAGCCGGGGTCGGTGAAGTAGATGTCGCCCCTGGAACTGACTATAACGTCGTTGGGGCGGTTGAGCCGGCGGCCCCGGTAGTTGCTGGCGACGACGGTAATGCTGCCGTCGGGTTCCTGGCGGGTAACCCGGCGAGTGTCGTGTTCGCAGGCCAGCAGGCGGCCGCTGGGGTCGCGGGTCAACCCATTGGCCCGGTTGGTGGGCTCCATAAACAGGCTGACGCCCTCATCGGCCGTCCACTTCATGCGGCGGCTGTTGTGGATGTCGCTGAAGAGCAGGTAGCCGCCCTCGCGCCACCACAGGGGGCCCTCGGCCGGTCCCATGGCGCCGCCGTAGCCGTCGCCCAGTTCGGTGATAGGAGCGTCGGGGGAGACGATGCTTTGCAGGTTGGGGGATATTACTTCTATGGGCATTACATACCTCCTGAAATCTGTCTCTGTGCATCTCCGCGCTCCTGCGCCTCTTTGTTAAGGAAATCCTTCTTCACAGAGAGACTCAGAGAATGAGAGTTTCGCAGAGAGCTTTACCGGTCGGTGGGAACGGGTATGCCCGCTATCTTTATCGGGACACACCCCAGGGTGCCGCGGGTCGTGAAGAAGAGGGTCTTCCAGTCATCGCCGCCCATGCACAGGTTGGTAGTGGCCTCCTGGCCGTGGACTACGGTGCCCAGGTGCTTGCCGGTGGAGTCGAGTATCCACAGGCCTCCGGAACCTCCGCAATAGACGTTGCCCTCCACGTCCACCTTCATCCCGTCGGGAACGCCGGGACGCTCCCCCCTCAGGTCGGCAAAAACCCGGTCGGAAGAAAGGGCGATACCGCCGGTGGGCAGCACGTCAAAGGCCCGGATGTGGCCCCGGCGGGAGTCGTTGACGTACAGGACACTCTCGTCGGGAGAGAAGGCCAGGCCGTTGGGCAGGGTGAAATCGCCCACCAGCAGGGTCATGGTCCCCAGATCGGGGGAGACGCGATAGACGCCTGAGATGGTCTGCTCCCACTGGTTGGCCACCCGGGGGAAGGTCCAGGGGTCTGTGAAGTAGATGCTGCCGTCGGACTTGACGATGACATCGTTGGGCCGGTTAAGCTGGCGGCCCTGGAAGCTGTTGGCGATGACGGTGGTGCGCTCGCCATCCCGGCTGAGGCGGGCCACCCGGCGGCCGTCGTGTTCGGCGGAAAGAAGGCGACCCTGCAGGTCGCGCGTGAGGCCGTTGGCCCGGTTGGTCCCCTCGGTAAACACCGTGACGCCCTCGCCCTCGGCCCATTTCATGCGGCGGTCGTTGTGGATGTCGCTGAAGAGCAGGTAGTTGCCCTCGTGCCACCACAGGGGCCCCTCCGCCGGGCCGTTGGCGCCGCCGTAGCCGCTGCCGAGTTCGCGAATCTCCGCGTCCAAGTCTATGATCTGTTCCAGTTCGGGCGCCATCTGTTCTATGGGCATGTTGTCGTCCTCCGGATGTTGAATTTCTGGGTAGTTTGCGGTTGGCCCGGCCGGAGGGTTGCCCCGGCTCCCCGGCATTATACGAGATAGCCGGGGGAGATTCATGCAGTCAGGGTCCAGAAACCCTGCGCCCGGCCCCTTCCGCGTTGACACTCCAGGTAGGGTCTATCATACTGGCGGGAGGGAATTTGGGTTGCCCGTCCCGAAGAAATTCAGCTTCCGGCGGCGTTGGCGCCCCGGAATCAGCCAAGTGAGGAGACTCGATGTACAAGGAAATCCTGGTGCCTTTGGACGGTTCGGAAGTGTCGGCCAGCGCCCTGCCCACCGCCCGCCAGTTGGCGGAGCCCCTGGGAGCGCGGATTCACCTGCTGCAGGTTACCTCCCAGTCGGAAGACTTTTCAGTAATGCGGGGTGCCGAATTCGGCGCCATGGGGTCGGACTTTTCCCAACAGGTGCTGGACGAGGTGTTGACCGCCCAGCGGGACCGGATTGAGCGGTACCTGAACGAGGTGGGCGATGAACTGCAGTCGGTGGGGCTTACCGTGGTGAAGGCCGTGGAGGACGGTCAGGCCGCCGACAAGATAGTGGAATACGCCGAGGCCGCCGGCATTGACCTGATACTGATGAGCACCCACGGCCGCGGTGGTGTCCGCCGCTTCCTGGTGGGCAGCGTTACCGACAAGGTAATCCGGTCCACGAACCTGCCGGTGCTGGTGGTACACCCGGAGTAGGTCTCACGGCCCCCATCGCGCACCCAGATCCGTCCTCACCGCAGATACGCAGAGTTCACAGAGGTTCGCGGCGAGTCTCCGGCAACCGTTCAGAGTTGCTGGGTGTCAATGTGTGAAAGTCCGTCGTTCCTGTAAAGGCGGGAACCCCGATGCCGAGGAACAGCCCGCGTCTCGACCGTTTCGACTTCGGATACCCTCCAATCCGGAACGGTTACAGTCCCTGCGCAGTTTTGCGCCTCTGCGGTAGAATACCCGCCGGCTTAGTCGGCTTTCCCCGGAGTCACCATTCTTCAGGCAACCAACCTGCTGCGCCACCGGCTGGCCCATTCGCTGCCCTTTTACTACGGATGGGTCATCTTTTCCATTGGCGCCCTGGCCAGCTACTCTTCCCGGCCGCTGATGGCGGTGGCCACCCTTTCCGTTTTTGCCGTGCCCATGACCCGGGAGTTTGGCTGGTCCTACGGCCTGTTTTCCGGCGTGGTCAGCCTGGGCGGCCTGTGCGCCATCGGCGTATCCCCCTTCGTGGGCCGGCTCATTGACCGGTACGGGTCCGGAGCAATCCTGGCAGTAACCTCGGCTATCGTGGGCGGCTGCGCCTTCGGGTTGTCGCTGGTCGGCCAGGCGTGGGCCTTCTACGCTCTGTACGTGCCGGGCCGTATGGCCTTCGCCAGCCCGCTGGAACTGGGCACCACCACGGCCATCAACAACTGGTTCATCCGCCGACGCGCCTTTGCCCTGTTCCTGCTGACCGTTTCGCAGAGCACCGGGCTGGCGGCGATGCCGCTGGTGGCGGACTTTCTTATTGGCGGGTGGGGGTGGCGCAACGCCTGGGCGTGGCTGGGCATCTTCACCGTGGCGGTGGGCATCCTACCGGCCCTGCTGCTGGTATCCCGCCGGCCGGAGGACATGGGCTTGACCGCCGACCCCAGGCGCGGAGAGCCCCGAGCGGCGCAAACACTGGCGGGGACTTCCGGCGCCGCGCCGGTTGAAAGCCGCAACGGGGAGTGTGGCAACGGAGAGACGCAAGACGCAGGCAACCAGCCGGCGGCACGGGTTACGGGCGCTCCGCAAGAGAATAGCTATACCGTATCCCGCGCCCTGCGTACGCGGGCCTTTTACGTGATGGCAATCTTCTCCGGGGCTGGATTCATGGTGCAGGCGGGGGTCAGCCTCCACCAGGTGTCCCATTTCATCAACCAGGGTCTGGACTCGTCGCTGGCGGCCCTGACCGCCGGGGCCTTTGCCTTCTGCCAGATGCTGGGCGGCTTTGTCTGGGCCAGCCTGGCCTCCCGCCGAGTTCCCATCCGGTTCCTGCTGGCGGCCTCTGCCTTCTGCGTTTCCGGCGGCGCCCTGGGGGTGCAGGTCAGTTCCACCCTGGCGTGGGGGCTGCCTGCGGCGTCGGTGCTGGGGGCCGGCGTGGGCGGCCTGCACCTGCTGCTGCGCCTGGCCTGGGCGGAATACTACGGACGGGAACACCTGGGGAGCATCACGGGCATCACCCTGCCGGTGCAGGTGGGCGGCCAGGCCCTGGGGCCGATAATCGCCGGTTTCCTTTACGATTTTACGGGCAGCTATCTGTGGCCCTTTCGCATCTTCTCCACCGCCGTTTTCATTGCCGGTATTCTCGTGCTCACCGCCACACCGCCCCGGGACCCGAGTTGAGTGCCAAGCAGCAGCGGAGAACGGCCCGTCCGCCCTAGAACAGGGACTTGGACTGGCCGCCGTCCACGTTGATGCAGGCGCCGGTGATCAGGTCGGCGCAGTCGGATGCCAGGAAGGCCACCGTTTCGGCGATGGGCTGGGGCCAGCCGAATCGGCCCATGGGCAGGTTACGGTTGATGAACTCGGCCACGACCTCCGGGGGCTGGGTGTTCTGGAACCGCTCCCAGGTGCTGCCGGGAAAATCTATGGAGCCGGGGGCGACGCAGTTGACCAGGACGCCGTGGGGGGCCATCTGCAGGGCCAGGTGCTTGGAGAAGGCGATCAGCCCCGCCTTGCCGGTCATGTAGTCAATGGAACCCCCGTGCTCCCGTCCATATATGGACGAAATGCTGATGATCCGGCCCCAGCCCTGGGCCTTCATGTGGGGCAGTACCAGTGTGGTCAGCTGCACGGCACTGAACAGATTCACCTCCAGCCCCTCTCGGAACTGCTCCATGCTGGTCTCCTCCAGCAGCACCGAACCCCGGCGGCCGCCCACGTTATTCACCAGGATGTCGGGATGGCCTAACTCCGCCACCGTCTCGTCGTAGAAGCGCCGGGCGTCGGCCTCCACGGTAACGTCGGCCGGGGTACCCCGCACCGTGCAGCCCTGGGCGGCCAGTTCCTCTAGTGCCGTCCTCAGCTGGCCTTCGTCCCGCGCGCAAATGGATATGGAGCAGCCCTCGCGGCCCAGGGCCTCGGCAATGCGGCGGCCCAGGCCCCGGCTGCCCCCGGTAATCATGGCAATTCTTCCCTGCAAACCCAGATCCATGCACTTCCTCCATTGTGGCCGGCGTCGGCAACCCCTTGGGGCGGTCGGCTTCGGTCCGATTTGTGGCGATTATAAGGCCTGCCTGTGGGTATGCCTACGCTGTCCTTCCTGACGGCGTGGAGCGGGTTGACACACGGCCCCGAGCGGTCTAGCCCCGTATCTGTGGGTATATCTGCCCTTTTAGGATGGCGGCAGGGCCCGTGCTATAATTAGCCACACTTTGACTTGATCCGATTCTGGGCTGGGCGGCGTATGCAGGCCCTTTGCGCCTTGGGCGTGAACCGGAATCGGAAAGATACCGGGAGACAGGGAATGATTAAGCGCTTTTCCGTTTTGTACGTCGGCCAGATAGACCTGGACAACGTGGGGGCCGACGGCACTCCGGCCAACGACCGGCTCTATCCCAACGAGAAACTGGCGCAGGCCTACGACCACGCCGTGGCCCTGGCCAAGCACCTGGACGAACTGGGCTTCTACTGCATGTGGACGGCGGAGCACCACTTCCAACGGGAGGGTTACGAGTGCCTGCCCAACATGACGCTGCTGGGTGTGCACCTGGCGGGACTGACGAAACAGCTCAAGTTCGGCGCCGCCTTCAACATCGTCCCCATGTGGCACCCGCTGAGGCTGGCGGAGGACTACGCCATGGCCGACATTCTTACGGGAGGACGGCTCATCTTCGGCGTGGGGCGCGGCTACCACTCCCGGGAGGTGGAGACCTTCGGGGCCCCGGTTATTGACAACGACGCCAACCGGGAGCTTTTCGAAGAGCAGATGGAGATCATCCTGAAGGCGTTTAACGAGGACTCCTTCAGCCACAAGGGCAAGTATTACACCATTCCGCCGGATATCCCCTACCGGGGCTACCAGGTGGAGGACGTTACGCTGGTTCCCCGTCCCCTCAACCGGCCCGTTGAAATCTGGCAGCCCATCGCCAGCGGCAGGACGCTGGAATGGATTGCCCAGCGGGGAATCAAGGCCATGGTGGCCCTCACCGGCGAGGTGCTGGTGGACCGGATGTTCAACTCCTATCACCAGGCCGCCACCGCCGCCGGACGCGACATCGCCCTGGGCCAGGATATGTGCCTGGGCTTCGGATTCTGCCTGGACGATACCCAGCAGAAAGCCATTGACCGGGTCCGTCCCTACCACGACGAGCGTTACAAGTGGTTTGCGCCTTTCGGATTTGTCCGATACACCGATTCCCAGGGGCGGCCCTGGGGCACCCCAGGCGCGCCCACGGGCGTCCCCAGGATTGAGGACGGGGTGCAGCAGAAGGCCTGGTACTGCGGGCCGGCCGACGGCTTTATTCCCTTCCTGCAGGAGATGGAGGAAAAGTACCCTGGCTTGGAAGACGTTATGCTCCAGTGGCCGGAGGGGATGCCCTGGCTGGAGTTCAAGGACCAGCTTTCCCAGTTTGCCGCCGAGGTGATGCCCGCCTTCACCGGCAGGGGAGCCGCGGTAGCAGGGGACGACAACTAAGTGCGTGCTGCGTGTTCTGACCAGGAGGCCGGGTGGCAAAGGATGAGTCCGGACAACTCTCTATGCAAGTAATGGTTGTGCCAGGGAATGTGGCAGGCAACTGAAGAGGTGCTGGCGCCCATCGCCACCGGCGCCGGAATTCTTGGTACCGGGGGCGGCGGCAACCCCTACATCGGGCAGCTGCGGGCGCGGCAGGCCATGAAGCGCTGGGGTCCCGTGACCGTGCTGGCTCCGGAGGAAGTGCCCGAGGATGCCCGGGTAGTCTGCGTTGGCGGCATCGGGGCGCCCACAGTTGGTATCGAGAAGGTGCGCGACCTTCAGTCCTACCACGCTCTGAGGGCCATCGAGGAGTTCACCGGCGAAAAGGCCACCGCGCTAATCTCCAACGAAATCGGCGGCAGCAATTCGGTGGAAGTCATGATCGCCGCCGCCAGGGCAGGTCTCCCCATAGTTGACGCCGACGGCATGGGCCGCGCCTTCCCCGAATTTCAGATGAAGACCTTCTTCGTTTACGGCGTCCCCTGCTGCCCCATGGCCATTGCCGACGAAAAAGGCAATTCCATCATCATCCGCGAGACTATCACCCCGGCCTGGGCCGAGCGGCTGGCCCGGGCCGCCACCATCCAGATGGGGTGCGTGGCCTGCTACGCCGTGGCCCCCATGTCCGCGGAGCAGGTGCGGACCACCGCCGTCCCCAACACCCTGTCCCTGGCCCGCGATTTGGGCCTTGCCGTGCAGCGGGCCCACGACACCGGCGGCGATCCGCTGGCGGCCATTCTGGAGACCTGCCCGGGGCGGACGCTTTTTTCCGGCAAGGTGGTTGACCTGGACCGCCGCACTACCGGCGGCTTTGCCCGGGGAACGGTGGCCATTGACGGACTGGACGATTACGCCGGATGCCGGATGGTCATTGACTTCCAGAACGAGAACCTGGTTGCCCGGGTGGACGGGGAGATTGTCTGCACCGTGCCAGACCTTATCTGCGCCGTGGCCACTGACGGCGGCGAACCGGTAACCACCGAATTGATGCGCTACGGCCTGCGGGTTACCATTCTGGGGTTTCCCGCCCCCGCCTTGTGGACCACGCCCCAGGGTTTGGCCGAGTCGGGCCCGCACCACTTCGGTTACGACACCGAGTACATCCCGCTGCAGGTGGAACGGTCCTAGATGTTCATCGGCGTGGACGTGGGCGGAACCAACACCGATGCGGTGCTGATGGACGGCAACCAACTGGCCGGGGCGGCCAAAGTGCCGACTACCGCCGACGTAACATCCGGCATCGTCGGGGCAGTATCGGAACTGCGGCGGCAGCATCCCAACGGCCACGTCGACGCGGTGATGGTGGGCACCACGCACTTCACCAACGCCCTGCTTGAGAGGCGGGACCTGGCCCCCACCGCCGTGCTGCGGTTGTGCCTGCCGGCCACTCAACTGCTGCCGCCCCTGGTGGACTGGCCCGAGGAGCTCAGGGGAGCCATTGGCGGCCATACCTGGATGGTGGGCGGCGGCAACGAGTTTGACGGGCGGGAGATTTCCGCCCTGGACCGAGAGGGCGTACGGAACGCGGTGCGGGACATGGCCCAGCGGGGCATCCGGGCCGTGGCCGTCTGCGGGGTCTTCTCCCCCGTTGACCCGCGCCACGAAAATGAAGCGGCGGCGCTTATCCACGAAGAAGCCCCCGACCTGCGGGTCTGCCTTTCCCACGAGAACGGGCGAATGGGGCTGCTGGAACGGGAGAACGCCGCCGCCCTCAACGCCTGCCTGGGTGACGTAGCCCACCGCACCGTGCGGGGAATCTCGGAAGCTCTGAAGCTCTTGGGCATTGAGGCGCCCCTCTTCATGAGCCAGAACGACGGCACCCTGATGGACACCGATTTTGCAGCCCGCTTCCCCGTGCTGACCATCTCCTCCGGTCCCACCAACAGCATGCGGGGCGCGGCCTGGCTGTCCGGCATTACCGACGGCATAGTGGTTGACGTGGGCGGTACTTCCACCGACGTGGGCGCGCTGGTCAAGGGCTTCCCCCGGGAATCGGCGGTGGCGGTGCGCCTGGCCGGCGTCCGGACCAACTTCCGCATCCCCGACATGGTGTCCATCGCCCTGGGCGGCGGCACGGTAGTAACGCCGGAACCCTGGCGCATGGGGCCGGAAAGCGTGGGCTACCGCCTGACGGAAGAGGCCCGGGTCTTCGGCGGGGAGAATCTAACCACCACCGACCTGGCGGCGGCCGACGGTCGGGCCAACGTGGGCGACCAGCAACTGGTCAAGGAGTTGGACCCTTCGCTGGTGGAGCGGGCCATGGCCGAGATTCAGGTCCGGGTGGAGACGGCGGTGGACCGGGTGAAGCTGAGCGGTGAAGACGCGCCGGTGGTGCTGGTGGGCGGGGGCAGCATCCTGCTGGGCAGCGGACTGGCCGGGGCGTCGCGGGTGCTGCGGCCTGAACACGCGGACGTGGCCAACGCCATAGGGGCTGCCATTGCCCAGGTGGGCGGCCAGATGGAACGGGTCTATTCCCTGGAGACCAGCGGCCGCGCCGAAGCCATTGCCGACTGCTCTGCCGGCGCGGTGCAAAGGGCAGTGGCTGCCGGCGCCGACCCGGACACCGTGGAAGTGGTGGACGTGGAGGAAGTCCCCCTTACTTACGTCCCCAGCAACGCCACCCTGGTGCGGGTACGCGCCGTGGGCAACCTGGCCCTGTCTTCCGACCACAATTGATTTATCCACGAATGTTCACTAATGTACCCTGGCCCTGGCGGGCCTTAGGTCTAAGGGTGTAACCGGTGCAGAATACTTGCGGCTGTTAGCAACCGTTCATTGGTGAGTATTCGTGCCTATTCGTGGATAAAGATTGGTTCAGGTGGCGGCAGTGCGCTGGTGCTGGCCAATGTAGCCGATGACCACCTTTTGCAGCTGCCGGTCCCAGTCGAAGGCGATGCGGATGGTGCGGCGCGGGTCGAAGCTGTTGCCCTTGCCGATGTGTTCGCCGAGCCAGATTGCCCGCCCGTTGACCCGGGTGGTGTAGGACTCGCGGAACTGGGTCATGGTGGTCTCGTGCTGGCCTGTCTTGTACCACATGCCACAGGCCTGGCGGCAGGCTTCGTCAATGTTGGGTATGGGATGATCTCCCAAATGCGACGTGAAGTAGTCTGTGGCCAGCCAGCGCAGGGCGTTCCAGACTTGGTCGGGCCACTTGAACACGCTTTCCTCCGCATCAGAGTCAGCGTTTAGCTCAAACAGCAACTGCCCCGGGTACCGCTCCTTTGCCAATGCTACTGCCGCGCCGACACTCTCGAGATCGGGCACTTCCTCGGTTTCCTCGGGATTATCCCGGTAGGCCACTGCCCAAAGCAAACTTTCCTGGTTGGTGCGGGTCTCGTACAGCTGCTGCTCCAGAACTTTTACATGGTTCTTCAGGCCCTCGTTCTCGTGTTCCAGGTCGTCGTTTTCTTCTTCCAGGTCCTCGACGTACGAACGCAGGTCCCGGATGAATTCAACATCGCACGGAGGTATTGGGGCAAGGTCTTCGGTCAACTCCTGTCCCGCACCTGCTGCGGTGGATAGGATCAATGCCACTCCGGAGCCTGATTCGTCACTACACACAGGCTCCGTGTCTTCTTGGGAGCCTTGGTCTTCGCCGTCGGTGGCTGGGCCTTCCCCGTTGAACATTCTTTGGAGGGAATTGTTCGCTTCCAGGATGCGGGGAAGCAATTCCATTCTTCTCGTTGCCCTTGCCATTTCCTCCGCGGCAACGGGGGCGCGGTCATGCAGGCGGGCATACTCCTCCAGCAGTTCCCTGAAGCGGCAAGCCTGTTCATGCGCCTGCTGGAAGGGAAAGCCGGGCTCGCTGGCCTCCAACTGCCAGTTGCTCGTGTCGCACTGGAAAAATTCCAGCAGCCCGCCGTATTCTTCCTGCATTGCCGAAAGAACTCCGCTAAGGGTGTTGGCCGCTTCCCTTTCCTCCTGCTTCGTCGAAATAAGCTGCACCAGGGAGGCGGAAAATTCGGGAATAGCCCCCTCCCATTCCGGCGCGGTGGGCGGCATTTGGGCCAGAAGTTCCAGCGCCGACTGAAGGACCTTGCTGACAACCAGGTCGTCGTCAATGTGGAGTTGGCCTGGTTCAGGAGCCTCAAAGTCGTCCACCAGCGCCTGGCCGGAGAGCAGCTGGACCATCAGCGCCACTACGTCCGGGTCGTAGTCGGGCAGGTCTGCCACGCAGGCCGCCAGGGCGTCGGTTACCGGCGACCTCTGGAATACCACCTCCATCGGCTCCGCAAAGTTCTCGGGTTCCCGCACCGGGATTTGCCCATCCTCCAGCACGGCTGCCACGGCACTTCGCAGGTCCGGATGAGTCTCGTACCAGGCCCTCAAGACGGGCGTGGCCAGGTGGGGCGATGACCGGACCAGTTCGCAGACCTGCCGCAGGATGACGGGGGCGGGCGCAGTGCCGGCGCTCCGAAACCCGTCGACCCTGACATGGGCGTCCAGGGCCCGATCCAGCTCAGCGCGCATCCCGCCCGGCAACTGTCCCTTGGACTCCAGCGCCACCCTGGCCACCGTCTCCACGACTCCCTCGTCAAGCAGTGAGAGAACGAAACTCAACGCAACCGGTCCCAGGCCGCCGGGTGGTTGCAGAAGTCTGTCTTCGGTCGTCATTACCTGCCTACCCCACCAATGGCATTGTGCCTTCACTCAGGAATTATTCTACCCTAATCTTCCTCCATATCGGGCATCAGGACGAATTCGGGGTAAGATTCCATGTTCAACTCGCCGGCGTCCTGGCCCAGGCGTTCCACGTCGTAGGAGACGCGGGCGCTGATGGTCAGGTCCATCAGCTTCCAGAGGCCCCAGGACAGGGCGAAAACCAGGGCGCCTATGGACACAATGCCCAGGGCCTGGATGTGTATGGGCGCGCCCCCGGTGATGCTCACCGCCAGGGTGCCCCAGATGCCGGCGAACAGATGGGCCGGCACTGCCCCCACCACGTCGTCCAGCTTTACCTTTTCCAGCAGTTTCAGGCCCAGGACCACTATCAGGCCGCCGATGGCCCCGATGATCACCGCCCAGTAGTGTTCCGTAATGTCCGGACGGGCGGTGATTGACACCAGGCCGGCGATGGCCCCGTTCAGAATGGCGAACAGGTCAATCCGGCCCAGCAGGGGTCGGGACACGGCCAGTGCCACCACCACGCCGGCGGCGGCTGCCAGGTTAGTGTTGACTATGACGATGCTCATGGCCACGGCGTCTTTGACGCTGGCCAGGCCCAGCTGGGAGCCGCCGTTGAACCCTATCCAGCCAAACCACAGGATGAACACCCCCAGGGTTACCAGCAGTATATTGGAGGGCGGGGTAGACCGAACGGTGCCGTCGGAGCGGAACTTGCCCAGCCGGGGGCCCACTACCAGGATGCCCGCCAGGGCCGCCCAACCGCCGGTGCTGTGGACGATGGTTGAGCCGGCAAAGTCGGAGAACCCCAGTTGGCTGAGCCACCCGCCGCCCCAGGTCCAGGCGCCCACGATGGGGTAGATGATGGCGGTCAGCACCAGGACGAACAGGAAGAAGGACCACATCTTCACCCTTTCGGCCAGCGCGCCGGAGACGATGGATGCCGCCGTGGCCACGAAAACCATCTGGAAGAACCAGTCGGACATGGCCGAATAGCCGGCGCCATTGGCCAGGACATCGGCCGCCGACCCGTCGTCGCCACCCAGCAGGGCCTTTTCCGCCCCGGTCGGCCCATACATAAACCCGGGAACGCCGATAACGTGCGCCACGTCGTTGTACATCAGGTTGTAGCCGATGAAGAAGTAGGCCAGGGCGGCGATGGAGTACAGGCCGATGTTCTTCAGGCAGATCATGCTGGCGTTCTTGGTGCGCACCGACCCCGACTCCAGCATGGTGAATCCGGCGCACATCCACATCACCAGCGCGCCCCAGATGAGGAAGGCGAAGGTGTTGAACACGAAGGCCGAATCTTCGTCCACCCCGGCGGCATAGGCCACCGCCGGCCTGGCGAAGAGCAGGGCAACGGTGGCGATGCCGGTGGCGGCGGCAATGACGGCGAAGCGCGGACGGGGCAGGGAGTTGAACAATCTGAACATGGTTCTCTCCTTTGCTGGCGTCGCGGTGGACGCGTCCATGTGGATTCACGGCAAGGGTCGGGAGGCTAGGCAGGGGTGGACGTCCGGTTTGAGTACTGCGGAAGGAACAGGAACCCGCCGGGAGTTATCGTGGGCCATGACTGACCGGAGAGATGCGGGTACCTTGTCCTGCCCGCAGGAGGGGTGACCCATCCTTGCCACACCGTCTCAGAACGCTTGCGAGGACGCCCTGATTATATTGGCTGGCGGGGCGCTTAACCATAACCGCGGCGTCGGGGCCGCCATTCCGGGGCCTTATAATCGGCAAGCCAAGAGTGTTAAGATAGGGCAACAGCCTGGAGAAGCGAGGTTTAGCGGCCCATGTTCAGTTACATCGACCACCTGGAGTGTACCCAATGCGGCAATACGTATCCCCATGACCAGGTCAGCAAGGTCAGCGAGTGCTGTGGCAAGGTGCTGTTCGCGCGTTACGACCTGCCCCGGCTGCGTCGGGAGGTCAGCCGGGACGTTTTCGCCAGCCGCGACTCCAACATGTGGCGATTCTCCGAGTTGATGCCGGTTACCCAGCATGACAACGTGGTAACTCTGGGCGAGGGCGGCACGCCGCTCATGGCCGCCACAAACCTGCAAAGGAAACTGGGCCTGAAGAGCCTGTTCATCAAGGAAGAGGGACTGAACCCCACGGGCACATTCAAGGCCCGGGGCATCTCCGCCGCTGTTTCCAAGGCCGTGGAGCTGGGAATTACCGGTTTCACCATGCCGTCGGCAGGCAACGCCGCCGGCGCCGCCGCGGCCTACGGGGCTCGGGCCGACCGGCCGACCAAGGTATTTATGCCCCAGGACGCGCCCCCGGCCAACAAGAAGGAGTCGGTGATGGCCGGCTCCGAGCTTAACCTGGTAGACGGGTTGATCAGCGACGCCGGCCGCATCGCCGTGGCCGTGGCCGAGGAGCAGGACCTGTTTGACCTTTCCACCCTGAAGGAACCCTACCGGGCCGAGGGCAAGAAGACCATGGGCCTGGAAATAGCCATGCAGTTGGGTTGGAAGATGCCCGACGCCATTATCTATCCCACCGGCGGGGGCACCGGCATCATCGGAATGTACAAGGGCTTCCAGGAACTCCTGGAACTGGGCTGGATTGAAGGTACGCCCCCCAAGTTTATTGCCGTGCAGCCCACCGGCTGCCAGCCCATCGTCAAGGCTTTCAACGAGGGAGCCGACACTGCTCAGATGTGGGAAAACGCCGCCACCGTGGCCGACGGCTTGCGCGTCCCCGGCCCCTTCGCCGACTACCTGATTCTGAAAGCAATCCGGGAGACGGGCGGCACCGCCCTGGCCATCGAGGACGACGACATGGTGGCCGCCATGTACGAAATCGCCACAGAAGAGGGCATCATCGCCTGCCCGGAGGGCGCGGCCACGCTGGTGGGCCTGAAGAAGCTGCTGGAGCAGGGTTTCCTGGGCGCCGACGAAACCATAGTCCTGCTGAATACCGGCTCCGGCTACAAGTACCTGGACTTGATTCGGGACAGTAACGGATAGAAGAATCGTTTGAATTGCAGTCTTGACGATAATTCTGGCGCTCACCAGTGGAAGCAGGAAGCAATGGGTTAGCGGGGTTCTGAGTCCCGCACCTCATCCTGGTGGGAGCGAAGGAAAAGCCAGGGGTCACCGATGACCACCAAGCCCGTCCACAAATACACCATTATCACCGACATTGACTACAGCGCGCTGGATTTCAGCCCCGATGCGCCGGAGCCGCTTCCCGACGGTATGTTTCAATTTCCCATCTTTGCCGAGATCTACCCCGTCCTGGACACCTACCTGGATACCTTGGGAGACCCGCAGACCATCTTCCGTAGCAGCAACACTTTCATCTGTTACGACCCGGAGAACCTGAACGTGCGGGTGGGGCCTGACTTTTGCGTAGCCTTTAACGTGGAGGCTCCGGCGATAATGAGACGGCTGCTGTACCTGCCGTGGGAGGCTGGCAAGCCGCCGGACTTCGTGCTGGAAGTGGGGTCGGAAAGCGCCGGGGGACAGGACACGGGAGCCAAGCGGGGGATTTATGCCCAGATAGGGGTAGGGGAGTATTGGCGGTTCGACAGCACGGGTGGGGAGATATACGGTGAACCGCTGGTGGGAGAAGAACTGGTGAACGGCGAATACCGGCGCATGGGGATGAGCAACGAGCCGGACGGGGTTTTGAAAGGATACAGTCGTGCGCTGGGGTTGTGGTTGTGCTGGCAGGATGGAATGCTGAAGTTCTACAGTGATCGGACCGGGGAGTACCTGAGGAACCTTTCTGAAGAACAGGCTGCCCGCCAGCAAGCGGAAGTCCGGATACGTCAACTGGAAGAGGAACTGCGCCGCCGGCAGGGGAACTCTTGAGGCACATTCAACGGGGAAACGGAAGAAGTTAAGGGAGGCATGGTGATGGAAGTAATACTCTGCTCCCCCAGAGGTTTCTGCGCCGGGGTAGTGCGAGCGATCCAGGTGGTGGAGGAATGCCTGGAGCGATTCGGGCCGCCCGTGTACGTCAAGCACCAAATCGTCCACAATCCCTACGTGGTGGGCGACCTGGAAGCGAAAGGGGCAATAACCGTGGAAACGGTGGACGAAATCCCCGAAGGCTCCAGGGTGGTCTTCTCCGCCCACGGCTCGCCACCCGAAGATTTTGAGCAAGCGCGAGAGCGGAACCTCCAGGTGATTGACGCCGTCTGCCCCCTGGTAACCCGCGTCCATAACGAGGCAAGGAAATATCACCGCGAGGGGCGAGAGATCATCCTGGTGGGGCACGAAGGACACCAGGAGGTCAAGGGCACCATGGGCCAGGCCCCGATGGAACTGGTGGACGAAAAGTCGGATAACGGCGTTCCCGTCTGGGAGCCCGGCACCCCGGTGGCGGTGCTTACCCAGACCACGCTTTCCACCAGCGACACGGCCGCGGCGATAGAACATATCCGGGAGAAATTCCCTCAGGCTGAAATTCGCAACGACATCTGCTACGCCACCACCAACCGGCAGGCAGCGGTCAGTAAGATGGCGGAACTGGTGGAACTGGCCCTGGTAATCGGCGCGCAAAACAGTTCCAACTGCAACCGCCTGCTGGAACTGGCCCAATCCCTGGGAATTCCCTCCCACCTCATAAACGGACCGGACGAACTGCGGCCCGAGTGGCTGGAGGGTGTGGAACGGGTAGGCGTAGCTTCCGGCGCTTCCACTCCCGAGGTGCTGGTAGACGCTGTTATCGCCGCGCTGAAACCGGAGAAGGTAACCCCCCTGGAAGTGGTGGAGGAGGATATCAGCTTCATAATGCCCCGGGAATTGCGGTAGGGCTGCGTCTGCCGAGCCCGAAGAGCCATGAATCTCGTGCCGATGCCCCGTGGACAAATTGCCGCCTGACCGGGATGGGCGTGCGCCCGTTTCCATCGCCCGCCGCGTCTTCTCCCTGCCGACCATTATTTCCCTGGCCCTGGCGGCGGCTTTCCTGTATTTCCTGGCTTCCCGGCTGGACATTGACTTGAATGCCATTGCCCAGCAACTACGATCGGCCAATCCCTGGTACCTCTTCCTTGCCGTGACCATACACTACACCACCTTCCTTTTTCGCGGGTTGCGCTGGCGACTGCTCCTGAACAACGCCCGCGCCGAAGATGAAGAAGCCGCGGGGATATTCCAATGCAGCCAGCTGGTGCTGCTGGGGTGGTTCGCCAACTCGGTGGCCTGGCTGAGGCTGGGCGACGCCTACCGCGCCTATCTCTATCACGAGGAGCGCCGCGCCCCCTTCGTCCGCACCGTGGGCACCATATTGTCGGAACGGCTTCTCGACATAACCACCATTGTCCTGCTGCTGGCCGCATCCCTGCCCTTCCTGGTGGAGGCTGGCAGGGGAGGAGCCTGGACCGTGGCTGCTACCGCCTCGGCCCTGCTGGCAGTGCTTGGGCTGGCCCTGCTGTTCATCGCTTTCACCCGTGGTAGCGGCGAGAGGCTGCTTCATCGCTGCTTCTCGTTGCTGCCTTACCGTCTCGCCTGCTGGCTGCTGCAGCGCTACCGCCAGTTTCGGGACGGCGCGCTATTGAGCCTGAAGCGAGTGCCCCTGGCCGCGGCGTGGGGACTGCTGGGGTGGCTGGCCGAGGTGGGCCGTTTCTACCTGGTAACCCAGGCCCTGGACATCCATCTGTCCCCAGCGCTGATTGTGTTCGCCACCGTGGCTAACTCCCTGTTGACCCTGGTGCCCACCCCCGGGGGAGTGGGTGCAGTGGAGGCAGGGATGGCCGGTCTCCTGAAGCAGCTTGCTACCCTGCCGACGCCAACAGTGGCGGCCCTGGTGCTGGTGGACAGGTCTATAAGCTACCTGAGCGTTATTGCCGTCGGGGCGGCGTTGTTCCTGTATCGCTGGGCCGGCAGGAGGAAGAGCAGGCTTCCCCCTGGGGACACACCCGCCCCCGCTGATGAGGGAGGGTGATGACCTATGCTGTACACCGCCAGCTATTACGACCCGCAGGACTGGGTGGGGCGGCCTTACCGCGTCTCCCGCGCCCACCCGCGGGGCCGGAAAACCCAGTGGGAAACCCTGCCCTTCCTCTATCCTCCCCTGGAGCTGCTGCGTGCCTACCGTGATGGCCGGTTGGACTTTGAGACTTTGAGCGGTGAGTACCTCCGCAATCTGGACGAGAAGCTGTTGGTTGACTACAAATTGAGAAAGTGGCTGGAACAGCTTCCCGTTCTGGGTGATGCCACCCTGCTCTGCTTCGAGCGAGGCGACGATCTCTGTCACCGGAGGGTGGCGGCGCAATGGTTGGGAGAGCACGTACCTGAACTGCAACTGGGGCAACTTAGATAGGGCCCTGTTGTAGTATGCATTGGACGCTCCATTGGCTTCAGCATTGCTGAGAGGAGCTGTGCCCTACCGCTGTCAGTGCAGGTATGCCTCGTACGTTGACAGGCCAGCGTTTCAGAATGGCATTTATTGGCGCTTACCCAATTCCCCCATTTAAGAATGTCTTGTATAATCTTGAAAGATAGGCCCGTTTCCGGTTTGCCTTTTCCTGTGCCTCTTAATCTGTTGCAGGTGGCGGGGTTGAAATGCCTGAAAAGTATCAGGACGAAATAGAAGAAATTCTGAAGGGCATCGAAGAACAGGAACCGCCGAGGCCGGCGCGGCGGCCGCAGCCTATCATTGACGATATGCCGCGGGCGGCTAACGAGGAAACTCCCTCCTACCGGGACCAGCCGCGGAGCGGCGGGGCCGCCAATTCCCGCTGGAAGCACGTTACGCCGGGTAGGGTAGCTCTGGCCGGTTTCATATTCCTGGTCCTGGGTCTGGCCCTGAACTCGTTGGGCTTTGGGTGGCTGGTTTGGCTGGGCCTGGTGAGCCTGGCCGGCGCCTACCTGCTGTTCTTCGTTCGCCCCAGGCCGGTCAACCGGGGCAAGGGCTGGCGCGGCCGCTCCGTCGAATCCCAGGGACCGTCTCCGTGGCAAAGATTCAAGCGTTGGATGAGCGAGTAGCCAACACGGATATGCTAGACTAACTGAGTGAACTCCCCGAGCTTGAAGCCCGGGGAGTCTTCGGTGTCCCCTGCTTTCCACACACCCCAATCCCTCTCGCCGCTGAATGCAGGCAGCTTCCGGAGAAGTTGGGCCGCCTCTGTATCTCCCTCCTTCCAAAGCAAATGCGTTGGGCAACGACAGTCCGAAGCGCCAAAGCCCTTGGCAACCACCTCGCCGCCCTTACATCCAATCACCTCGGCCCAGCGGCACTCCCAGCGCACTTCGTCCACCACCCACCACACTTCCACTACCTGAGCCACGGTCCTCAAGTAATCAATGTGCCAGTGCCGTTTCTTGTCCGGCCGCAGGTGACGGCGAATGCGGGCCTCCAGGCCGTTAAGGGCGCTGCCGCAGTAGAAGTAAAGGCCGGCGGGAAACTCGAAAGTTCCCAGCCGGCCTACTGTCAGCCGTGAATCTTCTGCCAGGTCAAGGACCAGTATGTAGCTGCCTTTCATGGTGGCCCAGGTTCCGGCTGCCTGGCCTCCGTCTCCTAACCCGACACCGCCTGCTTGAACTCCTCAATGGCCTTGATATGAGCTTCTGGGTTGGGCAGGCCGGCCCGCATAGTGTTGATGGACAGGTGGGTGGCGCCGCATTCGGCCCAGGCCTCGGCCGTGCGGTTCCAGGCGTCGGGGCCGTCGGCGTAGTTCAGGCGACCCTCGATGCCGATGTTGGCTGGGTCTCGCCCGGCCTTGCTGGCTACTTCCCGCATCTGGCCGATGCGCTCCTGGCCCGCGCTGTCGGGCTGGAACTGGGGGAACCAGCCGTCGCCCAGCCGGCCCAGGCGCTCCACCACCTGGTCGGCGCCGCCGCCGAACCAGACAGGGATGGGTTGCTGCACCGGAAGGGGATTGATTCCGGCGTGGGTAACCTTGTGGTACCGGCCCTCGAAGTTGACGATGTCCTGGGTCCACAGGGCCCGCATCAGCTCGATCTGCTCCTCGCAGCGGCGGCCCCGGTTCCGGAAGCTCTCGCCCAGGGCCTCGTACTCCACGTCGTTCCAGCCGACGCCGATGCCCAGGCGCAATCGGCCCCCAGTCAGCACGTCCACCGCCGCAGCCTGCTTGGCCACCAGGGCTGCCTGCCGCTGGGGCAGGATGAGAATGCCGGTGGTCATCTGCAGCTTTTCGGTAATGGCGGCCAGGTACCCGAAGAGGACAAAGGGCTCATGGAAGGTGTCCACGTGGCTGTAGGGCCGGTTCCACTCCGACCGCTTGCTGGCGTCCGCCCCAAGAACGTGGTCAAAGACCAGCAGGTGCTCATATCCCAGGGCCTCGGCAGCCTGGGCATAATCGCGAACGGCCCCGGGGTCAGAGCCAATTTCAGTTTGGGGGAAAACAACGCCTAGTTGCATGGGGCGCCTCCTTCGGTGACAAATGGTGGGCTTGTTCGTAGTTGATGTTGCAGAGTGTATCCGGGGACGGAATCATTGACAATAGACTTGGCCCGCTTGCAGGTTGACCGCCACTTCCCACCCAAGTAACTTGCTACAGGGGAATCCGAAAGTCGCCTGCGCCTGAGGTCACTTACAGTCACACGCCGAAACTTTTCTGCGCGTCACCTTAGACGAAGACGAAAGCAAGGTACCATACTTCTTCGCTTTAAGCGCCTGACAGGAAGCTAGAGATGGAGGGAAATGGGCGTGTGGAGAAACTATGGCTGGGGATGGAGGCTTTAACCAGAACCTTCGATCTGGTTGTGGAATTGTGACCGGCCACAAATCCGGCAGGGGTTGGCGCTTGTGGCAACGTTGGAAGGTGCTACATGCAGAGTGTCGCCATTGGCTGAGTGATATCCCTAGAACTTCGAAAGCTCTTTTTATAGGATTGAGAGGTGCTCCGGCTGGTGGGTACTGCCTCTATCCCCTTACCAGCCAACCGACTGCAGACTAACCTCCAATTCCCATGCTCGAGAAAGATTCGAGAGGAAGTCGCCCATTCGCTTCGTTCCCATCCGGTAAGGACAAAGTGCCAGTTTGCCACTTTTTCCGGCAGCAGGGGATGTAGGAGTCAAGGGCACCGACGCCAGCACCGTTTGTGGGAGTAGTTTCCCGCTAGTTATTGGCTGTGTGCCCGCCACAGGATAAACAAATCCAGTTCACTTCAACATTTCCGTCTGCTTTAAGAATATTCAAGCGGGCAAGCGTTTTCTTTTTGAAGCACTCCGGGCAGTTGGGTACTGGGTGCCCCATTGCATTGTGGCTTGCGACCAGCACTGGATCTTGGTCTTTGAGGCAAAACTTACATGTTGCTTTGTTGTCAAATACTACCGACTGTAACCAACAATCTGGACAGTACCATGCCGGTCCAAACTGGTCCACGATCATCGCCAAGTCCCGATCGATGTTCCTGTCCAGTCCCTCTTCGAGAGTGCTGTTTATCTTTCCAAGGCGATCTGCGGTGTCCAACAGACCTTCTGATTGGCAGAAACGAACACAGATTACCATACACACCCAGAATATCGCCCTCAATTGGCGGGAATTAATCTCCGTTGTATAGTGCCTTATCTTGTTCCGAAGTCGACGGAGCTCGTTCAACCGTTCAGATTCACGTTCATCTATTTTTACGAAGGCGATCTGTCGAAGCCGACGGCATGTATTTTCAAAGTCAACCGACTTGAAGTCTCCCTGTTCCAGCTTATCTAGACTCGCTTGGTTAATATCTGAGAAGAGGAGCGACCAATGTTCTCTTTCCAGGCGAGCTTTGAATAGTAACTCAACCCCATCGGCAAGGTGTAGGATCGAATACTTCCAGCTTAGGGGGTCGTCTCTCGCAGCGTACTCCGCCGCACTCAAGAAGAAATCAAGGCTATTCTCAACAAGAGATAACTGAAATCGTCCAGGTTCCGGATCAGTGATCATTGCCGCCTATTACCTCGCAAAACATGAAAATAGTAATGGACCTGCCAGCTGGTAGCCGTCTTGCGTACGCCGAGGAGCCTAGCATACAGTGGCTCTCAGCCTCCGAACGGCCTCAAGCCTAGCTGCCAGGGCGGGAGGCCCACATTGACCTCACACCGGGACTCATACAAGATGGGAGTGTCGGCACGGCAAAGTGGGCTGCGGTCCTGGAGGTGGCTGGGGATGGAGGGTTCGAACCTCCGCTTCCTGATCCAGAGTCAGGCGTCCTACCACTGGACTAATCCCCAGCGAGAGGGGGAGGCCACCCGTTGCCAGCGGCCAGCCAGACGGGACTGGCCAGGCGGGTTGCCTTGAGGGTATATTCCATACTATTGAGAGGCAAGCTGACTGTCAAGTGAGATATTGCCTGGGCACATCTGCCCACCTTCATGAACTGCCCCCGACGAAGTCCGGTGGCGGGACGGGACGCCTCCATTCAGAGACGACAGAGAGGACAGAGCCATGGCAGCTTTTGAGGAATACAAGGACCGCTTCCGGTATGCCAGGCTGGAACGCGAGGACGGCATTCTGCAGATGACCCTGCACAGCGACGGCGACACCCTCCAGTGGGGGGCCGGTCCCCACACTGAACTGGTCGATGTGTTCCACGCCGTGGGGACTGATCCCGAGACCAAAGTGGTCATCATGACCGGCACCGGCGACGGCTTTACCGGCCCGGCAGGCTCCAGCGATACCGTGCCCAGGCGCACTCCGGCCCAGTGGGACCCCACCTACTGGGAGGGCAAACACCTGCTGGGCAACCTGCTGAACATCGAGGTGCCGGTGATCGCCGCCGTCAATGGGCCGGCCCTGCGCCACTCGGAACTCCCCCTGCTCAGCGACATCGTCCTGGCCGCGCCCCACACTACCTTTCAGGACTCGGGCCACTTCATGAGCGGGCTGACTCCTGGCGACGGGATGCACATCATCTACCCCCTGCTGCTGGGCATAAACCGGGGCCGCTACTTCCTGCTGACGGGCCAGCGGCTGGACGCCGACCGCGCCCTGGAAGTGGGCCTGGTGTCTGAGGTGCTGCCTACCGGGGACCTGCTGCCACGGGCGTGGGAACTGGCCCGCCAGCTGGCCCAGCAGCCCCGCCTGGTGCTGCGCTATACCAGGGCCCTGCTGACCCACAAGCTTAAGCAGGAACTGCATGACCTCCTGGGCTACGGTCTGGCCCTGGAGGGTCTGGGTTCAGCCCAGGACTACCTAGATCGGGGACAAGGAAGGTAGAGCAGGATAAGGTTGGGTGTATTCTGGCAGGCTTGGAAAACTAATACTTGGTATCCGAGGTAGATTTAGTTGACTAGGCAACGAGGCTGGTGATAGAATTCGTAAACAGTATTCACAAATCCGATAATGTTGCTGAATTAAAGGAGGAAACGGGAGGCTCATGAAGAGGACACTGTTCTTGTTTGTTGCATTAAGCGCCCTGGTTTTGGTTCTGGCGGGTTGTACGCAGGATAATTCCGCCATGGAAGCGGAGAACGCCCAACTGCAGTCCCAGGTGTCTACCCTGGAGTCCCAGGTGGCTACCCTGGAAGGTGAAATTGCCGCAATGCCTGAGCCGATGATGGAGGGCAGCCGCCTGGACGCCGTCCGCGAACGGGGTCACGTGATCTGCGCCAGCCGCGACGACGTGCCTGGCTATGGCGGTCTCGACGCCGCCGGCAATAACGTCGGCTTCGACATTGACCTGTGCCGTGCCCTGGCTGCCGCGGTCGTGGGAGACCCCAACGCCATTGAAATCCGCCTGATTACCGCCGCCGAGCGCGGACCCACGATCCAGTCCGGCGAAGTGGACATGCTGGTACGCACCGTTACCTGGACCTCCTCCCGCGACGCTGGCTGGGGTAATTACGCCCAGACCATGTTCTACGACGGCCAGGGCTTTATGGTCCGCGAGGACTCCGGCGTTGCCGACGCCCTGGACCTGGAGGGCGCCACTGTCTGCGTAACCTCGGGTACTACTACCGAGCTGAATTTGCAGGACTTCTCTGACCAGAACGGCCTGAGCCTGACCGTGTCCACCTTCGAGGATACCGACGCGGTGGTTGCGGCTTACGATGCCGGCCAGTGCGACTCCTTCACCAACGACAACTCCCAGCTGGCCGCCCTGCGCACCGCTCTCAGCAACCCGGCTGACCACGTCATTCTGCCCAATACCATCTCGGAAGAGCCCCTGGGTCCCGTGGTTCCTCACGGCGACGACCAGTGGTTTGACATCGTGAAGACGGTCATGGGCATCCTCATTTATGGCGAGGCCTATGGCGTCAGCCAGGGCTCCGTGCCTTCCGCCGAGACCGGCAACACCAAGGTCGACCGCCTTTTGGGCCTGAGCGGTTCCTTTGGCCAGGAGGAACTGGGACTCAACGAGACCGTGGCCCAGGACGTGCTTAACGCCGTTGGCAACTACGGCGATATTTACTCCCGCAACCTCGGTCCCGACGGCATCAACCTGCCTCGGGAGGGTGGCCGCAACGCCCTGTGGGCCAACGCCCCCTGCACCGACTGCCCCAAGGGCGGCCAGATTTACGCCGCTCCGCTGCGCTAGGGTTTCTTAGCCAGCCGTATTATTGGCCTTACCAGAACCGGGGCGGGCAAGAACCGCCCCGGTTCTTTGTTGCCCGTCGCAGCGGAAGGTCCTTTCGTCCTTCGGCTCACTTCCTCCACTGGTCCGCATCAACGCCTTTGCTCACGGCCCCATTGCCTCTGCCCAAACAAACCCCGGAAGTCAGCAGGCAAAGTTTCGAGAAATGCGCTACAATCAACTGGTTCCACCGTAAACCCCTTTCGTTCCCGCTCATCCGTTAGCCAATAAACATGGTCAGCGCATCTCGAATACTAACCTACCAGGGCATTCCGGTCTGGCGACACGTCCAGGTCATCCAGTGGGCCGCCCAGATAATATCGGGCATTGTAGTAGTGGCGCTGGTGGTGTGGTTCTTCACCAACATGGCCGGCGCCATCCAGGAACGGGAAATCCCCTACGGGTTCAGTTTCCTCTCCCGTGAGTACCAGACCCCCATTGGCGAGCATTTCCTGCCCTACGAATCCTCCGACACTTTCCTTTACGCCCTCTTCGTGGGCATTACCAACACCGCCATTGTCGCCGTTTCCGGCGTCTTCCTGGCCACGGCCCTGGGCATCTTTATCGGAGTATCCCGCCTCTCCACCAACTGGATCGTGGCCAAGCTGGCCATGGTCTACATTGAGTTCTTCCGCAACGTGCCCCTGCTGGTGCAGCTGTTCTTCTGGTTCTACATAATCCTGGAGCTTCCCGGGGTGAGGGAGAGCATCGTGATTGCCGATGCCTTCTTCCTGAGCAACCGGGGCTTCTCCATGCCCTGGCCCAAGGCCACCGACTATGCGACTGCCCTGATCTGGCTGGGACTGGCGGTAGCGGCAATCGTGGCCGCAGTAATGGTCTACCGCTGGCGGGACCGCATGGAGGAGCGGACGGGACAGTCCACTTACCCCCTGATTTACGGGGCCCTTGTGGCCATTGGTATCGGCGCAGTGGCCTGGCTGGTATTGAGTTTCGCCTCCGGAAACTCGCCATTCTACGTTTCGGTACCCGAACCCCAGGGCAGGTTCGGCAACATTGTGGGTGGGTTCACGGCGCGGGCCGGACTGCTGGTCCTGCTCATCGGCCTGGTGATGTACACCGCCAGCTTCATTGCCGAAATCGTGCGGGCCGGCATTCAGTCGGTGGGACGGGGCCAGACCGAGGCGGCTCGCGCCCTGGGGCTGTCGCCCATGAACACGCTGAGGAACGTTACCTTTCCCCAGGCGCTGCGGGTCATTATTCCTCCCCTGATCAGCCAGTTCCTCAACTTGACCAAGAACAGCAGCCTGGGCGGCGCCGTGGCCTACAGCGACCTGACCAACATCGCCGTCACCATGACTCAGACGGCCCCGGCCGTCTCCATATTCATGCTGATCATGGCCTCTTACCTGGCCATGAGCCTTACCTGGTCCCTCATCGGTAATCTCTACAATCGGCACATCCGGTTCGTGGGAGGCTAAGGCATGGCTTCCCGACCTGCCAACACGCCGGAGCCCATGCTGCCGCCCCGCAGCGAAGTCGGGGTTATTGGATGGCTGCACGCCAACCTTTTCAGCAACTGGTTCAACACCATCCTGACCTTGGTGGCCGGCGTTGCACTGGTTCTCGCTCTGTGGTTTGGGCTGAAGTGGATATTCTGGCTTGCCGAATGGACGGTGATTGGCGAACTGGGTGGCCGCTTCGTGCTGGGCCGCTACAACACCGAGGCCGCCTGCGACGGTCAGAACTGTTTCTGGCGGCCCCAGGCGGCGCTGCTCATGGTGAGCGTCCTGCTGGGCGCTGCGTGGGGATTGAAGGGCAACCGCGTAGCCCGCACCATTGCCTGGCTCACCGCCGGAGTTTCGGCTGCCTTCGCATTCCTGCCCTACAGCCTGGAGACCATGGGACTGGACGTCCGCATATTGCTTTTGCTGAATTTGCCTGCCGTCCCGCTGGGATGGGCGCTGGCACGGTACACTCCCCTGGGTACAGGCGGTCGCCTTACCATGCTGGGAGTGGCCATCTTCTTCCTCACCCTGGTACTGATGCGGGGCTTGCCAGGAATACCCTTCCTGCAGCCCGTTTCCGTGGTGTACTGGGGTGGACTATCCTTGAACCTTATTCTGGCCGTGGGCGGCATCACCCTCAGCCTGCCTATCGGAATCTCCCTGGCCCTGGGACGGCGCAGCAACCTGCCGGTAGTCAAGGTGCTGTGCGTATTCTTCATCGAGGTGTTCAGAGGGGTGCCCCTGATCACCCTGTTGTTCATGTCCCAGACCCTGGTGCCCCTGGCCTTCCCCGAGGACATGCCGCAGAACTCGCTGTTCCGCGCCGCAGTGGTCATCACCCTGTTCAGTTCGGCCTACATGGCCGAGAACATCCGGGGAGGATTGCAGGCCTTGCATCCCGGCCAGGCTGAGGCGGCCCGAGCCCTGGGTCTACCAGGCTGGCAAACCACGATGCTGATCTCCCTGCCCCAGGCCATTCGCAACGTCATTCCGGCCATCGTGGGTCAGTTCATCGGCCTTTTCAAGGACACCAGCCTGGTCTACATCATCGGCATGCTGGACGTGGTGGCCATTGGCCGATCCTTCATCCAGAGCAACCCGGAATTCCTGCCCAACGCCCGGGAACTGTTCGTATTCCTGGCCGTGGTATTCTGGGTCTTCACCTACGGCATGTCCTACGTTAGCGGCAAGGTTGAAGAACACCTGGGTGTGGGACGCCGGTAAGCCTCCGTCGGTTCAGGGCTATGCCCTTATCTGGCTTCAATGCCCTGGCTCGATGCGATCTCGTTAACAGCGCTGTCTGCATTACACAGGAGGTCCCCATGGCGGTTGAAGATAAGGCAATGGAACAGGAAACTGAAGATATCATCATCTGCCGCGACGTCCACAAGTGGTACGGCAATTTCCACGCCCTCAAGGGGGTTTCCACCACGGTGAAGTCCGGCGAGGTCGTGGTAATCCTGGGACCTTCCGGGTCCGGAAAATCCACCCTGATCCGCACCATCAACCGCCTGGAACAGCACCAGCGGGGCGACATTATCGTTGACGGCATTGAACTCAGCGGAGATGTGCGCAACATCGATGCCATCCGCCGGGAGGTCGGGATGGTCTTCCAGTCCTTCAATCTCTTCCCGCACTTGTCCGTAATGCAGAACATTACCCTGGCTCCCACCAAGGTGCGGCACTGGAGCAAGTCCCAGGCCGAAGAGGTAGCCATGGAACTGCTGACTAGGGTGGGCATTCCGGAGCAGGCCGCCAAGTTCCCCGCCGAGCTTTCGGGCGGCCAGCAGCAGCGGGTGGCCATTGCCCGCGCCCTGGCCATGCAGCCGAAGATTATGCTTTTCGACGAGCCCACGTCCGCCCTGGACCCGGAAATGATCAAGGAAGTGTTGGACGTGATGCGGGAACTGGCCAGCAGCGGAATGACCATGTTGACGGTTAGCCACGAAATTGGCTTCGCACGGGAAGTGGCGGACCGGGTAATCATGATGGACGAGGGCAATATCGTCGAGGAAGCGCCCCCCAGCGAGTTCTTCACCAATCCGAGGAACGAGAGGGCCCAGCTTTTCCTGTCGCAGATACTCTAGCTTATTCGCGTAGTAACAGGGGATTCCCTCACTCTCCTGGGGTATAGTATCCCCATGCGTCCGCTTCTAAAAGTCCTTGTTCCTTACCTGCTGATTGGCCTGGGTATTGTGGCAGTCTACTTCATTGCCACGGAATGCCTGCCGCTGGCGCTGTTCGATCCTCAGGGCGGCCCTTCGCCGGCTGATATTACTGTCGAGCGAAGAGCGCCTGCTTCCGATATTGTCCCCTCCATATCCCCGGCTTCAGAGGCGGGCGTCGCCCCGTCGGCCACGCCCGAACCCCCCGCCGCCTGGTCCAGGCCGGGCTTGACGCCGCCACCGAGATATGCCGACCTGCAGAATGCCGCAAGGCTGGAAGAGCACAATCCAGAAGCGGCGGCGGCGATTCGTTCCTTGCCGTGGGTCAGGGACGGGATAGCTGACGAGGAGCGGGAAGCTGCCGAGTCGCTCATTTACATGGCGGCAACTCAGGAAGAGCTGTTCAACATATTGACTGACAAACCCTGGGTTGATACGGCGGTTGTAGCGCGGGGAGCCTCGGCCATCGTTGCCCTGGACTTTATCGCTGAGAGGGATCCGCAGGCCGCCCTCAGCCTGGTAGACATGCCACTGCTTGACACGCTCGAGGCGGTAGATGCGCTGGCGCTGGAATCCCTTGCCCACCTGGCAGTCGGTCAAAAGCCGGTCTTCAACAGGGTAATGAGGCACCCGGCAATTCTGGACGGCATTGACGAGAATGAAGTCAGCGTAATTACCCTCGTGGAGGGCGTCGCACAATTTGATTCGGCGCTGGTAGGCGAATTGCTGGAACCGTCGAAGACTCATACGGAACACAGGCTGGTCGACTTGCCACTGGCAGGGCCGGTTACCCTGGCCATCACTCGCACCGGCCCCGGCGCCGCCCGCAGCATGGACTTGCTGGAGGAATCCGTCAGGTTTGCCGAGGATATTATCGGCCGGCCCTTCCCAGCCGATTACGTTCCACTGCTTTTCGAAGAGGCCGTCCCCGGGTATTTCGACGGGACCCATAACGGCCTTAGCCTGACCATAGTTCCTGACTACGACGTGGACGACGGCAGCTACGAAGCCGTCAACGCCGGCCGGGTCATAGCTCACGAAGTGTCCCATTATTACTGGCGCCATTCTGAGCCGTGGCTGGACGAGGGAGCGGCGGAATTCACTGCATCCCTGATTGAACACATCCGCACGGGCCATCCACTGGAACCCATCAATTATCCCTGTGGACCGTCTCAACCCATCGCAAGACTGGAACAGGGAGGTTTGTCTGAGGCGGATCCGGGGTACGCTTGTAACTATGCCACAGGAGAAAGGCTGTTCATGGACCTGTTCCATTCCCTGGGAGAGAAGTCCTTCCTGTTGGGATTGCAGCGCCTCTACGATTCCGTTTCAGAAACGTCTGGCAGCACGGAGGACAGGCTGGCCGGCATTGCCGAAGTCAGAAATGCTTTCGAAGGAATGGCGGCGGCAGCTGTCGTCATCGACCGCTGGTATGCAGGTCACGGACAAGAGCTAAGGCACGGCCCCGACAACCGTCCCGTGGTGGCCGTATTGCCCGAGGTTTCTGGCTGGGTTAACCGCGCTTATGTTTCCCTTGAGGAGGCGGGCAGCCCGGTTGGCGCCTTTGCCCCCAGTGATGCCGGGGAGTGGGCCTGGCTTACCCTGGAGTATTCTCACGATTACGCCGGCCCACCCACGGAGTTGACCTTTGAGGTGGTGGAGTACTTTGAGGACGGCTTTCCCTACCGCCGCGATACCCTGGCCATCGAGGCTGATCGCAGATATTCGGGCGGTGTCCAGTGGTTATCCATCGGCCCAGGCCCAGGCCGCCACTGGGCGCCGGGCCGCCACTGGGTCTACGTGCATCACGAGGGCCGCAAGGTGGCCCAGGTGGAATTCGAGGTTACGCCTTGAGTGCGGGCCGCGGGGGCGGCCCAATGAGGTTGACCACCGACCGCCTGATCCTGCGGGAGTTCGTGGCGGCCGACTGGGAGGCGGTTCTGGCCTACCAGCGCGACCCCCGCTACCTGCGCTACTATCCCTGGACCGAACGCACACCGTCTGATGCCCGGGCCTTCGTGGATATGTTCCTGGATTGGCAGGGAGAGCAACCCCGCCGCCGCTTCCAGATGGCCATTACTCTGAAGGATAGCGGCCACCTGGTCGGAAACTGTGGCCTGCGGCGGAAACCCCATAACAGCTGGGAAGCGGATATCGGCTACGAGTTGAGCCCCACTCACTGGGGAAAGGGCTACGCCACCGAGGCTGCTCGCGTAATGGTCAACTTCGGGTTTCAGGAACTGGCCCTGGAGCGAATTTCGTCATGGTGCATCGCCGACAACGTCGCTTCGGCCAAAGTCCTCGAGCGGTTGGGGTTCCAGCAAGAAGGCTGTCTCCGCCGCAACGAGTATTTCAGGGGCCGGTGGTGGGATACGCTGCTTTACGCCCTGCTGCGGGATGAATGGGAGGGGCTTTGAGCGGCGCCCCCATCATTGGTCTTGCCAGGTTCTTCACTTCCCTATTGATGATTAAGGAAAAACCCTGTCAGAACAGGGCTATGGGGTTGACCGGCGAGCCGGTGCCGCCCACGACCCGCAGGGGGTTGACCGTCAGCATGAACTCGTAGCGGCCCTCTTCGGCGCAGGCCTCCGCCAGGGGCTCCAGCAAGGCATTGTCCAGCAGGCCGATACCGTAGGCGAAGATGGCCGCGTGAACGCTCCAGGGGAGGTCGTAGCCGTTGGGCATGAAGTCCATCATGTCCCACACCAACAGGCAGCAGTCCGACTCCCGCAGGAACTTGAGACAGGAAGCGTGAAGGCCGGCGCGGCCGGACGGGTCTCCGCCCCAGATAGGGTTGACCTCGTCCCACTTTCCACGCCCGCCGTACACTACCACCGCGTCGCCAGGCTCCATGGTTATACCCTCCGCCCTGGCCACGTCCTCCAGTTCCCAGCCGTGGATGGGCTTGTCCAAAGTGACAAAGGGTTCGCCCCGATATTTCGGTACGTCGAGCAGCACTCCCCGCGTGATGATTCCCTCCTTCCAGTGCTCCACGGACCCCCAGGTGGCGCCGTCGTAGGTAATGACATCCTCGGGGCGGCGACCGTTCCACATTCCGTTCTCGTCCCACACGTGGCACAGGGCGTCCAGGTGGGTGTTGGCCTGCCCGTGGTAGGAAACGCCGTAGTAGTCCACCGCCGAGCCGCCGCCCGGCTCCCGCGGGTTGCGGCGCATGAAGTGCTGGGCCGGATTGGGGTTATTGGCCGCCGGAGTCTTGGGGTACACCCGGCTCAGGGACACGGCGCGACCCGTCTGCACCAGGCGGGCGGCGGCCACTCGCTTCTCCGGCGTAACCAGGTTCATGGCCCCCATCTGGTCGTCGTCGCCCCACCGGCCCCAGTTACGGTCCTCTTTCAGGTAGGCCAGGACTTCGTCCTTGCTGGGAATGTGGCGTTCCATGACAGTTCTCCTACGGTGCGATGTTGACTGGCCTTATTTTATCATTGATATACGGCGCGCTCGGCTGAGCTTTGGCCTTGCCCGCAAGGTTGACGCAGAGAGCGTCATAGACCGGGCAGGTAGTTGGTGCTACCATCTGCTTATCGGAAAAGAGATTGAAGGAACAAGCATCCGGTATAATCCGGCAGGTAGCGAGCGTCCAAAAACCTTCTGGGAGCAGCGATGCCAAGGCAGTTGACGGCTATAATCGAGAGGGGAGGCGACGGCTACGTAGCCCTGTGTCCGGAACTGGATATTGCCAGCCAGGGTGATACAGCATCCGAGGCGCGGGATAACCTGAAGGAGGCGCTGGAACTGTTCTTCGAGACTGCATCTCCTGCCAAAATCGAGGAGCGCAGGCACAGCGAAGTGTATGTGACTCAGGTTGCGATGACACCGGCTTTGTACCTGGAGCGAGCGGAGTGAGGGTTAATTTGCCATGGCACACGGAGGTCGCTAAATGCGTCAAGTCCTGATGTATCCTGGAGAAGACGGCTATTGGGTGGTCGAATGTCCCAGCTTGCCCGGCTGCATCAGCCAGGGAGAGAGCCGGGAGGAAGCCATCAACAACATCAGAGCCGCCATCGGGGAATACATCAAATCCCTGGAAGATGACGGCATGCCGGTGCCGGAAGACCGGCTGGAGGCGTCGGTACTCGTAGTATTACCCGATTGCCCCGGATTTCCGGCCAGGATTGTGTAAGGGCTTTGGCAAAGGCCGGTTTTCACCTGGTACGTCAGCGCAGCAGCCACATGACCTTGCGCCGGAATTGCCCCTACGCCCGAGTCGTAGTACCTGACCACCGGGAGTTGGACCGCGGCACACTGAGAGCCATCATCCGAGACGCCGGCTTGACGGTGCGAGACTTTAATGACCTGCTGTAGTTGAGGAACTGCGCCCCTACCCACCACTGCCAAAACCAGCTATCATCCTGTACATCCTGTGCAGCCATGTTAAACAAGGAGTGCATTAACAATGAAGCTGGTCCTTTATAACGACTACCAACTGGGCGTAATTCAGAACGGCAACGTGGTGGACGCCATGGCCGCGCTGGAGGGGATGACTTTTCGCCGTCCCCACGACCTGATTGACGAGGTCATTACCAACTGGGGGGACATTCGCCCGAAGATCGAAGCCGCCATTGCCGGTCAGAGCGGCGTAGCCCCGGACGGCCTGCGGCTGCGGGCGCCGGTGCCCAAGCCCACCAAGCTAATCTGCGCCGCCGTGAACTACCTGGAGTACGGCCAGCGCCAGCCCGCCAGGCTGGACGCTTTCCTCAAGTCCCCCACTGCCATAATCGGCAATGGCGACACCTGCGTCCTGCCGCCGGCTCCGGCGTCCATCTTCCACCACGAGCCGGAATTGGCCTTCGTCGTCGGCAAGACGGCCACCAACGTCAGCCAGGAGGAGGCGCTGGACTACGTTTTTGGCTACACCAACTTCCTGGACATGTCGGCCCGGGGCATCCCCGGGGCGCTGGGCAACAGCTTCTTCCTGGGGAAGTGCTGGGACACCTTCGCTCCCATGGGCCCGGCCCTCGTTACGGCCGACGAGATTCCCGACCCGCAGAACCTCCAGGTCCGCCTGTGGAACAACGACGAACCCCGGCATAACTTCCCTACCAGCGACATGGCCCACTCCATCCGGGAGCTTATCTCAGAGTTCTCCAAGATAACCACTCTGGAACCGGGGGACGTGGTGGCCACCGGCGTCAACCACCAGGAAATCGGCCCGGTGCAGGACGGCGACACCATCCGCATGGAAATCGCGGAACTTGGCCCCTCACTGGTAATCCACATCAGCGACCCGGAGGGCCGGGAGTGGCCGCGGGGCATCGACCGGGAGTTCGGCGCCATGGTAATTGCCGGAGCCCCGGCCAACCCTTAGTCTTAGATACTGTCCTTTGGATAGCGATGGATGGACAGGGTAAGCGGGACAGGTGGAAAATATCCCGCAAGCCCTGTCCAACTCTTAGGGGTAACGAAATGGCCAGCAAAGCGTTGACTCGAGACGAGGTGCTAACCCAGCTGCGGAAGCACAAGCCCGAGCTGGAAAAACGGTTTGGGGTGATTTCGCTACTGCTGTACGGCTCCGTAGCGCGCGGCGAAGCCACGGCGGACAGTGACATCAACCTGGTGGTCGGCTTTGACGGGCCCACCACTTCAGAGCGGTTTTTCGGCGTCCAGTTCTACGTCGAAGATTTGCTGGAATGCCCGGTTGATGTGGTGACGGTGCGGGCACAGCGCAAAGCCGGCCGGCCCTATATCGGAGCCGAGGCGGTGTATGTCTAGTGAAGACCGGGGGCAGCGCAGTTGGCGAGATTCAGTCCAGGATATGATCAACTTCTGCAACCGTGTCCTGGACCATACTGCAGGTCTTGACCGGCAGTTGGTTGTTTCCACACAGATTGTTTACGACGCCACCTTGCGGAATTTGACGCTGATTGGACAAGCGGCGGCTCAAGTTCCTGACAATGTTCGAGGGGCACACCCGGAAATCCCCTGGCGAAAAATTGTCGGGGCGCGCAACCACATGATGCACCGTTACTTTGTCATAGACGACGAGCTAATTTGGGAGATGGTAACTGTTGACGTACCCGCCCTCCTTCCCCAACTTCGTTCCCTGCTTGAATCCTCAGGAGAACCGACTTAATTCCTCCGGCTGAGCTATCAAACTCGCACCCCACCAAATCCGCTATACTATCCCCCATGTACGAATCCCTCGCCCACTTCCTTAAAACCTTCAGCGCTGAATCTCCTCTTCTCTGGGCATTGCTCGTGATGGCAATAGTTGCCGTGGCGGGGCTGGCGCTGTACGGGTTCTGGGAAATTGTGCTGCGCGGCATAGGGACAATGTTCGGAGGTGGCGGCAGCCACGGTTCGGGTCACGGGGGGCATTAGGGCTCGATATGCTGTTTCCTAACGCCGACGTGGTGGTTAATCCCGTCCTTCTGGCGCTGCTGGGTGTCATTGTGGGTACCCTGGGCGGCTTTTTCGGCGTGGGCGGCGGCTTCCTGATTACGGGCGGACTGATAGTCTTCGGCGTTCCCGAGATTTACGCCATCGGCACCGGCCTTACCCTGATAATGGGCTCGTCCATCATCAATATGCTCAAGCACCGGGGCCTGGGCAACGTGGACTTCAAGCTGGGCATCCCCATGGTGCTGGGCGCCATGCCCGCCGTCTTCATTGCCGAATCCGTGAACAGCGCTCTGGAGGAAGCAGGTCAGGTGGGCAACGTCATCCCCTACATTTACGTGGCGGTGCTGGTGATCCTGGGTTCCTTCCTGGTCTACGACTACTTCAAGACCCGGCGCCGCATGGTGGCCTCTGTTGGCGCGGGCGAGACCGTATCCACTGCCGGATTGACCCAGCGGATACAGTCCCTGCGTATCCCGCCCCACTCCATCAGGCTGCCGGGCCTGCCGGCCTGTTCCACCTATATCTCCCTGAATGTCTCTGGCATCGAGCGAATTTCCATTTTTGTGCCCATCCTGGTTGGTTTCGGAATCGGTTTCTTTGCCGGCCTGCTGGGGGCCGGCGGCGGCTTTATCCTGATGCCCGTGCTGGTTTACGTGGTGGGCATTCCCACAACCGTGGCCATCGGCACCGACCTGTTCCAGGTGATCATAACCGGCTCCTGGGGCACCCTGCTTTATGCCTTGGGCAACAACGTCGACCCGCTGATGGCTCTCATAATCCTGGCGGCGGCATCGGTGGGTTCCCAGATCGGGGCCACCGCCACCCGCTTCGTGGACCCTGGCCGCATTCGTATTCTCTACGGCATCACCGTGCTCAGCGGCGCCCTGGCCATCGGCATGGGACAGGTGGGCAAGGCGGTGGAAGGGCTGGCTTTCCTTGGGCAGGTTGACGACTGGGTGCTGCTGGGAGTGCCCGGGTGCATGTGCATCGTAATAACGGTGTTGATGATCCTGGAAGCCGTCCGGCGTCGCCAGCCGGCCAGCGAGGCGCAATGACCACGCCATCCTTCACCTTCCAGGTCCACCACCGCGACGGCGGCGCCCGGGCCGGCCGATTTACCACGGCCCACGACTCGGTGGACACGCCCATATTTATGCCGGTGGCCACCCAGGCCACCATCAAGACTCTTACCCCCGACGAAGTAATGGATGTGGGAGCGCAGATCGTCCTGGGAAACGCCTACCACCTGTACTTGCGGCCCGGCGTTGAGACGGTGGACCGGCTGGGGGGGCTGCATCAATTCATGCGGTGGCCCCGGCCCATTCTCACCGACAGCGGCGGCTTCCAGGCCTTCAGCATGGGCGCATTCCGGCGGGTGGACGACGACCACATCCGGTTCCGTTCCCACATTGACGGCAGCGAGCACATCTTTACCCCTGAACTGGCCATCGCGAATCAGCAGGGCCTGGGCGCCGACATCATAATGTGCCTGGACCAGTGCATCGCCTTCGGAGCGGAACGGGCCGAGGTGGAACAGGCCATGGACCGCACCCACCGCTGGGCCCGGGTCTGCTACGATGCCCACTACGTCAGTCCGGTGCCAACCTATGTCGACAATTCCTGGCGGCAGGCCCTGTTCGGTATCGTCCAGGGCGGCACCTTCCCCGATTTGAGGCAGCGGTCCGCCGAGTTCATCGCGTCCATCCCTTTCCCCGGGTATGCCATCGGGGGACTGGCAGTGGGCGAGTCCAAGGCCCAGATGTACGAGACCACCCAGCAGGTAACCGAACTGCTCCCCGGGGACAAGCCCCGCTACCTGATGGGCGTCGGGTCGCCGGAGGACCTGGTGGAGGGGGTTTCCCAGGGGGTGGATATGTTTGACTGCGTGCTGCCCACCCGGGTGGCCCGCAACGGGGCGCTGTTCACCCGGACGGGACGAGTCAACATCGCCAACCGCCGCTTCGCCGAGCACGACGCGCCCTTGGAGGAGGACTGCGCCTGCTATGCGTGCCGGAACTTCACCGCCGCCTACCTGTGGCACCTGTTCAAGGCCAAGGAGGTGCTGGGCTTGCGCCTGGCCAGCGTCCACAACCTGCACTTCATCCTGCGGTTGATGGGAGACATGCGCCAGGCCATACTGGAAGACCGCTTTGAGTCCTTCCGGCGAGAATTCCACGACACCTACCGTCCCACCGACGAGGCCACCCGCCAGCGGCAGAAGGAGAAGTGGTTGGCCGCCAGGGGCGGGTGATTCTCAGCCGGACCACTTGTGGCTTTCCAGAGGATTGAAGGGACACCTGGCTCCTTGCATTATTGATCAGTATTCGTGAACATTCGTCCGCCGCGGCGAATTCGTGGATAAACAGGAGACAAGAATGATCCGCAGCTACCGGGGGATGACCCCCAAGATTCACCCCACCGCCTGGGTCAGCGAGGCGGCCTACGTGGTGGGCGACGTGGAAATCGGCGCCTACTCCAGCGTGTGGCCCGGCACCGTCATCCGCGCCGACACCATCAAAATTACCATTGGCGAGCACGTCAACATCCAGGACAACTGTGTCCTTCACGCCGACAGCGACGCCACCTACGAGGACTACGTTACCCTGGGCCACGGTGTCATCAGCCACGCCAAGCACATCAAGACTCACTGTCTCATCGGCAACGGCGCCACCCTGAACGACGGCGTAATCCTGGGCGAAAACTCCGTCATCGCCAGCGGTTCGGTGGTGCTGGAACGGCAGGAATTTGGCCCCAACTCCTTTGTTCTGGGCGTACCGGCTTCTGCCCGGGAGGCTCCCACCAACGAGCGTCACCAGGCCATGATTCGCCGCACGGCCGAAAGCTACGCCCGCAAGGCCCAACTGTTCAAGGAAGAGGGCCTGGGCGGCGTCGAGGTTGAGGGGGAAGAAGCGTAGCCCGGCCCCTGCATTGCCCTGGCCCCGGTCCGGGTGCCTGAACTTCAACCCAAGGACGGTCAGTTCTGAAGATACTACTTACCAACGATGATGGAATCCATGCCCCCGGCCTGTGGGCGGCGGCCCAGGCCCTGTCCCAGGTGGGCGAGGTCTGCGTGGTGGCCCCGGACCGGGAGCAGAGCGGCGTGGGCGCTTCCCTGACGCTCCATGCCCCGGTGGTGGCCCGTTCCCTGGAAATTCCCGCCCTGGAACGGTTGAGCGCCGCCGCCAACGAGGAGGCCGCTTCCCCGGACGAACCCCAGGCGGAGATACGCCACCGGGTTACTGCCTTTTCGGTGGAGGGCACCCCGGGTGATAGCTGCATCCTGGGCCTGGAAAAGCTGGTGGGGGCGGTGGACCTGGTGGTGTCCGGCATCAACCGGGGCTCCAACCTGGGCTGGGACGTCATGGTCTCCGGCACCGTGGGCGCAGCCTTCCAGGGCTACTTCCGCGGCTACCCGACCATTGCCATATCGGTGGGGTCGGTGCAGAACCCCCGCTTTGACGGCGCCGCATCCCTGTTGCGCCTGATGGCCCAGAAGCTCTCGCAGGATGCCGACCGCAATCCCTTCCTGCTCAATGTCAACGTGCCCAGCCTGGCCCCCGACCAGATAACAGGCCTGGAGATAACCCGCCCCGGGGGCCGCTCCTACGGCGAGTCGGTGCGGGAAGAGGGCACGGGCCATCAGAAGCGGTACTGGATCGCCCGCAACCGCCCGGTAATGGCCGACAACGGCGAGGGCACCGACATGAACGCCACCAAGAACAACCGCATCTCCATAACCCCCCTGCACCTTAACCTCTCCCACCAGGAAGCCCTGCCAAGGGTAGAGGCGCTGCTGGCAGGAGTGCCGGAGGCGTTGCTGGGGAAGGGTGGGTGATGGGGTGGTAAAATGCTATCAAATACTTGTGCACGGAATTACCTGCCTCAGTTGACGAAGTGCAATCGTGCTGTCGAACAATACATACGATTTGTTCATTAGCCATGCTTGGGACTACGGCGAAGACTATTGCCGGCTAATAGGGTTGCTTGAAAGGCAGTCCTTATTGGATTGGCGAGATCGAAGCGTACCACGGTCAGCACCTGTTCTGGCATCGGATTCTTTTGGAATTCGCGAGGCTTTGGCGCAACGGATTTACCAGGCGAATGGGGTTTTGGTAGTTGCAGGTATGCATCTTCTGACAAGCAAGTGGGTCCAATATGAGCTGCGTGTTGCCACAGAATTCGGCAAGCCCATAATTGGAATAAATCCGCCAGAACCGATTCCTGCATCGGCAGACATCGGGGTAGCGGCGACGACTATGGCGGATTGGACGACTGACTCGATAGCGCAAGCTATCAGAACTTACGTGGAATGACCCCCGAAGAATACGGAGAAAAATACTCTGACCATCTATTGGAGCAATACAAGCTCTATGTAGAAATGACAGACCGGGTCAGTCAGCGTCGCGAAAGATCGAACCAGTTTTTCATTACACTGCTGGCGGGTCCAGCTCTCCTGGCAGTGTTGGCTCGGTTCTGGTTGGATGGGGACAACGATTCCGGGGCGTTTTTGCCCGCGGTTCTTCTGGCCAGCGGCCTGCTCGGCATGGCTTTATCAACAACCTGGTATGTGAGCATCAGGTCCTACCGTCGCTTGAATAATGCCAGGTTTGAAGTGATAGGCGAAATGGAGAAGCGCTTGCCCTTTGGCAGCTATTCCTATGAATGGGAACTGTTGAGCCCCAGGTTCCTCCTCTTATCCGTCATCGAGCAGTTTCTGCCGGTCATTGTCTTCTCATTGTTTTCGGCCCTGCTCGTTTACGCAATCTGGCTATTGTTCAGTTAGGGCCAAGATAACCCCCCTCCACCTGAACCTGTCCCACCACGAAGCCCTGCCAAAGGTAGAGTCGCTGTTGTCCGGCGTGCCGGAAGCATTATTGGGGAGAGGTGGGTGATTCAAGCGCGAAGTAAGTAATTTCTGAGTAAGGTGGAAAGAATTATTCTCTGCGTCGAATCAGTTTGGCTGCTGTGAATATGAAGACTTACACAATTAAGGTAACGATGACACCTGATGAGGATGGTTGGTTTACTCGCTGCCCCGAACTGGAAGGCTACGGTGCCGCTACATGGGGCAGCACCGAAGAAGTAGCGCTGCGCTATATTGTAGAAGTTCTTGAGATGGTGGTGGAAGAGCTACTGGAAGAGCGTAAAGCAGTTCCAGAAACAGATGAACGAATGAACACCTCCCCTCCGGAGTATCTGGTGAAAGTGTCCATTTCAAATCCCGATTAGTAAAATCCGTTATGGCGTTTCACTATAAGTCAAAGTTTGGTGCAAAAAGTGGCACTTGATGCAGAGATATTTCTGTTAATCTGTCGCTGATTCGATTCTAGCTGAGTTTCCTCCTCAATTTAGACTGGCTGCTTCTTTACGTACTTCTTCGTATTCCCTTTCCCAACGAGCTTTCATGTTGTTCCAAAATTGTCTGGGAATGTCTTTTCGTCGTTCTTCCACTTCCCCCGCAGTTTTCGCCCAAGCCAGCGCTCTTTGAGCACCACTAGAACAACCTAACCCGATATAGATCCTAGCTAAAAGTAGCCAATCCTCTTTGTCCACGTAGTCGATAGTACGTCCTCCAAGTCCTGGGTTAGATGTATAAATCCACTTCACCCAAGTCCTTAGAGCTCCCGGGAAATCACCGTTTTCCAGTCTGGCTTTAGCAGCCTTATTTAATCCGTTGCTTACACCGATCACATCGACTATTTGTTGCCAAACCTCTTCAGGATAATCGTTCTGAGACAGTCCCGTCTCTGCCAGGGCCATGGCACACCATGAATTCTCTTCGCTATCCAATTCCAAGGGCACGCTCATATCCAAGGCAGTGAACGCCGGCTCTAGGTTCCTACTCGCTGTCCGCATCTTGCGCGCCCTCTTGACAGCCATTGATGTGATTTCTTCCTCAGTTGATAAACGTGGCACAACAATTTGCTCTCTTGTGGAGGACCTGCGAAATAGTTTATTCCAAAAAGACATGAACATTCCCTTTTCCCTGGGTGTCAATACACGCTAGGTCGAAGGATCCTGACCTAGCTTGTCATCCAAGGCCTTGAACATTTCGTGTAGGAACTCTCTGGCCTCTCTTATCATTCCTTCCTTATACATTTCCAACACCTGTCCACTACGCGCTACCTCTTGAGCGTATTCCTCCATTGCTCTCCCCATGGCGTCCTCATCCTTATTCACCATGGCCAGCCTAACCTTCTCCTGATAGGCTCGCCTGTCCGGGTACTTCATCATTGTTCATTACTCCTGCCGATGGCTTTACACCCTCAGAGACACTGTTCTTGCTGGCCCACAATCCAATGCTATGGTTATTGGAGGACGCGGCATGGGATTCAATCGTTGCGCGTTATGGGTCTGTTGGTGCCAGTTTCATAGTTACATAAGGTAGAGTCCAATTCAAGGCAATACCGTCACCCCCCGCTACCCCCACTCCCCTATCTATGGCATAATGGCCCCACCTTTGCACACCCCTACAACAGGGAGGCTTTCCGCTTATGGTTGACCTTAGGCATGGCGCGGCCATCGTGGGTATTCACGAGCACGTTACCCGCTACGCGCCGGACAAGAGCGAGCTGCAGATCCAGGGGGAGAGCGTCATCAAGGCCCTGGCCGACGCCGGCCTGTCCAAGCAGGACGTGGGCGGCCTCTTCACCGCCTCCAGCAGCATCCGCAACAGCGGCATGAATCTGGCCGACTACCTCAACATGTACCCCAGGTACGTGGACAACACCACCGTGGGCGGCGGTTCCTTCGAGTTCCACCTGTCCCATGCCCTCACCGCCATCGCGGCCGGCCGCATCGACGTGGCCGTCATCACCTACAGCAGCCTGGCCCGCTCCGGCGGCGTCTCCGTGGGCACTGGCGGCGTGGGCCGCTACGGCCATCCCCGTCTGGACCCGTCGCCCGACAGCTTCGAGGAGCTATACGGCCTGACCACCGTGGGCCTGTACGCCATGATCGCCCAGCGGCACATGCACCTCTACGGCACCACCTCCGAGCAACTGGCCGAGGTGGCTGTGGCCATGCGCAAGCACGCCTCCATGAATCCCGAAGCCCTCTTCCGCGACCCCATCACCGTGGAGGACATCGTCAACTCCCGCATGATCTCCTCGCCCCTGCACCTGCCCGACTGCTGCGTCATCACCGACGGTGGCGGCGCGGTGGTGGTGGCGTCGCCCGAGGTGGCCCGCAACTGCCGCCACACCCCGGTCTGGGTGCTGGGCGTGGGCGAGGCCATCGCCCACCAGGGGGCCGGCAAGCGCGACCTGATGTACATTGCCGCAAAACAGAGCCACGAACCCGCCTTCGCCATGGCCGGGGTCACCCAAGAGGACATTGACATGGCCATGATCTACGACTCCTTCACCATCACCGTGGTGGAGACCCTGGAGGACCTGGGCTTCTGCGAGAAGGGCGAGGGCGGCCAGTTCGTTTCCGGCGGCCGCCTGCAGGTGGACTCGGAGAGGACGGACAAGTTCCCCATCAACACCGACGGCGGCGGCCTGTCCTCCAACCATCCGGGTATGCGGGGCATATTCCTGCTGCTGGAAGCCACCCGCCAGCTTCGCCACCAGTTCGACGGCACCCCGCGCCAGGTTGAGAACTGCCAGGTGGCCCTGTGTCACGGCACCGGCGGTTCCCTGGGCGCGCGACACAGCGGCGGCACCGCCATTTTGGGGAGGGACTAACAATGACAACCAGGACTGAATGGAACAAGCCGCTGCCCACCGTGGTCGGCGAGACCAGGCCCTACTGGGAATCCTGCCGCCGGGGTGAACTCCTGATCCAAAGGTGCGACAAGTGTGGCGAGTACCAGTTCTACCCCCGGGGCATCTGCGCCAACTGCTGGTCCGACGACGGCATCCGGTGGGTTCAGGCCAGCGGAAAGGGAACGGTCTGGACCTACACCGTAACCTACCAGAACCGCACCCCCGGCTTTGCCGAGGACGTTCCCTACGTGCTGGCGGTGGTGGAGCTGGAGGAGGGGGTCAAGATGTTCACCAACATCGTTGACTGCAACCCCCGGGAAGTAACCATCGGCATGCCGGTGGAGGTTACGTTTGTGCGGGCCAATGACCAGATAACGGTGCCGTACTTTAAGCCGGCCGGGTAGTAAAGCCGTTCTTTTTTGCAAGAAAGAACCCTCCCGTTGAGGCTTACTCGGCGGGAGGGTTTTCTATTTTCTATCCACGAATTATTATGAATGACCACGAAATTTTCATTAGAACCTAATCCCAATTAGTGATTATTCCTGCCCATTCCTGGGTAAACCATCCCGGTTCCGTATCTCATCGCACCTGTCCTGGTCCGCTTCCGCCTCCTCCAGACGGTCGCTGAACAGGTAGGCCAGGGAGCGGCGGCCGTAGAAGTTGTCGTCCGTCGGGTCAATCTCGATGGCCCGGGTCAGGTCTGCGATGGACTCGTCGTACATGCCCATTTCGTAAAACGAGCAGCCCCGGTTGAACCAGGCGTCGGCCAGGGTGCCGTCCAGTTCAAGGGCCCGGGTGTAGTCGGCTATCGCCTGCTCGTAGGCGCCGTTGCGGCTGTACTGGTTGCCCCGGCGGTTAAAGCCCTCGGCGTCGGCGGGCTCCTCAGGCGGGGTGAAGTTTGGTCTCATAGGCGGCGATTCGTCACTTCCGGGCCGGACTGCGCCGGCGGCAAAGCCACCACGTTCCTCCGGCCGCTGCTGTAGGTGCTATCAGGCTTATACCGATCCAGAAACCTTTTTCCGCCCATCTCACTGCTTTACTGCAAACTGAATCGCGGTCGATTAAGTCCTGCGGGCTCATATTCTCCGGACAGAGAATCTCCCTCGCCCAAACCTCAGGCGCGAAAGGCAGAAAGAACAGCCCGACGATATTGATGGCGGTGGCGGCAACTCCCAGACCCAGACCTACCGTTGCTCCCCATACGACTGACACACCGGGCATGTAGTTGGCACTTGTGATGCCCGCTATCGTGGCTACCATAGGGGGCAGCAACAGGATGAGAAAGGCAGCTAAGAGCAACATCGCGGGGAGGCCATCCCAGTGTTCACCGGTAACAGTTACTTGGGCTGATAGGGAAAGCACCGACCGCACGCTCCCGGAAGTTGCTCCGTTTCCTGTCTCGTCGTGAAGCTTCCCCTAAATAACCGACCTCACCAACCCCCCGTCCACCAAAATGGTGGTGCCGGTGATGTAGGTGGACTTGCCTGACGCCAGGAAGGCGGCCAGGTAGGCCAGTTCCCGGGGTTCGCCGATTCGGCCCACCGCCGTTTCCTTGGCGCGCTCGGCCAGGCCCTCTTCCACCGAGATTCCCAGTTCCTGGGCCCGGTTGGTTACGTTGGAGAGCATGCGCTCGCTGAGAATGGAACCCGGAGCAATGTTGTTGATCAGGATACCGTCGCGACCCACCTCGTCGGCCAGGCTCTTCATGTAGGCCACCACGCCCATGCGGGTGGCGCCCGACAGGGCCAGGTTGGGGATGGGCTGGTACACGGTGCTGGCCAGAATGTTGACGATGCGGCCGCCGCCCTGGGCCTTCAAGTGGGGGATGGCCTCCCGGGACATCCGGGAAAAGAAGTAGAGAGACCGCTGCACCGCTGTATCCCACTGCTCCTCGGTGGCCGTTTCCGACCGGGCCAGGGGCGGTCCGCCCGAGTTGTTGACCATAATATCCAGCTGACCGTAGTGGCTGACCGTCTGTGCCACCAGGTCCTTGATGTTGTCGTAGCTTTCCAGGTCGGCGGCAATGGGCAGCACTTCGGCGCCCGTGGTGTCGCGAATCTCCGCGGCCGCGCGTTCCAGGTTTTCGGCGGTGCGGCTGCAAATGGTCAGCCGAGCGCCTTCTTCCGCCAGCACATCGGCGCAGGCTCGGCCCAGCCCAGCGCTGGCGCCGCCAATGATTGCAACTTTATCCTTGAGTTCCAGGTCCATTCAGATTCCCCCTTTACGTTCTGGCCTTTAACTAAGGGCCGAACAGATATGACACGCTGGCCCCCGATTATATCAGACGGCTTGGGCAGCCGTGGGCGGCAATAGACCTCACCTCTTGCCCGGGGCCGCTGCGCTTTACACTGTCCTCGCGACATTTCGCCATGGGCTTGGGTGACATCTTCAATGCGGCTGGCTGTTGGTTTTCGGCTTACTTGATAGCTATGGCAAAACCCGCAACGATGGTTGCGTTGTTTCCGGGAGCAGATTCGGCTGCAGCTTTCACCCCAAATACTGGCCTTCCCCCACCAAGGGGGAAGGCACACTTGAAATGCTCATATAGACGGCTGAAGTGCCCGCGCCGCCTTACGCGCTGGCAAAGATTTCGTTGGCGATGTCCATGGCCTCCCGGGCGAAGGGTATGCCTGCGTAGAAGGTCATGTGGCCGAATACCTCGATGACCTGGTCTTTGGTCAGGCCAATGTTCAAAGCGCCGCGGATGTGTCCCCGCAGCGGGCCGTGGCGACCTAGGGTTGCCAGGCAGGTCATGGTGCAGATGCAGCGACTGGTAACGTCAAGCCCCGGGCGGGTCCAGGTTGCTCCCCAGTAGTATTCGCCGGTAGTCCGCCCTAGTTCCCTTTCCGCGTCCGTTGGGGGCGCCGGTCGGGACGTGGCGCCCCCTCCCATGTAGTTGCGCCGGTATTCGTCGCCCCGCTGGAACAGGCTTTCCGGGTCCTCGCTGGCATCATGGATGCGGGTGGGAGTGAAGTCTATGCCGCGTTCCTCAAATACCTGCTTGCACAGGGACAGTGCCTGGATTCCGGCCGGGGCCCCGCTGTACCAGGTGTCGTGGATGATTAGTTCCACCACCTGCTCGGGAGTGAGCCCGATGTTCAGGGCGTTGCCCAGGTGCCGCTTTAGCTGGACTTCCCGGTTGGTGACTATGAGGCAGGACAGGGTAACCATCTCCCGCTGCACCGGTGTCAATGCGGGACGTCGCCAGATGGTGCCGAACAGCGCCTCCCCCAGTATTCTTTCCAGGTCTGGCGCGATTTCCCACGCCCCCGGGGCCGACCCACCGGTAATCTCTCCGCCGCCGAACATTCTGCGAGTCTCCCTTCCGCGTTGGTACCGGTCGTCCAGTTCAGTCATAGCAAACCTCCAGCCTGTCTTCTACTGGTCTCGAATGCTGATAGTCTAAGGTGGCGATACCAAAGACGCAACGCTCAATGAAGGTCTTCCGCTGCCCTCTCGATGGGCGGTAGCCTGTGAAGCCTGACTCCACGACCATCCTTTCCATTTGCCATGTGCTCCCTGCAGACCACCGCACCTGAAATGGAATCCGGTCTCGAACTACTCCTTACTCCCTGTTCCTTCGCGAACTGTCCGCTGACAATCTCCCCTTGCGCCTTTGGAAAACCCCTCTCTAGCATGATTATCAATGGGCTACGACAGGCAGCCTCGGCGCCGAGCCCAAACTTTAGAAAAGGACCGGAGTTATCCTATGCCTAAGAGTAAATCCACCAAGCGTCACCTACTCTCTGCGCCCATCTCATGCGCCGAACTTTCGCCTGCAGCTGAGGCCAAGCGGCCTGACGGTATTTCTGCCCTTTCCCTCCGCCAGCAGTCGGCCTTGCCGGTAGTTGCTCTTTCCCCTTCCCTGAATCAGGCTGCCAACACATCCGGTATCGGGAAGACTACCCTGCGTCGCTGGATGAACGATCCCGTCTTCCGCGAGGAGGTCATTCGCACCCGGCAGGAAGCAGCAGAATTGGCCCGTCACGAAATCAGGGGCATGACCCTTCGTGCCGTCTCGGTAATCAATGAGGCGATGGAGGACCCGGACCCCGTCATCCGCCTCCGGGCCGCCCGCTATGCCCTGTCATTTGGAGGCGGTAACCTCGACATCCGGATGTTGGCTGTTGAACTCGACGATCTGAAGAACTCCCTCGATCTTGGGGTCGCCGGGTAGGCGCAGCCTTGTTTCCTGTTCCCCAGTCCGGTGGCCCAAAACGGCCCAAAACGGCCCGGAATGGCCCGGCCAGCAGGCCTGTTCTCGTAGGGACGAACCAGCGCTTCTGCCCTGCGTTGGGCCGCCGGAATGCCATCTTTCCGTGCTTAACAGATACGAAACGGCCCGAAACGGCCCAGAATGGCCCGGATTTCAAAAAATTCTCCAGTTAAAGGCCTTCCTCGGACCAGAATCAAGGGCTCGCAGGAGTTATGAGTACTCTTGCAGTACGGCAATGAGAAAGCCGCCTGTAGAGCGCCGCATTGAGTGGTTGGCGGCAAATGGCGGAAAAGGCAGACCTATGTGTCTGCCCCGTTCCGCTGAGCCAGCTCCACTCGAATCCGGAATGCGCATTAGGCGCCAGCTTAATTTCCATTTACCCAACGTCGGTGCTATTATTAGAGGGTTACGCCCAAGCCCGCGCCCCCAGGGGCGCCCAGGGTCGGCAAGCAGTTCAGCTAACATGGGGCAACTATTAGTGTTGCCTCTCAGCCAAGGAGAAGGGAAGAAATGACCACGGAGTCAATTAGCCTGGAACTGGAGCCCCGCACGGTTCTGGGCAAGAAGGTGAAGCAACTGCGACGCACCGGAACTATTCCCGTGCATCTTTATGGTCCGGGTCTGGAGTCGCGCCCGCTGCAGTGCGAAAACCGGCAGTTGCTGCGGGCGCTGGCCCAGGCCGGCAGCACCAATCCCGTTACGTTGTCCATTAAAGGGGAAGCGGGTGAACGCTTGGCCTTTGCCCGGGAAATCCAGTGGAGCCCTGTTCGCAGCCAGTTGCTCCACGTAGATTTTCTCGCGGTCTCTGCCACCGAGAGGATTGCCGCCCAGGTGCCTATTAACCTGGTGGGCGAGTCTCCGGCGGCCCGGGAAACAGGCGGTTCCGTGGCCCAGGCCCTCTACACTCTGGAAGTGGAAGCCCTACCGCTGGAAATTCCGGCCGAGGTGGTCATAGACCTTTCCGTGCTGGTTGATACCAATTCGGCGATTCGCGCCGGTGACTTGCCACTGGATGGCAACGTGACCATGTTGACCGATCCGGACGCTATGGTGGTCAGGGTCGACGCCGGTCGCCAGGCCCTGGGCCGCCAGGAAGAGGCCGGTGATGTCCCTGCGGCGGAAGCCGCCCCGGCTGAGTCGGACGGAGAGGCCGCCGCGGAAGCCGAAGAATAACTGCCAGAATATCGGACAAGGTTACTCCCGTGCGGCGGTTTGTTTCGACAAGAGTGGAGACCGTGGCGCCCCAATATCAGCGGAGGCAACGAAATGTATCTGGTATATATCGGTGAATCCGGGAATACTGGTAACAGCGTGAGCGATTCCAACCAGCGGCACCAGGTCTATTCAGGGCTCATTATTCACGAAAACCAACACGTTGCCATAAATGGCGAGTTCAACGCTCTGTGCCGCCGCCATTTCGGTGAACCCTTGGGATCGGCAATTACTCCTGCTCACCTGCGGCCCGCAGACGTCTACCAGGGGCGCGGTTTCTTCCGCTCGTGGTCGCCGGACAAGCGGGCGGAACTCATCCAGGACTGCCTCAACATCCTCATCCGCCGGGAAGCCCCGGTTATCGTTACCTATGTAGACAAGCTGCAGCTGGCGGAAGCCCGCACCAACGGTAACGAAACCGTAAGCGACTGGTCCACGCCGCCCGAGGCAATTACGAGCAAGTTCCTTTTCGCCCTCAATATGTACATGGACGAAGCTGCCGTGGCGGACGTCCCTCTCGATCACATCATGGAAGCCTCCGGCCCTATACAGGACTATGCCATGGTCGTGGCCCAATCGGGCAAGTCCGTGGAGCCTGAGTACATGACCCGGTTCCTTCATGCCGAGGTGGAGATACCTACTCCCATAGTCCTGGAAAACCTCTGCTACACCTCTCCTGAGGAGTCAGTCTGCATCCAGTTGGCCAACATCTGTGCCTACTTTACGCGCCGCTGGCTCCAGAATCCCAGTGGCTCCCACGGCTACTTCGACGCCCTGCGGGACGGGCGTGTCATCCAGGTCGTTTACCCCGTTCAGTTCTGAGCCTGAGTCGGTAGCATTCCGTTTCAGGTGGTTGTGATGTTCGCAGGGGCCATTCGCGAACGGACACTTCTCCTTTCCCTTGGCCTCGGCTGCTGATTGGTCAGCAGCCTCCCCTATTCGAACCGGGCCAATTTTCTCAGCCACGCGCTCAGAAAATCCACGGCCAGAACCAGCGCCAGGTACCATAGGATGATGAGCGTCACCTGGTCGTAGTGGAAGAAGCTGAGATTGAGGCGGAACTCCTGCCCGAGCCCCCCTGCACTGACAAACCCCACAACCACGGTAGTGCGAATCACCACCTCCCACCGGTACAGCAGGTAGGTGATGAAGTGGGGCAAGGTCTGGGGCAGCACCGCGTAAAGGAATACCTGGAACATCCCCGCTCCCGACGAGCGCAGGGCCCGTGCCGGGGCCGGGTCCATGTCTTCTACCACTTCGGCGGCCAGGCGCCCGACAATTCCCAGGTTGTGGATGCCCAGGGCTACGGCTCCCGGCAGTATTCCTGGCGACAGGAAGAAGACGATCAGTAATGCCCACACCAGTTCAGGGACCGACCGGGTAAAGGCGAAGAAGATGCGAAGGACGTAATACAGGACCGCTCCGAGTCGGGAGGGCTTGCCTCCCAGGTCGCCGTTGCTGAGGGTACGGGCCGCGAACATGAAGGTAAGGAAAGCGCCGGTGCCGGCTATGCCTATGGCCAGCACGCTCATCGCCAGGGTGTCGTAGGCCAGCTGTCCGGTTGCCCACCACTGCTCAAGGCGCAGGAAGGCTGGAGTCTCTTCCATTCCGATGCCTGCCATTCGTGAAAGGAAACTGCCGGCGTTTTCCCAGGTCCGGCTTCGGAACAGGTCGGTCAAGCCACTGTCGCCTTCAGCGAAGATGTACACCCAGGCAACTACCAGCAGGCCGGCGAAGATGTAGAGCGATAGCCTGGCGAAGGTAGGCGCCCGCCTCGCGCTTCTAATGGACTGGGTTTGCTCGGCTGGTTCAGTCATGACGTCAACAGGCTGTGTCGCACGCGCCCGCTCCAGAAGTCCACCAAGGCGACAATGGCCAGCAGCACGAACAACAGGGTCCAAACCTGGCCGAAGAGCAGGTCTCCCAGCGATATCTGAATCTCGTAGCCAATACCCCTAATTCCAACAAAGCTGAGGATGGCCGCCGAACGTATGGAGCACTCGAAGCGGTAGAAGGTGTAGCTGACCAGGTCGGGCAGGCACATGGGCAGCCGCCCGTAGATGAGAGTCTGCACGTTGGAGGCGCCGGAGGAGCGCAGGGCGTCTAGCGGTTCCCCCTGCACGTCCTCCAGGAATTCGGCGTAGATGCGGCCCAGAATGCCCGCGTAGGGCAGCCCCAGGGCTATGATGGCCGCCAGCGGCGACAGGCCAATGGCAGCTACCAGCAGCACAGCCCAGACCAGTTCATGGATGGAGCGCAGGGCTCCAAGAATGAAACGCGCGCCTACTCTTACCGGCAACCGGAGCCTGGAGTCAGCGGTTGACAGCCCTCCCGATGCCAGGATTCCCAGGGGAAAGCCCATGAGGACCGCTATGGTCATGCTGGTCAGGGCGATTGAAAGGGTCTGCCAGGAGGCGCGCAAACATACCAATAGGAACTGAGGAGACAGGTCGGGCATAAACCCGGCCAGCAACAGGGTTAGCGCGGACTGCCAGCCGTTGGTGTGAAGAAGGGGGCCGCCCCAATCTATGTTGGTGACGCTCCAGGCCACCGCCAAAAGCAACAGGAGAGTCAGGAAATGGGGACTCTCCAGGAACAGTCGGGCCGGTCTCATGGGGCCAGGTCCGGCCTAATGCCAGGGCGGGTCGGAGTCTTGATTGTTGAGGCTGTACAAGTCGGATTGAATGGCCGGAGTGAGTTCTGCGGCCGGTATGTCGAACTGCACTTGCCCGTCCCGCAACCCAACCGCCCGACTGAAGAACTGTCGCACCAGGTATGGGGTATGCATGCTGGCCACCAGGGCGCGTCCCTGGTCCTCAGTAAGAGAAGTCAGCAACTGGAGAATCTCCTGGGCGCGCCCCGGGTCAACGGAGGATACGGGTTCGTCAGCCAGCACCAGTCTTGGGGCTTGCACCATGGTACGGGCTATAGCCACCCGCTGTTGCTCGCCACCGGACAGATGAGAAGTTCTTTCCCGGATCTTGTCCTCAATTCCCATCTGCTCCAGCGCCCTGGCAGCCATATTGTAGTCCTGGGGCCACACCATGGAGAGGAAGGACCGGAACATACCCCACTGTCCGAAGCGACCGGCCAGCACGTTGTGGGCCACGGGCAGCTGAGGTACCAGGTCCAGTTGCTGGTGGATGATTCCCACCATGGAGGAAAGCTCTCTCCTGGACAGTTTCTGTGCCAATGTCTTTCCCGCCACGGTAAGAGACCCGGAATCGGGCTGGAGGACGCCGGAGAGAAGGCTGAGGAGGGTCGTCTTGCCCCCGCCGCTGGGGCCAACAAGTGCAACCCGCTCCCCAGGGTAAATGGTCAGACTGACGGAGGACAGGGCGGTTACCCTTGGATAGGTCTTTGTAACCTGGTCCACCACTGCCAGGGGAGAAGCATCAAGCAAGCATGCCGTCGGTCCGTGGCCGTTCTGCAACGAGTCTTCCAATCCAGTCCCCCAGAGGGTTTACCTGACCAAGTCGAGATCGCGGGCAACTTCCTCGATGGTGGCGTAATTCTGGTTGTTGGTTTCTATGAACTTCTCTGTGCTGAAGAGCATCAGGATATCGCCGTGTTCCTGAGGGTTAAGCCCCAGCAGAGCCTCGCTAAGCCTTTCCGTGAAACCCTCGCCGTATATCTCGTCCAGGTTTCCCTGTGCCGTCCAGTTGTAGTCAAAGTAGGGCGGAGTGGTGTAGAACTCTTTGACCAGGGCAGGGTCTGCCGTTCCCGCCTGTACGGCCCGCCCCCAGACCTCTTCGCTCAGTGCGCCGACATCGTAAGCGCCGGACTGGACCAGGACCCAGGTATTGTCGTGGGAACCGGAGTAGCTGGGAGGAAGCCGAAAGTCTTCATCCGGATTAATTCCCGCCTGGGCGAGGAAGTGGCGGGGCATCAGGTGGCCGGAAGTAGAGCTCTCGCTGCCGAAGGTAATGCTGAGTTCGGAAGCCTGTTCTTTTAAGTCCTCCAGCGAGGAGAGTTCCAGCTCGGTTCGAGAGACAAACTTGGTATGAAATTCAGCGTCGGTCTCTCTCTGTGCGAGGGCAACGGCCCCGGGGTTCTGAAGCCTAGCCTGCACCCCGGTCAGTCCGCCGAAGAAGGCCAAATGGAGGTCGCCCTGGCCAAAGGAAGTAACGACCGCGGCATAGTTGGCGCTCGGCACGTATTCTACGTTTACACCCAGGGTAGCTGCCAGATATTCAGAGAAAATCTGGTATCGCCTGGTCAGCCTTGCAACATCCTGGTCGGGAATGCCACCGACCTTGAGCACGGGCTCGGGTTCCTCCGCACACGCCAGAGAGACAGCCAGAAGGCAACAGACCAGCAGACACAAGATTATCCTGTTTCTCAGACAGCCAGAAATGCGAAACAAGGTGATTTCGTCGACCCCCTTTTGTCAGCAGCGCATACGTGAACCCAGCTCAGGTTGGCGGTGCTGTTGTGTCAGGGGCTTAAGAGACTGGGGGGTCCGATTAGCCAGCGCTACGAGGCAAATTGGGGGACAATAGGGTCGCCCTGCCGAGAATCCGCCGACCTGTCCGGGCCATGACAGACCGCAATGGTTGAAGCTGTTACAAGTAACTAGATACTCGTCCACCCACAGTAGAATTGTAAATGGGAGTTTAAATAGCTATTTATATAATGTCAATAACAAACGCGGCAATTCTACGCAATGCAGCACCACTTCGCTAATTTGGGGGAACCGGAAAGAAGCGTTACGTTCAGGGTGGTATTGCCATAGGATCACGGCGGCCACAAGGGCTGGCCCTGCGTCGCTGGGGACGGAACCCGTAGAATAGAACTCTACCCTGCATTGAAGGTTGCCTTCCGTACAAGCCATGGCCGCGCTATAATCTGTTAGCTATGTCAACTAAATCTCCTGACCTCCTCGCCGGCTTGAATGATGCCCAGGCCGAGGCAGTAATGACCACAGAGGGGCCCTTGCTAATTGTGGCGGGCCCGGGCAGCGGGAAAACCCGCGTTGTAACTCATCGCATCGCCTATCTAGTCAACGAGAACCGCGTAAGTCCCTACCGCATTGCCGCCGTCACTTTCACCAACAGGGCGGCCAGGGAAATGCGAGATCGCATCCAGGGCTTGCAGGTGCCCCAAGCAGACTCCATTTTTGCCGGGACCTTCCACGCCTTTTGCGCGCGGATGCTGCGCCGCTATGGCGAAGGTGTGGGGTTGGACTCCAACTACACGATCTACGATGCCGAAGACCAGTTGGGCCTGATCAAGCAGGCGATGCAGTTGGCGGAAGTGGATGAGAAGCGCAGTCCGCCTCGGGCTATCCAAAGCACTATCTCCCGGGCCAAGAGCCTGCTGATGGATTCGGTGGGAGTGGCGAGACAGGCCCAAACCGAGGGCGATTACCACGTGGAACTGGCCGCCCGGGTTTATCACCATTACGAAGAACTGCTGGGACGCAGCAACGCGGTGGACTTCGACGACCTGCTGATGCGAGCCGTACAGTTGTTGCAAGAGAACATTGATGTACGGGAGGATTTTCACCGGCGCTATCATTATTTGATGGTGGATGAGTTCCAGGACACAAACATTGCCCAGTACCGCCTGGCCAAACTGCTGACAGGACCTGACCAGAATATCTGCGTGGTGGGCGACCCTGACCAGTCCATCTACTCCTGGCGTAACGCCGACATCCGAAACATTCTGAGCTTCCAGGAGGACTATCCGGACGCCCGAGTGATAGCGCTGGAGCAGAACTACCGGTCCAGCCGCAAGATACTGGAAACAGCTGGCGCGTTAATCGCCAACAATGGTATGCGGGTGCCCAAGGAACTGACAACCGACAACTCCGCCGGCGCTGACGTGGTGGTACACGAGGCCTACACCCAGGACGAGGAGGCCGATTTTGTGGGCCGGCAGGTGCTGGAGCTGGCCCGCCGGGAGAATCTCAAGCCGGGTAGCTGCGCCGTTATGTACCGAATCAATGCCCAGTCCAGAGCGCTGGAAGAGGCCTGCCTTAGGCTGGGAATCAAGTACCGCATTATTGGTGGTGTACAGTTCTACCGCAGACGGGAAATTCGCGATGTTATGGCTTACTTGTGCGTGCTGCACAATCCGCAGGACGACGTGAACCTGGCGCGGGCCATCAACACGCCACCCCGAGGCATCGGGGACAAAACCATCCAGGAATTGACCCGGTGGGCCCTGGGCCAGCGTGTATCGGTATTCGAGGGCGTCAAGCTTATTGCCCAGGCACGGGCCGGAGGCCTTCCATCCCCGGCGCCATTGGCCAGCCGGGCGTACACCGCGGTGGCGCGCTTCGGCGAGCTGATGATCAGGATGGAGGAACTGAAGGACAAGCTGCCCATTTCCGACCTGATCGAACTGCTGGTGAAGGAAGCGGGCCTGGAGGCCCACATCCGCAGGACCGACACCAATCCGGAAGAGCGGATGGAGAACATCCAGGAGTTCGTCACACTGGCCGCCGACTACGAGTCGGAATCGCCGGAAAACGACCTGGCAGCCTTCCTGGAACGGGCATCGCTGGTGTCGGACGTGGACAATTACGAGGAGTCGGAGGACACCCTGACCCTGATAACTCTTCATCAGGCCAAGGGGCTGGAGTTTCCGGTGGTGTTCATCGTGGGACTGGAGGAGGGCTTGCTCCCCCATAGCCGTTCGATGGACAGCAACGCCGACCTGGAAGAGGAGCGGCGGCTGTGCTACGTGGGAATCACTCGGGCCAAGGAACGGTTGTTCCTTCTACGGGCTTTCCAACGCGGTATGTGGGGGCGCACCTCTGCCACCCTTGCATCCCGGTTCTTGGAAGAAATCCCCGCGAGGGTGCTGTCTTACGCCGGCTCTTCAACAAGGACGCCATCCACCAGCGTTTCCGCTCGACCAAGCTTCGACCGCAGCCTCACCACCTGGGACCGAGACGCGGGCCTGCAGGAAAGCAAGGGCCCCGAATACGTGCCGGAAGTGGGCGATTCCGTCAAGCACGTCACCTTTGGCGAGGGCGAAGTAGTGAAGTGCGAAGAATGGGGCAACGATTACGAGGTTTCGGTGTGTTTCGCCGGCGGCGAACTGCGTCGGCTGCTCCTTAGTTACGCCGGGTTGGAGAAGGTCTAGAAACCAACTCAGGAATAGACTGAATCGCCATTGTCTTGGGGTGGAGTCGGCATTAGGCAGGGCGTCCCTCCCATCCTGACCTTCCGCAATCAAGGGTGTAGGAAATATGAAACAGCTCCAAGGTTGAGACGGTCGGGTGAGGGCTGGGCCACTTATTTGTTCATGGCAGGGACGATGACTGGTTCTCGACTTCAATCGCGGCCAGTTCCTTAAACACCTGCCGCCACTTTTCCTCAGCCCCTTGTCCCATCTCTCCGCGATAAGTGATTACCCCGTCAGAATCAAATGCTACCGTAGTGGAATGCCGGGTGATGTTGAAGTCGGCCAGCGTTTGGAATGAAGTCGTTGCCACTGGCCACGGATATCCTCGCTTTTCAGCGTGCATCACCAGACTCTCAATTTCCTCTTCTATGCCAAAGTGGGCGCCGATGGCGTAAAGGGCCACGTCATCGGCGAACTCAGGGTGGACATCCTTCAACTGTCGTAACCCGAGAGTACAGGTGGGTTAGGTTGGTGCCCAGAAGTACAGGAAGGTGGGCTTCTCCGCCTCAAGTAAATCTGTCAAAGTAACCAGTGTTCGTTCTGCCAGTTCGATCTCGAAGTAGGGAGCATGCGTTCCAACTTGCTTACCCGGTCCGGCTTCGTAGAGGGCGCTTGGCCCCTCAAACAATTGATCATCGGAGTGGTCGTGCCCTGATGAGCCTTCAGACTGGCCCAAGAGGGGAATCGGTCCGGCCAAGTCGACAGCGATATATATCGCAACAGCCAGAACTGGCGTCGAATAGGCAAATATCAAGAGAACCCTGCTCAGCCGGGTGTTGGGTGGCATCCGTTATTCTTCCACATCAGCGGCGACACCACATCCAGACTCTGAATTGGGATGCTGCAAAGCAAAGGAAGGCACCTGTCGTAACTGTGGCCGGTTGATCGAGGTAGGCGGAGGTTGGGTAGGAGGCAACCTTGTGGATTCGCGCCACTGACTTATTGTGACTGGGAAAGTTCCGAAAATACTCGGCGCCAGGTCTCTTCGTCGCCGGCGCCCATTCCTTCCCGGTAAGTGATTGTCCCATTGGAATCAAAAGCGATCTTGGTGGACTGGATTGTAACTCCCAGTTCTGCCATCATCTGGGTTGGGCCCGTGGCTACCGCCCAGGGGTAGCCTTGCTGTTCCTTGTAGGCCTTCAGTACCGTCATCTCTTCTTTCAGGCCCGGATGCAACCCGACAGCGTAGAATGCCACGTCGTCAGCATACTCAGGGTAGATCTCCTTCATCCGCCGCAACTCAGCGGTACAGACCGGTCAATAGGTAGCCCAAAAGAAAAGGAAGGTAGGCTGGCCGGCTTCAATAATGCTGGCCGAGGTAGTGGTGCTGCCGTCCTCCAATACCAGGGTGAAATTGGGGACCTGATCACCTACCTGATTTCCCGTCTGGGATGGTTTGGGGAAGTCGGCTGCTGTTAGCACGTATTCTTCGTTTGGGGAACTTTCCCTAGAAAATATGGCAACTGACTGTCCGGACGAACCGAGGTAAGCGGAGAAGGCAAAACCCATTAAGGGGACTAATATGCCCAGGCCCAGCAGGAACTTGCCTATCCAACTAGTCCTTGTCATTAACCATCGCCTATGATTGAACAATTATACATCGCGTGGCAACTTAGAGCTACAATCCACCAATGGAATGACCCAAGGCAGCACACCATTACTGCCCTGGGTCTTGCCTGGTGTTAAGGTTAACGCTACTCCGGGCCCCGGTTGTCTAGGTGCTCGAAGCTTACTGGTTAGCTAGGTCCGAAAACACCTGACGCCACGCATCGGCGTTGCCGCCGCCGAAGCCGTCCCGGTAGGTGATGACACCTTGCGAGTTGAAAGCTACCTTGGTGGACTGGTAGGCGACGTTCAGGTCAGCCAGAGCCTGGCTCTCGTTGACGGCTATGGCCACCGGCCACGGATATCCGTTTTTTGCCCGGTTGCTCTCCAGGCGATCTAGATTGTCGAAAGAACTGGAGACCGCCACTGCATAAAAGTCTACCTGGTCCGCGAAATCGGGGTATATGGACTTGAGCTGCCGCAACTCGGCAGCGCACTGCCCTCAAGTGGTTGACGTAAAGAAGAGGAACGTCGGCTTACCCTGCTCAATCAAACCCGATGTTGACACCATGGAGCCGCCAACTAGTTCTAGGCCTATGTCGGGTACCCGGTTGCCTACCTTGTTACCTACCTCGGAGGGCGGTTCAACAACGACGGCAACGGGTGTAGCCGTCGGTTGCGGAGGAGGAACGGCCGTGGGTTGCTGGGCCGGTGCCTGGGTGGGTTGCGGAGCGGCAACCGGTTCTGAGGTCGGTTCCGTCACCTGAGCCGGCGCCGCTTCCGTTGGTAGCGCGGGTACTATGGGTTCCTGCTGGGGCGAGGCCGGTTCCGTAGTCTCGGCCGCCGGCTGGGCCTGGGGCTCCATTGCCTTCACCACGGGCTCGGGCTGGGCCTCCGCTGCCTTTTCGACTACAACCTCGGCGCTGGCCGGCTTGTCGACTGGCATTTCCTGGGCAGTTGCGTTCTCCACCTGGACGCCTGTTTCCGGTTTCATGGTACTTTCTGACTTGACAGTGCTGTCGCCAGCCGGGGTCTCGATGACGGGTTCCGAAGCTCCCTGAGGCTGGCCAACGGGCTGGTCGGGCACCGCCTGGTTGGCCGGTTCCGCCTGTAGGGCCGGTTCCTGGGGTTGTTCGGCCGCGCCGCAAGCCAGGGCCAGCGCCAACAGCAAAGCCGATACTCCCAGCACCACCACCTTGAAGGGTCGGCGTAATAGAGGAGAACGACACGGGGTAGGTCTCTTCATTGGTGTACTCCTTCACTCAAGCGTAGGAATGGGGCAGTGTTGAATGCCGCCAATTCTATCATACGACTGCGACAGTAGACCGGATTTGCGGTTTCGACGGGTCTGACGGCAACGTGGGAGTATGAGAGAGAACTAGCGGGACCTTCCTGCCTGCAACCAGGCCCGACTGTCAGTGGCCATAAACCGGTCAGCCTCCACGGGGCCCCAGCTCCCTTCAGAATAGTAGTATGGTCGAGGAGCGTCGGGGCTGGTGAAGCCGGCGATTATAGGGTCAACAATACTCCAGGCCTGTTCTATCTCGTCAGCCCGGGTAAATAGAGAGGCGTCCCCATTGAGGGCATCGAGCAGCAGCCGCTCATAGGCGTCCGGAATCGCCTGCCCGCTGAAGGCCTCGTGGTAGTGGAATTCCAGCTCAGCTTTACGCATCTGCAGTCCGGCCTCAGGCGTCTTGGTCTGGAATTCCAGGTGGAAACCTTCGTCAGGCTGGACGAAGATGGCCAAGGTGTTAGCCGGGATGTCTTCGTCTTCCGCCAGGGGAAAAAGCATGTGAGGGGGATTGCGGAACTGGATGATGATTTCGGTGGACTTACTGCGCAGGGCCTTGCCGGAACGCAGGTAAAAGGGGACGCCCTGCCAGCGCCAGTTATCCACGTAGAGACGCAGTGCGGCGTAGGTAGAAGTATCGGAGTCGGGAGACACTCCAGCTTCATCCCGGTATGTGCGGTACTGGCCTGGGATAGCGTGATGAGCCACTTCCTGGGCGTGAACCCGGCGGATGGCATTCAGTACCTTAACCTTTTCGTTCCGCAGGGCCTCGGCCTCGAAGGCATGGGGCGGTTCCATGGCTACCAGGGTAAGCAACTGAAGAAGGTGGTTCTGAAACATATCGCGAAGCACGCCGGTCTGGTCGTAGTAATCTCCCCTCTCGTCGATGCGTAGGGTTTCCGCCACGGTAATCTGAACGTGGTCGATGTAGTTGCGGTTCCAGATTGGCTCGAAAATAGCGTTGGCGAACCGGAATACGAGGAGGTTCTGAACGGTTTCCTTGCCCAGATAATGGTCTATTCGAAACACCTGGTCTTCCCGAAATACGGAGTGGGCGATGTCGTTAAGCTCCCTGGCGGATACCAGGTCGGTGCCGAAGGGTTTCTCGACGACCAGGCGCCTCCAACCGCTAGTGTCGTCAGCCATGTTCGCTTCTCCCAGGCCGTGTATGGCGTGGCGGTAAAGAGAAGGAGCCAGGGAGAGGTAGTAGAGGCGGTTGCAGTCCGCCGCCTCACCTTCGATTTCGGCCAGCCTGGACTTGACCAGGTCCAGGTCCTGTGAGCTGGTAACGTCGCCGTGGGTATAGTGGATTCGGGAGGATAATTCCGCCCACTGGGCAGGCGAGGGCCGGGCCATACCTTCGCCGCCGAGGAACTCTTCCAAGAGGGTGCGGAAGCCCTGGTCGTTCAGGTCGCTGCGGGCTACTCCCAGGATTTGCAGGTTGGAGGGAAGCCTTCCCTTGCTGTGAAGGCTCGCCAAAGCTGGGACCAGCTTCCGCCTGGTAAGGTCGCCACTGGCACCGAAGATTACCAGGGTGATGGGTTTGCCTGTGGCGGAATCCACGTCAGTCATTAACATCTCCGGACCTCCTTACCGGATGACCGCCGAACTGATTGCGCAGTGCTGCCAGTAACTTGGCCCCGAAGGGCTGCGCCTGGCGGGACCGGAACCGCTGCAACAAAGAGAGTGTTATGACCGGGGCGGGAACTGCCAGTTCCACCGATTCCTGCACTGTCCAGCGTCCCTCCCCCGAGTCCTCCACGTATGCCTGCAGGTCGGAAAGGCTGGGGTCTTCTTCCAAGGCCGATACCACCAAGTCCAGCAACCAGGAGCGCACAACACTTCCGTGTCGCCAGGTGTTGGCAATCTGGGTCAAGTCCAGGTCAAACTCTTCCTTTGCCGCCATGAGTTCGAAGCCCTCGGCGTAGGCTTCCATAAGGGCATATTCCACGCCGTTGTGCACCATTTTTACGAAGTGGCCGGCACCCACCGGCCCAACGTGGCTGTGACCGCGGTCGGGACCTGGCGCCAGGGACTGAAAAATGGGCTCCAGCCGTTTGTAGACTTCGGTGGGGCCACCTACCATGAGGGTATAGCCTTCAGAGAGGCCCCAGATGCCGCCGCTGATTCCCACGTCCATGAACACAATGCCGCGGTTAGAAAGGTTTTCGGCTCGCGTTAGGGTTTCCTTGTAATTTGCATTGCCGCCGTCGAGAATTACATCAGCGGGCGAGAGGAGAGGTACCAGGCGATCAATGGTGTCCTGGGTAGGCTGGCCTTGCGGAAGCATGAGCCAGATAGCCCTGGGAGGTTTAAGGTGGGAAACCATGTCTTCGAGGGAGTTGGATCCGCTAGCGCCCTGGGACTCACTAGCCGACACCGCTAACGAGCTGGTGTCGTAAACCACCACCCGGTGTCCTGCAATCAGCAGGCGCTGAACCATGTTGCCGCCCATGCGGCCCAGGCCGATCATTCCTAGTTCCAATTTGAGCCCTCCGGAGCAGAATAGGAAGCTAGATATGGGAGGCCAATTCCATGATGCTGGATGCGGGATCCGACCCCAGGTGTATCCGGCCGGCGCGGCGACCAAGTTCCAGCAAAGCCTGTAAGTCCCCCGTTGACTGGGCGTCCGCCAGCGAACCAAAAGAGTACGGGCGACCCGGAACAGGTATGTCCGCTGGATGATCGGCTGTGAACTGCAGGAAAATGCCCGAGTTGGGACCGCCCTTATGCAACTGGCCCGTTGAATGTAAGTATCGGGGACCGAAACCGGCGGTCGTGGGGATTCCGTACCGCTCCGTAAGTCGTTTCCGGAGGCACGTTATGGCTTCGCACACCTCCCGGTTATCAGGCAAGTAGGCCAGTAATGCAAGGTAGTCGCCAGGTAGTGCCTTGGCCATTAGGTCTTCTAGAGAATCCACTGCTTCGATTTGGGGGAGTTTCCCGGTGTGTGCAAGGTGCTGCAGAACCAGATCAGTCTTGTCCTTAGCCCCTTGGACGTTTGGCTGATCGAAGGGATGGACTCCCAGAATGTTGCCTGCCACGGCTGTGGCGAATTCCCAGCGGTAGAACTCTGCGCCCAGGTCGGCCCGATCCGAGAGTTCAAGCTGCACGCAGGGATGGGATGCAGAGAGACTCCTGACCAGTGAGTCGGAGCCTGAGTTTTCGTCCCCTAATAGCCGCAAATAGACGATGAGGCGATCGGAGCTATACTCTTCCGACAGCAGCGCAGGTTCACCGGCCACGGGAATGATACCGCGACCTGACTTACCCAAACTCTCGGCGAGCAATTGCTCCACCCACAGCCCGAATCCATCAAGGGCTGGCGAGGTGATCAGGGTGAGCTTGTCCTGGCCATGGCGGGCCAGGGAGCCCATTATGGCCCCAAGCCTGGCGCCGGGGTTTGCACCTGCGTCGGAAACCTTGCAATCTTGTACCATCAAGGCAGCCCGCCGTAGAATATCTTCCAGGTCGAGGCCCAGAAGGGCGGCCGGTACCATCCCAAAATATGAAAGGACCGAATAGCGGCCTCCAATTTCCGGAGAATTGGCGAAGACCCTCCTGTACCCTTCGCTGGTTCCCAGGGCCTCCAAAGGAGTCCCCGGGTCTGTTACCGCAACGAAGCTCTGGCCGGCGGCCTTTTCGCCAACGGCATTGGCCACTCGCTGCATAAAGTACGAGCTAAGGGTGTTGGATTCGATAGTAGTACCGGACTTGGAAGATACGAGAAATAGAGTTCTGGACAGGTCTATGGATTGGTTGACGTCGTCGATCCAGGAAGGAAGGGTTGAATCGAGGACTCGCAACTGGGGAAAACCGGGAGCGCTGCCAAAGGTTCGGCGAAGAACTTCCGGCCCTAGACTGCTGCCGCCCATTCCCAGCAAAACAACATTGGTGAATCCAGCTTCCCTTACTCCTGAAGCGAAATCGGCAAGCAGGTCGATCTGTCGGCCCACATCGAGGGGTAGGGTCAGCCAGCCCAGGCGGTCTTCAATTTCCCTGGGGTCTTCGCACCAAACCCGGTGGTCGCCTTCCCAGATACGGGAGACGACGTTTGCCGAGTCCAGTTCATCGAGGGCGGACTTAACCAGGGATTGGTAGTCCCCCAGGGTCTCAACCGTACGGGTGACTTCAGCCAAGGTACCCTCCCACTTACCGGAAATTGAACGAGGTCGCTCCCGCTTCTTGAGGGGCAACCACAAGATAGCATACCGATTCGGACTGGGCCAAGACAATACACAGACGTTGCGGGCTTTGGCTCAATCTCTCCGTGCTATAATCCCTCAAATTCACGGCTTGGCCAGCGACTCTCTCATTGCATTGTCCAGGAGGTTACGCGTTGACAACTCCCGGTCAGCATTCCAGTCTACCCACCGAACATTACGCCGTCATTGGGGAACTCCAGGTACGTTACCTCGAGTGGCGTTCTACAGGCCAAGTTCAGGGCGCTCCCATTCTGGCCCTGCACGGCCTTGCGTCGTCGGCTAACTGGTACGAAAGGCTGGCTGCCCGGTTGTGCCGGAATCATAGCATTACAGCCCCCGACCAGCGGGGACATGGGCAGACCAGCCAGGCTGCCAGCGGCTACGACTGGCAGACCCTGGCAGGGGATGCCGTCCGCGTTCTGGACCACCTGGGGCTGGAAAAGGCGGTGGTACTGGGCCACTCCTGGGGCGGCAATGTGGCCATCAACGTTGCGGCCAGGTTCCCGGAACGAGTCAGCAAGCTGGTGATGATTGACGGCGGCTTTCTGGATGGACATCTATTGCCGGACGCTTCGTGGGAGGTGTTCCGGAACCGCTATGCGCCACGCAACGTGTCGGGTACCCAGCGGGAGTTCCTGGACCGCATCAGCCAGCAATTGGGAGACTGCTGGGACGAGGACCTGGAACGCGTTGTATTGACCATGGTATACGAGGACAAGGAAGGACAAATTCAGGACATTCTGCGACCGCCAAATCACGCGCAGGTACTGGAAGCCATGTGGGGAGAACCTCCGTCGGTTACTCTGCCCAACATCCAGTGTCCCACGCTGATAGTGCCGGCGGGCCCGCGGCCTGACCGGGCTGGCAACAGCTTTAATGTCACCAAGACGGTGATGGTTGAGGCGGCGGCAAAAGCTGTGCCCAATAACCGGGTGCACTGGATACCTGAGACAATCCACGACATCGGGTACCACAAACCGGACGAACTGGCGGTGGTGATTGAGGAGTTTCTGGAAGGGGCGTAGAGGGCAAAAAGGCCGACTGAGCCGAAGAGGGGCAGGATCATTACCTGCCCCTCTTGCTTTGAATTCCGGATTAGAAGCTGCCGGGCTTAATCGTTATCCGCGGGGGCCGGTATAAGGGAGCCGCCCTCCGGTTCGGCTCCGTTACCGTGGGACAGGCCGTAATTGATGGCGTACAAGCGGGCGTAAACACCGCCCTGGCGCAGCAGGTCCTCGTGGCGGCCGACTTCAACTATGTGGCCCTTGTCCAGCACCACTATTTTGTCTGCGCTACGAATAGTGGAGAGACGGTGGGCTATCACTATGGAAGTGCGGCCCTCAAGGACGTGGCTCAAGGCTTCCTGGATCAGGATTTCCGTGTGGGTGTCGATGTTGGCGGTGGCCTCGTCCAGAACAATGATCCGCGGATCGCCGACTATGGCCCTGGCGAAGCTGATCAACTGCCGTTGGCCCACACTGAGATTAACGCCCCGTTCCGCCAGTACTGTCTCGTAACCGTTCTCCAGAGCCATGATGAAGTCGTGAGCCCCTACCGCTTTGGCGGCGTTGATCACGTCGTCGTCGGTGGCGTCGTCATAGCAATAGCGGATATTGTCCTTCACATTGCCAGAGAACAGGTAGGGTTCCTGGAGCACCATGCTCATCTGGCCTACGAGTGACTCGCGCCTGACGTCGCGTAGGTCATAACCATCAATGGTAATCTTCCCCTTAGTTACGTCGGCAAAACGATGGATCAACGTTACCAAGGTGCTCTTGCCCGCCCCGGTGGAACCTACCAAGGCCACGTTCTCCCCTGGGCGGATGTGCAGCTCGATGTCCAGGAGCACCTCTACGCCTTCGACGTAGTGGAAGTTCACGTCCTCGAATCGGATCTCGCCCCGAATAGGAGGCATTTCAATTGCGTCCGGCTTGTCCTTAACCTCTGGTTCCAAGTCCATCAACTCGAAGATGCGGACACCGGCAGCCATGGAACGTTGGAAGACGCCGTACTGCATGGTCAAGTGACGGACCGGCTCAAAGAAGCGCTGAATCCACAGGGCGAAGGCCACCAGCACACCCCAATCCAGGGATCCCCCCTTGGCCATGATGCCTCCCACCAGGACGATGCCAAATCCCATGCCTACGCCTATCAGGAACTCCACCATGGGCTGCAGTCCGCCGGAGAACCGGCTGGCCTGCAGGTTGGCGTCGAGGTGTTCCTGGTTCAGTTCCTTGAAGTGTTCCAGGTTCTCATCTTGGCGATTGAGGCTTTGAACTACGCGGACGCCCGTTATGTTCTGGTTGTACTCACCGTTGACCATGGCTATGGCTCGTCGAATACGCATAAAGGAACGGCGAGCAAATCGCTGCCAGTAACCAAGGATAAAAAAGAGCACAGGCACAATGCTCAAGCAAACTAGGGCCAGCTGCCAGTCGACCAGCAGCATGAAGATGACAATGAAAGCCAGCGTCAAGACATCGGCGAGGGCCAACACCAGCATCTCGAAAGTCTCCTGAAGCTGGAGCACGTCGCTCTGGCTGCGGGACATGATGCGACCCACCGCCGTCCGGTGGAAAAAGGACGGGGACATATCCTGCAGGTGGCTAAACATCTGCATGCGGAGGGCATAAAGGATGCTTTGCCCAACCCGAGCCATAAACACGAACTGGAGATAGTTGGAGGCGAAATGTACCAATGTAAGCGCAAGGAAACCCAGCCCAAAGAAATGAAGCGGGTGCCAACTCCAGAAGTCCCCAGCGTTGGCCGGTATGGCAAACAGAGTCCAGCCGAATATGGTCAGGTCCCAGACGCTGCCTACTTTGATGCCCTGGTTGATGGCCAGCATTATCAGGCCCGGGATGCTGGCGTTGGCGATGGTGTAGATGAAAACAGATATCAGGCTCTTGATTACGTCTGATCTGAAAGGCCCCATGTAGGAGATCAGGCGCAGAACCACTTTGTTGTTGTAGACCGAGCCTATGGCGTTGTCATCGCTAAGGTTGTCCATGCTTGGGGAGTTTATGCCGCCCGAATTCAGGCCGCGCATGCCTCCCATCATGCCGCCGAAGCCGCCTCCCACTCCGCGCATTAGTTGTCACCTCCGTCGCCGCCGGCTAGGGAAGCATCCAGCAGAACTTCTTCCTGGGGCCGCAATTGCAGTTCATATATGTCGCGATAGATGCCTCGTTTGGCCATCAACTCGATGTGGTTGCCCTCTTCCGCCACACTGCCGTCCCTCAAAACCAGGATTTGATCGGCTTCCCTGACGGTACTGAGGCGATGAGCGATTACGAAAGTTGTCCGTCCCTTCATCACGTTGACCATGGCCTGGTGAATCTGTCGTTCCGTCTCGACATCCACGCTGGAGGTAGAGTCGTCGAGAATGAGGATGGGCGGGTTGACCAGCACGGTACGGGCAATGGAGAGCCGCTGTCTTTGGCCGCCTGAGAGGGTGCTGCCCCGCTCCCCAACCCAAGTGTCGTAGCCGTTAGCGAAGGCCATTATCTGGTCGTGAAGCTGTGCAATCTTGGCCGCGTTGATGATGTCCTCTTCGGAAGCGTTGGAGACACCGTAGGCGATATTGTCTCTTATAGTTGCGTCGAACAGGAAAATGTCCTGCTGGACCATGCCTACGTTGCGCCGTAGTGATTCCAGGGTAAATTCCCGAATGTCCTCCCCGTCAATGGTTACCTGGCCTCCGGTAACGTCGTAAAAGCGGGGGATAAGATTGACTATGGTGCTTTTGCCGCTGCCCGGGGCGCCCAGTATGGCAGTAACCTGCCCGGGAGGGGCGTCTATTTCGACACCCTTCAGAGTGGCGGAGCGCGCCTCATATGAGAAGGAAGCATTCTCGAACCGGACGTGCCCATTTGCCCGCCCCATCACCCTGGCGTTGGGCTTTTCCTCCACGGGAGAATCGCTGTCCAGAACTTCGAAAATGCGCTGCCCCGAAGAAATGGCCCTGGAGAAGCTGTTTATAATCTGGGCCGCCGAACGGATAGGGAAGGTCAACTGGTTCAGGAAAAGCAGGAAGCTGCCCATTTCGCCGGCCGTCAGGTCGCCGCGAATAATCTCCCAGCCGCCGAACCAGACGATGATGCCCAGCGCAAAGGTGAAATATAGGCTCATCCAGGCGCTGTTGGTTCCCTGGAGGCGCTCGGACTCATAGTATTCGCCACGCAGTTCCTGGGCCTTCTTGTCGTATTTCCGCCTTTCGAAATTCTCCGAACCGAAGGCCTTGACTACGTGGATGCCTACCAGGTTTTCCTGGAGCACCGTAACAAGTTCGCCGTTGACTTCCTGTACGTGGAGCCACATCCGGCGCAACCGGCTCATAACCAGGGTAGAACGAATAATCAGGAAAGGAACGAAAACCAAGCTGATCAAGGCCAGTTCCCAGTTAATCCAGATCATCATGCTGGTTACGGCGATGGTCCGCACCACTACTTCCAGGGAGCGGATCAGGCCCATATTGACGAAACGGCGGATGGCCTCCACGTCGGCGGTGGCCTTGGACATCAGGTTCCCAGTGTGTTCCTTGTCGTGATAGGCGAAGCTGATGTGCTGCAGCTTGTCGTAGATCTGATTGCGGAAGTCGTAGGTAACTAACTGGGACAATGAGTCTGTGGTGTAGGTGCGGGCAAAGTCGAAGAACCCGCGCATTATGCTGGCTGCCAGCAACAGGCTCGCCAGGATTAGCAGTTCACTATTCGCGGGGTTGAGGGGGACTATTTCAGTGCTGCTGATGAAAACCAGTCGGTCTATGGATTGTCCGAACAGCCAGGGTATCAGTAGGGAGAAACCAATGGCGATGAAGAAGGAAAGATAAGCCAGAATCAGCCGCGTTCTGTAACGATAGGCCATGCGGGTGATTCTCAGGAGAATGCTCATAAGACCGTCCTTACAGGGTGCAAACCGGCCATAAAAAGTGAAGGGGATCAGGGATCCGGGGCTTGCACCGTTTCAGTATAGGGCCGGGGTAAGGCCGGTAAACCGTCGAAAGGACTTACCGGCAAGGGAAGCATTGTAGGATTTCGTTGAAGATTTCTTTATTGGTCGGTTTTGACCGTCGACATAATATACCTTAAGTGCTGATAATTCAAGCAACTATTAATCGGAATTAACAATAATTATATACAGGAGTGGTTGCACGCTCCGCCAATCAATGCCGGAAAAGACTGTGGGCCCCACTGGGATGAGGGGCCCGTGATGTGGGATCCGGAGCGTCGGCTCTTGCGCTCAGCTCAACGAAATGGGAGGCAGCAATCACATCCTCTCGGGGGCGTTCATGCCCATCAGCTCCAGGGCACGGCGGAAAACTATCTGGGCCGACTCCACGAGCTTGAGACGGGCCAAAGTGACGTCGTTGTCCTCGGCATTGGCGGAGATGACCCGGCAGTTTTCATAGAACCAGTGGAAGGCCGTGGCCAGTTCCATGGCGTAGTGGGGCAGGTGATGAGGTTCCAGGGAGCGGGCCATCTGGTCCACCAACTCAGGCAGGCGGATCATGGTACGGATCAAGTTCAGTTCGTTGGGGTCGGTCAGAAGTGAAACGTCGCCCTCGCTCCAGTCAATGTTGCGGCTACGGGCCAGGCTTAGGATGCTGTAGTTCCGGGCGTGGGCGTATTGAATGTAATAGACAGGGTTTTCCGAAGACTCCTTCTTGGCAAGCTCCAGGTCGAACTCCATCTGGGTGGACGGCGAGCGGGCAAGGAAGAAATAGCGGCAGGCGTCGGAACCCACCTCTTCGGCCAGTTCGCGCAGGGTTATGAAGTCTCCGGTGCGCTTGGAGGCGCGCACGACTTCCGTGCCTCGTTTCAGCGTTACCATCTGGGAAATAAGGACAGTCAAGGCATCGGGATCGACACCCAACGCCTCTACTGCGGCTTTCATGCGGGGAACGTGGCCCTGGTGGTCTGCGCCCCAGATATTGATGACGTGAACAAATTGACGCTTTACGAATTTGTTGTAGTGATAGGCGATGTCGGAGGCGAAGTAAGTAGGTTCCCCTGAAGAGCGGACAACAACGTTGTCCTTGTCGTCCCCCAGCATCGTGGAATTGAACCAGAGAGCGTTATCCCGTTCCGACAGGTAGTCCTTCTCCCGCAAGGACTCCATGGCTTCCTCGTATTCGTGGTTGCCATACAGAGAGCGTTCGCTGAACCAGTTATCGAAGGTTACGCCTATCTCCCCCAGGTCTTCCCGGATCAGGGAAACCATTTTCTCGCGGGCGATGTCGCCTATTTCCCGTATGGCCTGGACTTCGTCCATGTCGATAAACCGCTGGCCCTCGGAGTCGGCAATCTCCTTTCCAATGTCGTAGATATACTCGCCGGCATAGCCGTTCGGCGGGAAATCAAACTCCTTTCCCAGGGCCTCGCGATAGCGGGCGTACACGGAGCGATAAAAGGCTTCCATCTGGGTGCCAGCGTCGTTGACGTAATATTCCCTGGTTACAGTGTAGCCGGCGGCGTCGAGGGTGTTAGCCAGGGCGCTGCCCAGCACCGCTCCGCGAGTGTGGCCAACGTGCACGGGCCCCGTAGGGTTGACGCTGACGAACTCCACCATTACTGGACGCCCGTCGCCCGCGGGAATGTTGCCGTAAATGTTACCTGACCGGCGTACCTCTTCCACCTGGGCCTGGACCCATTTGTCGTCAAGATAAAAGTTAATGAAACCAGGGTGCGCGGCTTCCACGGTCTTAACTTCTGTCGACTGGGGAATGAACTCCACCAGGGTCTGCGCAAGTTGGAGCGGATTGATACGGGTGGCCCGAGCCAGGCGCAAAGGGAGGCTGGTGGCAAAGTCGCCGTGATCCGGGTTGCCCGGACGTTCGACCAGAATTTCGGGCATTGTCTCCAGTTTGATGGCGCCTTCCTGGCGGGCGCGGTTGACGGCCTCCGCCACCATTTCCTGAATTCTGTCCCGAACCAGCGCGGTTGTCATTATACGGACCTTCTCACAAAAACTATTGCCTGAAAAATTGGCTCCAATAACGGAGAAACAGATTTCTATTCTAACCCATACATAACGCGGATAACATATCTGGGGTGACAGGAATCAGGGTTGTCGCGCTTTGGGGCATGCCTGTCACCGCAGAGACGCTGAGTAGCATGGAGCGCCTCTGCTACCTGCCGCGCGACCTATGTCTTGGTGGCGGCTGATGTGCCGGCATATGGGCAGGGGCGAAGACACTACAATCCAATGCAATTGCCTTGCGCCGGAATAGGTACAGAAGATCTGCACACTGTGGTATTGGTGGGTAACGGGCTGAGGTGGCGAGGTTCAGGATATCGAGGCGTATTGAATCCGCTTGCAGTTGACCTCATGGCAATGGTTTTCTTGCGGATGAGCAGGCCTGCAGTCCTCGAGATAGCAAACACTCCAGACCCCTGGCTTATTGGACACTTCGCTCCCTTCAGTATGACAGTTGGGGGCGTTGAAAATAACTTGGCGGGCGAATCAAGGTCGAATTAGCAGTAAAGGGCCCTTCACCACTCGCGGAAAAGGGCCCAGGGAACACTTCCTTAATTTGCCGCGCTGCTAGATGGACAAGGCCACGTCCACCAGGGCGATGCGGCCTTCGTTGACCGCTTCCAGGCCTTTCTTGAGAGCCGGCACCAATTTTGCGGGGTCCTCGACTCTCACACCGTAGCCGCCGAAGGGGTCCACCAGCTTGGGGAAATCGGGGCCGGGGATGTGGACACCGTGCCAGATGCCGGAGCGGGCAGCGTCGCCATCGGGGTAATAGTGCAGGTGGTTGCGGCGCATAGCCTCGTAGTTGGCGTTGTTAAATACGACGGTGAGGAAGGGCAGGTTAGCCTCGCAGGCAACACCGAAACTCTGGGTAATCGGATTATAGAGGAAACCGCCGTCACCCATCAGGGCCACCACCGGGCGGTCGGGCATTGCCAGTTTTACGCCTAGGGCAAGGCCCAGGCCCTGGCCCAGGCCGCCATTGGGGTGGAAGTAACTCTGGGGCCGGTCCCACTGGACGTGGCGCATAACCTGGCCCCGGTGGGAAGTTACCTCCTCTGCGTATACCGCGTTGTTGGGCATGGCCTCGCTGATGGCAGCGCACAGCCATACGGGATCGATGGGCCGTTTGGTTCGAGCCGACTCCTCTGCGGCCTGCCTGGCGGCGGTGAGGCGGTCGTGTTCGGCGGACCATTGCTGACGGCGTTCAGCAATCTTGGCAGCATGGGATCCGGAGTTGGCGCCGCTGGCTTCCAGGGCTTCGGTCAGCAACCGCAGGGTGATGGTCATATCGCCTTCGACGTACATGTCGGCAAGCAGGTTCTGGTAGACCATCTGTCCTTTCAGCGGGTTTTCCCCAAGCGCCACCACGGTGGCGTTGGCCGGGCCGGCGTTGGGCGGATACCAGGGAGAGCGGGTGCCCAACAGCAATACCAGGTCGCACTGGTTCAGGTAGGCCTCGGGCGTGCCCAGGTACATGGGGTGGCCCTTGGGGAAGTTGGCGTGGATGGAGGCGCTTTCCGTGACCGGAATAGCCATCAGTTCCGACAGCCTGACAAGGTTCTCGTATCCCGCTACGTCCTGTCCTGAACCTTCGGCAATCATCATGGGGCGACTGCTGTTGGCAATAAGGTCGGCCAGCCGCTCTATGGAATCGGTGGCCGGCTGGATTTTGGGAGCCTGGGCGACGCGGCGGATTTTGGCCGGGGGCGCCCAGTTGTGGATCATCGTCTCGATGGGAACGTCCAGGAAGGTGGGGCCCTTGGGCACCCGCTGGGCCATTTCGCCAGCCCGCACCAGCTGTTCGTAGAGGGTGTAGGGGCTGGTGGCCTGTCCGCTCCACTTGACGAAGGGTTCGACGAAGCGGTTAGGTCCGCCCACCACGCTGAGGTTGCGGTACCACTGACCCTGGGGGTCCAGATCCGGGTTCTCGCCGTAGCTGTTAGCCTCGCCGGAACAGACCAGCATAGGCACTTCGCCCAGGTAGGCGCTGTGTATGCCCACTCCACCCTGGAGGAGACCCACACCGGCGTGAAGGAGGACAGCCTGCATTCTACCGGTGACGCGGGTGTAGCCCAGAGCCATGTCCACGGCCAGGGTCTCATGCCAGCAGTTGATGTAGGTGGGGCCATCCACCTCGTTGACCTTCTGGCGGGCCAACGCCTCCCAGACCGGCGCCCATTCCGAGCCTGGGGAGGATATAACGTAGTCAATACCCAGGTTCCGGAAAGCTTCCAGAATGGCGTCGCCGCCGTCTTTGGTTTGAGCCTGTGTCATGGGATTGCCTCCTGATTATGGATTCAGGCGCATATCTTTTTGCGTAAGGGGGGCGCTGAAGCCGGATCACTGTCTAAAGGTAATCTGATTTAGCGTTGAGTATAGGTATGGCCTATTTCGGTGTCAACGCAGGTGCCGCAGCTGGGCAATCGCATTTTGATTCAGGCAAGAGGGGCGCAATTTTCGCTCAAGGGAAACACCGCCGTCTCTAACCTGGGGGTTCCCGGCGGCCACAGGTCCGCCTGAGGTGGATTCCGCCAGCCCGGGGACGACGGATAGGAACGATGAGAATCGGGTCCCTTCAAATTGACGATAGCGCCTAACTACGCATTTAGAATCCTGAATCACCGGCCGGAGAATGGGTGCCCGACTGCCTTCGGGGCACTCAGTCGGGGCATTTTTTTTTGTATTCGAGCCATTTTGGGCCATTTTGGGCCGTTTCGTATCTGAAACACGGGTCCGAGACGACCCCGGTGGCCTGAAAATGGCCCGAAAATGGGCCGCTCCCCAGATAGGAAATGGGTTGGACAAGCGGGCCATTTTGGGCCGTTTTGGGCCATTGCCTAAACCGAAGCCGGTGAGACCCCCTCACAACCGCCCCCCTTCACATAGAGAGTGAGGTGATTCGCGATTGACAGGGCCATGTACGGAATGTGCCATGCAAGTATGGTAGGGAAGCGTTAACCGGAGAATCAAGAGGCAGGTGTCACCAGGGCAATGGCATTTTGAGTCCGGCAAAAGGGGGGGCCGCCGGAGGCGGATCGCCCAAAGTATAGCCCCGCAGTCTCCAGGTTGGAGGTACCCGCCTGCGCTAGAACGCCGGGCTTTCCCGAATCATCACGCGACTGCCCTGCGTGCTGCCGGAAGCAGGTTGTTACCAACCCCGTTACAGGCTAAACTCACGCAAACCTGAATCTGAACAGAGTGATCTTGAGGTATTGTTATGGCTGGGCTTTATGGGACTTATGAACCTCCGGTGCCATCCAGAGTTATATTCGGGCAGGGTCGGGCTGAAGACTTGCCCTCTGAACTGGACCGGCTAGGCAGCCGGCGTGTAATGGTGCTTTCGGGGCGGAGCATTGCCGAGAAGACTGATACCGTGAAGAGAGTGGAGTCGCTGCTGGGCGACAGGTGTCTGGCGGTCTACTCCAACCTGCCACAGCGCGCGCCCCTGGCTACAGCTGTGGAAGCCACCCAGATTGCCCTGGCCAACGAGGTGGATACGCTGGTGGGCGTGGGGGGAAGCACTATCTCCGATGCGGCCCGCATGATCGGCGTGATGATGGCCGAGGGCCTGACCTCCGAGGAAGCCCTGCGGGAGCGGGGACACCAGGGCGGCGGCAACTTCCAGTCCACGGCGGACGGCGACAAGCTGCCGACGCAGGTGTCCATACCCACTACCCTGTCTGCCGGGGAGTTTAACCTGGGCGGCGGCAACGTGCTGGACGACCAGGCAGGTCACAAGATCAGGGTCCGTCATCCGGGGCTTTACGCCCACCTAATAGTGCTGGACCCGGACATGACGGAAGGGACACCAGACTGGCTATGGCTGTCCAGCGGGGTAAAGGCCCTGGACCACTGCATTGAGCGGCTGTACTGCCGGGGCAGCCAGCCGGCAACCGACGCCACCACGCAGAAGGCAGCAGAACTACTCTTCAGGCACCTGTCCCAGTCCAGGGAGGAGATGGGCAACCCCGAAGCCCGCCTCGGGTGCCTGATGGGGGCCTGGATGTCGATGATGGGAGCTCCCAGTGTGGGGTCGGGACTGAGCCATGCCATCGGCCACGTCATCGGCGTGAAGTACAGTGTGGGCCACGGCTACACATCCTGCGTTACCCAGCCCTACGTTATGGAGTTCAACCGTCCGGCCTCGGCGGACAAGCAGGCCCTTCTGGCGGCGGCGGCGGGTCTGGACATCCGGGGCATGAGCGACGAGACGGCTGCGGAGGCCGTCGCCGCAGTGGTGGACGAATTCATCATGGAACTGGGCATGCCCCACCGCCTGCGGGAACTGGAGATACCCCATGAGGATTTGACGGAGATCGCCCGAATGACGCTGGAGGACGGCCCGTCGCGGAATAATCCGGTGCAGGTGAATAGTCCCGAGGAGTTGCTGCCGCTGCTGGAGAAGGCGTGGTAGTATCCAGGGTCTCCTGTGCCTATCCTGCATCTTTCCTTTACATCAATCTGTTAGAATGGCGGCGCTGGTTCACGTTGGGCCGGCTCGATACATTCTGGCGACTCTAATGGAGGTTCATAGTTATGCCATCCTTTATGGACAAGTTGACGGTTGACGGGAATGAGATGGATATGTATGCCGCCGTTCCCGACGGCTCTGGCCCGTTTCCCGCCGTGGTGATTGCCTTTCACGTGGGCGGAATGGACGAGTTTGACAAGGTTATGGCCGACCGATTCGCCGAAGAGGGGTACGTGGCCGTGGTACCCGACCTCTTTCATCGCTACACCCACGAGCAGCTGAACGGGGGAAGGCTGGAACGGCTGAACTATCTGAACGACGCAGACGTAATCAACGACATGAACGCTGCGGTGGACTTTCTCAAGGGCAACTCGGCCATCGATAACGAGCGAATCGGGGTGACAGGTTTCTGCATGGGCGGCCGCGTGGCGTGGCTGATGGCGGCGGTCAATCCCATCTTCAAGGCCACGGTGCCCTTCTACGGTGGCACCATCATGGGCAAGTGGGGCGACCCGGAGAAAACGCCCTTTGAGCTGTCGGACGGGATCAACTGTCCCATGCTTTTCCACTTTGGCGAAATAGACCGGAACCCGTCGCAGGAGGACATGGCCAAGCTGGATGCGGAGTTAACTAGGCTGGGGAAGGAGCACACCTTCCACACTTACGCCGGCGCGGACCATGCCTTTATGGACTGGACGGGGGCACGGCATAATGCGGAAGGGGCGGCGGTGGCCTGGCCCCGGACCATTGAGTTTTTTGATAAGCATTTGAAGGGGTAGCCCTTCGACAAGCTCGGGATAAGCGCGCCCAGTCATGGCCAGCCCCTCTCCCATTGGGAGAGGGGTGATTTTTGTTTTTCCCGTTCATTTCCTTTCATTTCCCTCCATTTTATAGCTGCGTTTGAGTCGGTGGTGGCGGTGAAATGGCGGTTTTTTAGTGAAGCATTTTCCGTCGGGACTCGGGAATTGGTCAGGCAATTTGGGAAAGATGTTGTGTTGATATTCTCAGGGTAGGGATGGGTTATGCGGTGTGGCAAGGGGGTAGTGTCAGATGATGATCGCATAGAAAGTGGACATGAATCGAAACTCGTGCGGGCGAGAACATATTCCGTGCCCGTGTCTGAATGTCATCTGCCTGTGGACATTCGTTAGGATTCGTGGATAATTTACGCAGCAATTTCCTACGGGAGGCAGACCAATGACTACCACCGAAAAGAAGCAATACAGCGTTGGCGGAGTGATGCTGGACCGGCCTTTCAAGATTCGCAGGCTGGGTCACTTTGGGTTTAACTCGGACAAGATGGAGGAGTCGGTGCGGTTCTACCGGGACCTGCTGGGGTTCTATGAGTCGGACGTGCTGGACTTCAAGCAAATACCGGGGCTGGGGGAAAAGCTGGCGCACATCGAGGACGGACGGGGTGTGTTCTTCACCCACGGCAGCGACCACCACGCCTTTGTGCTGTTCCCCCGGGACGTGATGGACGCCTTTGTGGCGGCCGGCGGCGGTGGCGGCGGCAAGGGTGAGGTCACCATCAACCAGATTACCTGGCAAACCGGGGCGCTGGAAGAGGTGGTCAATGGCGCTCACTTCTTCGAGGAACAGGGCATCGGGATCCAGCGTGTGGGTAGGGATATGCCGGGGAGCAATTGGCACGTTTATCCTTACGACCCCGACGGGCACATCAACGAGCTTTACTACGGGATTGAGCAGATTGACTGGACGCGCCACAGCAAGCCCCGTGAAATGTATTACCGCATCTTCCACGATGAACCGACTTTGCCGCAGATGTCGGAAGAGGCCGAAGTCGAGGAGGCGGTGGCCAAGGGCATCGACGTGTTCTCGGGATTCCGGGGCGTGAACCAGCTTCCCGCCAAATTTGACGTTGAGGGAGTAATGCTGCCCCGTCCCTTCAAGATAACCAAGATCGGGCCGGTGAACCTGTTCGTGCAGGACATGGAGTCGTCGCTGAACTTCTACATGAACCACCTGGGCTTCGTAATCACGGAAGAGACAGTGTTCAACGGACACCGACTGTACTTCCTTCGCAGCGGGGCGGAGCACCATAACCTGGCGCTTTTCCCCAAGGCGCTGCGGGAGGAGCTGGGTTGCAGTCCACACACGACCAGCGCGTCCTTTGGCGTGGAGGTGGGCAGCTACAGCCAGCTGAGGAACGCGGTGGCTTTCCTGAAGGAGAACGGTGTTGAGTTCAAGGAGATGCCGCCGGAACTGCATCCGGGCATCGACTATGCGGCCTTTGCCATAGACCCGGATGGGCACATGATCCAGCTTTATTACTACATGGAGCAGATCGGGTGGAGCGGAAAGCCGCGTCCTCAGGAGATGCGTCGGGATGTTCCGGCCAACTGGCCGGATACGATTGAGCCGTTGTCGGATACGTACGTGGACCAGGTGTTCCAGGGGCCGTTGGGGTAGGGGGATCCTTCGACCAGCTCACCATGAGCGTATAGGGCAAAAGGTCGGGGCGGGTTTCAAACCCGCCCCTAATTTTTTGCCAAGTTGCCGGGGCTCTTACATCATTCGGCGGATGATGTTGTTGGCCTGGTCGTCGCTCAGACCCAGTTCGCGGAAGGCTAGTGGGCCGCCTTCGTCAAGGACGGGTTCGCGGCGGCCGAGGCTGACGCTTTGACGGGGGCCTGGAAGAAGATGCCGGTGTAGATGGTCTCGCCCCATTCCATGGCCTTTTCGCAGGCCAATTTCCAGTCGCCGGTGTTGTGCTCCTCGTCCTCCAGTTTCACTACCCGGTCCTTGAAGAAGTTGTGGGTGTTGTCCAGGTTGAAGGTTACACAGGGGCTGAAGACGTCGACCAGAGCGAATCCCTTGTGTTCAATGGCCTTCGTCATCAAGTCGGTCAGATGGCGGACGTCGCCGCTGTAGCCCCGTGCCACAAAGGTTGCGCCGTTCATGATGGCGGAGGTGATGGGATTGACGGGCATCTCCACGCTGCCGAAGGGAGTGCTCTTGGTCTTCATGCCGTCGCGGCTGGTGGGGGAAATCTGGCCGGTGGTGAGACCGTAGATCTGGTTGTTCATGACAATGTACGTGAGGTCGATGTTGCGGCGGGCAGTATGGGTAAAGTGGTTGCCGCCGATGCCGTAACCGTCGCCGTCGCCTCCGGTAACGATTACCGTGAGTTCGTGGTTGGCCAGCTTGGCGCCGGTGGCCACTGCCAAGGAACGCCCGTGGAGGGTGTGCATGCCGTAGCTGTTGAAGTAGCCTGGCAGGTTGGAAGAGCAGCCGATTCCGCTGACGGTCAGAACCTCGTGGGGCTGTAGGCCCATACCGGCTACGGCCCGCTGCAGGCTGTTGAGCACCCCGAAATCGCCACAGCCCGGGCACCAGTCCGGGTCAACGGCTCCTTTGAAGTCACGCGCCGTTAAAGCTACGACACCAGAGTCTCCCGTATTTCTCTCGGTAGTTGTCATCGGCTTTTCCTCTAAACAATGATTTTCCGGGGGTAAGTTCACCCCCATCCTAACCTTCCCTCTCGACGAGTCCTTCGACGGGCTCAGGATGAGCGGGGTTCTTTCACCCCCATCCCAAGCTTCCCGCCATAGGCGGACGTGCCGCCCCCGTGAGGGGAAGGGAATCTTCTATACGATCACTTCCTGGTCGGGCACGAATACTTTGGAATTGCCGGCCAGCAGGTCTTTCACACCATCGGCAATGTGGTGGGGCATGAAGGGCTCGCCGTCGTACTTGCGGATGTGGCCGTCAACGGAAAGGCCAGTTTCGCTGCGCATATAGCGGTAAAACTGGCCTGAATGGTTGTTTTCGACTATGAAAACCTTCTTCGACTTGGTAACTAAGTCCGTAACCTCGTCGACGTGGAAGGGGACAATCCACTTGATGGCAAGCTGGTTGGCCATAACGCCTTGGTCGGCCAGCAACTGGCGGGCCTCGCGGATTACGCCTTCGGTGGAACCCCAGCCAACCAGGGTTACATCGGCGTCGGCAGGGCCCTCAATTTGCGGGGGCGCGATTTCCTTGACAATATCCTGGAACTTGCGGGCCCGCTTTTCCACCATCATGCGGCGCTTGAGGGGATTGGTGAACTCGTCGCTGATAAGGACGGAGTTCTCATCGTGTTCGTCGGTTGCTACAACGTGGACGTAGCCCGGGACGCCAGGCAGGGCCCGGGGAGATACACCGGACTCGGTGTTCTCGTAGCGCATATATCCGTTTGAAGGGGCCGGTTCGGTTATGAGGCCCGCCCGGTCAATGTGGGGGTGCATATCAATGTCGTCGGGGTCAACGCTGAACCGGCCTTCGCCGATGAGCAGGTCGGAAAGGACGATGGCGGGGCACTGGACCTTGTCCACCAGGTTGAACAGTTCAGGCATGGTGTTGAAGCAGTCCAGGGCGCTGGTAGGAGCAACGATTAAGCGCTCGAAATCTCCCTGGCTGGCGCCCAGCACCTGCCACAAGTCTCCCTGCTCGGTCTTGGTGGGAACGCCGGTGGAGGGTCCGGCCCGTTGCACGTCGATGAAGACCACAGGTATTTCCATCATTCCGGCGGCGCCCACGGCCTCGGTCATCAGGGCGAATCCGCCGCCGGAGGTGCCGCACATTGCGCGGACGCCGGTATGGGCGGCGCCGATGGCCATGTTGGCAACGCCGATTTCGTCCTCGACCTGGCGCACCATTATGCCCAGGTTGCGGGCGTTGGCGGCCATCCAGTGCAGGATACCGCTGGACGGACTCATGGGATAAGCGCAATAGAACTTGACCCCGGCCGCAGCGCCACCCATGGCGATGGCGTCGTTGCCGGCCCAGACCGCCAGGGGTTTGCCGCCATCGGGCAATGCGTCGTAGTAGGGGACGAAGTTCTCGGTGGCGTACTCAAAACCGGCGCGGGCAACCCGCACGTTTTCATCGATGACGTTTTGTCCCTGGCGCTGGAAGCGTAGGGAGAGGCTTTCTTCCAGAACTTCAAAGTCCACACCCATCAGGGACATTATGGCGCCCACGGCGATGGTATTCTGGACCAGGCGGTTGCGGCTTTCGCTGAGGTCCGCCACGGGCAGAGGACACATGTGGACGCCGTCATTGACGTCGCCCGGAGTGATGTTGTCTCCGTTGTAAATAACGCGGCTGCCAGGCCCCATCAAATTAAGGTGCCGGTTCATCGTGTCCTGGTTCAAGCAAAGAAGCAGGTCAAGCTTGTCCCCGTGGCTGTAAATTTCCTGGTCCGATACCCGCACGGTGAGGAAGATGTGGCCGCCGCGAATGATGGACTGATAAGCGTTATAGGTATAGAGGTGAAGGCCACGACGAACAAAGATACGGGCGAGGATGTCGCCCGGGGTAGCTATGCCCTGGCCCGCCTCACCGCCAATACCCATGGCAAGGTCGTACTTGTTGGAAGCCATGCAGGACTCCTCGACTAGACTTCACCCATCCCATACCACCCAAATCCACCCTTATATTGGGTGCTAGTATAATGCGCGCCAAAGCCGGGCGCAACGTAGAGGGTGGGCATGAGGCGCCACTGCCAGAAAAACTACAAGCCCCCATTGACCGCAGTTTGACAGCCGAGGCAGCCTTCTTCCATTCGAGGCTCAGTACATCGCTCCAAGGGCGGACCAACCTCGAGACTGTTAACTGATAGATTACTCATAAAGGATAGCTTTGCTTTGTTAGCACCGTCCCATCAAGTAACGGTCAGCTAACCACGAAGAGGGACTTAGTTAGCATTTTTTGATTTCCGTGCCATATTGGGCCGTTTTGGGCCATTCAAGGGTGGGAGGAGTCTGGGCAGGGATATCTCATTTCAGGGGCGCCTTTGACCGCAGAGACGCTGAGGACGCGGAGTTTCGCAGAGATCATTGGAGCACCGCTGGGCCAACTGGGTATCCGCGGTGAACAGCGATTGGGTCATGGTTTTATGGTGGAAGAGCGTTATGCAGGGTGGCAAGGGGATGGTGCCAGCAATTCAAGCTGGTGGAGAAGGCGACCGGTTTGGGGAGAGGGACGCGGGGCGGCGCGCCTCTACGGCTCTTTGAGTAGTTGGTCCCCGGGCTGAAATTCGCCGAGCTCGGAATTGGTCCATTGGGATGATCTCCAGTGCCACATGGACCGGAGGTCTGCCGGCGCACCGCCATCCTTGACAGGACAAACCATTCAAACCGATAATTCCGGTTGGTTGTTTAGCTGGCTGCATTCCTTTAGCGAGAGTAATGCAGGCAGTCAGATTGGGGAACCAGGTAGATGGGGTCGTTCCCCTCAACGGAGGTAATGTAAAGGTGGCAAACCAGGATATTGAATTGATGGCCCACCTGATGCGCCGCGCCGGCTTTGGCGCTACCCGCGACGAACTGGAAGCGCGGGTAGCCAAGGGCTACGAGGCCACGGTGGAAGAACTGCTGAATCCCGACATGGTAGAGGGATCAGACCGGCTGGATTTCTTGCGGTATCAACCCGGGTTCTGGAAGCCCCCCACGTCAGCTGGCATGGGCGGAGCCGTGTGGCTGAATGACATGGTCAACACCGAGCGGGTGCTTCAGGAGAAGATGGTCCTGTTCTGGCACCATGTTTTCGCTACGGGGTATTCCAAGATTGACCACTACCACGAGGTGTTCAAGCAGATTGACATGTTCAGGGAATTGGGCATGGGCAACTACCGGGAACTGCTGGTAGCCCTGGCCAAGGACCCGGCCATGATTTACTGGCTGGACAACTGCGACAACCACTCTTACGCGGTCAACGAGAACTGGGGACGCGAACTGCTGGAGCTGTTCAGCATGGGCGTGGGCAATTACACCGAGGACGACGTAAGGGAATGTTCCCGCGCTTTCACGGGCTGGACCATCACTCCCATGATTCCCCGCCAAGCCTATGGCCGCTTTGACTGGGACTTTGAATACCAGGAAGAGGACCACGACGAAGAAGAGAAGACCTTCCTGGGTCATACGGGCAATTTCGACGGCGAGGACATAATCGACATCGTCTGCGCACACCCGGCCACGGCGAGGTTCATTGCCCGCCACCTGTACAACTTCTTTGTGGCGGATGAACCGCAGGTGCCTTCGTGGCAGGACACGCCGCCCAATGACCCGGAGGCAATCGACCTGCTGGCCCAGACCTTTGTGGACTCGGGCTACGAGATGATTCCGGTGCTCCGAGTGCTGTTCAACTCCGACTTCTTCAAGAATGCCCGCTTCGCCAAGATCAAGAGTCCGGTGGAAGTAGTGGTGGGCACCCTGCGCATGGTTGGTGATTTTGAGTTCCCGGCCCCGGGCATCGGCATCCTGACCAAGGAATCGGCCTACATGGGGCAGGAACTGATGAATCCCCCCAGCGTGGAGGGGTGGCACACGGGCGCCGAGTGGATCAACAGCGGGTCGCTGATGAAGCGGATCAACTTCTCCGCCGACATGGTGGCGAAGACGGACCGGCCCGGTATCCGGGGCATAATTAATCGCCTGAAGGAGCGGGGCGACCTGACCGCCGAACAACTGGTGGACGGCTGCCTGGACCTGATGGGGCCGCTTTCGGTGCGGGCGGAGAACCGGCAGGAGCTGATCAACCACGTCGGGGAATCGGGCGACCTGCGGTGGGCGGAGGCCGACGCCGAGGACCGGGTGGCGGAAGCGCTGCAGTTGGTGGTGTCGCTGCGGGAGTACCAGTACGCGTAGGTGGCACCCCCATCCTGACGCTCCCCCATCAAGGGGGAAGGGACTCTTCGCATAGTTTTGAGTGTAGGGCGCAGCCCCGGTTGGGGCGCGCCGGGAGGACTTGGATATGGTAACCCAGTTAGTAGCCGGCAGGGTGTTTGATTACAGCCGCCTTATCGGCCGGGGCGCAGTCAGCGGCGCCGGTTTCAACACCCCGATAGCCATGTGCCTGTCCGGCGAGGACAAAGTCTACGTAGTTAACCGGGGCGCGGAGTATATCCCCGGGGCTGCGTGGAACCGAAATGTTCACGGGGCGCGGGTCGGTGTCTTTTACATCGGCGGCGAAGATGAGGACGAAGAGTGGCTCAGCGAGTTCGGCAAATTCGGGGACGCCGACGGCGAGATTATCTGGCCGGCGGGAGTGGCCGTGGACTCCAAGGGAAACGCCTACGTCACGGATGAATGGCTGAACCGGGTGAACATCTTCGATGCTGAAGGTAACTTTGTTACACACTGGGGCAGCACGGGAAACAACCCGGGGGAATTGCTGGGTCCCAACCGCATCCGCATCGACTCTGAGGATACGGTGTACGTATCCGACGGGCGCAACCACCGGATTCAGAAGTTTGCCCTGGACGGGACTTACCTTTCGGGCTTCGGCAGCTTCGGTAACGGAGAGGGTCAGTTCGACAGTCCCTGGGGCTTTACGCTTAGCGGAGACGGCTATCTTTACGTTGCCGATACCAAGAACAATCGGGTGCAGAAACTGACCACCGACGGCGAGTTTGTGGCCAAGTTCGGTTCCTACGGCACCGGCAGGGGGCAACTAAACCGCCCTGCGGACGTGGCGGTGGACCCGGACGGCGATGTCTACGTGGCGGACTGGGGCAACAACAGGGCGCAGGTTTTCGGGCCCGACGGCAAGTTCCTGACCAGCTTCATCGGCGACGCCCAGGAACATTCCAAGTGGGCCAGACCGGTATTCTCGGTGAGCCCGCAGGCCATCAGGCGCCGGCGGGAAGTAAAGGACCTGTCGGTGGAGTGGCGGCTGGCCATGCCGGCGGCGGTGGAGTATGACGCCAAATATGACAGGGTTATGATTGCGGACACCCAGCGCAACCGGATCCAGATCTACAGCAAAGTTAGGGACTACTCGCTGATAGCCAGGAACCTTTAGGCTGCCGGAGGTTCGGCTTTGGCCTGACAAACAGCTCGGGGCCGGGGCAACCCGGCCCCGTTGGCATGTAGGCAGGGAGTCAATCTGAAGTGTTGGAGAGCTGCCCGTGGACTTACCCATTATCGGAGCAGGAGACGAAGCCAGGTACATCCAGCTGGCCTATGACAACCCGGATATGCTGTGCTCGGAGGCGCCGCCGGAAATTCTGAGGGACTCATCTTTTTCCGGGGAGGAACCCACGCCGTTTATTCTGAACTTCTTTTCGACCGGCTATAACCAGTGGCATCTGAAGGCCAGGGGATTCCGGCTGGATTTTGACCCGGAACGGGTTACCCGCGGAGCCATTGTGCTGTGGCACCGGGCCTGCGACCTTTATACGTGCCTGGAGTATGACCGACCGCACGACGACTGGGAGAAGGAGTTCTTTTCGGATGAGGGGCTTTACTGCTAGGCTTTATCGGTAGCATATCAGCCATACGTGAATGCACGGAGTTTCCGCTATGAAATTTGGATTTGCCCTGTCCGGCCGCGGACCGCTGGCCGAACCCGATGCGCTGTCAGCCATTGCCAGAAAGGGAGATGAGCTGGGATTTGAATGGCTGTTGACCGGCGACCACATAGTAGTGCCCAACAGCATTGATTCCACTTACCCCTACACGGATGGCGGCGAGTTTCCTGGTTCGGCCTCGGGCATGGCAATGGAGCAACTGACGGTCCTGTCATTTCTTGCAGGCCAAACGGAAAGCATCAAGCTGGTTACGAGCGTCATGATTGTTCCCCACCGAAATCCGCTGGTGGCGGCCAAGGCTCTATCTACTCTGGACGTTTTGTCCAAAGGCAGGCTGGTGGTGGGAATAGGGGCCGGGTGGATGCGCGAGGAATTTGAGGCCCTGGGACTGCCCCCCTTTGAGGAGAGGGGCGCCGTAACTGATGAGTATGTACGGGCATTCAAGGAACTCTGGACCAGCGACAATCCGACCTTTGACGGAAAGTATTTGAGCTTTTCGGACATTACCTTCCTCCCCAAGCCGGTGCAGAAGCCCCATCCTCCCATCTGGGTGGGAGGAGAGAGCAGGGCGGCTATAAGGCGGGCAGGACAGGTTGGCGACGGCTGGTATCCCATTGGCTCTAACCCCCAGTTTCCCATGGCTGACCCGGAGGCGCTGGCGGCAGGAATGCGACGGCTGGCGACACAGGCAGAACGGGCTGGCCGCAAACCTTCCGACGTCGAGGTAATCTTCAGGACCCACGATTACAAGCTTGAGCAGGAAGGGATTTCCGGGGAGAGGCCTTATTTCTCCGGCAGCGTGGAGCAGATTGCAGCAGACATTCACACCTACGAAGAACTGGGCGTTTCGGGCCTGGTTATTGACCTGGGGCGTATCAGCCGGGACGTGGATGATGTGCTGGGGCATCTGGATGATCTGGCGACGCGGGTGATTCCCGGGATTTAGTGGATGGGAGGACTGGCATCGTGGTGGATGGAGTTGCGGCACGAGCGGTCTGGTGAACGCTAGAGGCAGAGACAATGGAGAGGGGCAGACACGCAGGTCTGCCCCGATGCTTTTTCAAGGATTTGGTTTAGAGATAGGGAAATGATCAGTCTACGACAGCCTACGTTGGATGACTCCGAAGGCATTGCGCGGGTGCAGGCGTTAAGCTGGCAGGCTACTTACAGGGGGATGGTTCCGGAGGAATATCTGGACGCTATAGATGTGGACGCCTGGGCAGAGCGTTACCGGGGAACCATGTCGGAGGAGCCGGAGGGGTTTGTCTCGTACGTTGCGGAGGAGGACGGTGAGATTGTGGGCTGGGCGCTGGGCGGGCCGAGCCGAGATCAACGAATGATATATTCGGCCGAACTCTTCACGATTTACCTGTTGCCGGGTTACGAGAGACGGGGCATTGGCCGGATGTTGATGAAGGCGATGGCCAGGGATCTAATGAGTTTTGGGTTCGAGTCGCTGATGGTCTGGGTATTGACGGACAACACGGCGGCGCGGTGGTTTTACGAGGCGCTGGGGGGCAAGTACGTGGGTCGGGGTGAGATGGACCTGGACGGGACTCCATTGCCGGTGGTGTCCTATGGGTGGCGCGATCTGGGAATCCTGGTTGAGCCTGCCGGATAAGGGAACATGGCGCAGCCTTTAGACGCCTTTCCGAAGGGGGTTCGGCAAGATGACCGGGCGGGCGCAAGGTCCGGGTTTACGAACCCTGGATTGTCGGGTCGCGGCGCCCGCGGCGTGAGGTAACGTTTTCCAGCTATGGCATTTCGCAATGGCAGCAATTATGATACGGCAATACCAGCAGGCATACTTATTTCCTGAACAGGAGGGAAGAACATGGCTGGAAACTATACAATCTCCATTGGCACCGTGGGCGGCGGGCTGTCCTGCAGTCCGGATGGGGGCGAGACGTGGAACCGCATTCGCAACCCGATTCCGTCGGAGTGCAACGTCCGCGCGCTGGCTGTTTATCCCAACGATCCGCACCGACTAATCGCTGGCACCGACGTGGGCATTTATCGCAGCGACGACAACGGCATGACGTGGTTCGACCTGGAGGCGCCCGTTGGTGACCTGCAGGTGTGGTCGGTAACTGTTGACCCTGAGGACTCGGACATTATTTTTGCCGGCACCCGCCCGGACGCCTTCCGCTCGAGGGATGGGGGCAAGAGTTGGGAGCAGCTGGCCCTGGGCGTTACCCTGCCCTGTCCGGTGGGTATTCCCCGCACCACCAACATGATTGTTGACCCCCGCGACCACCGCACGGTGTGGGCGGGCATCGAGGTGGATGGCATCTACAAGAGCCTGGATGGCGGAGACAACTGGATTCACCTGCCCGACCTGGGGCCTGACCCCTTCCACGGGGACATCCACGGGATGACCCTGCGCTTCAGCGACAGAGGCGCATCGGTCCACGCCACCACGCCCTTCGGAATTTCCACCAGCACCGACGAGGGCGAAAGCTGGGAGTTGCACGAGTTCCCCCGGTTCCACGAGGCCGACATGCGGTCCTACTGCCGGGGCATGGCCATCAAGCCCGACGACCCGCAGGTGATGTTCGTGGGCAATGGCGACTCCATACCCGGGGTTACCGGGGCCATCCAACGCACCACCGACGGGGGCACCACCTGGCAGGCGGCGAACCTGCCCCAGGATCCCAACTCGGTGGTCTACTGGTTCGGGGTCCACCCGATGTGCAGGACGTGGTGGTAGGGGCCAGCCTGTACGGCTACGTGTACGTTAGCGAGGATGGCGGCCAGAACTGGGAGAAGCTGCAGAAGGAGTTCGGGGAGATAAGGTCGGTGGCGCTGACGCCGAATTAACCTTTTGAAACCGCGGTTTACGGGATAGAGGGGACTGGCATTGACTTGAAAGGGGCAGGTGAGCAGCCTGCCCCATCCCATAGAGAGAGTTGCTCTAATCCCTCACATGAAAATATGGCTGCTGGCGGTGGGCTTTGACCTGACTCGGCCAACTGCCCTGGAAGGGCGGGATGAGCAATTATCTGGCATCGACCATCGAGGTCACCCAGTTCCGGGCGCACATTGAAGATTGCGAGGAGCCCCGTCCATCGACATGATAATAAGCCTTCGTAAATCCGAGCGTACCCTTGTTCTTATCGCCATGGTTATTCTGTCACTCATGCTGGTTGTGGCATGTGAGGGCAACCTGACCCAGCCCGAACAGCCCGGAGCTGGCACTAACGATGGAATTGCAGTTCCCACCAGCCCACCAACCGGAGTGGCAATAGAGGCCGACCCGGGGGCGCCAGCGACGATGGAGCAGGAGGGCCTCACTCCCCGGGCAGAGACGAACGCCACGCCCATGGAACCGAGTGCACCTCCCACACTCTCCATACCAACGAGGGTACCAGAAGCGGCGCCGATGCCTACGCCGCTGGCCGAGCCGGAAACTGCGCCGGTACAAACGCCGGAGGAAACAGTAGTCCCTGAGCCAATGACCCCGGCTGCGGCACAGCCAGCTCCGCCCACCCTAGTGGCTGGACCGGACATCCCCTCGCCGCCAGCGACAGGAACAATCCCCAGCACAGAATCAGGGGTGGACCCGAGGTTCGAGTCTATCAGCCTGGGGTGGAATCACGCTTGCGGTGTCCGCACCGATGGGACGCCCTATTGCTGGGGGATGAATGCCCACGGCAAGGCAGAGCCCCTGCAGGGATTGTCCCTGAAATCGGTCACCGCCGGAATAGCCCATTCCTGCGGCCTGAAGGAAGATGGCGTAGCAGTATGCTGGGGCGGAGGAAATGACGACCGGGTAGCGTTCAAGGTCGGAGGTCAGTTTGGGGAGGCTGCCGTACCTACTGACCTGGTTTTCACCAAGTTCAGATCCCTTTCCGGAGGCTCGTTGTTCACCTGTGGGGTCAAGGAGGACGGTACCGCCACGTGCTGGGGTAACAACGATGCCGGCCGGGCGAGCCCTCCCACCGATGAGAACTTCACCATGGTCAGCGCCGGGTGGGAACATGCCTGCGGGATCAACCAGCATGGAGGGATCGTCTGCTGGGGCGATCAAAAATGGAAAAAGGGCATGGCCGTGGTACCTCAAGCAGCGGCAAGCCAGACCTTTTCGGCAATAAGCGCGGGAGTGCAGAACACCTGCGCAGTTACGGACGGAGGCACAGCGTTCTGCTGGGGAGTTGATTTCGGGGAAGGCGTGGTGCCCCACGGGGGAAGCTTCACCTCGGTAAGCGTCGGATTCAACCTCTCTTGCGGGGTGCAGTCAGAGGGGTCCGTCGCCTGCTGGCGGCATAACCTGGATCCGGCGCCGGCCCCGTCCGGGACGTTCACTTCAGTCCAGGTGGCGAAATCCTACGTGGGTCAGAATCATTCGCCAGGAGCGACCAGCGCCTGCGGATTAAGGGCTGACGGCACCCTCACCTGCTGGGGATACGGCCACGTCAGCCCAGCGCCGGGAGGGAGTTTCACGTCCATTGCAATGGCCATCAACGATTCCAGTTGCGCTCTCAGGGACGACGGCACCCCAGCCTGCTTCCTGGTGTGGTTCCACGAGCCCTACAATCCGGCTCCGCCCCCGCCCGAGGGGACGACTTTCACCTCCATCAGTTCCGGTTTCGGCCATGCCTGCGGATCAAAGACCGACGGGGCCATCCTCTGCTGGGGCAACTCCAGCTACGGGCAATTGGAGTCGCCGGAGGGGGCTTTCCAATTGGTCAGCGCCGGCTACGAATTTGCCTGTGGGCTGAGGACCGATGGGACCGTGGCCTGCTGGGGCGACAATAGCAGGGGCGCCGCAGACCCTCCCTCCGATACCTTCGTGTCCATCGAGTCCGGCGGCCACCATACCTGCGGAATAAGGACGGACGGGACACTGGCTTGCTGGGGCCTCGAAGCCCGTATCACCATGAAGCCCGAGGGCTCGTTCACGTCAGTCAATGTGGGAAACAACCAGACCTGTGCTATCAGCACCCAGGGAACGCTGACGTGCTGGGACGAACGGGAGGCATGGAACGAGCCAGGTGGTCCCTACACAGCGGTGGCGGTGGGAGCCAAGCATCGGTGCGCACTAGACACGGTTGGCTCCATAACCTGCTGGGGCAGCGAGAGCGAGTGGGGTGTCGCGGGAACAATTGGCCGGACCGATGCGCCGGAAGGGCCCTTTGTGGCGGTAGGCGCCGGAAATTACAGCACCTGCGGCATCAGGCAGGATGGCGCCCTGGTCTGCTGGGGTGGCTACGTGCGGTAGAAGCTGGGGCAGGCCGCAATTTGGAGTGAATCCCGACGTTTGATTAGCAGGTCATGATAAGAACTTATCGCTTAAGGAGGTACAACCATGGCATTCAAGCTTAACCATGTGCATTTGAAGAGTCCCAATCCCAAGGATACAGCCGACTTTTACGTGAACAACCTGGGGGCTACGGTGGTGGCGGAGACGGCCAACGGGGGGTTCCGGCTGGACCTGCACGGTTTGCCGCTGAACGTCACCGGCAAGATTGACACCCAGACCCACGAGCAGGTGTACGGCATCGAGCACATTGCTATTGACACGGACGATATTGACGGGACGGTGGCGGCGCTGAAGGCCGGCGGGGCGACGATTACGGAGGAGACCCAGGTTGGCAACGGGCGGCGGGTGTGCTTCTTTGAAGGACCGGATGGGGTGTGCCTGGAAGTGCTGGAGATGCAGGGTTAGGCGTTCTTCACAGGGAGGCACAGAGAAACGGAGATTCGCAGAGCTTCCTAGTTATCTCCGTTTCTCTGAGTCTCCTTGTTCACAGACCACTACATTGGCCAGATGCGTGTGCCGAGGCTGGGGGAGTGGGGGGCGTGGATGAGGTTGGCAACAACCCGGTGGGAGAACTCGGCATCGGTGTCGATGAAGTGGTTTTCCACGTCCTCCAGGGTAAGGAACTCGTAGAGGATGGCGTGCTTGGCCCAGCCGACGATGGACACCAGCTTGCGGGCGCCGATGCAGCCGGGCATGGGGCGCATAAGGGGGAGGCGGGAACGGGAATACCAGGTGCCCATCTCGTCCTCGTTCTCCAGGGCGTTGATGTTGAAGCTGCCGAACTGGATAACGGGGCCTGGTGTCAGGCCGGGCTGGCGGGCCTTGTACTCGGGGCCGTTAACCCGTTCCTCTTCTACGAATACGCAGTAGCGGAGGTTCTGCCGGCGAGCCATCATTTCCCTGGTCCGGTTGTCGGCTCGGGCTCTCAGTTCCTGCATGGTGGGGTCCACGAAAGTGTGGGGTGAATCAGAGCCGAACAGCAGCAGGAACTGGTTGCCGCCGGGGACTCCCGGGTCTTCCACGCCGGGGTCGTCGACGTGTACCAGGCGAGAATAGGTTTGAGCCTCCCGCTCCGGTGTCATTATGTTTTGCTGGTGGCAGGCCCACAGGTAGCCGGGTCGCTGCAGCGCCCGCGGTATGTATTCCTCGTGCAGCCAGGACAGGTAATCCTCTTTCCCTTCCTCAGCCAGGTCGTACCAGATAGCCCATATTCCTCGATCCATTTCGGTTGCTCCTCCGCTTTGGGGTTGGCCCAGTCTAAGGTGCGGGTTCCGAATCTGTCAAAGATTTGCCAGTTGACCGGTGGCCGTCGGAAGGACAGCAGGACGGCATCTTTCCGGGCATCGATTTTCTTGACAACGAATACGGCCCTACCTACAATCCCGGAGTCCGAATGAGCCTTGCCAGGTTGGCGAGGGGTAAGCCAATATAGTTCCGTCGTAGTAAGGAGCCACGAATGTCCTCAGAGATGTTCTCCCCCGGATTCAGCCGTATTGTGAAGCCTGACGCCACCCTGGAGAAGATTTCGGGCGGTCACATCTTTACGGAGGGACCAGTCTGGAACAACAAGGAAAAGTATTTGTCTGGACCGACATTATCGACAACAAGATCTGGAAGTGGACTCCGGGAAAGGGATCGGAAATCATAATGCATCCCTCGGGCAAGGCCGACGGGATGTGCTACGACCACGAAGGGAGGCTGCTTGTGGCAGGTTGGAGCAGCCGCACGGTGTGGCGGTGGGAGCATGACGGTTCCACCACGGTGCTGGCCTCCCATGTGGACGGAAAGAAGCTTAACACCCCGAACGACATCATAATGAAATCGGACGGGATAGTGTACTTTACAGACCCGTCCAACGGCATTCGCAACGTGGGAATGGAAAGCGAAGACGTGCAGAAGTACATTGACTACGAGGCGGTGTACAAGCTGGACCCGAGCGACGGGAGCCTGACGCTGCTGGCGGACGACTACATCAACTGCAACGGCCTGTGCTTTTCGCCTGATGAATCGTTGCTTTACATAAATGACACGGCGCGGCGGCACATTCGGGTCTATGACGTGCTGGATGATGGAAATATTGGGAATGGAAGGCTGTTCGCGGAGCTTTTCCACGACGACCACGGCGCCCCTGACGGGATGAAGGTGGACGTGGAAGGAAACGTCTATTGCACCGGCCCCGGTGGTGTGTGGGTTACGGACCCGCAGGGCAATCACCTGGGACGGCTGCTGATTCCCGAGGACTGTGCCAACTTCGGGTTCGGCGATCCGGACTACCGCACGATTTACTTCACCGCCCGGAGTTCCATCTACCGGATGCGAGTGGAGATTCCGGGGCTGCCGACCTATCCCATACCGGGAGTCAGCGACTGATAACCAATCTACGAATAGGCACGGATGATCACTAATGGCGGGATCAGGAGGCGTGAATGACCTGGGAGTTTGAACTGGTGGCCGGGCCCGATGGCAACCGGGCCGACGGGCCGGCCTGGGATGGCGAGGGACTGCTTTTTACCACGGTGTCGGTGCCGTCCAACACGATTCACAACAAGATACTGCGGTACGATCCGCAGAGCGGGGAAGTGTCAGACTATCGCCGGTGGACCAATCGGGTAGTGGGGCTGACCTTTTCGGCTGACGGCACCTTGTACGGCTGCCAGAGCGGGGCCAGGCGAATCCTGAGGTATAACGGAGACGGGTCGGCATCGGTGATGGCATACAAGGTGGATGGGAAGTACCACAACCAGCCCAAGGACCTGGCCATAGACAGCCGGGGAAGGATATGGTTCGCCGACCCGGTGTGGGGTCCTCCGGTGGTGGGCGGGCTAAGGGACTACGAACTGGCGCCCTACTCCATTGACTTCCGGGCGGTGCTGCGGATTGAAGCGCCCAACCGGGACGCGCCCGTGAAGCGGATGACGTTTGACACGACTACGCCCTTGGACGTGGCCCTGTCGCCCGACGAAAGCACGCTGTACGTGGCGGAAAGCAGCGAGGAGCCAGCGGGCAATCGGGAATTGCGGGCGTACCCAATCAACGGCGACGGGACGCTGGGGGAATACCGGGTGCTGCACAGCTTTGGAGCCGATTACCGGGGCATCCACCGGGGCATCAGCGGCATGTGCCTGGACACAGACGGCAACATCCTGGCCTGTGCAGGGTGGGAACAGAGCGGGCCCGGGCCTATGATTTACGTCTTTTCTCCGACAGGACAGGTACTGGAGACCCAGCCGGTGCCGGCGGAACCCACCAACTGCGCCTTCGGCGGCCCGGGACTGACCGACCTTTACATAACCACTGCTGAAGGGCATTTGTACCGGGTGGCGAATACTGGCCGGAAGGGGTGGCTGCTTTACCCCAAGGTGGGATAACGCTCCAGGATAGGAGTCGGATTGGCAGGAGGCTTGGATGGTAACCGAGGCGTTCAGACCCGAATTCCGGCGGCTGGTGCCGGAAAACGCGTCCTTTTCCAGGGTGGCAACCGGGCTGACCTTCACCGAGGGGCCGGTCTGGAATTACCGGGATGGCTACCTGGCCTGGGTGGACATAATCGGGGATACCATCTGGAAGTGGGTTCCCGGCGAGGGCAAGAGCATCGTCATGCGGCCGTCGGCCCACGCCAACGGGATGACCTTCGACAGCGAGGGACGCCTGGTCATTGCCGGGTGGAGCGGGCGCACGGTCTGGCGCATTGAGCGGGATGGAACGCCCACCACCCTGGCTTCCCACTTTAACGGGGTCAAGCTGAACACCCCCAACGACATAGTCATCAAGTCGGATGGAAACGTCTATTTCACCGACCCCTCAAACGGGTGCCACCTGGTGGGGCACCAGGGAGAGGACCTGCAGAAGTACCTGGACTACGAGGGCGTGTACCGCCTGAATCCCGATACCGGGGAACTTACCCTGCTAAACGACGACATGGTATTTCCCAACGGGCTGTGCTTCTCCCCCGACGAATCGCTGCTGTACGTGAACGACACAACCCAGCATTACATACGGGTGTTCGATGTGCTGGAGGACGGGAACGTGGGCAACCCTCGACATTTTGCCGACCTGCACGGGGCCGACGTGGGGCACCCGGACGGGATCAAGGTGGACACGGAAGGAAATGTCTATTGCACGGGGCCGGGAGGGGTATGGGTTATGGACCCGGCAGGGAATCACCTGGGGCTGATTCGGACGCCGGAGCCGTGCCACAACTTCACCATTGGCGGCGAGGACTTGAGAACGATATTCTTCGCCTGCCGGACCACAATTTACGGGATGGGGATCAATGCGCAGGGGATTGCGGTTTGCGGGTAGATCCGGTTTCACAAAGAGACACAGAGACTCAGGGGGACTTGGAGGAACTCTGCGCAACTCTGTATCTCCGTGTCTCTTTGTGAATCGAGAGCAACGTAAGGGGGGTTGATGATGGTTAAAGAGGTCTATTTCTTCACCGAGATGGGTTACACCGCCTACTCCCAGGAAACGGCCGCCAGTTACGGCTACACGAACCTGATGTTCCCCAACGAAAATTTCGTCCCTGAGAAGGCGTCGGAACTGTACAGCATGTACTTTGACGAGCTGCAGTATTGCACCGAGAACGGCTTTGACGGGGTGATGATCAACGAGCACCACAACAATCCCCTGTGCATGATGCCGTCGGTCAACGTCATTGGGGCGGTACTGTCGAAGCTGACCAAGAAGGGGAAGATTGTTTTCCTGGGCAACGTACTCCCGATTCACGAGAACCCGCTGCGGGTGGCGGAAGAAATCGCCATGATTGACTGCATTTCGGGTGGGCGCGTGGTGTGCGGGTTTGTGCGCGGGCTGGGGCAGGAAAGCTGGGCTACCAACACCAATCCCATTTACAACCGGGAGCGGTTTGAGGAGGCCCACGACCTGATCGTGAAGACCTGGACCACGCCTGGGCCCTTCCGCTGGGAGGGGAAGCACTTCCACTTCCGCGCGGTGAACCCCTGGGCCATGCCCCTGCAGAAGCCTCACCCGCCGGTCTGGATACCGGGGGTGGCCAGCCCCGAATCGGTGATTTTCGCCGCCCGCCACAAGTATCCCTATATCGCCCTGGCGCCGCCCCTGGATTTGATGGAAGAGATCTACGACCTGTACGACCGCACGGCCGCGGAGGAGGGGTACACGGCCACTTCCGACAACCGGGGCTATGCTATCCGGGTGAATGTTTCAGACAGCGACGAACGAGCTTACGAGGAGGGCAAGAAGTTCTTCTGGCAGTTGGGGACGTCGTTTGGCGTGGCGCCGAGGGAGTGGCAGGCGCCGCCGGGTTACCTGAGCCGGACGGCGACCCAGGGGCAGCGGCAACAGCGGCGGGCGACGACCCGCTACGTTAACGCGGAGAGCAGTGAAGACAAGCGGCCGGTGGCGCCGGGTGGGCCGCCGCTGAGTTACGAGGAGGCCCACGCCACCTACCAGATTGTTACGGGCAATCCGGACACGGTGGTGGAAAAGCTGAAGCATGTCATAGACGTGGTGGACCCCAGCTACATGGTGCTGTGGGGCAGGGAAGGTCCCATGACCCACGAGACGGCGACGCGCTGCATTGACCTGCTGGGGCAGGAGGTTATACCTGCGATTAAGGAGTATGAGTCGCAGCGGGGGAAGTAGGGAGGAGAAGGAACCCGTTACCGCTGGCTGGCGTGGAGGATGGTGATGCCGATGAGGTCGTCTCCGTCGTAACGGAGGATAACGTCGTCGTCGGTTAATTCGCTGTCGGTGGCTGGGCGGGGCTTAACAAAGCTAATGTAAAGGACATCGCCTTCTTCGTCATAGGATGACCAAAGGCAATTGCGTGGCGAGTGCCGCAGGGCAGGGATAAGAGCGAGGTAGTGCTTCAAGTCATCTGGCGGCATATCCTCATTCCCGGTTACCAGGGTTTCTTCCTGGCATCCCCAAAACCTCACGGGAAAATTGCAGGAACTCTGTCATACCTGCTTGTGGGTCATCCGAGATGTGGCTTTCGACTACCGTTTCTCGGTCCCCTGAATGAAAGTGCTTAGGAAAGGTACTTGTAGTCCGCCACCTTAAATGAGGAATGTTGTCGTGGCGGTAAATGGTTCCGTCTACATGAGTCCTTTCCCAGTGGTAGGCGTAACGGCCAACGAATTGCGTTGACCACCAAAGGTCCATATAAGATCCATCAATTAACTCTATTTTCAGTTTGTTGCCAACGATAGCGGTAGATGCAACGATATCCGGGAAATGGCTCTCAGCTCTTCGTCGAAGTGTTGATAAATTGGGCACTATGATTCCTCAAGCATAGTCCTGACTCGTTCTATCCGGTCACAGAGATAATCAACTTCCTGGAAATCTTCCAGAATGTCGTCCTCATCAACCTCTCCTCTCCGGAGCAGTTCGTCCATGTCTTCCAGGGTATATACGCCGTACTTGGCACAGCGGGCCCTTCTATCTGCTTCCAGAAGTCTCAGTTGTTCGGCGAGGAAGGCACGGATGCTTTCCCGGGTCAAGTCTTCCTCTGAGAGAGAAAATTCTCTCGCTACGGTTGCCAAGTCCAGAGCCATAACCCGCTCCTGTCGCTTCTTCGCATAATGGTCCTTTAAGTGTAGGAACAATTATACGCACATTAACAATGTTAAGGGTCTTGCACTAATGGAACCCCCTATTGACTCCCCACTCCCAAATACCGATACTTGGGGCGGTAACGATCCTATACTCATGGAGGTAAACATCCTATGACTACCGTAGGAAGCGGAGAATATACTTACGAATTGGTGGAAAGCTGGGCCAAGCTGCCGGAGGGTGAAGAGTTTGGCATGGTGAGCGCCTGCGCTACTGACTCGGCGGGCAACCTGTATGCCTTTCAGCGGAAGGAGCCGCCTATCGTCATATTTAATCCCGACGGTGACTACATAGGCTCCTGGGGGCTGAACGCCATCAGCAACCCCCACGGCATCTTCATCAAGGACGACATCGTCTACATCACTGACCGCGAGGACTCGGTGTGCCTGCGTTACACCCTGGACGGAAAGCCCTTGCAGGTTATCGGCGACCGGGGAGTCCACTCGGACACGGGCTGCGAGGTCCCTGGGACCCTTTGCCCAAGGTCGGCTGGCCCCTTCAATTACCCAGCCGAGCTGGTCCCCGGGGCTGGCGGAGACATGTATGTGGCCGACGGTTACCGCAACGCCCGGGTGCACCGGTTTGCCGCCAACGGCGACCTGAAGTCTTCCTGGGGCGAGCCGGGCAAGGACGCACCCAACGAGTTCCACCTGGTACATAGCATGATGGTGGGCGCGGACGGGCTGCTGTACGTTTGCGACCGGGAGAATAACCGGGTGCAGATTTTCAACGCCGACGGCGAGTTCCAGGGCATGTGGACAGACGTTCTGCGTCCCATGGACATTTCCCAGGATGACAACGGCGTTTTCTGCATCAGCGAAGGCGGCCGGGACGCGAGGCAAGGCTGGACCGAGGAAACCGATTCCCGCATCAGCCTGATGAACGCCAGTGGCGAACTGCTGGCCCGCTGGATTATCCGGGGCGGTCACGGTTCCTGGATTGCGCCCAACGGCGACATTTTCGTGGGCGTGCCCGATGGCGTGGGCGTGGACAAGTACGTGAAGCAGTAGGGTTGCTGCGTATTCCTTATGGAGTAGAGCAAGAAGAGCGGCTCAAGGGGCCGCTCTTCCCCTTTACGAGGCAAAATTTAAGGCCCGTGAATCGAAGTCACGGGCCTCTTTTGTCTTGAATGTGTGGCGACCCGGAGCGGACTCGAACCGCCGATCTCCGCCTTGACAGGGCGGTATGTTAACCAACTACACCACCGGGCCACTGAAAACAAGCGCCGCCTTTCAGCGACGTACCTAGATTTTATGACTGTGAAGGCGGGGGTGTCAAGACGTGGTGGACCGCAGGCAGCGTTCAGATTCAGGTGGTTTGTCATTCTTGAGGAATCTCAGCGGGCTGCCAGGGCGGGTTTCAAACCCGCCCCTACGAGTCCATACGACCTGGACTGGAACGCTATCTGGACCGCAGGCTTGAAACGGTTTCGCCATTCAAGGGGGATAGCCACCAAGGCTACACCTACGGTTGGTCTTCCCAATCGTGGTCGTTATCCGGGGCGTCGTATTCGGGATGGGGTTTTTGCCGGGCGCCTAGTGCAACGCGTAGAGCCTGGCGGACGGTCCTCACAAAGACGGGCTCTATGCCGTCCATATTCGAAATATTGCTCCTGGCTGTTTCAGGAAGGATGCAGCGGGTAAGGCCCAGGCGCGCCGCTTCGGTTACCCGCCGTTCCACCTGGGGCACAGTGCGCAGTTCTCCGCTTAGCCCCACCTCGCCGATGGCCACCAACTCTGGGTCCAGGGGGCGGTTGTAGAGGCTGGATGCCAGGGCCAGGATAATGGCAAGGTCGGCGGCGGGTTCGTTGACCCGAAAACCTCCCGCCACGTTGACGATGATGTCCTGGCCGGCCAGTTCCAACCCGGAGCGGCGGGAGGCTACTGCAGCCAGCATCAGCAGGCGGTTGTAGTCCACGCCGTTGGCCACGCGGCGGGGCACTGGGGCAAAGGCTGGGGAGGTAAGGGCCTGGACTTCGAGGATGAGGGGTCGGCTGCCCTCCAGGGTGGGGGCCAGGGCCGCACCCACTCCCCGCTCGTACCGCTGGGCTAGCAGGGCGCGGGACGGGTCAGGGACTTCCACGAGGCCTTGGGCGGTCATCTCGAACACGCCGATTTCGGTAGTGGAACCGAACCGGTTCTTGCCGCTGCGAAGGACACGGTAGGAGGTAATCTCCTGGCCCTCCAGGTACATTACCAGGTCAACCATGTGTTCCAGGACACGGGGGCCGGCCAGGGACCCGTCTTTGGTCATGTGCCCAGCCAGGAATACGGGAACATTACAGTGCTTGGCCCAGCGCATAAGCTTCAGGCCGCACTCCCGCACCTGGGCCACGCTGCCGGGGCCGGAGGGGGCATCCTGGGTATAGAGGGTCTGAATAGAGTCAACTATGGCGAAACCTGGCCTGCTCTCTTCTAGCCTGGCCAGCGCCAGGTCCACGTCGGTCTCGGTAACCAGGAAAACGCCATCGCCGGAGAAGCCCAGGCGCTCCGAGCGCAGCTTGACCTGGTGGGGAGACTCTTCACCGCTGACGTAAGTTACCTGTCGCCCACCTTCCGAAAGGTAGCGGGCCAACTGGAGCAGCAGCGTGGACTTTCCCACGCCGGGTTCACCAGCCAGGAGGGCCACCGAGCCGGCAACGATGCCGCCGCCCAGTACCCGGTTAAGTTCCTCTGAAGGCAGCTTCAGCCGAGTATGGTCCTCCGGAGCGAGGGATGAAAGTTCCTGAGGGGGCTCGCTGGCGGAAGGCAGCCACCCGTGGCGTGCGGCGCCGGGGACGGCCACCTCCATTTCCTGGAGCGGCAGGGGGGAACCGCAAGCGGGTGACGGGCAGAATCCCATCCAGCGGGAACTCTCGTGCCCGCATTCCTGGCACACGAACTGGGTGCGCTGCTGCCCACGGGTCCGGTTGACCATAACGCCTCACTACCTGCTGTCATCTACCAGGCCATGATAAAAGGAAAGCAGGCCCTGCGAAAGGGCCTGCTGTCAGTAGCCGTTGGGTGGATCAGGCGCTGGAGTGATTCCTAGGCGGGAGCCGCCGCCGGCACCTTCGAGCGGATAACAATTTTGTCGTCCTCCACGTCCACGATGGCAACGTCACCGTCGTTGAGGCGACCGCTCAAAAGTTCGTCGGACAGAGTGTCCTCAACCTCGTTTTGGATCACGCGGCGCAGGGGGCGGGCGCCCAGGACCGGGTCGAAGCCCTTTTCGCCCAGGTACTCGCGAGCGGCATCGGTAATCTCCAGGGTAACATTGCGTTCTTCCAGTTCCTTCTGGACCATGTTGATCATCAGGTCAACTATGGCGTTAATCTGGTCTTTATCCAGTTGGTGGAATACCACCGTAGCGTCGAGACGGTTCAGGAACTCGGGGCGGAAGAAGCGCTTGACTTCGTCCATCACCTTATCTTTCATCCGTTCGTAGGATTGCTGAGCTGTCTGGGCATTATCGGACTTGATTCCGAAGCCCAGGGTGGTGTCCCGCTTGATCAGGTCGGAACCCAGGTTGCTGGTCATGATGATGATGGAGTTGCGGAAGTCCACCCGACGCCCCCGGGCGTCGGTCAACTGACCGGCGTCGAAGATCTGCAGCAGGATGTTGAAGACTTCGGGGTGCGCCTTTTCAATCTCGTCCAGCAGGATGGCGCAGTAATTCTTGCGGCGGACGCCCTCGGTCAACTGGCCGCCTTCGTCGTAGCCCACGTAGCCCGGAGGGGCGCCGATGAGACGGGCAACGGTGTGCCGCTCCTGGAACTCGGACATGTCCAGCCTGATCATGTTGTCCTCGTGGCCAAACATCAGTTCAGCCATGGCCCGGACCAACTCGGTCTTGCCGACGCCGGTGGGGCCAAGGAACATGAACACGCCGATGGGATGGCGGGGGTCCTTGAGACCAGCGCGGGCGCGGCGTACAGCCTTGGAAATGTTGACGATGGCCTCGTCCTGGCCAATGATGCGCTTGTGGAGGTCTTCCTCCATGTTGATCAGGCGCTCGGTTTCCTCGGCGGCCAAACGGGTAACCGGAATACCGGTCCACATGCTGACCACTTCGGCAATGTCCTCTTCGGTAACGGTGGAGCGGCTGCCGGCCCGGTCTTCCTGCCACTCCTCTTTGAGGTTGTCCAGGTCCTGGTTCAGGTTCAGCTCGCGGTCGCGCAGTTCCGCGGCGACTTCGTACTGCTGGGACTGGATGGCCTCGTCCTTTTCCTGCCGTACTTTCTCCAGGACTTCCATGGCGTCCTTGACGGAGGAGGGGGTAACGCTGCCGCGCAGGCGGACGCGGGAACCGGCCTCGTCAAGCAGGTCAATGGCCTTGTCGGGCAAAAAGCGGTCGGGAATGAAGCGGGTGGCCAGGGCCGCGGCGGCGCGGATGGCGGCGTCGGTGAATTCCACGTTGTGGTGGTCTTCATAGTTGCCCTTGACACCCAAAAGAATGTCGATGGTCTCGTCGCCGTTGGGTTCCTCCACCCGAACGGGCTGGAGACGGCGTTCCAGGGCTGGGTCGCGTTCCACGTACTTGCGGTAGTCATCCAGGGTGGTGGCGCCGATGCACTGTATCTCGCCACGGGCCAGGGACGGCTTGAGGATGTTGGAGGCGTCTACCGCGCCCTCGGCGGCGCCGGCGCCTACCAGGGTGTGGATTTCGTCGATGAACAGGACACAGTTGCCGGCGGTCTTGATTTCTTCGATGACCTTCTTGAGGCGTTCCTCGAACTCACCACGGTACTTGGTGCCGGCCACCAGGGCGCCCATGTCCAAAGTTACTAGCCGTTTGCCCTGAAGGGTATCGGGGATTTCGCCGGTGTTAATCTGCTGGGCCAGGGCCTCGACGATGGCGGTCTTGCCGACGCCGGGTTCGCCCACCAGGACCGGGTTGTTCTTGGTGCGGCGGCTGAGGATCTGGACCACGCGCTGAATTTCCGAATCGCGGCCCACAACCGGGTCCAGCTTGCTGTCCCGAGCGGCGTTGGTAAGGTCGATTCCCAACTGGTCCAGGGTGGGGGTGCGGGTGCCAGTGCGGGAACTCTGGGAGCTACTACTGCTGGAGGAACTATTGCTGAGGATACGGTGGGTTTCGGTGCGTACCTTCTCGAGGGTAACGCCGAGGCTTTCGAGGACCCCAGCGGCCACACCTTCGCCTTCCCGGAGGAGGCCGATGAGCAGATGCTCGGTGCCGATGTAGGTGTGGTTCATGCGGCGGGCCTCATCGACCGCCAGTTCCACTACTTTCTTGGCCCTGGGAGTGAGGCCTATTTCACCCTGGGCGGGTTTTTCGCCACGGCCGATGATGAATTCTACGGCGGACCGGACCTTGCTGAGGTCCACGCCCAGCCCGGAGAGGACCCTTGCGGCTACCCCCTCGGTTTCCCGGACGAGGCCGAGGAGGATGTGTTCAGTACCTATATAGTTGTGGTTAAAACGCTGGGCCTCTTCCTGCGCCAGCGAAAGAACTCTCCGCGCCCGTTCCGAGAATTTTTCGAATCTGCTGCCCATAATACCGCTCCTGTCGGGTAGTACGGGGTTGCTTCATTGTCGGTCAAAAAAATGCGGGGGCTGGTCGTAAGTTACCGAACGAAGCAATGCCCCTGGGTTTGTATCTGTAATTTACCCGACACCTAATTCGACAGAATTATATTGCACATATTCCTACAATGTAAAGCTGTGGAACCCTGACCGGCGAGGCACAAGTGTAGCCGGTATTCAATTGGCGAGAGTTCAGCAGCTTTTGCGGAAAACTGCGGCCGGCGATACCGGGGCTCCATTGGGGATAAGGGAGCCGGAGGCCGGCAACTGGGGCTTCAGAAATACTTCCCGGCGGTGACCTATTTTCCCACTCCGTCACCAGAGCAGTATCGTCGGCGCTGGGGCGTTTCACTTCCGTGTTCGGGATGGGAACGGGTGGGGCCACCCCGCTAGAACCACCAGGAAGTACATCTAACGCGGGAAAGTATGCACCATTTTTCACGATCTGGCAAGGGGGTTTCCAGGGAATCGGGGCAAAGGGTCAAGAGAGCTGTGCCCCGTATGTTAAAATGAGTGTCCTCAAACCTTAATCTTCACTCTCTTATGGGCCGTTAGCTCAGTTGGCAGAGCACCGGACTTTTAATCCGGGTGTCGTGGGTTCGACCCCCACACGGCCCACCACACTCAACCCAAATTTCAGACCTGCGATTCGCCCTGAAGCGTTGTCCGGAGTTTATGAAATGCCTGAGAAGAAACCCAGAAGCAATGCCAGGATGAAGGAGAGGCCGCCTTTGCCGGTGAACGAGAACGGGGTGGCGATACTGTCGGGCGGCAATCCCCAGATACCCAAGGGGAACGGCGACGGGCCGGTGCAGATGTACATTTCCAACATGCCCGAGTGGAAGCGCGACGTGGGGCGTGCCCTGGACGACCTGATTGTCCGCACCGTGCCCGATGTGCGCAAGGCGGTGCGGTGGAACTCGCCCTTCTACGGTGTGGAAGGCCAGGGCTGGTTTATCAGCTACCACGTCTTCGCCAAATACGTGAAAGTGACTTTCCTCAACGGCAAGGCGCTGGACCCCATGCCCCCGGTGGACTCGAAGGACCCGGACGCCCGCTACTACCATATCTTTGAGGACGGTATGGACGCGGCGCAGATGGAGGATTGGGTGCGGCAGGCGGCGGGGGTGCCGGGGTGGGATGGGTTTTAGGGGGGTGTTTGGTTCGGTGAGCAGGCAGATAGAATGATATAAACCAAAGAACTTCTGCTTGTCGTCATAGAATCTTAGGCCAAATCGATTGACCAAAGTACCAGATTAGCAATCCAACGGAGACTTCCTCCATGGGGCACGAACGTGTAGGGGCATTACCCAGAACGAAGCGGTGGCGAAATGTCGTCGAAGGTATCGGCGAAGCGGCCTCTGCAGACGGCGACGTCAGCCGTTTAGCCAACGACACTCTTATAAATGTTCGGGCACGTCTCGAGAATATTCAGCGAGACACAGGGTTCGTCGCCGCTTTCCAATTCTTGCTTGGTCTGGCACTTTCGGCCTCTCCGGTCACAAACAAAGGCTCACTTGGAGACCTGTTGGTCGACTTGGAAGCTAACCCATCACCGCTGAGACTTGCAGGTACGCTTACCCAATATGTTGAAGCCAATACTCAGTCAACTGAGTATGCAGAAATCGCTCGAAGAGCAGCTGTAGATGTTATTTCGATTTGGACAGAGCAACAGTCGAGGCAGCTCTCGTTTTCAGGTGAACACGAACGAGCGTCCGAAGTTTGGAGGAAGGCGAGCGATGGTAGGGGATTTTGTGAAGTGGCACGGTTGTTCTTCGGAAAGTTTGTCGAACGATATTTGAACTATTTCATAGGTCGTGAAGCCGCATCAAACTTGGCAAATACTGAGGAGCGTGAAAGGTTAGCTCGCAAACTGGAGAATCATGTAGACGGCGTTTCACGACACGCTTTTGAGACAGCTAGGATAACTCAGTCATTCGCCGCGGGATGGTTTAATCGCCACGCCCGTCAGGAAATGCCGACGCCCACTGAAATTTCTGCTTTCCTATCCCATGCTGTAGGCAAGCTGCGCGAGGAACTCCTTATAGAGGAGACCTCGGTATGACGGCAAAGTTGGATCATACGTTTTTCTTGTGTAATGCGGCTACACCTGAAAATGAGTTGCAAGAAGCGCAGTACACGGCCTTGGACTACCGAATGACTGGTGTCGAACCGCCTCAGATAAGACTTGGCTTGCCCGACTTTGTCCGAAGTGTGAACTACCTCCCTGACAGATACTTGGACCTATTGGAAATTGCGGCATACGTATTTGCGGCTGATAGATTAACATCCAGGGGTTCAAGAGAGGCAGTGGAGTATCAGTCTTGGTCCAGAAGTCTCTGCTTCATTGTGCGAGTGAGAGATTACGATTTCTGGTCTGAGCCAAGCGTGGGCAGGGAACTGGAGGTCGCCCTACGTTTCGCGACCGGCGACCGAGGCTATAGGTTTATCTTTCAACCCGGCCACATTACGGATCCCACAGGGTTGTTTGACAGTGAAGTCTTCTCCCTCGAAGGTGATGAAGGGGATTCTGTCATGCTATTTTCGGGGGGCCTTGACTCATTAGCTGGAGCACTTCAGAGACTTACCGAAACCGATGAACGGATCTGCCTAGTAAGCCACCTTTCGCAGGTCGGGACTATTAGGACGCAACGAGGACTGTCTAGCTCGCTGAAAAGAGAGTACGGTGGGCGTGTAAGCTCCTATCAATTCAAGACTCACTTGCGGGGAGGCGGTCGAAGGGAAGAAACGCAACGAAGCAGGTCGTTTTTGTACGGAAGCATCGCTTTCAGCCTGGCAACTGCACTGGGTCTTGACCGTTTCTACATTTATGAGAATGGAGTAACAAGCCTAAACTTCTCGCGCAGAGACGATCTCATTAATTCTCGTGCGAGCCGAACAACCCATCCCCAGACGGTAGGGCGTTTGACGTCGCTGTTTTCAACAATTGCGGAAAGACCATTCGCTATAGAAACTCCATTCTTGTGGCATACCAAGTCAGATGTTATTGGTACTATCATTGGTTCAGGACATGGGCACTTGTTGCCGAGCTCCGTTTCATGCAGTCACACATACAATTCTGGACGAAACGCCACTCATTGCGGGGAATGCTTTCAATGTGTAGATCGGCGCCTCGGCATCTATGGAGCTAGTGCCGACGGACTCGATAATGACAATCTTTACGCCACAAATATCATTACCTCTGCAATCCCAACAGCCGAAGGTAAAACGACTGCTGTCGATTATCTCCGTCAGGCGGCAAATTTCTCAAGTTGGAACCTTCAACAATTTTACAATGAGAGTTTGGGTGAACTTAGTGAGTTATTGGGTTGGGTGCCAGGAGTCGAGGATGAGCAGGAATTGGTAGAAAGGATCTGGGTCTTATGCTCTAGGCACGGAGATCAAGTTGGATCCGCTCTTCGGCGCATGAGAAATATCCACGAAAAAGTGTTCGCGCCACTCATACACGATTCTCTGTTAAAAGTCGTTTCCGACAGAGAATTCCTTAAGGCACCTATCGAACGTTTAGTTGCAGCAATTGAAAGCCGAATTGATACAGCGTTGCCCCTCTTGTTTAGAAGTGTTGCACCCAAGAACGAAATTGACCTAAATGACAAGATTGAAGGATTGCTGGATAATTGGCGCGAGGAATTGTTAAGAGAACATCCAGCTGTGCCTTTCGCCAGGGCAGGAGTGATACCGGATTTTTCCCTTGATAGGGGCCATTTGCTAATCGAGGGCAAATATATTCGTAGGTCTAGTACACCAAGCAGGATTACGGAGGGGATGGCTGCTGACTTAACCAAATATCCTCAAGAAGCACACATTCTGTTTGTCGTATATGACCCCGAAAATGCTATCGCTGACCGTTTAAAGTTTAGGGGCGATTTCGAGGGGAGAGGCCGTTGTACGGTAAGCGTTTTGCCCTAGTAACAGAGAACGTTCGTCCCATGTTGGCTTTCTCTGCTGTCGTTCAAGTGCAAGGAAGTCGTTCGGATGGCAACACTCCCTACTGGAATGGTTAATGAATTATTTGTTTCTGCAACAAGGAGCCAACTCATGACCACCAACAGTAAACCCGTAGCCGTAGTTATCGGCGCTACTTCCAAATGGCAGGCTGATGGGCGGAATACACAGTTGATTCACGGGGGGGCTATTGATGATAGCGGCCTGCCCGTGGGGATTCGGTTTGGCGTGGGCGGGGCTATTGCCCAGAAGTTTGCCCAGGAGGGCTTTCTCACGGTGCTGACCACTCGCAATGCCGCCAATGCCGCGTCGCTGGACGCCGCCATCCGGGAGCAGGGCGGCGACACCCTGGTCGTGGAACTGGACCTGGCGTCGGGGGAGTCCATTTCCGAGGCCTTTGCCCAGATACGGGCCGAAGCCGGCGACCCGCTGGTGCTGGTGTACAACGCCGGGTACCTGGAGGGGCGGGACCTGCCGCCGGAGATGGAACTGCTGGAGCACATGCCCTACGAAATGTTCGAGACGGCCCAGCACATCTCCAGCAGCGGCCCCTTCCTGGTGGCCAAAGAGGTGCTGCCGGCCATGCGGGAACGGGGCGAAGGGTCGATACTGTTCTCCAACAACCCGGCGTCGCTGCGGGGCCGGAAGCGGTACACGGGTCAGTCGCTGTACTACCCCCGGGTGATGATGCGCACCCTGTCCCAGGCGCTGACGGAAGAGTACTCGGAGTACGGGGTACACGTCGCCAACGTGGTCATTGACGGGACGATTGATTCGCCGGGGACGCGGGCCCGGGCCGGGCAAGACCCAAATCTGTTGGTCAACCCCATGGCCATTGCAGATGCCTTCTATTACCTGCACACCCAGGACAAGTCGTGCTGGAGCCACGAGATACAGTTGACGCCGTATGCGGCCAGGCCGGCTTACTGATTTGACCGTCACCCCCATCCTAGCCTTCCCCAGTGAAGGGGGAAGGGAGTTATTCAGAACCTTCATGAGCTACAGTAAGGAGTAAACCGATGGACGTGGGAATGATGATGATCTTCTCCAGCTATGGCTGGGAGGAGGGTTCGGACGGCCGGATGTGGGAAGAGGAACTGCGGCTGGCGGAGATTGCCGCGGACTCGGGGTTTGACTGCCTGTGGTCGGCGGAGCACCACTTCAACGATTATTCCTTCGTGCCGGACAACCTGCAGCTGATGACTCACCTGGCGGCGAAACACCCGGACATTGACGTGGGGACGGCGGCGGTGATTCTGCCCTGGCACAACCCGCTGCGGGTGGCGGAGAATGCGTCCGTCCTGGATCTGCTCAGCGGCGGACGGTTGCGGCTGGGCTTTGGCAGGGGCCTGGCCCGGCGGGAGTTTGAGACCTTTGGTATAAGCATGGACGAGTCTCGCGACCGCTTTGACGAGGCGGCGCCGATGATCGTGGAGGCGCTGCAGACGGGGCACATGGAGGGCGACGGGCCCTACTACCCACAACTGCGGACGGAGATACGGCCCCGACCCCAGCATTCCTTTGACGGGCGCATCTATGCAGTGGCGGCCAGCGACGAATCGGTAATGTCGGCGGCGCAACTGGGGGCCCACATCATCATGTTCGCCGACCGGCCCTGGGAGATGCGCATGCCGGGCATCGAGCGGGGGCGCGCCCTGCACCGGGAGTTTCACGGCACGGAGCCGCCGGCGCTGATGATAACCGAGTTTGTCATCTGCGGCGAAGACCTGGCCCAGTGCGAGGAGGAGGCTCGCCGGTACCAGGGCAAGTTCGTGGAGAGCAACTTCCACCACTATGAGTTCCTGGGCGACCACTTCCGCGACGTGAAGGGCTACGGGGCGTACCAGCAGAAGGCAGAGATTGCCCGCGCCGCCGGGCTGGAGGGCGCGGTGGAAGGCTTTATGAAGGCGGCAAGCTGGGGCACGCCGGACAAAATCCTGCGGGGCCTGGAGGACCGCAGGGAGCTGCTGGGAGAGTTTGAGCTGAATGTGGCCTTCCGCTTTGGCGGTACACCTCCTGAGGTGTCAGAAAGAGGCCTGAAGCTTTTTGCTGATGAGGTGTTGCCGGTATTGAAGTCGTGGTAGCCCCATTTCTTGGGAGCTTGCACCAGAGCAAACAGGCATATCGCCTCGGGGCCGGCAGCCCGGCCCCGATTTTGTATTCGGCTGCTCAGGGTCAGGCTGCTCTGGTGGGTTTCCCAAAGGGTTGGTACGATGTCAGAACAGTAGGTCTCTGTCTTTCCCCCTTTCAAGAACCATTCCATTTGGCGTGTGAATCTCCTTAACCCCTCGGAAAGTCTGCCGAAGAGCGCGAAAGTTTGCTAACCTTGACGGTGAACGAGACCTGACAGGGGAGGTAATTATGCGTCCCTTTCTCACAATTTTCCTGATGATTGCATTGATGCTCACTCTGGCGGCCTGCCAGGGTGCGACCGGCCCGGAGGGTCAGCAGGGACCACCGGGGATTCAGGGTGTTATGGGCGAACCCGGTCTGGCCGGGCCGGCGGGCCCTCAAGGGGCTCCAGGGCTTGGTGGTCCGGCCGGACCGCCGGGACCGCGGGGCCGAATTGGTCCGGCTGGCGAGGCAGGGCCAGCGGGAAAACAGGGCGCGGCAGGTCCGACCGGACCCATGGGTCCATCGGGCCCGGAAGGTCCAGTGGGTCCGGCTGGCGAGGCAGCCTCCATAGATTTGCTGGAACTGCAGAGAGCGGTGGCGCAATTGGAGGAAGAGTCGCCCGCGCCGCCCCGGTGGATGCCGGAAGAATTTACCAAGTATTTTGTGCGGGCCGCAATAAAGATGTACGAGACGGAAGGGCTGGAAGCCACCGTCGCCTACTACAACTGGCCTGGGAGCGTCGACGGGCAGTGGTACGTGTTCATTGTTGACGTGAACGAGATTATGGTGGCCCACGCCGACCCGGCACAGGTAGGCAAGAACGTCAACGACATCCTGGGCCCTAACGGCTATCCTTCGGGTGCGGCAGTGTACGCCACCGCAGACGAGGACGGTGAGTGGTTCGACTACACTTTTCCAAACCTGGCAACCGGCGCAGCGGAAACCAAACATTCCTGGATGGTGATGCACGACGGAATGATGTTTGGATCAGGCTGGTACGAGCAGGGCCCCAGCAAGACCGATGGCCCGGCCTATACCAGGGCTTACGTGCAGCAGGCCATCAACCTCTATAACGCTGTGGGTCTGGAAGACACGCTGGCCTACTATAACTCGACAACGAGTGTCGATGGTCAATGGTATATGTTCCTGGGTGATGCCGAGAGCGGCAACTTAATCGCCCACGGCGCCAATCCCGGCCTGGCAGGCACGCACAATTCGAAAGTCATTGGTCCAAACGGTTATCCCGCCGGCGCTGCCGTTGCCGCTTCCGCCGACGAAGACGGAGGCTGGTTCGAATATACTTTTCCAAATCCGGCCAAGGGCTCTCTGGAAACCAAGCACTCCTTGATGGTGCTCCACGACGGCATTGTGTTCGGGTCGGGTTGGTACGAAGAAGGTCCCAGGAAGACCGAGGTGGAAGCCTACACCAAGTCTGTGGTGCAACAGGCCATCAATCTGTATAACGCGTTGGGCCTGGAGCAAACGCTGGCCTATTACGACACGGAAGAAAGTGTGGACGGCCAATGGTACGCCTTCATTGTTGATGCGGAGACCGGCGTCACCATAGGCCATCAAAACCCTGCACTGAGGGGCAGAGACCCCAGCCAGAGGGTGGATGCCACGGGTTATTATTACGGTGATGACCTGCTGTCGGCCACTGAGTCAGGTAGTTGGTCTAGCTACGTAATAGTAAATCCCGATACGGGCGAAAACCAGCGGAAGCACACCTTTGCCGTGCTGCACGACGGGTACATTTTTGCGTCGGGCTGGTACGAGGACGAGTAGTAACCGGGCCCGCCCCGAGAAGAGAACCGTCGACCTAAGCTGAACACGGTTTACCCGGAGGACTGCCGGTAGGGGGTCGGCGTTCCTTTTCCCCAGTTGGGCTGCCACAAAGGTGTACTGGGACTTGGGGCCGCCGCAAGGTGACTGCGTGCCGGAACGGTATGCTAAACTGTTTCCGCTTTGGCTGCGGACTGCCGGCCAGAAGATGGCTGGTCAGGTCTTGCGTCCCGGGCATGGCAACCAATCCTAAGAAAACAGGTCAGCGACTGAAAGCGCCATTCACCACCCATGACACGACTGGTTGAACTTGCCTCAAGGCTTGCCAACTCCCACTCCCTGGAATATTTCATCATTGGTGTAATTGTTGCCAACGGCGTACTGCTGGGGCTGGAGACCTCTCCCAGCTTGGTCGAGAAATATGGGGGAGTAATGCACTGGGGTAATCAGATAGCCCTGGGCATCTTCATCGTTGAAGCGGCCATCAAGCTCCTGGCCCACTTCCCCCGCTCCCACCGGTACTTCCTGGACGGCTGGAATGTGTTCGACTTTCTGGTCATCGTCTTTGCCCTGGTGCCAGCAACCGGGCAGTTTGCCATGGTGGCCCGCCTGGCCCGGCTGCTGCGGATAGTGCGGCTGGTGTCGGCCATTCAGGACCTGCGGTTGATAGTGGCGGCCCTGGTGCGTTCGATTCCCAGCGTAGTCCACGTCATCCTGCTGATGAGCATAGTGGTCTACATCTACGCCATAATGGGGTACCACCTTTTCCACGAGCATGATCCTGAGAACTGGAGGAATCTGGGGGTCTCGCTGCTTACCCTGTTCAACATCATCACCCTGGAAGGGTGGACGGAGGTAATGAACCGGGCCCTGGAGCGGCACCCCCTGGCCTGGATATACTTTGTGAGCTTTGTGGTCCTGGGAACCTTTGTGGTAATCAACATGTTCATAGCCATCATTATCAACAACCTCGACGAGGCCAAGCGTGAGCGCCTCGAGGAATTGCAGTCTCCTCCATCCAGCGACCAGCTTTTGCGGGAGATTCGCGCTACCCAGGAGGCTCTTAACCGCCTCTCAGAACGACTGGACCAGGACGAGCAGAAGTAACCGGGCGTTTTCCTCCATTGCCCTTTACATACGTCGACTGTAGTATTGGGCCGGAACGATTGATTCGCCGGCAGCCCAGATCCACTTTCGGAAAGGGTGCTTTATGACCGCCAGGCCCGTAATCTCCACCCAGGAACTGTCCCGCGATATTCTGCTGAAGAGAGCTGGTGAGCTTGCGCCAGTACTCAAAGATCGAGCGCGCCTGACCGAAGAAATGCGCCGTGTCCCCGCCGAATCGGTTCTGGACATGAAAGAAGCGGGCCTGCATCTCGTGGGTGTTCCCGGGAAGTTTGGTGGACTGGACGTCGAATACGGCGTCGGACACGAAGCTGGCATCGAATTGGCCCGAGGCTGCGTTTCCACTTCCTGGTGTTACTCTTTGTGGGTGGCCCACTCGTGGTTGGTGGGGTACTGGCCACTGCAGGCACAGGAAGAGGTGTTCGGAGATGGGCCGGATGCCCTCTGCTCGAGTTCCCTCAGCCCCGGCAGGTCCACCTGCACTCCGGTGGAAGGAGGATACCGCCTTACGGGAGAGTGGGAATTTTCCAGCGGGTGCGACTCGGCCGACTGGATAATGCTGGGCGTGGCAGGTATCGGCCCACGCAACTGGGTGCTGGTGCCCAAAGGAGAATACCGGATCGTAGACAACTGGTTTGTCTCGGGCCTCCGGGGAACGGGAAGCAAGAATATCGAGGTTGAGGACGCATTTGTCCCTGCTCATCGGTTGCTGGAGGTCTCCACGGCCGGGGATAGTGACCTCAGCGCCTGGGAACTGCACGGGCAAGACCGTTATCGCGTGCCCATTCCGGTGTTGCTGGGATGGGACCTGGTGGCGCCCATGATCGGTCTGGCCAAGGGAATGGTCGACGAGTTTGTTGTCAGGCTGTCGGGGACTTCGGGACCTGGGCGGACTGCCGATTCCGCCGCTATTCACTTGCGCTTGTCCCAGGCCTGCGCCGAGATTGACGCGGCGGCGGCCCTGATGGAACAAGACGTGGCCGAAACACTAAGGAAGGGACGCGATGGAGAACCGTTCAATACGATAGAGCGGGCCAAGTTCCGGCGGGACAAGGCATTCTGCACCCAACTGGGCCTGCAGGCCGTCAACCGCCTGTTCGACCTGAGCGGGGGCCACGCGCTCTTTGATTCGGAGCCCTTACAGCGGTTCCACCGGGATGCCCAGGCGGTTGCCCACCGGGACGGGCTGATAATGGATCTGGGTGGCCAGCAGTTCGGCAGGGTGATGCTGGGGCTGGAGCCCGACGGCCCCATTTAGTCCCTGTTGCTGCCGGTCAGTGTTCTGGTCCAGGGAGACCGGCCTTGCGCTGGGGCATCGCTGATCAAGCCATAGTCTGTTTGTGAGGCAAGCCGGCCAGACAAGCACCGGGTCGAAGCGAGGGATGTTGTCAGGAACTTCAACCTCACTTTGGCTTAAATCGGTAGCAGTTTTCCGTTTAACTACTGGCCGGGAGAATGCTAGTATCCACCGAGTGTTGACCCCTACAGTTGGCTTGCGCCTATAGCAGTTCCAGTTAGGTTAGTCCAAAGGGCAGGAAGTGTGTGGGGGACGCCTACAGCTTATTCGCGTTGCCAGGCACCGGTCTCCAATCGGCGGTATAGACTGGCTTCGAGCAGCCGGATACCGATGTTTTTTGAATCTCCCCCCCGTTACACGCTGGTCCGGCAAGTCCAGCGCCCTCTTGTAAAGAGGCTGGCCCGACCACTCATCTGGGCTCTGCGCCGTCTCCTGGTATCCCTCCGAGATCTTGCTCCAATCATTCTGGTCATCGGCTTCTTTCAGATAGCGGTATTGCAGCAGCCCTTTCCTAACCTGGTGGGAGTGACGGTGGGTCTGCTCTGCGTAGTGGGAGGGCTTTCCCTGTTCATGCAGGGACTGGAGTACGGACTTTTTCCGTTGGGGGAAACACTGGCACAGAGCTTTGCCAGCAAGGGGAGCCTGCTTGCACTGCTTTCCTTCGCTTTTTGCCTGGGTTTTGGCGCTACCGTGGCCGAGCCGGCGCTGATTGCCATAGCCGAGGAAGCGTCGAAAGTAGCATCGGAGGGAGGGGTAATTCCTGATGATGCCGAGGCCAGGTCCGGCTATGCATTTAACCTGCGCATGGTAGTGGCAGTTTCGGTGGGAATCGCGGTGCTTATTGGCGTGCTCCGTATTCTGAAGGGCTGGCCTATTCACTGGCTGATCATTGGGGGATATCTCCTCGTCACGCTGATGACCGTTCTTGCGCCGGCGGAAATAGTTGGCGTGGCCTACGACTCGGGCGGCGTGACTACGAGCACGATTACGGTGCCGCTGGTGACGGCCCTGGGTGTTGGCCTAGCCACGACCATCAGAGGCCGGAACCCGTTGGTGGATGGGTTCGGGATAATCGCCCTGGCGAGCCTTACGCCGATGATCTGCGTCATGGCTTATGGAATCGTGATATGAGCGAAGGTTTCTTCGACACGCTGCTGACTACCCTCCTCCGTACTGTGAAAGATGTGGCCCCCATCGTGCTGTTGCTGGGCTTTTTCCAGGTGGTAGTACTCCGGCGACGCTTGCCCCAACCCCGGCGGATGATAGTGGGCTTCGGCTTCGTGCTAGTGGGCCTGGCCCTCTTCCTGATTGGCCTGGAAGAGGCGCTTTTCCCTATTGGGGAGACTATGGCGGCACAGTTGACGGCCCCGGAAATGCTGGGAACCCTGGGGGAAAAGGGAGAGATCGACTGGCGCAACTACCTCTTGGTTTATGCCTTCGGGGCAGCTATTGGGTTCGCAACCACCGTGGCCGAGCCGGCCCTGATTGCCGTAGCAATGAAGGCTGAAGAGGTTTCCGGGGGGGCGATCAAGTCCTGGGGGCTCAGGATAGCGGTGGCCCTGGGAGTGGCCATAGGGGTGTCTCTGGGCTGTTTCCGCATCGTAACGGGCACGCCTTTGCCCTGGTACATCATTGCCGCCTACGTGGTCGTAATTGTACAGACTTTCCGCGCCAGCAAGACCATAATACCGCTGGCCTACGATAGCGGCGGGGTGACCACCTCAACAGTTACCGTGCCGGTGGTGGCAGCCCTGGGGCTGGGGCTGGCAGCGAGCATTCCGGGCAGAAGTCCACTGATAGACGGGTTTGGACTTATTGCCTTTGCCAGCGTTTTCCCCATAATGACTGTATTGGCATACAGCTTTGCATCATCCCAAATCGCACGTCGGCGAAGTCCGGCCAATGCACAGGGGGGTAACAGAAACTAATGAGGATGAAGCTGATCGTCGCCCTGGTCAGTGACAGCAAGACGGAAGCCGTAATAGAAGCGGGCCGGTCCGGCGGCGCCACCGGCGCGACAATAATAACCAGTGTCCGGGGAGAGGGGCTGCTGCCAGAAAGGACTTTTTTCGGGCTGCGGGTGGAGGCCCAAAGGGACCTGGTGATGTTCCTGGTGGCTGATATAAGGGCGAGGTATATATTGGAACGTATCAGGGATGCGGCGGGCTTCGATACCCAAGGAGGCTCCGGTATAGCATTCCAGATTGACGTGGAAGACGCAGTAGGACTGGTCACGCAAATGGCCGCCATTCGGGAAGAGGTTGAGCAGGAAATATGAACGAGTACTTTAACTTGCGGGTGGAAGATGTGATGTCCACCAACCTCCATGTCATCGAGGGCCTGGCAACTGTGCTGCAAGCCATAAACATGATGCGGGAGTACGGGGTTAATTCGCTGGTGGTGATGCGCCGCGACGAAGACGACGAAGCAGGCCTATTGCTGCTGCGGGACGTAGCCGTGCAGGTGGTGGCGCGAAACCGCTCCTCCGAGCGGGTCAATGTTTATGAGGTTATGACCAAGCCCGCGTTTACGCTGCCTCCCAGGATGATGGTGCGCAACGCCGTAAAGTTGATGACGGATCATAATGTCGCCCGGGCCCTGGTGGTGGACAACGACCGGAATCCCATTGGAATCGTTACCCTGCGGGACCTGGTACTGGGGGAGGACCCGGAAGACTGATTGACCTCGCGCGGGTTTCAGATTACAGCGCTGCCGGCGCTTTTGGCGAAAGAGAGCGCAAGGGAGTTGGCAGAAATAATAGTGAACATATTGAATGCGCCCCAACCATTTGGCTGGGGCGCTTGCCGTTCTAGTTGCCGGGTCCGCACGGCCCGAACCATCAGGGCCTATTGAGCAATGAAGTCCATGGTGTTGGCCCTAATGCGCGGCGCATAGTGGGGTTCCCACTCCAGGTCCGCGGAAAGACCGTAAATCTGGACCACCAGGAAGTTGGGTACGAAGTGATAGTCGAAGTGTACCCGGTCGGCAACGGCTTCCATGCGCTGGCGGCGCAGGTCGCCGGACGGGGTGGCGTTGGCCTCTTCTATCATTTCCTCCAGGTACTGGTAGCAGACCCCGCTGGAGCGGCTGTAGCAGCTGTTCCGCAGGATGCCCTGCCTGGAAAAGTCCAGGGATTCGGTGGATGTTGCCGGGGCGGTAATGTGCATGGAAGCGAAGTTAGGCTGACCGGGGCCCAGGTTGGCGCACTTTTCATGCAAGTCAGCGCCCGGAGCATTGTCGAAGTCTTCCCGTGTACGGCCGTGGCCGCAGTTGGACCTGCCGGTGCCGGCGTGGATTGAGGACTCCACCACCAGGAGTTCGGCGTTGATGCCCACGTCCCTCCAGAAAGTTACCACCGCCTCAGCGTATTCAACGTCCTTGGGAACCCGCTGGGAGCGAATGTGCAGCTTGATCAGGCTGTCTTCGGCATCCTCACTATAGCCCACTTCCTGGAGCAGTTGTTCGGCACGTTCCGGATCGTAAGGATAACCAGCCGAGTTCTCCGGGGTGATGCCGACGGTGCCCGTCTGGGCGATATTGCCGTAGCACTCAAGAACGCCGTCAAAGATCTCTTCCATCAGGGTCTCGCAGTCGATGGCCAGGTTGAGTGCTTCTCGAACCTCCTTCAGGCGCAGCCAGGGATGGTGCACGGTGTCGACGGCGTAGACGTAAGCCTCGTTGTTGGTGGCCGACTTCCACTGGGGAGCAAGATTCCGGTCCTGGAAGGCTATTTCAGCCCAGTCGGCTTCCCCTGCCGACAAGGCCGCGGCCCGTACCAGAGGCTCGTTGCGCCACTGCTGAACCAGGTTTGGAATTGATGGCGCCCGCGAGTAATTGGTGGCGGGATTGGGATTGTATCCCTCGTAAGCCTCCAGGGTGATCTCCAGGCCGGTGTCCCATTCCACAATCCTGTAGGGACCCAAGCCAACGGTCATCCGCTCGATTTCAGCCGGGAAATCCTCAGGCAAATCCGCGTAGGAGGAGGCCCCGACCGCCTCCAGGAACCAGCCTACGTCCTGGAATTTTGTGAAAATAGTGGTACGAGGCAGAATAGGGCAGGCCTTGCCGCACACCACGTCGAGGGTGTAATCGTCCACCACTTCCCCACTTATGACGCCGTGAAAGCTGAAGTCGTTGGAGTTATGGTGGCCGCTGGTCTCCTCGTCGCCAAAGAAGTCAATCCAGAACTTGGCCTGCTCCGCGTTCCAGGGGGCGCCATTGTGGAAGGTGGTGCCCTGGCGCAGCTTGAACTGCCATCGGTCCGGACCAACTTGTTCCCAGCCTTCAACGCCGGTCAAACCTACAACCTCATAGTTGTTGTGGTCGTCAATCCAGGTCAAAGGATCGCTGGCCAGGTCGTCGCAGATGGTGTTCTGGATGTTGCCGCCGCAGTTGGCGCTGGCGGCACCGATGGTGGTTGGTTCCTCAGCGGTGAGAAAGGTCAAGGTGTCCCTGGCCGACGCGGCCATCTGGGGTGGCGCCTGAGTAGGTTGGGGCGCTGCCGTGGGCGCCGGAGCCTCGCTGGCCGGCTGGGAAGCAGGCTCCTGAGCGGGCGCCTGAGAACCGGACTGAGCCGGTTCCTGAGCCGAGGCTGCCGGCGCCGGAGCCTGGGTCGCGGGTATTGCCAGGGCCTCGGGTCGGGCAGTTTCCGGCTGAGTCGCTTCGGTTGTGGTCTGCTGCTCTTCTGCAGCTGGGGACGAACCGCAGGCAACCGCAAATAAAGCCAGCAACACCAGCATGGACGCAAGGACACGGCCAAACAAGTGGCCTTTTGTCAATTTTCTTGATCTCATGTAAGTCCTCCTCCAGCTAGACATCTTTGGGGTAACCGCTCAAATATTTCTTATTCTAGCAAAATATTTTTCGTTCACCTCCTGAAAGGGAAAGTACTCCTGCGCGAGGTTCGTGCTTTTATATAGTATTCATCATTCACTGTCAATACGTTTATGGATTGTGCTCTGGATGGATTGAGAGAAATATTGGTGAACTGGTGGAAAGAATTACGAATTCTTATCAACTATTAGATGTAGTGAGAATATTAGAGCAAAACAGGATGATGAAACATTAACAGTCGGCCCAAAATAAATGTTCAAGAGCGCCAAGGCAAAATTTGAGTGTGGAATAGAAAATATGCCAGAAGGCGGAATTTGTACTTTGTGGAGAAATTTGTTTGGGGACGGGAAGAAGGACACGGGCGAGATAGGGCGATTAGCCTGCAGACGAATTAGGGTTGGCCGCCCGAGGATGAATCCCCTGCCCTATGCCGCCCAGGAGAGCGTCCTGATGAATGCCGGCCTTGCGGAGCCAGATTCCGGGGAGGTTGACTTGTCGGGTGAACTTTGTGCAGGAGCATGGTTCCCAGCTATTGGGCAAGCAATGTTCCGGTTGACGAGGCCATAGCTGCCCTGCTAAATTCTATAGATTAAATTTCTTGCATAAGAGAGGTGTGCTGGGATGTCAAGACGCCTGTTCAAAGAACTGGAACGTTCTTACGGCTTCGACGAAGTAGCTATTGTTCCCGGCGACGTAACCATTAATCCCGAATTGACATCCACTGCGATGACCATCGGCGAATGCACTTTTGAAGCTCCCATGCTGGCTTCCGCCATGGACGGTACGGTGTCTCCCAGGTTTGCCACGATGATGCATGATATGGGTGGCCTGGGGGTACTTAATGGCGAAGGACTCTATACCAGGTACGAGGACCCGTATTCGATTCTGGAAGAAATAACGTCCATGCCCCAATCGGAGGTGACCCAATACCTTCAGCAGGTGTACGCCGAACCGATCAAGGACAGCTTGATCGGGCAGCGGGTGGAGGAAATAAAAAGCGCAGGTTCAACCTGCGCGATTGCTTTTACTCCCCAGAATACCAAGCGAATGTCTCCCGTGGCGGTGGAAGCCGGGGCGGATATTGTGGTTGTCCAATCAACGGTTACCACTGCGCGGCACTATTCGCGAAGTTACCATGGGCTAATCTTCTCGGAGTTGATTGAGTCGCTCAGCGCGCCGGTGGTGGTGGGCAATTGCGTCAGCTACGACGTGGCCATGGAACTGATGGAGACCGGGGTGGAGGGTATTCTGGTTGGAGTGGGTCCCGGCGCTGCATGCACCACCCGGGAGGTTACCGGGGTGGGTGTGCCTCAGGTTACCGCGACGCTGGAGTGCGCAGCGGCAAGGCAGGACTACTTCCACCGCACGGGCCGCTATGTAAATGTTATAACCGACGGCGGCATTCGCACCGGTGGGGATCTGTGCAAGTCCATTGCCAGTGGAGCCGACGGCGTGATGGTGGGCACTCCCTTCGCCCAGGCGGAGGAAGCGCCCGGCCGTGGCTACAACTGGGGTATGGCCAACGCCCACGCGGAACTGCCCCGGGGTACGCGCATTAAGGTGGGAACCAAGGCGTCACTTAGGGAAATAATGTACGGTCCGACATCGGTCACCAACGGCACCCAAAACCTGGTGGGGGCGTTGAGGGTGGCCATGGGAATGTGCGGGGCATACACTATCCGGGATTTTCACCAGGCAGAAATGGTTATTGCCCCTGCCATAAAGACTGAAGGGAAGTTCTTCCAGTTGGGCGAGTAGTTTCCGCTAGCAACTAAAGAACCAAGAATTTTCAACGCTGGTCGAGTGCGGAGTGTAGGAGCGTAATTGAACGTCCCTGCTCTTTGCTATTAATTTCTGGTTCCCAATGTAATAGGGGGTAAAAGCCATGGTTACGAGCGCCGGTACTATTCAGATTTTGGACCCGCGTCCAGAGGGAGTACCGGAAGAACGGGGCATTAGCGCCGAGATTCCGAGCCTGGAAGGAAAAGTCGTGGGCCTGCTGGAGAACCGGAAGTACCACGCCGACTCGTTTTTGCTGGAACTGCAGCGGGTGCTGGAGGAAGAGTACAAGGCGAAAAAGGTGGTTTACGCATCCAAGTTCACTTTCAGCATGCCCTGCGCGGACGAGACCATAGACGAACTGGTGGAGGAGTGCGATGCCGTTGTGCATGGCATAGCCGATTGAGGCTCCTGCACGGCGTGGGGTCTCCACGACACGGTAGTAACCGAATCCCGCGGGGTTCCGTCGGTCAGCGTCATAACCAGCGCCTTTACCAGGGCGGCGCACGCTCGGGCCGCTTCCCTGGGAATGCCCGGGGTGCGAATAGTGGTGCTGCCCAGCCCTCTGGCATCACGCAGCGTACCGGAAGTGCAGAAGCTGGCGCACGAGTATGCCGGGGAAATAGTTGGCCTGCTCACCAAGGGCTAGAAACGCTCCTTAATGGTACTCCAGTCAAGTTATGCGCCGGAGTCCAAGGCTCCGGCGTTTGTTTTATTGTGGATAGATTAGAAGGGATCAGGAGATAGTGGATGCAGACGGCAATTGAGTTTGACCCCAGTTATGCCATGCTCACCGTGGCGCTGGAGGCTGGCGAAAGTATCAAAGCGGAGCCGGGCGCCATGGTGGCCCAGGAGGGGGTGGAGATGAAAACCGGCTCTGCCGGCGGGGGTATCTTCGGCGGCATCCGGCGGATGATGGGTGGCGAGTCTTTTTTCATTAACACCTTCACTGCCCAGCGGGGCGGAGGACAGGTGTGCCTGGCTCCTTCAACGCCGGGGGATATTGGCTCATTCACCCTGCCTCAAGGACGGAACCTGTTCATCCAGTCGAGTTCCTTCCTGGCCTGTACGGAGAACGTGCAGACGGACTCCCAGTTCCAGGGTTTTCGCGGTTTCTTCAGTGGGGAGAGCCTCTTCTTCTTGCGGGCGTTCTCCGAGAGGGGAGAAGGGACGGTATATTACAACTCCTACGGGGCCATCAAGCGGCTGCCGGTAGAACCTGGCAAGGAGCTGATAGTGGACACCGGGCACCTGGTGGCATTTAGCGACGACGTACAGTATTCAATAGGCAAGGTAGGTGGTATCCGGTCCCTCATAGGTGGTGGCGAAGGTCTGGTGATGAAGTTCCAGGGTGAAGGCCACGTTTGGATACAGACTCGGAACCTGGCTTCCCTGGTGGAAAAGATTGTTCCTTTCCTGCCGACACCGAACCGGGGGCAATAATAATGAACCCACTGAGTATTCAATCCCGCCGCGTTGAGGTCTCCGCAGACTTTGGCGCCATTCAGGACTACTACGAGCAGCAGGGATGGACTGACGGATTGCCGGTGGTGCCGGCAACGGAAGAACTGGTGCGGAAAATGCTGCTGTATTACGGGCAGGACCCTTCGACCAGCCTGGGAGTAGTGCAACCCCGGAATGCCGAGGTGACGCTGGAGAAAGTCGCCATTAATGCTGTAATGGCAGGGTGTAGACCAGAGCATTTTCCCGTGGTAGTGGGGGCGGTGAAGGCCGCCATGCAGCCCGGCTTTAACATCGCCGGTGTCCAGGCAACCACCGGCGGGGCGGCGCCGGCGGTCATAGTCAACGGCCCAATTGCGGGGGAGCTGGGTATCAACGGGGATTCCGGGTGCTTTGGCCCAGGCTACCGGGCCAATGCTTCAATTGGGCGGGCGCTCAGGTTGTTTGTCCGCAATGTGGCCGGCCTGGTGCCCGGGGAGATGGACAAGGCGACGCTTGCCCTGCCGGCGCGGTACACCTTCTGCTTCTCGGAGAACGAGGCTCGCAGTCCCTGGGAACCCCGGCACGTGGAGCTGGGCCTGGACCCCTCCGACAGCATGGTGACTGTAATGGGCGTGCGGGGGATGTACGTCATCATGGAAAGCACGTCTCCGACGGGCATACAGGTTCTGCGAACGTTGGTGAGTTCCATACGTACAACCGGCTTTTCCAACTACTACCAGACTGGAACGGGTGCGCAGATGGCGCTGGTGCTATGCCCGGAACATGCGGCCGAAATTCACGCCTCCGGGCTTTCCAAGCAGGACGTGCGGGAGTATGTGTTCCAGAATGCCCGTATGCCCCTGCAAAGGCTGGAGGGAATAGCGCACTACGGCAACCGAAACTGGCCCAAGTGGATTGATGAGTCGGACCCGGATGCCATGGTCCCAATTCTGGCCTCTGCGGAAGATTTGCTGGTTATAGTAGCCGGCGGCGACGGACGGCACTCGGCGTGGCTTGCCGGGTGGGGCGTTACCCGAATGACGACCCAGGAAATAGAGAAGCCCCGATGAAAGCAATAGAGTGAGCGTTGCCCGGTGGCTGGTAACGGCACCGCCGGCATGGACTGGACGAAGAACTTCGGCCCCGCAGGAATATCCTGCGGGGCCTGTCCTTGCAAGCGGAGTCAATTGCGCCGAGGTCTGCTCAGGCACGTCGCACCTCAAATGCGCCGGATGATCTTCGCAAAAGGAACCGGGGACCCTGCCTGAACCCCCTCACCTAACGCCAATAAAATATAGAATAATATAATATATAGTATTCTATAGAGAAGCTAGCGGCTTAAGAGATCGCCCCACATCTTTCAGAGAATCCTTTAGTCTGACCATTAACCTCATGGTATTATCAGCATATCAAAAGAAAATTATAGGAAAGGGCAATAAAAGTATTGACACCAAGGCCGATTACTAATACTATATATTCATCACAGGTATGGAGGGAGTGATGATTGACGAGCAGGCCGCCGGTTTAAGACCCACTGAAAATATTGTCGATGAATGCAGTCACCACTGGGTAATCCAGGAAGGAGACGGGCCCACCAGCGCCGGGATGTGCCGTCTTTGCGGCGCGCTGAAGGAGTTCAAGAATTACCTGGAAGCCTCGTTTTGGGGTGACGAAAAAGCCAGGACAGACTCCCGTCCCAATCTGCTAGGCAGGCCGTCCAGGACCCTGGCGATTGTGGAGGATGACGAAGACTTTTGATGGTTGAGCGAGTCCGGAAGGCATTTCATACGGGCTAATGCCGGCAGGTTCTCAATTCAAAGAGCAATCCTGAGGTACTCTAAGAAATCGCTTCACGAAAGAAGCGGCGGCAAACCGAGAAAATAGTCAGACAGGTAATGGGCCGCGGCGCCTTCTACAGGCAGCCACGGCCCGTTCATTTCCCGGCCATTAACTCTGACTGGCAGTGGCGGACGTTGATGACAATAAGTGTGGGACTACCGCTGCACACCGAACAATGGGGTAACCCTTTCGTCATCCTGGAATGAGTAGGGTTTACTCGACAATGGTAGGTCGCCGCCTCCTGGGGTCAGGAGAGCTTACCATGTCAGGGACGTAAGGTTACCTTATTCACGGTGGAAGTGACCTGGGTGCCCGGCGATGCCACCCCGGTATCCCGATTGTCGGGACTCCGAAACTCGGCATTCTTTTCCGCATTGTTCGCGGGGAGGAATTCCTATTTGCGGATTGTCCGGCCCCCGGAATATTCACAAATTTCCCCAGTCCTCCAAGCTCGCCTAATCTCTGGACAGTGTATTATGTTCAATCAATAGTTCAAGAACAATTTTTAACGAGCAATGGTTAACGAAGAAACCGAAACCATGGAGGCCCTCGCCCGTTGTTCACCCACCTGCACACCCACACTGAATACAGCATGCTGGATGGCATTAGCCGCATACCCGATCTGGTGTACCAGGTCCGGGATATGGGGATGGAGTCCCTGGCAATTACCGACCACGGCAACCTTTACGGTGTGGTGGACTTCTACTCCGAGTGCAAAGAGGCAGGGATCAAGCCCATCATAGGCTGTGAAGTTTACGTGGCCCACCGGAGTCGTCACGACCGCAATGCTTCAGAGCGCAGTCCCTATCACCTGGTGTTGCTGGCCAGGGACAACACCGGCTACCGCAACCTGATGCAACTGGTGACCACGGGGCACCTGGAGGGATTTCACTATCGTCCCCGTATAGACTGGGAACTCTTGCAGCAGTACCATCAGGGCCTCATTTGCCTGTCCGGGTGCGCCTCGGCGGAGGTGCCCCGCCTCCTTGCTGACGGCAGCACGGAGGCGGCCCGCCGGAAGATGCTTCAGTACCGGGAGTTGTTCGGCGACGGCTATTTCCTGGAGTTGCAGCGCCACGAACACGTGGAGCAATTGCCCACTATCAACGATGGGCTGACCCGCCTGGGCAAGGAACTGGGAATCCCCATGGTGGTTACCAACGACTCGCACTACGTTCGCCAGCACGAGGCTCCCTACCAGGACCTGTACATCTGCATTCAGACCAACACGACGGTACAAGATGAAAAGCGGCTGCGGATGGAGGACAACTCCTACTACGTCAAGTCTCCGGAGGAGATGGAACGCCTTTTCTCCGACTATCCTGAAGCGCTGTCGAATACTCAGCTAATCGCCGACATGTGCCACGTGGAACTGGGCTTTGGCCAGACTCACCTGCCCAAGTTTCCCACTCCCAACGACCTTCCTGCCGACGAATACCTGGCGCAGCTTTGCTGGGAGGGCTTCCGACGCCGCTATCCACGAGCGACCCCGGAAGCGGAAGAACGGTTGAAATACGAACTGGAGGTTATTCGGCACACCCAGTTCGCTAACTATTTCCTTGTGGTCTGGGACATCTGCGACTTTGTGCACCGCAACAGCATAATGTTCGGTGTGCGGGGCAGCGCCGCGGCCAGCGTTGCTCTTTACTGCCTGGGAATTACCGACGTGGATCCCCTGGAATACCGCCTTGTCTTCGAGCGGTTCCTGAACCTGGAGCGGAAGGAAATGCCAGATATAGACATGGACTTCCAGGACGACCGCCGGGATGAGGTACTCCACTACGTTATCGACCGGTACGGCAGCGATCGGGTGGCCCAGATAATTACATTCGGCACGATGGGCGCCAAGGCGGCCCTGCGGGACGTGGGCCGCAGCCTGGGAATGAGCTACGGAGACGTGGACCGCATTGCCAGGATGGTTCCATTCAAAACCCGGACCCTGGATGACGCGCTGAGAGTAAACCCGGAACTTACCACTACATACGAGGGAGACAATGCAGTCCAGAACCTGGTGGACAACGCCAAGGGTCTGGAGGGCATCGTCCACCACGTCAGTACCCACGCCGCCGGGGTCCTCATCGCGGACGAACCGCTTACGGAGACGGTCCCCCTGCAGCGACCGGCTCGAGGTGACGAGAACAGCCCGGTGCTGATGACACAGTACTCCATGGACCCGGTGGCCAAGCTCGGCCTGCTGAAGATGGACTTCCTGGGGCTGACCAATCTGACCATCCTCGACCGGGCCACCAAGCTGCTGGACGAGACCCAGGGCATCAAAATCGACGTGTCTCGCCTTCCCCTGGATGACAAGGAGACCTTTGACCTGCTTTCCTCGGGCAAGACCACGGACCTGTTCCAGTTGGAAAGCGCCGGGATGCAGCGCTACATCAAGGAACTGAAGCCTTCCAACCTGGGCGATATCGCGGCGATGATTGCCCTGTACCGCCCCGGGCCCATGGAGCACATTGACACCTTCATCGAGGCCAAGCACGGGCGCAGGGGCATTACCTATCCTCACCCCAGCCTGAAGGAATTGCTGGACGAGACCTACGGGGTCATCGTGTACCAGGACCAGGTGCTGTTGATTCTGCAACGGTTCGCCGGTTACACCCTGGGTGAGGCGGATACCGTGCGCAAGGCCATGGGCAAGAAAATCGCCTCCCTGATGGCAGAGGAGCGAGACCGGTTCATATACGGCGCCCTGGGCAAGGGTTTCGATCGCCCCCTGGCAACCCAGGTATTCGACCTGATAGAGCCCTTTGCCGGGTACGCATTCAACAAGGCTCACAGCGTAAGCTACGCCCTGATCTCCTACTGGACGGCCTACTTCAAGGCTCATTACCCGTTGGAGTATATGTGCTCGGTGCTGAACTCCCGTTTGGACAATACCGACCGCATCATCAGTTCAATCAACGAGTGTTCCAAGTTGCAGATTCCGGTGCTGCTGCCAGACATTAATCGCTCCGGGGAGTTCTTCACGATCGACAAGGACAGTGGTCCCACACCCAGCCTGCGGTTTGGTCTGGCCGCCATCAAGACTGTGGGCGAAGGGGCGGTAAAGCCGCTGGTAGCTGAACGGCTGGAGAACGGCCCCTTCGAGTCCATTGACGAATTCTGCCGGAGGGCGGACGTGAGTGGCCTGAACCGCCGCACCCTGGAAAGTCTGGTTAAGGCAGGCGCCTTCGACAGCCTGGGTTCCCGCGGAGCAGTTCTGGCCGCTCTGGACCAGATAATGGCCACGGCACAACTTGAAACCAAGACGCGTAACTCGGGCCAGACCAGCCTGTTTGGTGGGGTAGACCAGGCCGACACGCCACAGATGGCCGGTATCACCCTCAATTCGCTGGACGTTTCCGCGGAGGAGAAGGCCGCCTGGGAGAAAGAACTTCTTGGGGTATCCTTATCCTACAACCCATTGATGGCCCTGGCCTCCGCCGATGTGGGGGAAGGCATCAACTCCATAGACCAACTGGACGAGGATATGCAGGGGCTGACCTACACCCTGGTGGGTCACGTTGCCTCCGTAACTGAGCGGTACACCCGGGAGCAGAAGAAGTTCCTGGTGGTGAACTTCGACCTGCTGGGCGGCCAGGTGGAAGCACTGGTTTGGCCCGACGTTCTGGAACGGACGGCCGAAATGTGGGCCACCGGCAGGCTAGTTAAGGCCACGGGCAAGTTGCGGCTGCGCGGCGACGGGTACTCCCTGGCCTGTGAGCAGGTGTCGGCCTTTGTGCCCACGGCCGCTTTAACGGAGGAAGTACAGTCCAGTTCTCCCTCTGTCATCAGGGAAATTACGGAGCCGACTACGCAGAGCGGCCAGACGGACAAGAGCAACGGCAACGGCGCTCCCGCACCCCACCGGAACGGGGGAAATGGCGGCAACGGTAACGGCAACTACCGGCACCAGCCCAACGGCTCCTACCGGTCTCGGCCAAACGGAAACGGTGACGGGAGCGTGAACGGAGGGGAAACGACGGCGGCCACCATGACACCTGCCCGCACGGTGTATGTGGGAATTACGGAGTCTGAGGACCCGGTTGAGGACGCCCACCTGCTAAGAGAGGTTATTGCCCTGCTGCTGGAGTACCCGGGTAAAGACCGGGTTAACCTGGAGATTTATACCGAAGGCCGGCGTGTGGTGCTGGACCTGCCAGTAGTAAGTACGGGGTACTGCGACGATATGCGGGAGCGACTGGAAGAACGACTGGGCGCCAACTCGGTGTCACTCCACGGGGCCGATGATACAGGGGCAGACAAAGTCCCCTTGTAGACGCTCCGTTTTGGGAGTCCCTAACTCCCGGTGATTGCAGGCAAGCCGGTCATCTCATCCATGCTCTTGAATTGATTTGATGCTGGCGCAGTTCCAAGCGTTTGCTTTCCCATTTTTCTTTGCTTTTCCAGCGGATCATTCATAAGCGCACCAAATATATGCTTGTTATTTTATTTGGGGTATGGTAAATTTCTAACATAGGGGAGGTCTGCAATTTTGTTTGTGGCTTAATGGGTAACCAGTATCCGATTTCCGGGTAACATTAGAATTGCCGGCGGACAGTGTTGCTTGCTCTTCTCTCTGTATGGATTTCGATAGGAACAACCTGCCCTCTTGGTTCAGCCCTTGGCAGCAATTGATGACATAAAGGCACGCCTGGATATTGCGGAAGTGATTTCCGGCTACGCATCCCTGCAAAGGTCGGGGCGGGCATTCAAAGCCTGCTGCCCTTTTCACCAGGAGCGGACACCGTCATTCTACGTGAACCCGGAGCGGCAGTCGTGGCACTGTTTTGGGGCCTGCGCCACTGGGGGCGATATTTTCGGCTTCATCATGAAGGCCGAAAACCTGGAGTTCAAAGAGGCGCTGCAGCGACTGGCCCAACAGGCAGGGGTAACGCTGCCTACCCGGGAGCGCCAGTCGGAGCAGGATGACCTGTACCGACTCAATGAGGCGGCACGGGAGTTTTTCCAGCAATACCTGGCATCCTCAATCGGCGCGGGCGCCCGGTCTTACCTGGAGGGGCGCGGAATTAGCCGGGAGAGCGTCAGCAAGTTTGAACTAGGCTTGAGTCCGGTTGACGGACAGGGCGTCTTCGCTTATCTAAGGAAGGAGGGCTTCGCACCGGAGCAAATGGTTCGGGCCGGGGCAGTTCTCCAGAATCAGGACGGGGGACATCGGGATGCCTTTCGTGGCCGGTTGATTATTCCCATTCGGAATGGCCAGGGAGAGTTGGGCGGATTCGGCAGCAGGGCGCTGGACGATTCTATGCCCAAATACCTTAATACAGGCCGTACACCGGTGTTCGACAAGGGTCGCACCCTTTACGCCCTTCACCTGGCCCGGGAAGCGGCACGGCAGCAGGGTATGGTGATTGTGGAAGGGTACATGGACGCCATCTCGGCCCATCAGCATGGGTACGAGAACGTCGTGGCTTCCATGGGCACTGCGCTTACCGACCAGCAGGTGGCTGAAGTGTTGCGGATAACACGGGAGGTTACCATGGCCCTGGATTCTGATGCCGCGGGCCAGCAGGCTACCCTTCGCAGCCTGGAATCCTCCTGGCAGGTTTTTCAGAACCGACAGGTGTGGCAGGCCGGTGGTTCTACTTCGCCCCAGCGGCGGGAAGACTTGAACCTGCGTGTGGCGGTGTTGACGGATGGGAAGGACCCCGACGAGGTTATTCGCCAGGCCCCGGGGAAATGGGAGGAGTTGGTCCGAAACGGGGTGCCGTTGTTTGATTATCTGCTGCCAGCACTTTCGGGGCAGATAGATACGGGCACACCGGAGGGCAAGGTCCGCATGGTGGAACGGGTAAGTCCGTTCATCTATGCGGTGAAGGAACCGATTCTGCAGGATAGTTATTTGCGCAAACTAGCCGATTTTCTGTCTATAAGGGAGGAAAGCCTCAGGGCCACGTTAAATCGCCCCAATGTGGGGCAGCGAACCCCGGGGACAGTAAACGGCGCAAGAGGCAGCGGCCAAAGTGCGGGGAACCGGCCAGCCAACCGAACCGGGGTAGACCGGTCGGCATTGGTGGCGGAAGAGCGTGACCCGCTGGACGAGCACTGCCTGGCGCTGCTGCTGCGGTATCCGGACTTGGCCGATGAATTGCCGGAGTGCGGGGGACTGCCGCCGGAATATTTCAGGCGCCCGGAGAACCGGGAAATTTATTTGCAGATGACTTCGGCGTGGAGCGAGACCCCGGAAATGCTCATGCCTGAAGAAAATATTTCAGAGCAAACCAGGAAGACCCTGGCGCACGAATTATGGGAACAGCTGGACAGGTTGACATCCATGAGCTTGCCGCCAATGGAACCCTGGGAACGTCAGGAGAGTTTGCGGCAGATTCTCGGCCGCCTGGAAGAGCGGCAACTGAAAGAGCTTAAACTGGCTGAGCAGATACGCTTCTCCGATGACCCGTCGGTAGTACCCGAAGAAGCGTCTGAGGAAGCATTGGTCCTTAACAGGAGGATAAAGGCCAACGAGGAATCGAGAAAGCAATACTCCCAGAATGTATCGCGTGGAAGGTGACAATATATGGTAAGACGAAACAAGACCAGCCAGGACATCGGCGCGGAAGAGGACCTGTACGACATCAACGACGAACCGTCGAATAACGAGAAGTACCTGGGTATTCTGGGCGCGGTGGTCAAGGAAGAGGATGACCTGGCAGAGGGTGGCGGTATGGCAGTAGCCACCATACCCTTGGTAGTTGAGTCCCCGGACGATCCGGATGACCAGGACGACCAATGGGTGCCGGGGCGTACTGACCCAGTCAGCCCCTCGGACAGACTGGATGAAGGGCCCGCAGACGCTGAAATCGAGGAAGAGGAAGGCGAAGAGCCTGATTGGGAGGCTGAGGCTGAGAGCCTTCAGGTCTTGGACGACCCGGTGCGCATGTACCTGCGCGAGATTGGCCGCGTCGGGTTGCTGGCCGCCAAGGACGAACGGGAACTCGCGCGAAAGCTGGAGGGAGAGAAACATCTCCTGGCCCTGGGCAAGGAAGTGCTGGGCGAGGAATATTGCCAGACGCTGGAACGGGAAGTGCTGGAGGAGCGGCGGGGGCCGACCTTCGGTTTCAAGGGCGAGAAAGTAGACTTGGGACCCTTGCGCAGCCCCGACTTGATGAGCAAGAAAATTCGGCTGGAGTTTAACGAGAGCGCCCGGAACTGGGAACTTACCGAGGCGCTGCTGCGCCGCCTGGTGCGGGCCACCGTGTTGGTGGATGCGTTGAGCGACTACCTGGAGTTGCCGCGCAATCCCACCCTGTCCCAGTTGATTAATGAACCCGTCCTGGCCGATGCCATCGATGCCCAGGTGTCGGAGGACATGCTGGTCAGTCTGGCGGAGACTTTGGATCTGGAGCGGGATGAAGTGTACCGGCAGGTAGTGAACCTGTCGCTGGACCGCTGGATCCTTGCGCCGGACACGGTGGACGTGCTTCGAGACTGCACGTTGCTACAGCTGGACGCAACTTTCAGTGAGGTCGGTTCCATTCCGGAGTTGGCCAGGTATGAGCCCCTGTTCCGTAACAGGTACAACCACATCAAGGCCGATGGCGATCGGGCCCAGGCTCACCTGACGGAGGCCAATCTCCGGCTGGTGGTCAGCGTGGCCAAGAAGTACATCGGCCGGGGCATGGCCCTGCTGGACATGATCCAGGAGGGGAACATCGGTTTGATCCGAGCGGTGGAAAAATTTGACTATCGCAAGGGGTACAAGTTCAGCACTTATGCCACGTGGTGGATCCGCCAGGCCATTACCCGGGCCATTGCGGACCAGGCTCGAACCATCCGGATTCCGGTGCACATGGTGGAGACCATCAACAAGCTGATGCGCCAGCACCGGCGGCTGCTGCAGGAGTATGGCCGGGAGCCTACACCTGAGGAGATCGGCGCGGCCATGGAGATCGGACCGGAAAAGGTGGAGGAGATCATGAAGATCTCCCAGGAACCGGTGTCTCTGGAAACTCCCATCGGTGAAGAGGAAGACTCGCACTTGGGCGATTTTATCGAGGACCGCACCGCCCCTGCTCCCGCCGATGCCGCATCGTTCCAGTTGCTCAAAGAGCAGGTATCTGAGGTGCTGGGCACGCTGACCGACCGGGAGAGCCGGGTTTTGCAGCTCCGGTTCGGGTTGGAAGATGGCCGCAGTCGTACCCTGGAGGAAGTGGGGCGTGAGTTTGGAGTTACCAGGGAGCGAATCCGTCAGATCGAGGCCAAGGCCCTGCGGAAGCTTCGCCACCCATCGCGCTCCAGAAAGCTGAAGGACTTCCTCGAGTAGTCCTTGGAAGGCAAGGAGCGTCGGTTAGACTGATTTGGAAGGGAGTGCGCTGCTCCCTTCCACTTTTTTGTAGTCTTGGCGATAAGCAAAACTACCCGTTTAGCAGGCGTATATGTGGGTATAAAATACACAATAGTTGTGCGATGTTTACCTTGTTTGCGAAAAAATTCGGGTGATATACTCGCCTCACTCTAATGGCGGGGGGTGATGACGTGGAAGAATACAATCTACCCAAGTGTCTGAAATGCAGCGAGGGCCAACTGGTGCCCCTTTCCGATTACGGAGGCCAGGGAGCGTCGGTGCATTACAAGGCATGGGTGTGCATAAATCCTGTTTGCGGCTTCAACATCAAGATCCGGAACGGCGATATTTACCTTAATGAGCCGATAACGCCGGGTGGTATGAATACTTCAAGATCCCGCTAGCAGGACCATTATTCCCCTCCTCCGGCAGGATTCCCCCGAGTATTCCCAGGGTGGAAGTGCGGTTAAGGGTTGGTGAGAGGAAGCGGAAGGGGAAAGCAAGCTCTTTCATTGTTTTGGTATAGTTTTCTTCTTCATTATTTTCTTTCTTTTTGAGGGGTTTTTATGGAAGCTGGTTACGACTACACTCTGCTGGGCGCCCGCCCACAGAGCAATGCCAGGTATCTTCCGGCTCTTTTTGTGGCGGTGCTGGCGGGTGTTCTGCTGATTTCCGGCCTGGCCTACTACGGGTTCGCGTCGGGCGCCGAGGCAGGACAGGCTGCGGTGGCTACGAACCAACTGGAGGATGCCAAAGTCTCTGGGAATGTCGATGGCGATACGGCATCCGCGGCTAAGTACACCCACCGGGTGGCGCCTGCGTCGGGGGACGAAATTGCGGGTCAAGCACTGTATCCCGCAGGGCTGGCTGACTCCACGTACTGGGTGAACCCGCTGGGCTACGAGCAGTAGGAGGGAACTCCGCTGCTAGAAGCAGGCTTAAAGGGGTAGAGTTCGGCAGAGACAATAGACAGGGGCGGGAATCACTTCCCGCCCCGTTGCTGTTATCGGTTTCTTACGGATGTCGGCTGGACAGCTGGCCGTTGCTGACTCTATAGGTCGGTAGACACTCCTTCATTGCGCCTGATACGGACTTTTTGGATTCGGCGTCCTAGTACCGAGACAATCTCGATGGTGAGAGAGTCGGTTTCCACCACGTCTCCCAGACGGGGCATGCGGCCCAGGCTCATATAAACATAGCCGCCTATAGTATCGACGTCAGGATTATCCAGCTTGGCGCCAAACAATTCCTCAATGACGTCGTTGGTAACGCTAGCGTTAACCACTGCGCTGCCGTCATCTTCAGTGACGACCTCTTCCTCATCGGCCCAGGAGAACTCGTCCTCGATTTCTCCGACAATCTCCTCCAACAGGTCTTCCAGAGTAATAATGCCCTCAGTTCCACCGTATTCGTCTACGACCACGGCCATCTGTACGGCCTTCTGCTGAAATTCCTCCAGCAGATCGTCCAGCCGCTTTGTCTCGGGGATAAAGTACGCCGGGCGCGCCAGGTCTTTCAGGGAAGCCTGTCCCCAGTCTTCGCGCGACAGAAGCTGCAGCAGGTCCAGCGAGTGGATGATGCCCACGATATGATCGATGTTCTCTTCGTAAACCGGTATGCGCGTGTGTCCGCTCTTGATAATGGGCTCTATGGCCTGGGGTATGGGGGTATTAGTTTCGAGGGCCACCACGTCCAGCCTGGGAACCATTATTTCGTGGGCGGTGGAGTTATCCAGTTGGATGATGGATCGAAGCATTTCCCGGTCGTGCCGGTCCATGCTTACCAATTCCTCTTCAGTAATGTCCAGGGTGTCTGATTCCGGTGTTCCCGAGCTGTCTTGTCTGGAGCTGCCGTTTCCCCCTCCCAGTGCGCTGCCGGTCGAGCGCCTCTGACTGCGTCGGAGCAGGGCCAGAAGGGGAGCCGAGAAGGCGGCCACCAGTCCCTGGTGACGGACGGCTACGGCGGAAGCCAGGCGGTGAATGACTGTAAAGACGACCAGGGAGCCCAGAAAGACAATGGCACCATCCAGCCACACCTGGTCAAGCAGAAGGCTGACAATGGAAAAGCCTGAAAGCACCGTGGCGACGATGCAAGCGTACTTGAAGGGGGAAATCACGAACCATGCCCGCTGGTTCGATGAATTGTCCCTGAGGATGCCGCCGCCACCGCTCCCCGTGTGCTCGGCGAGACTCAGTAGGGTAAAAAGGAAGAGGGAGCCAACCAGAATTATTAGTAATGGAGGTAAACTATCAGTATCCAATATTTCTTCAGTTGGACGGTCTCGTCTCTTTTTGTGAGGAATTTCCCTTAATTCTAGCAGGAACTCCCACGGCCAGCAAATTTTCAGGAATATCCCTGGTAACTACTGCTCCGGCGCCGGTGGCGGCTCCATCCCCGATGGAAACGGGGGCTACCAGCATGGTATCGCAGCCAATGAATGCTCCCTTGCCGATGGTGGTGCGGTGTTTGTCCCTGCCGTCAAAGTTGCAGGTTACGGTACCGGCGCCAATATTGGTGCCGGCGCCGATACTGGCATCCCCCAGGTAGCTGAAGTGGCCCGCCAGTACTCCCCGTCCCAGGTGGCTTTCTTTAACCTCTACGTAGTTGCCGATATGCACTCCGGTCTCCAGGTAGGCGCCAGGTCGCAGGTGGCTGAAAGGGCCCACGTCCACGCCCGCTTCCAGCGTGGCTTCTTCCAGCATTGAGGCCGTAACCCGGCACCCGTCGCCAATGCGGGAATCCTGGATAACCGAGTTGGGACCGATGTCGCAACCCTCACCGATTACGGTCCTACCGGACAGGCAAGTGTTGGTCCGAATTACTGTATCGATACCGATGGCGACGTCTGCGTCAATGAAAACCGATGCAGGGTCTTGAATGGTAACGCCTGAACGCATGAGTCGCTCCGTGATTTGCCACCTCATGACAGTTTCCACCTGGGCCAACTGGACACGGTCATTTACGCCGAAGATTTCCTCAGGCATATCGCTGGCCACCGCGCCAATGCGGTCTCCTCGCTGGGCGGCCAGAGGCACGAGGGATGTGAGGTACTTTTCACCCTTGGGCGATGGTTCAATTTCGACGATCCGTTCCTGCAGCCAGCCACGGTTGAAGCAGTAGACTCCCGCGTTTATCTCTGCCGGCGCCCAGACATCCCCATTCCAGTCCCGGGCCTCCACCAGGTCAACGATCCTCTCGCTGTCATCACGCACTACGCGGCCCAAGTCTTCTGACAGCATATCCGGCGCGGTCAGCATGGTCATAATGTTGTGTTCGGCCTCGTGGTTATCCAGCATTTGGTGGACCGAGTCCAACCGGATAAGGGGCGAATCGCTTCCCAGCAGGACGATATTGTCTATTGCGGGAGGGAGGGCGTTGACGGCCCACGTCGCCGCGTCGCCGGTGCCATTGGGGACGGGCTGAACGACATAATCCACGCTATTTCCCAGCGTGTTCCGCAGCGGCAGTTCCGTTGAAGGAGAAACCACCACCAGAATTTGGCCCACGCCCAGGGTCCGGAGCAATTCTACCGGATAGCGGATCATTTCCTTGCCGCAAACCTTGTGCAGCGGCTTGGGTATTTTGGATACCATTCGCCGCCCTTCACCGGCAGCCATGATTACTCCGGCCCAGTTATCCATCGTTGCACCTCATCTCGGCCTAACATCGGAGGCAAAAATAGCCGGTTCGTCAGGTAAACGGCGAAAGGAGGACGCGGCCTCACTCAAGCCGTTTGACAACCCAAATGGCCGACGCCAAAATGGGGCTGTCCCACCCCGGCAGGCCGCGCTTTCAGGGTCTGCCGTATTCTACACCATACGAATTCTCCGAGCAGGAGGGCCTCATGCCAGACCTGACTGATGAAGATATCCTGACCCTGGCCCGCGCCGCTGGGGTGAATATTCCGCCGGAACTGGTTTCCGAAGTGGGTTACAGCCTAAACGGAGTGCTGGAGGCCCTGGACAGTATAGACATTCCCGGGCTGGATGAGATTGAACCATTGCCCATAATTCTACCCACTCCGCCGTCCGGCCAGGCTTAAAGGAGGATGCGACTATGGATAAGCAGGAGATACCCTTCCTTTCGGCCACGGAACTGGCCGGACTGATCAAGTCCCGAGAAGTGTCCCCGGTGGAGGCCACCGAAGCTTACCTGGACCGCATTGGCGAGGTGGACGGCAAGCTCAATTCCTATATAACCGTAACGGGGGAAGAGGCCCTGGCGGAGGCACGGCAAGCAGAAGCGGAGATTGCCGCGGGCAACTACCTGGGGCCCATGCACGGCATTCCGGTGGCGGTGAAGGACCAGCTTAATACCAAGGGCGTACGTACGACGGGCGGGTCATCCATCCTGGCCGACAACGTTCCCGACGAGGACGCCACGGCTATTGCCAGGCTGCGAGATGCCGGTTCGGTGCTTCTGGGCAAGCTTAACATGAGTGAGTTTGCCAGCGGCGACGCCTTTCACCATCCCTACGGCCGGCCGCGTAATCCCTGGGACCTGGAGCGCAATCCCGGGACTTCGAGCAGTGGTTCCGGCGCTGCCACGGCTGCCTTCCTTTGTGCTACCTCCCTGGGCGAGGACACGGGTGGATCTATCCGTGGCCCAGCTACATTTTGCGGCCTGGTGGGCATCCGTCCAACATGGGGGCGGGTGAGCAGGTACGGCATGCAGGCGGCGGCCTGGTCTATGGACACGGCCGGACCTATCTCCCGCACCGTGTCTGACTGCGCCATGACCCTGGAGGCCATCGCGGGTTACGACCCGAAAGACCCTTACACCTCCTCCGCTCCGGTCCCGTCGTATCGAGCCAGCTTGTCGCAGGACATTCGGGGACTAAGAGTGGGCGTAGTGAGAGAACGCGTGTATTCAGACACCGTGGATTCGGAGGTGGGAGAAGCCGTTATTCGAGCCATTGCTCGCCTGGGAGAGTTGGGCGCGGATATCGAGGAAATATCGCTGCCGCTGATGGTATACTCTGCGGCCGTTTCCAGCCTTATCATCATGGTGGATGCCGCATCGCTACACAAGCGGGGACTGGCCGACCACCTCGATGAGTACGACTATAATAACCGCATCCGATTGCTGGCTGGCAGCATCGTCCCTGCCCAGGCATACCAGCGAGCCCTCAAGGCCCGTCAAGCTCTGCGGCAAGAAATCCTGGATGCCCTGAACCAGGTGGACGTGCTGGTAATGCCGACGTCGTCCATACCTGCTTCTCTAATACCCGATCACGCCGGAATCAGCAGCAAGCAGGAGGTGCTGGACGGCTACCGGGGTCGCCGCAGTTTCACCTCACCCTTCAACCTGGCCAGCGTGCCAGCTTTGTCGGTACCCTGCGGGTTCACGTCCAACAACCTGCCCATTGGACTGCAGATGGCTGGGCGGCCACTGGATGAGCAAACCCTGTTCAACGCTGCCTACGCCTATGAGCAGGCCAATGAGTGGTACCAGCGGCGCCCGGAGATTTAGGGAGGCCGCGGGTACATCTATTCAATTTCAAACCGGAGGCTTCAAAAAATATCGGATAGGAGGAATCGACTATGAAACTATTCAGGCTTTCCCGTATAGATCAGGTACCCATAGCCACCGCCACGCCCATCGAGGGATGGACGGGCGGCGAGGTGAGCCGCACTCGCCAGCCGCTGCTGGGCGAGGGGGACAGCGAGTGGTTCAGCAGCAGCGTAGTCAACTTCGGCAAGGGCGCTACCACCGGCTGGCACACCCACAACACTGACCAACTTCTGGTGGTCGTTCATGGCAACGGCATCGTGGCCAACGAGCATGAGACGCACGAGGTATCCGTTGGCGACATCGTCCAGATCCTGCCGGGTGAAAATCACTGGCACGGCGCCACCGCCGACTCCATCATGGGACACATCACGATCACGGGGGTCGTCAAAGTGTAAGCCGGTCAGCGTCTATTTTGCTTAAGCGATACTGTGGCCCCGGTTAACTTAGCATCGTTCTTCCGGGGTCAGGGTGTTTTCGCTGGGGCAATAATGTTTGGGACGAGCTTTCTCCCTGAAACGGGACTTTCGTTTGCTTTCATCTAGCGCCTTTGCTACACTCTGGCTCAACTCCAACTCTCTGACCTGGAAGGTTGCATATGGCCTCCGTATCCGTTTTCTGGACTGAAGAAACCCGGTCCGTGGCAGGCGTTGATCTTCACTTCAGGAAAGGCGGATCCGGCGACCCGCTACTTATTCTCAACGATGAAATCGGGCATATAGGTACGCTGCGCTACCAGGAAGAACTGGCGCAGTACTACACCGTTTATATCCCCTCTCACCCGGGTTTTGGCCCTACACCCCGCCTGGACTGGATAATGAATGTGCGGGACCTGGCAGGCTGGTACCTGATAGCGCTTGACGAACTGGGTATCAAGCCGGTGAATGCCATTGGATTTTCAATGGGCGGTTGGGTGGCTGCCGAAATGGCAACTATGGACCCGAAGCAGTTCAGCAAGCTGGCCCTGGTGGGCGCGATGGGTGTACTGCCTCCCGAAGGCTACATTTTCGATATGTTCCTATCGGTACCGGCAGCTTGTATTACGGCCTGCTTCCACGACCCGGAGGGCACGGCCGAATTTCGGGAGATATGCCCCGAACTGGCTGCTCCGGAACAGGCGCAGGCCTGGGAAATCGCACGGGAAGAAGCCTGCCGCCTGGGCTGGAGACCCTTCATGTACTACCCGGGCCTGCCCAATCTGCTGGCGCGCCTGAAGGATTTGCCCACAATGATTGTATGGGGCAGGGAGGATGAGTACGTTCCCCTCAGCGCCGGGCAGGTATATCACAACTCCATCCCGGGGTCACGGCTGGAGGTTATAAACAACTGCGGCCACATGCCGCAGGTAGAAAAAACCGAAGAATTCCTTGGTCAGGTCAGGCAGTTCTTCGCTTAGCCTAAACAGACTTTTGCCTCTCCCAGGCATGATGCGAGAGGCTGACCGACCCTCCACCCAAATCCAGGAGGTACAACGGAATGTTTATCGGGTACTTTACCGAGCGGCCCTACCAGGACCAGCGATCCGGCTATTTTGGCGCCACCGGCAAGCCCATCATGGACCTGACGGTCAGCAACGAAATCTACGACGCCAAGCTGGGCGCCGAATTGTACAACCGGTACCTGGATGAAAAGATGTACGCCGAGGAGATGGGTTTTGACGGACTGATGCTCAACGAGCACCACGGCACGCCCTTCTGCATGGGCGGCGCCATGAACGTGGAAGCCTCCATCCTGGCGCGGATGACCAACCGGGCGAAGATAGTCCTGTTGGGCAACATTCTGCCTATCTGGGATGACCCGCTGTGGCTGGTGGAGCAGCTTTCCATGATTGACATGATCTCCCGCGGCCGCCTGGTTTCTGGATGGGTCCGCGGCACAGGACGGGAGAGTGTGGCCCACAACTCGCCGCCCCCCTATAACTGGGAGCGGTTCCAGGAAGCCCACGAGTTTGTGGTCAAGGCCTGGACCACCCCGGGACCGTTCCGCTGGGAGGGCAAGCACTTTCAGTACCGGCACGTCAACCCCTGGGTGCGGCCCTACCAGGAACCCCACCCGCCAATCTGGCTGCCCGGGGTGGTTAGCAGGGACTCGCTGATGTGGGCGGCTGAAAAGCGCATCCCCTACATCATGCTGGCAACCGAGATGGAACCCACCAAGCGGGCCTTCCAGCTATACCACGACACGGCCGCGGAACACGGCTACGAGTCCGGCCCCCAGAACATTGGCTACCTGTGGAAGGTGCACGTTGACGAGACGGAGGAACTGGCGGAGCAGACCGCTCGCAAGTACGTCCAGGGTCCCAGCAACCCCTTCCTTGCCGGAAATGAGGGGACGGTCAACCCGGCCCTCGTGAACCTGCCCGGCCTGACTTCACGCACCCGCGTCCTCCCGACCCAGGCAGTGGCCACGGCGGCCCGGGGCGGTACCGGCGGCGTGGCCGGAGTGCTGGGGCGCCCCTACGAGCAGCAGATCGAAGACTACACCATCATTACAGGGACGCCGGATACGGTTGTTAAGCGGATACGACATGTGCTCGAATACATCCGTCCTGGCAGCATCTTCTTCTGGGACGGCGACGGGGCCATGACCCATGACGACGCCATGCGCAGCCTCCGCCTGATGGGGCAGGAAGTGATCCCCGCGGTCAAGGAAATCGCCAAGGAACTGGAACTCCCCGGCCCCTTCGAGGTGGACCCGGCCACGGGGAAGGACTTGACCCAGGAAACCGAGACGGCGCCTTCCACGGCGGACGATTAGCGTCGCACGCTTCATATTCTCGGTAATGCAGGGGCGGGTTTCAAACCCGCCCCTGCCGATTCCCGTTAAATTCTGACTACCGGAACAGGCTCCCCAGAGCAAATGGATTCTGAATTGTCCACAGACGTAATTGTTATTGGCGGCGGTCCCGCTGGCAGTGCGGCGGCCACCATGCTGTCCCGCCAGGGCTGGACCGTTACACTGCTTGAGCGGGAACATTTTCCCCGCGACCACGTGGGGGAATCACTTCTCCCCGCCAGTATTCCCATCCTGGAAGAATTGGGTGTCCTGCCCTTCGTAGAAGCCCAGGGTTTCATCAAAAAGCTGGGCGCCACCATGGTATGGGGCCGCGACAGGGAACCCTGGAGTTGGTTCTTCGGCGAAACCAACCGCCGCTACCCCCATTCCTACCAGGTATGGCGTCCCGCCTTTGATCACCTGCTGCTGGATAATGCCGCCGCCAGCGGCGTTGATGTCCGACAGGGTTGGCGCGCCACGGAGGTTGGCTTCTCCCTCAAGAACCGTCATTCCGGCGAACACCGGAAACCGGGTTACGCTGGATACAGCTCCAGCCAGGAAGAACTGTCTCGCCACGCTATCTACTGTTTGGACGATTCGGGCAATGAGCAGACAGCTATCGCCCGTTTCGTGGTAGACGCTTCCGGTCAGAACGGTCTGCTGGGCAGGCAACTGGCTCTTCGTCAGTGGGACGAGTCCTTTCGCAACCTTGCTGTCTACGCCTATTATCAGGGTGCAGAGCGGTTGCCCCCTCCGGCCGACACTAACATCTTCATTGAGTCGTATATCCATGGCTGGCTTTGGACCATCCCCTTGCACACGGGGCAGGCCAGCGTGGGGGCGGTAGTTGATCAGCGAATTGGGGAAGAGCAGGTCGGGGCACTTGGTCTGGAACGCTTCCTGGACGAACAACTGGTGCAGGCCCCAAACACTGCGGGAATGCTGAGCAATGCCAAGAGAGTGGCTGGTCCATTCATTGTCAAAGACTGGTCCTATGCCTGCGACAACATCGCCGGCGATGGATATGTACTGGCCGGAGACGCCGCCTGTTTCATTGATCCCCTGTTCTCTTCCGGCGTTCACCTGGCTTTGATGTCCGGCGTGCTGGCCGCAGCCTATGTAACCACCGCCCTGCGGGACCCGGACATGGCCCAGGCCGCCGCCCAGGTCTACCAGGAACTGTATATGAAGGAGTACCACCACTTCCGAGAGATGGTTCGACTCTTCTACTCCAGCAACCGCACGGTGGATTCCTATTTCTGGGAGGCGCGGCGCATCCTGGAAGGCCAGGAAGGAGGCGATTCCGGCCTTTCTGCCCGGTCATCCTTTATCCAGGCGGTGGCCGGCCAGCCGCCCCAGGGCTACGAGCGTATGGTCCTGGAACGAGGCGCGGCGCCTACGGAGTTCGCCGACAGTGTCCGAGCTGTTGAGGAGGAACGCGCCCGGCGGGAGTCGCAGATAGAGGACTACCTCAAGGGGCGCAACGGCCAACCCCCGACGATTCTGGCAGCCGTGCCCAGGCTCCGCCCAGGTGTTCGCCTGGACCGCAAACCAATAGCCGGCGACGGAGCGTTTGAGTGGGGCCAAGTGCTGGTCACGGAGGGTCATCCCGAGGGCCTGCCCTGCAGCGGCCTGGTGACTCGGCTGGTAACCATGCTGGATGGTGGGGCCACTGTCGGCAGCATCCTCCAGACGCTGGCTGCCGAAGTGGACCCTTCACAGCAGGAGCAACTACTCTCCGGCGTCCTGTCCACCCTGCGGATACTCTACGTGGACGGGACGATAGCCGAGTTGTAGAATCCACGTAAGTTACAGTCGCTATGACCACGGTTTCCCGCGTGAGTTTCTGTGCGTGCTCGCGGGGTTGAGATAAATGAGAGGTGGCATGATGAGCTTGAACCTGCCCGATCGAATGAAGTTTGGTATCTTCCTTGGGCCCTTCCACCGGGTCGGCGAGAACCCTACGCTGGCCATGGACCGGGATATGGAGTTGATCCAGTGGCTGGATTACCTAGGTTATGATGAGGCCTGGATCGGCGAGCACCACAGCGCCGGATGGGAGACCATCTCTTCCCCCGAGCTCTTCATTGCAGCCGCTGCAGAGCGCACCAAGCACATCAAGCTGGGCACCGGGGTCATCAGCCTGCCCTATCACCATCCCTTTATGGTGGCCAACCGGATGGTGCAGCTTGACCACATGACCCACGGGCGGGTGATGCTGGGGGTCGGGCCGGGCGCGCTGCCCGGCGACGCCTACATGATGGGCATTGACCCCACCACACAGCGGGAAAAGATGGACGAGGCCATGGGCATCATCCTGCGCCTCTTTACCGAGGACGAGCCCATAACATACAAGAGCGACTGGTTTGAGTTGCGGGAGGCCATGTTGCAGCTGAAGCCCTACCAGCGGCCCTACATGCCCCTGTCCGTTGCTTCCGTGCAGTCCCCCGCCGGCGTGGCCATGGCCGGCAAGTATGGCGCCTCGGTGCTGACGATTACCGTGCCCCGCGACCCGTCCGCCGGTCCGTCCAACCTCAAGGCTTTGTGGGAGATTGCCGAGAACTCTGCCGCCGAACACGGGCAAACGGTGGACCGGCACGAGTGGCGCCTGGCTGTCCCTTGCTACCTAGCGGATGACCGGGAGCAGGCGCTGGAAGAGGTCAAGCTCGGCGCGGGCCGCTACCTCCGCGAGTACTCCGAGGGGACCAACGGGCGCAAGGCCGCCTTTGATGGCCCCCTGGAAGACGTTGCCGAGTTCATGCGAGACAACGGGTCCTGGATTATTGGCACGCCGGACGACTGTATCGAGAGCCTGAATCGGCTGGCGGAACAGAGCGGCGGTTACGGCGGCTTCCTGGTCCAGACCATTGACTGGGCGCCGCGGGAGAAGATGCTGCACAGCTTTGAATTGATGGCCCGCTACGTTGTGCCTCACTTCCAGGGCTCCGTCCGCAGCGTCGCTGCTTCCAACCGGTGGGCTGCGGAACGACAGGAACTCCTGGTCAGCGGACGGGTGCAGGCTATCGACCGCGCCCATCAGGTCTATGCCGATCGCCAGGGTGCGGGTGCCCAGCATAATGGGACCGGCCAGGAAAGCGGGACCGAGGCCAAAGAAGAGGTTCCGAAACCGATCGCCCCCGGAAATGGGGGAACCCATTCAGACCGTGCCCGCCGTGCCCTCGGCACGACGCCGGATGGGGAGTTCGAGCTTCCCATACTGGAAGTCCTCTTCGACCTGGGCGGAAAGGGCTCCGCGGAAGCCGTCCTGCAGGGCGTCGAGGCCTTGATTGGCGGCTACTTCAAGGAAGGGGACTTTGCGTCTGACGAGACAGGGAGCGTCGCCTGGCGCAAGTCCGCCGAGGCAGCCCGCCAGACTCTCATTACCTTTGGCCTGGTCAAGGTGAATACCAACGGGGACGCCTGGGAGCTTACCGAAGAGGGTAAGCGGGAGGCGGCCAAGGCCAAGATCTAGCTGATGAGCGATTACATGGATGGACAGGACAAGAGGTTTCACATACCGAGAACGATCCTGTCTATCCATGTCTTATTCTCTCGCCTATAGCCCCTGCCCCACCGTGGAAATCAGGTTCAGGGTCCGTTCCATGGAAACAGATGTGTCGCTACCGGCAGTGATGGGGTGAGCCAGGACTTCAGTGGCGCCCCAGTCGAACAGTTCCCGCAAGCGACCGGCCACCGTCTCCTCGTCCCCCGACAGAACCACGTCCTCAATCATGCCGTCGCTCCAGGCTCCGTCCCTGGCTTCGGGGTGTCCGGACGCGGCGAACATCTCCTGATAGAAGGGCGAACGAGGGTAGTTGGCCAGCTGGGCTCGGGCAGCTTCGCGCACCTCGTCCGGGTTGTCGCTGACACATACCGGGGCGTGGGCGATCAGAGGAGGTACATCGCGCCCGCCCATTTCGGCTCCCCTCTTCATCTCGGGCAGGGCCACGTCCCGCAGGTACTGGCCGGGACAGACCCAGCTGATGGCCCCGTCGGCCACCTCGCCGCACAGCCGGAAGGAGCGGCGGCGCAAGGCTGAGGCCATCACGGGAACGTCCGGGGCGGGCGCCCCGGGCAGGGAACCGTGGCCATGGTACTGGGCGCCGTCATAGTCCACCTGGCCTTCCCACAGCAAGGCCTTGACCACCTGGATATACTCCCGCAGGTTGGTCAGCGGCGCGTTGTGTTCAATGCCGAACATGGGCTCGATGCTGACCTTGTGACTGGGTCCCAGTCCCAGCCGGAATCGCCCCGGGGCCAGTTGGGCCACAACCTGGGTCTGGGCCACCGATACGATGGGGTGACGGGGGTAAGTGGGGATGATGCTGGTGCCCATCAGGATGCGGTCGGTAACGGCCGCCGCCGCCGCAAAGGTGGTCAAGGCGTCGGGTCCCGCTCCTCCGGAGGTCAGCCATGCCGCCTCAATGCCCCTTGCTTCAAGGTCCTGGATGCGGGCCACCACGGTAGGGACATCGCCGCCCATGGCCGCCACGCCGATTCGCTTTTCCGCCATAGTTTCACCCTCTTTCGACACGATGAATTTTGAGGCAGGTTAGCATTGGTACGGGCAAAATAGCAACCTGCAATCGGGGCAGGCGTAACAGGGCAGTCGCGCTTTGACCCCGGCAAAATGCGCGGGACTGCAGCTTGGGGGAAATCTCCTGTCTCCAGCTTCGAGGTTCCCGCCCGCCGCAGGTTTGCCTGAGGCGCTTTCCGCCCACTGGGGAACGGCGTAATTTACCGAATCTTGGTGCTATAGCCCTGGGGACTGTCGGCCACAAGCTCCCCGGGAATGGGAAATCCAACCACCAGTTGACAGGGACTGAGCCAATGGCTAGCCAATAGGTTTCCGCCTGCCTCGGGGGCCACCGCAAAGGACAAGTTTCTTATTTCCGCGCCATTTTGGTCCATTTTGGGCCGTTTCGTATTTGAAATGGGGGTCATGTGATGAGTCGGTGGCCCGAAAATGGGCCGCTGCCCAGATAGGAATAAGGTAGGCCGAGTGGGCCATTCCGGGCCGTTTTGGGCCACTTTGGGCCATTGTCCTGACCTGAGCCTGGGCGAGGCTATCAACCCGGCCACTCTGCCCGAAAGACAGGGGCGATCTGAGCTTGACTGAGTTATGATTGGAGCAGGCCATGGAAGTATGGTAGGGAAGGGTTACCCTGGGAATCAAGGGGCAGGTGTCACCGGTGTAAAGGCGCTTATAGCCCGGCAAAAGAAGCGTAGTTGTCGCATAAGGGGACCGAAACGGTTCAAGGTTGAGGGCAAACGGGAGGAGGTTTGCCACAGTCATTCTGGCAAGAGCCTGCATCCAGAGGCCCCTGCTTCTCTCGGCCCAGGCTGCTCTTTTAGCTGGCGGGATTCCGCTTGGCCAGGAATCACGCGCCGGTGGGTACGATGACTCACCAACTCTGAAATTTTGCCGGGGGGGTTGATTCCTTGACACTCTACCTGCCCCCTCATACAATCCCACCCATTACGCCTACGGGAGTATCAGCCTTGACATTGGAGTTTCAGCGGGTTGCCGGACCTTACGGCACCCCTACCGATGGGCCGGTCTGGGATGGGGAGGGCCTGCTCTTCACCCAGCTTACCTTTCCCTTCAATGCCGCCAACAACCGCATCCTGCGCTACGACCCGGCCACCGGAGAGGTAACGGATTTCCGGCGGTGGACCAACCGCACAACGGGATTGGCCTTTTCCCAGGCCGGTGTCCTGTACGGGGCTCAGAGTGGGGGCCGCCGGCTGGTCAGGTTTAACGGCGACGGGAGCACCTCTCCCCTGGCCCACAAACTGGACGGCATCTACCACAACCGGCCCAGAGACCTGGCGGTGGACAGCCGGGGCCGCATCTGGTTCTGCGACCCCCACGACGACCTGTGGCAACAGATGTATCCCCAGATACACGATAAGCTGGACCATGCCTCGGTGCTGCGGCTGGAGGCTCCAACCCTGGACGCGCCCATTGTCCGCACTACTTTCGATACGGACAACCCCATGGCGCTGCTGCTTTCGCCCGACGAATCCACGCTTTACGTGGCGGAAAGCAGCGAAGACCCCGAGGGTCCCAGGGAACTGCGCGTTTACCCTGTCCTGGAAGATGGTACGGTGGGCCAATACCGCTTGCTCCACACCTTTGGCGGAGACAGTGGCGCCAGGCGCAACGGCGTCCATCGGGGCATCTACGGCATGTGCCTGGACGATGATGGGAATATCGTAACTGTGGCCGGTGGTGAAACGGCTGGCCCCGGTCCTCTGGTGTACGTTTTTGCGCCGGAGGGCCGAATCCTCCGGTCTCACCCATTGCCCGAAGAACCCACGAACTGCGCTTTCGGGGGGCCTGACCTCTACGTGACCACGGTTTCTGGCAGCCTTTACCGGGGTTCTGAAGCAGCTTGATTCAGGCGGGATTTCTTCACGATGGGACGCATGGAAACGGAGTTTCCCAGAGTCATCCAGCAAATCTCTGTTTCTCCGTTTCTCTCTGTGGAAAGCGCCTGACAAGCAAGGGAATAAAATCAACACTCAGGAGGAAACATGGTTTCCGGACCCACCGCACCAGACATGGAAAAGACTATCGCCCTGCTCCGCTCCGAGGCCAACGCTCTGGCCGAATTCCTGGCTGGGCTGGACACCGAGGGCTGGGGACGTCAAAGCGCCTGTTCAGCCTGGACGGTAGCCGACGCGGCGGCCCACATTGCACAGGGTTCTCAAGGATCTTCCCTGGCATTGACCCGCGCCCAGAACGACAACCCGGAGCCGCCGGAGGGACAGCGGCTGTTGGACGCGGGAGACCGCGCCTCCGAAAGCACCGCCGACCGGGCCAGGCAATTCAGCGCCGGTAAAGAGGCCGGCGAACTGGTCCAGGCATATCGGGAAGGGTCCGACCGCCTGGTGCAGACGGCCCTGGGACTGCGGGCCGAGGACTGGGAGAAGCCGTCCTTCCATCGCCGCGGCATCATTCCGGTACATGAAAACGTTACCCGCCGCATCCAGGAGATAGCTATTCACGGGTGGGACATCCGGTCCGCCTTCGATCCCGCCGCAGAGATCTCTGAGGCCGGCGCCCAGGAGATTGCCACCGTGGCGCACCGCTGGCTGGGGGTCTGCTTTGCGCCGGTGGAGGGCGGAGCCAATGCCCGATTCCGGTTCGAGGTTTCCGGCCCCAACGCCTTCACCGAGGACGTGGTGCTAGAGGGCGACGGTTTCCGAATAGAGTCTGCCGGCGAAGCCACGCCGGACGTAACTTTCCGCGCCAATACCAGCGCCTACGTGCTGCTGGTGTACGGGCGATTGGATATAAGCTCCGGTTCCACGCCGGTCCAGTTGGAGATAGACGGGCCGCTGGAGACCGCGCTGCTGTTCACCGAGAGCTTCCAAGGGTATTAGATTCTATTCCACGAAGGGAGACTAATCTTCACAAAGGAAAGGGCCGGGACAATCATCCCGGCCCTTTCTACTGGCAGCTATTACTGGATTAAACTATGCAGTCGCCCAGTCCACGCCGTTCAAAACTATCTTCTGGAACTCGGGCGTCTGGAAGCTGCGGCCGTCGTGGCCCAGAAGCAGGACAAACACCTTGCCGTCGCCGTAGGAACGGGTCCAGGCCAGGGGGTAGGTGCCGCCGGCCATGAACTTGGGGTCTCGATTGGGGCCCCAGGGCCAGGTGCCCTCCTCCGAGTCGCCGGTCAGGAAAATGTCGTTGCCCTCGCCGTATGCCAGGCCCATGTATAGCTCGTCGTTGGTGGAGAAGTCGGATACTCCGGCAACGCCCGGGTGGCCGGCCTGGCTGACGTTGACCGTAAATTCGCCGTAGGGAGGGTGGTAGCTGGTTCCGGAAATCCAGCCGCCGCCGGTAATTTCATGGTACTCGGGCCAGGTGGCGGACAGGCAGGTGGAGATATGGATGCAAACAAAGCCCTTGCCGGACTTGATGTAGTTGGCCATTCCCTCGCACTCGGCCGGTTCCATGGCCCAGTTGCCGAAATCGGCAACGTTCTCGCGGCGGGTGTTGAACACCAGGGCGTCGAAACTGTTCATTTCGGCGGCATTGGCCAGCACCGACGCGTCTTCGGTAACGGTTACGTCGTGCCCGGCGGCGGTGAGAAAGTCGTTCAGGATGGGAGTGGATTCCTCGTAGGGATGGCGTCCTCCGCTAATCACCAGTAACTTCACTGAATCATACCTCCGGTAGCGATTTTTGCAGGTTAGGTCGGTGTCGGCCCATTATACACTACGTACGGACAGGCACAGTATACTCCGCCAACGCTTTGGCTGGTCCCGGTTCCAGGCGCCCTCCCAAATCACCCGCAAGGCTTTTTCCGGGCAGGGTTGCTGCAGGTTCCTGGCCGGTTACCGGCATCCCCTTCACTCCTCAAATACCTCGCAGTCCAGGTCAAAAGGCGGCACGTGGAACAGTAACATGCGGGCGGTCTCATTTGTTTCGTTCCGGTATTCGAACCATTCGTTTGCCGGGATAACCAGCAGCCCAGGGCTCGTCAACCTTACTTGCTGCTCTTCGGACTTGAATGCCACAGAACCAGACGTGCAGAAGTAGTACTTGTCGCTCCTTGTTGACTTTGCCCTTGGATGAGTTGCGCCCTGCGGAACTTCGATTTGCGCCACCGAGGCGGAGAGAAACGCGCCTGCCGTCAGGTCAGTTATGAGCAGTCCTCCAAAGTCAAACTGCTCTGATTCATCCTGCTTGAAGAGTTTCATAGTTAGCCACTCATACCTGCCAATCACCTGGAGCTATCTTTCCTTTCCTATACCAGGGAATGCCCCTGCCCTGTCAGGCGAGGGCTGGCCGTATGAGTTACCCCATAACCCGCCGGAAGAAATTCATTGCATTGCCGCCAACAATCTTCAATATGTCCTCGTCCGAGTGTCCCCGGCTTACCAGGCCCCGGATAATGTTAACCCCGTCAGCCGGGGACTCCAGGCCGTCCAGGTAAGGGGCGGGAAGTTCCTCGTAGGAGCGGTTCAGGACGTAGTGGTGGAAGGCGACGTGGTCGCCCACGTTGGTGTCGGTGCCGATGGCCACGTGGTCGACGCCCACCAGGTTGACCATGTAGTCGTAGTGGTCCAGTACGCAGTTAATGTCCTGCCCGGGGTCGTCGCTCAGGGAGTTGGGCACGGCGGTGATGGCGATGAGGCCGCCCTTGCGGGCGCAGGCTGCCAATTCCTCGTCCCGGCGGGTGCGGGTGGTGGGCCGCAGGGTATAGGAAGCGTTGTGGCTGAAGGTGATGGGGGCCCGAGAAAACTCGATGGCGTCCATGGCCGTGGGAATGGAAGCGTGGGAGACATCGATACACATGCCAAGCTGGTTCATGCGCCGGACCACTTCGACGCCGAATTCGCTGAGGCCGCCGGCGTTGCGCTCGTTCTGCCCGTCGCCGATGTAATTCTTGCGGTTGTAGGTGAGACCCGCCAGCCGTACTCCCGCGCTGTGGAGAATGTCCAGGCGGTTGATGTCGTTGCCGATGGCCAGATGCTCCAGGGTGGGAATGAAGCCGATCTTGCCCTGCTGACGGGCCGCCTCGATCTCGGCGGCATTGGTTACCTTGACCACGTCCTCCTGACGGTCCACATCGGAAAGCATGAGCCCCACTTCGGTGAGGATGTCGTCGAACTCGGCGAAGGACATATCGGGGTTGTTGACCAGGCACCGGAACATGTTGGCCGTGGTCACCGCTGTCCATCCACCCTGTCGGACTGCCTCGTAGCCCCATCCGTAGAGGTTGGTGCGCAGGTACTCGGTCAGGCGGCCTACGTCGTCGGGGAGAATCATGGGGTGCTGGTGGACATCAATCATCACCGCGTCTTCGGCCAGGCGCCGGTAGCGGAGTTCCTGGGCGGAGTCCAGGGGAACGCGGCTGGAGGGGACGCGGTTAATTTCCCTGGCCAGGGGTATTCGGGGCGTGGTCATGGGCGACTCCTTTGGGCGCGCGCCAGTTGCTGCGAATGGATGGTTAATACCACAATAGCGCCTGGCGGGCAAGGTTTTTCCTTGCCCCCAATGGGCCCACAGTATAAGATAGGCGGGAAATTTTCCCGGTACACCGCAGGAGGCATCAATGACCACCCCGGCAATCAAGCCCATTGACATTCACATTCATCCCTTCACTCAGGAGACCTGCCTGGGTCATGGGCCTTCCTACACCGAAGCCCACTACGACTTCTTTGGCCGCAGTCCCGAGGCGCCCCACCACGGCAAGCAGTTCATCACCATTGACGAGACCTACGAGACCTTCCAGGAAGCCGGGGTGGACAAGGCGGTCATCGTCAACATGGTCTCCTACAACCAGTGGGGGCGGGCGCTGCCCAACGATTACCTGGCGCTTTATGCGGAGAAATACCCGGACCTGTTCATTCCCTTTGCCGGGGTGGACCCCCACATGGGCCCCCTGGCCCTCCGGGAGATTGAGCGGGCTGCCAAGGAGCTGGGCTGCAAGGGCTTGAAGTTCCACCCCGCCTACCAGGAATTCTGTCCCAACGACAAGGAACTGATGTGGGACATCTATGCCAAGTGCGTGGAACTGGACATCGCCATCCTGGTGCATACCGGCACCACCCGCATGACCCGCTGCACTATCAACGGGTGCCGGCCGGTGATGCTGGACGACGTGGCCACCGCCTTCCCCGACCTGCGCATCATCATGACCCACTTTGGCTGGCCCTGGACCGAGGAGGCCCTGGCGGTTTGCTGGCGGCACGAGAACGTTTACCTGGACCTGTCGGGCTGGCTGCCCCGGTATATCTATGCCACCCAGCCTATCGTATTCCAGTACATGAACACGGTGCTGCAGGACAAGTTGGTCTTCGGAAGCGACTACCCCGCCATCAACCCCAAGGTGTGGCTGGACGACTACCAGACGATCGTGGACAAGGGCTTTGACTGGGGCGGCGCTCACCGGACCATCAAGCCGGAGGTCTATGAGAAGTTTGTGCGGGGGAATGCGGTTAGGGCGTTGAAGTTGGAAGTGTAGGCGTGGGAGGTTTTTTCACAAAGAGACGCAGAGGCGCGGAGTTGCACGGAGAATCTCTGTGTCTCCGTGCCTCCTTGTGAAAAATTTGTTGCAGTACGACCCCTGATTCAGGATTCGACTAGGAGGCCCGTTTTGGTCCTACAAAATCTGCACGATGTACCCTTTTACTACAAGTCCATAGACTTTGAAGAACTGGTGCGGGAATACCCGCCGGCGCCGGACTACTTCCGGGGCGTCTTCATGCTGAGCGTGGAGGAAATACGTGAGTTGCAGGAGCGGCGGTTGCGGGAAGCGGTGGCGCGGGCTTACAAGGTGCCCTTCTACCAGAGAAAGTGGGACGAGGCCGGTGTGGAGCCGGGTGATATCAAGACCATCGAAGACCTGAAGAAAGCGCCCATGTACACGGTGGAGGACATCCGCCAGAGTGTGGATGCCTATCCGCCCTTCGGGGACTACGTGGGACGGGACGTGCTGGCCGGGGAGATTCCCTGGCGCATCCACTCCAGCGGCGGGACGGCAGGTGAGCCGCGGCCTACCTTCTACACCCCCTGGGACCGAGAAGTGGGCAACATCCTGCGGGCCCGGTCGTATTATTGGCATGGGTTCAAGCCCGGGGACGTGGTGATGAATACCCTGCTTTACTCCACCCACAATGCCGCCTACTCGGCCCACGAGTCCCTGTGGCAATGGCTGGGGTGCATTCCCGTTACGACCAGCGCCGGGGTGGTAACCCGCACCACCCGCGCCCTGGAGATTGCCCAGAAGTGGCAGGTAAACGCCCTGGTGGGCTTCCCCGAATACCTGCTGCACATGTCCCAGGTGGCGAAGGACATGGGGCTGGAAGTGGGCCGGGACCTGAAGCTGAAACTGGTAGAGTGCTTTGGGAAGTCTGACCTGGTGCGCGAGGCCTGGGGGGTACCGGCCTATGACACCTACGGAATGCACGAGGTGCAGGCCATATCCTCAGAGTGCCCCTACGGCGGCGGCCACCACATCTGGGAGGATGCTTTCATCGTGGAGATAGTGGACCCGGACACCTACGAACCGGTAGAGCCTGGGGAAGTGGGCACGATGATTGTTACCGCCCTGTACAAGGAGAACTACCCCATAGTTCGGTATGACATCAAGGACGTTACCCGCCTTTGGCCCCAGGGCCAGTGCGAGTGCGGAAGCTGGATGCAGAAGATTGACCCCATCCACGGCCGTTCCGACTTTATGGTGAAACTGCGGGGCGTAAATGTGTGGCCGGAAGGCGTGGGGACCATTGTGGCTACGAAGAGTGGTCTGACCGGGGAGTACTACTGCATTGTGGAGCGTGCCGGCAATCGGGAGGAAATGACCGTGCAGGTGGAGCACACCCCTGAGGCCGACGATCATGACTTCATTCAGCGAGACCTGGAGCGTACTTTCCGCGACCGTCTGAACGTGGGCATCAAGGTGGAGATGGTGGAGCCGGACAGCCTGGCGCCGCTGACCGGGGCAGGAGTGCTGCCCAAGGCCCGGAGGCTGGAAGACCGGCGGAAGTCTGTTTAGCGCCTCTTAATCCACTTATGGGCACGAATAAACACTAACGAGATTAATTCCTGGAAACCGGTAAATGTCCGCGCCGTTGGGTGGGGAAGGCAGTATCTACCACAATACTTGGCCGGCGGTGTCGATGTCCCGGTCCAGGTTGCAGGCGGCGCTGATCAGGGCCAGGTGGGTGAAGGCCTGGGGGAAGTTGCCGAGTCCCTCCCCGCTGTGGCCGGTTTCCTCGGCATACAGGCCCAGGTGGTTGGCATAGCTCAGCATCTTTTCGAAGATGAGCCGGGCCTGGTCCAAGGCCTTGGGATCGTATCGGCCGGCGCGGCTCATGGCCTCCACCAGCCAGAAGGTGCAAATGTTGAAGGCGCCTTCGTGGCCGTTCAGCCCATCGGGGGAGGCCTCAGGATTGTAGCGGTAAACCAGGCTGTTGGAGACCAGTCCACCGTTCTCCGGCGACTGGTTAATTGCCTCCAGGGTCTTCAGTATCCTCGGGTCCGAGGGTGCCACAAAGAAGACCAGGGGCATCAGCAGGTTGGAAGCGTCCAGCGACTGGCTGCCGTAATACTGGACAAAGGACTGCCGCTCCTCGCACCAACCTTGCTCCATTATTTCCTCGTAAATGGCGTCCCTTGTCGCCTCCCAGCGGGGGCGGTCTGCGGGGAAGGATCGGGCGTCAGCCAGGCGGATTGCCCGGTCGATGGCCACCCAGCACATGAGCTTGGAATATACGAAGTGCTTTCGACCGCCCCGGACTTCCCAGATACCCTCATCTTCGCGACGCCAGTTTTCCACCACCCAGTCTGTAAGGCGACGCAGGTGGAGCCAGAAGTCGAAGGAAATTGGCTCGGCGTGACGGTTGTAGATGTAAACCGAGTCCATCAACTCGCCGTAAATGTCCAGCTGCAGCTGGTTATAGGCCGCGTTGCCCACCCGTACCGGTGATGACCCCTTATATCCTTCCAGGTGCCACAGGTCTTCCTCAGTAAGTTCGTGGCGCCCGTCAATGCCATACATGATCTGGAGCGAACCGTCCTCATTCAGTTCGCTGGCCCGGGCCTCGATGAATTTCATGAACTTGGTTGCTTCTTCGGTGAAGCCAATCCGAAGCAATGCGTAAAGGGTGAAGGCGGCGTCCCGGATCCAGGTGTAGCGGTAGTCCCAGTTCCGCTCACCGCCCACGTCTTCAGGGAGGCTGCAAGTGGGTGCGGCCACGATGGCGCCGGTAGGGTCGTAGGTCAACAGCTTCAACACCAGGGCCGACCGCTGCACCATTTCCCGCCACCGGCCCCGGTAGGTGCACTGAGAGAGCCAGTTGCGCCAGTATTCCACAGTTCCGGCAAACAGGTGCTCGCTTTCATCCTCGTCCAGGGGCAGCACCGGCCCCCGGTTATTGGCCACGTCGTCCAGGGCAAAGGTAGCGGTCTGTCCCTCCTGCAAGGTGAACTCGCTCACCAGGCCGTCTCTTACCTGCTCCAGGGGTTGGCTGGTGGTCAGCTGAAGGCGTACTCCCTCGGAGATCATGGCCGCCCCAAGGGCGTTCAGGCTGATTTCATGGTCGTTGCGGGCAAAGTTGAAGGCCGGGAAACACTCCATCCGAAAGTTCATTTCGCCCCGAACCACGTTCACCCGCCGAATTAGCTCGCTCCGGCGGTGGAAGTCGTGATGGTCCCCTACCGGCATAAAGTCGATGACCTCTCCAACACCTTCCGAGGAAAGGAAGCGGGTTACGAGGACGTTAGTTTCGGGCCAGTACATCTGCTTGGTGGTCAGGTCATCGTGCTGGAAGGCCGGCGCAATCTTGAAGTGCCCACCCTTCTTGTCGTCCAGGATGGCGGCAAAAACGCTGGGCGAGTCGAAGTTGGGTGTGCAAAACCAGTCTATGGAGCCGTTCATTCCCACCAGCGCCACGGTGTGCATATTGCCGATGATTCCGTAGTCTTCTATAGGCTGGTATGGCATAGTGTTCCTCTCTATTCAATCTTACAGCCGGACTCGGAAGAAACTGGCAGAGCGGTCTTTGTGGCTGACTGCGAATTCATTGCCGCAAACGGTGCGTGGGTCTGAAGTGTCGTCGTTATTACTTGCCTATATTACTTATACCGTATTATGGGGATGAAAAGCGTGTTAATAGTCTAACCGGATGGAATTAAATCTGACGAACACCCATTTTGCGCGCAGCGTTGTCGTTAATCAAACGGCTCACCCTACTATTGGAATACGGCGAAACAGCTTTGCCCGGATGCAGTTAGAGGGAGTCCCGATTACAGTGACCAGTCATCGGGGGCATCCGGAGTAGGCATGGGCCGGATGATCACCTCGCACAGTGCGGCCTGGCCTGCTTCGGTGGCCTGGATGCAGCGTTGCAAGGCGGAGGAGACTTCCTCCGGGTCCTCCACTCTCTCGGAGTAGGCACCAAGCCCCCGGGCAACCATGCTGAAGTTGCCGCCCAGTTCCGCCATGGCAGGGGGCGCGGCGTTGGGACGTTCCATTGCCATCAACCCACCGCCGGTACCGCCGTTATTGAGGAGCACGGTCAGGGTGGGCAGCCCCATTCGTACGGCGGTCTCAATTTCCATACCTACCATGCCAAAGGAAGCGTCGCCGATGACGTGGAAGACCAGGTGGTCCTGGCGTCCCAGCTTGGCTCCTACGGTGGCGCCCATCGACCAGCCCATGGCGGCCATTCCGCCCATGCCGATGTAGTTGCGGGGCATGGTCGCCAGCCAGAATGGGGAAAGGTAGCCACGGCTGCCCCCCGCATCGTGGAGGGCCACGGTCCGGTCCAGGTCGACCAGTTTCATCAGTTCCTGGACTACCCGGTAGCCGTTGGTGGGAGCTGTAGTGTCATTGAAAACGGGCGCCCATTCCCCAAGCCACTTGGCCCTTGCCTGCTGGATTTCGGCAACCACTTCTTCCTTGATTCCACCGCCACCGGGCCCCAAGCGGTCGCGGACTGCCGCGTTGATTGACTGCAAGGCCAGCCTGGCGTCCGCCAGAATGGGTACGTCTGCGGGATAGATCTTGTTCAAGTCCGCCGGATCGGCATTGACGTGGATGAGCTTGACTCCTTCTGGAATGGGGCGTCCGTCGGTACCGTTGGGCAAACGGAAGGAGTTACCGACGGCCAGAACCGCATCGGCCTTGCGGTTAATGTGCAGGGCCTGACCCGAAGCGTACCTGCTGCGGGGGTAAACTCCGCCGCCCAGGGAGAGGGGATGGTTCTCGGGAAAGGTGCCCTTGCCCACGAGGGTGGTAGCCACCGGCATTGAAAGCATTTCGGCCAGTTCCCGCGCCTCGTTCCATGCCTCGGCAGCCAGCACGCCGCCACCGAGGTTCAGAATGGGATAATTGGCGTTGACCAGGATGTCGGCGGCCCGTTCGATGTCCGCCGGGTCTGCGCCGGCCTTGCTACCGGGCCCAACGGGTTCGTAGTGCAATACTTCGTCAGGGGCCTCGGCCGACAGCACGTCTGAAGGCATTTCCAGGACTACCGGCCCGGGAGTGCCGGACCTGAGGGCAGTGAAAGCCCGGCGCATTATGGATGGAATGTCCTCTATCTTGGAAAAGGTGCCCTTCCACTTTACGAAGCTGTCGAAAATACTGGAAGGCGCCTCCTGCTGGATTTCCCGTCCCATATTGGCGAGGGGGTGCTGGCCCATGAGCAGCAATACAGGAATGTTGTCGGCGTATGCGCCGGCGATTCCGGTCAGCGTGTTGGTGGCACCAGGTCCAGTGCCACAGAGGGCCACACCGACCTTGCCCGTTGCCCTGGCGTAGCCGTCGGCGATTTCAACTCCCTGCCGTTCGTGGCGGGCCGAAAAAACCTTGATAGTGGACGACTGCCGGAGGGCGGGCCACAAAGGCTGTTCCCCACCGCCGGCGAAGCCGGTAATATACTCTACCCCCTCTTTTTCCAGGGCATGAACGACGGCATCTCCTCCGCGCATGGTTCGCCTCCAGTTTTGATTGTACGGTGGTTCAAAATATGCCTATGGCCTAAGGCAGGACGGCGCAGGCGCGGCCCGGTTGTTCCATGGCCTCGATGCTTTGCAGCACCTCTTCTGCCTCTTCCATCTGGCAAAGTCGGGTAACGATGGGTCTGATGCGGCCCTGAGCCACTAACTCGACGGCTTCGGCCAGTTCCTGGCGGCTGCAGTAGCGGGAACCGGTCAGAACCAGTTCGTTGCTCAGAGACCGGGAGTTGAGGGGCAAAATGGCTTGCCCGTCGTATGAGCCTACAAACACGAGGCGGCCGCCCTTGCCAAGGCTGTCGAGGCTGGCCTGCATAGTGTCGGCAATGCCCACCATTTCGACCACGACGTCCACGCCCCTTCCGCCGGTCAGGCGACGGGCTTCCTCATCGAAACCCACCTCCCGCGAATTTATCGTCTCGTCGGCGCCAGCTTCCCTGGCGAGGGCCAGCTTTTCTGCGGTAATGTCCACCGCGAAGACTCGAGCACCCAGCACCTTGGCCATCTGCACCATGTGAATGCCCACGCCGCCGCCGGCTCCGACAATCAGCACCGTTTCCGGGGCGCGGACGTGGGCACGTTCGCGGAGGACGTGGACGGGGGTTGCGATGGCGTCGGCGGTTACGGCAGCGTCCACGTAGCCCATTTCCGGTGGGATATGGCACAGATTGCGTTCGGGCAGGACAACATACTCGGCCAGGCCGCCGTCGATCTGGCGTCCGACGTAGCCAGCGTGGTTGTCGCACAGGTCTTCACGTCCCACATTGCACCAGCGGCAGTTGCCGCAGGTCAGGTAGAAGTAAACATTGACCCGGTCGCCGGCTCTGAAGGCGGAGACGTTGGGCCCGGTTTCCACCACGTCGCCGGCGATTTCGTGGCCGATGATGCGAGGCACCTTATCGGGGATGGTTCCCCGGCCGAAGCCCCGGCCCTTGAGGTTCCAGACCAAAGTGAGACCCAGACCGCAGGCCCGAACGCGAACCAGAACTTCGCCGCTGCCGGGCTGGGGAACAGGGACATCTTCCAGGGCAAGAGGGCCGCCCTGTTCTCTAAGAACCATTGCTTTCATATCGGCCTCACCTGCGGGAAACGGAGTCCGGTCGAACAAAACCGCATTAGAAACACGGGAGAATTGGCCAAAAGGTTAACGCGTTCTTAATAGCTAAATTATAGGTTCCGGTGGTAGCGGTTACCATAAATTTTGCTGCGATTGACGGCGGATTTTGGCCCGCTTTCCATAATTGTTGTAGAATGGCGGCCTGCCGGAAGGGCAGAATGTAGAGATTGAGGCGAGCGGGGCGGCAACGGCCCGGAAGGGGAGGAACGGATTATGGACCTGGGACTGGCAGAGAAGGTTGTTTTCATTACCGGCGGTGGGCACGGCATTGGGCGGGCCTTTGCCCTGGCATTTGCCGAGGAGGGGGCGTCGGTGGCCATTGCCGAACTGGACTCTCAGCGGGCTGATGCCACGGTGGGAGACATTCGCGAACAAGGGGGCCGAGCCATTGCCATTCCTACGGACGTTAGCGACAGTTCGCTGGTGGAAGCGGCGGTGGCCCGTACGCTGGACGAGTATGGCCGCCTGGATATTCTGGTCAATAACGCCGTCAGTCCCAACCTGACCGGTTCCCTGGAAGAACTGAACGATATGGACTGGGACCACAACTTTGACGTAAATGTGAAGGGGAGCTTCTATTGCTTCCGGGCCGTGGTTCCCCACATGAAGGAACGTCGTTATGGCAAGGTCGTCAGTATGGCGTCCATTGTGGGGCGTCGGGGGTCGGCGGAACCTACCTCGGCGGCCTACTCCGCTTCCAAGGCGGGCATAATCGGGTTGACCGCCACGATGGCACGGGAACTTGGGCCCTACAACATCAATGTTAATGCCATCGCCCCGGGCAGCATCAACACGCCCCGCTGGCGAGACGCCCGCAACGAGGAGCAGGTCAACCGCACGGTCAACGCGACTGCGCTGAAGCGGTTGGGCGAGGCGGAGGATATTGTGGGTATGTGCCTGATGCTGGCTTCCGACCGGTCGTCCTTCATCACCGGACAGGTGGTTACGATCGACGGGGGGATGCTGTGCATGTAGAGGGGGCTAAACTGCCTCCGTTTGTGCGGCTACCCTTGGGGATCAACCGGAGGCAGAGTTGAAATGTCGAGAGCAGCGTCAACTGCCCGGTCCGGTTGGTACTGGGTCAGCCGCCGCCGCCGCCTTTCCTGTTCCTGGTTGGCGGGGGAAAAGCGGCGGGGTGGAGAGTTTCTAATTTCCTCCAGCAGGTTCATCAGTTCACGACATTGGTCAACCCGCATTTGAACAGCATCATGGTCCAGCCGGTGTTCGTAGTAGTTAAAGTGGGCCCACTCCAAGATGTCGAAGAGTTCTATCAGCCGGGGACGCCCAAACTCCATATAGGTGTGAATCGCAATGTCCCTCAAGAAAGGGTGGCTCTTGTGGTTCCAGCCGCGAATCGCCGCCAATGCTTTCAGGGCTTCAGCGGATGCTCCCCAAACCTTCTCCGAAGCCTGAGACAAGTCCCCTTTGTCCAGCTCCTCTTGGGCCTGGCGGAAGTACTTTTGGCGTATTTCCAAGTACCGGTTTGACAGTTCTTCGGGCGTGGCCACTAATGGGATCCTCCAAGAATCGCGGTTAGGCAAATATTACCACAGCTTGCTCCCGCCAAACTCTACTCCATCTCCAGGAACTCCTGCACCCATTCGGTGGCTGGCCCTTTGTCGTAGAGGCCGTAGAGTACCGCCGCGTTTCGGATGTGGTCGCCGCCGAAGTAGCGTTCGTATAGCACCTGCCTGGAGGCGAAGGAGCTGCAGCAGGTATCCCAGGCCAGCCGGAAGAGGCGTACCCGTTCCTCGGCAGTGGCGGTGTCAGTGTCCAAGTAGTCTCGGATGTCCTCTTCCAGGGGGCCGTTCAGGTCGGCCTCGGTGGGAAGGGCCATCAGGCTGCTGGAACCCAGGAAGTGCATAATTTCCGCCATGCGGGGATACATCTGGATGAACATGCTGCGGGCAACGAGCAGGGGCATATAGGGAGGGCACATAACACCCCACCGGTCGAGCTTCGCTTCTACCTCGGCGGTCTTCAGCAAACAGCGGGTAACCTCAAGATTCTGGATGATCTCGGCCACCATCTGCTGTACCTGCTGCAACTGGGTGGAGCCCAGGGTCTTTGTCATCAGGTTGGCGAGACCCAGCATATACTCGCACTTGACCACGTTCTTGGTAACCACCTGTTGCCCGGTGTGGGCGTTGCGGTTAGTGGCCTCGGCCCAAGTGTTGGCCATGTGAACGTCGCCCAGCAGGAAGACCCGCTCCCAGGGCACCAGCACGTTGTTGAAGAAGACGACCGCGTCCATTTCCTCGAACCGTGAACCCAGGGGATGGTCGAAGTGGGAGCGGCCCAGGTCGAAGCTCTCGCGGCACATGAACTTCATCCCCGGGGTGTTGCAGGGCAGGGCGAACCCAAAGGCATAGCGTTCCCCGGCGTCGCCCGGCAGGCGGTGAGTGCGGGCCGGGTAGACGATGATCTCGTCGGAAAGGGGGCCAAGGGTCGCCAGCACACGGGCGCCGTTGACTATGATGCCGGCGTCGGTCTCCTTGACCACGGCCAGGGCCACGTCGGTGCGGTCTTCGAGGGCAGTCCCCACGGGGTTGCGGCTGCGCTGGAGGTTGACCAGGGTATGGGTGAGGGTCAGGTCGTTTTCCCGGATGTATTCGAAGTAGTTTTCAATATTCTGCTTGAACTCAGGACGGTTCTGACCGCAGAACTCGCTGGCAGCCGCCATTGACATAACCGCCACGTTCAGAAAATCGGGGGTCCGGCCCATCATCCCGCAGGTGACCCTGGCCCAGTGGCGGATCATTTTCCCGCGCCGTTCCAGTTCGTCCCGGGTCCTGGGGATGATGAAGGAAAGCCCCACCTGGTCGCCCGAAGAAGGGGATTTGAAGGTCATTTCCGAACCAATCTCCGGGTGGTGCTGAAGATCGTAGAGGGAGGCCAGGGTGCGGGCGCCGTTGGCCAGGGTTGGGTGAGACGTGGGGTCCTTTATGCGCTGGCCTTCCATGTAGATTTCAGGCTGGGAATCCCGCAGGCGTTCCAGGTAATCGGCTCCGGTCCTGGCTGGCATGGCGGTCCCTCCTTGGTAATTCAGACATGGATGAACAGGATAAACAGGATTTTGCCCTTGTGTTTTACTCCAATCCCCAACGAATCAGGACTGCACGCTGTCGCTATAGGTTGGGGTGCATCAGCACCAGCATCTCCTCTTTCCAGTCAGCCCCCTTGGGCAGGATGCTCTCAATGGCGCGGGCGTTGTAGTAGGTGGGGGCCACGCCGGGGGGTACTCCGCCATCGGCGACGGTCTGGACGGCCTGGAGCAGCAGGCGGCGGGCCTGGATGATGGCCATGTCGCTGCGGGTCAGGTTTTCCCGGCTGCGGTCCACGATGGGACCCATGCTTTCCTGGACTGCCACGTCCTGGGCGTTGATGCCGTTAATGCCGGTGAAGGTCTCGTACTTCTGCACCTGCCGGTCAATGAGCCAGTTATTTTCCCGGTTGCCCTTGCTGCGGAAGTCGGGGAGCATGTCCTCAGGGCCGCGGCCATAGCCCCGCTCAATCTCCACAAACTCCTCGTCGGTGATGGGTTCGGGGCCAAAGCTGTAGACCCAGTTGTAGATCATGCAGTTGTAGTCGTCCATGGGCACCCACATATGCCCGGCAATCATCTGCTGTGAGGCTCCGCCCTTGTACCCGGACTGGCGGGGGCGGGCCTGGTGGAAGGGCATGACGTACTGGTAGGTGCGGACGAAGTTGCCCCGTTTGCCCAGGTCGCGAATGCCCACGTAGCGGTAGCCGTAGTCGGTTACGTCGACTTCCAGGGTGGGAGCGCCGCCGGTTACGAAGTCGGTGTTAACGCCAATGCCAGGCTTGTTAGTGTCGGCGGTGATGGTGCGGTGCAGGATGGGCGCGTGGGCGGTGTCGATACCGCCCTCCAGGGCCTGGAGCCAGTTGCACTCCTGACGGTTCTTGGAGATTTTCCGGTGTGTCTCCGGCACGGTGGCCCACTCAAAGTTGGGCAGGGGCGGAGGCTGGCTGCCCTCTTCGCCCATGTAGGCCCAGACCACGCCGCCCTGTTCGGTGGTGGGATAAGCCTTGATCCGGACCTTGGTGTGATAGTCGCTGTCGGGCGGTTCATTCATCATGTCGAGGCAGCTGCCTTCCACGTCGAACTTCCAGCCGTGGTAGACGCAGCGCAGGCCGCACTCTTCGTTGCGCCCCAGGAACAGGGAAGCCATGCGGTGGGGACAGTACTCATCCAGCAGACCCACCCGTCCGTCGGTGTCGCGAAAAGCTACCAGGTCCTCGCCCAGCAGTCGGACCCGCACTGGGGGACAGTCGGCCTCGGGAAGCTCCGAAGAGAGCAGGGCGGGCATCCAGTAACAGCGCATAACAGCACCCATTGGCGTGCCCTGATCGGTTCGGGTCAAAATTTCGTTGTCAGCGTGGGACAGCATTTCATTCTCCTCCAGGCCAATACTCGATAATTGGCATACATTGCAGGGTCTGTTGCTGTTTCAGAAGTCCGGGACCTCGCAACCACTTTCTTCCAGTTCTTCCTTCCAGTCCCGGTACAGGCCGTTCATGTCGTCAATTACCCGCATCTTTTCTCGGTTGCTGGCCTCGCCGTCATTCTGCAGGGAGTCGGTCAGGCCCTCCATGCGGCTGGTAAAGTCCTCCATGATTCCGGTAGCAGGCCCTCCGCTGCCGAAGGCCTGAGTAACTGAGCAGGTCATGTTTGCTACGGCCAGGGCCGCGAGTCTTGAGATGGACTCCTCAGCTGCCCTGGCTACGTCTTCGTCCGAAGGGCCGCAGGCCAGGGTCAGGAGTAGGACGAAGGACAGGAGCAATAGCCCGCACCGGCGGAGACGCCTCCTGATACGATCGATCAGGTCCACTGGGCAAAGCCCATAGCGCAACCGGTACCGGCAGGCGAGCGGTGACAGGGTACGTAGTCCACGACCTTCATATCCAGGTGTTCAACGGCTCCGGCCACTGCTATCCAATTACGGATTTCCGAATTGCCGGAGTTGAGCTTTTCCCGGGGAATGGATGCTAGGGCTTGGGCGTCACGGTTCTGCATAGCTTTCAATACGTGATGGTCCAGGTCTTCGTCAATGACGAAGTGGCTCAAGCCACCGGAGGCGATGATTCCTACCCGGGCGTCGCTGTCCCATTCCTGAACGGCGGCGCGGACGGCCTGACCCAGTTCGTAGCAGCGCTGGGGCGTAACCTGGTTGGGCGGGTAGTAGGTGTTCACCATGATGGGCAGGGCTGGAAGGGGCTTCTGTTTCAGGATGCGCTGGTACAGATAGCCAAATGCATGGCCCATGCCCTGGCCTTGGGGAGTCCGCCGGGAGTGGGCAACGTCAAACCGCTGGTCCACCAGGTACTCTATAACGTGGCGTCCCAGATCGGCGGCGATGGGATAGTCGATTTCCCGATCGGCAAACCAGCCCCAGGCGTTGGCCTTCCGGAAAGCGGGGGCCGCCTCGGGTATGGAAACAGGCACGTTGCGGATGGTGTCGCCCCAATAGACCAGCATGGCGGGCATGTTTCCCTCGTTGAACATTTCCAGCTGGTCGTCGCCGATCATCACCACGATGTCAGGGGCCTTTTCCTCCAGGGTGGCGCCCAGGGTGGCGATGCCCTGCTGGCAGGCGGTGTAACGGGTGGCCATGCGTTCGTCGGCCAGTTCCTTTTCTATGACCGCACGGTCAACGCCGGACATCAGTTCATCATAGGAATAGGGTTTGCCGTCGGCGGCCCACAATTCCTGGTGCCGCCGGTCGCCTTCGCCGTAGGCCAGCCACATTTCAGAAGGGGTGCTCAGCTGGGGGCTGTGGGATGAACCCAGTCCCAGGACTATGTCCGCCATGGTTTCCTCCGTTGTAGATTCGATTTCAGCAACAGGCTTCAGAGTGGGATCCCCTGGTACCAGCCAGGTTCGAAATATTGGCTTGAGTTTAGCATAGATGGGTAACCCGTTAAACGCGGATTCCGTGAACGGTGGTTCATTTCCTAGTCGGCCGAAACAGCGCCAGGATTTGCTAGAATGACGGTCAGCACATTCGGGGGAAATGCAACAGGGGGAAGCATGGCGGGACTAATCGCGCTGGTAGGTGGCGACGAATTTCGGCGCTACTGTGTAGAGATGGACCAGGAGATACTGGCCGCTACGGGCAGGGAGCAGGCCCGGGTGGTGGTTTTGCCCACGGCCGCCGTTAACGGGCCGGTCAAGGCGGCGCACGACGGGGTTACGCACTTCACCGGCCTTGGCGGAAACGGGCAGCCGTTGATGATTCTTGAACGGGAACAGGCGGACGACCCGGGGATGGTGGAGCGTCTTGCCGGCGCGGATGTAATCTACTTCACCGGTGGCAATCCCAACCACTTGCTGGAGACTTTGCAGGACTCTCGCTTGCTGGCAGCGATACTGGAGGCAGTGGAAAACGGCGCGATCCTGGCCGGCTCCAGCGCCGGGGCCATGGTGATGGGCTCGGTTATGCGGAGACCCCGGGCCGACGAGTGGGTTAACGGGCTGGGAATTGCGGAGGGCGTCTGTGTGCTGCCGCATCACGAACGGAGCAACCCCGAACAGGTGGCGGAACAAGTCCAGGACAGATTGTCCGATTCCCTGACCATCCTGGGAATCGACGCGCAGACCGCTTGCCTGGGAAGCGGAGGGGAATGGCGGGTTTCAGGCCACGGGAAGGTCACCGTTTACCGTCCGCAAGGGTGGGAACAATACCAGCCGGGGCAAACGTTCAGTACGGGCTGAAGACTGGTGGGCCAACTTTATTGAAATGATGAGTGCTAAATCTGTTTCGTCATTCTAGCCTTGAGCCAGAGTCCAGAAAGGTTGAGAAAGGTCAACGGCAAGGCATAAGAATGGCCCTGGATTCTCTGCCTGAGGCGGACGCCGGAATGACGGTTAACCCCCAACCCATCACTTCAAAGTTGTCGCTCCGCTAGCCCCGTCGTTCCCGCAGGGCGTCCCACACATCCTGGGGGCGGGAACCACTGGCGGCCAGCAAGACCAGAGTGTGGTAGAGCAGGTCCGCCACTTCTCCGGCTAAAGCCTCCCGTTCCCCCTGCACTGCGGCCAGTGCAGACTCGCCGGCCTCCTCGATGACTTTCTGGGCTACGCGGGCCACGCCTTCCTGGAGAAGGCTCACGGTGTAACTGCCTTCGGGCTGTTCCCGCTGTCGGTCCTGGATCAGGGCAAAGAGTTCGTCCAGGATTCCGGATCCGGTCTCGGTGACCTCGTAGTCTTCGGGAAGGTCTTCCATGGGGGTGTAGAAGCAGGTAATTTCGCCGGTGTGACAGGCCGGGCCGTCGGGCTGCACCTTCAGGAGGATGGTGTCCGCGTCGCAGTCGACGTAGGCCTCTCGCAGGTTAAGGTAATTGCCGGAAACTTCGCCCTTATGCCACAGGTCCTCGCGGCTGCGGCTGTAAAACCAGACCTGCTCCCCTTCCACCGTTCGTTTCAAGGAGCCCGGGTTCATGTATCCCAGCATCAGCACTTCGCCGGTGTTGATATCCTGGGCAATGGCCGGTACCAGGCCCTTTTCGTTCAGTTTTACCTTCATTTCAGTTCACCTCGAGCCGGGATGAGGGGGATGCTAATCGTCGAAGAGTGTAACCAGGTCCAGCAGGCTGGTTATGCAGTGGTCTGGAGCTGGCAAGTTCGGGTCCGCGTTCGTTCCTGTGCGGTTAATCCAGACGGTGCCCAGCCCCGCGAGCCTGGCGCCCTTAACGTCCTCCAACTGGCGATCTCCCACGTAGACCGCCTCTTCAGAGGCGACGTCCAGTTGTTTCAAAAGGGTATGGAACAGTTCCGGATTGGGCTTATAGGTCCGGCCGCCTTCGGATGACATGGTGGCGGCAAATGGAAAATCCAACCGCTCCAGCACGGGGTCCAGGAAGCAATCGTCGGCATTGGACAGGACTACAACCCGGTACTTTCGGGATACTGCCTCCAGGGCTTCGCGGGTTTCCGGGTATGGTTCCCGCTGTCCCATGTTGTTGATCCAGTAGCCGGCAGCCGCATCCGGATCGCCGGGAATGTCGAGGACACGGAACGCTTCGGCAAAGGCGTCCCGCCAGGCGGTGCTGTAGGACTGAAAGGGGAAACGGGAATCGCTGCGGGTGTTTCTGAATTCTCCGCAGGCATCCAGCCAGGCCAGGTTCAGCGTGTCTACCGAAACTTCCAGGCCCTGCTGTTCGATTATGGCGCCCATGGCCGCGTTCCAGTGGTCCGGCGTGTCCTGGAAAAGGGTGCCAAAGGCGTCAAATATCAGTGTAGTAATCTTGGTCATGAACTGTAGTCTCTTCCTTCTGCGGTCGGGGGATTCTATCGTGGGGACCGCCCGTTCTTCCTTTAGAGGGTGGGCCGCACGGGGATGCCCCTGGCGCCCAAGTATTCCTTGGCCTGGGCAATGCTGTAGGCGCCGTAGTGGAAAATGGAGGCTGCCAGCACTGCGTCGGCTCTGCCCCGGTCCAGAGCGTCGTAAAGATGGTCCAGGGTTCCTGCTCCTCCGCTGGCGATGACCGGTACAGGTACGGCTCCTGAAATGGCGGCGGTGAGTTCCAGGTCATACCCTGAGAGCTGGCCGTCGGCGTCCATGCTGGTGAGCAAGATCTCTCCCGAACCGCGTTCCACTGCCTGGGCGGCCCATTTGACGGCATCAATTCCCGTGGAGTTGCGACCACCGTGGGTGTATACCTCCCAGCCGGAGTTCTCGTCCAGGGCGATGGATGAGTCTACGGCAGGGTGGGCTTGTTCTTCCCTGGTGTCGTCTCCGGGCGTAACCCGCTTGGCGTCTATGGCCACCACGATGCACTGGCTGCCGAACTGGGCCGCTCCACTGGAGATGGTGTCCGGGCTGTTGATTGCGGCGGTGTTGATGGATACCTTGTCGGCGCCGGCGTTAAGCATCCGGCGCATGTCTTCCAGGGTGCGGATGCCGCCGCCCACGGTCAGGGGGATGAAGACCTGCTCCGATACCCGCTGGACAACATCAACCATGGTGTTGCGGGAGTCGGCGCTGGCTGTAATGTCCAGGAAGACCAGTTCGTCTCCGCCCTCCCGGTCATACATGGCGGCCAACTCGGCCGGGTCGCCGGCGTCGCGCAGGTTTACGAAACTTGTGCCTTTGACGACACGGCCAGCATCAACGTCGAGGCAGGGGATGATGCGTTTGGTCAGCATGTTCCGGGAACTCTCCGACGCCTTCTCTTGAAGGCAAAAGGAAGTATAACACTTTATCAACGGTTGTTTGGTGGATTTCGACGCCCCTATGGATGGCAAATCCTAGCGACTGGCTGTTTTAGTTGGCAGCCACCGGACGGTGGGCTAGAATTAGCCATCTCATACTTAAGAGGTGCATCGTGGCAATTTCATTGGAAGAAGCAAACCGGATTGTTGAGGGGGCGCTGGCCCAGGCGGCGGAACTGAACATCAAGATAAGCGCGGCGGTGGTAGACGGCGGCGGCAGGCTCATCGCCATGCAGCGGATGGACGGGGCCATTTGGGCCAGCGCCTACGGGTGCCAGGGCAAGGCCGTGGCTTCGGCGGCTTTTGGCCGGGCCAGCGGTGAAATGCAGGAAAGGGCCACCCAACCCACGCCAGCCGGGATTAACGCCGCTTCGGGCGGCGCGATGATCATGGGGCAGGGCGCGGTGCCCATTATCCGAAACGGCGTGATCGAGGGGGCCTGTGGCGTTGGTGGTGGCACCAGCCAGCAGGACGAGGACTGCGCTGCCGCCGGAGTGGCCAAGCTGTAGCTTGCCGCTGCGGCCCGGCACACTGTCAACTGTAATTGACTTGGTACCGCCCGATTCTGGACAGTCAGGAATTCACCCATCTGGGGTTGATAACCTGGCTGGGCAGGTTCGGGCGGTATGAGCTTTCGACGAATTGGCCTCGGAAAGTGTGGCGGGGAGCTAGGGGATGAAGGCCAGGACTGAAGCCGGGGACCCGCTGCCTCCCTGCGGCCGCAAAGCCCCGATTACCAGGGTGGAGCCCAGAGGGGGCAGTTGGCCGAGATTGCACAGGTTTTCCAGCACTATTCGCGGTTGCTCCAGCGCTCGCCGGTTGATGGAAAAGGTCGTGTCTCTGCCCCCATCCACGCCGTGGGTGTCTATCCCAATGCCCGCGGCGCCCCGTTGAGTGAGCAGCACCCCCAAGGCTTCGACACCAAATCCCGGGAAGTGAAGGACCCCGTCATCACTATCTCCCAGGTAAGCCTGAGGGTCAGGCCACTTCACGTCCCAGCCGGTGTGGAGCAGCGCCAGGGAGCCGGCAGGTATGGTTCCGTGTTCTCTCTCCCATTCCAGCAGCACGTTTACGCCGAGGCGGTAATCGGGGTTGGCCGCAGCCCGTTCCCGAACGTCTACGACTATAGCGGGAGCCACGAAAGCAGAAGGTGGATACCGGTCTATACCCATGCCGGCCGGATGAAATCCCGCGGGGGCGTTAACGTGAGTGCCGGTGTGTTCGCCAAGGGAAAGGCGGCGAAGGTAGAAACCGTCCCGGTCCAGGGTGGCCACTTCTTCAATTTCCAGCTTAGGGTCGCCGGGCCATTGAGGGATGTTCTGGTCCAGGGTGTGGCTGAGGTCGATTACTTGGTGGAACTGCAAGAATGTCTCCGGGGGTTTTGAGCAACTTAGGTTGTCAAAATAGTACGCACCGCGGAGTTAATCCGCGTCTTCTTCCTCTCCGACGTTGAGCCGGCCCAGGAAGACGTCGGTGAGAATGCTGGTATCCTGCACTGATTGAGGTGTGCCACTGTGCACCAGCCGCCCCTTGTCCAGGATATATGCCCGGCTGGCGATGTCCAGCACGCCCTTGATGTTGTGCTCGACGACGAAAATCGTGGTGCGGAGCCGTTCGTTTATTTCGTGGACCTTCTCAAAGACCTCTTTGACCACAATGGGGGCCAAACCCAAGGTGGGTTCGTCCAGCAGCAGCACCTCGGGATTTGCCATGAGTCCCCGGCCCAAGGCCAGCATCTGCTGCTGGCCACCGGACATCTGGCTGGCCATGTCCCGCCGTTTCTCGTAGAGAATGGGGAAGAGTTCCAGCACCGCCTCCAGCCGCCTTGCCTGTTCGGCCCGATCGTTCAGGTAAAGGCAGCCCAGCTCCAGGTTTTCAATTACGGACAAGTGGGTGAAAACCCGGCGGCCCTGGGGCACGAACGAAATGCCCTGCTTGACTATATCGTGGGTTGCTGCAACAAGGGGCGTCCCCCGCCAGAACACCTGGCCTCCAACAACGGGCGCCAGGCCCATAATGGCCTTCAAGACGGTGGACTTGCCGGCCCCATTTGGCCCCATTACCGCGGCCAATTCGCCCGGTCCCACGCCCAAGGTAACCCTCTCCAGGGCCACCACCGCGCCAAAGTGAACGGAGACTTCACGCAGTTCCAGGATCATTCCGGAGTCGGCGGCACCCGCGGGGCCGGTATGGTTGTTTGTTAAGGTTTCTTTTTGCGCCACAGGCTTGCCCCGTCGCTTTTGTCTCGTTTCTGGACCGCCGGTCAGGAGCCCAAATAGGCGGAAATGACCTCAGGCTGGTTTAACACGTCCTCCACTTCGCCGGCCAGCAGAAGCTTGCCGCCGTCCATGACGATGAGGTGGTCCGCCATTTCACGCACTATGTCCATGTTGTGGGAAACAAAGATGATGGTTCGCCCTTCGTCCCGCATGCCCTTAAGGATGTCCTTAACCCGTTCCAGCATCTGAGGGAAAAGGCCGGCGAAGGGTTCGTCCAGCAGGTAGATGTTAACGTTGAGGGCCATGGCCCGACCGATCTCCAGCAACTTGCGCTGGCCGTAGGAGAGGTCCATAGCCAGGGAGGATCGCTTGTCCCACATCCCCACGGTCTCCAGTATTTCCTGAGCTTTTTCCCGGTGCTCGCGCCGGGTACGTTCGAAGAGGGACGGCCAGAGCTTCCTAGTAGTCAGCACCACCAGTATGTTATCCAATACGCTGATCTGGTCGAACAGCCGTACTTCCTGGAAAGTGCGGGTGATGCTGTGGTCTGGAGTCTCATAGGCATGGATAGTGGTGAGGCCGAGACCGTCTATCTTGACCATTCCGCCATCCAGGGGAAGGGTTCCGCTCAGCAGGTTTATGAGCGTTGACTTGCCGGAGCCATTTGGGCCCACGATGCTGGTTACGCCCTGGCGCGGAATGGAAATACTCAAGCCGTCTACCGCGGCAACCGCCCCAAAGTGCCTGGAGATGTCAACGGTCTCCAGGATGTAGAAATCAGGGTTATCGGCCATGGGTTGGCTCATAGCTTGTACCTGCCTACCAGGCCCTGGGGCCGAAATACCATTAGCAACACGAGAAGAATGCCCAGAACCACCTGACGCGCCTGCCCCACATATTCCTGGGGCAAGAAGGGCAGAAACCGCATACCCTCCTCCAGCAAGACAAACGCCAGTGCGCCCAACAGTGAACCCCAGATGGTCGCCAGGCCGCCCAGGATCACGATAGATACGAGAATTACCGACTCAAGAAGTATAAAGGAGTTAGGATCGATGAAAGTTGTCCAGCTGGAGAACATCCCGCCGGCCACACCCGCCATCATGGCCGAAATAACCCAGACGGCCAGTTTGTAGTGGCTGGCGTGATAGCCGAACACCTCGGCCACCTGTTCATCTTCCCGTATGGCTGTCAAAACCCTGCCGAAAGACGATGAAACGATGAACCAGGATATCCCCACCACGATGACCATCAGGGCCATGGCCACCAGCATCAGTTCCAGCTCGGTGTCGAAAACCCAACTGCCGATCTGGGGCCTGGCCACATCGTGAATGCCAAAGGCGCCCCTGGTTATGACCCGCAGATTTAGAAAGACGTTAAAGGAAATGATGGCAAAACCGAAAGAAACCAGAACGTAAATGTCGTCGCGGAAACGGTTGAAGGCTATACCAACCAGCAGCGCAACCAGGCCGGCCGCAATGGCGGCCACCGGCAGGGCCGCAAAGAAGGGCCAGCCAAATGTGGGTATGGCGCCGGTACGCAGGTTTTCGTAAGCAGTAGTTGAAGTGAGAATCGCTACCGTATAGGCTCCCACGCCAAAAAAGCCGATGTGTCCGATGGAAAGCAGGCCGGTAAACCCCACGACCAAATTGAGACTCACCGACAGCATGGCCCAGATGGCGAAGACTGTGCCCAAGGTAACGGCGAAGGTGGCGCCCTTCCATAACATGAAAGCTACGGCGAATGTAATGATGACCAGATTTGCCCATAGCTCGACGTTGTTACGGGAAAGGGCAAAAGCCTGTAGGGGGTTACGGGCCAACTCGGACAATCGTTGCCAGCTGGGGGGTCTTGTCAGCACTGCATCACTTCCTGGGCAAAAGTCCCTGGGGCCAGAAGGACAGGAACAGAATCAGAAGTACGAAAGCAACTACGTCCTTCCATTCACCTGCCAGATCCCAAATAGCGAACTGCTCGAGCACTCCCAGCAGGAATCCTCCCAACAGGGCGCCATACAGATTGCCTATGCCGCCCACGACCGATGCAATCCAGCCCTTGAGCAGAAGGAGGAGCCCCATACGGGGTTGGATGGCGGTGTCATGCCCGTTGAGTATTCCCGCCATGGCCGCGAAGGCCGTGCCGACGAAGAAAACGATGGCGACTATGACCGTGGTATTTATACCCACCACCCGGGCTACTTCCTCGTCGTCGCCGATGGCTCGAACCGCCCGTCCAAAGGGAGTCCACTTGAGGGTAACAAGAAGAGCGATAAATCCAACGAATGCGGCCCCGATGGCGAACAGGTTGAATCCCTTAATGTTCGCGCCGCCAAAGGTCCAGGGCAAGCTGCCAAAGGGATCGGGGAGGGGCCGGGGCGCGCTCTCGAACACAATGGATATGCAAGCCGAAAGCGCCAGCAATATTCCCAGGGAGGCAACCAGCGTAATCAGCGGAGACCGGGACCGCTGCCTCATGCGAACGTACAATCCCCGGTAGAGCGCCAGTCCCACCGAGCCGGCCAGCAAGCAGGAGACTACCCAACTCAGGTATAGCTTGCTGCCCGGGGAGGAAACGAGGGCGATGCTAAAGAAGAGGGCCAGCGCCAAAGCGGCCAATGCGGCAAGGGAGGTAAATATCTTGTAGCCCTTGCGCCCCAGCAGCGACGAGTAGAGGAACCTGGCCAGGAAGAAAAGGGCGAGTGCTGCAGCAATAGCGGCCGCGGGCCCAAAAAGTATGTGAAGATCGCTGGGAAACATCAGGACGGCCCCGGTATAGGCGCCGATGACCAGGGCGAGAATGCCGCCCAAAATCCTGAGAACAGGTGGGGGCACTCGTTGCCGCAGCCTGCCGTAAAGCGTAGTGTGAAGCACCCAGGCAGCCACACCTGCCACCACCACGGCAAAAATGATGTTCACCACCGGGGTGTTGACCTGGTATATGCCGCCCAACCATTCCTGGGACCTGAGGTAGAAAACTCCGTAAGCTCCCAGCGCCGCCGCCGCCCCGTAGTACAGGTCAAAGAACCAGACTGTGCTGTAGACGAGGGTGAAGCCAATGGCCATCAACGCGTAGATGGCGCCCACGGAAAGTCCGTTGAAGCCGAACTGAAGGGCTTGCTCCGGCGAAGTCAATACGCGCCAGCCGATGTAGGCCACTACGGCAATAACCAGTATTGCAGCCACCAGGCGGTCAGCGCTGGAGAAATAGCTGATCAAAACTGTCCCTGAGTTCCCTGGCTTGGTAGATTGAGTTCGACCTAACCCTAGCGTGAAAGTTACCTGGTTGCAAGCACTCGTCTGTTGGTACGTTAAGCAGGGACTGACCTCATTTCCTTTCGGAGTCTAGTGAAGGGCAGCCCTGGAGTGGGCCATGGGGCGTTGTGGGTACGCGGAAACAGATTCGACCCTGCTTAAATGTCTCGGGGATTGGCCTGTGAATCTAAGGGCCAATCCCCTATCAAGAGTCAAAGATGACGGTGAATGTCACTGGATTGGGGCCGGCCCAAGTACCTTGTAGCCGTTGTTCTCCTCGGTGCGCTCGGCCAGGGGCAGCACCTCCACGACGGCGTTAGAAAGCCCCACTACCTCGCCCTTCTCATCGAAGGTATAACTATCCCCGATGGTACCGCTCCACGTAATGCCATAGAGACAGTCTCTGAAGCCATCGGCATCCTGGTCGTCGCCGGTCTGCTCCAGGCACTGAGCGGCGATGTGGACTGTGTCATAAGCCGAACCGATGAACCAGGGCAGCGTAACGTACCCATATCGGGTCCTGAAATTGTCCAGGAATTCCTTCCCTTTCTGGGTTTCCAGGTCGGGGCTGGGGATGATGGCCTTTAGTCCGGTAGCCGAATCCCCGGCGATTTCCAGGGCAGTAGTGCCAGTAGGCACGACTTCCGAGTAGAAAGTTCCGTTGAATCCCAGCTCACGGGCCTGCTTTACGATTGTGCCGCCGGTAAATTCTGACTGGGCTGCCAGCAACACCGCATCGGGATTCTCGGCGAACAACTTGGTTAACTGGGTCCTGAAATCTGTTACGTCCGAAGAGTATTTTTCCTCAGCGACCACTGTGCCACCGAGCTTAACGAACTGTTCTGTGCTGGTTTTCTGTACGCCCTCGGCGTAGTCAGTGCTCTCGTTGATGGTAGCCAAGGTACGAACTCCGTCAGCCCACATGGCGTTGCCCGCATCCACGCCCAACTGGGCGTCGTTGATGGCGGTACGGAAGATATAGTCTCCAGCGTCTTCAATGTCGGGGCTGGTCGCCGATGCCGAGAACAGGACTACGCCGTCTTCCTCCGCCAAGGGGGCGGCTCCGAGCATGGCACCGCTGCATGAAGTACCAAGGATGATCTTGACTCCGTCAACATCGGTGAGCTTGTTGTAGGCGGTAATGGCGTCCTGGGCACCGCACTTGGAATCTTCAACGATCAGTTCCAACTGCTTGCCGTCGATGCCGCCGGCGGCATTGATTTCTGCGACGGCCATTTCCTTGGATTGATTGATAACCGTGCCATAGGTTTCACCGGGCCCCGTCAAGGACTCCATTACTCCGATTCTAAAAACCTCATCTTCCGGTTGCTGGCAGGCAATGGAGAACAGACCCACAAGGCCAAACAACATTGCTGTGACGGTAATTCGATAGAGGAGCTTACTCATTACATTTCCTCCCGAGGGATCGCCCCAAAGAATTTAAACCTTGGACACTACGATATGGTATAGCAATTTCGTGCTACCAATACATCGTACCACAATGCAGCTTTGGCGACACTTATCCTGGCTGCAGACACAGCACTGGGATAGAGTTTCCTGAGAGCTATGAAACTGGCATCCATTTAACCCATTCAGAGGACGGCTACGCTCCTGGCTAGGGCCAGCAATTCCCGAATCGGCACTTGGGTATCCCCCAGTTTTTCTTCGATGCTGATGCGCGAATCGATCCACTTCATGGCTTCTCGAGACGTGCCAACGGTTGCTAATTCCGTACGGTCAGGCCGTCGGTCGTAAATGGTGGAACAGATGGTTGGCACGTCTTCGTGGATGACATACCCCCGATAAAAAATGTTTCTGCCGGTGGCGATGGTTCCTGGCATGTCCTCCTCCTTTCGTCTGTTTTCCCGAGCTTTGTCGGGAGAAGAAATAACTCGGAATTGCTGATGAATCAAATGTTCTAATATTGAAGCCCGCTAGTCAATGGGCAAGTGTCAGTGGAGGTGATTTCTGTAGGGAGCCGGTGTGGGTGTCGAGGAGATTGGTCTATGGGCAGGTCAGCGGAGATTTAGTTGAAGGGGTTTCAACTGGCCGGTGACGTCCAGTCCCCGAAGGATGACCTTGGTACGGTGAATATTCGTGGGGTCGGCGAACCGTATTGGGGCGCCGGCACTCGCAGATTGTGCCGTGGCTTGAAAGGTTGCTGTGAAAAGGGTGAACGGTGTCTCGACGGCCGGGCCCAAGGTTCCAGCGGCATACCTGACGTTTCCCACCGTGTTGTCCCATGTCGACAGAAGCCGGTATTCCATGCGGGGGCCAGAGGAGATGGATTCCACCCGTAGATTGGCGGGATCGAACTCCAGGTAGACCTGTGCCGTGTCCACGGGCCGTTCACTGGAGGCGCCGATGGCGACCCGTACTTCAAACCGCTGACCCATCCTTAGCTCGCCAGCATCCATTTCCAGCAGGACAGGTACGGTTGGCTGCGTCGGGAGAATTGCAGTAGCCGTAGGAGTCAGACGGGGGTCGTCCGTGGGTGAAGGAGACGGCATTGGCTGGACAGATGGTTCCCGACTGGGCGGCGGCGTTGAAGTGGGCGAGGGAGTTGTAGAGTTTGCAGGGACCAGCTCTAATTTGGTGGCATGTTCGATAACTTGTGCAGGCATATCGGGCTGTCGAGACTCGGCGGTGGCTGAAGCCGTCGGAGTAAGGGTCGGCGGAGATTCCGTCACCAGTGGATTTCCGAGGGGCGCCGCCGGAGGTGTGGGCGCTACAATCGACGGCTCCCTGGCCGGAGTAAGATTGTTTTCTCCAATGGGCAGCAACCGGGGAGCAGGTGGAGGAGGCAGGGTGCTGTGCACGGGCCCCAGGTAAAGCGTCACCAGACCTGGGGACGAATTAGGGTTGCCGCCTGACGGTGAGGGATGCTCCGGGCCAGTGGGGTTCCCGCAGGATGCAAGCGCTGCAATCAGGCCGAAAAGGGGGATCGCCAGAAGGGGTTTGGAGAGAGCTGTTGGTAGTCGTTTGACTTGGCTTGCAAGGTTATGTGTTATGGAAGGCGATAGCTTTCTCTTGTTCCAGAAGCAGCTTGCTATGCTCCTTGTGATTCCAGTGACTGCAAGAACTCCGTCAACGGCCTGGCTTCCTGAGAAGAGGTGTTCATGTCCCTGACCACAACCTCGCCGCGGCTGATTTCATCGTCACCTAGGATGATGACGTAGGGGATGCCCAGGGCGTTGGCCTGGCGCATCTGGCCGCGCAGGGCCCGGGAACCGCTGCTGAGGATGGCCCCCGTACCGGCACGACGAATTCGTGATGCAAGTTCCAGAGCCGGGGCGCGGGCCGCTTCGCCCACGTTGGCAACCAGGTAGGTCGGCGAAGGTTCGTCGGCAACCTCCACGCCGCTGCGCTTTATATTCAGGGTAAGCCGTTCGAGGCCGGAGCCGAAACCAATGCCGGGGGTTGGGCGCCCGCCCAGCTGTTCGATGAGACCGTCGTAGCGCCCACCGCCGCAGATAGTGGACTGCGCGCCGGCGTCCACGGGCTGTATTTCAAAGACGGTACGGGTGTAATAGTCCAGCCCTCGCACCAGGCGGTGGTCTATTTCGTAGGGAATATCCATGGCCGAAAGGTACTCGCGGAGCTTGTTCCAGTGGTCCAGGCTATCCGAGTCCAGGTGGTCCACTGAGCGAGGGGCCTCCTCGCCGATGGCCCGGCAACTTTCTACCTTGCAGTCCAGCAATCTCAGGGGATTGCGCTCCAGCCGGGCGCGGCAGTCACCGCAGATGCTGTCTGACCGCCGGGAATAGTAATCCTTCAATTGAGCGATGTACTGGGGGCGGCTCTCCCGATCGCCGATACTGTTGATGAACAGGCGGATGTCGGTCAAGCCCAGGGAGTGCATCAGCCGCCAGGCCAATTCGATTACCTCGGCGTCTACGGCAGGGTTGGCGTCTCCCAAGACCTCAACACCGAACTGGTGGTGTTGACGGAAACGGCCGGCCTGGGGTCGTTCGTAGCGGAAAACGGGACAGAAGTAGTACATCCGGACCGGCTGGGGCAGGTTGTGCATTCCGTGTTCCAGGTAAGCCCGGCACACGGGAGCCGTTCCTTCGGGCCTCAGGGTGACCTGGTCGCCACCCCGGTCCTCAAAGGTATACATTTCCTTTTCTACTATGTCGGTGCCCTCTCCCACGGAACGGACAAACAGGCCGGCGTCCTCGAAGACAGGGCTGTCGATACGCCCATACCCGTAGCTCCGAGCCAGGGCCACGGCCTTGGATTCTATGTAGCGGCGGTATTTCTGCTCTTCCGGGAGAAGATCCGCGGTGCCTCTGGGGGCCTGGTACAACAAGGATTCGCCGCTCCTGTAAATCGTTCAGATTCTGGTGTCTAAATTCTAGCGGCAGGCCAGGGATTACTCAACCCGGGACTGAATCCCTGGCCGCTTGTTGCGCCGCCTGCTGGCTGCGTCGATGATTACCTGAAGCGCCTTGCGGTTGCTCTTGCGGCGTTTCTTCTCGACCTTTCGGGTGCGTTTCTGGTCCCTTCGTTCGCCCCTGAGCATGCTTTTCTAACCCAAATCTTCGATGGTAACGGGCCCGTTGGCGTGAACGTCAATGATTATGCGGTTACGCCACAGCAGGTTCATGCCCATAAGCGCTTCGCCCCGGGATTCCAGCACCAGAGCACTGCGCCGACGGCCGTGCAACATGACCTGACCTTCGTAGCCCAGCACCCTTGTAATGCTGCCATCGGCAAGGGTCAGTTCAAAATCATCGTACAAGGGCAAGCCCAGTTGACGAATGACATCTCCAGGCAGGTACAGTGCGCCTTCAAAACCCGTGTCAAGAACTACTTCAATGGTGTGAGTCTGCCCATCGCTGGCTAGGAATTCCAGCGGCACCAGCGGCGCCAACCGGGGGCTGACCCTGCCCCTAAACATCGTCGGGGCTTCGGGGAACCAGGCTGAAGGGGGTCCTGTAACCCACCCGCTGGGCGGTCAACGCATGATCCGGGTGGCGAACCCTCAATCGGTGCAGGGCCTCTGAAACTCGAATGTCCATCTCATAGTCCCCGGTGTCCACGTCTATCGCGACGTATTTCCCGATGTCTTCCTCTGACATCAGGGGCTTGATGTGTTTGATGTAGATGGCGCGACCCAGGTCCGCTGCTTCGCCTCGCCGGTAGTCACCTCTAGGCATTCTTATCCTCCCGTACACCGACAACCGGCTGGAGCCTGCCAGTCTTCATCGAATAACCCGGCTCCAGTCTACACTATCCCTTCTTCCCGTAGTCTCTCCAACTCAGCAGGGGCAACGCCGCCTATGGAGCACAGGATTTCCTCGTTGTGTTCGCCCAACAGGGGCGGGGCCGCGGCAGCGGTGTCGGGGGATTCGGTCAGGCGGATGGGGTTGTTGACGGTGCGGAAGGGGCCTCCCAGGGAGTCGCCGCTTTCGACGAACATATTGCGGGCGGCCAGGTGGGGGCACTGGTCTATGTCGGCGGCGTCCTGAACTACGCCCATGGAAAAGCCCAACTCAATCAGTTTCTGGGCAATTTCCAGCTTGGGCACGTTCCGGGACCATTCCTCGATGGCAGGAACGATGTTATTGAAGTAGAATTCGCCGCTGATTCCCAGCCCCAGGTAGCGCGAATCCTGGATCAGGTCTTCACGTCCGATGAGCCGCCAAAGGCCTTCCCACTTTCCTCCGCCACCGCCGGAACCAGCCAGCACCGCGTAGCCGTCCGACGCCTTCAGGGCCAACTGAGCGGTTATCATGTTCTCGCGGGCGCGGGTGGTAACCTGACCGGTGGCCTGATAGAAGGGCGTGGTGCTGGTAGTGTGAGCGACCATGCAGTCATACATGGCCATATCCACGTGCTGGCCACGGCCCGTCTTGCGGCGGGTCTCGAGGGCCATCATGATGCCCAGGGCGGTCCACACGCCAGGCACCGAGTCGCCGATGTTGTCGCCCACCATCTGGGGCGGCCCGTCCGGCGCGCCGGTTATCTCCATCCAGCCGCCCATGCCCTGGACGCAGGGGTTGTTGGCCGGCCAGTCGGAGTAGGGGCCCCGCAGGCCGTCGCTGTCGCCAAATCCGGTGATGCTGGCGTAAACCAGGCCGGGATTGAGTTCCCGCAGATGGTCGTAGCCCAGCCCCAGCCGGCGGAGGGCGCCGGGCCCCCAGTTGTCCAGAAGTACGTCGGAATCTTTCACCATAGTCTCAAAGATTTCCTTACCTCTGGGGTTTCGCAAGTTGAGAGTGACGCTTTTCTTGTTGCGGTTTATGGCCAGGAAGCGGGCGCTAACCTGCTGGCCTTGGGGCCCTTCCACGAAAGGCTCGTTGAGCCGGGCCCTTTCCCCGGTGCCAGTGCGCTCAATCTTGATTACCTCGGCGCCCATGTCGGCGAGGATCATGGCGCAAAAGGGTCCGGCAACGATGTGAGTAGCGTCCAGGACCCGCAGACCCTCCAGCGGGCGGGGCATCTCCTCGCTATTGCTAGTCATTTTGGTCCTCCCTGTGGCCAAAGCCAGTGTGGTGTGGCCGTAATATAATCCCCCGGCCCGGCGGTGACAATTCAGTCCTTGCCTGGCAGGTCAGATAATCCGGTAATGCTGTTGCGATGAAATACCATTGCGGGGTATGGCATTCTGATAAAATCCGCAGTAGAAGGTGGGCAACGCCGGTAAAGAAAGACAGCCAAGGAGCGAAGGAATGACAACTTCTCAGACCAAGACAATTGACTGCCAGGTGCACTGCTACGAACGAAACCGCCCGGAACGTCCCTGGGCAGGTTATCTGCAGGGGCCCGATGAGGTTACGGGAGACGACATGGTGGCGGCCATGGACTCCGTGGGCGTTGACGGGGCAATCCTGATATCTCCGTTCTCAATGTACCGCTACGATGCCGGCTATGCATTGGAAGTTTACGCGAAGCACCCCACCAGGTTTGGACTGGTGCGGCCCTTTGACCCTCATTCCGACTCCATCCCCGACGAAATGGCGGAATGGGCCAGTAATGAAGGGGTGGTGGGCGCGCGCATTATGCTGACAGCGGAGCCATTTGAGGCTGACCATCCGGGTCTGCACCAGATTTTGGTTGCGGCAGCGGGGGTTGGGTTGCCGGTGAATGTGATGTGCTCTACAAAGCTTTCCCTGTTCCGCGAACTTGCCCGAAGACACCCCAATACACGGATGATTGTTGACCACCTGGGGATTGCGCAGCCTCCGGCCCCACCGGCTCCGGATGAGCCCTGGGCCGACTTGCCCGAAGTACTTTCGCTGGCGGAACTGGACAACGTGGTTATTAAGATCTCCGGCGCGGGCACCCTGTCGCACGAACCGTTCCCCTATGCCGATATCTGGGAGCCACTGCGTCAGATTTTCGATGCCTATGGGCTGGAGCGCTGCCTGTGGGGCACCGACTGGACCAGGGCCACCAATTTGCTGACCTACCAGCAAGGTGTGGATGCATTCCGGGTTACCGACCAGCTTTCGGACGACGAGCGCGCCATCCTTATGGGTGGGTCGTTACGGCAAGTATACCGGTGGGAGCCTGTGCGAGGTTAGGGGTTAAAGTCCAGGGATGTGTACCGAAAACCCCGGCTTGACCAAGCCGGGGTTTTGCTTTTGCTGGAGTTGTGGGGCGCATTGGTTTCCGGCGGGGACGCTTGATGGTGGGCGTCGCTACTGGGTTTGACCACCGTCTACGGAGATTGTGGCGCCGGTGAGGTAACCGGCCTTTTCCGAGGCCAGGAAGGCTACCATCTCCCCGATTTCCCTGGGTTTGCCCAACCGCTTCATGGGCACCCGCTTGGCCGTCCTCTTGGTCAGTTCTTCAAGCTCTGCTTTCTCGCGTATGGCCTGCTCTTCGAGGTACTCCTTCAGTTCCTCCGTGTCCAGGGCGCCGGTGAGCAGGCTGTTGACGGTTATGTTGAAGGGAGCCAGTTCCTGGGCCAGGGTTTTGAAATAGCCGATCAGATACAGCTGCCTGGCTGTGGCCTGGGGCGCGCCTTCCACGACCTGCTGAGTGGAAGCCAGGTCCAGGTTGATAATGCGACCCCAATGGTCCTGCTTCATGTAGGAGATGACCTCCCGGGTTAACCTGACGGCGCTGAGCAGGTGCCGCTCAACTTCCTCGGTCATCTCGTTGTCATCTATGTCGGCCAGCGCTCCCCGGTGTGGCTGGCGGGTACGGACCACCAGGATATCTATCTGCCCGAACCGATTGAATGTGTCCCTCACTACGCGGCGAATGTCCCTTGGTTCGGAAAGGTCGGCAGGCATGGCCAAGACATTATGCTGGGTACCTACGCGGGCGACTTCAATCTCGGCGCTGCGAAGTCCATCTTCATTTCGGGCGCACAAGGCAACCTTTGCGCCTTCGCTGGCCAGAGCCATGGCAACGTGCTTTCCAATTTCCAACCCAGCCCCGCCAACAATAGCCACCCGATCCGTTAACCCGAGGTCCATTTTTTCGACCACTCCCGCCGCCGGCTAAAGTGTGTATTAACATAATGTAAAATTGCCGGCCCAATCACCACTATCTTATTGAGATTGAATTACAGCAGTATTACTACATGGCGCCAATTCCGACGGCGTTCATATTAGTGAGCGTTCATATAGTCGAGTGAGCGTTCATATAGTGTAAGTAGTCAGCACGGTACTCTGAATGGCATTGGTAGCGTCCCCTCGGGCGACACCCCCAAATGGGCCTGGAGCGGTACTTGCACTTAGAGTCGGGGAAGGCCGCTTATTTCCTGGTGGCGAAAGCAGGAGATCAGGTGGTCGTTGACCAGGCCTGCCGCCTGCATAAAGGCGTAGCAGATGGTGGGGCCCACAAACCGGAAGCCGCGCCTCCGGAGTTCCCCGCTCATGGCCTCCGATTCAGGCGAAGTGGACGGGGTATCCTCCAGGCCGTTGCGGTTGTTATTGATGGGCTGGCCGCCGACAAAACACCAGATGAAGTCGGAGAAGGCGGTCCCAGCCAACTCCAGCTCCAGCACGGCCCGGGCATTGCCGATGGCAGCATTGATCTTCAGGCGGTTGCGGACGATGTCGGGATTAGCCAGCAGTCGCGCTATTTCGTCATCGCCGTATTGGGCAATGGCAGCTGGGTCGAAGTCGTCAAAGGCTTGGCGGTAGCCCTCCCGCTTGCGCAGGATGGTCTGCCAGCTAAGGCCCGCCTGGGCGCCTTCCAGGATGAGAAACTCGAACAGCTTCCGGTCGTCCCATAGGGGTTTTCCCCACTCCAGGTCGTGATAGGCGATCATAAGCGGGTCGTCGCCAAGCCAGTTGCAGCGCTGAACGTCTGACATATGGGGCCCGTCCTCAGGAAAGGAGACAGCCGGACCTGCCTGCTTCGAGCCGGTCCGGCTGGATTGGGATTGACGCATTTACGCAGGCAATTGAGGCTAGATTACAGATCGGGTCACCAGTTCCTGGATTTCTGACTCCGAATAGCCCAGGTCCTGCAGGATGGCCTGGTTGTGCTCGCCCAGCAGGGGCGGATGCTGGTCCAGGCCGCCAGGGGTGCGAGAGAACTTGATGGGCAGGCCAGTCTGCTTGACGGAACCCAGGGTGGGATGAGGAATCTCCAGGAACATGTCGCGGTGGAGCACCTGGGGATCCGAGAAGACGTCGGCCAAATCATTGATGGGGCCGGCTGGCACGCTGTTGGCCTGCAGGTCCTTCACCCAGTCGTCGGCGTCGCGGGCCAGGAAGTACTCCTGCAGCAGGGGCGCCAGGGTCGCTCGGTTTTCGACACGGACGCCGTTGGTGGCGTAGTCCGGATGGTCCTTCAGGTCGTCCCGCTTCACCGCCTGGCAGAAGCGCTCCCATAGTCTTTCCGAACCCACGGCGACGTTGAAATACTTGCCGTCCTTGGCCATGAATGCCTGGTAGGGCACCAGGGTAGGATGGGCCTTGCCCAGCCGCTGAGGGGGCCGTCCGTAAGCGAAATAGTAGCCGGCCTGGTAGGTGAGCCAGGCCACCTGGGCGTCCAGCATGGAAATGTCGATATACTGGCCCTCGCCGTCCTGTTCCCGTCGGAAAAGGGCGGACATTACGGCGAAGGCGGCCCACATGCCGGCGCCGATGTCGGTTACGGCCACCCCGATCTTTTCAGGTTCGCCTTCCGGGTCGCCGGTAATGCTCATCAGGCCGCTGATGCCCTGCATAATCTGGTCGTAGGCGGGGCGGCTCTGGTAGGGGCCGTCCTGACCGAAACCGGAGATAGAGCAGTAGATGATGCCCGGGTTGGCCCGCTTGACGGTCTCGTACTCCAGGCCGAAACGGGACATGACGCCGGGGGTGAAGTTTTCCACGACCACGTCAGAGTCTTCCACCAGCTTGAGAAAGATTTCGCGAGCCTTTTCTTCCTTGAAATTAAGAGTGAGGCTGCGCTTGTTGCGGTTGATGGACAGGAAATAGGCGCTCTCATCCCCAATAAACGGGGGACCCCAGTGGCGAGTGTCGTCGCCCGTGCCAGGGATTTCAATCTTGATAACGTCGGCGCCGTAGTCTCCCAGCATTAGCGTGCAGAATGGACCCGCCAGAGCCCTGGTCAAATCCAGCACGCGGATACCTTCAAGGGCCTTCATTCCGGTGGTACCTCCCGTATGCGGACGATTGTTGATCCGTGCCCATATTAACATAGGTGCAGGGAGGGCGAAATTGGCGGGTTTCGCAGCTTTCAACGACGCAGTTAGCAATCACATCCGGTGACCGGATTGCTCCAAGATCCAGTTGGTACTGCGCTGGAAAGGACTTCGATGGGAGGCCAGCGCGGGATTCAAACCTGTCCATACCTGTCGCTAACCCTGTATTCCGGAACATCATTTGCTCTCTTCCGCCTTGCCTCGAGGGGCGGCTACTGCTAGACTGGCCCAAATTGGCACGATGCCGAATAGTGGATCAGGGAGGAAAGGCATGACCACCAGCCAGACGCAGACTCAGTATCCGATTACCGACGAAAACCGTTTCACTGCCGTGTTCGGCGCGCCGGACCCCAATGGACGGGCCAAGACCAAGGTGGTCAATTACATGACCGAGTTCGTGCAGGAGTTCATTCGCCAGTCTCCCTTCGTGGTGATGGCCACCTCCGACAAGCAGGGCAATTGCGACGCCTCACCAAAGGGCGGCAGGCCAGGGTTCGTCAAGGTTCTGGACGACCGCCACCTGGTGTTGCCAGACGTGGCCGGCAACAGGCTGTTCCAGTCTTTCCTGAACATGGATGAGAATCCTCACGTTGGACTGATATTCATGATTCCGGGCGTGAACGACACGGTCCGGGTAAATGGCACGGTTGCCATCGTCAACAAGGAGGAACTCAATCAGAAGGATGTGGAGGTCTCGCTGTACGAACCGGACGAGCGGGGATACCACTTGCAGGGCATAATCATCGAGGTGGACGAGGCCTACGGCCACTGCCCCCGGGCCCTGAACTTTTCCCGTTTCTGGGACACGGAGACCATCGAAAAGCACAAGGCAGAACGGCCGGTACCAATTCGCTAATACGCTCGTTCAGTATTAGCCAAAAAACTGGGGCAGGCCACGGCCTGCCCCTTTTGTCGTCCCGAAGTGAGGGTTGTCCGAAGTGGACGTGAAACCACTTCTGGCGTCCTGTAACCCGTTTACATAATCACCCAGCAGCCCGTTAGTTGGATGTGGAGAAGAATTCTGGAGGGGCCCCACCCCCATCCTGACCTTCCCCCGGTCGAGCGGGAAGGAGTTGTGAACTGGTTTCTAGTCCATCACATCCTTGTATCCCGTGTTGTTGGGATCGAAGCCAACGGGAAACAGGGTGGTCTCGTCGTACTTTGCCATATTCAGGTCAGAGCGGTGAAGGCTGGCCTTGTCAAATTTGGCGCCCCTCATGTCGGCCATAATCCAAAGGGAATCACGGATTTTTGCCAGGGTAAAGTCGGCTCCATCCATGGTAGCCCGGCTCAGGTCGGCGCCGTTCATGTTGGCAGCCTGGAAGCCGGCGGCAGTCATATTGGCGCTACGCAGGTCGGCCTCGATCATGGTGGCCTGGCTGAAATCGGCGCCGGTCAGGTCGGAGTTCATAAAGCAAGTCCGCATCAAGTGTGAAGCGCGCAGGACGGTACCATTGAGGTTGGACTGTTTTGCGTCGGCCCAGAACATGTTGGCGTTGGCCAGGTTGGCTCCCGACAGGTCGGATCCGGTCAGGCCGGCTCGGCCCAGGTCGGCGCCCTCCAGGTTGGCGCCAATCAGATTGGCCCCGGGCATGCTGGTGCGGGCCAGTTTGCAGCCGCTCAGGTTAGCCCCTTCCAGGTTGGCATTGCGCATTCGTACTCCGGACAAGTCAATGCCGGAAAGGTCCGCGCCGGAAAGGTCGAGGGTTGTGTCGGGGTTGTTCTCCAGCCATTTGATCAGGGCGCTGCGGCCCTGGCGCGCGGCCGCCAGGTGTTCGGAATTAGCCAAAATTAACTCTCCATTAAACGTCAAAAATTCTTGAGTTCGACAATTCCCGATTGCCGGAACCGGCCTATTGTCTCAATTTCCAGCCGGGGCAAAGAGAAACAGCCCCGACTGGGAGGCCTGGGCTGCTTCTGCCAGCGCAACTACGGCCGGGGCCCGTAGGGCCCGGGGTGAACGGGATCAGGCGTTGGCTGTCGCCTCGTCCACCTGGAAAATCTTCTCGTCGATGTCCATTTTCAGTTCGTTGGCGCGGGACAGGTTGGGATAAACGCCGTCCTCTTCCATACGGTCAAAAATCTTGTCGCCGTCCAGGTAGACTTCCAGCCTTCCCTTGTCGGAGGGGGTCAATTTGATGGCGATATCGCCGGGATTCTGGTACTTGAGAAACTCTGTCGCCAGCCACATGGCAACTGCGTGATAGCCTCAAGGCACACAGTAAACGATGTCGACTTCAACCTTGCCAAATTCTGCACCGGGCATCGATTTCACCTTCAGTTTCCTTGTATAACGATCGCTGGACAGGTCCGACGACCGTAAGTCGTAGTGTAGCGCAACAATAGGTTGAGTTCAACCGGAGGCGCTTCCCGCAGATATGAGACTCCTGCCAAGAAGTCCTAAGCAGTGGGAACAGACTCAGGCCCAAGGCTCAGAAATACCTCGGCAGGCGAGTAACTTTCGCCTACGCCAAGGAAGGCTTATTATGGCTCTGCCCGGCCGCCAGGCCGCAGCCAATATTTAGAGGGAAACCTTCGTGGTGAGTAAGCAGCCTTCCCCACAGAAATTACTGAAGACCCATTTCGGCTACGACAGCTTTCTTCCCCTGCAGGAGGAGATAATTTCCCACGTTCTGGCGGGGCGAGACGGGCTGGTGCTTATGCCAACCGGGGGAGGCAAATCGCTGTGCTACCAGTTGCCAGCCATGTGCCTGCCGGGCATGACCCTAGTGGTGTCGCCGCTGATTGCCCTGATGAAGGACCAGGTGGATGCGCTGAATGCCAACGGCGTGGCGGCTCGTTTTATTAATAGTTCCCTGACGGCGTCGGAGATAGAACTGGCGCAGGCCCAGGCCAGCCGGGGGATGGTCAAGATTCTTTACGTGGCCCCGGAGCGGCTGGCGGTACCTGGCTTCAGGCGATTCCTGCAAGGCATTGACCTGGGTCTCATCGCGGTGGACGAGGCCCACTGCATTTCCGAGTGGGGCCACGAGTTCCGGCCAGATTACCGTAACTTGAGGCAGTTGCGGGGCGACATTCCCCGGGTCCCGGTCATTGCGTTGACGGCCACTGCCACCGCCCGGGTTCGGGATGACATTGTTGAGCAATTGGGCCTGCAACGGGGACAGATTTTCCTGTCCAGTTTCGATCGGGCCAACCTGTTCTATTCGGTGGAATCCAAAGAAGGCTTCTGGAGCAAGCTGCTGTCTTTGCTCAACAGCCACAAAGGGGAGTCCACTATCATCTATTGCTACTCGCGTCGGGAAACGGAGGAACTGGCGGAGGACCTGAACGACCGGGGGTTGCTGGCCCGGCCTTATCACGCCGGACTGGAACCTGAAATCCGCCGCCGCACCCAGGAAGACTTCATCCGGGACCGGGTGCCTATTATCGTGGCGACCATTGCCTTCGGCATGGGCATAGACAAGCCGGACATCAGGCTGGTAGTTCACCACTCTCTGCCGAAGTCGCTGGAAGGCTACTACCAGGAAACGGGCCGTGCCGGACGTGATGGCCTGCCCAGCGAATGCGTCCTTTTTTACTCGCGCGCCGACCGGGCCAAGCAGGACTACTTCATCAACCAACTGGAAGACCCGCAGGAACAACGGAACGCGCGCCAAAAACTGTCGCAGATGGTGGAGTTTGCCGAGGTTCCCACCTGCCGGCGCAAGTCGCTGCTGGCCTATTTCGGTGAAGAAACTATGCAGGGCAATTGTGGCGGATGCGATGTGTGCCTGGCTGTGGGCGATGAGGTCGATGCCACCGAGATAGCGCAGAAAACCCTGTCGGCAGTGATAAGGACGGGCGAGCGGTTTGGAGCGCTGCACGTCGCCCGGGTGCTGCGGGGAAGCCAGGAAAAGAGATTGCTGGAACTGGGCCACGACAAACTGAGTGTCTACGGTATTGCCAGGGATTACACGGAAGACCAGATCAGAGAGGTAATGGGCCACCTGCAGGCCCGGGGACTCCTGGTACGGAAAGAAGGGGAGTTTGCTACCTTGTCGGTTTCCCAGCGCGGCAAGGAGTTTCTGACGAGAAGGGAGGGACTGTCCCTGCCCCGGCTGAAAACCGCCGATGAAGGAAGTCTGGGAGCTTCGACCCGAGGCATTGGCGAGAGGAGCGCCACGATCGTAACAACGGCAGAATACGACCAGGAGTTGTTCGAGGAACTGCGGGCGCTGCGGCGGGACCTGGCTGACCAGCAGGGGGTACCCCCTTTCGTGGTGTTTGGCGACGTGTCCCTGAGATACCTGGCGGCGGCCTTTCCCCAGTCCCTGGAGAATTTCGCTCGGGCGCCCGGCGTGGGGAAGGCGAAGCTGGAGCAGTATGGCGAGCGATTCGTTGCCGCCATTCGTGGCTACGCTGAGCCGAGGAATATCGCTGACCGAACGGCGGAAATGGCGTCGTCGACGGGATATGCAGGAGCGGTCAGGGAAAGCCGCAGGGAAAGGCGAGAAGGACGGCGGGGCGATACCTACGAGCAGACTCTGGCCCTCCTATCCCAGGGCTTGAGCATTAGCCAGATAGCCCAGGAACGGCAGTTGACCGAAACCACCATTATCGGCCAGATAGAACGGATGGCATCGCAAGGGCGGGAACTGCCCCTGGAGCACCTGTTACCCGAGGCGGGAAGTCTGCGAATCATTCGGGATGCTTTCGACATTTGCGGTTATGAATATCTGAAGCCGGTGAAGGAGTATCTGGGCCCGGATTTCAGCTATGAAGAGATCCGGCTTACCCGCCTGCATTTGCGGCATGGGGGGCCACGGGAATCGGAATGACGGCCACGGACAGGTTGCCAACCGATGGGGAGGTTCCCGCGTATCAGCTTGGGGGGGTCAATTGTTGCCAGCTACTGCATTGTTACTGGACTAGGGGCGTGCTAAGATAGTACAACTCCTGAATTATTCGGAATTTTGATTTGCGGCTCCCATCCAACGTCCCTTCCAACGGTAGAAAGCTTTTACCCTGGTTCCTTGTGCTGCTCTCCGCCGCGCTTCTGGTCATTGCTTCACTGGACACGGGTGTTGCGCAGGCCAACGGCAAGGCTACCCTCGTCGCTATCGAGGAACAGGGGCCCTACCGGTTCGAAGTCTCCATCCTGCCGGCCCGCGCCATAGTCAACAATACGCACCTGAGCCTGAGAGTGGTTGCCCTGGAATCGGAGGAGACCCTGACCGAGGCTGAGGTAAACATTTCAGCGGCAGGGCCCGAAACGGTCAACAGGTTTGGACCCATAGTCGCCGATAACGACGTACTTCCCCAGTTTTTTGAGACCACGCTGCCATTCAGTGTTCCAGGGCCGTGGCAGGTGACAATCAACGTGATTACCGAACTGGGTGATGAGACCATCCACGTTCCTATGGAGGTCCGAGCGGGCCAGCCTATCAACCTGATCCTGGTGGCGGCTATTGTGGTGGCAGTTATTGCCGTGGGTGTCTGGACCTTTGACCGGATAAGGGCCGGAATGCGCCGGCGGCGGGCCAATGCCTAGCGCTGACATCCGGTGGGTCGGGCCTCGCAGACTCACGGAACTGACCAGATCGCAGCCATAGCTATATGTCGCAGTTGCTTAGACCCGCAATAGTCATCGCACTGTATGCCTTGCTCCTTCCCGTGGTGGGGCCGCTGCTGGACCACCACTACGCGGAGTGGCAACATAACCATGGCCACGTCTTTCTTGGTGGAGGGCCTACAGATACGGGCTTTCACGTCCACATTTACGATACTAGCGAAGATCACGGCCACATGCCAGTGACGGATTATTCGGTCAGCCGCAGCGTCCCTGAGGGTGTTGCTTATCTCTCGGCCTTTGACGGCGCCGGCTATGGCCCTATTTCATCGCCCACCGGTCCTTCTACCGACTCCTTGATTTTCCCGGACCCTGGAGACCCTCCGCTTCTGGCGGCCTACGTTGGCGCCGAACCACCCCGTACAGGCGCAAATATAGCGCCCCCTATCAAGCCGCCTACCGCATAACTCCCTGAATCCGTTGGCCTTATCCGAAGGCCAAACCTCGGGTTTTGCACTGAATCCGAGTCCAACTTAGCCGGGTTGCGGCCCCTGATGGGCTGCTGTCCCGCTAGTGCAATTTTGTTAGCGCTTTCAGGAGTTATCATGCGTTTATTCGTAAAGTGCAAGTTCTTCTTTGTGCTGGCCATGCTGGTCCCCACATTTCTGCTGGCGGCAGCCTGCGGTACCAGCGCCCCGGCGGCGCCAGGCGAGCCTTCTGCCGCCATTGAGACGGAACCTGCCCAGAGGGCACCTGAGTCGGTGGTGGCGGTGAGTTTTGTTAACGACGTTATGACTCCCGAGACCATCCAGGTAAAGCAGGGTGACGACGTTACCCTTAACCTGGAGACCGACCGACCCGGCAGCTTCCACATCCACGGCTACGACCTGCAACAAGAAACAGTTGTGGGAGAAGTCACCCGGTTCCAGTTTTTAGCCAACGCTACAGGCCGCTTCCGCATCAATTTCCACGGTGCGGCCGAGCCGGCGAATGGAAGGGCAGCGGGAATGGACCAGGGTGGCGATGTTGCCGAAGCGTCCATGATCGACATGAACAATTCCGGAGGCAGCCACGATGCGGTCGCGATGGGCTCCGGAGCAAGCGCAGGCCACGGTCCGGCGGAATCGGCGGTGCCGGTAAGCATGGGTATTTCCGCGGAAGTGGCTGAGGACGGAGGAGTCCACGTTGCGATTAACACGGAAGGCTGGCGGTGGGCCCCCGAGGAAGTGAATGAGGTCAACAGCGCCGGGGCGGGCCACGCCCACATTTACGCCGATGGAGTGAAGCTGACCCGGGTTTACGGCAATTATCACTACATACCTGCGCTGGAACCTGGCATCCGGGAGATCAAGGTCAATCTAAACAGCAACGACCACAGTGAGCTGACCTGGCAGGGAGATTTACTGGAATCTTCCGTCTCGGTAACCATTCCTGAAGTGATGCCAATGAGCCACCAGGATACGGCATCCACGAAGGGTCCCGTTGAGGCCGAGGCGCCCATGTCCCTAAGGATGGACGTTCACGAAGATTTACTGGGCGGATACAACTTGCAGGTCGAGCCTAACGGGTTTGAATTTTCCCAATCGGTGGCACAAGGCCATGAGCCCGGCACTGGATACGCCCAGGTGTCAATCAACGGCGAGGTCTTCAACAAGCTCTATGTGCCCTGGCTGCAGGTGCCGGCCCAGGGCGAAGGGATGCACACCTTTACGGTTTCATTGTTGAACAACGAGGGCCAACCCTACCAGCGCAACGGGCAACCGGTGGAAGTGTCCGTAACGGTCCACGAAGAAGCCAAGGCAGAGGATGGGGACGGAACTGCAGCGGCTCACCACGATTCCGGTCCCTCGCAACAGGCGACCGTCGGACACCACGGCACCGGGCCCGCTGCGGCTGCCGCTGCGGCTTCCGATCATCATGGCGGGACCGGCGCTTCCGGCGACCACCACGGTGGTGGAGCGAGCGCCTCAGCTGAGATTGTAGAGCTTGAAGTTGGATACCTGGAGGTATTGCCCTGACCGATCAGGACTGATACTCCCATATAACAGTGGGCAAAGGATTGAGGGCGACTGTTGGGTCGCCCTCTTTGCTTGATCAGCCAGGTCGCAGTTACAGGAGGCAGCAGGCCAGCGCTATCTCACCAGAGCGCGGTCCAGTCCCCCTTCCCAGGCGTCGGCGACTTCGGACAGAGGCAGATCGGCGTACCTTCCCAGGCGGAACCGGTTGCCCCCGGTATGCCCTACTTCCAATACCGGCACGTCCATTTCGGCAGCAATAAGTCGTAATTTTGCCGCATCCTCCCAGCGAAGGGTAACTGCGATGCGGGATTGTCTCTCTCCAAACAGGACGCAATCCCACCGGCGGGCCAGTCTGCTGAGGACGGTCGCACCGAGGAAGCCCACGCCTGTAGGAATTGCGCACTCGGCAAGGGCAACTGCCAGCCCGCCCTCCGAGCAGTCGTGGGCGGACAGTACCAGTTCCTGTGCTATGGCCTGTCGGCACAGGGCCTGGACTCGCTGCTCCAGAGGAAGGGAAATTGAGGGGCGCCCGGCCACGCGCTGGTGCGCCACTTGCAGAATCTCACTTCCCGCCAGGTCGGAAGCACGGGGTCGGAGGGAAGACTGGCCCAGTAAATAGACGGCAAGTCCTTCCTCCGGGAATGCAGACGAAACGCGGGCATTTACGTCTTCCAGCAGGCCCAGGCCGCCCACTATGGGTGTGGGATAGATGGCCTGACCCTGGGACTCGTTATACAGGCTGACGTTGCCGCTGACCACCGGTACCCCCAGAAAGCGGCACGCGTGGGCCATTCCCCGAACGCACCACTCCAACTGGTAATAGATCTCAGGCCGTTCCGGGTTGCCAAAATTCAGGCAGTCAGTCAGCGCCAGGGGTTCGGCGCCTGTGCTGGAGAGGTTGCGACACACCTCCGCCACCACGATCTGTCCGCCCCGGTAGGGGTCCAGGTAACAGTAGCGACTATTGCAATCAATGCTCAGGGCAATGGCCTTGCTGGAGCCCTTGATGCGCAGGACGGCAGCGTCGCTGCCCGGCCCCGCGACCGTGTTGGTCTGGACCTGATGGTCGTACTGCCGGTAGACCGAGCGTTTGCTGGCGATGTTGGGTGATGCCAGGAGTTGAAAAAGCGTGTCGGGAACGCCCTGGGAAGGCAGAGGGACATCGCCGAGGGAAAGCTGCTGCCGTTCAAGCTGCTCACGGGAAGGAGCACCCTTCAGCCGGTACCTGGGAGCTTCGACCAACTGTTTCATGGGCAGTTGAGCAACGCTCTCTTCGCCGTCCAGGATGTGGGCCTGAGGCTGGTGGATTACTTGCCCGATTTCATTGCAGGGCACGTCCCACTTCTGGAAAACCTTCCTGACCGTCTCAACGTTTTCCGGGGAAGTAACCAGCAGCATTCGTTCCTGGGACTCGGAGAGCATAACCTCGTAGCCGGTCATCCCTGGCTCGCGACGGTGTACGCGGGACAGATCGAGTATGATGCCACGGCCGCCGCGGTAAGCGGACTCTATGGCAGCGCTGGTCAGGCCGGCGGCGCCCAAGTCCTGAATGCCGGTAACGCAGCCGGTCTCCAGAGCTTCAAGACAGGACTCGATCAACACCTTTTCCAGGAAAGGGTTGCCTACTTGAACCGTGGGGCGCAGTTCCTGCTCCTCCTCAAAGGTACGGGAAGCCAGCCCCGAGGCGCCGTGGATGCCGTCCCGGCCTGTGTCCGCGCCCACCAGCAACAGGACACTTCCAGACTGCCCTGCCGCGGCGGAGGCCAGCTTGTCGGTGGAGACGAGTCCCACGCACATAGCGTTAACCAAAGGATTCTGGGAGTAGGAGTCGTCGAAGTATATTTCGCCGGCCACGTCGGGTACGCCGATGCAGTTTCCGTACCAGGAAATGCCTTCCACCACGCCCCGAAAAAGGTGACGGTTTTGTGCCGAGTCGAGGGGGCCGAAACGCAGAGAATTGAGCAGGGCAATGGGTCTGGCGCCCATAGCCAGTATGTCCCGGACAATGCCGCCAACTCCGGTGGCGGCCCCTTGCAGGGGTTCCACCGCCGAGGGGTGGTTGTGGGACTCTACCTTGAACACCACGGCCAAGCCGTCGCCGATGTCCACCGCCCCGGCGTTTTCCGCGCCCGACTGGGAAAGGACCCTAGGTGAGCGGCTGGGGAAGAGGCGAAGCAGGGGGCGGGAATGCTTGTAGCCGCAGTGTTCGCTCCAGAGCGCGCCGAACATTCCCAGTTCAACGGGATTGGGTTCCCGGTCCAGGCGGTCGACAATCATGTCGTATTCGGCCCGACTCAGGGCAATTTCGTCAAGGATTTCTTTTGTTACGGGCATGAGGCTTGGGTCCGACTGAATCCTGGCTGACCAATATTTGGCTAAACTCCGGCTGGCAATTTGGGCTCATCAAGACGGCGTATGCTTGTGTCTCCGGTAAGCTTAGTCGGGCAGACCCGCGCCTTCGTCGAAGCCCAGCATGACGTTCAGGTTCTGGATCGCCGCCCCGCAGGCGCCCTTGCCCAGGTTGTCCAGCAGGGCGACCAGCAGAACGTGGCCAGAGGGATGGGGGACGACGTGCAATTGAATCCGGTTGCTGTCGTTGCAGGCTTCGGGGTTGTAACTGCGCTCATTATGGGCGCCGGGTTCGGGCAGGTGTGCCACGTGAACGAACTGCTCCCCCTGGTAGCGGTCATACAGGGTCTCCCAAACCTGCTCGCCTGTGGTCCCTGGGCTCAGCATGGTGGCGTGGATCGGTACCTGCACCCGCATGCCGCACCGGAAGGGGCCCACGGCCGGAACGAACTGGGGTTCGGCCGTAACCTGGGCGTACTTCATCATTTCCGGAATATGCTTGTGGCGCTGGTACAAAGAATAAGGAGCTTCGTAGGGGAGACGGTCCAGCCCGTTTTCGGGGTCTTCCCACTTGCTGATCAGCGAGTTGCCGCCACCTGAGTAGCCGGACAGAGCGTTAATGGAGATGGGCGCACTGCCGGGCAACAAGCCCGCGTCAACCAGAGGCCGGACCAGCAAGGTGAAGCCGGTGGGGTAACAGCCGGGATTGGACACCAACGTGGCGTCTTGAATGGCATCCCTCTGGTCGGGCTGGAGTTCTGGTAGTCCGTATGTCCAGCCCTCCGACACCCGGTGGGCGGTACTGGCGTCAATCAGTCGCGTATCGGTCCCTGCCACCCAGCCGGCAACCTCCTCGGCGGCGTCGTCCGGAAGGCAGAGGACTGCTACGTCTGCCTCCAGCACCTGCCCCCGGCGTTCCTCCGGATTTCGGCGCAACTCCTCCGGCAGCGTCAAAAGCTCTATGTCTTCGCGGCCGGCCATCCACTGGTGAATACGCAAGCCCGTAGTTCCGGTGTGCCCGTCGATGAAAACTTTGGGAAGCATTCTCAGCCTCTGAACTGGTCTGGATGTTACGGGAAAATCCAAGTTTAATGCTTATGCCGCCGGGGGCGCAATGCTGGAATAAACCCGGTTTGAGCTACGGGCCGACGGTTCAGGAAGGCCCCTGCATCCCAGTTGCGGGGCCGCCGTTTAACGGAGACTGTCGATAATGGACAGGAATATCCGGTTGCCGTCGTCGCTGCCCAGCAGAGGCTCGCAGCTGCGTTCGGGGTGGGGCATCATCCCGAGGACGTTGCCCCCTTCGTTAATGATGCCGGCGATGTTTCGGGCAGAACCGTTGGGGTTGCAAGCCTCGGTTATCTGTCCCTCATCATCGCAGTAGCGGAAGAGCACCTGGCCGTTGCGCTCCAACCGGTCCAGGGTATCATCGTCGGCGTAGTAGTTGCCTTCGCCGTGGGATACGGGGATGCGCAGGCTCTGGCGAGGGCTGCACCTGGTAGTAAACGGGGTGTCGGTGCGCTCGGCACGCAAGCTTGTCCACTGGCACCGGTATTCCAGGTGGGCATTTCGCATCAATACCCCGGGAAGCAAACCTGCTTCGCACAGGACCTGGAAGCCGTTACAAATGCCTACAACGAGGCCACTCGCGGAGGCGAAATCGTTTAGCGCATTCATAACCGGGGAAAAACGGGCGATGGCTCCGGCCCGCAGGTAGTCGCCATAGGAGAAGCCGCCCGGAAGTATGACGCAGTCAAACCCGTCCAGGGATTCTTCCCGGTGCCAGACGTAATCGGCATCCTGTCCAAGAACGTCCTTGACCTGGTAGTAGCAGTCGGCGTCGCTCCAGGTGCCGGGAAATACCAGGATTCCAAAACGCATGGCGCTAGAGCCAGCCTTTGGCAGTAAGAAGAGCGAAGGCGGCAGGGGGAAATCGCATCGAATATCGCGCCTTTATTTAAGCTTCGAGCAAGCGGGTAACGATGGCATTGACCTGCTGTCCGTCGGCCTTGCCCTGAACCTGGGGCATCAGCCGTCCCATAACCTTGCCCTTGTCACGGATTGTTTCAGCTCCCACCTGCCTGATGGTCTCTTCGATGAGGGCAAGCAGTTCTTCCTCGTCCAACTGGGGAGGCATGTACTCCTCCAACACTACGAGGTCTGCCGATTCTTTCTCCACCAAGTCCTGGCGGTTGCCCTCCTGGAACATACGGATGCTGTCGCGACGGTCCTTGACCTGACGCACAATTACTTCGGTGATGCCTTCGTCGTCCAGGGTAACTCGGCGGTCTATTTCCACCCGGTTGATGGCGCTCTTGAGAAAGCGCAGAGCTTCCAGCCTCTGCTGGCTGCGACTGCGCATGGCGTTTCGGATATCTTCTTCCAGTCTCTCTCGGATAGACATATTCATACGGGCCGGTGGCGCAGGAATGTCCAGTTCGTCAAGCTTGCCTACGATGCGCTGGCCTCAATACCTCGTTAAAGTGAAAAAATTATAGGAGGGGGCCAAATGCGTGTCAATTGAGCCAAGGCTGGTTCTTCAAGTTGATATGGCATTCCCCGTACAGGTCGATATTTTTGTTAAAGCAGCAGTAACTGTTGGAGTTAGGCTCGCATAGTCAGGAGGGGACAACAAGAAGGCGCAATACCTTTAGTTGGCGGCCAAACTCCACATAACTTGTCGCGGCAGGCTAGGGAACCTTCGATAACCGGAGTGATAGCATTCAAGCGTCTGAAATAATCGGGGGAGTGATTGGGATGGACGTACTCCGAATGTTGCTGGCGCTGGTGCTGATGTTCTGTGCCATTGCGGTGTCGCTGCAATTCGTGCTTGGGCCGCTTTATAGCGGCATAGGCCAGGCGGAATTGGCCGTGTGGTATTACCTGGACATGCTGATGGCATTTTCCATTGCGGCAACCGTGCTGGTGCAACTGCAACGTAAACGCGCTGCCGACCGGATACGGGGTGACAGCCTGAACCGGGAGCGGCTGGAAGCCAACGTAATGTTTTTCCTGGCCCTGTTGGTAGCGTTGTGGTTTTTCCGCAACTGGTTTGACTTCCTTTCATCCAACCCGATAGGCGACCAGTCTGTGGCCACGATCGTCATTTGGTACATCCTTGACCCTCTCCTGGTGATACTTGTGGGGCTAACCGGAATTCGACTGTGGCGCGCCTCGGCGCCAGCCGCTGCCGGGCCCGGCGCCGCCCGTGGGTAAGGGAGGAGACATGGGTGTATTGAGAAGGGTGCTGGCCGTTGTTCTTGCTCTGATTTCTCTTTCACTGGGAGTTCATTTCGTGGTGGGAGAGATTTACGGTGCGTACCTGCCTGAGCCGCACCTCGTCTGGGACTACCTGAACTGGCTCACCGCTTTCGGCGTTGTCGTGATCCTCGTGTACCACTACAGAAGGAAGAGGTCGCTGGACCGGCAGCAGCAGAACGAGAACGTGAGCTTCAATTACGTGTCCACCAACCTTACGCTCTTCGCAGCGATGTTCCTAACCTTCTGGTTCTTCGCCAACTGGTTCGAAGAGCTAAGCATGAACGACCAAAGCGCAGGCGAAGTTGTGGGATTCGTCTGGATATCATTCAATGCCGCTTTTGTAATCCTCAGTGGTCTTACGGCATGGCAGCTGTGGAGGGGCGGTTCCGACTGGGATGAGGAGACCGGGGAGGATTTGTCCCAACCGGACTCTCTTTTGATATCTCCGGCCGGGTTGGCAGTGGAAGGACAACCAGCTTCCCAAGCGTCTTCGAGCGTGCCACGTTCAGTACCCGGAAGTGTCGATGAGGTTCCGGGTGGGGCCGGGAGGGACCGTGGGGAATAGAGAGATGGAGCAACACTTGCGTTAAAACTAGAAAGACGGCCCAGAGAATCGAAACATCTTCTACAGGTGGCGTCCGCTACTTGAAGGAGATAATCTATTGCCATCCGGGATTTTGGCATTTGCTGTGAATCCTGCATTTGGACGTAATCTGATGTTAGAATAGTATCTAATACAGCTTATAAGAAAAGGTTATTTGATTTCCGCACCTGCATTCAGCTGGGTGCGGGGATGCCGTGCCTCTTAATGGTCTATTCTCTTGCCGTGCTAAAATGGATGTGTCTTCACGATGACCAATTGGCGCTGCCAGAGGAGTAGTGAGATTTGGTGTCGCTGACTTGTACGGAAGACCGAACCCGGAGGTCCCCGAATGACTAGAAAACTCTTTGAAGACAGTACAAACAGGGCCTTATTGAACTTTACGTCGATGTTCGAGGCCCTTAGCCCGGAATACCGAATTTCCCTTGTCTTGCGAGCCCTTCGAGCCCGGGATCATGTTTCCGCCGACTCGGGCCGCGCCCTGGACTCGGCCATACGTGGGAGCATTCGGCTGGTGGGGTATTCTAACCCCGCACTGGCCATATCATCGACCCTGTTGGAACCGGTCAACGAGGCAGTGACCAAGTCTGAGAAACTGGCCTCGGCGACCCTGTGGGTTTGGGCGGAATCGCTGGATGAATTGGAAAAGCTGGTATCAGGACATCTGGCATCCCAGGGTTTGCCCACGGAGTACCCCGATTTTGAAAACAGCCGGTTTCGCGGCTTCTGGGACGAGGAGGTTTGGCAGAGGGAGCTGGACTGGATTGTCGATCTTGCTGAACTGTGGAGTGAAGAGGACGTAGCTCTGATGCTGTGTTATGTATCGGGCAGGACCATCGTTCTGGAGGAGGAGGAAGATGAGAGGGGTATGAATGACGGAATTATCGATGTTGGCAGCATCCGGGAAATGGCAGTCGCTGGTGATGAGTTGGAAGAAGAGGAGCGACCTGGCGAAACCCAGCAACCTCCCCAGTTGGTGGAGTCTCTCAGAGAACCGTCGCCTGGGGCCTTTCACACCTCTGCTCCTGCTCCGGCCACCGTCGCACCCACTGCCCCCACAGTCGCTCCCACTCCTCCCGTGTCTTCAGCCGTTGTTACGCAGATAGAGGGTCCGGCAATACTCAACCAGTGCATCGAATTCCTGGCTTCGTTAAGCCCCGAGGACCGGAACTGGAACGAGGCGGTGCCCTCCTTCGTGGAGGCGGTGAGTGGCATCAGGACATTGAAGTCTGCGCAGCGGGAACGGCGAGCCAGCCTACTGGAAGCCCACACCGAGATGATTGCAGAGTTCTCGGCAGACCTGGAGTTCCTGGAACAGGACACCTCATTCTGGACTGCCCAGGCCCTCACCGAACTGGCAGAACTAGACCGTACCCTGGAGCTGGCCTCTGGTCTCAAGAGCCTGCTGACCGAATATCGCGAGGTGCGCCGTCCTGGAACTACGTTGACCGAGGAATTGGGGCGGAGAGAACGAAGGTTTGCGCTGGAACCCCGTATTATCGATACGATGGGCCTGATGCGCCAGGCAATGACCGGTGTTCGCGGCTCCCGGAGGCCGCCGACCGGAGACGAAGAGAACGGGGACAGCCAAGATCCCTCGGGGTTAGCAGATAGCACACGTCCCGATTCCCTCAGGCCCGATTCGCGGGCAAATGGTTCTCAGGCCGAGCTACCGTACGAGCCACTGGACGGCGGCGTAATCCGGGAGTCCGGGGACTATTAACAATACGGTCAGGCGCCGATTCAACTAAAGGGGCAAATTGCTGGGCCGGGGGGCATACCTCCGGCCCAGACTCATTGGCAGACCCTTTGGTGGCGCGGGCCCCGCTACGTGCGGGTAAGCAACTCAAGGACATGCCCGTCAGGATCGCAGAAGTAGACGCCCCGGCCGCCCTTGCGGTGGTTGATGTCCATGTCCTCCAGGCTGCGGGGACCGCTTCCCCAGGGAATTCCCTCTGCTTTTATCCGGCTGAAAATGGTGTCAAAGTCATCCTCGGAAACATGGAATGCATAGTGGTGGTGTTCAAACTCTTCGCGGTCATCGAAGTCCAGGGTCAGAGAATCGTTTACCTGGACGGGAGCGAAATGGCCATGGGTGCCTTCGTAGGTGAGCCCGAACACCCGGGCGAAGAACCTGGCGCCGGCTTCCTTGTCGCGTGAGGGAACAATGGTATGGTTCAGTTCGATAGCCATGGTGCACCTCCCAAGTCTTGGTCAAAGAGGTAACGGGCCCGGACGGGCCCAGCCGGAGTATGTGCCTATTTCACGATTATACACTTCCGATGCGAGGAAGATAGCGCTTAATCGCAACCTTATAACCATGACGAGGACGGAAAGGGAATAAATTGCTGGTCTATCCTCGTTCTTCCTCCAGCACCTGCCTCAGCACCTCTTCCTCCACCCTTACTTCCACGTCTGCCCTCTCTTCCTGCAGCAGCATGGCAACCCTGGAGTCCCGGTGGCCCCAGCCCCGGTTGATGGCTTCGGTCAGTTCGGCCAGGGTCAGGTTAGCCAGGCGCATGGGGACGTTGAACTCGCGGCCTACGCCGACGGCAAGGTCCACGTCCTTGCGGGCCAGTTGGAGGGCAAAGTCCGGGGGGTCGAAGTTGCCCGGCAGCAGGTGTTCCGCCAGTCCCTCGAAGGGACCACGGCGCCCCTGGGCGCCCCGACGGACGGCCTGCCAGAGGGCCAGCGGTTCCACCCCCGCTTTAACGCCCATGGTAAATGTCTCGGCCAGGGCAGTCTGGATGATGTAGCCGGAGCAGTTATGGACCAGCTTGGCAACGGAACCGCAGCCAATGGGGCCAACGTAATAGGCCTTGTCGCCGATGGAGTCCAGGACCTCCTTGTAGCGGTCAAAAAGGTCCTTGTCGCCGCCCACCCAGATGGCCAGGTTCCGGGAACGGGCACCCCGGGGACCGCCACTGACCGGGGCGTCCAGCATGTGGATACCCTGTTCCTCGTAGACCTGGTGAATCTTGCGAATGACCGTAGGTGAATTAGTGCTCAGGTCGAAATAGACTTTGCCAGCCTCGAGACCCTCAATCAGGCCGTCTTCACCCAGGGCCACGGCCTCCACTTCCACCGGCCCCGGCAGGGAGGTGAATACCACGTCGGAGCCCTCGGCTACCTCCCTGGGGGAATCGGCCCATTCCGCGCCCGCCTCCAGGTGAGGTGTTGCGGCCTCACGCCGGATGTCGTGGACGATCATATCGTTGCCGCCTTGCAGGCAGTTGTAAGCCATGCTGCTGCCCATAGTTCCCAGGCCAATAAATCCAACCTTCATCGGTTCCTCCGTATCTTTTCATTGGAATGCAACCGAGCGACGGCGCTCGGGAAGTGGCCCAATTATGGGCGAGGCCGGGAACAGCCGCAAGTTCAGCCTGCCCGGTGGACGAGGTGAGGATAAGACCAGATTCCAGGGTAGGGGCGAGAGTCAACGGGCGTTTGACCTTCGCTTTTCACAGGTGATGGGACTAAAATAATAGTAAGTATTTGATCTACCAGATTTGATTGCTGGAACAGGTGAACAGCATGACGTCCTCGGCACACGAATTAACCCGTACGGAGAGAAACCTTTGGAGCGCCATAGCCGGAGAGGCGCTGGCACATCTGAAATATAACGCTTTTGCCCATAAAGCCCTGGAGGAGGGGTACCCCGAGGTTGCCCAGGTGTTCCAGGAAGTGGCGGGAGCTGAAACCATACATGGGCTGAACCATCTCAACGTTGCAGGAGAAGTCAACAGCACTCTGGAAAACCTGCAGTCCGTCATTGAAGGCGAATCCAGGGAGTTCAGCATAATGTACCCCCGCATGATTCGGGACGCCCAGACCGACGGCCGCCAGGACGCCGCCGATTCCTTTGCCATGGCTTTGGAGCGGGAACAGCACCACCAGGCCATTTTTGCTCGGGCTTTGGAGCAACTGGAGACCAGGCAAACCCGGCTCTCCCAGGCCAGGGCCTCGGCGCCGGTCTCATCCCAGGCAGCTGATGCTGGGGACAGGGAGGGCCAGACCCGCGAGGTATCGCCGCTGACCCCCGCTCCGCTCCAGGAACCCGTTTCGGTTAGTCCCGACCTGCTGGTAGGCACCGGTGAATCGCAGATTGACCTTAACACCTACGTGGCGGCAACCATTGAGGTGGATAAGGAGCGGTTCCGGGTGGCCAACCTGGGTCGCTTGAGGGAGGTCGTGTTTGGCGCGCAGGACGGGATTCTGAGCACCGTTGCCCTGGTAACGTCGGTGGCCGTGGCTATTGGGGACGGCGCTACCATCCTGGTGGCAGGTTTGGCCGCCGCCCTGGCCGGCATGATTTCCATGGCTACCGGGGCCTACCTAGGCTCCAGGGCCGAGCAGGATGTGCAGCAGGCGGAGATTGCCCGGGAGGCCCGGGAAATGGAGGAAAACCCGGCAGAGGAGTTCGCCGAACTGGTGGTGGTTCTCCAACGGGAAGGGAGGAGTTTCCAGGAAGCCAGTGACATGGCGGCCGAGATCGCCCAGGACAAGGAAGCCTGGCTGCGTACGATGGTAGAGAAGGAACTGGGCATCAGCTCGGACGTGACTACCAACCCGGTAAAGGACGCACTGGTTATGGGTGTTTCCTTCGTGGCGGCGGCGATGGTCCCTATTGTGCCTTACCTGTTCCTGGGGGGATGGACGGCCATAGTGGTGTCAATCGTAGCTGCACTGGTGGGACTGTTTGTGCTGGGAATGGGAAAGGGACGGATGGTCAGCAAGTCCCCTATTTTGCAGGGACTGGAAATCCTGGGAATCGGCGCCGTCTCTGCGGCCATCGGCTTTGCGCTGGGAGACCTGGTTCCCCGCCTGTTCAGCTAGGTGAAAGGTGGATGGACGAGATGCACAGGATGAGGCGGCTTCCCGATCAAGCTTTATCCCGGAAATCTTGTCCAGCCATGTTTGAATCAAGTCAGAGCCCGGCGTAGAAGTTGCGGACAGCAGCCAGGAAGTCTACCGGGTTGTCGCCCGCCACCAGGTGGCCTGCGTCAGGTACAGTCACAATTTCGCAGTTGGGTATTACCTGCTGCATTTCCCGCATGGTCTCATCGGCGAAGATATCGCTGTCGCCGCCGCGGACTACCAGGGTGGGGCAGGTAATTTCTGCCACTGCCTCCCAAAGCTGTTCCTGTGACCAGACCGGGCTTTGGCGGCCGGGCGTGCGGAGCAGCTTGTCGTACTTCCATGTCCACTTGCCATCGGCCCGCTCCCGGATGCTGTATTTAAGCGCTCCCAGGGTCTGCTCCCGAGTGCGGCCGGTGTACTCCTGCACCCGGTCAGCAAACTCTTCAAAGCTGTCTAACTCGTCGGGCAACTCTCGAAAGTTCTGGATGCGGTTGCGACCCCTGGACTGGGCCACGGGCCCGGTGTCGACGATAACCAGTGAGCGAAGCATGTCCGGGTTGCGGGAGGCCCAGACGTAGCTGTTGCGACCGCCCATGGAGTGGCCGATGAGGTGGAATCCGGTGATGCCAAGGGCTTCAACGAACCCGTCTATGTCCCGCTGGTGAGCCTCGATGGTGTAGTCGCCGTCGGTGGCCCAGTCGCTGTCCCCGTGGCCCCGCTGGTCCATGGCAATTATGTGGAAGTCCTCGGACAGGGGGAGGCTTACAAAGTCCCAACTGTGTGCCTGCTGGGAACCGCCGTGCAGCATAACAACCAAGGGGTTCCCTTCCTGACCCCACTCCAGGTAATGGAAGGTCATTCCATCGACTCGCACGGTTCGATCAACCGGTTCATTCTCCTGGGTGAAGGAAACACCCTTCTGTCTGGCGGCCTGGTGCAGGGTGAGGCCCAGGGAATGAGAAGCCATAGTGAATACCTCCGAATGGGATGGGTAAGTTGTCCCAATGATAACCGGGATGGGGGTCGTGTCAAGCGGGAGTACCAGGCTGTACTCTTGCGTTTCAAGCCTGCAGAAATGGGTCGTGCCAGCGGAAGAGGGACTACGGAACCCGGGTTTCAGGTTTTCCGTAGTTGCTGCGACGACGGGCCTGAAGGGGTTTGCCATATCCCCTTGACCCGTTGTAATGACTCTTTCAGGTTGACACCCTTAACGCCTCAACACTAAACTCAACTCTGATTTGCACAGCCGGCGCCCAACCACCGGCAAGGAGCTACATATAAGATGACGGCGACAGCGGAGCACAACCACGGTATCAGGCATGCCCACTATCATGGACACAAGCAAGCCGCAGCGGATATTGCTACGGCATGCCGAAACTGGCTGGACAGTCTTGATTCTGAACAGAAGGCCAAGGCGACTTTCCACTACCTGGACGGTGAGCGGCAGTTCTGGTACTACCCGCCCATGAATCGGCACGGTCTGCCCCTGCGGGATATGAACGAGGAACAACGAAACCTGGCCTTTGCCATTATGGAGAGTTCCCTGGACGCCCAGGCCTACCGGCAGGCCCGCGCCATCATCGAACACGAGCTTATCCTGGGGCCCCTGGAAGAGGAACGGAACATTGTTACCTTCGTTCGGGACCCTGATCTTTATTACTGGACTGTGTTCGGGGAGCCTGGCGGCGAGGAACCCTGGGGGTGGCGCGCCGAAGGGCACCACGTATCCCTGCACTTCAGCGTCTGGGGCGACGAGGTTACTGCAGTAACCCCCTTCTTCTTCGGCGCCAATCCCGCCGAGGTTCCCCACGGCGAAAAGCAGGGCCTGCGCATCCTGGGTCATCGGGAAGACCTGGCCATCGAGTTAATGGCGTCGCTAACCGACGAGCAGCGGGCCAAGGCCGTCATCCATGAAAATGCCCCCTGGGACATCCTGACCTACAACACCACCAAGGCCCCGGTTCACGAGGGCGAGGGGTTGGCCGCCGCCGAGATGACGGGTGAGCAGAAGGAAGTCCTACTGGCGTTGATTACCGAATACGTCAACCAGGTCCGCACCGACGTGGCCCGGGAAAGGCTGGATGAGATCAAGGAGAAGGGGCTGGACCACTTTCGCATTGTGTGGGCAGGCGCCACCGACCGCAGCCGCGACCACTATTACCGTATTCACGGGGGTACCTTCCTGATAGAGTTTGACAATATTCAGGACGGAGCGAACCATATCCACTCGGTGTGGCGCGACGTGGAGAACGACTTTGCCGCCGACGTGCTGCGGGACCATCGGCTGATGTACCACGTACTTTAGGGACAAAAGGCGTTTTTCGCCAAACCAAGTGTCTTTAGGGGCGGGTTTAAGACCCGCCCTTTGCCCATAATGCCGCTATTGATCGACAGACCTGCCAGGTTTTTAATAAAGGGTGGGAGATCGAGCGGAAGAAGGTATACTCGCACCTGGAGAGTTTCTTCCAAACGATGTTCAGGATGAAGGAATAGTTAGCAATGGTCACCACACCGGGATTTGCAGAACTCTTGGAAGTCAGTCCATCGGATGTATGGAAGAACGAGGAACAGCAGTTCACCCCCTGGATGATCCAGCAGACCAACCTGGACAAGCTGGCCCACGCCATCGGCCTTCCCACCATAGTGCTGGTTGACCGTGAAGTTCAGCAGGGTAATCTGCGCGCGGATATCATCGCCCACGCCCCACAGAAGGACCTGACAGTCCTGATTGAAAACCAGTTGTTTCCCGCGGACTTTGAACACTTCGGGCGTCTGATGGCGTACCTGGAAGCCTTCAAAGCGCAAGTGGTAGTATGGGTTGCCGCCAGTTTTGGCCAGGAGCAGCTGGCCGCCTTCCGCTGGCTGAACGAGAACACCAACGAACCCTTCTCCTTCTTTGCCGTCCAGCTCAAGGTGTTTCGCATCGGGGATTCGATGGCTACTCAGTTCGAGGTGCTGGAACGTCCCAACGAATGGACCCATCAAGTTCGGGCCATGCAGGAAACAGGCGGCGCAATGACGGGTCTCCGTAAAGTCCGCAACGGTTTCTGGAGCATCTATGCCCATCGTTATCCTGATGACCTGCCCTTGCCGCCCCTGCCCACCAGCGCCAGTTACAGCGTGTCTATCGGGAACATTAGCGCCTCACTGAGCCTGTCCGTGGACGGTGTAGGCATTTACCTGACCAATCGAGACGGTTACGAAGGAGTGGAAGGTCAGCAGTTTCTGGAGGCGTGCCAGGCTGCATTGAATGATCGCGGCATAAAGTCCTGGGACACCTTCACCGACGCCTATCGAGAAGAAAACTGGCCCAAAATGGCGGACCAACTGCACCAGAAGCTGTTGCAGCACCAGGAGGTAATTGATGCCCTGGCCGCCGAATCCGACCAACCGGTTTTCGAAGCTGGATCCTGATGTCCTGAGCAAGGGGCAAGGAAGCTGCAAATTCCTTCCAGGATGCTTACGCTCCAGATCACCCGCGCTTTGGTGAAGCAATGATTTCCTTAACACCGGAAATGCAGGACAGCATCAACAACGCCAGGGCCAGCGGAAACCCGTGCATTGTCGCCACCGCTGCCCACGATGGAACGCCGGACATGGGCTACATAGGCACCATGATGGCCCTTAGCGATTCCACCTTGGCCTACAAGAATCGCGAGGGTAACGCGACCTTGGTCTCTCCTGAAGAGAACCCCAAGGTTATCGTCATCTACCGAAACGCCGCCACCGGAGTGGGCTGGAAGTTCCGCTGCACCGCCGCCGAGTACGAGGAGGGTCCTCACTTTGATGCGGTGAACAGTCGGTTGTCACCCACGGGCGGCGATACTGCCCATACCGGAACGGTTGTCGTCCTGGAGATTGACCAGGTATTGACCTTGTTCGGCGAAGTTCTCCAGGAAAGAGCGCCGGGCCGTCGCTGGTAGCCGCCGGTCGTCGACCCCGGTAACAAACCCAAACGCCAAAGGAGCCGCCAATGACTACCCTTTCCGTCGTCGGCCAAAACGCGCCCCGCCGGGACTTTCCCGAGAAACTGGTGGGCCAGGCCAAATACTCCGCCGATCTGAAACTGCCAGGTATGCTGTACGGACACGTCCTGCGCAGCCCCCACCCCCATGCCAATATCGTCAGCATCGATACCGGCGAGGCTGAGCGGGTTGAAGGTGTACTGGCCATCATTACTCCCTTCAACGTTCCCCGCCGGGCAGTGGCCCCCATCGCCCTGGACACCAGCGTCCTGGATACGCGGGTGCGGTTTGTGGGCGACGAGGTGGCGGTGGTGGCGGCGGTGGACGACGATGCTGCCCGCCGGGCTGTTTCCCTTATCAAGGTGGAGTACGAGGTCCTTCCCTTCTACACCGACCCAGACTCGGCCCTGGCGCCCGATGCCATCGACATTCATCCCGGCGGCAACCTGGCCATCAACCCGCCCCTGTCCATCGGGCGAGGGGACACGGAAGCGGGTTTCGCTGAGGCTGACCATGTGATGGAGGAGACTTACAACATAGCCTGCCATTCGGCCACTCCCATGGAACCCAGAGCGGCCATGGCCAGCTGGGAGGGCGACCGGGTTACGGTCTGGAAGTCCACCCGGGGTGTTCACGTTGACCAGGTGGCCCTCGCCCAGGCCCTGGAGATTCCGGTCGAGAACGTGAACATTGTCGGTCCCTTTCTGGGGGGAGGATTCGGCAACAAGGACGAGTCGCGCCTGGCTTGTCTGGCTGCCCTGCTGTCCCGGCAGGCTGGCAGTCCCGTGCGTATCGAGTTTTCCCGCGAGGACGAGTTCGTTGCTGGCCGCACCCGTCACGCCGGGCGCATCCACCTGAGGGTGGGGGTCAAGCGGGACGGGACCATCACCGCCATTCACGGTACGTCAACCCTCAACACCGGCGCCTATGCGGCTTCCGGACCTGGCGTGGCGCGCCGGGCCGGGCAAGGAATAATCTACCTCTACCACTGCCCAAACGTGCGCTACGAGTCCTACCTGGCTTACACCAATTGTCCTTCGGCCGGTTCCTACCGGGCGCTGGGCGCGCCCCAGGGCCACTTTGCCCTGGAGACCCTGATGGACCGAGTGGCTGAGGAATTGGGAATGGACCCGCTGGAATTCCGCCAGAAGAATCGGGTGCCGCCGGAAGGCCAGCCCGGTCCCCGCCTGTCGCCGCCCGATCAGATAGTGGACAGCCAGCCCATTGAGGGTGGTATACCTTTCTCAAGCAACGGCCTGGAGGAGTGTCTGACCAGGGGGGCCGAAGTCTTCGGATGGGACAGGCCCCTGGAGCAGCCAATTGAGCCGTCGAGGCGGCGGGGTAAGGGCATGAGCATGATGATCTATCGCGGCGGGCCCGGTTCCACTTCTGCTGCCACGGTCAGTGTCGCCAAGTCAGGCGAAATCTCGCTGCTCAGCGGCCTGATGGACGTGGGAGAGGGCGCCACCACTGTATTGCCCCAGATGGCCGCCGAAATCCTGGGAGTCAATGCGGAAGATATCATCACCGTCTTTGGCGATTCCGCCACCACGCCGGAGGCGCCCATTACTGCCGGTTCCACCGCGACCTTTTCCACGGGCAGCGCCCTGGTGAAGGCTGCTGCCGAAGTCAGGCGCCAGTTGCTGGACCTGGCTTCCGACGGCCTGGAGGCCCCGGTGATGGAACTGGATATAAGGGATGGCCGGGTCTTCGTGACCGACGACCCTTCCCGCAGCATGGCCCTGTCCGACGTGGCCGCCCGCATGGATGATGAAGCCATCACCGAGGAAGTAACCATTCCCGTGCCCGGCAGCGCGGATTACATCGTCAACGCTTTTGGCGCCCATTTCTGCGAAGTGGAAGTGGACACTGACACCGGAAGGGTGCGGGTGGTGCGCTACGTCGCCGCCCAGGACTCGGGGCGAATCATGAACCCCCGCATGGCCCTGAACCAGGTGGAGGGGGCCATTTCCCAGATGCTGGGCTTTGCCCTGTCCGAGGAACTGGTAACCGACGGCCCTACCGGAGTCACCCTTAATGCCAGCTACCTGGAGCACAAGAGTCCCACTATCATGGACTTCCCTGACTTGCAGGTGATCTTTGCCGATATCGTGGATCCGGTGGGTCCCATGGGGGCCAAGGGACTGGGCGAGGTGCCCTGTCCCGGGGTGGCGCCGGCCATCGCCAACGCGGTGTACGATGCCCTGGGGTTGAGATTGACCGAACTACCCATAACGCCGGACCGGGTGATACGGGCAATGGAGGGTTCATAGACGCCCAGTTTCCCGCCTAAACGAAGCCAGTGGAAATATCGGCCCAATAATCCATAGGAGTAACCCATGAATCCCTTCCAATACGCTGAACCGAAGACCCTGGCAGAGGCCGTCACTCTGCTGGTTGAACCTGATGCCCACGTCATTGCCGGTGGGTCCGATCTGCTAGATGAAGTCAAGGAGGGGATCATCAGCCCGGTCCAGGTTGTCAGCCTGGCCTCAGTACCGGGATTGTTGGGCATTGATGAAGCCGAAACCGGACTGAACATCGGCGCAATGACCACCATCGCCGATGTCGCTGCCCATCCCATCATACGAACTGCTTACACTGCGCTGGCCGAAGCTGCGGAGGGGCTGGCGACACCCCAAATCCGCAATGTGGGCACCTTGGGCGGTAACCTTAACCAGAGACCCCGGTGCTGGTACTACCGGCACCCCCTCATCCCTTGCCTGAAGAAGGGTGGCGACCGTTGCTACGCCCTCATTGGCAACACCAAGTACCTGTGCGTTACCGGCGGCGACCGCTGCTACATCGTACATCCGTCGGATACGGCGGTGGCCCTGTTCGTTTTTGACGCCACAATAGATATCGCAGGCAACGGTGGCAGCCGGACGCTTCCCATCGGCCAGTTTTTTGCCGGACCGGGAGTTGATGTAACCAGGGAGACGGTGCTGGAAGTGGGCGAGGTGGTAACGGGAGTCTCGCTGCCCCGTCCGGCCGACCTGGGCGCCAGCGGCGAGCCCCCACGCAGCCTTTACCTGAAATCCCGAGAGCGTGAGGCCGGTGATTTTGCCCTGGTCAGTGTGGCCGTGCGCCTGGCCGTTTCCGGCGGTGTCGTCCAGCAGGCTGCGGTGGCCTTGGGCGGTGTGGCCCCGGTACCTTACCGCGCCCCACAAGTGGAGGAATACCTGGTGGGGCGGTCCGTTGATTCTGTAGATGCGGCTTACGCGGGAACCCTCAGTATCCCCGACGCCCGCCCGATGACTGACAATGGCTACAAGGTGGTGATGGCGAACAACCTGGTGAAGCAGGGGGTGGCAAGGTTACTGACGGGGTAGGCTTAAGTGGGCACTGGTTCACCGATAAAGCGAAAACCTGGACGGTGGCCAATGGAGAAGCTGCTGGCTGCGGCAGGACTCCTAGTGGTAGTCTCGACTATGGCTTGCCAGGAAACAGTCCCGACACCGACCACAATGCCGGAGAAGACTGGGCCTGTATTTGCGGCTACGGCCGTGGCTACGTCGCCTCCAGCTAACACTCCAACACATGTGACAACCCTGAAGCCTACTCCTGCGCCGACCAACATGCCCATACCTACCGCTACCCCGGAACCTACCCCTACCCTGACCCCTAGTCCCACTCCATTGTCTTCACCCACTCCTACTATGACGCCCACGCCGCAACCGACACCCACGGCAACTCCGACGCCCACCCATGCGCCGACTGCCACGCCTGAGCCGACGCCTACTCTGACTCCTAGTCCCACTCCTTTCCCTACGGCTAGACCTGCGCTAACAGCAACGTCTGTTCCTACGGCAACACCTAAATCCACGCCAATTCCGTTGCCTCCGCCTCCTGACTCCCTCAGTCTGGACCCGTTCTATAAGAAGTATCTGGACGCTGATGGACTACCGATAGTGGCTTCAGAGAGGGTGCCTGATGAAGCGCTGTTCCGAGCCAGGGACATAATTGACGAAATGCTTGCTCGCAGACAAGACCTTCGGAACACCCTCATAACCAATGGTGTTCGTGTGGCGATAATGTCCAGGCTTGAAGTGACTACGGATATCCCGGAATGGAGCGACTTGTACGAGGCATTTCCGGGAACTGACTGGGACATTAGAGCCAGAGGGCTTGGCGCGACCCTTATCCGTCCGGCTACTGGTGCTGCGGAAGAAAACCTGTTGTGCTACGAAAGGGATTCGTATAAACATGAGGACATACTTGTTCACGAGTTCTCGCACACAGTGCTAAACCTTGGGGTCGAACTCTTGCCCGGAGGTAAGGAATTCAAGAAACGTTTGGTGTCCGCCTATGAAAACGCCCTGGATTCCGGATTATGGGAAGGAACCTATGCGGCTACGAATCAGGAAGAGTATTGGGCTGAGGGAGTCCAGTCCTGGTTCGGGCTAAACGGTCCTCCCGGCCCCATTCAAAACGAGATAAACACCCGCGTCGAATTGGAAGATTATGACCCGGTACTTGCCGGGCTCATAACGGAAATCTTCGGCGAAGTAACCGTTACTTCTTCTTGCCACGAAACTGTTGATACAGAAATACTTGCTTCGATTCAGGGAATGGTTGTCTCGCCCAATGACCAGCCGATTGAAGGATTCCGATTATGGGCTTGGCACGGTAGTGTAGAGACCAGCGGTTTCGGCTCCACTAACAAAGACGGTGAATTCAACGTAGAAGTACCGGTCGCAGGCTTCTTCACCCTGGATATATATTTGGGGGAAGGATGCGGTTTCGTGGGGTGGTACGATGGCGAAGGAATCACTTCAGAACGAAGCCGGGCACTCAAGTTGGAAGTAGTTGAAGATGACATCAGCGACATAACAATCAAGCTACCCGGCCAGCCTGACGACCTGCCTGAAATAGAGTGGTGTGCTCCATAGACCGATGCTCACTGCCACAACCCCGCCATCCTTCGCATTACCGTGTAGAGAATCGCAAAATCCTGGTCGGACAAACCTTGGGCGCGGCAGACGTTCAGGTATTCATTGGTGATGGCGCTGGTGGGCATGGGGACTTCCAGGTCGCGACCCATGTCCAGGGCCAACATCAGGTCCTTTTGGATCATGGTTACGTCGAACAGGGGTTCATCGGGCGGGTCCACGGCCAGGGGAAAGCGGTACTTCAACGCCGGTGAGGCCACCACGCTGTTTAACAGGGCCGTCATGGCCGCCTCCCTGGGGATGCCGCTCTTCTCTGCCAGGAGGAGACTCTCGCAGAAGGACAGAATCTGGATGGGCAGGCTCAGGTTCACCGCCACCTTCATCGTCGCCGCCAGTCCGTTCTCTCCGACGTAGTCCACCGTGGGACCGATGTCCTGGAGGATGGGCTTCATCGCCTCGTACACCTCGTAATCGCCGCCCACCATTACCGAAAGCTGGCCGGCGTCCAGGGTGACGGCGCTGCCGGACACTGGGGCGTCAAGCATTTGCGCGCCCCGCTCCCGCACCTGAATGGACAGGGCGCGGCTGGCGGCGGGACTGACGGTGCTCATGTCGATATAGACCTTGCCCGGCCCCAGGGCGGCCAGAATGCCGTCGGTCCCGCCGGTTACGGCCTCCAGGGCCTGGGTATTGGCCACCATGGTGAAGGTAACGTCGGCCGCTTCTGCCACCTGCCTGGGAGTGTCCCCCCAGAGCATCCCCATCTCCACCAGCCAGTCGCCTCGCGACTTGGTGCGGTTGTAACCGGTAACCGTGTGCCCGGCATTGAGTAGACGCCGCACCATCTTGCCGCCCATTGTTCCCAATCCGATGAAGCCCAGGTTAGCCATGAATCACCCTCCAAATGTTGCTTGCGGATAATTGCGGGGCAAATGGTACCACAAGTGAGGCCCTTACCCCCCTTATTCCATTTGAAAAGAGGTAGCCAGGGACAAGCCAGGTCTTATACCCAGATAGGCAGGGGCGAATGGCAATACGCCGCTTTCATATAACTGCATTGGGCTGGAGTTCCCTGGTCGCCCTTCTTACAGGCCCGGCGAGGCTGTGCCCTGGTTTCTCCTCTCTCGATGATGCATAAACTATATGCCTGCCACCCGGCGCATGCTGTGAGTATTGTCCAGTTAATTTCTGTGGGTTGGAGTCTGTGTGCCAAGTGGACTTGGCAACTTGCGTAGACTATCATTGGGCCTGCTACCAGTTTTGTCACTGGGCAGATACGGAGGTGCAGAGGGCATGGCAGAGAAGGGAGTTCTGGACGGTATCCGAGTCCTGACCCTGGAACAGGTGCACGCCCTGCCCTGGGGAACGGGTTTCCTGGCCGATCTGGGGGCTGATGTGATTCGCGTCGAGAGCCCGGATCACCTGCAAGACCGCAAGGCAGGGCCCTTTCCCGACGGCAAGGCCGGTGAAGAATGGTGGAACGAGGCGGGCAACCTGGTCTACTACGGCACCCGCAACAAGCGCAGCCTCTGCATGGACGTTACCCATCCCCAGGGCAAGGAAGTCTTCCTCAAGCTGGTGGAATCGGCGGACATAGTCACCGACAATTTCCGGCCCGGCACCATGCAGCGATTTGGGTTCGACCACGACAGCCTTTCATCAATCAACCCCCGCATTATCACCCTGAGCAGCACGGCCTACGGATACACCGGGCCATGGCGGAGGGCGGGTTCCCGCGCCCGCACCGTAGACGCAGCCTGCGGCCTGTCCTACCTCACTGGCTACGAAGGCGGACCTTCCATGCGGGCCAGCAACAACTACATGGACCATTCGGTGGGCAACAACGTGGCCTATGCCCTGCTGCTGGCCCTGTACCGGCGAAAGAAGACCGGCAGGGGAATGAGGGTAGACCTGACCATGCTGGAGACGGGAGTCTCCGCAGTGGGTCCGGCTATCCTGGAGGCCCAGAGGTGTATCACTCGCGACCGACTGGGTTGCGCCCACTGGTGGAAGGCGCCCCACAACGTATATCCGGCCAGGGACGATGACCGGTGGATTGTGATTGTGGTTTCTTCGGATGAGGAGTGGGAAAATCTGAAAGATGCAATGGGAGCACCGGATTGGGCCTGCGACACCCGGTTCGGCACGGTCCTTTCCCGATGGCAAAATCGTCACGAACTGGACCATTTACTGGGTGAATGGACCTCCCAGCACGATGACCTGGAAATGGCCGGTGACTTGCAGGCACGGGGTATCACCGCCGGCGCCTGCATGACGGCGCGGGACCTGGTCAATGACAGGCACCTTCAGGAAAGGGAATATCTCTGGGAATTCACCAACACCCAGGCCCCGGAGGTGGGTCCTCGCATCTTTGCCGGTCGCCCTTACCGGGATGCCGGCAACCCCATGACTCTTAGCAAGGTTGCCGGACTGGGGCAAGACAACGGGACGATACTGTCGGAACTGGCCGGCCTAACCCAGTCCGAAATATCAGACCTGCAAAACGATGGAGTGACTTTTGACGCTCCTCGGCCAGACGAATCTCGCCCATAATTGGTCCAGGAACCTAGCGGAGAATCGGCTGTCAGACGGACCAGGTATTTTGGTGTTTTCCTCATCCCTTCGTCAGCAATAGATCGTGGAGTTACCCATGCCAGGAATACTATCAGAGCTTCGGGTCCTGGAATTGGCGCATCGGCCCTCCGGCGCCTATTGCGCCAAGCTACTTGCCGATCAGGGTGCGGACACCGTCAAGGTCGAGCCCCCGGGTTGGGGAGACCAGTCCCGCCACGAACCGCCCTTCATCGGGGATGTACCCCACCCGGACCGATCTTCCACTTTTCTCGCCTTCAACACCAACAAGCGGGGCATCACCCTGGATGTGGGACAGGCGGCCGGTCGAGACCTGTTCGGACGGCTTGCTCAGTCAGCCGACATAATAGTGGAAAGTTATCCCCCGGGCCACATGGCCGGACTGGGGCTGGACTATAAGACGCTGTCAGAGGCAAGTCACGGGCTTGTGTTCGTATCAATCACTTATTTCGGTCAGGACGGCCCCTATGCGGATTACCAGGGCGACGACTTGGTGGCCCAGGCGATGGGCGGCTATCTGTACGCCGTAACCGGTTCCGCTGCAATGCCGCCTATGGGTACGGCTTTGCAGCAGATGGAGATTACCGCAGCCCGCAATGGAGCTGTGGCGGTGATGGCGGCTTTGCTCCGCCGGGATGAGACGGAACGGGGGACGCATATAGACGTCTCCACCATGGAGGCCGCCGTCAGCACTCCTTCCGGGTTGATCCATCCCTATACCTACACAGGTCGCAGCCCTCACCGGGGTGGCAGCGACGGCAACGTGATGGATGGTATGCACCTGCCTACACTGGACGGAGAAGTGACGTTGACCACCGCCGGCACCGGGGGGCGCCCCATGCAGGCGTGGGCCGAGTTCCTGGATGAACCGGGATTGACCGATCCCAAGTTTGCAACCCGGGGCGGCCGCATGGAACACTGGGAGGAACTGTATTCCCTGGTGGCTCCCAGGCTGGCCAAGTGGACCAACCTGGACCTGATGCGGGAGACCATGGCCCGGGGTCTGGTCATTGGCCTGGTTCAAACGCCAACCCAGGTGGTGGAGTCGCCCCATCTTGAGGAACGGGGCTTTTTCGTGGAACTTGACCACCCCGAAACAGGTCCAATGCAGTACCCGGGCTCCGGCTTCTTCATTGACGGAGACAACGCCATGGCTGCCGACCGCCCTGCGCCCCAACTGGGGGAGCACAACGTCGAAATTCTTGGCGGGGAACTGGGTCTGTCCTTGAGGGAACTGGGGCTGCTGCGGGCAGCCAGGGTGATTTGAACTCTTACCTGGAGAAGTGAAATGGAAAAAATCAGGAAGAACTACCCCGACATTGCCCCGTCCGGCCCCACATTTAGCCGGAGCGTGCGGGCAGGCAATACCCTCTACATCGCCGGCTGCACTGCCCGGGGCACGGTGGCCCAGGGCGAACCGGTAATGGACCAACTCCGGGTAACCCTGGACCGTATTACCCGCATAGTGGCCGAAGAGGGTGGGAGCCCGTCGGATATCGTTAAGATAACGACCTTCGTCACCAGTATCCCCCAGTGGCGGGCGGAACGGGAAAAACAGGAAGCCCTGTTTGCCGAGTTCTTCCAAGGCCAGTACCCTGCCAATACCCTTGTCGAGATTACCGCCCTGGCAGAGGACGGGTTGGACGTGGAAATCGAGGCGATTGTGGAACTGGGCTAACCCGCTACGGGGGGAGTCCTCGACAATCGGGCAACCAAAAGCAACAGGGCAGGCAGGACGAGCAATGCGGCTATTCCGGCCATCAACACCATGACGGCGGAAATAACTCCATAAGTCGCGAACAGGGGCATGGGAGCCAGTCCCAGCACGGCAAACCCGGCCACACTGGAGGCTGCAGAGCCAAAGAGGGCCATGCCGGTTCCTGCCGCGGCCGTCCGCAACGCCGCCACGGCGTCAGGGTGCAGCCCGAGTTCCTGTCTGAACCGCTGGGTCATGTGGATTGAAAAGTCAATGCCCACGCCGATGGAAACCGCGGCAATGGTGGCGGTAACGAAGTTCAGGGTATATCCCGTCAGGTACATAAAGGCGTAAAGCCACGACACTACCAGCCCCACCGGCAAGATGGTTACAAAGGCATAGACCGGCGACCTCATCCACAGGGTCAGCAGGAGGAAACAGGCGACTGCGGCCACCGGCAGTGAGATTGTCAGGGCCCGGGTGGTGGCAACAAGCGTGGCCTCCCGTGTGAAGGGAGAGCCGGTTACGCCCACTTCCGAAATGGATGGCAAGTCCCGTAACAGGTGCAAATCGTTGTCCAGTGACGTGCGAGCCGCCGCCAGGTTGGCCTGGTCCCCGGCGCCGATGATGCCGAGGCTGAACACGGTGGCGTACTCTTCACCCTCTCTGGCGAGAATTTGCCGGACCTCGGCCCGGTTGTATGCCAGGGTCGCACTGTCCAGGGGTATCCCCTTTTCCAGCATGTAACCGTATGCGGCCGCCAGTTGCTCGGTGGTGTCGGGAAGCTGGTCCTCGTTCAAGTCCGTAATGGTCACGCCGGTGGATTTGAGAATCGCTTGCCGTGCCTCTTCCGAACCGACCGCCCTGCCCAGCAGTTGGAATATTGAGCGGCTGTAGAGGAATACGTTGCCGTCCTGATCTCGGCCCACGTTCTCGTTGAGGCCAAGCTGTAGCAGCAAGTCCCTGAGGCCGTGGAGGGAGCGGTGGTCGGTAAGGTCCCCCCGCACGTAGATGATGGCGGGTTCCCCGGATAGGGCAGGGGCAATGTATTCGTCCAGCTTGTCCAGCCCTGTCACAAACTCCGAGTCGGAGTCCAAAAAGTCCTTGGGGTCAAACCCCGGTTCCAGCTGGAAGGCTAACCAGGTGGTCAGTCCCGTGCCCACGGCCACCAGGGGCAGCACGGCCCAGGGAGCTCTTGCCATTGCCACCATCAACCAGGCGATGGCGATGCGGGTGCGAGGGGCAACGGCATTCTCAGGGGCTGAAGGTGTGTCGACGGGCGGATCCGGTTGTTGCGATGATGCCCTTCTCTGGTCCAGCCGCATTATTACCAGGGGGATGAGTATGCCCATAATGGCAAAGTTAGAGAGGACCGCTATCCCGGCGGCTATGCCAAACCCGATGATGGTCTCGATGCCCGAAGTGATGTTGGCCAGGAAGGCAATGCCGTCGGACAAGGAGGCCAGCGCCAGCGCCCCCAGCACCCCGGCCAGTCCGGCCCGCAAAGCGTTGATGGGCTGCCCGTGCCTTGCCTTTTCTTCGTTATACCGGTCCACAGCGTGAATCAGGAAATCGGCGCCCAGGGAAATCATTGCAATGGGGACAATCAAGTCGAGGGTAAGTGAGGACTTCAGTCCTATGAGGTTGGACAGCCCTTTCAGCCAGACCAGCAATATCATCAACCCGATGAACCCCAGCCCCACGGCCTTGAAGGAGCGGAGGGTTACGCCCACCACCAACAGCACCAGGATAACGGTGGCGGCGATGTAGGGGATGGTTGTCCGTCCCTGCTCCCGGGAAGTCAGGTTGACGTCCAGGGCCAGACCCCACAGTTGATAGTTCTCCTCGTCGCCCCGCAGGGTGGACAGAATCCGCCGGTTCAGGCGTTCCTTGTCCAGGACCGACTCGTCGTTTGACAGACTGATGGTCTGAGGGCCGCCGCCCAGCTTGGTATTGTCGGTGGCCACGAAGATGGTAAGGGCCCTGGCCTTCCATTCCTGAACCTCTTGGCCATCGACCGATCGGGTTTCCGGGGAGGCATCCTTGGAAAAGCTCTCCAGGAGGAATGGCCCGGTGGGGCCATCCAGGGCGAACCCAATGGCCTTCTTCACCTGGGCATCGGTAGCTGTCTCCAGGGTTACTGCGCCCGCCGAGCCCAGGGTCAGCACGTCGTTGACGGCGTCGGCCAGGGTGTAAATTCCCTGGGTCTCGCGCTGGGTGTCCACGTCGAAACCGTAAAACAGCAGATCGGACATTTCCGATTGCCGTAGCGCTTCCTCATTGCGGTAGAGTTCCCACAAGGGCGCCTGGCGCATTACGTCGCCTTCCCGGTCTTCGACTATGAAGCTGGCTATATGCAGCGGGGGAGGAAACTGGGCGTTCACCTTGTCCCGCAGGTCGAACACTGCGCCGCCCGGTTCCTGGGATGCCTGCTCGGTAGGCTGCATCAGGAAGAGGGGCAGGAACAGCAGGGCGGTGGCGACAAGAAGGGCGATGATGGTTTCGGTGGAGTGCCGAGTCAAGAAACCGGCAAGGCGGTCGGCGAGTGCGGAATGGCCGCGAAAAGATATCATTTCTGACCGGTGCCCACGGAAAGATAAGACGGTGGAGAAGCAATAGCCCCGGAGTAGACAGTCCCGCCAGTCAGATCTTCAGCCGGATGCGGGCCGGCGCAACAGAGGGGATAGAGGTCCGTCCACAGGAAACCTCGATGAGGTGGGTGAGGGGAAAGGGGTACTCTCTTAACCACGGCCACATTATAACCCGTCTCGATGGTCGATTGTATGAGTAGGTATGCTAGACAGGGAGTCTCAGTCCCTGGAAGATCGCGAGTATGTATTGCGTAGGGGTTTCAAATCCTCTCTCCAGGGTCTCAGTTTCGGCAAGAACAGCTCCCCATGGGTCTACCCCGACGAAGACTCCCCTTGCGCCCCATTCGCTGAGGCTACATAATCGCCCCATCCTAGACGCGATCCCATAGCTGGAATCAACAGCCTGAGACTGATGGAGGTGGCTATGCTGGACAAGCTGATTACCGGAGGAACGGTGGTAACCCCCGGCGGCGCCGGAGAATGGGACGTGGGTATCCAGGGCGAGAAAATTGTTGCCGTGGCCCTGCCCGGCTTTCTGCCGCGGGAAGGCGCTACCGTCATTGACGCCGCAGGCAAAATCGTAGTCCCCGGTGGCATCGAAACCCACGCTCACGCTGCTGCCAACGTGCAGCCTGGCGCACGCCAGCTGGTGGACGGCACTCCCAACGCCGGGCCGCTGGACCACTCCCTCGGCGCCATCTGGGGCGGCACCACCACGGTAATGGACTTCGCCCCGGTGCCAAATGAAGGCGATTTGCCGGCCGGAATCCACGACTTCATATCCGTGTGGCAGGGGAACGCCTACACGGACTATTCCACCCATTGCATCTATTCCAGCGGCAGCACACCCGACGCCATTTCCCGCTACGGCGAACTGGTCAACGCCGGTTTCCCCAGCATCAAGGTCTTCACGACCGACATCCGTCCGCCGGAAGGCAGGGTGCACAGTTTGACTCCCATTGGCAAGATTGATACCGGTCGGCTGGCCGATGTTATGACCCAGATTTCCCGTCACGGCGGGGTGCTGGCCGTCCACGGCGAGGACGACGAACTGGTGATGTACAACTACCTGCTGGCCCAACAGCGAGACCAGTGGGACTGGTATAACGTCCACCATATCCATTCCAAGCTGGTGGAAGACCTGGCCTTCCAGCACGTCATCCGGCTGGCCCAGCGCACGGAGGCGGGTCTCTATTTCGTCCACGTTACCGCCAAGGACGGCCTGGACGCCATATCCGAGGCGCGGGCCGACGGCTTCCCCGTTTACGGAGAGGTGCTAACCCTGGCCCTGTCCTTCAACTGCGACAACTACCGGGAAGACGACGGTATGAAGTACCACACCTATCCTTCGCTGAAGTACGAAGACGACCGCACTCACCTGTGGGACGGCCTGATGCGTCGTGACCTTTCCTTCACCGCCACCGACAGCAGCTTTACCACCTACCTGGACAAGATCGCCGGCCGCAATGTCGTGGACGTTCGGGGCGGCAACATCGGCATAGAGATTCGCATGGGCGTCAACTACACCGAGGCAGTAGTGCGGCGGGGAATGTCTCTGGAGCATTACGCCAACGTAACGTCCACCAATGCGGCGAAGATGCTGGGCCTGTACCCCCGCAAGGGAGCCATAGCCGCCGGCAGCGACGCCGACATTACCATCATTGATCCCTCCGTGAAGAAGAACCTGACCATGGCAGACCTGCACCTGCGCGACTACAGCCCCTGGGAGGGCTGGGAGATCGAGGGCTGGCCCACCACGGTAATGCTGCGGGGGAAGGTAATGGTGGACAACGGCCAGCTGCTCGGCACCCCCGACGATGGCCAGTTAATATCAAGGAAGATCGACCAGTCGGTGCTGAACCGGCCCGCGTTTTAAAGCCGCGGGTGCCGGCCTGCATCTGAAATGAGGAAATGCGTCCGCCGGTTCCATTTGCCACCCGATGTCCGAGTAGCTAGAATTACTCGGGGAAATTTTCTTAATGCTACTCGCCACCGATATCAGCAAATCCTACTCCGACCGTACACTGTTCAGCGGGCTTACCCTGAACATTGGCGCTGGCGACCGCATCGCCCTTGTTGGCCCCAACGGGTCCGGCAAGACCACGTTAATGGACATTCTGGCCGCCGAAACCGCCTCGGATAGCGGCTCTCTCACCAGGCAGCGAAGCCTCACCGTCGGCTATCTCAAGCAGGAGACGGCGGGCTTTGCCGGAAAGTCCCTGCTCCAGGAAGTGCTGGACGCGGGAGTTGAGGCCAGGGCCATTGTCGAGGACATCGCCGCCACCCAGGAGGTGCTGGCCGCCGAGACCGACGCCGAGGTGCAGGAGGAGTTGCTGCAGCGTCTGGGCCGGTTGGACGCGGCCCTGGAAGCTGCCGGCGGTGATGATCGGGACTACGAGGCCAAGGCGATACTGTCGGGCCTGGGATTCAAGCAGGCCGATTTCTCCCGTTCCATCAACGAATTCAGCGGCGGCTGGGCAATGCGGGCAGCCCTGGCCAGGATTCTGTTCCGCAAGCCCGATTTGCTGCTGCTGGACGAGCCTACCAATCACCTTGACCTGGAAGCCAACCTGTGGTTCGAGAAATACCTGTCCTCCTTCCGGGGCGGCGTTCTCATCACCTCCCACGACCGGGCTTTTCTCAACCAGGTGGCCACCAGGGTATTGGCTATCGAGACTGACGGGGTGTCGCTGCACAAGGGCAACTACGATGACTACCTGGAGGCCCGGGAGCGTTACCTGGAAGTGCTGCGGTCCACCGCGGCCCGGCAGGAACGGGAAATGCAGCGGCAGATGCGTTTCGTGGAGCGGTTCCGCGCCAAGGCTACCAAGGCGACCCAGGCGCAGAGCAGGTTGAAGCAGCTGGAGAAGATCCAGCCCATTGAACTGCCCCGCGCCACCAAAAAGGTCAACTATTCCTTTCCGGCTCCTCCCCGCAGCGGCGCCGAAGTCATAACCCTTTGTAATATTAGCAAGCGTTATGGGAACAACGTGGTCTACCGGGGCGTCAATCTGACCCTTGGCCGGGGCGACCGGGTGGCGCTGGTGGGTCCCAACGGCGCCGGCAAGACTACTATGCTGAAGATCCTGGCCGGGGTGCTGACTTTCGACGACGGCGAGCGAAATCTTGGGCACAACGTGGTGCCTGCCTACTACGCCCAGCACGTCCTGGACCAGCTGAATTCCGCCAATACCATTATCGATGAATTAAAGCAGGCCGCGCCGGCCGAGTCGGAGCAGAACCTGCGAACTACGCTGGGTGGGTTTCTGTTTACCGGCGACGACGTGCTGAAGCCCATCTCGGTGCTGTCCGGAGGCGAAAAGGCGCGGGTTGCCCTGGCCAAGCTGCTGCTCCAGCCCAGCAACCTGCTACTGATGGACGAGCCCACCAACCACCTGGACATAGTTTCCCGCGAAATCCTGGCCGATGCCCTGGGCGACTACCACGGTACTCTGTGCCTGATCACCCACGACCGGACCCTCATCCGCCAGGTTGCCAACAAGATTGTTGAAATAGTTGACGGCCGGCCCTCGGTCTATCCCGGCGACTACGACAGCTACCTGCACGTCAAGGAAACCGCGCCTCAGCGCAATGGCTCCAAGCCGCCAGCCAGGGAAGCATTGCCTGGCCCCGCCCAGGGTGTTACCCGGCGACGTTCGGGACGGCCTGTTTTGGAGACTGAGATACAGAGGCGGGCGCTAAGTCGGGAATCAAGAAAACTGCACTTGCAGATCGACGAAGTCACCGCGGACCTTGCTAATAAGGAAGCGCAGATCGCCGAGCTGGAAGCTATGTTTGCCAACCCGCAGCAGTTCGGGGACGCCACCCAGATTGCCGACAGCGCCGAGCAGTACCGGGTGCTGAAAGAGGAAGAGCATTCCTGCTGGGAAGAATGGGAAAGGCTGTCCCTGGAGGCCGAGAGTATCGACGGCCAGATTTCCACTCTCGAAGACCTGGCGGCCGCCGCCCGGACCTGACCATTTCCCTTAACCCCGCGGCTATTTCACGTGCCGATTCTTACCGGGTCAACGGCGTCCCGCACCGACCGGATTATGGATAGTGCGGTTAGCCGGCCGGTTTTGGGGTTTTCCGATGGGATGTTTTCGATGTGAACGCGCAGTAGGCCGAACTCTCCTTCCACCGTAATGTCGTGGCAATTCCGCTCCAGGAATGGGTCGGCAACAATGCGGACCGTCGTCAGATCGGGGCCAATTCCGGCCAGGCTAACCGCAGCCGAAACATTCAGGTTCGAAGGGAAACCGCGGCAGGCCTCCCTTGCCGTGCCGTTGAAAACTTCCCGGGCTTCGGTAAATCTGTCAACCGGAATGTCCTTTTCCAGGAGATACGGCGCTCCCTCCAGTGCTGCGATGGGCTTGCGGGAAACCATCTCAACGAGATCCACTCTGCCCTGGCAGGCTGACTTGATGCCGTCCAGACCGGCTATTGCCCCTGAGGGAGCATAGAGGCGGCAGCCAAGGCTGCGCGCTTGCTCAATAATTTCGGGATGCTCCAATAGGGCTCCTATGCTTATGACCATCAGGTCCTTGCCGGCCGCAAATGCCGCTTCTGCCAGGGAAGGGACGACGTGTCCGCCGGCCGTTTCAACCAGCAGCGAGGACCGATCCACCAGGTCTGACAACTCCAGGTAAGGAGGGGGATTGCCGAGGGTGGACAGAAAGGCCTCCGCCGTGGATGCCGCTCGGCTGGTCACCCCGGCAATGGGCACTCCCAGAGTCCCTTCGGCCCCTGCCCGAAGCAGGGCGCGGCCTATGGTGCCGCACCCCACAATACCGATTGCGTCTGTCATCCGGCCACCTCCAGCAAACTCCACCCACCCCCAGCACAACGCCATCATATCAGCCCATATACATCACCGTTTACCTACCCCGGGGTAGCGTTTCAATCCAGGCGGTATGAACTCGTAGGGGTTTCAGACCCGACCTGGCAGCACCCTAAAATCTCTCAAGAATGAGAAACCACCTGAATCGGCATAATTCCACCACCAAAATTGACCCTGTTGGTAGGGATTACTATAATGCCCGCAGTACACTACCATCCGTCATTCCGGCCCATGCCGGAATCCCGAACCCCCGGTAACCCCACTGTCCGGTCAGGACACAGGCAAGGAGGATTTTCATGGTTGAACAGCAGGCGGCAGTATTGAGCCCCGAAACCATGGTTGAGGAGTTCCGGAAGAATGGTGTTACCCATGTGGTGACCATTCCCGACAGCGAAACCAACTACCTTTACGAGCTTATGCAGGAGCAGTCCTGGCTGGATGTGGTTCCGGCTTCCCGTGAGGGCGAAACTTTCGCCATCGCGCTGGGGCTGATAATTGGGGGCAAGACTCCCGTATGTCTGATACAAAATACGGGCATGATGGAATCCGGGGACTCCATCCGTGGTATGGCCCTGGACTCCGGGTTCCCGCTGGTAATGGTCATCGGCTACCGGGGTTGGAACCGGCATGGCGTCATCACCGACTCGGTGGCCCGCTACACCGAACCCTTCCTCAACGCCTTCCGCATCAACTATTACCTGGTTGAACAGGATGCCGACAGCCACCGGATTTCCGTCGCATTCGAGGAAGCCAAGAACACCAAGCGGCCAGTAGCTATCCTGGTGGGCGACGAATACCACGGATTCAACCGGTAGTATGACCGTCCCTGGCTGTCAGCCCGTGCCGCTGGCCTAACACAGCAGCAGGGACGGTCCACCCAGGGATAGGCGCAGGACACATTAAGAAGGACTTGCATAACGGAGGAAGTCAATGATTCAGTCCTCAGAGGTATTCCGAATTTTCCAGGAGCACCGGGGCGATGCCATTGTGATTCCCACTGGCACATCCGGCCGGCACTGGCGGGAATTTACCACCAACGAGAGCCGCGACCTGAACCTGGGCGGCGCCATGGGCCATACCACTTCGGCGGCCCTGGGACTTGCGCTGGGCCTTCCCGGTGAAAAGGTGGTGCTGTTCGATTCCGAGGGTTCGCTCCTTATGAACCTGGGGATCCTGGCGACCATTGCCGGCAAGAAGCCCGAGAACTTCTGCCACATCCTGTTGGACAACGAGTGCTACGCCACCACCGGCGGACAGCCCGTCCCCAATGCGCAGGAGATCAACTACGCCGGCGTGGCCAAGGAAGCCGGTTATTCCACGGCCTATAGTTTTGACGACCTGGAAGAGTTTGCCACCAATATTGAGCAGATAATGCAGGACACCGGCCCGGTGTTTGTATCCATCAAGGTGGTCCCGGAAGTGGAAAACGAACCCATCGGCATGCGGCAGCGCGCCCCAACCCGCAACCGCGCGCAGACCATCCGCGACCTGCAGGGAGAGCTGGGCATAAGCGCCGACTAGGGGATTTTTCAGGAGCTAAAGCACCGGCGTAGGCAACATCGCCGCAAAAAGGCGCAGGAAAGTTGGGTTAGGCCCAGCCTCCCTGCGCTTTTTGTTGTTGAGTCCAATAGGTTCCTTGGAGTTTTCTGTGGGTTCTGATAAAGCACTCTGTCGTACAAGTGTTTGCTGACACTTGGTTATTGTTGACTTCTGATTTCCAGAGTAGCATGGGAATTGGAACCAGTAACTCACACTGACAGCATGCGAATATCGGTGCGGCAATAGAAACGCAGGGGGAGACCCAAAGTGGAACTCAACACATTGGAAAGGACTTTTTTTGATAGCGTAGTAAGGGTACAACTGGATTTTCCCATGAATGCGACATTGAAGGTTCAGGAAGAAACTATAGATGCGATAGTAGTTCCTGAAATCAACAGTAACGGACAGTTTCGATTCAAATACTTCAACGCAACCCCGTATCGCCCTCCGTCGAAAGACGGTGTCCTCACGTTTGTCGACAATGAAATGTTTGGCGCGCATCCCTCCTTACAGAAAGCGTGGTTCCAAAACGAAGAGGTCATCGTTACTCTAAAAAAGTCTGAAACATTTCCTCCCCGAGAGATAAGTTTCCACATAAGAGTAAAGGTGCTTTTTGCAGCTTCAGGTCACACAGGGGGATTGGCCCTAGACCGGAACACGATCGTTCTCGAGGAAAACGCGCTGACCGAGGCGCGATTTAGTCTCTTGAATTTTCCTGACTTCCTGTGCGGTCAATTGACCCCCAGCCCGGCATTCTTTGAGAATGCTGAAGAGTTAGTTGAGAATGAGCTACCAGATGGCTGGAGCTTAGTTCTGAAGCCTCCGCCTAGCCGCATCGTTCTTGACGGAAATGAAGGGTGGGCGGTGACATTAACTAAGGAAGAAATGGAAACCCGCGGGTCCGTTACCCACATGGGTGCCTTCACATTTCATGACGGCAGGAAATTCGGTACAGAAGAACTGAACGAATTCCTGACTGGAACAGGGTCCTTCCTCGCTTTTGTGGCAGGCCACTTCTGCCTTCCGACGGTCTTAGTGGGGTACAACGAAAACAGAAGCGCCGTATGGGGTCGGGTATACGGGTTTCCTAGTGCCCAAGACAAATCCCTTAACTGGTTCGTTAACGACCATGATGTTCCACAAGGGGCTTACCTAGTAAGGTTATTCCCCAAGTTCTGGGAAAAGTGGAAAGCAAAGAAGGAAGAAATCAGCCAAGCTATTGATCTCTATGCCCGGAGTGTCTCAAGCAGGCAAAACGGGAATGTTCTTAGCGCAATTGGCGAAAGCTACGCAGCCCTGGAAGCCTTGGCGAGCCTTATTCAGGGCAAGACAATTGTGGGGGATAGCGCCACTCCAATCCATGATGCTTTAGAGGGACAAAAGGTTCCGCGAAGAAACACTACGGATTTGAACCACCCGGCCTTCGCTAAGCTTGCCCAAATGCTCCATAGCCACACAAATGAGGGAGTCTGTCTTCTCAGCGAAGTTCGAAACTACGGTCCGCACCCTTTAAAAAGAGGCACGAACGCAGAAATCAAATCTAATATCCACAATGTTACTCAGAATGAGCCCATATTGCTCTTCTACTTGCACGACCTGAGCCAGTTCTATTTTGAGCACTTGTTCTTGGCTTATTGTGAGTTTGGCGATACCAAAGCCAAAGCCGAGTTTGGAAGCTTCCGTCCTCTGTTGGCAGATTTGAACCCTGATTAGACTGCCTGATGTACTAAGGGAGCCCAAAAACCAATTAGCCTGTGCCAATAGTACGAGATCAACGCAGGTTTCGCCTCGCGGCTCCATCCCTTGACGCTTTCAAAACAGCCCAAACTCTGGCAGGAACGCACCCCTTAACCATAGGGGACTACGCCAGTGATGGGTGTATCATCGCCCAATGAAAGGCATTGGTAACTGGGCCGCCTCCCTCCGCATCAGGGACTTCCGCCTCCTTTGGGCATCAACTCTACTGTACTCACTGGCCACCGGGATGGAACAGGTCTCGGTGGGGTGGCTCATTTTCGAGCTTACCGGCTCGGAGCTGATGGTGGGCGTGGGAGCCGCGGCCCGGATGGTGCCCTTCTTCCTTTTTGGCATTTTGTCCGGGGCGATAACCGATCGCTGGGACCGTAGACTGCTGCTTGGAATTGGCAACCTGGGCGCTGCCGTCGTGGCCCTTGTGATGGCCCTGCTGTTGCTGCTGGGCGGGCTAACCAATGTTTGGGTTGTCGTCGCTTTGGTGGGCGCCCTCGGCAGCATGTTCGCCTTTACCCTTACCGTTCGCCAGACCTACACCTTTGACATCGTGGGTTCCGGACTTTCCCTGAATGGGTTGGCCCTCGGCGCGATGGCCATGCAGGGGGGCGGCATCATCGGCTCCCTCGCTTCAGGTGCATTGATTGAGGCGGCCGGGGCTGGCTGGCAATTCGTTGCCGCGGGGGCGTGTTACCTGTGTGCCGCTCTGGCCACCCTGGCCCTCCACAACCCCGGCCGTTCCGTCCGCGCGACCGCAACATCGGTGTGGGAAAACCTGGCGGGGTACGTCAGCCTGGTCCGCAGTCGCCGCTTCCTGTTGGCTCTCATGCTTTTGACGGCGGTCACCGAGGTCCTGGGTTTTACCCACATGACCCTGCTGCCCGTGTTCGCCAAGGATGTGCTTCACGTCGGACCAACGGGACTGGGCATTATGACCGCGTTTCGGCAAGTGGGTGGCCTGCTGGGACTGTGGCTTTTGGCCGGCTTGGGAACTTCAAGGAAGAAGGGGCTGATGATGTTTGTGACGGCCATCGGTTTTGGTGGAGGGTTGATGGCCTTTTCCCTCTCCTCCAACATTTTCGTATTCCTGGTCGTACTGCTGTTCGTCAACGCCTGCGCTATGGCCGTCGATACCCTCTACAAAACACTGATGCAGGGGCTGGTGTCCGACGAGGAACGGGGACGCGCCATGGGTTCCTGGGTGCTGAGCATTGGCTTTGCCCCGGTTGGGCACGTGGGAGTTGGGGGCCTGGCAAGTGTGGTGGGAGCCCAGGGGGCTCTTCTGATTAACGGCGTGATCCTGAGTGTAGTAAGCCTCATCACCATGATTGGAATGCCGAACATCAGGCGCCTGGATTAGGCTGTGCTCCCGATTTGGCGATATGGTTGACGCGCTTCTCCCTTGGCCTGCATACTCCAACTCGCATACTGGATTACTAACCGTTCCGTCAACGGCAAACCCGGTAACGCTATATACCTGCACCAGGTCAATATTGCCAGGGATGGTTGAAATACCATCCGGGCGTAAATCCATTCCACTGTGAGGAGGTGAACCTTGGCTGGACCGTGTACAGGTCTCACCGTCCTGGACTTCTCACTTGGGATGCCGGGGGCCATCTGCACCCTGGTAATGGCCGACTATGGAGCCGAAGTAATCAAAATTGAACCACCCGGAGGCGACCCTTTCCGTTTTCAGCCGGCATGGATATCCTGGAACCGTGGGAAGAAGGGTATCGTCCTGGACCTCGCCACACCGGAAGGCAGAGAGCAGGCCATCCGGCTAATCGGCGAGGCTGACGTACTGGTGGAGTCCTTCCGTCCCGGGGACATGGCAGCCTGGGGCCTTTCCTACAACCAATTGTCTCAGCTATATCCCCGGCTTATTTACTGCTCAATCACGGGATTCGGGCAAGAGGGTCCGCTCCGCCGGGTAAAGGGTTACGAAGGGGTGGTTGCGGCCAAGGCGGGTCGCATGCTCAACCTGCAAGGGCAGCCCAACCGGGATGGTCCGGTGTATTCTGCCGTGCCAACCGGCAGCTGGCATGCCAGCCAGGCGGCTCTGCGCGGAATCATTGCCGCCCTCCGGGTGCGCGACCGGTGCGGGCGCGGCCAGTGGGTCCAGACCAGCATTGTCCAGGCCCTGGCGTCACCCCATGACAACAATGCCGGCGCCGGTGGGCTGGTGAACTTGCAGCTTGCGAGGAAGGACCCGGAGCGGTATCCCGTCAGGCCTCCCAGCACGGGCCTCTCCACCATCGGGTACATTCCAGTTCGCACCAGGGAAGGCGCCTGGCTGCAGCATGCCAACCAGCGGGTCCCCCACATCCAGGGCCATCTCAAGGCCATCGGTTTGGGCCATTTGCTGGAGGACGAGAGGTTCGAGAGAGTACCTGCCATCAGTGTGGAGAACCGGGAACTTCTGCGACGGGAAATCCTGGGCAAGCAGCTGGAGAAGACCTCCGACGAATGGATGGAGATTTACCTCGAGGACGGCGATATAGCCGCCGAACCTTACCGCAATAGCATCGGTGCAATGGATCACTCGGCGGTGGCAGCCAATGGTACGGTGGTGACCATCAATGATCCTCGCGTCGGTTCTTTGCGTACCCTTGCTCCACTATTCGATTTCAAGGAGACCCCGGGGGAGCCCAGTGGACCTTCGCCGAATATTGGCCAGCACAACAACGAAGTGATTGGACGCTTGGCACGGAAGTCTGGCTCCGACAGTATGCCGCCAACGGAAGCTGACTACTCGGAATTGCCGGCTCACCCCCTTTCAGGCGTCACAATACTGGACCTGGCAACCATCCAGGCCGGGCCCTATGGAGCGTCTCTGCTGGCAGACTTGGGCGCGCGGGTAATCAAGGTTGACGCCACTGACCGGCGACTGGACGAGGGACGACGTTCCACTGCTCAGTCGATAGCGGAACCCCGCACCTACGCGGGGAAGGAGGGGATTCAGATAGACCTTCAGACCCCCGAAGGCAAGGAGATCATCCATAAGTTGATAGCCGAGGCCGACGTTCTCTCCCACAACTTCCGCCTCGGGGTTCCCGAGCGTCTCCAGATAGATTGGGAGACCTGCCGGAAAATTAATCCGCGCCTGGTGCACGTCTGGATGGGCACCTATGGAGAAAAAGGGGAACACGCGCGTCGCCCGGGCGCCCATCCCATTCCAGGCGCAATCATGGGTGGGGCCATGCGCCAGATGGGCTGCGGCATGCCTCCGCCACCCGATAAAGAGATGGACGTTGAAGAGGTTGTAGAGGCAACCCGCTGGATGATGAAATCCAACTGGGGCCCGGACCAGAACACCTCCCCGGCCGTCGCCAATGCTATCATCATGGGCCTCCGGGCTCGTGACCTCACGGGCAAGGGACAGCCCGTCCACGTCAACATGCTGAACGCCAACGCGTGGACCAATGCCGATGAGTATTTTGACTTTGAGTACCGCCCGCCCATCGCCTTGCCCGATGAGGAAATCCACGGTCTTCATGCACTGTACCGCCTTTACCGTTGCCGGGAAGGTTGGGTGTTCCTGGGTTGCCTGTTCCGGGAAGAATGGGAGGCCTTCTGCCACGCTGTCCAGCGAGAGGATCTTATTGACGATCCCAGGTTCTGCGACTCGGAGGTCCGCCTGGCCAACGACGGGGACTTAGTTGAAGAAATTTCTGCGGTATTCGCCCAACGCGCTGCCGCTGAGTGGGAAGAGGCGTTGATCAGTGCGGATGTGGGCTGTGTCCAGGCCGACGAGGCCCTTGAGGGAGACTTTTACGCCGACCACCCCCACGCGAAGGCTAATGCCCTGAGTGTTGAGGTGGAACATCCGTACATTGGAAAATATCTCCGGTACGGCGGTCTGGTCGAATTTTCATTGACCCCTGGACTTTACCGGACTTCCATCCAGGTCGGCCAGCACACAAGGCCCATTCTCCGGGAAATCGGTTATACCGAGGAAGAAATCGACAGCCTGGGAAGTAAGGGAGTAGTCCAGTGGGCAGATCCTACTGTTGGTGGTGCTCCGTAAGAGGGCACTTCCGTCACCGGGAAGCCAGGGCCGCATCTCTTTGCGCCAGGGAAGTGAGACTTGTCAGTATTAGTCAGTTTCGACATTGATGGCACGTTGGAAGCGGGAGACCCGCCCGGCCCAATTACCATGGGTATGGTCAGAAAGGCCAGGGCCCACGGTTGCATAATCGGCAGTTCATCGGACAGGCCCCTTCCGGTCCAGCAGGCCATTTGGGACAGGCACGGCATCGAGGTGAGCTTTATTTCGGCGAAGCAGAATCTGTCGGAAGTAAAGTCCCGTTTTCAGGCTGACGTGTACTACCATATTGGCGATACGGAACTGGACCGCCAGTTTGCCCTGGAAGCCGGGTTTCAATTCGTCTGGATGGATGACGGCAAGACTGAGCCGTGGCTTGACGGAAAAGTGATTCAGGGTTAGCCGGCAGCCTGCCCCGCCCAAGATTCCACAGGAGGGTAAACCAATGTCAACAATTCCAGGCCTGGAAAGACCTGCTCCCGTCCCCAATGAGTTGACCAAACCCTTTTGGGACGCCTGCAATGAACGCCGCCTCGTCTTGCAGAACTGTACTGCCTGTGCTCGCCTGCATTATCCTCCCGCGCCCAGGTGCAACCAGTGCGGCTCGGGCGAAAACTTCGAGTGGAAAGAAGTGGAAGGCAAAGGCCACATCGACGTGTTTATGGTGATACGCGATTCGCGCATTCGGGGATTCCGGTCGGCCCAGCCCATCAACTTCGCTGTGATAACGCTGGACGAAGACCCGGGCATCAACTTCCTTTCCAACCTTCCGGGCACTCCTCCGGGTGAAGTGCCCATGGGCGCTCCGGTAGAACTGATATTTGAAGAGACCAGCAACGGCCAACTGGTGCATGAGTGGCAAGTGGTTTCCTAGCCGGCCGGGCCACCAAGAAAAGTACACCTAACACCCAGGAAAAGGGGAATTGAGATGGTTAACGACACAAGCTGGATGAGAAATCGAGAAGGGATGGGAGTCTGGGAGCACCGTGGCAAGGTTGCCGTGGTGGGCTGGGGGCAGTCCCACATGGACCGGCGGTGGGATGGCGCAACCATGGACCGCAGCTGCGGCGGTTTGACCAAAGAGGCGTGTCTGAAGGCCATCGCCGATGCCGGATTGTCGCTGGACGACATCGACGGCCTCATTACCAGCCGGGAGACCCGGGCCGAGCAAACCTGGGCTCCCCGTCCCTACTTTGACCCGCCCTACGATACCGAAGACGGCCTGACCTACACTTCCGCGGACTGGATTCAGCGGGAACTGGGTTTGAAGAACGTGAAATATCTCAAGTCCGACGCTCCATACATTGGTCCGATGATGGGCCTGGCTGCCCAGGCCGTGGGTGATGGTCTGTGTGAAACAGCCCTGGTCTGGTACCCCATGGTGAACCTGGAAGGCAGGTACGGCCATAACAATCCGCAAAATCTGAACCAGGAAGCCCCGGGAGCCACGGCCTTCAGCCTGCCTTGGGGCTACCAGAACGGCGCCATGTTCAACAACCTAGTCGTTTTTCTCCAATACTGCAAGAAGTACGGCAAGACCCATGATGGCCTGGCGCCACTCTGTCTGAACCTTCGCCGCAACGGCCTGATGACCGACTGGGGATACTACTCCCTGCACGAACCCTATCAACTGACCCGCGAGGACTACCTGAACGGCCGCGTCATCGAAGAACCCCTGGTCATTTACGACTGCGACCGCCCGGTCAACACCTGCGCTGCCTTCATATTCACTACCGCCGAACGCGCCAGGGACCTGAGGCAGAAGCCCGTCTTTGTTCTCAACCACGCCCAGAACAACGGCCGGGGCCGGAGCACCATGGCAACCCTGGAGGAACACCAGGAGGCGGTGGCAAGCCTGGCGCGAAAAATGTGGGAAGGATCGGGTCTGGGCCCCAACGACGTTGACATCTTTAATCCCTACGACGGCTATCTGACCTTTACCCAGCAATTCCTTGAAGGATTCCAGTGGCACGGCGTCAAGTGGGGTGAGGCCCACGACTTCTATGCCGACGACATTCGGGTTGAAGGGCCGCACCCCTTCCTTTCCAGCGGCGGAAACAACGGGACGGGACGGAACCGCGCTGTCCTCTTTTCCGACAGCATTCAGCAGCTACGGGGTACCGCTGGCCCTCGCCAGGTGACCGTCAAGGCTGACACCGCGCTGGCCGGCTGCAATACCCCAGACAGTTGCGGCTTTATGATGTTCAGCAAACACCCCAGCTAGAGCTTCACCCGGCGAATCAGGTTCATCGTTCCTTGCCTTCAAACCCCAGGAGAGTGAAGCCCGGGCCAACCCCTTTGGCCTGGGCAAGAACCTTAAAGTCTCCGTATTCCTCCGGTTCAACCAGGGTCATCAGGGCCATGCGTTCAAATTCGGCGCGGGCGGCAGAAATATATTGCCCTTGCAGACCTTCAAGAAGAGCTGAGAAGCCCAGGTTTTGCAAAAACCCGCTCTGCCGAGTAAGACCCACCGTGGACAGACCATACCGTTCCCCCAGTTGCATGACAGAAGTGAAGTCCACAAGGCAGGTAATGTCCTGGCGCCCGAGGTGCCGGTAAGGGTCGTTAGTGGCTTCGTGTTGCCGGTAGCAGACCATCGTGCCCAGGGCATTCCGGGATGTGTAGAGGTCTTTAGCCAGTTCGCCGTAGTCAATGGTGAGAACAAAACCCCTTTCCAGGGTCTTCGAAAGCTGGGTGGCCCAGGCATCCAGGGCAATGCACACCTCGCCACGGTAACCCTCTGTCAAAGACACTCCCAAGCCGTTGAGCCGCTCCTCGATGGCTGGCGAGGACGGGTCGTCCAGTACTTCGACCAGGTTGTCCCCTGAAAGTCTGACGAAAACTTCCTTTATTTTGCCTCCCTGGATAACGAACCGGTGGAAGGGGAAATTGTCGAGTAATTCGTTACACAGGATGCAACCAGCCACATTGCGAAAGGCGCTGAGTCCCTCAGCCCGTACCCAATGGACTTCCGTGTTCGTTGCCTGGGCGCTCGAGGGGAATGCACCATCATTTCCGGAGGCCGGGTTGATATCTCTGTCGGGTGGCTGGTAGGTAGTGGGCTGGTAATCGACAGCGACATAATATAGGGCCCGTGCAAACTGGGGGAAACTGAGCCGGCACGCATTCACGATAGCTTGAGCCAGGCTGCCGTCTCCGGAACCCACTTCGATCAAATGGAACACGGTGGGTTCCCCCAGGAGGCACCACATCTGTTCCAATTGCCGCGCGATTAAGCCCCCGAAGGCCGGATGACTCGCGGGAGAAGTGCCGAAGTGTTCATTGATTCTGTTGGACCTTTCGGAATAAAAGCCACCATTTGGCGAATACAGACAGGTCCGCATGAACTCGGCAAAAGTAATCTGTCCCCTCTTCCCGATTCGGTCTCTTACTTCATGCTCAACCGCATTAGGCAACGTCGGCACCTGAGAATGGACAGCTTCCATTGATGAGTTGAGGAGCCAGTGTAGATCGCGTTTTCGGGCCGGTCTGTGAGGCCCGCGCCGGGAAGAGTCGTCTTAGGGGCTTCGGGGTTCGTCTCGCGAGCTAGATGATACCCAGTTCGCCAAGGTATTGCCTGAGCGAAAGAGCGCACTCGGTTGGCTTTTCCAGTTGCAGAAAGTGGGTGGCTTCCGGGAGAAAGTCGTAGTCCACACTCAATATGTCGCTGAGGTCCAGAGTTGGCAAATAGGAAAAGGGAAGCGTGGGGTCGGCCCCTATGACCTTTACCGGGCACTCCAGGGAATCGAAGTCGACGGCCACGCCGTAGACGCTGGCGTAGTCCACGATTTGGGCTTCGTACTCCTTGGGACAGCGGAGTTCATACCCCTCGTCGTTCCTGGCGCGGAGGGTTGTTATCGCCATCAGGTCAAAGGCGCCGGGGACGAGTTTCCGGAAGACGGGCAGAAGGGGGAGGACTTCGGAAAATTCCTCTCTTCGCTTGAAGCTCTCTGTGCGGCGGCGGGCAAAACCTGCGGCCTGGACTGCGGCCTCTTCAAATTCCCGGTGGCTGCGGCCGGGCTTGCAAAGCGGGGGATCGTAAAGGACGAGCGCCGAATAGTGTCTACCGCGGTTGGGAGAAAGCAGGGTAATCAGGGCCGAAACCGAATGGAATACCCCTGCCTGGGGTTTCTCGCCCCACGCACGGCTAATTTCCTCCAGAATGATGTCGTGGTCCGAAACGAGGGTTGGAACATTATGCCGCGCCAGGGAACTGACCCGGTTCCACCCGTGATTTCGCAAGTCGTACATCACCAGGTCAAAGTCGTCGACAAGCAGGGACCAGAAGGGATAATAGAGGTCTATGGCCATCCCGTTGCCGTGGCTGAGTACCAGCCGGGGACCCTCGGGATTGCCATGGCGACGCACCAGAATGGTGGTGTCGGCATCCACCGCGACTTCGTGAACCGACAGGGGTTCCGGGACATGCCAATCGAACTCCGGGTGCTCTACCAACCTTTACACCTTCTAGGGGGATTTCCCAGGGTTCAGTCAACTGCATCTGTGGGAGCTGAACCTGCAGGGGGCAGTTCCCAGGCCAGGGCGGCGGCAAACCCCTCTGCTTCAAAGGTCTCCAGACACCAGGTGAGGCCCGGCAAGTGGGGAAAGCGAAATACCCCCGAAGCTCCGCCCTGACGAACAATTTCTGGCACCTGGAAACCGGATACATCGGTGGAGAAACCAGTACCCAACGCTTTCACCAGGGCTTCCTTGCAGGTCCACAAGCGAAAAAACTGGCGGAGCTTGTCCTGCTCCATCATTTCGCCCAGTTCCCTCCGCTCGTCGGGCCCCATGACTGCTTCAATCAGCGAGTTCAAGTGGCGTTTCGCTACTACCTGCTCCACGTCTACGCCCAGTCTGCCGGTCCGGGCGAGGGCAATCAGCCCGTATCGCCCGCTGTGGCTGACACTGAAGCTTACCGAAGCCGCCTGGCCGGCCACCTGGGCAAAGGGCTTGCCGTATTCTCCTTCGCCGAAGGATAAGTCTCCATTATTGCAGCCCAGTTCCTGACACAGTATAGCGCGAAGAGCGGCACGGCAGAGGACAAAGTGTCGACGGGGTTCGGGCAGGTAACCTTTGATCCGGGAATGTTCAGATTCGTCCAGCCAGCCAATGGCGACCTCTTCTCGGGCCGGGTTGGCCGACAGGTCCACCTTCGCCACCGTGATTTTACCGAAAACAAGGAAAGGACTCCACCAATGGAGGCGGGACGTTGAATCTTGGCAAACGGAATTGCTTGATACCGTCTTCAACGCCACTCCTCTTGGGGAGCCCCGTTTTGAGTTCATTCTGTCAGGAGGGTCGGCGCTTTAACTCTCCAGCCGCGTAATAAGCTCTCCGACAGTATTGTACTTGGCGCAGTCTTCCGGGTTAAACGTTACGCCGAACTCGTCGGCAACAATCTTCGCGAAGGCCACAAAATCGACGGAAGACACACCCGACTCCCGCAAGCTGTAGTCCATGTGGAGCGGTTCACCTGCTGCCCGCCCTTCAATATCCAGGTTGTCGTCCACCAGTTTCCTGAGCCGTTCTTCAGTTGTAGCCATTCAAAAGTCCTCCCAAGGTTTTAATGATCCAAAAGCACTGTTTAAGCCTAGCAAGACGGGGCACTTCGGTCAACCAGTAGTGAAGACGGTTTCTTTCTTCAGGATGTATTGGCCGCAAAAGGCTTGTACGGGTTGCACCGAAATGCGTTCAATTATCCCCTGATTCCTACCAACCGCGGGGATTAAGATTCAGCCCTTCACTCCTTACGGCGTTGCCCGTGCCTCTCTACCCGGAAAATTCGGCGCCGGATAGTCTTGCTAGACAGCCGTGTCTTACACCCCACTTAAGGATGTCGTGGCGTTGAGGGTGAGAATGGGCGACGGAAAAATCAGGCGATGATAGACTACCGGGAGCCCCTTACCTGTACCGTAACAATGTCCAGGCCATAGTATTTCTGGTGTCGGACGGACGTTGCGTAATGGCGAAGCAGACGAAGGGATATTTCTCCATCCTCCCTGCCATCGGCTTCCTCCTCCAGGTTAGCCAGGCGGTCTTCCAGGTTGGTCTCGTCAAATACGGCCATGAACTCCAGTTCCACCATTTCCGGCGCAGGCCGCGCCACCACCACCAAACGTGGTACGTCTACAGACTCTCGATCTTTCGAATCTTGTGCCAGGCTTAACAGGGCTTCTTCGGTGGCTGCCAGCAGGCGTTCCGTGGAGGCATCGTTCCAACCCAGCCTGGCCGCCTGGCCTCGGGAGAACTTGTTGATTTCCGGCAGGGCAGACAGGTCTAGGCTGGTCTGGATACGGCTGCTCCTTCTTGGGTTGGTCAGATCCAGGAAAAGGGTCAGCAGTATAGCTGTCAGCGCCCCCACCAGCATACCGTTGTCCAGCAGTCCGCCCCAAGGGCCGCCAAGCAGGTCCGCGAATATGGTTTGCTGCTCAATACCGGCGCCCAGGGAAAAAGATATGCCGACCACGATTATTTTATGGAAGTCGAGACCTGCCTGGACCAGGGTTCTTACACCTTCCATGAACAGCAGGCCAATAGCCAACATCAGGTAGGCGCCCATGATCGGAGTGGGAATAGTGAGCAGCACCGCAGGCAACTTGGGAAAAAGCGCCAACAAGATCAGGCATGCCCCGATGACGTAGCCTACCCGGCGCGAAGCTACGCCGGTAAAGTTGACCAGGGATACAGAAGTGGACGAATAAACGGTCGTAGGCGGCGTGCCTGCTATTCCCGACGTGAGAATGCCCAGCCAGTTTGTGTTCAGGGAATTCTGGACCTGCCGGTATTCCGTTACCTGCGGTCTGCGTCGGGAGGCCTGCTGGATAGCCACATTGTCGCCGATGTTCTTGATTCCCCCCACCAGGGTTACAACCACAAAAACCGGCAGGAGGGCCCAAAAGCTGGGGTTGAAGGCAAAGTCCAGCTCGGGGGTATAACCTGTGGCAATCCCCACCCAGGGCGCCTCATTCACCCGCTGGAATTCGTAGATTCCGAACAGCACGGCTACCCCGCATCCGGCGCCAATGCCAATAAGGGGCGACCAGAGTCGCCAGGCGCCGGCGGTCTTTAGCACGAGGCCCACCATTACTATCAGGGTTACGAATGCGACGGTGGGGCCGGCGGCGACCGGAGCTCCCTGTGGTACCTCCTGAACCCGGTCCAGGGCGATAGGCAGGACAGCGACCGCAATCAGCATTAGCACCGTTGAGGACACCACTGGCGTGATGATTCGGCGCAGCAGTGGCAACCAGATGGCCAGCGCCAAATAAGACATGGACCCGACCACAACGAGGCTCGCCAGCAACGATGGCCCGCCAGCCGCCAATGCCAGTACGGAGATTGCCACGAAATTTGGGGTGGTGCCCATTATGAGAATGTTGCCGGACCCGAACCTCCAGAAACGGCTTGCTTGCAGGGCCGTGAGGCAACCGGAGATGACCAGTGAAGCAAAAACCGCCCAGGAAAGGTAATCGTCGTCCTGTCCGCCAGCCCGGGCCGTTATTGCTACGACCAATACCAGGGGCGCCAGCGCAAACACCGTGCCCTGGAGTCCAACACTGAGGGACACCCAGAGGGGACACTGTTCGTCCGCTTCGTAGCGAATCGCCGGGCTCGTGCTGCTGTTGGAAGACCGCAAAACACCTCAAATTCGGGTATAAAGTCTAGCTATTTTACACCGTCAACAGGATTTTAGAGTTCGCAATTAGTAGCCTTACTACGATCCCTTGCAAACAGAAACCCTTCGCTTTCTCGGCCGTACCGCCGGGAGCGCGTAGTGGGCGGGACTGATTTTATCGATGTTGGAAGAGTTGAAGGGAGAGAATTTCACAACGGAAAGAGGGGGCGACGGAGTGAGAGTCCCCCAATGCTGTCTCATTCTCCTGACATTACTGGCTTTTAGGCGAAATCATGCTGGCCGTCAATCAAAAGGCAAAACGGACGGATAAGAACTTTTCGGAAGATTAATTTGCTCGAAGCGGGTCTTCAAGACTAAGGGCACGAATTTTCCCTATTCCGATAACGTGCTGTATGTTTTGTTCTTTCACGTTCAGAGCGTGTGACATGACCGAGACCTACGATATAGTGCTGGCTACTTCCTTCCCGATTTGAAACTCTTATGCCCACGAGTTACGGGAGCTTTGCGGTCAGAACAACCTTACCTTTTGCTTGTGCAACGGCAGCCGGGTGAATGAGTTCTGGAAGAAGCTGGAGGCCGGGGAGGTAGCCGCAAGGATCGTGCTGGACCTGACCGCCAACCAGATCCTGGACGACGACACCTTGGTGATCCTGGCCCGGGAGGTTAAGTGCCAGGGCGGGTAGGTCATCGACGATCCGTATCTGACCAGAGAAGCGGCCCATAAGGGGATACTGTACCGGAGGCTGATGGGGAACGGCGTCCCGGTGCCCGAGACTGTGGTTGTCCCACGAGGCGATATAGAAGGCTTCAAGCTAGACGACAAGACCAAGCCGTGATCGGCCCTCCCTACGAGGTGAAGCCGCCCTGGGGGGAGTAGGGGGTGGGTGCAGAAGTTAATGCCATGTCCGAAGGGGCCCTGCCGTGGTCGGCGAGTCGGGCCTTCAAAGCCGATTCCTTTCTGATTCAGCAGAGGCTGAAACCCCGGGCATTGGGTGACCACGTTGGCCGGTTTCGGTTGTTCCACATACGCCGAAAAGTAATACCCGGTTGGTGGAACCCCTACAACCACGAGTACCAGATGTTGACGCCTGGCGAAATAAGCAATACCACCTGGGGCCCTTGCGCCGCACCATGCCTGGCTTGGCACGCACATCCCAAATGAAGAAATTCACTTCCGAGATTTGTCTGCATCAGGTCGGGAAGTTCTACGCTGCGGACTAGGTGAATGCCGATCCGGACATGAACCCCCGGTCCTTATATGCCAACGGCGTGCCCTACGAGGTTGTGCGCCGCACAATCTGGCTGCCGTTCTACGAGGGAATGCAAATCGTCAAACGGAGCCACGGCTATTTCGGCGACGAGTTGACGGAGTCATAGGCAGACCGTAACTGGCTGGTTCACCGGCAGCGCGAATGGTCGGCAATGGCAATAAGATAGCGACTTCTCCGTCGGTCAGAAGAGAAAATCTGGAAAGAATCCCAATGCCTGTGTCCAAGACCACTCGTGACCGGTTTGGACCATAAGCCAGGCTTGGGATTTTTCCGCCGCTACAAGAAGGGTTTTGCTGCAATTGGTAGTCGCTTACCACCCGGAGTACATTCCGTCCGCCGTCTTCCGGGTCAACCCCCACGATCCACAGGGGCTCAGTGAGCCCCATCTGAAGGCGAAATCTGACGGTTGGCTTGTGACAGCCTAGAGATAGCGGGACATCGCTGGTGAAGGGCTAAATGTAAGGTAGAAGTCCGGAATTCAACAGCGCATCTCATTCCGCCGGGCAACCGTCACAGACCCGCCGGTCATTCAACATACCAGCGGTGAGCGCGCAAGAGATTAGAGTCATACCCTCGCATGTTGGCCAACTACCACAACGGCAGCGGGGACGAACACGCCATGGTTACGTTCCTGACGGCATGGATCGACGCGGAATAAGAAGCACTGCGGCCTACCTATTCAAGAGCGACCGGAGAATTCTGGGTTCCGGACGGCGCCACGTTAACCCGCCTCAATGGCGGAGGGAGTGACCTATTTTCTCTGTGATCCCAAGTTCAGAATTGCCCATTTCAGGGCTAAAAATCAATACTGTGTACCATTCTGTATACCTATTTCAGGCGGACTGTTCCAGCCCTTATAGGGCCTAATCAAAACATTAGTGCGAGCCGATTAGGGCACTCCCGCGAAGTTTTCCAGCACATTCTTAAACCTGAATATGACACCGGGAGGAACTATATACTCTGAACAGTTCAGTTGGGCAAGTTCAGACCTGAGGTCAGGCGATGGTATGGGTCGAAAGTCGGGGCAACTTCTTAACTTGGCAGAGGGCGGGTTTGTGGTTTGAGTAAAATCATCCGCGGTGGTAGACCGTGTAACGCCCTGAACATCCGGCGCATTTGAATGGGAATTATATACTTGTGTACCAAAATTCCGAATCTAACTCGATTGTACATGATGAGATTGTGCTTACTCCTTCATTGTGGCCCTGACCTGCCAACCTCGAAGCACCGCCTAATCTCCGCCTTCAGGTCGGCAGGGCAAGGTGGCGCACCTTTGCCCATTCCCCTGTTGTGGGCTGGGCCTCGAGTTAATCTCAACTCCCGCTTGACCTCAGCAATCCAGCAGCGATGGTGTATTTTGCGTCCTGTCCTTCTCTGGACTTCAGCGATTACTTGTGGATATGTAGGTATGTTCTTCAATGCATCACCCTTACCGGCGCAACAACGGCCTGATGATATTCCAAAACCGACCAAGCCCAGTATCCGCTATGTCCGCTACTCGCCCCGCTGGCCCTAACAGGCGTAGCACAGCGGTACCTTCGGCCACGTTTCCAGTCGCAGTAGCCAGATGCTCCGTAGTTGTCTTAGTGTGTCCCAGCACGTCAAGGATAACTGACCCCGCCTCGGCCCAGTCACTCGTGACTTTCTCTAAATTCCTAGCAGACCGGAGAGCAATGGACGGTAGCTTGGCAACTACTACCAAGATCAGGACGATGGCGGCGACCAACAGCAAGACAGCCGCAATGTCCTTTATGATGGAGAGGGTTTCAGTGTCCATTTGTGGCTCCTAATCAATGTAGTTGCGTGACAATAACACGGAGAATGCCCCGCCGGAATTGGCGGGGCATTTACGCCTCTCTCCTAAGTTGGGTAGTGGCAGCGACTCGGCGTATGTTGTAATATCCCGTCGATAGCTGACCTATGTTCTATATCCTAATCACATAGCTCTAAAACGAGAAAAACCTTGCAAGTGGATGGCCGTCCACGAAGCAAGGCTCTCGGAAGGGGTGTCCGGTAAGGTCTAACCGAAACTCAGCAAATCGGATGGATGTTAGACGCTTGGCTAAGCCTTGTCAAGTCCCGGACGCCTCCGCCCTAGTTGAGAAGGGCGGAGGTTTTTTATGTCCGAGGGCATTGTTGCCCATCAGCGTCTCAATCGTGTCCCCACACCATCACCTACAGGCCGGTCAGCCGGCAAGAGCTATCCCAGTTGCGGAAGCTGGTCAGCCGGAATCCAGACATAAACAGGGAGTCGTCGCCCATCACGGTCATTGCCAGACAAAACAGCGTGGCCCGGTGAAATTCACCGGGCCTTGGTTACTGAGTGAGTTGGGAGATTATTTGAACGGGCAGTCTCCCTCGGTACACCTGCTCTTTGCCTTTGCTACTTCGATACCGCAGGTACATCGGCGCACAGGTTCGGCAGACGGTTTGTTGTGGCACTGCTCGCATTTGCCGTCCTGATAAAGCGTTTCGGGGTAGGCTACCTGCCGGTCACACTCCACGCAGAAATATTCCCTTCCGCTTACTGGCCCTATGGGTCGGCCAGCGTTCAGGACAACGTGGGCCAATTCTTCCGGCGTAACGTCAATCCTTGGCGGTAGCGGGGTGCGCCGGCTTCTCCCCCGTCCCTGATTGTTTCTCTCCATACTCTCTCCTTCCTTCAATCTCGTGAATCGTACTATTCGCCGCCCCGCCCCTCAAGGCTTTTCAGCCGCCAAGCGGGACCCGTTCAGGCTACTACTTGATTAGTGTCTTGTAGGTCAGTCGCTTCCCGACTCCACCCTTCGCCACCCTGTACATCATTGCTACGCTGTCCTTCGGGCGGTTGTTGTGCCTACCCTCAAACTCCGTCACGTAGCGGTCTAGGTGCTTCTTGGAAAAATGATGATAGATTCCATCGTGCGCCCGCTTCAGGGTAGCCCAAAAGCTCTCTATCCCATTGGTGGACGCCATATCCCTCACGTACTCGCCTACGCTGTGCTTGACCGATTCATGCCGGCGGTTCAGCCCTTTGTAGGCGGTCGCTTCATCGGTAAAGACAATCGCCCCAAATTCGGTGTTCATGTGGACAAAGCCCTTGAGGGTGTCGGCGGTGGTGTCGGGAACCAACTGCGCCTTGACCTGATTGGTCTTGCGGTCTTTCAGGCCCACAACCGGAGTCTTGCCTACGGTTCCCCGTCCGGCCCGGAGCTTCTTGTTGGCGTGTTTGTTGGATTCCTTGCCGCCAAAGTAAGCTTCATCGGCTTCCACCGGGCCAGAAAACCGCTTGGCTACCGCTTCCGTCTCATCGTTCCACGTCTCCCGTATCCGGTAGGCCAGGTGCCAAGCCGTCTTTTGGGTGATGCCTAAGTCCCGGTGTAGCTTCATGCTGGACACGCCCTTGAGGTTCGTGTTGAACAGGAAGAAGGCCAGCGTCCACTTGTGAAGCGGTAGCTTGGAGTCGTGCATCACCGTTCCAGTCTTGACGGTGAAGTTGCTCTCGCAATCCTTACAGTGATACTGGGGAATCTTACGGGCCGAAGTACGGTTGTTGATTCTCTCGCTGTTGCAGTAGGCGCACCCGATACCATCGGGCCAGCGGGCATTGAGAAGCCATTCGTGGGCGGCTTCATCGTTGCCAAACTGCTGGACGGCCTCTACCAAGCTGATTCCCTTGCGGAAATACTTGCCCGGTGCCTTCCCTTTTGGTGTTGCGGTGGTCATGGCCTGTAGCGTTTGCCCGTCTCAATCCCTATCTATTTCGTATCTCTCTACTTCAAGTGTAAGTACCCCCTGCAAGACTTTCGACACATTTTTGGTACATTGCTTCGTTACTGCCCCCCTCGATTTCTGCTGGAATCCTTGCACCCCATTCGTACCATAGATAAAAGGGGGTGTTCTCCCGTTTGACTGAACGGGAAACACTCCCTACTATGGCGCTTGCAAGGGATACCACACCACAGTTTCCAATTGAAAACAGCGTTGAACGTCCAGTGAAGGGGCGGCATTTACCCATGCCCCTTTGCGGTTCAACGCTGGAGCGGTATCCCTTGCAAGTGCCAATCCTTCTCCGCAAAGGGGTACCAGATGGCGAAGCCCAAAGATTCCGGTGGTGGATGTGGCTGTTTCTTAGCAGTCGTCGTATTGTTGATTCTTGGGGCGGGCTTGTTCTACTTGGTCAAAGAGGACAAGAGCCTTGACGACCCGGAAATCGTGCAGGGCGTTAGGGATACAGGGCGAGCTGTGAGTGAGACGCTGGATGGTAGACAACCTGCTATTGGGCGTCAATCTTTGGAAGCCAAGATACTCCTGCGGGCCAACGACCACCGAGAGAGAAACGGCAGGAATGCCTTACAGCCAGATGCCCACCTGTCGGCCATTGCGCTGGCCCATAGCCGGGATATGGTGGAAAATGACTATTATCCCCTCGACCACATAAACCTATTGGGAGAGAACCCTACGGAACGTGCCAGAAAGGTTGGCTACGAGTGCATCAAGCCAACGTCTATAGGAATTGCCGAAAACGGCTTTAAGGGTTATCGCTACTCCAGCGTTAGGATTGGCTTGATAGGTCTGATAATCCCGCAATTCCGACATTATAACTGGATGACAGAGGATGAATTAGCTGACCAAATCGTTGACAGTTGGATAGCTAGTCCGGGCCACAACAAGAACCTACTGGACGCCCGCTACACTCAAAGCGGCTTGGGTGTTGCCTTCGGTACGATAAACGGCGAGGAACACTCTATACTGGTGACTCACAAGTTTTGCTGACCTTCATGCCACTCAGAGAATAGACACCGCCCCGCCGAATTCGGCGGGGCGTTTGCCTTTCTACCGATTCCCTTGACTCACTATGCTACGCTGGAAGCAGGTTCGGAGTTTTGGTACACAAGTATATGATTCCCATTTGAATGGTCCCCCGCCATCAGCCTGAGTCGCGGGCTGTTTCATGCTATCCTGTCGGAGGAAGCCCGGGCCCGGGATGATCGAGATTTTCCATGAGACCCGGCCGGTATGGGCAGGACCTTTAGGGTATTGATCCTTATCTACCAGGCATCGGCACATGGCACGCGGTTTTTTCCTCAGTGCAGAAGAATTCTTCAGTGCCATGACCCCGACCTTGTTGAACAACTTCGTGGGCAGTGCTATCCCTTCTTGGCGCTCTTCAGATCTGCTTGCCCTGGAGACACGGGTCTCCACCGACCACCGTTCGGCTGTTCACTGACTTCCCGGGTCTCATCACCGGCTGCCACCGAGTAGGCGATTCGTCCTTACCAGCAACGGAGCCGAGGAAGGAAGGTTCGGACTATTCGACGCCAGGGGAAATCATGCCGGTGTGAGAATCGGGAACAATACAGCATAGGAGCGGGGTCTGACCGGAGAGGGCCGGAACCCCACAGACATGCCTACAGCGACCCCATCCCCGCCAGATTGGTTGCACGATACTCACCGGCTGGACTGAGTGCCGCCGGAACGTGTGTTTTGTCACCGCCAGTTCTTCTCTGTAGCTGGAGGCAAGGAGTCAAGCCAATTGTCGATATCTGTTTGCCGCCACCCCACCGCTCGACGACCGATGCGCAATGGACGGGGGAACTCACCCCGTTTTACCAAATCATACAGGACACTCTTGGATAGGCCCGTGATTTCCATCACTTCCGCGATGCGTAGCAAACGATTCTTATGGGTCAACTTGGGTCACCTCCCCTAGGCCTGGCATTCCAGGCCGAATGCCTTAGTTCCTGTCTACCACCCTCAATCACCGAGTTAGTTTGTTCTTGATTTGCAATCATTCGGACCAGGACACGAGAGTATCGGACTCCTGACGGGCCTACTGCAGGTCCCTGCTTCAATTACAAACCGCTGCCATTCCATGGGGACGTTTGCAGGCAACTCTCTCCTCTTGGTTTGGGGCGCTCACTCCGCGCCTGCCTAGTCCGATGAGCAATGGCGTTCCAGGAAGCCGTAACGGAATCCACCAGGATGTCTCAACTCCGTCTTACCTGCCCACAGTCTGCAACCGGTCTCGGCGAGGACTTTTTCTAACGGCTTGCGGCAGCATTCTCTTTGGTAACCTGGGTTGTTGAGGTTGCTGCCGCGGCAGGAGCCAAGGGTTCAAATTTCTAAGGCCAAGACGATGGTAAGGCCATGGGGAGAGTTGTTTCCGTTGCCACTGCCTAACCCGTCCATCCTGCCCAACATGCTCTAAATTTGTGGTGCCTAAGGGACCCGAGCGAAGCGCTAAAAAAGTCAGACCCTAATTTCCAGCACCAAGCCTTGGAAAGCTGTAATTGAGAGTGGAAGCGCGGTGAGTGTCGGCTGCCGACGTTGGGGATCACTTGGCAGGAGCACTTTGAATACACTGTATTCAGGGCCCACTTACGGAGGGAGTTGCGGGCCGCACCCGGCGAGCCAATGCCCTGTTGTTTTTCAGGCTCGAGCTCACGAGGGTAGACGTAGCAAGCCCACGCCGAAGTTCTAACCCTTATGGGGCGCACCACTTCCCGGGACAACGGCTTTGGGTAGGGAAGGGGAGAATGGGTTGCCGATAGGCACCGTCCGGGAAACGCCGATGCCGCGGCTGGGTCCCGCAGGAGCCTATTGGTGACGTTGTCGATCCGGAGATCTATCGCTGTTCCACTCTCTGGTCAGGGACCAGTCTTTAGGCGCAAATGCCGCCAATGAAGTAAGCGACATTGAATGAGAATAGCCTGTTTAGGAAAGCCGGTTCGGGATGTGGCGGCATACTTCTCCGGAAGGCACGTATTGGATCACAGCGCAGGCTGTCCTGGAGGTGTTTGCAGGTTCAAATTTAAGGGGACAACCGGACGGCAACCGCCAATGGTGTGGTCCGCCGGACCGTTTCAGGATGCCAGCAGCGGGTCGGTTGCGTAAAGAGGGGGAATGTCACGCCCCTCGCGGGATCCGTAGCTTGAACCCCTGGTCAGTGTGGCCCACCCTGTTTTGCTCCAGCTGGGCCTTCCTGGAGTATTCCGCCAGATCGAATTCGCCCACTAGGTAAACACCGGGGCCGTGCTCGCCGGTTCCAAGGGCCCAAAGCTTCGAGCGAAAGAACCTTCCGACCAACCGTGCTCTCGGCGGCTGAACATCGCACGGCTCGTCTACGTAGACCGGGCTAGTCCTTTCCCCGACTTTCGTCAACGGGGCGTCGGGCTCAGGCACCAAAGAATTGAAAGTTGAAAATAGAAGGCGCATCGCCGCGGGGTCCGGGAGATGACGGGGTGGACCTGCTTGAAGGTTGTGACTGAAGTGCGTTCCGTGGAGGCGACCACCCCACGGCAAAAGGTTGGCAGGTTTGTCGTATGGACAAAATGCTTGCTGGAAGTGAAGTTCAGGGCATTGTCCAGAGCCGGGACAGCCCCATAGGAGTCGGTTTCATCCGGGTGCAGACGGGTCCGTTCCAGTGCTATCATCGCCGCCGCCTATCTCCCACCGACGCCAAATCGAACAGCGCCGGACAGCGGGATTCCGCAGCGCACCACGGAACTCGCCGCCGGTCAGTCCGTCGATTCCGCCCTTGGTTCTATTTTCGGCCTCGCGACTCTTCTCAGGTTAGTGTACTCAAAATACAGGTCGTCTATTTGTTCCAAATGACTGTGGATTGCCCAAGCCAGAAATCTATTGTTCGAATCGTGAGGAACGCCCGCCTCTCTCAGCACCGCAAGGATGGCGCGGGGCTGAATGGGACGAAGCCGCTCGGGCAGGTATTCTTCAATCTTGCCCGACGTTAGTTGGAGTCCCGCCCGGTCCGGCAAAACTTGATCCCTCAGCGCCTGTCGTAGGCCCATAAGCGCCTCAATTTTCGAGGCCCGGAAAGCATCTTGTTGGTGAACGTTGGCCATGACTCACCTGAAAAGGAAATGCGTAAGACGATGATAAACCATTACCAGCCGATGCTCCAAGCCTGCTTGAGGTGCGGCTGCCTTTACCCAGGGGGCTTACCGCTCCCTGGGCCAGACCAACCAGGACTGTGCACTCACCCAATATTGGTCAATGCTACAGTTGGCCTTGCGGGCTGATCCAATCTGAAGGCTAGGGAGAACCGCCTCGGGAAGAGGTTTCGGCACTGTCGCCAGCAGCTGGGGAAGGACGTATATCCCTTTTCATTGAGCCAGTCGCAGGTCAGAGGCCGGCTGTGTCATGGAAGGGCCGATGCTGCAAGAAGGTAAGCCTGGAGAGGTCCGGAGGCAATTCCCAGGTCAGTTGATTGTCTTTGAACCAGAGTAGAGACAACACGATAAGGTTGCCCAACTCCAGGGAAATGGAACGAGTCAAATTGGTATACGCCCGGGTTAAGCCGATTGCGTAACAATCGTCGTCGACGGACACGCGGTGCCAAGTGGCCACGGCGCTTTCAGTCTACCGACTGGCGGCCGAATCCCATCTAGAAACGCCTGTGGTGTGGTAGAAAGCGACCAAGGCTGCCGACCCTAAGGGCGCCGACCAGAACTAGCAACTTTGAAAAGCCGCGGGCCCGGGTGTTGGCCCCGGCGGAACTCCTGCCGCTCTCCACCGGCTGCCGAGACTTGGCGCCTTCCTCCACCGGCAACCGGACACCGTATTGATTCAAAACCAAGACCCCCACCTGGGTTACCCTGCTGCCATCCCTGCTGCTGAAGGTCTATTTCCTACCAGCCCTGAGTGACTGTAGCGCTGGACTGAACCGAATCATGAATTTGGGAGATGTTGCCACCGGGGAGTACACGGAAAGGACGGGCCTGCAGTGGCGGAAAGCAGTCCTTACAACACCCCAAGGTAAATGACCGCTGGGGGGTCCTGGGGGGAAGAGTCAACTATAGGGATTCCTCTCTCTCCCCCACCCCCGCAACGGTGTTCCCACAAACTCTTCGGGACCCTCCTATATATAATAGCGGTGCTTCGCGGGGGCGGCGATTTTTATCTCTCCCAGAGCCGTTTTGGGTTGAAATTGGGGCAGGAAATACCGGAAATTCTCGTTTAATGGAAAGCCAACGTACGTCCGTGGCGCTGGGACATGTGGGGCAATGGGGCGGGTACGCCGGGAGCGGGCGCGTCAGCTTTGCGGTCGCCAGCCCGCTATCCAAGGAATCCGATGGCAAGGCCAGGGGCGGGAGTCGTGCCCGGTTATGCATGCCGTCCCATTTCCCCAATGGCGCTATTCCATTGCCTGAGGTTTTTACAGTCTCCAAGGGCTGGGCGCCGTCCCCGGAACCTGCGCATTGGTCCGGTCGCCAGATAGCGGACTGGCGATGTTGGCTAGTCCTCTTGAGCTTGATTTCGTGCGCTGCTGTTTGGCGACCCTTGTCCGGTAGGTGTCAGCCCCCGGGCAGACAGTTGGGAGGAGGGGCAACCGGGAAGCTGTGGGCAAATCCGATTTTTTGGCCTACCCAAGAGAAGCACTGAACAAGCTGCGGCGGCCATCGCCTAACCGCTATTAGGGCGAAAAAAACGGTCGAGTTCCAGATAGCAGACTGATCCGACTAAGCCCCGGAATCCCCATGGCTGTTCCACGCCGGCGATAAAGTTCCAGGAAGACGCTCATCTCGCCCCATCGTTCCACAACAGGGCGCGGCGTAGAAAGACCGAGGAGTCCTCCGACCATTCGCTGTAGCCGACGTTCCGGCTATCGGTCAACCAGTCGAGGCGCTCATGAAGACAGGCAGCCAGTGCGGCGTCTGCTGCCGCGACGGCAAAGCCACCGACCTCCACGGCATCGTCCAAGGCAGTAACGACAAACTGCCCCCCAAACACGCGGATCGCATCCCGGTTGCCCACCTCTCCCCTGGCCAGGGCGTCTATCCTGCCACTGCTCAGGGCCTCAAGAAGCTCCTTTTCCCCTATTTCATCTCCCAGGTACACCACCTGGGGCATGTCCGGGCCCGGCGGATAGATGCGGGTCCTGCTCTCCAGATTGGTAGACTCTCCCCCAGCAGTGATAACGTAGTCAGTGCTGCCGTCGGCGACCAAGTAGCCCTGCGCAGTGTCAACTCTCGTGCCCTCAGCCAAGACTCCCCCCTCATCAACCAAGCCCACCAACTCCAGCAGCCGGTGTTCGCCAGTGGTTCCAGCCAGCGCTCCAACCCGGACTTCTCGGGTCAGGTCCGATTAAGCCGCAAGGCGTTCGGCATCCTCAGGCCGCCCCAGCAGGGACTGGTGAAACTCGATATGGCCGGAAGTGAAGGCTACGACCTGCTCTCCCTGGGCGTCGCGAGTACGGGAGTCGAGTATCGTAATGCCGCCCCCGACAATATCGTAGTCTGGCGACCCAGCTTGCAGCCAAATATCGTCCCACTGGGCTATCGCCCGGCGGTTGAACGAAAGCTTCGTATGGCCCATCGCCTCTACTGCCGTCAGTAGGTCCGCCTCATAGCCCTTGTGGACATTGAACACGGGCGAGGAAGGATCATCGGCTTCGCTGTAACTGATGGGAGCAAAATGTGCGTAGAATCCCAGGTTGAGTGTCTTGTTCTCCGTCCCGCAAGCCTGTGCTTGGTCCTGGTCGGCAGTGGAGCAGGCCGCCAGGACTGAAAGGCACACCGCCATGACCGCAAGTCTCACGAAAAGGGCCAGGGAATGTGGGTTAGATAGACGGCAGTTCATGGTCCTCGTTCTTTCGACTAGTGCGGTAACCGCGGACAATGAAAAGCGGCTGGGCTATCCAATGCAACGGGTTCCAAGTTGATGCATTAAAATCGCGTTACCTTTGTTTCTCTCCAGGATGATGAGGCAACAATACTCCGGAACATCCGGCCAACAAGCCAAGGCCGGTGTCAAACCTGGCCCCACCAGTGGGTGTGGGCGACCAACGAACACGGCCCTTTCTACCGCGTCAACCTGTCGTGGCCCCGCGAGAACGGCACCTACCTGAGTGCCTGCAAACGTCATTTACGCTCAATACTATCAGAACTGCAACTCCATCGGTGCAATAAACTCGACACAGAGCGAAAACAAGATCACCGTTGGAGATTCCCGCCAGAACCATGAGTCCGCCGCAATGCAACTTTGCAAATGGTCTCGATAGCACGGCACAATGCCTTCCATTTATTCCTTCGGTCCACCTACTGGGCAAGAGGCCCAAGAGCGATTGCAGTTTGCCGTTTCCGGCCTCGAGCCGTTAAGCCTGGCCGCTTGCCCCACTAACCGTCAAGCCAGCCCAACCCGTTCTACTGCGCCCCGGCCGGGACGGAGGGGAGGCAGTACCTGGCCCCGCAACTAGCTGCTTTCAGCAGGACCACATTCCCCAACCTGGATGCCTCAAAGGTCTCTGCCGAAACGCTCCCGTCGACTTTGGGGAAGCTGGCGTCCTGCGGGTGGGCCGGGGTTAGCCAATTATGTGGGCAATACCAGACGTACCAGCATTAGATTGGCCGCCGCCCTGGCATTGTTGGCCACAATACTGTGGGCTCGGCGGATGACAATATCCCAGCATTTATCTCAGAGTCATTCAACTACCGGCCACGGAAGGGCTGCTGGACGTCATTCACCAGGACTTCGGTAATGTCCAGGCGGTCCAGTCTTATCGGAATCCCGCGAAGGTCGTCGGCATAAGCGTGCTGCCGCTTGAGGTCGAATGACCATCCACGGGCGTCGTCCTGGCAATCGCCTCGGAAACAGACCCGCGTGCCAGTGTCCACTGCCATGGGCTCCCTGCCATATACCCTCTGCAGCCTCTCCAGCGGCATGGGCCTGAGTTCGCCCATCCCGGGCAAAGGTTCGGTGTCCCCTTCCAGGACTTCCATGTAGACGTTGTCAGAATTAGGGTCGTATTGATTGCGCAATCCGTCTCTCACCACCTCATACGTTCCCTGTAAGACAAAAGCTCCTGCGGGAGAGACCAGCGGGGGCGCGTCGACGATATCCTCCCGCCAATGGTCCCTCGAACGGTAGGTCAGCTTGTATTCCAGAATGCCTTCTTCACCATCGTTCATTGTTGCAGTCACCTGGTAATACATGGTCAGTGGGGGCCAGTCCGGTATTTGCTGCTGGGGGTCACCCTGGCAGCCAACCGCCAGGTATAGCGTGAGAGCCAGCAGTTGACCGGCAATCTTTCCTATAATGCTGGTAATGCTGGCCTCCCGTTCATTTGCCGTTGGGTTGCTGGGGGCAGGAACCAGGCTCGGCAATAGCAACATCAGCGACACTCTCGATGGTAGATATGCCCCTCGTGTCCTCCCCGTAGACGTGGTCGTGGAATCTTCAATACCAGGCATTGTCCGCCTACTGCCCATTAAAGCACTGGCGGGTGGTTGTCCGGACCCTGGTTGGAATACCGAAGTAGCTGACCCTGAGAACCGCCAAGGGAGCCGGTGCCATTCCCTAGGGAAGACCAACAGTTTCCTTCAAGCCTTGCAGGACTCCAGTTTCGGCGTCGAAGCTGCGGACCCGACCGTCGCCGGCCTCATCCTTGGAGCCGACCCCGGTGGGCGTCAGGGAAACCTGTACTGTTATCTGCGGCCTGCCGGTGCTGGTCCGGTGCTGGTCCGGCGCGTCAACCGGCACCCGGTGGTGCCCGCTGGCACGGCATCTCCCTTGGAGCGAGTCCTGGGGGGGTGTAATATAGCCCTTTCTTTCTCTCTCCCCCCTATTTCGACAGATTTTGGTGGGCACTCTTGGGAACCCCACCATATAATGCTCTATATATTCATATAATAGCGGGGGGTCCGCGGTGTGGCCATCTTTCTGTCTCCCACGGTCGTTTTGGATCGAATTTAGGGCAAGAAATACCCGAAATTCTTGCTTAACGGAAGGTCAACGTGCGCCTGTGGCAGTGGATAATGCGGGGCCAAGCACCGGGAACGGCGGGAGTGGGCGGGGCAGGCTTGCGGTCGCCGGCTCGTTGTCCAAGACACACCACGTCAAGGACGGTATCGATGAGCCGTGCCAGGTCATGCGTGAAGATTGTACAAGGTCAATCTGGAATCCTGGGATCAACCAAGCCAGTGAAGGGTGGAGTTTCCTTCCTTGTAGGTGCTGTCGGGCTCTTCCTTGCCTGTTTCCCGGTCAGAGAGTCAGTGCAGCCTGAAACTGATATTGGGCTAGCGGTCCCGGTAAGAGGCGCAGTTGCGCCGCTTGGCGACAAACCTGGAGTTCATTCTCTACTTCAAGGAATATACTTCTTACGACGGCACGTAGGGCAGTACCCTTACCCATTTGGTCTGGGGTGAAACGTATCACTTCCAGGTCAGGCATTCCGTGGTGGTCGAACTGAATAACAGGGTTAGACGTTTCGCCAGTGAGGTCGCTGGCTGTCAATTTTCAGGTTGATTAGGCCGGCGTTTTCACGAGCATTAGTCCACCCTGGAAGCGTGGTGTTTTGAGTAATATCAGAATGTTTTCGGCAGGTCAACCACCCCCTCTTTGGCCCAAGAGGTTTCGGTGGGGCGATAGTTTTTCCCGATAGCTGGCCCCCTCGATGACGATCTGGAAGCTGGCGTTGGCCAGGCGGTCCAGCGCACTGTTTCCAAGGATGGGGTCGTCGAAGAGGCTGAGCCACTCTTCCACCGCGCGGTTGCTGGTGATGACGAAGCTGGAGACCCGATGCCTGCCGATGATGAGCTCGTAGAGGTCGGCGGACTGCTGGGCCGTGAGGCGGTGGAGGCCCAAGTCATCGAGGACCAGCAAGTCTGGGGTGAGAAATGACCGGAAGGTCCGGTCCAGCGAATTGTCTACCCGGGCCTGGGTCATGGCCCTGAAGAAATCGTCGGCATGGAGTGACCTGCTCCCCGGAATCTGGTCCAGCGTAAGTGCTAGTTTTGTGGGATGATCTAACTCTGAATGTAAGGAGGATCGTCCCATGAAAAGTTCCCGGTATTCCCCGGAGCAGGTGGCCTTCGGCCTGCGCCAGGCGGAGGATGGTGTGCCGGTGGCGGAGGTCTGCCGCAAGATGGGCATCAGCGAGCAGACCTTCTACCGGTGGAAGAAGAGGTTCCAGGGCATGGGCGTTGCGGAGGTTAGGCGCCTGCGGGTCCTGGAGGAGGAGAACCGCAAGCTGAGGCAGCTGGTGGCCGACCTCAGTCTGGACAAGCAGATGCTGCAGGACGTGCTGCGAAAAAAGCCCTGAAGCCTGCTCAGCTGAGGCCCCGGGCGGAGTACCTGCAGGCGGCCTACGGCGTGTCGGAGCGCCGGGCCTGCGGGGTGCTGAATCTCTCCCGGGCCAGCCACCGCTACAGGAGCGTGGCAGATGAGCAGGCTGCACTAAAGATGCGCATCAGGGACCTGGCCCAGGCTCGTGTGAGCTACGGCTACCGGCGCCTCCACGTGCTGTTGCGGCGGGAGGGTTGGGAGGTGAACCACAAGCGGGTCTACCGGTTGTATTCCCAGGAGGACCTGATGCTCAGGACCAAGAAACCCAAGCGGCACGTCTCGTGTCAGAAACGAATGGAGCGGCCGGTGGCCGAGGGGATGGATGAGATCTGGTCCATGGATTTCATGAGCGATGAGCTCTTTGACGGGCGGCGGATCCGGTTCTTGACGATAGTGGATAACTTTACTCGTGAGAGTCTGGCCATCAGGGTGGCGGCCAGCATCCGGGGCCAGGACGTCGTGGATGTCTTGCAGCGTCTCAAGGAGCAGCGCCGGCTGCCCAGGACCATACGGGTTGACAATGGGCCCGAGTTCACATCGAAGCGCCTGGACCAGTGGGCCTATCTGAACGGGGTAGAGCTGGACTTCAGCCGTCCCGGCAAGCCCACGGACAACGCCTTCATCGAGTCCTTCAACGGCCGGTTCCGGCAGGAATGCCTGAACGAGAACTGGTTCCTGTCCCTGGAGGACGCGGTGGAAAAGGTGGAAGGCTGGCGAAGACACTACAATGGGGAAAGGCCCCACAGCGCCCTGGGAAACCTGTCCCCCAGGGAGTTCGCCGTGCTGGCGGAAATAGGAGATTGACCCGCAAGACTAGCATTATCGCTGGTATTGAAAATGGGGCAGCTTCACATAGAAGGTGGTACAACCATCGGGGGCAGGTCAAATTGTCTAAAAGGGATCTATCCGGCCCTCTGAATGATGGTTGGCCAATCTGATAGATAGTTACTGCCGCCATCGGCTATGACGCCGAGGACGAAGAGGAGAATATAGACTATTCTGTAGGTGGCCGATTTATCATGCTCTTGGCTTCCGGAGCAACCGCAAGACAGCGATTGGAGTAACGGCTCCGACCAAGGGAAGCACAAAAGCTACCAGGGTAGTGAGCCAGCGGTCCTCAATCCCACCTACTATCAAACCAACGAGAAAGGCAAGGGCAAGGCCCACAATACCTGATGCCAGGCCGACAACGGATCCCACGGCAGCGCCCACGCTAGTCGTAAACCTTCCCGTGACAGCGCCCGCAGTGATACCTAAGGCCGGTATGAGTATGAATATGAAGCTGGAGAAATAGAGCCCCAACGCGAATTCCAAGAGGTCTGGAACCATTAGTTACCTCACACATGCGGAGAGCCTCTTATCTCTGTTGCTCAGGATGGTCTCCTCTCTGAAGTTGCGCCCTCCTGAGCGTGATTGCGTCTTCAAGTAAATCCGACCCCCATCGCTCAAGCACATCTATGTCTCCGCGGGTTATTGGGTCAGACACCTTAACCTTGGCCTCGGCGCGGCTCAGTTCCATGAGTTCCTGCCCACTCGGACGCCTCTTGCGGGTCAGCCACCAGATACCGAGTGCAACCAGGGCCAGTGCAGCTAAGACCAGAATGGGCATAATTGGGCCTCCCAATGCACTTTCTTTGCTCTTTATAGACCCCATGGTCAGGGCGCCATCCACAGGAGACTAACCTCCACGAATCCGCACCATGACCCTTGTTCAGGCAAACAAGTTCCTAACCCCGGGCCATCAGGTTAAGGAAGTAGCGGACGGCATACCGGGGCAATGCGTTGACACCTTCCTCTCTAAACGCATCTGTGAACTAAGCCCTCGGAAGAATGGCGATACGGTTCAGCCCTACCTAGTGCCTGCCGCCTCTTTAATGACGTCATAAATGACTGCCTGGACATCCAAGGCTCGCTCGTTCATGAGCTTTCGCCTTTTATGGGGGCTGTTGGTGAAGTCCTCCACCTGGATTCAAGAGTTCGCCGTGCCGGGCCGAAGCCTTGGCACTATCCTATCGGGTCGACAAGGAAGGCTATGCCTCCCAAAACAAACATCAATATGCCTGGCGCGACACTTAAGGCAATGCAGTTGGTGCGAATCTCCCGTTGCTGGTCCTTCATCGACGGGGACGCCAAAGCCAAGCCCCGTTGATTCCACGCCTGACCTTCTTGATATGAACCAGAAGCACTAGCAGTCACTTACGGCCTACCGTCCGGAGGACAATACACACGATTACCAACAGGGCGGCGGCGAGATATCCCCAGAAAATCAGAAGCAGGGACGTACTAATAGGGTAAATGTTGCCCGTAAGCACTACTTGGACGGTTTCAGCTGGAATGACTACCAACATCATCAGGAAAATCGCCGGTGCACCCAAGGTAAAACTCAGCCAGGGATGGGCCCGAATGCTGGGATTGCCGGGCTTCCAGTTCAGCAAAGTAACTCCCCCGATGAGGGCAAGGGCTGCTGCCACTGCCAAGGCGCTGTCCCAAAGACCTAACTCCAGCATTCCCATGACCAGGGAATGGGGAAGAACCGCCGGCCCTAGTTCCTTGAAGCCAACGCAAGTGTGGGCCTCCTGGAATTGCCTGGCCAAGGCAACGGGATCACCCATTTGCCGTAAGGCTTGGCGTTCTGCTGCTTCTCGACTCATGCCTAGGCAGATCAGGTCGGAGGCCTTGTCTTCCAAGTGACCTTCGAGTTCGCGAATTATCTCTTCCTTTTTTCCAGGCCGGAGTCTGATGTGACGGGTCAGGACATCAAAGTAGTTATGGTCTTGAGAATCCACCTCTTCTTGTCACTCCCGTTGGGCTTCATTATCACCCCGGTTGGGCCAAGGACCGGGCCACAACGGAGTTCATCGCCTGACAGAATCGTTGCCATTCCGCTTGACGGTCGGACAGGACGAATCGGCCCTTTAGCGTAATGAAACAATAGCGTCGCCGCATCCCGTCAGGGATATTCTGCCACCGTCCCTCGATCAGGCCCTCCCGCTCCATCCGGTAGAGGGCGGGGTACAAGGTTCCCTCTTTCATATCAAAATAGCCGCTGCTCCGCGTTCTTATCTCCTGAGCTAGCTGGTAACCGTACATCGGCTCCAACTGGAGGAGAGACAATATAATAGTCTCCGTATTTCCCTTGAGCATTTCCTGTTTTTTCATAATTCCTCTGGCATTTAATTAAACCAAGAATAGTTGCGGAAGAAGCGACGAAACCAAACTAGAGCCAAGGTGAAAACTACACTTAGCGATTCACCACTGTCATACTGGAGGAAACCGGTATCCAGAGTCTTCGGGGCACTGGGCGTTGGCCTTAACCTGACAATTGTTGATTCCGGCCTGACTGGAAAGGAACGTAAGCACATTGTTGGCCAGCATGAGTTAACCGCCTGCCTTATGGTAGTCATCCACGGACCCAGCTGGGCCCCTGTCGTTCAGCATCCAAATCAATCTCCATGACAAGATTGCCCCCGACAAACCAGACACCAAGGGCGGCACGACGTTAGGACCGGGGACGCCCCACGAAAAGAGGAATCCAATCAACGGGTGAAACCCGATAAACCAGCCGACCACGGCGAAGGCGGTAAAGGGGTGGAACTCAGATTACAGTCTCCATTCCCACGCCGGCACCCCTGCCGACGTGGGGCACCCGGCGGGCGGCGTTGATTCCGACCACTAGGGAACAACAAAAGGAATCAGCAAGTAAGAGAACAGGGCTTCCAGTATTTCGCCCAGGCCAGGAAAGATTCTCTCCTCCCATGTTCATTGCATTTTCTCCTTCAAGAAAGCAGCCTCACGTAGAATTGAAAATGATCGAAGATTTTTGACTTGACATTGATTTAAGGCATAACCCTCCGGCAATGTAATTCTCGGATAGTGAGCTGAGGTGGAACCCATTATTTGGACAGAAACAGGCCGAGTTAAGTGAGAATCCCGGCTCTCCCGCCGGTAGTTGGGTCTCCTGTCCGGTGAACCCCTCCTTGCATTAGAGTCTCCCTCTACAGCATCCTGATTCCCATGGAACACCTCGGCTGGAGTCCGGTAGCCCAGCGCCCGGTGGGGCCTGAGCCCGCTGTAGAACCGGAAGTAGTCTTCCAGTCCCCGCTGGGCCTCCAGGACGCTGGCGTAGGCCTTCAGATACACCTCCTCACACTTCACCGTCCGCCACAGCCGCTCCACGAAAATGTTGTCCTGGCAGCGCCCCTTCCAGTCCGTGCTGATCTCCACGCCGCGCTCCTGGAGGACCTGCGTGAACTCCCAACTGGTGAACTGGCTGCCCTGGTCGGTGTTGAACACCTCGGACTGGCCCTAGCCCAGCGCCTCCTCCAGGCTCCGGGAGACCTTCTTGAGAAAGAGCGGACAGTAGCACTAGTCCTGCAGGGTCTTGTGGAAACGTTCGCAGATGCCGTTGGTCTGAGGGTAGTTGGCCTTTTCGTTTAAATGCGGCACGATTCTGCGAACCTTGGTACTATTCAAAAGGCGCGGCGTCCGTCAAGACCCACTTGAGTATTAAACTGTTCAGAGAACCATCCCTTTTCATCGACCTCAGCGCGATGTTGAGCTTTCTCTTGAGTTCGTAGTTTGGTCTTTCGATCTCTTGCCCGATGAAACCCACCGGGTCCCGCCTTATGCCCATACCCAACCCCTCGTCAAGCATTGGCCCTTCCATTGCCGCATTCAATGAATCGTGCTTGGCCGTTTCTCCACGCCGTAGCCGTGGTCTACGAGAATGCTATCGACTTCACCCGCCAGAAGCTTCTCGGCCAAGTCTTGGGACGTTGGATATCCCATGTACTCCTTGCCAATGCTCCTCAAATAGTCGGAATAGATGGTTGGCTCGGATACCCCAACCTTCCCTGTGAAATGGATGCGAGCGGAAGAGGTTGTTGCTAGGTATAGCGGACGAGACGGCGGGTAGCAGGCTTCGGTGAAGTCAATGACCTTTCTGCGCTTATCTGTGATGCTCATTCCCTCAAGAATCACGTCATACTCCTCGGCAAGCAAGCCCGTTATCATCCTCTCCCAATCAGCGATAACCCACTCGCATTCCAGGTCGGATCTCTTGCAAAGTTCCTCACCAAGTTCGCGCTCCAACCCATCAATCTCACCCTTATCGTTGATGAAGTTGTAGGGGTGGTACTTTCCTTCCGTAGCAATGAGGACGGGTTCGCCTCCGCAGGCGATGACAATTGATACCAGGGCAATGGCGCAGAGCAGCAGTCTCATTTGTTGGCCCCCGCAGGACAATTGCATTCGTTTCGATTCTTGTAATATGGGAAGAACAGGCCCCCAGGAAAAGCGCATATCAGGAACCCAGTATTCAAAGGGACAAGGAGTCAGTCAATTGGGCAAGGAGGACTAGAATGATCCAACACTTGAAGGAATCGAGGCACGAACTTATCATCGGCTTTGGCGGTAGAATTCTGACTGGCATTATTGTAGCCTTGCTTGTAGTTGGCGCTCAGGTCGCGGATCGAGTCATAGAGAGGCGGGAACAGCAAAATGAAACCAGAGACTATGTGCTGGAAATGGAGAGGCTGGTTAATTCCGACCCTGTACTGGTCTTTGACTCGAACTACGTTGGGGCGGGAGATGAAACCGTTCCTGCTCTGGGACGCCGTGTTGCGGAGCGAGTGATTCGTCCTTTCGAAGAGCCTATTAGGCTACGCCGATTCATCCAAGCTCTCCAAAGCCTTGAGCTACATTTGGCAGCGCGGGGAAGCTACATATCGACAGAAGATTCCTTCACCATTCAGAGGCTCGTTCTCAGCTACACGGACCGAGCCCGTGCCCTTGAGGAGCTTCGGGTGAGGACGCGGGAGAAGGATAAAAGAGACACCCTTACCAACATGTCCGGGGGTGCTGGTTTACTTTCAGATAGATTCTTCAATGCACTGCGTACCGAGGTGGACTGGCTGGCAAAGTAATGCATCACCTTCTTGGGTCGAAGTCTCGGCTAGATGGAGGCAAATTCCGTCCCAACCCGTTCCTCCAGCACCACCACCACGTTGCCAAGGGGGCTCCTATAAAGAGAATTATCAGCTCTATCAAAATTATTGGACCGCCAAAGAATACGAACGGGCTGTCCGGCAGTTCAGAGTAGCTGTACCAGCCTCCTATGCCAAGGACACCGGCAGCGGTTACCAGTACCCGGTCAAGGGTAGTAGTAAGGCCGACGGCGGCCGCACCAAAGAGCAAGGCCATCCCCGCAGCAACTGGCAGCTTCACTCCGTAGCTCTCGGCGCAACCAAGGGCTACAACCACACAGACCACAAGTGGTCCGTAGGCGTAGAAAAACCAGAGGAGTCCGAAGCCAATTTCAAAGACGCCCAGACCTGTCCCGCTCAACTACTTACCCTCCCCTTCCGGCATTGCTTCGACGACCTCCGAAGTCTCGGCCGCCTCTCCCTGGTCCTCCGACTCCGGCCCCCTGTTCCATTCCTGTACCAGGTAAAGGGCCACTTCTTTGGCCATCGCCACCACGGGAGGGCCGAGAATTATTCCCCATAGGCCGAAGTATTGACTCCCTATAGTGATGGTCAGGATTACTCCCACCGGATGCATGTTCAGGGTCGATGCCTGGATCCTGGGTACCAGCAGCGTGTTTTCAAGCAATTGAACAATGAGATAGAGTAGCAGCACCCACAGGACCTTGTCCGGTTCCGTCGCCAACGTGACCACCACACCCACGGCGCCGCCAATCCAGGGGCCGATTATGGGGATAAGCTCGGTGATTCCCGCCACCACGCCAAGGAGGACGGCGAAGGGCACGCCCAGCACTAGCAGACCCACCGCCACAATCGTTCCCACGACCACGCCGAGGAGCAGTTGGCCCCGGATGTAGCCGCCCAGGGTACGGTCGGCGATGGCGAGAACGTTCTCAAGGTGCGGACACAGGCGCGCGGGGAAGGGTGCGGTCAGGGACCTGCGGATTGCAGTGGAGTCCTTCATCAGGTAGAAAATCAACACCGGCGCCACGGCCAGCCCCAGCACAAAGGAGAAGGAGCCAACAATCGCGCTCAAGGTCTGCTGGATCACGCCGAATATGGCCTGTCCCACGACATCTCCTGCCCCGGCCAGGCCGTCCTCAATCTGGTCCCGCATCGACGCGGGCACGATCTCAGTGTAACGGGCAAGCCAGAATTCTATTGTGCTCCTGGCATCGCTGATAAGCCCCGGAAACCCCGTGGCAAAGCTTTCCACCTGGGAAATCGTGGGAGGAATCACGGCTATGGCGAGAGCCACCACAATGCCTATTCCTGCCAGAAAGATCAGGGCCACGGCCAAACCCCTCGCCAAGTCCGGGCGGCGGCGGCGCCACGGCATCGCGGATTCCAGGAGCCTGGCGACCGGGAGCATGACGTAGGCGACCACCGTGGCAAGGCCGAGAACAAAGAGGGCTGAGCCTATGAAGTAAATGACCAGTAGCACCGCCACAACCACGGCGGCGGCAGCCAGTAGAGGGATGCGATTGTTGCCCACTATTGACGACTCCTTAATTGAGTATCAGCTGAAGCAGGTAAAAAGCGGTGGACGATACGCCCACCAGGAGAAGCAACCACAGGATGGAGCGGACGAGCCGGCTTGGGCCGATGGACTTGGGCGTCGCGAATGTAAAGGTATAAGTAGCGTCCCCCGTGCCCCATACGCCCGTCCTGTGGCGATATTCGAGACTCTCCCTGCGGGCGAATCTCTCTGAATCCAGAATCTGGCAACAGAGAGAGTAGCGGCGCGGGGAGTCAAGGGACGCGCCGTCACAGATGTCGCGTACCCGGAAAACGGCGCCGGTTTCGCCCCTCGCCCAGGCCATGCCGGCCACCAGCGAAAGTTGCCTGCGGAGTCTGGCCTCGTCCTGCGACTCGAAAGCGGCCACGCCTAGTACATCCTGGCAAACAGGTTAAGGCCGGGTACCAGGAGCACGACTTCCCATGTGGCGCGCCCGTCAACCACCGGCCCCGGAGGCGCCGGCCCGGACTCCAACAGGAGATTGAGTCTCGTCCTCCCGCGCACGAGCCTATGTCCCCGGCCGGCCCTTGGGCTTGAAACGCACAACTATCCACACGATGTTGCCAAAAAACATCAGCCCCGCCACGACCCAGAGCACGGTGCCCAGCGTTGAGTTCAGCGCCAGCCCCACGCCGAGGCCAAGATAAGAGACAACAACTGCAGCCAAAAACAAAAAGGCATGGGCAAGGATTCTTAGGGCAACGCGCATTCACGACTCCTAATTTTAAGAAATTGTCTCACCGGTCCCTTCCCCTTTGACGGGAGAAGGTCAGCATGAGGGCGAGAACTTACCCAACAGTGATCTCATTCTTAGCTTTGTATTCCTCGACCGTATTGAGATGTTCACTAAGTGGGGTTGTTCATGCAAGGTAGTAGCAACACTTAACGTGGACACGGCCCAGTAATCAGGTGGGAATGAGCCAATGCCTGGCGACTCGCGACCCCTACCTGGCCGGGCCGATGCGCAGGATCACGTCGCCTTCTGGTGGGCATTGGCCCCGATTGTCGCAATTGCTGGTCATCACGTAGATATACCCGTCGGCATCGCTGGTGACGGTTCGCAGGCGCCCATAGTCATGGTGCAGGTACACCTCGTGGGCCAGGACGGTGTAGGGGTCGTCCTGGTCAAACACCACACGATGCAGGTGCCTGCCATCTATTCTTCTGCCGGTGATTCTTTCGCTGAGGCCCACGGTCGTGAACAGGAAACTGTCGGTCCATTCCGGGATCAAGTCGCCTCGATAGAAGAATCCACCGGTGGGCGGCACCGAGTTTTCCCACATCAACACGGGGCTGACCATCCCCTCTTCCGTGGCGCATCCCCAGATGACGGGCCAGCCCAGGTTGTCGCCGGCGGTCACGACGTTAAGCTCGTCAAACCCGATCAGGTCCGGCATCCCCAGCTCAAAGCCGGAAGGGCCATGGTCCACCATCACGATGTGCCGGTCGTCGAACCAGTCGTAGCCCTGGGTGTTGCGAATGCCGCTGGCGAGGATGTAGCTGTTCGGGTCCGGGTTGTCCGGGGGGATGCCGCCTTCCAGGTCCATTCTGAGCAGTTTGCCCGCCAGGGTGTCGGGACTTTGCGCCTCAGGGGGATCATAGGCACCAACGCCTACGTACAACATCCCGTCCGGTCCCAACCGCATACGACCGCCCTGGTGATGCAGCCCGGCCGGCAGGCCATCAATGATGAGGCGGTCAAACGTCGCCGAACGTCCGTCATCGGACAACACGTAGCGCTCGATTCGACCGACCGACAACTCATCCTCGTTATCTATGTTGTAGAAAAGGTAGAACTGGCGATGGGTGTCGAAATCGGGGTGCAGGAGCAGGCCCAGCAGACCGCCTTCAGACCCCGCTATCGGGTTGCCGAACAACGGTGGCAGGATCGATACGCCGAACTCCAGCACCGGTTCGGGGACAATTTCACCCGACCGGATCAGGCGCACCCGCCCGGGTCGCTCGGTAACCAACAGGTCGCCGGAGGGAAGAACCACCAATCCCCAGGGAATCTCCAAGCCGTCGGCTATCACCTCGACGTGCAACTCCACCCCGCCAGGCCGGCCGGGCTCGCCCGGTATCGACCGGCACGATGGGGATGTGGACGGCGCTTGAGGCGGCGGCGGCGCAGCGTCGGCAACCACCACGGTCGATGTTGGTTCCGGAGCAACAGTCGCAGTCGCCTCGACAGTCCCTAACGGGATGACCGCCATTCTTTCATTGAGGTTCCTGGCCACAGGTTGGGCGGCCTGGGAACCCTCGGGATCGTCGGTTGGTACGGCATCGCCGGCACTGCAGGCAAGCGCCAGAAACGAAAAGATAGCCAGGAACAGCAGACCATTGAAACGCATTTACTCGACTCTCTCAGCCAAGGGCAACAGGAACGGACCGTGCCAGTATCCCCGGGAACGGGCTCTACGACACGCTAATTCTCCCCTTGGGAAGCAGCGGCGTCCTGCATTACCTGGGCCAGCAGAGCGTAGACCTCCGTCCAGGCCGATTCGACCTCCGGGGTGAACCCGTCGCCCAGTCCATGTCCCAGCGTCCACAACAGCGCCTTTCCCACGGTGTCGTAGTGTTCCGGCTGCACACCGTACCTGGCATGGCGCACTCCCAGGTCCTGGACTATGGGCGTCAGCGCCGGCAGGTCGTCAAGGCCCGCCACCGCCGCACCGATGGTCTGCATCAGCAGCCGTCCCTGAACGATCATGTCCGACTTGAACAGGGGCTTCACCGATGGATCCAGCTCGAACAGCCGTTCGTAGAACAACACGGCGGCCGCATCGGTGATGGGTTCAACCTGGGCAAATGAGTCCTGTACCAGCGTCATCGTATGGTCGTCAACCATCAGGGCAAACTCCGCCAATCTCAAATGACCGACCCGCCCCTACGACGGGGCTCTGTGACCAATTCTTACCCAGGAAAAGGCCGATAGCTCCGGATCGAGCGGCGCCTGGGAATAAGGCAAATACCACACCCGACTGCAGCGGGACCTTCGGTGGGCGACACCGTCACGAGCTTCAATCATCACGCTCATATGGCGAGTGTTTATCACATATACTGGAACACTATTTCACCTGTACTGTGTGTATATCATATACCTGAAAATCCTGCAAGCCGTGAACCGCTTAACGTCAGAGACTAAAGGGGCACCGGACCTTCAGTGCCGTCTTACCCCCCTCAATGCCGGAAGCAAGGCGGCCCCGTGTTACAGGTCCCGTGCGGGCTGAACTTCCTTATTGGAACGAACGGGGAATGGAAGGCATCAACGGCACCTATGTCCGGTAGGTGGTCAAGATGGCCCAGGCAACTGGGTACCGTTGGGGTATTCAATGGGGCGTAGACTCCCGAAAGAAGAACGCTCCTAGAGGACCCCTTGACCCGACAATGTGTCGCCGGTCACGACTTTTCAGAAGAAGGAGGCAGGTCCAAGTTCCCTTCCGGCAGCGTACCGGCGTCTCCGGACGGAGGCGGTATGCCGTTGCTCCCATCAAAAACATCGGATGCAGCGTGTGATATTCATACCGTGTACAGGTTCATCTGTCATCTTGCCCCAATCTCAAGTTGGCGGTAGTTTATTCCTATATCCTTGTATGCTCTATTCCGGGTGCGTCGGAAATACATGACAGGTGGGCGTGGGTAACACTTGGAGACATGGTGTTGAAGGACGGGATTTGCGGATTGCACGAGTACCGGCGTTGCCAGTATCAAATACCAGTCAGGGCGCCCACATGAGTGCGAAACCCATTGAGTCAGGAAACTTTGCCGCGTTCCTGAGCGGGTTCGGAAAAACCGATCCCGAGGAACTTAGGCACGCCGCCCAGGTGTCCCTGTGGGTGCGCTGGTTCGTGATGGCCTTCTGTCTCTTTGAGGTCAACTACCGGGTGGAGTACGGGGCCCTCAGCCACGTGCTGAACAACCTCTACGTGCTGGGGTTCATGGCCGTCAACGGGTATGTCCACTGCCTGGTGCGCCGTCGGGGGGAAGCGAAGCCAGCCTGGCTGCTGGGGTTGAGCGCTATGGACCTGGCCGGGATATCCCTCAGCGTTTCGCTGTCGGGCGGGTTCCACAGCCCCTACTTCCCCCTGTACTACTTCGCCGTGGCCATGTTTGCCTGGGTGTTCACCGCCCCACGCTTGGCCTTGTCCTGGGCGACGCTGGTGGTGGCGGTCTATTCGATACTGAGTGTGTTGGTGGGGGCAGGACTGGACCTGGAGGCGAAAGAAGAGAGGAGCCTGGCCTATCGGGTGGTGGCCCTGTATGCCGTATCCGGCGCGGTCAGCCTCATTACCGGCTTCGAGCGGGACCGCAGGAGAAGAGGGCTGGAGCGGGAGCGGGAACTGCAGCGCCAGCGTATCGAGATCTCCCAGACCATCCACGACACCACCGCCCAGTCGGTCTACATGATCGGCCTGGGAGTGGAGGGGGCGCTGGAACTGGCGGAGGAGTCCAATGACCGGCAGAAGGAGAAGCTCCGGCAGACCGCGGAGCTGTCCCGGTCGGCCATGTGGGAACTGAGGCATCCCATCGACGGGGGGCAGATATTCCGGGGCGAAGCTTTGGGCGAAGTACTGGAGGCCCACGCTGCGACATTCACGGTCATCACGTCGGTGCCCGCAGCGTTCATCCAGCTTGGCCGGGAACCGCCCCTGTCAACCATTTGCAAGAGCCTGCTGTTTTCCATCGCCCACAACGCCCTGACCAACGTGATGCGGCATGCCCAGGCCAGCAAGGCGCTCGTGGAACTTGAATGCACGGGCCAACTATTGAGGCTGTCGGTGTACGACAACGGCATCGGGCTGCCGCCGGGCTACGAATCCAGGAGTCACGGGTTCAGGAACATGCGGGCGGACGCTGAGCGGATGGGCGGTATACTTGAGGTGAAGTCGGACTTGGCCGGTGGCGGCACCACCGTGACCTGCGTCGTTCCCTATCCATCGGTCACAGGAGAAAATTAGATGACTTGCGACACTAAGACCCGGGTAATGCTGGTTGACGACCACCAAGTCATGCGGGACCTGCTGCGGGACGCCCTGGAGAATACCGGGGAATTCCAGGTGGTAGCCCAGGCGATGGACGGGGCGGAAGCGCTGCAGCTGGTAGAAGAGGTCGCCCCGGACGTGATAATCATGGACCTGATCATGCCGGTGATGGACGGCATCGAAGCCTGCCGCGAGATTACGGAGCGTCTGCCCGAAACCAGGGTGCTGATGCTGACGGCCTCCAACGAAAAGGACGCCATCGTCCGGTCCATCGCCGCCGGCGCCACCGGGTACCTTCAAAAGTACTCCGGCAAGGAGCAGTTGCTCGCCACACTGTGGGAGGTGGCCCAGGGGGAGTTCCGCATCCCCGGAGACGCGGCCCGGGGGTTGTCCCAGGCGGTCCGCGGCGACTCGGCCGATAAAGTCCCGGAGCCGTTGAACGCCCTGACCGAGCGGGAGAGGGAGATTCTGAAGCTGTTTGTCCAGGGGCTGACCTACCAGGAGATTGGCTGGATTCGAGGTACCAGCGGACTTACGGTACGCAACGCCATGTCCGGGATACAAAGAAAGCTGGGGTTCAAGAACCGGCAGCAACTGGTGGTCTGGGCGGTGCGTTTTGGCCTGGCGGATGAGATTGAGAGGTGACCGGCGCATCTAAGGGAAGAGTTCGGAGCCCGGGTTCGGGTTTGACCCTGCCTTTTACCTTCGCAAGCTCCCGCCGTCCAACTCCTCGCCACCCGTCAATAGGTAGCTGCCGCCCACTTACCGAGCCATTAGCCGAGGATTTGACCGACTAGTCGGTCAGGGAGTGGAACGGGGCGCCTGATGCGGACGCGGAAGCGTCAGTGCAAGGGCCAAGCGAACCTAAACCCGGTTGCAGGCAAGAGCTCGTCGGCGGCATTGTGTTGTTCATTCGAAAAGAGAGGCCTCTTCTCCTACCCATTTGAGGATAAGCTCGTTCAAGCTGCCGTCTTCTTTCATCGACCGAAGGGCAGTATTGAGCCTATTCTTGAGCTCGCCACCTGACCCTTGGGTGTCTGGCCTCGAGCCCGGTTCTATTCCGTCCTGTCTTATACCCATTCCCAAGCCACGGTCAAGTAGCGGGCCCTCTCTCACCAGGGTCAGTGCATCATGTTCGGACAGCTTCTCGACACCGTAGCCGTGGTCCACGAGGATGACATCCACTTTGCCTGCCAGCAGCACCTCAGCCAGGTCTTGGGTTGTAGGATACCCCATAAAGGACCTGCCTTCGCTCAGGAAGTGATCCGAGTAGATGGTTGGCTCGGAGACGCCGACCTTGCCGAGGTCTGGCATGGGAGTTGAGCCGGACCTTGCCAGGTAAAGCGAGGGTGTCGGTGGGTAATACGCTTCGGTGAAGTCGATCTGTTGCTCCCGCTTCTCGGTGATGCTCATTCCCGCGAGGATCACGTCAAACCGCCCTGCAATCAGGTCAGGAATCATTGAATCCCAGTCGGCGATGACCCACTCGCAGTCAAGGTCAGCGCGCCAGCAAAGCTCATCCCCAAGCTTTCGTTCCAGCCCGTCGATTTCTCCCTGTTCGTTGACGAAGTTGTAAGGATGGTACTTTCCCTCGGTGGCTATGAGTACGGGGTCGCCTCCGCACCCAGCAAGAAAAAAAGCCATCGCAACTAAAAGCAACAGGGGCCGGGTTATTCCACGCAAAACTAATCACCTCACAGGCTCATCGGACTAATAGGGAAGAGGAGGGTCGCAAGGTTGCCCTAAGATAGCCGCAGCTACGGTCCAGACCTTATTTTCTCCCTGGCTCTCTCGGCCACAGCTGCCTCTGGCAGATCATTATTGTAGTCGGGGGATTAACATAGTTGCTTGCCTAACCCCTATCTCGTTACGTGAAGGACTGGATTCCTGACCGGTCTAACATCGTGCAGGCCGATGGCAGCTGTCCCAAGACCGCGGGCCCGATGCCCGACCTGGTTCCCTGCCGCGCCGATGTCCTCAATGGACAAGTAACTCACCCTCTAACGGTCCTTCTTGCCAGGGACAATGCGATGGAGTCCCGCTGACGGCATTACTATCGTACACCAACAGAGTGACAACCTACAGTCGGAACGTTTACCTCCAACTTTTTCGAAAATACGCCACCATCAAGGCCAGAGCCGTCCGATACACTTCGCCTGCCGGAACTCCAGCGGCCAGACTCGTTGTCTGCCACTCGTTAGTACTCGACCCAAAGCTCGAGCCTCTATGACCATATCGGTTGCCCTCGCGCCCGCGGTGCGAGGGCTTTCCTTTCTGGACATGAGTGTGGCAGCCCAGGGAAACTCTTAGCCTGCCGCAGTTCTCGTGATCTCCTGGCATACTGGGTTACCCCCAGACCTGCTCGCTCAGTCAATTGCCAACACAAGGAAGAACAGCTTCGCAACATGGCGGCGCCTAGGAAAGCGGCTCGGACCATACGAGTTTCATTGGCCTCTGACTCCCATTGGCGCTTCAGTGTTTTCGGTGCCCATCTTGGACCCCGGGACGAAACCCTCTTCAGCGCCGGCGCGACACATCTGGAGGCTTGCCGGCAAATATGGCAGGACACTTGACAACCCTAAGTTATCGGCTAGAATGTGGCCGTCACGCCTGAAGGGCGCTATGTCTGTTATTCGCACCCACAGTATGGGAATAAAATGCTTACTTATCATGAAATAATAATTCCGATGTGAGTGTAATAATACCGACATTCTGCCACCAGAGGAACCATAAATAGAGTAGGCATCTACGAGGCGGAGCAATTGAATTGTTGGGCCGCCTGGCTGCGTCGGTGCAAGGGGGAATGGGCTGGGGCTGTGTTGGGTGAACCCCTTGCGCCGAGTTTTGTTGTAAGACCGTCAGTTCCGCTGGGATTACTGACCTTGAGGGGGGGTGAATGGGTGAATGTCAGCATCATTGGATTATCCCAGGCACGCAGGAGCCTTTTTGCACGGGCACGTGCCGCATATGTGGGAGTACGAAGGAATTCCAGAACGCACTACCCCACAAGGTTGATTTTACTGCTCCAGCAAAGAGGACAAGACGAGTCCTGCCAGGAGGCCACCACATCTGGGAGATTGTTTTTGATTAGGAAGGCCAAGCACGACCGGGGCAGAAGAGCAAATTACCACCAGCAGTTCCGGAATTTCCCAATCTAACCAGGCTGACGCTACCGGTTCTTGGTCTCCCTATCGCCCTGATTCGGGCAGTGGTTGGAGCGCTCTTGCTTGTATGCCTTGCGCTGCGCAATGCCGATGGGGCTTGCTTCTCGGGTTGGTGGCTGCTTTGAAAGGAGGCAGCCCTGGTCGTGGCTGCGCTGAGGGTAATGTGTCCTGCCGGCAGTTTCGCTTAGGTGTTGCCCGGGCAATCCGGTGACTTTGGCCCAGGGTGAGCGGCCGCTCCGCAATTGCCAAAGGGGAGATAAGACGATGGGCTAGAAGGACAGGGCCTTGTCTTTCCCCATCGCCGCGTATCCAGGCCATCAACCTGCTGCAAGAGGACGAATTGTAGGAGTTCAATACGCGGTCGCCAATACCCCGGATCCGATTTGACCTGACCGATCGAAGGGCCCCTGGGAGTCCCTTCTCATAGTTCCGTCGGGCCAATCTATTTTCGTCTTTGGTCCAAGGAGAGTGATTCCTGCCCACTGAAAATCGTGCAGCCTACGGGTCCGTGGTTGCCGACTTACCGGAAGTGACGGGCTTTCGCCCAGCGTAATCCGACAGCCCTGGGGCCGGAGAAGGAGTATGGATTCTGGCAGTCTGATACCCCAATAAAGCAGGGGTAGACCAGCTGGTTGCCCCGCTCCGCCAGAGATTACCGGCTCAATCGGGACCCTAATAACACCCCCTGCAGGGAAAGTAAGGATTTATGAAATGTCTCGTCGCGTTTGGCGAGTCCAGCTGAAGGGAGGCCCCATGGCCTCACCACAATAGTCATATCTCTTATCGAGAGCTTGCACTCTTACCATTGAAAGTTCGGCCTGACTTTGCCGCCAGTCGAACTTGTCGAGGTTACCACCCATGCCCGCCAACGCCGTCTGGATTCTCATTGTCTTCATCGCCTATTTTGCCGTCCTCATCGGCATCGCCATCGTCAGGTCCCGGCACATGGACGACATGTCCGATTATGTGCTGGGCGGGCGCAAGATGGGTTACATGACTTCTGCCCTGAGCGCCGCTTCCTCTGCCGCCAGCGGCTGGACCATGCTGGTCTTGCCGGCCCTGGCCTTCGCCGCCGGCATGATGCACCTGTGGACCATCGCTTCCATAATCCTGGGCTACTGGCTTGCCTGGACCATCCTGGCCCGGCGAATCCGCCGCTACTCCATGGCGGCGGAGAATTCCTTGACCCTCCCCGAGTTCCTCGAAAAGCGCTTTGGGGATACCGGCGGATTGCTGCGCACCCTCTCCGGCCTGATAGGCATCTACTTCATTACGCTCTACGTTTGTTCCGGTCTCATCGCCGGAGCCAAGCTGCTTGAGGTAGTGTTTGGCTTGGACCAAATGGCACAGGGCCACAATCTTGGAGTCATTGTCTCCCTGATAGCTGTGGTGTCCTATACCTTTATCGGCGGCTTCCTGGCCGTTTCACGCACCGACGTTTTTCAGTCCCTGATAATGCTGGCGGGCTTCATCATCATTCCGGTGACCTTGATTCTGACGGTGAGCAACCCCTTCCAGGGCCTGGAATCTACCGCTCCCGGATTCTGGAATCCCTTCACCGACAAGGACAACTCCCAGCTGGGGGTCTTGTTCTTCTTGTCCTCGGTTGGTTGGGGTCTGGGAGCCTTCGGGGCGCACCGGATTATTTCCCGTTTCATGGCCGTCCAGCGGGAGAGCGACGTCAGTCGCAGCAGGAACGTGGGCGCAGTCTGGGTGGTGCTGATTTTTCTCTTCGCCCTGTTGATGGGCCTAGTCGCCGCCCCGGCCCTGTTGGACCGGGGAATTGCATTACCCGACACCGAAAAGCTCTACCTGGTGGTGGCCGAGACCTTCTTCCACCCGGTGGTTGCCGGCCTCCTTCTCACCGCGGTCATTGCCGCCGTTATGAGCACCGCCGACTCCCAGCTGCTCCTGGCCTCAGCTATCGCCACCGACGATCTGCCGGTTATCAAGCGAATCACCTACTCCATGCAGACTCAATACCGTGTCTGGATGGGCCGGGGCATGTTGGTGCTGGTAGGCGTCATTGCGGCAGCCATTTCCATTGTTTCCCCCGAGTCGGTTTTCGCCCTGGTCTCCCTGGCGTGGGGTGGAATGGGGGCGGCCTTTGGTCCCGCCCTGATCCTGGCCCTGTACTGGCGCCGGTTCAACCGCTGGGGGGCCCTGACGGCGGTGGTTTCCGGCACCGTAGTTTCCACCTGGTGGTGGCTGGCCGGCCTTGGCTGCGAACGGTACTCCACCGTGGCTGACCTGCTGGGTTTTGAAGCCACCATGGACCAGATGGAAGCCCTAGGGGTCTGGAGTATAAATCCCGGGGTGCCAGGGTTCGTGGCGGCCGTTATCGCCGCTTACATAGTCACCCTGCTGACCGCGCCTCCGCCGGCCGAAATCGAGGAACTCTACGACCACGTGAACGGCCCCGACTGGGACGAAGGGGAATTGGCCGCCGCGCCCTCACCGGGGGATTAGGGTCGATCGACAATCCAAGGGAATTTCTGCCGGAAATATGCAGGGATCAACCGGTTGGAATTCCTGTGCTGGCGAGTACGAATCCAGGGTCGAATATTCCCGCGCGGTCGACTTCATGATCATCGAGAAGGGATATCCAGGACTTGCTTTGGCGGGAGCAAGATTACAAGAGTGCCCTGCCCTTGGCAGACAATTTCGCCTTAGAAGACTCCAGGTAGGTGATAGAGGCCGAGGACGGACAACACCTAGTGTTCAAAAGGCAGGCAGAACAAAAGAGGAGAAAGATACGACATGATCCGGTCTGAGCGCATCAGGAAAGGATTACTTGTACATGCCGAGGGGCGGCTAGACAGTTCCACGGCGGAAGGTTTCAGGATGGCGGTAGTAGCGCAAATCAAGGCCGGAGACCGGGCGGTCGTTATCGACCTCGCCGCCGTCACTTTTGTCAGCAGTGCGGGGTTGCGCTCCCTGCTGATGATAGCCAAGTCTCAGGGTATCGAGGTGCGTCTTTGTTGTCTCAGTTCAGAGGTTCGGGCGATCTTCACAATGAGTGGGTTTGATCTCATCCTGCCTATATTCGCAACCCAAGAGGAAGCCCTGGCCGAGCTGGGACCGTGATCCCGGGTAAGAGGGTGTTTCTTGAATACCGAGCATATCCTTCCGATGGAAGCTATCTACGCTCTGCCATTTTTTGTTGGGCCCATTATTGGCGGCATTAGTGCCGCGTTCGTGTCCAACCTACGCATTTGGCACGGTCTTCTCCTCGGTCTCGCGTGGGGGCCTGTCTCCATCATCGCTTCGGTCGCCGTGGCAATAATTGATTGGGCAAAAACAGGATCGGACGAAATATCGGCGGGCGCATATCCGGTTCTTCTCTTGGTGGTGTTTAGTACAGTCCCTGCGACGATTGGGCTCTGCTTTTTGGTTAGCCGGATGAGGGAAGGACCGGGGGGATAAAGATGACCATTCGAAACCTGGAATGGAAGTTCTATTCATCGTTTATCGTATCCATCTTTATGGTGGTTGCCCTCGGGTGCGCCAGTCCTACTCCCACCCCTCCGCCCACGGCCACACCTCCGCCCACGGCCACCCCTCAGCTGACGCCAACACCAGTGGTGTTCCCCACGCCGTTGCCAACGGCAACGCCCATCACCTTCCCGACCCCTTTGCCTACATCGGCGCTCCCAACCTATACGCCTTATCCCACCCATACCCCTCCCGTTCCTCCTCCCACATACACGCCCTACCCAACTTACACACCTTATCCGCCTCCACTGGTCCAAATACCCACACAGACTCCCCTTCCCTACCAGAGGGTAGCAGACGCCACCGGGAGTCTGGTCCGGGTATTTCCAAAGGGGACGCATTTACAGGGGACCGGATTCTTTACGGAACTGTATGGTCTGGCGCTTCCAGCGGTGATTATCACCACCAGGAGCGTGGTGGGGGACTACCAGGGCGTGGTTGTGGAGGACGGGGCAGGTTGGAAGAATGATGGGGTCGTCGTGGGCGTGAGTGAGGCCTACGATTTAGCCTGCATCTGGGTACAACCAAAGTTGCCGCTAGACATCTTCGAGAGAAGTGTGCTCAGGATCGGCGATTCGGACGGGCTGAGGGTCCAAGACACCGTATACGTTTTGGGCTTCTCGGATGAGGGTCTTCCCGCCGACACTGTCGTGGACGGGGTAGGTGAACGCTATATGACGCTACGGAAAAATATGCACCCACCGGATGGCAGTGGATACGCGGTCGTCAACGAGTGGGGGGAAGTGATAGGGATGATTCGGGGAGGAGCACCGGGCAGAATCCAGGACCAGGCCATACTTATCAATACCGTTAGGGAAGAAATGCCTGCAATGTGCGGAAGCGCCATACCCTGATTTTTTGTGACGGAGCAAAAACGGGAGCAACCGTTACGATCCAGTCTGAACGTACCAGGGACGGCTTGACGATTCCGCTGCGGAAGATTGTGCTCGCGGCTCTTGGTACGGCCTACTCATCTCTTGTGGGTTTGTTCGTCGTGATGATTTAGTCTGGAGTGCCGGCAGAAACAACTCACAACGCGGTAAATGTTCCTTTCGTGGCTCTAGTGGGAGGTACACTGGCGGCGGTCAAGGGCCTGATAAAGCGCAGCCAAGCATTGACGCTCATGACTCACTCTAGGTAGGTATTTTATGCCATTGCTCGCGATAGCCGTACTCGTCCTGATTGCGTTTGGTACCTGGTGGCTTACCCGCAAGAGAGGCCCAACCGGAGAGGAGCGCATGGAGCTTAGCCGTGCCGAGAACAAGGTGAAGGTGTCTGACCCAATAACCAGGGGCGATGTAGACGTTCTTGAGCGGTGGGGATCAAAACTGCTCGAGGACGCAATCGAGCTCAGACCCTCCCAGCTTCAAAGGCGAGACATACCGGAACTACATGCGGGGCATTCGAGAGCATATACCGTGTCATATCGGTGAACTCTTTCAGATATGATGTGTAACAAACTCCGGTAAGTAGGAACATATCGCCTAGAGTGTTATAATCGCTCAAAACATGAGAGTATATCTCGTGGACGGACTAGGGCTAATCGACAAATAAAGGTTGTATCCGACGGGCTATGGGTAGGGATATCGCCGGTCAAGATCAGTAGAATACGGTGGCAACAGAGTCAGTGTGGTGGAGTGGTGGCCGATGGAAGGGCGGCAGATTAACGATGACCAGTGGAAACAGATTGAAGGATTGCTGCCTGGTCGGCCTGATTCAGTAGGAGTAACCGCCAAAGACAACCGCCTGTTTGTGGATGGAGTGCTATGGGTATTGCGTAGCGGGGCGGAATGGCAAGACCTGCCGGAAGAGTACGGCAAGTGGAAAAGTGTCCACAAACGCTACACCCGCTGGGCCAGGGCCGGCATCTGGAAGAAGGTCTTTCAGGTGTTGCTGGATGATCCGGACAACCGGTATGTGATGATTGATTCCACCATAGTCCGGACGCACCAGCAGGCGGTGTGTGGTAAAGGGGGGCCAGGGTGAAGCTGTGGGGCGGTCCCGTGGAGGCCTGAGTACCAAGATACATGTGGTGACTGATGCCCAGGGTCAACCGGTACGCCTTGCGCTCACCGGAGGACAGGAAGCCGATGTCCCCCAGGCTATACCCCTGTTGACCGGTATTGAAACTGAGGCGGTCATCGCTGACAAGGGGTATAAAAGCAATGGGATTCTGGGCTTCATCCAGGACCTTGGGGCAGAAGCGGTCATACCGCCCAAGTCCAACCGCGGAGACCCTTGGCAATACGACCGGGAGTTGTACCGGGAACGAAACCTGATTGAAGGGGCCTTCAACAGACTGAAGCAGTGGCGCAGAATCGCGACCAGATACGACCGGAAGAGCCTCTACTACCTGTCAGCCCTGCACCTGGTTGCCGCTATTGTATGGGGAACTTAATTGTCGATCGGCCCTAGTCGTTTCACTACCAAGATGCGGGATACCGATGCGCCTTTCCTAGCTAATCGCAACCCGATTTTCGCCTTTGCCCCCCCTTTTTCTTAGAGAAGTCCACCCTGCAGCCCACTCATCAGGCCGCCGACGTCTTGTTGATCCCGTGCTCTCGCCACCAAAACGACCGGCCTTGATGCTGGGACCGAGGAACCTTTGGCCGGGCGAATTTCAGCGGTCAGGGCGCAGTCGCCGAGGCCACTGGGCAGGATTTGGTAGCGTTTCTATATGGTTATCCGGGACCCTCTTGTTGATTTAGCAGGGTTGTATTGAACGGGGGATTTATGGAATTGTTCGACGTCAGCACACCACGGGGCAATCCAGGGCAAGTCGACATGTTGGACCTCAAGATTCCGACGATGCTGGACAGGCTTACCGCACTAAGGGAAGCCAGTCTCCGGATTAATGAGCACCTGGACCTGAGAGCCGTGCTCCAGAAGGTCGCGGATGAGGCTCGAACGCTGACCGAAGCCCGGTACAGCGCGGTGCTGATCTTCGACGAAGCCGGACAGGTGAGTGAGCTCGCCGTCTCGGGCCTCACTTCCGAAGAGATAGAGCGTATCGGGAATTGGCCCTGGGCGTCGGGGCTGCTGGGACACATCCGCGATGTCCACAAACCGCTGAGGCTGGCCGAAGTCGCCAAACACGAAGCGGCGGCGGGATTTCCCAAGCATCACCCGCGAATGCGGAGCCTGGTGGGAACGTCGATACTTCACCGGGACGAGCCCATCGGAATTATCTACCTGGCCAACAAGGAGCGAACGGCGGAGTTTTCCCCGGAAGACGAGGAAACCCTGGACCTGTTCGCCGCCCAGGCAGCGCAGGCCATAATCAACGCCCTCCGGTACCGGGAAGAGCAGCGGGCCAGGGCCAGCCTCCAGGCATTGGTGGATATTTCGCCCGTGGGGATGCTGACCTTCGACGGGACAACAAGAGAGTTGCTGTCGCTGAACCCGGAGACGTTGCGCATCGTGCGGGGTCATCACCAGCCGGGCCACGAGTTGCCGGATATCCTCAGCGTCTTGACTTTTAGGCGTCCGGACGGGCGCGAGATAAGGCCTGAAGAATTCCCGACGGAGCGGGCGATACGCAACGGCGAGACGGTGCGGGCCGAGGAGATAGTCATTCACCTCCCGGACGGCCGGGCGGTGCCCACCTTTGTCAGTGTCGCTCCCATCTTCTCGGAAGAGGGCGAGGTCGAGTCGGTGGTCGCCACCATCCAGGACATGACGCCATTGGAAGAACTGGAGCGGCAGCGCTCCGAATTCCTCGGCATGGTGAGTCACGAATTGCGGACGCCGTTAACGACCATCAAAGGGTCCACTACTACGGTGCTGGGCTCATCGTCGTTGCTCGACCCCGCCGAGATGCATCACTTCTTCCGGATAATCGACGAACAGGCAGACCGGATGCACAATCTGATTACCGCCCTGCTCGACGTCACTCGCATCGAGACTGGATTGCTGTCGGTCACTCCCGAGCCAACCAGCGTGGCGGATGTGGTCGATCAGGCCAGAGAAGCCTTCCTGCGCAGCGGCGGCAGAAACAGGATCGATGTCTCCTTGCCGCAGGACCTGCCCAGGATGGCAGCGGACCGGCAGCGAGTTGTCCAGGTTCTGAGCAACCTGCTGGCCAATGCCGCCAGGAACTTGCCCGAGTCGTCCCCAATAACGGTCACCGCTTCCCATGAGCACTTCTATATCGTCATCACCGTCGCCGACGAGGGCAGAGGTCTCTTGCCCGAGCAACTGCCGCACCTGTTCAAGAAGTTCTCTCGAACCGATGGCGACACAGCAGCCATGATATCGGAAGAAACGGGCCTGCGCCTGGCCATCTGCAAGGGAATTGTGGAAGCCCACAATGGACGCATCTGGGCGGAGAGCGAAGGATTGGGCCTTGGCTCGCGGTTCACGTTTACGATTCCTGCGGCCCAAGGGGATAGGGAAGTCTCTCCCAACGATTCCAATCAGTTTCCCCGGATAATCAGTGAAACGACGGCGGAACGGGTACGGATTCTCGTGGTGGACAACGATCCGCAGATACAGAGGCACATCAAGCGGACGTTTTCTGAGGCAGGCTACGAGGATGTGGTGACAGGCGACCCCCTGGAGGTGGAACACCTGATCCGATCGGGGCAGCCTCACATCATCCTGGTGGACCTGGCCCCGCCCGGTACCGACGGTTTCGAGCCGATGCAGCGCATCCTGGGAAATACCGAGGCGCCGGTGATCTTGCTGTCTCCGTTTACTGACGACCCTACCATTGTCAGGCTCCTGAGCGCAGGCGCCATCGATTATGTGGTCAAGCCCTTTTCACCGGCAGAACTGGTAGCCAGGACCGAGGCAGCCCTTCGCAAAAGAGTGGCTGCCGCTTATATCAAGCCAACGGGGCCCTACTCATTTAGAGATTTGGAGATCAATTACGTGCAACGGCGTGTGACCATCGCGGGTCAGCCGGTCCAGCTTACCGATACCGAGTACAAACTCCTTGTCGAACTCTCTGCCAATGCCGGGCTCGTGCTGACTCATGATTATCTGCTGCAACAGGTCTGGGGGCTTGAATACACGGGCAATCATAGGTTGCTACAGGCCTTCATCAAGACACTCAGGCGGAAACTGGGCGACAATCCGAGGAAATCCCGCTACATCTTTACGGAATTTCGTGTGGGATACCATATGCCCAGGGACCGGAACATCGGGCCGCAGTGAACAAGGCGTTCTATGCAAGGATCAGGCTAGTCCAAGCCCCTGCGCATCGTTACCGACAGCAATTCCGAGCCAGCACCGGCGGATGCAAATGGATCCGGCCGCCTCTTGGGTCTCATAAGGGACCGATGCCGAATGGTCAATGAGCGTGGCGTCCAAGGCAGCGTTCCGATTCGGGTGGTTTCTCAGTCTTGAGGGACTTTAACGGGCTGCCAGGGCGGGTTTCAAACCCGCCCCTACAGGTCCATACCACCTAAATTGGAACGCTACCGGCGTCCGAAGCTTCAGACTCGCCTTAACATCCTCCAACGCATTTAACCCCTCGCACCGGCGCGCTTGAATTTGAGAATACAGCGAAGCACGGCTTCCAGCGGAGAAATTTTCGTAAAACCTTCGCAATGCCAGCCCGGAAATTCGCTTTGTCTTCGCACCCGTCCTGTATCCTAAATCGGGCGAAAAACTCGACCACCTGATGAAATCATGATTTGACAAACATTGGTTCTGCAATATTCGGCGCCAGGGCCTGAATCTTCCCTCACCACGGGGGACGGGCATTAGATTTGACTACGCATACAGCAACAGGAAAACTTGAGGAATCGACCGGGGACTTGGGAGACATTGGGCCCCTGGGTCGCTTGGCGGCCGTGCTGGTAAGCGCGTATGCCAAGCTGGCCAAAGACAAGCTTGCTCCTTTTGAGATTATCCCGGTCCAGTTCGCCATACTCGACCTGTTCTATAGCGGCCAGGCAGACACGGTAACGGGGCTGGCCAGGCTGGTACCCATAGACACCGCCTCCATAAGCCGGAACGTGGACCGCCTCGTCAAGAGAGGACTGATCCAGAGGCGCCGCTCCCGAAGCGATCGAGGCGCGATGGAGCTGGTATTGACGGAGGAAGGAATGGCCGTCATAACCCGAATGATGCAGCAACTGCAAGAGGTCAACTCCATTCTCTAGAGAGGAGTCACCCAGGAGGAGGTGAGAGGCTTCATGAGCATGTTGCAGAAGGTAACGGCAAATTCAGAAGGAGGCCAACAGTAGAAAGACAACGGAAAACTGTTGAGGTGACATAGACGAGAAATCATGATGGAGTCCAACTCTTGGCGGGCCGAACTCCACCATGACGGCTGGAGCCCCGAAGCCCTGGGGCATCGGGACCCAACGCATTCAGGATAGCCTCTGCCTTCCGCTTCTGTCAAAGGCAGGGCGGGGGCTATCCGGGGCCTTCTGTCTTCATTTTCCCTCCCAACATTGATTGCGTCTGAGGGAAAGGGAGACGTGAGCCTGGCTTCTCGGTCTTTTCCTCTCTTTGACCGTGCGTCTCTGCTTGGATGCAGACGTGGAGTTGAAAAGGCGCCGGAGTAAGGTACCTGAGACCAAGAGACCTGACCCCAAGAGATTAGTATTATTTGCCCTGTCCGCGGGGATATTCGCCCTGGCAATTGCCGGAGTAATACCGGTATTGGCATCGATATCCGTCGCATATGCCGCAACTGGACACCAACAGCAGGCGCCCACTCCCACACCGGAACCAACTCCCACACCCGAGCCAGAGCCCACACCCCAACCCACGCCTGCGCCGGAACCCACGCCGGAACCTACTCCCACGCCCACGCCCACGCCTGCGCCGGATTCCGGTCTCACGGTTTCCATCGCCGCCGTAACCACGCCGGTCGATGAAGGGACCGAAGTGGTCTTTACCGTTACCGCCAGCGCCCCGGTCAGCGAAGCCCTCATCGTCAGCGTGTCAATCTCGGGCGAGGCCGGGCTTACCGATGCCTCTCCCGGTGCCTTCAAAGTTCCCATTCCGGCCGGAGAGAGCAGCGGTACCCTAACTGTGGTCACCACCGACGACCTGGTGGACGAGCCGGATGGCGCGATTGCCGCCGCTGTTTTGCCCGGCGATGGCTACACGGTAGGCGTGTCGGCCATGGCCAGCGTGACCGTGGCCGACGATGACGAGGCCCCCGGCCGGATATTCGCCCTGGGGTTGACGCTAGGCGACGGGCAGGTGGAAGTGAGTTGGATACCTCCGCAGGAGGCCGGCACTTCGCCCATTGATTACTACACCGTGGAGTACGCCGACAACGCGGACTTCAACCCATCAACCAAGGTGGACACCGAGGATGCCGAGGGCGACTCGCTGACCGTGGACGGGCTGACCGGCGGCCAGGACTACCACTTCCGGGTGCGGGCGGTCAGCGCCGCCGGTCCAGGACCTTACAGCGCTGCCAGCTCCGCTGCCCCCATCGCTCTGCCAGTGACGGCAGCGCAGTTGTCAGCCCCGGGCAAGCCCACCAACTTCAGCGCCACTCTCACCGCGCCTGACACCGTAACACTGTCCTGGACCGCGCCCACGAACAAGGGAGGCGCCAGCGCAATAGATTCCTACGTTTATCAACGGAAGGAAGCGGGAAGTGCCACTTGGAGTTCTCCCGTGACAATATTCGGTCCCACCATCGGCTCCGAGGCGCCTACGACCGCTAACGACAGCACAACCCTAACGGTGGGGAAAACCTATGAGTATCGGATACTTGCGCGGATATTGGGCACCGGCAACTACCTGACTTCCGGTTGGGCCGACGACATTGCTAGCGTTTTTGCGTACGGCACACCCGGCAAGCCCACCGGCATCACGGCAACCCCCAAGGCAGGTCCGGCCATCGAACTGACCTGGAACGCGCCATCGGACACCGGCGGAGGCATCACCCGCTTCGACGTGCGCTACAAGGAGCTTCCCTCCGGCAGTTGGGTGGTGGTCAACAACGCCACCCCCGGCGGGCGGATCTACACCATATCGGGAACGGAATCGGGTCTGACCGCCGGAAAGAAATACGAGGTGCAGGTGCGCTCCGGCAACGCCTTACTCGGCGACTGGTCGAACTCCGCCCGGACGCCCAGAAATCTCTACGCGACATTCACCAACGCCCCCGTGAACCTGGTGGGCCGGGCCTCCGGGCATGGCGAGATCACCCTGAACTGGGATGAGCCGCGGGACCTGGAAGGCGAATCCCATATCAACCAGTATCGCGTTGACTTTGGCCAACCGGTGAATAGGTTCCGTTTGCCTTTAGCAGTTTCTAGGAACCAACTGCTAAAGGCAAACGGAACCGGCCAACGAGGTAATCGTCCATGATAACGGTAGACAACTGGCTGGAGTACGTTAAGGGCAGGCATCCCAACGCTGACGTGGACGGAGGCCCCCTCCAGGAAGCCCCCAGGTGCGGCGGGTTCATCATCCGTGTCTGGCAAAGCGGGCACACCACCTTCTACGAAAAGGGACAGGCCGAGAAGGAATGGACCATCATGGTCTATATATCCACCCGTGGGGAGCAGTACCTGGGGCAACGGTACGCTGATGTCGCCGACATTGCGGTGGATTTGTTGATGAATGTCGACCGGACCGCCTGGTCGATCACGCAGGCGCGGTACGAGATAGTGCCGCTGCCGGAGGGCGGGTACCTGACCGCCGGGGTGGTGTTCACCGAGAACGCGGAGGTGCCGTTCTGAAGGTTCTGGTTGCTAGCGAATTCAGCGGGGTAGTGAGAGACGCTTTCCTGGCCGAGGGGCACGATCAAGTGCACGGGTTACGCCATCGGCGCGCCCAACAGCGCCACTGTGACCAGCACGGAGGACGACCGAGCTCCCGGGGCCCCGACCGATTCTTTCACAAATAATCGGCCCAGAGAGATGATTCTGTCGTGGACCGCGCCCGCCGACCCGGGCACCTCTACCATCGACAGGTACCACATTGAATGGTCGGAAAGCGCCACCTTCGCGGGTACGCCCGGCAGTGGCACGTCCGCGACCACATCCTTCACCATCACCGGGCTGAAGCCCGTCACGTGGTATAACCTCCGGGCAGCGGCGGAAAGCGCGGCGTGCCTGGGCCCCTGGATAATTGCCGGCGCCACAAGCACATACGCTCAGCCAGGTAGTGCCGTCCGTCGAACACCGCCACCAGGCCGATGTCCACGAACCGGCGCAGATGGCGGCCCACCTCGCCGGAGGAGCCGCCGACAACCTCATGGAGCCAGGAGGCCCGCATGGCCGGGAACTGGCAGACGGCCAGGAACAGCCGGTGGGCCAGCCTCCCGTCGATGGCCGCCACATCGGGGTTCCGATGGAGCCACAGACCGGCATTCCCTTCGAGCGTATGCGATCGGCTATTCGAACTAAAACGAACCCCCTTCAAAGATTCCAAAATTTCTTCTGCCCCGGATTTCAGCGGGCCGCTAACTTGTCTAGCTTTGCAAAATGAACTATCCTTAGCCTCGGGTTCGTCAAACCACAGGAAATGGCTGACGGGGACCACAGAAGTGTCGTTTGTCTGAGGATCGCAAAAATGAATCACAGGCTAATTGACGGTCTCTTTGAACGAGCCGACATCGACAAGGAAGACTCAGATTTCTCGTATTTTTTTGCTCTATTGCTGACTGGGGAAGCGATTGTCAAGACCGTAGTACTTGGGTTAATCGCCGCCATCGAAAATGATGTCAATGGGAATCGCTACCGTCTCGAACATAAGCTGGTTAGAGCCAACGGGCTTGGTGAATGGAGCGATGCGGTAAACGATGTGCTTTCGGGTCCAGCTTCACAGTATCTGATTTCTGACCTGCAACAAGAACGCAGGGAACTGACCGAGAATTGCAGCCCAAATTCTTGGCAGTACCGATCGGTGTCCTCGCTCAAATCTACCTTGGACGCCCTCGGTATAGATGGAGAAGATCTGCCTGCGAAATCAGATCTGAAGCGGTGGTTTAGATTGTTCGCCACGCTTCGAAACAAGACACGAGGGCATGGAGCTACTAGGCCTGACGCATCGGGCCCTGCGTCGCTTCACTTGCGTGAAAGCTTGGACATACTGTATCAAAATTTCCATTTGTTTCAACGCCCTTGGGTCTATTTGTACCGGAATCTCTCTGGAAAATACCGGGTATCGTCCATTACACCACAAACAGATGATTTCGATCACCTCAAACGGGAAACTCACCATTCGTTACTTAATGGAGTCTACATTCATATTGGTTCGCCACGGTTTGTGTCGTTGATGGTGAGCGATCCGGAATTGGATGATTTTTTCCTCCCTAATGGCAGCTTCAGTGATAGAAACTTTGAACTCCTTTCCTTTGCAACAGACGACAAGCAATCCGCCGACTCGGCACCTTATCTGACCGATCCTGGTAGCCTGCTGACAAGCGAAACCGCAGGTTATGGGGAGTTGCTTGCTAGAGGAAACTGCTTCTCGAACGCCCCAGGCCCAGCGCCGGACTATGTGGCCCGTCAACAGCTTGAGAGTGATCTCTTGGACTTGATAATGGACGATCGCCATGCAGTGATCACTCTACAGGGCGCGGGTGGAGTGGGCAAAACCTCGACAACCGTCCAGGTCATCGAGAAACTTTATGGCCAAGACAGGTTTGACTTGGTGGTATGGTTCAGCGCCAGGGACATAGACTTGCGTCCTTCGGGTCCTCGAATGGTGCGGCCTGGCGTTCTGACTCCTGAAGATGTTGCTGATCAATACGCAACTTTTGTCTTACCCGAGAACGCTTGGAGTGAGAAGACTTTCAAAGCCAGAGAGTATTTCCAGCAGCAACTCCAAGATTCCGATGGAGGCAGATGCCTGTTCGTCTTCGATAATTTTGAGACAGTACGGAACCCCGTCGAGATGTTCAACTGGCTGGAAAATTCCATCAGGGCCCCCAGCAAAATTTTAATCACCACCAGGCTACGAACCTTCAAGGGGGACTACCCCTTAGAAGTGGGGGGAATGACGGATGCCGAATCCAGGTTGCTCATTGATCGCACTGCCTCAAATCTGAGAATAAAACACCTCCTTCAGCCGAGCCATATCTCGGAAATTGTAACCCAGTCTGGTGGACATCCGTACGTCATTAAAATTCTACTTGGTGAAATCGCTGATAAGAAGCAGTTTAGGTCTCCAAGACATGTCGTTGCGGGCAGTGGTGACATACTAACCGCCCTCTTCGAACGCACGTTCAAGGCACTATCACCGTGTGGGCAGCGAATTTTCATGACGTTAGCTGGGTGGAATTCTGCGGTCCCAAGAATCGCATTGGAAGCCGTCCTGATACGCTCTACTGAGGAGCGTGCTGAGGTAGAAAATGGTATAGAGGCACTCCTGCATTATTCCTTGGCAGAGGCCAGACTAGCAGATGATGACCAAGAGTTTATTAGTTTGCCCTTGGCCGCGAGCGCTTTTGGCAAGCAGCAACTCCAGGTTAATGTCCTTAAGTCTGCTATCCAAGCGGACATTCAGATACTGCAGATGTTCAGCCCAAGTTCGATTACCGATATCAACCTTAACCTCTCGAAGGGGCTGGAAAGCTGCGTAAGAAATATTTCGAACCGCATTGATAGAGGAGAGGAATTCGAGGATTACAGACCAATCATTGAGATGGTCTGCCGTGCCTACAATCCGGGTTGGCTCCTCCTGGCTAAGTGGCGAATGGAGCGGGGCACCGAAGTGGATCTTCAGGAGGCTATCGAATACATTAGACTGTTTTTGCAACGCGACGAAAACGGCCCTGATTCTGCCAGAGCTTGGCATATGCTGGGAAATGCCTATCACCGCCTCCAAGACCATCTTGGGGAGATCCTGCATTTGTTGAGAGAGCCCAGTTTGAGATGCATTTGTTGAGAGAGCCCAGTTTGAGAGCGTGCCTTTTTACGACGTCTCGAACACGGCTAACCTATTGAATCGAAGGTATACCGAATTGGCATTGCCGGTCGATGCGAAACGGCAACTAGCTCAAACAATGCTTGACCGACTGGAGGCTCGGATTTCTGAAGCTAAGGCCGACGATTTGTCTAGAATGGCTTGGCTAGCCATTCATCTGGTGCAGACAGAAAAGGCCCAGGAATTTGCATTCAGTGGTCTTTCAATGGAACCTGGTAACGAGCACTGTCTAAACATAGCAGACCGTCTGGTAATTCTGGAATAACCATAAAACGAGTGCAATCCAAACACCTTTCAACGATTGCAACTAATAGCAACACGGCACCAGAATCCCGACCGCCAACCACGCCTACAAGGAATTTGAGAACACAGAATCTGCAAAGAGGATCGCTAGTAGTAAGTCTACCTCTTTCCTGCTGTGAGCACTAGCAGCAAGTGCCGTTCCTTGGTGCCACACTACTAGAGAATCTAAGTAAAGTCTGAATAAGTCCCCTTCGGTCCGTCGTTCCCGCGAGGGCGGGAACCTCGCCAACTACAGAATTGACGACTTCACCCCCATCCTGACCTTCCCCCATCAAGTGGGTAGGGACTTATTCAGAGGTTCCCTAGGTGCTCGATCTCTCCAGAAACGGTCATGAATCTAATCTTCGCTTCCCATTTCGTTGAATCCCTGCCGATCGGCAAAGACCCTGCTGGAATTGATTATAAGGTATAGGTTGTCTGCGCCATCCAGAATTATATTGAATGTCTTCTCCTTTGGCTCCAGCTCAACTTAAAGAATGAAGCGATAGCGGACAGTCTTTTAGTTGCCGTTTTCCTATGATCAACCGCTTCTTTGGGCTCCGATATGTAATACCCAATGAATTCTGGATACGAGGCCATAGTTGTATTGGACGACCACATCCACTTCTTTGGCTCGACCAACCAGGAATTGCTCAATTCTCAATTACTGAAAGGTTGTCCATTGTGCGTTGGATTGTGGCGACGAATTGAGGCAGTATATTATATGGAAATGTCCAGCAATGAATACATTATAAGGGTTATTATAATGGCAGAATTCTGCCTGCTTCCCGGAGCCGTTGGCGGCGTTGTTGTGCGTCCGGAAGCAGATTGGAAACCAGCACCCAGTACTCGGTTGAATGGCTATTAACTTTTAGGTGTGCGAGTTCGTGGACCACCACGTACTCGATCAGGGCAGGTGCCAGCATGACGACGCGCCAGTTGAAGCGGAGGGTGCCGTCAGGGGCGCAGCTGCCCCAACGCTGGCGCTGGTCTCGGATCAGGACTTCAGGTGATTCAGGCAGCGCTAGTTGCTTTCGCCAAGTCTCCACTGCCTGGGGCAAGCGCTGCGCGGCTCGCTTGCGATACCAATGTATAAGTGCCTTTCTGGTCCCGTCGTAACGTCTTGATCCGTCTAACCCGAAGGGCACGGCGATGCGAAAGCTCCAGTGGTCGAACCTGACCTGCGTCGAAATTACGGCGGCAGATTCAATGATCAGGCGCACGTTGCGGCCTAGGTAGGGGAGTGTTTCGCCACTGACAAAACGCTTTCGTGGAGCATTAGAGGAAAATTCAGGAGACTGCCGCAGGATCCAAGGCGCTCTCTTGTGGACGATTGCTTCCAGCCTCGAGTCCGGAGTATCCACCGGGGCGGCAACCAGGACGCGGCCGCCGTCCATCGTTATCTGAACGGTCTTGCGGCGGCGCTGGCTACGATGCACTTCATACTCTATGGTGGCATCGCCGAACTGGACCTGGCCGCTTTCGCCCATGCTACACCCTGCTCTTGGCGACTTGCACGATGAGGTTGGCGAACTCGTCCATCTGGGTCTCGGTGTACAAACCCGTGGTGCGGAGGCTGCCCTTCACGTCCCGGCGCATCTGCCGCTGCACGTCTTCGTTGGTTTGCCACTCGATCACCGCGTGCCCATTTAGCACTTCCTCGACCCTCAACGCGACATCCCGCAAACCGTCGTCTACGTCGACTACGTATGAGCAGGCATCTTGCCTGGCGAATCTCTCCTCTTCGCCAACTCCGTACGGTTCCTGTAGGATCTCGTAGATAGCCAGGGACACCGGCGACAGGCCATGGCGGGCAGCGATGGTGGCCTCACCGTGAATCTCTCCCTGTAGCACAGCCATCTGCCGGTAGGCTTCAGCGGCGTCGATGAGTTGGGCCCGCATCTGCTCGATGATTCTCGCGAGGCGCTGGGAGAGGCGCTCGTAGAAGACCGGGTTCTGCTCCAGCCGTTCGTGAATTTGGGCGCGGATGGCGTGCTCCATGACCGAGGCGCGGGCTTCGGGATGGGGCAGGTGGGCTATCTTCTCGTCGAAGTCTTGATCGAGAATGGAGATTGGCTGCATCATCTCGCGCACCTCGGCGCTGATGCGCTGGTCGATGAGCTGCTTGACCTTGGCCCCGATGTCCGTCCAGTTGACGCCGGCGTTTTCACGGAGGAAATGGGCGCGGACGTATAAGCGGATCAGGGTGAGCCGGGCCAGGCGGTCGACGTATGGAAGCGCCCGCGGGTCGGGCAGCAGGCGGTCCATCAGGCGAGAGAACTGGCGGTAGTCGGCGTTGAACCGCTCGAACAGGTCGGCTTTGTAGTTGCCTTCCGTGTTGGCGTCCGGCGCGAACAAAAGGACGCAGGCCCAGGTGTCGCTGAGGTCGTAGCCCCTGAAGTGGGACTCGGCCCTGACGGCGGCGGCGGCGATGACCGTGGCCGGGTCCTCCTCCAGCACCTGCATGGTGTCCTGCACGCCGTCCCACTCGAAGCTGGCCAGCGCCTGCTCCAAGTCGTGGGAGATGCCGCAGTAGTCCACCACGAGGCCATGCCCCTTCTCGGTGGGTGTGCCGTCCTTCTCGTGGGAGAAGCGGCGGTTGACACGGGCGATTGCCTGTAGGAGGCCGTGCTCGCGTAGCGGGCGGTCCAGGTAGAGCACCTGCTCCACTGGCGCATCGAACCCGGTGAGCAGCATATCCACCACGACCAGCACCTCCGGCTCGCCGTCCGGGTCGACGAAGGCGTTGGTGATCTGCTCCTGGTCCAGTTCCCTGGCGACCTGGAATTCTGGGCCGTCGTTGTGGCCGGTGGTGATGATGGGGTAGGTGCTCAGCCCGAAACTCCGCAGCTGCTCGGTGTAGCGCAGGGCGGCGGCCCGGCTGGGTGCGACCACCTGGGCCTTGAAACCGTTGGGCCGTACCTTGTCCCTGAAGTGCTGGGAGATGTCCAAGGCAATCATCTGGATGCGCTCCACCGCACCGGCCACCGTCTCGCGGTTTGCGTACCGGCGGCGTATCTCTTCCCGCACATTCTCCGGCTCGTCGCCGAACATGGCGCCGAAGAGCTTGTCCAGGGTGTTGGGCCCGTCGATGTGTAGCTCGGGCAGGCGGGCCTCGTACCAGATGGGCACGGTGGCGCCGTCGGCCACCGACTGCGGGATGGTGTAGGAGTCTATGAGCGGGCCGAAACGTTTCATGGTGCTGCGGCCGAAGCCCTTGTCGATGGGCGTGCCGGTGAAGCCGATCATCACCGCGTTGGGCAGCGCCCGTGACATCAGCCCGCCCAGCACGCCGTACTGGGTGCGGTGGGCCTCGTCCACCATGATAAACAGGTTGCCCGATTCGTTGAGTACGTCCAGCTTGCCGTCTGGAGTGGTCAGCGCCTCCTCGAACTTCTGGATGGTGGTCATCACCGTGCGGCCGCCGCCCTGCCGCAGCACTGTCTGAAGGTCGAGGGGCTGGGCGCGGTTGGGCGTCTCACGGCGGCGGCGGGCGCGGCGCTCCTCGGGCTCGGGACGCGAGCGGTCCATGCGCTCAGGGGCAGGAAAGCCGCAGCGCCTGAAGGTGTCGGAGATCTGCTTGTCCAGTTGCGTGCGGTCGGTCACCACCACGATGTCGGCGTTGGCCAGGCTCGGCTCGCGGCGGATTCCGGTGGCCAGCCACAGCATGGTCAGCGACTTGCCCGACCCCTGGGTGTGCCAGACCACGCCGCCCCGCTCCTCGGGCCTGGTCTCCGACAGGATGCGCCGCATGGCCGACTTGACGGCGCGGTACTGCTGGTAACGAGGCAGCTTCTTGACCACCCGGCCCTGCTCCGGCTCGTAGACCACGAAGTCGCGCAGGATGTCCAGCAGCGTCGCCGGGGCCAGCATCCCCACGATGAGCTGCGCCTGACCCTGCGGCTCCACGTCAAACCGCTCCCTGACCTCGGCGTTGGAGTAGGGCGCCACCGACTTCCACTCGAAGTAGGCGTTCTCAGGCGCGCCCATGGCAGCGTAGGCCGCGGCGGCCCCGCAGTGGGCGACACAGAGCAGGTTGTAGTGGAAAAGTTCGGGAGCGCCCGTACCGTGCCATTCCGGCCCCGCCTCCTGGTAGCGGCGCAGTTGATGCACCGCCTGGGACCTCCACACGTCCAACAGCGACAGCGACTTGGCCTCCATCACCACCAGCGGGATGCCGTTGACGAACAGCACGAGGTCGGGCTTGATGACCCGCTGGTCGTCGTCGGTGTCGCTTTTCTCACTGCCGCGACGCACCCGGAACTGGGTGGTGACGACGAACTCGTTGAGTCCGCCCTCGGGGTGGTCGAAGTCAAAGAAGCGGACGTTGCGGGTGTCCTGCCCGCGCCGGGCGTTGACGGTCAGGGGCAGGCCGAAGGTCAGGTACTCGTGAACGGCCTGGTTGCGGGCCATGCCGACGGCGTTCACATGCTCCAGCTCGAAGATGGCGCGGTCCGCCTGCTCCCCGGTGAGCCAGTCGTTGAGACGCAGCAGGGCGGCCCGCAGCCGCCCTTTCAGCAGCACCTCGCGCTCCCCGCTGCGCTCCGCCGCCAACGCCTCCCGCGGCGCGTAGGTCCACCCCAGCCGCTCCAGCAGGACGCGGGCTGGCTCCTCGGCCTGGCTGTACTCGTTGAGCGCGGCGGGGGTGGTCATGGCGCACAGCCAAAGATGCCCAAAATACGCTCCACAAATGGTTTGTCTACAGGCTCGACTTGCGTGTACCAGTCTGTCAGATACTCCCTCAACGTTCCTTCGGTCTCAGGTACTTTACCTACAGAGTTCCATCCGTTGGGCTGGATCTCGAATATTGGTAGCATCGCATGTGAGAACACCGAGATCTTGCCCCTGTCGGCTTCACTGAAATCCCCGAACTCTTTGTGAATACTGGCCTTTCTAAGATTGTCCTCATCGCGTGCAAGCAGTGGGTTGATGGCGTCGGACAGAAGATCGTTTCGTCCGCCGCTGGCAATTGGCGTGCGTACCGCATAACCTGCCAAACTCGCCGCATAACTCGCCCAATTGGGGTATGGTGGCTGAGTACGCCATCTTTCTGCCATTTGCCTGAGAGCGAATACAGAAGACAGCTCGCAAAGCGCCTCGACAAACCAGTTGTTTGGATTCCCCCGCAGACGCTCTGGATTGGAAAGGACGTGGCAGATTTCGTGTGCGAACTGATAGGCGTACTGCGCCCAATGCTTGTCTCGGGCCGTGAGTTGAATCACAAAGAGATGGTCGGGCGAGAGACGACACCGGGTCATTGGATATGGATCGGTATCTGGCGAGGGTACGACAAAGGCACTTGCAAGGGTGTCCCTTAATGATCTTTCGACTTGAGAGGCTACGTCCGTCAACAAAACTTGGACATCTGCGGGAGAGCAGTCTCCCCAGCCCGACGTTAGCACGCTTATCTGCATATCTGTTCACCAACCCGCAGCCGCCCCCTCAGCAGTACCTCGCGCTCGCCGCTGCGCTCCGCCGCCAGCTCCTCCCAGGGCGCGTAGGCCCATCCCAGCCGCTCCAGCAGCGCGCGGGCCGGCTCCTCAGCCTGGCTGTACTCGTTGAGCGTGACGGGTGAGGTCATAGCTCCACACGGGCGGTGGATTCAAAAAGGCGCATGAGGATTGCCTAATACTCACTCATTTCATCGCCGTATTCTTGCTGAATCGAGTCCAAGTAATCCCGTCGCGCTTCCTCATGATCGGCAACGAAATCAATTGTGCCCTCTATAAACATTGCCATTTCATGGACGACCTCCTTTACCTGCATAAGGTTGATTATGGCCGACCCTTTCCCATGGATGTCAGGAATGCTTTCGAGACTGGAGGTATTCTGTTTGGTTACCGGATATCTGAAAGCATACGATCCCTCGTCAATTTTTTGAAACTCTTTGATACGCTCCTCTATGGCGTCGTAATACTCGATGTGCCTTGCGGTGTTCCATTCCCTCTCCATGAGGGACCTGACTTCCTTCCACACTTTATCGAGCTGGTGATGTGGAGGTAGATTCAACGGCTCTCCAAAATACCTCCGTAGAACAACCAAATCGTGCTTGAGTCCGATTTCGAGGTAATGGCGGTATAAAAACATGACGGGATAGACCAGCAAATCGACGCCAAGTTCTTCCGCGTTCTCTACGATAGAGTCCGCCGCTTCTCTGTATCCCAACACATAGAGTCCCCACTCTGGTTCGAGATACGCGTTGTTTCTCCAAGACTGATTGGGCGTGAAGATTGATTCATTCAATTTGCCCAATCCGTTTCTTTCTTCTTCGTTCATCGCATATCCTTTATTCTTATCCGCCCCGTCAGCAGCGCATCAGCGATAGACTCCTTCAGCAATCGTAGCCCTACCGCCTCCTCCCGCGCAACCTCGATTGCCACGTCCACGCCGTCCAATGCGGCGGCGATGTCCTGCTGCTCCGTTAGGCTGGGAAATGGCATAGGTAGTGCCTTCACATTTGCGGCACTTACTGTGTTCAATCCGCTGGTGGTTCCCCCGAATGAGCCGAAATAACGACGTCCTCCATCCCCATTAACGTAGGCGGCGACAAATTTCGCGTCGCACAGTTGACCCGTACGTACTCGAAACAGGTGGTTTTGGAATGTAAACCCTTCAGCTTCAGGCGGGACAATTGCAACCCGTCCCAACTGCGAAATCTGTGCGTGTCCTTCTACCAAGACAACATCACCAGCCCGAAGGTATCTGCTCTGGTACTCGGAATCGGCCACTTCCATTAGGCGGTTCGCATCGATAGTAACCTTGTCCGCCTGTACGTTGGCTACTGTTATATAGGGCTTCGGATTCTTTTGTGGAATTCGGTGAGGCCCCATGGCGATACCAGATGTTACTTCCGCCACATCCCCCAGCCGCATCACCTTCCAGTCGGCGGGGATGGTGCCGAGGCCGGGGACGTCGCGGAACTCGGTGTGCTGGCCGGGGAGGCCGCGGGTGAGCAAGTCGTGCAGCAGGGCGTCGCGCAGGCCCTCAGTGGCAGCGTTGACCGCCTCGGTGCCCTCGATGGCGTCGTCTATGCTGTCCAGCACGGCGGCGATGGCCCGCTGCTCCGGCAGGGGCGGGAGCAGGATGGGGAGGGCGCGCAGTTCTCCGCCACCAACCGCCGCAAAAGTGCTCCCTTGGGTTACTTTGTCCAGAGCACCTTTCGAGTGATTCAGTACATGCCAACCGAACGCTTCGCTCTCTTTTTCGAACCGTACTGCGGCTAGGCCACGACCGATACCTAGCTGGGTTGCGACTCTGTTTGTCTCACCGACGGGTGCTCTCACACTAATCAATACGTCGCCCGGGACTCCAATCTTGTTTGGCTGTAGACACCATTTCACGGGAGCCGGGTATTTTTTGCCGAACTCGGCGTTTCCCTGAATAAACGGTAAGCCGTCAACGTCAAGCTCGCCCTCTTGCCAGTCAACGACAAGCTCACCCGGAGGCGACTGGCCCATAACAACATCCGCCACATCCCCCAACCGCACCTGCAGCCAGCCGTCGGGGGTCGTTCCATTCTCGTAGGGGCGCCGCATTAGACCTCTTCGGAAACCGTCGGCTTTATTTCGTAAATGTTCACCTGGAGGCCGGCCTGTTTGGCTTGCAGCCAGCGTTTGAAACCGCCCTGACTTTCTCCCGACGGTACGCCGGCCAGCAGCATTTCTATGCTGATGTCCTCGTCCAGGTCGGGCCAGTGAATCCCCTCGCCTGTACCGATTAGCTCCCAGTTGTCCCTTTCTTCAGGTGTGGCATGAGTCAGGCGGGGATACCACGACAGGGGAACCGATATGGTGCGTCCATCATGCAGTTCGGCGGTCAACGATTCGTCAGTGACCTTGACTGCGATTGCTTCTGGAATTTCTATCGTCCGGTAGGAAGGCGGAGAATTAGAATCAATCACTCCCTTGGTCCGGTCTTCAAGTTGCCTGGCTCCAAAAGCCTCCGCGTACAGCCGACGCAGTGCGGGCAAGCCGGCAACCTCAAAATCATGTAGATCCCATTCTTCCGTTTGACTGCGGTATTTGGCATAGTCATTCCGCAACCACTTGATGAAATCATTGCCCATACATTCGGGACCAGACAGCCACCCGGCGCACCACATCTCTTCGGAAAACGCCCGGTACATCCTTACCAGGTCCCGGTCCGATGGGTTAGGGTCATTCATCGCAGTGTCAAATACAGTCATTTACCGTCCCAACTAACTTCCCCTCCTTCCCACGTCTTTCCCTGCTCCGCCGGTTGCTTTCCATCTTACCGCCCGTAACCCAGCTCAGCCAGCAGCGCGTCCATGCGGGCTGTTGCCTCGTCTCGGCGGCGCTCGGCCTCCCGCAGCTGGGCCAGCGCCTCGGCCACCGACAGCGTCTCTACCGGCTCGGTGGTGTCCACGTAGCGGCTGATGTTCAGGTTGAAGTCGTTGCCCTCGATCTCGGTGAGATCGGCCACGTGCGCGAAGCGCTCCACGTCCTCGAAGGTGCGGTAGGCCCCAACGATGCCGGCGATGTGATCCCGGTCGAGAAAGTTCTGGGCCCGCTCGGCCCGGTAGTACCCCGTCTGGGCCGCGTCCACGAACAGCACCCTGCCGCGCCGGTCACCGGGCTTGTCGCGGTTAAGCACACAGATGGCGACGGGGATGCTGGCCCCGAAGAACAGGTTGGGGGCCAGGCCGATGACCGCCTCGAACAGGTCGGCCTCGACGATGCCCCGCCGGATCTTGCCCTCGGCGCCGCCCCGGAACAGGACGCCGTGGGGCATCACCACACCCACCCGGCCTTGGGCGTTGGTCACCGCCAGCATGTGCAGCAGGAAGGCCAGGTCGCCCCGGGTCTTGGGCGGGATGGCGCCGTAGCGGTCGAATCGGTGGTTGGGGTCGCCCGGGGCGAACTCGTGGCCCCAGTTCTTCAGACTGAATGGCGGATTGGCGATGACCCGGTCGTAGGACAGCAGCCGTCCCTGGGAGTCCACCAGCCCCGGCTCGGCGATGACGTCGCCGGGCTCCAGCCGCGCCGCCCGCAGCCCGTGGAGCAACAGGTTCAGCTTGCCGATGGCTAGGGTGCCGAGGTTGCGCTCCTGCCCGTGCAGCACCAGGTTGCGGATGTCGCCTCCCCGCTCCTGCACGTACTGGGCGGCGTAGATGAGCATCCCGCAGGACCCGGCCGTGGGGTCGCAGATGCGCATCCGCTCCTGCGGCTCCAGCAGCTCGACGATGAGGCGCACCACCTCGCGGGGAGTGTAGAACTCGCCGCCCTTCTTGCCGGCGTCGTCTGCGAACTGGTAGATCAGGTACTCGTAGGCGTCGCCTAGCACGTTGCCGGCGTCCACCTGGCCTTCGCGGAGGTTGGCGTCGCTGAGGTCCTGCCCGGCGAAGTGGTTCAGGAGCTGACGGATCAGCCCCTCGCGGTTGGCCGGGCTGCCCAGCTTCTGCTCGTCGTTCCAGTTGACGCCGGTGAGCACGCCGTCCAGCCGCCCGGTGTTGGCGTCCTCGATGGCGAAGCTGGCCACGTTCAGCGCCTCGCCCAAGCCCATTGACTGGGCAGTGATAAAAGACCAGCGGGCATCCGCCGGCACGAAGAACTCGTGCTCGTCCCGGTCGGTCAGGGCGGTTTCCCGTGGCACTCCCCGGTCGTTGACTGCGATCTCCACCTCCTCATCGAACCGGTCCGACAGCCGCTTGAGGAAGAGGATGGAAAAGATGTAGTTCTTGTAGTCGGCCGAGTCTATCTGGCCGCGCAGTATGTCAGCGGCCTGCCACAACTTGCTCTGGAGTTCCTGGCTGGTCAGCGGCATGTTTTCCTCCGGAAGGCCGGTACTCATCGGTACTGGATACGATCTCTCCAATGACGGAGTCCCGCACCATCTCCCGGCGTAGTCTAGCCGCCTCCACTGCCGCTGTGTAGGCTTGCTCTGAGGCCTCGACCAGGTTTGCCACGGTTTTGAGTTGTTGCGGAGTGGGCAAAGGTACCTCGATATCCCTGATGGCGCTAGCAGCCAGCGAACTGATGGTGGCGTTCACCGTTGTGCGCTTGACCAATTCAATGCGGCCGAAGGACGAAGTCAAGTAGTACCAGAGGTAGTGAGCCATCCCTGCATTTGCGGCCCGTAGTCTGATCACGAGCAATGTGACCCCAGCTACCGCCTCAAAGACATCAGAAGGGACTAAAGCCAGCTGCACGGATCCTGACCGGGCCGTGATCAGAATATCGAAAGGCCGGAGCAGGTGCCGCTCAGTGCGGCTGTTCCGTACTAATTCTATTTCCCTTAGTCCCTCTAAGTTCAACCAGCCATCATCCTGGATGTCGCCGCTCTCGGCTAGCCGAAGGGTCCACTGGCCAGTCCTACTTCCGGCCCCGCGCCCGGCCCGGGCGAGGCCCTGAAAAACATTGGCTATCCCATCAACGCGAAGCATCTCCAAACTCTAGCGAGGCGCCACTATAAAGTCAACACTTTCTATTGTTGTTTTATCCAAATGCGTCAGGTAGAATGTGGAAATAGCTAATCGCATCAGAGACAAACGCCAAGAGGAGCTGAAGTGGACCCTGAATTTCGGCTCTTCCGCAATCTTAGTGAAGGTGCCTGAAAACCGCCACGGGCAGTCAAGGCGCCGTAGGATGATGGCTATACGGCGCACAGGTTCAATGCCCAATTTCGCTTAAATGTTGTGCTTCTATCCAATGTTCACCATAAGTATGGAAGAGCCGGAATTTCGGACAAGGTCACGAATCACGAGGATTCTCCGGGCTAATTTTGGTGGAAGGCCCAGAGGCGGATATGCCAAGGCGGTATCGGCCAACGACTGTGACACATTGCGGTTTTCAATTGACTGGCCGTTACGGTATGTTGGAATACAGTAGTTGAGGTCCACCGGGGAAAAAGGACTGGTCTAACCCGATCTGGCCTTAGGTTGGTATCTCTATATGTTGAATTCAGCCCCTGACATGGTGTTTGTCAGCCACGCGAATCCCGAGGACAACGATTTTTCTCGCTGGTTGTCTTTGCAGTTGGCCAAGCTAGGGTACCCGGTTTGGTGCGACTTGACCCGTTTGGTGGGTGGAGAGGATTTTTGGGCCGACATTGAGCGCGCTATTCGTGACGGTACGTCGAAGTTCTTGTACGTGTTGTCCCGTACGTCGAATCAAAAGACTGGCCCATTGCAAGAATTGGCCGTGGCCCTTTCAGTTGCTCGCAGAAAAAACCTTGAAAACTTCGTGATCCCTCTGCGGATTGATGACCTGGAGTTCCAAGACATCAATATCCAGTTGAACCGGCTGAACGCCATTGACTTCAGCACAAGTTGGGCGACCGGTTTGAAACAGTTGAATGCAAGACTCGAACTCGATGGTGTGTCCAAGGACCCGAGATTTGCGCCCGGCAGTGTTGCCGATTGGTGGAGTGAGGGTGGTAATCCGGGTTATTCAGTTGTAGATGCGCCAGAAGAATACGTTTCGAACTGGTTTGCCATCGAGTCGTTGCCAGATCTTCTGAATCTACACTCGGTTCCTGAGTTCGTTACCTTCGATGAGCTCACGTCTTTGCCTTTCCCGTTTCGCAAAATTGGCAGTCTGGTCGTGTGCTTTGCCTCTGCGGGCGACGTAAACCTGCACTTGAAAAATGGTGGGAGGATATTGGATTCGTGGCAGGTGGAGCCACTTGCTTTCTTGAGGGGTTTGGATAACGAAATTTACGTCGGGGCGGACGACGCTCATCGAATTCTCGTGGGGTTGTTGAGGCGCGGGTGGTGGCAGTTCGCTCGTTCTGCTGGTTTGTCCGAACGTAAAGTAGGGCGATCCTCTGACTTCTATGTCCCAGTGGGTCTACTGCCTGGGAATCGTGCTGATGTCCCCCAAGATGCTGGTGGTTCCGGGTGGCGAAACCTAATCGGCTACCGGTCGGTGGGAGCCGCCGATGTTGATGACCGCCGGAGACGCTATTGGCATTTCGGTGTAAGCGCTAACGTAGCCTTTGAGCCATTTCCCTTGTACCAGTTGATACCGCGGATTGTCTTCTCAATGGATGGAAAGCATCCATTAAACAATTCGCCCGGCGCTAACAGATACCGTAGAAGCCAAGGGCGCGACTGGTGGAACGCAGAATGGCGGGATAGGGTGCTGGCCTTGGTGTGGTGGCTAGCTGGTCAGAAAGCTCATATTTCTGTCCCATTGGGTCCCGATGCGAGCGCCAAGATATGTAGCTCGCCGGTTTCGTTCCATAGTCCGGTTTCTTACGTGGATCCCTAGTGATTTCTGGCGCTTTGATGACAACTCGACAACAGGTGTGGTGGAGCATTCAATGGCCACTGATCTCGAATACTTTGATGAACCCAAGTTGGAGTTCGGTCACGGGCAATCGTTGCTGGATCCAAGGGATGGCCTGACCTTGTTCGGCCCCTTGGACGAAGGCAAACCCTACGGTATCCGGGCGGGTGTCGTCGGGACGCCCGATGGCGTGAAAAGGTTTAGCCGGTGGGTATCGGAATTGGCCGGACCGATACGAAACCAGGAAGGGGGGTTGGCTCATCCCGATTTTCCCGGATTTGAGGCGGTGTTCGGTGTTCCTTGGTCTCCTACCCCGACTGCGGTTAGAGAAATATCTGGCCGCGAGCTTTCCGAGGTGCTCCGCATCAGCGATGGGAACATCAGGGTATATCGTGCGGTGAATATGTACGCGGACAAAATAATGGAGGTTTCCAGGGACGAAGATGTGGGCGTCGACATCTGGTTCGTGGTAATCCCCGACGAGGTCTACGAATACGGCCGGCCATTGTCGATGCCCGACCCTGATCAGCGGATCATCTCCGAGGACAGCCTGTCAAAATCCTTTGTCAGGATGTTAAGGACCAACGCACCACTGTTTGAGGAGGACCACATTCGCGCTGAGCCTTACAACTATGAGGTTCACTTCAGAAACCAGATCAAGGCGAGATTCTTGCGCAGCCCAGTACCAGTTCAGGTAGTGCGGGAAAGCACACTTGCGAGGTACGACTTTCTTGATGCTCGTGGCAAACCCCGGCGACAACTCGACGCTGAGTCAGCGGTCGCTTGGAACCTGTCGTCTTCAACCTTCTACAAGGTCGGAGGAAGGCCTTGGAAGTTATCGGCGGTTCGACCAGGCGTTTGCTATGTAGGATTAGCGTTCAAAGTTCATGACAGGGAAATTGGCGGCGCGGGAAATGCCTGCTGCGCCGCCCAGATGTTCCTGGATTCTGGCGATGGAGTGGTCTTCAAGGGAGCGGTGGGACCATGGTACAACCCCCAAAAGGGTGCATTCCACCTGTCCAAGGTTGCGGCGCGAGAACTGATGAAAATGGCTGTTTCGTCGTACGAGGAACGTACTGGTGTGCCTCCTGACCAGGTTTTTGTCCATGGAAAGGTCCGGTTTGACGACCTGGAGTGGGAAGGTTTCGTCGAGGGTGCAGGGGCTGCCTCCGAGGTAGTTGGGATCTACATGCGAGAGAACCGCGACTTGAAACTGTTTCGCAAAGGTGAATATCCGGTTATGCGTGGTCTGGCGTACCTACGTGATGAACGTAGCGGTTATTTGTGGACCAAGGGGTTCATTCCTAGGTTGGGGACATATCCCGGATGGGAAGTGCCTTGGCCGATATATGTGGAGGTGAATCGTGGCCACTGCGACCTTGAGACCACTTTGCGCGATGTTCTCGCGTTGACGAAGCTGAACTACAACACGTGCATCTATGGGGATGGAATCCCTGTAACCCTCAGATTCGCTGATGCAGTTGGTGATGTGCTGACCGCCGGCCCGGTGGGAGATATTCCGCCCTTGGCCTTTAGGTATTACATCTGAGGGTTGGACTCGGCTGAAGACTCCTGTAAACGGCCCCGCTTTACACTACAAGGCCCACGATGCGCACAGAGATAAGCAGCCTGCGGCGCAAGTTGAGCGCCGCCGCCGCAGGCCCCCACTACGTATTCACCCAACTCCGCGTCCGTTACCGGATGCCCGTGCGCGGGATGGCGGAGCAGGAACCAGAGTCGTGAGCCGGGAGGCTGGGCAGAGCCCGGTCCTTTCGGTCGCCGTGTCAGCCCCGGCAATGCAGCGCCGCAGGCATACCGTCCCTGCTCCACACCGTAACCGCTCCGGTCACCGGTCCTTCCAGCGCCCGCTCCAGGGTGGCGGTCAGCATGGGCAGGGTTCCGGCGGCGGCCCGGAAGTTCTGCCGCCCCCGAGCCGTCTCGCATATAACCAGCAGCGGCAGGGCGCGGCCCGACGCCGCCATCCGCCGGTAGGGACCCAGCTTGTGTTCCACCTGGTGGGGCAGCACCGCGCGGCGCTCGAACTCGATGCAGTGGGAGCCCGGCCCGAGGGCGCATTCGCTCACCTGCACCAGCAGGTCGGGCCGCACCTGGGTCAGGTTGAGTACGTTGACCTCGCCCCGCCAGCCGGCAACGACCTCCACTCCCTCCCGGGCGAAGCGCACCACCAGCCGGTTCACCCCGTCGTTGTGGCGCTCCTCGTGCTCCCGGTACCAGCGGTCCAGGTAGGCCCCATGGCGGTTGCGGATGATGGCGGGCAGGACCCTGCTCATGTTGGCGGCCCGGCGCATCCCCAGCTCAGCCAGGTAGTGCCGTCCGTCGAACACCGCCACCAGGCCGATGTCCACGAACCGGCGCAGATGGCGGCCCACCTCGCCGGAGGAGCCGCCGACAACCTCATGGAGCCAGGAGGCCCGCATGGCCGGGAACTGGCAGACGGCCAGGAACAGCCGGTGGGCCAGCCTCCCGTCGATGGCCGCCACGTCCGGGTTCTGACGGAGCCAGAGTTCCACGTTCTCCGGTCGGCCTATCAACGGATGGCTCAATGGGTCGGACACCATGTCTCTCGATGGACACAGCTCCACGGCGGGGCTGCACTGGCCGTCCGGGGTGCAGAAGATGGTGGGCGTGTTGCCGGACAGGGTGCTTCGGGCCAAATCCCTGGCCCAGGCGTCCACGGCAACCACCACCTGGGCCGAGGGTTCCACCTCCTGGTCCGGGTCCTCGTAGAAGGTGCGGTTGCTGATTCTCAGGTAGCGGTCCTCCTCGCTGGAGTAGCAGTCCACGCCCCAGAAGCGGTGCTGCTCCTTGCGCCGCAGCACCCGCTCGGTAGCGTGAATACCGGCGTAGGTGAAGGGGGTCCAGAGGTCATCCCCGTAGCGGGCCACGGCGTGGTAGAAGCCGCCGTACCGGAGCAGGCGGAAGTCGGTCATCCTGGCGTCTCTGCTGGTCGTCGTGTCGCCGTCCGGCAGGCGGACCCTGCCGCTCCTGATGAGGTCGGGGGCCAGTCGGTAGAAGGGCTCCAGCATGGCCAGGCGGCGCAGGGACAACTCGACGCCCCGCGATGTTGCGGTCCACGGAGGGTGCTCGTGGTCGGCGCCTTGGTTGGCAACGGTCTGCACACCGACGACGAAGGGAGAGTCGCCCTGATTCTCCTTATGTACCCGATGGTCGTGGTCCAGGGCGAAGCGTTCCCGGTATTCATGGGGCAGTTCGCCCTGGGGGTGGAAGGCGGCCAGCCCTTCGGCGCGGGCCTCCTCCCCGGGGCTGGGGTGCTGGTGGTCGTTGGTGTACAGCAGGTCCACCGCCTGGCCGGTGAGAAAGAAGCGGTGCTGGCGTCTTTCGGTCATGCCCCGCATCACCGAGGATACCCAGCCGCCGCTGCGCAGTCGGCCCAGCATTCCCCGGACCTGGTCCTCGCTGGTTTCCATGACCGAGGCCAGGTTGCTCGCGCTGGCCAGGGGCATCCGGGCGGTGATTTTCAGCAGGCGTCGCTGTTCGTCGTTCAGTAGTTGCCGAGGCGCCATTGCCATCCCTACTGTTTGCATAACCCCTCCCGTTGCGCCGCTGCTGGACGGCAGTCCTGCGGCGTTGGAGAGGGGTTATCCGTATGTTCGATATTAGACATACGACTGGGTGGGGATGGCAGATTACTTATATCGTTACCCGATGACCGGAAACGGTTGCCGGCAGCCGCCCGTAGGTGCCTCGGTCCTGGCTATGGCGGTGGACCAGCGTACTGGCTCCACAGCAGCTTGCCGCGCTCCGGCAGCGGACTGACAGGCATATAATGACTGGGCCGCCGCATCCCGCGAAACGCTGACCGGCCCGCAAGAGCCGGACAGTTGGCAAAACGGCAAAGGGCGTGCCCTCGGTAGCGATACGTCTCGAACTTCCGCGCAGGTAAGGGCGGAATGGGAGTGCACGGAAACAAGGAGGGGATAGGGCCATGCACAAGAAAGAACAGGACGACGGCTACGGGCCCCCTTTCCCGGAGGACTTCCACGAGCGGCTGGAGCGGCTGATCCAGCATGCCGGCCTGTCGCGGGAGGAGTTCGCTGAGCGTCTCGGCTTAGACTATGACCGGGTGGCCGAGTGGTTCGAGGGCGCGGAACTCACCGGCGGGGAGGTGTGGCACGTGGCCCGGTTTGCGTGGTTGATGCCCGGAGGCATTGAGATCATCGTGCCGGAGGCCAAGGAGGGAGAGGAATAGCGGGGTGGTACGCCGCCGGAACTATGCGGCGCCGTCTCCCCCGGCCAGCTTGGCAGCGTCCTTCCGGTCGGACTCGGCGAAGGGATGCTGGGGGTCCATCCGCAGGGCAAAGTCTAGGTCCTCGATTGCCTCGGCGTACTGGCCCAGTTCTATGCGGGCCGTCCCCCGCTCGTACCAGGAATCGGCGCCCCCCGGGTCGAGGGCGATGGCCCGGTCGAAATCGCCGATGGCTTCCTCGTACCGGTCCTGCTGGGCCAGGGCCATCCCCCGGTTCAAGTGGGCTACGGCATTGCCCGGCTCTAACCCGATGACCCGGCTGAAGTCCAGGACCGCCGCTTCCGTGTCCTGCTCGCTCAGATGGGTGATGCCCCGGTTGAGCAGGGCGTCGGCGTTGCCCGGGCTCAGGTCGATGCACCTGCTGAAGTCTTCAATGGCCTGGAGGGGCTGGTCCAGGTTGGCGTGGGCGCAGGCTCTGCCGTAGTAGGCGTGGGGGTCGTCCGGCACCAGCTCGATCAGCCGGTCAAAGTCCTGGATGGCCTCTTCGAACTGCTCGCATTCGATACGCGCAGAGGCCCTGGCGATCAGGGCGCCGGTGTGGTCCGGTTCGATTTCCAGGAGGGCTCCGAAGTCTTCGATAGCCTTGCCGTTCATCCCAGGGCAACGTGGGCCAGCCCCCTGGATATGAGGGCAACCGGGTTGCCGGGCTGAAGGGCGAGAGACCGGTCCAGGTCGCTGACGCCCCCCTCGTATTTGCCGAGGGCGCTCCTGGCCACACCCCGGCCGCATAGGGCGTCGGCGTTGTTCGGGTCCAGGGTTAGGACGGCGTCGAAGTCCGGGATCGCCTCGTCGTATTCCCCCCGCATCACCCTGGCGACTCCCCTGGCGTACCGGGAGTGGTTGCTTAGGGGTTCAACCCGTATGGCCGTATCGAAGTCGCTGACGGCTTGGTCCAATTCGCCCAGTTCCCGGTGGGCCATTCCCCGGTAGTGGTGGAGGGTAGGATTTCCGGGGTCCAGGGCGATTGCCTGGTCGAAGTCCTCCAGCGCCCAGCGCGCGTCGCCCATCTCGGCGTGGGTGCATCCCCGGTTGAAGTAGGGGACAGCGTCGCTCGGCTTCAGGGCTATGGACCGGTCGAAGTCTGCTACTGCCCCGGCCAGGTCTCCCAGTCTGGCCAGGCAGGCGCCCCGGCTGTAGAGGGCGACGGCGTTGTCCGGTTCGAGTTGGATGAGGGCGTCGTAGTCCTCCCTGGCCAGGTGGTGTTCGCCCAAGTCACTGCGGGCCGCTGTCCGGTTCGAGTTGGATGAGGGCGTCGTAGTCCTCCCTGGCCAGGTGGTGTTCGCCCAAGTCACTGCGGGCCGCTGTCCGGTTCGAGTTGGATGAGGGCGTCGTAGTCCTCCCTGGCCAGGTGGTGTTCGCCCAAGTCACTGCGGGCCGCTGTCCGGTTCGAGTTGGATGAGGGCGTCGTAGTCCTCCCTGGCCAGGTGGTGTTCGCCCAAGTCACTGCGGGCCGCTGTCCGGTTCTCCAGGGCCTCGGCATTGTCCGGCTCCAACTCGATGACCTTGGTGAAGTCTTCCGCAGCGCGGCGGTCGTCTCCCAGCCTGTTGTGCAGCATCCCCCTGGCCAGGAGCGAGTAGGCGTCTTCCGCGTCGTCCCTGAGCCGTTCGTCCAAGCCCGCCAGGGCGCGCAGAATCTCCTCGCGGCTCAGCTCGTCCAGCGCCCTGGACCCATCGTCCGGGGCGTCGCGCCGGTCCGGTTCACCGTTCTCGTGATGATCTCCGTGCATGGCACTTGTCCTGGGGGCGTATCCCCATCATTACGCCCGCGGGGGGACTGATGGCGCCGGGGCAACGGCTGATTGCAAACCCACACGACGCTCTCGGGGCGCGGGCTATTATAACGCTCTCAACATGCGTTAGAACTTAGTGAGGTTTGGTTCTCACTCATAATGACATCAACGTCCGTACCATCCATATCATGCACCGGCATGGCAGCCAGGCCATCGTTGCGGTAACAACCGACGATGACGACCGGGTCCGCTCTTTGTTGGAGAGCGACTCCCTGTTGTAGCCAACGCTCGGATTTCGAAGCTGTCGTTTCTTCCTGAAAGCCCCGTATCACCGGGGTCTTGCGGCTTGGCCCACTTCAGTCAGACTGCGTAAGCCAAAGAGGCGATGAGTCGGGTTCCCGTGCCGACGGGGCCCTTCCTGGCCGGCGCCCGATGGTGCCTTCGCAAGACTCTCCGGTGTTGCTCTCCGGTTGCTCCAGTGCCGAAGAGTTGGGATAGATTGGTACCGATCTGGCTTGCCAGGTCGCCGTACACCAGCGCCGCTGCGACCCGTAGGAGGCCCTTGTGCTGATGGCGCAGGAGCGTCCCAGCCTGATCCTTCTGGACCTGGTGCTGCCGGATTGAGACTGGGTGGAGCTGATGCGGGACATCGCGGCGGTCGGCGTGCCGGTCATCTTCCTGTCGGCCCACGGCCAGGAGCAGATCGTGGCCCGGGCCCTGGACGAGGGGGCCGCCGACTACCTGGTCAAGCCCTTCTCGCCGGTGGAGTTGGCTGCCCGCATCAGGGCGGCCCTGCGCCGGCGGGAGATGCCCGGGCCGTCAGCGCCCTCGGCAACCGGCGCGGATGATGTTCTCTGACTACGCGATAGGTGCTCTTCATCCCTATTGGATGTGGCCGAAGCTGGTGAGCTTTCCGAAATGCCAACCCGCCAATTCGCACCCTATTGTGGACGTTCCTTGGCGAGACCGGACCATATCGCCTGAGAAACGCCCAAATGTTGACACGTCGCAGGAAATTCTTGTACTTTGAATAACAAGATGTACCCCTTGACCGCAAACTCATCAACCCAGATGCCAGATCTGTTTACCTCGGGCGACGTACAGGAGATAGTTGGGCTAACACAGCGCCAGTTAGCGTATTGGGACGACCCGGCACTAGCGCGCCCACACGGGCGTCCAGCGCAGGGCAGGGGTAGTAGGCGTCTATATACGTTGCTGGATGTGGTGCAGCTCAAGCTCATCCTTCGCCTACGCCAAGCTGGCTTGTCCTTACAGAAGGTACGCCGCGCACTCCTAAACCTTTCCGATTTAGTCGATGAGCCTGCCCCGCTCACTGAACTGGAGGTTGTCACAGACGGGCGCCGAATTTTGGTTAGGAGATCGAATGATCAGCTAGTAGATCCTCTTGCACGGCAACACTTGCTGCGCCTTCCCTTATCTGACCTATTGGCCGAAGTGGAAGAACAGGTGGCGCAAAGTCCGCTTTTCGGGGTCGAGCGAAGCGTTGTCGGCAACAGCTCGGTGGGGGTGCTCCCGTGATCGGGACCGCATTGGCAAACGTATTCAACGCCCTTGAATATCTGGACGACCAAGGTTTGGTGACAGTCGATACGCCAAGCGTTGGGAATGGACGGGCCTACGTTTGGCAGGAAATCCGAGACAAGCTTCATATTGACGCCGCCTACTTTCACGGCAACATTCCTGTCGTCTACTTTAAAGAACTCCAGTCCCTTGATGACGACTACCTCTGGGAACTACACCGCTCTCTTTGGAATCACAATCGTGCGCCGTTGCTGATCGCTGTTCTCCCAGGAGAGGTAAGGGTATACAACTGTTTTGCACCACCTCAGCGCGACGCCAGGCAATTGATGCCCGATGGGAGTGCTCCACTTAGGCAGTCGGTCAGCCAGGTTACGGATGTTCTTGAGCTAAGGCAACTGCTGTCTGACTACCGGCGGAGGGAGATTGTATCGGGGAGCTTTGCTCGAAAACAGCAAGGGGAATATAGCCGGGAGCAGCGAGTCGACAACCGCCTGCTCGAAAATCTCAGGTACGTGCGACGCCATCTCATCGATGATGGACTGTCCGAGACGGTAGCCAATGGTCTCCTAGGAAGGTCAATCTTTGTTCGCTATCTGGAAGACCGGGGAGTGATAACTGAAGATCATTATCGTCGCTTCACCAGCGGACTTTCGCTGCATGATTTGCTAAGGGGCTCACTGAGCGAAACCTATCAACTGTTCGATGAACTGGCCGACCGCTTTAACGGAGACCTGTTTCCAATCAACGACTTAGAACGTCTCGAGGTGGAACCAAAACATCTGCAAGTGCTTGGGCGTTTTCTGCAGGGTGAAGAGGTAACATCCGGTCAGATGTATTTCTGGGCCTATGACTTCAAGTATATTCCCATTGAACTGATCAGCGCGATCTATGAGACATTCCTTGATGAAGATCGACAAGTCTCCGGCGCATATTATACCCCTCCTGAAATCGTTGATTATGTACTCAACGAAGTTTTGCCGTTCGAAAGGACGAACCAAGGCGTCCGGATTCTAGACCCGGCATGCGGCTCGGGAATCTTCCTCGTTGAAGCATACCGGCGTCTCGTTACCCTCCAGCGCCATGCCCGTGACAACCAGAACCTCAGCTTCGATGAACTTCGCGACCTGTTGACTGGTTCAATTTATGGAGTGGACATGAGCGAGGATGCGATCCAAGTCGCCGCCTTCAGTTGCTACTTGGCTCTCCTTGAATTCCTCGAATCAAAGAGCATTTGGGAAGACGTGCGCTTCCCTAACCTGAAGGGTGCCAACCTATTCGCCAATGACTTCTTCGAGGTGGATGCCCCTTTTAATCATATAAAGTATGACATCATCGTGGGCAATCCACCCTGGCGTAGCAGTCTGACTAAGCCTGCGGCCGAGTACGTCCAGCTAAATCAACACCCGATTGGAGACAACCAAATCGCACAAGCCTTTCTGTGGCGGGCTCCAGAGTTACTTGCCGATGAGGGCCGAGCATGCCTGCTTGCTCCCAGCAAGGGTATGTTATTCAACCAAAGCGGTCCGAACCAGGAATTCAGGCGTGAATTCTTCTTGACACACCAGGTGTCGCAGGTAGTTGATTTTTCGGCTTTCCGTCGCTCGCTCTTCCGTGAAGCTGTGGCCCCTATGGTTGCTGTTTTTTGCCAGTCAGCTCCAGACGGCGGTAGCCGCCACAATGAATTGACGTATCTGTGTCCCCATCCGTCACCGTTATCTGAAGTATTGGCAGGGGTAGTGGTGTTCGGCGACGAAGCGAGGCAGTTTTCCCGCAGTCAGGTTGCCAGCCATCCTTATATCTGGAAGTTAGCTTTGTGGGGCACTCCTCGGGATCTCACGGTAATAGATGATCTCTGCGAGCGCTTCCCTTCGCTCGAAGAGGTAGCCGAAAGTCGTCACTGGCAGATTCGTGCGGGTGTAACAGTCAACGGTACTAGCGAGAATTACGCCCCCGAGCTGGCTGCAATGCGCTATGTGCCAGTCAATGCGGTCCGGCCATTCCAGGTTACGTCAAAGTCAGACGCGCGAATCGACCGCGACGTCTTTCATCGAACGGGCGACATGAGAACCTACCGTGGACCGCATCTTTTGATCCGTCGCGGTGTAATAACCAACGGGGTGCTGGCGTCTGCCTTTCTGAACGATGATGCAGTCTTTACTAATGGCATCTTCGGCGTAGCGGCATCCGTCGAGGACGTGAACTATTTGAAGGTCGCGTGTGCCTATATCAACTCTTCACTGGCTCGTTACTACCATTTCTTGACCGCTGGCACATGGGGAGTTGAGCGTGACGAGGTCCTACTGGCGGAGCAAAAGAGGCTTCCTTGTGCGATTCCTCTAGAGGACACCCGCCTTCTGAATGAAATAGTGGCTCTAGTTGATCGGATACAGGATGACGCCGACGACTGGGACTGGCAGTCGGAACTCGATGAGCTTGTATACAGGTCCTATGAAATAACGCCTTCTGAGCAGCACATAATCGAGGATTTTCTGACAACGGCGATGGATCGGCACTACCAGGGTCTCCAAGCGCATGCTTTCCAATCACCATCAAGTGACCAACTATCGAGTTACGCGCAAGCCTATTCGGAGGTATTCGAAAATACTATCAGAGGGAATCGCGTATTGGTGGCCACTGTCTATGATGGCAGTACGCCATATAGGGCAGTCTCGTTCCTCCTTGGGCAAAGCGAGACTCTGGAGCGGTCCCCGCGCGTAGCACCTGAACCGGAACTTGCAAGGCTCCTGGTGCAACTGGAGCAAATTGCAACCGAACAGCATTCACAAGGCTTGTATTTCCGCAGGAACATAAAGGTATATGAAGCAGAGGCAATCCACATAGTAAAGCCCGCGGAACGACGGTTCTGGACAAGGTCGGCTGCCTACAACGATGCTGACGAGACCATTGGCCATCTATTGCGCACGTTCTCTGGTGATAACAACGGATAACTGGCGCGACGATATGTCTTTTGAATTGCAGGATTCCTTTCTTGGGTCAGCCGCTCCTCTAGCCCGAGAAATATCCCCCGAAATCGAGAGGTCAGTACTTCAACTGGTTGTGGACGGCTTCGAGCGGTGGCAGATGGGCGGATTTACCAGAGTCGGAGATCACGAGGACCACTACACCGTTCGCCTATTGGAGTGCATGAAAAGGATCCGTCGTGAACGGAATATGGCCCTCATACCAAGATATCATCACGTTGAACTTTCGGATGACATGTTGCAGGGCCGTGCAGACCCCGTACACGCACCCTGCATCGACATGGTGGTTTCTCGTGATTGGCTCTCGGACGATGTCTACCTTAGCATTGAATGTAAGCGCTTGGCACCTAATGACCTAGCCAGGCTCTATGTCGTGGAAGGCATCGACAGATTTGTCCGAGGATTCTACGGAGGCGGATCCCAAACCGGAGCAATGGTAGGCTATGTTATCAATGGTACTATGGACGCGGTGCTGAAACGCGTGAATGTCCACGTCTCAAGAGCTCCACGCATGGGAAGGAGTCACTCGCTGATGCCTGCTGGTCCGATTGGATGGCTCAGTACCGTATTTGCATCGAAACACCAGCGGACCTCACCTTTTCGGACGATTCGTCTCACTCATCTGTTCTTTGATATGAATGGAATTGGTCCTCCTCCTTAAGTGGTGGGCACTTGAATCTGGGCACACAGGAAACCTGGCCGGCTCGTGCATTAACGGTCTCAACCGCACTTCAGGCTACTGGCAAAGACCTTGTGGACCGCAACGTCTGTCGGTCGTATAGGGGCGTTCCTTTGCCCCCACGTATCACAACTACGGGAAACGAAAGATCTAAATGCACCGACTTTCCCCAGACAAATCTCAAAGATCGTTCTACCTACCATGCACTTAATCGCGCCCCAATGGGCCAAACTCTCCCCGCCTTTGACAAGAGATTAACTCACGAAGCGGGCTGGTACATTCGCGGACTGCAGGATGTCATACAGTGAGGCTATTCTTTTCCTATTGCCACGTCCTTCGCAATATGTGAAGACCACTCTCTGCTTAGCCCTCGAAAATGCGACAAAGAATGTGGATCTGCCTTCTTCGGGCTGATTCTTGAAACTCCACCAGGCCGTGTCATCCAATGCCAGGAATATGACAGTGTGATATTCGAGACCTTTGCTCTTGTGAATCGTCATCAGCGGCACGCAATTATTGCCCTCCATGTCGTCGAGGGCTAATTGCCAATCCTCACTAACCTCACACGATAGGAACAAATATTTGACGGTCTGGTCTACGACTTCCGAGTACCAATTTCCTTGGCAGTACTCAGGATAGGCGAGCTTGATCCTGTCCTCTCGGAAGAATTGCAGAATTGAATCAACGACTTGACGAACTTGGGCCTCCGATTCTGGCATGGCGCTCATTTTTTTCCGTAAGACCGAGTGGAAGGTCGATAGACTTTCCTGCACAGAGAGAGCTTCGACGCTATCCTCGGGATCGTATCCCATCAATCGCATTGTAATACGATTGCAGTCCAACCAGTGCTTGCCCGCCCGCCTCAATGAGCCTAATCGAAGGAACGAAATGATATCGGAAACAAGGCGCTCCGCCAATGTGTCTTGGATATAGCTTTCGTCCCGAACTCTCACGCCTGATGCTAGGAACGTCGGTAACAGCTCACTGGCGTACTCAGAAGCCTTTTGCTTAACTAATATGACGAAATCTCTTGGGCTCAGAGCACCCTTACAGATAGCTGACCCGATGAATTTAGCAAGATACTCGGCTTCGTCCTCTGAAGTTGAAAACTCAAGAATCACATTGTCTTCTTCCGGAAAATTCGGAGGCCCTTTTGGTTCAGACTGCTCGGTATTGTTGTCCACTGCTATAGCAATCTCATGTTGGATGCGTATCAATGTAGGCGACGACCTATAGTTATTGACAAGGTGGATACGTCTTGCGTTGAAATCCTGCTCAAACATCGCGAAGGGATCATCTAGAGCCATTGCCCAACGCATGATTTGTTGCTTGTTGTCTCCGACCGCCGTCAAGACACTCCTTGAGTCCTGGAAAACCGTCCTTGTCAGGTCGTACTGGACGTGAGTTGTATCTTGAAACTCATCAAGGAAGACATGTGAGTACGTAGCTCTCAATGCCTCACGTATCCTTGGATTTGTTCTGACCAAGAGCTCAACTAGCCTCCCGATCATTGGAAATGTGAGTTTAGACTGCTCGCCTCCTCTTAAACAATCTTCCCACCAGGTCGCCGCTGCCCACGTTCTCGCGTCTACGGCATCCATTCCCTCCGCAGGCAAGGGGCGACCCAATATCGCATTTTTTTCAAACGAGAATCTTGGGACTGCTTGGAGTTGCACCTTGCTCGCGACCTCTGGAGGCGGCGCACCGAGGGAATCCAAGAAATCCGAGAACATTCTAGTGTTTGGTTTGAGAATTTCGTAGTTCGAGGTGGGACGCCAAGATTCCGAAAGTGCTGGGTAGAATCGGTCAAGCAGTCCTTTAGCGAATGCGTCAAATGTGTATGAATCGAATCGCAGACTGTCTTCCGAACTGCACCGTTGGCTTACCCTCTCCTTCAGATTCTTGGCCGCGTCCCTCTTGAAGCTGATGGCCAGAATCCTTCTCGGGTCTGGTGCCATGCCAGTCTGAAGCAAGTAACAAGCCCGCTGCGCCAGGAGTTCGGTCTTTCCTGCTCCAGGACCTGCAACTACCGTCGTGTTTTCTCCCGAACAAACGACTTCCCATGCGCTGGCTTCCAGGTCTTCGATGCCAACTGGAAGCCACTTCTTCTTTTCGATCAATGCCGCCATCCGCCTCCGTCAAGATTGCAACGTCTCTTTGCATAGTTTAAGCAACCGCTTCAAGGATAGCGGAGCATTTTTCTTGAGCAGGCCATTCTCGATTCCTGACAAAGCCATGAGGTGCGTTGAAGGCTTGCTCCGATTCAGAAACAAGTACCTGTACCAGGGGTATAGTTCCTTTAGCTCACATTCGTTCATGTAAAGGTCGATTGTTGCTTCATCCTTGCCTAGGGCAGCTCCGATGGCCCGCCGATAGTAAAGGTCTCGGTCAGGCGAATCTGCATCAGGAATGGCTGGACCATTCTGACCCTCTATTTTCTGGTACGCCTCCGGGAACCGCCGCAGCATGGACATATCAAAATCCAACGGTCCTGAGAAATAGACATTGAACTTCTCTAGATGTTCGATCCATGGATAAAAGTCCGAGAAGTCCGCAGTTTCCCTGTTATGGAGGTTGGCTAAGTCCTGTTTCGAAATCCCACAAGGCTGCCCCTTGTATTCGAACTCCAACAGTCCTGATTCATCCTTCCAAAAATGTAACAGCTGGTCGCAAACATATTTTATACGGGCCCACCCTCCACTCTCTCGGCCGATATCTAGGTCCAGGAGTGTAGCATGGGGTATTTCGAGATCCGTGAGCAGCTTCCAAAAGTGGTTGACGTGTCTACCCCCTAAGGGAACGACGCTGATGAAGGATTCGTCGATCTCTAAATCAGATGCAGAGGCTATTCTTGGTAGGACCATTTCTTCGGAAGGCCCTTCAGCCAAGATCACAAACTTTCCGAAATATAATTCTGGGTAGGCCAGCACTGCTTCCCTTACAAATTTGCTCGCTGTGTCGGACATTTCGGGCAAGGTGATCTTCTTCACATGGGTTGTGCCGGTGTCCTTGTCTAGGCGAAGATATCGGACGTCCTCAGGGGATACACGACGCAAAACAGATGGAGAGTGGCTTGAGAATAAGGCTTGGACCTGCCCCGTTGCTGTTAGAGTTCGCAATAATCCGACTATTCGAGCTAGGTAGTGGGGTGCGAGGTGGTTCTCTGGCTCTTCAATGGCGAAAATGGTCAAAGCCGGAGCGCTTAGGCGCTTATAGTTGAAGGCTGGGCCCGGCTGTACCTCGCTTCCCGGACTGTCTTCTTCCTCACTTTCGGCTTCGCCTTCTTCGCTTTCGGTGTCGTTTGCCAAAGCAGCTTCATGCCTTTCGACCGCCACTTGCCTTTCGATATCGAACACTGCGGCAACAAGCGCGAGGTAAAAGAGAGACAACTGGCCTTCGCTCAATCTGGAAATGTCGATCTCATCTGATTGTCCATCAGTCTGGAAGCCCACACCAAAAGCACGGACAATCTGCTCCAGGCCAGCGCCGGCAAAATTCAAGCGTGCGCTTGGGACTTCCTCGCTATCCCTTAGCTCGTTCCATCTTCCTTGCAAGAAGCCATTAATCAATTGAACGGCTTGTTCACTGCTAATGGCTTCGCCGATCTCGGTTGATGCCTCCTTAACTGTGTCTAATGTGCTTTCCTGCCAGGAGGCGGCCCTAAGCAATCTGCCTATACGACTTCTAGCTGCCCCCCTGATTTCCGGAGCAGGGTCTCGGTTGGCAGGAATGTATTGTACCTGGATCAGCCCACGTTCGTGAGGCGAAAGCCGACGTAATAGGTCCTCAGTCTGATCCTTATCGGAGGCCAAAACCCAGTTGAGCTGTTGCTCCACATGACCCTCGCTGGTCCCGTCGTCAGACCATGTGGCATCCAGTCGAATCCGAGCGAGTAGGTCCCCGTCTGGGCTCTCAAACACCATGTGATTGAATGCCGCAGGGACCGTGTGGTTTGTCTCATCGGATGAGCTCAATTCTGGAAAGGTGAGATCGATTTCAATAGAAAGGTCAGCCTGATCGCGTTCGTCAGCAGTAACTCCTGGAGGCAAGTGGAAGTCAGATTTCTGGATAGTTCGGAGGGTTTGAGTCGTACCGAATATTTTGGTCATTGCCGCTAGCACTGCGGTTTTCCCAGCTCCGTTCCCCCCTATCAGCGCGGTAAGGTCCTCCGAGAAGTCAACGGTTTCCAGGTCACTTCCGAAACACCTAAAGTTGCGCAACGAAACCGACTTTACCTTCATTTGCCGAGGGGCCTCCGTGTTCGCGTTGAATAAGCGCCATTCCTTCCATCGTCCACATCGGGCCATGAAAAGTCAATAGTAAGTCGATTATATCCAGGACGGCTGCGAAGTCCCTCGTTCGACCAACCGCAGTTCCCGCCGTCTCTCCTCCCGCCTTCCCAGGGCTGACGGGGATCCGACATGGTGTAGGAGCCTCGAGTCCTTCTATCACCTCCCCTTCTGTCCTATCTTTCCCGCTTATCCCGGGGCCAAATTTTGCAATCTTCCTGGATTCTATCAGTGTCCTTCGAAATTCTCGGGGTCTCTGGAGTAACCTCGAAGATCAATTCGCTATCTGTGCGTTAATGTGCGGTCGGATTGCGGCCTTCTTGAATTCCTCGGTCAGAGCCCACATCAGTCAGTGGAAGAAGTCTCTCTGAGATGCCTGTCGGATGACGTGTAGGTACAGGTGCGGGTCCGGTAGGGCCCTTCTGGAGTCCACCTATCCCATCTCATGCTGAGATTACCCAATTACTTCCTCCCAGGATTTGGCATCCTTCACCAAGCTTGGGATGATAGGGCACCATCTTATTCCGCTACTTTGGAGACGCCCTACTGGCATACCTACTTTCGCCTACCCCACTCTACCGCTTTATAATGGACCCGATTAACAACAACCACGCCGACTGATTAGGAGACCTAAAAGATTATCACCAGTTCAGGCGTGGAACAGCGAAAGGCCTCGAAAGGCTCGGACTAGCTTTAGTGGTTTTGGTGCAATAGCCACAAGGTACCCAACCACATCTCAAAGACGGTTCGGCCTATCGTCGAAATAGGCCCACCAAGCTGGATAAAATCAAGAACCTTTCACATCAGGTTCGAGGTGTCGGTTTAGTCGGCCGATAACCCCGACCATGGGAAAGTTGCCAAGCCCTTGTTCGTAAGGCAGGGGCTTTTCCTTTAAGGGGCTTTGGTGCCCGTCCGTGCCGGACTGCCAACTCTTCGTTGGTGCTACAGCTATGTGACGCCTTTCGACATTACCCATTCCCTCCCCACAGCAACACCTGCCTTGAATTTACGAGCGGGACTCTCGCTTGCCAACCTGTCCGAAATTCCGACTCTTCCCAACTTTTGGTGATCGCGACTGAAAATCGCCGCAGACAGTCGTTGTGCCGATGGATGACAACTATCCGGCGCACGGGTTCAATACCCCATCTGCTCAAATGTTGTGCCCTTATCCAATGTTCATCAAGCGTGCGGAAGAGCCGAAATTCCGTGTCCACCTCATCCTCAATGCCACGTTTCTCGCGTCGGGCGCGGCTGGGGCAATGGTTTGCGAATCGTTATCCAACGTGCGCGAGACTTCCTTCGCCAGAATTGGTCCTTGGTCAACGAGGTTGGCAAGTGCGATTCTAGCTTCACTTGCGGCATAGAACTGGGTGCTCGATGAAACCAATGGTGAACCATTCCCGTTGATTTGGCCGGTAGTCGCCATAGCCATTCCCGTTTTCTTTGCACCTCTATTGGCTTTGGGCAATGTCATCGTTGGATCGTGGGCCGATAAGGATACGTCAGAGGAGTTCTCCGTTTTCCAATCGACAGAAACAAGTAAAGTTCTCATGCGCAGTCGATTTGGATGCAACCTGAACTGAATAGGTACAACAGTCGGGGGATGTTGCAGACCTTCTGCCCTATTGAACCGAAGACACAGGCCCGGCGGCTGCATTCTGCTGCAACCACTCTCAGGTGAGCCTGAGCGTACCGAGTTGGGAACTTTTCGCCGGGAGGTCCTGATATAACGATTCCAGCTTAGTGGGCTGGGCCAGGAAGTAACCGGTCCAGCAGGATTGGGGTTCCAGCCGACGGAAGAGGCGGCTGCGGTCCGCCAGTTTGGGGAAGAGATGGGCATAGTTATCTTTGGGCCAATGGTAAAAGGGACGCTGCTTGACGTTCTAGATAGCGTGGAACGCGTCGATATTGATCAGTTCGCTTACGGAGAGCCGGGATTGGGGATGGGGTGCCGTCGGAGGGAGGGCGTCGTCTATATTGCAGTGGAGTTCGATGATAAAATCGGTGATGTTCACGAGGTTCACTGTTGTGGAGGATTGTCAACTCGCCGCATATGAGAACCTCGTGTCGTTTTCACACTCCTCTTAAAATAGCGCCAAAGGTTAGCACGCTATGGGCTTGAACCTTGTGAATAGAAAATCCGGATCTTCGTCTTGGTGAGGCACTAATCTCGGCCCCCATATGGCTAGGAAGCGCAAACAGAAAAAATTGCAGAAGCCTCTGCGTCCGGTAGCGCCAGCTTCGGGTTCAAAGGCCATTGCTCCTCCAGATCTCCACGAACACCCGGGCTGGCCCGACCCTGGAGACTCTGAAGAGGAGGTTTGGTATTCACTCGCTTGGAGGGGCTCTAGGTCTGGCGCGCGTGCCAGCCGCGGGTTTCACTTCCAAGAGGCCGTAGGAGCTTGGCTAGCGTCCCGCATTATGACTGGGAGGATGTCTGCTGACCGTTTGATTCCCGAAGGGCTCGATGACCTGCAGCTGGACGCAGTAGAGCCGGTCCAATTCGAGATCAAATCTCGTCAGGGTCGTCGTGGGCCCTTCCGGGTCAAGGAAGCGGCTCAGATTGTTGCTACCGCTTGGTCGAGGCATTCGCGAAGGTTCGGAGCCACTCGCAGGCTGGTGGTTGTATTGGAGCAAGGCTTTGTTGGCTGGGATACATCTGCCGGAAATAACTTAGACGATATTCAACTGTCACGGTTGATCGATGAGGTCGAGGGTTTCAAGGCGGTACTCATCGATGAAGCGACTTCAATTGGTTTGTCGTCGACGGATACTGATGAACTGGCGTCCCGCACAGCCCTGCTAAAGTGTTCCTGGGATGACCTAATCGTAGATACTCATGGGCATCTGGCCAGCATGGTGGATCTCCCTCCTGCGGCCCTGGCCGTGATACGGCGGGATCTGTGGGCCATGGTATCAGAGACCATTGATACGAATGCGGAGGCCGATCTAAAAGAACGAGCTGTTCTTACGCGGAATGATTTGGTAGCCCGCATGAACGATATAGCGCAACTCGTCGACCTGCAGTCAATCGAGTATGCCCTGAAGGAAGGGATCTGCAGTTTGATCGACACCCAACCCCTCGCATCCGGCGATGGTTATTACGAAGGTATCTCTACTCAGCCTGGCCATGTCGGTGCCGGCCTTGTCGTCCCGCGACCAGACCTAGTTGAGCAGGTGATGGCCGCTTTGGAGGCGGACAAGGCCGTATTGCTTACAGGTCCATCAGGTGTCGGTAAATCGGCTGTGTTGTGGACCCTGCCTTTTGCATTCCCCGGGGTACTCTGGTTCCGAGTGAATCGAGTACACGATGGTGACATGCCGCACGTAGTCCGCATGATAAGAGCCCATTGTCCTTCAACTGAGGCTGCGGTGGGCTTGCTAGTTGATGCAGCTGGGACTAGTGGACTGGAAGGATGGAGTCGTTTGAGGGAGGCAGTAGCCACGGTGCCCGGTGTCCACCTGGTAGGATCGGCTCGGAACGAGGATTTATTCTCCTTGGGTACCTTGGCAGATTGCTCGACGGTGAGAGTGTCCCTCGACGAAACAGCCGCAGAGACAATACACGCTGGCCTTATCCGCCGTGGTGCAACGAAGATACCCCACTGGCGGGAAGCTTTTGAAAAATCTGACGGCTTGACCTTGGAGTACACGCATCTGCTGACCCAAGGCACACGGCTGAATGACATTGTGGTCGACCAAATTGCAGATCGTATCCACGCCAACCGAGGACTTGAGCTCCGCGTTCTTGCTTTGGTGTCCACCGCAGATCGATGGTCGGTGCCAATACCTTTTCCAGAATTGGAGTCTATTACTGGTGCTGGACTCGCGGATCTGCGCGCTACACTAGAGCGATTGGTGGATGAACATCTCTTGACAGAACGTAACGGGATGGTCACGGGCATCCACCCGGTAAGGTCCAGAGTGGTCGCGGATGCCATTCACCGGGTACCTCCACCGCAATTGGAGACCACCGTCATATCGGTTCTTAAGACTTTGCGCGGCGCGGCTCTTTCCAGTTTCCTGTACCAAGTATTAAGGGATGAACCTCACCTAGAAGCTCCGATACTGCGCACATTGCAGAATTTGGCGCACGGTGATCTCAATACCCTCTTGGATTGCCTGAGCGGCCTCGATTTGGTTGACTTTTCGCGACAAGCGTCGGCGTGGATGGACATAGCTGGGCGCTACGGCCTACCACCAGCCGACACACCATTGGCGTTGGATCTAGCGACGCTGGAAATAGAATGCCCTGGAGCATTTCCTGAGAATTACCGCGCCGCAGTCTCCGATATGATCGCGCTTCCCCAGCAAAGCGGAGTCAGAGACGCCCTGTTAGAGCTGGTGGGGACCGAATCGTTTCAGCGACAGTTGGCTGACACTGCTGACGTAGGTACTTGTCGGCGTCTCCTAAGAACCATTGCCCGTACCTCGGTGGATTGTGCTCCGCTAGCAGCGGCTCTGAAACCGGATTCGCAGCTCGTACCGGCTCTACGTGAATGCAGCCTGACCGAGTTGTGCGACTGCGTATCGGCTGCGAGGGCAGTTTCTCCTACCTTGGCTCGATTACTTGTAGAAGCCATAGGCGGGACGGCAGTCGTAATGCAGCGTATGCGAACCAGCGACCCGTGGATTCAGGAATTGCAGGTAGTGTGCGACGACAGCGGGAACTCTGTTGCCATTTCCAAATTTCTGTACATCTCCGAGTCTGATCAGCACGACGCGCAGAAACGAGCGGTGGAGATCGGAAGCGACCTGCTCAGGTGCCTCCCCGACATAGAGAAAGTAGACATCAAAGCCATTGTACCTGGAGGTCTCGCTCTTACAATCGGCGGTCATGAATACGGAGTGTCAAAGTTATCGAGGAGCGATGACCACCACCCGGATACAGTCGGACTGAATCAAGAACGTATGCGTCTGGCGCGCTCTCTTTTTGGAGTGACCGAAACAGAACGATTGGCTGAAGCTGAAGATATACTCGCAGAAGTCGCAACCCTGGTTCAAGATATCGGAAACGCATGGGTCCGGCAAGATTCCCAGCCCGAAGAGCTATCCAACCTTCGATCCCGACGCAGTTCGCTTAGTAGGAGAGGTCGCCTTCTACCTCACAAACGTGATATGAGCCAGCTCACTGCTACACGGCCTGGAGAGCTAATCGACCCTTTAGCAGGATTGATTACCGGGATTTGCGATCAGGTGTTGGCGAGGCTCGGCGAACCAAATCAGTACCCGGCAATCAGGGGTTTTGTCAAAGAGGCGGTTCTGGAAGGATTGATCCCTGCAGTTCGGGTGCAACCGTGGAGATTGCTTGGGCGGGATGCAACTCCAGACTCCCTTGACCAAATCGTAGTCTCCCTCTCGGAAATGCTGGCTGTACTTCGGGAGTTTTCAGTTAGTAGTAACTCAATGCGGAATATCATAAGTATTGCCCGAAACGGGACAGTCGATTGCGCGCTCACGCGTGCCGCCAAACGGGCTAGAACGCGGACTGCTCGACGAGTGCGAGACCGACGCCGACAAATGGTCGTCGCCGTCCGGTCAATAGCAATCGACGCCACAATATACTGGAACGAAAAGAATATGGAATCTCACGCGGTCTCCGATTTTGTGGTGGCCGTACCCATAGATTCAGTTAGTGCATGGCTCCCCCTATTGGATAGACTCATTCCAAAAGTAGATACATTAAGGGTTTTAGGGGAATATGCTGTCCTGCTTCCGATGCTCAACGGTAAGACTGTCCTACCGCTTGCGGAACAATTGATACTCACCGTCTTCCCTGTCAGCGACCTTGATGAGTTTGAGGGGTTGTTACCAGAACCGCTCGAACAGCGCCTGACCAAACCAATAACAGATGGCCACAATGCACTAAGGATTCGGTCGGGGCTCTCTATGTTACGCCGTGAAGGTACGTATGATGATAGGATCGCTCTACTACTAACAAAGTTTAAGTGCGAATTTGACGCGGCCATTGCGGCCATTAGTGAGATGGAACAGGACGTAGTAGTCACGACGTTGCTGGATTGGTTGAAGGACATTGAGCAACGCGTGGCAGGCGAGGTCGAAGGAAAAATCGATAGCGGGAGTTTTGCTAGGGAACTAATGACGGTTCATGCCGGAAATACACCCAACAGCGCAATGTCCTTGCTTCATGCCCTCATGCTGTCGTTGCAATGGGACGCGAATCCGGCGGATGCTATAGATTTGATGGGAGAGATGGGGGAAATGACAGGAGACGATCTATAAAACCATTGCTGCTAGTCGGCGTCAGAGGACTAATGGAGCGGTGGATACTTCCGGTTTGGTAAGGTTCCAGTCCATCCCACTGCACCAGAATGTTGAAGGCCATCATCAGGTAGGCCAGATGAGTCTCAAAACCGCGCCAGGTCAAATGTCGCATCGCCTTAGCCTTATTTCGAACTGCTCAAGAATTTGTGTGAAGGTCTCGGGAGCAGAGCGTGCTTGGCCCAAACCTGCCAAATGCTCGAAAGGGGTTGCTATACTTGGGGCCTGGGCCGTTAGGCCCAACTGGACATCCGTACAAAGGAGATTGCGTCAAGGATGACCGGCGGCTCAGCAATGAGAACGCCTTCGATATCTCCCACGGCAACTTTTTTTGAGGTGCCTTATGCCAAGATACAAGGGAAACGTCGGTCACCTGATGCAGCATTGGACGCTTTGTGAGATCTTACGAAAAGCTGCCGAGAACGGCGTCCCTGGGCTTAGTTTCGTCGACGCTCACGCAATGGCACCGTGGGGGACCGAACGAGACCTGAATGATGCCCAGTTCAACCAGGTTAGGGATCACTTGCATCGGCAAGACTCACCCTACGAGCGAGCTTGGCAAGGATTGGTCCCGGAGCGGGCAAGGGGGGACGGTTATCCAAAAAGTGCGTCTTTTGTACACTTCCTCTTGGAAGAGGTATGGAACACCAAATACTCCATGCTCCTTTGCGAGAAAGAATGCCGCTCTGCCGATGAAATCAGAGGCTGGCTGTTCGCCGTTAGGAGATCATAGAATTGCCACCAGGCCAGGCTGTTTCACGGCGATTGGAGGGACAGGTTTCGGAGGGGGCTGATGCCTCCCTTAGAGTTGGGACTGCCGGATAATTCCCTGACTCTGGTGTCGTTCGACCCGTATTCGTACAGAATCGATCAACCTCAGTATGAACCCGACGACGGCTGGCTCTACGAGACGGACCTGCTGCTGGTGCGGGAGAGTCTAGCCCGCATCAATGGACTGTCAATTTCCGGTAGCTTTGACCCAGGGGTTTCCCCAAGCATTGGCCCCTCTTCGGGAGCATGTTCAATAAATTAGTATCACCTTGTGATTGGCAAATCAATCCCCGTTATTCGTGAGAATCCTGGACACTGTACCCAGGAGAGCTTGGTGGGGAGAGAGTCTCTCCCGGTAGCTGCTTCCCTCGATGACGATCTGATAAGAGGCATTGGCCAGGCGGTCCAACGCGCTGTTCCCCAATCTTTCCCTGCGTTCCAATGCAGAATTGGCGAACCCGGCCAGCCCCCTTTCACACGAGCGCACTCTCCTTTAGATTTCCCTTCCTGCTGGCCGAGTCCATAGCCAGTCAATTATAGGGAACGCAAGGCGCACAATTGGAAATGGTTCACCGGGGGGCCGAAGTTTAGGTCAGCCGTGTTTGTCGGTGGGGGCGCAACTATCTGGCGACGCTGCTATCGTGGTTCCAGTCTTCTAATCAGCAGGTAGTAGGGCCACAGGAGGGCCATGGCGAGGAATGCCAAGAGTGGGAAGCCTGAGATCAAGTCTTCCGATACTGAGAATAGCAGCAAGCTCCCGGAGGCCAGAAATGCCGCCTGCGCCACCGTTGCCGCCACATATAGCCAGACCATGCGAAAGATTTTTCGGACCATCCCCTCTCCTCGCGCCATGCACACGCCGAACACCGTGACCAGCAAGGTTAACGGCGCAAGGACTATGACCGGCAGGAGCGCGCCGAGGAGAATTAAGGCTTCGGGGTCAACGCCGTCCATCTCTGTCCTCCTGTTTCCCGCCCCAGCCAGGCGTTGAGCATAAGCTGTCCCACCAGGACGCCCACGGCCAGAGAAAGGATTGCGCCCGCCCAGGCAGGAAGCGAGAGAACAAGCCCAGCCGTCTCCTGGATGAGGAAAAAGAACGTCCCCGCCGCTACTGCTGCCGCGCCTCCGAACCACGACATAGCAACACTCAGGCTGCGCGGAGGATCCTGGGTACCCGCTCTCGCCAGGACGTACCCGGCAAGGGTTCCAACCAGGAAGGGCAGGATCGCCGCTCCCAACTCGAAGATGACCCACGCGGGGAAGTCCTGGGTCGGCGGGCTGAAGTGGCGTTGTACCACCTCGTAGGGCAACGCCACCAGCGCATAGCCGATGACAAACCCGGCGGGAGCAAGAATTTTGACTCTCATATATACCTCATTGAGACCAGGAGGTGCTATAGGACGTAATGGCCGCGCCCCCCAGTCTCAACTAGTTTGGTTGGGATGATACGGAGCGGGGGCGCACCCACCATGGTATCATTAAATTCCCGGTGCGCCCCCGCTGGCAATTCTCAGGGGCTGGTGGGCGTTGCCATGACGTCCCCGGCAAAGTACTCGCCCGGCTGTCCGTTCTTAGCCTTGATCTGTATCCAGTACTCGGTGCCGTTGCGGAGGCCGGTTATGGTGGCCGTCCGGTGGTTGCCGTTGTGTGTCCAGTAGCGCCAGGAGCCCGTCTCCCCGACCCGGTAACGCACGTCGTAGTCCGTTACCGAGGGACGCCCCGGGTCCCGGGGAAGGCCCCAGTTCACGGTGATCTGGCGGTCCCCGGCGGTGGCGCTAACGGGCCACACTTCGTTGGGGGCGCGTATGGGGTCCGGCATGGCATCGGTGTCAACCGCCCATGCGCCCAGCGTGACGACGGAGTCGGTGGCCTTGTCGTAGTACCAGGTAGTGCCAGCCACCCTCACCTGGTAATTGACCTGGTTCTCCAGGCCCGTGATTCTGGTTAACAGGCTGGCGAACCAGACGGTCCGCCACAGGGTCCAATCGCCGGTGTTTCCCTTCCGGTATTCAATACGGAAGGCCAGGGACTGGGGATTGCCCCGGTCCACCGGTTGGCCCCAGTTGACCACAATCTCGCTGTCCGGCGCACCGTAGGCGTTCATGTTCTGGGGCGCTGATGGCGGACGCGGTCCGGATAAGGGCGCGAGCCATTCGGACGTTGACCAAGGGCCCAGGCCGTCATTGCTCTTGGCCGCAACCCTGACCCGGTACGAAGTACCGTTGGTCAGGTCGGGTATCAGGTAACGGGTGGTGCCGATGGCAATGTCGCTGGAGTCGGTGGTCCAGGACCCGCCAGCTTGCTGGTACTGGAGCGTGAAGCCCGTATATTCGGGATCACCCAAGTTAATGGGATGGTTCCAACCTATGTAGATGGTCCCGTCGCCCGGGAAGACCTCGAAGTCGCGTAGCGGCCCCGGCAGGTCCTTCACCCGGGCGCTGCGGGGCGGCGTGTAACTGCTGTTGCCGGCGGTGTTGCTGGCCGCCACCCTTACCTGGTAGGTCCGGCCGTTGGTCAGATGGCGGATGGTGTTGGTCGGGCCCGTGCCCGAGTGGTTCCACTGGAACCAGGTGGAGGTTCCCGACCGGCGATACTGGATCAGGTAGCCTGACAGGGGTGGGTTGCCCAGGTCCGTGGGGGCGTCCCACGACACCCGGATCTGCCCGTTGCCAGCGGTCAGGGTGAGGTTGCGGGGTACGCCGGGGGGCCGGTCCGGTTCTACCGGCGTGGCCGACTCCGGAGACGTGTAGGAACTGGTTCCGGCGGTGTTGCTGGCCGCAACCCTTACCTGGTAGCTCTGGCCGTTGGTCAGCCCAGTGATGGTGTTGGTCCGGCCCGTGCCCGAGTGGGACCATTGGAACCACGTCGAGGTTCCCGCTTGGCGGTACTGGATCAAGTAGCCGTTTAGGGCCGGGTTGCCCTGGTCCGTGGGGGCGTCCCACGACGCGCCTATCTGCCGGTCTCCGGGCGTCAGGGTGAGGTTCTGGGGTACGCCGGGAACCCGGTCCGCTTCCATCGGCGTGGCTGACTTCGGAGACGTGTAGGAACTGGTTCCGGCGGTGTTGCTGGCCGCCACCCTTACCTGGTAGCTCTGGCCGTTGGTCAGCCCAGTGATGGTGTTGGTCCGGCCCGTGCCCGAGTGGGACCATTGGAACCACGTCGAGGTTCCGGCCTGGCGATACTGGATCCGGTAGCCGTTCAGGGTTGGGTTGCCCAGGTCAGTGGGGGCGTCCCACGACGTGCCTATCTGCCGGTCTCCGGGCGTCAGGGTGAGGTTCTGGGGTACGCCGGGAACCCGGTCCGCTTCCATCGGCGTGGCTGACTTCGGAGACGTGTAGGAACTGGTTCCGGCGGTGTTGCTGGCCGCCACCCTTACCTGGTAGCTCTGGCCGTTGGTCAGCCCAGTGATGGTGTTGGTCCGGCCCGTGCCCGAGTGGGACCATTGGAACCACGTCGAGGTTCCGGCCTGGCGATACTGGATCCGGTAGCCGTTCAGGGTTGGGTTGCCCCGGTCCATGGGGGCACTCCATGAAGCGGTAATCTGTCGGTCTCCGGCGGACAGGCTAAGACTCCCGGGTATGCCGGGGATGCGCAGCGAAGCCGCCGGTGTAGCTTGGGACGCAGTGGTGTAGTCGCTCGTGCCGTCGCTGTTGGTGCTGGCCACCTGGACCTGGTAGATCTGGCCGTTCGTCAACCCGCTGATGATGTAGGAAGTGGCGGTCACCGCTACGGTGGTCCAGGTTCCCGAAGTTCCCTGGCGGTGCTGGACCGAGTAGCCGGACAAGACCGGGTTGCCCTTGTCCGCAGGGGCAGTCCACGATGCTAGTATCTGCCGGTCGCCGGAGGTGAGGGCAAGGTTCCTCGGAGTGCCCGGCGAGCTGGTGGCCGCCGTAACCGTGACCCTAACATTCTCTGTAGCCACTACCGTTCCGGTTGCGGAGCCCTTGCTAAGCGTGGCCGTGATGGTCGCGCCAGGTGTGCGGCAGGCAAAGAGATCGAAAGTTACGCTGCGCGAAGATCCGGACCCGCTGAGCGCTTTATCGTCAGTGGTGTCGCAGGTGGTCCCGCTCTTGCTGAACCCAATGCTGTTGTTCCCCGCTGATACAGAAACGGTGTATTGCTGTCCGGTGGTCAGATTGCTGGCATTGACGGTAAATGAGTCGCTGTCCGTCGGGTTCATGGAATCGGGGACGTCGCTGAAGGAGATGCTCGGCTCGGACCTCACGTTGACCGCGTAAACTCGCAACAGCATCTTTGAGCCGGCCTTATAGACACGGACGGTAGCCAACCCCTCCTCGCAGCCATATATAGTAATGCTGCTGGAGACGTTTCTACTGACCTTATCGCCGGAGGGACAGGAGTTCTGGCTGAAGGTCAGATTGCCCACGTCATCGTCGTTGTTGATTTGGACGCTGACGCCCGGGACGGTCGTACTGCGGGTCAGACCGGAGAACGTGATGGATCCTCTCACGGCTACCTGGGAGGGGGCAGTGCTGAAACTGGCGTCTGGAGCGGGGTCAGGCAGGATAACAAAGCCGTGTCCCCATATGTTGTTGGGGTCGGTATTGTTGGGAGCGTGCTCCGTTCTCTGGACCGCGATGTCTCGTATGTAGTGGGCAATATCCTCAGGTGTATGGAAGCCCCCCAGGCGCTCTCATATCGGTCCAGGACCAGGGCAGCCACTCCCGCTACGTGGGGCGTGGCCTGGCTGGTGCCGCAAAAACCCAGATTTACGGCCCGTCCGCAGTCGCTCCCTACGACATCGGGCTTGGTCCTGCCATCTGTCGTAGGGCCCCGACCGCTATAGGTCTGGATTTGGTCTATGGTGCGAAAGGAGGCTGCGCCCACGGCCAGCATCCCGGGATTGTCGCTGGTGGCCGGAGTGTGCAGGGACGAGCCGGTAGAAGCGTGTTGCAGCCGGGCGGACCCGGTATAGACGTGCAGCCAGGTGGGCCCGTTGCAGTGGCCCACAAAAGTCGGCGGGTGGATGAACTTCTTAACTACCAAAAAATACTTGAGGCCGCTTACGGCGGTGAAGGGTTCAATCTCTTCCAAAGGCAGGTCTCCGGTGCGGCCAATCTGCGAGTCATTGCTGAAAGCGGCGACCTTGGTGACGCCAGCGCTGTCCTCGGAGTGGATTTCCAAATCCATGTCGCAGTCCGATCCGCCCCAGGTATCGTTCCAACGGATCTCAGCCGAAATGTCGCCGCCACCCGTGTATAACGCCCCTGTGTGGGTCACCAGGTAGTTCTTGTGGCCCGTGGAACCGGATAGTGTGAAGTCGTGGCGATAGTCCCCGGGCGAGTTGTCCCGGAAGGGCCCGCTCCATAGGTATTCGTGGTAATTGCCCGTATTGTTGACCCACGTTGATTCTTCCCGGACAGCGACATCTACCGAGGTCAGCATGCTGTATTGGTCCACAGGTTCTCCGTTCCCCAGGCCCTCCAGATAGCCCGTCAAGGATTGGCTGATAATGTCTACATCCTTGGTGTCGCTCAGCCACCTGGCGGCATCCCGAATCTGCTCATTGTCATTGACGCGGGCGATGAACAAGTCCACGTCCGGCGCCATGTTGATGAGGGATTGGGTAACGTTAGCGCCGTGAGTATTGCCCAGACAGTCCGCCATCTGGGCGCTAGTGGGGTTTTCCGCAATGGTGGGGGTAATATCGCCGGAGCTGGTGTAACAATAAATACTGAGCTGGTTATTCAGGGCGGCTCCGTTCTTACGGATGTCCGAAAACCGCCCGAACCCAAAGTCGATGATGCCCACCTTGATTCCGTCGCCCTTGTGAGTAGTCTGCCAGGCAGTCGCCCCGTGCCGGTCCTTGGGTGCGGGGGTGGGAGTGGGCGGGGTCTGAGAGCTGGGCTTGGGCTGGTCCCTGGGGTTATCGGGGCTGAGGTCGTGAGGCCCGCCGGCGTCGATTTCGCCGACATCGAGTTCCTGGACTATGCTGACCCTCTCCACGCCGGACCGTGCCGACAGCCCGCTCAGCTTGGACACCGGCAGGAAAGCGGTGATGTGGTCCTTGCCCGGCGCGGGTTCGCCCGAAGCCTGGGACAGGACGCTGCCGCCGTTGCTGTCAATCCACGCCGCCGTACTGCTTCGGCTCGATGTAACCGTAATCCATATCAGTAGGTCGGAATTGTTGCGGGATGGGTGCCCGGCAACCGCCTCAGCTTCGGTTATCAGGCCGTGCTGCACGTTATAGGCGATTTTGGCCAAAGCCCTATCCAAGTTGGGATAAGGCTCGAAACCTTTCAGGCCGAACGGTATCACGGGCGGAGCGGACGGCGCCTCGTCTCCAGCCCTGTCGCTTAACCCGGCGGCGCCACCCCTGGAGGGGGGATCCAGCAGCGGGGCAACAGCGTCCACCGCACCCACGCCACCTAATACCGACAGGGCCCCCAACTTGGATACCGGCACATAGGCGTAAATCCACTCAGTCAGGGAGGCAGCGCGGTTCCTCACCGGAACGCCATTGCTGTCCATCCAGGTTTCTACTGCGGTGGCATTCTTGGACGCCGTTTCCGAGTTCGGGAAGGATGTCAGGGTCAAGACATAGACGCCGTGGTACTCTGGGGCCTCCGCCGCAGCTTCCGTTTCGGTGAGCTCGCACCGCTCATATTTGCCTACTGCATCTTGAAGTGTGGCGTCAAGGTTCGGATAACTACCCTCGGTGTGCGGGCAAGGTTCTGGAGTTGGCTCTTCGGTTGGCTCAGGGTCTTCGTTCTCAGCCTCGTTCCCATCGCCTTCAGTAGATTCTGGCGTGGCCGTAGGCTGCGCGTCCTGCGCAGCGTATGGTTTCCCGACTAACCTTTCTTCAGGTGGAGTGGCAGCGGGACCGCATGCCAGGAGAGCCGAAAACGCAAGCGCGAAGACCACTATGACAGTGAACAGATAGGCGTATTGGGAAAACTTGGGTTTCATTCAGCTGCTCCTTCGTTATTTCCACTTCAATAGAACGCACATTACACACTTCTATTTGGTTAAAAGAACATTGGCAATATCCTACTTTATTACCCATTTGAGAGGGTTGGGATAGCATAGGATCGGATCCTGGTATCAACAAGGTGCTTCTAAGAGTGTGTGATTATAACATTTATATGGTGTGTTTCAATCACAGATGATGCATTACCGCCCACTTGTTAGGTGTATTGGGAACTGCGGTAGCAGTACTGCGGGAGATGGGACTTGGCCCCCGCGGCTGCCGGACGAGGTAGGTGTAGCCCGTTGGGGTCCGCTTTACAGCGTCCGCCTGACCGCCCGGTCAGGCGACGAACGGCGTGGCTGCTGAATTTGGCAGCCGGTTTGAGGGGCAGCAGGTCGAGGTGACAGCACCGATGGACCCGTCGACTGCGACTTGTCAGGTCTCTTCTGGGCCCACAGGTATCTTTGTTGTCCGGCAGCCGGGCACGACTACGGCTAGGAGGAGGATTGCTGATTAGGTTTCAACCGGTGCTTCGCCGGTCTCCGAAGGCAGCGGTCCCAGCGATGAACGAAAAGTTGGGGAATGCTGCAAACTGTCAGGGATGCCGCTTACGGTGGGGCAACCCGTTGCTGTGGTCAGCGCCGAGGACGGGGTAGGTCCCAGCCGGTTGGGGAGCCGGGAATACGGCGTTCAGCGTCATTGATTCTGGCCTTGCAATGGAGTTGCCGCTTCCGCCTCACGAAAGAGCCCCCGCATGGGCCTTCGCCGGGCCCAATACGGGGGAACGTCGGCGGGTCCAAGCTTCCTGCGCCTGGCCGCGCCCATCCCGCCCTCGTCCGGTAAGGGGCAGGGAGTTGGCATGACTGCCTTAAAGCCAAACGCCGTCCGGCCCCCTCTTTTTCAGCATCACCGAACAGGCCCGCTCGTCCACGATGTGGTTCACCGAAACACGGCCCCGGCTGTCGTAGCCGGTGGTGTAGGCAAACTCCACCTCGGCGCCCCAGGGCACCCGCCCGCCGACGCGGATGGTCCCCCCGTCGACCTTGCCACCAGCCCTGGGACCGCCGGCGCCCTTGACCACCACGCCGTTGCGCCCGCCTTTCTTCCAGGCCATGACCCTGAGCTCCACCGGCGCCACCAGTTCCGCCGGCGACGGAGCGAACAACACCTCGTGCAGCCGCCGCAGCACGTCTCCCGAGGGCGTGCGCTGGCCGTTCATTATCTGGGAGAGATGACCGGTGCTGATGCCCGCCCGTCGCGCCGCCTCATTCTGGGACCAGCCGTGAGCGTCCATGCGCTCCCACAGGGCCTGGGGGTCTATGTCGGCAGGCTGGGCGGCTTCGATCTTCACTGGAGCGTCCAGGACCGCCTCCATCCGGGCCTGGGCGGCAGGACTCAGGTTGCGCTGGCCCCGCGACACCTGGGTTACGTATTTGTAGCTCAGTCCCGTCCGGTCCGCCACCTGCCGCAGGGTCAGGCCCTGTTCCCTGGCCCGCTCCCGGATGTAGGTGCTCTCGCCGCCCTTCACCACGCCGCCCTGGCGGTAGACCACGCCCTGTCCCGGGACCTCGCCCAGGACCGCCATGGCCCTTTCCCGCATCATGGGACTCCAGGGCCTTTGGCCGTTGGCGACCTGGGACAGGTACCTGTAGCTGACGCCCATGAGGTTGGACAGTTCCTTGAGGGTGAGGCCCCTGCTCCGGGCGGCGGCCCTCAGTTCGCTTTCGGGTTTTCCTTGGTTGGCTGTTTTGTTCCCTGTCTGGGTCTGTGCCTCCGTGGCCTGCAAGGTGTAGGCGCAGTTCTGACCGTCGATAGTGGGCGCTAGGTTGTGAGTGGTCTCCGTGTTGTCGATGCCGGTAGTGATGCTGGTAGTAGTGGTGGTCATTTCGCTTCCTCCAAAAGGCGGAAAGCGAGGCCGGCCCGAATGGACCGACCCCGCTCTCCGGTCAAAGATGCAGGTCGTTGGGTACGGTCCATTCCGCCGCTGTGGTCGTGATCGCCGGTAGACAAACACGAAGAGCGGGGCCGCCTCCCCGCAGTTGGGAGAGACGGCCCCGCTCGTGGGCGCCTATTCGATTGTCAGTGGGCGGCCACGATGAGCCGCCCCGGTCTTCGCCGCGCCCCGCGGGGCGCGGCGGTCCTTGGGACTTACCGCCGGTTCAGCGGTTGCTTCAACCGGCCGTCACGGCAGGGAACTCAGGATGATCGTTGTTGCTGTGTTTCACCTCCTCGACGTGTTAGTGGTCATGGTTGTCGCCGTTGTCGCCGACGTTCCGCCCGTTGCTGACGTGGTAGCCTCCGGTGACGAAATTGGAGCCATCCGTTGGCCTGCCGCACTTTCCGACCCTCCGGGAGCATCCCCGCTCCGCCAGCTATCAGCATCCGCCCGTACCTCCATGTGCCGGATGCACTACGCCCACGGTCAGGCCCGGCAACTGCAATCCTGGGTCGGGGAGTTGGCGCAGGAAGTACCGCTCCCTGGGTAGGGGCAGCAATGGCGAAGGCTGGAATGAGGTTTTGGCGAAGGGCGACGTTCGCCCAGGGTAGTGGTCAGCCGCTCAACCCGACTCTCCGGCACAAGACACACCACGCCCTGGGTAGGGCGCCGGAATGGGAATACGGGATCGGCGGCTGGCGGAACGTGCAGTTCGCCCAGGGTCAAACTTGCCGGGCAACTGCCGTGAGGAAAAATGGGAGAGGGACGCAGTGGGGCCAGCGGCCACGCCGTCAGCTAACGCGCCGGTAGAAACCGCGTTGCAATCTTGAGCGTCCGGTCCGTTGTTATCCAGGAACCGGAGCGTGTTCAATCAAAGGCTTGGTTACTGCCGTTTAACAGCTACGCCGCAGTGATTAGGGACGGTCAGGGCTGATGTTCAACCTCAACCGCAACGTGAAAGAACAGCGAAGCAGGTTAACCACTCCGCCGGGTTGTCCGATAGGGAAAGGGACGCCGTGCTGTTTACGGTTGCCACCTCCTCGATTCAGTCCTTGGGTTGGGAACAACCAGTCAGAACGCACCGTGCGCCGCAGGCAACGTCCCTCGCAGACGGCCATCGGGAGAGCGCGATGCTCAATCCCTCCGGTCAGTCCAGCGCGGGCGGCCGTACGGAGAGCTAGGCTCGATCCTATGCGGCTCAACCCGGGTCCAGGGACGGGACCCTCCAGTTTTCTCGGCAAGAAGCACTGGCAAAAGCCTAATCACGTATTCCAGTATCCGGCGCAGGAGACGATGGCGCAAGGGGTTTGACGTCACAGCGCTCGAAGTGTTCGCAAAAACCTAAGCGCCGGTCCAGGGCGCGGCGCTTGTCGCATCTTCGATTCAGTCCTTCCCAGCCCGTCCCCGGCGCCGAAGCCCTGAACGCCGCTGGCGCCGCCGGGGCAAGGGGGCGGGTCGGCATCGGTAGAGATCCACGCCTCAGATCCTGTGAGGTAGTTCAGGCATGAATCTATCTCAGAAGTCGGGTGGGTTGCGGAGGGTATAGACTGTGGACAAGAAGTTGGACCAGGAGGTCGTCATGCCGATTCGAGACATGAACCGGGAGCAGATGTGGCTGCTGCCGCCTACGCTTGATGAGCTGTTACCACTGGACCATCCGGCCCGATTCGTGGCCGAGTTTGTGGATGCGTTGGACCGGCAGGACTGGGCGGAAATGGGTGTGTACCCTGAAGGAGACCCGCTGGGAGCGCCGGCGTATCATCCCCGGGCACTGCTCTGCGTCTGGTTGTACGGCTTCATGACCAACGTCCGCTCCTGCCGCAAGCTGGAGGCAGCCTGCCGGGACCAGATACCCTACCTGTGGCTGACCGGCTGGCAGCATCCCGACCACAACACGCTGTGGCGGTTCTACAAGGCTCACCGGCAGGCTATGAAAAGTCTGTTCAAGCGCACCGTGCGAACGGCGGTGTCCCTTGAGTTGGTGGACCTGGCGGTGCAGGCGGTGGACGGCACCAAGATGCACGCCAACGCGGCGAAGGTTAAGAGCAAGGATGCCGACCAACTGCGGGAATTACTGGCCCAGGTGGGGAAGGCCATCGCAGATCTGGAATCTCAAAACGAAGGGGGAGAGGATGGCGCACCGGCCCGCCTCCCGGAGAAGCTGGCCGAGCAGGAGACGCTACGGCAACGGGTGAGGCAGGCGATGGAGGAGTTGCCGCAGCGAGAGCGTCCCAACCGCTACAGGCGTACCTTTCGCATCAACCTGACCGATATGGATGCCCGGGCGTTGCGGACCCGGGAAGGGGTTGTGCCAGGCTACAACGCCCAGGTGGTGGTTTCTCCTCTTTCGCCCGGCGGTGGAATCAGCGGCATGTTGGTGACCGCCGTGGACGTGGTGGACGAGGCCAACGATGCGGCCCGCCTGGTCCCGATGGTGGACCTGGCAGAGGAGATTACCGGAGCGAAGGTGCCGATGACCCTGGCCGACGCTGGTTACTTCTCCGGGAAGCACGTGGTGGAGTTCCAGCAAAGGGGCCAGCAGGTGGTGATGCCCGACATGGCCCGGCCCACGGGCCATCCTTATCACAAGGACCAGTTCACCTACGACGAGAGCGACGACAGCTATATCTGTCCCCGCGGACAGAGGCTTCCCCACGCTGGCTTCAAAGACCGGACGTCAAGGCCCGGCTATACCGGATGGACAAGCAGTCAGCGTCGGCCCGCCGGGAATGTCCGGCCTTCGGGGTCTGCACCAAGAACGCCTTGAATGGTCGTACCCTGCAGATCAATCCCAACGATAGAGCACTGCGCCAGCATCGCGCCTGGATGGCGACCAGTGAAGCGCAACGGGCCTACCGGCGGCGGCGGCCCTTGGTCGAGCCGCTATTCGCCATACTCAAAACCCGGATGGGAGCCCAAAGGTTCGAGCTGCGCGGCATGGACAACGTGAAGGCCGAATGGACCCTGTATGCCACGGCCTTCAATTTGCGGACTCTCTGGCGGGTGTGGCGCACCCGCGGGGTGATCCGATGGAACCCCAACTGAGCGGCAACGTGTCGACACCACTCCCCACTTCACATACCGGCTCCCTAACGGGCTGACGCCAAGGTCCCCTCCACCCGTCTCCCCCAGCCCAAACACCCTCTTGAACCCTGCCAACCCGATTCCAGGGTTGGCGCCCCACTGTGCTGCTCACCGCATCTCCTTCTGAGACAGATTCAGGCATGAACCACCCCACAGGGGATTCCCTCCGGTGTCGGCGTTCCCCAAACTGGACAGGGAATAACGGGTCCGTCGACCGAGTGACGCCGGCGACCGGCAGAGGGACCGGATGCGAGAGGACAACTACGACAACCGGCGGAGGGCCCGCGTCGGCATCCGCAAAGTGGGAGTGGATGCGGACGCGGACGCGCCTTCGGGTCGGAACCGGCTCCACCAGGCGTGTAACGCACCGGCACAGCCCCGGCCATTTCGGGCGTTTTTCCGCGCCTGGGCCGGCTGAGGCTCCGTCACGCACTCCCACGTCCATCGGGATTTCGGCTGATAAACCGGAACCAGCCCTCAAGTTGAAATGTTCACCGGAAACGTCCCGCAAGTGGGCGATTTCACCCTGTTTTAGCTTGGAAACGGCCTGCCCTAGAGCCGCGCCGCCAAACTCAACCTCCCGTACAGCCCCCAAACGGCAGGAAAAGGGCCGGATGCCGGAGGACCCGTAGGGGTTATCAAAGTTAATAGCGCCCACAGGTAGTTTCCCCCTGTGTCTCCCTGGCTCCCACTCACCAGCAGCGTTGGCGAGCACGCCGACGTCCCAAACCATGCAGAGGTGAACGACATGTCCCTGAACCTGATGCCCACGCCGGAAACGGAGGTCCAACCTGAGAGATTTCGTACCTCACACCATCCCTTGCAACTTTGCAATTTCCCGCAACCGGCCCTTGACACAAAGTGTCCGCCGGTTTGGTCCTGTAGGGGGTGATTCCCCCGGGATTCAGCTTGGAAAAGCCCGTATCTGCAACTTTGCTCCCAAACCGATTTCCCCGTACAGGCCAATGACCGCAAAACGGACTTGCCCGGCACCGTCCAGGAGAAAGGACCGATGTGTCGGCGAGGAGTCCGGGCCCACTGCATCAATGAAATCCCTTTCGAGGGATAACGCCCGGTTCTCCCAGCCCTCAGACTGGTCGCTGAATACCATAGAGCCGCAAGCAACAGCGGGGAGGCGGACCGCAATCCCGCCGAGACCCGGCGGGAGAAGCGAAAGGGAGACAAAAAAGAAGGGGCGTGCAAGGACCCGCACCAATGCGGCCCCTCATGGGAGGTCCTTTCCGGCGTCCCGATGGCTCACAATTCCTTGCAGCATTGGCGACCACCCCGAAGACCCAAACCGATGAAAGGTGAACGAAATGATCCTGATACCGATACCGCAACTGGACACGGAGGCCCAATCACACGCCATCAACGAGAGGATATGGAAAACGAAACCAGAAAAAACAAACCGCCGCGGTCTGGCAGGAACGCCCGGAAATCCGGGTCCGCCGTCAGGAAGACACCAGAACGAGCGTACCCGGATCACACGGCCCAGGAGCGGGGAGCGGATGGAGACTGGGCTGCGCATCCTGGCCCGGATGATCGCCCGCGCCCACCTGAGTCGTCAGGCATGCGGGGCCGCGCTGCTGCCGTCAGAGTCGCCGCTGGACATGGGAAATGGCGACTGAGCGACCACGGGAACGGGCGCAGCGTCCGAAGAACGCGGTTCGCCTTCCAACTGGGCCCCGGGATAATCGCGTTCGCGGCCCGCGCCGTACCGCAAAACTGCCTCCAAAACAATGCCTTGCGAGGCATTACCAGCGAACAATTTCTCCTGGACAATGGAGTTTTGGAACACTGCCACGGGAGGAATCAGATTGACAACAACCAACCCCGGAATGCCGATTCCGGCAGCAGATGAAACGTCGGATGGCGGCCTGGACAACGCCATCCGCGACTACGTGCGCACCTACGTGCTGTGGCACGGCCAGGCCAATGCCGCCGAGAGATTCGGCGTGTCCCGCCACACCCTGTGGCGCTGCCTGGAGCGGGGGAGCCTGGGCAAGTCCCTGCCCCAGGCGGTGATGAAGACCGTGGGCGACGACCCGGACGTGATCGAGGCAGCGACATGGGCCATGACCGCCGTCCGCCGGATTGAGCGCCGCGCCGCCGCCAAGCCCAGGCCCCAGGCCCCTGGCCGAGACCCTGGAGGACGCGCTAAGGTTGCTGTGCGCCGCGCCCCTGGCCACCGTGGAGGAACTCTCCAGCTTCGGCAGAGTTCCCGCCACCACCCTGCGGCGCCGGCTGGCGAAACTGGCCCAGCTTGGCCTGGTGGACTCGGTTCCTCACCACCTGGGCAGCCTGGGACCAAACCCGAAACAACGCCACTTCCCCACAGAGAAGGGCATCGAGGCCGCCGGCCGGGTCGAGCACGGCACGGAAAGCTTCCTCAGCGAGTACCCGGTGTCCCGGGAGTGGTTCCGGCTGCTCACCGACCGCCTGGACGCCGTGGCCGTGCTCTACCACGTGGCCGCCATGATCGCCAAGGCCGACCCCGAAGGCCAACCGGTCCGGGTGGATCACCATCGCCAGGGACCCTACGATCTGCTGATCACGCTGTGGGGCGGCCGTTCCCTGGGCGTCGTGCGCCAGGGGCAGGTGTTGTCCTCGGCCAACCTGCGCTACCGCCTGAGGACCATGGAGCAAATGCGCTACTACCAGCGGCCCACGGCGACTCTGGTGCTGACCCACTCGGACCAGGCCACCCGCCGGGCCTTCCGCACCCTGGGCGACCCCGGCGAGCACCGCAGCACATTCGTCGCCACTGAGGGGGAGCTGCTGGCGGGAGACGCCGAGGCTCTAGTCTGGCAGCAGTGCGGGAGAGGCAACAACCGTTCCTTCCTGCCCGAGACCATCAACCCCGACGTGTCCCTGGACGCCATCGTGGGCTGGCTGGGACGACGGGCGAACCCTGCCACCGACGACCGCCCCACACCCGACCCGGACGAGCTGTATCCCAGCCGCCTGCGGGCGCTGATGCCCCAGCCGCAGGAGCAGGTGGAGAACTCCCTGGCCGTCCGCCTTGCACCCACCGAAAAGCAGGCCCTGGACCTGCTGGCCGCCTGGCCCCTCTGCGACACCGACCAACTGGCCGGGCTGATGGGCGGCGTCACCCGCCGCCGCGCCAACCAGGTGCTCCGTTCCCTGGCAGGCCACGGCCTGATTCGTGCCGAGGGTCAACTGCACGTGCTCACCGACGAGGGGCTGACGCACATGGCCCGCCGGGACCGGGCCTCGGTGGGCCAGGTGTTGGACCGCTGGACTGCCGGACCCAGCTTCAACAACCCGCAGGTCTATGTCGGCACCGCCCTGCGCGCCGTAGCCTCCCAGCCCGACCACCACGCCGCCCTGATCACCCTGGCCGCCAAGCTCACCGCCGAATGCGCCCGCTCCCGGGACTACGGCGTCCTGGACCTGCTGCCCACCTCCCGCTCTGCCGTGGGGTACTGGCACAACGACAAGAACTACGTGGTCCACCCCGACGTGTCCTTCATCCTGGACCTGCCCGGGGGATACCGCCACTGCTTCCTGGAATACGAGCGCCGGGCCACCACGCCCAAGCGGGTGGGGGCCAGGCTGGAGAACTATCGTCGCTACTTCCGGAGCGGCTACGCCCGCCGGGACCACGGCGGGGACCTGCCTCTGGTGCTGTTCGTGTTCGAGAACGAGGACGACGAGGACGCCTTCATGGACGCCGCCGCCTACGTCGATCACGCCCCCTTCGCCAGTTCCAACCTGGAGACCATCGCCCAGCGAGGCATCCTGGCTGACACGTGGCTGCCGCCCGCGCCGGAACCCTGGGAGAGGCTGCCATTGCGGCGACTGGTCAAAGTGCAACTTTGCCGGTAGAGCGGTCCCCCGGGTTTCCTGTAGGGAGGCCACAAACAAACACTAAATACAGGGGTTTTTCACTGTCCTTACCCTGTCTGACCCCAAAAGCCCTCCGGCTTGCATTCTGTTGCAGAAATCGGGGGATTCCTGGGAGAGAGGCCGGCCCTGCTCCAGTGGAGGAAAAAGCCGCTGGCACGTATGACACAACAGGAATGACCCGTAAATGAAACGTGATGACACAATGGGAGGTGAGAGAATGAGACTGCTGACCAAGGCGGAAGTCTGCCGGGAGCTGAGGCTGTCCCTGTCAACGCTGAACCGGCGCATCGCTGCTGGGGAGGTGCCGGTAAAGAGGGAGCCACGCGGCCGGCGGCACCGGGTTTACGTGATGCTGGACGAAAATCCGCCAGGGAACGGCAAGGTGGCTGACTCGGAGTTGGTCGCGGCCCAGGAGAGGATTCGGGAATTGGAGGCGCAGGTGGAGTTACTTCAGGGGCAGCTTGAGCAGGAGCGGCAACGCAACGGCGACCTGGTGGACGAGTTGAAAGTGGCGCAAGAACGCGGCGGCCCGAGGTGGCGGTTCTGGTAGCGCGAAGCCGTGTAGTCAGACGTCGGACGCCCGGAGCTGAGGGACACCTCAGCCAATCCTCTCAAATTCTTTGGTCGATTAGCAGACTCCATTGCGAGAGACGTAAGCGGCAGTCACCATTTCCACCACGTCGCTCAAATCCCCAACCGGTAACTACACTTCGGCCAGAGTCCGCTCCCGGCTTACAATTAGCAATGGTTTGGTTCATCCTATAATGTAGCCAGCAACCCAACCCGTTTGCGGTGCAGAGTACGAAAGGGTCGGAAAAGTGAGCACTACACAGAGAAAGGGATGCGCCCGGCGCGGAGTGGACAAGCCCCTGTGGTACCCTTACCTGTTAATCCGGAATTCGGTCTTGCCGCCTCCGTGCGCGGGCAAATTACAGCCGCGGGTCAACTGGCTCGCTTTCCAGTGCCAGCACCCCGAAGGCGCATTCGTGGACTCTGTACAGCGGCTCACGGTCAACGAAACGGTGCAGTCCCTCCAGTCCGAGCGCAAATTCCCGGAGCGCCAGCGACCGTTTGGTGGACAGGCCACGTCCACGCAGGCGTTCCAGGTTGTCGGGCAGGGTATATTCTGGACCGTAGATGATGCGCAGGTACTCTCGGCCCCGGCATTTCATCGCTGGCTGCGCCAGACCCCGCTTGCCTGTGGCTACGAAGCCGGTAGGTTTCACCACCATTCCCTCGCCGCCTTCGGCGGTCAGTTCCTGCCACCAGCGGACGGCGTCCTCCTCCTCTTCTCGCGAGGCGAGATTCACTGCCCGGTGGCCCGTTGCCCGGAGCAGTTTTGGGTCGGCCTGTCGCAGGCGCTCGGCCATAGCCAGGTGCCAGAGGTGGTCCTTATCGGAATGTACCTTTCCCTCGCTTGCCAGCAGATGGAAGGGCGCGAGCTTGACGTCGTCCAGCGAAGTTACCGGCCAGCAATACCTGGCGTAGGCGTTGCGATATAGATGTGCCAAGTTGAGCCGCTCTTCTAACAATGCCAGGGAATCTCCGGTGTCAATGCCGCGCGCAGAGGCCTGGCGCAGGAGCGTTTGCGCCGCCGACAGTCCGGCATTGGCCGACGCCCCCACCGGCGCGTATTGCTCGCGAAGCAATTCCTGCGCCTTCATCGACCACGGCATCAGCTCGCAGTCCAGAAGAGCCCAGTCCGTGTCCAGATCCTCCCAGAGGCCGGATTCGCCACAGGCCGCGCGGACCCGTTCCAGGAATTGCGATTCGAGTTCAAGATCCTCAAAGAATCTCCGCCCCGTGCGAGTGTAGCACGCGCCGGCGCTCCCGCTGGCAATGCCGAAGCTCCGCTCGATGGCTTCGGGGCTGCGTCCCGTCACGACTACGGCCCGCGACCCCATGTGCTTCTCCTCGCAGACGACGCTGGAGACGCCGTTGTTGCGATAATAGGCGAATACCTCGGCAGGGTGTTCCAGAAGGCCGGAAAGCCTGCTGGTTTCGCATGGGGAAATGGTGGGCGGCAGGTATACCAACCAACGTGGATCCAGGGCGAACCGGCTCATCACCTCCAGGGCGGCGGCGGCCTGTTCCTCCCTGACGGTGACGTTGCCCCGGAGCCGGGTCGACACCACTCGTTTCCCCATCACGTCGTCGATGCGCAACAGATCCGAAGGTCGGTCTTCGGTTGCGACAACCCGGGGTTCCTCTTGCGTGCCTCCAACCAGGGGCCGCACCGGCTCGTAGTAAACCCGCGCCGCCGGAACCGAGACCAGCTCGTTCTCAGGATAGCGGAGCGCGGTGAGCTGTCCGCCGAAGACGCAGCCGGTATCTACGTTGATGGTACGGTTCAACCATGCAGGTTCCGCAACCGGTGTGTGCCCGTAGACCACCGTGGCGTTGCCGCGATAGCCTGCGGCCCAGTCGGCGCGCACGGGCAGGCCCCATTCGTCCGTCTCCCCGGTGGTCTCACCGTAGAGGCAGAAGTCCCTGACCCGCGCCGAGGCACGCCCCTGGTACTCCTCCTTCATCCCCGCGTGAGCCACCACGAGGCTGCCCCCGTCCAGCACGTAATGGCTGATCAGGCCGTCCATGAACTGCGTGGCCTGGCGCTGGAATTCCGGCGTTTCCAGTTCCAGTTGTTCCAGCGACTCCGCCAGTCCGTGGGACACCTGCACATTCCGCCCCTTCAGCTTGCGGACCAGCTTGGACTCGTGGTTGCCTGCGACGCACAGCGCCGTCCCGTCCGCCACCATCGACATCACCAGCTTCAGCACCTTGGCTACACCGGGTCCCCGGTCCACCAGATCGCCGACGAAGACGGCCCTGCGTCCCTGAGGGTGGAACACCGAAAAGCCATCGCCCGCGCCGCGCTCACCCGACGGTTGCGTGATTTGGTATCCCAAGTGCTCCAGCAGCGCAACCAGTTCATCGAAACAGCCGTGTACGTCTCCGATAATGTCGAAGGGCCCGGTCTCGTGCTGGCGATTGGTCCACGACGGCACCCGCTGGATGTCGGCCGCCTCCACATCTTCCGGGGTATCGAGCACGTAGACGTAACGGAATCCCTCGCGACTCAGGCCCCTGATGGACCGGCGCAACTGCTGCGCCTGCTGGCGGACGACGTGGGAGCCAAAGTTCCGGTCCTCCCGTTTCCGGTTTCGGGCGAGACAAAGGGACTCGGGCATGTTCAACACGATGGCCACGGGAAGGCAGTCATGGTCCCGGGCCAACTCGACCAGCGACCTGCGTGCCTGGGACTGCACGCTGGTGGCGTCAATCACTGTGAGGCGCCCTGCCCGCAAGCGGGTGGACGCGATGAAATTTAGGAGGGCGAAGGCCTCCGGTGTGGCCGCCTGGTCGTTGGGATCGTCGGCCACCATGGCCCGGCAAGCGTCGGAGGACACCACCTCGGTGGGTCTGAAGTGATGGGCGGCAAAGGTGGACTTTCCCGAACCGGAGGGGCCGACCAGCGCCACTAGGCACAGTTCGGGGATTTCCAGTTTCATCTCGCGAACACCCCCATCTGGGTCGGTGCGCCCCGGGTGGGATGTTTGGAGCCGATGTCCTGGAAACGCACGTCATAGCCCCGGCGGCCGCCAACCGCCTGGGCCCATTCATGAAATTGAGGCCGACTCCATTCGAAGCGGTGATCCCGGTGTCTGAATTCGCCGGACGGCAGGTTTTCAAACAGGGGGTTGTACTCGGAGTTGGGCGTGGTGATGATCACCGCGCCGGGCTGCGCCGCTCCGAACACGGCGGCTTCGAACGCTTCCAGTCGTTCCGGGTCAATGTGCTCGATGACCTCCATGGCCACCGCGGCGTCGTATCCGGCTAGCCGCTGGTCCTGGTAGGTGAGGGACCCCTGGAGTAGCGTGATTCTCTCCCGCTGGGCGGCGGGCAGGTTGTCCAAGCGCAGGCGAGCGTGGGCTGTTTCCAAAGCGCGGTGGGAAACGTCCACACCGGTGATGGAGCGAAACGCGGGTTCCCTGAGCAGCTCCCGCAAGAGGGTGCCCTCTCCACAGCCCAGGTCCAGCACGCGCGTCGCGCCCGCCTCCCGCAGGGCATCCAGCACTGCCTGCATCCGCTGCTCTCCCAACCGGAGTGGCGTTTCGAGACGCTCTTCGTCGTGCTGGCCTCGTTCGGCGGCAGCTTCGGAGTCGGTCCGGCCATCATCCGAGAGCCGGTCCAAAGCTTGGCGTACCAGGCTGCGTTGGCGCTTCAGGTATCGGGTGGAGATCAGCTCCTGCTGAGGATGATCGCTCAGCCAGCCCGCGCCGAACCGCAGCAGCTTGTCCACCTCGTCGTCCCCCACCCAGTAGTGCTTGGCGTCATCCAGCACGGGGAGCAAGACGTAGAGGTGGACCAGCAAATCCCGCAGCCTCATCATTCCCTTGAGGCCCACGCTGAAGCAGGGACTGACTCCCCACTCGGGGAAGCATGCATCCAGCGGGTGTTCCTGGATTTCAATGGAGTAGCCCAACGGCTCGAATAACTGGCTGATGAGTTTCGGCCCCTCCCGGGATGGCAGTGTGGGCAGATGGGCTTCCAATGGGAGTTGCTGCTGCGCCAACTCGGGCCTTTCCCTGCAGTTGCCCGCCAGCGCGCTGTTGAACACCGAAGCGATCGCCACGCTGAAGTGGGACGAAGCAACGTAGGGACGGTCGTTCACGTACTGCTGGAGCCAGCCGGTCGAATTGGACGCGCCGGCCTTGGGACGCACCAGACCCACCGGGTCGATATCCAGCAGGAGGGCGGCGGTGCAACGGTCCTCGTCGGCAACTGGATAGAAGACGTCGGCCCTCCCGAAGGGCAGGGTGAACGATTGGAACCGCCCGGGGTTCTTGTGCAGTAGGTATCCCAGGTCAGTGGCCGGAGGATATGTCGTGGAGATGGTGAGAAGCATAATCCGAATGGTACGACATACCCCAACCAGCTGACAAGGCTCGGGACCCGGCACAAGTGAAGGGGATGGGGATGGCACAAAGGGCCGGCGCAGATGCTCCAACCGAATTCTCCGGCGAACAATTTGGGGTATTCGGTGTGGAAAATGACAGTTGGGGGTTGCGCTCTGGGTATCCATTTCGATACCATTTGGGAAGTGAAGTAGTAGGCCGCCAACGCCGCAAGTCGGCCCGCCAGTCTGCCGGAGACTCGACCATGCCAGACGCCCAGCATCCCGGCAAGGATGAAATGGCCTCAGCCCTGAACCGGGCCCTGGCCGAAGGTGACACCCATCAGTTGATGGATACCTTGGGCCGGATGGCCCGCGCCCACCGGATGCGGCGGGTGGCCCGGGAGACCGGCCTGGGCGAGAAGAGCCTCTACAAGTCCATGCGAGCCGGAGCCAGGCCCGAGGTGGGGACCGTGATCCGCGTGCTGGGGGCCTTGGGCTACCGGTTGCAGGCCGTACCCATCGATGAGGAGCAGGATGAGTAGCAACCCGCAGCGTTCTAACCGAACTCGTCAAGAAACTCAGGAGAAAACCGTCATGAATCAGCAGGCAGATATAACCCCAGCGGCCCTCTACGCCCGGGTGTCCAGCGACCGCCAGGACGTGGACCTGTCCGTGGCCGCCCAGCTTCGGGCGCTCAGAGACTACGCCAAAGCCAACGGCTACTCCGTGGCCCGCGAGTACGTGGACGAGGCCGAGAGCGGCAGGATCGCCGATAGACCCCAGTTCCGACAGATGATCGAGGAGGGCGGCAAGCCGAAGGCCCCGTTCCAGGTGATTCTTGTCTGGAAGTTTTCGAGATTCACCCGCAAGCGGGAGCACGCCGTGGCGTTCAAGGCCCAGCTGAGGCGCAAAGGCATCCGCGTGGTGTCCATCACCGAGCAGGCCGAGGACAACGCCACCGGCAGGCTGCTGGAGGGCATCATCGAGAGCGTGGACGAATATTACTCGGAGAATCTTGGGCAAGAGGTTTTGCGGGGGATGCGGGAGGCCGCTTCCCGTGGTTTCTTCCTGGGGTCCAAGGCGCCCTTCGGCTACACCCGCATCAAGGTCAGCGACGGGGTGAAGGAGCGCCCCACCCTGGAGGTGGACCCGGTGGCCGCTCCGATAGTCAGGGAGATATTCGAGAGTTCAAGGCGGGGCAACGGGCTCGCGGAAATCTGCAAGGAGCTGAACGGGCGGGGCATCACCAACCGGGGACGCCGCTGGCAGAAGAACATCGTCCACTACCTGCTGACCAACGAGGCGTACACCGGCACCGCCGTCTGGGGCGTCAAGAGCAAGGACGAGAAGGCGGGGGAGCCGGTACGGGTGGAGAACGCCTGGCCCGCCCTGGTCTCAAGGGAGCTGTTTGACGAGGTGCAGCAGGGACTCCACCAGCGGGCGCCCACGGTGGCCCGGCCTGGACGGGTGGGGAGCCAGTACCTTTTGAGCGGCCTGCTGCGCTGCGGGGTGTGCGGCAAGCCCTACTCGGCCCAGGGAGCCAAGAGCGGCCAGTTCTCCTACTACGTCTGCGCCAGCCTGTTTCGCGAGGGAGCCGGAGCGTGCAGCAACGGGCGGTACCTGAATGCGACGAAGGTGGAGGACCTGGTGATCGAGAAGGTGAGGGAGCGCATTCTCACCGAGGAAACCATCACCGAACTGGTGACCCTGGTGGCCGAGGAGATTGATGCCTTGGCCGGCGAGGTCAACGGACGGCTGACGGCCATCAACAGCGAGCTATCCGACGTTGAAACCCGGCTGGAGAACCTCTACCAGGCGCTGGAGACCAAGCAGTTGCCCATCGAGGTTCTGTCGCCGCGCATCCTGTCCCTGAAGGGCCGCCAGGACCAATTAGTGGCGGCGCGGGAGGAGGCCGAGGACCAGTTGGAGCAGCGGCGGGCGGAGTTGCCCACTTCAAAGGAGATCAAGGGGTACGTGGCGGACTTCCGAGCACTCTTCCAGGACGGGACTTTCCCGGAGCGGAAGGCCCTGATCCGCAACTTCGTGCAGGGCATCGAGATCGTGGAGGACAAGGCGGTTCTGACGTACACCATTCCCATGCCGCAGGACGGGGTGACGTCGGAATCGGCCTCGGTTCTTGATTTTGTCCAGTCCGGCCCACCAGACTTGACGGTAGACAGTACCGAGGAGTGGAAAGCCACTTCCTCGGTGTCGTTGCCCCCTGTGGGACTATCTTCGGGCATGGGGATTGTGTAGCGCACCACCGCTCCACCGGGCTGCACCACGATCTCTTTGACGAAGGACTCTATGAAAGCCCGCCGCTCGGTGAGCTCGCTCTCGTTCAGATACCTGCTCAGGTCCTCGCAGTAGGCGGTGATAGTCTCCACATCGTCCAATACGACCCGCCGCTGGGACAGCAACACCCTGGCCTCCGCCGCCGTCGCCAAAAGTTTCTCCTGCCGCTCCCTGTGATCCCTGATTCGGGGCTTGAAGTCTTCGATGTCCAGGTCGGTGGTCTCCGCCAAGTTGTAGAGCCGCTCCAGCCTCCGCTTCACGTCGGCCAACTCCGCCTCGGCGGTTTCCAGACGCTGGCGCTGCTCACGGGCAATGCCGTCCATCTCCTCGTCCACCAGCCTGACCAGTTCCCGGATGTTGGACTCGGTGAGCACGTTCTCCCGGATCCTCCCCACCACCATTTCCTCGAACCTGCGGGCGTTCAGCCTGGGACAGTCGCAGGCCCCGCTGCCCCGCTTCATCAGCGACTGGCAGACGTAGTAGGCGAACTGCCCTCCCTTGGAGTCCTGGCCGGACATGGCCCGTTCGCAGGCGCGGCACTTCACCAGCCCGCTGAGAAGGTATGAGCTTCCAACGCGGCGCGGGTGGGCCCTCCTGGGAGCGCGGGAACTCATCTGCTTGTTGACCTTGCGGAACTGGGTCTTCGTCACTATTGCGGGAAATGCCTTCTCCACCCGCACCGGCTCCTCCTTGTCCCTGGCGCCTCCGCCCCAGAGAAGGGTTCCGGTGTAAGCTTCGTTTCGGAGGATGATGTGTACGCCGTTCTTGGACCAGGGCCTTCCGGTGGGGTTGGCGATGCCCTCATCGTTCAGGGTGCGGGTGATGTCCAGTATGCCCTTACCGGACTCGGCCATATCGAAGATGCGCCGCACTACGGGGGAGGTCGCCGGTTCGGACTCCAGGGTGGGGCGCTTCTTGGCCCCGTCCTGGACCATCAGCTTGCGGTAACCGTAGGGCACCCGGCTGGCGACCCAGAAGCCCCGGGAGGCGGCCTCGCGCATACCCCGCCGAACTTCTTCCGCAAGATTTTCTGAGTAAAATTCGTCCACGGACTCGATGATGGCCTCCATCAGCTTGCCGGTGGGGGAGTCGTCGGCGTGCTCGGTGATGGAGACGACACGGACTCCCTTGCGCCGCAGCATGGACTTGAAGGCCACGGCGTGCTCCCGCTTGCGGGTGAATCTCGAAAACTTCCAGACAAGAATCTCTTGGAACGGGGCCTCTGGTTTACTCGCCTCGTCCAGCATCCGGCGGAACTGTGGCCGGTCGGCGATCCTGCCGCTCTCGGCCTCGTCGACATATTCGCGGGCTACGGAGTAGCCGTTGCGCTCGGCGTAGTCGCGCAGGGCGCGCATTTGGGCGGCCACCGACAAGTCCACGTCCTGGCGGTCGCTGGAGACCCTGGCATATAGGGCCGCCGGGGTCAGGTTTGCTAGTTGGTTCATATTAGGTGCCTCCTTATTGCTGTGTCCACGCTTCGGGATAGGAGTTAAGCTTTCTCGATTATCCTGGATTCCGGCCCAAGTCGATGCCGTCTGACGTGTACTACGGCCAGCGCACGTTCACCAGCTCGTCCACTTCCAAGAAGACATCACAGACATTCTCGTGCAGCCAGGACAAGTCCCGGCGAATTTCCAGATGTTGAACCATCAAGCTGATTTCTCGCTCCCACTCCCGGCGACTCGTACGTTTTTCTTCGCTGATTGTTGTATCGCCAACAAAAAAGACGAACGCCAGAGCTGCGTCTATGCCGTTCAACTCTCTCAGCAAGTAAAGGTGTGCCAGCCGGTTGGCCACCTGATAGAAACAGGTGGTCCAATCTGAAGTTGACGGAACAGATAGGAATTGCTTGGTTTCTTCGAGAGCCTGGTTGATTAAAGCCAAAGACTTACCACCTGCCCCACAGGGAGAAGAGTGAAACTCAGGGACATTCGCCTTTGCCTCCACCAGAATGGAACGTCCGTCGCTCGTGCTGGCCAAGCCGTCCCAAACTGGGCCCCAGCGCGGCCAGAAGGTTGAAAGTTCGCGATGTCGAAGCTCTACACCTAGCTTGTGCAAGAAGTGCGAGTCCTGGTATTCGCGGAAGTTGTCCTTCTCCAAAGGCGAGTACCACTGGATGCTGACCCCGCTCGGTAATTCCATAGCTGAAGCGATGGCGGCATTGATTGTGTGCGGAGATCGGTTCACAGCCAGTTGAAGCCACCTCTGACTGCCTCTGGGTTTCGGCCCTTCATTGCGTCGACCGCGTTGTCTCCCTGCATTGGTCATTAAACTGTGTTCCGTTGCTCTTCATGGGATATGGGAATTGCCTGCAATCGGAATCCCAGGGATTGCAGCACCCGGAGCACGGTGTTGAACTCGGGGTTTGCCCCGGCCCGCATGGACTTGTACAAGCTCTTCTCACCCAAGCCGGTCTCCCGTGCAATCCGCCGCATCCGGTGGGCCCGGGCTATCTGCCCCATGATGCCCATGATCTGTTCCAGGTCTCCCTCTTGCAGGGCAGCGTTAAGGGCAGCAGTCTTCTCGTCTGATGTGACCGGGTGCTCTGCCGGTGCTTCCGTTCTGCCCATCGCCGCTTCCTCGCCGTCGTGAGTTTGCCCCATGTCCCGGTATGTTATCCCAACGGATACCTCCTAAGCAAAGGGGAAGTGTCATTCGGGCCCGCCGGTTTCGGAAATCGCTCGGACCCATACGCTGTTCTCTCGGTGGCCGCTCCGCCTCTTGTCTCTCACTGGATTTCCCGTGTCAATTGCCATCGGAACCTGCGATTTGCCCTCCGGTGTAGGAGGGGTGCAGTCCCAAACCGGAGCATCGCAAGAGGAGGTTCAGAGATGAACGACCGGTTCAGATGTCAACTCCATTATAGGTACAAAAAGAGGCATCCTAGCGGTGACATCTCTCCCACGAATAGGAGATTAGTGCGGGCAGGGTTGGGTATGCGAAATAAGTGACCTTCGGCGTCGAGAAGGCGATAGCGGCGGACCAATTGTCGGCAAAGCAACTGCCTCGGCAAGGCAGGCCAAGTTAGACCGGCTGAGGCAGCCTTCCCATCGGATCTATCTCCCGGAGAATTTCCTCCGTTTTCTCTTCCATGTAGTTGTCTTGGGCCAGGCGCTGTCCGATCCTGGTCTGGGTCAGCCGCAGGGCCATCGTGACAGGTATCGAAACAGGCGCTGCCGGGGTCGAGTTCACGGCGGCTTCTATAGTCGAATAGACCCCTGCCCGAACAAGCCTTCCCCTACTCATCCTCAATGCTTCCTTGAAGCTGTGTCCGTTCTTGCGCATATTCCATATCTCGGTCCCAACTATGATGGGAAGGGAAGCGAGCGGGATGGAGTCGAATGCGATCTCCAAGCCTTGTTCGGCCAGGTCCTCCGCTGCTCCCTCGGTCACTTCGTCTATTTGGCCTCGGACGACTTCAACCAAGTCTTCGCGGTTATGAGAGGTGCTGGACACCATCTCGTTGGCGATAGCTTCGGATTCATGGTCAGCAGTGGTCATGACCGGGTATTCAGGATATTCCTCCAGAGCGTCTTCAACATCATCAAACTCTTGGACGGCTTTCAGCGACACTTTCCTGATGCTGTTGCCGTCCTCGTAGACGATGTTTAGGTCCCACCCATCCTCAGTAGGATTTTCAGCAAGTACAACATCTTCTCCCGGTCCCAGCTTGATGTCCCCGACACTCTCGCCGGCTTTCAGCTCATCTCTCACCAAGATCTCAAAATACTTACCCCGTATGCCACGCTCCCAACCGTCGATAGTGCCTTCCGGATTCACCGAGCTAGCGATGGACTCCCGCAGGGAATCGGTCGTTTCGTTGGGATACTGGAGTTGGAATGCTTCCCACACCTGAGGGTCGAGTTCGGGTTCCAGTCCGAGGTTCCAGACATTCTGCACTCCCTCCGCAGCGATCGCCGAGAGTTCCAGAATCTCGCGCTGGTAGCGCCGCTGGTAAGCCTTGCTTAATGCCACAAGCGCATCTTTGTCTTGGGGTGGGTAAAGCCTGCCAAGGTCCTGCAATTCGCCGTACGCCATCAGAATGACCTCCACAGCGCGATAACGCCTAAGATCAATGCGGCTGCAGCCAAAGCACCCACTCCGAGGATCGCGAACAACAACAATCTCTGGTTAGTGTGCGCGTTCGTCCCCGAATGCATAGCGTGGAACTCTTGGCTCAGGGCCTCATGTCGTGTTTCCAACTCCCCTTGTGCTTTCCTCAGCTCCTCCTGGTCCCTATGGACACCGATGACGGCTCTGGTAACAGCATCTGTAAACGCTTCCCATTGCCGTCGGGATTGTATGCCTGTAATAACATCAGCGGTTCCTGCAATCCGCTCTCTCGCTCCGCGGGCCACCCCACGCAGTCGCTCGCCCATATTTCCGCTGGATTCTTCCATGATGTCTCCTTGTTAACAGCCGCAGATGATCGCTAATTCTATCTTTAGCGGAACCGGTTCGGGCATCAATAGAGTTGCACCCGCTGACGGTCTCAAGTGCTGAGTTCTGCGCATTGCACCAGTTGAGCCTCTATTCCAGCCGGTCGGAACTATTCAATGGGATCCTTTCAATGGGATCCTTCAGGCTTCAGCGAAATTGGGCCAATCGTCCCAACCGGTCATAGAACAGCAGTTGCCCAGCATGACCTGCGTGGGGGCCAAAATAGGCCCTTGCCCACTCCATGAGCTTTACGTTCTTCGCTCCGGAGGTGTATTTCTTCCCGTAATGCTCCCATAGAGCAGCGGCGATGTGCCTGTCAACCGGGAAAGCCTCGGCCTTGTCTAGGGAAAACAGGCACACGCAGTCGGCGATCTTCGGCCCAATGCCGTCGTAGGACATCAGCCGTCTCTTGGCCCGCGCGTAGGGCACCTGGCGCAGGGCGTCTAGGTCGAGTTCCCCCTCGATTATATCTCTCGCGACGGCGTGAATTCGACTGCCCCGATTCAACCCGAGATTCAAGCCGTTCAACTCGGCCTTGCCAACATCCAGGAGGCGCTGAGGAGACGGAAAGGAATTGAGCTTCACGCCGTCCAAGGTCAGCGGATCACCGTACCGGTCGGCGAGCACCTCGACAATTCCGGCGATACGGTCGATGTTGTTGTTCTGAGAGCAGATGTAGGAGACCAGGCACTCCCAGGGGTCCTGGCGGAGGATCCGCATAGCTCCGTACCGGTCCACCAGCCTGGATATTGTGCCGTCCACTCGCCGCAGCGCCTCGTGGACTGGCCGAATGTCACGATTCAGGCCGAAGTAGGATTCAACCTGGCGCTTGATGGACTCCTCTCTCACGCTGCTGCGAAACTCGGTCCCTTCCCCCGACTGGCGGACCTTGACCAAATGTCCGTGGACAACGCTATAGTACCAGCCGTCCCGCTCAGTCCAGCGAAACGCCTGGGAACGGAGCCACAGGAGATCCAGTTTGAACGGTTGTCGGGCGGGTAGGTACATGTTCTCAGTTTGGGGAACCTGAAATTCGCCGGTTCATTCGTGACGGGTTCTCCACGAATGATTCTGGGCGCCGGGACACCCGGCGTCAATCGCCAACCCCGATTTGCTCAAAGGTTACAACCTAGATTCCGTAAGACCATCTAACCGAATACTGTTGCTTTACAGGAAAGGGCACGTCAGTACCATCAACTCCGGGTCGCGCCACACCATTCTCAACGGCCCCTCCCTCTCTAGCAACTCCCTGTAGGACACCCACAGGGACACGTTGACCCTCATGCGCTCCATCTTGCCCCTAGCGATGCCGAGGAAGTAGCCCTCAGCATGATAATCGTCGAAGACCACCAGCACCACGGGAAGGTGGCCGCGGTCGATCAGGGGACGGTTGGAGAAGTAGTAGCGCATGTAGGGCGCCAGCCGGGCGGCCATGGTGGAGGGGTTCATGGCCCGCCTTTCCCATTTCAGAAAGAAGGGAAGGTTCCTGTCACCAGCCCACACCACTATGCGATCAGCCACCACGCCACCAGGACGGTGACGGCCATAAGGAACACCAGCACGGCGACGGCTATGCCCAGCCGGACGGCCCAGCGCCTCGCCCTTTGGTGGCCGTCCTGCTCCCGCAGCAACACTTCTTCCAGCTTGCGGTACTCGTCTATGGCGGTGTCCGTCTCGGCCCGGGCCCGGTCCCTCTCTTGCTCCAGCCGGTCCGCCTCGTCGGCCAGGTTCCCCACGGTGCGCTCAAGTTGTTCAACCCTGGCCTTGGCCTTTCGCAGCAGTTCCCGGTCGCTGGGGTAGCTGGGTCCTGGCAGCTTCACGTACACCCGGCGGCCCTCCCTCTCCACCTCCACCTCGCCCTTGCGGATCATCCGGTCCAGGGTCGATAGCGATACCTCCAACTCCCGCGCCGCCTCACCCTTGTCCACCCAGTGGACGTCGTCTTTGACTTTATCTGACATGTAAATCACCTCGTCAACGGTGATGCGTCAGGCGATTGCACTCTTGCTAAAATCGCCCTCACTGTTTTAGCGTGGTTTCTCACACTTGCAAAAATGCAAATTTTGATTGGTCAAGGGGAATTTCAGCTCGTTTCGTACTTGAAACCATGGGGTAATGACACATCGCGACCTCCCGGCCAACCTCCGAAATGGCCCTGAGAGCGACAGTTTGCGCCCCCGGACAACAGAGCGGGTAGAAAATACCGTGTCAGCATGTTTGCTGTGTCTCCCGCCGGCGCATCCGTCGGCGCAGTCCGTCCCACTCGTATCCTCCCAGTTCCCGCAGCGCCAGGGGCGAGCGGGTCGGCTCCCATAGGGGACGCCAGGACCGGCCCAGTATCCCCCTATAGGACAGTAGCTCCCTACTGGACACCAGGATGGGCAGGGTCATGGCGGGCATCCGGGAGGCCGTGCTGGCGTAGGTCTCGGCCACCTCCTCGGTGTCCACCATGAACAGCGTGGTCGGGAATGGCGGCTGGTCATCCCGGGGCGCGTCGGAGCGGTAGTAGCGGATGTAGGGGCGCAGGCGGGCGGCCACTCCCCTAGGGTGCCGGGCGCGCAGCTCGTGCTCTAGGTAGAAGGGCACGTGCAGGGCGTTGACCAGCAGGTGCCCCACCGCGTCGGGAGCGATTGCGTCCTCGCCCCGGTTGAAGGCCCGGTCGGAGCGGGCGGTGGGCACGGACCATTGCAGTTCGCTGGCGTCGTCGGCCCGGGCCTCGCCGGCCAGCTCGGACAGGAACCAGGTGATGCCGTCGGCGTGGCTGGTCTGGCGCTGCCAGGTGAGGATGCGGTGTCCCAGGGGACGGGGCTGTCCTTGATTGTCGGTGGCGTCCTCCGTGCTCCAGGCGGCCATGGTGGTGGAAAGCTGGGCCCGGTCCCGGCGGGTGATGTACCTGATGCCCCGGTCGGACAGGGTGTAGCGCACGTCGCTTCGCCTGCCGCGCTGCTCCACCAGGCCCCAGGTCTGCGTCATGCTGCGGATCATCTGGCTGACTCTCCCGTCGGAAATCCCCAGCCAGCGGGCCAGGTGTTCCCGGGGAATCATGGGGTGGTCTGTAATCAGGTCCAGGGCGCCTTTTTCCGCAGGGCTGAGGCCGAAGGCCGGGGCTGCCTTGATCATCCGGTCCGGGTCGGGCAGGGAGGCCCGCTTGCGCTCCGGCGCCTCCGGTTGATACCACCTGCCGCCGTCGGCCTGGGAGACCACCTGCTCCAGGGTCCGGCGTGTCCTGCCGAACGTCCAGTTGGACGAAATCCAGTTGAGGCGGTCCCATTCTTCCAGAGTAGCTCGGCACTCCACGCCCACGTAGCAGTCCCGGAGGTCCGCGTTCAGGCAGAACTCGTCGGTGAGCCGCTGCTCCCATGGGCTGGGAACCAGGACCAGCACCACGGAGGGGCGGCGATTGTAGCGGTACTCGGCGATGGCCCGCAGCCGGTCGTAGAGGGAGCGGCGCCGCAGTGCCAGCCCCTGGCGCACCACCCCGAAGCTGCGGCCGTTGTGGAGAGTGATCACCGCGTCGAACCGGCCCCGGCGCTGGAAGTCCACCTGGGATTCCAGCCCGTCCACGCCGGGGGACAGCGTTGCCGCCAGGCGGTACACCGAGGCCACGGCGTCCATGCGGCGGATGAGCAATGCCAGCCATTGCCGGGACACGGGATAGGCCCGCACGAAGCCCGAGGGCGCGTCGTACCCCAGGACATCGGCGGCTTCGGTGATGCCGTTCCTCGTGAGGTAGTAGCGGTGGCTGGACGGCAGATGGGCGGTGCCGTGGCTGGCACGCCCGGCCAGGCCGTCTTGCAGCAGGGCGGACAGGGCGCGATGCACCGTCGCCAGCGGCTCGCCCAGGATCAGGGCCAACTCGCCCGCGTCGATGAATGGCAGCCGGGCCAGGGCGTCCAGGATGCGCTCTCGTGAAAATGCCATATCTTCAGCGTAACAGCCGGAAACCGCCGCCGTCAGTGGGCAACTGTCAGTACCGAGGCTATCGCATTAGGACATTGGTTGTTTCGGTGATAAGATCGGTGATGTTCAAGGGGTCCTTTGCGGCAGTGAGTATCAAACCACAGTACATCAGGATCTCGTGGCGGTTTCAATATCATCTCAAACTGGTGCCATCAGTTAGTATCGTGCTGCTCTTCGTAGTGGTCCCGCGCCGGAGGAATTTTGCAAGCAGTCAAACGTGGCTTCGCACAGATAATCAATGGTCCGAAGCAGTTTGTGATCCCGGTGTTTCAGCGTGATTACGCTTGGGGACCTGACCAGTGCGACCGGATGTGGGAAGACGTGCTCAAGGCTTCGGCCGATGCGGACGCCCAGCATTTCCTGGGATCGTTCGTGTACGTTCAGGACCTAGTAGGCGCTGGATTTGCGACCTGGCTGGTAATCGACGGTCAGCAACGGTTGACCACATTGACGCTGCTTATGGTCGCTTTGCGGGACCACTTGGAGGAGATCGGCTGGACCGGTAACGTGCCCAGCGTGGCGCAGATTGATGACTTCTTTTTGAAGAACACTTTTGAGACAGGGGGCCGTCGATATCGAGTGGCGTTACGGCGGCGAGATGATGCCACGCTGCGGGCCTTGGTTGACGGTGGTGATCCTGCCGAAATCCAAGACAGTTCTGAAGCTATCCTGTCGGCGTATGGGCGCTTTCGGCAGCATTTGCGGGGCACGGGTGTCGATCCGGCGGCCATATACCAGGGTGTGTACCGTTTGGTCGTTGTCGATGTGACGTTGGAGCGCCCGGTCGACAACCCCCAGGAGATATTCGAGAGCCTTAACTCCACCGGGGTCGATCTAGCTCAGAGCGACCTGATCCGGAACTACCTGCTTATGGGCCTGAACGCCGAGGAGCAGACGCAGCTGTACGAACAGTATTGGAGCAAGCTGGAGGACGCGTTCCGCGACGCTGGGGGCGGGTTCGAGGAATTTCTGCGGGACTACATTGCCATGACCCAGCGGTCGACTACCCAGACACGCGCGGACCGCGTGTATGGGGAGTTCAAGCGATTCTGGCCTTCGACGAGCTTTGACGAGGCATCATTGCTCCTGGCCGACATATTGAAGATGGGGAGGTATTACGCCAGGTTCCTACGCCCATCGCTCGCCCCTAACCCCGACCTGGTACCGGCCCTGGAGTTCGCTCGTTACGGTGGACTCGGGACCGTTCATGCCGCGCTGGTGTCTCGGCTCTATGACTTTAGGGACCGCGGTCAGTTGTGCGACCGTGATTTTGCCGAGGCAATGACGCTGTTGAAGAGTTACCTCTTACGGCGTTCGGTGCTCGGTTGGAACACCCGGAACTATTGGAACGTGTTTCAGCGGGTCTCTCACTCTCTCGAGGAAGATGCTGTATTCGAAACGTTCAAGGTCGCCCTGGTTAGGGAAAGCTCCGGCAACAGGTTCCCGTCGGATGAAGAGTTTTCGCAGAGCATCCAGGAACGCGATCTGTACTCCATAAACGTCCATCGTCATGTGTTGCACACGTTGGAAAATCATGGTCAGGATGAGCTTAGTCCCGTGGGGAACTATTCTGTCGAACACGTCATGCCACAGGCCCTTGATGGGAGAGGGAAGTGGCAGGCCATGCTTGGAGATGACTGGGAAGAGGTCCACCGGACTTGGCTTCACCGTCTGGGCAACCTGACCCTGGTCGGGTATGGGCACAATCCTGCCTTGTCTAATCTGCCGTTCCTCGAAAAGCGGGAGCATCCGTTGGGGTTCAAGTACACCGCCGTCCGACTGAATTATTACATCAGGGAACAAGACAAGTGGACCGAGAAGCAGATGCGGGAGCGCGGGGCGTACCTGGCTCAAAGAGCTGTCGAGATTTGGCCCTATCCTGACGCAGATGTGCTGTTGGTGCAGGACAAGAACGTAGCCGAGCTCAAGGCGCTTTCGGCGGCGCGGGACATCAACAGTGTCGACATGAGCGCCAACACCCGCACTTTGATGGAGAGCTTCCGGGACAATCTTTACGGGCTTGGCGAAGTGATTCCGGTTGTAGAAAATCGGTCCCTGTCCTTCTACGATGGTTCGGGCGATTTCTTCGCTGAGGTCATTCCTATGGCAGGGTACGTGAGACTTCTTGTACCGGGTCCCTTCGAGGAATTGGAAGATACGGATGGGATCGCGGCAGATGCCAATGGGTGGATGCGAATACCCCATGCTGTCCATACCGATTGTGGCGCGGTGATCGACGTGTGGACCAGCGACGGATTGGAAAAGGCGTTACGATTGCTTGGTGGCGTCTATGCGCGTTCTCAGGGCGGTGCATAGAGGCCATCGCCAGGGGCCTGAAAATCTATTCGACGGCAATGCACAAACATGCGCTCCGTTACAAATCTCATCAGGAATCAGTGGCCTTGTCTAGAGCCATGGGGATGGCAGCATGATTGACCTAATCGTATCGGCTTTGCAGGAAGCCTTTATCACCCTGGAAAGTGACGACGAAGACGGACTCGACTTCGCCTACCATTGCGGCGAAGCAGGCGGAATAGCTTCTGCTGCCGGCGTTTTCGGTGTCAAATCGCTGGAAATGTGCGATGACATCTCCGACGCCTACGAGGACTCCGATCTTGATTTTATGCGTTATATCCTGCGTGAGGCTTCGGAACGTCCCGATAAAGAGAACGAGCATTACGCACGGACCAGAGAAACCGAGATTCACGCACTCGAGTTTGGGGCCGCATTACAGGAAGCGATGCGTGCAAAAGAAGAAAGGGACTTGGAACGTTACTCGCTGATGGTCGGCTTCGCGGCTGGCTTGATGTTCCGGTATCAGGATCCGGATGATGGAGCAGTAGGGTCGGTGCGTGCGAAGATGATCAGCGGATACGAAACTGAATCCACCGAACTGCTGCAGGAAGCTCAGGGAACCTTGGCGTTCGGCGCCAGAATGAGCGACCCAATGTCGTTCATGGGTAAGCAAGAAGCCGCCCGTTACTACGAAGAGCGGGTGCGGACGATGCGCTGGGTGCAGAACTTCGGCTTGCGGGAAGCCCGTGCAACGGACGAGACAACAGCCATCCCGAACTCCTTGTCAATCAACTACCAGGTCATTCAACAGGCTGGAGAGGAAGATGTAGAGCACGATTCTGTCGGACCTATCAACGAAGAAGATCTGATGCCCGTCGAGGATGACGAAGAAGACTTGCTAGAAGGCGACCCCGAAGCCGCCGCTTACGTAAGCAGCGGGACCGAAAAGCATAAGAGCGGCGACTACGACGGAGCCATTGCGGACTTTGACAGCGCCATCGCAATTGAGCCGAACAACGTCGAAGCCGTCGTCAATCGAGCTCTTTGCAAGCAGGACAAGGGGGACCACCTCGGCGCGATAACCGATTGGGACCGTGCTCTGGAACTCAAACCCGATGATGGGGGATGGTACGTCAATCGTGGCATGGTCAAAGAGAGTATGGGCGATATTGACGGAGCGATCGCCGACTTCAGCCAAGCGGCCGAAGTCGAGCCAGATTACGAAGTGGCCTATATCGCTCGTGCCTATAGTAGAAGCAGACAAGGCGATTACGAAGGTGCGATTGCCGACTACGATCGAGTCATAGAACTTTGGCCGGATAATGCGGCGGCTTTCGACGACCGGGGCCTCGCTAGGGGTCTTCAAGGCAATTATGACGAGGCGATTGTAGACTTCAATCGCGCCATTGAACTCCAACCGTCTAATGCAGAGTACTACCTGAACCGTGGCACGGCCAGAACAAACGCAAAAGATTACCTGGGGGCAATCGCCGATTTTGCCCGAGCTATCGAACTCGATCCGGACAAAGCCCGAGCGGATGACGCATCGGAGGCAATGCACAACTCAATTACGGACAACTCCGAATTCAGCCAGATCATGCCTCAAGAAACAATTGAGAACCCGCCCCGCCCAATCGACCACTGCTACTGGGTATGGCCCGGTAAGTTGCTGGCCGGTGAGTATCCCGGACATTGGGTAGAGGGCAAGGCCAAGGAGAAACTGGCGCAGCTCACCGACGCCGGCGTTTCGGCCTTCATCGACCTGACCGACCCGGCCTCCACTGATGGTCATCTGAAACCCTATGTCCACCTGCTCGAAGGGCCATCCCACCAGCGGTTTGCCATCCGCGACCAATCCGTGCCGGCATCAGCGGAGTTGACCAAAGCGGCATTGGACGCCATCGACGCCCACCTGAACGCCGGAGAAACGGTGTACGTCCACTGCTGGGGTGGCGTTGGTCGCACCGGCACCGTCATCGGCTGCTGGCTGGCGCGCCACTATGGGCCGGGGCAAGCCGCGCTGGACAGACTCAGGGAACTGTGGGAAGAAAACCCCAAGTCGCACTCGCGTGGTTCCCCGGAAACGACCGAACAGGCACGTTACGTGCTGGGGTGGAACGAAAGCGACGCCTAACCTCCATGCTGCCACAGCCCATCCGCCAATTGGATGATCAGCGCGCCTTTGGCAACACGCTCCCGCCACTCAGTTGGAATGCCGTCCACGCCGTAGTAAACGCCGGCGATTTGCCCATAGATGGCAGCGGTGGTGTCTGCGTCGTCGCCCAGATTCACCGCCAGCAGGCAGCCGTCGCGGAAGTCGGTGGAGTGGTGAAACGCCCATAAGGCCGCCTCCAGCGACTTCACTACGTAACCACTGCCGACAATCTCCGGCGGCTGTTTGGTCTTGAAGGAACCCGTCGCTATCTCGTCAATCTGAGCGCACAATCCGCCCGTGCCGGACTCCCACAGGCCGGGCACCGGCGAATAGCGCGGCGACAGCAGCGTTGCCTTGTCCACGCCCTGCACTGCGCCCACCAGCAGTCCGCCGAAGTAGCGGCAGGCGTCCACGCAGGTGGTGGCCGCGTGGGTGGTGCGGGAACTCTCGGCGCTCATGCCAATCGCCAACTCCGGGTCGGACGCGAAGAACAGCGGCGCCGGCGCCAGTCGCATCAGGCTGCCGTTACCTGCGGAGTACGGGTCGGTTGAACCGGCGAAGGGTTCGCCCGTATCCCGATAGCGACTCAAAGCGTCTCGCGTGGCGTTGCCGATGTCAAAGCAGGCGCCTGTGCTGCTGAGATAGCCTTCTTTCCACCAGCGGACGTAGCGACTCATCTGGTCAGCAGCATCGAAACCGCCGCAGGCGATCAGGCTATCGGCCAAGCACAGGGCCATCGAGGTGTCGTCCGTCCATTGACCGGGTTGCAGCCCCCATGTTCCGCCGCCGGTCATATCGGTGACGGGAGGGAAACTGCCGCGAGGTTTGAACTCGGCAACGGTTCCAACGGCGTCGCCGACGGCGAGGCCCAGCAGGCAACCCTGGTAGCGTTGCTGTGTCGTAGTCATACGTCACCCTATCGGTTCCGTTGGATATTGTGTGATGCCCATAGTAGCGTCGTCCCCGATTTTCTACAAACGGGAGGTTGCTATGCCGGAGCAAAACGAGGAAGCGGAGCTCGTTCATCGGCATTTAAGCCAGCAAGGCATTCGTAAAGTGTCGGCTCGTAAGTCGCCGTCGCCACCGGCGTGCTTCCCGCCGCGGGTGGGCGCGGGCGAAGATCCTGGCCAGAATGAGCAGCCCCTCACGCACAGTCTCCCGCTGTCCCGCCGTGTAAACCGGCGGCGTGGGCCTAGCCGGACCTTTGAAGCCGTGCAGATCTTCCGACAGCTGTTGTGGTCGTTCTTCCGCATCCTGTCCTCCCCTTCTCGTCGGCACCAATCGGTCGACGGGCTCGTAATTACCTGTCCAATGTGGAAAGGCTCAGCCTAGGACCGGAACCTCCTATAGGTTCTTGGACACTACGCTTCGATGGTAATGCCACACACGTTCAGAGGAATCTGGACTTGAGGCTGGACGGGGCAGAAGGGCGGTTTCGTATTCGAAACGGGACATGTCCGGGGGCTTACGGGTCGATGTGGACAACGAGATTTGGGAAAGGCTGGTTCCGGTGCCACGGGGCAGTGGCAGCTAAGAAATGGGTTATTTGGAACACGAGCGTTTCGCGGTGATGGGGCACGTCCCCATCTCCAATGGGGACGTACCCCAATGGGGAGCGGAGGGCTGGATGAATTACCCACGAGAGCCGTGAGAAGGTTAGCGCTCCCGCCAGTCCGCAGACTGGGCCGGTGACGCCGTTTAATCAAACTCTCGCGTCCCCGTAGCCACCATTGAATCCGGGAACAAGCAAAGGACCGCAATTCCCGAAAGGATAAGGGCGCTCATCTGCGGTCGCTGCGCCCCTGCAAGTGATTACGACAGAAAAACAGAGATATGGTATGCTTTGTTTGTTGTTGCCAGTTAGGAGCGTGCCCTTGGATACTCAGAAGACGACCCTAAACCTCCCAGAAGCTCTCCACGCTGAAGCCAAGGCAGAAGCAGCCAGGCTCCGCATTTCCCTGACTCAGTTGGTGGTTCAAGCCTTGACCCGGGAATTGAAGCGACTGAACGGGAAGGAAACCGTCATTAGAAATTAGCCAAGTGCTTTTCATTCGTGGAAGCGACAGCACAATTTTCCCGTTGCCGTCCGGCCAAACCACCGAGGACTGCCTTGACCGAGCGTGAAAACGCAATAGCCCTGTATTCCTTCCTAAAGGAATTTGCACAGCTCCGGACCAGGATCACCCGCGATGTTTCGCAATATGAGCGGGAAGGACAGGTCCTGTGGGCACATCAAATTCCAAGGGAGGAAGGTTGCTATTGCATCGCATGGGACCGAGACCCCTCCTCCACTTCCGACGAAGTGTGGATGGAACTGCGAAAGCCGCGCCCGTCGCAACCACCGGAACCGCCCGAACTGGTTAGCCCCTGGGTTAGGGGTGACCAACTCGGCGATTCATCCATCCATTTTCCCGAATTGTACGAAACCCTTCTGGGTGAATCCGATGAAGACCCGCCTCGCATCCTGGAAGATTACCCTGACGTAAAGAAGGCGTGGGACACGTACATCGAGGACCAGTGGCGGCATTGGGCGGACCGCGACCGGCGTGAGCAGAAGGTCGAAGGGGCCTACACGTCCGTTTTCTCCATGTTCCAGAGGCAGCAGCGGCTGGGAGAGAACTTCGAGGTCGTTTTCGGACTTGGCCTCTTGAATTGGAAAACTCCTGACCGCCACGCGGTGCGCCGCCACCTGGTAAGCGCCCGTGTCAGCGTTGTGTTCGACAGCACGAGTGGAACGCTGACGGTCGTTCCTGCCGGTGAAGGCGCACGTCCTTCGTTGGAGCAGGACATGCTGGACCCCCAGTACCGTCCCGACCCGCATGTTCTGAACTCTATAGAGGGGGACTTGGAGGGGCTTGGCGATTCGCTGTGGGATGTAGGTCCTCTTGACGACCTGCTCAACAGTTGGGTGAATTCCGTAGCGGCAATAGGCGAGTATAGCGCCGAGCTCAGCCCACCGGAGCACGCGGACCAAGAACCGAACGTACACCTGGCCCCGGCCCTCATATTGCGGCAAAGAACAGAACGGTCGTATATCCGGGCTTTCGAGGAGATCATCGCGCAGCTTGACGCTGGCGAGCCTGTTCCGGAAGGCGTATCGCGCTTCATCAGTGTGTCCGACGATCAACGGTCCACCGGCTTTCTGAACGGGAGCGGCAACTGGCATGGTCCGATAGAAACCTTCTTCCCACTCCCTGCCAATGCCGCGCAGAGGCAGGTCGTAGAGCGGCTGACCACTAACCAGGGCGTGTTGGTCCAGGGTCCACCGGGCACGGGTAAATCACATACCATCGTCAACCTGATCTGCCACGCACTGGCCACGGGTGAACGCATACTGGTGACCAGCCACGCGGTACGCGCGCTGAAGGTGCTCCGGAACATGATCGTCGAAAGGGCGCCGGACCTCGCTCCGCTCGCCGTGGTCCTGCTTGGTGACGACCGCGAAGCGTTGCTCGCAATGGAAGAATCCGTCCAGGGGATTACCACCCGGCAGAACACATGGGACCACGGAGCCAGCGAGCGGGAGATCAAACGGCTCGAAGACGACCTGGATCAAGCACGGAGGCGTCAAGCCGAAGTGTTCAATGATCTCCGCTCGATGCGGGAGCGGGAGACCCTGAAGCACGACGCCAAGTTTGGATACTCGGGAACGCTGGCTCGCATCGCGGAAAGACTGCGCGGCGAGCGAGACCAGCTATCCTGGTTGCCCAGTGCTGCACCGGAAGACTCCAAGCCTCCGTTGACGGCTTCAGAGCTGGCGGAGTTGCTGCTATTGCTCAGGAATGAGCGAATCACGGAGTGGGAAGTCACCGGATGTATAAGCGTAGATACCTATGCCTTGCCCACTGCCGAGGAGTTCGATCAGGCTGTGCAGACCGAGGTAGGGGCGCGCTGCGACTACGAACAGGATGCGCCGATCCGGCAGCGGCCAGAGTACGGCGCTCTACAGGAATTGCCGGAGCAAGACCGCCAGGATTTCATCAGCGCGTTAGGTGAGGTCACCCAGCTTATCGAGCGAATCCATCGCCGGCCGCTGGATTGGACGAGGACCGCAACGCAGCAAGTTCTCGGAGACGTGGAGCGTGTGTGGCGTCTCTTGTACGAAGATACGAAGAAGGTTGTGGAATCCACGGCACAATTCGTGGAATGGCTGGACAGGAACCCGGTTAGTCCACAGACAGGTCCGGATCTTCATCGGCTCGAATGGGATGCCAGGGACCTGCTCGGTCATCTCAAAGGCGGCGGTGGTTGGGGGTTTGGTCCCTTCCGCTCCCCCGTCGTGAAACGGGCGTTGTATGTGCGCAATCTGCGGATCGGCGGACGTTTATGCGATACGACCGATGCCTTGACCGATCTGGTGACTCGGCTCCAGGCCGAGATAGACTTCATGCGGATTCGCGAACGCTGGAAACCCTATCACGCCATCACTGCGGTGACCTTTGTGGACCAGGTTGCCGAACTCAGGGACCTGTGCGAGCCCCTTGAAGAGGCATTTGCGGCCCTGGCCATTGTCCAGAAATTGTCCGTGGTTCTCAGGCGCGCATCTGCAAGCTATGAACCAGACTGGTCCGACCCCGACACGTTGCACCACCTGGGCCAAGCCCTCGTCGCCTTTGAGTCCACGCGCCGCTACGAGGTCGCCCGGAGTCAGATTGATGGGACTCTTGAAGAACTGCGGACGCAGAGTCTTCGAGGGCAAATCGATGCGTCCGCTGCGGACCTGAGAGCCGCGGTTATTGAGCGCGACCTGTCCAAATACCGGGATGCAAGGCGACGGGCTGTGGAAAACCACGAACTCGAAGCACAGCTAGGCCGGAAGATAGCGCTGCTCCGTCCGTTGCAGGATATCGCGCCAGAACTGGCGCAAGTGCTCATGCAGACCTTTGGCGACCCCATATGGGATGAAAGGGCATCGAATTTCGAGAGAGCTTGGAACTGGTCCCGGGCCCATGGTTGGGTGGTGAGACTATCCGCCCTTGGTTCCGAAGAACAGTTGCGGATGGAACTTGAGAATACACGGGTCCGTATCGCTGGCGCGCTTGAACAACTGGCGGCTGAGAAGGCCTGGACTCACTGCTTCAATCGAATGACGGAGCAAGAGCGCCAGAGCTTGGTTGCTTGGTCAAAGGCGGTGCGAGCAATTGGAAGGGGCACCGGGAAGTACGCACCAATACACCGGGCCAATGCGCGAAAGCATATGAACGAGAGCAGGTCGGCGATACCTGCCTGGGTAATGCCGCTGCACCGTGTGGCTGAGACCATCAGACCCGGGTCAGAACTGTTCGACATCGCCATCATCGATGAGGCCAGCCAGTCCGGTCCCGAGGCACTGTTGCTTGCCTATCTGGCCAAGAAACTCGTGGTTGTTGGTGACGACAAGCAGATCCAGCCGACTTACGCGGGCGTCAACTTCGCGGACGTAAACCAACTCCGGGAGCGTTATATCTCGACCCTTCCTCACGCCGACGCATACGGCGTCAATCAGAGCTTCTTTGATCTAGCGGAAATCCGGTACAGTGGCCGGATCCGGCTGCGCGAGCATTTCAGATGTATGCCCGAAATCATCCAGTTTTCGAACAACCTGGCATATCAGGGCGAGCCGCTTGTTCCACTTCGGCAATACGGAGCCGGGCGTCTCGAGCCAACGGTCCTGACCCGACATGTAGGCAATGGTTATCTGAGGGGAAATCGTCCGCGACAGGTTAATCCTCCTGAAGCGGAGGCGATTGTCGAGGAGATCTCCCGCATCCACGAGGACCCGGCCTACGAGGGCAAGACGATTGGTGTCATCAGCCTGGTGGGTGAAGCTCAAGCTAGAGAGATCGAGCGGTTACTGATAGGCCGGGTTGGCCCCGAAGAAATGGAGCGCCGCCAGATCGTTTGCGGGGACGCTTACGCCTTTCAGGGCGACGAACGCGACGTCATGTTCCTGAGCATGGTCTCGGCTTCGCAGGAGAACCGTACCATCCCGGCGATGACCGACGACGAGGCCCAGAGGAGATTCAATGTGGCGGCAAGCCGCGCCAGGGACCAGATGTATCTCTTCCATACCGCCACTCTTGGAGACCTGAATCCAAGGTGTGTACGGTATCAACTCCTTGAGTACTGCTCCAACCCCAAGGTGGCGATTTCAGATGTGTCGGGCCTGGATGTGCCCCAGCTTGAATCGCTGGCGTTGCAAGCTGACCGTCAGTTTGTGAGTCCTCCGGCACCGTTCGACAGCTGGTTCGAGCTGGACGTCTTCCTGGCCATCGCTCGCCGGGGATACCGGGTAATCCCACAGGTCGAGGTAGGGGGCTATATAATCGATCTGGTCGTCCAGGGCCTGGACGGAAGCCTGGCTGTGGAATGCGATGGTGATGCCTGGCACGGCCCGGACCGCTACGAAGCGGACGCAGCACGCCAGCGCGACCTGGAACGCTGCGGCTGGGAATTCTGGAGGGTCCGTGAAGGGGTATTCCGCCTTGATCCTGGGGAGGCGCTGACCGATCTTTGGAAGGCTCTCGAACGCCGCCAGGTCTTTCCCACCAGTGAAGAAAAGATGCGCGGAAACGGGGCAAGTCGGACAGAACCGCCTGTCAATGACCAAGCCGACCGGCAACCCATTGAGTCGGAAACGCTATGGCAGAAGAGGGACCTTTCCAGCTCGTTCAGACCTCATAACGATGAAGAACCAGCCTCTCCCTATACGGATTCTACGCCGCAGCATCTGGTGCCAATACCCTTGGATACGGGCAGCTCTGGTCGCCTAGCTCGATACGTGGAATGGGAACCGGCTGACTTGGTTCTTGACCCAAGAATTGCCGAAAGGGAGCACTTGGTTTCTCTATTGGCAGAGGTGGCCGCTTGTGAAGGGCCTGTGGTTGCCATTCGCGCCTATCGATTGATCAACCGGGCATCCGGAAGTCAGCGATTGACGGCCCCTGCTCGTAAGGCGCTGAACCAAGCCTGCGCAGAAGCAGTTAGGAAGGGGTTGCTGACTGCTGCGAATCCACTGAGTAAGGAAGGGCAACAGCAGCTTGTGCTGAGACGACCCGGCAGTCCCGAGGTCCTCATTAGAGAACGAGGCCCCAGGGAGTTGGAAGAACTTCCTCCCAATGAAGTCGCCGCAATGCTGGTGCTCATCGGGACAGAGACTGGTACAACGGAGCCCGAAGCCCTCAAGCGGCAGTTGCTGGAAACACTGAATTGGGTGCGCCTCACCAAGAAGGTGAACGAGTTCCTTGACCAATGCATAACGTTGATTTAGCAAACAGGCAGTACCTACAACTGAGGTGTGCTCAGGCGTCATTCGGAAGACGTCAATCTCAGTGAGATGCCGAAAAACTCGGGTCGCGGGAACGCTTAAGTGGACAGGTGCCACTAATGCCTTTCAATCGCATGGCTTCTCAAGGCCGTCGGACCTTCAGCCCACGGTTACTCGCTTATCCTGTTGAGAATTACGGGCGCCGGACAATCCCCCACGAGCACAGGAGGCGAAGCTTCATGGAAGCATTGATACGGCACTAGTATTGCAACCGCAGATTGATGAAAGCGAATGGCAGAGCTGCGTATTTATCAGCAAGAACTCCTTGAGCGGACGTTGCGCCGCATGGCACCCGCCAAAGCACGGTTGATGCTTCAGTTGCCCACTGGAGGAGGCAAGACCCACATCGCCGGGGCGCTATTACGGGGCTGGCTACACAACGGGCGTAAGGCAGTCTGGCTGACTCACCGCCTGGAGTTGGCTGAACAAACCCGCCGAATGCTGACGGAGGCCGGAGTTTCTGCCATCAACCTGACCTGGCCGCCGAGCGAAGAGGCCCCGTTCATTTCGAACGGCGTAGTTATACTGATGGCCCAGACAGTCGGAAGGCGCACCGGCCTGATGCAAATATGGGGCAGGTACAATAGCAGCGACATCCTGGTAATAGACGAGGCGCATCACGCCACTGCCACGGGCTGGGAGCGCGCGATAGGGCAGTGGCCGGGCCGGGTTATCGGGCTGACCGCTACTCCCTGGCGACTGTCCAGGATTGAGGGGTTTGCCCACCTGTTCAAAGAACTGCTGTGCGGCCCCCAGGTAGGTGAACTTCAAGACGATGGCTGGCTGTGCCGAACACGTGCGCTTGTTCCCGGACCGGAGGAGGTGATTCTCGGCGGCGTCATTAATTCTATCGGGGAATACTCAGAAGGGGGCATTGAGCAAGCCAACCAAGACCGCCCCGATGTTATGACCGCGGGCGCACTCCGGTATTGGAAACTCCACGCGAATGAACGCCAGACCATAGCCTACGCCGTGTCTCAAGATCACGCCCGCAACCTGGCGGCGTTGTTCAACGAGGAGGGAATCCCGTCCAGTGTCATTCTAGGCAACACCCCGGCCCAAGAACGGGCAGATGCCATCGAATCCTTTGGTAACGGCACCCTTCGAGTTCTGGTCAACGTGGCAGTCGCCACCGAGGGGTTCGACCTGCCTGACGCTTCCTGCGTTGTAATCACTAGGCCCACCATGAGCCTTGCGCTCTACCTTCAAATGGTTGGGCGAGGCATGAGGCCCAAAGCCAACGGGGAAGAATGCCTGATACTGGACCTCGCGGGTAATTCCCAAATTCATGGGCTGCCGGAGGATGACCGGCATTGGACGCTGGCGCCTCGCGTTAACAATGTAGGGGGTAAGGGTCCGGTAATCCGCTGTGAGAAATGCGACGCGGTTTCGCCTGCGGCTAGCCACATGTGTATCTTCTGCCAGCATCTGTTCGGCAAAGATTGCTTTCGTTGCGGCACCTGGCGGGCCTGGGAACGGTGGCGATATGAAAGTCACTGCGGCAGCCAGCACGACTTGGTCTGCGACCTCTGCCACAATGACGCTCACATACAATCGGAATTGCCCGTCACCGGAGATCTGAGGAGACTAAGTATGACAGAGCTTGACCTGGAAACGGTCCTGCAGAATCTGCTGGTGGAGGAATCGCTGAGGGCAGGGAACGCGGACGAAGAACAAATGACCAAATTGCGTACCCGTATTGCCGCCAAGGAAGAAATTCTTACGAACCAGAAAGCCCTGCTCCAGTCGTTTGAGAATCACACGGCTGCCTTGGCGGAGGAAGACAGGCCGAAAAGCAAGGTGGATGAATACCACCTGTTCCATGAGTGGGAAGAAGAACTCAAGCAGGAACGGGCAAGATTGGAAGAAGAACTGGTCCGATTGGAATCCAAAGCTCCCGACACGCAGTTGATCTACAACAATGCCAGAGAGCGCGTGTTGCTCTCCTTGGAGGATCAAGCAAGGGGATTAGGTTTGTTTCCACAAACCCAACGACCCCGGAACGCCCGGAAAAGGGGACAAGCATCAACAAGCCCCAACTTGGTTTCACTAGAGGGGAAAGGGTGGATGAACTTAGCTGAATTAGGCGAATGGGGTCGGATCGAACCCACTAAGGGCACGGATATTAGGCCAGCCTGCTTCAAGGACCCGCAAGGAAGGGAATATCCAGTCGGCAATTGGTCCGATTTGTTTTTCAACACTGCGCGGTGGTTGGTTGAGGCCGAGCTGCTGACTGAGCCGTTTACCTTTGGGACTATGACGAAGAGACGTCTGATCTACAGCGAACCCATCCATCCAAATGGCCGCGAATTCGGATGGAGTAGGCAACTGCCGAATGGCTTGTTTCTTGAATGTAAGTGGGGGGCCAAGGCTATTGCCCGTCAATCGGGGCAATTGCTGGTCGAATTTGACCAAGACCCGACGCAGTTCCACGTCCAGCTATCCTAACGGCATTTGGGCGACAATTGCAGGGCGACTTTGAAACTGCTCCTTCGCCATTGTCTGCACCGGTCCGAGTGCGGGTTTTGCGGGGCAACCTGCCATTTGAGCCGATGCAACAATCCCCTTCTAAGAATAGGTTCTGCAAGGCGCTGTAAGGCAGTGCATTTTGCCGTTGCGAGCAGTTTATCCATAATCCAGGCGGGTACTCGACCTCTTAAATCAAAAGCCCTTGCTGACGTCACAGGGTCTTGGCACCTTTACCTTTCGAGGCGAGCCGGTCCGACGGGCACCTATACGGCCAGAGCGATCCCAATTATGAAGTGGGATGCGCATTTGAAGGACACCTGGGCTACGTGGGCGGACTGAATTCAAGCTGCTTACAGGGGAGCTTGGCTTCAGTTTGGTACCGTGCTGGATTTCTCATGCTACAATGAACTCAGCAAGAGGAACTTCAGAGGAAGGAATTGGTGGACGCAACATTGGGATCACAGGATCTCTGGGTTCATGGGGAAAGCGCGATTATATCCGCCGACTCTCATGACATTTGGAGCTTTACGCCTGACATGCTGGCAGGTGCCGAGATCATCCCAAGCGATTGGCCTTGCCGATGGGCAAGGCGGAATCAGAGTTCCGTTGATATCCGGTATGATGCGGTAAATTGGCGGATGTTCGAGGGAAATCTGTGGATAGACAGTTTCCCTGAGCGGCCATTCGGAGACCAGTTGTACTTGGGAGATGAACCCCTCATACCAGCGATGGCAAGCAGATTCTTGGGAACCTTCGAACATCTTCCAGTTCAGAGGCTCTGGTTTTTTTGGCGGGTGTCAGCCGTTATTCCCGAACCAATGAAATGGCTGTCCGAAAACTTTTGTCCTCGCGGCTGCCCTCCTGAGTTTCGCTTAGCTGCTGTGGAACCCGATTTGTTCTTTACGAAAGACGACCTAGTGGTCCATCTGAAGCTAAGGAGCCAGGCAAGATATCGACAAAATGAACCGCCCAGGGACGCACTGATGATGGAATGTTATGTTTTTCGTCAATCTAACCTTGTTGTGAACGAAATGCTGGCAGAGACTTATCGTTGGTCGGAATACTTTGAGTCCCTCAAACAGACAATTGAGTTTTTGCTGTCAGGGGAGTAGCCAATATGGCAGATGGTAGCGCGCTCATCAAGAGTCCCAGTAACAGACGGCGATTTTATTCAGGAGAGCGAGTAGCTGCGAGCGGTGCTATAACATTGGACCGCCCACAGGAACGTCCCGACGTGACGCCAGCTTTCCCCTATGGCCACAGTGTCCCTCGGGGGGCGGGGCCTGACCCGTTTAGGATGTCGGCGATTCCGGCCGAATCTGTGGAGCAGTCCGAGCCAAGCCCTCAAATTCCGGGAATGGTTGTGGCAGCGGCTACGAAATCTGATGCCTTGGCAGAGTTGTGGTTTCGGCCGATGCATGGAGCGTCGCTCGCTCAAGATTTGAGGGAATCCGCCGGGAATTTGGTCGACGAGGCAGGCTGGTTTCAGGCCGGTGTACCTGTTCAGATTCCTAGAGAAGCGGTTGATGACGCCAATATATTTGCTGCTGAAAGCGAGGCTGCTCTAACTGCTTACTTGAGGGATCGAGGTAAGGGCCCAGTGGCCGACCGCATTGACAAGTTTTTGGATATTCTCGCCCAAGAACCTGACGAAGCTCCTATTGATTTTGACTCACTTCGTTCACTGGTTAGTTTTGTACTTATGAGTCCAACTCTAAGACCCCCTATAGTAGGGTCCGACCCAGAAGGATTGATGGAATTGGAGTGGCACCTAGCTGATAATGGCAATGCAGACAGCTTCTGGGGCAGGGGGAAAGGTGTCGTTTCTTTGAAATTTCTTACGTCGGGGCTTGTCCAGTACGTGGCTCTGTCTGGTCCCCATCAGAAAGGCGTAGAACGTTTGCAAACGCAAGGCGTATCTACAAAGGAGTATATGCTTCGGTCTCTAGGCGAATTCACTTCCAAGATAACACATGCTTAAACCCGGAGATCCCATCCCTACTCAGGACTGCGTTGCCAGGTGGTGCCGACGTCGGTTCGTTGAGGAAGGTGTCCCCAAAGTCTCAGCTTTCTACCCTCGCCCAGATGAACATTATTTGTCGGGCAATTGGTTGCAGTACTATTCAAAGGACCGCGATATAGCGATCAGCAAAATCAGAGAGCATATATCCCTGACATTGCACGAGGGAGACCGATTTGTCGTATTGGAAGTAGAACAGATTCTAGACGCAATAATTATTGGTGGTGGGCACAACCCAAGTGTAACTTTCAAGCCAGAAGACGATAATGTTTCTCATGCTGCGATGAAATGGGATGACTTCCCGCTGAATTCACACGTAATTGCTTCCGAGTTGCTCACGAAGGTGACATCGGCAGATATTTATCCTGCGCAGGTCCTCTGAACAGACTTCTTCCTGGTAGCTTCTGAGATCTTCATGCACGTCGATCGTATTTACAGCTAACGCAACCACCTGGCAAAAACCCTCTATGTCCAAATGACCAGGTCGACCTCAATCACAAGTCTAGTCGCATCTCAAAAACGGTACTGCCTACAGTCAAGTCAGGCCCACTGCGATGGACTCGAACCGGTTGCAACTACTGATGCGAAGCTTTAGTAGGATGCATCCCCACCTGAGAAACAACCCCAAGCCTCCATCAGCTCCCGCCGCTTGTCAAACAGGTCGGTCCTGGCATAGGCCATCTCGGTGGAATTCCCCAAGTTGTGGGCCAATGCTGCCTCGCCCACGACCCAGGGTGTGTCGGTCTGCTCTATCACCCAGTCCCTGAAGCTGCTGCGGAAACCGTGGGGCACGGCCGGTATCTCCAAGCGCCTCAAGACCTGGATGTGGGTCATGTTGGACAGGGGCCCGCCACGGCGCCCCCCTGGGAATACCAATGCCGTGTCTTGCCCTGAATCCTGGCCGTACTGTTGCTGAACCTCCAGGAGAATCTCCCTGGCCCGGCGGGAGAGAGGAACCCTGTGCTCGCGCCGGGCTTTCATCCGCTCCGCGGGAACGGTCCAGGTGCCAGTTCCCAAGTCAATCTCAGACCACCTTGCCAGCCGCACTTCACTGGACCGGGCGGCAGTAAGCACCAGAAACTCCAGGGACAACCGGGTTATCAAGTCGGAACTGGACTCTCTGACCTTCTCCATCGCCCCTGGCACTTGGGAATAGTGGAGGGCTTCATAGTGATTCTTCACGCCAGAATGCCGGGGCAAGGCCCGAGTAATTGCCCTACCTGCCGGATTGTCCGACCGCCACCCTTGGGCCACCACCCAGTCAAAGACAGTCTCGATCCTTTGACGCAACCGCCGGGCCGTTTCGGGCTTTTCGGTCCAGATGGGAGTAAGGACATTCAATACATCGCCACTGCCAATTTCCTCCACCTGTTTTGAACCGATTACAGGGTAAGCATAAGTAGCCAGAGTACTGGCCCACTGTCCTGCGTGTTTCTGGTTGCTCCAGGTAGGCCGGCGCAACTCAAACACCTGCCGTGCAGCCTGGGCGAAGGTAGGGGCGGAAGCCCTCTTCTTTTCTTCCGTAGCTTGGTGCTTCTCCGCCAGGGGATCCTTGCCCTGTTTAATGGCCAGCAGGTTGGAAACGGCCATTTCTCTCGCATCTGCCAAGGTTATTGCCGGATAACCACCCAGGCCGATATTACGTCTTTTACCGTGGATAGTAACCCGCTGGTACCAATGCTTGGACCCGGAAGGTTCAACGCGGAGGGTTAGCCCGTTGCCGTCGGAGAACTGGCCGGGTTCGGATATGGATCTGACCTTTGCGGCGGAGAGCCTGGACTGCTGGCGCATGGGTCGCACCTCGTAGCTAAGTGGTGCCCCCGATTATACAGGAAATGTGTACCAATTTATATACCAATATTTGGCAGACTAAGGCGTATTACCCAGGGCTAACTGAGACTATTCAGGAAGGTAAAATGGCCGAGAATAGCTATGATTCAAGTGGAAGAGTGGAGAAAATTGAGGTCGGAGTAATTGAGATAGTGGCGGAGGGAGTGGGATTCGAACCCACGATACCCGGAGGTATACCGGTTTTCAAGACCGGCGCAATCGTCCACTCTGCCATCCCTCCCCGATCATCGGGCCTGTTAATGTTGTATGGTGTGGCGCCTGTTTGTCAATCTTGGCGGTTACGGGTATTGGCGGTTACAGGCAAAAGTTAGGGAATGCGGCGAGGGTCGTTTTCACCTGTTGTCTTTTAATCTTTGGGCATTTCCGAAAGGTACTCCGTAGGAAGCAGGATTCCCGATTGCCATTCGGTGGTATGCTGGTGTTCGTGCAAGAATTCCAGTCAGAAGGGGACCAATATGGCAGATATTTACACCCTGGGCGCAGGTACTCCTACTCCCACCCCCACCAGGTTTGGTAGTTCCCACGTTATCAAGCTGGGCGAACAGTTCTTGATGTTCGATTGCGGCCCGGCTACCACCCACAAACTGGTTAAGGCGGGTCTGTTTCCCACTCAGATCGACTATCTGTTCTTTACGCACCATCACTTTGACCACGACATCGACTACCCTTGCTTCCTGCTTTGCCGCTGGGACCAGAGCATCGGCAAGGAAAATCAATTGCAAGTCTTTGGTCCCGATTTGACCGAAAAAATCACGGAGGGCATCATCGGGGAGAATGGCCTCTTTTCTCACGACTGGAAGGCCCGGGTGAATCACCCTCTCAGCCAGCAGGTGTTTGTTAACCGGGGCGGCACCCTGCCCCGGCCCGTCCCTGAGGTTGCGGCGAAAGACGTGGGAGTAGGAAGGGTACACAGCGGTCCCGATTGGGAAGTAACCGCCGCCGCTGCTGAACACGTTCAACCCTGGCTTGACTCTCTGGCCTACCGGGTGGACTCGCCCGACGGCAGCGTGGTCTTTACCGGCGACACCCAGCCCTGCGATTCGGTCACTCAACTGGCCCGGGATGCGGACATGATGCTCTGCATGTGCTGGGACGATCAGGCGGTCATGGATGCCAATGGAGAATTTACCGGTCAGTGTGGCACTACCGGCGCCGCGCGCATGGCTCAGGCTGCCGGTGTCAAAAAGCTTGTCCTGGTGCACGTTGGGCCACACCTGTCGGCTCATGGCCCCATGGAACAGGGCATCGGCGATATCAGCCGAATTTACGATGGGGAGATTGTCTTTTCCGAAGAACTGATGCGGATTTCCCTGTAACAGGGTGGTCGGCTCGCTGCTACTTCCCTTCCTTGATCAGGTCGGCCGCTCGCTCAGCCATCATGATGGTTGTGGCGTTGGTGTTGGCCCTGGTGATTTCCGGCATCGCCGAAGCATCAATAACTCGGAGTCCTTGCAGGCCATGCACCTGGCAGTACTGGTCCACCACGGCCATCGGGTCGGACGCCAGCCCCATCCGGCAAGTAACAGACGTATGGCCGGCGATGCCTGAGTTCCCCTGCAGCCAGGAGTCCAGGGCAACGTCATCGGATAGGACTTCGTCAGTAGGCGCTATTCTTTCTCCCAATAGTCCCTCAAATGCCGGATGCTGGAATATCTCCGCACACTGGCGCACTGCCGAGCGCAACCGCTCCCGGTCGTGGGGATCGGTCAGAAACCGGTACTCCAGCCGGGGTTGGACCGCCACTTCAGGCGACGTCAACGTCAACTCCCCCTGGCTGAGGGGCAACTCCAGCCGGCAGCCTATGCGAATGTCCGGAGTAACGGCGGTTTCCGGGTATGAAGTGGTTGGCTGCACCTGGATGTCGTTCCGGTAGTCCGACCCCTCGGCGGTGAACCGCAGCCCTACCTGGTTGCGCGGCGCATCCGGGGCGGGCCGTTCTCCTTCCACCAGGCGGTACCTCAGCGATACCGACGGGTGATTTTTCATGTTCTGACCCACACCTGGCAGGTTGTGGACAATGGGAATTTCCAGTTCCGCCAGGCGGTGAGACGGTCCCACCCCCGAAAGCATCAACAGCTGTGGAGAGGCTATGGCCCCCGCGCTGAGAATAACCTCTTCACCCTCTACGACGAACACCTCATCACCACTCATCACCTCAACGCCCGTGGCTTGTTTTCCCCCGAACACCACCCGCCGAACCTGTACGTTGGGCCGGATAGTAAGGTTCAGGCGGTGCCGGCAGTCGTTCAAATAGGTCAGCGCCGTGCTCATCCGAATCCCGCCGGGGTTGTTCAGCGGGAACGCGCCGACGCCGGTGGCTTCAGGGTGGTTCATGTCTGCGTCTTCGGGAAAGCCCAGGCCAACGCACGCCTGGTAGAAAGCTGCCTGGATGGGAAGCCAGGTGTCCTGGGGATGCCGCCATACTGGAATGGGCCCGTCGGTGCCATGAAAGTCGTCCTGAATGTTGGAATCGCTTTCCAGTCGGCGAAAATAGGGCAGCACTTGCAGGTAGCTCCAGCGGTCATTTCCCGCAGAGGCCCAGGAGTCGAAATCCTCCGGCAAGCCCCGGAGGAAGATTTGGTGGTTAATGGCGCTGGTGCCACCGGTAACCCGACCCCTGGCCACCAGGGCCGGTTCGGGCCGTTGCGGAGTGGATTCCCCCATGAAGGACCAGTTATGCGGAGCGTCTTTCTCGGAAGCAGCCTGGTTAAGGTCATGCTTCAACTCAGCCGGCATGTTTTCCGGATCCGGATAGTCCGGTCCGGCCTCCAGCAGCAGCACCGACCGGCTGACATCCTCGCTCAACCGGTTAGCCAGAACGCACCCGGCAGAGCCGGCGCCCACAATTATCACGTCATATTTCATTCGTTACCTGGCTCCCTTGGTGAGGTGTAGGCAAAACCTCTGTGGCATCCATGCTCAGTCGGGGACACCCCTTTGTTCGCCCCGTTCGATGCTGATCATCAGTTCGCAACCCGATGAAGCGTCGCTGCCCTCGCTGCCGTTGCATTCGTCCTCATTCCCGTCGCCGCCGTCCAGGAAGTCGTCCCCATAGTGGCCAATGAGGGCATCGTTGCCTTCCTTTCCTTGCAGGACGTCGTGCCCGCCAAAGGCCAGCAGGGCGTCGTTGCCCTTGCCCCCGATAAGAACGTCATTGGCAACGCTGCCCAGGATAATATCTCGTCGATAGTAGCCGAAAAGTATCGCCAGAAGGTCGTCTTCCTCCGGCACCAGGTCTGCCCCCAACAGGATGTTGTCACCGTCGTTTCCGGAAAGAAAGTCCCCCCCGGCCTGTCCAATCAGCAGGTCCTCGGAATCGTCCCCCCGTAGAAAATCGTTGCCGGATCCGCCAATCAGTTGGTCGACACCGTCGCCGCCCAGCAGGTAGTCATCTCCCGGTCCGCCGAAGATAAGGTTGTTGCCGGAACCTGCGCACAGGATGTCATGTCCGCCCTTGCCGTCTATACGGTCGTCGCCGGCGCGTCCCAGGATAACATCGTTGCCGTCCGTGCCAACGAGGATGTCGTCTCCGGGCCCCCCTACCAGGGTGGCAAGAGCGCCGAGTCAATATACGTGCTCCTGCTCGTCCACGTCGTCCTGGGGGACATACCCCGGCGGGCCCAGGTCGTCATCCAGCCAATAGCTGGCGGTGGCTTCATACTGGGTATAAGTCTCCCACGCCGGCGCCGCTACTCCGGCCCGGGTTTCGCTGGCGTCCCACACCAGAACTGCGGTTGCAAGCAGGGAAACGGCGCAGAGGAGCAGCGCCATTCGAATGTGGTGAGCGGAAATTGGGTTAGAGCTTTTCACTTTACGCAAATAGCTTGCTCAGATTTCGCAGAATTATCTGTTTAAGGCATTTGTCCCACTGCCTGGATGGTATTATATCCGCACTGCAAGAGATTTCGATAGCAGGTACAAGCTTGGACTCTAAATTCTGGTTTCGCCCAGTGTCCGAATGCAAATATGTCCTTTAGGGTTGGCTCGCTCGTGAGGAAGTCATGGTGGATTTGAAGATCGAAAATGGACAGGTCATAGACGGCAGCGGCAGCCCCGGCTTTTTCGCCACGGTGCTGGTGGATGGGGAGGCAGTTACCATTTGGCGAGGCGATGCCGGCCACATAGAATCTGCGCAGACTATTGATGCCACGGGCCACGTTGTCTGCCCGGGATTCATCGACCTGCACTCCCACGCCGTCCTGACCATACTGGGCGAACCTCATCACGACCCCAAAGTGCGGCAGGGCGTAACCACTGAACTTGTGGGAATTGACGGCATTTCCCACGCCCCCTTCAAGACTCAGGAAGAATTGCACCGATACATCTGGCTGGACTCCGGCCTCAACGGTTACCCGCCCATGCCGGCCGACTGGCTTACCGTGGCCGAATTGCTGTCCAAGTACGACAACTCCGTTGCGATTAACATTGCCTACATCCTTGGCAACGCTCCGGTACGCATTTGGAGTGTGGGCTGGAACGACCGTCCTGCTTCGGCCGCCGAGATGGAAGACATGAAAGCGGTAATTCGGGAAGCCATGGAAGAGGGGGCCTGGGGTCTTTCCACGGGGCTGGACTATCCGCCCGGCTCTTACGCCGACACTTCCGAACTGGCAGAACTGTCTGCGGTGACGGCATCCCTGGGCGGTTTCTACCACACCCATACCAGGGCCAGCCTCCGCTCCCAGGGATTGCTGGCTCCCTGGGAGGAGGCCCTGGAGATCGGCCGCCGCAGTGGCTGTCCTATTCACCTGACCCACTACCGCCAGAGCGCCCAGGGTTCGGGCAGCCACCTCGACTACCTGGGCCTGGTAGAGAAGGGAAGGGATGAGGGCCTTGATGTAACATTTGATTGTTACACCTATCCCTATTCGGGGACCACGGTCACCATCGGCCTGCCTCACTGGGCCAAAGATGGCGGGCCGGAACGTTTAATGGCCGCTCTTCAGGATGCCGACGACCGGGCCAGGATGAAGCGGGAAGTGTTGCCCGAGCGACTGGAAGGCAACTGGCTGACCAACTTCACCCAACCCCAGAATAAGCAGTACGAAGGCAGGTTGATTACGGACATCGGAGAAATGAGGGGTCAGGACCCGGCGGATGCACTGTTTGACCTGCTGTTCGAGGAAAACCTGGGCATATCCACGGTGGGGCTTGGCACCAACCCCCAGACCCTGCCGGCTTTCGTTTCTCACCCATACGGCATGATAGCCAGCGACGCTATTCTATTCGGGGAGTACCCCAATCCCCGTACCTACGGGTGCTTTCCCATAGTTCTCGCAGAATTTGTGCGTGCCGAGAAACAATTGAGGTTGCCCGAAGCTATCCGCAAGATGACTTCCTTCCCGGCCCAGAGGCTTGGCCTGGCCGATCGTGGCCTTCTTCGCGACGGTTTCAAAGCAGATATAGTGGTTTTCAACCCTGACACAGTTAAAACCTACGCGACCCGGGAAGACCCGAAGCACTATCCAGTGGGGATCGAGTATGTGATAGTCAACGGGCGAGTGGTCATAGACCGGGGAGAAAATACTGGCGCCTTGCCCGGACGTTCCCTGCGGCGGGGCAGGAAAGACTAATTCCCCTTTTGTTTCGTATGGAGATGCTAGGACTACCTGAATGAGTTGTTACCGGTGCCGTGTACGCTGGCTCATAGTCACCGTAATGGGAGTTCTGGCTGCAATGGGCTGTGCCGGAATGGAGGCTCCCTCCCCCATGCCTCTCAAGACCCCCACTCCTGATCCCCCGAACGGTTCGGCCAACCACGGAGGTTCCCCTGAATATCTGGCAGGAATGAACCTATTCCAGGAGAACTGCTCTCAGTGCCATGGGCAAAAGGGGACCGGCAGCGACCTGGGGCCCCCCTTGATTCACGAAGTCTACTATTCCTACCATCACCCAGACTTCGCCTTCCGCGCTGCCATAAAAAGGGGCGTCCAGGCACACCACTGGAATTTCGGCAATATGCCGTCCGTCCCAGACCTTTCCGAAGAAGACGTTGAGAATATCATCTGCTACGTTCGGTCTCTTCAAAGGGACAGTGGTATGCCCGTAGCCGTGGCCTGTTAAAGGCCTGGAGTCGGTTGCGCAGTTCAGTGCAGCGGCCCCGGCGGCAGCTTGACCGGGAAGGGAACGTTAGGGTATTTGTCCACCAGTCGGCCCCAGACTGCATGGCTGATTTCCTCAGCCCTCCGGATGATATCCTCCTCGTCGATGGTTAGCGCCCTTCCGTCTTTCAGCAGCCATCTCCCTTTCACCATGACCCCGGAAATATCTGCCGGCTGGCCGTTATGAACAAATCCGGCGACGATTCGCAATGTTGGTACCAGATGGGCCTTGAACGTGTCGACCATGAACAGGTCGGCTTCCTTTCCTACTTCCAATGACCCAGTCTTCTCGCCAATCCCGAGGATTTTCGCTCCACCATGCGAGGCCCATTCCAGTACGTCCTCTGGTTGGGGCCACATCTCGTCGTTGCGGCGGACCCGCTCGTGAAACAGTCCGGCTCGCATTACCTCCACCATATCCTCTGCCATGTTGTCCGACCCCATCCCAATGGGACAACCGGCGGCTTGCAGCTCCCGGACCGGCGCCGCCGCGCCCCGGCGGGCGGCGATGGCTGCGTTGTTGGATATGCCTACCTGGTGATGTCCCAGCAGGGACACTTCGGCAGGCATTACGTAGCGGCAATGCGCGGCTACCAGGTGGGGCCCCAGGAAATCGCTGGCAAAGAGGTAATGGGTGGGGTTCACGCCCCTGGTCCGCATCACCGCCTCCACCTCCAGGCGGCTTTGGGAGAGGTGGATGGTGTAGCCAATGTCCCGGGCCTCAGCCACGGCCCGCACTGCCCTGAGCAGTTCAGGCGAGCAGAGTTCCGGAGCATGGGGGGCCAGGAAGCAGGTTACCTGGCCGTCATTTCTGCCGTGCCACCTTTCTACCAGGTCGGCGCTCCTTTGCAGTCCTTCCTCGCGCCGGCCCGCGTCAAATTCAAAAGCTCCTTCTCGTATGCGGGCTGGTTTTACGTCGTTGAAGTTGTCCGCCAGCACAAGCCTCATCCCCGTGTCTGCCAGGCTTTCCGCAAATTCGCCCACATGGTCAGCGATTTCCAATAGGGTTGTGGTCCCGCTGCGGATAGCCTCCAGCGCCCCCAGCACCGCGATAACCTGCCTCTCCTCTGTGGTCAACATAGACCGTGTGGATTCGGGAAAACGGAGCGTCGTAGGAAAACCGAAGTCTTCCAGGATACCCCGGTCTGCCGTGGCCAGCAGGTGCGTATGGCAGTTGACCAGGCCGGGAAACACTGCCTTTCCCCGGCAATCGAGAATCTCTGCACCGGGAAATTGTGACTCGACCTCATGCGCAGGTCCTATGGCAGCTATGACGGTGTCCTGCACCGCAAGGGCTGAGTCATAGAGAATGGTGCGGCCATGGTCTCCCTTCACCAGGGTTGCGTTGGATAGTATTGTTGCCACGGTACCTCCTTCTCGCCTGCGCAATTTCGGTCCGGCTCGACCTTCCTTTCCATGCTGGTATCAACGGTATAGTTGGTGTAGGATTTGGCCGAGAGCAATGTAAGTCCTGCAGGTCCACCTTGAAGAACGCCTTAATCATACGCCACGCCGCTCCCGAGACCCTTGGCGCCAACTTTACATCAATACTGGTTGAAGAAGGCTTTCGGCTGTCCCCCCTGAACGTCTTCGACTTGGCCCCGGAATACCGGCGTTTTCCCCAACCCGATCTGGGCCAGGTCGACCTCATCGTGGCCTTGGGGGGACCGCTCTCCGCCAACGACGAATTCCCCGCCCTCGAGCAGGAACGGGAACTACTGGGCGAAGCCTGTCGGAAAGGAATTCCCGTTTTTGCGGTATGCCTGGGCGCTCAGTTGCTGTGCCGGACCTTGGGTGGAAAGGTGCGGCCCACCGGAGGATTCCAGTTCGGACTACGCAAAATCTCCGTTACTGCTGCAGGAGACGCGGATCCGGTGTTTGGCAAAGTCCTGGTTCCCCTGGTCCCCACCCTGCACGGCGAATGTTTTTCAATTCCGGAGGGCGCCACCCGCCTGGCGGAGGGGCACATCCTGCTGCGAGATGGCAGCTACCTCAAGATAAACATGGCCTTCCGTGCCGGCAACTGCTACGCTTTCCAGTTTGAACCCCAATTGACCTACGATGAACTGGTTGTGTGGAACCGGGAATTGTACAACGACTATCTGCTTATGGGTGATAATTTCGACCCGGCTGAAGAGTCGGCCCGCAATCTCAGGGAGTTTGCCAAGTTTGCTCCGGTTCATGAGGTCCAGATGGGCGATATGTTTCGCGCTTTTCTGGTGACCGCCGGACTTTCGACCACGCCCGCACAGGCTGCCGCAACAACGGGGGAGGCCGGAAAATGCCCATAATGTCCGGCGCCCGCGCCTTCCTTGAAATGCTGCGCGCCGAGGGTGTGGAGGTAATGTTCGGCAACCCCGGCACCAGCGAGAGCGCCATCATGGCCCTGCTGCCCGAATTTCCGGACATCCGCTATATGCTGGCTACTCAGGAGGGCGTGGCCATGGGCATGGCCGACGGGTACTCCGTAGCCGGCAGCCGTCCCGCCGTGGTCAACCTCCATATCGAAACCGGCCTGGCCAACGGCATCAGCCTCTTGCACCACGCAATGGACGGCGGTGTGCCACTGATATTGACCGCAGGCAATAAAGACGTTCGAAAGCTCACCGAATACCGCACGGAGCTTGCCGGCATGGTGAGCCAGTTCACCAAATGGAGCGTGGAGGCTACACATCCCGAGCAGATCCCTGGGATCATGCGACGGGCCTTTCAAGAGGCAAAGAACCCACCCTCCGGTCCTGTCTTCGTCGGCTTTTCCGCGAACGCGCTGGACGGCATGGCGGAAATGGCGATTGTCCCGTCTGCTCCGCCGCATCTGCCGCCGCCTCCCCACTTGCAAGAGATACAGGCGGCGGCCCAGTTGTTGGCCAGCGCCTCCAATCCCTTGATCGTAGTAGGCGATCGCCTGGCCCAGGCGGAAGCAATGACGGCGGCCGTTACAGTGGCCGAGCAATGCGGCGCCGGCGTTTATGCCGCCTCCATAGCAAGAAACAACTTTCCTACCGGCCATCCTCAATTCCTTGGGCGCGTCAATCCCACCCTGTCCCCGGGTCGAAAGCTGCTGGCCGGTGCCAACGTGATTCTGGCAGTTGGAGCCAACGTATTTTCGGGCTTCTTCTATTTGTCGGGCAGCGCCCTCGGACCTGGCACCAAGCTCATTCACCTGGACTCGGCCCAACGAGAGATCGGCAAAACGGAACCCACCGACGTGGCCCTGTTCGGCGACCCCAGGTCAGGCCTGGAACTGCTGGCCCAAGCCCTTGACGGGATGATGGACCCGAAAGCGAAGGAAAGGGCATCGGCCAGGCGGGCAGCCTTGCAGCAGCAAACTTCCCAGGCCCGATCTGCCTGGAATGGACGCCTCAGCGAACGCTGGGATGCCCGACCTATGGCCCCTGAGCGGATGATGCATGAAATTTCGCAAGTCCTCCCGCAAACCGCCGTGCTGCTGGACGATTCCCTTAGTTCCAAGGACGCCCTCCACGCGGCCTTGAAATTCAATGAACCGGGCAGCTTGTACGGCGAGAGGATTGGGGCCATTGGCTGGGGTATGGGCGCAGCCCTGGGTGTAAAGCTGGCCCAACCCCACCGTCCCGTTGTGGCCGTCGTTGGCGATGGCAGCGCAATGATGACCGTCCAGGCCCTCTGGACCGCCGCCAACTACGGGATACCCGCAGTCTACCTGGTATGCAACAACCGTTCCTACCGGATCCTCAAGCTGAATATGAACATCCACCGGCAGGAGATTCTCGGAGAAAGTGTGGAGGAGGGGTTCGAAGGCTATGTGGGTATGGACTTCCCTCTGCCCCTGAACATTGCCGGAATCGCCGAAGCCATTGGCGTCTATGGCAGGACCATAAGCGACCCGGAGGGCATTGGGCCCGAGCTCATCAAGGCCCTGGATTCTGGGAAGCCCGCCGTCCTGGACGTTGTGATTGACGGAAGGATTTAGGCTCTCCCGTTCCCCTACCGCCGAGTTTTGGCCCCTTCCTGCCTGGTCAGCTATAATGGCGCAAACAGTCCCGGAAAATCCTGTCGGAGCATTCCATGTCCGCCATTTACCTCGACTACAACGCCACCACGCCCATCGACCCCCAGGTCGCCGAGGCCATGCTTCCCTACGTCCACGGCCTTTTCGGCAATCCCTCCAGCAGCCATGGGTTCGGTCTGGCGGCCCGCGAAGGCGTGGATCTGGCCCGCAGCCAGGTTGCGGAACTCTTGGGCTGCCGGACGGATGAGCTAATCTTCACCAGCGGCGGCACCGAGGCCAACAACCACGCCATCAAGGGCGTCGCCTTTGCTCACCGGAACCGTGGCAACCACATTGTCACCTCCGCAGTTGAACATCCCGCCGTTACGGAAGTGTGCCGCTATTTGGAAACCCACGGCTTCCGCATAACCTACCTGCCCGTGGACAAATATGGTCTGGTGGATGTCTCCCAGCTTAAGGAGGTCCTAACGAAAGAGACCATTCTGGTTTCCATAATGCACGCCAACAATGAAGTGGGCGCCATCCAGCCCATCGCCGATATCGCAGAGGCCGCCCATGCAATCGGGGCCCTGGTCCACACCGACTGCGCCCAGTCGGTGGGCAAGGTTCCCGTAAACGTGGATGAGCTGGGTGTGGACCTGCTCTCCATCGCGGGCCACAAGCTCTATGCCCCCAAGGGTATCGGCGCCCTTTACATCAGGACCGGCGTAGAACTGGAAAAGTTTATGCACGGCGCCGGCCACGAACAGGACCGGCGCGCCGGCACCGAAAATGTAATCGAGATGGTGGGTCTGGGCGCGGCCTGCAGCTTGATTCATCGGAACCTTTTCGAGTACGCCACCCACATGCGAGAGATGAGGGACCGCCTCGAGAGCCAATTGCTTGATTCAGGAGCGGATGCCCGCGTCAACGGCCACCCTGACCGGCGCCTGCCCAACACCAGCAGCATCAGCTTCCGTGGCCAGGAAGCCGACCGTATCCTGGCTAATCTGCCAACCGTGGCTGCCTCGGCCGGCGCCGCCTGCCACAGCGACCAGGTGGAGCTTTCCCACGTTTTGTCCGCCATGGCGGTTCCTTTGGAATATGCTATGGGCACCGTACGGTTCTCGGTTGGGAGGTTTACCAGTGCGGAGGAAATTGATCTTGCCGTGGCGGAAGTAACCAGGGTCGTCGATAGCCTGGCAGCAACGCCCTCCGGCGCCGGCTAATCGACTCTTTCCCTGCTGATTGAAGCCACACGTCGACACAGTGTGCAGTTACCCAAAGAAAGGAGAAATTCCATGACAACTCAAAGCAACCCGGGCGCTCTTGATGCTGCCACCCTTGCCGAATTGGAAATAGCCTTCCGCTCGCAGCCCAGCCATCAACTGATGCAGAACGTGGTTACCCAGCATGACGTTAACGACGTGGCCCTGGACCGAAACATTGTGGCCGAGGCCACCCATAGCTTTTCCACGGTGCTGGATGACTGGGGTGTAACCAACCAGGCCCGCTCCGGCCGCTGCTGGATGTTCGCCGGTCTCAACCTGTTCCGGTCGGAGTCCAGGAACCTGCTCAACGTCAAGGAGTTCGAGTTTAGCCAGAGCTATGTGATGTTCTGGGACAAGATGGAACGGGCCAATTACATCCTGGAAGCCGTCATCGAGACGGCGGACCGGCCTATTGATGACCGGGTGGTTGCCTGGCTGCTCCACCAGCCCCTGGGGGACGGCGGCCAGTGGGACATGTTCGTCAGCCTGGTGCGCAAGCATGGCGTTGTGCCCAAGTCGGTAATGCCCGAGACTGAGAGTTCCGGGAATTCCATGCGGATGAATGCCGGGCTTAACTACCAGGTCCGCCAGGGCGCCCGCAACATCCGCCGCATCTATGCCGAAGAGGGTGGCCTGGATGCCATGCGGCAATCCAAGCAGGAAGCCCTTCAGTCCATATACCAGATTCTCGCAATTCACTTGGGCAACCCGCCCGCAAACTTCGACTGGCAGTGGAAGGACAAGGACGGGGAATTCCACCGCGACGGCGCTATGACGCCCCTGGAGTTTGCGGAGAAATATATCTCCACTCCTATGGAAGAATACGTCTGCCTGGTACATGACCCGCGTCAGGATAATCCGCCGGGACGTACCTATACCGTGCAATACCTTGGCAACGTGGTAGACGGCGCACGCATAAAGTACCTGAACGTGGACATTGGCGTGATGAAAGACATCACCATGCGAATGCTCCAGGATGGCAAGCCCGTCTGGATGGGTTGCGACACGGGCAAGCAGATGCATCGGGACAAGGGTCTTTGGGACGCGGACCTGTTTGACTATGCCAGTGTCTACGGCGCCGAATTTTCCATGGACAAGGCGGAGCGCCTCGAATACCACCAGACGGCCATGACTCACGCCATGCTCTTCACCGGCGTTGATGTTGTGGACGGCAAGCCCCGCCGCTGGCGAGTTGAGAACAGTTGGGATGACAAGGTGGGCGAAAAGGGGTTCTTCCTTATGAACGATTCCTGGTTCGCCGAGTACATGTTCGAGATTTCGGCGCCCAAGAGTTACCTCCCGGAAGAACTGCAGCGGGCGCTTGACCTGGAACCCGTCGTGCTCCCGCCCTGGGACCCCATGGGCAGCCTGGCCCGGTAAGCTCGTGCCTTCGTGAGGGCAGGTTTCAAACCTGCCCTCGTTGCCCAAGGGTGCATTTCCTGGCCGGCGTCACCCACATCAGCAAAGCGCTTCCGCCCTGTCCGGAACAACCCTCTCTTTCCTGTAGGCAGGGCAGGGTCGGTGTGTGCCCCCTGCGCTCTCTTGTACCTTTCTTCCCCGCTGACACCACCCCCTTGCCACCCCGCATAACACCCCTCCACCATAAAACTACAAACCCTCGAAAACAGAGGTGCCAACCCCAAAGGGGACCCAGCTTTACTCTGCGCATCTCTGCGTACTCCGCGTCTCTGCGGTGAAAAATCCTGAGCAGTCGACTACCCTGTGCCGGATGCAACGCCTAAGCGGTACAAAATGGAACATAATTCGAAGAATTCTCACCTTCGTCCCCCGTCGTTTCTTTCTTGGACAAGAACAACCAAAGGAGCCAACCATGAGGACCCTCAGCGAAATCAAAAGAGAAATCCGCGCCCTCCAGCGCAAGTACCATCGGGAACTGACCATCTACCGAATGCGCCGGGTCACCGAGCAGGTTCAGCACGACTACGCCCGCGCCGTCGCCGACCAGCAGGAACCCCCTAAGCCCCTGGAGATTATCCGCCGCATCGCCGACCAGGGCTTCCGGCTCACCACCTGGATTCGCCTGCACAACTACCTGGACAAGGTCAGGGAAGCGGGAGAGATACCCGAAGCCCGCCGCATGGTTCAGGACCTGCTGCCCTGGGTCTGGGAGACCAAGTACGACAATCTGCTGACGCGGGAACTCCCGCCCCTGGCGCCCAAGCCCAATTTGTCCCTGCTCTGGGCCCGCTGGTTCGCCACCACGTAAGGAACCAATCCATCTTAGGGGGCAACCGGTCAGGGGCAATCCGTCATCCCTGACTTGATCCATGATAGGGGGCAACCCGTCATTCCGGACTTGATCCGGAATCCAGGGCAGGGGGTGAGGGCCCCAATCGGCCCAAAACGGCCCAAAGTGGCCCGGGGAAAGCGAGAACTCAGATAGGACATCCAGCGGTTCCGGGCCACAATTTGGCCCGTTTCGCCGCTGCCGGTTCCTGCTTCCAAATACAAAACGGCCCAAAACGGCCCAAAATGGCGCGGAAAACAAAAAAACCGGACCTGTGCATCTTCAAGGGAATAGCCTTTTACCTGCCTTTGGCTATACCATGGTTGCTAAAGGACGTTAACTTTATATAAAATCGACCTTAACCTGATGCCGTTATTTGTTAAGGGGGAAAAGCTCTATGGCCAATATAGAAGCCCGTAACCTGAGGAATGTGGCGTTGCTGTCTCACAGCGGCGCCGGCAAGACATCCCTTTGTGAAACTCTCTTGTTCAATACCAAGGCCGTCAATCGTATCGGCCGGGTGGAAGATGGCAATACAGTCTCCGACTACGAACCCGAGGAAATCAAGCGCGCCGGCAGTATTCAGACAACCCTGATTTCCTGCAGTTGGGACCGATTCAAGGCCAATTTCCTGGACACCCCCGGGTATGACGACTTCTTCGGGGAAGTGGTCAGCGCGCTGCGAGTCGTGGAAAGCGCCACCATTGTGTTGCCCGCCCCGTCCGGCGTGGATGTTGGCACCGAGCGGTCCTGGAACCAGTGCGAGGAGGCGGGCCTGCCCCGGGTCCTGCTGGTCAACAAGATGGACCGGGAGAACGCCAGCTTCTCTCGCACCGTTGCGGACATCCAGGGGACCTTTGGCAACCAGTGCGTTCCCTTCCAGCTGCCCCTTGGTGATGCCCAGGACTTCAAGGGTGTGGTCAGCGTTGTTCATCCCCCCGCTGATATACCCGCCGAGATCGCCGATGAGTTTGAGCTGGCCCGCGAACGCCTGATTGAGGCCGTCGCCGAAGCTGATGACGAACTGGCCGACAAATACCTTGAAGGCGAAGAACTGACCGACGACGAAATAATAAATGGCGCCAAGTCTGCCATTCTGGCCGGCGCCCTTGTCCCCATCCTGGCCAGCGCAGCCACCCAGAATTTGGGTGTTGAAGAATACCTGAACTTCGTGAGCGAGTTCCTCCCTTCTCCCGTGGAAGGCGTCCAGCCTGAAATGAACAATTCCGGCGGCGACGCTGTGGAGTTCGACGTCGACCCCGATGCCCCCCTTGCCGCCTTCGTATTCAAGACCACGGCAGACCCCTTCGTGGGCAAGCTTTCCCTTTTCCGTGTGTACCGCGGGACCTTCAAGAGCAATTCCGAGGTCTGGAATGTCAACCGCAACCAGGCGGAGCGGATTGGCCAGCTATACCTGCCCAGGGGCAAGTCCCAGGAGAACATTACCGAAGTAGCGGCCGGCGATATGGGCGCCATTGGCAAGCTCGCCGCCACCGTAACCGGCGACAGCCTGTGCGCCAGGGATGCCCAGGTTACCTTCCGTCCTATCGATTTCCCTCGCGGGTACTACAGCGTTGCCGTCGCGCCCGCCACCAAGGCCGACCTGGACAAGATGTCCACCTCCCTGGCCCGTATCGTTGAGGAAGACCCCAGCCTGCGCTACAGCAGGGATGCCGACACCGGCGACAGCCTGCTTACCGGCCTGGGGGACGCCCAGATCGAGGTGGCCATCGACCGAATCAAGCGCAAGTTCGGGGCTGACCTCTTGCTCCGTATGCCCAAGGTGGCTTACCGCGAGACTATCAGCCGCGTCATCAATACCGAATACCGCCACAAGAAACAGTCCGGTGGCCACGGCCAGTACGGCCACGTCCTTCTGCGCCTCGAGCCCATGGACCGGGACAACGGGTTCGAATTCGGTTCCGAGATTGTCGGTGGTCGGGTGCCCCGGGAATACATTCCCGCTGTGGAAAAGGGCGTCATTAAATCCATGGAAGAAGGCATCCTTGCCGGCTTCCCTGTGGTAGACCTGAAGACCGTCATTTACGACGGCAGCTACCATGACGTGGACTCTTCCGGAATGTCCTTTGAAATTGCCGGTTCCCAGGCTTTCAAGAAGGGAATGGCCGACGCCAGTCCCATCCTGCTTGAGCCCATTGTCAAGCTGACGGTTAACGTTCCCGAGGCCTACACTGGCGACGTTATGAGCGACTTGAATGGCAAGCGCGGCCGAATTTTGGGCATGACCCCGGGTGATCGGTACACCGCCGTCGAGGCAGAGGTTCCTCTGTCGGAGGTGCAGCGGTATGCTCAGGACCTGCGCTCCCTGACCCAGGGTCGGGGCAGCTATCAGCTGGAGTTCGACCACTACGAACCGGTGCCCATCAACATCCAGCAGAAGGTAATCGAGGACACCAAGCAAATGCGGGAAGAGGAAAGGGTGTAACACCTGCGGCCTGCCGGGGCTATGAAGCCTGCAAAATGCGAGGGCGGGAACCAGGTTCCCGCCCTCAGATTGTCTGCAATGCAAATTGTCTGACCTGGCTTGGCCCTTCCTAGAGCCCCCACCCTGGCTGGTACTCCCCAAACACTTCGCGGAAGACACCCATCATCTCGCCCAGGGTGGCATAGGCTCTTACCGCTTCCAACAGGGGCGGCATCAGGTTGGCCTCTCCCCTGGCAGCTGCTTCCAGGTCCCTCAAACGGCTGGCAACCTCCCGATTGTCCCGGGTGCGGCGGACTGTGTTCAGGTTTTCTATCTGCCTCGCCTCTCCCTCCCGGTCAACCCGCAGCAGCGGGATGGACAGTTCATCCTCTGTCAGATAGTCGTTGACGCCCACGGTGATTCGGTCTCTTCGGTCCTCCTCTCGCTGGTAGATATAAGCCGCCTCGCCAATTTCCCGTTGGAAGAAACCCGACTCCAGGGCGGGAACAACCCCTCCCACGTCTTCGATCCTGCGGAAGTACGCGTAGGCTTCAGCTTCCACGCGATTGGTCAACGACTCCAGGTAGTAGCTGCCGCCCAGGGGGTCTACCGTGTCGGTTACTCCCGTCTCGTGAGCAATGATCTGTTGTGTGCGCAGGGCCTGGAGGGCGGCCTGCTCCGATGGCAGCGCCCAAGCCTCGTCCTTCCCGTTGGTATGCAGGGACTGGCACCCTCCCAGCACTGCTGCCAGGGCCTGCAGTCCCACCCGCACCACGTTGTTCTCCGGCTGCTGGGCGGTTAGTGAGGCGCCGGAGGTCTGGGCGTGGAACCTCATCCAGCAGGACCTTTCGTTCTTTGCCCCGAACGTGTCCCGCATCTCCCGGGCCCATATCCGGCGGGCGGCGCGGAACTTGGCGATCTCCTCGAAGAAGTCGTTGTGGGCGTTGAAGAAGAAGCTCAGCCGGGGGGCGAAGTCGTCCACATCCAGTCCCCGATCGATGCAACGGCGCACGTACTCAAAGCCGTCGACCAGGGTGAAGGCCAGTTCCTGTACTCCGTTGGAGCCTGCCTCCCGGATGTGGTAACCGCTGATGCTGATGGGGTTCCACCTCGGCATGTAGTTGGTGGCAAACTCTACCGTGTCCACCACCAGCCGCAGGGAGGGTTCCGGTGGGAAGATGTACTCGTTCTGGGCCAGGTATTCCTTCAGGATGTCGTTCTGAAGGGTACCGCCAATCCTGTCGAGGGGCACGCCTTGCTTTTCCGCCACCACAATGTACATGGCCCAGATGATGGCGGCCGGGCTGTTGATGGTCATGGACGTGGTAACCTGGCCCAGGGGGATGCCGTCGAACAGGGTTTCCATGTCTGCCAGCGACGACACCGCCACGCCGCACTTGCCAAACTCCCCGGCGGCGCGAGGATCGTCGGTGTCGTAGCCGTACAGAGTTGGCATGTCAAAGGCCGTGCTGAGGCCGGTCTGGCCGTTGTCCAGCAGGAAGCGGAAGCGCCGGTTTGTTTCCTCCGGCAGGCCGAAGCCGGCGAACATCCGCATGGTCCACAACCGGTCCCGGTAACCACCCGGGTGAACACCCCGAAGATAGGGGAATTCGCCCGGCAACCCGATGTCGGCTCCAAAGTCCACCGAGTCCAGATGCTCAGGGGTATAGACCGTTTCGACGGGTATTTGGGACAGAGTCTTGTAGGAAGCCTTGCGTTCCTGTCGGCCTTCGTTCTTTTGCCGCCACTCTGCGCCTTGCTGCCTTATCCGGTTCAGTTCTTCGGTAGAGAACACTTACTCGCTCCAGACTGGGACTTTTGCACTAGTCTAACTAGGGCGGAAAGGGAGAGTCAACGGAAGCCGGGGACTCAGCGACAATCGGTTAGCCGCGGAAGGACTATGGCGGCAGGTAACCGTGCTAAATGAAGCGGGGCTACTGCTGCAAAGAGGCGAACCGGCGCCGACCAACTTTCAGGGCGGTGCCTGCTTCGGGGGGCTGAAACTGGACATCTTCAGTCAGCTTGTGAGAAGGACCTGAAGGCGGGAACAGTTCCACCGCTCCCTGGTTGATCATCCGCTTGCCGTCGCTGACACTGGAAACCAGGCCGGCGGCCACCAGGGCGTTGCTCCAGCGAGGACCCGTAAGGGAGGAGAGGGAAACTACCGGCATATCGTCGGGCAGGGCCCGCTGCTGAACCACCCGCTCGAACCTCTCGTGGGCAGCGATGGCAGCGGCTTTGTCGTGAAAGACCTCGGTGATCTCTTCCGCCAGCCGTTTCTTCAGGTCCATGGGGTTGACGCTTTCGTGCGCAATGCTCCGAGTCATTTCTTCCAACTCCGACTCGGGCGCATCCGTAAGGTAGTCAAAATAAGAAACTATAAGATTGTCGGGCAAGGACATTATCTTGCCGAACATATCATCCGGCGGTTCTTCCACGCCGACGTAATTGTCCAGGCTCTTGCTCATCTTCTGAACGCCGTCGGTGCCCACCAGTATGGGCATCAGGAAGCACTGCTGGGGCCGCTGCCCCATCATGCCCTGCAGTTCCCTGCCCACCAGCAGATTGAACATCTGGTCAGTACCCCCGAACTCTACGTCAGATTCGATAGCCACCGAGTCGTAGGCCTGAAGTAGTGGGTAAAGCAGTTCGGTAATGGCGATGGGGCGGTGTTCAGCAAAACGCTTGGCGAAGTCGTCCCTTTCCAGGAACTGGGCAACGGTGAAGCGACCGGTCAGCCCGATGACGTCGGCTAGCGAGAACTTGCCAAACCACTCGCTCTGGTACACTACCTGGGCACGGTCCCGGTCCACCACCTTGAAAAACTGGCGAAGGTAAGACTGGGCGTTTTCCATCACCTCTTCGTGGGTAAGCATGGGCCGTGTGGCGGAGCGGCCGCTGGGATCGCCGATCTGCGCCGTCCAGTCGCCAACTATGAGGATGAGTTGGTGGCCCAGGTCCTGCAATTGACGTAGCTTCCGGAGTCCGACGACATGGCCCAGGTGGATGTCCGGCCTGCTGGGGTCAAAACCCATCTTCAGCCGCAGTGGTTTCCCTTCCTCCAGGAGCTTTACGAATTCTTCCCGGACGATGATGTTGCTGACACCCCGTTCGGTGACACGCTTCAAGTCCGTCGGGCTAAGGGCCATGGGCGCCTCCGGCAATGGCCAAAGTTTCGCGGGTATTCGCCACGTCTCGATTAATTTGCTCAACGAGGGCATCCAGGCTGGAAAAGGTCTCCTGGTCTCGCAGCTTATCGACGAATTCGACCTCCAGTTCCCGCCCGTACAGGTCGCCGTCGAAGTCCAGGATGTAGACTTCCACCAGGCGTTCGGTCAGGCCGAAAGTGGGCCGCACGCCGATGCTGGTGGCGGAAGGCCGGCGTTCGCCGTCTACCAGCGCCCAGGTGGCGTAAATTCCGTCGGCGGGATGGGCCATGGTCTTGCTGACATTCACGTTGGCGGTGGGGAAGCCCAAAGTACGTCCCCGTTTATCGCCCGTCACCACCGGGCCTGCCAGTGAGAAGGTCCTTCCCAGCAAGTGGTTTGAAACGGACACCTCTCCGTCGTTCAGCCGCTGCCGGATCATGCGGCTCTTGACGAGCAGGCCGTCGAGGAGCAAGGGTTCAACGATTTCGACTGAGAAGCCCAGTTCTTTGCCCAGTTCGGCCAGCCTGGCCGAGTTGCCTTCCCGGTCACGGCCCAGGGCAAAGTCAGAGCCGATGACCAGGCCCTTCATTAGCAGCTTTTCCTGGAGAAGCCCCACGAATTCCCTGGCAGAGATGCGGGCCAGTTCCTCGGTAAACTCCAGAGAAACAATTTGGTCAATGCCCATATCGCGGATCAACCCCTCCTTGCGTTCCAGCGTGGTGATCAGTGACACCTGACGACCGGGCTGAAGCACAGTAACGGGGTGGTTGGCAAAGGTAATGACCGTGGGCTGGAAGGCGGTTCCCGCCGCGGAAATGAGGTGCTGCAGGAGGTGGGCGTGCCCCCGATGAACTCCATCAAAGACGCCTATGGTTATCACCGTTTCCCGTTCCGGAGAAACGCGGTCAAGCCGCTGGCGAAAGCTCATCGTGATTCTATATCCTGTGGTCCGGCGCTCCCATACGCTGCAGGGACTGGAGGACTGGGTTTGCTATCGTTTCGGATACTAGCATAGGCCCCTAGGAGCGTCAACCGAAACTCATTGCAGGAAACTGTTCAAAGTTGATGGGACTTGCTTACTGACTGGACTCACCAAACCGGCTTCGCTGGTATCCAGAAGTCCATGCTACTGCCGATCCGCGTTCCCTTTAATGCTCCGATTCAGGCAGTCTACGGGAAGGGCGCCCGGGGTTGCCCTGCTTTCCCCATTCAGGCGACTGCCGGACGCCGGAGAAATCCGGGATGACTACCGCCCGGACCTGCCAACCGGGGAGATAGCTCCGGCCTTCCAACGTTCCCGGATTTAGGAATTTTTTGCTTTCCAGGGCCATTTTGGGCCACTTTGGGCCGTTTTGTATCTGACAGCAGGGCCATTACGGGGCCGGATGGCACTTCGGTGGCCCACCGGGTACCGCTTTTCAGATAGGGAATCGACCTGGCGAATGGCCCACGCCGGGCCATTTTGGGCCGTTCCGGGCCACTCTTGGCCATAGCCGGAGAGGGATATATCCGACCCAATAGCCGGGAATAAGGGCAACCACAGGATTATGGTAGAGGAGTGTTTTCGCTAATGGCAAGGCGCCAGCGCCAGAAATAACTGGTCAGAGGGAAGAGAAACCCACCCGTCCCCAATGCGGTCCTGCCGGAGCGCCGCGGCGGACTGGAATTCAAGAACGGAAAAGGAACTGCGGCGAACTGCAGGGAAGGTTTCCGGATTGCCCCTTCAGGCGGAGGCCGGAAAGACGGCTTACGGGAGCCATGACTCATTGAGTCTGAACAGTTACCCTTGCAGCTAAGCATGGATTTCGATGCTGCAGACCATAGTCACAGCGATCAAGCCCAGGCCATGACGGTCGTCTTTTCTTGTGTAAACGCTGGCGCCAGTTTAACATTAGCGCCAGTTGGAACCGGAAGCTTGAAAACCTCTGTGACAAACTTTGTGGAGGGCCGATTTGGAACCAGTAATCAGGAATTACAGAGACCATTTCTCCCCTGGCAACGCTGCCAGGTTGATTAACATAAACGATAACCCGCCAACCACGACACTCAGTTATTCCCACATCCAGCCCGGGGAGACCAGCAGTCACCACATCCATCCCTGGGAACACGAGGTCTTCATCATCAAGGGGTCGGGCACCCTGGTTTGCGACGGGGTTAACTATCCCGTCAAGGCAGGCGACGCGATGTATATCCCGCCCAACGTGGACCATTACACCCTGAATGACGGTGGGGAGGGCGACATCGAGCGCATCGAAATCAACCCGCTGCTTTCAACCAGGAGCGGCGGAGCGAAGAACAATGGCGGTTCCGGAACCGGACGGCCTCCCGTGATCAAGAACCTGACCGATCTGGACACCAGCCCGGGCGCAGCCCGACCGGTTCTTACGGTGGAAGACGGCGCAAGGCATTACGTGCTGGCGCACCGGGGTATGGCGTCAGGTGAAGTTAGCCCCGATCACACCCACGAGGGCGAACACCTGGCCTATTTCCTGGAAGGAAGCTGCATCCTGACCTGCGACGGCCAGGAGTACACAGTTTCCGAGGGAGACGCCATCCTGGTCCCGCCGAATACGGCCCACGAGTGGAGCCGCAGCGCGGGGCCCGTGGCCAACTGGCTGGTATTCAATCCGGTGAGGAGCGCCTAGGGAGATAGCGTTTCAGCCGCCCAGTCTCCGGTCTATACCTGGTACTCCGGGCGGCGCAGCAACTGGCGCGCGATGACCAGTCGCAAGATTTCGTTGGTGCCCTCCCCGATAATCATCAGCGGAGCGTCCCGGTAGTATCTCTCCACGGGCGATTCCTTGATGTAGCCGTAGCCGCCGTGGATACGCATGGCCTCCATGGTTACCTCGCCGCAGATTTCGCTGGCGAACAGCTTGGCCATGCCGGTCTCCAGGTCCACCCGTTGGCCAGAGTCCTTCTTCGCGGCAGCGTCATAAGTAAGCAGGCGGGCAGCCTGGATTTTGGTCGCCATGTCAGCCAGCTTGAGCTGGATGGCCTGGTGCTGGGATATGGGTGTTCCAAAGGTCTCCCGCTGCTGAGAGTAGCGAATGGCCGCCTCGAAAGCCGCCTGGGCCACGCCCACCGCCCGGGCGGCCACGTTAATCCGGCCCGTTTCCAACCCGCTCATCACCTGTCCGAAGCCCACGTTCTCCTCCATTCCCACCAGGTTCTCCGCCGGTACCCGGTAGTCATCGAAGATAAGCTCGCAGGTGTCCAATCCCCGGTACCCCAGTTTGTCCAGGTCTCGGCCGACCTTGAACCCGGCGTCACCCTTCTCAGCAATAAAGGCGCTGATGCCCCGGTGCCGGGGTTCCACTTCACGGTCCGTGCGGGCCAGCAGCAGAAAGGTGTCGCCGTGCCGGCCGTTGGTGATGAACATCTTACTGCCATTGATGACGTATTCTTCGCCGTCCTTGTCGGCGGTAACCTGCAGATTGGCTACGTCCGTGCCGCCGCCGGGTTCCGTCAGGGCCAGGCCGCCCCGCTTCCTGCCCGACGCCAGGTCCGGAAGGAACTGGCGCTTCTGTTCTTCAGTCCCGTAGTGGGTCAGCACGTAAGTCATGATGTGGTGGGTGCCGATGGCCCCGGTAATGCTCATGAAGGCCTTGCTCATTTCCTCGAAAATGAGCGCGAAAGTGGTGTAGTCCAGGCCCATACCACCGTACTCTTCCGGCACCGTAATGCCGAACAGGCCCAGATCCTTCATTTTGTCGATCAAGTCCAGCGGAACCGTGTCGTCCCGATCGTGCTGGGCGGCCACCGGTTCAACTTCCCGGCGAACAAAGTCCTTCACCATGTTAACGATTTGTGAGCGGGCCTCTTCGGGTGTCTGGGTTGTCACTGCATGCTCCCTGTAGTTGGTACGGATAGATTTCGGACTTAGAGGGGTAGCTATTTATTTAGTCATCCTTGCCGGCCTTCAACTTCCTCGCCTTCTTCTCCAGGCAACGGCGCGTCGGGAGGCGAAACTACGGTGGATAACTCTGTGCCCTCATAGAACCGGTTACGCCGCCTTCGCGCGCTCCAATATCGCTTCAAACGGATTCCGCCGTAGCCCAGGGCGCCTATTCCCAACCAGACCGGGCTGAATATTGCCACCCAAATGACGATGTTAACAACGGCCAGCGCTACCGCGGAAAGGGACCGGATGGCCCACTTGGCCGATTCCAGCAAGTCCCAGTCGCCAACGACCAGGCCCTGCGACTCAGTCACGAACACGCTGAACGAACTGGAGCCCCGCACTTCGCCGGCCTCGCTCTGGGCCGTAACTGTCAGGGTTACCTCGTAAGGGTCAGGACGGTAGTTTTCGAAAGTGTGGGAGGCTGTGGCCCTGGTGTCTCCCTCCTCCGGTATTCCGGTAACAGTGGGGCTGCCGTCGCTGAAGTCCCAGCGGTACTGCAGGTCCCACAGCCCATCGCCGCGCGTGAAGGAACCGGTGTATTCGACCTCCTCTCCCTCTTCCACGAAACGACTCTCGCCCGAAAATACTTCGATGGTGGGAATCCGGGTTACGGTGGCGATCAGGGTATCGGTGCCTTCAACCAGGCCGGCGGGCCCGGTGCCGGTAAGTTCCAGCTGCACAATGTATGGTGAGTCGGTGTCGTCCTCAAAAAAGTGTGTGACAGTGGCGGTAACCCTTTGACCCGGCTCGGTAGTGGGCGCGGTGCCCGATCCTTCGGCCCGGCTGCCGTCGCCGAAGTCCCAAAGGAAGCTGTAGGTGTCGATACCCTGCGGTGGAGTGAAGGTAGCCCGGAACCTGGCCGGCTGGCCGGCGCTGAAAGTCTGGTCAGGGCCGGCGTCAATCGCCATGGGTTGGGGCGCCAGGGTTAAGGTGACGTTAATCAATGAATAGGCGGCCGTCTGCTCCAGGAACTTGATCCGGCCCTCCAGGCTTTCAATTTCCGCCTGTAAGTCCGTCAATTCGCGCTGCACTTCCAGGGCGTCCTCAACGTCCTGGGCTTTGTTCAGCAAGTTTAGCAGGGCCTCCTCGGTGGCTCGAAGGCTGCGGAGGCGGGAGTTACTGTCAACGTATTCGTCGGTAACGTCCTGGCTGGTAGATGACTCCCAGTCCACTCGATTGCCCAACGCGCGGATACGCCGGACCGCCTCGTCCAGTTGTTGCGCGGGAACACGCACTGACACGCTGCCCCGGTGGATGGCGTTGCGGTCGCTGGATACGGTCCATCCCCCCAGTTCCAGGGCCACGTCCCCGACCAGGTCAACTGCGCCAGCCACGTTGTCCACTATCAGCCCCATCCCCACGGTCCGGACAATGATTCGGTTCTGGGCGGCCACTGAGGCCTGCACGTCATCGAAACTGGGCAGCGGTGAGTCTGTAGACTGGGCCGAAGTAGCGGCAGCAGGGGCTGCCGGCTGGGCCGGAATGGCTGCCGACTCCTCGGATGCCTCCATGGCCTCAGCTTCGGCCGCAATTTCCTTCATCACCTGGGCAGCCGGAGCGGAGGCAGGGAAAACCTCTGCGGAGTCCGCCATCTGCATGGAGAAGCTTTCTTCCGACGCGGCCCCGCAGCCTGCCGTGGCAAGCGCGGTCACCAGGAGGAAGAAAGCTAACAGGAACCTTCGCATAAAGGCAGAATATAGCAATTGCCGCGGATTAACAAGGAAATTCCAGACGCCTGAATTGCCGTAAATATCCATGTAGTCACTCTCACTGGCGGGTGCATTTTGTCTCTCTCCAACTATGACGGCATTGGGGTCTGGAAAGTTCCCACATCCTCCCGGCAAATAGCGCTGGAACCGTTCAAACCGGAATCCTGTCGGCCTGTAATCCGGGCAGGCGAAATATTATACTCAAGGGAGAAACATGCCCTGAGGGAGTTGGGGATATGCCTGATGATAGCGTTATCCAGCGGGTAGCCGAGTTGCGGGAACAGTTGAACTACCATAACCACCGCTATTATGTGCTCGACGCCCCTGTAGTCAGCGACCATGACTACGACCAGTTACTGCAGGAACTTAGGCAGATCGAAGAGGAATACCCCGAGTTGGTAACTCCTGATTCCCCTACTCACCGCATTGGCGGCGACCCTGCCGACGGCTTCGTGCAGGTGGAGCATCGCCATACCATGCTCAGCCTGGGCAACGTCTTTGACGACGAGTCCCTGGAGGCCTGGCACCGTAGGGTCAAGAACCTGCTGGACGACGCCGACTTTTCCATGACCTGCGAACTAAAGATTGATGGCCTGGCGGTTAGCCTGGTCTACGAGGACGGGGTATTAGTCCAGGGCGCTACCCGGGGCAACGGGTTTGTCGGGGAAAATGTAACTCACAACCTGCGGACTATTCGGTCCATACCTTTGACGCTACAGGGTTCGCCTCCCCCGTACCTGGAAGTGCGTGGCGAGGTTTACATGCCCGTGGATAGTTTCCGCCGTCTCAACGAAGAGCGGGCGGAACGGGGTGAACCCCTGTTTGCCAACCCACGCAATTCCGGCGCGGGTACTATCCGCCAGTTGGACCCAAAGGTTACAGCCTCACGCAACATGGAGATATGGGTCTACTCCCTGAACGATTCTGGTGGCTCCCCTTATCCCGCCGACCATTGGGAAACCCTGGAGTGGCTGAAGTCATTGGGCTTCCGGGTCAATCCTCTCAACCGTCTCTGCCAAACCGTTGAGGAAGTGAAAGACTACTACCGGGAGTGGGTGGAAAAGCGCCACGAACTGCCCTACGAGGTTGACGGGGTGGTGGTCAAGGTTAATCCGTTCAACTTCCAGAATTCTCTGGGCGTGGTCGGTCGGGAGCCCCGCTGGGCCACCGCCTATAAGTTTCCGGCAGAGCGGGCTGTGACCAGACTGAAGGAAATAGGCATCAATGTGGGCCGGACCGGCAGCCTCAACCCCTATGCCATCCTGGAACCCGTGATAGTCAGCGGCGCGACGGTGCAGCACGCCTCGCTCCACAACGAGGAAGATATCCGGCGCAAGGACATACGGGTTGGCGACTGGGTAACGGTGGAGCGGGCCGGAGACGTCATTCCCCAGGTGGTGGGGCCAATCCGCGACCGCCGGACCGGAGACGAGATGGAATTTTCCATGCCCGAATTTTGCCCGGAGTGCGGCACGGGTGTGGTTAAGCCAGAAGGCGAGGCGATGCACCGTTGCCCAAACTCTTCATCTTGCCCGGCCCAGTTCTTTGAACTGCTCAAGCACTTTGTCAGCCGCGGGGCCATGGACATGGACGGTTTGGGGGAGCAGTGGTGCCGCATCCTGATTGACAAGGGATTTGTAAGCACTGTGGCGGACCTCTACTACCTGGAAAAGGGCAGCCTGCTGGAACTGGACCGCATGGGCGACCGCCTTGCCACCAAGATTCTGGATAACATCGAAGCCAGTAAGACTCGTCCCCTTCCCCGGATATTGTTTGCCCTGGGCATCACCCATGTGGGGGCCGAGGTCGCGGAGTTGCTTACTCAACGCTTTGCCAGCGTTGACCAGTTGGCACAGGCTGCCGAAGAGGACTTAATCGGAATAGACGGCATCGGTCCCAAGATCGCCGAGAGCATCTACGACTATTTCCAGGTGGAAGGGAACCTGGCGGTAATAGAAAAGCTGCGTGAAGCAGGAGTAAAGCTGCATCATGATGTCAAGATCGTGGACCCCACCGACCTCCCCTGGCACGGCCTAACCTTCGTAGTAACGGGGACACTTGCAACAATGACTCGGCGAGAGGCCGAGGGCAGGATCAAGGCGCTGGGCGGAAGCGCCACGTCTTCAGTTACTCGGAAGACTGCCTACCTGGTTGCCGGCGATTCTCCCGGCTCCAAGCTGGATACTGCCAACCGCGTGGGGACAACAGTTCTTGACGAAGAAGCCTTTACCAGTCTGCTGGAGTCTCCCCTTGAAGCGCTGCAAGCCCTTCCGGAAGCTCAGGCATGACTATTGAGTCCGTTCCCGACAACCAGGAAAGTCTGTTCGCCTCTGAGGAAAGAGCGAGGCCGCCCCGTCATACCGAGGAACCTGACCGCAGCATGAAAGTCATTGTGGGGCTGGGAAATCCCGGTGACCGGTACCGCAATACCCGGCATAACGTGGGCTTCCACTGCATAGATCTGCTGGCCCGCCGGTGGAGTATCGATGTCAAGGAGCGACGTTCTAAAACGGTCCTCGGGCGGGGCCGTTTCCAGGAGAGAGAAGTAGTGCTGGCCAAGCCGCGTACTTTCATGAACCGCAGCGGCGAGGCCATTAACTACCTGGTAGCACGGTTTGGAGTGAAGCCGGCGGATATCGTGGTAATTTACGACGAGATGGCCCTGCCGGTGGGAAGGATCCGGATCAGGCCGGGCGGAAGTCCCGCCGGCCACAATGGTATCCGCTCCATTATCGAGGAAATCCACACCCAGAATTTCCCCCGGGTTCGCGTGGGAATTGGCCAACCGGATATGAAGGGTGGGCAGGTCTCCCACGTATTGAACCGCTTCACAGATGAGGAGGCCCCGGAAATCACGGACGCCATTCAGCGGGTGGCCGATGCCATGGAGTGCCTGCTGGAAGAGAACATAACGGTGGCGATGAACCGTTTCAACTAAAGTCGCCCCGGCTCCCTTGCAACGGCTGATTGCCTGCCGGACACATTCCCTCTACATTCCAAACCGGAACAGGGATGCAGCGGTTCCGCCGAAGACCCAGTCCTTGTCCTGTTCGCTGGCGTATTCCACGTGTTCCATGGGCCAGCGCAAAGCATTGCGATAACCTTCCCGGAATGCCACCGGAGGAAAGTCGCTGCCCCACATAAGCCGGTTGGCGCCAAAGGCCTCCAGCGCCATTTCCATCAACGGCGGCACACTACCGGCGAAAGGGAAGGGCTGCACGAAAGGGTTGGGACGTTCACATATTTCGCCCAGGCCCGGGATTTTCATATAGGTGTTGGGGTATTGCGCCAGCGCCAGCACCCGTTGGTAGGTATCGAAGGGCGCAGTGTCTCGCCCCCCGGCGCCCAGGTGTTCGATGATCACCTTGAGATTGGGAAGGGTTTTGATGATTTCTTCAAACCCTGGTGAAGCGAAGGCCTCCAGCTGTCCACCACAGCTAACTATCAAGCCCAACTCCTCTGCCTTACGCCAAATAGCCAGCGGGTCGTTGCCAGGCGACCTGTTGGCGGCGTTGAGGCGCACACCCTCCAGTCCCAGGGAAGGGAACTCGGCCAGGTGCTCCGGCGCATCCGTGCTGCCAACGTCAACCATTCCCACGCCAGAGAAGCGGCCAGGGAACCTCCGCAAGCACTCCACCAGGTAAGAATTATCGAAGACTCCGTTGATCTGGATCAGCACGGCGTGGTCCACGTCGTTGCGGGTCATCTGGTCCAGCAAGATCTCTACCGGCTCAAACCAGTAAGGCGTAGCGTGGCAGTGAGTATCTACAATAGGCATGAGTGAAACTCCGGACAGTTCCTGGGTTGAGGCAAGCGCCTTAGTGGCCGGACTTGGAACCAGACAAGAAACAGTCTATGGTTCCTGTCGGTTGCTCAATACCGGCGGGCCCGACGTCGGACTAACCGGGTAACTCTGCTGCTCAATCCCAATGGTTTCCAGCCGCCCTGCTATGTCCCGAATCTCGGGTTGCTCCGACTGGCAGCCTTCACACCAGACCTTTTCGTCCACAAAAAGGCGCATGTTGTCCTTCTTGACTGATATGGTCTCAATTTGGTGGCGGCAGGCCCCGCACATTCTTATGATGGAAACCTGGTCGATAGGCATAGTTTTTCATCCTGGGGTGAGAAATTTCTCGAGGGAATCGCCATTCGAGTCTAAATCTGGGCAGCGGCAGTGTCAATGAATGCCGGCCAGCTTCCTGATCGTGTTTGTGGTATGAATTCGTAGCCTTGCGGGCAAAAGCGTTGCGATTCCTCTGCTCAAGCTTGCCAGTTTGCGCCTGCCTATTGGCGGGCTTGCTGCAAAGGAGTATAGTTACTCCAACGGAGGGGAAGAAGTCCATTTAGATAGCGACTGCACGTTCAATCCCTTCACATACCTCGATTTTAGGAGGAAAAACGATGGCAAAACCCATTCGCGTAGGGCATCTGGTCCTCAACGTCAAGGATGTGGAAGCGTCCACCAAGTTTTACACTGAAATCCTGGGTTTTGAGATCTCGCGCCAAAGCGAGCTTGGCACCTTCCTGACCTGCGGCAAGATCCATCACGATCTGGCCCTGTTCAAGGCGCCCGTGGATGCGCTTCCCGTTACCCCCGGCCAGCTGGGTCTGAACCACTTCGCCGTCCAGGTCGCCGATTTTGAAGACCTGAAAGAGGTCTACGACAACCTGCTGGACAAGGGCGTGACCATGGACCACAACACGGACCACGGCATGACCTCCAGCGTTTACTTTATGGACCCGGACGGCAACCGGATCGAGTTCTTCTGCAACAACCAGGAAGACCCCGCGGAAGGCCTGGCCTTGATGAGCGACCCCAATCGCCGCAACAAGGAACTGGTCTTCAGCTAGGCCTACCCCCAGGACTCTCGGTTCCAGGAATCAACCCCCGCCAGCCAAGGCGGGGGTTGTTTTTGTTGTGTTTCTTCCAACGTTCCCAAGTAACTGTGCATTACTACCGACTTGGCTAGCGAGCCAATTCCTACTGGAATTCCAGGGTAGCCGACCGCAGCCCGCAGACGAGCCGCCCGATGACCTCCAGGCAACGGTCGTTTGACGGAGGCATTACCGGACCGGCCAAAGCGTCCCGGTGCCAGCGCTCCAGGGGCATGCTCTTCAGAAAACCACTGCCTCCCGCCATACGCATGGCCTGCTCGGTAACGCGCACACCGGCCTCTGCACACAAGTATTTTGCCTGGTTAGTGGCCAGAGACATTTCTTCGCGAACGCCTGACTTTCTTACTTCTGCGGCTTCGCACAGCATTAGCCTGGCCGCTCGTATCTGCGCGCTCATCTCCCCCAGGTTCCGTTGCACTCGTGAATCATGGGCCAGCGGTTCCGTTGACGGTGCTATTACCCGTGTCTTGGAGTAGTCAAGAATGAAGTCATAAGCCGCCTCCGCCACACCCAGATACGTGGCTGCGTACCCCAGGGCGAAACCCGAAAGCTCAATGGTGAGCAATTGACCGGGAGTGCCCATAACGTCATCGGCGGAGACTACAGTGTCGTACCGGATGCTGTGGCTGGTCGTGCCCCGCATGCCCGTGGCGTTCCAGGGCCTTTCCAGAGTGATACCGTCGTCGCTCCGGGGAACGAGGGCGGCCATAATGCCCTCCTGGGCTGTCGCAGCCCCTTCGCGCAAGCCGGTAACAAAATAGCGGTCCGCCGCGTCGCCCAGGGAGCAGAAATGCTTCAGTCCCTTGACCCGGTAATCGCCTCCCGGCATCGGCGTAAAGACCGTTCGAAGAACAAAACGGTCGCGGAAGCTGGAGTCGGGTTCGCTCATGACGGTGGCAAACAGCTTACCCTTTTCCAATACTTCGTCGAAGTAGCGCTGCTTCTGTTCGTGGGATGCCAACTGGTTGATGTTGGTGACAACGTTGGCGTGCATGTTGTAGGTCAAGGCCGTCGCCGGACACCCCTTTGCCATTTCCAGCAAGGCCAATACGTAAGTGACGGGATCGACTCCAGGTCCCCCGTACTCCCTTGGGACCGTCATGCCCAGCAGTCCGGCCTCTTTCAGGTCCCGGTAATTCTCGAAGGGAAAGGAAGACTCAGCATCGTATCTCTCCGCTCTCGGCGCAAACCGTTCAACCGCCAGGGCGGAAACCTTCTCGACCAGGTCCTTATCGTGAGGGAAACTGTGGTGTTGCGGCGCCATAGCCAACTCCATCTGTCTATTGGAAGTGGGGCATGACCTCTTCCGCAAACAACTTCATTGAGCGCATTACCGTGTCGTGGGGCATCCCGCCGAAATCAAAATTGCACCCGAAATAGTCAATTCCCTGCTCCTGAAATTCGCGGATGGTGGCGATGCACTGTTCCGGCGTTCCGATTATTGCCCGTTTCTCTGCAAGGTAATCGTACGTGGGCGGTACACTGGTACGAGTCTGACGGAAGTTCTCCAGGCGCTGGTTGACCTCGCTTCCCAATCTTATGGAGCGGCGCCAGTCGGTCATATCCATGGTCCATGAAATGGCTGGCTCCGCATTCTTGCGGGCCTCCACCTCGGTCTCGGCCACATGCAGATAGCGGAAGAAGGGAATGGCTGAAATGGGAATGTTGTATCCAGCCTCTTCGGACATGGCAACAAACCGGTTGCACAGGTCCAGGCCGTCATCATGGTCCAGCACCACGCCGCAGATCAGCGGGTGGCCGGTGGACACTACGTATTGCAGGGTAGTGAAGGTCCTGGTGGCAGCGATGTATATCGGCGGATGGGGTTCCTGGACGGGCGGTGGCACCAGGGTGGCCTGGTTGACGTTGAAGTACTTCCCCTCGTAGTTGAAGTCGGGAGTAGTCCACAGTCCCTCGACAATGCTGATAGTTTCCTGGAACCGCTCCTGGCTCTCGGACGGGTCGACGTTGTAGCCGGTGTATTCGTAATTTGCGGTGCCGCGTCCAAATCCCACGTCCAGACGCCCGCCGCTGACCACGTCCAGGGTAGCCGCATCCTCGGCCAGGTGTACCGGATGGTGGAGCGGAGGCACCAGCACCGCAGTTCCCAGGCGGATTGATTTAGTCTGCGCCGCCAGGTTACTGAGAACCACCAGGGAGGATGAGCCGATTCCATAGCGGGAGAAGTGGTGCTCAGCAAACCAGGAACTGTAATAACCCGTTTCTTCCGCCAGGCACAGTTGCTCGGTGGCTTCGTGAATAACCTGGCTGGGAGTGGTACCCTCCGGCCATGGCAGGTGGGAAAAGAGGCCAAATTTCATTGACAGTCTCCAATGTCTGGCGTTGCCCGTTCCAAGGTCTTCAACGGCTTTGCCATGCGCCTGCGATTCGCTAGTTCGGTTGGCGCACTGCGACATGTTTTCAGTCCCAGTTTACCAGATTGGGTAGCAGCGTTTGTGAAGGTTTGCACACAATGTGCTACGAGGCAATTGACAACTTTAATTGTTGTCCCCAAAATATTTCATTGAATCAAAAGTAAGTGGCCGATATGTCTGAATATTTCCTCTGCGGCGACAGAGGTCAGTTGACCGAGCAGTTGGTCGACCTGTTCGAGCAGATTAACCGGGCGATGCACTGTACTCCCTCCGACGGTTGGGACGGTCTTGACCTGACTTTTCAGCAGGTGAGGGTACTGGCCCTGTTGTTCGAGGGGCAGCAGCGTATGGGCAACATTGCCGGCTATATGGGATGCATAATGTCCTCTGCCACCAACATTGTTGACCGGCTGGTAGACAAGGGCCTGGTTATTCGCTCCATTGACCCGGAAGATCGAAGAGCCGTTGTCTGCCGGCTTACCGACCTGGGCAAAGAGACAATGGAACGGTTCTGGAGCATTGGCCGGGAGAAAATAATCACCCTGGCCGAACAGCTGGAAGCCAGCGAACTTGCGGAGGTCGTACGCGCCGCGGTACTGATGAATCAGGCTGCTTCCATTGCCTTCCCCGCCGGATATTCCAAGCCCGATAGTTAGCCTGGATATTAGCCACACCATGCGCGCTTTTTCAAACCCCATGCCACTTCCGGCCGAACCCGCCTTCTATGTATCAATAATGGCAGTTTCCCTCTCCGGTCATTGCTTCTTGCCAGGAACGTTCTGTCTTGGGCACAGCCAGCCAACCGTGAAGACCGGTGAGGACGAGATTCGGCGCCTCCGATTTGGCAACCTGATTCGCCAACATAACTACCCTGGATCGTGGGAGGCCTGGAATTGACCCTGTTGACCCGCTTAGTCCTGCGGCGCAGTTCCGTCACCATGCTGGTGATTGTGTTGATACTTGTTGCCGGCGTCTACGCCTACAACGACCTGGAGAGGGAACTCTTCCCTGACATCGAGTTTCCCAACATCACCATCACCACCTATTACCCCACCGCCGATCCGGAGACCGTCGTCAGGGAAGTGACTGAGCCCATCGAGGACGTAATTGCTGGAATGGATGGCCTGGAGCAAATTCAGTCAAGGTCACAGCAGAATCTCTCCAGCGTTCTGGCTACTTTCAACTTCGGCGAAGATATGGATGAGGCCGAACGTACCATCGAAAGCAACGTAAACGGTATCCAGTTTCCATCGGGCGTGGAGTTCACCACAATCTCGAGGATAAACAATGAGACTTTTCCTGTCATGCAGTTGAGTGTGGCCGGAGACCGGGATATAGCTTCGCTTCAGCGCCTCCTGGACGATGTCGTTGTCCCGAGTATTGAAGGCGTAGACGGTGTGTTCGAGGTGTTTATCCTGGGCCGGGTGGATGAACGGATAGCCGTTACGGTGGACACCGACAAGCTGCAGGACCTGGGGCTGTCGATCAACCAGGTATCCACTGCCATTTCCAGCAACAACATCGGCATTCCTGCAGGCAGCATCACCGACGGCGCCACTACCTTTCCGGTGCGCACCACTCATCAGCTGGGTTCTATCCGAGATATAGAGAGTCTGGTTATTGGATACGAACAGGTTTCCCTGCCAGGCGCCGGCCCCGCTGCCCAGGGCCCCAGGGATTCCCAGGGTCTGCGGCCTGTGCTTTTGTCCGACGTCGCGACGGTTGAACTGGGCACCTCCGATGCCGCGGGGATCGCCCGAACTCTGGGTAAACCCAGTTTGAATCTGTGGATTATCAAGGAGCCCGAGGCCAATACTCTTGAGGTAACCAACACTGTCCTGGAAGAAATCGAAGGGTTCCAACTGCCTCCCGACGTTGAAATTCTCGAAATATCCAACAATGGTCCCATCGTTGAGGAATCCCTGTCGGACCTGCTGCGAGAGGGCCTTTTGGGGTTTCTTTTCGCCATTACCGCCGTCTTCATCTTCTTGCTCAATACCAGGCCGACCTTGCTGCGAGGCCTGGCCCTCACGCTTCGCCCCACCACCATCATTGCCATTTCAATTCCCCTCAGTGTGTTGGGCGGCATAATTTTGCTAAGGCTGACGGACATTTCGCTGAATTTCATGAGCCTGGCCGGCCTGGCCATCGCCGTCGGCCGCGTGGTTGACGACAGCATCGTTGTGCTGGAGAACATGTACCGCCACATCCAGCGGGGCGAAGACAGGTTCCAGGCCGCCTTGATCGGAACCCAGGAGGTGGGAGCCGCCATCGTTGCTTCTACCCTGACTACGGTGGTTGTTTTCATCCCCCTGGCCTTTATTCAGGGATTGGTGGGCGAATTCTTTACTCCCTTCGCCCTTGCCGTGAGCTACGCTCTGGTGGCGTCCACATTCGTGGCTCTGACCGCGGTTCCGGTGCTGGGAGCGGCCCTGTTGCAGCCGGGAGATATTCCCGAGGCTGAGGAAGATCATCTCCAGTTAGGCCGTGAAACCTGGCTGCAGCGGCTATACTCTCCGATCTTGATCTGGACACTAAGGCACAAGTTTATTTCCCTCTTGGCGGCCATAATCATCACCGGCTCCAGCATAAGCCTAGTTACAATAATTCCGATAACTTTCTTTCCCGCAGGCACCCCCGACTACCTGATAATGAACGTAGAGCTGGAGGAGGGTACGGCGGTTAGTCGCACCTATGAACACGTAGCCAGGGTAGAAGATATCCTTGACCAGTTTGTCCAGGAGGGCCATCTTTCCCTCTACCAGGTAACAATAGGGCAGGCGGCAGACGATTTCGATGTGGGCGTGGGCACTGGGAACCTGCATTTGGCCGGCTTTACCATGCGGGTTGCGGAAGGAGCTCCGAGGAAATTGCGGAATTGGTGCGGGCACGACTGCCTGAGCCGAGCGAGGGAGTCAGGTACTTTCTGGATGAAGTGACCGACGGGCCGCCTACCGCCGGTCTGGAACTTCGGGTTGTGGGCCCCAACTATACGAACATTACCGTGGCGGCGCGCGAACTGGAAGACAGGTTGTCAAAATTGGACGGCATCGTAAACCTGGACAGTAACGTAACTTCAGCCAGGGATGAGGTGGCTATCCGAATCGACAATGGAGAGGCTGCCCAGCACGGTCTGAACACGCTGGCTGTCGCCCAGCAGGTCAACCAGTTTGTTGTAGGTCGGGCTGTCACGGAGATTGACGTGGATGACGTTACCCTGGACGTGGTAGTTCGGGGCATGCCCGATGAAGTGGATGACATCGAAAAGCTGAAGGACCTGGACATAGAGGGACCCTTTGGAACGGTAAAGTTGGGTTCAATCAGCGAGATAGGTGTGGAGCGGGGACCGGTTACGGTTACCAGGTTCGACCGGGAGAGGTCAGCTACCATTACCGGGACTATCACCGCGGTTGACACCCGGGCCGCAGGCTCCCAGGTGCAGAATGCCATAGATTCCCTTGCACTGCCCCCCGGTGTGGAGGTAAAGACCGGCGGCATATTCGACCAGGTCAACGAGGGGTTCCAGGACGTGTTTCTGGCCATGGCGATTGGCGTGGTTTTGGTCTACCTGGTCATGGTTGCCAGCCTGGGCTCCCTGCGGGATCCCTTCATCATCGTGTTCAGCCTGCCCTTTGCCGTGGTTGGCGCTCTCATTGCGCTGGCAGTAACCGACAGGACCCTGAGCCTGTCCGCCATGATGGGCTTCCTTCTGCTCATTGGTATCGTCGTAACCAATGCTATTGTCTTGATCACTTTCGTAGAGCAGCTGAGGCAGAGGGGCCTGAATGTCTATGAGGCCCTGGTTACCGGTGGCCGCGTACGAATCCGTCCCATCCTGATGACAGCCTTTACTACGACCTTTGCCTTATTGCCGCTGGCCCTGTCTGGCGATGCAGGCGGCGGCATCATTGGCGCCGAACTCGCAACAGTAGTCATTGGTGGGCTGATCAGTTCAACGCTCTTGACTCTGATAGTCGTTCCCATTGCCTATACCATTATGCACAGCACTATCCCCGGCATCCCGTCGGCCGTCAAATCCTTCCTGCGGAGGACCCGGCGAGTAACCGGCAGCGTAAGGGGCACGCCTTGAACCTTTTAGTTGAGACAGCTTAAGGTCCCCCTTCAACAATGTCATATTTGAGGTAATAGATGGTGGACAAACTTGGAACTTGGCCTTCGGTCCGCAGAAGAACCATACAGGCAATAGCGTTCTTGGTGGTTCTGACGTTGTCGTCGGTATCCCTGGCGTGCGACCTGGCTCCTTCACAATCCCCGGAGCAGGGGCTGGGCGAAACTGGGACTGCACCGGATCAGGCGGGAATTGCTTCAATCCAGGACGCGCCCCAACAGATCGATGTAGAAGCGAGGTTGCATTTCCCCCTGCGGCAGGAACTCACCTTTGAGCGAAGTGGCGAGGTGGTAGAGGTGCTGGTCAGTCCGGGAGACAGGGTCGAGGAAGGCCAGCTTTTGGCCCGGCTGGATTCTGACCATTTCCCCATTCTCGAGGAAGAAGTGGCCAGGCTTCGGCACCAAATCGCAGAAGCGCGGGAGAACATAAGGCTTATCCAGTTGGATTACTCCGGCGAACCGGTGCTGGAGGCCCAGCGCAAGGAGAACGTAGCCAGGCTGGAACTGGCCAACACCCAGGCCGAGGAATTCCTGGAAGACATTGACCAGAACTACCTTGACCGCCTGACGGCGGCAACTTCCGAACGGGACCAGGCAAGAGTTGCTTTGGACGCGGCCACCGATGCACTGAGCGACGCCCAGAGGGACCTGGATGCCAACCACTCCCAGGTGGTGGCAGCCGCCCAACAGGCCAGGGCCCAGGCCGAACTGTCCCTGGACCAGGCCACCGACCGTCTGACTGACTACCGCAAGAACCTGAGCGACGATGCCGTACGCGCCGGTGACCGGGTTACCGAGTCTGGAGTTGCGCTGGACATGGCGGTGGACAGGCTGGAGGACTACAAGGAGGACCTGCAACAGAACGAGATAAGGGCCCGGGATCGAGTAACCAAAGCCGAATTGGCGCTGGACCTGGCCCGGGACGCCCTGCAAGACTTTTTGGACGAACATGATCGCCGGGTAATTCGCGCCAGGACGGTAGTTGGGGCGGCGGATGATGCGCTGGACGCTGCCAAAACTCCGCTAACCCAGTTCCTGCGATCACCCATCCGGGACGTGGAAGTGGACGGCAAGCCCGTGGATGTGGCCAAGCTGAACAGCCTTCAGGCAGCCGTGGATCTGGCCGTGGCGAACCTGGACAAGGCGGAAGAAGACCTGGCTGAACTGGAGGAAGGCCCTGACCTGCTGCGTGTGCAGGAACTGGAATCTAATGTGTCCGTGGCACAGCTGAACCTGGACCAGGCCAGGGAAGACTTGGCTGAACTGGAAGAAGGGCCTGACCCGGTGTTGCTGCAAGAACTTGAAACCAGCGTAAACGTGGCGGAACTTAACCTGGAGCGGTCCAAAGAAGATCTGGCGGAGTTGAAAGCCGGCCCCGATATCCTCGTCCTCAATCAGCTGCAGTCCCAGGTGGATCTTGCGCGGGTAAATGTCAGTCAGGCCACCAAGCGCCTTAATGAGGCGCTGGAGGGCCCCGACGCCTTGATTCTACCCAGTCTCGAGGTCAACGTTACGCTGGCGCAGCGGCGGCTCGATTTTGCCGAGCGGGAACTCCAGGAATTGCTGGACGATGGTCCCGAACGAAATTCGGTGCCGCTTATGGAGAGCGAAATAACAACCCGCCTGGCGCAGATTGACCAGCTTTACGAAAGCCCAGACGCAGTGAAGCTGGCGCAGATTGAAGCATTGAACGCCGTGATCGCGTTGGCATTGGACCGTATGGGGAAAATTGAAGAGGAAATGGGCGAGTACTCCCTGTTCGCCCCCAGCGATGGTTTTGTCTACCTGGTAAACGTTGAGGAAGATGACATGGTGAACAAGCACTCCCGTGTTATCGAGTTGCTGGATCCCAGCCAGGTTATAGTCAAGGGATTCATAGACGCTGGCGAGATTCAAAATGTAGCAACGGGCTCAACAGCCGCCGTCAAAATTGACTCGTTGCCAGGTACCGAACTGACTGGCGTGGTGGCCATGGTGTCCGAAGATCCCGTCACCGAGCGGGGTATAATCAGGTACGAAGTAGAAATCCAGGTTGAATTGCCGCCAGACCAACAGGTTCCGTTGCGTCTGGCCGGTGTGGACGCGGCAATTTTGCCGTAAGGCGCCACTTCAAAAGGTAAGCAACCGCCAGTCTCGGAGGAAACTATGAGAATACCCCTGTTCAATCGGGGCAGTCGGAAAGAAACGGATCCGGTGTGTGATATGCAGGTGGATTCTGCCAAGCCCCCCGGCGGCACCTATGAATACGAGGGATCCATTTACTACTTCTGTGGTCCCGGCTGCAATCGGGCGTTTCAGCGGGAACCCGATGCTTACTTGTCCGGCGACAAGAAGATTCAGATGTAACTCGCCTCCATCCGCTGGCCGGTATTTGCCGGACAATGAAAGAGGGGGCGAGATTGCCTCGCCCCCGCTAACTCGCTCTCTCCCTTTCTTACAGTCCCACTGCCTCCACCAATTGGTGAAACTCGGCCCGGGTTTCCTCAGTAGTCTGCGGCCCAGGGTGCCTAACTCTGGCGCACGAAATCAATCCCCGTTGCTGCAAGGCATATTTTCTAATAGCCACCCCAATTCCTTCCTGAAATTCAAATAGCAGCAGCGGCAGGTGACGATAAAATACTTCCTCGGCTCCCTTCTTGTCCCCTTCAGCCATGTGCCGGCAGATAGCCACCAGCACTTCGGGGTAAGCGAAGCCCGTCATGGCCCCGGCCGAACCCCTGGAAAGTTCATCCAGCAGGTACATGCCCCCCAAGCCCCCGAATATGGCCAGGTCTTCTCCCGCCAGGGCGCGAATGGCAGTAATCTTGGTGGGCGTGGGAGGGTCTTCCAACTTCAGGTAATGCACGCTGGGAATTTCCTTGTACAAGCGAGCAATAAGGGCTGGGGCCATGTGGATGCCCGAAGTCTGTGGGTAGTCCTGCACGACTATGGGAATATCCACGGCCTCGGCGATTCGGCTGTAGTGGGTGAACAGAGAGTCGGGATTTGGTTTGCCCATGGCCGGGGCCGATACCATCACCGCCGCCGCTCCCAGTTCCTGGGCTTCCCGGCTGTACGCCACCGCCGCGCTGGTGCCCGGCGCGGTGGTTCCCAGGGTAACTGGCATACCGTTGGCGTTGGCAATGACCTCTTTGGCCACGGCCCTCCGTTCCGCATCGGTTAATCGGGCGGATTCGCCGGTAACTCCCAGCGCCACCACTCCCTCGCAGCCCGAAGTGTATGCCTTTTCCATCAAGTTCGAGACTGAAGGCAAGTCCAGCTGTTCGTCGTCCGTGAAAGGCGTCGCCAGCATCCAGTGAACGCCCGAAAATTTGTCTGCCATATCTTGCTCCTGTCGATCAGATCTCTATTTGGCCGGGCTGCATTATAGCGCAGCGCGTGGTCTTTAACATCGCCGGCTGCTCTGGGGTAGAATGGTCAAAGACTTAGAGGCAAAGGACGGATGAAATGGACGACCGCAATAGCAAGTACCCAACTCAGCATATCGGCACTACCATCATGGTAGTAATGATGCAGGTAGACCCCGAAGACGAAGAGGTGTTCAACCGCTGGTACGACGAGGAGCACCTGCTGGAACGCCTGGAAATTCCGGGCTACATCAGCGCCCGCAGATTCAAGCTGGAAGAAGGAGAGGGTGTCCTCAATTACCTGTGCATCTGGGAGCTGGAAGATGCCAGCCCATTGAATAGCGAAATGTATAAGGAGCAGCGCGCCCGGATAACTGAACTACACCGTCGGGCCAATGAGGTCATCAAGCAGCGCGCCCGGGGCGTTTACAAGCAGATTTACCCGGTAGAAGGGGCGTTCGAGGACCATTCGGGGTTGCGGCTCGAGGCGTTGGAGAACTCTTAGTGAATGGCAACAGATCTGTTGACAACTTATTTGTAGAGAATTATAGTAACTATGCCAGTCGTTCCAAGTGATTTTGAGTATCAATTCTCATCGAATGCCTTGAAGCAAGTACGCGAGAAGTTGGGTCTGTCTCAAGCCAAGTTAGCAGAACGTCTAGACCTGCCCGTTAACACTGTTTCTAGGTGGGAGCGGGGAGAGACTACGCCTGATGCCAATTCACTGGCGGCCATCTATTCAATATCTAAGGAACGAGGGCTGGAACCAGAGTTTTTTCAGAAGGAGGCAAGGGTCTTGACCATTACCAAAAGGGTTCCGGCACCACTTAATGGGCGGCGAGTGTTAAACCGGCAACGTACTAGGCTAGGGTTGATGTGGGACTTTCAGAATGTCGCCTTGAATGACGAGGAGGCTTACGACACTTGGTTTTACATGGAAAAATTCCTTGATATGGCCTTCCCTGAAATTGAAAACTGGGAGCTAAGGGTCTTCGCTTCTTGGGCACAAAACGAGTCAGCTGTTAAAGGTTTGCGAAATTTCCATACGGATTGGGTCAGCGTTGACGCGGATGCTCAAATTAAGCGCGAGATACGACGGTTCTGTGGACTCCCCGGGGGGACTTTGTTCCCATTTTCACAAGACTCATTCGAAAACCAAAGAGATAAGGTGCTAATAGTTGTGTCCCGAGATGGCGACTTCGCGGATGTCCTTTATGAAGCTGATCAGGCTGGTATTGACGTCTATCTTTGGACCCCTCCAGGTTGTAGCAAAGACCTAGTAGATGCTGTGAGAAGAGATCACATAATTCCTTGGAATCATCCTTGCATAATAGTGTCAGAGGATAATTTGAACCGCCTGAAAAGGTAAGCCTCCGGGTTGGTTCGCTAAGAGATGTCTTGCTAAGATTTGACGCCCTCCCAAAAGTGGTTATACGATTGGACGCCAAACCTATAAGCACGTAGGCACATACGGCAGGAAGAGCAGAGGCGGTATTTGTCGACTATGGTTAATGCAGTCGGGCCAACGAACAAGCGTAGTGGGGGAAGAACCGACTCAAGAGAAGTCGGGGCCAGGTTCATACCTGGCCCATTCTTGTAGCCAGTCTGAACATCCCTAAATCCGCGTCAACCTCAGCACTTCCCCGATATCCTCGACCTGTTCCAGGTTCCAAAGCTTTTCCAGCAGGGCGTCAATCTGCGCTGGTGTCAGCAGGTCGCAGGCGAGGGAACGGAACTTGGCCTCAACTTCGGTGTCAGACATGGGGTTCTTGTAGTGGCCCCGGTGGTAGGGTACTTCGGCAGAAAACCGGTCGCCGGACCGGGTAATCACATCCAGTTCACACAGCATTGCTTCCGGCGCCCTGTTGTCGGCTTCATCGGTGCCCTCCACCTTTACCCGAGCGGTCAGGTCCAGCAGACCGGGGTTGCGAAAGTACTGTTCATCAAAGTGGTCCTGGTGCACACCTCCGTGGGTAAGGGCGACTGCCACTGTGTAGGGCATGCTGTGGTCGGCCGTCTCCCTGCTCTTGGGGTCCCACTTCTCCTCATCGCCCGCCATGATGTCGATCGCCTTGCGCATGGTTCTAATACGCACTTCGGCAATGTCGTCAACGTTTACGGTGGGCATGCTTTCCCGGGCTTCAAGGGCCGCCTGTACTACAGTCTGGGAGTATTGCCCCAGCGGGAATCGCTTGATGCTGCACTCCGAGATCTTGAAGGGTATGTCTCCTCCACCGAAAGCATCAAGTGTGTAGGGCTCCTGCGTTATGGCCCGGAAGAAGCCGTGTTCGCCTTCAAAAATAGGCTCCGGTCCCGTCATGCCCCGCTGGGCGAGCATGGTGGCGAAGACGGCGTTGCGGCTGGCGTTGGCGTAGGCACAACCCTTCCAGTGAGACAATACCCCGCCCCGGGTCTGTCCCAGGGCAATGTTGGGCGCAATTCCCAGGTTCAGCGCCTGGCAGGTTACATTTTCATCCAGGCCCAGGGAGCGGGTGGCGCCAAGGACGCTGGCGATGCAGCCGTTGGTCACGTGGTCGTAACCCCTGTAGCGCAGGGTGGCGGCGTCGCCAAGCCGGCAGAATGCTTCATAGGCTGCAACGGTGGCGGTGATTGCCCGACGACCTCCCAGGCCCGCCATCTCCGTGGCTGACAGCACCGCGGCAATGCTGTCGCTGGGGTGCCCCGATTCCTGGCTGGTGTAGCCGTCGTTGTAGTCCAGGTAACGGATCATCACGCCGTTGGCGAAGGTTGCCAGGTCGGGACTGGAAGTCTGGCCGCTGCCGATGATGGTACAGGGCTGGCTGCTGCTGACTGTGCCGGCAATATCGCGAGCAATCTTGCTGGGTTCACTGGTATACCCACCCAGGGCGCATCCAACGGTGTCGATGATCATTCGCTTGGAAAGATGCACCACTTCCTCGGGCAACTGGCTGAAATGCAGGGCCACAGTCCAGGAACTCATCTGCTCGGCAATGGTGGGCATGGTGTTTACTCCTGTTGCGAAAGTAATTTGGCACAAAATTCCAGCAATTCCGGTAAATCCACATCTACCACATCCCATAGCATATCTGTGTCCACGTTGTCGTATTCGTGGACCAACTTGTCTCTCATTCCTGCTATGTTTGCCCAGGGAACTTGCTGATGTTCTACTCTAAATGCGTTTGAAAGTCGCTTTACTGCTTCTCCGATAATAATAATCTGATGCCTAAGAGCCAGTTGAGTCTTGAGGTCTTCAAGAAAGCTGTCCCTGTTCATACCACGGGTTACCAAGAGGGCTAATCCGGCTTCCTGCGAAATTTGAAGCACCCATACCCTATCTCGATTCATAAATGACTTCTGCCGAATCCAGAATCCTTCTTCGTATGATCCAGTTCTTGCTGGACTCCACGCCCTTCTTTGTTGACAGGTCCACTTTCCTTCCCAGCAGGTCTGTTAGTTCCTCCTCCGCTTTGATGTGATCCATTAAGCTTCTCTTGTCTGCCGGCCCATACTGCGCCATAAGGTCAATATCACTGTCGGGCGTGAAGTCATCCCTAAGCGCGGACCCGAATATTGCCAGCTCCAATATGTTCCAACGTCGGCAGAAATCTTCAAGATCGGAATCGGAAATGCCTAACCTTTGACGTATTTCCTCTCGCATTGCGTTCTTCTCTCCCCTGCCAGGTATCAAGGCGAAGCAGGTAACTCTACCTTCATCGGTGAAATTCCTCCACCTGCTTTAGAAAGTTTCGCAGCAGGTCGTGGCCTACCGGCGTCAATATTGATTCCGGATGGAATTGCACCCCTTCCACCGGGTGTTCCTTGTGCTTTAGGCCCATTATAAGCCCGTTTTCCGTCCATGCCGTTATCTCAAGGTCATCGGGCAGGGACTCGGGATAGACTACAAGAGAATGGTACCTGATACCTTCGAAGGGGTTGGGCAGGCCGGCCAGCACTCCTTTGCCCGTATGGTGAATCAGCGAAGTCTTGCCGTGAAAGATTTCGCTGGCGCGCCCCACTTTTCCTCCATAGACCTCACCCATGCACTGGTGTCCGAGGCAAACTCCCAACACCGGCAGCTTATGCCCAAAGTGGCGGATAACCTCGTTGGACATGCCTGCTTCTGTTGGAGTACAGGGGCCCGGCGAAACCACAATCCCTTCCGGCGCCATCTCCTCAATCTCCTGGATGGAGACCTTGTCGTTCCGGATGGTCACAACTTCCGCCCCCAGTTCCGACAGGTACTGGTAAAGGTTGTAAGTGAAGCTGTCGTAATTGTCGATCATCAGCAGCATTAGAATAACTCCACGAACTCCAGCCAATTGCCGTCCGGGTCCTGGGCGTATAGAGCCTTCCGCAGCAACTTGCCGTCGTCGCCGAACAGGGAGGCCGGTTCGTTATTGAAGGTCAGCCCCCGCTGGGACTTGTCGGCATAAAACTCTTCGATGTCTTCCACGAAAAAGGCCAGGTGGGATGCCCCGGCATCGTTCAAATGCAGGTGTCCGTCGCCAACCGGTGGGTTGATGTACTGGATCAATTCAAGCTGGTGCCCGTCGCCCAGTTCGACAAATGCCCCCTTGATGTGTGCCTCCTGGAAGCCCAGCAACTGGCAGGCGAAGTCGCCAGTACGTTCAGTGCGACCCACCAGCCTCAATCCCATTACGTTGGTATAGAAATCTATTGTCTTGTCAATGTCTCGGACCACAAATCCGGTATGAAACATGGACTTGAGCATGGAGTTTACCTCCCAATGTTCTTGTTTTCGCTAAGGGACGTTGAGGACAAAAGCCCGAATCACTGTTACGACTTCCGACACTGAAAAGTAACACATTGACGATGGGCGGGGCCCCGCTGGATTTTCGTTTATCCGCGTCCCTCGGCAATATCTATGGCCCGCAGCACGGCGCTGGACTTGTGAATCGTCTCCATATATTCGTCCTCGGCCACGCTGTCTGCAACCACGCCGCCCCCAGCCTGAACGTACATAATTCCGTCCTTGTATATGCCGGTACGCAACACAAGGGCCGTGTCCATGTTGCCGGAAAAACTGAAGTAGCCGACGGCTCCACCGTAAGGCCCCCGCTTCTCGCCTTCCAGTTCCGAGATAATCTCCATGGCTCGAATCTTGGGAGCGCCCGAAACCGTTCCCGCGGGGAAACAAGACCGGAGGGCATCGTAGGAAGACAACTCCGGTTTCAGGCGCCCTTCAACGTGGGAAACCAGGTGCATTACGTGGGAAAAGCGTTCCACATCCATTAACTGGGTTACTTCCACCGTTCCCGGCAGACTTACCCTTCCTATGTCGTTTCGACCCAGGTCCACCAGCATTATGTGCTCGGCCCGCTGCTTTTCGCTGGTCTTCAGTTCCTGCTCCAGGGCTGCGTCTTCCTCCGGGGTCTTGCCTCGCGGCCGGGTGCCGGCAATGGGGTGGGTGGCGACTATCCCGTCCTCAACCTTTGCCACGGTTTCAATGGCCGCCCCTACGATGTCGAAGTCATCCAAGTGAAGATAGTACATATAGGGGGACGGGTTGACACCGCGAAGCGCCCGATATACCTGGAATGGATCGGCGTCCGTTTTCCGGGAAAAGCGCTGGGAGTTGACCACCTGGATAACGTCGCCGTCGTAAATGTACTCTACGCACTTCTCCACCGCCTCTTCGTACAGCGGTTGCGTGAAATTGGACTCGACTACGCCAGCATCCCCGGGTGACGGCGCCGGGTTCAGCCCGCCCGGAGGCATTTCAAAAGGCTGGGACAGGCGATTAACCAGTTCGTCGATCTTGCTGGTTGCCTTCTTGTAGGCCTCGTCGATGTCCCCATCCAACCTGACATGGCTAACAACTTTAATGTCGTGACGCAAGTGATCAAATACCAGCAGGGTGTCCGCGAACATGAAAACCGATTCTGGCAGCCCCTGCGGGTCGGCGGGCATGGGGGGAACGCGCGGTTCAAAATAGCGGATGCAGTCATAGGCCAGGTAACCAACGCCGCCGCCGTGAAAGCGAGGCAATCCTTCCACCGGAATCAAACGGTAGCCGTCCATTTCTTCCTGTACGGGTCGCAGTGGGTCGATTTCGCCCAATGCCTCTTCCTTGCCGGTCTTCACTATTCGGTAGGGGTCAGTACCAATAAAGCTGTATCGCCCCAACCGTTCCCCACCGGCGACGCTCTCAAGAAGGAAGGAATAGGGTGGCCGTGCAACTTTGAGGTACGCCGAAACCGGAGTTTCCAGGTCAGCATTTATGGACCGAAAAATTGGCACCAGGTTCCCTTCGCTGGAATCTGCAAGAGACTTGACGTCTTTAAGGGTTGGATAATACATACCGCCTCTAATTCGAAACCTTTTATTTGAAGCCTTGTTTCATACAAATAAAAAAGCTCATCCCCATAGGGACGAGCCATTCTCGCGTTGCCACCCTGATTGCCGGCTAATCCAGAAGCGCAGCCAGAAAATGCCAGCATCTTAATCGGCTAAGGGGGCATATCACCTGCGCTGCCCCGGTGCCGCGGGCCTTTAACGGCGCCCAACCGGCCGGGCCTACTCAACCTCCGCTGGTCTCAAATGGTGAGCGGAGCATTTCGGCTGGCGGCTCCGGAGTCCATTCATGCTTCTGCGCCTGGCGCCGGCTCACACCTTACCCGGCTCTCTGGGCCTCGCTGGAAGCCTACTAGTCTCCTTCACGGCCTGTTCATTTCAATTTTCGACTTGAGTATAGTTTTTGCTTGAGAAAAGTGTCAAGAATTTTAGCGACGAGGCCGATCGCAAAGTCTTCTCGAACAGATCATTGTTAACTTGTCAAACGATGCGGCACTGAAGCGGACATCTTTTGGCAGGCTGAGGATGAGCGGAACAGCGGGTGCTGCCTGGACTTTGCAATCGGTGTGTTCGAGTTGCTCGAACAGCGAAATTCGTCGTCCAGCGCGCTGCCTTACTCCTTCAATGACTATCCGCCCAGCACAGAAAATAGTCCGGTGGTATTTTCGATGTTTTCCAGGTCCCTCAGCCGCGTCACTGCTTCTTCTATGTGGTCCGGCGGAAGGATATAGCGTGAACAATAGAGGAACTTGGCGTCCAGCTCTTCAGTGGTCAGGGACAAGTCCGCCAGCCCCCGGGCAAATTCTGACCGGTGGTTTAGTTGACGCCCGTCGTTCAGCGTAACCTCCACCGAGGAAGGGAAAGGAATGGAGGTCATTGGAGTCTCGGTTGCCACCACGCTTACGCGCTCCATTAACTCCCGCACCTGCGGGTTGGCGGAGGCGGCATCGGTAAAGTTGTCTATCAAGGGATGACCATGGGTGAGGGCTGTGGCCACCACGAAGCTTATACAGGCGCGGGCCTGCCATCCATTGGCCGGCGCGGGAAAAGGTAAGGCCTCCAGAGCCCCGGGAGTTACGCCCACCCGCACTTCGGAGACATCATCACCGGAAAATCGGTACTGTTGGAGCAATTGCAGGGCGGCGTCAATGACCGAATGGGCTTGGGAAGTACAGGGGTAGAGTTTGAGGGACACTCCACGGGAGATTACGTCAAAGGGCTTGCCCAGATCCCTTTCAAGGCTGCCTGCCCAGGCGGACGATTCTATCGTACCCGCTGGCGTCAGGAGTTCCGTCTCCGGATTTTGGAATTCTGGAGTTGCCTGGAGGCCTTGTTGCACCAGTAACGCCGCCATTGTCCCGGTCATCGCTGCCCTTCCGTGACCATAGGCCTGGACGGGACCCGCGTCCCCCACGGTCAGATTTCCACCGGAATTGGAGGAAGCAAGGAGCAGGGCTTGCAGGATTCCCGGCTCACCCAACCTCAACAGCTTTCCGGCGGCGGCGGCGGCTCCCAGGGATGCGGCGGTCCCACAAAAGACTATCGATTGGGGATCAATATCTCCGGTTGTTGCGTTGTTGGCGAAAACCAGTGATTGCAGCCTGGAAACTACCTCGCAGCCCGCGGCAAATGCGGACAGCACGTCCTGCCCGGGAAGTCCGTTCATCTCGCCAAGGGCCATCACCACGGGAAAGATGGCGCTGCCGGGGTGCGAGAGGTTTTCAGGCATTTCGTCGTCGAAATCCAGCAGGCGAATCAAGACGCCGTTGGTCAGGGCAGCGTAGACGGGCGACGTACGAAGCCCCTTGCCGATGATAGTGCAACGCCCGTTTCCGCCCATGTCTTGGGCAAACTGGGTAACCGTGTGCCCGTCAGCCTGAGCTGCCCCGGCCAGTCCCACGGCTGCGGCGTTCACCATCATTTCCTTTGAGATGTGGAGCAGTTCTGGTGACAGTTGGTCGAAGTCGCTGCCTTTGGCGGCAAAGCGGGCGATAGCTTGGAGCAGGAACCGATTCGGCATCATTGCTTAAAGGCACCCCGGCAAGTTGTTGGCGGTTAGAGGATACTTATACGTTCGATGGATGGCAACACGGCAAGCTCATTTTGCGTTAGAGTCTGCCATGCTTTATCATTACGCCAGCATTCGCCCCGACCTTCGGAATTGCCGGTGGCACAGGGGGCATGGAAGACAGGAGTTGGACCTTATGAGCTACGAAACCATCAGTATTGACCAGGTGCAGCGGGTCGCCATTGTTACATTGAACCGGCCCGAAGTGCTGAACGCCCTGAACCTTCAATTAGTGCGGGAGCTGGACGAGGCCATTATCAACATGGTTGGGGACGAAGATGTGGGCGCCATCGTAATTACCGGGGCCGGAGAACGCGCCTTTTCCGCCGGCGCCGACATTCACGAAAACCGGGAAAAGTCCCAGGAAGAGAGGGATGCGGGGGCGGCTGAGCGGGCAGAGTACACTTGGCGGATGGCCAGTTGCCCCAAGCCAATTATCGGCGCCGTCAACGGTCTGTGCTACGGCGGCGGCACGGTTATGGCTACTTCCATGGACTTCCTCATAGGCTGCGACAAAAGCAGTTTCCGCTTCCTGGCGGTCAATTACGGCCAGATGAATGCCACCTGGAGCCTGCCCAACCTGATTGGGTGGCCCAGGGCCAAGGAACTGCTTTACAGCGGCCGCGAGGTATTTGCCGAGGAGGCTTACCGTATTGGGCTTTTGAACCACCTGGTACCCAGCGATCAGCTGATTGACAAGGCCGTGGAGGTCGCTTCCGGCATTGCCAAGAACCGGGCAGAAGGAGTCGCCAACATCAAGCAAATGTTGTTCGAGCACACCGGCCAGCCCATGGAGGACCAGTTCTGGAACGAAGTCAACTCCCGCCAGGGCCGGTTCCGTGGCCTCACCGTTGAAGAGGGCTTCAGGGACTTCCTGGACAGGAAGGGAAGGAAGCCTGCGGTTAGCTAATTCGTTCAGGACGTACCAGCCGACCTTGTTTAAAGGGGCAACCACATTGGTTGCCCCAAAGAGCGTACCGAGGGGGTAATTGCGCCGCTTCTTGGGTGGCGGCGCGAGGTAGTTGTTGCTCCCTCTGCCAAAAACAAACCCCGGGGCCGTCACCGACTCAAGGTCGGGAGAGGACTACCCGGGGACAGCTGACCCCAATATACCAGTATGGTCATACCATGTCAACGACTGTTTTGGAAAGCTTATCGAAGGCCATCTCTGAAGAACGACTTATTCCTTACAAGCAAAATGCAGAAGACAACTCTATATTACCTCTTGCTCGATACCTTTGGAACACGGCTCTCGGCGAAAGTCTCTATCCTGGTTTACAGACCTTGGAGATAACTTTACGCAACAGTCTTCACCAGGCAGTTGCGGCAGACAGAGGGACGGAGAATTGGTTTGATAAAGTTCTTGTTACTCAGGATAAGCCTGCCCTTGAAGAAATCAAGAACCGCATTATCAACCACGGCATTCCTCTAATGGCTGGGCAAATAGTTGCCAATAGCGATTTTGGCTTTTGGATAAGGCTGATAAATTCACGCTACGAAAACATCCTTTGGCCCGCGCTGCTCAGGGATGTATTCCCATCTATGCCCAATAGAATCCGAACTAGAGGGGCCGTTTCCAAGCGATTGAACCGCATTCGTGCCGTTCGAAACCGCGTATTTCACTACGAGCCGATCTGGAACCGGACAGATCTTGGCCAGATGCACGATGAGATACTGGAAACCATCGGCTGGATTAGCCCCCAAGCGCTAGAGGTCACCAGACTATTCGACCGATTCACCGAACTTCACGAGTCTGGGCCCAGCAGGTTTGAGCAACTTCTTTCAGATTACATTTTGAAGTAACGTCTTTAGAGCTACGTTCAATAAGGACTCATTTTGTCCCATTCTTCTTACATCTTGGTCCCTCCCCTGGGCCATAGTTCTGCGGACCCTGACGCTATCGCCCCCGACGGGTCGGAAATTCGCTTTCTAATAGACCACCGCCATGCCGCTGCGGGCGCCAGCATGGTGGAGGTAACTCTGCCGGCCGGACAGGTCTCCAGGCCCGTCTTCCACAGGACCGTTGAAGAGGTCTGGTATATCCTGCAGGGCAATGGCCAGGTCTGGCGCTGCCCGCCGGGAATTGAGGAGCCGGCGCTGGTTGCCGCTATGTCCGTCAAGTCGGGTGATGCGCTTGTAATTCCAACTGGGTGGATGTTTCAGTTCTCCGCCGCCGAATCCAGCTCTCTCCGTTTTCTTTGCGTAACCATGCCGCCCTGGCCCGGCGAGGACGAAGCCCAGCCAGCCGGCGTGGACGGCCTGGGCCCGCCAACGGTGTAAGGCCTGCCTGTTGCAATTCCTGGAGCCTGCTGCAATTGAGGTGCTGAAGAGCCATAGGGTTGGTGCTATACTATGTTTGTCGGTACCCTCCCTTTTCCAGCCGGTGTAGCTCAGTGGCAGAGCAGCGGTTTCGTAAACCGCAGGTCAAGGGTTCGACTCCCTTCACCGGCTCCATTGCTTCCTCTCTCCACTCAGTTCCCCATTCGTGTGCTGCAAGGACTCGCATTTTGTTGCCATTCTTGAGACTTAACTTTGCCATGATAGAGAGCTTTGGGGCGGCCTCAATATTGCCAGTTATCCTGTTAGCCGTACTTGGATTGGCTTGTTCAGCGCCTGACACTCTACCGACTGCGGACATTCCACAAGGAGAATCGTCCAATCCCTCCATTGAAGCCACACCCATTGCCATTGAGCCAACCCAACCTCCACCTAGCGGCACTGGAACTCAGCCCCAGACTTCCCGCAGCCCTTCTCCAACTGCCAAGGCAATGGTCTCCAATTCGGACGGCCCTGTAGAAGATGCGTCCCCTGCGCCTTCCCCAGCTGCCATTGCGATACCGACAATCGAACGGGACTTCACCGAACTGCCGTACCCGCCTGATCGCGATTTGTTCAAGTTAGCGTACGAACTTCTGCTTCCCGTGAATCATCCAGAGGTCCCTGAGGTGGTCCACGACACCCCGCCCAGCTACGAGGCCGGCAGAACGGATGAGTTCTACCTGGTGGACCTGGACGGCCTGGAAAAGTACCAGTCCCGGTTTGAATTGAGGCACGTTTCCCCCAACGCCTATTGGTATGTCGAAGATGGTCTGCGCGTGGGCCAGGATGATATTGAGGAGGCTGCCGCTGAGTTTGAAGAGATCATTTATCCCCGTGTAACCGGTTACTTCGGGACTGAATGGAAGCCCGGCGTGGACAATGATCCCCGGTTGACCATTCTCCACGGCGACATACGAGGCGCTGGCGGGTACTTCAGTTCAACCGACGAGTATCCTACGGCAATCAGACCCCACAGTAATCAGCGGGAGATGATTTACATTAACGCCCGGTACCTGCGGGTTGCCACTCCCTTCTATTACAGCGTGCTGGCCCATGAATTGAACCATGCTGTGATGTGGAATTTTGACCGTTCCGAGGATACCTGGGTGAGTGAAGGCCTGGCCGAACTGTCGGTTACCGTAGCCGGTTACCCGCCGGAGTCAATCCCTCAATATTTGCGGCGTCCTTTTGTTTCGCTGGTTCACTGGCCCCTGGACAACTCCAACATTGGCGCCCACTATGGCGGCGCTTCGCTATTCATGCACTACCTTTACGAGCATTACGGCGGCGCCGATCGTACCGGGCTGCGGCGGTTGCTGACCGACACCGCCGATAACCTGGCCGGCATTGATAGTTATTTGTCGGCTGAGGGCTACGATCGGACCTTTCATTCGGTGCTGAAGGATTGGGTGGCAGCGAATTTTCTCGATGAGGACGAAGGCCTACTGGGGTACCGCGACCTGGAGGTCGAAATCCAACCTACCCGAAGATTGAGCCGGGCGGGCAAAATAGAACGCGAAATGGACCAGTACGGCACCCACTACATCGAAATGGGGTCCAGGCTCAGGGAAGGGACGCTGCAATTCGCCTTTGAAGGCCAGGGAGTCAACCGCATCATACCCGCGGACGTACCCGAAGGGGGGTGCTGGTGGAGCAACAATGGGGACTCCATTACATCCACCCTGACGGGAGAGTTTGACCTGACAGCAGCGACAAGGGTTACACTCTCCTTTGATGCGTGGTACAGCATTGAGGAGGAGTGGGACTACGTTTACCTTCAAGTGTCCACCGATGGCGGACAGCGCTGGAATATACTGGCGACCCGTCACACTTCTGCGGCCAACCCCATAGACGTGGCATTTGGTCCAGGCTACACCGGCGAGAGCGATGGCTGGATATCCGAGGATGTGGACTTGTCGGCTTACGCCGGCCAGCAGGTGCAGGTCCGGTTCCAGTACGTAACGGACGATGCCCTGAATGACACTGGCATGTGCATCAGGGACCTGTCGGTTACAGGAGTTGGGGTGCAGCTAACGGAAGCAGGTTGGGATGGCAAGGGGTTCGTTCTAATTGACAACCGGGTCCGGCAGGAGTTTATCGTTCAACTGATACAGAAGGGGGAGACCAATCGGGTTGTCCCAATGACCCTTGAACTGAACTCAGCGAAAGTTTGGGTGGGCGAACTTACGCTGGAACCCTACGATGGCCTGGAGAGGACAATGGTTGCCATAACCCCCACGGCTCCCGCAACCAGGCAGAAGGCCAGCTACGTGCTGGAAGTCAGCGAATCCACTCCATGACCTGCGTTTGTCTTGCAGCCGCCAGGTGACCCGCAATGAACGCCGCAAAGTTCTCTCTGTGTGTAGTTGGCTGTGGCCAATACGCCGCCGACTTCGCTGGCAGTCTTGCCCAGCTTCACGAAGAACTCGACCTTTTCTTCGCCAGCCGGGACCTTTCCCGTGCGGAAGAATACTGCCGGAGATTTGGCGGGGTTGACTCCTTCGGCAGCTATCCACAAGCGGCGGAAGACTCCCGAATCGATGCCCTGTACATCTGCACACCCCACCACCTGCACCGGCAGCACTGCGAGCTTGGCATCCGGCACGGGAAGCACATCCTCATGGAAAAGCCGCTAGCCCACTCGTTGGAAGACGCCTGCGCAATTGTGCGCTCGGCTGTCGGTTGCGGCGTTAACCTGATGGTGGCTGAGAACGTGCGCTATTTGGCCCAGGTCAGGAAGTGCCGGGAGCTGGTATTCGACGGTGCGGTGGGCCACCTGCGCTTCATCCAGTTCCAGGAGGAATATCCTTTCCAACCCGGTGGCTGGCGCAGCTCACGGCCTGACAACGGTGGAGGCGTCCTCATCGATGGGGGCATCCACAAGGTCCACTTTATGCGGTACTTGGCCGGTGAACCTGAATCCGTTTATGCCTCTGAACTTCCCAAGGCAATGAGGGGACAAGAAGGAGAGGACGGCATGGTTGTGCTGCTTCGCTGGTCCACGGGTGCAACCGGAATGATCAACCATTCGTGGACTGCCGGCAGTCCCAGACCCCCGGAAGTGCGAATCACTGGAACCCAAGGCACCATATCCTTCATCGTTGGCAGAGGCCAACTTGTCCTGGAAGGTAATAGTCGGGAGGAGATGATCCGCTTTGCCCCGGACCACAGGGGCATACCCGCCATGGTCCGCGACTTCGTTGCCAGCGTCAGGGAAAACCGGGAAGGAGAGACTTCCGGTCCGGAGGGACTCAAGGATTTGGCCCTGGTAGTTGCGGCCTACGAATCTGCCCGTCTCGGGGATGTTGTCAAGTTCAAGGATTTCCTCTCCCGGCACTGGCCCTAGCACAGGCGCCAGAGCGGCATGGGCGAGCCCCTAATCCTTCTTTCGCTGCCAGGTCCCGCCCCAAACCTTAAAGTGTGGGAAGGTACCGTTCTATCTCATAATCAGTGACGGTGGACCGGTACCGCTGCCACTCGAGCCGCTTGTTGCGGATGAAGCTCTCCAGAATGTGTTCTCCCAAGGCCTCCTTGAGCAGATCGCTGTCTTCTGCCAGGGCAATCGCCTCGCCCAGGCTTCCCGGCAGCACCTTTATCCCCCGCGAAGTGAACTCCTCTCGGCTCATGGCAAATACGTTCCCTTCCACCGGGGGAACTTCCGGATACTCTTCCTCAATACCCTTCATACCGGCGGCCAGCATTACACTGAAGGCCAGGTAGGGGTTGCAGGCCGGGTCCGGCGCCCGGTATTCGATCCTCACTGAGTTCTCATAGCCCGGCTTGTAAGACGGCACTCGGACCAGGTCGGATCGATTGCGAGCCCAGGAGATGTACACCGGCGCCTCGTAGCCCGGCACCAGCCGCTTGTACGAGTTGATCCACTGGTTGGTAACCAGGGTAATCTCCGGCGCGTGCCGAATCAGTCCGGAAATGAAGCGCTTGGCTACCAATGAGAGTTTGTACTCGTCCTCGGGATCGTAAAAGGCATTTTCGTCGCCCTTGAACAGAGACTGGTGAGTGTGCATTCCCGAACCGTTAATTCCGGTGAACGGCTTGGGCATGAAGGAGGCGTGGAAACCGCGCAATTGGGCCAGTTCCTTGATGGCCAGCTTGGCGGTAATCACGCTGTCGGCCATGGTGAGGGCGTCCGTGTATTGCAGGTCAATTTCGTGCTGGCTGTGGGCGCCCTCGTGGTGGGAGTATTTGACGGGAATACCCAGGTCGGAGAGATTCAGTACCGTATCCCGCCGCAGGTCGGCGGTGGGGTTGCTGGAAAGCTGGTCAAAATACCCATCTGAGTCCAGGGGTTGGGGCGGTCGCAGCTTGTCCGAACTGTCCTTTTCCGGCTTTTCCAGGTAGAAAAACTCCAGTTCGGGGCCCACGTAGTAGGTGTAGCCCAAGCGGGCCAGCCTCTTCAGGTTCCGCTTTAGAGCCAGGCGCGGATCACCCATAAAGGGGTCGCCGCTGGGAGAGTGAATGTCGCAGAACATCCGGGCCACGGCGTTTTGGCGTGGCCTCCAGGGCAGGACTGCAAAGGTCGTGGGGTCGGGGTAAGCCCGCATGTCGCTTTCGTCTATCCGGAAAGAGTCCTCGGTGGCGCGGGCAAAACCTTCAATAGCCGACCCGTCGAAGCCCACACCCCTTTCGATAGCCTCTTCCAGGTCGTCCACGTTTATGGCAAATCCCTTCAGGTTGCCCAGGATGTCTGTAAACCAGAGGCGAACGAACTTCACGTCATTGTCTCTGGCGGTACGGAGCACATATTCCTGCTCCGCAGTGTGCGGGTCCATCATCTCAATCCCTCAGGGCGGCTCGAAAAAGCTTCAAACCCGGATATTTGCTAAAGCTCAGTTGCATTGCCGGTCAATGGTAATTCTAGCCCATAGCCAAGGTAGCTTAAACCCAAAACAAAGGCGCCGCCTCAGCATGGCGGCGCCTTTTGCGTGGAGACGAATCAGGACTAGGAACCCTTCGCGTCGGAGCCCACGGTCTCAATGATCAGGCGGGTAACGACGTAAGGATCAGCGTTGGCGTTGGGGCGGCGGTCCTCAATGTAGCCCTTGCCGTCCCGGGCAACCTGCCAGGGAATCCGTACCGAGGCGCCCCGGTCGGACACACCGTACCGGAACTCCCGGAATGAGCAGGTCTCGTGAAGACCGGTCAGCCTTTCTTCAATGCGGTGGCCATAGTGTGCGATGTGCAGGTCGTGGCGCTTGCTCAGGGCCTCCGCCGCGGCTACGCAGGGCTCGTAGGCGTTCCGCATCGCGGTGGTGGAGAAATTGGTGTGTGCTCCAGCGCCATTCCAGTCACCCTTCACCGGCTTGGGGTCCAGGGTCGCGCTGATGCCGCGGCGGCCATCAACGGTCTCAACGTCTTCGCCGATGCGGTAGAGCAGCCAGCGGGCCAGCCACAGGTGATCGCCAACTGCTGGGGCGCCGATGGGACCGATCTGGAACTCCCACTGAGCCGGCATCACTTCGCCGTTAATTCCTGAAAAGGCCAGGCCGGCGTAAAGGCAGGCGTCCATGTGCTGTTCAACAACCGGGCGACCGAACACCTCGTCGGAACCCACGCCGCAGTAGTATCCGCCCTGGGGCGCCGGGAAACCGTTGTCGGGCCAGCCCAGGGGCTTAATGCCGTCGAAGAAGGTGTACTCCTGTTCGATGCCAAACCAGAAGTCCATGTCGGCATACTGGGCCGCTGCTGCCGCACAGGCTGACCGGGTGTTGGAAGGATGGGGGCTCATGTCAGTCAGCAGCACTTCGCACATGACCAGCTTGTTACCTCCGCCGCGCACCGGGTCGGGGACCACCAGAACCGGATTCAGCACGCAGTCGGAGGCTTCACCGGGTGCCTGGTTAGTGCTGGACCCATCAAAACCCCAGACAGGGGGATCTTCTCCATCGGGCACGATCTTGCCCTTGGAGCGCAGCTTGGCAGTGGGCTCCTGCCCGTCAATCCAGATATATTCTGCCTTGTAACTCATGCTTCAATACCTCGCAATTTGATTTTGCCTAAGTGTTTCTTTTCAGAGTAAATTCTGGGAAAGATACCGTATTAGTTCGTGTACGCTCCCTCGCCGTGCGTGGCCACGTCCAGCCCCAACTGCTCTGTTGACTCCTCAACCCTCAGGCCGATGGTGTATTTCAAGGCAAGCAGGATGATGCTCGTGGCGATGAAGGACCAGACAGCCGTACCAACGATTCCGGCCAGCTGGATTAAAATCTGCTCACCTCGTCCCACCCCGTCCGGCAGCGCGCTGTATCCAATGCCCACGAAGAGGCCGGTAGCCAGGGCTCCCCAGGTGCCGCCCATTCCGTGTACACCCCAAACCGCCAGCGCATCGTCTACCTTCAGTTTCAACAGGAGTTCAATCGCCCCGTAGCAGATGGCGCCGGCAACCAGACCAATTATAATCGCTGGCATTGCTCCGACAAAGCCGGCAGCGGGGGTGATTGCCACCAGTCCAGCCACTGCTCCCGAAGCTGCGCCAATGATGCTGGGCCGCTTGCCGAAGAACCATGACATGGCCACCCAGGAAACCAGGGCCGCCGCCGCTGCCGTGTTGGTTACCACGAATGCGTTAACTGCAACGCCGTCGGCAGCCAGCGCGCTGCCGGCATTAAATCCGAACCAGCCAAACCAGAGCAGACCCGCTCCCAGAACTATCATCGGCACGTTATGGGGCGGCATGGGTTGTTCGCCAAATCCGATGCGCCTACCGATAATCAGGGCCGCGGCCAGCGCTGCTATACCCGAGTTGATGTGCACAACGGTGCCGCCGGCAAAGTCTAGCGCGCCCAGGTTGCCCAACCAGCCGCCGCCCCACACCCAGTGGGTGACGGGGGCGTAGACCACAGTAACCCAGACCACTGTGAAGATAACGAAGGCACTGAACTTCATTCTTTCCGCGAAACCGCCGGTTATCAGCGCCGGGGTAATAATGGCAAACATCCCCTGAAAGACCATAAAAGTCTGGTGGGAGATGTTGTCGGCGTAGGGACCAGGTTCATCAGCGCTGACGCCGGCCAGGCCTAACCATTGAAGGTCGCCGATGATGCCCAATCCTCCTAGGTCGCCACTGAAGGCCAGGCTGTATCCCCACAGAACCCACACCATGCCGACCAGTCCCATGCACATAAGGCTGTGCATAATGGTGGCCGTAGCGTTCTTCCGGCGGACCAGCCCGCCATAGAAAAATGCCAGACCCGGGGTCATCAGCAATACCAGCGCCGAGCAGGCCAGTATCCAGGCAGTATCTCCAGTATTCATACTTTGCCATCCCCCTTGCGGCTAGTGAGCCTTGAGGCCGTGGAAGCATCGCGATCCTGGGTTTCTCCTGTCAGCGGCGAAATCCGCCTTGTCTCTCTACCCTGCCCTGTCCAATAGAAACAGCCCATACTCCGGGGCATCCCTTGAAGCATGGACCTTTCATTGGTTAGCAGGTGCAGGATTGACTGCGTTCTACGCGCTGGTCAGGTTCCGCCTTATTTCTTGAGGAACAGCTTGGGCAAGATCACCCACATGCTGAACAGTCCAATAAAGGCGGCCGCGGCTGCGATTAACTCCATACTCTGTTAGCTCCTTGCCTTTGGTTTATGGCTTGGATTTTGGTGGTTCGATGTTTCAGGAAATTTTCCAAGATGTTAACTTTTTGTTACATCGTGAAAACCGGGGTCCACTGCCATGAGGCTGTCCCGAGCCATTGAAATTCGCACTGAAGGGCCAGGGCTTTCAGCTGGTTTTACTTCTTCAGCAACATCTTTGGGACGATAACCCAGAGACTGAACAGACCTACAAAAGCGACTGCGGCGAAAATGGCTTCCATCGATTGCGACTCCCTCTGTTCAAGTTATGTGTGTATTCTGCAGGCTACTTGTTACGCGGAAATATCGTAGAAGTAAATTCTGTGTTACGGGAATGTTAAAGGCGGAAGGATTATTGAAGACCCTTTCCCTATTGAAGACCCTTTCCTGGCTGTTCGCCATGTAGAGTTGGGAGAGCGGTTCCAGTTGGATCCGTTATTCAGCTAGCCGCGCTTGCCTGGAGCATTGGACCGGGCCTGGTCTCTCTCCGGGCAAGACAGCTTTACTCAAGCCCGACGAACAATAAACAAGGGTCGGAGATCCGTTCCCCGACCCTTGTGTCCTCACATGCAGATGGAACTGCGCCGGCTTGAGACTAGCTCATCTGGTATGCTTCCATTCCGTGCTCGGAAGCGTCCACGCCGGCCATTTCTTCTTCTTCGGTGAGCCGCACGCCCATCGTGAACTTCAGCAAGAAGAACATGGCAAAGCCGGTGGCCAGGGCCCACACCAGGACGACTGCCATGCTGACCAGCTGCGGTAACAGCAACGCCGCGCTGCCGCCAATCAACCCTGTAACGTCGTTGTTGCCGCTGGCAAAAATAGCCACCGCCAGCAAACCCCAGAGACCACATACACCGTGAACCGATACCGCGCCCACCGGATCATCAACCTTCAGCACTCTCTCGATCATGGTAACGGAAATCATCATGATCGGGGCAGCCAGTGCGCCAATTACAACCGCGGCCCAGGGGTCGACGAAGGCCACCGGGGCGGTGATGCCCACCAGGCCTGCCAGTGCTCCGTTGCAGGACATGAGAATGTCAATCTTCCCGGACTTGATGAGCTGGATGTAGAGGGCCACAACCGCGCCGGTGGCGCCGGCCAGGAGGGTGTTGATGGCGTTCAGGCCAATGGATGGTCCGCCGTTGATGTTGAACCCAAACCACCCAAAGAACAGGATAAAGGTCCCGATTATCACGTAGGGCACGTTGTGGCCGTAAAGCTGGTTGGCCGAACCGTCGGCATTGAACTTTCCAGTCCTGGGACCCACCACGGCGGCGCCGGCCAGAGCCACGAAACCACCCACGGCGTGAACCACACCGGAACCCGCGTAGTCGGCCGCGCCCATTATCGCCAGCCAGCCTTCGCCGTTCCAGACCCAGTGTCCGTACAGGGGGTAAATTATGGCGCCGATCAGGAAACTGTAGGCAAAGTAGGCCTGGGTCTTGGTACGCTCGGCCACCGCTCCCGCCACAATGGTAGCTGCAGTGCCCGCAAAGACCATCTGGAACATCCAGTCCACGTATACCTGCCAGTCATTTCCGCCGCTAACCAGGAAGAAGTTGTCCGTTCCGGCAATCCCCGCCGCCGACGTGCCCATCATAAGGGCGAATCCGAAGGCCCAGAAGGACAACGACGCAATGGCGAAGTCCATGAAGCTCTTGGTCATGTAATTGACTGTGCTCTTTGACCGGATCAGCCCCGCGCCCAGAAAAGCGAAGCCCGCCTGCATAAAGAAAACCAGGAACGCGGCAACCATTGTTGTCAAGTTGCCCAGGTGAGTTGCCGGGTCTTCCACTTCCTGAAGGGGTGGGTCGCCCTGTGCAAAGGCAATGTTCCAGCCCACCATTATGGCCGCGGCCATCAGACCGGCCAGAACATAAGGCAGAATCCGCCGTAAATTGGGTGCGCTCAGTGTGAGATTCCAATGCTTGGCAAGCATAATTAGAAACCTAGCCTCCTTTTTGTTGCTGCCCATATACTATTCCGGTACACCCACCCGGATATTGCCTGGATGTAACGATCTTTTTTCCCATTTGTAAACTTTTCCGTCTCTCTAGGAAAAATTGAAACCGATTTGTAACACTTGGCTACGAGATCGTCAGGAACTGCCTGGCATGGCAAGTCTTCATTTCCGACACCGCAGGTTGTAAACTGTTGCCCATGCAGGATAGAGAAGACTCTCTTATCGGAAGCCGTATCGCCAAGCTGGCACGCCTGCGCGAAAAGGGTATAGATCCTTATCCGCCCCGCTACCGGCGGTCCTCCGACACGGCCTCGGCAATTGCGGATTTTGAGGTCTGGGAGTCTAAGGTTTCCGAAACGGGTGAAGAGGAAGTCCCTTCACCACATCATTCCCTGGCCGGGCGTGTCGTCTCCATGCGGGTGATGGGACGGGCCGCTTTTCTCGACATTCGCGACGGATCAGGCTCTGTCCAGGCGATGTTCCGCCAGAACGTGCTGGGCGTCCAGTACGAGTTGTTGCGGGACCTGGACCTGGGGGACTTCATCGGTGTTTCCGGTAGCATGCTGCGCACCCGTACCGGCGAGGTTACCATCGAAGCGCAGCAGGTGACGGTCCTGGCCAAGGGAATGCGCCCCCTGCCCGAAAAATTTCACGGCCTTCGTGACGTGGAAATTCGTTACCGCCAGCGTTACCTGGACCTGATATCCGATCCGGAGATAATGTCGGCCTTTACCCAGCGCAGCAAGGTTATCAACGGCATCCGTCGCTTCCTTGACGACCGAGGTTTCCTGGAGGTGGACACGCCCATACTGGTACCCGTGGCCGCCGGGGCCCACGCTCGCCCCTTCGACACCCACCACAACGCCCTGGACCAGCGGCTCTACTTGCGCATCGCCACCGAACTCTACCTTAAGCGCCTGATCGTGGGCGGATTCGATAAGGTCTATGAACTGGGTAGGGTATTCCGGAACGAGGGAATTGACCAGGACCATAACCCCGAGTTCTCGTTGCTGGAGAGCTACGAAGCCTACGCCGATTACAACGACGTTATGGACATGGTCGAAGCCATGATCTCCACGGTGGCCCAGGAAGTTCGTGGGTCAATGCAGATTCCTTATGGGGAGGACACCATAGATTTCACTCCCCCCTGGAAACGGGTGAGCTTCAAGGAAGAACTGCACCGCCGCAGCGGGCTGGATATTGACCAGCACCCCGACGACGCTTCCCTGGTCAGGGCTGCCCTGGAACGTGGCGTGGAAATCGAAGCCGGGGCCCGCGAAAGCCGGGGCCGTGTCCTGGACAAGCTGCTTTCCGCATTTGTAGAACCCCACCTGGTGCAGCCCACCTTCATTCTGGATTACCCCGAAGTAATGTCGCCCCTGGCCAAGGCCAAACCCGGCATGCCTGGTTACGTGGAGCGTTTCGAGGCCTTCGCTGCGGGCATGGAAATTGCCAATTCCTATACCGAGCTAAACGACCCGGCTGTCCAGCGAGAGCGGTTTGAGGCCCAGGAACACATCCGGCAAGCCTTCCAGGATGAAGAGGTCGACCGGCTGGACGAGGACTTTCTCACCGCCCTGGAGTACGGCATGCCACCTACAGGGGGCCTGGGCATTGGCATAGATCGGCTGGTCATGCTCATAACCGGCCAGTCCACCATCCGCGACGTGCTGCTGTTTCCCCAGATGCGGGTTAGGCGGGAGGAAAGAGCCGACTCCGACACCGAATAGTGCCGAAGTAGGCCCTTACATGTACTTTCCAGGCCTAATCTCGAGGAACTTACTCGTATAGAAGCACCTACGGCCGTGAGCAGTATTCCACTTTTACATTACATAACAGCTCTTTACACTTTTACCTTACATAACTGAAGAAAAGCCTTATGCTATCTATTGAACAGATACGGCGCGACCCCGAATATGTACGGCAGGCCCTGGCTACCAGGGGTGAGGAAGGCCCGCTGGACGAACTGCTGACCCTGGATAGTCAGCGCCGCCAGGCCATCAGCCAGGGCGACGAGCTGCGCGCCCGGCGCAACCAGGCCAGTCGGGCCATCGGACAACTGCGTGCCCAGGGAGAGGAAGCCCCCGAGGACGTTGTTCGCGAAATGCGCGAAGTTGGTCAGGAAATCGACGCCCTGGAGCGCCAAACCCGGGAATTGGATGAGCGAATTCATTCAATTCTGCTGGAACTGCCCAACCTGCCCCGCGAGGACGTGCCCCGAGGGCTTGGTGAAGAGGAGAACATAGTTGTCCGACAGTGGGGCGAACCCAAATCCCTCGACTTTCCCGCCAAACCTCATTGGGACCTGGCGGAGGAACTGGGCATAATAGACTTCCAGCGCGGTGTAAAACTCTCGGGAAGCAGGTTTTACACTATGTCCGGCTACGGGGCCAAGCTGGAACGCGCCACCATCGCTTGGATGCTGGACCTCCACAGTCGGGAGCATGGCTACACCGAATTGATGCTCCCCATATTAGTACGCCGGGAGGTAATGGAAGGTTCGGGCAACCTGCCCAAATTCGCCGACAACCTGTATTGGGATGAAGAGGATGACCTGTGGTTGATACCCACTGCTGAAGTCCCTATCACTAACCTCTACCGGGACGAGATTCTACCGCCCGGTTCCCTGCCCCAGTATTACGTGGCTCAGACCCCCTGCTTCCGCCGGGAAAAGACAGCGGCGGGCCGGGACACCCGGGGCATAAAGCGTGTACACCAGTTCAACAAAGTAGAAATGTACAAGTTCGTCGACCCCAAGACATCCGACGACGAACTGGACCGCCTCCTGGCCGATGCGGAGGATGTCTGCCAGCGGCTGGGCCTGGCCTACCGGGTCCTGCAACTTTGTACCGGGGACATCTCCTTCCCTTCAGCCAAGACCTTCGATATCGAAATCTGGTCCGCCGGGTGCGAGGAGTGGCTGGAAGCCAGTTCCTGTTCCAACTGCACCGACTTCCAGGCCAGGCGCGCAAACATCCGTCACCGCCCGGCGGCCGGCTCCCGTCCCGAATTCGTTCACACCCTCAACGGTTCCGGTCTGGCCCTGCCTCGCGTCATCATCGCCATCCTGGAAAACAACCAACAGGCGGACGGTTCGGTTATTATTCCCGAAGTGCTGCGCCCTTACACCGGGTTCGACATAATTCCAGCCTCAGGCGGCTAGTATTGGACGACAGTACCTGGCGGTAATCCGGCCGGTTTCCGAATAAGGGAATTCATCAACGGAGGCTCCGATATGTCCGGAATTTGGCCCGGGAATACCGAGTGCGTGGCGATGCTCACCTTTGACGTTGACGGCGTATCTTCATGGCTTTGGCGTGACGCAAACTTCGCCAAATTTCCAAGCCTCATGTCCATGGCCGAATACGGGCCGTCGGTGGCCGCACCCCGAATCCTGGACTTGCTGGACAAGCATGGAATAAAGGCCAGCTTTTACGTCCCCGGCTACGTGGCGGAAACCCACGTCGAACTGGTGGAAGATATCGCCAACCGCGGCCACGAAGTCGGCCACCACGGTTACATGCACGAGCCGCCCGGTTATCTGGACCCGGAACAGGAAACCGAGATTCTCGAGAAGGGCATAGACATTCTGAAGGGCATTACCGGACAGGCCCCCACCGGCTACCGGTCGCCCAGCTGGGAGCTAAGCGAGGTTTCGGTGGACTTGCTGGCCTCCCACGGGTTCTTCTACGACAGCAGCCTGATGGGTGACGATGCCCCTTATGTGCTTAACGCCGCCGATCCCGCCCGGCGCCTGGTGGAAGTCCCCGTAAGCTGGCTGTTGGACGATGCTCCCAACTTCGTCTACGCCCCCGCCGCCAATCGCCTTGGCCCCATGCGCAACCCCGACGAGGTCTACGGCGCGTGGGCCGCAGAGTTCGAGGGTCTCTATCACTACGGCCGGGCCTTCAACCTGACAATGCACCCCCAGTACATCGGCAGGCCCGGTCGCCTGCTGATGCTGGAACGCCTGATCAATCACATCCAGTCCTTCCCCAACGTGCAGTTCATGCGGGTCTGCGACGTGGCGGAAATGTGGCGCTGACAACCGCCTCTTGATGTTCTGGAAGTCAGGTCGCTACCATAACTTTTGGGTAGCTCAGCTTTCGGTAACTTTTGGGTAGCTCAGCTTTCGGTCGCTTGAATAACGGACAGTGGGCCGGAAAGGATGCTTGTTGCACTTCCTTTTCAATTCGCCGGGAACCCGCCATTTTCACCCATCTTGGTGATTCCGCCTATGTAATGATTGAATATGAGACCGTTGCCTCGACACCGCACGGTCATCAAGTCAGATACGAAACGGTCGCAAATGAGTGGAATTGGCGCCGAAAAACTTTTTTTTCTAGACTCGAATAGGACCGGGAAGGTCTAGTTAGGGATAATGTCCGGCCTGACCATGCACAGTTACGACCTTGGTCGGAATGCCCATTATCTGTAATTGGATGCCGTAAACCGCTTGCTTGTAACCCTCTTGGAAGGCCATTATCATAGGCAACTAACCCCTAGTGGAGGAGAAAATGTCGCAACCGCACGACCGGGGAGGCTGGCCCACCGACGAACCCATCAGCCAGGAAGAGCACGCGCTTTCCGACTGGGAACGCCGGGTGGACGCCATGCACAACGTCCTGAGCAAAAAGGGCCTGCGTCGGACCGACGAAATGCGCCGCGCCATCGAAAGTCTCGATCCTGAGACCTACGAAGCCTGTTCCTACTACGAGCGGTGGACTGCTGCACTGGAAATCCTTCTGCTGGAAAAGGGAGTGATCACCAGAGACGAGCTGGACCACAAGTTCGAGGAAGTTCAGGGTCAGGTGCGACCATGACCCAGTATTCCGGTCAGCCAGACCACTCGACGGTTAAGTACCAGCCCGGCGACACCGTGGCGGTTAGGGTGGATAATCCGGGAGGGCACTTCAGGACTCCTAGGTACATCCAGGGTCAAACCGGCCGGGTGTATAAACTCTGCGGCATTTTCCCAAATCCGGAGTCCCTGGCGTACGGCGGCGACGGTCAGCCTGCCCAGCCTTTGTACCGGGTTGAGTTTTCTCAGTCCCAGGTGTGGTCAGCATATGGCGGTCCCGGTTCAGACAAGATTTACGTTGATATCTACCAGCATTGGCTGGAACCCGCTACGGCGGTTGCCTGACCGCCATTCAGGAGGCAGCAATGACTAGCTCGAACACCGGCAGCAACGGCCACGGCGACCACGATCACGACGACCACCCTGGAATGGCTCATGATGAGGAATTGGGATATTACGCCCTTCGCGCCAGGGCCATGGAGGCCCTTCTGGTTGAAAAGGGAGTCTGTTCCCCCACCGAAATTCAGGATATGGTGGATCGGGTAGAGGCCCGTTCCCCATCCGATGGCGCTCGGGTAGTAGCCCACGCCTGGGCAGACCCGGAATACAAGGCGCTGCTGCTGTCTGACCCGGAGGCGGCGCTGGCCGGGTTGGGATACAGATTGCCCGAAACCACTCCCAAGCTGGACGTGGTGGAAAACACGGAAAACGTGCACAACCTCGTGGTGTGTACCCTCTGCTCCTGCTACCCCCGCGCTCTCCTGGGTCGGCCTCCGGACTGGTACAAGAGCCTTTCTTACCGGTCACGGGCCGTCATAGACCCCCGGGGAGTAATGCGCGAATTTGGCCTGGATGTGCCGGCTGACGTTGAGGTGAGAGTGCTGGACAGCACCGCCGACCTGCGCTACCTGGTCCTGCCCCGGCGTCCGGAAGGCACCGAGGGTATGAGCGAGGAGCAGTTGGCCGAACTTGTAACCCGGGACAGCATGATCGGCGTTACGGAGGCCCGCGCGCCGGAAACCGCCCGCGCCGGCTGACCTCGGCCTCAGTACTGGGCTAATCCTCCGGATCCGTCTCTCTACCTGGGTATGCACTTATGCCCGACGGCTTTCCCTAATTCAACCTTAACGGGAGGCGCCCCATGAAAGGCCGGATTGTAGTGGTCAAGGAATACGGCAAGCCCTTTGAAATCGAGGAGTACGACGTCCCCGAGCCCGAACCCGGCGCAGTTCTTTTGAGAATGACTCAGGCCGGGGTTTGCGGCTCCGACCTGCACACCTGGCGCGGTGACCAAACTCAGGAACATATGCCCATCCCGCCCACGGGCCGGGTCATGGGCCACGAAGGTACGGGCGTTGTCGAGGTGCTGGGGGAAGGCGTGGCCACCGATACTCTTGGCACGCCCATTGAAGAGGGCGACCGGATTGTCTACTCGGCCATCTTCCCCTGTCATCGCTGCCATCTCTGCCTGCGGGGCGATACCAACTGGTGCGCCAACCGGGCTTATCCCACCGCCGGCGTGTATCCCTATTTCACCGGCACCTATGCCGATTTCCTTTACCTGCCTCCCCGCCATCCCTTCTTTCGAGTCCCGGACGAACTGCCCGATGACCTGCTGGGGCCCGTGAACTGTGCCATGGGGACCGTAACCACCGGCCTGATGCGGGCCGGCGCTCACGAGGGGCAGTACGTTGTCATCCAGGGCGCCGGGGGCCTGGGACTCAACGCCACTGCTATGGCCAAGGACATGGGAGCCGACCGGGTAATTGTTCTGGACCGCCTGGAGAACCGCCTCGAGCTGGCTGAAGAGTTCGGCGCCGATTACACCATTAACATCGAGGAGTTCAACACTCCGGAGACGCGCATCCGCCGGGTATGGGAGTTGACCAACGGGCGGGGCGCCGACGTGGTTATGGAACTGGTGGGACGTGCGGACCTGCTGGCCGAAGGCATCGACATGCTGAGCAACGGCGGCAGTTTTGTTGAGATCGGCGACATAGTTCGAGGCAAGGAAGTTGCCATCGACCCGTCCAAGCTGCTGTCCGGGAAGAACATCCTGGGTTCCCGGATGTACCGCCCGGACTTGCTTCCCACCTTGCTGGCCTTCCTGGTGCGCAACCAGGACCGACTGCCCTTTCACAAGGTGGTATCCCACAAATTCCCCCTGGCAGAAGTAAATGAAGCGTTCGTTCAGGCTGAGTGGGACCAGCGCCAGACCCAGATAACCAGGGCGATGCTTGTTCCTTAAGCAGGCTCGATCTGGCAGTCTTTGAGGAGGGGTCGGCGCATCGACCGATCCCTCAATCATCTGCCACAATTGCCTAAGTGACCGGCAGGGGTGGTTGCCACCACTTGCTGGTGTCGTTGACCTCGATGGCGTCCACCCACTTCACCCATTCAAAGCCCCGCTTGCCCGGGGCTACAAGCCTCAGCGGATAGCCGTGCCAGTGGGACAGAGATTCGGCCCCGACCCGGGTCGCCAGGATATACCGCTCGGCCTCGTCCAGGGAGAACCGCCGGAAGTACCCCGTAACCGACCGGACGGTAATGCTAGCCGCCTCCGGCCGAACCCCGGCCAGGTCCAGCACATGCTGCAACGGTACGCCCGACCAGTCCTGCGTAGTATGCCAACCACCGGTGCAGTCCAGGGTGGCCCTAACTGTCCTCACATCAGCTTCGCCGGCGGCCAGGTCGGCAAGGGACAACAAGACGGGTCGTTCCACCAGCCCGGTTACATTGAGCCTCCACGCTGCGGAATCCAGCGGTTCAGGAGCGTCGTTCAGCCAGGAGGTTGCCGGAAAGCCGGTCCCAGCCCCGGCGGCGCTGAGGTAAGACCCGGTGAATCGGCGATTGGCGCCGGGAAGGTCACCCAGCCGGTTCAACAGTTCACCCGTTTGCCAAAGGGCCAGGCCGGCGATTCCCAACCCGCCCAGCTTTAACGCCGTGCGCCGGTCGGCCCAGAACCGGGTCCGGAAGTTCCAACTGTGCCTGAAAGTGTGCCACACCAACACCGGGGTCAATGCCAGCGACAGGTATATATGCCAGCTTACCCCACTGATTCCGCTGAAATAGAAAGGTCCGATGTGGCTCCAGGCGATGCCCAGGCCAAGGGCAGTCAACAGCAGTCCCAGCATTAATAGGGAGAGAGAATAGGCCAGCCAGTTCCGCTTCCACAGCCGCCACACCATCAGCCGGGAAAGTATGTTCCTTCCCTTCCAGAACAACAGGGCCACGATGCCGAAACCCAGTATCCGGTGGACGTGGAGTGCCGCCACCCACTGCGGACTGCCGTTGGTAAGGGCCAGGTAGCCCGTCAACAACTCTGCACCGCCCAGAAAGAGGATAGCGATGTTGGCCCAGGGGTATTTCATTCGTCTGTCCTCTGAGCTTGCTTATAGTGTGTATACGGCCAGGAGGCATCGTTGGTTTGGGGTTCCGGAAAAAGGACGACCCCTTCCCGAAAACTTGCGGGAAGGGGCAACAAAAAGCCCGAAGAGACCAAGTGGTGTCAGTCGGAGGATGGCAATTCCTTTGGCTGCTGCAGTTCCATGGGGTCCCCGTTGTATCGAAGGTCGCACCGCCCCGCCTTTGTCACCAGCACAGATACGGAACCGTCTGCAGAAGTGAACCGCTTCCCCAGTGCCATGTCTATGGCTTCGGGAGAAACTTCAATACCTGCAAACGCTTCCTCCGATCCCTTCAGTTGCAGCGGAGTCACACCATCAAAGAAGTCCCCGTCTCCACCCTTGGTCACAACCATCTCCGCCCCACCGGGGCTTACATAACGCTGGCCAGTTTTTATCATTATCAATAGCGCCCTTTCTGTAGATGTGTAACCGATTATAGATTTGGCGGCGCTGGGCCGTCAACGAATCAGGCCTCGGGCCAGGCAGGCTGAATTAGTTGCCCTGGCAGTGCTCAGTCCGCAATGTTGATAGTGCGTTTTACGCCTTCCAGCACCGCCTGGTTGCTGGTCACAACTGGGCGCCCCGCGGCTTGTCGCAATTCCCCCAACACGTCCACCGACTTGAGGTTGGCACAAGATACAAACAGGCAGTCCGACTCAACCCCCCTCAGTTGCTCTTCCGCATATCGGACTATCTCATCCGGGGAGACTGCGGCGATATTAAAGGCGCCCTTCACGTCCATCCCATTAATGTAGGGAACCGTAAAACCGGAAGACTCCAGCGACTCCTTGATAGTGTCGTTAATCTCCTCAGAATAAGGAGTAAGTACCGCCACCGTCTTTACATCCATTCGGTTAAGTTCATCTACGACCGCCCCCATTATGGTGATGGTGGGCGCCCCGGTGGATTTGGAAATTTCCCCTGCCAGTTCCTGTTCATAAGCCGGGCCCCGCAGCGCCCCTGCCGAGGTGCAGCCAAAGACCACCACGTCGGGCATCAGAGTTCCGATCTGCCGGGCGCATTCCGGCAGATAGACGTCCAGCATCAACTCCTCTGCCTCGATAGTTACGCTGCCTTCCAGGAGCATCCTCGAAGTATGGACTGTGGTGCCGACGGGAAGATTGCGGTAAAGGTCCGGTTCCATAACCGTGTTGGTGGAAGGCACGATCAGGCCCACACGTTTCCCTTCCACACTTCCATTTGAGCTGTTAGTCATCTTCATCTCCACTCTTTGTGGTGTCTGTCCCGAATGTTGGGGTAATTATACTGGGAGTCAGGCACTTCCTGTAAAGGCATCAGTCATGTGCCCATTCCCGCCAGGTTGATGTAAACTCTCAACAATATCTCAAGGTGAATAATTCGTTAGGTGTTGCAACTATGAACTTGCAGGACGGCTATGCGGTGGTTGACCTGGAGACTACAGGTCTCGACTGCTGGAACGACCTGATAATCGAAATTGGCGTGTCGGTGGCGAGGCCTGGCAGGACCCCCGAGACAGATTCGGTCCTGGTTAGAGTGGATCGTCCCTTGCCACAGTTAATTGTCCGTCTTACCGGAATTAGCGACGGAGACCTATCCGCCCGTGGGATAAGTATAGACGAAGCCCTGGCCTGGTTTGTGGAGCGCGCTGCCGGATTGCCCCTGGTCGGGCACAACATAGTTCGGTTCGACCGGGCCTTTTTGCTGGAGGCGGCCCGGGTTCACCGTCGAGCGGTGGAGGAGGGACGCTATCCTCGCCGGGTCATCGACGAAGTAGATGATCTGCCCGCCCGGCGTTTCATCGATACCATGGCCCTGTACAAGGGGCTTAAGCTGGGTCAGTATCCGATGGAGGGCGAAAGCCATGTGGAGTATGTCCAGCGCGTCCTGGACATGCGGACCCCGCCTGGCCTTCGTTACAACCTTCAGGCTGCGTGCCAGGACTATGGGATATCAACTTCCCGCATCCGTGCCCACCGCGCCCACGGCGATGTGGTCCAAACCCAACGGCTGTTCGAAAAGTTAAGAGAGGCGGGCGCTTGTAGCTGACGCTGGGCGACAATGGGTGCGCGCCACTGGTTTGCAATCAAGAATCCCTTATGTCTAAAATGGCACAGTCTGGCCAAAAGGTGGGCCAGGCTACCGTTTGCTGGGTAGTTAGCACTTATTTCCGAAGCATTTGGGGGTAGATCGATGGTTGAGAATACTGGCGGCATCGAGGCCTTACTTCAGGAAGACCGGACCTTTCCGCCCCCTGAAGAGTTCGCCCGGAATGCCAACATCAAGGACCCCAACGTCTATGAGGAAGCCCGCAGGGATCCCGAAGCTTTCTGGGCCAGGTTCGCCGGGGAGTTGGACTGGTTTGAACCCTGGGAGCAGGTGCTGGACTGGAACCCCCCCGACGCGAAATGGTTCATTGGTGGCAAGCTGAACGCCTCCTATAACTGCGTCGACCGTCACCTGAAGAACGGGCGCCGCAACAAGGCAGCCATCATCTGGGAGGGTGAGCCGGGGGATTGGAAGGTCTATACCTACTGGGACCTGCACCGGGAAGTGTGCCGCTTTGCCAACGGCCTCAAAAGCCTGGGGGTTCAGAAGGGCGATCGGGTAACTATTTACCTGCCCATGGTGCCGGAGTTGCCAATCTCAATGCTGGCCTGCGCCCGCATCGGCGCCGCCCACAGCGTGATTTTTGGCGGTTTCAGCGCAGACTCCATTCGCGACCGTATCGACGACTCCCAGTCCAAGGTAATGATCACCGCCGATGGCGGCTACCGGCGTGGCGGCATTGTGCAGCTTAAGCAGAACGCCGACGATTCCCTCGAGGGAGAAACTCCGGTTGAGAAAGTGGTCGTTGTCCGGCGGACTGGCCATGCGGACGACAAGATGGTGGATGGCAGAGACGTGTGGTGGCATGACCTGGTTGAAGATCAGCCCCTGACCTGTGTGCCGGAACCGATGGACAGCGAAGACATGCTCTACATGCTGTACACCAGCGGCACGACCGGCAAACCCAAGGGCATTATGCACACCACCGGTGGATACATGACGGGAACCTATGCAACCACCAAGTGGATATTTGACCTGAAGGAAGACGACGTGTACTGGTGTACCGCCGACATTGGATGGGTCACCGGGCATAGCTACATCGTCTATGGGCCGCTGGCCAATGGCGCCACCTCCGTTATGTACGAGGGTTCGCCCGACTATCCCGACCGGGACCGGTTCTGGGCCATCGTGGAAAAATACGGCTGTACTATTTGTTACACCGCGCCCACCGCCATCCGCACGTTTATGCGCTGGGGCGAGGAGTACCCCAACCGCCACGACATGTCTACTTTGCGACTGCTGGGCTCGGTGGGCGAACCCATTAACCCGGAAGCCTGGGTCTGGTACTGGCAGCATATCGGTGGCGGCCGCTGCCCCGTGGTTGACACCTGGTGGCAGACTGAAACGGGTTCTATATTGATTGCACCCCTGCCTGGAATAACGACCCTAAAGCCGGGTTCAGCCACCCATCCCTTCCCGGGTATTGAGGCTGAAATCCTGGACGAAGCTGGCAACGTCGTGGGGCCTGGTGGTGGCGGTTACCTGACCATCAAGCGCCCCTGGCCTTCCATGCTCAGGGGCATTTACGGCGACCCTGAGCGGTTTGTCCAGCAATACTGGTCCCGCTATCCCGATACCTACTTCACCTCCGATGGGGCCAAGCTGGATGAAGAGGGTTACTACTGGCTCCTGGGTCGGGTTGACGATGTGATCAACGTCTCCGCTCACCGGATCAGCACAATGGAGGTGGAGAGCGCCCTGGTGGACAACTCCAAGGTGGCCGAGGCCGCTTGCATCGGCCGCGAGCACGAAATCAAAGGCCAGGCCATCGTCGCCTTCGTAACCATCAAGGACCAGATCGAAACTTCCGATGATCTGATTACTGAGCTAAAGGCCCACGTAGCCACCAAGATTGGCCCCATGGCCCGCCCCGACGACATCTATTTTGCCGCCGAGTTGCCCAAGACCCGCAGCGGAAAAATTATGCGCCGACTGCTCCGCGACGTGGCGGAAGGCAGGGCCCTGGGAGATACCACAACGCTGGCGGACCCGGCAGTGGTTGAATCTCTGAAGGCCCAGTATGGCGATGAGGAATAGTCGTCGCGGCCTGTAGATACCTGGTCTATAGAGCTTCATAGTGATCCGAACCGGGGGCGTCGATGAGTATGGTCTATCGACGCCCCAGGTAATTTTGGAGGAGATAACTCGGAATCGGATGTACCGCCTGGCCGTATTCTTGCTGACCATGTTGTGCCTGACCGTGTTGGTGCAAATCTTTGCAGTCGTTGCGTGGCATGACTACCGGCAGAATGGCGATGTCTCCCCGGTTCGGGCCCTCAGCAACCTTATCCCCGGCTCTTTCGAAGCGAGAGGATCCGACGTTGGAGCTTCTGCCGGGCCTTCTATCGGGCCTGCAAGCCTTCCAGAAATAAGGTCGGAACTGCTATACCTCATCAACTCGGAACGGGTACTCGCCCAGGTTCCTCCTCTTACCCTGGGCTTCAACGCCTCAGCCCAGCAGCACACCGAGAGTATGAAGCAATATGGCTACCGTTCGCATTGGGATGTACATGGCCTGACGCCCCAAATGCGGTACACCTTGGCCGGCGGAACCAACCGCGTGCGGCAGAATATTGCTGGACCCATTGGGGTCGCTGTTTCTGATGAAACGGGGATAGGAGGGTGGAGAGCCGTTATAAGGGAAGTGCACCAAGGGTTTATGGCCGGGGCTGCGGAGAGGGCAAATGTCCTCGATCCTTGGCACCGAAACGTTAGTTTGGGTCTCTCATGCAACGAGGCCCAATGCTGGGTTGTGCAGCAGTTCGAAACGGACCACCTGGAGTTCATCAACCTGCCGACCATATATGGAACAAAGCTGCAAATGTCGGGCCAGTTCAGGGACGGCCTGGAGCTCGACGCACTGGCAGTTTGGTTCCACCCTCATTCTCGTCGACTTAGCCTGGGCCAACTGGATGCCACCTATCGTTATGGCATGGGCCAGAAACCGGCAACCTTTGTTCGACCGCCCGCCTCAACCGAAAGCTATCATGCCGAGTCTCTGGTGAGCTATGAATGGGGCACTGGAATAGATCCATACACCCTGGATGCCGGCCTTTCCCGGTCTTCCGCTCCGCCCCTTTCGGTTGAAGTCGCTCACTCAGCTGCCGTACCGTGGACAACTGCGGACCGATGGTCCCAGGACGGTTCCCGCTTTACCGTCGAGGCCGACCTGTCCGAAATCATCAGCTTCCACGGAACCGGAGTCTACACGGTTCAGATCTGGGGAAGGAGCGGCGCAGAGACAGTCCCGCTGACCAACTATTCCGTCTTCCTGCCTTGACGCTATCGAGATAGTGAGCGAATTGATTCACGGCGTGCGATTGGCGCGTATCAACCCTGATATAATGCTCGGGTGAGAAATTTGAACGGCCAACCAACATTGGCCGGCTGAAAGCATGAAATACGAAACTGTCATAGGTCTGGAAGTCCACGTTCAACTGCAAACACGCAGCAAGATGTTCTGTGGCTGCTCGGCCAGTTACCAGTATGCCCCACCCAACACCCACGTGTGTCCGGTCTGCCTGGGGCTGCCAGGTTCCCTGCCGGTTATCAACAAGAGGGCGGTCGAATACACCATAATGACCGGCCTGGCCTTGGGCTGTCGGATTCCGGAATATTCCAAGTTTGACCGGAAGAACTATCCATATCCTGACCTCATGAAGGGTTATCAGATTTCCCAGTATGATCTTCCCCTGGCTGAAAACGGGGCGCTGGAAATCGAGACCGAAGGCGGCAGGAAGTCCATAGGTGTAGATCGGGTCCACCTGGAGGAAGATGCGGCCAAGCTATTCCATTTTCCCGACGGACAGGGTGAACCCCATAGCCTGGTCGATGTAAACCGTGCCGGTTCTCCTTTGATGGAAGTAGTCAGCGCCCCGGACATGCGATCCCCCGAAGAGGCGCGGGCATACCTGACCACCCTCCATTCCATAATGCAGTACCTGGAAGTTTCCGCCGGAAATATGCAGGACGGCAACTTCCGCTGCGATGCCAACGTCAGCATTCGCCCGGAGGGTAGCAGTGAGTACGGCACCCGCACCGAGATCAAGAACATGAACAGCTTCAGGTCCGTCTTTCTGGCCCTGGAACATGAGGTGGATCGGCAGCGCCGTGTATTGGAAGACGGCGGTCGCGTAACGCAGGAAACCCGTGGCTGGGTCGAAGAACGTGGCGTAACGGTTTCCCAGCGGAGCAAGGAGCACGCACACGACTACCGCTATTTCCCAGAACCAGACCTGCCACCCGTAGTGATCGGCAGCGAGTGGGTAGGAGAGATACAGCGCAGGCTGCCGGAACTGGCCGGCCAGCGCAAGGCCAGGTTCGTAGAACAGTATGGCCTACCACTTTACGATGCCGACTTACTTACCGGGACTCGCGTTTTGGCCGAATATTTCGAAGAGACGGTAGCCCTACGCCCGGCGGACGGGCCAAGCGCTCAGTTATATGCCAAGAACGTCAGCAACTGGATGTTGGGCGACCTGAGCCGACTGATGAACCTTGATAACATTTCTATCGGTGAGACAAGAGTGACGCCGCAGCACCTGGCGGAACTTCTGAACCTGGTCGATGATGGCACACTCAGCAATACCCTGGCAAAGACGGTCCTAGAAGAGGCTTTCGCCTCCGGTCAGAAGCCGGGTAAAATTGTTGACCAGAAGGGCCTTAGCCAGATCAGCGACTCATCGGTGGTGGATACTGCAGTGTCACAGGCTCTGGCAGACAACCCGAAGGCCGTCGCCGACTTCATGAATGGTAAGGAAACAGCCTCCAGGTTCCTGGTAGGGCAGGTTATGAAGTTGACTCGGGGCCAGGCCAAGCCGGAGTTAGTCCAGGAATTGGTTCTTTCAGCCCTGGAAGTGGCCAGGGATGGTCAATAGCTGATTCCTTAAAGATGCATCCCAGTTTCATCGGAAACTAATTGGAGATTCTTGGGGCCGGCACCCACTGAGCTAGCTGTCGCCTCGAACCATGAGAGAGGAAAGAGTTTGATTTACCTGAATATCGCGCAGATATTGGTGTCCGTAGTTTTGGTGTTGATAATTCTAAGCCAGGTGAAGGAAAGCGGCAGCGGATTGTTTGGCAGCGCCCAGTCTACGGTTCGTACCCGTCGGGGCCTGGAGAAAACCCTCTTCCAGTTCACCATAGCCCTGTCAGTACTCTTCATTGTGGTGTCCATCATCAGCGTGGGTCTCTTTTCAGGGTAAGTAAATTCTCCTGGCTCGGCCTCTTTAGAGCTTGCTGCCGATGACCCGCACTCCTCAGGGTAGCCGCCCCATTGTCCTGACCACGGACTTTGGCAGTTCCGACGCCTACGTCGGGGTAATGAAGGGTGTAATACTCAGCATCCACCCCGGCGCTACTATCATAGATCTGACTCACGAGATTAACCCCCAGAACCTTCGCCAGGGAGCTTTCATCCTGGGCGTAAACCATCCTTACTTTCCGTCCGGCACGATCCACGTCGCAGTGGTGGACCCAGGTGTCGGCACCGACCGCAAGCCCATTGTCCTGCAGACACCCTCCGCCACGTTCGTTGCACCTGATAATGGCCTGCTCAGCGAAGTTTTGAAAGGGTACATGGCTGAAGACTCCCTTAACTTTAAGCATCCAGGGATAATTCCATTGCCGGCTCATCTCAGGTGCTGGGAGCTTTCCAATCCACGCTACCAGAGACTTCCGGTCAGCAACACTTTTCATGGACGCGATATATTTGCCCCCGCGGCTGCTCACCTGTCCACGGGTGTAAGGCCTGAGGAGTTTGGTCCAGCTGTGTCAGAAGTGACCTATCGGCCGCTTGACGAACCGATTCAAGCGGGCAGCGCCATAGTCGGGGAGGTAATCTACACGGACCGTTTTGGCAACTTGATCTCCAACATTCCTGGGACCAGGTTCAACCAGTCCCCTTTGGAAAGAGGCACAGTAGTGGTTGAAATTGGTACGCGTCGTATAAGGGGCTTGAGCCGGACCTTCCACGATCTGGCATTGGACCCCGGCGCCCAGTCTGATGGTCTTCCTCTAGTGGCCCTTGTCGGCAGCAACGGCTATCTGGAAATTGCGGTGCGGGATGGTAATGCGGCGGAATCCCTGGGATGTGAAGTAGGGGAAGTGGTGCGTGTTTTCATTGAGCCTTAGCGTGTTTTATTTCTATTGACATCCCTTACCCCCGTGCTACTATTGGGAAAATTTCGCCCATCCATTCGGAAACGCCTATCCGGCCAGTGTGAGGAACTATGGAACTTGATCGGGATATGTTGCTCTATCTGTACAGGACGATGACTACTATCCGGCATTTTGAAGAGCGGGGGATTCCCGAAACGGGTCAGCGGGGTATGTCCGGTTCGGTGCATTCGTCCGCGGGGCAGGAAGCGGTGCCCACTGGAATTTGTGCCCACCTGACTAACGACGACTACATTGGAAGCACCCACCGGGGACATGGCCACTGCATAGCCAAGGGTGTGGATCCCAAGCTGATGATGGCCGAACTCTTCGGCCGGGCCACGGGCCCCAATAAGGGCAAGGGCGGCTCCATGCACATCGCGGACATGAGCAAGGGAATGCTGGGCACCAACGGTGTTGTTGCCGCCAGCGTGCCCCTGGCGGTCGGGGCGGGCCTTACTTCCAAGCTTCAAAACCTGGGGCGGGTGGCCGTAGCTTTCTTCGGGGATGGCGGCGCCAATCAGGGTATCCTGCACGAATGCATGAACCTGGCCTCAGTATGGAAGCTACCCGTGATCTTCTGTTGCGAAAACAATGGCTATGCCGAGTCGACGCCCGTGGAATACGCCCTGTCCACCGCCCGGGTGGCAGACCGGGCTGCGGGCTATGACATGCCCGGGATTCACATCGACGGGATGGATGTTTTCGACGTATTTGAAGCCGCTGGCGAGGCGGTTCGACGGGCACGAGCGGGCGAGGGTCCTTCTCTGCTGGAGTGCCGAACCTACCGCTATTATGGCCATACCGTTTTCGACAATCCCCTCAGCTACCGTACGCAGGAAGAGCAGGACTATTGGCGCGGCCGCGACCCTTTGAAACTCTTTCGCGAACGGGTGGCAGACGGAGGGTTGGTGAGCCTGGAGGAACTGGACCGGCTGGATGATGAAGCCCGAGAACTAATGGAAGATGCCATCAGCTTCGCCGACGAAAGCCCCTTGCCGGAACCCCTGGAAATCTACGACGACGTGTATGTGGACTACCCGGTTGACATGATGAGGCGGGGAATAAACCTGGAAGTTTAGCCCTTTCACGTCGATCAGCAAGCACGCTGCAGGAAGGAAGAGCAACATGACTACAGCCATGACTCCCACTACTTCACGGGAGTTGCGTTACCGTGAGGCCATCAACGAAGCCATTCGCCAGGAAATGGAGCGGGACGAGACAGTCATCATCATGGGCGAGGAGATTGCCGGCGGCGCCGGCCGGGAACACCTGGGCATTGTTGATGCCTGGGGCGGCCCCTTCCGCACTACCGTGGGACTTATTCAACAGTTTGGCAACCAGCGTGTGCTGGACACGCCCCTCTCCGAGGCCGCCTTTGTGGGCACGGCCATCGGCGCTGCCTCCACCGGCATGCGGGCGGTGGCCGAGTTGATGTTCGTCGACTTTGTGGGCGTCTGCATGGACCAGTTGCTGAATAACGCCGCCAAAATGCGGTATATGTTCGGCGGCCAGGTTAAGGTCCCCTTCACCATGCTGACCCGCATCGGCGCCGGATTCGGCAGCGCCGCCCAGCATTCCGAGTCCTTTTATTCCATCTTCAGCCATATTCCAGGTTTGAAGGGCGTAGTTCCTTCCGACCCCTATACCGCCAAGGGCCTGCTGATCGCCGCAATTCGGGATGATGACCCGGTAGTCTATTTTGAGCACAAGGGTCTTTATGGCGACATGGGTCCCGTTCCCGAGGAGCCTTACGCTATACCTTTGGGCAAGGCGCGCACCGTCCGTTCGGGAACCGACATCACCCTGGTTGGAATATCCCGAATGACCTGGGTCTGCACCGAGGCCGCAGAGGAACTGGCCAAGAACGGCGTTAACGCCGAGGTGGTTGACTTGCTCAGCGTCTCCCCCATAGATTACGACCTGATCATAGACTCGGTTCGCCGTACCCACCGCCTGGTGGTTGTTGACGAGGACACCCCGGTGTGCAGCCTGGCTTCGGACATTTGCGCCCGGGTGGCCGAGGAAGCCTTTGATTACCTGGACGCGCCGCCGTCCCGGGTCACGGCGCCCCACACACCGGTGCCGTACAGCCGCCCCCTGGAAAACATTTACGTGCCCAACGCTGCCCGGGTAGTAGGCACGGTTGAGAGGCTAGTGGGCAGGTAGGGTTGGGAGAGACCAGTCCTTAGGTCCCATTTGTTCCGAAAACGGTTAGGCAGGAACTTCGAAAGCTTTAGAGTCCTTCGCAAGTTCCTGCCTTTATTTCTCGCTATTGCAATCCCGCTGTAAACTCCTCCGTCACCACCTTCTCATAAGCCTGCCACTCCTTCACCATGCCTGCCGCCATGAGAATTCTCTGCAGGCCCCCGTACGGCTCCTGCCCCATATTGGGTGTGGCGGGCCAGGTTTGCTGTTCTTTGTAGCGGGCGATGGATGCGGTAATGAGTTCCGGCCGAGTGTCCGGAAAGAATGGGGCCACCACTTCGGAAATCTGCTCGGGTGTAGAATCGGCCAGCCAGGTCAGCGCCCTGGAATAACCTTTTACGAAGCGATGGACCACGTCGGGTCGACTGTCGAGGAAGGTGTTGGTGGCTGCGAAAGAACTGTAGGTTATGTGACCGTTTTCCCGGCCAAGGGCCACGGACATGTGGGCCTCCCGGTCTGCGATCAATTGCGAGGCCGCGGGTTCCGGCAAATGAATAAACTCTGCAACTCCGGAATGAAACGCATCTATGGCTTCACCTAAACTCATGCCGTGAAGCAAGTTCAAGCCCTCAACCCGAATCCTGTGGTTCCGTAAAGCGTACTGGAATGATGCCCAGGGCATGGGTGAAAACCCTACAGGGATGATGGTAGCGCCGGTAAACTCGTCCCACTGGAAGGTCTCCGATCCGTGTGCCCCAAGAACGAAGAATCCATCCCTGCTGTTGATTTCGGCAAAGTGGCGGGGGACAGTTTCGGCGCCCCAGTCGGAGGCAATAATGGACCGCATGATTCCACTCTGGACGATATCGGCCGCGTTGTGGTTCAAAGCGCTCAATGGGTGGGGAAATTGGGATGGACAGGTCTGGAAGTCCACGTCCAGTCCCTCGGATGTCAGGTAGCCACCGGCGACAGTCACGTAGATGGGAGTGTAGAAGACGGTGCGAAAGGTTTCCATCAGACGCAGTTGAAAACTCGGACTGGCCAAAGTGAAAACTCCTCTAGGTAAGTTGGCGCAGGGAAGATTTAGCTTGGTGAATGAGAGAAACGGTAAGGGACGCACTTCGGTGCGCCCCTGTTCTTATCACCAACAGGTTCGATGATTCTGGCTAAACCGTTCTCTATGGTTACTCTTGGAGGCTCCACGGCAAGTGCACAACACATTCATCTGCATTGCTCATTCGCCCTTACCTTCGCAATATCAGTGTCACGGGAGAAATCTTCCGGTTCTACCGCTGAAGGAATGCCAGCACAGCGTCGATAAAGCCTTCAGGATCCTCAATCTGCGGGATGTGCCCCAGTCCTGGCAAAATTGTCTTGCTGGCGTTGACGATATTGTTGTGGAGCAGTTCCTCTCCGTCCCGCAGCATATCCTTCTCTCCGTACATTACCAGGGTTGAAGAGGCCTTGATCAAAGGCAGCCGGGACAAGATGTCGTAGTAGGAAAGAGACTGGTGCAGGTTGCGCACCCATTCGCCCGCCTGCTGCCTGGTCTCGTTGGTGGCGTCAACCCATTCCTGCCTGGGTTCGGCGAAAGTTGCCCGCTCCTTCAGTTGTTCCAATGTGCGTGAGGCTGGCATGCCGTTGGCGTCATAGTCGGCGGCGGTGTCGGCCACTCGCTGGTTGCCGCCCCACGGATTCCACAGAGGGCACCCCACAAGGACCAGTTTGTCCACCCGCTCCGGATAGCTGGCTGCCATCTCCGTGGCCAGGCAGGCGCCCACAGAGTTGCCGACATAGTGGCCCCGGTGAATATTCAAGAGCTGGCAGGCATCATCCAATGCGCGGGCGTAGTCCGGTATGTTGAAGTGGCGGGTCGGCTTGTCCGACTCGCCGTGCCCCAGCATATCGAATGCGTAGCAAGTGTAATGCTGGCTCAGGCCATCGACCACCGTGTGCCAAGCCCAGGTGGAAGTGCCCAGTGGATGAAGCATTACCAGCGGAAACCCGGAACCCTGCCGGATGAAATGCATGTTTCCCTCTCGGGTGGGAACGCTGTCAGTCAGGTCTCTGCGGACAAACATGGGCCCTCCTTCTGCTGCGGGAGCAAAATCCTGCTGTTCGGAATTTCCCCTATCCTAGCCAGCGCCTCCGGGTATGTCAATTTGGATGGCTGTCGAAAATGGGGTCCGGATATGGGTCTTACTCCGAGCGGTTTGAGCGGGTTCCTCACGTGGCGCAGGGATGTTGGACGTCCTGGCCTGTTGCTTTGAGAAGGCTCGCGGGAATCCACCCTGCGCTATGTGTGCCGTCATTGAACGATTCTCGACTCGCTTTGCTCCACGTGCTGCCTTGCCTTTCACACTGAGCCTGGACTGCTTAACACAATCGAGAATAAATTCACAAATTTTAATGTTGAGTATTGTGATTTTTTATAGATAAGTTGCCTTTTGTGGGATTATGTGTCAGGATAGTAGTAGTGAACCATGGTAAACCAAGGTGGGCAATCTCTGGCGGTTTCCGGTTCAGGGAAGGTGCCTATGTGGACTAAACAAGACCTACAAAATCTGGTGCAGCGCCAGACGGGCGAGTATCGCCTCATCATAGTTTCCAATCGACAACCTTACATTCACAACCTAGTAAACGGTGAACCCCAGTTTGTGGTCCCGGCCGGTGGCCTCACCAGCGCGCTCGACCCACTGATGCAGGCTTGCGGAGGAACTTGGATAGCCTACGGCAGCGGCAAAGGCGACCGTTTCATTGTTGACAAGGATGACCGGGTAATGGTACCGCCCGACGACCCGGCTTATTCCCTAAGGCTGGTGTGGCTGACCGAACAGGAAGAACAGGGATACTACTATGGGTTCTCAAACGAATCCCTGTGGCCGCTTTGCCACAACGCGTATACGGAACCCATTTTTGATTCGAGAGACTGGCAGACCTATCAGTCCGTCAATCGAAAGTTTGCTGACCTGGTGATGGATGAGGTGGGCGACCGCCCGGCAGTGGTCCTGACCCAGGATTATCACCTAGCCTTGCTCCCCCAGTACTTGAAGGAGTCTTCCGCTCCCGTAGTGACCGGGCAGTTCTGGCACATTCCATGGCCCCATTCCGAAATCTTCAGGATATGCCCCTGGCAGGCTGAAATAGTTGAGGGCCTGCTGGGAAACAACTTGCTGGGTTTCCATATCGGGGACCATTGCAGCAACTTCATGGACACGGCATCCCGTACCCTGCCGGTCAGGGTGGACGCGGAGTATAACCGGATCGACTACCGGGGAGATACAACGCTGGTGCGCCCGTTCCCCATAAGCATAGATTTCGACGACATTTGCGATTTCTCCATGAGTTCCGAAGTTGAAAGGGAAATGGAACGAATCGAAGAGGAATGGGGACTGGGCGGCAAATTGATTGGTTTGGGAATTGACCGGGTGGACTACACCAAGGGAATACCCCACCGGTTCCGCGCCATTGGACGTTTTTTCGAACGGTACCCGGAGCACATTGAGAAGGTGGTATTTGTTCAGGCCGGCGTTCTTAGCAGGAGCGACATTGAAGCTTACCAGCAACTGGGTGAGCAGATTAACCGGTTGGTGGAGGACATTAACGGCAGGTTCGGACGGAACGGTTGGCAACCCATAGTTTACAAGCCGGACGACCTTCCAGCGGTTACGCTGATGGCTCTTCGCCGCTTGTCCCGATTTTGTATCGTCAGTTCTCTTCACGATGGCATGAACCTGGTGGCCAAAGAGTTTGTAGCCAGCCGTTTCGATAATGATGGAGTCCTGATTCTGAGTCCCTTTGCCGGAGCCGCACTGGAACTGACCCAGTCGCTCATCGTCAACCCCTATGCCACCGACGAACTGGCCGAAGCCATTCGGGATTCAGTCGTTATGTCTGAGGAAGACCGCCGATATCGAATGATGCGCATGCGGGCCATCGTACGGGAAAACAACATTTATAAGTGGGCGGCCCGAATCCTGGTAGAACTGATGCAGTGCGCCCGCGGTTCCGCATTTGGACGCTCCCGGTACGTGGCAGCCCCCATGCGTTAGCTGGCTTCTCGGTAGCTTCCGCCTCTTGTTATGCCTCACCTTCTGAACGTATGGCCCCGGGTAAGCCGTCAGATAGCCGGGGCCGATCACGTCCTTCTGCTCCTCGACTATGATGGAACCCTGGCCCCCATTGCAGGGCGGCCGGACCTGGCTGTTCTGCCTCCAAGGACTCGGGAAGCCCTGTTGGTGGTCCACCGGTTGGACCGGTTTACCCTTGGCATAGTAAGTGGCCGTGGCCTGGCAGATGTTCGAGAGATGGCGGGAATTCCCGGACTCGTGTATGCAGGCAACCACGGCCTGGAGATAGAAAGTTCTGATGAAGCTTTCATTCACCCAGAGGCCGAGGAACTAAGGCCGCACTTGGACCTTGTCTTGGAAGCATTGCGAGTGCGGCTTTCGGATCTTCAGGGCGTTTTTGTGGAGGGGAAGGGTCTGACCTTGAGTGTGCATTACCGATTGACGCCTGAGGAATTGCGTCCCCAGTTGATGGAGGGATTCGATGAAGTGATAGGGCGGGGTGCCCTCGGAGAAAGGATTCGCATCACCAGGGGCAAGGAGATTCTGGAAGTGCGTCCCAGTGTAGACTGGCACAAGGGCCGGGCGATTACCAGGATAGCTACGGGATTTCCCCACGGCACACTGCCCATTTACTTTGGAGACGACCTGACGGATGAAGACGGATTCGAGGCAGTGCATGAACTGAACGGCATAACCGTATTTGTGGGTCCTGCGCGCCAGCCGACCAAGGCCCAGTACCGGGTTGACTCGCCGGCAGAAGTGGCAGAAACTTTGGAACTGCTGGCCAGGCTGTAACGATGTGCAGAGTGTATCTCCTGCAATCTCCCTGAAGCGTCGGCTTTCCGATTAGCCTATGCTTCGGATTCCACCTGGATAAGCTTGCTGAGACGGCGCTGAAACCGGGGTTCGGGAATGAAACTGGCCCCCAGGAAGGCGGTAACTATTTCCTTGGATAGGTCCAACCCTATAATCCGGGCGCCCAGGCAGATGGCGTTCATGTCGTCGTGTTCCACGCCCTGGTGAGCGCTGTATGTGTCGTGGCACAGCCCTGCGCGCACCCCGGGCACCTTGTTGGCGGTGATGCTGGCGCCCACTCCGCTGCCGCAGCAGATGATTCCTCTTTCCGCGTTGCCGGCCTGGATGAAGCGGGCCACCGCCGCCGCAAAGTCAGGGTAGTCGTCCTCCGGGTCCATGTCATGGGCTCCCAGGTCCTTAACCTGGTGTCCAGCGGCTTCGAGCCAGGGCTTCAACTGTTCTTTAAGGGCAAAACCGGCGTGGTCTGCGCCGATGGCGATTTGCATTTTCCTGCTCCGTGGCGGGCCTTGGCCCGGTTGCTGATATCAGCATAGTTTCATTCGTCCGGGGGAGCAAGGGGTCACAACCTTCCTTTGACGAAAGTTGTTACACGATTCACAAGTTTGCTTGGCTATGCTAGAATGCCGACACGGACGCCCGCCCCGGACAAATATTTAGTGCCTCATTACATCGAAAGCGCAAATAATGAGCCCACTTAAGTGAGGCTGCCGGGAGAACAGCCGGACACATGATCAAGGCAATATTCTTCGACTTCTATAATACGCTGGTCCGGTTTTGGCCCCCCCTGGACCATATTCAGCAGGCTTCCTGCCAGGAATTTGGCTTTCATATAGCCCAGGAAGCCATCAGCTATGGTTACTCCGTGGCTGATGTCTACTTCAACCGTGAGAATGAAATTAAGCCCCTGGCCACCCGCACGGAGGAAGAGCGCCTCGAGTTCTTTTCCCGTTATGAGCAAATTCTCCTCGAAAATGCCGGCCTTTCGGTAACTACAGACCTCGCCCGGCAGATATGGCAAATTGCCATCAGCGTTCCCAAGGACTTCATTCCCTTTGATGACACTGTTGATGTGCTTCAGCGGCTGAAGGGCCAGGGCTATCAGATTGGTGTTATCTCCAATTTGCGAAGGGACATGCACGAGCTGTGCCAGAACCTGGGCATGGATCCCTACCTGGACTTCTGCCTGACTTCGGCGGAGATCGGCGTTGAAAAGCCGGACCCGGCCATATTTGTCGCTGCGCTGGAACGTGCCGGAGTGTCTGGCCCGGAAGCCGTCCACGTGGGGGACCAACCCCGGTCGGACTTGGTGGGCGCTAGGGGGGCGGGGCTCCACGCCGTACTGCTCGACCGGGGGAACTGGCACCGGGAAATGGATCACTGTGTGCGAATATCCCAGTTGCCGGAACTGGTCGAATTGTTGGCGACAGCCCCTGAATCTCTCCAGATGGCCAGAAATGGGACACGAACTTCTGAACTCTATCCTGACGAGCAGGCCGCCGAGTAACCGGCCCGTTTCCATCAAATCCAACTTCCCGTAGAAGAGCTGCATTTTATTTCCTGACCCACGCGAAGCTCCCAACGTCCCCGCCTAGGAGGAAGAGATGGTAGAGGAACGTCATCAGCATAATAATGGCGCCGATCCCGTGCGGGTTATCGTCTGGTACGACTATGTTTGACCCTGGTGCTACGTCGGCCTGGAAAGAGTCGACAAGCTGGGACAGGAATACAACATCGCTGTAGAAGGACGGGCCTACTTGCTGCGTCCGGATACTCCCAAGGAAGGGTTGCTCCGGCAGCAACGGTCGGGGGAAACTGAAGACGAACTGAGTGAGCCGATCCGGTCCCAGGTGAAGGAGGCGGGACTGGTCATGCGCCCGCCGCTGGTTACGCCAAATACAATGTACGCGCTGGAAGCCACTGAATATGCCCAGCAGCACGGGAAATTCATGGAGTTTCACCACGCCGCTTACAGGGCTTATTGGGACGAACGGAAGGACCTGGGTCAGCTCAACGTGTTGGCGGAGGTTGCTAGATCGGTCTCCCTCGACGCTGATGAAATGATCGAGTGCCTTGAAACGCACGAGTTATCCAGCAAGGTGATGGGCCAGTACCAGGAGGCCCTGCAGCACGGTATCCGAGGCATTCCCACCTTTGTAGTGGGCAACCTGATGTTCACCGGGGCGCATCCCTACGATATTTTTAAGTCGGCGATGAACCAGTTCCTCACCTCACAATCTTCCCAATAGAAGTTCAGCGAAGGAATGGTGTCTGTGGAGAGGGCGGTAACAGCCGCCCTCTTTTCTTTTGCTGCCGCTGCACCAATTATGTACAAGAGACGACAGATGCCAGAACTGATTTGGGAGGAACCGGCCGGCCACGGGGGCAGTCCCAACGAAGAGTGATGTCACCCAGGGACTATCCTCGCAAAGAAGGTTACGCGATAGCGTTATGGTTTTGAGTTGATGAGGGGTCGAAAGGATTGGTAGAGGGGGCATAGCCTGTCATCAGCAAAGGGCGCGTGTGGAAGCCCGTCGTACCTTGCTGACGGGGGCTCTTTCTGCCTTTTGCGCCAAGCCTATCTATGGTACGTCGGGATGGTTCCATAATCTCATTACCTAGGGTACCAGGTCAGCCCATCATTGACCTAATGACTCTGAAAGAAGCCTTAGTGTAGTTGAACGTAAATTCAGCGATGTGTTAATATCAAGGGAGATTGTTACGGAATTCACGAACTTTTCAAGGCGTTGGATTTCTACCTTGTTTTGAGGTGCAATGGGCCGAGCGGCCCGAGTGATGGATGGGCTGAAGCAGCGAATCAAGAAGGCCGTCCAAAATCAGCCTCAACCTACCGTTACCATTCTTTCATCCCTGCTGGCAGTTGAGGATGAGTTAGGTTATATCCCCCGGGAAGCCGTTGAAGAGGTCGCCACCTTTAATCAGGCGACCATCAACGATGTATGGGCCGTTGTTTCCTTTTACCCCAATTTCCGCACTGTTCCCCCGTGTGAGCACCGAATAGAGGTTTGCTGGGGCCCTTCCTGCCATCTGGTTGGCGCCATGCCCGTGATAGCATCGGTGCTCGAAGCTGCTGGGATGGAAGATGAAGGCGACACCCCCGATGGCAAGCTTACGATCCGTTACAACACCTGCCTGGGAGCGTGTGCACTGGCGCCGGTTATGTCGGTGGACCACCACCTGGCGGGCAGGGTAACGCCCGAAAAGGGGCGCGACCTGGTTTCCAAGACTCTGGATTCGGCGAGTGGCGGGGGGGCGTAATTGGTACTGTCCGGCGAGAAGGTAATCACTGTGGGTCGGAAACAGATGCGCGGTGGCTGTTAAGTGGTTGCTGACTTTCTTAGAATCCAGGAAGAAGCCCAACGGCGGTGGGAAAGGCTTACTGCCGGTGACAGGCCGTGGATTCGTGTCGGAACGGCCCTTTGCGGACAGGCTGCCGGTGCAGACCAAGTAGTTGAATCGTTCAGTTCCGAGCTGGAGGCACAGGGAGTCAGCGCCCAGGTGAGCAGGGTAGGCTGCCTTGGTTTGTGCTTTGCCGAACCCATGGTTGATGTCCAAGTTCCTGGGCAAGGGAGGGTGGTTTACGGCAATGTTGGGCCTGACGACGTTAAGGAGATTGTTTCCAGGCACCTGAACCAGGGAGAGGTAATAGCCGACCTGGTTGTGGGACTCATTGGAGAAGTGAACAAGGGCGATCTGCCGTCGCTGGATCAACACCCCATGAAAGCGAGAGAGCAACGAATTGCTCTCCGCAACGCGGGGCACGTAGACCCGATGGACATTTACCAATACGTGGCCAATGGAGGCTACGGAGCTTTGAACCGCGCCCTTACGGATATGACGGCGGCAGAAGTGCTGGAAGAGGTAAACACTTCAGGCCTCCGGGGCCGAGGTGGGGCCGCCTTCCCCGCAGGTACGAAGTGGCGATTCCTGGCGGGCTCTAACGCTCCTGACAAATACATCCTCTGCAACTGTGAAGAGGGAGACCCCGGGGCGTTTAACGACAAGGGAATCCTGGAGAGCGACCCTCATACTGTGGTGGAAGGGATCATCCTGGCGGGTTATGCCACTGGCGCCAACCACGGGTATATCTTTATCCGCCATGGCCACGACGGGCCCATAGAGAGGGCTCAGACCGCGGTAGCCCAGGCATATGAACTGGGACTGCTGGGGAAAGAAATTCTTGGAACGGACTTCACATTCGACTTGGAAGTTGCGCTGACCGGCGACTCCTATGTATCCGGCGAGGAAACGGCCCTGATGGAAGCCATAGAAGGTAGCCGGGCCATGCCCCGGTACCGGCCACCCTTCCCGGCGCAGGTGGGAGTGTTCGGCAAGCCCACCAACATCAATAACGTAAAGACTATGGCCTACGTGCCGGAGATAATTGCCAGGGGCGGCGAATGGTTCGCTGGCATAGGCCACGACAAGAGCACCGGTACGGTGATTCTTTGCCTGTCTGGGGACCTCAATTACACCGGAATGGTTGAAGTGCCCATGGGAATGAATCTCAATGAGGTGTTGAATGAGATGGCCGGGGGCGTCCCAGGCGGCAAAGAGTTGAGCTTTATCCAGACCGGTGGCCCATTGGGCGGTGTGTTGAGCGCGGCGGCCGCGGACCTGGTCCTGGACTTTGACATTTTTCGCAGCGCCGGTGCAATCCTGGGTTCCGGGGGCATTATTGCCGCCGATGAGGATACATGCGTGGTGGATTTGACCCGCGTGCTGATCGCATTCTGCCAGTACGAGTCCTGTGGCAAATGCTTTCCATGCCGTATGGGGATGAGCCACATGCTGGAAGTGCTGGAGAGGATCTGCCGGCTTGAAGGCACTCCTGACGACCTGGCGCTGATGCGGAGCATCGGGGAAGACATGCAGGCGGGTTCCCTTTGCGGGCACGGACAGCTGGGATTCAATCCGGTGGCTTCGGCGTTGCGTTTCTTCCCGGAGCAGTTCGCGGCCCACATCGTCGAAAAACGGTGCCCTACCGGCAGCTGCCGGGTCCCGCACTTTTCTCCCCGCTTGAGCCGGCGATAGGTATTAGACTAGGGACGGAGAATCATTAATGCCCGATGACATTACCATCTCCATTGATGGCGTGGAGATCAAGACGCAGCCCGGCAAGATGGTGCTGGAAGCGGCGATTGACGCCGGCATCTACGTCCCTTACCTGTGCTATCACCCCGGAATGAAACCCTTCGCGGCCTGCCGAATGTGCGTTGTATCAGTAGAGGGAGGCCGGGGCTACCCGGCGGCTTGTACCCTGCCGGTGGCTGACGGTATGAGAGTGCGCAGCGAGGCAAACGATGTCATTGAACTGCGCCGAAGCGTAATGCAGATGCTCATTGCCGAGCACCCCAATGGCTGCCTTACCTGTCACCGGATAGATATTTGCGGGCCCAGCGACGTGTGCCTGAGGCATGTATCAGTCAACGACCGTTGCGTTACCTGTCCCAAGAACGAACGCTGCGAATTCAAGGACACCGTCAGATACCTGGGTATGGAGCTGGAGTCGCCCCTGAACTATAAGTACAAGCAGATTCCCCTGGAAGTCAGCGATCCCTTTTATGACCGGGACTACAATCTGTGCATCGCCTGCGGACGGTGCGTGCGGGCCTGCGAGGAGGTCCGAGGGGACGATGCTATTTGTTTCACGGAACGGTCCGGCAAGGCATTGGTGGGTACGTCCTTCGGTACTTCCCTGCTGGAATCTGGGTGCGAGTTCTGCGGGGCTTGTATTGACGTTTGCCCGGTGGGCGCCCTGGTGGAACGGGATCACAAGTGGGAAAAGCCCCGCAGAATCGAGCCAACGATATGTCCGCACTGTCCGGTGGGTTGTCAGTTGAATTTGGAATTGAACGATGCCCAGGAAATGATCAGGGTAGTGCCTGAATTAAACGCGCCGGCCAATCGCGGTCAGGCCTGTTTTAAGGGAAAGTTCGGGCTGGAGTTTCTCAACCGCAATGACCGTCTGAAACAGCCCCTCATTCGCCGCGATGGGAGTTTAACGGAGGCGACGTGGGAGGAGGCGCTGGAACTCATCGCGAACCGCCTGCCGGAGTATCAAGGCGATGCCTTCGCGTTGCTTGCGGCACCGGACTGCACAAATGAGGAGCTATACCTGGCCCAGAAGTTTGCCAGAGTGGCGATGGGGTCCAATAACCTGGACGTGCTTTCCAACCTGCAACCGGAAGCGACCCTGGCCCTGGAGCGGGGAATGGGTTTTGCCGCGGCCACCAACTCCATTTGGGACCTGGAACAGTCGGACTGCATCCTGGTTTTCAACGCCAATGTAACCGAGGACAACAATGTTGTGGCGCTGCCCATCAAGGCTGCCAGGAAGAGCGGAGCCTCGCTGGTTGTGATTGACGTGCGGGAGGTTGAGCTTACCCGCCATGCCGACCTGTGGCTGAGGCCAGCCCCGGGTTCGGAATTGCTGCTGCTGGGCGGAATCCTCCGTGAGATTATTGACCAGGGGCTCGACAAGAAGGACTGGGTTGAGGAGCATTGTGAAGACCCTTCCACTCTCCTCTACTACCTGCATAACCTGGATCTGGAAGAGGTTACTTCAGTTACCCAGGTGCCGAGAGAGAGCATCGCTGAAGCTGCCAGGCTGTTCGGTGCAAGCGGCAAGTCAGCCGTTTGCTTCGCACTGGATAACATTGCGCAAGAGTTACAGCGGGACTGCGCCAGCGCCCTGGTGGATCTGGCCCTGTTGACGGGCAACGTGGGAGAGGTGGGGTCAGGGATTTGCCCGGTGAGGCAGGGCGCCAACGAACAGGGCGCATGGGACGTGGGTTGCATCGCCAACCGCCTTCCCGGGAGGGGCGCCGCTCGCAACGACCGGGCCCGATCAGAACTGGAAGAAATTCTACAGTGCCCCCTTCCGTCGGACAGGGGGATGGGAGCAAGAGGCTGTCTTGATGCCGCGGCAGAAGGCCAGGTCAAGGCAATGGTCTTGCTGGGAGGCAGCCAGAACCTTACGAATGGACGGCTGGGCGACGCGTTGTCCGCTCTGCAGGGTCTGGAGTTCCTTGTAATTGCGGATACCTTCTTGTCCGAGTACGCGCAGGTGGCCGACGTGGTGCTCCCCCGCTCCACCATGGCGGAAAAGGACGGGACACTTACCAATTTGGAACGGCGTATTCAACGGTTAAAGCCGGCATGCGAGTCCCCGTCGGGTGATGCCAGGGATGACTTTTCGCTCTTGGTGGAATTGGGCCAGAGGCTGGGCGCAACGGGCTTTCATTTTTCAACAGCAGGCGAGGTGATGGAAGAGATTGCCAGAGTCGTTCCGGCCTATGCCGGAGTGTCGTATCGGGCACTGGACGCCGCCGGGTCGCTGGTGTTGATGTCGGGGCTGGAGAGTCCCAAGCCCACGCAGATGCTCTACGCCGGCCGGGCCCATCAGGGTATTCAGTGGCCCGTGTCCGAAGGCCAGGGCAAGGGAACTCCCATACTGTATACCGACTCCTTTCCCATTGAAAGGGCGAACCTGGTGGCGCCTGAGTTCCGGAAAGTGGATGCTGAACCTGACCCTGCCTATCCCGCGCGGCTTGCTCCAGGGCGGGTGCTGCTGCAACGGGACCGGGATAACCGGGTCGAACTGCAGCAGGACACCAGGCGAAACGATATAGTTCGGGATGAGGTCCTAGAGTTTAACTTGACGGACGCCCAGAGATGGCAGGTCAGCGAAGGAGATACTGTGAGGGTGGAATGTCCGGGTCGAGAGCTGCAGGGTGTTGTGCGACTGAATTCGTCCCTGCCTGAAGGTGTGATAGCCGTGACCGGCTTGTTCGGGCAACTGGCGGTGGAACTGGAAAACTCCGCGGACCCGGTCCCAATGGCTAACGTTCCGGGGCTTGACCTGGAGCCTGCGAGGGTCGTGAAGGTGGAATAATCCTGTCTTCAGGCTACAGTGAGAAACGAAACACAACGCAAGTATCATTGAAGTAGAATTCGAGCTTATTTTCAATAGTTGGAAGAGGTGAGCAATGACCATCGGGGGACAGGATGTATTGACCGAGGGAGAAGAGCAGAGCAAGCCGGTGTATCGCACGGATAGCTTGCCTCAAGCCAGGCTGGCTTACCGCGAGGACATTTCTGAAGACCTCATGGTCATAAAGCTGGAGCCGGAAGACGGGCCTTTCCAGTTCAAGGCGGGACAGTATTGCACCTTGGGAAAGGAAGGAGTGGAAAGAGCCTATTCCATAGTTTCCGCTCCCTTTGAGTCCCAGCTGGAAATATTTGTGGAGTTGGTGCCGGAAGGGGAGTTGACCCCCAAGATGTGGCGGATGAATGTTGGCGAAACTATGTCGATACGCCCTCGCCCCAAGGGTATATTCACCCTGAATGAAAATGTCCATCACCACCTGATGGTGGCGACGGTTACCGGTGTGGGGCCTTACCTCAGCATCATCCGCGAATACCTTCACCGGGGTGGGCAGGGGCATTATTTCTACGTGCTGTTCGGCGCCAGCTTCCAGGATGAATTGATTTACGACGCCGAATTGCGTCAACTGGCCGGGGAACACCCGGAATGTGTAAAGTACGTGGGCACCGTTAGTCGTCCTTCGGACGCACGAAACGAAGGCTGGCAGGGCGATGAGGGCCGGGTCAATACTCTCGTAGAAAAGTACCTGAAAGAATTTGACCTGCCCAAGCATGACACCATGGTCTACACCTGCGGCCACCCGGGAATGATTGCGGACGTCAGGGAACGGGTGACTCCCGAAGGATGGCAGTTCAAGGAAGAACGTTTCTGGAAGGAGTAAGGGAGGCCTCAGTCATTCCTGGGTGGAGGCTATCCAACAGTTCAAGCCGGTGAACATTCCTGGCGTTCACACAGAATCGGCGTGGGTCCGTACTAGAAGGAAGGCGGGGGCAGCCCGCCTTTTTTTCTTTTCCATTTGGTCTATTGACCCCTTTCTTGTCCCATTGGAGCCCGAAGGCTGCTACTCTTGGTCTCCTAGAGCGCCTGGCCTGGTTTTGTTGATTCCACCCTCTTCCATTAGAATGTTTACAGTTCGTTACTACCCGAGGAATTTCTAGGTTTGACTACAGGCCAAACGCTGACGCCGGTCCGACGGCAATACTTGAAGGTCAAGAGCGCCTATCCCGATGCCATAGTGCTGTTCAGGATGGGTGACTTCTACGAGACCTTTGACGCCGACGCCGAGCTGACCGCACGGGACCTCGAAATAACGCTGACTTCCCGCAGCATGGGGAAGGACATCAAGGTTCCCATGGCGGGGGTTCCCGCGCATTCACTGGAGCCCTACCTGGCTCGCCTGATCAAGAAAGGCCACAAGGTGGCCATTTGCGAGCAGCTCACCGATCCGGCCACGTCGCGGGGATTGGTGGAACGGGATGTGGTGCGGGTGGTAACCCCCGGCACTGTTTTCGAGTCTTCCCTGCTGGATGAGGATACCAACAATTACCTGGCAGCCCTGGTGGAACAGGGCGACCAGATTGGCTTGGCTTACGTGGATATCACCACCGGGGAATTCGCCGCGACCCAGCTTGGTCGGGACCGCCTGTATCCGGAACTTGCCCGGATTTCTCCCGCGGAGATTCTGATTCCCGCCTCAGACACGCTGCCGGAATGGCTGCCCGAAGAAGAGAGGCTGAGATTTACTGATGCGGGGGAAGAGCGTCACGGGGCGGGCCTGCCCATTGTCCAGGTAAATCCCGTCACTTTCGATCTGGACATGGGCCGAGATGCGCTGCTGTTACACTACGGTATCCACACCCTCGAGTCCTTCGGGTGCGAACACCTGCCGCTGGCGACCAGGGCAGCCGGCGCTATTGTCGACTACCTTTCCCTTACTCACAAGGCCGTCGGCCCCAGGCTGTCGGCGCTGTCGGTGTACTCCCTAGAACGGTACATGGCCCTAGACACGCAGACCCGGCGCAATCTAGAACTGTTCCAGGCGGGCCGCTGGGAAAGCCGGGAACTCTCCCTCTTCGCGGCCCTGGATCTGACCCGCACGCCCATGGGCGGCAGAATGCTCCGGAGGTGGGTGGGGCAGCCCCTGCTGGATGAGAAGGAGCTTGAGAGCCGTCTGGATGGGGTCGGACACCTCGTTGAAGACGGACTGAACCGGGCAAGGATTCGGGAAACCTTGTCCGATGTGTCAGACCTGGAACGAATTCTGGGTCGGCTGCAGACCGAGACGGCGGCGCCCCGCGACCTGATAGGCCTGAAGCAGGGGATAGATTCGGCAATTCCCCTCACCAATGCCCTGGAGGATGACGAAGCCGGTAGAGTAGAGTGGCTGCGGTGCCAGTTGGGAAACGTGCCGGGCGTTTCGGAGTTGGTCGAAGAGGCCATCAACGAGGAACCTTCGGGAAGCGTGGGGGATGGTAACGTAATACGAGACGGTTTCTCACCGGAATTGGACGATCTGAAACAGAGGTCTCGCAATGCCCGTTCCTTCATTGCTGGGCTAGAACAACGGGAACGGGACCGCACCGGCATTCGCAACCTGCGTGTGGGCTACAACCAGGTCTTCGGGTATTACCTTGAGGTTAGCAAGTCGAACCAGGCACAGGTTCCTGATGACTACATTCGCCGTCAGACTCTGACAAACGGGGAACGGTACATCGTTCCAGAACTGAAGGAGTATGAATCTCAGGTCCTCAATGCCAAGGAGCGAATTGAGGAGCTGGAGAGGAGCCTTTACCGCCAGGTATGCGCCCAAATTACCCTGCATGCAGAAGCCATCACGAGGCTGGCCGCCGGTATTGCAATGGTGGACGTGATAGCTTCCCTGGCGGAAGTGGCCGCCAGGCACCGTTACGTCCGCCCTGATATCAATCAAGGGGATCTCATCAACATAAGGAACGGCCGACATCCGGTGGTAGAGCGGCACTTGGGGTCGAGCAGTTTTGTCCCCAATGATGTTCACCTGGCCAACGACGATGTGCGGATAGTGGTGCTGACGGGCCCCAACATGGCAGGCAAATCTACCTATATACGCCAAGCAGCCCTCATAGTACTGATGGCTCAAATAGGCAGTTTTGTGCCCGCTGATGAGGCCACCATAGGGCTGGTGGACCGCATCTTCACCCGGGTCGGGCTGCAAGATGACTTGGCTACGGGACAGTCTACCTTTATGGTGGAAATGGTGGAAACTGCTGCCATTCTCAACCAGGCCACTCCCAAGTCCCTGGTTATTCTGGACGAGATTGGCCGGGGGACCAGCACTTACGACGGCCTGTCCATCGCCCAGTCGGTGATCGAGCACTTGCACAACAATCCGCGCTTGGGATGTAAGTCGCTGTTTGCTACCCATTACCACGAGTTAACCGAACTGGCGCGAACGCTGCCGGGAGTCCGAAATTTCAGCGTTGCAGTGGCGGAGGAGGAGGGCAGGGTCGTATTCCTGCACCGCATCGTACCCGGTGGCGCCGACCGCAGCTACGGCGTACACGTAGCCCAGCTGGCCGGACTTCCCCAGGCGGTGGTGAGCCGGGCCTGGGAGGTGCTGGACAACATGGAGAGGAACGGCGCCGGTCGGGGTTCCCCCAAGCGGGGACGAAGGCTAGAGCCGGCAGTTCAAATGTCTCTTTTCCAGCCGGAGCAGCAACTAAGGGACGCAGTGCTGAATCTGGACGTGGCGAACCTTACTCCCTTGGAAGCAATAAACAAGCTTTATGAACTCCAGGAGGAGGCGCGCAGAAAGGACTGACCGTTTGGAACCAACTGATGGGAAGCCCCGTTTCCGGGGGTGCATTGCCTTCGTCTGTATCGTTTGAAGTCGCGGGAATTACCACGAATTGCTGCTCGGGCTGGCTTAACTTTTTCCAGAAAACGGATAGAATATGGCTCAACTTTACGAGGCTACCGGCGCACGCATTATTATTGACCCGGCGGCCGAACCCGGAGAAGTTATGAGTAGTGTTGCAACCTTCTATTGGTGGCCCCGTTGATCGTCCTGCCGCAAAGCAAGGGAGTTGCTCTTGCAGAAGGGGCTGGAACTGGAGGAAAGGGACTACTTCAAGGAACCGCTCAGCAAGGAGGAACTTGAGGAACTGGCGGGACTGTCGTCTTTTTCCGACCTTTTTGCCTGGCGGAGTCCCAGTTTCAAGAAGATGGGACTGGCTGCCGAGGATGTATCCGAGGATGAAATGTTAAGGCTGATGCTGGAGGAGCCGCGGCTGCTGCGCCGGCCAGTAACCCGGTTGGGAGACAAACTGATAATCGGGTCCAGCGCAAAGGTGCTTGAGCAGGAACTGGCTAGTCTGGAATAGTCTGCAAAAGACAGGTAGACAGTTACTTCCCCTCAAGCACATTGGTCATGAACGTTGTGACCCAATGATGGAACACGTTTGTTATCAGGGAGCTCGTGGTTTCCATATCTGGCCATGCTGAAGTCTTCGGGCTTTGCATACAATTAAGAGCAGCATACCAAATTGTTATGTTGCTCTCTTATCAAAAGATGTGATACTATCTTGGTCTACTTTAAGCCTCTAAGGAAAAGCGTCATACCATGAAGATCTTTTTTGACGTTGACTACACCATCCTTGGCCTGGATGATACCCTTCGGCCCGGTACCAAGGAGACCTTCCAGAAACTCCTGAATGACAACCACGAGATATTCATCTGGTCTGGAATGGGTGAGCGGTGGGAAGTCATAGAGAAGCACGAGCTAAGCTCCTACGTCAGCGGAGTATACGAAAAGCCCACTAACCACTTCCACGAGCGCCTCGAGGAGCTGAAAATACCCTTCGAGCCGGAGTTTGTTATAGATGACTATCCCGAAGTCGTCGCTGCCTTCGGCGGGGCCTGGGTCCCTCCCTATTTCTTCGCGCGAAGCGTGGACCAGCAGATGGACCGAATCTACCAGATCGTCTGCGACTTTGCCAATAGCGGCACTTCGGAGGACACCCAGTACAAGGCGAAGGGCACGGTGCTCCCTCTTTTCTAGCCTTCCTCCCAGCCTCTTGGGCAATTCCCGTTGCCGCTTGCAGACGTCCAGGTGCGACTTCGGCTTGTGGTGAGGGAGGTTATCCATGCCAATCAGGCAACTGCCCCACGAACTTGCCGGACAGATCGCTGCCGGCGAGGTGGTTGAGCGACCTGTCTCCGTAGTAAAGGAACTTCTTGAGAACTCAATCGATGCCGGAGCGACCCGCATTTCGGTGGAAATCCGCGGCGGTGGCATCGAAAGCATCAGTGTGGCTGACGACGGGGCAGGGATTCCCCCGGGAGAGGTGGTCCTGGCATTCCAGCGGCACGCCACTAGCAAGCTTGATGACCCTGGTCTGCTGGATGCCATTCCCACTCTTGGGTTTCGAGGCGAAGCCCTGCCCAGCATAGCCGCAGTTTCCCAAATGACCATGACCACAAAACAGCATGATTCGGACGTGGGTTACGGTGTGGAAATGGACTGGGGGAAACTAATAGAGGAGGGGTCCCAAGGCTGCCCACCGGGCACTACGGTCCAGGTGGGAGACCTGTTTGGGAACCTTCCGGCCAGGCGAAAGTTTCTCCGTTCTCCCACAGCGGAAGGGGGGCGAATTGGTGATTTGGTGGCTCGTTACGCACTGGCGTACCCGCAAATTGCGTTTAGCCTGAAGGTTGGCGATCGGACGACGCTGTCAACGCCCGGCGACGGGCGGCAGGCCAATGCTATGGTTGCGGTCTACGGTTCGGAGGTGGCGGCTAACCTGCTGGAAGTATCTGGGGAAGATCCGGACTCGGGGTACCGGGTAGAAGGATTTGCGGGAAATCCCTCGCTGCACCGGGCTAACCGGACCTATATGACATTCTTTGTGAACCGGCGATGGATACAGAGTCGGATGCTCACTTTCGCGCTGGAAGAGGCCTACCATGGGCTTCTTCCTGAAAAGCGGTATCCATTGGCAGTGTTGAACCTGGTGTTACCCTATGACGAAGTTGACGTCAACTCGCATCCAGGCAAGCGTGAAGTCAGGTTTCGGCAGGATGGAAAGGTCTATTCGGCGCTGCAAAGAGGAGTAAGGGCCGCGCTGGTTGCCCACTCACCCGTAAGGTCCGTGCACAGTCCCACAATCGGGCGCGGGCCCGTCGGGAGCGACGAAGCGGGAGTTGGGGGATTCTTCCGCAGTCCCTTCGATGGGCGAACTTCCCAAACCTCATCAACGCTCGGGAATTGGGGAAGTGTACCGGGCAGTGGACCGGCCCAGCCGGAAAGTTACGGGCCGCAGGAGGCGGCACTCACACCTCAACAGACTCTGCCGGTCCTGCGGGTGGTGGGCCAGGTCAGGCTGACCTATATTGTGGCCGAGAGCCCGGACGGCATGTATTTGGTGGACCAGCATGCGGCCCACGAAAGAGTGCTGTTCGACCGCATAGTTAGAGAGGCCTCGCAAAGAGAGTCGCTGTCTCAGCCTCTGTTGGCGCCCGTGCACGTGGAATTAACCACCGGGCAAGTGTCTACATTGGCGGAGCAACGTGAGTTCCTGTCGGACTACGGATTTGAGCTCGAGGAATTCGGAGGCACGGCTTACCTGGTTCGGGCGGTGCCCGCGGTGCTGACTACCCAGGATCCGGGCAAAGCGTTGGTTGATGTGCTGGATATGGTGGCCTTTGAGGGACTCTTGAAAGAGCGGGAGGACGTATTGGCGGCTTCGCTGGCTTGCCACAGTGCGATAAGAGCCGGGCAATCCATGACGGAACCGGAAATGCGGGCCCTGTTGGAGCAACTGGAGGTTACGGACAACCCCCACACCTGCCCGCATGGTAGGCCTACGCTGATCCACTTCAGCGCCTATAACATGGAGCGGGAGTTCGGCCGGCGGTAAGGTACGAGCCCTGGCCAGCCAGAACTAGACTAGTGATAGGGCAGAGGGCAGGACGTACTAACTCTAACTTTGCCGTCGCGGGTCCTGGCGAGGGTCCTGGGCGGGATGGAAAATGGAGTCGGGGCCCGGGAACTCTCCGCCGGTGGTGGACTGCTTAGCGCCAGGTCGAACCAAGCCGGCGTAAACACCGGCCATGGCGGCAATTCCTATGCCCATCTTGGCCAAAAAGCTGCGGCGGCTTTCTCCGCCCTCTGTTTCCCGGGTTTTCTTGCTTAGCACTGCCAACTCCAAGCTCCGATGAGGTGGTGGTAGTTTTGGAGAGAACGACTTGTTTCTCTGATATGTTTTCCAGTGGGCTATTATAGCAGTCTGACCTCGATTCTGCATTGCCGGGTAGAGCTTCTGCAAGGCAATCGCATTATGATCCGGGGAAAGCCCGTTGTTCCCGCCTCCGCAGCAGTGAGCAAAGAGACGGTAGTGCCGTCCTCTCATTGCCCTGCTTACCAGGCAATTGACTCTTCCCCCTTGCCACCCGGCATAACCCACCGCCACAATTGAGAACACAATCTCCCCTGGTTCTGAGGGCCAGGGTCCGGGGATGAGAGCGTAGGGGCATACCTGGGTGTCTGCCCAGGCCGATGATGAGGGCAAGAATGGGACAAATTGAGACGGAATGGGACGGAAATCAAAAAATTCTCACCTTGCGCCCTGGTCCATGTTTAAATGCCATTGCCCTGAGAGCTTCTGAAGCGTTCCAATTTAGGTGGTTTCGTGTTGGAGGCCAGGGCAGACGTATAGGCCTGCGTCTACAAATACAGCGTCCCATTCGATCCGCTGCCTGAAGCCCGTCTGAGCCGCTGCCCCAATTGGTGTGCCAGATAAGCCATTCAAACGAACCTTTTAGATTCTCCAAGAAACCTCAGGCAGCACCCAAATCATCCATTACCATTCGGGCTACTTCGCGCCCCATTCTGACGGAGTAGTTGGTTCCGCGGTCCTCTGGGTATATTTGGGTCGTGTTGGCCAGGTACAGGTTCTCAATTGGAGTGCGGTGGTCGGGAATCTGGTCACCGTAGTTGACTCCAATGATGGGCTGCGCGCCGTCCACCTTATGGTGGTAGTACTCCCTTATCCAGGACCGGTCAAACTGGGGATTCAGTTTTTGGAGGTGGGGGATAAAATCTTCCAGCAACTGTTCGCTGGTCTTGGCGTAGAGTTCACTGTCACGGGGGGTGTAGTTTGTTAAATAGACGATGTGATTGCCGCCGTAGAGGGACGGATCGATCATATTGGTGTGCTCGATGACCCCTACGAATGGCAGACTCCGGTCGGCCACGTTGAGCCAGTATTTGGACGTAAGGGGACGGTCCAGGGCAAGGATGACCAATACTGCGGAAAGGTATTGAGTACTGACCAGCTTTTGGTGGTACTCTTCCGGCAAAGGCGGCACCAGGTGCACGAAAACGTAAGAGGGAGTCGTAGCGATGATGGCGTCGTAGTTGATCCGGCTTGGGTCTTGACCTTCAAGCTGCGTTTCCAGGCCGGAGGCAATTCCGTTTTCCACAATCACGCCGTTAACCCGGGCGGATATGTGGACCTCACCTCCCAGCCGCAGAATCTCTTCCTCCAGACGTTCGAAGACTTCGCCGAAGCTGCCCATGGGGTAGCCAAGCCGTTCCTTATGTAGCGTCTTCCCCCTCGATGCCACTCGCAGGTATATTTTGCCCCAAAGCCAGGTCATGCTGATCCGGTCATAATGCTCGCCAAACTTGCCGCGAAGCATGGGTTCCCAGATTGCCTCGTAGATATCCCTGCCCAGATTGCGGGTAAGCCAGTCCTGGGCGGTTACGCCCTCAAACTTTTGCCAGTTCCTGGTCTTTTGCAGGACAAAGGTCAGTAGCCCAAGCCGGATGCGCTGGACGAGGGTCAGCGGGCTGAACTTCAGCAGGTCCAGGGGGGTTGCGAAGTCCCAGATGCGACCGCTGTGGTAAATCCCCACTTTCGATTCCAGCCAGGCCAGTTGGTCGCCGAGACCCAGTTCGTGGATCAGTTCGGTTATTGCGGTGTCGCTGACGAAGAGATGGTGGTAGCCCCGTTCCAGCCGGCCGCCTCCGATATCGAATGTGGATGCCTGGCCTCCCAGGAAGGGAGCGACTTCGAACACCTCGGCATAGTGTCCCTGCCGGGTTAGTTCATAGGCCGCGGCCAGCCCGGCAGCGCCCCCGCCAATAATTCCTATCCGCATCGGCCAGCACCCCGATTCTTGATGGCCTGTTCGTCGGCTTCGGCATCCTCTCCCCGAGAGGATGCCATCTGGGTCAGGGACAGGTTCTCGCGCCACATGAATGCCAGCCCCGCCAAATTCACGGGCAGCCAAAGGGCTACCAGGTGAACTACCAGGGCATAACTGGCAGCTACTGCGCCACCCACCCCCAGGATACGCAGAGTCTGCTGGGCGACGAGTTCGAAGGGACCGATGCCGCCAATAGTAACGGGCACGGCGGTGGTCAGGTTGGAGGTGGCAGTTACCAGCACGATGGCCAGGGCCAGGTTAAGGTGGGAACCCAGGTGGTCCTGCAATCCAAAGGAATAACCTACCGTCAGGTAGACGGCAACCTCGGCAATCCAGACGGGCAGGGAAAGGAGGAAAACCATGCAATGCTGACGGGGAGAACTGAGGATGCTGAGTCCCTGGATGAAGTTGAACGCCAGGTACTTGAGCCTGGGCCTGACACCCTCGGGCAGTAACGCGATTATGCGGTCAACGACGGACATAGTATGAGAGTTGGTGGCAATGACGGTAATAACTACCAGTCCGGCCAGAAGGGTGACTCCGGCGACCACGGCCAGGGCGATACCGGTGTTGCGGTAGACCTCACCCACGTCGCCAAAAGCGCCCAGCAGCAACAGAAGCAGGGTGGAAAATACGGTAATTACGAAGAGGGTAAGACCGTCGTAAATGCGTTCCACTCCGATGGTGGCCAGGGCAGCGCTGCCGCTAAAGTTCTCTCGCTGGGCCATGTAGTAGGCCCGGACCAACTCCCCGGCCCTGGCGGGAAGCACGTTGTTTGCGGCGTACCCCATCACAACCACCGGGTATAGCCGCAGGGCAGACACGTCGCGAACCGGGGACAGGATATATCTCCACCGGGCGGCTCGAAAATAGATGCCAACAAAGTAGATGGCGACGGCAGGCACCAGATAAAGATAGTTGGCCTCCTTCAGAGCTCGCACCAGGTCCTCTAGCTCGATGGTCCAGGCCAGAAAGACCAGGAAAACGGCGCTGACGCCGACGCCCAGCCAAAGCCGCCAGTTTCTAAAGTTCAACTAATTCGTCCCCTCAACTGATAAGCCTGCCGCGGCTTACTGAAGTCCACCTGTAGCGGAAGAATCCTGACGTACGTAAGTATAATACTCCGATTTGAACCAGTCGGACTCCATATCTCGGGTAAACAGGTAGTCCAGCGCCTGGCGCCACTTATCCTTGTCAGAGGCGGCTTCGCGGAAGTATTTCAGGTCTGCCAGGACTTCCTCTACGATCTCTTCGTTCTGGCGGTCTTCGCCGGGCCTGCGGTATGTCTCAGGGAACCACAGTAGATTCCTGCGGGTTTCCAGTTCGTCAAATCCTCGCATTGCGCCCGGGGAAGAGGGTCGGTTATGGGAAGCCACAAGGAAGGCTGAACCTTCGGGGCCTTCCGGAGGAGTGCTGCAGCCTCCCTCGCCGTCCTCATCCTTAAAGCAGGTGAACTGGAGTTGGCCCTCCTGGTCGACTTGCCGCACGTACCATTGGAGAGGGTACCAGGCATCGTAGTCAACGCGCACGGGCTCGGAAAGGAGGGTCGAATCTGGGTCCTGGAAGAATTGCGAATCCAGTTCGGCAAGGCTCTGCCTAAGGTCGTAACTTCCCTGGGCGTATACCAGGATTTCGGGCCGTGAGTCATCATAAGTGTATGCGGCCTGGACCGCCACCCATAATGTGGCGACAGCAAGAAAGGCCGCGATACCCAGTGAGACCAGGGCTGTGCCGTTGCCGGGTCCGGACTGCCGGACCAGCCATGCAGCGAACAGGGCCAGCGCCAGCAGAATTGCGAGAAGGAAGACCGCTGTGTAAATGGAAGAGTCCGAATTGCCAGTAAGTTTAAGGGCAACATAGCCGCCGGCTGCCAAGATGAAGGCAGGAATGGCGAGAAGCAACAGGGAGGGAAGGCGCTGGGCCTCTTCCAGCGCCTCGTGCCACCGGACCCGATCCACAAGTTCTCCCAGGAGTTTCCCGGCCAGGAAGATGAAAGGCACGGTGATGTTCACCAAGAGCCAGGGCATTTTCTCGCTGGCTATGGTGTAGGCCAGGAGATTCACAAAAGTCCAGAATGCCAGGGCCATGCCGAAGGGGTCGCGGCGCACAAGAAAAAGGACTGCGGCGATGGCACCGAATACCAGTGGCAGGAATTCGTACACTGACATTCCCACGAGATAGTAGTACCAGGGCTGGTTGCCCCGTGCTACCTCCTGCTGGGCTATCCAATAGCCCATGCCCTGCCAGGACCCGCTAAATATTCCGGCCAGGTTGGTGAAGAAGGTGGTATAGAGAACTGCCCAGACTGTACCAAAAATAACGGCGCAGGCCAGCCAGACTCCTCCCTTCCACAGCAATCCCAATGCCAGGGAAATGACCCTCATCGCTATGAGGATTGCGCCGGCTACGAGGAAATTCAGCGGTACGCCGTTGCCGTCGATGGCGACTTCTACTCCTTCAGGCAGGATGCCGGGCAGCAGCCCGTTTATTTCTACTACGGGCAAAAACAGGGCGAAATAGACCAGGGTGACGACGAAGGGCACAAAGATCAAGAAGAAACTGTGTCGCCAGGGGGCACGTAAGAGTACGAAGCCAGCCACGCATATCGCTGCCATCAGGACGCTAAGGAGAATATCCAGCCCGGATTGGGTAGGGCGCAGCAAGGCAAAGCCGGCAACGTAGGATGCCCCGACGGGGATGACAAGTCCAACTGTCTTTCCGATTTTCGACGTACCGAGTCTCCAGCCAATGAGACCACAGACGGCGATCAGCGCCAATCCCAGGATTCCGGCGATCCAACCAGCCGGGGAGGGCAGAGGCAATTGTACAAAAGGGGCTTCCCAGAGGGGTGCGCCCACAATGCCCTGGGTGATGCCGTCCCGTCCCACCAGTGTCAGCCCGAAGCCACCTTCCAGGACTTCCTGCGCCTTGGCCCATCCCAGTTTGCCGGCCATGACAGCTCCGATTTCGCGAAGCAGTTCGACGACGGCGGACCAAAGGGGCAGAGTCAAGGTGATCAGCAGGAGAAGAAATCCACCGGCAGGATTGAGGCGCGACAGGTCCAGCTTCCTCAAGAAACTCGAGGCGCGTTCCACTGCAAAGTGTTCGGCGTTGGACGCTGACTCGGGTCCCTGGCTAGCGTTGTCTGGGGACGTCTCGGTTTGGACTGGGTTGGAGTCTTTTCGTAACCGTCTGGACAGGGTATCGGCCAGACCAGAATAGGGAATGGCTAACAACAGGGCCAGGGCTCCGAATATGGCCGAGATGATGTAGGCCGTTTCCTTGGCCGCGAAGGCTACTGCCAGCACGGCTGAGGCAAGGTACAGGTAATGATTTCTGGGATTGCGTGTGTATCGCCACAACAGGGTGAAAAGAGCAACGGTCAGGAATGCCATGATAATGTCGTTGCGTCCAAACCGGCTGAAATACAGAAGGGACGGGGAGATGGTCAGCATCACTCCGGTGAGCATTGCTCCGGTCCGGCCCAGATAGTCCCGTAGAAAGAAGGGTAGGACGATCAGCGCCGTCCCGAAGAGGACGTAGGCCAGCCTGGCCGCGAAATCGGTGTCGCCAAAAAGACGTAGAAACAGCGCTACCAGTTCAATCTGAAAGGGTCCGTGCATCCAGGGGGAGTGGACGAAGCCCTCCAGGTTGGCTAGACGCCAGGAATAATAAAGGTGGATGGCTTCGTCATAGTGCATGGTCCGCCCGGTCAGTTCCCACAGACGCAGGGCCAGGGCCGCAATAGCGATAGTAATAAAGCCCGATATGTACCTGCCTTCCACGGTAGCGCCAAGGAAAAGGAAGCTCCGCCCCAGCCAGGATTGGCCGAAGGAAGGTCTGGCGGTTTGCCGGCCGGTATGGTGAGTCTCGTTGGGCGTAGTCATTTCCGCTGGTTCAGGGACCCGCGAATCTTTGATAGACAATTACGTCGTCCCTGGAGAAGGCGGTTTCAAGCACACCCTCGGCAGCGGGCAGTCGGTCGATGCCGTACTTGGCCCGCTCGCGGTGGCCAAGGAAAACGTAGCGGACATCATAACGGTCAAGAAGTTGCCGTACAACAGTGGTGTCGGTGGACTGGTAAATCTGGGCTATGTTCTCCTCGCGCCCGCTGAATATCTGGGTGGTGCCGCGCCACTGGTGTTCGTGACCCTTCCAGCCCAGGACCGCGGGCCGACCGGTGGCTGCGGATATTCTGCCGTATTCGGAGTAGTCGCCCCCGACGGCTTCAACCAAATTGCCGGGAGCCGCCTCGTCGCGCAGCCAGGCTATGGCAGCGTACTCGCCCCGGGACTGGCCCTTGATGTACGCCAGGCCGTCCAGAGTGTTGTCCTGAAAACTGTGCCCCTCGCGAAACAATCCGGTACGGTCGAGGACGGCCCCTGCCGGGTAGTAAAGGGCGGCAACGAGGAGAACAGTCAGTACACCGGTCCAGGCTGTCCGAATCAGTATTCGGTTCCGGTTCAAGGTTTTCACTTCGGCCAACCAGCAATAAACGCCATAGGCGCCCACGATGCCGAGAATCAGCCACGCTTGGTAATAGACCTTGAAGACCGTGTTCATTCGATTTCCAAAAAAATCGACGAGATGGAAGAGTTCCGCCCCGGCCAGGAGGTAGAAGGCGCCGGCCAGCAGCAGCAGAGGAAACGCCACGATGTTGTTGCCTTCGTTGGTCAATCGGTGAAAAGCCAGGTACCCGGCAAGCCCCGCCAACGCCAGTACCGGGAGGACGGTGAATGAACGTACTGCCAGCATCGACGGCAAGCTTTCCAAACCCTGGGTTAAAGCACCCCAGGTGGAAGCAAGAATAAGCCACAGAATTAAAGGCACCCCGGCCACTGCGACGATCAACACAATGACCGGGGCATGGAAGGGCAATGGGCGCAACATACGTCCCGCTTGAAGCCACAGGAAGGTAATGCCGAGCAAGGCGGGAATGCCTATGACCAGTACGAAGTGAAGGGGACGAGTTGAAGGTCCCAGGTAGGGCAGGATTCCTGAGACCTGGGAAGTCAGGTCAATGTAGAAAGGTAGGAAGAGGAAAATTGACACGGCAAGGATCGGAGCGAGAAACACGACTGAATGTATAAATGCTCGACGAAGGGTGGCCATTCCCTCGGCTATTGATTGCGAGGCAGCCGCCTGGATTGTGTCTGCGGGCTGGAGGGCACATTGGTCTCCCCAGGACCTGGCCAGGGTTACGGCTGCCAGGATGGCGGCATAGACCGGAAAGTCCCAAGAGTTTATGAAGGCCAGCGCTCCAAAACAAAGGGACATAGCCAGCAATTGCCATGGGTGTCGGAGGATCCAGCGTATGCCGATAGGTTCAGGGGTGCGGTACAAGTTCAGTGTCAGGGCCAGGGTCAGCAGGACGAAAGGCAGAGCCAGGACGTGGGAGTGCAGGTCGCCCAGCAGAAAACTGAAGAAGGGGAACTCAGTAATAGTGTAGTCCAGGCTGACCCCGTCCCGCACCGTATCAATTACACGGGTGGCCCGCCACCACCACCAGTTGGTGTCCGGAAATAAACCGGCGCCGGCAGTCCCGTTCAAGTCCTTTATCGCTGCCCATTGCCAGAATCCATCGCTGCCCAAGCCCCGCACCTGAATGAACTCGAGAATGCCTTCTAGGTTGCCCATGACGGTTATTAGCAGGGATGCCAGCAGGCCGGCCAGAATTCCGGACCGGAAGCTGCCGCCAGTATGCCGGACCAGGTTGTAGGTGAGTCCCAATGCGCCCACGACCACCAGGGCAGGTAGTGTGGCCAAGGCCAGGTTATAGCCCACGTTGGAGGTGATTCCCGCCAGTTTCATGGGCAGAGCCATGATGAAATGGCCAAAGTAGTAGTAGCTAATGGAATGGCCGGAAAGCCACGGGTCCGGCGGGGGGAAAGTTGCACTCTGAAGAATACTGGTCAGGAAGGCGAAGTCCATGGGCTTTTCGGTATGGTTTATGCCAGGAACTTCAGAAACGATGTATAGCCAGGCCAGGAAGGAGACCAGGAAGAGGCCTTCTATTATCAGGATGTACCGCCACTGGGCCCGCAGGAAGGCTTCCAGTTCGGGCCAGCGGCGGTAGTATAGCCAGCCGAAAAGAACTACACCGGCAACCAGGATACCCACTACAGTCTGAGGCACGTTCAGCACTGAGCCGGTCAAGCCCAGGACCCAGAGTACATACGCCGCCAAGAGCAGCGCCAGTGCCTTTGAGAAAGCGTATCCCCGGTCTGCCAGCTGTCCAAAGAGAAGGAATGACAGTGGGAAACCCAGCAGTCCAATAAGAGAGACCAGGAGCAGCCAGGCCAACGGATCAGACACGGCAGGCCCCGTTCAAACAAGGGAATGTGCTTACGAGTCCTACACTTGGGAAATGAGGAAGGAGGACTGAGGGGAGCACGTTCATCGAGGGCCGCCGCTAAGCAGGGGGATTGGCCCCAGATCAAGAAACCGGGGAGAGAAGAGATTCCACGAAATCTTCGGCATCAAAGGGTGCAATGTCTTCCAGGGACTCTCCGGTGCCGATGAAGAGAATGGGTACATTCAATTCCTGCTTAATGGCCAGGGCAATTCCACCCCGAGCTGTGCCGTCCAGCTTGGCCAAAAAAATTCCGGTGCAGCCTACCGCCTCGGTGAATGCCCTGGCCTGGGTCAGACCGTTCAGTCCGGTCGTGGCGTCCAGGGTCAGCAGCACTTCCTGGGGGGCGTTTGGGTCCAGCCGGCGTATGACCCGGTGGACCTTTTTCAACTCTTCCATCAAGTTGGTGCGAGTATGAAGCCGACCCGCCGTATCTACAATCAGCACATCTGCGCCTCGGGCCTTGCTGGCGTGGTAGGCGTCATAGGCGACGGCGCCGGGGTCGGCACCGGACTGGTGGCTGATTACTTCTACGCCCACCCGGTCACCAAGGATTTCCAGCTGTTCCTCGGCGGCGGCACGGAAGGTGTCGGCGGCGCCGAGAACGACTTTCTTTCCTTCCCGGGTAAGGTGATAGGCCAATTTGGCTATGCTGGTAGTCTTGCCCACTCCGTTAACGCCAACCATAAGTATGACGTAGGGCCCCGTCCCGGCACTACCCTCAGCCCAGGCTTCGGGAGACTCTCCGCGAGCCAATTCATGGGCCAGGGTTTCCTTAAGAAGGTTGAAGGTGGAGTCGGCGTCCGAGATGCCCTCGTTCCGAACCCTTTCCCTAAGTTCTTCGACGATGCGCAGGGTAGAGTCGACACCAACGTCGGCGGATATCAGGATTTCTTCAAGTTCTTCCCAAACCGTTTCATCCAGGTTAGAGGAGCGAAGGACGTCAAGGATGCGGCCGAACCAGCGTTCCCGGCTTCGTTTGACTCCTTCGTCGGTCTTTTGCTTGTTGCTTTCCCGGTTTCTCTGGAAGAAAGAGAGCATAGATTGCCTTTAAGGGGGTCTTCAAGTTTCTTGGAGTGGGCTGATCCATTGGGCAGAGATGCAGCCTGAGTATAAGTTTCGCTGCGGGACTTATGAGCGGAGGTAGTGGCCTCACCTTCCAGGGCAACCAGGGCGGCGGCCTGTTCCGCATCGGTCTTACGGTTGCCGGCCCCTTGGCCCAACACTTCGTCCCCCACCAGCACCTGAACGGTAAAGACTGGTTGGTGGTCGGGGCCCTCAGACGAGATCAGTTCGTAATGGGGAGTGGGCCTGCCCATGCCCTGAATCAGCTCCTGCAGGCGGGACTTGGGGTTATCGACGGCCCGGCCCAGGCTCCAAATGCTGTCAAAGTCAGGCTCAAGAGCCCCGAGAACAAAGTGGCGAGCCGTATCGTATCCCTGATCCAAGTAGATGGCCGCAACCAGGGCCTCAAAGGACTCCTCAAGGATGGACTCTCGGTTGTGCCCCCCGGACTCCATTTCACCTTTTCCCAGTGAAAGATACTTGCCCAGAGAGAGGCGACGGGCGGCGCGGGCCAGGCTGGAGCGGCAAACCAGGGAAGAGCGCCCCTTGGTCAACTCTCCTTCGTCCACCCGAGGCAGGTTCTGGAAAAGCTCAGTAGAAACAACCAGTTCAAGCACGGCATCGCCCAGAAACTCCATGCGTTCGTAGGAGTCAAGGGTGGAACCGCCATGCTCGTTCAGGTAGGAACGGTGAACCAGGGCCTGTCGCAACAGGCCCCGGTCGCTGAAAGTCATGCCCAGAGAGGCTTCCAGGTCTTCCAGGGACAACTCAGTACCCGTTAGACCTAGATGATGCCGTGCGGCCACGGCGGTGACGGGCGCTTGACCTCGCCAACGTGTTGAGCGTCGGTAATCACCCGCGTGACAGACTCGTAAATCTCGGCGGCCTGTTCATCCGGTGGAATGTGCATCTTGACGAACGCGGTGCCGCCGTTGGGGAACACGTAGGTTGGCACACCAAACGCCCCGTGGACTTCCACGGCCTCGGTGTGGCTTTCCGCGATCTCCCGCAGCAGGTCAGGGTCTGCCAGGTCTTCCCGGAAGCGGGCCATATCGACGCTGGAATTGGCAACGGCCTCTTCCATCACTTCCAACTCGGTCAGGCTGCGGCGTTCTTCGTGGCGCAGCTTAAGCAGGGCAATGAAGAAGGACTCAAAGGCTTCCTTGCCCTGCCGCTTGGCGGCCAGTCCGGCACGATGGGCCAGCAAGGTATTGTCCGAGCCATCAAGTACGCCGGGCTGTTTCCAAAACTTGATCTCTTCTCCCTTGTTATCGCTGTTAACCTGTTCAAGGGAGAAGGGCTGCCAGTCTACGTTTACTTCCTGTCCGGTGGTTTCGCGTACCTTCGCCAGCCACATGGCAGCGTTGTACACGTAGGGTCAACGAAAATCGTAATAGGTCTTGAAATCGGCTTCAGCCATTTCGACACCTCCTTTTCAATTGTACCGATTCTAGCACATAGTCTATATCCCGCCAACAATTAAGCGGGCTTCCTCGGCGCCAAGTTATGATTCGACTGGGACGGGGAAACCTGCCGCCGTATGCTATAATTTTTCCGCTATGAACCCGTCCGCTGACGTCCCCAGTCCCCCCTTAGTCACCCAGCCTGCTATCGAAGAACTCATCGGTGGTGGCCTTCTCGTCCTGTTCAGTGCGCTGAAGGAATTGGCGAATACTTATGCTCTCCCCGTATACCTGGTTGGTGGTCCGGTACGGGATTGGTTTCTGGGCTGGGAGATACGGGACCTCGACTTTGTAGTCGAAGGCGACGCCCCATCACTGGCGCGGGCGCTGGCGCAGCAGGTGAGTGGACGAGTGACAGTCCACAACAGATTCGGCACAGCTACTGTTGAATTGAGCGGCGCCGGAATAGACCTGGTTACTGCCAGGAAGGAAGTCTATCCCTTGCCCGGAGCCCTGCCCGCCGTGGAACCGTCGTCATTGCAGGATGATTTGGCCCGCAGAGACTTCTCAATCAACGCAATGGCCTTGCCCCTTGACGGCGGTGAAGAAGGGCTGATTGATCCTCTTGGCGGACGTCAGGATCTGGAGAATCGTCTGGTCCGAACCATTCACCCGCGAAGCTTCAACGATGATCCCACCCGCTTGTTCAGGGCCGTCCGGTATGAACAGAGGCTGGACTTCGCACTTGATGGAGAAACGCTCAGTCAATTTGGATCGGAGGTGGATGGGAAGGGCTGCGACGCGGTAACCGGCGACCGACTGCGGCACGAGATGGAATTGATTTTCAACGAGCGGCGCCCTGAGAAGGTGTTGGGCCGGGCGGCAGAATTGGGACTGCTTTCCTCAATTGTGAAGGGGTTGGGTCAGGGGGAATTTTTGGCGCGGTGGGCCGAGACCGAAAGAAAGGACGAAAATAAACCGGCGGAGGGGTGGCGCCCCTGGCTGACGGCGCTGGCCTATCCTCTTTCCCAAGCTGACGGTGAGGCCCTGGTCCGAAGGCTAAATATGCCCCGCCCGTGGGCAAGGGTTGTGCGAAGCAGCACGGAGCTGCGGCTGTTAGAACCCCAACTTGAAGGTACGGGTCTGTCCTTGTCGGCGCTGGTTCATCTGCTGGAGGGTTACGAAGCAGATACAATTAGGATTGTGTCCACTATTTGTGATTCGCCGGAGATGGCCCGAAATTTAGACCGGTATTTGGCTGGCAACCGCGACTTAAAACCGGCGCTCAAGGGCGGCGACCTGTTGGAGATGGGCGTGCCTCGGGGGCCTATGCTGGGAAGAATATTGGCCCAATTGAGAGACATGCGCATTGACCGCACCGTCTCTTCTGAGGAAGAAGAACGCCAGTGGGTGAAGAGCCTGGTTACGTCCCAAGAGGGTGGCGGCTACGGGTAGTGACTGAGACCGAGGAAGGGACACACTCAGGGGAGGTGACCCGAAATGCAGGAAGAACTGGAACGCGAGTCATGCGTCATCTGTGAAGATGCCCTGGATGGTGTCCACCAAACCTCGTGCCAAATGTGCGGTGGCAAGTTCCACCAACCGTGGAGTCAGGACAGCGAAATTCCTCGCTGTGGCCGGATTTCGAGCCACGAGGAGGCGCTGGCGATAGTCTACCTTTGCAACGACTGTTATGAGGGGCGCAGGCCTTAGACCAGTGGAACCCGGGGCCAAGCCCATTACTAACCATAATCGGCAAAAGGAATCAGGGAGGAGAGGGACCGATGAAGGCTGTTTACATTGAAGCTCACGGCGGTCCGGAAGCGTTAGTCTACGGAGAGCGGCCGGATCCGGCGGCAGGCGCGGGCGAGGTGAAGATCCAGGTCAGGGCCTCGGCGCTGAACCGTCTGGACTTGTACACCCGGGAGGGAGGACGTGGCCTGCGTCGGGAGTTTCCGCCGCCGTTGATCCTTGGCGGAGACTGCGCCGGCGATGTGGTGGAAGTCGGAGAGGGAGTCCGAAGCCTGCTGCCCGGAGATCGCGTGGTAGTGAATCCGCGAATCAGCTGCAACCAGTGCCCGGCCTGTATGTCCGGGCGAGACGATCTTTGTCCTCGCTCCAGGTTTATGGGCAGCGCTTCGGATGGCAGTTACGCCGAGTTCACTACAGTCCCGTCGGTAAACGCCCACAAAATTGGCGACTCGGTGAGTTATGAGGAGGCCGCAGCCGTTCCAACGACTTTTCTTCCCGTTTGGAACATGATGGTGCGGCGGGCAGCCTTGCAACCGTGGGAGACGGTGCTGGTACTGTCTGCCTCGGCTGGCGTGGGCACCGCGGCCATACAGGTTGCGAAGAATGTGGTGGGAGCCAACGTTATCGCCACGACCAGCACTCCGGAGAAGGCCGCAAAGGCCCGGGAACTTGGCGCCGACGAGGTGATCAACTACCGGGAGGAGGATGTTGTGAAACGGGTGAAGGAGCTGACCGGCGGCGCGGGAGTTGACGTTCTGGTGGATCACGTGGGCGCCGAGTTCTTCACCAGCGCCTTCAATTCACTGCGGGCCGGGGGGCGGTATACCATCTGCGGAGCCACCACCGGGCTACGGGCCGAACTGCACCTGGGGCTGCTCTTCACCCGCCAGATAGAGATTTACGGCACCTTCATGGGCAGCAAGGAGGACATGAGGCAGATTGTGGAAATGCTGAACCGGGGAGTTATTCGGCCAGCGATTCACCAGGTATTTCCGCTGGCGGAAGCCGCCACCGCACACCAGACCATGGAGGATACCAACTTTTTCGGCAAGCTGCTCCTGACGCCGTAGGAGAGCAGCCAGTCAGTTAATGGACACGGGCGGGTTTTTTTGCCGAGTCTTGTCGTTTCTGGCTTCCTCACCCACATTTGAAGACTGCCCCTTACCCCGCTTCTGAAGCCTTCTTCCGTGGAATAAATACTGCTGGGCGTAACCGGCGTATTGGCCGAAGTAGCCCTGGGCCCAGGCCAGAAGTTCTCTGTCAGGCGGGGGTTTTTCGCCGGGGAAGTACCATTCGCCCAGTGCGCGGCGTACCCAGACGTCGATGGGGAATGCTTCGAGTTTTTCCAGGGAGAAAACGGCGATGCAGTCGGCGATTTTGCTGCCAATGCCGTAGCACTGCATCAGGCGTTCCTTTGCGTCAAAATAGGGCTGGCGCACAAGGGCGTTCAGGTCCAGGGAGCCTTCGACCACTTCCTTGGTGGCCCGATCCACGTAGGGGGCGCGAAATCCCAGTCCCAGGCGGCGCAACTCCACTTCGCCGGCTTCTACCAGTTGCACCGGTGTGGGGAAGGTGTGGCGCAGTTGCCCGTCCAGCTCAATGGGGCTGCCGAAAGCCTTGGCGATGTTTTCAAGCACCTGGTGTATGCGCTGGATGTTTGAGTTGGCCGAGCAAATGTAGGCTACCAGGCATTCCCAGGGTTCCTGGCGCAGGACGCGCAAGCCGGGGTATTGGTCCACCATATCGGCTACCCGGCAGTCGTGGCTGATTTCCTTCTGGATTTGGAGCAGGTTGTCGTCCAACCGGAAATAATGCTGGAGAATGGAGAGGCAGGAGGCCTCAGGCCAGGGGGCCGCATGGAATTCCACACAATTGGGGCCCGGCTGCCGCATGCGAATGAAGTTGCCTCGCACTACGCCGGAGAACCAGGGATCGTCTTCCGCGCCCTCAATCCGCCAGCGGTGAGCCTGCCCACCCATCAGGCTGGCTTCCAGGTCCAGGGGATGGTCAACGACCAGTTCCACGGTCCGCCTCTTCTATCCACTGGGCCGCCAGGGAGCCCAGGCTTGACAGGTTGCTGGGTTTGAGGGTGCAGGGAGGGATTGAGTGCAGGAAGGCCTGCCCGTAGTTCCTGCCCGTTATCCGTCTGTCCAAAACGACGATGGCCCCGCTGTCGCCTTTGTTGCGGATCAGCCGGCCCATACCCTGCCGAAAACGCAAGACCGCCTGAGGTATGGAAAAGTCGTTAAAGGCGTTTTCGTACTTCTCGGATCGGGCTTTAACTACAGGGTCGGTGGGCACGTGGAATGGTAGGCGAGTGATAACCAGGGCGCGCATAACGCCACTGGGGAAATCCACTCCTTCCCAGAAGCTGCTTGTGCCAAGCAGGACGGCCTTGGGGTTATCGACGAAGCGCCGACTGATCTGCGCCGGAGGGCCGTCTACGCCCTGGGCCAACACTTCGATGCCGTGCTGCTCCAGGCGGTTGCGGATGCGGTTGGCAACGTTGCGCAGGGCCGAATAGGAAGTGAACAGGGCCATAGTCCTCCCGGAAAGGTTTAGCGCCAGGTCCACGATGGCGCGTCCCATGGCTTCCACGTACCCCTCGGTCTGTGGTTGAGGCATATCTTCGGGAATCATGAGCAGTGCGGCTTTGCGATAGTCGAAGGGGGAACCCACCAGCAATTCGTCGCTGTCCTCCGGCAGGTTGAGCCGGCGGCGCGCGTAATCGAACGTGCCGTGGGCGCTGAGGGTCGCGCTGGTGAGGACTACGCTGTCCTTTTCGTCGAAAAGTTGCTGCCGGAGGGTGGGGCCAACCTCTAAGGGAGCGGAATTCAGGCTGACCTCGCCTTTCGCTTGGTCCAGCTTTACCCAGTGAATCCTGGCGGAATCCTCCCTGGCTATGATGGACGCAATTTTGTCCTTTAACTCTTCGGCATTGCCCTGCAGGGCGCTGCACTCTGAAATGAGGGAAGAAACGTCGCCCGATCCGGCGGCTGCATCTTCGTCGGAATTTACTGGGAACTCAGTCTCCTGGAGGTATGAACATAGTTTCGCCAGGGATTGGGCAAGGTTTACCAGTCCAACGTCCACGTTCTCCCACGCGGTTGCCAGGTCTTGCCAACTTCGCTGGCCGCGGGAACGCGGGGAGATAAGAAAATCGTCGGTGCCGGAACCCTGGGCTTGGTAAAACCTGAGTGTGGCGGCCCACATATCGTTCCAGTTCTGCCTCAGGCGGGGCATCAGCTCGTCAATTTGCGCCACCAACCCTTCGCCGTTCTGCCTGACGGGAGGCTGAAGTTGGTAGGAATTGAGAGAAAGACGAGTCTCCCGACTAAGGCGCGTAACCATTTCAACTACTTCGCCCAGAAGATCGACCGTCAATTGGAAGCCAAACTGCCTGGTGGCTTCATCCTCCAGATTGTGAGCCTCGTCGATGATCAGGTTTTGGTAGTCGGGGATTATTCCCCCACCATAAACCAGGTCGGATAGCAGGAGGGCGTGATTGACGACGACGATGTGTGCCTGATCCGCCCGCTCCCGAGCGCTGCGCAGAAAACAGGCGGAGTTGCTGTTGCGGAGGGAAGGGCAACCCCCCTTTTCACCCGCCGAAACCTTGCTCCAGGTAAAGGCGTCTCGGCCGGAAAGGTTGATCTCCGCCCGGTCTCCCGCTACCGTGTCCTGCATCCAGACGGCGGTCTTGCTGAGAAGCCTGGTCTCGTCCACCGACGGGTTGTCGTGGTTGGCGAGGTAGTTCCACCGGCGCAGGCAAAGATAGTTGGCCCGACCCTTTAGCTGAGTGGCTTTGACCAGCCCTTCCTCAACAAGGCCGGAGCCTTCCAGTATTTTGATGACGGTGGGGATGTCTTTGTTCATCAACTGTTCCTGGAGGCTGATGGTGTTGGTGGAAATAACCACCCTCAGACCCCTGGAAGCGGCGAAGAGTACGGCCGGCAGCAGGTAGGCCATGGACTTGCCAACGCCCGTGCCCCCTTCCACGATTAACTTCTTGCTATGGTAGATTGCTTCCGTTACCGCCTTCAGCATTTCCTCTTGTTCGTCCCGCTGCTCGAAACCCTGGAAAGCTTGGGAGAAGGGGCCATCGGGACTTAACAGGCGGGCGACCTTGTCCTCGCCCAGATGCACCAGACTTTCATCGTAGCGGCGGCGTTCCGGGCGACCCAGTCGAGCAGCCAATCGACTGAAGTCCAGGCCCGATGCACTAAATATGGGAGCGGAGTCTACGGCCTGTCGCCTTCCGTCGGGGCTTGTTTCCAGATTGGTCAAGAGGTTGGCTAGGCCCCAGTTGCTGCGGTTTGCCAGGCTGCAAATGTAGGCTAGAAGCGCCGGGTCCATTTCGGAAGCCTTTCGCAAGAGCGTGACGAAAAGCTGGCGGGTGGCGTCGGCGTCGTCGATGGCCTGGTGGGCACGTTCGTGTTCCAGCCCGAACTGGCGGGCCAGGGAACTCAGGGAGTACTCGGCGCTGCGGGGCAGCACGAAGGAGGCCAAGTCCCACGTATCGTACCGGGAATTGGGCAGATTTAGCCCGTGGGTCTCCAGAAAACGAAGGTCGAAGGCGATGTTGTGTCCAATGACAGGGTGCTCTTCAATGAAGGCCTCCAGGCCCTGGCTGACTGCGGCAAAGTGGGGGGCTCGGCTAACCTGGTCCGGCCGTATGCCCGTAAGGCGCTGGATAAAGTCGGGAATTGCCCGACCCGGGTTAACGAAGGTATCGAACCGGTCAAGGACCCGGTCTCCACAGAACTTGACCGCTCCAACCTGGATTATCTTCTCCCGATCGGCATCCAGGCCGGTCGTCTCCAGGTCCAGAGCTACGAAAGTTCGTTCCAGCGTCGGCAAGTTGGCGGTGCTTTGTACCAGGGTCATCTTGGCGGATTCTTAATTAACATAAGGCTGTCTTGGAGCGGACCACTTCAGCAGGGTTAAGGTATAACAAGGAAAATTCCGGGGGACTCTCTACCTTCACACCGTCGCTCGGCAGGTTATCAACCGGTATAGGGTCGAAGTTGTCCGAACCTCAATCCCACGGCAGGGAAGTAGTCTCCGGAGCGCAGGGCGGTCAAGAATTCCGCCTCCGTATTTATTTCGTCGGCGAAGGCGGTAACGTAACGTCCCAGCCCGTGCACGGAGTGGGCGTCGCTGCCTCCGGTTACCGGCATACCAAGGAGGCTGGCAACTTCCATAGCAAAGCCGTTTTCCTCGTCCGCAGTCCCGCCGTTGACCACCTCGATGGCGTTGGCAAGCTTGAATACGGGGTGCTCCAATGCCTGTTCCGGAATGGTGGGCATCGGCTCATCGGGCAGGGAACGGTAGAGGTAGGGGCGCTCCCGCATATGCTTGCCCAGGACTCCGCGGAAGGGATGGGCGCTTACCACGAACCCACCCTGGGCCCGGGCCGCCTTGCAGAGAATTTCCGCCTTGTGGAAACCTGATTGGTAACTGTCCAGTCCGAAGGCCAGCATGTGGCCCATGTCCGTGTCGGCTTCCATGGCCCTGACGAGCACCACATTATGGCGACTGGCAAACCGCTCAAACTCATGCCGGTCCCAGGGGCCGCTGTGCTCGGTGATGCAAAGCCCCCTCAGACCTAGCCGCTCAGCCTCGAGAATCAGGTCCTCAGGGGAAAGGTTGCTGTCGGCGCTGCCCTTGGTGGTATGGATATGAAGGTCAAATATGCGAGCCATGTGCGGCGATTGTATCGGCGGCAAGGTGGATAGTCAATGAGCAAATGTCATCGAACACCGGGTTCCGAGGCTAACGGAAATAGTCGCTTTCGGAGCTGAAGCCTTACCAGCTTCGGTAATTCTACAAGCTGATTTGAATCAGCACGAAATAGGACGAATCTGTCGCCTACAGCGAGCAATCATGCAAAAGGCGATTTTACCCTTCGTGTTTAGCCTGTCGAAGAGCCACCGGGGATGGTTGACTCAGCGGCTACCAGAGTTTTCCACCATTAATCGAATGGCCAAGCAGAACGGGTGAGGTACACTCCTGGACTGAAGAGTTGCTCCGTTCCGAATGGTGACATAACGGGCACCCAAAGGCAACGACTGGATTAGACTTGGGAAATGGAGGCAGCAGGGTATTGATTGCCAATGAAATTAAATATAAAATCTAGAATCGTTTCCCGTAATTCAGGGGGAAAGCCCCCGATAGTGAAGAGGAGGGCAGGTGATTGAATGTACTAGGTCTGCACCTTTTGTTGGAGCTCAAGGAGAGTAACCCCCAACTTCTTGACGACTTGGACCACGTCCGCAGTGTTCTGTATGGAGCCGCCGAAGGCGTGGGGGCGCACGTAATTGGCGAGTCATTCCATCAGTTCAGTCCACAAGGGGTCACCGGCATATTATCTATCGCCGAGTCCCACATATCGATCCACACCTGGCCGGAGTACAACTACGCCGCCGCCGACATCTTCACCTGCGGTTCCTCCTTTGAGCCCCGGGATGCCGCGCAGATCATGATCGAACTGTTCGAGTCCAGATCCCCGGAGATCACTGAAGTAAGTCGGGGGCTACTCTCCTTGCCGGTTGGCGTTCAGGCATAAAGGATTTTCCCTTTTCAGATGGAAGAACTTACCGGCAAGTGGCTCATCGAAACGGTTTACCCCGATCTGGCCGTGATGTTAAGGGTGCAGCAGGTTCTCTTTTCTGGAAGAACCGAATACCAGCATGTGGAAGTGCTGGAGTCTGACCTTTACGGACGCAGCCTGGTCCTGGACGGCAAGACCCAGTCCACGGAGCGGGATGAGCATATCTACCACCAGAGTTTGGTTCACCCTGCAATGCTCCTCCACCCCAATCCTGTTACCGTTTTCATTGGCGGGGGTGGCGAAGGTGGTACGTTGCGCGAGGCGCTAACCCACAAAACGGTAGAACGGGCGGTTATGATTGACCTGGACGAGGAGGTTGTGGAACTCTGCCGCCAATATCTGCCACGCCACCACCAGGGGGGGTTTGACGACCCTCGGGTGCAATTGCTGCACCGGGATGCCAGGGCCCATCTGGCGGAGACGGACGAAACCTATGACGTGATGATTATGGACCTGGTTGACCCCATGGAAGGTGGCCCGGCCTATTTGCTGTACACCAGGCAGTATTATGAGATCGCCAAGGCCAGGCTTAATCCCGGTGGCATCCTCGTAACACAATCCGGGCCGGCAGGGTTGCTTAGTCACCAGGAGTGCTTTACCACTATCAATCGTACCCTTTCCTCTACCTTTGCCCACTGTGTGCCGTGCCAGATTCACGTACCTGCCTTCCAGACCCTTTGGGGGTTCAACATTGCCTCCGACTCGCAGCTGCCCATCCTCGGTGCAGAAGAGGTTGACCGGTTGCTGGCGGAGCGAACCGGTCGGGATCTGGCGTTTTACGATGGCGAGACCCACCAGAGTATGTTTAACCTCCCCAAGTTTCTCCGCACCGGCATATCGCAAGAGACTCGCATAAACCTGGACGAGTCCCCAGTCTTTATGGTTTAGTCCTTTCGCCCCGCTGAGGCTTCAATAGACTAACTGGCAGCCTCCAAGAGGTCAGGAAATTCTTCCAGGCTCAGCGCTTCTCCCATAGCTTCGAAGTGTTCTACCAGTGATCTGATGGCGTCCGGGACCCTCCTGGTCGTTCCCGATTCGGCGTAAAATCCCACGTACACTGCTTCTATGTTGGTCAGCTACTTGTCAGAGCCTGCTGCATAGATTTCTACTAGCAGGGTAATACTGGTATTGCCAATGCGGGCCACCCGCGCAAATAGCTCCAGAACCTCGTCAACCCGGGCGGGGGCCTTGAATGCAAGGTCGGCCTTTACGACGGCGCTGTCGAAGTAGCCGTTCTGGGCTATGCGGTAGATGGAAAAGCCCAGATTACGGAAGTATTCGGCCTGGGCAATTTCCAGGTAGCCCAGGTAAGCGCCATTAAATACGATGCCCTGGGCGTCGCATTCCATCCAGCGTACCCGAACGGGAGTGGAGAATTTGAACTCGGACTTGGGCATCAGGAATGGGATGATTCATCAAGATTAGGAGGGATGCTTGTTGTCTCGGCAGTAGACTTATGGCCAAGTTCGGCGAGGTATGCCAAGTCGGCTTCGGTCAGGTGAGCGGAGTCAAGCAGGTCTGGTCGGCTTGCCAGGGTCCGTCGCAGGGACTCCTGGCGGCGCCAGCGGTCGATCTCCCCGTGGTGGCCCGAGCGGAGAATTTCAGGCACTGAGAGACCCCTGAAATCCGCCGGGCGGGTGTAGAGAGGGTGCTGCAGCAGGCCGGAGGTGATGGAGTCTTCCAGCACGTTTTCGGCAGATCCAACCACGTTAGGAACAAACCGGGAAACAGCATCGATGACCACCATAGCTGCCAGTTCGCCACCGGTCAGGATGTAGTCGCCGATGCTGACGTCGTGGGTAGCCAGATTGTTGCGGACTCGCTCATCCACGCCGGCGTAATGGCCGCAAATCAGGGCCATGGCCGGGGCTTGCGCCAGTTCCAGCACCAGTTGCTGGTCCAACCTACGGCCCTGAGGAGACAGCAGGACGATGGGAATGAAAGGGCGTGAGTCTTCGTCGTAGGGAGAGAGTGAGTCGGATACTGCGTCAAAAATGGGTTCGGGCTTGAGCACCATCCCGTGGCCGCCCCCGAATTGGTAATCGTCGGCTGTGCCGTGGGCGTCGTGAGTGTAGGAACGGATATCGGTTATCTGTACTGAAATAAGGCCGCGCTGGAGCGCCCTGCCCAGCATACTGTGCCGGACCGGCCCTTCGAAGGCTTCCGGGAAGAGGGTCAGGACGTGAAAACGCATTGTTTACCAAAATGAGCGGGTCGGCTGACATAGCGGCCGACCCGCTGTTGGTACCTTCACTTGGATGGTCTAGCCAACGGGCTGGGGATCGCGGACAGGGAGCCGGTCTACGGCAGTTTGGCCTCCCTTCATTACCATCTTGATACTTTCAGGGCGCCGGATGAGTTCAATGTCCTTCAATGGGTCTCCGTCCAGCACCAGCAAGTCGGCGTATCTTCCCTTGGTAACCGTGCCAATATCCTTGGCCATGTCCACGCATTCGGCAGCCCAGCCGGTGCAGGCCTGGATGGCCTGCATGTTGGACATTCCCTTTTCTACCATTATCTGGACTTCCCGAGCGTTGTCGCCGTGGACGTAGCCGCCGGCGTCGGTACCAGCTACCACCTTGACTCCTGCAGCCAGCGCCTGATGCATGGTCTCCCTGTGGATGTCCATCAAGGCGCGCGACCGGGCCTGCATGTGGGGCGCGCTAAGGGTGGCGTGGAATTCGTAAATCTCAAATGTAGGTACCAGGAAGATACCCTTATCGGCCATCATCTTTAGCAGGTCCGGGTCCTCGGCCAGATAGCAACCGTGCTCTACCGAGTGGGCGCCGGCCTCGACGCACATTCTCAAGCCGGGCCCGCCCACGGCGTGGCACATGGTCCTGCGGCCCAGAGCCTTTGATTCATCAATTAAGGCCTTTACCTCCGAGGGGCCAAATGCGATATCCAGGGGGCCGTGGCCGGGGCGAGAACTGGCGCCGCCGGTGGTGGCGAACTTGATAACATCGGCCCCGACTCGGCACATCTCACGTACCTTGGCGCGCACTGGGTCGTCTCCGTCGGCGATGCCCGATGGGATCATGGGATCGTCATGAGGAAAGCACTGTCCGGACGGGGTTACTTTGTCGGCGAGGCCGCCGGTCGGGGAAATGATCGCCACAGAAAGAACAAGGCGGGGCCCCAGGAAAAGGCCCATTTCCACGGCCTGCTTGAATCCGGCATCCAATCCACCGCCGTCCCGTACACAGGTGTAGCCTGCTTCCAGGGTCTGTTCCAGTACCTTGGCGGTGCGTAGGTGCTGGAGCGACAAGGGTGCATCGTAGCCCATGCGGCTGGGCAGACCATAGTCCTTGGAGGCCAGGTGGTCATGGCAGTCGATCATGCCGGGCATGAGGGTCATGCCGCTGACGTCGATGACTTCAGTGTGCTGGGGCAGGTCCACTGCCAGCCGGGGCCCTGTCTGGACAATGCGTTCGCCGTCTATGAGGACAGTTGCGTCATTGACCACCGGCCCGCCGGTGCCGTCGATCAGGTTGGCTCCCACGAGGGCTTTCATACGCTTACCTCCACAGCGGTTCGGGGCGGCGGCCCCGTAGGTTGCAGTTAAGTTAATGACGCGCTCCGGCCTTGTCAAGGCAGTGGCAGTAAAAGGAGCTTTCTACGAAACGACAGGAATGCTAAAGAGTTTTGCTTTCTTGGTGGCTATGACCAAATCAATTCTGGAGAGCAAATTTGCGGGAAACTGTACATAATCTTAATGGGCTTTTCCGGCCGGAGTGTCGTAACATTTTGGTGCAATTGCGTTCATCGGACTGTTGTCTTGGTGTAGGTGCGATGGGAGGTGGTGCTGGATGAAGAAGCCGAGAGGTATCAAAGTCCGTTTTCCCTTGCCGGGGCTTCTCTTGGTGGCCTCGGTTACGCTGGTCGTGGCGATGGGGTGTTCCTTCATTCCCGCCGGAGACAGTGGCATTGTGTATGTTTCGGACACGGACGGTGACCGGGACCTTTACGTGGTGGACGCGAAGACTGGTGAGGCCTCCCGCCTTACCAATAATGGCGGCCACGACGAAGAGCCCCGTTGGTCGCCGGATGGTAAGCAAATTGCATACGTGTCGCGGGAGTCCGGTGACAAGGAAATCAACGTGATCAGCCGGGAAGGCCAGGACGTTAAACGCCTGACCAATAGCCAGGGGCTGGATGCCTCACCACGCTGGCACCCCAAACAGCCAATGCTGGCCTACGTCTCCGAGGCAGACGAAGAGGGTGGAGAGGGGTCCGAAATCTATTCAATCTCTCTGGAAAGCCGGGAAGTAGACCAAGTAACCTTCGACGGGCCCGTGGAGGAGTTGGGAGACTGGTCACCGGACGGGGAGTGGCTGATTTTCTACAACGTGGAGCCGGAAGGAGAGCAGGGCCTGTGGCTGCGCAACCCCGCAGGTGTGAACCTGCTACGGCTGACCGAAGGCAACGACTCCCACCCGGTCTGGTCGTCAGACGGCAAGTACATTGCCTTCGTGCGCCACCAGGATGATGCGCAGGTCATCTACCTTGGCCAGCCAGTTAAAGGGGGTTCCTGGGATGACGGATTGGAGGAAACCCGCCTTACTCACGGGGGCTTCGACGATCACTCACCGGCGTGGCATCCTAATAGCAAGAGCCTTGCCTTCGTCTCTACCCGGGACGGCAACCCCGAGATTTACACGATGCAGGCCGACGGCGCTGAACAGCACCGCCTCACCAGCAACAAAGCGGAGGACGTTTCGCCGGTATGGTCGCCCAACGGGAAGCAACTGGCCTTCGTAACCCACCTTTACGGCTCGGCTGACATCCTGGTGATGAACGCCGACGGGTCCGAACAGCGGCGACTTACCAAGAATGGCGGCGACGATATTATGCCCGACTGGTAGGTTTGGACAAGCGTTGGTCTCGCCCAAAAATGCATAGCAGAATACGAAATGCATAGCAGGTTATGAATTGGTATGCGGTCTGGAATTGGGGCAGCCCTTATGGCTGCCCCGACCCGTCTATTGGCGTTAGTGTTGGTAATAGATGGAATGGTCCCGATTAGCTCCTTTAGACAAGAATTCGGGCCGGTGATAAACTTCGCCAAAAGTCTGTAAATGTATGTGCCGTTGGTCAGGATGGAATATCGGGACATAGCTCCAATAATGGGCCGGCTTTGGTCGCCACTGGCGGCAGTAACCACCAGTTTTCGTGGCAAAGCCAACGCCCAAATAGCAGTCGCAATAACCGCTGCATCCATCGTCCCGGACCGGCCCCGTGTACTGGTGCAGATCTATAAGGGTAACTACAGTCATCAACTGATCCGCAAGAGCCAAGCCTTCGGCCTTAACTTTCTGAGCCTCGACCAGCTTCACTTCATCAGGGATTTCGGGCTGGTGTCGGGTATTGACCACGAGAAGTTGGATGGAGTGGAGCATTCTCTTGGCGAGACCGGCGTTCCCATCCTTGCCGGGTGCATGGGATACCTGGAATGCAGGGTGGTCAATGCCATGGACGGCGGGGATATGACGTGTTTCCTGGCCGACGTGGTGGCCGGGTCTGCCAACTCCGACGTTGCACCGGTGACGTGGCGGGAGGCTCGGAACCTGATACCCAGAGAGTGGAACGATGCCTGGAATGAAAAAATAATCAGCGAGATAGAAATTTCTCGCGGCCGGATGTCCGACATAGAATACACGGCATGGGCGCCGCCAGCCGCCTGATCTGGGGCGCAAGGGGACTGAAATGGACCGGGATATTCAAGAAATTATCGTCAAGTTGCACGGGACACCGCACAAGTCGGTGCTGGCGGTAGCCGGAGCCGGCAGCGGGGCCATGTCCTGGTTGCTGGGAGTTTCCGGAGCGTCCAGAACTTTGCTGGAGACTCTTGTCCCCTATGGCCGACTGTCCATGATTGACCTGGTGGGCGAAGAGCCGTCCCAGTATGTTTCGCCGCAGAACGCCAAGGATATGGCACGGGCGTGCTACCGCCGCGGTTTGAAACTGTTGGATGACGACTCGCCCGTAGTGGGAGTGGCCTGCACCGCTACCATAGCTACCGACTATACCAAGCGGGGAGACCACCGGGCGTGCATCGCCACCTGGGACGAGGCAGGAGTGACGTCGTATAACTTGAAACTGGACAAGGGCAAGCGGGACCGTATTGGAGAGGAAGAAGTTGTAAGCCGTCTGCTGATCCAGGCCATGGCTCAAGCTTTCGGGGTGGAAGCAGACATAGATGTCGGCTTTACCGAGATGGAGAACCCGATTATAGATTCGGTCCAGCACGAAAGCCCTGTCCGGAGACTGCTTTCCGGCGAAATAGAGCTGGTGATGGTTAGCGAATCGGGAGAAGTTTCGTCCTGGGAGAGGGAATTGCCCGAGCCCATGGTGGTGCTGCCCGGTTCCTTTAATCCGCTGCACGAAGGGCACCGGCAGATGGCGGCGGTGGGCAGGGAAATTACGGGGCTGGACGCGGTGTTCGAGCTGGCAGTGCTGAATGTGGACAAGCCGCCTTTGCAGGAGTCGGAAATAATGCGGCGACTATCCGGGTTGAAGGGCGAGGGAAAAGTGGCTCTGACCCGCACACCCACTTTCCAGGAGAAATCGGAAGTCTTCCCGAACAGCGCGTTTCTAATTGGATGGGACACGATGATACGGGTAATCGACCCCAAGTACTACGGAGATTCGGAGACTGCCATGCTGACTGCATTAGCCGAGATTTGGGCGCGGGGATGCCGTTTCCTGGTGGCCGGGCGGGAAATGAACGGAACCTTCCGCACGCTGGATGAAGTTTCCATTCCGCAGGGTTTCCAGCCTCTTTTCCAGGCAATACCAGAGGAACGGTTCAGGGCAGATGTTTCTTCGACAGAGTTGAGGGGTCGGGGTTCTTGATACCCTAAGGCTTGCCTTCAAATTGACACTCCAGATACCCGGTGATATTATTTTTTCGCTTTCAGGCAATGCTGTAAATTACAGGCGGTAAGTTAGTGCCTTTCGATCCAAGCATTTATGCAAGCAATTGGACTATGGTGGCCTTATCGGCCATTGTAGCTGTCGTGGCGATTGGGGGCATGTTCATTGCTAATCGTATTCTCTCATCGCGGCGTCCGTCGGCGACCAAGCTGAGCACCTACGAATGCGGGATCGAACCGGCTCGTTTTAGCTGGTCCAACATCAATCTCCGGTTCTACATCTTCGCCATCCTCTTCCTGATCTTTGACGTGGAAGCGGTGTTCCTGTTCCCGTGGGCCGTCGTCTTCCTGGAGCAGCGGGACCTGGGCAACTCCATTCCCTTCTACGCCATGGTTTTGTTCTTGGGCGTACTGTTCTTCGCCATCATTTACGCCTGGAGAAAAGGGGTCCTTGAATGGCAGAAATAATCCTGGGCCCCGGCAACACTCCTGCTCCCAGCCTGTTGACCCAGGCCACCGCAGGCAAGGTGCCGGGGGTAATCACCACCACACAGGAACAACTTTTTGGAATGGCCCGCAAGTCTTCCCTTTGGATGCTTAGCTTCGGGCTTGCCTGCTGCGCCATTGAAATGATATCCACCTACATGGCGCACCACGACTTCGACCGGTTCGGGGTGGTAACCTGGCCGTCGCCACGGCAGTCTGACGTGATGATTGTGGCCGGCACGGTTGTCAAGAAAATGGCCGAGCCTATCAAGCTGCTCTATGAACAGATGCCCGACCCCAAGTGGGTGATCGCCATGGGCAGCTGCGCCACCAACGGCGGTCCCTACTATCGTTCATACTCGGTGGTGATGGGTGTAGACCACATTATTCCGGTGGACGTATATGTGCCTGGGTGCCCGCCCCGGCCGGAAGCCCTGTTGTTTGGAATCCTGAAACTTCAGGAAAAAATCATGCAAGATGCTCAGAACAGTGGCCGCTAACCGCCACGCCGCGCACGACGCCGAGGCTGATCAGGAACAGCCCGACTACTCGGTGCTGACCGAGAAAGGCCTGCAGACTCTGGAGTTGGCCGAGGAACTGTTCAAGGACTTCTGCCCCGAGCGGGGCCTGCTTTCCGACCTTCCCCAGGTAACCGTGGATGCTGCAGGTATAGCCGATATTTGCCGGCTTGCTAAGAGCGACCCTAACCTGGATTTGAAGATGCTGCTTTGCCTTTCCTGCGTGGATTACGAGGAGAGCTTCCAGTTAGTCTACTTCCTTCATTCGCTGGACCGGGAACAGACCCTGGTGGTCAAGGCCAACCTGCCCTACGATGACCCCGAAATTCCTTCAGTGTCCGACGTTTGGGCCGCCGCAGAGTGGTATGAGCGGGAGGCCAGGGACCTGTTTGGCGTCACATTTGTGGGCAATCCCGACTCGGCTCCCCTCTTGTTGTATGAGGGATTTGGAGGCCATCCGGGCCGGAAGAGTTTTCCCTTTTACGAGTACCGGGAGTTTTAGAGCGGTGGAGAGAGCCATCTTGACCGCGAGAGTGGACTGGGAAGATGGCGTTTACTTTGCTTCCATTGAGTCCCTTGGCCTGTCGGCTGAGGGAGAAACGTTAGAGGCGGCGCAGGACGAGTTGATAAACGTAATGCGCAACTGGATCGAAGTCCAGGACGCCCGAAGCCTCCTGGAAGAGAGCCTGGCGCTGGCTGGCATTCCCGGCGTGGAAGAGGGTACCGAGTTGCAGCTGGAGTTTCTTGAGCAGAGTCAAGGCTCTTGATCTAACTCATGGAATGGTGCTACCTGACGGAAACAAGTGGATAAGATCGTCTATCAGATCGAAGAGACCCAGGAGGGCCAGCACTTCCTGGCCTATTGCCCGGAGTTGGTGATTACCGGGTTTGGCGATTCGGCGGCGGAGGCCCGAAGTTCGCTGAGGTCCGAAATTGCTGCCTACTTGGAGGATTGCGAGACCCTGGGCATTTTGGATGATGTTCTTATCGACGCCGGATTCTACGATAATGATGAAGTGTGGATGAGCAGCCTGGTCACCCCACCGAAAGAGCCAAGAATCGAGTTCCTTTAGTTTGCTGCATCACATCAAAAGTACTGACTAGAACAGCATGGCAGATATTCAGACTAATTTAGCCGCCAACTCGCCGGTAAACGCCGAACCGGTAGAAATGCTCCTGAACATGGGGCCGCAGCACCCGTCTACCCATGGGGTGTTCCGCATGGTGCTGTGGGTTGACGGAGAGAAAATCGTCGATGTTGAGCCCCATATCGGGTACCTGCACCGCGGCTCCGAGAAGCTGTGCGAAGGTGAACAATATCACCAGGTCATCACGTTGTTCGACCGCCTGGACTATGTGGCCAATTTCAACAACGAACTGGTGTTCTGTCAGGCGGTGGAAAAGCTGATGGGGCTGCAGGTGCCCGAACGGGCGGAGTACGTGCGGGTTATCTTGTGCGAACTGAACCGCATTGCCAGCCACCTTTTGTACGTGGGGACAATAGGGCTGGATGCCGGTGCGATGACCCCCACCATGTTCGCCTTCCGAGGCAGGGAGCGGATTCAGTCGGTGTTTGAAGCCGTTTCCGGCGCTCGCATGATGCACAACTATTTTCGCATCGGTGGGGTCAAGGAAGACTTGCCGGACAACTTCGAACAGCTTATTGCCGAACTGCTCCCCGTCCTTCGCGAGGACGTTGAGGAGAGCGATCGTATTCTCACCTTCAACGAGATTTTCCTGACCCGGCTTAAGGACGTCGGAACGATAACCGCAGAAGAGGCCATAGACTTTGGCTTTACCGGACCTTGCCTGCGTGGCTGCGGGGTTGAATACGACGTGCGCAAGGCCCAGCCCTATTCCATATATGACCGGTTCGACTTCGATATACCCATCGGTCTGGACGGGGATTGCTGGGACCGGCACTGGGTGCGGATCCAGGAAATGTACGAGTCGCTGAAGATCGTCGAGCAAGCTCTGGAACAGATGCCGGAGGGAGAGGTAGTTTCTTCCCTGGGTCGCCGCCTGATTCGCCCACCGGCTGGTGAAGTCTACATGCGGGCGGAGAACCCACGCGGCGAGATTGGCGTCCACCTGATTAGTAACGGCACTGACCGACCTTATCGGGTTAAGGTGCGCCCACCTTCATTCTGCAACCTGTCCGCCATTAGGCGATTGTTGACGGATTCCTGGATTGCCGACTCGGTGGTGATCCTGGGTTCGCTGGACATTGTGCTGGGGGAGGTTGACCGGTAATGCAGCCATTCGTACCCCTGCTGGCGGTCGGCCTTGCCGAAGTCATTTGGATGGTAGTGGGCCTGCTGGCCATGTTCACCGGGTTGTCCATAGTGGTGCTGTCCCTGGTGTGGCTGGAGCGGAAGGCGCTGGGGCGGCTGCAATTGCGGTTGGGTCCCACCAGGACAGGCCTGTTTGGGTTGTTGCAGCCGGTGGCTGACGCGGTGAAATTGATCCTCAAGGAAGACGTGATTCCCACCTCATCTGAGAGGGCCATTTTCTGGGCTGCTCCGGTAATCGTAGCCCTGTCCGCCTTTATGATATGGGTAACTATTCCGGCCACCGAAGGCCTGGTTTTGCGGAACCTGGAGCTGGGCCTCTTTTACATAACGGCCTTCGCGGTTATCGGCATTCTGGGCCTGGTGCTGGCAGGCTGGGGTTCGGCCAACAAGTACGGCGTTCTGGGAGGCCTGCGGTCGGCAGCCCAGCTTATCAGCTACGAGATTCCAGTCATAATGGTGGTTGTGGCAGTGGGGATGCTGGCCAAGTCCCTAGACCTGCGGGTAATCGTGGCGGCGCAAGAGCAGATTCCATACGTGGCGGTGCTGCCGTTGGGCATGGTGGTTTTTTTCATTGCCGGACTGGCCGAGGTGGGCCGCACGCCCTTTGATATTTACCACGCCGAGTCCGAGGTTGTGGGCGGGCCGTTCGTGGAGTACAGCGGCGCCCACTGGTCGGTTTTCTTCCTGGCCGAATACATTAACACCTTCGCAATTGCGGCGCTGGTGGTGCTGCTGTTCCTGGGAGGGTGGTCGTGGCCCTTTGACACTGCGGCGCTGGCCTGGCTGCCGTCCCTGCCGGACATAGCCTGGCTGGGCGGGCTGCTGAGTGTGGTGTGGTTCCTGATCAAGGTGTATTCCGTAATATTGGTGGTGTTCTGGATACGTGGCACTTTCCCCCGATTGCGAATTGACCAATTGATGGCATTCGCCTGGAAGGCCATGGTGCCCCTGTCTTTCTATGCCATAGTGATAACCGGCGTTTATCTTTTCTACGACTGGCCGGCCTGGACCCTTACCTTGATGTCGTTGACCGGCCTGGTCGTAGTAGGCTACATTGTGTACCGGCGAATGATGGAGCCCGCGCGCCGGATTGCTGAGATCAAGGCCCGCCAGGCCGCACAGATGGCTGAGCGGCGGGCGTCGCGCCAGGCCAGCTAACCAAGACCCGGAGTTGGGAAGATGCTGAACAGCGTAAAGGGAATGATGTTGACCCTGGCTTCCACGTTCCAGGGTTTGAAGAAGCCCGTAACCCGGGAGTACCCGAAGGCGCCCACACCGGTGCAGCCCCGATTTATGGGGTTTCCGGCCTTGACGTGGGACAACGATGTGGGAGAACCTTTTTGCACCGGCTGCATGGTTTGCATTCGCAACTGCCCCACTCAGTGCATGTCCGCCAGCATGATGGACAACCCCCTGCAACAGGAGGGGCAGAGCCATCGGCGGAAGATTGTGGACTACTTCGAAATAAACCTCAACCGTTGTATACTCTGCGGGATTTGCGTGGAGCTTTGCAATTTCGACGCCATCGTGATGAGCCACGAGCACGAAATGAGTACCTACGAACGTAACGGGGACCGGGTGGCACTTCCGGCGTTGCTGGAAATTGGACAGAAATACCAGCGGGACACCAACTGGATTCCGCCCACGGTGCTGGCGAAGGCCAAGAAGGATGCTGAGGATGCCGCCAAGGTTGCTGAAGCTGCCGAGGCGGAACCGGCGGGGGCAGCACAGGAGTCGGACTAAGGACAGTTCTTCACCAGGTTGCCACTATCCAGCAATCGGCAAGAGGGCGACTCATTCCCAGACGAGAAGACGAACGAAACCTGAATTTGTCCGGAAAGCATGCGGCATACTGTACCTGCCAGGCCTGTACCGACCGATTCCTGAATAGACGGAAAGTCAAGCCGGCTCGACGGAGAGAGCAGGAACCGGAGAAAGGCAGAGTCCATCCCGGGAACTGCAACTGCGCCACCTGCCAGTTGCTGGCTTCGGTGGGGGAATTGCCTCCTCTGCGGAAGAAGAAGCCGGGACTGCTGAAAAGGCTGTTTGGGTCAAGTCAATAGCTGGTAAACCAACTACCTCCGATTGGATACAATGTACTACGGGTATACCTACATTACCGACACAATTACCGACACGAGATTGAAGGCTGTTTTCGAGCGGCAGGGCTATGGAACAGCCGGCCGGTCCGCTGAGGGCCCCTGACCGTGTCCTGGTTTCTCTTCATCATACTGGCATTCTTCACCCTGGCCGGAGGCCTGGGGGTTGTGGTAACCCGCAACGTGGTGCATGCCGCTCTGTTTTTGCTCGTTTCCCTGGTGGCGGTGGCCGGACTGTACCTGATCCTGTTTGCCGAGTTCCTGGCCCTGGTGCAGGTGCTGATATACGGCGGGGCCATAATCATCGTGCTGCTCTTTGCCATAATGCTCACGCGAACCGCCGAATATCCCTACATTTCCGACAACAAACAGTGGCCCCTGGCGGCGGTAGCGGCAGCGGCCGTAGGAGTGGTTCTGGGCGCGGCCTTCCTGGACAACAACATTCCCGAAACTTCGCCCAACAGTCCCGCCTTCTCGGACTTGGCCAACTCCCTATTCACTACCTGGGCCATACCATTCGAGGTGGCGTCGCTGGTGCTGCTGGTCGCCCTGATTGGAGCCATCATCATCGCCCGCACCGGGGAGGATAACCGCTAAATCATGGTGCCGCTGGTCGCATTCCAGGTGTTGAGCGCCGCCCTGTTCGCCATTGGGCTTTACGGGGTTATGGCCCGCCGCAGCGCGGTGCTGATCGTGATGTCAATCGAGTTGATGCTGAACGCAGTCAACATAAACCTGATTGCAGCAGCATCCCATCTGGACGGCATGGGCAAGTGGGCCAATTTTGACGGCCAGATCATTGCCATCTTCATAATCACCGTGGCCGCCGCAGAGGTGGGCCTGGGAATGGCGATCATCCTGCGGATGTACCGTAACCGCTCCACCGTAAACGTGGACGAAATCAACCTGATGAAATGGTAAGGCCGGATAGCTTGAACGCAACCAATTCTTCAACCCGCGTAGTTTCTTGCACGGGATGGGAGGTCCTACCCTAGTATGGTGTGGGCCTGGCTCATTCCGGTACTCAGCTTTGCCGCTGTCCCCCTGATTATCCTCTTTGGCAAACGCCTGCCAGCAATGGGATCCCCCTTGGCGATACTGGCAATCCTGGCGGGATTTGCCATCTTCTGGGTTGTCTTTGCCGGGTTCCTTTCCGCGTCCCCCGATACGGAAGGATGCGAGATCGGCGTTGGCACCGAGGCGCTGACCTGCAATTTCAAGATAACCTGGTTTGAGGCGGGCATCCCGGGAGCGGACACCAGCAACCACGACCGGATAGAAGTCGCCTGGGGCATGACCATTGACCCGCTAACGATAGCGATGCTGGGGCTGGCAACCTTCGTGGCACTGATGGTCCAGATTTACTCTTTGGGCTACATGAGAGACCATGAGGGCAATTTTGATCCCCGGTTGGACTGGTACTACGCCTTCCACGCCCTGTTCATCGCATCCATGCTCACCCTGGTGCTGGCCGACAATTTCCTGCTGCTGTATGTTGCCTGGGAGCTGGTGGGCCTGTGCTCCTATTTGTTGATCGGCTTCTGGCACGAGCGGCCCGAACCCCGAGAAGCTGCCAAGAAGGCGTTTATTGTTACCCGCATCGGCGACGTGGGACTGTTGGTGGGCATCCTGCTGCTATGGAGCCACGTGGGCAGCTTCAGCATGACCGAGACCTTTGCCGCCGTGGAAAGCGGCGCGCTGAGCGATGGGGTGATTACAGTCTCGGCCCTGCTGCTGTTCCTGGGAGCCATGGGAAAGTCGGCCCAGTTCCCCTTCCACGTCTGGCTGCCCGATGCGATGGAAGGTCCCACGCCCGTCAGCGCGCTGATTCACGCGGCCACGATGGTGGCGGCCGGTGTTTACCTGGTGGCCAGGGCCTTTCCCCTGTTCAGCGCGTCGGATACGGCCATGCTGGTGGTGGCAACCATCGGGCTGATTACGGCCCTGGGGGCGGCGACAATCGCTCTAGTGGCGACGGACCTGAAACGCATACTGGCGTATTCGACCATAAGCCACCTGGGGTTGATGATGCTGTCGCTGGGCGCCTTCGGCTATACGGCGGCTATTTTCCACCTGCTGGCCCACGGGTTTGCCAAGGCCCTGCTGTTCCTGGGCGCCGGCAGCGTGATGCACAGCACCGATGAACTGGACGTGCGGCAGATGGGCGGCCTGCGCCGGGTGATGCCGGTTACCGCTATCCTGTTTTCCATCGGGGCGCTGTCGCTTGGCGGCATTCCCATTCTCGCCGGTTTCTGGAGCAAGGACGAAATCCTGGTGGCGGTGAACAAGGAGCTGCCCACTATTTTCATCGTGTTGACGCTACTGACCGCGCTGCTCAGCGCGCTTTACATGGCCCGGGCCATGTTCGTGGTGTTCTATGGCAGGTTTGCCGATCGTTTTGAGCACGTCCACGACGCGCCGAAGACCATGTCCATCACCATGGGACTGCTGGCAGTGTTTGCCATTGTGTTTGGCCTGCTGGCGTTGGACCTGCCGGGGCCTTTCAAGGGCATCGGCTACTTCATTCTTTACCATGAAGGGCACGGACTGGTCGTGGTGGCCTGGTTGATGGGGCTTTCCACCGTGCTGGCGATTGCTGCGTTCATTTACGGTTACCTGGCCTACGCCCGGAAGAGCATAAACCTGGAAGGGTCAAGGCGGACCTTTGGCTGGCCGCTGCGGGTCGCGGAAAACAAGTACTACATGGATGAACTGTACCAGTGGACGGTTGACCGGGTCGTGCTGTCCTTCTCCGCCTTTATTGCCTGGATGGACCGGGCGCTGGTCAACGACGTGGGCATCAACGGGCCGGGAGACATTACAAGGGTGCTGGGCGACCGCCTGAAGTACCACGTTACCGGGTATGTCTACACCTACGCCCTGGCCATGGCTCTGGGCTTGATCGGTCTGGCCATATTCTGGTGGCTGGTTTCCAGGTAGCCGGAAGTTTTCGTACCAATGAACAGCTTTGATCAATCAGCATTGTTGTTGACCATCCTGGTGCCGCTGGCCGGCGCCGGGCTGTCCATGTTCCTGCCCAGGAACCGGCCCAACGATGCGTGGTACTTCGCCATTTTCGTTTCGGCCATTACGCTGGTCATTTCGGTGGCGCTGTTCGTCCAGTACGACTTCGGCGCCGGGGGCTATCAGTTCCAGCGCATTTACGAGTGGCTGGACGCGCCCCTGAACATTGACCTGCACCTGGCGATGGACGGCATTGCGGCGGCGCTGGTATTGCTTAACGGCATAGTGCTGTTCGGGGCCGTTCTCATATCCCAGACTATCAAGCACCGTTCCCGGGATTTCTTTGTACTGCTGCTGGCCCTGGGGTCCGGCGTGTTCGGGGTTTTCGTAGTCCAGGACCTGTTCTTCCTTTTCTTCTTCTACGAGCTTGCGGTGCTGCCCATGTACCTTCTGATCGGTGTGTGGGGCAGCAGCACCATATTTGATCCCGACCGGCAACGCCTGTGGGGAATACCGATACCCTTCGATCTGGGCTCATACAACCGTCCCAAGGAATACGGGGCGATGAAGCTGATGCTAGTCCTGGTGGCCGGCAGCGTGCTGATCTGGATCGGCATCCTGGCAATGTACGTGGCGGCCGCCCAGGAGGGCAGTCCCACCTTCTCCATGGTTGAACTGGGTGTTCTGGCTGAAAAAGGGGCCTTCAGTCCGGCTTTCCAGAACTGGGTTTTCCCCCTGTTCATGATCGGGTTCGGCGTGCTGGCAGGCCTGTGGCCCTTCCACACCTGGTCGCCCGACGGCCACGTGGCAGCGCCAACCGGCGTGAGTATGCTCCACGCCGGCGTGCTGATGAAGTTGGGCGCCTTCGGCATAATTCGCGTGGGTATGGTGCTGCTACCCGACGGGGCGGAAGCGTGGATGCCGGTGCTGATTGTCCTGGGTACCGTAAACGTGGTGTACGGCGCGATGTCGGCCATGTCCCAGCGCGACTTGAAGTACATCATCGGCTATTCCAGCGTCAGCCACATGGGCTACGTAATTATGGGAATAGCCACCCTGCACCCGGTGGGCCTGACGGGCGCGGTGCTGCAGATGTTCTCCCACGGCATTATGACGGCCCTTATGTTCGCCATGGTTGGGGCCATCTACGAGCGGACCCACATTCGCGACATTACCGTGCTGAACGGCTTGATGAAACGGATGGGCTATACAAGCTTTTTCTTCGCCATCGCCGGCCTGGCCTCGCTGGGCCTGCCAGGTTTAAGCGGGTTCGTAGCAGAGTTCATGGTATTCGTGGGCGTCTTTAAGACCTACCTGCCGCTGGCAATCCTGGCGGTGGTAGGCGCGGCTCTGACTGCCATCTATATTCTGCGGCTGCTCGCCAGAACCTTCTTTGGCGAACCGGACCCGCGCTGGGAAGGCCTGAATGACGCCAGCCCGGTGGAGAAGTCGGTAGGCGCCGCCTTTGTGCTGATATTACTGTTCGTGGGCGTCTGGCCGGCGCCGTTGACCCGGGTGATTAACGTGGGCGTCGATTCGGTAATGAGACTGTTCTAGGCTCTTTAGGGACTGTTTTGACTCCTGAAAACCTGACTGCCAATCTTCATTTACTGACGCCGGAGTTCGCGCTGGCGGGCTTCGCGCTGTTGGTGTTCGTTTTAGACCTGCTGCTGCCGGAAGAACACAAAGATCTGCTGGGCTGGCTTTCGGCGCTGGGGCTGATCGGGCTGGCCGTCCTGTCCGTGCTGATGCTGGCCGGGGAAAAGGAGTCCCTGTATAACGGCCTGCTGGCGGTGGACCAGTATTCCCTTTTCTTCAAGGTCTTCTTCTGCGGCATAGGCGTATTCATCATTCTCAGTTCCATTGACTACGTCAAGAAATTCCTGAACCACCCCGGTGAGTTCTACGGACTGCTGCTGTTCTCCATCCTGGGGATGAACCTGATGGCCATGTCCCGCGAACTGCTGACCGCCTACATTTCCCTGGAATTGCTGAGCTTCAGCTTGTACGTGATGGTGGCCTACGCGCTGGGTAACCCAAAGTCCAACGAAGGCAGCCTGAAATACATCATAATTGGAGCCTTGTCTTCGGCCATCCTTCTCTACGGTCTCAGCATGGTTTACAGTACGTTGGGTGTTACCCGGTTTGATGCCATCGCCGAAGCTTTGGGTCAGGCCGGAGACGTGAGTCCCGCCCTGTGGGCCGGCTTGGCTCTACTGGTGGCGGGCCTGGGATTCAAGCTGGCGGCGGTGCCCTTCCACATGTGGGCGCCGGACGCCTACGAAGGGGCGCCCCTGCCGGTAACGGCCTACCTGGCCATTGCATCCAAGGCAGCGGCTTTTGCCCTGGTGCTGCGGTTGCTGGCGGAAGGATTCGTGCCGGCCGGCGACCGGTGGGACCAGTGGCAGGTAATCATCGTGGTGCTGGCGGCACTGTCCATGCTGGTGGGCAACCTGGTGGCCCTGGCGCAGCGTAATCTGAAGCGGCTGATGGCCTATTCCAGCGTGGGGCACGTCGGCTACATTCTGGCGGGGATAGCCGTCCTGGCGCAGGACTCGCTGCTGGGGGCCAACGGGGTTATTTTCTACCTGGTGGGTTACTCGGTTACCAGCATGGTGGTGTTTGCTGCGCTGATCGCCTTTTTCAACGCTACTGGACAGGAAGAAATCCCGGACCTGGCGGGGCTGGCCGACCGGCAGCCTTTCCTGGCGATGGCCATTGCTATTGGCCTGTTTTCCCTGAGCGGACTGCCCATCTTCGTGGGATTTACGATAAAGTTCTACCTGTTCACCGCTGTTGCCAACGAGGGATACCTGTGGCTCGCGGGGCTGGCAATTTTTACCAGCTTGATTTCGCTCTACTACTACCTGCAGGTTATCCGGCAAATGTACATCCAGCCGGCCCTGGCGGCGCCGGCTGATGGGGAAGGACAAAACGCCGAAGAGGAAGAGCCGGAGCATAAATCCGACGAACACCTTCATACTCCGGCCCACCACGAACCTGCCGCTGACTATGTACCACTGCCAAGGCCGTCTCCGGCCTTGATAGCGGTAGTGGGAATCGGGTTGGTGGCCACAATCGCGCTGGGTATCTATCCGGCCCCGCTGCTGGAACTGGTTGAGAGCGCAAGCGCGGCCATTTTGCCTGGTAGCTAGTGTCAGGGAGATTGCATTTGGACTCGGAAATCCGCAAACGCAAGCTGGAATCCTACAGTAACGCGGCATCCGTGCTGGTTGCTGCACTGAAGCGATTTCCCCGGGAAATGTGGCAGTTCCGGGATGAGCACGGTTGCTGGAGCATTCATGAGCATGTTGTCCACATAACCGACAGTGAAGTCAACAGCTACGTTCGGTGCCGCCGCCTGGTTGCCGAACAGGGCATGGACTTGATGGCCTACGACGAGAATCGGTGGGCTTCAGTCCTGGACTATCATTCCATTGATACCGAGGGGGCGGTGGAGTTGTTCCGGGTGTTGCGAAGGCAGACCTATGAACTAATCAAGAACCTGCCCGAATCCGCCTGGTCAAACACCTGCTACCACCCGGAAAACGGGGACATGTCTCTGGACGACTGGCTGGCTGTGTACGAAAGGCATGTGGCCGAGCACGTTGAATACATGGACCAAAATTACGACGAATGGGTAAGAGCCGGCAGCCTGAATGCGCCGGCCGGATAGCCGTAAGGGGCGACCGTTTATGATTATTTCAGTTATCGGCAGCAGCACGGCAAAACCCGAGCACGCCGCCCTGGCCGAGGAAGTGGGCCGTGAACTGGCGCGGCGGGAGGTAATGGTTGCCTGCGGCGGAATGACCGGCGTGATGGAGGCGGTCTGTCGAGGCGCCAAGGCCGAGGGCGGCACGACCATCGGCATCCTGCCGGGAAGGCGGGGTTCCCCATTCAATTCCTATATTGATATACCCATTTTCACCACCCTGGGTTATGCCCGGAACATTATCGTCGTACATTCCGGCGAGGCCTGCATTGCCATTGGCGGCGCATTCGGGACGCTATCTGAAATTGGCTATGCCATGGACGCCAAGATTCCGGTGGTAGCCCTGAACACGTGGGAACTTTCGGTCAAGGGAGACGGCGACCCTATTGTGGACGGCATGATATCGGCAACCGACCCGGTGGATGCAGTGAATAAGGCAATGGAAGCGGCGCGTAATGCCTCCGGGGTGATTGTCTAGGCGGTGTCGTCAAAATGGCGAAATTTGGTCATTACGGCGAAAGGCGGAATCTACGGCCAGCATCCGGTGTCGGAACATCCTCCACCAAACACATGGATTCCGGCTCGGAGGTCGGGACGACGGGATAAATTGACGACACTCACTAGCTGGTGAGTCCAGTGCTTCAGGGTCGATAGCGAAAAGTTAAGATGGGTACGGATTGAAATTCCATCTGGACTGCAAACCTGACTAAAGAGGAGACTTCATAAAAGATGACCGGGCAGGACGCCAATGCAGTCATAGGCCATATACAGGGCCGTCAGGCGCTGGATTCCAGGGGCAACCCTACGGTGGAGGCGGAGGTGCGCCTGTCCAACGGGGTTAAGGCTCACGCTCTGGTTCCTTCGGGAGCCAGCACGGGCACCCATGAGGCGCTGGAGTTGCGCGATGGCGACGGGAGCAGGTTCGGCGGGTCCGGTGTGCTGCGGGCCGTGGCCAACATCGACAGCATCATCGGTCCGGCGCTGGTAGGGCGGCCTCCCTTTGACCAGTCGGCTATAGACCAGGCCATGCTCGACCTGGACGGCACACCGGCAAAGAGCCGGGTGGGGGCCAATGCCATACTGGCAGTGTCCATGGCAACGGCGCGGGCGGCGTCCATTGCCTGGCCGGATGCGGAGGGAGAACTGTGGCGGTATCTGGCGAAAGACAACCCCGTCAGCCTGCCGGCACCCATGTTTAACATCCTTAACGGCGGCCGCCATGCTTCCAACTCGGCCGACATCCAGGAATTCATGGTCTCTCCGGCAGGCCTGCCCACTTTTTCTGATGCACTGCGGGCTGGCAGCGAAATATACCAAGCCCTGAAGGGCCTGCTGCGAGCCGATGAGCAGAATTTGAACGTAGGCGACGAAGGGGGATTCGCCCCGTCGCTGCCATCCAACAGGGACGCCATCGAAGTGGTGCTGAAAGCTATTGAGGCCGCCGGGTATGTGCCGGGCCGGGATGTGTTCTTGACTCTGGATGTGGCTGCCTCTGAACTGTACCACCGGGAATCGGGGCAGTATGTGCTGGAGCGGGAAGGGCGGACGTTGGACGCCGGGCAGTTGGTAGACCTCTACGCCGAATGGAAGCAGTCCTATCCCATCGTCAGCATTGAGGACGGACTGGACGAGGACGACTGGGAAGGCTGGACTGAGTTGACACGTCGCCTGGGATATGCAGCGCAGTTGGTTGGCGATGACCTTTTCGTAACCAACATTTCTCGCATCCGCAGGGGGGTCGATGAAGGGGCCGGCAACTCGGTATTGCTAAAACCCAATCAGATTGGTACGCTAACCGAGACCCTTCAAGCTTTACAAATGACGCGGGATGCTGGCTGGGGCGCGGTCATGAGTCACCGCTCCGGCGAGACGGAAGACACTACCATCGCGGATCTCGCCGTAGGGTGGAACGTAGGTCAGATCAAGACCGGCGCGCCGGCAAGGTCGGAACGCGTAGCCAAGTACAACCGTCTGCTTCGGATCGAAGCGGAACTGGGTGCGGAGGCCAGCTATGCCGGAAACAGAGCCTACGCAGGTTACGGGGTTCACTAAGTCTTACTTGGCTTGGCGGATTACCCGCTACATTGCCATCAGGGGTTCCAAGCGGCTATTACGCTTCTCGTGGTGGTTGGTCGTAATTACCGGAAAAATTCTACTGGGACTGGCGCGTCTGCTTTCCGCTCCCACTCCAAGCTACGTCAATCGCGCCAGGATGAGCATTTACGGTTGGAGAATGTGGCGCCGGTGGTAATGCCGGCGACATTACTTTGATTGGGCCTTAATGGCAACTAAACCCGCCGCCGGTCTCCATGGCCAGTTACCGGCTGCAACCAGCGAAACGGAAATATGGAGAAGTAACGAATGACTACACGGATTGGAGTCAACGGCTTTGGCAGGATTGGTCGGCTGGTAACTCGCGCTACCATGGAGCGGTACCCGGACAAGTTGGAAGTGGCGGCGGTGAACGACCTCACCGACGACAAGACAAACGCTCACCTCTTCAAATACGACACCAGCTACGGTGTTTACTCGGGGCAGGTGGAGGCCAACAATGGCGACCTGGTAATCGACGGTCGCAATATCAAGGTGTTCTCGGAGCGGGACCCGGCGCGAATTCCCTGGTCTGAAATGGGTGTGGACCTTGTGGTAGAGTCCACCGGCATTTTCACCGACGGGGAGCAGGCTGCAGGGCACATGCAGGGTGGCGCCAGCAAGGTAATAATTTCCGCCCCGGCCAGCAATGTGGACCTGACCATGGTGCTGGGTGTCAATGACGATCAGTATGACAAGGAAAAGCACAACATTGTATCTAACGCTTCCTGCACCACCAATTGCTTTGCGCCAATGGTAAAGGTGCTCCACGAAGCCTTCGGCATCGAACACGGCCTGATGTCAACAATCCACTCCTACACCAATGACCAGGCTATCCTTGACCAGCGACACTCAGACTTGCGCAGGGCCCGGGCTGCCGCGATGAACATCATTCCTACCAGCACTGGAGCAGCGCGGGCGGTGGGCCTGGTGTTGCCCGAACTGAACGGTAAGCTGCATGGCATTGCCTTTAGGGTTCCCACTGCTACCGGATCGGTTACCGACTTCGTAGTTGACCTGGCCCGGGGGGTTACGGTGGATGAAGTAAACCAGGCGTTCAAGGCGGCCGCCGAAGGGCCGTTGAAGGGCATCTTGGAGTACACCGAAGACCCCATTGTCAGTTCCGACGTGAGGGGCAACTCCCACAGCTGCATTTTTGATGCCCTGTCCACCATAGTCATGCAGGACAACATGGTGAAGATAATGGGCTGGTACGATAACGAGTGGGGGTATTCCTGCCGCACGGCTGATCTCTGCTCGTTCATGAGCGACCAGGGAATTTAACCAGCTACTACGGGTAAGAATCGGGGCGGGGGGAACGGTTACCGAATGGAAATAGTTCCTTGCCGCCCTTTTGTATTCATTCTCCACTGGCCACGCTTTCCCTCTCCCTCCAGCAGGCCGCAACTCGTCCCCATTGAAGGGGGTGACAGGTGCGACGCCTGAACAATCTTCGTCTGCCGCAGCCATCGGTGGAGCATATTCTTTTGCTCCTCATCGTCATCGTGGCGATTGCCCTTCGGATTAACGGGATAAACTGGGACTCGGGATACGGTTTTCACCCGGACGAACGCTCCCTGTACATGCGGGCCGGCTGCATGTACGACCTGCTCACCGAGAGTCCCGGATTCCAGGAATGCAAGAAGGATCATCCCCAGATTCAATCCGGCCTACCTGGCGTCCGTACCCTTCTGGACTTTGACCGCAGTCCCCTGAATCCTCACTGGTTCCCCCTGGGCAGCGTACTCATCTACGCCTTGGTACTGTGCAGGTCGGTGATCGAGTTATTCACCGACGTGGGCACGCTGGATATGCGCTACGTTGGGCGCGCCCTCTCTACCATGGCCGATGTAGGGACGGTCATCATGGTGTACGTCCTGGGCCGGCGGATCTACGGACGCTTGTACGGTCCGTGGGTTGGCTTGCTTGGGGCGGCACTGGTTGCTTTCGCGGTGATCCATGTCCAAAACAGTCACTTCTTTCGCCCCGAGACCTTTTCCGCCTTCTGGGTTCTGGCTGTCTTTTGGGCCATTCTGCAGGTTATGGAGCGGCGGAGACTGCGAGACTCGCTCCTGCTGGGCGTGTTCACCGGGCTGGCCTTCGCTCCCAAAGTGAGCATCGCACCTATTTTGCTGCCGCTGGCCCTATGCTACTGCTTTCGGTTAGTGGATCTGGGCAACGGGCGATTGACCGGGGCACCCCGGCAGGTGGTTGAGCAGACGTTCCTGCACGCACTGGCGGGAGGCGCAGTGGCGTTTACCGTGTTCTTCCTGGTTACGCCTTATGGCCTGCTCTTTCTTTCCAACTTCCTGGCGGAGCAGGCAGCCCAGACCAACATGGCGAATAACGCCGGGCTGTGGCCCTTCACAATACAGTATGTTGGGACGCCGGCCTTTCTGTATCAGTTCAAGCAGACTGCAGTGTGGGGGTTGGGTCTGCCCCTGGGCCTGGTGGCCTGGGCTTCCATTATCTTCACTGCCATCCTTGCCTGGCAGGGATCGTTTGCCAGGCGGGGCGACATCCTTATTCTCGCCTGGCTAATACCCAGCATCTTGCTCCTGGAGTCCTTCGAGGTTCGCTTCCAGCGCTATTACTTTGCTCTCATACCCTTCATGGTGCTATTGGGCAGCCGTATGCTGCTGTGGGGGCCATTCTATGTTCAAAGCATAATGGGGGGGTCGGGAAGGCCGCGCAGACTGGCCATGACCAGCTCAGGTAGAGCGTCAGCCACTTTGCTGGGAAGCAGCATGTGGTCATACTTTCGTCATAACCCTACGGGCCAGCGATGTATGCTGGTTGTGGCGTGGGGGCTGGTATGCGTTGTGCTGGGCTTTACCATTTTTTACTCGTTGGCGTTCCAGAGCATCTACCTTAATCCCCATCCCGCGGTGGCTGCATCCCAGTGGGTTAACAATCACGTTCCCCCAGGCACTTCAATAATCAGCGACAATCACTGGGACGAGTTTGTACCCGAATTGTACGCCTTCGATGTGTGGCAATTTCCTGCTTATGAACCTGATGGAGTGGGAAAGATGGCGGAGTTAGGGGGCCGGCTGGCAAGCGCCGACTACGTCGTCTTCTTCAGCCAGCGGCCCTATGTCAGCGTCGCCAGCGACCCGGAACGCTTCCCGTTGACCTTGAACTACTACCACCAACTGTTTGGCGGCGAACTGGGCTATCAATTTGAGAGGGCGTTCAGTTCTGATCCTTCTCTGCTGGGTGTAAGCGTTCGAGACGATCCCTTTGAGAGGACGGGATTACCCCGGCCGGGCCGCTGGGCTTCCTCATCGGATTTGCCTTTGACGTCACCGGTAGTAACACTCAATTGGGGTTATGCCGACGACAATGTGGTGGGCTACGATCACCCTACGGTGCTGGTCTTCAAAAATGTTGAGAAGTTGCCGCCGGAAACGCTGGTAAGCCAACTGGCGCTGAGTGACGAGGGTCCGATTACTGCACTGAAATTCTCGGCAGCGGACCTGGCCCGCCAGCAAGAAGGCGGCACCTGGTCGGAGATCTTCGACCGTAACAGCATTGCCAACCAGGCGCCTGTACTTATGTGGCTGTTGGTTGTCGAGCTGATCTATCTCATCACTCTTCCCCTGTGCCTCTTCCTGTTCCGTCCGCTGGCAGATAGGGGGTTGGTGCTGGCCCGAGTCGTTGGGTTGCTACTCGTTGCCTACCTCGCCTGGATGATGGTGAGCCTGGGGTGGATGGACTTCTCCCGTACAAGTATTCTTCTGGGCGTGGCAGTAGTCGCCGGTCTCTCGGGCCTCGTACTGGCACTCCAGTGGCGACAGATTCTGGAATTTTTCAAATCCCGGTGGCAGATCCTGGCCGTGACTGAGGCTATTTTCCTGGCAGCCTTTCTGGCGTTTGTAATCATACGTGCCCTGAACCCAGACCTGTGGCACCCCTTCCGGGGCGGGGAAAAGCCCATGGAACTGGCCTACTTCAATGCCGTTCTCCGGTCAACTCTGCTTCCCCCATACGATCCCTGGTTTGCTGGCGGCTACCTCAATTACTACTATTGGGGATACTTCATCCTGGCGATTCCGACCAGGCTGGCAGGCATCGTGCCAACCACGGCGTTTAACCTGGCGGTGCCCCTGCTGTTCGCCCTGACCGTGTCGGGAGCTTTCTCCATTGTTTACAACCTGGCCGAAGGATTCCGGAGAGCCTTAAGGCCGGACCGTTCACCGTTTAGCGAAGTGGTCGATGTGGAAGCCGATTCCGAATATGCAGGGGACTATGTCGTAAACCCCGTGAACCAGTTCAGTCGGGCGGAGCTTGCCATTCGCAGTCCTATCACCGCCGGGCTGACCGGGGCGCTCTTTGTGGCGGTAATCGGGAATCTGGACGGGGCCATCCAACTGGTGCAAGGCGTTTGGGGGAAAGTGTCGGGAGCCGAGGCCGGCGTGTTGTCCTTCGACTTCTGGCGGAGCAGTCGAATGCTGCCCAACTCGGAGAGCGTTGAGGCCAACCCCTTTGCCTTCTGGTTGTGGGGCACCGCCGGAAGTCAGCCCGAAGTTTCATGGCACATAACTGAGTTTCCCTTTTTCAGCTTTTTGTTTGCGGACCTGCACGCGCACATGATGGCTATTCCGTTCATCATTCTGGTGGTTGGGTTAAGCCTGAACTTTGCCGTGGGATTCAGGCGCCTGGGCTGGGTCTGGGACGCGGCCGCACTGGCTGTGCTGGGTCTGGCAGCCGGCTCTCTGTGGCTGATTAATAGTTGGGACTACCCCAGTCTGTTGCTGCTGGCCCTGGTCATGACGGCTATTGCTGCGTATTTTGCCTGGGACAACTTGAAAACCAGGGTGACATGGGCCGCAGCCCTTTCTGTGGTTCTGGTAGCGGTAAGCCTGTTGGCATTCCTGCCCTTTCACCAGTCTGTGGAGACCTTTGGCACGGGACTGGAAGTCACCCGCTGGAAGACTCCACTGCCGAATTTCCTGGGTATTCACGGGTTGTTCCTGGTAGTTATTGGCGCATTCCTGGTCTGGCAGGCGAGACGACCCCTCTATGTGTCGTTGGGGACAGCCTGCGGTTGAAGTACCTGGATGTGGGAGTGGAAACCGATGCCTACAGGTACAGCTTTCAGAGATGGCTTCGGTTGTTCTTCTGGATCGCCATTGCGCTGACAGCGCTGTTTGCTGCTGCAGGATATTACACCATAGCAGCGATGACGGTTTTCCTGTTCCTGACCTGCCTGGTTGCCTGGGATTCTATTGCTAGCCAGGAACGCGGTAAGACGTACGGGGTCTTCCCCCTGGTGCTGACGGCCTTGGCCCTGGGTCTAATTATTGGTGTTGACCTGGTGAGAGTGGAAGACGACATCGGCAGGATGAACACCCTGTTCAAGTATTACCTGGAGGCATGGGTGTTCCTGGCGCTGGCTTCCGCGTTCTTCGTTTGGAGGATGTGGTATGACAACCGCTTCCGTCCTATCCCCTTTGACGTGGTCCACCTGGCATGGTTGTGCATTGTGGTAGCGTTTTTGCTGTTCAGTCTTGTTTACTCCGTGCTGGGTACACAGGCTCGGCTGGCTGACCGGTTTAATGCTCTTCCGCCTACCCTGGATGGGACGGCCTACATGGAGCAGGCCGTTCACTGGGAGAAGCAGCAGCCCATAGAGTTGAAATGGGATGAAGAAGCCATCAACTGGCTTCAAGACTCCGTGGAAGGTTCACCCGTCATCCTGGAGGCCCATACGGAGCAGTACCGATGGGGCGGCAGGATGGCTAGCTACACTGGCCTGCCTACGGTGCTGGGGTGGCCCTGGCATCAGATTCAGCAGCGGGGGCCCTACGGAACGGAAGTGCGCACCAGGGCTTCGGACATTGAGCTCATATACACTACGAATGACCTGGCGGAGGCCAAGGCGCTGCTGGACGAATATGGCGTCCGGTACGTGGTAGTAGGCGACCTTGAGCGAATTTTCTATCCAGGGGAGGGACTCGGCAAGTTTGATATAATGGCGCAGCTTGGAGCCGCCGACAGAGTGTTCGACAACGGGCGTACCGCGATCTACCACATCGACCCAAAAATCGCATTCGCTAACTGATACCCAGCGCTTCCAATTCAAGCACTCCAGCAACAACTTCCCCAAGGAGCAGGCATGGACGAAAGCACCTTAATTATTGTGGCCTTCATAAAGGACATAATGATTATAGTTTCACTGGCAATTCTTATCGTCGTGCTGGTTGCCCTAGCTATCGCGGCATTCAATCTCATAGGGCCGATAAAGTCGCTTCGGAGGACGACCAGAAACCTGGAAGAGGCTTCAGGCGTGGTGCTGAACACGACCAAGGATATTTCCAGGTCGTTCAGTTTCTTCGGAAACCTGAACAACGTCCTCGACCGCATCCGCGACCGCCTTCGACGCGGCCAGGAGCAATAAGGTGAAAACCGGGGGACTGGGAACTCAGTTTCCGGAGGTTTGCTGCCAGCGTGGATAGGAGCCGAATACCTTAAGGCTGCTGACCTGGGTCTCCAGGGCATCCAGGGCTTCTTTCACCAGGTCGTTCTCCCGGTGCCCTTCGCAGTCCACCAGGAAATTGTACTGGCCAAGGGACTCCTTGGTAGGGCGGGACTCAATCTTTACGAGGTTGATGTTGCGGCTGGCGAAAACTCCTAGCGCGTTGTAGAGGGAACCCGGCGCATCCTCGGCGAAGGCGAAACAAAGGGAAGTCTTGTCGGCGGCGGTGGGTTCGTGGTCCTTCCACCCCAGGAGAACGAATCGAGTCACGTTGTTGGTGACGTCCTGGATGCCTCGTTCAATGATTTCTGCCCCGTAAAGTTCGGCGGCCCTTTGTGGAGCAATGGCAGCCGCAGTCGTTTCGCTCTCCATCATGTGGTTGACTGCGGCGGAGTTGCTGAGCGATGCGATGGGCTCCGCGCCGGGGAAATTGTCCTCCAGGAATCGGCGGCACTGGGCCAGGGACTGGGGATGGGAGTAGATGATGCGCACGTCTGCTGTGCGGGTGCCGGGCTTTATCATCAGGCAGTGTTGAATGGGAAGGACTACCTCATGAAAAATGGAGAGGTCAGTTTCGCTGATCAAGTAGTCCAGCGTATAGACCACCGAACCCTCAATACTGTTCTCGATAGGGACGATGCCCTCGTCCGTCTGGCCGTCGGAAACGGCGCGGCACACCGCCGGTATCGTCGGAAAGGGGACCAGCTCAGCCTGGGAATCGTAGAGTATGGCCGCCTCTTCGCTGTAGGTACCAGCTGGCCCCAAGTATGACAGACGCTTTACCATCACCAAATTCCAGTCAGTTTGTCGTATAGGGTGCTTTCTTCTTCGGATGTAGTTACCGCAAATAATTCGTCGTGAGCTTTCAGGGCCATTTCTGCAGACGGCACCACTGGATTTCCGCCCCGCACTACGACACAAGGAAAGCTCTTGGTAAAGGTAATCCCATTCCTGTTCTCGGGAACGCTGTCGGACTCCTGCGTGATAATTCCCAGTTCCTTAAGAGTCTTCCCTACCGCCGTTGCGTCGTCGGGGATGTACACACTTACCAGGAAGGTGCCAGGGTCGCCAAGGGTTGCCAGGTGGTTGAAACTACTTTCGACGATGGTGCGTTCCAAGGTGTGCAGCACCAAGTCTCCCGAGTTTACCACGGAGTCCACGCCCAGGATCCGGAACACGGTGTGGTTCTTTGTGTCCTTGATAGTGGCGACGGTGCGGTCAACTGAGAAAGCGTGCTTGGCCATCTGACAGATAACCAGGTTAGTTTCATCCTTATCTGTAACTGCAACAACCGTGTCCGCCCGGTTAATGCCCGCCCTTCGCAAGTCTGCCAGGTCTGTTCCATCCCCTTGTATAACGACGCTTCCAAGTTCGTCCCACAAGCGCTGGCAGCGGGCGAGACTCTTCTCGAGGACAATTACCTCGTGCTGGGCCACCAGAAGTGACTTAGCCAGATGGTATCCGGTGGCGTTGCACCCTACGATGATGACAAACATGGGTAAGGCCTCTACTGGGCGATAAGTTCCTGCGCGGAACTTAGAAAATCGTGACCGGCATTAAGGACCCGCATGCCCAGCGGTTCATAGAAGGCCTGTAGTTGCGGGTCGGATAAGAGGCACATGGTTCGGGGGAGGTTGTAGATCTCCGAAGCTATCTGACAAAGCAGCAAGTTCTTGTGGTCGTCATCCGACAGGGAGTAGAAGGCCTCTGCCGTTTCAATCTTCCCCTCAATCAAGAAGTCCTGCATCAATGGGTCTGCTATCCAGACCGGTTCAATGTCCGTCTGCCGCTTCATAATGGCAAGGCGGTCTGAATCAGTGTCCATGACTGTGACATGGTGACCGCCATGGACCAGTACCGGAACCAGAGCATCTGCCAGACGTGTGCACCCGAAAATGAGTACTTGCATCGGGTCAGTCCTGTTGCGCAGTGTTGGTAGGGGCAGGTTCGCGGGACACTACCACCTGGCAGTGGGCGTTCTTCAAGACAAAATCTGTGGTGCTGCCAACGGCCACGGCGGCCGAGGCTTTGCGGTAGGAGGCGCCCAGAACAAGCAGGTTAACCTTGCGGGTAATTGCTTCGAGGACTATAGCTGGTCCCGCGTTCCTGGCGGCGATCATACCGGCGGAGACGCGGCAGCGCTCTGCATCGGCAATTTTCTCGATCTGCCGGAGAATCTCCTCCCCCTCCTGAAGATAATTGCTACCCTCGTGCGAGTCCACGGAGTATTCCATGGGAATCTCGAAGACATACATGGCCAGCAGTTCGGAGTGCGTTCGGCGCGCATACTGGCACGACCATTCAAATGCGTGATTGCTCGCGGGGGTTCCATTAACCGGAGTCAGGATGCGGGGTCTTTCCTTTCGCAACATTCGAAATCAGCCTAAGCAACAGGTTCGGCGTTTGCGACAGATTGGCCTTGCTCGCTGCCGGTGAAGATCCTGGCAACCTGGTCGCTGGGACCTGCTACCAGGAGAACGTCGCCTGGTGTAATGGTCTCATCCCTCGAAGGATTTAGAATCAACCGGCGGCCGCGGCGGAGGCCAATCACCGTTAGGGGGTTATCCCCCTGATTACTGGCCAACCCTACTTCCTCCAGCGTTCTCCTTACCATGTTTGGAAGGGGACGTACCTTGCTGATCCCAACGTTGTTCAGGACATCCATGTAGTCCAATATATCGGGATTGATCTCGAGGTGGGCCAGTCTCTTTGCGCTCTCTTCCTCAGGGTATACTACTTTTCCCACTCCAACCCGGCTAAGGGCCTCACCGTGCATTCGAGTGGAGGCCCGAGCGACGATCATTGAAATGCCCAAGTCCCGCAGCACCATGGCGACTAGGATGCTGGCCTCTACGTTGTCATCGCCCAGGGCCAGGATAACTGCATCGTAATCTTCAAGGCCCAGCCTGTTCAGGGCCTGGTCGGCCGTGGCGTCCATAGTTATCGCATAGGTAACCTTGCCCAGCATACCTTGCACTTTGTCTTCGTCGTAGTCAATTACCAGGACGTCGTTGCCCGCCTGGTAAAGTTCGGTGGCCACGGCTGTGCCAAAACGTCCCAAGCCTATTACGCAGATACGCTTGTACATTTGCCCCGCTCCTTCACCCTATTTTAACTGGTTCCTGAGCATAACGGTACAGCGTCTTGCTCTCGGGCGCCAGAGTCAGCGCCAAAGTTAACGGTCCAAGCCGACCTACAAACATGGCAGCAATGAATACAAGCTGCCCCAACGTGCCCAGTTGGGGAACTATACCAGTTGATGAACCGTTGGTGGCGAAGGCGGAGACGGTGTCGAAAAACAGGTCAAGGAACTGCATATCTCCCGCCCTGAGCGCGTCGGCTTCCGTGATGGTCAGGATTGGGACCGTAACCACTATGAACACCATGGCCAGGGCGGCCACGGCCACGGCGCGGAACACCTGGGTCTGGGGTATTTCCCGCCCGAAAGCCTCCGCCTGTTGTCGGGTACGTATGAATGATACTACCGTAACGAACAGCACCATGAAGGTATTAATCTTGATTCCCCCGGTCACCGAGGCTGATGCGCCACCGATAAGCATGAGGAAGGTGAATACCAGCTTGATGAAATCTTCTGCGGCGCCGAAGTCGGCAATGATGAAACCGGCCGTCCGGCCGCTAACGGAGTGGAAAATCGCTGTCCCAGCTTGATGTCCAAAGCCAATACTTTCCTGTCCGCCGACGGCAATAAAGCCGGCTAGGAAATAGGTTAGGAATCCAATGCTCCACAGCAGGACACTGCCAATCAGCACCAGCTTGGTGTCCAGGGAGAAACGCACTGGTCGTTTCTTTTTCCAGATGTCTTCCATAACCGAATAGCCGACACTGCCAAGCATTATCAGCAGAACCATGACTGACTGCATAATCCACTGGTTGTCCAAAATAGCCAGAGAACGGGAATCTGCTACTTCAGGCAAGATGGAAAATCCGGCGTTGTTGAATGAAGAAACTGACAGGAACGCTGACTGCCAGAGGGACTCGATGAAGCCGAAGCCGGTAATTTCCTGAATCCGGGGGAGGAAGAACAGGGTTCCGATTACGTAAAAAGTGAAGGCTAGGATGACGACGTTGCGTATAGTCCGAACCAAGCCTCCCAAGTTCCTGTGGTCCTCTCCCATCGTTTCCAGGAGTACCAGTTGGTGGGCAATGCTGGTCCTTTGCCGTCCGATCAGTTCCAGGATGAAGGTGGCCCCCGCCATGAACCCCAGTCCTCCCACGAGCATGAGCAAGAAAATCACGGCCTGACCGAAATAGCTCCAGTGCTCGGTAGTGCTCGCTGCGGTATGGCCGGTAACCGTTACGGCGGAAGTCGCAGTGAAGAGGGCCAAAAGGGGGGAGGTGGACCGGCCCTGAGAGTCGGCAAAGGGCAAAAGAAGAAGCAACGTTCCCAGGACTATAAGCCCCGTAAATCCGTAAATGACTATGAACTGGGGAGTGAAAATCCGCCTGGGCCGCCGAAGCGGTGGTTCCGGGATAGTCCTGACCTCCAGTTCGGAGGCCCTGGGCAATCGGACAATGGTGTCGTGAGGTTTTCGGGGAGGGTTCGGACTCACCTGAAGTCTCGACGCAGCCGGAGGACAAGGGGCGAAGCACTTGCCTGACTACTTTTCATCCTGCCGGTCGCGCTGCGCTAAGAGTGACTTCGATTCTAGGTTGCCACAGTGGGAGTGTCAATTGGCAGCAGGGTAACTTACCAGGGCTTTTTACATTCGGCTGAGGGGTTATTGACACCTTAGAATGATGATTGCTGGATTAGTATATCTGAAAGGCTCCCAGGCTGGCGGTGAATTTGTTCTGCCAGCTTAGATAACGGTCCTCCCCCGCTGTCCCAGATATATTTGGCCCGGCGACGGGTTTGTTTCTGTGCTAATATATGTGCTAGCCGCTCGATCCGAGGTGACAAGACATGACCTCCGCGCCCCGACAGGTAGAACTCCGGTTCAATCCGGTGGAGATTGACCGGAAGTGGCAGGAACGCTGGGCCAAGGACAACCTTTACCATGTGGACGACAATGACTCTCGTCCCAAGTGGTATGACCTTACTATGTACCCTTATCCCTCGGGAGACCTGCACATCGGGCACTGGTATGCCATGGCGCCGTCGGACTGCCACGCTCGCTTCAGGCGGATGCAGGGTTACAACGTGCTGCATCCCATCGGGTTCGATGCCTTCGGCCTGCCGGCGGAGAATGCGGCCATCAGCCGCGGTATTCACCCCTACAGCTGGACCATGAGCAACATTGAAAACATGCGGGAGCAACTACGGTCCATCGGGGCAATTTACGACTGGGACAGGGAGGTAATTTGTTGCCTTCCCGAGTACTACCGCTGGAACCAATGGTTCTTTCTGAAGTTCCTTGAGCATGGGCTGGCCTATCGGGCCAAGGCGCCGGTTGTCTGGTGTCCTTCCTGCCAAACCGTGCTGGCTAACGAGCAGGTACTCAACGGGAGTTGCGAACGGTGCAACGCGGTGGTTACTCGTCGAGACCTGGAGCAGTGGTTCCTGAGGATTACGGATTATGCCGACGAACTGCTGGACTTCAAAGGTCTGCTGGACTGGCCAGAGAAAATTCTGATGATGCAGCGAAACTGGATTGGCCGCAGCGAAGGTGTGGAAATCAGTTTCGACATTTCTCACGTCGGGCTTGAGGAGAAGGAAATTCGTACCTTCACCACCCGCATCGACACCATATTCGGCGTTACCTTTATGGTACTGGCGCCGGAGCATCCCCTGGTGGCCCAGTTGACAACGGAGGAACAGCGGGAACAGGTGGAAGCTTACGTCAACCAGGCCCGACAAACTTCCGAGATTGAACGCCTGTCCACGGAGAAAGAAAAGACGGGGGTACCTCTTGGCACCTACGCCGTGAACCGACTGAGTGGTGAACGGGTGCCCATATACACCGCTGACTACGTGCTGACTACCTACGGTACCGGCGCCGTGATGGGCGTGCCAGCCCATGACGAACGGGACTACATGTTTGCCCGCAAGTACGGACTGCCGGTTCGCATGGTTATCGCTCCCCTGGATTGGGATGGGAAGGAGCCTGCTGAGGCCCATACGGGCCTTGGCTTTATGACCAACTCGGGCAAGTACGATGGCATGACCGACGATGAGGGTAAGGCAGCCATAGCCGACGATGTCGAGAAGAACGGCTGGGGGCATCGGACCACGTCCTATCGCTTGCGGGACTGGCTCATTTCCCGGCAGCGCTACTGGGGGACGCCTATTCCGGTTGTTTACTGCAATGGCTGCGGCGCTGTTCCCGTGCCCGAGGACCAATTGCCGGTGCTGCTGCCGGAGGATGCCGAGTTCAAGCCCACCGGGGAGTCCCCGCTGGTCGAGCACGAGGCTTTCCGCAATACTATCTGTCCCCGCTGCGGGGGGCCGGCGCTCCGAGAGACCGATACCATGGACACCTTTGTAGACTCGTCCTGGTATATGCTGCGCTACACTGGCCCCAAATACGAAGAGGGCGCTTTTGATCCTGATGTGTTGAAACATTGGCTGCCCGTGGACCAGTACACGGGCGGAGCTGAGCACGCGGTCATGCACCTGCTCTATTCCCGCTTCTTCATCAAGGCCATGCGGGATATTGGGATGGTGGACTTTGACGAGCCCTTCCTGCGCTTGTTCAACCAGGGCGTTATCCTGGGTTCCGACCATGAGAAAATGAGCAAGAGCCGAGGAAACGTCGTTAACCCGGATGACGTAGTGGGCATTATGGGAGCCGATGCGGTCCGCTGCTTCTTGATGTTCATTGGACCCTGGGACCAGGGTGGCCCCTGGAGCGACGTAGGCATCAACGGCGTGGCCCGCTGGCTGAACCGGGTGTGGGCACTGGTGGAACGCAGTCCTGATGATCTGGCCACGGGACAGGCGGACCCCCAGGCCGTGAGGGAAACCATCCGGGTTTTGCATCAGACAATGCGCAAATGCCACGGGGACCTGGACCGGTTCAAATTCAACACCGCCATCGCCTCGTTGATGGAACTGGTCAATCACATGAGTAAAGTGTGGGCCGAGGCCACCGTGGACCCGGCCACCTGGCGCGAATGCATTGAGAAGTTCCTGCTTATGCTGGCTCCCATTGCGCCCCATATCTCGGAGGAGCTTTGGGAAAGGACAGGTCACTCCTACAGCATTCACCAGCAGAGCTACCCGGAATGGGATGAGGACCTGGCTGCCGACGAGACTATCACCTTGGTGGTGCAGGTGAACGGCAGAGTGCGGGACAGGATCGAAGTTCCCGCCAACATTGACGAATCTACGGCCAACGAACTGGCCCTGGCCAGCGAAAAGGTCCAGCCTTATACCGAGGGCAAGGTGGTTGACAAGGCCATTTACGTCCCCGGCCGCCTGGTAAACGTGGTGGTGGTGTAGGTAGGCGCGATGACCCTGGTCCAGAAATATGCGCTGCTGCCGGAAGAAATCGACCGGGAAAGTCTGAAGATGGTCGAGGCTGATTTGCCGGCGGGTCTGGTCCTGGAGCCGCGAGAGCATTACGTTCTTTGTCGAATAGTTCGGGCTGAGGGAGACCCGGCCATTGCCGAATCGGTTCGCTTCGGCTCCAATGCAATCGACCGCGGAATTGAAGCTATCAACGCCGGCATTGACGTTGTTACCGACGTTCGTATGGTGGAGATGGGCATATCCAAAGTGCTGCTGGGCCGAAGGTCTGTGGGAACACAGTGTCTCATAGACGCTCAGGAGGTTGCAGCAAGGGCCCAAAGGGAAGGCACAACCCGCTCGGTGGCGGCAGTGCGAGAACTGGCTCCTCGGATTGACGGAGCGGTGGTGGCCGTAGGTAACGCCCCTACGGCATTGCTAGCGCTGCTTGACCTGGTAGACGCTGGGGAGGTTTCGCCCGCCCTGGTTGTGGGAATGCCTGTGGGGTTCGTGGCCTGTCCCGAGTCCAAGGAAGAACTGGTCAAACGGGATGTACCTTACATCACGATTATGGGTCGTCGCGGCGGCAGTTCGGCTGCTGCTGCGACAATCAATGCCCTGCTGGAACTGGCCGGAGTCGCTGGAAACTAGCGCCGCTGCCGGCTGGTTATTGTTTGCATCCAGGGGACATTATTACGGAGTTAGGAAGAATTGTTGAGTAACGCCGGGTCGTCATGGGGAGTAATATTGCTGGGGCACGGAAGCCAGCGCGGCTCCAGTCCCAGGGAGTGCGCCTGCGCCTGGCAACAGCCGGCGTCCCGCGACACAGGGCCGATCGACGACGGCGGTTCAATAGCAGACCTGCCTGGTTGGCCGGTCTGGTGTCGGCAGTGTCCCAGCACACCCCAAGGATTGGGTGAAGTGGCTGGCCGCCTGCAAGCCAGGCTGGGAGAGGAGCGGGCTCAGGTAATACTGTCGTGCCTCGAATTCATTGAACCTTTTCCCGATGAGGCGGTGCGGATGCTGTCCCGGCAGGGCACGAACCGGGTAGTTGTGCTTCCCTACCTATTGGGCAACGGAAAGCACGCTACTGTTGAAATGGACGAAATGCTCGACGACGTGCGGGCCCAGTCTCCCGAAGTAGAACTTGTGCTGGCCGACGGGCTGGGGTCTGACCCCAGGTTGGCCGACCTGATAGTAGAACGCATAAAGGACATGGGGGACGCCGCTCCGGTCCCAGATAACGGGCAGTTGGTGGGCATTATGCTGGTGAAGGCGGGCACACGCACCCAGTACGACGACTGTCTTTGGCTGGCGGAGCTGGGCTCAATGGTTGAGGCAAGAATGGGCGATGGGTATGCCGTAGACGTGGCCCAGTCTCACTACGGCGATCCTACCATGGAGTTCGCCGCGTCTCGGCTGATAGTTGAGCGGGGCGTTACTTCCCTGATCTGCGTTCCTTATATTTTTTTCCCGGGCCTGATTTTGACCCGTAATGTGGTTGGCACGTTGAACCGTCTTCAGCAAACCTACCCCACAGTCAAGATGACCGTTGCGCCGCCACTGGGCGTGGACGACAGGTTGATCGAGGTGGCAGTGGACCGGGTCCACCAGGCGTGGGGCGAAAGCTGATCAGCCACAAGAGAGTGAAGTCTTGAGGTGGTCGCCCGTCCGACCGCACCACATCCGGTTACAGGCAATCAGAATGGCCGAAAATTCCGAAGCACAACAACTCCCCGAAAGCGACTACAGCCGGCAGACCGTCCGTCGCCGAGAGCTTCGTACGGGGTATACTACGGGCTCCTGTGCGGCGGCGGCTTCCAAGGCAGCGGTTCATTCCTTGCTGTCAGGCGCCGGCGTTTCTGAGGTCACCATTCACCTGCCGGTGGGACAGGACGTTACTTTCCAGGTTCACCGCTGCCAGCGCGATGAGGGTGGCAATCGGGTAACTTGCTCGGTCATCAAGGACGGCGGCGACGACCCGGACGTTACCCATGGTGCGGAAATTTGCGCAACAGTATGGCGGGACACGGATCCGGAAACGGTTGGAGTCCGATTGTTGGGTGGCTCCGGTGTGGGAACGGTTACCCGTCCGGGTACGGGGATTGAGGTGGGAGAGCCGGCGGTAACCAGGGTGCCGCGCCGGATGATTGCCGAGTCGGTAGCCCAGGCTGCGGTGGACAATGGGTTGGACCCGGACGCCGGTTTTGTCGTCCAGGTGTCGGTGCCGGGCGGCGAGGAAATTGCCCTGAAGACCACCAACTCCCGGCTTGGTGTCCTGAACGGTATATCCATCCTTGGCAGCACGGGTGTGGTGCAGCCCTTCTCCACGGCGGCGTGGCGAGCCAGCGTACACCTGGCCATTGATGTGGCGGCAACCAACGATTTGTCTCACCTGGTCTTGTCCACCGGCACCCGCAGCGAAGAATATGCCCGCAACCACCTGGACTTGCCTGATATGGCCTACATTGAGGCTGGAATTTTCAGCGGGCCGGCCATGAAGCGGTGCGTAATGCGCAACGTGCGCCGCGCTGCCCATGTTGGAATGGTTGGCAAGCTATCCAAGATGGCAATGGGGTATTTCGTTACCCACGTGGCCGGCAACCAGGTTGATACTGACTTTCTGGCCGAACTGGCCACCCAGTGCGGGGCTTCAGAAGATTTGCAGGATGAAATTCGGCAGGCCAGCAGTGCCAGGCATTTCCAGGAAATTGCACAGGCCAACGGCTTGCTGGAAGTATTTCCCCTGATGTGCCGGATGGTGTGCGACGAGAGTCGCAAGCAATTGGGCGACGATGCCGATGCCCTGATTGTGGACGTGCTTTGCTTTGATTTTGAGGGCAACCTGCTGGGCCACGCTTCAACGTCGCCTGAGGGCGTGCCCCTGGTGGCCGGCGCCGGAGCTTAGGCGATGTCAGACGGTGAACCTGCCGGGTCGGGAGATTCTTTGCTGGCAACCAGGCCTTGGGGCCTGCGCGACGAAGACTTTGAGCAGCGGCGGCCACTGCGGGGCCAGATAACGAAACGAGAGGTTAGGGCTTTCAGCCTGTATTGCCTAGGCCTGCGGCCGGACAGCATAGTGTGGGACATAGGGGCGGGGACAGGTTCCATTTCGGTGGAAGCCGGTGTCATCGCCCACCGGGGCAGGGTTTTTGCCATAGAGCGGGATGAAGCCAGCCTGTCCCTGCTTCACGAAAACGTGGCCAAATATGGGGGCGGCAATGTTGAAGTGGTGGTCGGTACTGCGCCAGAGGCCTTCACTGCTTTGCCGGAGCCGGACTCAATCTTCCTGGGCGGCAGCGGCGGCAATCTGCCGGAAATACTTGAACAGTGTGCAACCAGGTTGCGTTGTGAGGGACGCATAGTTGCCAATTTCGCTACGCTTGAAAGGACCAATGAAACTTACCAATGGTTTTTGAAGCGAGGATTTCTCGCCGAGGTAAGCATGATCAACGCGGCCCGGAGTCGGCCCATGCCCGATGGTTCGGTCCGGTTGGAAGCCTTGAATCCCGTGTTTGTTGTTTGCGCGTGGAGGCAGGGTCCGTCTTCGGAGGACTGTGCTGATGAGTGATGAATTGATTAATCCCAACTATGGGCGCCTGTACGGTGTCGGTGTTGGGCCTGGCGACCCCGAACTGGTAACGCTAAAGGCGCAGCGGATCCTTGCTGCTGTGCCCATCATTTGTACGCCCCATGCGGATACCAGCGGGGACAGCTTTGCGCTTACCATCGCCCGCCGGTATATCGACACAGACCGGCAGGAATTGCTGCGCTTCGGGTTTCCCACCGATGACGCTGAGGCGGCCTCGCGAGTTTGGGAGACGGCAGCGGAGTCCCTGGCCGATCGGCTGAAGGGTGGTCAGGATGTAGCCTTCATCACCGAAGGCGACCCCATGCTGTTTAGCACCTTTTCTTACATTCTGGAGAGCATTCGCGCAAACCATCCGGACATTGCCGTGGAGATCATACCCGGGGTGTCGTCGGTCATGGCGGCAGCGGCCCGCGCCAGCGTTCCGCTTGTTACCCACGGTCAGCGCCTGGCAATTCTGCCTGCTGTCTATGGCATCGACGACCTGCGGGAAGCCATCGCCAACTACGACACCATCGTCTTGATGAAGGTCAACCGGGTGCTGCTGGACGCCCTTGCAAATTTGGAGAGCCTGGGCCTGGCCGGCAAGGGCATCTACGTCCGCCGGGCCACTACGGAGCGGGAGCAGGTTGTACAGGACCTGCACCAGTTGACCGAGGAAGACCTGGACTACTTTTCTCTACTCATTATCAGAAGGTGAAGCCATGGCAACCGGAAAGGTCTATTTCATTGGTGGTGGACCGGGCGACCCGGAATTGCTGACGCTGAAGGCCAAGCGCTTGATAGAGACGGCGGACGTGGTCATATACGCAGACTCGCTGGTCCACCCCTCTATCGTAGATTTTGCCCGGGAGGGTGCCCAGGTCTACGGCAGCAAGGACATGGATTTGGACGAAATAATGCGGGTTACGCTGGAAGCCGCCGACGAAGGCAAGATGGTGGCTCGCATCCAGAGTGGCGACCCGTCAGTGTACGGCGCCATGTTGGAACAGATGCGGGTGCTGGAAGGGGCGGGGGTCGAGTACGAAATTATCCCCGGGGTGAGCGCCGCCTTTGCCGCCGCCGCCAAGTTGAAGGCCGAACTTACCGTGCCCGATGTAACCCAGACCATCATCATGACCCGGGCCCAGGGCCGAATTGCCATGCCGCCCAAGGAGCAACTGAGGGACCTGGCGGCCCACGGGTGCAGCCTGATCATTTTCCTGGGAATTACCCGCATGCCCCGAATAGTTCGCGACCTGGAAGCTGCGGGCTATCCCAAGGACACCCCCGTGGCAATTGCCTACCGGGTAGGCTGGGAAGACGAACAGTATATTCGGGGTACCCTGGAAGACATATCCGGCAAGGTACGGGACGCGAAAATCACCCGTCAGGCGCTCATTTTCGTAGGCAAGGCGGTTGACCCGGACCTGCGCAACCCGGAACTGGTGACGGACGAGGAATTTGCGACTTCCCACCTCTACTCGGGTACTTACACCCACCTGTTTCGGCGCTCGCGGGACCGGGCCGGAACCGCAGCCGGCTAGGCCGTCCCTATGTCCTCGGCGGATGGCAGCGCCGGTTCCCATGAATGCAGTAATGCCTTTGCCGGATTGAGCGGAGGTCGGCGAGGCCAGGATATGGCTACCAATGACGCTCCTTTGCTGGAAACGGGAGTGGTTGTAATTTCCAGGGGCGGCGTAGAGGTTGCGTCGCGGCTTTCGTCAGTGTTCTCACAGGGTGTGGTGTACCACGTGGTGGATAGGTACGGGAAGCTGGTCTCGGACCAGATTGGCTGTCCTGTCGAGACATTCCCTTTGCCCCTTAGGTCGGTAGTCAGGCGCCTGTTCAGAGAATATCGGCGGCTGATCCTGATTATGCCGGTGGGCGCGGCGGTCCGCCTGGTCGCTCCCCTATTGGAGAGTAAGTACCATGACCCGGCAGTTGTGTGCGTAGACGACGCGGGGCGGTTTGCCGTCAGCCTCTTGTCCGGGCACCTGGGTGGCGCGGACGCTCTGGCCCAGGAAGTTGCAGATGCCCTTGGCGCGACTCCGGTAATAACTTCCGCTTCTCACGTGAAGAACACTCTAGCCGTGGACTTGTTGGGACGGGAATATGGCTGGCAATTGGAGGCGGATGCCAATACTGTAACGCGAGTCAGTGCGACCGTGGTCAATGGTGAACCTCTGGCAGTATGGCAGGAAGCAGGAGAACGGGGCTGGATGTCCCAGGTTGTTCCACTGCCGGCTAACCTGAAACTCTGCGAGTCCCCCAAGGAGTTGGTGGATTCCGATTCCAGGGCGGCGCTGATTATCAGTGATCGTGCTGATCCCCTTGTAACAGTTTCCGACGTTCCAGGGTCTAACGTGCCGATGGTGGTCTACCGTCCGCGCAGCCTGGTGGTGGGCATGGGTTGCCGGCGCGGTGTGTCCCAGGAACACCTGGAGGAACTGCTGAAAGAGACCTTTGATAATCACAATCTTTCTCCCCTGTGCATCAAGTGCATCGCAACCGCCGATGTCAAGAGGGATGAACCGGGTATTCTGGAGTTGGCTGGGAAATACGGTGTCCCCCTGGTGTGTTACAGCGCGGACGAATTAAACTCGGTGTTCGAGGCCAGCGGCAGCGAAATGCCAACCACCGAAGTGGCCTCGGGTGGAACCGCGACTGCCATAGCTCTTACCAGGTCTCAAGCTGCCCGCCGCCTGCTGGGGGTATGGGGTGTTTCCGAACCGGCCGCCCTGCTGGCTTCGGGCGCCGGCCAACTGCTGGTGGGCCGTGAGAAAACGGATCGGGCCACCATTGCCGTGGCCCGAATACCCTTTGATTAAATGCGCCACAGTTCCGACATTATGGGGACATATTGATATATGCCGCGCGAAAAGAGCAGCGAAGCAGGAACACTCTACCTTGTGGGACTGGGTCCTGGATCCCCCGACCTTCTTGCCCCCGGGGCAGTGGCCGCGCTGGAGGATGCCGACGTGGTGGTGGGTTTTCGCGGTTATATGGAGCAGATTACGTCCCTGACGGCCGGTAAGGAAATTGTCTCCATGGAACTGGGGCAGGAACTGGAGCGGGCCGCCCGCGCGGTGGATCTGGCCTATTACGGCTCTTCGGTTGCCGTAGTCTCGTCCGGGGATGCCGGGGTGTACGGCATGGCAGGCCCGGTATTCCGAGTGCTTACCAATAGGGCTTGGAACGGCGAAACACCCAGTGTGATTACCATTCCCGGCATTTCTGCTCTACAGTCCGCCGCGTCTCTGCTGGGTTCTCCGCTTATGCAGGACTTCTGCGCGATAAGCCTGAGCAATTTATTGACCCCTTGGGACAGGATAGAGCAGCGCCTGGAGGCGGCTGCCCGAGGAGACTTCGTAGTTGCTTTGTACAATCCCCGCAGTCGCCGGCGGGACTGGCAATTGCTGGAAGCCCGACGAATTCTGCTGGAACATCGAGCAGGGGACACTCCGGTGGGCCTGGTGAGGGAGGCTTACCGGGATGAACAGCGGGTGGTTTTGACTGACTTGGCAGCCCTGGAAGCCGATGCGAACGAGGTCGACATGTTCACCACAGTGCTTATCGGCAATTCGACCAGCTACGTGCTGAACGGGAAGATGGTTACCCCTAGGGGATACGAGGAAAAGCAGGGTGGCTCGTCGGATTAAGGTTGATAGGATTCAAGGCAAGAGGGGACAAATATGCCTGAGATCAGAAAGAATAATCTTAAGGAAAAGCTGGCCAGCGGGCAGGCTACCGTCACCATTTCCGGGGTCTTGAGCAGCGAAATGGTGGACTTCCTCGGGCCGTTGGGCTTCGACGGCATTTGGCTGGAGTGCGAACACGGCGGCGTAACCTGGGAGCAACTGGGCGACATGACCCGGGCTTGCGATCTGTGGGGCGTTACCCCGATTACACGGGTAAACGCCAATGAGCCCTGGCTGATCACCCGCACCCTTGATCGCGGTTCCATGGGTATTGTTACACCTCACATCAACACTCGAGAGGAAGCCGAGAAGGCGGCCAAGTCTTCAAAGTATGCGCCGCTGGGATACCGGGGCATGTTCGGAGGCAGGCAGTCATACGGAGTCGGTGATTACTTCCAGGGCGCCAACGACCAGAGCATGGTGATAGTGCTGCTGGAAGAGGTAGAGGCTCTTCAGAACCTGGACGAAATTCTGCGGGTGGACGACATTGACGTATTCTTCGTTGCCCCCACGGACCTGGCGCAGACAATGGGACACTTGGGCAATCCGGGCCATCCCGAAGTGCAGTCGGCCATTGATGAGGCCATTGCCAAGATTGTGGGTTCAGGGAGAACAGCCGGCACGCTGGTCAACGACGCCAACGTGGAAGCCTTTATCGGCAAGGGCGTGAAATTCTTAATGACCTCTTTCAACGTCTGGATAGTACAGGGTTCCTCCAACTTCCTTGGCAAGGTCTCGGCGGCCAGTTAATAGCGAACCACTGTCTAAGGCCCTTCAGTCGGCCTCTTTCACTTTGTGCTCTATGGCGGCCACCAGGTCTTCGTGGTCCTGGTTGAGAGGCAGCAGCAGAAGGCTTCCCAGCACGAACAAAAAGGCGCAAATGACCAACAGACCGGCGTATCCAGCACCGGTGTAAACAAACCGGTTGGAGACGTCAACCAAAGGCCCCAACAGCTTGGAGAAGGCTGCGCCCGCGATAGTAGCCAGATTGACAATGGCTATGTGCTGGCCCTCCCTCCCCGGCACGGCCATTTCGTTAGCCAATGCCCAGCTGGCGCTAAGGACCGGCCCGATACAAAGCCCGATAACGCTGGAAATTGCTACAACCTGGATAGTGCTATTGGCCCAGAAAATCAGGACAGATCCGGCAGCGGCGCCAATGGCTCCTCCGATAATGACGGGCTTGCGACCTATCTTGTCTGAAAGCCAACCGGCAGGATAGACACTCAGGGCCAGGGCGCCACCGATGGCAATTACCGCAGTTCCCAGGGTCTGGGCCGGGTTGGCCACCATCACCACATCCCTGAGAAAATACAACCCGTAGGTGGGAAATACAAACGTTGCAGTAATCAACAAAAACCTGGACAGCAAGAACCACACCAGGTGAGGGTGCAGTCCGCGGGTGGGATGCCTCAAAGTTGTTGCGCCCCGGTGCAATGCGAGGGTAGCCCGTTCCCTGGTGAAGGCGATAGATGAGCTGATCAGCACCGTGATTATCAGGGTTGCGCCCAAAACCCCAAAGGCTATCCGGAGCCATTCGATGGACTCGGGACCCCGGTAGAGGCTTATGAGGCTGCCGCAAACGGCGACCATCACCACACCGCCCCCAGCGTCGGCCAGAATCTTAAGGGAAGACGCCACTCCGATTCGGCTGGCAGGGACTAAATCGCCAATCAGGGCCAGGTAAGGCGCGGTACTGATTCCGGCATTTGCCTGGATGAATATCCAGATAATCATTAACGATATAAGGGTCAGGGTGAAAGAGAGACCAGTCAGGCCCAGGCATACGAAGACCACTCCCCAAAGCATATAAGGAGCCCGGCGGCCCAGCGGAGACCTGGTCCGGTCGCTGTAAGAACCCACAATGGGTTGGACCAGGGCAGCGGCCACCAGGCCGCTGAAGCCCAGGATACCCAGCAGGGTATTCTTGGCCCCCTCCGGAGCCACGTCCAACACTAGCGTGGGCAGCACGATGGTTTCCATTGTCAGGAAGAACCCGGTGAGGCCGAAGCTAAAGGCCCCCAGTCGCAAGAAGGACAGGGTGTTCCAGTTCATGTCGGTCTTTTGCTGTGGCTGGGCCATTTGTAGAATCCGAGGCAGGTGGCTCGAGCCGGCTTCCGGCGATTCCAACGTGGGCTGGTAGGTCAAAGAGAACTGAGAAAGGGAGTTCCATATATTGTACATTATGATTAGCTCCGGATTCCACGAGTCTGCCAAGTCAATCCGCGAGTTTGTCTTGCTGCAGATTAAAGCGAGTTGCAGGTCATGAAGATTTGTTCCCTTTTGCCCAGCGGTACCGAAATTCTTTACTCCCTGGGCCTCGCCGACCAGATAGTGGGGGTTACTGATTTGTGCGAGTATCCCCCCGAAGTCAAGGAAAAGCCCGTGGTCTGCCGGAGCCGCATTGATGTGGATTCGATGACCAGCCAGCAGGTGGAAGCCCTGATGCGGCGGATCCTGGAGGCTGGTGAGAGTCCCTATGAGCTGGATGGAGACTGGATTGCCAACAACTCGCCGGACGTGGTTCTGACTCAGGATCTGTGCTATTTCTGTGAAGTGGACGCCCGGACTGTGGGGCGAACGGTGGACCAGATGCCCATGCCCCCTGAAGTGTTGATTCTGAACCCCAGGACGCTGCAGGGTATTCTTGATTCGATCGAGCAGGTAGGAGAAACCTGTGGAGTACCGGACAGAGCAAGCGCCCTGGTATCGGAATTAGAGAATAGAATTCAAGCTGTTAAAGGGGCCTTGGCCTCAATTTCGGCAAGACCGAGGGTTTTTTCGCTGGAGGGAATTAATCCCCTGGTAATTGGAGGCCATTGGATACCGGATCTGCTGTTGCGGGCCGGAGGTTTCATGGATGTCTTTTCCCCGGGCTGCGCCGCCACCCGCCTTGACTGGGGAAATGTTGTTGGCTACGCTCCGGAAAAGCTCTTTGTCGATCTTTGCTCATCCAGCCTTCAACGGCACAAATCTGAGATACCTTGGCTGGCGGCCCAGGATAGCTGGCAAACCCTTCCAGCGGTCAAGTCGGGTGAGGTGTATCTCATCGACCACGTTTACTTCAGTGTCCCGGGACCGCGTATTGTACAGGGTCTGGAAATCCTGGCGCAGCTGACTCATCCGGAACTGTTTGACGGCCTCATACCGGAAGGTACAGTGCTGAAATTGGATCCGGAAAGGGCCGATGAAGTTGGGCCCGAAGGCATAGGGGAATGCTTCATGCCTTGGCCATGTTCAAGAGCCTAGCTAGTGGCCCTGGTGGCCTCTTCGGTGTTCTTCATTAGCTGCCACATGAAGAGCAGATGGAAATATGATGCTTTCCTGTAGCGAGTTATTCTGCCATTAGGTATAATTGGGCGAAATCGGTGAGGGAAGGAAGGCATCTTGACTAGCAGAGACGATTTCCGATCGGCAATGTCCCTATTTGCAACGGGCGTAACCGTGGTCACATCCCTGGATGAGCAGGGAGTTCCCCATTCGATGACCGCGAATTCCTTTACATCGGTATGCCTGGACCCTCCGACGGTGTTGATCTGCGTGGCCCACGGAACCCACACCTACGGTTACGTAGAGAATACCGGCCGTTTTGGGGTGAACATCCTGGGCGAGGACCAGGAAGAGTTGGGCGTATATTTCGCCAAGCGTCCGGAAGACCGCCAGGAGGGCACCGATTACCATTACACTATTGCCCAGGACCAGATCCCCATGCTGGATAATTCCATGGTCTTCTTCGGATGCGAAGTGGTGGGATCCCACGTGTACGGCGACCACACGGTGTATATGGGAGAGGTAAGGGAAGTTATCCGCAATGAGGACGGCAATCCATTGATGTTTTACAAGAGCCGCTGGTACCATCCCAACGATCGGCTGGAATAGGGGCTGAATAACGAGAGGGCCGGGAGTGCGAAGATTTCGCTCCCGGCCCTGAAATTTTCAGTTGCTCCGTTATGGCAACGGCTTAATTCCTCAGAGACGCTACAAACTCCTCGATACTGGCGTTTACCTGCTTGTACTTCTGTAGCTGTACGAAGTGTGAGGCGCCCGGCACAATGACTTTTTTCGCCCCCGGAATGTTCTCGAAAAGATAGTCGGCATATTTCACCGGCGTCATTGTGTCCTGTTCTCCGCAGATGACCAGGGTGGGAAGGTTGATGTTCTGGATTTCATCCATTACATCGAACTTGTCGCAGGCCATCAGGTCGTTTAATTCTACCGAGGGGCCTATTTCCTTGGAGCGACGCCTGAGTGACTGCACCATATCCTGGGCAACACCAGGGTAGTAGGCCATCTGGTTTTCCAGCCAGGTAGAGTGGTCGTCGACCGAATTTCGTCCCAACTGCATGAAATCCGGGTGGACCCTTAGGCGGGCGCCCGTCCCCAACAGGATTAATCCCTTCACTTCTTCGGGATACCGCAGGGCATAGAGCATGGAGATTGCCCCGCCCATGGAGTGGCCGCAGATAACCATGTTCTTGTACCGGCGAGCCGTGGTGAAGCCTCGCACCCATTCCAGGTACTGCTCAATGGTTGGACAGGGTCGGCCTGTGGGATGCCCTGGCAAATCCAGAGCTTTGGAATTACGAAAATGCTGAAGTTGGTAATTAAAGGCCAAGCTAGAACTTCCCGCTCCGTGAATGAATACCAACTTCACTTCATTTCCTCCGAATCTGGTTTTTGAGTCAGTGGAATGATTACCCAGGTGGCATTTACATGGATTGAAAAATGCAACGCACGAGATTATATGAAATTAATACAAATAAATCAAGGGAGCTAGCACAAAAAACTCTGCTAGCTCCCTAAAGGTCTTCACAAAACCATCATACTATGCGCTGATGGCCGCTCGACCGGCGCGCATTTAGTTAGCTATTCGTCATCGGAACCCTCTTCCTCTACGGTCGATTCCTCTTCCACATTACCAGCGTAGCCGCTTTCTTCACTGGCTTCGTCCCAGGAATCATCCAAGGCAGTCAGTTCGGCGCTGGCGGTTGGTTGGGGTGTGTCTGTGGAGTCGGAGCCGCTCCCGCCAGTGGAGTAATCGTTTTCGGTGAAGCAGGCAACGGAGGCAACGTAGTCATCGGCTTCGCGGTCGCGCCACACGATTACGCCCTGGGTGTAGCGACTGTTGGTTACACGAACATCTTCCAGGTTGATGCGCACTACCTGGGCTTTGGCCGAGATAATGAACACCTCCTGGCCTCCACCTTCGATAACCACCCGCGATGCCGCCACCGGCCCGGTCTTTTCGGTTACCTTGAAGGTCCGGACACCCTGGCCCCCACGACCGTGGCGAGGGTAGTTCTTCAACGGAGTGGACTTGCCGTAGCCTCCCTGACTCACTACCAGGAGATGGCCGTCGGCAGTTACCGGGGCCATGCCCACAACCTTATCGTCGGTCAGAAGTCGAATGCCCTTGACACCTCCAGCAGATCGGGAGCGTGGCGTCATGTTCTTCCTGGGGTCTTCGCAGTTGCGGTACTGGAACAATATGGCCTGCCCTTTTTCCGTTACCAACACCACTTCGTCACAGTCTCCGGCCTGGGCCACGCCGACCAGTTCATCGCCGTCCTCCAGATCCATCACAATCAGGCCGGAAGGACGGATGTTTGTCAGTTCGCCTTCTTTCAGCGCTTTGATTTCACCCATGCGAGTGGCCAGTAGCAGCATGGCGCTGTCCCTGGCGTTCTTCACCGGCAGCATAGCCTGGACCTGTTCGTTGCGCGCGATAGGAATCAGGTTGACCAGCAGGGTTCCCCGACTGGTTCGGGAGGTATCGCCCTGTATCTGGTAGGCCTTGAGCGGGTACACACGCCCCCGGTTAGTAAAGAAAAGCAAGGTGTCATGGGTATCAACCACCACCAGGTCCATCAATGCGTCGTCATCGCGGGTGGTCATGCCCCGCACGCCCTTGCCGCCCCGATTCTGGGTGCGGTAGGTGTCGCATGGAATCCGCTTGATGTAACCCCGCTGGCTCAGGGTGATCATCACGTCCTGGTGGGGAATGAACTGTTCCGCCGACTGCTCGCCCACCTCTTCGTGTTCGATGCGGGTGCGGCGGGCATCGCCAAAGTCCTTTTTGAGCTTGCGGGTTTCCTTCTTGATTTCGTTAAGAATCTTGCCGGGGTCGGCTAGCAGAGCTTCCAGGTTGCCGATGGTCTTCTGCAATTCCTCGTGCTCATTCAGCAGCCGCTGCCGCTCCAGGGCGGCCAGGCGGCGCAACTGCATATCCAGAATGGCCTGGGCCTGGACCTGGCTAAGGTCGAACTCGTCCATCAGGTTGGTGCGGGCGGATTCAGCATCGTCGGAAGTGCGGATTATCAAAATGACCTGGTCCATCACATCCAGGGCAAGCAACAAGCCCTGGAGGATGTGGTCCCGGTCCCTGGCTCGCTGGAGCAGAAACTCGGAACGGCGGCGGATCACCTCCTGACGGTGTTCCACAAAAAGAGTGAGGGCCCGTTTAAGGGGCAATACCTGGGGTTGGCCGGCCACCAGGGCCAGCATTATGGCGTTAAAGGAACTCCGAAGGGCAGTGTGGCGGTACAGGTTGTTCAGGACAATGTTGGCCTGGGCATCGCGGCGAAGCTCAATTACCACCCTCATCCCCTGCCGGTCCGACTCGTCCCTTATGTCGGAAATGCCCTCGACCCGCTTGTCACGTACCAATTGGGCAATTTTCTCCACCAGAGTGGCCTTGTTGACCTGGTAGGGCAATTCGGTAACGACGATACGCTGGCGGCCGCCCCGCATTTCCTCGATTTCGGTCTTGGCCTCCATCACTATGCGGCCGCGGCCGGTGGTATAGGTGTCAATTATGCCCTGGGTGCCGCGAATCGAGCCGTAGGTAGGGAAGTCTGGCCCGGGTACCAGTTTCATCAGATCTTCGGTAACGCAATTGGGGTGGTCTATGACGTAACAAACGGCGTCACAGATCTCGCCCAAATTGTGGGGTGGAAGGTTGGTGGCCATTCCCACGGCGATTCCGGTGGCGCCATTGACCAGCAGGTTTGGCATCCGGCTGGGCAGCACCTCCGGTTCGTTCAATGAGTCGTCGAAGTTCAGGGAGAAGTCAACAGTGTTCAGGTCAATATCGGCCAGGAGTTCTTCGGCGATAGTAGCCAGCCGAGCCTCGGTATAGCGCATGGCCGCCGGCGGGTCGCCGTCCACGCTGCCGAAATTACCCTGTCCGTCGATCAGGGGGTAGCGCATTGAGAAGGTTTGGGCCATCCGGACGAGGGCATCATAGACCGGGGTATCGCTGTGGGGATGGTACTTGCCCAGCACCTCGCCCACTATGCGTGCGCTCTTCCGGTGGCCCTGATTGGGGCGCATGCCCATTTCGTGCATAGCGTAGAGAATGCGCCGCTGTACCGGCTTCAGCCCATCCCGCACGTCGGGCAAGGCCCTGGATACGATTACGCTCATGGCGTAACTCAGGTATGAGTTCCGCATCTCTTCTTCGATGCGGATAGGCCTTATTCCACCAGACGGCGGCACAGGGGCTGACGTTACCATAATCTATGCTCCTTGGATTCTGGGATCGTGAATTGCGTTAGGGAGTAATCCCCTCTCCGCCTAACCGGCCAAGTACAATTCTGCCCGCTCGTAGAAACCAGCAAACAGATTGGCAAAGCTGCGAGGCACCTCGTCCTGCCGTTCAGGGTGGCATTGGAGGCCAATTACCCAGCTGTGGTTGGGACTTTCCAATCCTTCAATCAGGCCGTCTTCCACCGAGTAGGCGCTGGTCATAAGGCGGGAGGAACGCTGGGCTTCCCGGAGACCCTGGTGGTGGAGGCTGTTGACCCGGAAAAAGCCGGCGCTGCCGATGATGGCGGCGGCCTTGGCGCCCGGAGCCATATAAATGAGGTGCCTTTCCGGTTGCCAGCAACCGTCGGACCGCTCTGCTTTATGACCGGGCAGGTCCTGGATTAACTGCCCACCGAAGGCCACGTTGAGGAGCTGCATGCCCCGGCAAATGGCCAGCACCGGCATGTCGTGGTCCAGTGCATAGTCCAGCAGGCGCATTTCCAGATCGTCCAGGGGCCGGCAGAGTTCCAGTTTGGCGCCGGGATCCGGCTCGGCGCCGTAAAGGGTTGGGTCAACGTCGGGCCCACCGGTCAGCATCAAGCCGCCGGAACCTTCAAGAATATTGCTGGTGATACCGTCATCGGGAGGGGTCACAACACTCACTTCCGCACCGAGGGATTCCATAACCTGGACGTAGCGGCGGGAATTGCGGAGGTCAACGGAGGTGATTACAACCTTGCACATATTTGTACCACATTATATCTGAATCTAGTGATATTGCCCAGCAAATCCGCTACGAGTTGATACTATTATTGTTAAGTGTGATTTGTTGGCAGGGCCAATATTTGTTATGCTTGGCACAGTATCTAAACGACTCTCTTCAGCTATAATTCTATTCATAACGTTGTCCGAGAATTGAGGCGCAAACATGAAAGAGGTCATCGAGGAAGCTGTCAGGCAACTTCAGGATCGGCAACCCTGTGTTCTGGCCACGGTGGTACGCACCAAGGGTTCCACGCCCCAAAAGGCAGGTTCCATGCTGCTGGTCAGGCAAGACGGGTCCGGTGTGGGTACACTGGGCGGTGGCTGTGTGGAAGGGGACATCTGGTATGCCGCCAGAGAGATGCTGCGCAACCACAGTGGGCCTGAGTTCAAGGACTATTTTCTGAACGAGGATATTGCCGCCAGGGATGGGCTGGTTTGCGGCGGCACTATGTACTTCTACCTGGAGCCCATGTATGAGCCGGACTCTTTCCTGGACATAGGGCAGCGGTTGATTGAAGCTTACGAGGGTGGCGATCCCGTGGGCCTGGCCACCTCGGTTAATGTGCCGGAAGGAGACCCTAATCTCGGCGCCAAGCTTATGCTGCTCCTGGACGGTTCGGTAGTGGGCACCCTCGGAAACAGGGAAGTGGACGAACGGGCAGTAGCGGCCTGCCGGCAAGTGGCAGACGTGGGGTCTACCGACAGCTTTACCACCGATGAAGGCATGGAAGTGTTTGTCGAAGGGTTCACAACGCCTCCAACCCTGACTGTCATCGGCGGCGGGCACGTGGGCAAGGCCACAGCAGACCTGGCCAACATGCTGGGTTACCGCGTGTTCATTGTGGATGACCGGCCCGAATTTTCGAATCCTGAACGGTTCCCCTACGCCGAACAAACGGTGGTTACCCAGTATGACCGCTGGTCAGATGACCTGTCTATAAACGTCAACACCTTTGTGGTGGTTGCCACCCGGGGCCACCGTTTCGACGATATGGCGCTGGAGTCGGCGCTGAAGACCAACGCCCGCTACATTGGCTTGATGGGCAGCAGGCGGAAGAATCTTATGATTTACCGCCGCCTGTTGGACCAGGGAGTGCCGCTGGCACGTCTTAAGGAAGTCCATGCGCCCGTTGGGCTGGATATTGGCGGACTCCAGCCAGAGGAACTGGCCGTAAGCATCATGTCCGAGATCATAATGGTCAGGCGGGGCGGCAAGGGCGGTCCCATGCAGATGGATGAATGGTACATCGACCGGGTTGCAGAGCGGTTCCACGACGCCATCGAAGTCTGACTGAACCCAATCGTCAAATAGCGAGAACATTGCTGATATGCTCGAAACGGTAGCGATTCTCCTGGCGGCGGGAGAGTCCAGAAGAATGGGTGAACTGAAGGCCCTGCTGCCCTGGCAGGGCCAAACCCTTATTTCCCACCAGGTTTCAGCGCTTATAGATGGAGGCGTCGACCGGGTCGTGGTGGTGCTCGGTCACAGGTATGAGGAACTGTGGCCGGAACTGGAGGGGAAGTCTCACGTCGAGTGGGCGCTAAACCCCGACTACCTGCAGGGCAAAACCACGTCAATTAAGGCTGGGCTGGGAGCCCTGGAAGGCCGGGCGCCAGAGTTGCTCCTGCTGTTGAATGTTGACCAACCCCGCAGTACTGAGACGGTGAAAGAGTTGCTTCAGCATCACCGAAGCAATGGGCCGCTAATTACCATCCCCACATTCAAAGGGAAGGGAGGGCACCCGGTGGCTTTTGACGGGGCGCTGTTGGGGGAACTGGAGGGCATTCGGGAGGAAACCCAAGGCATTCGCGAGGTTGTCCGGCGCCACCAGGAAGGTACCCTGCGGGTCGAACTGGGCACTGAGGAAGTGCTGTGGGACCTGAATACGCCGGAGCAGTACCGGACGGCGCTGAAGAGATCGGGCTAGGCATGCAAACCAATAATTGCAAATTTCCCTATTCGTGATAAACACAATCAGGGCCCGGTACGCCTACCGGGCCCTGACCTGCTTTCGCTTAGTAGTCTCGCCTTGCCGGTACACTTACCGGACGTACCCTTCCTGAGGTCGCTCACCAAGGATGTTGGTTCACTTGGTATCTGCGCGAGACTTACTTTTCCTGTATTCTCCCTGCCGGTGGTGGAGCATCCCTTCGGGGTCACCCTTCCCATTCCGAGCCGGCAGGGATGTTACAAGGGAAAATCCATTTATGGCACAGTTCGAAAACCTTGACCACTTTCCACCTCCTTACCGTTTTCGGAACAGTCGGGGCATTCATGCCCGTCTTGCTCTATCAACAGATTATCATCTAGCGGTATACTTGTCAACAACTTTTTGATGAATTGGTATAAGTTTCAAACAATTAAATCAGGGGCGGACCATAGCCCGCCCCTCCTTACTGTGATTCCGTTTGTAGTCGATCTTAACTACGCCGCCTGGGGCATTTCCTGTGGCCGGTTGGGTATCAGGAATGATATCAATAGCCCGCAGAAATAGATGGCGGCAGAGATGTAGAAGCCGAGTTCCCAGCCAAACCACTGCACCGCAAAGAAGATGAGCACGGCCGAAATCGCGCCAAAGAGCGTATTGTTGCCCCACATCAAGCCAAGGAATGATGACTCAAGGCGCCGTCCCACCGCTATATCCGCAGCCGCAGCCTGGGTCAGGTTGTTGACGGAGAAATTGAAAGTGCCATAAATGGCGATGAGAATGGTAAACATTGGAGTATAACCGCCAGCCACCTGGGTGCTTATGATCGTTGCCAGGGTCAGGAACGTGGTGAGCGCCATGACGAAAACAATGATCAACTTCCTGCCGATTCGGTCCGACACCGCCCCAATGACCGGGCCCGAGAAGATGCCCGGAATGACCATTAGCGCCACGTGGACGGCCAAGAGGGTTACGACGTAAGGGTCCAGTACATGGTACCCATCTTTCTCCAGGAGGTAGGCCAGGTAAAGGGGAACCAGGAACACGTAAGACCGGTCTGCCATGCCCCTGACCGCGGAAACCGTAAAGATCGCCCACATTCCCGTGCCCCGGAAGGCGTCCTTCATTCCTTGCCAGTTGGTGTTGAACCTCTGGCGGATATCTATGCCTTCCGGCTTTTGTCCTCCCGCATTTCTAAGCAACAGGAGGATGATCACACTGGAGGTAAACATGATAACTGTGCTGAAACCAACGATCAGTCGCCAGTTGATTGGTCCCCAGGGCAAGTCCCAGGAAAATAGCCCTTCCCAGGCAATGACTCCTCCCAGGAATGCTCCCAGCGCCAGGGGGCTGACGGCGTCGCCAATGCTGCCCATAGACCTGTGCAGGGAGATGAACTCGCCGCGACGTTCGGGGAAACGCCTGGCAAGCAGACCCAACGCCGGCGGATGCCACATGGCGCTTCCAATGGAACCCAGCGACAGGGCTGCCAGGATCAGTACATAACTTGGTGCAATCGACATCAACAGGTAACCCAGGCCAACGCTGAATGCGCTTATTGACAGAACCCAGGCCACCCGGTGGTGGTACAGGTCCACAAAGAAGCCACCCACGGTACTGCTGACACCACCAAAGATGGAACGTATGGCGGGAATCAGGAGCCCCAGGGTAGCGTTCACCCCCAGGTCCGCAAGAATGATGGGCGCCAGCAGCGGGATGCTGTGGGCATAGAGGTGCTCAAAGGCATGGGCCCCAATAAGAGTGGTAGCCAATACCGAGTTCTTAGTTCGACCCTCCTGCCTGCTGGGGGGAGCGGCTGCTGTGGTTGTTGCCAAAGTCGTCACCTACCTTTTCAAGACTGACTCGACAAAGGGTGATCCAATGGCCGGATACGCCGGATTTGTCGGGGGATTGGGCCGATTATACACCCTGGGCAATGGCGGCAACACGTTTATTGCCATCAATTGCAGAAAGGATTCATTTGCAAAGTCCGGATCATTTTGCACTGCTAATATTCGGAAAACATCCGCTGGATTTCCGCTCTGTCATGGGTTGTGCATAAGGCCAGCATCAATAGAATCCTGGCTTTCTGGGGTTGTAGATTGTCGGATACAATGAAGCCCTGTTCGTCTTTCCGGGGCGTCATTACAACCCGCCCGCTGATTGAGCGCGAGGCAAGCACCACCGGCATCCCTTCTTCTACCGCCTTCGCTGCCGCTTCGATAGCCCTGGGCGGAAAGCTGCCGCCTCCGAATCCGGCCAGGACCAGCCCATCCGACTGGTTGGCTCGTACCGCGTCTACCAGGAGTTCATCGGAACCGGCATAGCAATGGACAATGTCAACACGAGGCAGTGAGTCCATACCGGTAACGTCAAATTCGGTGGCGGTTGTGTGCCGGCGTAGGGGCGCGCGGTACATAACAACCTGGCCGTCGGAATCGGCGTACCCCAGGAACCCCAGTTCGTTTGGCTTGAAGGTCTCCACCCGGAAGGTGTTGGTCTTCACTACGTCCCGAGCGCACTGGATTTCGTTGTTGAGTATTGTCAGCACGCCCATGCCGGTGCTGGCAGGGCTGGCAGCAACCCGTATGGCGTCCAGCAGGTTGAGGTCGGCGTCGGTTCCCAGCGCGGTGGGTGGCCGCATGGCTCCGGTTACCACCACGGGCTTGCGGGACTTGACGGTCAGATGGAGAAAGTAGGCCGTTTCCTCCAGGGTGGCGGTGCCGTGAGTTACTACTACTCCATCGGTGTCAGCGCTCTCAAGGAGGGCGTTGATGCGCTGGGCCAGGCGAAGCCACTCTACAGGACCGATGGCAGTGCTGCCAACGCTTACCAAGTCTTCCGCCACAATTTCGGCTATGTCCCCGGCTTCGGGAATTCGGTCAAGGGACTGTTCAATGGTGATGTGCTCACCAAGCTCCGGGTAGAGAATAAAGTCCATGCGGTCGGGTCCCACTCCGGCGATACTGCCGCCGGTGGCTACAATGTAAATTCGTGGCTTAGGCCGGTTCATAGTTCCTCCTGCTCATTCCAGGAAATCATACCGGAGTCGCTTGCTTTCAGGCATGCCAATCGAACTTTGGAAGGTCGATGCAAGGTCCAAGCGTTCAGGTGTGCCGAAATTGGAGATTCCGGGTGAAAATAGGTTGTTCCGCCAGCTACAGTTTAGCTTTGCTGCGGAAAGAAAAACTCATTAGCCCGCTCATATTCGCTCAATATCTTCCATGTTCAGGTTCATAGTTCAGGTTCATAGCCGTCTGTCTGGTGCCCACCCAACTCTTCAATGCTGCGGCGCGGGCCTCCTCTGAGATACTCAGGATAATGAGGGTTTCCCAGGGTTCTCAGCCTCAGGATAGTGTGATGCCAGGCTAGAGGGCAAGAGGCCGGCGCCAGGGAATTCAAGGGCAGCCTGCGACGAAGGTATTGATGAGGAAGCGGGGACATACAATGGGTGAGGCCGCTGCCACGTTCAAGCCTACGTACCGAAAAAAAACCGGCAGGTTGGTTGCTATAATGGTGGACGTCAATTGGAAGGTAAGTACGCTGGATTCTTCCTGCAAATGTCAGGATGAGATGCCGGGCGATAGGGGTCTCTGCTTTTGCGCGCGCTTATAGTTTCGGACATACATTCCAACCTGGAGGCTCTGGAGGCGGTAATTGCGGACGCCAAAGGGAGGGGGGGCTTTGACACAGTGTGGTGTCTGGGAGATTCGGTTGGGTACGGACCGGACCCTGAAGCTTGCCTGGACTTGCTCAGGAACTTTCCCCTGGTTGCTGTGGCCGGAAACCACGACCGGGCGGCCCTGGACGTGCGGGAAAGCGCCGACTTCAATAATGCCGCAGCATTTGCCGCCGATTGGACGGCGCGGCGACTAGGCCAGGACTACCGGGAATTTCTTGGCGCACTGCCTGAGGTGACCGGGGCTGGCGAATTCACCCTGGTGCACGGCAGTCTGCGGTCGCCACTGCGGGAATACTTACTGAACGAAGAGGCTGCTGCCAGCACCTTTGGAAGACTGACAACTACCTATTGTCTGGTCGGGCATTCGCACATGCCCTTCCTGTGCCTGGAAAACCGGGAGGGACCACTCTTCGTACAGTTTACCGAAGATGAGGTGTTCCCACTGGACCCGCGGCGATGGATTGCCAACCCGGGCAGTGTGGGTCAACCTAGGGACTACGATCCCCGGCCCAGCTATGCCCTGTATATAAAGGATGTGGGAGACGTATCCGGTACCCTGGAGCGCCACCGGGTGGAATACGACCGCGCCGCCACTCAGGAAAAGATGCGGCAGGCGGGCTTGCCTCAAAGCCTTATAGATAGGCTGAATTACGGGGTCTGACGGAGTCCACGGACAGGCAGGTTCGTATTCGCTGGGCAGCCTGTCGCAACAAGGGCGCTCTATTGACAAGTTTGGGTACTGTTGATAGGCTTTTGCAACCTGAAACGTAGCGGTTTTGGGTAGGGTACCTGTGGCCCGCTAGCTCAACTGGCAGAGCAACGGACTCTTAATCCGTAGGTTCTCGGTTCGACCCCGAGGCGGGTCACCAAATTAGAAACATGGCGAATAGAGGGAATTGCAGTCTGGGGGAGTGTCGGAATTGGTAGACGAGCATGACTTAGGATCATGTGCTGCAAAGCGTGGGAGTTCGAGTCTCCCCTTCCCCACCACTCCGATGACTCTAAAAGGCCCTAAATGGGGCCACTATCTTGAATCCGGCGGAATAACCGAAAAGATCCAGCTTTGCCGCCGGGGGGAGGGCTGTTGGCTACGCTTCTGGAAGTTAATGACCTTAGGACACATTTCTTCACCTTCGAGGGTGTCGTTAAGGCAGTAGACGGCGTCTCTTACGAAGTTGAAGAGGGCGAGACTTTGGGTCTTGTTGGGGAAAGCGGCTGCGGGAAGAGCGTGAGTGCCCTGTCGCTTATGCGCCTCATACCAGATCCGCCGGGCAAGATTGTGTCGGGCGAGATGCTGTTCGAGGGCGAGGACATTCTAAAGATAGATATGGACGATATGCGTCGCATTAGGGGCGCTAAAATGTCCATGGTCTTCCAGGAGCCTATGACGTCCCTCAACCCGGTGCTGACCCTGGAAAGGCAACTTAGCGAGACCTTGCAACTTCACCGGGGAATGAGCAGGGAAGAAGCGCGGGTAGAGTCCGTTGACTTGCTGGCTCGCGTGGGCATTCCCGACGCGGAACGCCGGGTGAAGCAGTATCCCCACCAGTTCAGCGGCGGAATGCGGCAGAGGGTTATGATTGCCATGGCGCTCAGTTGCAACCCCAGGCTCATCATCGCAGACGAGCCTACCACCGCGCTCGACGTGACTATTCAGGCCCAGATCCTGGAGTTGATGAAGTCGCTGACCAACGAGTTCGGCGTTTCCCTGATCGTCATTACCCATAATCTGGGCGTAGTGGCCCGCTATGCCGACCGCATGAACATCATGTATGCGGGCAAGATCATTGAGAGGGGTACGGCGCGGGAGGTCTACAGCAACCCCAGGCACCCATACACTGTGGGTTTGCTCAAGTCGGTTCCCCGGCTGGATCTGCCCCGCCGGGCGAAGCTGGACCCCATCGAGGGGCAGCCTCCTGATCTGATCAACTTGCCTGAAGGATGCTCCTTCCGGGACCGTTGCCGGTGGGCCGTGGACAAGTGCGCAACGGAGTCACCCCCGCTGATGCTGGTCAACGAAGGCCATTGGTCTGCTTGCTGGAGGTCCGACGAGCTGGGGCCAGGCGCCCTGGACTTCCTGGTTGACCCTGACGAACTGGAAGCCTCCACCAATGGCGGCGCGGCTGCCGATATGGAACCGGACGACGATAACTAGCCCGCGGAGTGTATGAGAATATGACGACCATGACTGAAGCGGACCAGCGCGGCAACGGGACCAGCCCCCAGAATGACATTCTGGTTGAGGTCCGAAATCTCCAGATGCATTTCCCGGTAACTGCGGGAATCATCTTTCAGCGGGCGGTGGCCCAGATTAAGGCTGTGGATGACGTGAGCTTCTTCGTCCGCAAGGGCGAGACCCTTGGCCTGGTGGGTGAAAGCGGATGCGGCAAGACGACCACCGGCCGATGCATCCTACAGCTTTACAAGCCTACCGGGGGCCAGGTGCTTTTCGAAGGACAAGAGCTTACCGGCATGTCTACCCGGCAGATGCGGGTGATGCGGCGCCAGATGCAGGTAATTTTCCAGGACCCGTACAGCTCCCTGAACCCCCGAATGACGGCCGGCAACATTATCGGGGAACCGCTGATCGTACACGGGCTGGTGAACAGCAAGGAGGAATACCGGGACCGGGTGGCTGAGTTGCTGCAGAACGTGGGCCTGAACCCGTACATGGCCGACCGCTTCCCACACGAGTTCAGTGGCGGACAGCGTCAGCGCATTGGCGTGGCCCGGGCCCTTTCAGTTGATCCCTCCTTTATAGTCTGCGATGAGCCTGTGTCCGCGCTGGACGTGTCAATTCAGGCCCAGATCGTAAACCTGTTGGAAGACCTGCAGGAACAGTTCGATCTTACTTACCTGTTTATTGCCCACGACCTTTCGGTGGTGAGGCACATCAGCAACCGCGTGGCGGTGATGTACCTGGGACACATAGTGGAGATCGCCGACAGGAACGAGATCTACGCTAACCCGTTGCACCCGTACACACGGGCGCTGCTTTCCGCGGTGCCCATTCCCGACCCGGTGATTGACGCCCAACGGGAACGTATCTTGCTCAGTGGCGAGGTTCCCAGCCCGTTGAACCCACCAAGCGGCTGCGTGTTCCACCCGCGCTGTCCCATAGCTATTGACAGGTGCCAGGACGTCATTCCCGAACTGCGGGAGGTGGAGCCCGACCACTGGGCTGCCTGTATCCAGTCGCCAGGGTATGGCTCTTACTAGCCCCGGAAAGACAGCTTGGAAGCGAGGGCCGGCAGATCGCCGGCCCTTTTTTGTGGGATAGCCGTCCACTATCAGGAAGGACGACTTAGGGCGTTGGTAATGGTCGTTCCAGTTACAGCCATGCCAGAATTCCAAGATATATGGTATTGCCATCGGACGAGGGCAGACAGATAGGTCTGCCCCTGCCAGGTGCTTAGGCTAATGAGCCACGCGAAACGGCGTCTTCCGCCGTCACGTTATTGTTACTGTACTTGGCAGCGTGTTACTATGGTTGAGCTATGAATCCTGAACTTATTCGTAACTTCTGCATCATTGCCCACATCGACCATGGCAAGTCAACGCTTGCCGACCGGTTTCTGGAAATTACAGGCACCGTCCGCCCCCAGGAGATGAAAGCCCAGTTCATGGACCAAATGGAACTGGAGAGGGAACGGGGCATCACCATCAAGGGCAAGGCCGTCGCCATGCGTCACCAGGCAAGAGACGGCCAACTCTATCAACTCAATCTTATTGATACGCCGGGCCACGTGGACTTCAGCTACGAAGTCTCCCGCGCCCTGGCCGCCTGCGAGGGCGCCTTGCTGGTGGTGGATGCCAGCCAGGGTATTGAGGCCCAGACCATCGCCAATACGCTGCTGGCCATGGAGTATGACCTGGAACTAATTCCCGTGGTCAACAAGGTTGACCTGCCCCAGGCGGAGCCCGACCGGGTGGCCGGCGAGCTTCAGCAGGTATTCGGCTTCCGCGAGGACGAGATTTTGTACGTCTCCGCGAAGGAGGGTACCGGGGCCAACGACATTCTGGACGCCGTGGTCGAACGCCTAGAACCACCGTCAGGAGAGACGGAAGGCGCCATGCGAGCGCTGGTGTTTGACTCGGTGTACAACACCTACAAGGGAATCATCGCACACGTGCGAGTGGAAGACGGCAAGGTATCTAAGCACGACAAAATATTGGTGATGTCTTCGGGACGGGTGGCGGAAATCATGGAGGTGGGACTCTTTGCTCCACACCCTACTCCGGTTGACGCCCTGTTCACCGGCCAGGTGGGCTACATAGCGACCGGCTTCAAGGACGTGCAAGAGTGCAGCGTGGGCGATACCCTGACCATCGCCAACCGTCCGGCGGCGGAACCACTGCCCGGTTACGTGGAACTGAAGTCCATGGTGTTTGCGGGATTATATCCCTCCGATGGGGAGGAATATAACAGCTTACGTGCGGCCCTGGAGAAACTGCGACTGAACGACGCCTCGCTGACTATGGAGCCGGAAAGCAGCGGTGCCCTGGGATTCGGTTTTCGGTGTGGCTTCCTGGGCCTGATGCACCTGGAAATAATACAGGAGCGTCTGGAGCGGGAGTATGACCTGGACCTGATCGTAACCGCGCCCAGCGTGGCCTACCAGGTTATCCTGCAGGATGGGGATACTATTCGGATCGACAATCCTTCCCGCCTGCCGCAGCCACACGAGATCAAGGAAATCCAGGAACCAGTGCTCGGTGTTACCATCGTGGCGCCGAACCGACACGTTGGCGCCATCATGGAACTGATGCACGGCCGCCGGTCCGAATTCAAGCGCATGGAGTACATCCAGGGCATTTCAGCGAAGGAAGGTACCGAGGCCAAAGAAGAGCAGACCCGGGTGGTGATGGAATACACCATGCCCTTGTCTGAGATGCTGGCCGACTTTTACAACCAGCTGAAGTCTCGAACCCAGGGCTATGCGTCGCTGGACTACACCTTTGAGGGCTACCGGGCCGAGCCGCTGAGTCGGGTGGACATCTTGATCAACCACCAGCCAGTGGAAGCACTTTCAATGATTGTCCATCGAGACCTGGCGGTCCCCCACGGGCGGGCGCTGGTGGAAAAGCTGAGGACCACGATACCGAGGCAACTTTTCGAAGTGCCCATTCAGGCGGCCATCGGAAGCAGGATTATCGCCCGGGAGACGGTACGGGCCCTGCGCAAAGACGTGCTGGCCAAGTGTTATGGCGGGGACATTACCCGCAAGCGCAAGCTGCTGGAAAAGCAAAAGGAAGGCAAGAAGCGCATGAAGAGCGTGGGCAGGGTCGAAGTGCCCCAGGAAGCCTTCCTGAGCCTGCTGGGAATCGGCGGCGAGACCTAGCCGGCACGGGCTTTCTTCCTTCTCTGGCTGGCGTTGCAGTTCTAGCCTTGGGCCCCAACTTTTAGCTCCCCTAGCTGGACCAGGTGTTCGCGCCAGTGGCCGGCGAAAAGACGTTCAACCAGCCACTGGGCCGGCCGCGGTTCATCCCAGTGGCGGTTGCGCTGGTGGACCATGGCCGTGGTGTCTGCCAGGGTAGCATCGTCCAGTTCCGCCAGTTGCTGCTCCAGGCTGTCGAAGTAATCGTTGAACTTCTCCCTTACCTGTTCCAATGTCCAGCCCGCTGCTTCCTCGGTTAAGTACTTCTGGTCTGCCCACAGGTCGTACTCGTGGACTTCACCCGACAACAGCCCCTGCAGAATCTCGGGTACTCCGCCCGGTGGTGTGTAGAGCATGTGGGTGAAAACCTCCCGGGCGGACCAGGACTCTTCATCCGGGCGCCAGTCCAGGCAGTTATCCATGCCTTCAAGAATCTGGAACAGCGCCGATCGTATTTCAGTAACATTGGTCAGATGCTGATCCCTGGCAGTGGTCATCTTGTCCTCCAACAAATGGGTGAGCTGTGAATCAGGGCTTGAATACCATCAGGAACAAGACTATCACCGGGATCAAGGTCATGATACCGCCGGCCATGCTCCAGAGCTTGCTCGCCCGCTGATAGCTTGGGCTCTGGTCTATTCCTTCCAGTGTTTCGGCGGCAAATCGTGCCATGCGACGCTGCTGGGGAAGAAGAACGGCCAGCCATATTATGACCATCACTATCACCAGGGCAAATGAAGTCCCCAGCCAAAGTTCCTGGAACCGTTCCCAGCCGGTCAGGCCTGCCATCCAGATTCCGGTCCCCAGCAGGACGATGATTCCTGGCAGAGTGAAGGTGAAATCGGACCGCACCAGCGCCTGGGCGGTGGTGGCGATGGTTTCGGGACTCCCTGAGCGGTCGGCCCGCGCCTTCCAGAAGGCAGAGCTTATCTGGTGGCCCATCAGCCAGATGGCGGAAAGAATATGGAGGGTCAACAAGAGGTTAAACATTAACATCTCCAGTTAAGGGATTTTCTCTGAGGGAACGGAATTGGCTGTGCCTTTCCAAGCGAGGAGCGCCGCCACCACCAGCAGCCAGATCAGCAGGGCCCCGCCGCCCAGCCGGTGCATGGCCACTGCTTCCGGGTCCCAGATGAAGAGCATGGCGATGGCGGTTGCCCAGCCGGCCCAGCCAAGCCAGCGGGGCAAAGGGCCGGCGAAGACTATCAGGGCGCTCCATGAGGCCAGGCCCAGTGCCGCCGCGGTGAAACCCACCCGGCCGGCGATTGCCCGAACCGGTTCTATGGCGAAGAAAGCCGACTGCCGCACATTTTCGGACAGGACTGCAGTCTCGGGGAGCGGCGCCCCGTAGGTCTCGGCCAGCGCCATACCTGCCAAGCTGGAATGCAGCCAGAATATTCCCGCAGTCGCCAGCAGCAAGGCAGTCAGTAGCGCCAGGGTCCGGTCAGAGGGGCGAAAGACCTGAAAGATGAAGACGGAGGCCGCCAGCAGCAGAAATGCGGCGATCAAGTTGGCAATCTTGCTGGCGATGTACCACGAATGATTGGCCGAAATCATAGCAATGGAACTGAGAGCATCCGGTTGGTCGGTGCTGCTGGCAATCCTGGCTACTATGGTTATGATCTGGGCAATGCTGTAAAGGATCAAAAGAAGCGCGGCAATGCGTTCCGACGTCCGGTGAGACAGGACATCCTGCCGATTGCTATTGAGGCCGTGGGAAGTCTGCGTGGTGGGTGGCCTTTCCATCAAGAGCCCGCCATTTTGGAGGACAAACCGGTAATCAGTGCAGCCACGGAGTCCCGCGTATCTTCCCGGGCCAGGCCGAATTCCAGGGAAGCACGCAGCAGCCCCATGGGTGTGCCGCCGTCGTACCGGGTGCCCCGGAATTCGTAGGCGAAAACGTCCCGCTCTTCCAGAAGCAACTGGATACCGTCGGTAAGCTGGATTTCGCCCCTGGCGCCAGGTGGTGTCTGCTCCAGGCAGTCAAAAATTTCCGGTGGCAAGATGTAACGACCCACGATGCTCAAATTTGAAGGAGCATCTTCCCTGGCGGGCTTTTCAACCAATCCTTTTACGAAATGTGTTCGATTCCCCCGGTCGTCGGCATCCACGACACCGTAATTGTGGATCACCTCCCACGGTACCTGGTCAACGGCGATGACGCCGCCATCGTACTGGGCCAATACCTCCAGCATCTGGGAAATAGCCCCCGGTTGGTGGTCTATGATGTCGTCCGGCAGGATGACTACGAATGGCTCGTCACCCACGGCCTCCCTGGCTGTAAGCACAGCGTGGCCCAGCCCCAGGGGCTGCTCCTGGATTACAAATGAGACTTCCGCCAGGCTGGAGACATGCCGAATTGAGTCAAGCAAGTCGGTGGCTCCCGTTTCGGCCAGTCGTTGTTCCAGTTCCGGCCTGGGTTGAAAGTAGGCTGCAATGGACTCCTTGCCCCGGGCGGTTACCACTATCACCTCTTCCACGCCGGCCTCGGCGGCCTCCTCCACGACGTATTGAAGCATGGGCCGGTCCAGGATGGGCAGCAGTTCCTTGGGCACTGACTTGGTGATGGGAAGAAACCGGGTGCCCAGGCCCGCGGCAGGTATTACGGCTTTCTTGATTTGCATAGTCATCGCCTAATGCTGTAGGAAACCTCTGAAAAAATTCTTTCCCCTGTCAAAGGGGTAAGGTCAGGATGGAAGTGAAGACCATTTCTGCGCATTTGTACCCGGGCGGATGATGTGCCCAGGTTGGTAGACATCCTTCTCGTTCCGACTTCCTTAATTCTAACATCTGCTCCCTTTCACAGGTGAACGCACAAGCCCTTGAGAGCTGACCCTATTCGCTGCCAAGGCTCCTCGAATGGCTGCGACATTCCGGTACAGAAGCTTCCCCTGGGTCGAAGAACTGTACTCCGCGCGTGCAGTCAAGCGCAATCCGTACCGAAGCCGGAATCTCCTGGCCAGTAGGCGAAGGCAGTGAGACCGGGATATGCGGCGGCAGAAAGTGTATTTGACAGTGCTGCGGGACTACCCTACCATTGTTCAAGAGACCGTGCTAGACGGGGAGCTAGCGGTGCCCTATACCCGCAATCCGCTATAGCGGGGTGTAATTCCCCCCATAGGCCAAGCCTGTTGGACCGCTTCTCAGGGTGCGCAGTGTTGATGGCCGGGTCCCACGCGGCGCAGGCTTGTGAACCCCGCCAGGTCCGAGAGGAAGCAACGGTAAACAGGTCCCTGCGGGTGCCGTGGGAAAGCCTGGCCTGAGTTGCAACCCTGGAAATGTCCATAGGGTTTTCGTCAACGGGGGGTGCGCGGTCTCTTATCCTAGGTTCCAGTATTTGCAGTGACTGCCAAATCTTCCGCACTGTCATTTCCCACCGCCCGCCCCCGCAAGTCCCTGGGACAGCACTTTCTGGTTGATAGCCGGATTTTGACCAGGATAGTGGCTGCTGCACAGCTTACTACTGAAGACCTGGTAGTGGAAATTGGCCCAGGAAAGGGTGCATTGACTCGCCGGCTGCTGCCCCAGGTTGCACGGGTAGTTGCAGTAGAGATGGACGGCGACCTGGCGCAGTCCCTAGCCGTTCGACTGGACAACCCTGCCAATCTTTCCGTGATTTGCGAGGACGCGCGGGCGGTTGACTTGTCGGAAATGGTGGGAGACAGGTCATACAAGGTGGTGGCCAACCTGCCCTATTATGCAGCTAATCCAATCATCCGGAGTTTCCTGGAAGCCGACCACCGTCCCTCTGCAATGGTTGTAATGGTGCAGCGGGAAGTGGCTGAAGGCATGACGGCCTTGCCGGGGAAGATGTCCCTTCTATCCGTTGCCGTCCAGTTTTACGCCACCGCCAGAATGGTGTGCAGCGTACCACCGGCTGCCTTCCGCCCCTCACCCAAGGTTACTTCTGCAGTGGTACGCCTCGACCTCATGGCCGAACCTGTCCTGAGTGATTCCGAAGCGCCCGCGTTTTTCAATCTGGTGAGGGCAGGTTTTTCCGCGCCGCGGAAGCAGCTGCATAATTCCCTGGGCCACGGGCTGGGAATTGGTTCAACTCCGGCGAGCCGTATGCTTGAGATCGCCGGAGTGGACGGATCCAGGAGGGCGGGTACACTTTCCTTGAAAGAGTGGCTGGAAGTTTACCGGGTCTGGACCGGCATCGATGGTTGTTAGGGCGATTGGAGGGTTGGATTGCTAGTCCAGGCCCACGCAAAGCTGAACCTGTGCCTGGAGGTTCTGGGACGCCGTCCAGACGGCTACCACGAGGTCAGGACAGTAATGCAGGGTATTGACCTGACTGATGACCTGGAGATTGTCCCGTCGTCTACCCTGCGGGTCAGGTGCGACGATCCGGCGCTGGAGGGAGAGGACAACCTGGTGTGGCAGGCCGCCACCGCCCTGGCCGCCAGTTGTGGGCGGCTGCCGCTGGCAGACATTGCTCTGAGGAAGCGAATTCCGGTGGGAATGGGCCTGGGAGGAGGCAGCAGCGATGCCGCCGCGGCCCTGCTGGCGCTGGACAGGCTTTGGGGCCTTAACCTCCCCCTGGAGAGGCTGGTGGAAATTGGCTCCCGGCTGGGTTCGGACGTTCCATACTTCTTTTGGGGTGGGGCTGCGCTGGCCAGTGGTCGGGGTGATATCATAGAGCCTATTCCCGCCAAGACAGGGGTTCCCGTTACCGTGATTTTTCCCGAATCCACTATTCCATCCAAGACAGCCCGCATGTACGGTTACCTGGGTCCAGCCGACTATAGCGATGGCGGCGTAACCCGGCGCTGCCTGCAAAACCTGATGGAAGGCCTTGGGGCCGACGATCTTCTTTATAATGTATTCCAGGAAATCGCGCTTCGGGAGTTGCCGGGGCTGCAGGGAATTTCTGATGCGGTAACCAAAGCCTGCGGCCGGCGGCCTCACCTGACCGGCGCAGGACCGGCCATGTTTCTACTTCCTTCTTCGGAAAGGGAACATGCCGAAGTCCTGCGGGCCTTGCAACCCCACGGGGCGCAGGCGTATTTTGTACGCACGCTGGGTCGGTCCCATGAGAATGCCGCAGGTGTGTGCGTATCCAATTTATAGAGCAGTATTCACTTCCCTATCCTTGAGAGAAACTTTTAATGAACATACTGGGCGCGATCAACATACCCTTCAGTCCTTATATTATTGATTTTGGGCCGTTCCTGCTTTCGTGGCACGGGTTCTTTACCTTTGTGGCCGTAGCTGCGGCCGTTTACCTGACGGTTCGCTGGGGTCGCCGGGAAGGATTAGACGGTGACGCCGTGCTGTCCATATCAGTGTGGTGCATCATTGGCGGAATCATTGGGGCCAGGATTCTCCATGTGATTGATTTTTGGAGCGTTTACTCCGCGGACCCCCTGAGAATTCTGATGGTGTGGCAGGGGGGCATAGCTATATTCGGCGCAATTATCGGGGGCTTCTTTGGTGGTTCGGCCTACATCCTGATTAGAAACTCGGAGTGGTTCCTGGGACTTTGGGGCAAGTTCTTTCGCTTTGCCGGGGAACCTGAGAAGGCTCCTCTGCCGCGTATTGGGCACCTGGCAGACGTGGCTGCGCCGGCATTGCTGCTGGCCATGGCCATCGGTCGGATAGGGGACATAATCAACGGAGAGCACTGGGCCAAATTCACGGACCTTCCCTGGGGTGTGGTTTATTCGCACTTGGAGAGTCCCGGCGCCTTCCGGGCCGCCAGCCACCCGGCGGTGGCCTATGAGTTGATAATGGACCTGATAATCTTTGCGGTAATATGGCCCTTGCGGCACCGGCTGCGCCCGCAGGGTATGGTGTTCGTTCTTTATGGGGCCCTATATTCCATCGGCAGGTTCTTCATCAGCTTCCTGCGGGTGGAGTCCAACACCTACTTTGGAGGCGCCCTTAACGAGGCGCAGATAGTTTCGCTGATAGTTATACTCATCGCGGTGCCGCTGTTGGTCTACAAGGCCCAGTTTGTCAGGCCAACCCGACGGCGTACCGCATCGCCTCAACGCCGGGCGGAGACTGCAGAGGAATAGTCTCGTAGCGAATGAACCTTCACGGAATAACGGAATCGCAAAACAGGAACGGGGCCAGTGGCTTGCCGGCGCGGCCGGTGAGTTACGATGAAATCTGCCAGGGCCTGGAATATCTGTGCGAGCTGATCGCCTCCTCGCCGGATGGCTGGCGGCCCGACGCGATAGTGGCGGTGGCGCGTGGGGGACTGGTGCCCGCGACCCATGTGTGTCATTACTTTGACCGTCCGATTTATTTCATCTACAACGACGTGCTGTTGGATACGCTGGACGGTCACCAACGAATTCTCATAGTTGACGAGATCAACGATACCGGCAGCGCCTTCCAGCGCATACAGGGTCAAATTTTCAGCCAGCCGCCCAATGATGGCCTGGACGTCAGGTATGCCGTACTCTACACCCGGCATACAACCAGCTTTGCGGCAGACTATTTCCTGGAATTTGAACCCTTTTTCCTGAGGGACGCCACCTGGCAGAATTTTCCCTGGGAAAGGCCATAAGTTCTTAAACGGCAGAACTGTGCCACAATAGTCTTCAGCCCGTACCGCCGCTGGGCCGGAAATCCTCCACCATCAAGTTCACCTGTCGCCTTCCCTGCCAGGTATCTTCACTTACTGTGAAAACCAGGTCTACTGAAGTTGCCTGAGCAGGCCATTCCTTGGCGCGATTGAAGATCAAGGCGGGAAACTGGTGGCGGCCTTCGCTGACCATTAGTTTCAGGTGCTGCCCAGAATTGCCCAGTGGCCATTGATTCACCAGTCGCAGATTGCGGGAGAGAAACAGTGGGCGAGAGTTGCCAACTCCGAAGGGTTCCAATTCCGCCAGCGCATCAAGGAAGGGGGATGTTAGATCAGACAGGGAGACCTCGGCGTCGATTTCAAGCACGGTTTCCATCTCCTGTTGCCCAAGAGCGTCCTGGGCCAACGCCGACAGTCTTTTGCTCAATTCCCCGAGATTATTTGGACGTATTGTGAAACCTGCGGCCTGGGCGTGTCCGCCGTGCCGTACAAACAGGTCGGCACATGCGTCGAATGCCCGTACCAGGTTGAATTCGGGAATGCTGCGCCCGCTGGCCAGCAGAGTGTCGCCATCCACCTGGGCCAGGGCAACCGCCGGCCGCATGTATGTCCGGGCAAGCTGCCCGGCAACCAGCCCCGCGATGCCGGGAGTTATAGCCGGGTCTTCAACCAGAATGAAGGGCGGAATCTCAGTCAGGCTTTCCACCCTGGCGCGGGCAGAATCGAAGGCACGGCGGGTCAACTGTTGGCGGTCACGGTTTTGTTCTTCCAGCTTGGCCGCCAGTGTTTCCGCTTCTTCTGGGTCCTCTGTCGTAAGCAGACGAAGACTGTCCATGGCGTGGCCCATCCTCCCGGCAGCGTTGAGCCGGGGTGCGATTTGAAAGGACACAATTTCCGCGGTTATGGGCTTGTCTTCCAGCCTGGCCAGTCGGTACAGCGCCTTCAGGCCCGGACGCCGGGTTTGGGCCAGCTGGTCGAGTCCTTCCTTCACCAGGTACCGGTTCTCGTCCAGTAAAGGGACCATGTCGGCAATGGTCCCCAGGGTGACCAGTTCCAGCAGATGGCGGGGCATTGGCCGTCCCATCATCTGGTAAAAGCCCTGGACCAGCTTGAATGCCAGGCCGGCGCCGCACAGGTGAGGGAAGGGATACTCGCTGCCGGGCATTGAGGGGTTGATAATTGCGGCCGCCCCGGGCAGGACGGCTGAAGGAACATGGTGGTCAGTGATTATGACGTCGATACCCAGGGAGCCGGCCAGTTCAACTTCCCTTACTGAAGAAACACCGCAGTCCACGGTTGCGATAAGCTCCGCGCCGTTGTCGGACAGAAAGTGGACTGCGTCATCGGAGAGGCCGTGACCTTCGGCGACCCGGTGAGGAAGGTACGGTATGACTTCAATGCCAAAGTCAGCCAACCCTTCAATCAGAATGGCGGTTCCAGTAATGCCGTCCACGTCGAAATCGCCCGCCACTCCTACCCTGGCCGCTTGCCGTAGGCGGCACAGGGCGTCCTCCATGCCCGATAAGCGCATGGGGCAGTAGGGCAGACGTTGCGGAGGATTAAGGAACAGGCGAAGCTGTTGCTCAGTCTCTATACCACGGGCAGCCAGCACCTTGTCCAGGGGCGCAGGCACCCCGGCGACTAAACCAAGATCACTGTCGCTTCCCGATGCTACTTTCAGCTTCCATTTTTGCATTGCGTTTCTATTTTTTCCGCCGGGAACTGGACCAGGTTCGTGCCGGTCAATTTCTTGGGTCATTGGCGAAGGTGGTTGAATCGAACGTGTGGGGAATGCCAGCGCGATCTTATTCAGCAGCAACATGCCGGGCACCAGAGAGAGGTTAACCCATGTGGCATTGAGGCCGCTACTGGCAACTGTCAGTGGCTTTAGCTGGGGGGAGTCGATGGCGGCTGGCTTGGTGGCTCGTTGTTTCTGCGAGATTGCCGGCGCTGGCGGCGCAACTCCTGCCGGGCCAGGTTGGCGGAAGTAATCCGGTCCACGAAGTTGCTGATGAAAATATAGCGGAAATCGTAGCCCCACGCCGTGTCCCATGCGCCCCAAAGGGTGTACAGGAAGAGGAGGAAGGCAATAACAAAGGCCACCAAAGTTACCTGGGATGGCACTGCTCCTGCTTCCGCGCCGGCTCCCGTGAAGTAAGCGACGAAGACCAGGACAACGAGCACCAAGTGCACGAGGGTGGCCTGCATACCCTGGAACGCGCCCCAGGCTGACTGCTGGTTCCGGAAGGCACGGGAAATAATGTAGGCGATGATGGGGCTGGGCAACAAAGCGAACCCTACGTTTCCCAGAATAGGAAACATGGGTACCCCAAATAGCAGCGGGGCGGCGTGAGCAACTGCTCCTCCGACCCTTTCCATCCTGGTGAAAACGGGTCGGTCTTCAACTTCGTCGGGTTGAGGACGGCGGAACATGGAAATTATGCCCGGTTAACCGGCCCATCCCGGGTCGGTGAAAACCAAAACAGAGTTGTGCCCTCCAAAGCCAAAGGAGTTGCTCATGGCTACGTTTACATCTATCTGTCGAGCCGTTAACGGCGTATAGTCCAGATCGCATTCAGGGTCCGGGTCCACCAGGTTTATGGTGGGAGGAATGACGCCATCCTGAATGGCCTTCACACACAAGGCGGCTTCCAGGGCGCCGCCGGCGCCCAGCAGGTGACCGGTCATGGACTTGGTGGAGCTGATGGGAACGCGGTACGCTTCCTCTCCCATGGCGAGCTTGATGGCCTTGGTCTCCTGCCAGTCGTTAAGTGGTGTGGATGTGCCGTGGGCGTTGAGGTAGTCGACCTCTGAAACATCCACATTTGCGGCTTTCAAGGCCAGGCCAATGGCGTTGGCGGCGCTCTTGCCGGTGGGATTAGGCTCGGTGAGGTGGTGGGCGTCGGAAGTGGCCCCGTAGCCCCGCAGTTCTGCCAGGGGTGTAACTCCCCTTTGGGCCAGGTGTTCCCCGTTTTCCAGCACCAGCACCGCGGAACCCTCTCCCATCACAAAGCCGTCCCGGTCACGGTTGAAGGGCTTGCTGGCCCGGGGAGGGTCTTCGTTAAATCGGGAAAGGGCCCTGAGGGAATTGAACCCGGCAACGGCGATGGGAACTATGGGGGCTTCACTGCCGCCGGCCAGTACAACGTCTGCCTGGCCTCGCCTGATCATTTCCCATCCCTGGCCCAAGGCGTCTGCGCCGCTGGAGCAGGATGACACCACGCAGTAATTGGCGCCCATGGACCCGGTTACCATAGAAACCTGGGCTGATGCCATGTCTCCCAGCATCATCGGGATCAGGAAAGGTGTGACCCGTCGCGGGCCCCGATCACGGAGCACATCGTACTGTTGGGAAAGGGTGAGAATTCCGCCAATGCCGCTGCCGATGATGGCGCCAACCCGGAAGGGGTCTTCTTTGGCTAGATCTATTCCGGCGTGGCGGCAGGCTTCCTGGGCGGCCACCGCCGCGAACTGGGCAAACCGGTCCATGCGGCGGCTTTCCTTGCGCTCCAGGTAGGCTTCGGGATCGAAGCCTCTTACTTCGGCAGCGAAGGTGGTGTCGAAACCGTCGGTGTCAAAGGCAGAGATAAAATCTATGCCTGACTTGCCAGCTATGATAGCTTTCCATGTGGACTGAACGTCAAGGCCCAAAGGACTTATAACTCCCAAACCGGTTACAAAAACCCTTTGCTCAGATTCGCTCATCTTGTCCTTTGCCTTGAAACTGGCCTGTATGCCGAAGCTATTGAGTTGTCCCAGATAATTTCCGTAAGGTGAGTCTAATACGGGCCCAATGGAAATCGGACAAGGAAGGGCGGGCTTGCTCCATACAACAACCGACAGGCCCGGAACCAGCGTCTGGCTGGGTTCGCAAGCCTGTCTTGGTCTTTCAGAAGGGCCCTGCCGCTCCTTACACTATTCCTTAATTGGGCGGCGCCGGGCGGAAGAATCCACTACCACACGGTTAACCACGTCGTAAATTTCGGTGATCTTGGCTGATACGTTGTCCGCCAGGTCTTTGCTGCCCACGCTCACCGGGTCCGACATGCTCCTGAGGGAGTCGGTCAACTCGTTGACCTTCAAGTTAATGCTGTCGGTCAGTTCGCGCTGGGCGTTGGCCAAGGGTTGAGACATGCTGCGCAGGGTTTCGGCCAGTTCGTCCACGCGCTGGGATATATTCTGGCCAAACTCTTTGCCAGCCACGGAAACCGGATCGGCGAGACTCTGCAGGTTGTGGGAGGCCTCGGCAATGCGGCTGCTGATGGAGTCGCCCAATTCGTTGCCTGAAGTCGCAACCCGCAGCTTGTATGACCGCAGTATGCGGAAAATTCGACCGTACAGGTTATCGATCGAGACCAACTTGTCGGAATACTGGTCAAAGAGTTCCCGGCTTTCCTGCATGGTCCACCGCTTGTCGTAGTGGACGAACTGCCGGCCCGTGTAAAGGTGATAAGGTCGGATCTCTCCTTCCTTGAGCAGTTCGCCGTCTTCGTTTAGAGGCTTGAGGTCCGTCCAGTTGGAGGTGGCTGGCAGGGGCGTCAACAGGTTGGCAGTTTGGTACCTGCTATGCTGAGTTACCCAGTCCGCCAGGTTCATAATGTCCTCTTCGCGGTCGAAGGGGAGGCCGATAATGGTCATTGCAACAACGGAGAACTCCATGGCGTTCAGCGTGCGCAGGTCCTGTTCCATTTGACCCGGTTCCTGGCGTTTGTTGACTGCCACCAGATTCTCGGCGTTGTTGGATTCTACTCCCAGGTACAGCATTTTGATATTGGCTTCAGCCATGGCAGTCGCCAACTCCGGGTCCTGGCCTATTTCCGCCCGGGCCTGGCAGATCATGTACATGTTGTCAGTGTGGCCCTTCCAGTTCTTGAGACGCTCCAGGCGCTCATTGCGGAACTTTACGGCTCTGAGGGGTGGTGTGTGCAGGTCGTCGGAAATGAAGACATTGAACCTGCCATTGCGGGAAGTGTGCAGCAGGCCCTCGGATGCCAGTTCCTGCAACTGGTGGAGGCGCTTGAGTTCCGTTTCCCGGGGGATCATCCGGTACCCCAGGAACTGCTGAATTACCTGGCAATATGTGCAGTTCTCGGTGCAGCCCCGTACCGTTTCCAACACTCCACCGGGCATGGGATGGTCTGGGGAAAGGTCTTTTATGGACCGGTAGTCGGGCAGTTCGGCAAAGGCGGGATTCACCAGGCCCTGCCGGCGAGTCTGAATGACCTGACCGTCCTTGCGGTAGCTGATGCCAGGTACCTTTTCCAGGTAGGCTTCCCGAGTTCCTTCGGGATGGGTCAGCATCAAGTCACAGAGGGGGGCAATGATGTCCTCGCCTTCCCTTTGGACTATGACGTCGAAGTTACCGAGGGCAAAGGCTTCCTCGGGTAACGGGCTCATCTGGGGCCCGCCTCCGATGGTAATCAGGTCGGGATGGTACATCTTTGCCAACCGCGCAAGCTGGTATGCGCGCGGGGCTTCGTTGATAAGGGCCGTAACCATCAGAACGTCCACGTCCCTCAGGTCCTTTTCAGGATCCATCAGTCCGCTGCGGTCTTCGAACCAGATTTCTCTGTCATACAGGAAAGGGCCATCTTCCCACTGGCCCAAAGCGGTAGAAAGGAACAGCATGCCCTGCCTGGGGATTGCCATATATTCAAAGTTGCCGCCGGCTGAAGCCGGCTGGACCATAACTACCCGCTTGATCCTGGACGCTGTCGTAGCCATTTCCTCACCTTTTTTGTGCTTGGGCAGCAGGGGTTCACAATATATTATTCAGATATTAGATATTATCTTATTTCCCCGTTTTATTCAATAATGTTGGGCGGCGAGATATCATACCGGCCTGCGGGAAGCCGGTCTGACTTCTTGAGGAAACATTGCGATTCCAAATCCCAGTGCCGGCTAGGTAAACCTGGGCAGTATTTCAGAAGCTATTGCCTCGATGTGACGCATTCTATCTTCCCTGGGGCATGCGACGCTGAAGATTATGTGCCTGGCTCCGGCTTCAATGTATTCCTCCAGTCGGCGGGCGCACATTTCGGGCGTACCCAGCAAGCAATAATTGCGAACAATGTTAAGAAAGTCCCCGCCATATAGATACCTGCCGCCGAGAGCCTCTGCGGCGGCCTCGGCAGCCTCCTGCTCCGTGGGATAGATGGAAATGTACGGAAAGTACGCCCACTGGAACATGGAAAGGTCCCGGTCTTCCTCTTCGGCCATGGCCGTGATTTTCGCCACGCTGTCCCGGTATCGCTCTGGGCTATAAAAATAGGGAAACCAGCCATCGCCAAACCGTACCGCTCGGCGCATCGCTGCATCCCGCCGGCCGGCCACCCATATGGGAGGGTGCGGCTCCTGGGTGGGCGGAGGATTTAACGAGCAATTCTCGAAAGCGAAGTGGCGGCCACTGAAAGAAACCTCATCACCCGACCACAAACTCCTGAGAGCGTCAAGGCACTCGTCGGTGCGGCGGCCCCTTTGCCGTACGTTCAGGCCCGCAGCCTCAAACTCCATGGGAAACTCGCCGCCAATGCCCACGCCCAGGGTGAGCCTGCCGCCGGAGGCTATATCCAGGGAGGCCGTCATTCGTGCCAGCACCAGGGGTTGGTAGAAGGGGACCAACAGAACGGATGAAAGCAGCCGAATATTCTCGGTAGCGCCGGCGGCAACGCCAAGCAGGGGCAGAGAAGCATGGGCGGGCCCCGGGGGACTTCCCCGCATAAAGTGCTCGCCCACGGAGATGTACTCGAATCCGAGGCTCTCCAGCCAGGCTGCCTCTGCAGCAATTTCAGGGGCGCCCAGCACCGCGCTGGCGCCAAAGTGAAGTCGGGGATGTGTCATAATCTCGACCCTTAGGAGTGGCCTCAACCGCAGGAGCCGGTCGAGCGGTTTCAGTCGTTTGGGGCGTGCCAGCTATTGCCGGTTGCGATGGAGAGAGTTGGGCGGCACGCCGGAGTTTATATTACAATAATAGAAGAGAGGACGGCGTACTGCACACGAGGGCAGTGTCACATTGAATGAATTGCCTTTTGGAGCAGGTTATGACGGTGTTGGTGACTGGGTCAACGGGTTTCCTGGGCCGACGGGTAGTTCAAAAACTGCTTGAACACAATTACCAGGTGCGCTGCCTGGTACGCACTCCCGGTCACGAGCGGATTTTCGAACGAGAGCCGGTAGACGTCTACTATGGCGAAGTCGGCAATTCCGATGCCCTGGCCAGCGCCTGCCAGGGAGTGGACCAGGTTATCCACTTGGTGGCGGTGATTCGGGAGAGTGGGAACGCAACCTACGATGCCATCAATCATTTGGGCGTCGAACAGGTGCTGGAAGCGGCGAAGAGCGCCGGAAGTGTAAGCCAGTTTGTCCACATCAGCGCGGTAGGCGCAGTGAACGATCCCGACCTCCCTTATCTCAGGAGCAAATGGCAGGGAGAGCAGGCCGTAGTCAACAGCGAACTGACCTACACAATAATCAGACCTTCGCTTATCTTTGGGCAAGGGGATGAGTTTATAAGCTCGCTGGCGGCGGTGGTGCGGCTGTTTCCGGTGGTCCCCGTAATTGCGGGAGGCCGCAACCGGTTGCAGCCGATCTGGGTAGATGACCTGGCCCAATGCATCGCACTTTCGCTCAGTCGCCACGACCTCTACGGCCACACGCTGGAGTTGGGCGGCCCGGATCAGCTGAGTTACAACCAGATAGTTGAGATCATTTCCCGCACCATGAATCGGCGCCGCCTCAAAGTCCATGTGCCGATCTGGGTTATGCGAATCAACGTGGCACTGATGGAATTGTTCATGTCGCGGCCGCCGATAAATGCCGAAATGCTGAAGATGCTGCGGGTCAGGAACGTGGCGGAACTGGGCATGGTGGAGCAGACCTTCGGGTTCAGGCCCAGACCAATGGAGGGCAACATAAACTTTGTCAATGAGGTAACCCTCAGGGACGCCATGAAGATCAATATGGGGGCAATGCCCACCCACATCAGGGACCACTAATCATGGCATCAGGTGGTCAGCTAACCAATTATCAGGAGGCCTTGGACTACCTTTTGTCCCTGGTGGACCACGAGCGCCAGACGCCTTCCCTGCCCCGTCAGAAGCGTATTTACGATTTGCAGCGTATTGCAGCTTTTCTTGCCCGGCTGGGTAGTCCCCACCTGTCGGCACGTACTGTCCACATTGCCGGTACAAAAGGCAAAGGCAGCACGGCGGCGATGGTGAACTCGATACTGGGCGTTGCCGGATATCGTACCGGCTTCTACTCTTCGCCCCATCTTCACACCTTTCGGGAACGTATTCGGCTGGGTGGCGAGCCGGTATCCGAGGAAGTGTTTGCGGGGCTGGTGGCGACCCTGGCGCCGGTGGCAGCGGAGTTGGAACAGGAGGCTGATCTGGGTCCGGTTACGCTGTTCGAATTTATGACCGCCATGGCCTTCCAGTGCTTCGCTGACGAAAAGGTGGACTTTCAGACGATTGAAGTGGGCCTTGGCGGCCGGCTGGACGCAACAAATGTGGTAGCACCGGAAGTCTGCGCCATTACTTCCGTAAGCCTGGACCATATGGCGATCCTTGGCGACACGGTGGAGGAGATTGCCGCCGACAAGGCGGGAATAATCAAGCCCGGTGTCCCTGTTGTGGTCGCCCCCCAGAAACCCGGCGCGCTGGAAGTTATTTTGGCAACCGCGAAGGAGAAGTCCGCCCCCGTTACACTGGTGGGTGAGGATGTTACCTGGACCTTCCGAGGTCCGACAAAGGGCGGCCAAGAGGCAAGAATAACTGGCCGACAGGGCAGCCTTTTGGCCAACGTGCCACTCTTGGGACGTCATCAGCTTGAAAACGTCGCTATGGCGGTGGCTATAACGGAGACCCTCGCTGAAAGCGGATACACCGTTACCAAGCCGGATATCGTTAAGGGCTTGATGAGGGTAAAGTGGCCGTGCCGGCTGGAGGTTCTGGCACACGATCCCCTTGTCGTTTGTGACGGCGCCCACAACGTCTACTCCATGGAGACTATGCTGTCGTCGCTTCGGGAATATTTTGACTACGAGCGACTTCTGGTGGTAGCCGGCTTTTCGCGGGACAAGAGCGTTGAGGGAATGGTGGAAGCCATGGCCCCGCACTCGGACATGGTAATCGCTACCCGTTCCCGGCACCCCCGGTCCCTGGCGCCGGCTGCCCTGGCAGAGCTTCTTGGGAAGAACGGTGTACGAGACTTTCGGCAAGCAGAGGATGTCTGCGGGGCACTGGAACTGGCCACAGAGGAAGCGGGCGCGAAGGACCTGATTCTGGCTACGGGCTCCCTCTTCGTTGCGGCTGAGGCCAGGGAGGCAATGCTGGGAATTGAACCGGAGCTCTATCCAGATCTGCTGCCTCCTGATCTGCAGTAACTAACCCGGCGACCAAAGAGGTCGAAGGGATGAGTATGGACTGGTTCTGCGCCGCCGGAGAGCGAGTTCGATCTTTAATGTTTGCATAAGGGGTGTTTGGCAAGAGTTGCCTATGGAGAAGAAGAGGGTTGTAATTACCGGGGTCGGCGCCATAACCCCGCTGGGTCAATCGGCCGAGGCTTTCTGGGCCAACCTTGTCGCTGGCAAGTCGGGTGTTGGCCCGATGACTCTGTGCGACCCAACCGATTATCCCTGCCAAATTGCCGGCGAGGTTACCGATTTTGACCCCGGAGACTATATGGCAGCGCGGGATGCCCGGCGCATGGCCCGGTTTTCTCAGTTGGCCGTGGCGGCTGGCTTGCAGGCGGCGGAGTCTGCCGGGTTCGACCTGGAATGGGTTGATCCTTTCCGGATTGGGGTATTGATCGGTAACGGCAATGGGGGCTTCCCGACACTGGAAGACAATTGCCGGGTCCTGGCTGGCAGGGGCGGCATGCGCATGTCTCCTTTCTTCTTTCCGATGGTGCTGCCCAACATGGCGGCGGCCAACGTAAGCCACTATTTGGGCGCCAGGGGCTACAACTCCACTGCTACCACCGCTTGCGCCGCGTCCAACCAGGCCATCGGCGAAGCTCTGCGCCTGTTGCAGAGGGGAGAGGCGGACGTCATTTTTGCCGGGGGCGCTGAGGCAGGTATCAGCCAATTGGGACTGGCCGGGTTCGCAGTCATGCGTGCCCTGAGTACCCGGAATGACGAACCGCAGAGGGCCAGCCGCCCTTTTGACGCCGACCGGGACGGATTTGTGCCGGCCGAAGGATCGGTAATCCTGGCGCTGGAAACGGAGGAACACGCGCTAGCTCGGGGAGCCTGTATCCGGGCAGAGCTGGCCGGATTCGGCTGCACTGCCGATGCCGGGCACCTGGTCCAGCCTGAAGAGACCGGCAGCAGCGCGGCGGAGGCCATGCGCCTGGCTCTTGCGGACGCTGGCGTCGCCCTCGACGAAGTGGACTACATCAATGCCCACGGTACTTCCACGCCCCTGAATGATGCGATTGAGACTGTTGCCATCAAGCGCCTGTTTGGCGAATACGCTTACCGGATTCCCATAAGCTCCACCAAGTCGATGATCGGCCATTCCCTGGGCGCCTCCGGGGCACTGGAGGCCGTGGCGTGCCTCGGCACAATTGCTTCCGGCAAGATTCACCCTACTATCAACTACGAAAATCCTGACCCGGATTGCGACCTGGACTACGTGCCCAACGAAGCCAGGGAGCGGGACGTGAACGTGGCGTTGTCCAACGCCTTCGGTTTCGGAGGTCAGAACGCCTGCGTGGTTTTAAGGAAATTCGTGGAGTGACGAACAAGGTTGTGCAGGCCGGTGCGGGGCCGACTCTCTTGGCTCTCAAGAGTACCTAAATGGGAGTTCATTTCCCCGGCAATGAAGCAGGCCGGGTGCAACAATGCTCCCGGCCTCTCAGTTTCTCGCAGGGATTGGTTAGCTGCCGAAATAGTCTGGCCTTCCAGTGGCAGCCGCAGCTTAGTTGTTGCTTGCTTCCACGGCCTCCTGGGCCTTCTCGCCCTGGGCCAAGACGTCATCGAGCATTCGCTGCAGGGCCATAATGTGGCTGCACACACCCCTAGTGTGAAAGAACAGGCATTCGCACTTCCATTCGCCGGACTCGAAACTCACCTGGTAAGTGTTGTGATTGCCCTCGAAGGTGGCGTGGAAACTGTTGATGCTGACTCGTTCCCGTTCCTCAGCGTACTTTCTGGCCTTGTCGATTTTCCCGATGAAGCTGGAATTCATTCAATCCTCCTTCTATTCACTGCGGCGCTTCTCCTTTAGCCTTGCATACAGCCCTTTGGTAAAGGGCATCTAAATTGTAAAGTCAGTGCTACAAAGGGGTCAAGGATTGTGGCAGCCTTTTTCTGAACTGATAAAGCCTCTCCAAGCAGCGGCGAAGGAAATCTGAAGGGAGGCTCGGCTGAATGGCAAAGGTGACCTGGAATATAGAGAGCCGGCCATTCCTAGCCAGTAACTCAAAGGCGCTTCCGGGTTGGGCAATTGACGCTACCGGGGGGCTGGCATAAAATCCGAACTGCTGGCCTGAAAACAGATGTCTGACAGTCAGCAACATCTCTACAATCCTGTAGGTGAACCACTTTGATGACCGGCGACGAAATCAGGGACTCTTATATCAGGTTTTTTGAGGGTAGAGACCATCTACACATGCCCAGCGCATCGCTTATTCCCGCGGGCGATCCCACTCTTCTCTTTACCAGCGCTGGAATGGTTCCTTTCAAGCCCTTCTTTATGGGTGAACAAACTCCTCCCAATCGCCGGTTGACCAGCTATCAGAAGAGTTTTCGGACAACTGATATCGACGAAGTGGGTGATCACAAACACCTGACGTTTTTTGAGATGCTGGGCAATTTCAGTATTGGAGATTATTTTAAGGAAAACGCAATCTCCTTCGCCTGGGAACTGGTCACCGTGCTATTTGACCTGTCGCCAGATCGGCTATACGTAACTATCCATCTGGATGACGACGAAGCTTACCAGCTTTGGCGAGACAACATCGGTGTAGCCGAGGAACGCATATATCGCTACGGCGACAGCGACAACTGGTGGGGACCGGCGGGCACCGAGGGCCCCACCGGGCCTTGCACAGAAATCCATTACGACGGTGGGGAGGAAAAGGGCTGTGGACCCATGGTCCCGCCCGACCAGTTGACCGCCATATTCCGCAGGGAACGGGATACGGGAGAAGTGCAGGACATTCCGGGCTGCCATCCCAACTGTGACTGCGAGCGGTTTGTGGAGCTGTGGAACCTGGTTTTCATGCAGTTCTACCAAGACCCGGAACGGAACCGCACTCCCTTGCCTGCCCCAAGCGTGGACACCGGCATGGGCCTGGAGCGGGCTGCTGCCGTCCTGCAAAACAAGCCAAACGTCTACGAGACCGACCTGTTCCGACCCATCATTGACAAGGCTTGCGAATTGAGTGGCAAGTCATACGGCCATGATCGGGAGACCGACTACGCCCTTCGGGTGGTGGCAGAGCACGCCCGGGCGGCGTCCTTTCTGATCGGAGATGGTGTGGTTCCGGGCAACGAGGGCCGGGGGTACGTATTGCGCCGTGTCATCCGTCGGGCCATCCGCTATGGCCGCCGCCTGGGACTGGCGCAGCCATTCCTGACTCAAGTGGCCGAAGTGGTTCTGGCAAGGTTCGGCGCCGTCTACGGAGAGTTGTCGGAGAATCACGAATTCATCCTTAGGGTCGTGGGCCTTGAGGAGGAACGATTCGGCCGGACTTTCGAGCGGGGCAACGATATTCTCGGGGGTATGGTGGCTTACCGCGAAAAGACAACCGCGAGTATCGAGCAGATAGCCGCCGCCGCTGACAACGTGGGGGCTTTGCCCAATGATCATTTGGGCGCAAACGAGTCGGAGAACATGGGCGCTCAACTGGCAGGGGAGGTCCTGGTGGAGTCCCTGTCTGGTGCCAATGGCGGACAGCCAAGCACCATAGCTGCCATACGGTCCTGGTCGGCAACCGTTACCGGCCGGGAAACCTTCGTTCTTTACGACACCTACGGCTTTCCCCCGGAACTGACTGCCGAAATTGCCCGCGAGAATGGACTGGAGGTGGACACCGAGGGTTTCGAGGCCGAGATGGAGTCCCAACGGGAGCAGTCCCGTTCCGCCCAGGGATTCACCGGCGGGATGGAAATGCTGACCGCCTATGAGAACCTGGGAATCTCCTCAACCCACTTCGTTGGATATCAGAACTTAACCCAGGAAACGGTGGTGGCGGCCTTGCTGGTGGACAACGAGGCTGCGGGTCACGCTTCCCAGGGCCAACATGTAGAGGTGTTGCTGGAGGGAACGCCCTTTTACGCCGAAAGCGGCGGGCAGGTGGGAGACAGGGGCATCATCGAGGGCACCAACGGCAGAGTGCGGGTGGAAGATACGCAGAGTCCCGTGGCTGGCCTTATAGTGCACCGGGGCGTAGTAGAGGCGGGCGACATGTCCCTGGGAGAGTTGGTGACGGCGAGAGTTGACGTATCTCGCCGGCTGGATGCGGCCCGCAACCACAGCGGCACCCACCTGCTGCACGCTTCCCTCCGCTCGGTGCTGGGCCCCCACGTCAGGCAGGCCGGATCACTCGTTACTCCTGACCGGCTGCGGTTTGACTTCAGCCACGTGGGCCCCCTGTCCCCGGAAGAGCAGCTCTCCGTCCAGAACATGGCGAATGCAAAAGTACGGGACAACCTTGAAGTGTCTACGCAGGAAAGCACTTACGCCGAAGCGGTTCGCGACGGCGCCCTGGCCTTCTTCGGCGACCGCTATGGCGATACCGTTCGGGTGGTGCGGATGTCCAACGGCGATGCCTTCAGTGTGGAAGTCTGCGGCGGCACCCACGTTGGCGCGACAGGGCAGGTGGGGACCATGTTTGTGCTGGGCGAATCGGGAATCGGTGGGGGCATGCGGCGCATTGAAGCCGTCACCGGGAGGGGCGCCGAGCAACTCTTCGTGGAGCAGGCCACAAGGCTGGAGGCGCTGGCCCGCCGGCTTCAGACGCCGGTCGTGGACCTGGAGTCAAGGCTGGAGACGTTCATACAGGATACTGAGGAACTGCGGCGGCGACTGGCAACCCTTGAGAGAGGCAGCCTGAGATCCGAAGCCGAGGTCCTTCTGGAAGGAGTCCAGGATGTGGACGGAGTGAAAGTGGTGGCCGGACGCACGTCAGCCAACAGCGCAGAAGCCATGCGGGAGATGGGCGACTTCATCAAGACCCGCCTTCCCAGCGCTGTAATCTGCCTGGGCGCGGTGGTTAACGGCAATCCGCTGATGGTAACTATGGTGACGCCCGACCTGGTCGACCGTGGGCTGCACGCTGGCAACATTGTGCGCGATGCCGCTCGTGTAATGGGCGGAGGCGGAGGCGGTCAGCCTGAAATGGCACAGGCGGGTGGGCGGCAGGCGGACAAGTTGGAAGACGCCCTGCGCCGGGTGACGGAACTGGTCAGAGAAGGGCAGTAGACGGGGGAGATTGGAAGGGATGCGGTACCTTGCCCTGGATCTGGGGAACCGTCGGATTGGCCTGGCAGTCGGCGGTGAAGAAGGTGTTCCGGTGGTGCCGGCCGGCCATATAGAAAGAAAGACCCTGCGCCAGGACATGGAACTGGTGCTGGCAGCAGTTCAGGGCCGGGGCGCAGGCGCGATAGTTGTGGGGATGCCCTACTCCCTGTCGGGTGAGACAGGTGTCCAGGCGAAGCTGGCAGAAGGGTTTGTGCGGGAACTGCGCAAGCAGACTCACTTGCCGGTATATACGATGGACGAGCGGTATTCCTCCGTGGAAGCTGAGGGCTTGCTGAGGGATTCGGGAGCCCAACCCTCCAGGCGAAGGGGGGATGTGGACGCCATGGCCGCCGCGCTGATTCTTGAACGCTTTCTGGCCCGGGGGCAGGGTTAGAGGTAGATGCGGTCGAAGTCGGTGGACAGGCTGGTCATTTGGTCCAGGTCCCAGTCGAAGCAGAGGATGACCGAGCGGTCTGAAGTAGCTTCCAGCAGGCGCCGGCCGTTCTTCGCCACGACGCTTTCAGCTTGCCGGTAGTCCAGTTCTTCGTCTTCCTGGCCCGAGCGGTTGCAAACGATTATTGGAACCTTGTTGTCCAGGGAACGCTGTTCCCATTCCCCGTCCGGGGCGCACTGGCCGGGGCCCCATGAGACGGGAGAAACGTAAAGCTGGGCGCCCTTGTCCTTGAGTTCCTGGGCCACTTCATTCTTGTAAGCGTCGGCGCAGACCATGACGCCGACCTTGATGCCGTCGCAGTCCACGGGCTCGATAACGGTGCCTGCCGTCGACCAGCCTTCCGCTCCACGGAGCGCCTTGATCTTGCTGTGCTTTCCCACAATCCGGCCGGCGGAGTCAATGACGAAGGCCGTATTGTAGAGTTTGTCCGTCTGCGTATCACGTTCCGGGTGGGACAGGAATACCGTCAACCCCAGTCGCTGAACCATTTGGCAATATTCAGTCATCCAGGCATCGGGCTGGGGCAAAATCCAGTCGGTGCCGATCTGTTTCATGAACATGTAACCGGGGATGCACAGTTCAGGAGTAACTACCCAATTGGCACCGGCGTCGGCCGCCGTCTGGGTGGCCCGTTTCACCAGTGCCCGGTTCTCGGCCACCTGGCTGGTAACCGGGGCAAGGTGCAGAAGGGCTACGCGAATCCTTGTCATGGCATGTCCCCCGTCAGCGCTGCCGGATGTAGGACGAAGAGGGGGACCGGCTTGAGTCCCCTGCACCGAGCAATTATAGCATTGTGCGGTCCGAACACCGACCTTGACTCAGAAAGGGCGGGAGTCCAGAATGGAACCCTGTTTTGCCAGGGGTCTGGCTGGACTGACTGGCATGGGTCCTGATCGTCAATGCCCGGTGGTGTAGCGGTAGCACGTCAGCCTTTGGAGCTGTAAGCCCTGGTTCGAACCCAGGCCGGGCAGCCACCGTTTCCCTTTCCTCACTCACCTTTCCTGCATCACGTTTTCGACGAGGCAAGTAGTCCTGCTTGCACCGGAGTCCTGGCCATCCTCTTACCTCATCGTTGAAAAAAACTGGGGGCGGAACGTGACACCGTTTCGCCCCCCTGATGGCCTCTTTCGATGGGCCTGGGCGACTGTTGACCGACTTGCCAGGCCGTATCAAGCGCTATTGCATTAACGCTTGCGACCCACACATTCCCCAAAGGCCAGCGCCCCAAAGGCCGCCGGAGAGTCTCGCCAGTCGTCCAATTCGCTTCGCCAGAAATCGAACTTCTCCCGGGTGGCAATGCCCAGACCGGTAACCCTCTCGATAAGCTGCTCCGAAAAAAACCAGTCAATTATGAACGAGTAGTAGAAGGCCAGATCCTCAGGCGTGCCGTAGCTATCGAATGAGGCAGAGCACTGGATGTCGGTAAAACCGGCTTTCAGCATGACCCCTTTCATTTCCTTGCCAATCTCAGGATGAGCGCCGTTGCCCCGCATCAGGTTGGTGAAGGTGGCCCAGGCTTCCCGCAGGCCGTCGGTCCCCGGTTCGATAAAGCTCGACTCGCCGATCAGATCGCGGGTTGCGAGAATGCCGCCAGGCTTGAGCACCCTCCTGGCTTCTGCCAGTGCGGCCATTGTGTCAGGTATATGCATGATGACGGCGTGAGCGTGAACCACGTCAAAAGAGTCGTCATCGAAGGGCAGCGACAGGGCATTGCCCACGTGGAAGATTGCATTAGTGTGGTTGCTGGCTTGCGCCGCCGCCTGGGCCATATCTATCTGGGATTCTTCCATGTCGATGCCGTGGACTTCGCCCGGGTTGACGGCTTCGGCCAATCCCATGGTGATGGTGCCCGGGCCACAGCCCAGGTCCAGTAATTTCATGCCGGGTTCAAGCAGGGGCAGCAGGTAAGCGGCGCAGTTGCCGGCGTTTCGCCGTTCCAGCAACTGAAGAAACTCTTCGCTGTAACCCATCGTATAGTTTGCCGAAGAATGGTTCTGAGTGGTCATTCCGTTTGCCTCTCCCCTTAGATGTGGTTTGTTTCCATAATTGGTACCTGCAATCAATTATAGGGCATCAGCCATTCACTTACACTCGGACTGCGAGGTATTACACTCCACTAGTCCAAAATAACCGGGCGATGTAATCCAGGCCAAGGCTACCTGGCTGAACTTGGCTCGAATTCAATGCCTTTGTGTATGTCGGGCTCACAGCACTGTCCGGGTAACAGTGCAGAGTCAAGGGGTGCGCCTTTCCCGCCCAACCCATCATACTGGCGAAAACCGGTATCCAGAAGCCTGGTCGTCTCGGGGCGTATGGTTTTTTGTTGGCCTTCCCGGATTCGGGCTTGCCCTGGTTTGACCGTCCTTGCCCGAACCATATTGCGATCTCCCTGGGGCTGTCCGCCATAAGTTCCTTGGGAAAGGGGAATCCGACCACTGCTTCGAGGGCTGGAACCATAGGCCAACCAATGGGTTCCCGCCGGCACTTGGGGGCTGCCACAAAGGACAAATTTTTTGTTTCCGTGCCATTTTGGTCCATTTTGGGCCGTTTCGTATCTGAATCGGGATTAAGATGATGCCCCTGGGGACCGAAAATGGGCCGCCGGCCAGATAGGAAAAGGGTAGTCCGAGTGGGCCATTCCGGGCCATTCCGGGCCGTTTTGGGCCATAGTACTGACCTGGGCCAAGGTGACTCTCTCATCCCGTCCACTATGCCGGAAGCGGAGGGAGGATTTGAGCTGCCAAGGCCAGGGTTCGAAAGGGTTATGAAAGTATGGTAGAGAAGGGTTATCGCGGGAAGCAAGGGGCAGGTGTCATAACTGTTCAGAGTTGAGGGGAGTCCCCACTGGCTCAACACGCCACACTGTCGAAAACCGGTGTCCGGAAGTCCATGTTACCATCGTCCTGGATTCCCTTTAACGAGTTTGGATTCCGGCCCAAGCCGCAAAGAAGTGTTAATGCCTACGAAGATTCACTGACTCTGATATGTAATCTATCCGCAGTTTCATTTGACCTGCCAATGGGCCACGGGTATATTACTGTAGTTTCCGGACGGTAGTGACCGTACAATTATCCGAACTTGTGCCGGTACCGTAGGCATAGGGGCCCTTCAATGTATGCTTTGATTCTGGCTGGGGGAAAGGGTGAGCGGCTCCGCCCCCTGACCGATACCCTGCCCAAACCACTGGTCCCGCTGGATGGCAAACCCATACTCTGGTACCAGGTGGAGTGGCTGAAGCAGGCCGGCGTTACTAACGTGATTTTCCTGGTGGGTTACCGTTGGGAAATGGTGCGGGAGTATTTTGGAGATGGATCCAAATTCGGAATAAAGCCTACCTATAACGTCGAGACTCGCCCCCTGGGAAGGGGCGGGGCTATACGCATGGGTATGGCCCATGTGCCCGAAGAGGAAGACACGGTAATTGTTCTGAACGGTGACATTATTACCGGTCAGGACCCGAACGAGGTGATGGACTTTCACCTTGGCAAGAAAGAATCAAGCCCGGACCACCTGGCAACGATCCAGGTTGTTCCCATGGTGAGTCCCTACGGACTGGTGGACTTGAACCAGGAGAGTGATGTGGTCGGGTTTCGGGAAAAGGTGGAGTTACCCCATTGGATCAACGCGGGCGTGTATGTATTCGACCGGGCAATGGGGCCACTAATGCCGGAACTGGGCGACCATGAAGTAAGCACTTTTCCCGATCTGGCATCGCAAGGCCGGATTTCCGCATTCAAGTCCAAAGAGTTCTGGCGCAGCGTAGATTCCTTCAAGGACTTGCGCGAGGCGGAGGAATACATCAGAGAAACGCAGCCGGGGACAGAAGCTCGCGCTGAGGACCCGAATAAATAGTGGCGACAATTATCAGCCCGGAAATGGTCAATCAGGTCTCCCAGGCTGCCGCCAGGGTGAAAGAGAACATCGGGCGTGTCCTGGTAGGCAAGGAAGACGCGGTAGAGTTAACCCTGGCTGCGGTGCTCAGCGGCGGTCACATCCTGGTGGAAGACGTGCCGGGTATTGGAAAGACCACCCTGGCCAGGGCGCTGGCCGGCTCCCTGGACTGTGCCTTTCGTCGTATCCAGTTCACCCCCGACCTTATGCCCTCGGACATAACCGGGGTGAACTTTTACAACCAGAAGACGGGGGAGTTTGAGTTCCGGCCCGGCCCGGTCATTTCCCAGATTGTCCTGGCAGATGAGATCAATCGCGCCACGCCCCGGACCCAGTCTGCTCTATTGGAGGCCATGGGCGAGCAGCAGCTGACCATAGACGAGGTTACCATAGGCCTGCCGGCTCCCTTCGTGGTCATAGCTACCCAGAACCCCATTGAACTGGAAGGCACTTTCCCCCTGCCGGAGGCCCAGTTGGACCGGTTCCTGATCAGGCTGCAAGTGGGCTATCCGGAGGAGGAGCAGGAAGAGGAAATGCTGCTCCGGTTTGAAAACGCCAACCCCTTGGCAGACCTGGCCCCAGTGGCTACCGGCCCCGAAATTGTCCAATACCAGGGCATGACGCAGCGGGTTTACGTGGACCCGGTGCTGCGGAACTATACGGTCCGCATAGCCCAGGCCACCCGCCAGCACCCGGAAGTGGAATTGGGCGCCAGTCCCAGGGCAACTATGGGGCTTTACCGGTGCAGCCAGGCCCTCGCGGTAATGCGAGGTCGGGAATACGTTACCCCTGACGAAATCAAGGAACTGGCCCCCTACGCCCTGGGCCACCGCATTATTCTCAAGTCGCAGGCGCGGCTGAGGGAGCGCACCGCCGGCGGTATCATCGAGGAAGTGCTGGAGCAGGTAACCGTACCGGTCTAATCGGCTGCCAACCAACCCGGTGGGTGGTGAAATGCTCAACGATTTCTGGCTTTTTGCCAGCGCTACTCTTCTCTTCGTCGGCCTGGTTGCCAGCCAGGGGCTGCTGCTAATTGTGGGTTCCCTGGTGCTGATCGTGTGGGTATTGGCCAAGTTCTGGGACCGCTTTGCCTTCAAGCGGGTGAGTCACTCGAGGAGCCTGGGCAGGAACCGGGCCTTTGTGGGTGATTCGGTGGATTATTCGGTCACCCTGGTCAACGACAAGGTCGTACCCCTGATATGGGTGGACATTCACGACGTCTTCCCGCCGGAGCTGGACTTGCCCGGGGCCACGGTGAGGGGTACAGGCATGGAGGTGGACCGGGAACACCGGATCACCACCTCACTGCTGCCCTACCAGCAGGTTACCTGGAAATACAACCTCCGCTGCCTCGCCAGGGGCTACCACCGTATAGGGCCCGTGAGGCTACGCAGCGGCGATATTTTCGGCTTCACCGCAGCGGAGAGCCGGATCGAAGGGGTTGACCACATCCTGGTGTATCCCAGGATTATTGACCTCAATGAGTTGATCCTTCCCACCGAACATCCTTTGGGGGACACCGGGAGCCGGCGTCCCCTGTACCAGGACCCCAGCAGGTTTTTCGGTCTCCGGGACTATCGTGTTCAGGACCCAATGAAGCATATAGACTGGAAGGCCACTGCGAGGCGTTCCCAGCTTCAGACAAAGGTGTTTGAGCCGGTCGTATCCCTTGGACGTGCTGATAGCCCTGAACGCTACGACCAGCGAGTTTGCCTGGCAGGGGAGCAACAGGCGCCTGTTTGAAAGAGCGGTTACCGTTGCAGCTTCCGTGGCAGACCGCTGCTCTCAGATGGGATATGAGTTCGGCCTGGTCAGCAACGGAGTAGCAGTCTATTCAGGGAAGTGGCTGAGCGTACCCTTCAGCAGTTCTTCTCTGCAGCTGGGGCTGGTGCTGGAGTCACTGGCCATGGCGGGACCCTACTCGGTGATATCTCTGAGTGACGTCCTCCAACATGAACGGTCTTCCATACCACCGGGAGCCACTGTCGTCGTTATCACCTCGGTGGTAACCCGCGCGCTGTCTAACGAAATTTACGATATGCAGAGCAGGGGTTACCGGGTGATTGTCCTCTTTTCCGGTGATGGCGGGCCCCAGTTCCGGTTGCCGGACGTAACCGTATTTTCCCTGGGCCGGGCCCTGGAAGCCCTGGACGTTGAAACGGTGGAATGGGATGAGCCAATTCTGGCGAGTTAGCGCAATAACCCTGACGGCCCTGTTTCTGGAGGCGACCGGCGCGTACCTGGCCTTCTCCATGTTCACGGCCCTGACCAACACCGCCGATGCCCGCCTCCCGCTGTGGCTAGTCTTCCTTGCGCTGATCTGGTCCTTCGTCCTCTCGCTTTATATTCAGACCATTCGTTTCTCCCTGAACCTGCGGGGCGTAATCGGCCTGTTCATCAGTGTCCTGTCCCTGTTGGTGCTGACCAACCTGAACTCAGGACTGGGGTTCTTTCCGATTGAGCGGCTGATATATGGTGATCTTCACCTCGCCTTTTCCCTGGCGCTGTCGTTTGTCTTCCTGGTGGGGCTTTGGTGGCGGGGCACCAGCCTGGCCCACGATGAGGTTTCCCTGGAGACGGTAAGGACAGGCTTCCAGTGGGCGCTGGCAGTCTTGATAGTGGCCGTAGTATTGGACACCCTGGTGCCGGCGGATATAGTAGGCGGCTTCACCATCCTGGGATTCTTTGCGGTGGGACTCATTGGGCTGTCCCTGGCCCGGTTTTCTACGGAGTCGGCCGATGCGCAAATGATGTCCCGGGAGTGGTTCATCCCCATCGGCGCCGCCGTAGGGGCCGTGCTGCTGCTGGCCCTGCTGATTTCGGGCCTAGGGATGGGTGGTCTGGACGATGTTACGCGGGTGCTGCTCAGGTTGATCGGCAATGTGGGTGAGTGGATTCTTAGACCTATTCTGCTGGGACTGGGCTACCTAGCCGAAGCCCTAGTGGTGTTCGGCAAATGGCTCACGTCGATGATGGGTGGCGGCGATCTCAGCGGACTGAATGAGGCGCAGGAGCAGTTGCGCCGCTTCCACGAAAACCTGGAAGACGTGGAAGGGGCCGGATTGCCCCAGTGGGTGTATACGCTGCTGCGGGTAAGTGCTTTTCTCCTGGCCACCCTGATAATCGGGTTCATTGTGTTTAAGGTCTTCCGATTCCGGAGGCTGTTCAAGCTTTCGGGCGACGTGCAGGAGGTTCGGGAGTCGCTGTTTACCTGGGGCAAGGCAAATGCCGACCTGGCGGGACTGGTGGAAGGGTGGTGGAACGACCTGGTTGGCAAGGCAATTAACGATGGAAAAGGTGAGCCGGAACCTGAAGACCCCCGGGAGGTCTATCACCGGTTCCTGAGCATTTCCGATACCATGGGCCACCCCAAGTCGGAAGGTCAGACACCGAGGGAACACCAGGGAGACGTGGGGGAGGAACTTCCACCCCAACCGGTGGACCGGATTGTGGGTGGCTTCCACTCGGCCCACTATGGCAACCACCCGGCCGGCAGCGGAGAGATGCAGGTGTTGTTGCACGATCTGGCTGAGTTGCGTCGGCATGAGGCTGAATGGAAGGAAAGGGAAAAGGCCAAGGAAAAGGAAAATTCGGAAGAGGCTGAAGAGTAGCCCGTCTTCCGAACTTTTCTGGATTGCCGCTACAGTCCTATGGTTAACGGAATTGGGGTATTGTCTCCGAGGCCAACGACTCCATTAGCTCCCTGATGCGGTTTACGTCCCCGGTGTTTAACGCCAGCACGAGGTGCTCCACGCCTGCCTCCCGGTAAGCAGCCACCGCCAATGCCGTTTGTTCCAGGTCGTGGCCCGGAATGCGAGCGCGACCGGCTGAGCGGTCGCTGCTCGGCCCTCCGCTGGCTTCCACCTCTACCCTGGCCGACCAAGTGAACTCTCCCGGGTCTCGTCCCGCTTCGGCCGCCAGCGTAGAGATCTGTTCCTTCTTTTCGGCGTATTCCAGGGGCGCCACGCCAGAGGGATGCCAGCCGTTGCCCATGCGCGCTGCTCGCCGAAGGGCGCCGGGGCTGGCGCCGCCGATCCACAGGGGAATGTGCGGTCTCTGGACCGGCTTGGGTGAAAACCGCAGGTCGTCAAAGTTCCAGCGATGACTGTGGTAACTGGGCGCCGGGTTTTCCCATAGTTCCCGCATCACGCGGATGCACTCGTTGGTGAGAGACGCCCTTTCGGACATGGGAATGCCCAGGGCTTCAAACTCCTCGGTCATGGCGCCCACCCCCACCCCCAGGGTTACCCGCCCGCCGGACATCTGGTCCAGGGTGGCGGTGTACTTGGCCAGTTCAACCGGGTTGTGGTAAGGCAGAACAAGCACCGATGTTCCCAGCAACACCCGGCTGGTGGTGGAGGAAAGGTAGGTCAGGGTGGCCAGTGGGTGGTAGTAAGGTCTGTCGTCCAGGCGCTCTCGGATGTAGCCGTTGTTGAAGAGGTGGTCCATTACCCAAACTGAGTCGTAGCCCAGTTCCTCGGCCAACGGCCCAAAGGCAAGGGCTTCATGGACGTTTTCTATTCCCCAGTTGTTGGGAACGGTTACTCCGAACTCCATTGGGCGCCTCCCCGAATTTAGCCCGTCTTGATGGACTGAATCAGCCTGGCAGTCTCGATGGCCGCAGCGGCGGCGTTGCTTCCGATATTGCCGGACTTGCCCCCGGCGCGGTTGATGGCCTGGTCCATGTTGTCGGCGGTCAAGACTCCAAAAATGGTGGGAACGCCGGTTTCCAGTCCCACCGACGCGATGCCACCGGACGACTGTCCGGCCACCATGTCGTAGTGGTCCGTCTCTCCCCGAATTACAGCACCGAGGCAGATCACCGAGTCGTACCTGCCCGTCTGGGCCAGGGTCTTGGCCACCACCGGCAATTCAAAGGACCCGGGCACCCAGGCGACACTGATGTCCTCATCGCGGACGCCGAATCTTTCAAGGGTTTCGACGGCCCCGTTCAGCAGTTGCCTCGTAACGAAATCATTAAACCGGGCCACAACCACGCCGACTCTCAAGCCCTGACCGTCCATTTCTCCATTCAATTCCTGGGGCACGGTATCCTCTCCAACGTTCAAATTTTATACGCGACTTTCAGACTTCAACTGCGGGCTGTCTCGACTCCGGCTGCCAGCACCACCTGTTCCAGCAACTGCTCTTCCGTGACGGGGCCGGTAACCCGGTAGTAATCGTTGACTATGGTGAGGGGGATCGAACTGACGCCCAGGCTGCGGGCCAAGGCGGGGTAGTCCCTTATCTGCACAGCATCGGCGACGATGTTCGGATTCTCCCTGGTCATGGCAAACCCCGTATAGACTGCCTGCGCGCCTGTCTGCTCTTCAGGACTGACTATGATCTGAAGGTGTACCGAACGCTTTACCTGCCTCAGCATCCTGCGGGTGGTGTTGTGTAGTGGACTGACACCCCGGGAAAGGGAGCGTAAAGTCTCGACTATGGCGGCCATCTGGTGGCCGAGTGGGGCGCCGTAGAATGTCATTCGGGGACGCTCTTCGTCCCCCACGAGTATGGCAGGAATGCGGGCCACAGCCATAGCCTGGGCTGCGGCTGAGTCGGCAAAGAAATCATGCACTTCAAGGTCGATTTTGGGCGATGCAGCGGCCACCTCTTCAATCAACTGCCGGGTTTGTTCGCAAGTGGGGCAGTCCCGGCCAGGTATGGCGATGGGGGACGTTCCCCTGGTAAAGAGGCGCAACTTTACCGGCGACTTCAGGTCTTTACGGAAAGTGCGTCTGAGCTGATTGCGTTGCTGCGCTGAGATGGCAGGTGGCTGAGTCAAAGCTGAAACTCCGCTCTGGTGGGACGGTTCCGCCTCGCTGCACGATGTTTTCAACGGTGATTGGCGGGCTGGCCAACTGTTGGAATATCCAGGGCAACCACTAGGACGGGGTCAGCCCAGTTTACACGCCCGGTGTGGGGTTAGCTACCCTTTTCCAGCAGACCCTTGATGGCCCACATTCGCTGGAACAGGGTGAAGCAGGACACCACGGCGATGGCCAGGAGAATCCACGGCATCAGCGAAAAAGCGGTGAGGCCGTCGGCTATCAGGCCAACGCCCAGGATGATGACTCTCTCGGTGCGGGTCATTACTCCATCCCGAGTAAAGGCTCCCAGGCCTTCTCCCCGGGCACGAAGATAACTGACCACCTGGGAAAAAATCAGGGCCAGCAGCAGGATGGCAACATAAAAGGTAAGGGAATCACCGCTAAAACCGCCCCGCAGGAAATAGAGGCCCATGCCCACAAAAAGGGCGGCTTCTCCCAGCCGGTCAAATACCGAGTCCATCAGCGCGCCGAAGGCGCTGGCTTTGCCGGACATGCGGGCCAGAGCGCCGTCAAACATGTCCAGACCTCCGCCCACCAGGAAGACGATGCCGCCCGCGAGGAGCCACCCGCTACTTACCAGCCAGGCGGCCGCGATGCAGACAACGAAGCCGAGCAGTGTGATGGCATTGGGAGTTAGACCTATAGCCTGGAAAAATCTGGCTCCCGGCACTTCGATATACTGGGACAGGGCGGCCCGGATATCCTCTCTACCTGGTAACGCCATTGGTCTCCGCTATGCAGTCGTAGTAATAGCTTTCCACCTGGCGGGCCACCACTTTCCAGCGGTATTGTTCCACCATCCGGCGGCCGGTTTCACCCAACCGGCGGGCAAATTCGGGATTCTCGACCAACGATACAAGGGCGTTGGCCAATGCCTGGGAATCACTGCGGGGGAACAAGATCCCCTGTTTTTCATCCTGGATGATCCCCATGTAACCCTCGATGGCCGAGGCGACAATGGGTTTGCCACAGGCCATGGCTTCCAGGAGGACGATGCCAAAGCTCTCCTGGCCGGTGGCTGGCGAACAGTAAATGTCGGCAGAGGCGTAGTACCTGGGCAAGTCCTGGTAGGACACTCCGCCAACCAACTCCACGTTCCCAGGGTTGCGGGCGCTAAGGATGCCGTGGGATTCCCGGTCCAGGTTGCCCGGCCCCACTACGATGAGCCTGGTATTGGGGTGATCCCACTTCAAACGGCAGTACGCCTCGAGGAGATACCTTAGCCCCTTGCGCTTCTCCATGCGCCCAACAAACAGGATATTTGTCTTACCGTCCTGGTATTCGGGCCAGGGCACTGCGTTGCTCGTAAAGTGGTCAACGTCGATCCCGTTGGGGATGATGCGGTAGTCGCGGGGAAAGAAGTTGTGGACGTAATTGTGGGCGGCGGGAGAAACGGCTATACCGCCGTGCAGGCGCCGGTGCCACCGCTTGATGATGGGCTGGCTGAAACGATAGAGATGCTGGCGGCTGTAGTAAGCATGGAAGGTGCCCACATTGACCGAATTGGAGCACTCCAGGACGCATAAAGGAAGAACCGGGGCCAAAGGTTCGTGCAGGTGGATGAGGTCAAAGCACTCTTCCTCAAGGATTTCCCGCACTCGAGGATAGAGCCACCAGGAAAGGGACACCCGGGCTATGGAGCCGCCGCTAGGAACTGGCACCGATCTCCCCAGGGGCACGAAGGACTCCGCCTCAAAGCACTGGCGGGATGGGGAATGAGGCGCCAGCACTTTGACCTGATGTCCCCTGTTGCACAACTCCTGAGCCAGCTGCGATACGTGAGCCGTAACGCCTCCCGGCCAGGTAAAGTCGTAAGGGGAGACCATTGCTATTTTCATAGCAGCCCTTTGCCCACTTATCGCCACCGTTCACCAGGCGCCGGTGATGGCGACTAGTCCGTCTCTTCTTCCACGGCCTCCATGACCGGAGCCGGTGCGCTCTTGCCGGGCACCATGGGGTTACCGTCCTCGCCACTAATGAAGGATTCCACCATGTTGCGGGCCACGTCGTCGGTGTACTGTACGGGAGGAGACTTCATGAAGTAGGCGCTGGGACCCGCAATAGCGCCGCCAATCTTGCGGTCCAGAGCCAGTTTGGCGCAACGGATGGCGTCGACAACCACACCTGCGGAGTTGGGGCTGTCCCAGACCTCCAGCTTGGCCTCAAGGTTAACGGGGGCACCGCCAAAGAGTTCGCCTTCCATGCGGATATAGCACCATTTGCGGTCCTTGAGCCAGGGGACATGGTCGCTGGGCCCGATGTGGATCTGGTCGGGCTCGATATCGAAGTCCATCTGCGACGTTACCGAGCCGGTCTTGGAGATCTTCTTGGAAACCAGCCTCTCCCGCTCCAACATATTCAGGAAGTCGGTGTTGCCGCCAAAATTGAGCTGGTAGGTGTTCTCGATGGTGGCGCCCCGATCTTCAAACAGACGGGTCAGAATCCGGTGGAGAATTGTTGCCCCAACCTGGGACTTGATGTCGTCCCCGACAATGGGGACACCTCGTTCCATGAAGCGGTTCCGCCAATACTCTTCACGGGCGATGAATACGGGGATGCAGTTGACCATGGCGCAGCGGGCGTCCAGAATCTGTTCGGCATACCACTTGGTGGCCATTTCGCTGCCAACGGGCAGGTAGTTGATAACCACGTCCACATTTCGTTCTTTAAGAATTCCGGATATGTCGGCGGTGGAGTGGGGTGACTTCTTGACCAGGTGGGAAACGTAACGCCCGATGCCATCGTGGGTCATGCCACGTTCCACGGTGACGCCCGTTCGGGGTACATCGGCGAATTTTATGGTGTTATTGGGCTGGGTGAAAATCGCTTCGGACAAGTCCTTGCCAACCTTGTTCTCGTCCACGTCAAAGGCGGCAACTACTTCAATGTCCTCAATACGGTAGTCCCCGATCTGGTTGTGCATGATCCCGGGAATTTCAGCATCGGTAGGGACTTCCACGTATTTATGAATGCCCTGCACCAGGGAAGAAGCGCAGTTGCCCACGCCGATAATAGCGACGTTAATCTTGCCCAAGTTATATCTCCTTTACGTTTCCCCCCAATGCTGGGACAAACCGGTTAATCCAGAAATTCTATCAGCTATGAAACACTCTAACAAGAACGAGCATTGTCCTCGCCCACTTGTTCCGGTGGTGTTGAGTCGCCGGGACTGCGCATTCGGAGACTAGAAAAAGCGGAAAATTCCACTCTGGTCGTCGTGCCTGAAACGCCCACCGAGGAGCTCGGGAGTGATGCCCCGCTCCAGCCTGTCGTCAATGGCCTTCTTGATGGCGGCGCTGGCCGCTTCAGGCGTATCGGCGTTGCGGACAAACTCGGACAACTCGGCGGGATTCACGTTGTCCGTAACTCCGTCGGAAGCGGTTACCACGCGGTCGCCAGCTTCCAGCGCCAGTTCCATTTGATGCAGGTTCAGGTTTTGTCCGGCGCCGATGGCCTGGGCAGTGCCCATCCTGAGGATGCCGCCTATTCTGCCGGAAAGCTGCTGGTGCTCTGCTCCCCGTATGTGGAATATGGGACTGTCTCCGGCGCTGATAATGTACAAGGGGCCGCCCAGATAAAGCGCGACCGAGACAGTGGTGAGCAGGAACCGGCCTCCGCCAACCTGGAAGAAGTCGGAATTCTGCTCCTCAAGCACGGCTATAACATCTTGTGGAGAGGATATATTCGCTGCTTCCAGGGCCTGGGCCACTGATGTGCTGGCTTCCTCCCCGCCGTGACCGGTCACTCCGTCCATGACGGCGTCAAGGAAGTGACCGTTTCCCAGGTCTCGAATCAGGTAGGAGTCTTCGCCATGGGTGGAATTGTCGAACAAGGTTGCTACAACGCTGGTGAGGCTACCGTTGGCCATTTTCCTTCCTCGTCAATATCTTTTAGATTGATTTTGCGCAGGTTTTGAGATCAGGTACTTTACAGGTCATTAAGTTCTTCTTCAGCAACGAAGGCGTACTTACTCCAGTGGTCCTCCCGGAGCAACTGGAGTGCATTGTTCCAGGCTTGCCCAATTTCCTCGGCATTGGGGAGGGCCAGATTTCTCTGGCGGAGGGCTTCCAGATAGGACAACAGGTCTTCCCGAAATTCGCCGAAACTCTCGCATCCCCGCCTTCTCACTTTTTCCATCAAGAACTGGCCGGCCTGCCGGCACTCCTCGGTGGCGGTGGGTTCAAGGGATAACCCGCGGGCCATTTCCTGAAGTTCCTGATCGAAGTTTACGACCGGCCGCATGTTGTATGGGTCGCGATAGCCGGTAACGTCGGTTGGCGGCGGCTGGAAAGTGGTGTAATACTTCAGCATTTCCAGGTAGAAATCGTGAATGTCCTGGGGGCCACGTCCCACAGGCGTTCGGTCCATATCGCCGGTTAACAGCGCGCCCGGGTCGATTATGCTTATGCGTTTTGCCGCGGGCTGAAAGAAGATATTCTGCGGGCCCATATCAAGCAAGACGTATCCGGCCTGGTGGAATCGTTCCTCGGCATCCAGCAATTGCCGCTGGACAGGGAATGGCTCATCACCTTCGGCAAAGGGAAGGGGAAACAGGCAGAAGAGATTTTGACCCAGGCCGATGGGAACTCTCAATATTCGGGCTCTCACGTCGCCCACCAGCGGTATGCCCCCAGCCCGCCGGGAAATGGTCACCCGGTATTCCTGGCCCAGATCGTCACCAAAGAATGCGTCGTGGTTGGCCCGTTCGGTGTAGGCGAGCATTGGGCAAACCTGGGGGATGGAGTTGGCCAACTCCTGGTAGACCTGGATAGTGCGGCCCGTCCGTTCTTCGACGGCGCCGTGCATACCGCGGGAAATCATCTGGGGCACGGGGCGTTTCACCACCACGTCCATACCGGAGTCCCGCTCCACCGCGGAGCGTACTTCATAATCGGCGCCGCTTCCCAGCAGCCCCGTAAGTTCGTAGCGATCGAGTTGGGTTAATTCCATGGCGCTGTTTTCCTGCCTCTAAGCGAAATTATAGCACCATTTCGTAGGCAAAATAACGATAGTTACCCAGGTTTACAGGAAATGGTAACCCAATCTTCCCGCGGCCAGAGTTCCAGGTCGGTGAATCCTGCCCTTAGCAGCGCTTCCTGGGTTTCCGGAAGCTGCTCATCGATAATTCCGGATGCGACCAGCGTTCCCGCTGGGTGCAGAGCCGGAAGTATGTCGGGAGCGCGCTCCCTGATTCCCCTGGAGGAAATGTTGGCGACTATTAGGTCGAAAGCGCCCGGGGCTGCGAGGCGATGGGGAAGACTGCCCTGATCCAGGTCCACCCAGTCGGTGATGTGGGTACGTTCGAAGTTCTGGCGGGAAGCCTGAATCGCCTGTGGATCGATATCCAGCGACACCACTCGGTGAGCGCCCAGCTTCACTGCCGCAATGGAGAGAATGCCAGATCCGCAGCCAAGGTCCAGAACAACGGTGGAAGGATTGACCATTTTCTCCATAGCTTCAAGGCAGGTATAGGTCGTCGGGTGATAGCCGGTACCAAATGCCAGTCCCGGGTCAAGCTCTACCAGGATGTCGCCATCCTCCGGCTCGTAGTCGATCCAGGAGGGCTTGATAACAAGGCGGTCTCCAACTCTCAGAAGAGTAAAGTGTTCTTTCCACGCGTTTTGCCAGTCGGCGTCATTATCCAGGGGAGTTACCTGCAACTCACCGAGAGGCTCCAGGATGCTGGCCAACTTGACCCCTACTTCTATGTGGGAAAAACGCTGGCGCGCGTCGCTGGGCAAATAAGTGCGCAGCTTAATCTTTTCAGGACCGTCGTCCTCCATTGAGAGGCCGTAGCCGTACCGGTCGAACAGATACGAAATGGGTTCGACGTATTCGAAAGGTACGCTTAAACTGACTTCCTGCCACATGTATAGCCCTTTTGCTCCACAAAAAAACCCGGCGGCTGGCGGCCCGGGTTTCCGTTCCAGTCCCCTGTCATTGGCCTTCGGGTTGTCCGATTAGCGATTGAAGCCTGAAGTATAACTCCAAAGGTGAACCCGTCGGACCTGGCCGTCAGCTCAATGCGTCTTTGATACGGTCGAATATCCCCTTGTCTTTGTCCGACTTGCCGTCGAGGTAATCTTCGTGATCTTGATCCTCAAACATTTGGTCCTGCGTGTCCTGGTTCTCGCTAACCGCATCGTTGCCATAGATTTCTTCCTCGGCAACCTTGCCATAGTTGGGGTCAAGAGAAATGGCAAGTTCCTCCAGGAGTTTTCGCTGCTTGCCATTAAGTTTGCCGGGGACCTGCACGTCTACGAAAACTCGCAAGTCTCCTTTTCGACCATTATTGATGTGGCTAATGCCACGGCCACGGACCCGGAACTCGGAGCCGTGCTGGGTACCCTGAGGAACTTTCAGGGTAGTTGTTTCACCTTCGAGCGTAGGAATTTCCTTCTCGACACCCAATGCGGCTTCGGCCATATTGATGGGAAGGGTGTACAAGAGGTCGAACTGGTCGCGCTGGAATACCTTGTGCGGCTTTACATCGACCAGAATGTACAGGTTGCCCGGCGGCCCCCCGTTGGCTCCCACATTGCCTTCACCGGTAAGCCGTACCTGCATACCGTCCTGGATGCCGGCGGGGATATTTACTACTGTCTTGCGGTTGCGCCGCTCCATCCCCGCCCCCCGGCAGACTGCGCAGGGCCGCTCGACGGTGGTCCCCTTGCCCTGGCATGTGGGACAACTGGTTACCTGGGCGAACTGCCCGAATACACTACGCTGAGTCCGGCGAACCTGTCCGTTGCCACCACAGGTGCCACAGGTGTTTATTGCCGTGCCGGGTTCATTGCCTTCTCCGGAGCATTCGTGGCAAATTTCGACCCTGGACACGTCAATTTCCCGTTCTATTCCGAATGCGGCGTCCTCGAAGGCCAGCGTAACCCGCTGCTGCAAGTCGCTGCCCCTCTGTGGCGCCCGGCTGCGCCTGCCGCCGGCGTCGCCGAAGAAAGAATCGAAAATATCGCCGAATCCGCCAAAGACGTCGAATCCGTCAAAAGGCCGGTCGTAGCTGCCGCCGTTGACGCCGGCGTGGCCAAACCGGTCATACTGGGCCCGCTTGGTGGAGTCGCTGAGAACCTGGTAGGCCTCGTTTATTTCCTTGAATTTCTCTTCAGCGTCGGGTTCTTTATTGCGGTCGGGATGGTACTCCATGGCTTTCTTGCGAAATGCCCGGCGTATCTCTTCCTCGGAATCCTGTCGTGAAACTCCCAGGACCTCATAGTAGTCAGTCTGAGCCATTCCTCGTCACCCTGAAAATGGGGCAGGTTCCAACAGCCTGCCAGAATGAGTTCTCAATTGTGTGTGCCGATACATTATAGCCCAGTATCGATTTCTCCCTCAATCAAATTCGCGAGTCTCGACCAGGATTGAGTAGCTACATTGCAGTATACCTGTGTTTGGCAGCTCTTCTCCGGCGGCAAATAGTCCAGGGCTTTAGAAGGCGCTCGATGCCTGATCGCCAAATGAGAATGAAGAACCATTGGCCGAAACCCTTGCGATCCTAGGTATAAGTCTATAAAATTCCCAACCGTGTGTTGAGCTTCCTGGTTTTTACGATGGCTTTGATATAGCCTTGAAGTTATAATCACATAAACCTATACTGCTGCAATCCGGCAAGGTGTGGTTCCGTGCACCAGGCGAGCTTGTACGGTGTTCTCGGAGCTTGGCAAACTCGGACAAAACCCGAAGAATAGAGAGGCTGAATATGGCGTTGATGACACCGGACCCAACCTTTTATCCCTCTGCCCGTCTGGCGCAGCAAGCTCCGGCGGAGCGGCTGGGGTACGTCGCTGTTCTGAATACCAACGGCAAACCGGACGCGATGTCCGTCGTCGACCTTGATCCCAATTCCCCCACTTACAGCACCATCGTAAACTCGCTGGATATGCCCAACGTGGGGGACGAGCTGCACCACTTTGGTTGGAACGCCTGCAGCGCCAGTCTGTGCCCTTATGCGCCTCATCCCCATCTGGAACGCCGCTACTTGATTGTGCCGACGCTGCGGACTTCACGTATCTACGTTATTGACACCAAGCCGGACCCCTTTAATCCCCAGGTTGTAAAGACTGTGGAATCGGACGTTATCGCCAACAGGACCGGGTATAGCCGTCTTCATACTGTCCATTGCGGGCCGGATGCCATCTATTTGAACGGTATTGGCTCGTCCGACGGCGTTTCCCCCGGCGGAATTCTCAGAATAGACCACAATACTTTTGAACCCCTGGGCGCATGGGAATTGGACCGGGGGCCCCAAACCCTGGCCTATGACTTCTGGTGGCATATTGGCCTGGACGTGGCCATTACCAGTGAGTGGTGCACGCCCGAGCTGTTTGAGAGCGGGCCCTCGCTGGCCGACATCGTGGCCGGGAATTACGGTCATAAAATACATTTCTGGGACCTGCGCCGCCGACGCCACCTTCAGGAGGTGGACCTGGGGGTCGAGAACCAGATGGTGCTGGAATTGCGGCCCTCCCACAACCCCACCAAGGCCTACGGATTTGTGGGTGTTGTAGTCAACAACCAGGACCTTTCGGGTTCTGTGTGGACGTGGTACCAGGATAATGGAAAGTGGGCCGTTACCAAGGTTATCGAGATTCCCGCCCAGCCGGCTGATCCAGATCTGTTGCCCGAGGCATTGAAGGGTCTGGGCGCTGTCCCTCCACTGATAACGGACATTGACCTTTCACTGGATGACAAGTTCCTCTACGTTTCCTGCTGGGGAACGGGCGAGCTAAGGCAGTACGACGTTTCCGACCCATTCAATGCCAAACATACCGGAACTGTGGAGCTGGGCGGCATAGTGAAGAAGGCGGCGCATCCCAAGTCGGGTCCACTGGTGGGCGGGCCCCAGATGATTGAAATAAGCCGTGATGGCCGTCGAGTCTATCCGACAAACTCCCTGTACAGCTCCTGGGACGATACCTTCTACGACAACATTACCGGCTGGATGACCAAGATCAACGTCAACCCAGAGGGCGGCATTTCCGTTGACGAGGACTTCTTTGTTGATTTCGGTGAGGGTCGGGCCCACCAGGTTCGCCTGGAAGGGGGAGACGCCTCTTCCGATTCCTTCTGCTACCCCTAGCACATCGCGCTGATGCTGGGCGCTCTTCCGGTTCACGCAGAACCCGCCGCGCTGGCTTCCCTGGGGCCGCTGATTGGATTGGCGGCCCTGGGCGCTTTTCACGGAATCAATCCTGCGATGGGATGGCTGTTTGCCGTCAGCCTGGGATTGCAGCGCCAGGCGATGGGGGCGGTCTTCAGCGCCGCATTCTACATCGCCGTCGGACACATTGCGTCACTGGCAGTGGTTGCCATCGGGCTGGCCGTGGCCGGCTACTTCATCCCCCTATTCTGGGTAAGAATCGCTTCCGGCATATTCCTGGTCGGCTTCGGAATCTACAAGCTGGTCCTCTACTACCGGCATTTTCGATGGGTTGGGATGAATGTCAGCGGGCGGGACCTGGTGGTCTGGTCTTTCTTGATGGCCACCTCCCACGGCGCGGGTCTGATGCTTGCCCCGATTATTCTGAACCTGGAAGAAGAAGGGTCCGGCACCACTGCCGACCTGGATCACCACGCCGGCCTGCTGGATATCACAGATACGGCAGCTGCCTGGGGCATTGGACTGACGACCCATTCGGTCGCCATGCTGGCGGTTATGCTAGTAATTGCGATTGTGGTTTACAAGAAACTGGGATTGGCCTTTCTCCGCCGCGGTTGGCTTAACGTTGACCTGCTTTGGGCCGGCGCCCTGATCCTGGCAGGGCTGGTGACGCTAGGCCTCGCGTTTTTGTGACCCCGGAGGTAATTATTGTGACCCCGGAGATAATTTCAGAATTACGCCTCAGGTGAAGTTGGCAATAAAGGGTATCCATGGATGAGCTTTTCGTATCTGTGGGGTTGGGTTTTCCTTGACATAGTCAGGTTCAATTAGTACGATAATTCGTTAAGGGAAGTATTCCCTTATAGCACATAACCAGACGGGAAGGAAGGGTGAAAGATGGAATTGACCGTTTTCCTTGCCGTCCTGGCGGTTGCAGGGATAGTCGGAACGGGGGTCGCCGCCTGGCTGGTCTACCGTTCCAAGATTGACGGCAAACTGGTAGATAATGCCAGGGAAGAGGCTGGAACAGTCATAGCACAGGCGGAGGAAGAGAAGCGGAGGCTCCTCCTTGAAGCCCAGGAAGAAGTTCTCAAGCTGCGAACCGAAGGTGAACAGGAGATCAAGGAACAGCGACAAGAACTTAATCGACTGGAGCGTCGTTATCTCCAGCGAGAAGAACAACTGGAGAAAAAGGGCGAAGCTCTTGAGAAGCAGCAGGTAGCCCTTGCCACAAAGGAATCTGAGGTTGACCAGACCCTGGAAGAGGTGCAGGGTCTGAAAGAGCAGCAAGTAAAGGTCCTGGAAGAAGCTGCCGGATTGACGGTGGAAGATGCCAGGGAATTGGTAGTAAAGGAAGGCGAAGAGAAGGCCAGGCATGAGTTGGCCCGCCGTACTTATGATCTTGAACGAGAATACAAAGCCACCGCAGAAGAAAATGCCCGCCGGATAATAACTCTGGCCATCAATCGTCTGGCTACGGATGTCGTCTCCGAAACCACGACTTCAATTGTTTCCCTGCCCAACGATGAGATGAAGGGTCGTCTCATCGGCCGTGAAGGACGGAATATACGAGCATTGGAATCCCTTACCGGGGTTGATATCGTTATCGATGACACTCCGGAAATTGTTACTTTGTCCTGTTTCGACCCGGTACGCCGTGAAGTTGCGCGGCTGGCGCTGGAAAGACTGGTAAGCGATGGTCGCATCCAGCCGGCTCGAATCGAAGATATGGTTAACCGGGCCCAGGTGGATATTGAGCAGACCATCTGGAAGGCCGGCGAACAGTCCACATTCGATGTTGGACTTAGCGGGATAGATACTGAGTTGATCCGTCTGCTGGGGCAGCTCAAGTACCGTTACAGCTATGGCGAGAACGTACTGAAGCACTCCATCGAGGTCTGTCTGCTGTCAGGAATGCTGGCGGCTGAAATAGGCGCCAACATCCAGGTTGCCAAAATCGGCGGATTGCTCCACGACGTAGGAAAGGCCCTGACTCACGAGGTTGCCGGGCCTCATGCCGAAATTGGCGCCGAGCTGGCCAAGAAATACGGCATAAACCATAACTCCTATCTGTCTATCCTGGAGCACCACGACGACGAACATTCAACTATCGAGTCCTTCGTCGTCGCCAGCGCCGACGCCATAAGCGCAGCCAGGCCTGGCGCTCGAAAAGAGTCCCTGGATCAGTACGTGAAGCGTCTTAGGGACCTGGAGGATACTGCCGTCGGATTTGGCGGTGTCGAAAGGGCCTTCGCCATCCAGGCCGGTCGTGAAGTTCGGGTGATGGTGAAGCCCACGGACATCGATGATGTTGGTTCCGCGGCGCTGGCAAGGGATATTGCCCGCAAGGTGGAAGAGGACCTGGTATTCCCGGGCCAGATCAAGGTAACGGTGATCCGGGAAACCCGGAATGTTGAAATTGCCCGCTAATTGTGCTCCGTGGAAGGACCGGGCTGAAATCAGATATCGCAGACCGGTTTACCAGGTATGCAATGGTTAGAACTCAGGCCCAAGAGCCGGCAACGTCGGCCCTTGGGCCTCATATTTTGATTTGGACCAATGGCGCCGGCAAGATTAAATGGGCCGCACCGGCCCTGCGAGGAAGTAAGACCCTTGATAGCAACTTCATTGCATCCCGGCCCGATCCGGTAAAGGGAAGGGCAAAGTGCGAATTCTAATGATTGGGGACATCATCGGACAGCCGGGCCGGCGCGCAATCGCCCGAATTCTTCCGGACCTGCGCCGCGAGCTGGCTATCGACATGGTGGTTGCCAATGGTGAGAATACTGCCGGCGGGTTTGGCATCACCATTGAAACGGCCGAAGAGTTGCTGGACAGCGGGGTTGATATCCTGACCTCCGGAAATCACATCTGGGACCAAAAGGAGATCATTCCGTACCTCGACGAGGGACTACCCCTGATACGACCTGCCAATTATCCTGACGCGCCAGGACGGGGCTACCTGGTCCAAGACGGAGTTATGGTCCTGAATCTTATGGGGCGGGTATTCATGCCAACCCTGGACTGCCCCTTCAGGACTGCAAGCGCAATTCTTGAAGAGGCCGAAGCAGAACACTCCCCACGTGCTATAATCGTTGACTTCCACGCCGAGGCCACTTCGGAGAAGCAGGGCATGGGCTGGTACCTGGATGGAAGGGTTAGCGCGGTGCTGGGTACTCATACCCACGTGGGCACCGTTGATGCGCGGGTGTTGCCCAAAGGTACTGCTTTCCTAACCGATGTGGGGATGACGGGGCCGGTGAATTCGGTTATAGGTAGCGATACCGACGCTGTTCTGGACCGGTTCCTTACCGGTTTGCCGCAGCGGCTTTCGGTAGCCAGGGGCCCAGTGATTATGAATGCCGCCCTGGTGGAAATAGACGACGAAACTGGCAGGGCACTTTCGATTCAGAGAATAGACCGCATGGTGGATTAGTATGGATGGACTTGTAGACTTGCATTTGCACACACTGGCGTCCGACGGGCGCCTTACTCCTACTCAACTTGTGGACTTGATCGCGAGCAAAGGAGTTACAGTAGCCGCTATCTCAGACCACGACACTACGGACGGCGTCGCCGAGGCAGTTCGGGCCGCCGCAGCACATCCCAACCTGGAAATCATTCCGGCGATTGAATTGAGCACCGACATACCCGGTGACGAAATACACATGCTCGGATACTTCCTGCAGTATGAAGACGAGGAGTTCCAAGCGATTTTGAAAAGTTTCCGGGAAGGAAGGCTGGAGCGAGGCAGGGCGATGGTCGAGAAGTTGGCGGCTCTGGGCAAACCCGTCGACTGGGAAAGGGTGCAGGAGATCGCCGGAGATGGGTCCGTGGGTCGCCCCCACATTGCCCTGGCTATGGTGGAGGCGGGTTACTTCAAGGAGCCGAAGGAGGCATTCTACGAATACCTGGGCCGGAATGGTCTTGCCTACGCCGAACGGGAAAAGATGACGCCGGAAGAGGGTGTCGAAATGCTGGCCAAGGTAGGTGGCAGCGCCGTACTGGCCCATCCGGCAAATCTGGAAGACCTGGACACAAAGGTGGCCCACTTGAAGGAAGCCGGGCTGGTTGGCATGGAAGTCCATTATGCCATGTACAGTGAAGAAACCATCCAGCGGTTGCTGGAAGTGGCCAATAGGCACGGATTGATCCCCTGCGGCGGCAGCGACTACCACGGCCTGGGAAACACCGGTGAACAGGAACCTGGGCTCTTGGGGCCGCCTATGGAAACGGTAGAGCGGCTGGCGGGGATTTCCCGCGATCTGGCGAGAAACCGGTAGAGTACTGCAACCGTGTAATGGGTCTGGAACTGTTTGGCCTTTACCTCTACGCCTATTTGGCCGGGGCCGTTCCTACACCTTACCTGATTGCCAGGTTGGTCAAGGGGATTGACCTAAGGCATTACGGTAGCGGCAATGTTGGTGGGTCCAATGTAATCAGGCAGCTTGGAAAGAGGTGGTTCGTTCCCCTTACGGCGATTGAGTTTCTGCTTAAGGGGTTGTCTCCTACACTGCTGGCATATTTGATTCTCGCCGATGATTTCGCTTCGGGACCGCGTGCCTCCCTCTTGTTCCTGTGCGTGCCACTCCTGGCATTGATTGGCAACAATTGGTCCATTTTTCTCCGCCTTCAGGGTGGTCGTGGACTAATGGTAGTGTGCGGGATTACTCTTGCCCTGGTACCTGTCATATTCCTGGTAACAATAACTGTCTACTTGATTGGTTGGCGGGTCAGCCGCAGTTCGGCGGTGTGGGCATTGGTAGCAGTCGCTCTATTCCCGATCCTTGTATGGGTGCCCGGAGGCGCCATGACACTGGACTGGCAAGGACTGTGGCTATTGGGACGGGACGGGATTAGTTCGCTGTCCGGACGGAACGAGTCCCTTGCTATCAGCTTTCTCGGCTGCGCCATCCTGGGTGTAGTGGTTCTCAAGCGCCTGGTTGGCAATTCCCTGAGTTTCCCGGAGGATGTTTCCACGAACAGGGTAATTCTCAACCGGCTCTTCAGGGATCGGGACGTAGACGACAGGGAGAATTGGGTAGGTCGGACCCCCGATTAGCCCGGCATTGAAAGAGGGAGGCTTCCGTTGACACAAGCCCCATCGGAACAGACACGCGACGACAGCCAAAGGCCCGGCGTTTGCTACTGGCATACGGACGTGGAAACCGGACTGTCGTGCAGCAGGTGCAGCAGGCTGATTTGCGCCCAATGCCTGGTCCAGGCGCCGGTGGGAATTCGATGCCGGGAATGCGGTAAGGCGCAACCGATGCCCACTTACGATGTCCGGCCGGCCAACTACACGCTGGGAATCGGAGTGGCGTTTCTCCTGATGATTCTTGGCACCCCCGCCTGGGTGGTTCTGGACAATCTGCTGCTGGTCTTTGGAGCTTATGGCCCGGTTTCGGGGCTGATGGCCATTGCCTTCGGTTTCGTGACGGGCGACCTGGTGAGCCGTACCGTTAACCGCAAGCGCAGCGCCCTGCTTGCCATTATTGCTTGTGCAGTTGTCGTTCTGGCATACCTGGTCAGCAGGCTGTTCAGTCCCTTTGGGTTTGGTTTGATGGATTTGCTCTTTCTTGGGGTGGGAGCGTTTCTTGCATGGCAGCGGCTTCGTCCCTAGTCTTCCTGAAGCTCAGACCACAGTAGATTAGCAGCTTCCCTGGTAGTGCCGTAGCCGAACCCCCGTCGCTGCAAGAAAGGGGATAATTTCTCGCGGAATTCCCGGGAAGTGATTCCCTTTGCCACCAGTTTGGTTGCTTGCTTGCGGCCGGCGTTGCAGGCGCTGGCTGTCTCGTCGATGCCTTCCAGGGCCTCGTCCACCAGCTGTTGTTCCACTCCCAGCCGTCGCAATTCCTGTCGCAGGGCACGACTGCCCCTGGGACGCCGTCGTTCCCGGCTGCCGATCCATTGAGCGCAAAAGGAGGCATCGTCCAGGTATTTGAGGTCTTTTAAGTAGTTGACGGTTTTTTCGACCACCGGAGCAGTGAATCGTCCTTCCAGCCGTCGTTCAACTTCTCTTACGGTACGGGGTCTATAACTGAGATAACGTAATGCGGCAGTCAGGCAATCGGTGAATGATTGCCCTTCCGCCGCGTGTTCTTTCCTTGATTCAAAGGGTGGCATTGGGCGCCATGCTCCAGCCCGGGATTGGGGTTATTTCTCTTCCTCCGGGTCCGTGAGGGTGGCTAATATGGCGTCTACGTCAGCTTCTCCTGGAGGAGTGGCCTGGTCTGCGCCGCCAACGTCGGGTGAAAGTTTGGTACGGACCCTGGATTCGATGGATTCGGCAATCTCCGGGTGCTGCAACAGGAAGTCCTTGGAGTTTTCCCGGCCCTGCCCCAGCCGGGTGTCGCCGTAGGAGTAAAAGGCGCCGGCTTTCTTCAGTATGCCTTCGCTGACTCCCAGCTCCAGCAAGTCACCCATCTTGCTGATACCCTTGTTGAACATAATGTCGAACTCGGTAACCCGGAAGGGGGCGGCGATCTTATTCTTTACTACGCGGGCACGGACCCGGCTGCCGATTATGTCGGAACCCTGCTTTATGGACTCCGTTCGGCGCAGGTCTATCCGCACGGAACTGTAGAATTTCAGGGCACGGCCGCCGGGAGTAACTTCGGGGCTTCCGTAGGTAATCCCTACTTTTTCCCGTAGCTGGTTAATGAATATAACCGCCGTTCGAGAGTGGTGGATGGTGGAAGTCAGTTTGCGGAGAGCCTGGGACATGAGGCGGGCCTGCAGGCCGACGTGGGTGTCCCCGATGTCGCCTTCAATTTCGGCCTGGGGTACCAGCGCTGCAACGCTGTCTACGACAATGGTATCAACCGCGCCGCTACGGACCAGCTGCTCGGTGATGTCCAGGGCCTGTTCCCCGCTGTCGGGCTGGGAAATCAGCAGGTCTTCAAGACTCAGCCCGCAATTGGAGGCGTAGGAGGGGTCCAGGGCGTGTTCGGCGTCAACGTAAGCGGCAATGCCTCCCAGCTTCTGGGTTTCGGCCATTATGTGTATGGCCAGCGTGGACTTGCCGGCCGACTCGCTTCCGTAAATTTCGGTAACCCGTCCCCGGGGGATGCCGCCGGCACCCAGGGCTATGTCCAACGCCAGTGACCCGGTCGGGATTACTTCGGTGCTGAGACGCTGGGCTGCTTCCTGTCCCAGTCGCATGACGGCTCCCCGGCCGTGGTCCTTCTCAATCCGGCCCAGGGCAATCTCCAGGGCAGCCAGCTTGTCTTTCTTCGAATCTGTGGTCATTTCCTTCCCATCCCCTTAACAAGTTATGGGAATCCTAGCACGGGGCTTGGAAGCCCAACAAGTAGCAAGTGTCAGTAGAAAAAAGTCCGAGTTTAGGGAGCAGACAAGTCCGTCACCAATCCTGACTAAGGACGTTCTTAGTCAGGATGACGCAGGCTACTGCCTTGGCCGGACTGTGAAGTCGGTCCAAATCCATACTGAATGGAAGCGATGGTGGAATATCGGTGGAAGGCCAACGGCCTTGCCTTTAGAAGTCTCAATAGCCGCCCTTGTACCCGATGGTAACGGCGCCGTCGTTGACGATTACCGGAGTAATGCGTTCGCCATTTGTCAGTTCCAGCAGCGCGGGTATCTGGTCGGGTTGCTTGGCCAGGTCAATTTCGGTATATGCCGTCTTGTTGCGGCGATATTCCATTTTGGCCGCCGCAGAGAATGAACAGTCCGGGTGGGTGTAGATGATAATTTCCTGGGTGTTTTCTGTGGTCACGGGAAACTCCTTGGAACTTTGAAATGGCCGGCTCTCGCCGAAATTGGGGAACCGGCCTGGGAAGAATGCCGGGCTTGAACAGTATTTTACGTTTACCTGCACCAATATTCAACGAAGGGCTCGCCGGGCCGGTTACTCATCGGCTGTGGCGATGCAGGAGGCAGTCCTGGCCTCGCAAGACCGGTCATAGTGATGCTACGCCGGACTAATTCCGCTATGCCGAGTAGCGTCGATTCGTGATATGCTTCTTCTTCCCAAATGAGTCGGCGGGAAATCACACCTGTAAACGTGGGTGCGAGAGATGGAAGAGGCAGAGGCCCTTCGTGACAAGTTGATTGTACTTTTGCAGGATCACGCCATTGGCGTGGCATATTTGACACCCATACCCAGGGGCGGTCGTCTGCGGGGCGCGGCTGCCAGGGAAATGGAGAGCGCCCTGGACGGGCTGTCTTCGGCATCGCCTGATGGAGTCGAGGTGTCGGCAGACCTGGTTTATGGAAATGGCTGCTTTGCGGTAGGCCGTTACGCCGATGCCGCGAAAGTCTACGCCCGTATCCTGGTCCAGGAACCGGATGACCTGATTGCCAGGTTTAACTTAGGGATTTCCCTGCTCCGGTTAAAGAAGCCTGACCTGGCGGTGTCCGAACTGTCCCGAGTCCTGGAAAGTCAGCCCGATATGCCGGAGGCCCATTACCAGCGGGGAAATGCTCGGGACGATATGGACGATGCCGAGGCTGCCTTGAGGGACTATGAGACTGCCATTGCCCTGGCCCCGGAATACTTACAGGCCCACTTCAACCGGGGCGTGGTTCTCGCCAGAATCGGCCGTCATGGAGAGGCCGTTAATGCCTTTGACAAGGTTATCGAGTTGCGGCCTTCGCTTTCCAACGCATATTTGAACCGGGGCGCCTCGCTGGATGAAATGGAACTTCACGATCAGGCTATTGAGGACTATTCAGTTGCCATTGAATGCAATCCCGAAAGCGCCGATGCCTACTTCAATCGCGCACGAACCCATTATTACCTGGGGCATATCGAAGAGGCCATTGCGGACTATACCGAAGTAGTAACCATCAGACCGGAGGATGCAGAGGCATTTAACAACCGAGGCCTGGCCTATGACGCGCTGGGCGAGTACGGGCACGCCCTGTCGGACTACAGCGCCGCGGTGGCTCTTCTCCCCGATTTCCAGGCTGCGCTGAATAATCGCGGCGCCGCATACGAAGCCATGGGCAAGGAACAGGATGCACTGGCAGACTACCGGGCCGCAATTGCGGCTGACCGGACCTTTGCCGTGGCCTGGTACAACGCTGCCCGTCATTACGCGCGCCAGGGTGAAATAGAGCTTTGCCTGGAACATCTGGATGAGGCGGTGCGCCTGGAAGCCCATTTCGCCGAGGAAGCTCCGGACGATGAGAACCTGGGCTGGGTCCTGAAGCTGATGGACTTGAAGGACAACTTTTGCCGGCAGTAAGTCAGACCTCTTGAACCCGAGTTAACACCACAATCCGGGTTTCCATTAGGAAGCAGAACCGGCTCCAATCCTGCCCCCGTTGCAATGCATGTTTCCTCCACTCGGCAAGACGAAAGAAATTGGTGTCTAAACTGGATCGCTCAAAGCAACACATTGGGGTGTTGAGCATCTGAGTTGAAAAGAGAGGAGCCGGGAGCGAGTCAACGCTCCCGGCTTTTTTCCATTGCGGACGGGAAAGGGCTGGCTCTTTCAGGTCTTTTCGGGCAGGTCGGGTTCTAATCCCGCTTCGGGGAAGTCTTCCAGATCGGAATCATCATCCGGCTTTTCCCTTAGTTCCGCGACAGCTGTAGCGCTCATCCGATGTATCAGAACATTGTGGAAGATTACCAGCAGGGCCAGAACCGACAACTCCATAACGAAAAGACGTTCGCCGTGGAAGTAGGGGAAGGTCTGGCTGACAATCAGCAATAAGCCGAAACAGGCGGTAATTCCCAGGGATGACCTGAAAGCGGAACGGCGGGAAACGTAGACTGTCACTACGCCCACGGCTATGCCCACCAGGAACAGGACCGGTGTCAGCGCCAAAGTCACGCCGGCGAGCGTCACCATTCCGTCGCCGCCGCGGAATCTGGTGAATATGGACTTCCAGTGACCGGCAACGGCAGCCCCGCCGGCGATGATCAACGCATTTTCTGGTACACCGAGGAGGCTGGCAATCTTTACCGCCAGGAATCCCTTGAAAGCGTCGCCTGCGAAAACCAGTATTCCGTTTTTCCTGCTGATATTCCAGAAGACATTTGCGGTGCCGGCCCGAGTGCTGCCGGTGTTGAAGATGTCTATTCCCCGCCGTCTGGCAACCAGATGGGCCAGGGGAATGGATCCCAGCAGATAGCCCACCACTATGGATGCCAGCAGGCTTTGAATTAGAGCTATTTCAGTCGACAACGAACCCTCACTGCCCCAAGCGTTTCGCCCTACCCCCAGTCACTGAGCCGCAAGGGCTAACAGCTAATATATCACGTCAGCTATGGCAAATATAGGGCGAAGGATTTTTATTAAGGAACGATTCAATGGTGGGGACGGGCTGGGTAGCCGGCTTACTGGTTTCAAACCTTGAGCTATCCAGCATTCCGGTCGTGAATAGTAGCCTCTAATATATGGCGTGCTGCAAGGCCGACGACCATTCGGGACACGGCTTGTTGGCTACAAGAATGGCCTGCAGCGGCGGAGCGGATGGGATTTAGTCTTCCTAGCCGGGCCTTTCCCCAACGTATAACCAATATCCCAGCTGGCCGGCGCTAACCAGCCTCTCCAGCCTCTCTACGAGCCCAACCCAGTCGGTTTCTGGGGAGAGTTCGCCAAGTATGGTGGCTTGTTCCTGGCTGCCGACCATACCTGCTAGCACAGAGAATGTGGTCAAAGCTGCCTTTATCTTCGTCAGCAATTCAGAGACGTGGAGCGAGGCTTCTTCCCGGTATATGTTGACCAGGCCGGCGTGCGACAGTAAGTCGGCGTAACCCTCCACTCCCAGGGCGCCGGTAACGCAGAGCATTTGTCCCAGGGAGGTATTCAGTTCTTCGGGAAGGAAGCCGGGTTCAACCGTTACGTCGCTGATGCCCAGCCGCCCGCCTGGCTTGAGAAGGGCGGCCGCCTGAGCTACGGCTAGCTCCTTGTCAGGGAATACGCTGAACGCACATTCAGCGAACACGGCGTCGAAACTCTGTGGTTTCAGGGGCAGGATTTCAGCATCGCCCTGGATGAACCAGGAATCGGCCGGAACCGGCGCATCTAGCGTAAGTCGCCTGGCCTCCACAACCGCCTCCCGCCCGTACTCAATGCCTATAACCCTGCAGTGAAACGACCGGGATATGGCGCCGGCGCTGGCTCCTCGGCCGGATGCCAGGTCTGCTACCCAGTGCCCCCTACTCAACCCCATCAATTTGCCCAACCTGTTGGTCAACCGCAATCCGCCAGGGTGAAGAGAATCGCCAAGCAACATTCGCGCCAGGTCGGATTGGTAGAGGTCGGCACAGCATGCCTTGGTGCGCAGGTCCGAATTACTGGTCAAGATTTGCCTTCCTTTTGCTGCCTGGTCAGCTCCTCCCGTACCTGTTCCCGGTAGCCTACCGAGTTATAGGCGCAGAAGGGAATGGATCGACCGTCGGGGACCAGGACGGCGACGCAGCATTTCATAACCTGCTTCACGTTGAAGGTGTAGGCATCCAGGAAGTCTTTGATGGCTATCTGGAAGATGTGCTTGTTCAGGTGGTCAATGCCGAATGGCAGGTCCAGGCCTGGCCCGCAGGCGCATTGGAACTGGCCGGCTGTCTTGTCGGATCCAGGCACTGCGGAGGCGGACCATAACCCCTCCAGGGCTTCCCGTATTTGAGCGGCATCCGGTACCTTGGGCAGGGCCACGTTGGTAATGTAGTCCAGGTAGTCCTCGATTTTAAGCAGCCGGGGCAGGGGAGTTACCTGTCCCTCATCCACGTAGACGTAGGAGTTGACCTGGCAGGTGGGGAAACAACAGGGAACGGGTACGAAGTCTTCCAGAAGGAAACGGCTGTTAGTCTGCTCTACTATTCCGTGGATGACGTCTGGAATCGTTACCCGGCGCATGGGATCGAAAGGAATATGGCGGCCCACGTGGGTAACGGGTTGCAGCACCACACCTCTCACCGCCGGGTGCTCGAGGCCGAATTCCAGGATGGCGCCTACCTCATCCAGATTGATATCGTGCTCAATTGCCGCGACCAGCACGGCGTCCAGCCCGACCCGCTCCATTCGTTCGAGGGCCAATAGCTTGGTTTCCAAAAGGTCCTCGCCCCGGATGGTCTGGTATGTCTCCCCGCGCAGGCCGTCAAACTGGAAATAGATGACCGGATTCAGCTTGGCCATGGTTTTCAGGAACTTGTCGTCCCGGGCCAGCCGAAGGCCGTTGGTGTTGACCATAACCTGGCCAATGCCCCGGTCCATTGCTGCCTGGATCATTGCCGGCAGGCCTGGATGGATGGTGGGCTCGCCGCCGCTGAACTGGACTACCTCAGGGTTGCCCTCGGTTTCCACGTAACGGTCCAGCATCCCTTCCACCTGTTCGAGGGTAAGGCTGAATCCGGCGCCGGCATCGGCGAAGCAAATGGGGCAGTCCAGGTTGCATCCGGTGTTAACCTCAATCAAGGCCAGGCAAATGTGCTGCTTGTGTTCGGGGCAAAGACCGCAGTCCAGTGGGCACCCCTGGTTAACCTCGGTGGTGAAGTCCAGCGGGATGGTGCCCGGCTTGTTGAAGCCGATTGAGTCCACGTACATCCTGGCGTCCGAACTGATGATGCCTTCAAACCAGCCGTGGTCAGGGCAGCGCTTCCGCATATAGACCTTGTTGTCTCTGATTATCACCTGGGCATCTATGACCCTCTTGCACTGCGGGCAGATGCTGCGAGTAAATTCATGGAAAATGAAGTCGGCGTCCTGCTTGGCGCGCAACTTCCCGTCCAATTTCCTGGAGTCAACCATCTAACCTCCAAGCACTTGCTTGAAATGCACCTAATTCAAACTAGCAAAGAACAAGCCAAAGCCATCCCGGGATAGTGTATGGTGGTGAACCTGAACCTGGCAAATCTTCCGGTTGGGTTATACTGCATCCAAGTACTAAGGGCGTGGACGAATTGCTTCCACGCCCCACTTTCCAATAGTCCGGAGATCCGCAAATGACTGAACGCAAATTGCCCCTGGAAGGAATGGTTGTGCTGGACCTAACCCAGATTATGGCGGGACCCGTTTGTACCATGCTGCTGGCCGACATGGGGGCAGACGTAATCAAGATTGAAAAGCCCGACGGCGGGGACGATACCCGGCGAATGGGGCCTCCTTTTACAGGCGAATGGGCTTCCGGGTTCCTGGCCCTCAACCGCAACAAGCGAAGTCTCGGGTTGAATCTGCGTGAAGAGGAGGGCCAGAGGGTTTTCCGGCGGTTGCTAGAGACCTCCGACGTAGTGGTCGAGAATTTTCGACCGGGGGTGATGGACCGCCTGGGCCTGGGTTATGCCGAACTGGCTGCGGTGCGGCCTTCCCTCGTCTATTGTTCCATATCGGGGTTCGGGGCCACCGGTCCCTACCGGAATCGGGGCGGGTTTGACCTGGTCGCCCAGGGAATGAGCGGCCTGATGAGCATAACCGGGTTTCCCGACAGTCCCCCGGCAAAGGTTGGCGTTCCAATCACCGACATCTCCGCCGGCACTCAAGCCGCCTTTGGCATAATGTGCGCCTACGTATATGCGCTTAAGACCGGGCAAGGGCAAGTGGTAGACGCATCCCTGATGGAGGCGGGTATCTTCTACACCATCTGGGAGTCCGCGCTGTATTTCTCTGAAGGGGAAGTGCCGGGCCCCCTTGGATCGGCCCACCGAGTTTCGGCCCCCTACCAGGCACTGCGCACCAGCGACGGGTACATCAACATCGGGGCGGCCACGCAGTCCACATGGGAGCAGTTCTGCCGCGCTACCGGCCTGGAAACCCTTATAGAAGACGAACGGTTCCGGATGCCTGGCGACCGGAAAGCCAGAGAAAAGGAACTGGCTGCCCTGCTGGAATTAACACTATCCACCCGGCCCACGGCCTATTGGCTGGAATTACTGGAGCAAGCTGGGGTGGTGGCGGGTCCCATTTACGATATGCAGCAGGTCTACGATGACCCACAGGTGAACGCCAGGGATATGGTGGTGAACCTGGAGGACGACGAACTTGGGGTACTGCGCCACATAGGGGTTCCAGTGAAGTTGTCGGAAACCCCGGGGGAAGTCAGGCGCCGGGCGCCGGCGCTGGGCGAGCACAGCAAGGAGATTCTAAAGGGAGCCGGGTACGACGCTAGTGATGTGGAAGCGCTGATTGACTCGGGGATCGTCGTAGGCCCGTTGGAACAGGCTTGGTTGGCCGGGACCGGCTACGGCAATCAATCCTGCCGTCTGAACAACCACTCCCGAGAGCTGTTTCAGGAATAACGTGGCGGCACGTTAGTAAAACTTACAGAGTCTGCCGGACAGGTATCATCGCCATCGCAGCCTTACCCCGCCAAGGGGGAAGGGTTTCTGGACTAGCTCTTAGCCATTGCGCCATGCCAACCCCCCGGTGGCTTCCAGGAAGCGGTCTATGAGGGTCTGGCTGGATACTATTACGCTGGGAGTGAAAAGGTGGGCGTCCTGTCCCTGGCGGTCTACCACGTTGCCGCCGGCCTCACGGGCCAGCAGCAGTCCCGAGGCGCTGTCCCAGGGAGACAATGAATGGTGGAAATAGAGGTCCAGGCGGCCGGCGGCGGCATAGGCCATTCCCAGGGCTGAGGAACCCAGCAACCGCATAGTCTGGAACCCCGGCCACAGAGAACGGATCATGTCCAGGGCCGTAGCGGCTTTGTCATCGTAGTAGCCGAGGTCGAAGCCCAGCACGCACTGGGGTATCTCCTGTCGGTCGGACACGGACATAGGTTCGCCGTTAAGCCAGGCGCCCTCTCCCTGCTGGGCGGTGAAGATCTCCTCCTTGATGGGGTCGTAGGTAACGCCCATCACGACGTCGTTGCCCCTGGCCAGAGCTACTACCACGCAGAAATGGGGAATTCCTTCGGCAAAATTGCGGGTGCCGTCTATGGGATCAATTACCCAAGTATAGGGGGAGCCCGTTTCAATGGGGCTGGATTCCTCGGAGAGGATGCTGAACTGGGGGAACTCCGACTGGACCAGATCCAGGATTACCCGCTCGGCCGCCAAGTCAACGTCCGTAACGATGTCGGCCCGTCCCTTGAAGCGGACCTCCTTGTCGGTAAGAAAGCGTTCCTTGATGATTTCGCCGGCCCGTTTTGCAGCATCTATGGATACTTCCAGAGCGGGGCGGCCAAATTGCGAAAGCGGGATGGGTTCAGTTTCTTTCCGGTCCATCAATAATCCTTCAGGTTTAGCGGCATGAGAGACGGCGACCATGAGCGCGTGTAGGTGTATACGCCACGGCCGGGCTAGACCATTTGGCCCAGTCCCATCTTCTCGTAGACTTCGCTCATTGTTTCGCGGGCAATGGCGCGGGCCCTCTTGCCCCCCTCCGAGAGGACTTCCTTCACGTAGTCCGGTTTTTCTTCCAGTTCACGGCGTCGCTCCCGCAGAGGTTCAAGGAAGGTGTTGATGCTGCCGGCCAGGTGCCGCTTGCAGTCCACGCAACCTCGCTGGGCGCCGGTGCATTCGTCATACACCTGGCTAACGTCCTGCGAGGGACTGAAGATATTGTGCAGGGAATAGACGTTGCACACTTCGGGGCGGCCTGGGTCGCTGCGCCGCTGCCGCTGGGGATCCGTAAAGGCGGTCAGCACCCGCTGGGTAGTCTCCTCCGGCGTTGAGGCCAGGTCGATGTGGTTGTCCAAGGACTTGCTCATCTTCTGCTGGCCTTCCAGTCCGAGGATCAGGGGAGCCTCCGTAAGCTTGGCCTGGGGCTCTGGGAAGGTGTCGCCGAAGCGGTAGTTGAAGCGGCGCACAATCTCTCTGGCCAGTTCCAAGTGGGGCAACTGGTCCTGCCCCACCGGTACCGTGCCCGCCTTGTAGATTATGATGTCGGCCGTCTGAAGGACGGGGTACCCTACCAGACCGTAGTTGACACTCTCCTCCGTCTCGTCCATCTGGCGAACCTTTTCCTTGAAAGTCGGCACCCTCAGGAGCCAACCAAGAGGGGTTACCATGCTGAGCAGGGTATGGAGAGCCATCACCTCAGGCACGTGGGACTGGATAAAGACAATGCTCTGCTCCGGATCGACTCCGGCGGCCAGCCAGTCCAGGGCCATCTCGTGAATGTTGGGCTGGATGTTCGCCACATCTCCCGGGTCTTCCACGGTAGTCAGGGCATGGACGTCAACGATGCTGTAGATGCAGCGGTAGTCCTGCTGGAGACTTACCCAGTTTTCCAGCGCGCCCAGGTAATTGCCCAGGTGCAGCTTTCCCGTGGGCCGCATTCCCGAAAGTATGGTCCCCTTCGCCTCGGTGGCCGGTTGGTCTTGTGAGAGCATCTTCCTGCTGTCGCTCCGGTGAAATTTCTGACACTAAATCTGGTAGGCGCTGTTACGATTTTCGCAACCGTGCGCTTGGCAAGTCTAGCACGCAGGATTATGCAGGGGCAACATAACATTGGCAAAACCCTGGCTGGATATTCCTTTAAGCTGCCGGCTTGCCTGTGTATACTTTGCGTGTGGCTAGAGAAGTGGGAAGGCCCCTGGTAGGCGTGGGCGTGGTTTTCGTCAGGGAGGACAGGGTTTTCCTGGCCCGACGCCAGGGCGCGCATGGAGAGGAGACATGGGCCTCGGCCGGCGGCCACCTGGAGTGGGGCGAGACCCTGGAAGAGTGCGCCAGAAGGGAGGCCCTGGAGGAGCTGGGAGTGACGGTGGGTAACCTCCAATTCCTCTGCTTCAGCAACATTGTCGCCTACGACCGGCACTATGTGGACGTAGAATTCCTGGGAGACATTGGCGACCAGGAACCTCAACTGGCCGAACCCGAGGCTTTCTCCGAATCCGGATGGTTCCCACTGGATGCCCTGCCCGAACCCCTTTTCGTGGCGGCCAAGTATGCCCTGGAGAGCTACCGCAGCGGCCAGACTTACTTTCCAGGAGAGTAGGTGGGTCCTCTCCAGCGGAATAATCGGCCAGATTTTCATATCGCCGACGTTACGATTTTGGCCGCGCCCGATAGGGTTATCAGAATGTACGGTGGACTACACGACGGCCCCACGTAATCGTAGTGAAAAATAGCGTAGGTTGGTCCGTGCCTCGTATCTGAAAAGAGGCAATTTAGCTATAAATCTGGTATAATGTGAGCCGTAAGAAAAGTTAACCACTGCCGACCTCCATCACATTGCTGGTTATACATCCTCGCTTTCCACACCGGCTAAAATCGGCTTCAGTTGCAAGGGATTTCGACGGTGTGCGCGTGACCAGGGTTGGGGAATGGGCGTTCCCGCCAGGGACGAAGTGGTGTCGGAAGGGACTGCGCACAAAACTCACAGGGGGAATGGATTGAACATGCAAGGACGACTGATGGCCGAACAGGAAGCCGGCACTCCTGAACTCCCTCCCGTTGTAGCCGAGATTAATGGCCAAGCGGATGCCAATACCCAGCCCGAAGATAACGAACCGAGAGAATATACCGCCAAGGACATCCAGGTGCTGGAAGGACTGGAAGCAGTCCGCGTCCGTCCTGGCATGTATATTGGCAGCACGGACCAGCGGGGTCTCCACCACCTGATCTATGAGATTCTTGATAATGCCGTTGATGAGGCCATGGCCGGTTTCTGTACCGGGGTGGAACTGACCCTGGGCAAGGATGGCTTGATCTCAATCTCTGACGACGGACGGGGCATTCCCGTCGACGTTCACCCTTCCACCGGCAAGTCGGGGCTGGAAACGGTCATGACGACCCTGCACGCGGGCGGTAAGTTTGGCGGCGGCGCTTACAAGGTAACCGGCGGTCTGCACGGCGTTGGCGGTTCGGTGGTAAACGGCCTCTCGTCCTATTTGAAGGCCGAAGTCCACCGGGATGGTCACGTCCATCACCAGGAATATTCGCAGGGCATTCCTACCACCGAAGTCATCACGGGCAAGCGCACTGCCAGGCACGGGACCATTATTTCCTTCAAGCCTGACCCTGAAATTTTCCCCGATATCGAGTACGATTTCGACACTCTGACGGACCACTTCAAGGAGATTGCCTACCTGAACAAGGGGCTGGAGATACGTTTTGTCAGCCTCTGGCACGAGAACCAGCGTCGGGGCGACATCGAGCGCACCTATTACTTCGATGGCGGGATTGCCAACCTGGTGCGTAATGTGAATAAGCGTCGTAAGGTATTCCAGCAGGCTCCCTTCTACTTCGAAAAAGCGGTGGACGAGACTTCGGTGGAGGTGGCGATTCAGTATAACGACAGCTTCACCGAGTCGGTGATTTCCTTCGCCAACTGCATCAACACACAGGAAGGCGGCAGCCACTTGACGGGTTTCCGCACCGCCCTTACCCGAGTGATCAACGACTACACTCGCAAGAATAACTTTATCAAGGACGACCAGCCTAACCTGGCCGGCGAGGACGTGCGTGAGGGCCTTGCGGCGGTGATCAGCGTCAAGCTGACTAACCCTCAGTTTGAGGGCCAGACCAAGACCAAGCTGGGCAACGCCGAGGTTCGCAGCGTGGTGGACTCGGTGGTCAGCGAAGGCCTGAGTCGTTACCTTGAAGAACATCCCGTTGAGAGCAAGCAGATAGTCGAGAAGTGCCTTACTTCTCAGCGTGCGAGGGAAGCGGCCAAGAAGGCCAGGGAATTGGTAATCCGCAAGAATGCCCTGGACGGCACGTCGCTGCCTGGAAAACTGGCTGACTGCGCAGAGCGGGACCCGGCCAAATCGGAACTGTACATCGTTGAGGGGGAATCGGCCGGCGGTTCGGCGAAGATGGGCCGCGACCGCAGCTTCCAGGCCATACTCCCGCTTAAGGGCAAGATTCTGAACGTGGAGAGGGTACTGCAGCAGCCCGACAAGATACTGGGCCACGAGGAAATACGGTCCATTATTGCGGCGGTGGGCGCCGGCGAAGGCGAGGAATTCGACCCGACCAAGGTCCGCTATCAAAAGGTCATTATTATGACCGACGCCGACGTGGATGGCTCACATATACGCACCTTGGTGCTGACCTTCTTCTTCAGGCGCATGCAGGGCTTGATTGACAACGGTTACCTGTATATTGCGCAGCCTCCTTTGTACCGAATACAGGCAGGGCGCGGCGCACCTCAGTACGTCTATGCCGAGGAAGAAAAAGACCAACTGCTGGCTAAGATGGAGGGCCGACGGAACATCCAGCTGCAGCGCTACAAGGGCCTGGGCGAGATGAACCCGGAGCAGCTTTGGGAAACTACTATGAATCCGGACAGCCGCCAAATGCTCCAGGTGAACATAGACGACATAATCGAAGTCGACGATGTATTCACCACGCTGATGAGCGAAGCGGTGGGGCCCCGGAAGAGCTTCATCCAATCCCACGCCCGCAGTGTGCGGAATCTTGATGTTTAACCCGGTTGGTAGTATCTGGGTAGGAAAGTTCTGATGGCGCGGGGCTGACAAGGGGCCCGAGTGGCGACGTACGCTAGTCTCAGTTTGGTTGGAAAGTTGTGCCGATTTCGCTTATAATGATGGTCCTGACCAAACAGGCCAATGCCAAGATGATTATAGTGGAGGAACCAGTTGCCAGCTAAGAAGGCCGACCGTAAGTCCGTAAAGCGCAATAGCCGGAACCAGAGTGTTCGTCGTACAACCCGCACCGCAATTGCCGGCGCCCGCAGGGCAGTAAGGTCCGGGGACACGGAAGTGGCCGAGCCGGCGATACGGCATGCCATCAGCCTGCTGGACAAGGCGGTCAAGAAGGGTGTCCTGCACAAGAACAACGCCTCCCGCCGGAAGTCCCGCTTGGCGGCGCGTTTGAACCAGATGCAAAACTAGGTTTCTTCTTCTTCCAGGTACCAGTTAGTGCGCGGGATTGCCCGCGCACTTTTTAGTTGAAAGTTTCAGGTACGGTTCCTAAAGAGGGGACCGATGTCGTATAGAGTCGTACAAGTGTACTGGGGCACTTCTTGATGGCGTTTTATCCTGACGATCGAAAATTGACATAAATGTTCTCATCTGCTAGCCTGTTGAGAACTAATGTTTCAAAGGTGTGGAATGACGACGAATAAGAAACTCCCTGCACGCAGACAGCGGATTCTTGACTTTATCCAGAGCTTCATTGAGGAGAACGGCCTTCCTCCTACGGTGCGGGACATTCAGAAGGCTTGCGAAATCAGTTCGACTTCGGTGGTGGACTATAACCTGCGCATTTTGAACCGGGACGGTTACCTGAACCGGCGGCCGGACGTGGCGCGGGGTATAGAGTTGCTGGACGATTCGGGCCAGCCCATGAGCTCAGTGCCCAAGGTGCAAGTAGTGGGGAGGATCGCGGCGGGGGCGCCATTGCCAGCCTTCTCTACGGAGGAGAGTGCGTCGGGCCAGGAATTTGACACCATAGAGGTGGCGCCGGAATTGACCAGGAGACACGGCAGGTTGTATGCCCTGGAGGTCCAGGGGCAGTCAATGATTGATGCCTTGATTGACGACGGGGACGTGGTCATCATCAAACCATCAGAGCGGGCGGAACCGGGGGAGATGGTGGTTGCCTGGCTGAAGCAGGAAGAAGAGGCTACCTTGAAGAAGTTCTATCCGGAAGGTGAGCAAGTGCGGCTGCAGCCGGCCAATTCCAGCATGAGCCCTATTTTCAGCTCTGCCGATAACGTAGAAATTCGGGGCAAGGTGGTTAGCGTAATCCGGAAATTTGGTTAGATTCCGCCACTGGTCTTCGACAAGTTTGCCCTGCCCTGCAGTTTGGGCGGGGCGATTCTTTTATCTGCGACTGTTGGTCAGGGCGCCATAGGTGGCTACGAGGAAGGGCACACAGTAAGTCAGGGGAATTTTCCAATAGAGTGCGCTATTCCACTGTCCGGAAAGCAACAGGTCGCCCTGGTTAAGCGCGGTCAATATCGTGCCCACCACCACCGCAGCAATAGCAGACCTCTTCAGCATGGGCCCGTGCAACAAAGCGCAAGGCAGGCACTTCACGCTGCCGCCGGTCGTTTCTACTGCGCCGGGCGGCCGAAAGGCGAAAGTAACTGAGTCGCCGAGGTCTTTACCACAACTGCCGCAATTGGTCGTTCCTTGATTCAAGGTTTCCAAGAAGTACTTCCTCCATGGAAGGCCGCCGTCGACCCAATTGGGTGCTGCTCCGCGCCCAGGCGAAGCCGGTTCGAGTGGTGTGGTCTAAACACCAAAAAATCGAAGGCGCAACGCTCCAATCAGAGTGTTGCGCCTTCACAGAACTAGCCGACACATTCTCGCTTCACTGTTTTCTGTCTTGCCGGATTACGGATATTGCGCATCGGGGAGCAGGCTGGCTTCGAGCCTGTTCCTATACTGTAGCAGTCTAGCTGGATTTGCCTATGCGAAATACCTTGGTGCCACACTCGGGGCAAGTGCCGTGAGTGGCAGGGCGTCCATTTTTCAGAGTGACCTCTTCGGGGTTGTTTATTTCCCGCTTGCTGCGGCATTTGAAGCAATACGCTTCCATCCTCCTCTACCTCCATTTTAAATTTGTTTAGCAGATACTTACCGGTGGCGGCTTGACTCTCGCACCCGATGGATGAACAACTCTGAGTCGTGCCAGTTAGTGAAGCTGTCGGCTTGCCCCGCATTTGGTTGTCCAGTCTCGTAGGGAGGAGACGCTTCCAAACGGGGGTAATGTTTCTGCTAGGTTATGTAATACAGAAAGGTGGCAGCCTTTGTCAAGGCAGAAGGACAGATTGTAGGCCAGATTCACGAGATTTGCCCTGATTTATGTGGAATGCAGGGCCTGAAAGCCGTCTAGGGTGAAGAAATGATGAAGGAGTCGTCGGTTGGTTGTGATTCGACCGAATGCAGGGAATCCGCCGCAAAGGGAGAGGGTTTTTCCAAATTGAAGACCTTCTCTGGCTGCCAGGAGTTGTTCTGGCGATTATGGCGGACCAGGGCCACAAACTGCCCGTCCGGTCCGTAGGCCCGAAACGGTTCAAGATAGCCAGGCAGAAAACCCGGGTTCCCGGTGGCAACTTCCTGGCCGTTTCGCAACCGCTTTTCTGCAGGAGCGCCGACGACAATAGCCCGGTAGCGCCTCAATACCTGGTCCAGGGGATGTATGTACCGGAGCCATTCTTCTCTGTTGCCTGCCTTGTTTACAGCCATTTCAAGCGCTTCAGGTGTTACGCCTTCCTCAGACCGGAATCCCGCGGAGTACTGCCTTTCAAGGTCTGTAACATAACCCCCGCAGCCCAGCGCCATGCCCAAGTCATGGGCCAGGGAGCGCATGTAGACACCCCTGCCGCACTCAACGTCCAACGTGACAAAGGGAAGGTCGAACTCCACCAGACGAATGGCAAATATGTCCACCTGGCGCGGTTCCCGCTCTACCTCTACGCCGGCACGGGCAAGCTTGTAAAGCCGCTGGCCGTCTACCTTTACCGCGCTGAACATGGGCGGCTTCTGGTCGATTGTTCCAATAAAGGGCTGGCAAGCCTGTTCGATCATCTCGGAAGTCACATAGTCGGGCTTACGGACCGGTTCAGGTTCGCCTTCTGAATCATAGGTCTGGGTGGTGGCGCCCAGTCGGACCACCATGCGGTAAAGTTTGTCACCGTCGACCACGTATTCCATCAGCCTGGTGGCTTGGCCAAAGCAAACAGGCAAGACTCCCCGGGCCAGTGGGTCCATTGTTCCGGCGTGCCCTACTTTCCTGCGCAGCCCAGTGATCCGCTTGACCTGACGCAGGGCCTCCATCGAACTGATCCCAACGGGCTTATACAGGTTCAGGAAACCGTTGACGGCAGGGGGAGGCTGGGTCTTGGATGCGAAATTTCCTCGGGCCACGGGGTTCATCTCCGTCGCGGGAATGATAGTGGACCTGAGTAGGTTGGCAAGGATTCCGGGTCCGGCGCTGCCTCAGGTTCATCCTGAAGGCGGTCCATGACGCGGAGCAGAGCATCAGCGTCTTCGATGCTCTCATCCAGGGCAAATTTGAGGAAGGGCACGTACCGGAGCTTCAGGCGGTCGCGAAGAGACCTGCGCAGGAAAGACGCTGCCGACTGTATCCCGTCAAGGGCGGCGTCCTTGGCGTCCTGATTCCCCAGGACACTGACGAACACCCGGGCGTTGCGGAGGTCGGGAGAGGTCTGGACTTCCGTGATGCTGATGATGCCGTTAAGCCGGGGGTCCTTGATTTCCCTCGAAAGCAGGAGGCTGATTTCCTGGCGCAGCAATCCATTTATTCGGTCGGCACGGCGAGTCATAGTTCGCTCCGGGGCCAAGAATTGGTGTGGAAAGCACTTGTGGACGCCCGGCCACCTGGAATTGGCTGGCCGGGCGAAGAAGTCTGGGATCTGGACGGCCTAACGCTGGGCCCTTTCCTGGCGGTGGGCCTGGAGGATATCGCCAATCTCGAACTCGTTAAACTCGTCAAGCAGGATTCCGCAATCCATTCCGTTGGTAACTTCATTCACTTCGTCGCGGAAGTGGCGCAGGCTAGCGATGCTGGTGTCGCCCAGCAATTCCCCTTCCCGCATCACGCGAATGGAGGCGCCGCGGTTCATTCTGCCGCTGACTACACGGCAACCGGCAATGTTAATACCGCGTCTGGACGGGAAGATTTCCCGGATTTCGGCTTCTCCCAGTACAACATCGGTGAACGCCGGTTCCAGCATGCCGTGGAGGGCCAGGCCAATGTCGTCAATCATCTGATAGATGATGTTGTAATGGCGAACTTCCACCCCCATTCGCTCGGCCATTCGTTCAACACCGATTTCCTCGCCAACGGAAAACCCTACTACGATGGCGTCAGATGCGCTGGCCAGCAATATGTCCGACTCGGTAACATTTCCGCTGCCAGCATGCAGGATGCGGACCCGCGCTTCAGCATCGGTCAACCGTTCGAGGGATTGGCGAACCGCTTCCACACTGCCCTGGACATCGGCCTTTAGCACCAGGTTCAATTCCTTGATGTCCCCGGCGTCAATTTGCTTGACTACTTCCTCAAGGGTCAATGCCCTGACCTGGGACTGCTGGGAAGCCTTGGCGCGGGTCCTCTCCTGGACAAGAGCCCTGGCGGTCCGCTCATTGGGCATAACGGTCATCAACTCACCGGCTTCGGGCACACTACCGAAGGCGAGAATCTCGGCAGGTGCGCCAGGAACCACATCCCCGGTCGCCCGGCCCCGGTCATCGGCAATAGCCTTTACGCGTCCCCAGGAAGTGCCGGCTACTACGTAGTCTCCTACATTCAAGGTCCCGCCCTGGATAAGGACAGTGGCCACGGGGCCTCGCTTGCGGTCCAGTTTTGCCTCGATTATCACGCCGCTGGCAGGCCGGTGCGGGTTTGCCTTGAGTTCCGAAACTTCCGAGAGGATGACGATATTCTCCAGGAGGTCATCTATACCTTCGCCGGTTCTGGCGGAGACGGGAACGGAGATGATATCGCCGCCCCAGTCTTCAACCAGGAGGTTGTGCTGGCTCAACTGGCGCTTTACCCGTTCCGGGTCGGCGCCCGGCAGGTCCATTTTGTTAATGGCGACAACTATCGGAACTTCTGCTGCACGAGCGTGGTCTATGGCCTCCTCGGTCTGGGGCATTATGCCATCATCGGCGGCCACCACCAGGATGGCGATGTCGGTAACCCGGGCTCCCCGCGAGCGGATTGAGGTAAAGGCTTCATGGCCGGGTGTATCCAGGAAGGTAATCTTCTTTCCTTCGTGCACAACCTGGTAGGCGCCGATGTGCTGGGTAATTCCACCTATTTCCCGGTCGGCAACGTGGGCGTTCCGGATGGAATCGAGAAGGCTGGTTTTGCCGTGATCGACATGCCCCAAGATGGTTACCACGGGGGGGCGTTCGGCCAGGTTCGCCGGGTCATCTTGACTGGAGCTTGCGCCCAATGTCGTGCTGTCCAGGGAACCCGTCTCAGAGACCTCCTCGGCAACGCGAGTACGGATCCCGTAGGCGGCGGTGACCAGAGAGGCGACTTCGTGGTCAATCATCTGGTTCATGGAAACCATGATGCCGTTACGCATCAACTGCTTGATAACGTCCACAGGACTCTGGTCGATCAGCTCGGAAAGATGCTTTACCGTGAGGGTTTGGGGCAGTACTAAAGTTCGAGAAGGGCCCCTTCGGCCACTTCTTGTTTGTCCTTCTGTTGTCATTGTTATCCCTCCACTGGGGTAGCCAAAGCTACCCATTCCCGAAAGTAGTCCAACAGGACCTCCCGGTCCCGAGGGGATATAGCTATCTGGAGGCTTCTTTCCAGGCTGCCTCTACGCACGCCCTTGTCCCAGCAATCCATGGAGCTGCACAGGTAGGCGCCCCGGCCGGAAGACTTGCCGGTCGAATCGGCTTGAACCGTGCCCTGGGGAGTACGAACTATGCGGACTAAATCGCGTTTTGGCGCCCGCTGCCCACAGGCAACGCACCTGCGTTCGGGTACGTGGCGAGGCTTGGCCAATTGTAACCTCCTTCCCATGGTATGCGATTGTAGGGCCGGGAAGGGTCCAGTTACCTGCCGCCACCCCTTCGTGCGCCCCGGTTGGCTCCGCCACCCGTATTGCGCCGGCCACGGCGTCCCCCGCGGCCACCGCCACGGGTTTCCCCTACCAGGTCTTCGGCGAAACGGATCTTTCCCGCGTCCGGGGTCAAAATAGGTACTTCGGGCAAATCGGGGAAGAGGCTTTCCTCTTCCTCTTCGTCTTCTTCCATTACGTCGTCGAGGGTAAAGGAAGCCAAATCGTCTACGCTGATGGTTTCTTCAGGCTCAGTCTCGTCGGCCGCCTCTGCCTCATCGCGTATCAAGGCTTCCAGCAAGGCTTCCTCGTCAATCGCCTCTACTTCAGCAACCGCAACGGCCTCTTCCTCAGTTGCTGCAACTACTTCCTCGACCTCCGCGGTGGGCTGCAACTGGTCCCCCGTTTGCTCGGCCTCTGCCACAATGGCTTCAGCCTCCGCTACCGCGTCCTGGGCCTCTGCTTGGGCGGCATCCCTGGCAGCTTCGGCGGCTTCCAGGGCTGCGAGACGCCGTTGCTCTTCCAGCTCACGCTGGCGGGTTTCCTTGATTTCCTCCCACTCTGCCAGACCCTTAATGTCCAGACGCCAGCCCACCAGGCGGGCGGCGAGGCGGGCATTCTGACCCTCCTTGCCAATAGCCAGGGACAGTTGACGGTCAGGTACCACCACTATGGCAGTCTGGTCGGTGGGATTCAATTCCACGTGGGAAACTTCGGAGGGGCTGATTGCCCTGGCAATGAAGGCCTTGGGGTCTGCGTCCCAGGGCACCACGTCAATTTTCTCGCCCTGCAGTTCATTAACGATGCTCTGGATCCGGTTGCCCCGCAACCCAATGCATGCACCAACCGGGTCCACCCCTTCCTGGGTCGAATGTACCGCGACCTTGCTGCGGAAGCCGGCGTCCCTGGAAATGGCCTTAATCTCTACCGTCCCGTTGTATACCTCCGGAACCTCTATCTCAAAGAGGCGCTTCAGCATGTTGCGGTCGCTGCGGGAAACCAGAATTTCCGGGCCCTTGGGGCCGCTGCGCACGTCAAGGACATACACCTTGATGCGCTGGCCCTTCTTGTACCTTTCCGTAGGGACTTGTTCGTCCTGGGGCATAATGGCCTGAGCCCGACCCATATCCAAAGTAATGGTCCGGTTGCCCTCCATCTGCTCCACTACGCCGGTGATGATATCCTGTCGGTGCTGGAGGAACTCTTCGTAAAGCAGTTCCCGCTCAGCCTCTCTCAATCGCTGCAAGACGACCTGCTTGGCTGTCTGGGCAGCAATGCGACTGGCGTTATGTGGAAGAGGCTCAGCTGCGGCCACTTCGTCGCCAAGTTCCGCATCCCGCTTTATCGCGGCTGCATCTCTCATGGAGATTTCGCGGGTCGGGTCTTCAACTTCCTCCACTACGGTCTTTAGTGCGAAAACACTTACATCGCCGGTGTTGGGATTCAAGGTGACCGTGATGTTCTGTCCCGCTACCGGATTGTCCTTCTTGAAGGCCGATGCCAAGGCCACTTCGATGGCCTGCAGCACCTGCTCCTTGGGCAAATGACGTTCGGCGGCCAACTGAGTCAATGCAATCAAAAAATCGCTTTTCACTGCCACCCTCCCAAGTATCAGATCTTGCTAATAATCAAACAGGCAAAGTGCTAACGAGCAAGAAAGCGGGTCTACCCCGCTTTCCGAACAAGCACACGGGCAGTATAACATTGCCCCTAACTGCTTTCAACTTTACTCTCAAGAGAGTGTCCATTGACGGACGCTTATAAGTGTCTCGGAAAGCTCAACGTCTGGCCCCTACTCAGCCACGATTATCAAGGAAAGGGTAGCCCTCAACTTCAGGCCGTTCACCGGGCAAGAGTTAGACGGCTTGGAGATTTCCAAGAGCGAAGAATATCAGGCAACAGCGAGCGCCCGCTCTCGGGCGTTGGATTGCCCTGTTTTGAACCCTGTCCATAAACAATGAACAGGGGAAAATAAGAACCAGGCGCGACCAAAGCGCCGCGCCTGCTCAAGTTTCTGGCCTATTTTAGTGTCTGGCTTTATACCGCCATCGATTCTTCAAAGGGTTGCTGGATCAGTCCGCGTGGTCACCACCAGATTTTGCCCTTAACTTCTTGCTCCAGCTGTTCGTAGTCCTTGGTCCAGAGGCTGGTGCTGAGGTACTTCCACCCGCCGTCGGCCAGCAGGCACACGATATTGCCGTTTTCCATGCGTTCTGCCTGGCGAATGGCTCCGTAGACCACCGAGCCCGAGGATATGCCCGCGAAGATGCCCTCCTGTTGGAGTAGCTCCTTGGTGGTGCGGAAGGCGGGCAGGCTACCCACCAACAGGCGGGCGTCCAGCCTGTTTATGTCCAGGATTGGCGGGATGTAGCCGTCCTCCAGCCTACGCAGTCCGGATATGAAGTCATCCGGCTCTGGGGCTACGGCTACGATGCGGACATCGGGATTATGCTCTTTCAGCCTTCGGGCCACGCCCATCAAAGTGCCGCCGGTTCCCAGTCCGGCAACAAAGGCCGTTACGTCGGGTACTGCCTCAATTATTTCCGGACCAGTGGTTTCATAGTGGGCGTCGGGGTTTCCTTCATTGCCGTACTGGTACATCATCAGGTAGTCGTGAGGATTCTTGGCGGCCATTTCCTGGGCGACTTCAATGGAACCGTTGCTGCCCTTCTCACCATCGGAGAAAACTATCTCGGCTCCGTAGGCATACAGCAACTGGCTGCGTTCCTCGCTGACGTTTTCCGGCATGACCACCTTGACCTTATAGCCCTTCAGCCCGCCGATCATGGCCAGTGAGATACCCGTGTTGCCGCTGGTCGGTTCCAGTATTGTCCGGCTGGGCGACAATTCGCCATCGGACTCCGCCCGCTCAATCATCTTTAAAGCGATGCGGTCCTTGACGCTGCCGGTGGGATTCTGACCCTCCAGCTTGGCGAAAATCCGCACCTGGGGATTGGGACTGAGGCGCAACAACTCCACCATGGGCGTGTTGCCAATGGTACCCAGGATGCCCTTGTATGCCAGCCGTGCTACCATAAAGTTAAGCTTATACCTGCCTCTAACTACCTCTGTCGTCCCGGCAACCTAAAAGCTAGTTGTCGGCCACACCGGCAACTTCAGGCTCCGCGACGCCGCAGAAGATCTCGTAGTCGATCAGCTCCGTTACCGTGGGGTTGTCGCCGCAGAGGGGGCACGCGGGGTTGCGCTTCAATTTGACCTCACGGAAGGTCATGCTTAGGGCGTCCACCAGGAGCAGCCTGGAGCAGAGGCTTTCGCCGATGCCCAGGAAGTACTTCAACGCTTCGGTGGCCTGGATGCTGCCTACCAGGCCGGTCAAGGCGCCAAGCACTCCGGCTTCCGCGCAGTTGGGGACCATACCCGGAGGTGGCGGGGACGGGAAAAGGCAGCGGTAGCAGCCCTGACCCGGAAGGAACACGGTGGACTGGCCGTCGAAGATCAGGATGCTTCCGTCCACCAGGGGTTTGTTCAGCAGGTAGCATGCGTCGTTCACCAGGTAACGGGTAGCGAAGTTGTCGGCGCCGTTAATCACCAGGTCGTACTGGCTGATTATCTCCATGGCGTTGTCCGACTCCAGCCGAACCTCGTGAGGGACAACATTCACGTCGGGGTTGTATGCGTGGATATTGTCGATGGCGGACTGCAACTTGGGCCGGCCTATATCGCTGCTGTGGTGAAGGATCTGGCGCTGCAGATTGGAAATCTCGACTACGTCGAAATCTACGATGCCTACGGTTCCCACACCGGCCAGGGCAAGGTATATGGCGGAGGGAGATCCCAGGCCGCCGGCGCCAACGATCAAGGCCTTGGACTGCATCAGTTTGCGCTGACCGGAACTGCCCACATCACCCATGATGATGTGGCGGCTGTATCGCTTTACCTGTTCGGGAGTGAGGGCGAGAGGTTGCTGAGTCATCGAAATCGAATCCTCCTTTTTCAAGTGTCTGTGTCTAAGCCAGTTCGGGGAGGTTATCTAACGAGCCAGTGGAGCGGGGCAATTTTGTGCGCTCCAAAGAGCTGCTAACAGCACTTATCCAAATTCAATAAAAAAACCCGCACCCCCTTGCGGGCTGCCCAGTTTGGGCGGGTGCAGGCCTGGAAAGATTCCACCAGCCTGTCCCCTATGTGCGGGGACAGGTGCAGTTATTGCAACTGAATGATCCGTAGCGCTTCATCTTCGACCTAGAGTCTATTATTGGGTTTTCTGCTTGTCAACCTGATGACCAAGGAAGGAAAGGGTCAAATTGAACTGGATATTACGCCCCATGTGAGAGGTTCAGCGCGGTTACCGCCGTTGCCGCTACACGTTTAGTGTGGAAAGGTACTTTTGTCGCTGCGCCAGGTGCTCCAGGGTGATGTTGGTAAGGACTCTTTCTATCGCCTCTTCAACTGACTTCCATATTTCCTGTTGCGCACAAGAGTCGGCAAAGATGCAGTCGGTAGCATAACTGAGGCAGTCCAGGGCTGAGGTATTTCCGTCTAGGGTGGTCATTACGACGTGCAGGTTTATTGTTGAAGGGTCGGCGGCCAGGCTGTGGCCACCGTGCGGACCCCTCCTGCTTTGGACCAGTCCGCAACGATTCAACGTAGTCATCAACTGGACCAGGTAGGATTCGGGAATTCCCTGCTTCGATGCAATTTCGGAGGTCTGAACCTGCCTCTCGCCATAGTGCATGGCCAGTACTACCAGGGCACGGACGCCATAGTCCACTTTCATCGGGATTCGCATGACGCTTACCTCCAACCCTTAACGACGCTTGGATTATAGCACCAACGCGTACGGCGGAAAAGGAAGGCGAAATATCAGCAACTGTGCAGAGTTGGTGAGTCGCCGAGTCCCGCAGTACATTATTCCGGCGCAGGCCGGAATCCAGTAAGGCTAATGCCAGGTAGAGACCGGAAGCGGCGGGGTCTCTGGCTACCGGCGAAAGCAGGCATGGCGGGTTGGGCCAGCGAGGCACTCCCCTTGGCCTTGAACAGTTACAAATATCAAAGATAGTTTACCCTGTGTTAGAATTTTCTACATTTCAATCGGCATCGTTGGATTGAGGGGCCAGGAATATATGATCGTCGGCGTTCTGGTAGGTTTGGCCATTATGGTGGGCTGTTTCCTGATTCCCATTGCCCACTTTGTGCTGGCGCCGGCGGGGCCCTTCATAGCCGGCTATTGGGGCATACAATACGCCCCCAACCCGGGGCGCCACTATGCCATGCACGGCCTGATGTTTGGCTCGCTGCTGGCGCTGTTCATGGGATTTATTCTGGCGGCCGTTGCAATGTTGCTGACGGCAATGTTTGATGATCCCAGGGTGGCTACCCTGGCGTGGTTAGGGGCCGGAGTATTCACTCTCTACACCGGCAGCATGGGAACCATGGGCGCCATGTTTTACTCGCTGAGGGAACAGCAAAAGTCTGACCGGGCATCAACGCAAGAAGTGGGTAGTAAGGCAGATGAATAGGGGTATCGACCTTACGGAAGACCTTACTCCCAAGGTATGGGTTGTTCCGATTCTCCGAGGCAGTTTTTGACCATGCCCCGTTTTTCGGCCATGTTGTTGGATCTGGACGGTACCCTGATGGTAACCGACGAAGTTTCGCTCCGGGTCGCCGAGGCGGTTGCAAAGGTATCGGAGCTGATCCCGGTGTCCATCGCTACGGGGCGGCGCGCGTCCGATGTAAGGGATTACGCTGGAAAGCTGGGCCTCACCTCACCGCAGATCTGCAACGGGGGCGCGACGCTGATTGATCCCGTTTCGGGGGATCACCTTTGGAATGCTCATATGCGAGCAGACATAACCGGCTCCATTATCGAAACACTGAATCTACGCTCCATTCCTTTCATAGCTACCCATCCCAATGGGGATGCAGAGACCGTCTGCCACATCAAACACTGGGACCTGACCCGTATTTCAGCTATGGACATTACGGAGTCCCACGCTGACGAGCTTGTATCAATGTTTAGTGGGGAACCGGACCTGAACTTGGTAAAGGTCTATCTGCACTATAACGGATGGTGGGCGGTGGACTTCACCGCGGACGGCGTTCATAAGGGTGCGGCGGCGCTTGTTCTTGCCGAGCGAATGGGCATTGAGGCAAGTGAGTTTATTGCCGCCGGAGACAGCTTTAATGACCTGCCCATGCTGGAAATAGCAGGGCTTCGCATCGCGATGGATTCGGCCCCTCCGGTAATGAAGGATATTGCAGACTACGTAGCTCCGGCGGTGGAAGAGGATGGGCTGGCCATTGCCATCGAGGAAGTAGTGCTGCCTGCGCTTCTGGTACAAGGGGACTGACTTCATAGCAACCCTGAGGCTGCGAGGAATTACCAGTGCCGTGCTATTGCCCTGGCGAGAAGGACACTCATTACTTGCTTGTTGGAGTTACATTGCACTTGATGGCGGCCTCTTTGTGATGACCAGTCCTGAGTTGAGTCGGAAGCTGGAGCAACTGCGACAGGGCAACTGCAGCGTAGAGGAGGTCCTGGAATTTCTGAGGGACTTCCCATACCAGAACCTGGATTTCGCTCGGGTTGACCATCACCGGCCACTGCGAACGGGCTTCCCTGAAGTAGTATTCGGGCAGGGGAAGACTCCGGAGCAGGTGGCCGGGATAGTCAGGTCCCTGGCAGGGCGCGGAAACCCAGTCCTGGTCACCAGGACGGATCGTGTGGCCTACGAAGCTGTTAAGGAACTAGTACCGCATGCAGACTTTCAAGCACGCGCCAACGCCATAGTCGTTGCGGACGGCGTCAAGCGAACGTCGGTGGAGGGAGTACTGGTCGTCACGGCGGGAACTGCCGACCTGCCTGTTGCCGAAGAAGCGGCGCTCACGTCCACCCTCATGGGCTGTCCTCCACAGCGGACAAATGATGTTGGCGTGGCTGGACTGCACCGCCTTCTCGACTCATTGGAAGAACTGCGGGCCGCCAGGGTTATAGTGGTGGTAGCGGGTATGGAAGCGGCCCTGGCAAGTGTCGTCGCTGGCCTGGTTACTGCTCCGGTAATTGCTGTTCCTACCAGCGTGGGATATGGCGCTTCTTTCGAAGGTTTATCTGCACTCCTCGGTATGCTGAATAGCTGCGCCCCTGGCGTGGCCACGGTCAATATTGACAACGGGTTCGGGGCTGGTTACCTGGCTGCACAGATAAACCTTATGAGCGCCCCCAGTGAGTAGCAAGGGGCGGAAGCTGCTACTGGTGGCTTTTCTGGTGTGCCTGGTATTTGCCGGGGTGGCGGGGTATGGCGACTTCCAGGAAGTCTGGCGGCGCATGTCTCAGTTCCCGCCGCTTTACCTCCTGTGGGCGTTCGGTTTGGCGTTGATCAACTACTTGCTACGGTTCCTGCGCTGGGCTTTATATTTGAAAATATTGCAGATCAACGTGTCCTTTCCCGTCAGTCTGCTGGTGTTTCTTGGTGGACTTGCAATGACCATAACGCCCGGTAAAGTTGGCGAGCTGGTGAAATGCTACCTGCTGCGAGACCGGGCACGCGTACCTGTTGCGGCTTCCCTTCCCCTCGTCTTGATGGAAAGGGTTACCGACCTAGTTTCCGTGGGCTTGATGGGCCTGGTTGGGCTATTCTTGCTACCGCCCCTGTTGTCGACGTCGTTGCTGCTGGCCCTGGCAGTAGTAACAGCCGCCCTGTATGTGCTTTCGACTCGCCACACAGACCGCGCATTGGGTCTACCGTTAATCCGGCGGTGGCAGGAGGAGATACGGGAAGCGCGGCAGGGGATCAGGGCATTGTCTCGCCCTGGGCCAATGGCGGCGGCGTTGACCCTGGGTTTGGTTTCGTGGGTGAGCGAGGGGGTGGCGCTCTGGGTTGTATTGAAGGGCCTGGGGACTGACGTGAGTGTTCTCCTGTCCCTGCCTGTCTACGCCGGTTCGGTGCTGATTGGCGCCGCCACGACTCTGCCGGGCGGGCTGCTCGGTACAGAGGGAGCGATGGTTGCCATTCTTCAGCAAATCGGGGCGGAACGCGACGTTGCCGCCGCCGGCACCCTTATAGTGCGGGTGGCTACGCTTTGGTTCGCCGTGGCAGTGGGCCTGGGAGCACTGGGCATTCTCCATTGGCTTTTGCCGATGCGTGAGGTAAACGGGCCGGTGAGGGGCGACTCCGAAGATAGGGCTGCAGGCTCAGTTGGCGAGGGCGTATCCGATGGGTAACCGGCACGCCGAAAGCGAGGCTCAAGCACCGCCCCGTGCAGCGTTTAGCGGGATGGCCCTAGTCCGTGTCCTGCGCCCGCGGCAATGGATCAAGAATGGCCTGGTGTTCTTGCCCTTTCTCTTTGCCGTTGATTTAGCCTGGTCCCTCTCCGAGTTGGAAGCGATTCCAGGCCTGTTGCTCGACGTGCTGCTGGCGGCTGTAGCCTTCTGCGCCTTGTCCGCTGCCGTCTATGTCTTCAACGATCTCCAGGACCGTCAATCCGACCGGAGTCATCCCGTCAAGCGGTTGCGCCCGCTGGCATCGGGTCAGGTAAGCGTTCCCCTGGCTATCCTGACCATTATTTCTTGCCTTATGCTGGGGCTTGTAATTTTCGCCCTTATTAATCCGTTTCTCACGGGAATTGGAGTTCTATACCTCGCCCTGAATGCGGGTTACTCCCTGGGGCTAAAGCGCCTGGTGGTGGTTGATGTGCTGCTGGTGGCCAGCGGGTACGTAATCAGGACGGTCGTTGGGGCATTGGTCATTGGCGTTGACCCTTCTCCCTGGCTGTACACGACCACCGGCGCGGCGGCCCTGTTTATCGTGCTGGGCCGGCGCTTTGCTGAGGTCAGGCTGGCTGGAGAATCACCCGAGGTTCAGAGGCCCGTTTTGGGGCAGTATCCCTTGCCTTTCGTCGGACAGCTCCTGACCATCACGGCGGCCACGGCGTTGGTAAGTTATGCTCTGTACACTATTGAGGCCGCCAACCTGCCGGACAATGATGCCATGCTGCTTACCATACCCCTGGTGGCCTTTGGCCTATTCCGGTTTCTCTACCTGGTACACACCAGCGACGATGCGGAGTATCCCGAGCTATTGATAGCAAGGGACTGGCCTATGGTAATATCGGTAGTGGCCTGGCTGGCTACGGCCGGAACAATTTTAATGCTGGACGGTACAGGCTAACCGTCTTTGGGAGTGACAGCAGATGCAGCAAGACGGCAATCCTGTAATTGCTCCGGCTCCTGCGCCCGGGGCTGAGACCGGCAGGACTTCGGGCCGGTCAGTAGTTGCCGTGGTGGCGACCCGCCCGGAAACGGTGCTGGAGGATGTGGGTCGGGCAATGGCGCTGGCCGGTGTTGAAAGGGTACTTTCGCCGGACCTGGCGACCCTGTTGAAAATAAACATTTCCTGGCAACACTGGTACCCCGGATGTTCCACTACACCCTGGCAACTGGAAGGCGTGATCCAGGCTCTGCAGAAGCTGGGCCACGGTGACTTGATTGCGGCCCACAACGGAACCGTAGTTGTGGATTCGTACGAGGGAGAGGAAAACAACAAGCACAAGGCGGTGCAGGACAAGTACAACCTTCCAGCGGTCCATCTGGATTCGCCACCCAACGTCTGGATTGACTATAAACCCCGAGCCGAAATGCTGGTGTTGGATGATATTTTCCCGGAAGGTATCCAGATACCAGAGATCTTTCCCGGGAAGAGCATCATTCAACTTCCCACCATGAAAACCCACGTATTTACCACCACGACCGGTGCGATGAAGAACGCCTTTGGCGGCCTGCTTCACCGCAAGCGCCACTGGACCCATTCTGTCATTCACGAGACCCTGGTGGACCTGCTGGCAATCCAGCAGGAAATCCACCCGGGCATTTTTGCAGTGATGGACGGCACTTTCGCCGGAGATGGGCCCGGCCCGCGGGCCATGCGCTGGCATGTGAAGAATCGCATCCTGGCCAGCGCGGATCAGGTGGCCATAGATGCGGTGGCTGCTCACATGATGGGCTTTGACCCCATGAACCTGAAGTTCATTCGCCTCGCCCACGAGCGGGGCCTGGGTTGTGGGGATCTATCGCAGATTGAAGTAGTGGGCGAAGATATCAGCGAGGTAAACTGGCGTTTTTCCGGCACGGAAAACACTTTCGCGAGCAAGGGCCAGAAGCTGATTTACTGGGGCCCCCTCAAGCCGCTGGAAAATTTCCTGCTGCGCAGCCCGCTGGCTTCGTGGGCCTACATGGCTTCAAACGTGTACCACAACGGGTACTGGCTGAACACCCACGGCAAAGGCCGTATAAACGCCGCGCTTAAGACGGAGTGGGGGAGGATGTTTCAGTCCTATTAGGCGGGAGCTTGGGTCTGGATGCTAGGTCAGGTACTTTTCCCGTGCCTGCGCCTCGGCCAGGCGGTAGACATCCTGCAGTGGCTGGCCGGATTCCAGCGCTAACCGGCGGCAGTCTTCGAACTCCGGGGCAGCGGCGACGACGGCGCCGGACAGGTACTTCAGCTTAATCCGAACGGGGCCCAGAGCGGTTTCCACTTGGACGGTTTTGCGCTCCGCCGCGTACCTTTCCACCGGCCGGCTGCGTACTCCCAGCGTGGGAGTTTCCCTGAGTATCAATTCCGCGGCTACACTCTCCAAGTTCTTCGGCACCAATGCGGACAAAATAACTCCCGGCCGGTTTTTCTTCATTTGTATGGGTGTGTGCCATACATCCAGGGCTCCCAGGCTAAACAGTATTTCCTGGGCATAACCCAGGACTTCGCCGGTTACGTCATCCAGGTTAGTTTCCAGTAGCACGATTCCATGCTGTTTGTCGGCGAAACCGGACTGCGACGAAGCCTGATTCGAGGTTTCCCCCAGCCAAATGCGGACCACGTTGGGAAAAGCCTCGGGATTCTTTCCGCCCAGGCCGACGCCAATCACGCCCACTGACATGGCGGGTCTTTCAAATGCTGCCAGGGAGGTGATTATGGCGGCGCCGGTAGGTGTGGTAAGTTCCCCTACGTCCTGGTGAATTGGCAGTTCCGGCGTAACGGGGGCCCCAGCCATTGCCACCAGTTCCAGCGTTGCCGGGGCGGGATTGGAGTAACCGCCAGGCCAGCGGGGAGGGGAGGCTGCACCCAAGACCAGAGGAGCGGAATAGACCTCACTGACGTCAAGATAATGCAGGCCGTATACGAAGCCGACCACGTCCACCAACGTGTCGGCTGTACCCAGTTCCTCAAGCTCCAGGACATCCGGTTCTTCGCCATGCACCCGACACTCGGCCTGCCACAAGTTGTTCAACACTCGTAAGCTGCCGGACTTAACCTTCTCAGGCAACGTGCTGGCAGCAACTGCGTCGTTAAGTTCCCTGGGCGTAAATCGCTTGCTCTCGTCCAGAGTGACGGACAGCTTGGCGCCGCGAACTTCGCATCTGGTTTCCTGGGAGACGGAAAGCTGGCAACCAACCGTACCCAACGACGCCAGTCCTTCCCGCAAAGCCTCCAGGGGCAAGCCCAGGTCCAGGAGGGCGCCGAGCAGCATATCGCCGCTAGCGCCGCCGATGGACTGAATATAGGCTGCTTTCATAGAGTCGTCGTTCGAGGCAAGGTGCTGAGTCAAAGATCTGTTGGAGTCTGTCGTAGTTAAACGGTGGTTTATTGGTGCAGTTGGTCGTTTAGACTGCCTGAGCGCAGGCCCGATAGGTCAAGGGACACCCACAGGTAGCCGATCTCTTTCAGCGCCACCGCTATATCCTTGCGGCTGGCGAAGGCCAGTTCCATCTCGGCCTCTCCCACCTCCACTCGGCAATGGTTCTGGTGGTGGCGGGCTCTTACTTCTCGTAGTCCAAGGCTTCGGAGGTAGTCCTCCGCCCGTTCAATCATTGAAAGGTTTTCCAGTGTCACCGGGGTTCCGTAGGGAATTCTCGACGAAAGGCAGGGCTGGGCCGGCTTGTCCCATACGGGCAGGCCCAGGTGCTTCGCCAGCCGGCGCACGGCCTCCTTATCCAAGTTTGCCTCAACCAGTGGACTGCGGACCCGGTTCTCGGCTGCTGCCTGGAGACCGGGCCGGTAATCGCCCAGGTCGTCCAGGTTGGCGCCGTTGCTAACCCAGTTATACCCCTCGGTTTGGGCGAGTTTGCACAGTTCCGTGTAGAGTTCAGTCTTACAGAAGTAGCAGCGGTTTGGGGCGTTGGCAGCGTAACCTTCCCTTGCCATTTCGGCAGTGCTGATTGTCTTGTGCAAGAAGCCGAACTGCTGAGCCAGGACCTCCGCCCCTTGCAGTTCCCTGGCTGCCAGGGCGGGGGACACGGCGGTAACCGATAAGGCACTGTCTCCCAGGGCCCGGTGGGCTGTCACAGCCAACAGTGCGCTGTCGACGCCTCCTGAATACGCGACAACTACCGAACCCATTTCCCGCAAAATGGTTTCCAGTTTCTGCAGGTCATTGAGGGTAGTGGTGGTGTCTTGAGGGGCGCTTTTTGCCATTATTCCGGTCCGTTTGCTACCATTCACATAATGGATTTCAGTTGAATGATGGATTTCACGGTTTGAGTCTTTGACATTATACCAGCGAGTTGAAGCGGAGAGTTCAGGTTGACGGTACAAAGCATCAGCGCAGTGACTTTGGGAGTGGGCGACATGGCCCGGTCAGTGGCGTTCTACCGGGATGGGGTTGGTCTGAGAATGCTGTATGGCGGTGAAGGCGCAGGTTTTACCAGCTTCCAGGTGGGAGAAGGCTACCTGAACCTGATACTTACCGACCGACAGCTTAAGTGGTGGGGAAGGACCATATTCTACGTGGACGATGTAGATCGGATGCACTTGCGCCTGATTGATGCCGGGCTGGTTACTGATACTGAACCGGCCGACGCGCCGTGGGGGGAGAGGTATTTTCACATCACCGACCCCGACGGCCACGAACTCAGCTTTGCCCGCGCCCTGGACGGTTTGGGACACTGAGCAGGTCCTTGACGTAATGGAGGATGGTTACCGCCCCGTACTCGCTTTGGCCCGAGAGCCGGTAGCCCGTCCCTTCGTAGAGGGCTATGGCAGGCTGAAGGGGCGTAATTGTGGATAGGATCATGCTGGCGTATCCCTGCTGATGTGCGAAGTCTTCCGCCGTATCCAGCAACTTTCGACCAAGACCCTTCCGGCGCCACTTGATATCCACCGCCATTCGACGCAATTCGCAGGATTTGGCATCCCTGCGTTGAACTCCCACCATGCCAGCAACCTGCCCGTAGGCTTCAACCACCCAAAAGTTGCTGCCGGGTTGGAGGTAGTTGCCGGCAACGTCGGCCAGGTCTCCCGCCAGGGTGTCGCTGATGTAGGCCTCAAGTTCCCGTTCAACGCCGGTGGAAAACTGGCGCTGCCCCTCAGCGAATAGGCGGCGAACGTCGTCCGCATCATCTTGCCGGAACTGGCGGATTGACAACAAATACGATCACCCGGCAGTGCAGGTTACACGTTCACCAGGAAGTTGATCACGTCCCCGTCTTTAACCGGGTAGGTCTTACCCTCGGAGCGGAGCGCCCCTTCCTTGCGGCCCTGGGCAATATTCCCGCAGCGGCACAGGTCATCGTAGGGAATCACCTCGGCCCGGATGAAGCCCCGCACGAAGTCGGAGTGAATGGTACCGGCGGCCTCCTGGGCTGGTATGCCGCTGGGGACGCTCCACGCCCTGACCTCGTCCGGACCCACGGTCAAGAAGGAAACAAGGCCCAGGGTGCTGTAGCTGGTGCGAATGACCCGATTCATGGCGGAGTCGTCCAGGCCCAGGTCGATGCGGAACTCCTCGGCTTCTTCGTCGGGCATCAATGCCAGTTCCGCCTCCAGCTTGGCGCTGAGGCAAACCTCGCCCAGCGGGCTGCCAGCCGGCAGCTCTATATCCAGTGAGTCCAGCTTCGGCTCAGGCCCGTCTTCGCTGGTGTTGAAGACCACGATAATAGGCTTGCCAGTGAGGAGCTGATAGTTAATCAGGATGGCCGACTCGGACTCGGTTATCTGTTGCGCGCGCAGTGGAATTCCGGCTTCCAGGCCTTCCTTCACTTTCCGTATAGTCTCCAGTTGGCGGATCATAGCCGGACGCTCCGCCGGTTTGGCCTTTTTCATGCCGTCTTCCAGGCGTTCCACGGCCCGATCCATAACCTCCAGGTCGGCAAAGGTCAGTTCGCCAAGCATGGTTTCCACGTCACGGCCCGGGTCGATAGTCTCCATGGGGTGCATCACTGAGGGATTGTCGAAGGCCCGCACCACCACCAGAAAGGCGTCGGCGCCCTGGAGAATGTTGCGGTACTGGCCTACTATGCCCTGGGACTTGGCCAGGGATTCAGGACCAGGCACGTCCCAATACTTTATCTCCGCTGGCACCACCCGCTTGGGGTTGTACATGCCGGAGAGTACTTCCAGCCTGGGGTCGGGGACCTTCACCACGCCCAGGTGCATTTCAGTAGCAGACCCGCTGGCGCCGCTGGTGTCAGCGTGGCCGCGGGTCAATGCGTTAAAAACCGTGGTCTTCCCCGCCTGGGGAAGACCGATAATTCCTATGTCCATATGGCTAAAGCATCCACCATCTCTTGTCTAAATCTTGTTTGGATACACTTCTTAATCCCTGGCCAGTATCACCGTGCCGGTGGAAGACAGGGAGCCGCCGGTGCCATTGACCAGCGAAATCCTGGGCGTGTCGCTGCCGTCCTTGGCCTGGACCTGGCGGTCCCCACACTCGCCCCGCAGCTGCCGGACGGATTCCACCAGCAGGAAGCTGCCATACATTCCCGGGTGGGTGTAGGAGAGGCCGCCGCCAGCCGTATTGAGGGGGAAGTCGCCGCCTGGGGCGGTGCGCTGGTCGGCCACAAAGTCCGGGGCCTCGCCTGGGCCGCAGAAGCCCAGGCCTTCCAGGGACAGCATCACCGTGTATGTAAAGGAGTCGTAGATCAGGGTTACATCAACGTCATCGTGGGTTACGCCGGCTCGCTGCAGTGCGTTGGGCCCTGTTTCCCGGGCAATCAGGGACGTGTAGGAAGGCATCTGGCTGATCAAGTTGTGGTCGTGAGCCTCGGCGGCGCCCAGCAGCCAGACCGGCGCCTTCTTGCAGTTTGCGGCCTTCTCTGCTGTGGTTACGACGATGGCCGCGCCGGAGTCTGTAACCAGGCAGCAGTCAAACAGGTGGAAGGGCCAGGACACCCAGCGGGAGTTGTGGTAGTCGTCGAAGGACATGGGTGTGTCGTGCATTACAGCTTTGGGGTTGAGGTTGGCCCACTTTCGTGTGGACACGGCAAGCTCGGCCATGGCCTGGCGCGTGCGGTCCTCGCCGAACTCGTGCATGTAACGGGTGCAGGCCATTGAGTAGTTGATGGGCTGACCAATGAGACCGTACGGAGACTCGTACTGGGCCACAGGCAAATTCGGGTCTGCGGGAACCCGGGCCCGGGTGGAGCGGCCGGCCTGACCGTGGGTGATCAGCACCGTATCGCAGTAGCCGGCGCGGATGGCAGCGGCGGCATGGGCCACGTGGATGACAAAGGACGAACCTCCCACCGAAGTGTTGTCGGTAAACCCGGGCTGGATGCCCATGTATTCGGCCGTGGCCAGCGTGGAAAAACCGGCGGTGAGCAGGCCATTGACCTCGGACTTGGCGATGCCGGCGTCATCCAGAGCGTTATATGCCGCTTCAGCATGGTGCTGCAAAGAGGACTTGTTGGGGACCGTCCCCATCTCGTCCGATTCCGCGACACCCACTATGGCGATGTCTCTTTCACGAGTCGAGCTTGACGTCATGTTCTGTAAATCCTCCTGACCGGTCCCAAGGGACTGGGTTCCGGTATTCGGGAAGATGTTACACTAATTCCGTCCCTACGGACAATGGGAACGAGGCGCCGGGCACGGGCCCTATCCTTGCATAAGCCTTACACCGCCAAGTGCTAGAATGAATGTAACTCCGGCTGAAATGAGCCGGCAGGCAGCCACGGGAGGGACGGCATGCCCCGTAACTTTTGGATGATTACCTGTAATGAGGAGAACTTCAACATTACGCGGCAGATGGACTTCAGCAGGCAAGGGTTGAAGTCGGAATACCGCCGAAAGGTGCAGCGTGTCGAGAAGGACGACCGGCTGCTCTATTACGTAATGGGCATTCGAAAGTTTACGGCAACGGCCACGGTTACGGTGTCGTACAAAGAAGAAGACCCCGGTTATTGGAAGAACGAAGGCAGCGCAACGTGGCCGTACTTGATCGAAATCAAGCCGGAATTGATTCTGGACGAAGAGCAATACATCGATGCAGGCTTGCTGGCCCACCGCCTGGACTACATCCGCCGCTGGCCACCGGAAAACTGGTACATGGCTTTCCAGGGCAACCTGCACCTGCTGCCCAAGGGAGATTTCTTTCTGATCGAAGAAGAAATGAAGAAGCTGAAGTTCGGCCGCGCCTACCTGGATGAGGCTCCGGCGCAACCGGCTCCCAGCGCCCGCAGCCGAAAGTCCCGCAGGCCCCTAACCCGGAAAGAACCCCAACCCAAGGCGGAGGCAGCTACGGACTGATCTGTTCGCTACGTAGCATCGGATTGGAGGACATAGCGACAAGCAAGTCAGCGTAGTTTCCCAACTCCCTTCCTGTTGCCGGGAAGTTCCAATGCTTTCACCGCCGCCCGAATCTCAGACAGCACTTCATCATCCGTTTCCGTAATTGCAGCCTCTTTCAAGGTGTTTGCGGCGACCGGCCCACCAATCTCTCCCAATGCCCAAGCGGCGTGGCTCCTGACCAGGGGGTCGCCTTTTGCCATGGCGCGGGCCAGGGCAGGTACGGCTTGCACCGCTTTCAGATTGCCCAGGGCCACGCATGCGTTGCGCTGGAGGCCAACCCGTTTGGCTCGCATGATGGGTGTGCCGGCAAACTGTTCCAGGAACCGGTCGTCGGTCATTTCCAGGATTTCTACCAGGTCGGCCACGGACAGGTTGCGTTGACCGAAGGCCGGTTCCCTGGTGGGCATCTCCTTCCGGTTCACTGGGCACACTTCCTGGCAGATATCGCATCCGAAGACCCAGTCCAACATGTAGGGTCTTAACTCAATGGGGACAGGGCCGCGGTTCTCGATGGTCTGGTAGGAGATGCAGCGGCTATTGTCCACCACGTAGGGCGCGACAATTGCTCCCGTGGGACAGGCGTCGATGCACCGGACGCAACTGCCACAGGACTTCTTAATCGGCGGGTCCGGTTCCAGCTCCAGGTCGGTAATGATCTGGCCCAGGAACACCCATGATCCCAGTTCGCTGGTGAGGATGTTAGAGTTCTTGCCAAACCAGCCCAGGCCGGCTCTTGCCGCGGCTGCTCGGTCGAGCATGGGGCCGTCGTCTACGTACCAGCGGGCGGATACTTCCAACTCCACGAGTACCGACAGATCGGCAACCAGGTCTCGCATCTTGCGCTTCATAACCCGGTGGTAGTCCCGGCCCCACGCATAACGGGCTATCTTGCCCATGTACTCCCCGGTTTCTCGGGGCTGACCGTCTTCAGCCTGGCCGGTTTCCCCAGGAGATGAATTGCCAGGGAAGTAATTCAGCGCCAGGCAAATGATGGAGCGGGCGTTTGGGAGCAGTTGACCGGGGGAGGAGCCCCGCGCCACGCGGGAAGGGTTGTACCAGGGCAACCCTTCCATCAGCCCTTCATCGATTCGTCTAAGCGCCACCTCCCGGTCCTCGAGGAAATCCTCTGCCGTGGTGACGCGCACCAGATCAAAACCTGCCTTCAGGGCGCGTTCTTTGACCAGTGCGGTTGTCCTCAACCTGGCCGCCGACCCGTTCACGGCCGTTCCCCCTGGTATTGGCCCTGGTAGCCCTCGTCTACGGGCTGTGAAAGGCGGAAGAAGATCATCTGCAATAACCTGGCCCCCTGCTGTAGACGGTAGCCAGCCGGGTTGTAGACGATCAGCATTGCCTGGGAACGGCCACTGTAACCGGGGTCCCAGATTGCAGAATGCAGGCCGACGCCGCTGCGCAAGAGACTGGAGCGGGGGCAGGCCAGGGCAACCAGTCCGAGGGGGATATTGACTACCTCGTTGAAGGTCATCAAGTAAGCTCCGGCTTCCAGGAACAGCCAGCCGTCGCTATCAAACCGGAGGGGCTCGTATTCGGGCAAGCTGCGATCGCCCGCGCTGCTTCCCATGCTGCCGGCGGTTGTGAACCGGTCCACCCGGAGCAGGCTGAAATCCACACCACAGGGTTGTAGCTGTTCTTCGATGGAAGTCAGCCCCTGGACCAGGGGTAGCTGGCCTGCCTGAGGATCGTTTATCAATTGCAGGATGCTGGACCGGTCCAGCGCGGCGCCGAACTGCATGAAACCCCAGTGAAGAAGGCGGGGAGCCACTTCGTTGAAGGCTCCCCGCTTAAAGATTAACTCTTAGCCTGTGAGATCAAGACCCCATCGACTGTCCCCGACCTAGTCGTGCATGAAGTCCTGGACATCGGCCGGCAGAGGTGTGTGGACCGGGATTTCCGCCACAACGGCCTGGGTGGTAAGAAGCATCCCGGCGATGCTGCCTGCGTTCTGCAAGGCAGAGCGGGTTACCTTGGCCGGATCGATGATTCCAGCCTGGACCAGGTGGGTGAATTCACCCTTTTCGGCGTCGAAACCCCAGTCGCCCTCACCTTGCCGTACTTTGTCCAGTATCACCATGCCTGGGTGGCCGGCGTTCTGGGCTATGAGTTCCAGGGGAGCGGAGAGGGCGTGACGGATCAGACGCACGCCCAGGGCCTCGTCGCCCCGCAGGGTGGACTGCAGATCTTCCAGTACCTGCTCGGCACGGATCAAGGTGACTCCACCACCGGGGACGATACCTTCTTCAACGGCGGCCCGGGTGGCCGACAGAGCGTCCTCAGTCCGGGACTTGCGCTCGTTCATTTCCGGTTCAGTGGCGGCCCCCACCTTTATAACTGCCACGCCGCCCACCAGGGCTGCCAGGCGTTCCTGCAACTTCTCCCGGTCGTAATCGGAAGTGGTCTCTTCGATCTGGACACGAATCTGGGCCACGCGGGCTTCGGTGTCCTCGGGCGACCCGTTCCCCTCAACGATGGTGGTCTCGTCCTTCAGGGCCAGGATGCGCCGGGCGGAACCCAGGTGCTCAAATTCCACGGCGTCAAGGGACAGGCCGGTGTCATTGCTGATGACCGTGGCCCCAGTCAGGATGGCGATGTCTTCCAGCAGGGCCTTGCGGCGGTCGCCAAATCCCGGCGCCTTTACCGCGAGGCAGGAAACGGTGCCCCGCAGCTTATTCACCACCAGGGTGGCGAGGGCCTCGCCCTCCACGTCCTCGGCGATGATGGTCAGGGGCCGGCCGCCGGCCTGGGCCACTTTTTCCAGGGTGGGAACAATGTCGTTAACCGAAGAGACCTTGGTGTCGGTAATCAGGATCAGGGGATTGTCGAGGCTGACTTCCATTCGGTCGGCGTCGGTAACGAAGTGGGGAGACAGGTAACCGCGGTCCAGCCGCATGCCTTCCACAATATCAAGGTCGTCGACCATGCCCTTGGACTCTTCGACAGTTATAACGCCTTCGCGGCCGACCTTGTCCATTGCCTCCGCGATAAGTTCGGCGATGGACTCCTCGTGGGCGGAAAGGGCAGCTACCCTGGCGACCTGCTCCCGGTTTTCCACCGGTATAGCGCTGTCAGAAATTTCCCTCACAACAGCAGCGACGGCCTTGTCTATGCCGGACTTCAGGCTCATGCCGTTAGCGCCGGCGGCGATGTTCATGAAGCCCTCGCGGACCATGGACTGGGCCAGGACCACTGAGGTCGTGGTGCCGTCGCCAACCACGTCGTTGGTCTTGGCAGCGGCTTCCTTGACCAGTTGAGCGCCCATGTTTTCGTAGACATTGGGGAGTTCTATTTCCTTGGCGATGGTTACGCCATCGCTGCAGACCACGGGAAGGGACCACATGCGGTTCAGGAGCACGTTCCGGCCGCTGGGGCCCAGGGTCAAACCAACAACCCGGCCCAGTTCCTCGACGCCGCGCATCAGGCTGGCCCGGGCCTCGTTATCAAAAATCAGTTGCTTGTCTGCCATTCCTGCAAAAACCTCCGTAATACATTCGTCGCTCGCCGTAAGCGGCGACCATTATCTTTAGGATAAAGGTTGGGCACAACGAATTGGCCGCCCTTTGGCGACGAAATCACTGCAAGATAAAATATGCGTTAGAGTCCGCCAAATGTCAACAGGCTTTGACGCATGGGTCATATTGTGGATGCCGTATCTTCCCCGGGCGTTATTCCGGCACTCTCGCTCGGCGCCAGTCTCACCCTTGCTCCAGGTTCGCCCATAAGATTTTTTTGCTTTTCCGTACCATTTTGGGCCGTTTTGGGCCATTTTGTATTTGGATTCAGGGGTAGATGGACCTGGTGGGCCTCGGGTGGGCCACCGGCGAGCCGCTCTCCACATAGGAGACATGCCAGGAATTTGGCCAAGGACCGGGCCGTTTTGGGCCGTTTTGGGCCACGGTTCTTGGTGTAAATCCAGTATATTTCCCTGGCGCCGTTGCTTGGCATCCTTCCGGCGAAGGAAGAAAGTGTCCCTGGAAGTATGTTAGGGATGAGGTATGCGGGGGAGCAAGAGGGAAATGTCATTCGGTCTTCGCCGGCCATCGGAAGCATTGGAACAGGGTTCAGGGGGTGAAGGTTCAAGCGTTACAACCGGTAAAAGAAACCCGGACTGGTGAGTTGTCCGATTGTGCCCTACCGGGTGTCCGACCAAAGGGCTACACCCTCCCTTCCGTGGACGACTGCCATCAAGTCCGCAATTCGTTTGCTAACGGTGGGGTGCTGGATTTGTCCGGCTATTTCGGCGAGGGGAATGAGGACAAAAGCCCGCTCGAGCATACGTGAGTGGGGAATTTGCAGGTCCGGAGTCTCCCAGTTCACGACCAGGTTGCCATAAAGCAGAATGTCAACATCAATGTTGCGGGGCCCGTACCTGACGGTTGTGGCCCGTCCCATTGCTACTTCGATGGCCTTCACTGCCGCCAGCAGGTCGCCGGGTTCCAGGGACGTCCGGATTTCCACCGCGGCGTTAAGAAAGGGGGGCTGCTCCGTCACTCCCCAAGGCTCCGTTTCGTATATGGACGAGCGCCTGACGACTGTGACTCCAGCGGTGGCACCTAGCAACTCCAGCGCCCGTTCCAGGTTGGCCATGCGGGTTCCCACGTTTGAGCCAAGGCCAAGGTAAGCGGTAATGGGCGCGGGGCTCAATGATCCCATCCCTTGGGCCGCCAGCCCCGGACTATGGCGTCGGTCATCCGACAAACACGGACCATCTGCTTGACGTCATGCACCCGCACGATATCCGCGCCGCCAGCGATGGACAGGGAAACGGTGGCAGCCGTCCCTTCCAGCCTCTGGTCTACCGGCAGGTCAAGGATAAATCCGATGGTGGACTTGCGAGAAGTTCCCAAGAGGAGGGGATAACCCAGCGCTTTGAACTCTGTAAGATGGTTCAGCACTTCCAGGTTGTGGTCGGGGGTTTTGCCGAACCCGATACCGGGGTCAAGGATGATGTTGTCTGGGGGCACTCCCGCGCCCTTAGCCGCATCGGCGCTACGAATCAGGCTGGCAAGTATATCCGGCAGTAACCGGTCGTATTGACGGGTCTCCTGGTTGTGCATCAGAACCAGGGGCGTCCCGGCCTCGGCGGCTATCTGCGCCAATTCCGGGTCGAATTTCAGGCCCCAGACGTCGTTGATAATTGCGGCGCCAGCGGCCACGGCCTGCCTGGCTACACTTGCCTTGTAGGTATCCACGCTGACGGGTACCTTTGCCACTGAGCACACCGCCTCCAGAGCCGGCGTCAGCAGGTGGATTTCCTCCTCAAAGGAAATGGGAAAGGAACCGGGGCGGGTGGACTCGGCCCCCACATCCAGGAAATCGGCGCCCTCCTCCTGGAAGCGCAGCGCCTGATCAACTATGGCAGGGATGTCGGACCCGAGTCCGTCGCCGGAAAAAGAGTCGCGGCTCAGGTTTATTATGCCCATGACGTAGGTCCGGCGACCCCAGGAGAGGGTTTCGCCGTTTGCCACTGTCATTTCCGACAGGCGGTTCGCTTGCAGTCGTGCCATTGAATTTAAGCGTTTCCAGAGTTGCTATCGACGGTCGATTCGGGGAATTCTGTTGCCAAGTATTATATTCCGCTTTGCGCTATAATGGGCCAAACCTGAGAAACGTGGTCTGAAGAGGTGAATTCCGACGCGGAAACGACCCCCAACCAGGAGCATAAGTGACTAGCGACAATCGGGTTATTGACCAGAAAATCGAGACCCTGCAGGAAATGCGTGGCCGTTCCCGGTTGGGCGGAGGACAGGAGCGGATCGAGCAGCAGCACAACCGGGGGAAGCTGACGGCTCGTGAGCGACTGGCCCGCCTGATGGACGACGGGACCTTTCAGGAGATCGATTCCTTCGTTACCCACCGCACCACCGATTTTGGCCTGGCTGACCGCAAGTTCCTCGGCGACGCGGTGGTAACGGGCTACGGCCGGGTCAACGGACGGCAGGTTTTTGCCTATGCCCAGGACTTTACCGTGTTCGGCGGTTCGCTTTCGGAAGTGGTGGGGGAGAAAATCTGCAAGGTTATGGATATGGCTGGCAAGACGGGCTGCCCGCTGGTCGGCATCAACGACTCGGGGGGCGCTCGCATCCAGGAGGGAGTCATCAGCCTGGGGGCTTACGGAGATATCTTCCTGCGCAACACCCTGTATTCGGGGGTGATTCCGCAAATTTCAGTCATAATGGGCCCTTCGGCCGGCGGCGCCGTATATTCTCCCGCCATAACCGATTTCATTTTCATGGTCAGGGGCACCGGCCAGATGTACATTACCGGCCCCGACGTGGTGAAGGCCGTTACCGGCGCGGAAGTTACCCACGAGGAGCTTGGTGGGGCCACATCCCACGCTACCCGCAGCGGGGTGGCGCACTTTGTGTACGAGAGTGAACACCAATGCCTGGCGGAAGTAAGGCGGCTGCTGGGGTTTCTTCCCTCCAATAACCTTGCGGATCCGCCGTTGTTGCCACTGGGAGACCCGGTGAACCGTATTGACCCGGACCTACGGTACCTGGTGCCCGACGAACCCAACCGCCCGTACGACATTCGAGACATAATCTACCGCATAGTGGATATTGGCGGCGAGGAGGAACTGGAAGAGGTCCCTATCGAGGAGTTCCTTGAGGTCCAACCGGACTTTGCCCCCAATGTGGTGGTAGGGTTCGGGCGGTTTAACGGCAGCACAGTGGGCATTATCGGCAACCAGCCTTCGTACCTGGCCGGTGTACTGGACATTGACGCTTCGGCCAAGGCCGCCCGGTTCGTGCGTTTCTGCGACTGTTTCAATATTCCGCTGGTAACACTGGTAGACGTGCCCGGCTTTATGCCTGGGGTGGACCAGGAGTACGGAGGCATAATCCGCCATGGGGCTAAGCTGATCTATGCCTATGCCGAAGCCACGGTGCCCAAGATCAGTGTCATTATCCGCAAGGCGTACGGTGGGGCTTATATTGTGATGAGCAGCAAGCACCTGCGGTCGGACATAAACCTGGCCTGGCCGTCTGCGGAGATCGCGGTGATGGGGCCCGACGGAGCAGTGAACATAATCTACCGCGAGGATATTGCCGGCGCCGAAGATGCCGATGCCAGACGAGCGGAGCTAATAGCGGACTACCAGGAAAAGTTCACCAACCCTTACATTGCCGCCGGCCAGGGCTTTCTCGATGACGTGATTGACCCAGCGGAGACTCGGGCCCGAATCATCAGCGCGCTGGAGATGCTACGGAACAAGCGGGACAGCCTGCCGGCTAAGAAGCACGGAAATATACCCTTGTAGCAGAGCGGGCGGCCTTGCCAACATAGACCAGTCAGCGAGGCCGCTAGGACTCAAGCCAACCCCACAGGTTTGGCGGGTAAAATTCAGGAGCCAGGCATGGAATTCGGAATCTTTTATCAGCTTCCCTGCGCCGATGACCAATCGCCGGCGGAGCGTTACGCCGACACCATCTCCCAGGCGCAACTGGCGGACCAGTTGGGGTTTGACTCGGTGTGGCTAGCGGAAGTGCACTTCAATCCGAGGTTTTCCGTTCTTTCGGCTCCCCTGCTCCTGGGTTCAGCTATCGCGCAGACCACCAAGCAACTCAAGATCGCCACTGCGGTGAACCTGATGCCGCTGCATCACCCGGTGCGACTGGCAGAAGAGTTTGCGACGCTTGACGTGATTTCCCGCGGCAGGGCCATCCTGGGCACCGGCCGGGGGGCCATGCTGCGACAGTACCAGGGTTACGGCGTTGACGTGGATGAGGGGCGGGAACGGTTCGTTGAGGGCCTGGATATGGTCCTGGAGGCGTGGAAGTCGGACGAGTTGAACTACGAAGGGAAGTATTACCAGGTTTCGGGCGTCCGAGTGGTGCCCAAACCCTACCAGCAGCCTCATCCGCCGGTCTACATTGCGTCAAACAGCAACGACACGTTTCCGCTGGTTGGGGAACTGGGCCACAACATTTTGATTGCTCCCATTGTCGTCTCGCTGGACGGGGCCAAGGCAGGGCTGGACGAATATCGCCACCAGCTAAAGGCCCATGGGCACGACCCCAGCGCCAAGCGGGTAAACGTCAATGTGCTGGTCCATACCACCAAAGACGAGGGCGGCAGTTCAGCGCAGGGGTTTGAAGGCAGCGTGCGCAACTATCTGTCCAACCTCCAGGTCAACCGTTCGCGAGTCGTCACCGGGCGAGTACGGGACCTTAGCTACGAGCACGTCTCCACCGAGCTTTCCGCTATCGGCAGTCCGGAACGGGTTATAGACAAGCTGGAGTCCATCATTGAACTGCTGGGCGCTGATGAAATCATGTGCTGGTTTGCCACCGGGGGCCTGCTGCCAAACGAGGATGTACACGCCTCAATGCGGCTGTTTGCTGAAGAGGTAATTCCGCACTTCAAGTAGGCGACATTGACTACCCCAGATTCGCTTTTTGAATTTGGCCGACAGCAGCGGGCCGACTCAACCGCGCCACTGGCCGAACGAATGCGCCCCCGTAACTTTGACGAGTTTGTCGGTCAGGAACATATCCTTGCCTCCAACCGGGTGCTGCGCAGGTCGATAGCCGCGGACCGGCTTCCTTCATTCATCCTGTGGGGGCCGCCGGGAACCGGCAAGACTACGCTGGCCCGGCTGGTGGCTACCGTAACCGAGGCCCACTTTGAACCGGTCAGCGCGGTGACCTCCGGGGTTGCCGACCTGCGCCGGATTGTGGCCGAGGCCCGCGACCGCCAGGGCATGTACCAGCGACGCACCATCCTGTTCGTTGATGAAATTCACCGGTTCAACAAGGCCCAGCAGGACGTAATTCTGCCCCACGTGGAGGACGGCACCGTAACGTTCATCGGGGCCACTACCGAAAATCCGTCCTTCGAAGTCAACGCACCGCTGCTGTCCCGCTGCCGGGTGTTTGCGCTCCAAGCCCTGACCGGCGAGGAAGTGGCGAGCATCGTTGAGCGGGCGCTGGAGGACGGTCAGCGAGGGCTGGGCGAACTGAAACTGTCCCTGGAGACCGAAGCGCTGAATCACCTGGTGAACATCGCCAACGGCGATGCGCGGGTTGCCCTTAATGCACTGGAGACTGCCGCATTTGCAGTCAGCTCGGATCTGAGCGGTAGCGGCGAGATTACGGTGGAGGTAATCTCCGATGCTTTGCAGCGCAGGTCGCCCCTTTACGACAAGGCGGGCGAGGGGCATTACGATACTATTTCAGCCTTCATCAAGTCGGTGCGAGGTTCGTCGCCCGACGGGGCACTATACTGGCTGGCCCGCATGCTGGAGGCAGGCGAAGACCCCCTGTTCATTGCCCGCCGGCTGGTGATTCTGGCGTCCGAGGACATTGGCCTGGCGGAACCGCAGGCGCTTCCCCTGGCCGTGGCGGCCCAGCAGGCGGTTCACTTCCTGGGCATGCCCGAGGCGCGGATTCCCCTGGCCGAAGCCACCGTGTTCCTGGCCACCGCGCCCAAAAGCAATACGGCCTATATGGCCCTGGAGCGGGCGCTGGCGGATGTGCGGGGGAAGCCCAACGATCCGGTGCCCCTGCACTTGCGCAACGCGGTGACAGGTCTGATGAGAGCCACGGACTACGGCAAGGGATACCGCTATTCCCACGATTACACCGGACACTTTGTTGAGCAAGAGTACCTTCCTCCTTCCCTGCAGGACGCCAGATATTACTTTCCCGCTCCCCAGGGCAGGGAACGGGAAATTGAAGAGCGGATGCGGGAATGGTGGGGCGGCGATGCCGCAGATCAGCCGGAAAGCGCCTGAATCACGTCGGCAGCCAGGACGACATCGGCCTGACGGGGGAAGATGCGCTGGGTCAGGAAGTCATGGACTTCAGGGTCCTGGTCCGAACAGCAATCCTCGACGATAATCAGCCGGAAGTCGGCATCGGCGGCGTAGCGGGTGGTGGACAGAACCACGCCGCTGGTGGCGTAGCCCAGCATGACCAGGGTCTCAATGTTGTTGGCCCGCAGGGACATTTCCAGGTCGGTGCCGAACATGGCGTTCACCCGGTGCTTGCCGGCCACTACTTCCCCATCAACAGGGCGCACGGCCTCGTGGATTACCTGGACCGGGTCGCTGACCGCAGGCTGGCCCGACGCTTTGCGCTGGCTGAAGGTCTTGTTGCGGTCGCTGATTTCCGGGTACCCAGGCCGGAAGACGGTGGCCGAGTAGCAGACCATGATGCCGGCTTCCCTGGCTGCCTGCTGCAGTGCACGGGTCTTTTCCACCACCCCCCGGTCTATGGCATGGGGAATGGTGTTCATCATTTCGGCATAAAAGTCAGCGATCAGAAGGGCAGTAGTTGATTTGTCCAAAACGACATCGGCCATTTTCCGACTTCCTTCCCTGCGTTAGTCAAGTGTTTCAGCCAACAGCGGCTCCGGTCAGGAGGCGTTGCGCTGCTTTAGTTCCGTTACAACTTCACTCACTCTCGCCAGCGCATCATCCACGTCGGCGCCATCAACCTGCCGGTGGGTAACCATTCTCAATGTCTGGGTCCTGGAAAGGGATACTTTTACACCCGCCTCAGCCAGTGCCTGCAGCACCTCCGGGGCAGTGCCTACCGATGGGTCAATCTCGAAAATGACAATGTTGGTCTGGATGCTCTCCGGATCCACGTTCAGGCCCTCGATGTTGGACAGGCCCTGGGCCAGACGGCGAGCATTGGCGTGGTCGTCGGCCAGGCGTTCGATCATGGTGTCAAGGGCGACCAGGCCGGCAGCGGCCAGAACTCCTGCCTGTCGCATTCCGCCGCCGATCATCTTGCGCCAGCGGCGGGCTTCGCCAATGAACTCCTCGGAGCCGCACAGGACGGAGCCCACTGGGCAACTGAGCGCCTTGGACAGGCAAAATGAAACGTCGTCCACATCCTTAACCAGTTCGCTGGGCGGCACCTCCAGGCCCACAGCAGCGTTGAAGATGCGGGCACCATCCATGTGAACGCTGGCGCCGGCATCGTGGGCCACATCGGCCACCCGCCTGGTGTCGTCGGGTGTCAGGGCTGCGCCGCTGCAACGATTGTGGGTGTTTTCCAGGCACACCAGGGTTGTCGGGGGCATGTGCACGTTGCCCCGGGGTCGAATGGCGTCAGCCACGTCCTGCGGGTCAAGGCGGCCCTGTTCGTCGTTGGGAACCAACCTGACCTGGGCGCCGGCCAAGGCGGAAATGCCGGCCGATTCGTTCCAGAACATGTGGGCCTGGTCGCCCATGATTACTTCGTCGCCCCGGTGGCAGTAGGTCAGCGCAGCAACCAGGTTGCTCATGGTGCCGCTGGCAGTCAGCAACCCCGCTTCCTTGCCCAGCAGTTGGGCAGCGCGCTGCTCCAGCAGATTGATGGATGGGTCTTCCCCGTAAACGTCATCGCCCACTTCAGCATCGGCCATGGCGCGCCGCATTTCGTCGGTAGGATGGGTGATGGTATCGCTTCTCAGATCGATGATTCTCATGAGGTTTCTCCCATAGGGCAGGTGGAGGTTATTCTAGCAGGATTCCTTGCCAAACTCTATGCGGTCTTCTAATATGGATTCCAACGCCGACTTGGCAAACTGGAGGACGGCAAATGCGACAGAGCGCGGTCAGCTTTAAGGCCAAGGGACTCAATTTCGAGGGTATAGTTGCCACTCCGGACGACGTGGGCAGTTCCGTCCCGGGTGTTGTCATTTGCCACCCCCACCCCTTGTTCGGGGGCAACATGGACAACAACGTGGTAATCGCTTTGTCGTTCACCCTGGTGGAACAGGGTTTTGCCACCATCCGGTTCAATTTTCGGGGTGTGGGAAACAGCGAGGGCGAACACTCCAAGGGTGAGAACGAATACCAGGAAGTGCTGGGCGCCTTCGAGTTGATGAAGGCCTGGAACGGTGTGGACGGTGGCAAGCTGGGGCTGGTGGGCTACTCCTTCGGAACCGGAGTGATCCTTGGCAGCAAGGACGTACAGAAGAAGGCAAAGTCCATCGCCCTGGTATCGCCCAACATACGGGCCCTTTCGGATACTCCTCTGAAGAAGTCGAAGACACCAACCATGATCATCACCGGCAGCCGGGACAAGCTGGTAGAAGCCGAGAACCTGCAGGAAAATCTGGACGCCTTCGCGAAGGCGCCGCGGTTTGAAGTCGTAAACGGTGCCGACCACTTCTGGGGCGGTATGGAACGTCAAGCGGCAGAGCCGGTGGCCGAGTTTTTTGCCGAGAACCTGAAGTAGCCAACTAATGGAGACCCCGGCCAATCGCGAACCAAGCTCTTCAGACAATCCGGACATAGCATCCGGTGATACAGAGGAAATAACCTCGGAACAAACTGGCGGCGAAAGCATGGCGGAGGCGGGACCTCCATGCGTTGAAGGTCCGAATCCAGCCAGGGAAATCTCGGAATATACAGGCAGCGGCGAGCCGGCTGAAGCGGTTTCTGAAGAGAGCAGCAGTACAGGGTTTCGCAAGCGTCCCATCTTCCTGGACTTTGACCTGCTGCAGCTGGCGGTAATTTTCTTCCTGCTGGACCAACTCACCAAGTTCCTTGTCCGGGCCTACCTGCCCTTCGGGTCTTCCTACCCTGCCACCGGCTTCTTCCGATTCACCCATGCCGAAAACACGGGCAGCGCCTTTGGCCTGTTCCAGGGACACAACACCCCGCTGATCGTAATATCCTTCGTTGGCATATTTGTGCTGGCGATGATTTATCAAAGCCAGCCAAGGCCCACCAACCTGCTCAGGCTGAGCCTGGGATTGCAGATTGGGGGCGCGCTGGGAAACCTGGTGGACCGCTTCCGGCTGGGGGCGGTGACGGACTTTATTGACGTGGGTCCGTGGCCCATTTTCAACCTGGCGGACTCTTCGATAATTTGCGGTCTTCTACTGCTGGGCTGGATAATCCTGCAGCCTGGGCGAAAGGCGGCCAACCCCGTTACGGAAACCGTCAGAGACTACAGCCTGAAACGGCGGGGCCGGTGTGCGCGGTGCGGTCGGTTTCATTCCGGCCGGCGGGCTGTTTGTCGCACATCAGGGCACGTTGCGGGGGGGCGACGTCTCTCGCGCAGAGCATTGCGCCGGTAGTGTTTGGAAATGCAGAAGGGTTCGGAAATCAGGGTAAAGGAGTTCATCGCGTCCGGCGCCAGCGCGCGGCTGGACCGATTCCTTTCCGAACGGGAAAGGGATATGACCCGCAGTCGCCTCCATTCGCTGATTAGCGAAGGCTGGGTCAGAATAAACGGCCAGCAGGCAAGGCCGGCCCAGCGGGTGAGGGGTGGCGACCGCGTTGTGATGACAATCCCGCCGATCAGGGAATATGACGTCTCGCCCCAGTCCATTCCCGTGAACCTGATGTACCAGGACTCCGAAATTGTGGTAGTGGACAAGCCCGCCGGCCTCTCGGTCCACCCTGGTCCGGGTCATCCGGACGGGACGCTGGTGAACGCACTGCTGGCGCGCTGTCCTGACATCCAGGGCATTGGGGGAGTGCACCGACCGGGCATAGTGCACCGTCTGGACAAGGACACATCGGGCCTGATGGTGGTGGCCAAAACGGAGAGGGCGCACCAGAGCCTTTCGGATCAAATTAAAGAGAGGCAAATGGAGAAGGGCTATCTGGCTCTTACGGTAGGAGTGCCGCCGCAAGATAAGGGCACGGTAGATGTACCAATAGCCCGCGACCCAAGGCACCGGCAGCGCATGGCCGTTGTCCTGGACGGCCGGGAATCTCGTACTCATTATCGGGTGGCGGAAGACCTGGGTAATCACGCTTTGCTGGAACTGGACCTGGAGACGGGCCGGACCCACCAGATCCGGGTTCATCTGGCCTACCTGGGTTACCCCGTCTTTGGCGACGGAGTGTACGGCAAGCGAAGCCCTGATTTGGCCCGGCATTTTCTTCACGCGAATGCGCTGGGTTTCAGGCATCCCAATTCAGGCACGGATGTTTCTTTCAAGTCGGATATGCCCACGGAATTGCAACAGGTATTGACAACCCTGAGGCAATGCCAGGAAGACGTTTAACGCACGGAAGAGGACTGTATTCGCACTTACGTGTAGCCACACAATTCAATCCGTAAGATGTACCGTGCTAGAATATCCTGGATGCGCCGCCGGCGTAAGAACTACCTAGCTGAGGAAGCGACCTGAATGACATCCCCGGAAATCACTTCAACTGACTTCATACGGGCCATCGTGCAGGATGACCTGGAATCCAATAAGTATGACGGCAGGGTGGTAACCCGCTTTCCCCCCGAACCCAACGGTTACCTTCACATCGGTCATGCCAAGTCAATCTGTCTTAACTTCGGCGTGGCGTCGGAATATGAAGGTGGCGTGTGCCACCTGCGCTTCGATGACACTAACCCGTTGCGTGAGGACGTGGAATACATCAACTCCATCCAGGAGGACGTGCGCTGGCTGGGCTTCGATTGGGGGTCCCACCTTTACTATGCTTCGGACTATTTCGATGCCCTTTACAACTTTGCCGAGCAGCTTATTCTGGATGGCCGGGCCTACGTGGACAGCCTGTCTGCGGAGGAAATCCGCGACTATCGCGGTACGCTGACGGAGCCCGGGCGGGAAAGCCCTTACCGCAGCCGGTCGGTAGAGGAAAACCTGGACCTGTTCCGGCGGATGCGGGACGGCGAATTTGAGGACGGCGCTCATGTGCTGCGGGCCAGGATAGACATGGAGTCCCCCAACCTGAACATGCGAGACCCCACAATCTACCGGATCAGGCGCGCCACCCACCATCGGACTGGCGACAAGTGGTGCATCTATCCGATGTACGATTACGCCCACGCTCTGTCCGATTCTATTGAAAACATTACTCATTCCCTGTGCACCCTGGAGTTTGAGGACCACCGCCCTCTGTATGACTGGACGCTGGAAGTGCTGGATGTCTACCGTTCCCAGCAGATCGAGTTTGCCCGACTCAACCTGACCAATACGGTGATGAGTAAGCGCCGCCTGCTTCAGCTGGTGGAGGGTGGCTACGTGTCAGGCTGGGACGATCCCAGGATGCCAACCATCAGCGGGCTGCGTCGCCGGGGCTATACGCCGGAGGCCATACGCACCTTTTGCGAGCATGTGGGCATCTCCAAGCGGGACACAGTGGTGAACATGGCCCTGCTGGAGCATTGCATACGTGAAGACCTGAATCAGCACGCGCCCCGGGTTATGGCGGTATTGAATCCGCTGAAGGTGGTCATCGACAACTTCCCTGAAGGCGAGGTGCTTGAGTTCGACGCTGTTAACAACCCGGAGGACCCTTCCATGGGCTCGCGCAAGGTGCCCTTCTCGCGGGAGGTCTATATCGAACGGGATGATTTTCGCGAGGACCCTCCGTCGCGTTTCTTCCGCCTGGCCCCGGGCAGGGAGGTCCGGCTGCGATACGCCTGCTATATCACGTGCCAGGAAGTGGTGAAAGACCCGGAGACAGGCGAGATAATTGAACTGCATTGCACCTATGACCCGGAGTCAAGAGGTGGGTCGACACCTGACGGACGGCGAGTACGGGGCACCCTGCACTGGGTTTCAGCCCGCCACGCGCTACAGGCTGAAGTGCGCCTGTACGATTACCTTATGCGGGATACGGACGAAGGGGATGAAGACAGCCGGGACTTTATCTCGTTGCTAAACCCGGACTCGCTCCAGACTCTTACTGATTGCAAGGTGGAGCCAGGATTGGCAGACGCGGAGTTGGGAAGCCGGTACCAGTTCGAGCGGCAGGGTTACTTCTGCGTGGATACCAGGGATTCGGGGCCCGGCGCGCCTGTATTCAATCGCACCGTTTCACTGCGGGATTCCTGGGCTAGGATTGAGCAGTCGCAGTCCGGTGGGGGAAGCTAACGGCGACCAGAGCATTTGAAAAGGCAGTGTCGGCGAATCTGATGCGGGATAGAAACCGTTTCTCGTCCAAATCGTCGACAGCCCAGGCGCCCCAGGAGGATAGTCTTGGCCAATGAAGTCCGCGTAAGGTATGCGCCCAGTCCGACGGGAATGCCCCACATTGGCAACATACGCACGGCCATGTTCAACTGGCTTTTTGCCCGCCACCACGGGGGCAAGTTCGTTGTCAGGATTGAAGACACGGACCAGGAAAGGCTGGTGCCCGGCGCGGTGGACGGCATCCTGGACGGGCTGGAATGGCTGGATATTGACTGGGACGAGGGCCCCAGAGTGGGCGGCGACTTCGGTTCCTACTTTCAGTCCGAACGGCTGCCTCTTTACCACGCAGAGGCAGAGCGGCTGATTGCCCAGGGTGATGCCTACCGCTGCTACTGTACGCGGGAACGGCTGGCCGAACTTCGTTCCCGGCAGGAGCGGGACAAGGTGGCTCTGGGGTACGACGGGCACTGCAAGCACCTGGGCGGCGAGGAACGTCGCATCCTGGAAGGCGAGGGCGCACCCTACGTAGTGCGGTTCGCCATGCCTGACAGCGGCATAACTCACCTGCACGACCTTATACGAGACGACGTGGAGTGGCAGAACGAACTGGTGGACGACTTTGTGCTCCTGAAGTCAGACGGCTTTCCCACATATCACCTTGCGGTAGTGACCGACGACCATTTCATGGAGATTAGTCACGTTCTAAGGGCCGAAGAATGGCTGTCCAGCGCTCCCCGCCACCTGCAATTGTACCGAGCGCTGGGCTACGAACCACCCGAACACGGCCATCTGCCCATGATCCTTGGTCCCGACCGGGCGAAACTGTCCAAGCGCCACGGCGCCACGTCCATTCTGGAGTACCGGGACGACGGCTTTCTGCCGGACGCCCTACGAAACTTTATGGTGCTTTTGGGTTGGTCGCTGGACGACAAGACCGAAGTTATGCCCATAGAGACCATTACCGAGAACTTTACCCTAGACCGGGTAGGCAAGCCGGCCGCCATTTTCGACCGGGAGAAACTCTCCTGGATGAATGGCGTTTACATTCGCGAAATGACGCCTGGGGATCTGGCAGATGCCATGCTCCCCTTCCTGGAGCAGGGACTGCCGTCCTACCTGCTGCCGGTGGACCGGGAATATCTGCTCAGCATCGTGCCCCTGGTCCAGGAGAGGATAAAGGTTCTCACTGAAGCGCCGGATATGGTTTCCTACTTTCTGGAAGAGCAGCCCGTATACGACCCCGCCAACCTGGTGCAGCGCGGTATGACAGAGGAAGAGACAGTGCGGGCCCTGGAAAGATCAATCCTGGCCCTTCGCGACTGCGACTTCAACACCGAAGCGCTTGAAGAACTGCTGCGCTCCCTGGGGGAGGAACTGGAACTGACGCCACGCCGGTTCTTCGGGACATTGCGCTGGGCGGCCACGGGCCGCAACGTATCGCCGCCCCTCTTCGAGACGCTGGAGGTGCTGGGAAGGAAGCGCGTAGTACCCAGGCTGCAGTGGGCTCTGGACAGTCTTTCAGGTTAGAAAGGTTTCGGCAGCGGAGTTTAGACCGTCGAGCACCGCACCTCTTCCACTTGGCTGCAGGATGGGTACTACCCTGCTGTATCACCGCCAAGTGTGGGAAGCAAGCGGGGATAGAAGAAAGTTGCCGTGCCAACCAAAAGGCTGGCGCGGCAATTTTGGTTCATCCGGTTCGATTGGTTGCCGTTCAGTTCCAGACCGCCGCCACCCGGTAGGCCAACTGGGTGTGGGACTCGCGGACATCTATGATTTCCGCAGGGGTATCGCCCAGTATGCCCAGGGCAATAATCCAGTTGAGAATTTCGTGATCTCCCGACTCTTGCAGCTCTTCAGGTGTGAGCTCGGCCAGTTTGTGGCCCTGGCCCGTACGCAACCATTCCAGGTTCCGGCGGTCGGTCTCAATATCAATGGCGCAACACTGGAACTTGTGGGCCAGGAAGCTGTGCGACCAACTGGATGATGCTACCACAGCCACCCTTTCGTCCCTGGTATCCAGGAACCGGCGGATGCCCTGGCCCAATTCGTAGCACCGCTTTGGCGTCGGACGTGGAGGGTAGTCCGGCCCCGCTTCTTCGCCATAGCAGTTGACGAACAGGGGCAGCAGCGGGAACTCTCCGTCCGGGTCAAGGAACACCAGCGGGTTTATGATCGCGTGAGCCAGGCCCCATTCCCAACCCTTGAGTTCGCTGGACGATGACATATCGAAGCCGTCGCGAATCAGGAAGTTGCGCATATCCCGGGAAAAGTCTTTGGGACATTGAAAAGTGAACTTCGTTTCCGGCGCCGCGTCCCAAAGGTTGGTACGGGCAGCGGCGCGTTGGAAGGGATAGCCGTCCACCTCTGCGCCGGTGTATAGGCAGAAGGGAGGCAGGTTGTCCTGCCTGAAGTTCTCCGCCTGATCGTCGCCAATGATCATCAGAACATCCGGCTCCCATTGGTGAAGACGGTCGCGCAAAGTGTGAAACGCTGCTACCACCTTCTTCTGGTCGTCAATGTCCTGGCTAAGCCCGTTGTCCTGCCCCAATTCCGACAGCAATTGGGCCGGCGGTTCGTAGTCAGGAATTCGGGCGAAAACCCGTTCCCTTCCCTTGGCCCAAACTTCGGGAGGAGTCAGAATGATGGGCCCGTGAGAGCAGCCCAGCCCCAGCAATTCAGCCATATTGTCCTCCAGCCAGACGCAACGGTGAAATTCCTTAATATTCCGCAATTGTAGGTAAGCTGGAGAGGAAGTGTCAATTTTGCATCATGTTTGTGGGTTTGTTGAAGAAACCCTTCAAGGCTGAATTTATGGGATGTTGAATACGTAACCTGTCCCCGATGATTGTTGCCGCCGGCCCGATGCGGGCCGCAGTTGCCTGAGTCCTAGCCCTCGTCTTCAATCAACAGGCCGCAGTGTGGGCAAACACGCGCTTCCTGGTTTCTCTTTTGAATCTCGTCCAGGAATCCTGAGCCCAGGATGCCTGCCGGCAACGCGAACATGCCGATGCCCATCACCGCGATGATGCCGGCCATGACCTTGCCCAGGGGCGTTACCGGCGATACGTCACCGTATCCGACGGTGGTCAGGGTGATGATGCTCCACCACATGGCCTCGGGAATGCTGGCGAAGGCATCGGGTTGAGCATGGTGTTCTGCATAGAACATCATCGACGAAGCCAGCACAAGCATTACGGCCAGGACTATCACGACCGTTGCAAGCTCCATCGCCTTGCTCTGGAGCACCTTGCCAAGGGTACGGATGCCCTCAAAATAGCGACCCAGCCGGGCGGCCCACGCCAGCAAACGCAATGCCCTCAGGCTTCTCAAATCCTCCAGCCCAAGGAAGGGGAGGAAGAAGGGCAGCAAGGCCACCAGATCTATGATCAGCAAGGGTGTGACTGCAAAACGCAGGCGGCCAAAGAGAGGGTGGGAGTAATGAGGCTCGGACGTGCATGACCAGATGCGAAGGAAGTACTCCGCCGTAAAGATGATCATTGAGGCAATTTCCAGGATGGGGAAGAACCAGGGAGCCGCGTTATAGACGGAGTCGACAGTCTCCAGGATTTGGGCGGCCGTATTGACAATGATCAGAGTAATGATGAAATAGTCGATCGCCCGGTCCAGGCGATCACCCGACTGGCCGACCTCAAGCAGTTCGTGGACCTTGTTTCGAATTCTTTCCAGGGAATTGATAAAGTCACCCCCCAATTCCCAAATTACTATTTTCCGCAGGTGGCGGTATGTTGAGAGTGAAAGAGCGGACGGGCTGCCCCGAAGGTGAAGATTTTCCAAATTTCAAAAAAATCTAAAATTTGCCTTGACAACCCCTAATGAGGCACCTCTTAACCTGTTACTCGTGGGGCAATTTCGCCTGAAACCGTTGGACCGATCCTTCCCGGTGGGAAGCGGAACTTTTCTTAAAGACCCGATTGCCTTTATTGATGAGGTTACCTGCTGTCAGGCGAGGCAACAGGTTCCGCCAAGTGAGGCTGACTGGCTTATCCCGTTGAGAGGGCCGTCTGCTAATTCAATGGCCGGGAGCCTTGCTTAGCCAGAGTGTGAATTGCTAAGGCAGCAGGAATAGTAGCTGAATTCTTGAGGGAAGGCATTGGTGAAAAGGTACGGTTTGGACGGATTTTTGGAGGTGAGGTGGGTATATGGGTTTAACGAAAGCAAACATTCTTTGCGATGGGACCTTCAAAGTGGACGGCGGCGCGCTGTACGGCCAATTGGCCAAGATGGTGTGGGAAACGATGACTCCCACCGACCGCAAGAATCGGGTAACGCTGGGCCTTAACTGCTGGCTGCTGCGCATCGCCGACAAATGGATCCTGGTGGATACCGGGGTGGGAAGCAATCACGACGAGAAGGACCGAGATCACTACGGCCTGGGGACCAATCGCCTGTTCAAAGAACTTAAACTGGCAAACTTGACGCCAAAGGACATAGACATCGTTGTGCTGACCCACATGCAGTTTGAGCACAGCGGCGGCGCCACCCGAATGGACCGGACGGGGGCCATCGTCCCAACCTTTTCACGCGCTACCTACATGGTGCAGCGGTCGTCCTGGGAAGAAGCCTTGAACCCCAGCGAACGGGGCAGGTCCGCCTACCGGGCGGACCACTTCATGCCGGTAGCAGAGCGCGGGCAACTGGAACTACTGGATGGAGATACCGAGATACTGCCCGGACTGCAGGTAATTGAGTGCGATGGGCCGGCCATGGGGCACCAACTGGTCCTCTTCAATCACGGTGGTGAACGCCTGGTCATTCTGGGGGACCTGGTGCCAACTCCCTTTCACCTTAACCTGCCCGTGATATCGGCATTCGACTACTCGCCGCAGAATTCCCTTGAGCAAAAGCGAGAAATCCTGACGGACGCCGAAAAGTACGGGTGGCTGCTGGGGTTCTCTCACGGGCATGATGTCAAGAGTGGATATTTGGAAAGGCGGGGCGAGATGGTGTACGTCACGCCGGTAGACCTGACAGTGGGGAGCCGCGGATAAAATGAACTTTTCCTAGCAGTGTATTCTTAAGATATCGCTACCTGATTGTTGTTGGCCCCGCCAAACCGGCGGGGCCAGTCTTCGTAAGAGATTCAATCTCCAAGCGTCAATGAAAGGCTGTTGAGCGCCGCATTGCCGGTAGACATTACTTAGTGGATAGGTCTGGCCGTTACCAGACCGCCGTTCAATTCGATCAGCAGCGCCGGCGTGATTTTGTTGCTCAGATCGGACGACCGCTGTTCATCTTGGGATGGCGCCATTTCGACGCGGACGTAGTTATCGGTCAGGCCCCTTGGGTTACCCTCTTTAGCTGTCTGCCCTTCCCAAAGCACGGGCCTGGTGGAATCCAAGAGGTTTGCCCTGAATTTCTGGAAAGAGGTGCGGGCGACCTGCATTATCTGCCGCATTCGTTCCCGCTTGACTTGATCAGCTACATGGCCTTCCAGGTAGACTGCCGAGGTGCCGGGTCGCCTGGAATAGGGGAAGGCGTGAAGGTCGCTGAATGCCATCTCCGATGCAAAGGCCAGGCTGTCCCGAAACTCTTGGTCTCCCTCTCCCGGGAAGCCCACTATCAGGTCAGTAGTTATGCCGGCGTCGGGTAACATGGACCGGATTAATTGCACGGTCGCAGCGAACTGGGACGTTGTATAGCGCCGGCGCATGGCCTTCAGGACAGTGTCGCTGCCGCTCTGCAGGGGGACGTGGAAGTGGGGGCACAGCCGGGAGTGGTTCGTCCAGATGTGGAGCAGTTCTTCGTCGATCTCCTGGGGTTGCAGGGAGGAAACGCGCAGCCGAGGGATATCGGTCTCCTCCAATATCCGGCGGATGAGTTGGTTTAGATCCGCGCCGGGTAGATCGAACCCGTAGGTGCCCAGCTGGGTGCCGGTAAGGACCGCTTCCTGGCACCCTTCCTCAACGGCTCGCCGCACTTGCCGGATGATCTGTCCTGGAGGAATACTCCGTTCCCGTCCTCTTACCCTGGGGACAATGCAATAGGCGCAGACCTGGTCGCAACCTTCCTGGATCTTCACCATGGCCCGAGTGCGCCCCGGGAGGTTGCCGGCGGCGTCTTCGTCGAAGGACCACGAAGAGTTGTCGTGATAAAGCTCCCCGGTGGTACCTGAACGGGCCTGGTGGGCCTCGATGGCCAGGGCTGCCAGGTCGTCCTTTTCTTCATTCCTCACGACCAGATTAACCGCGGGCATTTGGGCAAGTTCTTCGGCAGCGCGCTGGGGATAACAACCGGCGGCCACCACGACAGCATCGGGATTGGCGCGGCGGGCGGCACGGAGTGTCTGCCGGGCCTTGGAATCGGCGGTGGCCGTGACGGTACAGGTGTTCAGGACGTAAATGTCGGCTTCACCAACGTCTTCAATTACCCGATAGCCAGCCTGGCGAAACCGGCGGGCAAGGTTGCTGCTGTCGGCCTGGTTGAGCTTGCAGCCGTGGGTGTGAATGACGACGTTTCCGGAGCGGCCCGGCGCCAAATCCGGGTTGACCGAGGTCAAAGCGACGGGCTGGCTTCCCCGGAGAGGGTCATTAGACATAAGAGGGCTAGCTCCCACCATCCTGCGCGGCCAGGTTGGTGTCCACCAGGTCCCACAGCCTTTCGATGGCGCCCCCAATGTCTTCCAGAACGCGGTAAACCCGGTCCACCCGGCGGCGCGTTTCCCGGGACCTTTCCAGGGAGTCCGTAAGAGACGCCAGTTGCTCGAAGGCTTCGCGGACTCGCCTGTCCCTCAACTCGCTGCCGAGCGCTTGGGCGTAAGCCTTCACCGATGGATCGTCCTCCACGTTCACGCCCTGACTGAGGGCCGCGCCTTTGACGGCCAGGGTCAGGCTGCCCCACAGCAGTTCTTCGGAACGGGTCCACTTCCCGCCACGCAGTTCGTTCATAGCAGCGTTCAGCAGCCTGATGCTCTGGCCGCGGTAGCGATTGATTCGCGTTAGGTCGTGGTATGTAGTCATTATCCTACTGTGGCCGGTGGCTCTTGCTTTGTTCGTTTGGACGGTCAGGCGGACCTGGGCGCCGATGTCTCCCACTATCCTACCACTGCGTCCAGCCCATGGGGTGGCGTCTGGAAGGGAGGACGCAGGTTTGGCATAGGCACCTCGATCACTGCCGGCCGGTCTGCGCGCAGGGCGTCGTGAAGGGCGGGACCCAATTCCCGCCGGTCGGCCAACCTGATGCCCAGGGCGCCATAGACTTCGGCCAGCTGGGCGAAGTCGGGATTGAGCAATTCCGTCCCGATGGCGCGCCCCTGGTAGCGGTTCATCTGGTCGGCGCGGGACGCTCCCAGCAGTCCGTTGTTGAATACCAGCGTTACCAGGTTGATGCCTTCCTGGACGGCGGTGGAGAGTTCGCTGCTGGCGTACATAAACCCTCCGTCGCCAATGGTTGCCACCACTTGACGGTTGGGGTTTCCCACCTTGGCGCCCAGGGCGGTGGGGAAGGCGTAGCCCAGGGTGGCGAAATAGCTGGAGGTCAGGTATGAACGGGGTTTGAGCACCGGAAATGCCAGATGGCCCCAGTAGGCAACTTCCGTAGTGCCGGCCACCATTATCGCGTCATCGTCCAGTTCGGCCCGAATGGTCTCAATGAGCTCTACCTGCAGCGGCGCCAGTGCCCGGGTATCCTCGGCGGCCTTGCGGCGGATTTCATCCAGCTCCGTGTCCTGCCACTGGCTGGCGCCGGCTGCGCCGCCCCATTCGGCCAGTATGTCGTTGACGCCGAGCTTTGCGTCGGCAACCATGCCCACCCGGGACTCGACGTTTCGGCCAAGTTCCTCGGGGTCGGCGTCAATGCGAATAACTACCTGGTTGGGTCGGAGGGACCAGGGAGTGCGCGGGTTCATGTTCATGCGGCTGCCAATGGCAAGGATGACATCCGACTGGGGCAGAGTGTAGTAGGCAGCGCCGTGGCCGTAGTAGAAAGTGCCCACGGACAGGGAATGGTTTTCGGGAATGGAGCCCTTGCCTTCCGGTGTAGTGATCACCGGCGCATTGAGAGCTTCCGCAAGCTGAGCCAATTCTCCGGTGATATCCGCCTCCCGGCAGCCTCCGCCGGCCCAGATCAGGGGGCGTTCCGCCTTCGCCAGCAGTTCCACTGCCTCCTTCACCCTGGCCGGGTCCGGAGACTGTTTTATGGTCCCCTCCCGTTCCAGCAGGTCAATGTCGTAGGATCCAGGCAGGATATCAAAAGGTACTTCTATCTCCACAGGCCGGGGCCGGCCGTCGAGCACCTGCTGCATGGCCATGTGCACCAGGTTTGGAATCTCTTCCGCATTGGTAGTGCGGGCGTTCCACTTGGTAATGGGCCTGAACACGTCAAGCTGGTCGTTCACTTCGTGGAGAGCGCCACGATTCTGGCCCAGCATGGCGCTGTCGACCTGCCCGGAAATCAGCATGACCGGTGATGAGGTGGCGTAGGCGGTGCCTACCGCGGCGGCGGCATTGAGGGCGCCGGGGCCCGGCACAACCAATGCCACGCCGACGCGGCCGGTGGTGCGGGCATATCCGTCGGCCATGTAGGCGGCCGACTGTTCGTGGCGGACGGTGATCAGGCGGATACCTGGCTGCTCGTACAGGGCGTCGTATATCTCCATGATCTGGACACCGGGCAGGCCAAAGACCACTTCCACACCTTCCCTGGCCAGGGACTGGATCAACGCCTGGGCGCCCGACAGGTTTGCCATTGTTCACCTCGAGTGGGGTCGCGAATACTTCCGGTAATGATGATTACCCGGAGGCCGGTGTGTCAATGGGAACCGGACGAGGCGCCAGAGGCGCCTGTTGGAAGTAGCGTAACCTCCGTTCGGCCAAACCAGGGTGGAGAGCCTTCTGGGTCAACGCAGATTAATCCCGGCCCAAGGCATGGCCCAGGGGTGGCGGTGTTGCTATGTCATGGCGAACCAGCGAGCCCAGAGCAGGGTCAGGTCAGGTTCCTGGCTTGGCGGCGGGAGTTCACGCATCAGCAGGTGGTCGAATTTCTTCTCCCAGGCCCAAGGCAGCAGCGCCAGCAGCATGCGCCGGGGTTCGGGAATGTCTCCCGCTTCGCTGACCTTATCCAGGTAGTTGTGCAGGTGAATCCAGGTGGTGAGGCGGAAACCCCGGTCGGCGATGCGTCGGATAATTTCCAGGGGCTTCGGAGGGTCCTGGCGGTCGGCTACGGCGCGGGCGTAGTCGTGATGGACTTCTTCTGATACCCGGCGCATTCGGTAGATGGTCAGTTCCCTATGGTACTTGCGCTGGAGCGCGCGGATTTCTCTTCTGATTTCGCTGAGGGTTCTCAAGGCTGCCTATCTCCTTTTATTTTCTATTCACGAAGGACGCGAGGGGGCACGAAGGCGGAATTTTTTTGAAAGTGTCCCATTTTGTCCCATTTTGTTCCATTTGGGGTTTGCGCTGACGCCCTGGCCCCTCCCATAGAGCGAGGGGAGATTTTGCTATGGCCGGGGCAGGCACAAGGGTTTGCGCCATCAAGGGCAGGGTTGGCCGTGCCGGCGGTCCTATTTCCGTAGCATGTATTCTTATGATGGTGGTGGGTTACGCAGGGTGGCAAGGGGGAAGTGCCAGTCATCCGGCAAGCGGGGGAATGACGGAGGTGTGCTATCGCCTCGCTTGTCATTGCAGCGGCGGTGTCCGCAGCGGCGGACCGGTCCTGCCCAGGCGAGGTTCACGCCGGCGCCGGAACTGGATGCCGCCCTCGAATCAAGATGCGATTGCCGCAGGAGGGTCTTCTTCAATACACCGAAATCCACGTTTGTGGTATAACATTGGCAATTCTAAATCCGCTCGAAAATGTGGAAGGGGCTACCCGGTATGAAATATGACGTGATAATTGTGGGAGGAGGGGCCGCCGGCTGCGTTCTGGCGTCCAGGCTATCGGAGGACTCGGACCGGTCGGTGTTGCTTTTGGAGGCAGGGCCGGACTACCCGGACTTTGACCAGCTTCCCGTGGACCTGAAGGAAGGGAACAATATGTGGCGGTCGGCCTACGGTCCTCACAACTGGGGCTATACCGCAACGGCCACTCCCCTGCAATCGGATCCGGTGCAGTTGCCGAGGGGACGGGCTATTGGCGGTTCCACCTCCATCAACGGCCAGGTCCTCTTCCGGGGTGTGCCCGGAGACTACGACAACTGGGCTGCCTGGGGCAACGACGAGTGGGCCTACGTCAAGGTTCTGCCCTACTTCCGTAAGCTCGAGACCGACCTGGACTACCCGGGCGACGACTTTCACGGGAGCGACGGGCCCATTCCGGTACGCCGCTACAAGCGAGAGGAATGGCTTCCCCACGCAACTGCCTTTTATGACGCTTGCGTAGACCTGGGGTTCCGCGAGGATCCGGACCAGAACCATCCCGATTCCAGCGGCATTGCGGCCCGTCCACTGAATAATATCGACGGCGTGAGGATGAGCACGGCCATAACCTACCTTAATCCTGTGCGCAACCGCCTCAACCTGACGGTCCGGGGTGACGTCACGGTGCGAAGGGTGGTATTTGAAGGGAAGCGGGCCGTGGGCATTGAAGCCGAAAGCGGTGGAGAGACTTTCGTCTTGGAAGGCGAGGAGATCATCGTCAGCAGCGGGGCCATAGCTTCGCCGCAAATTCTCATGCTGTCCGGCGTGGGACCGGCCGACCACCTGCGGGAGTTTGGCATCGAAGTAATCCACGATATGCCCGGCGTGGGAGAAAACCTGCGCGACCATCCTTCCTGTTTCACGCTGTTCCGGGGCAAGGGTGATCCGCCGGAAGAACTGGCTCCCAGCATACAGGTGGGACTGCGGTTCAGCCTGGAGGACTCGCCCACCACCGGCGACATTCAGCTGGCGCCCATCCTGATGAACAGCGAGCACCGGCCGGCCAACGTGGTCATCGAGAGCAACGGCTTTCACTTCGGGTTCAGCGCCGCCATCCAGAACGCGGTCAGCGCGGGCCGGCTGCGACTGGCCTCCACGGATCCCAGGGTGCAGCCGGACCTTAACTACGACTGGCTGTCCAGTCCCTATGACCGGGAACGAATGCGGGGCGCCATCAGGACGGGCCTGCGCATCGCCGACCATCCGCTGTTCAGTGACACAATTGTGGAACGACTGAACCCCACGGATGCAGACCTGGAGTCCGACGATGCCCTGGACAACTGGATGCTCCGCAACGTGGGCACCCAGCACCACTCCTCGGGGACCTGCAAGATGGGGCCGGCGGACGACCCCATGGCGGTGGTGGACCAGTATTGCCGGGTACATGGCATGGAGGGCCTTCGGGTGGTGGACGCTTCGGTGATGCCCGACGTGATTCGGGCCAACACCAATGCCACGACAATTATGATCGGCGAAAGGGTGGCCGACTGGATCAGAGAAGGGAAGTAAGGCGCTTACCCGTCAGATAGACGTAACAGACCAGAATCAGCAGGACGGTATTTCTGAAATGACGACCAGCAATCCCAACGTGAGAATTGAACGAGACTCCATGGGTCAGATGGAGGTGCCCGCCGATGCCCTGTACGGGGCTTCGACCATGAGGGCGGTGCTGAATTTCCCCATCAGCGACCTGAGATTTCCCCGCACTTTCATCCGCGCCCTGGGCCTGATCAAACAGTCGGCCGCCAAGACGAACATGGCATTGGGCGTGCTGGATGAGACTATCGGGAATGCCATCGTCGAAGCGGCCCAGGAGGTGATTGACGGCAAGCTGGACAGCCACTTTGTGCTGGATATTTTCCAGACCGGTTCAGGCACGTCCACCAACACCAACGCCAACGAGGTAATCGCCAACCGGGGCTCCCAGCTGCTGGGCGGCGATCTGGGGTCGCGAATCGTGCATCCCAACGACCACGTCAACCTGGGCCAGTCCTCAAACGACGTAATACCTACCGCCATTCACCTGGCGGCATTGATTGCTATCGACGAGGACCTGATCCCTGGCCTGGAGTTTTTGCGGGATGAATTACAGGCAAAGGCGGACGAGTTTTGGCCGGTCATCAAGACCGGGCGGACTCACTTGCAGGATGCCACGCCAGTCCGGCTGGGTCAGGAGTTTCTTGGTTACGCCGGCCAGGCGGAGAATGGGGTTCGGCGCCTGCGCCGGGCCCAGGATGCGCTGGCGGAAGTGGCCCTGGGCGGCACTGCAGTAGGCACCGGCGTCAACACCCACCCGGAGTTTTCGGCCCGCACTTGCAGGACTCTTTCGGACGTGGCCGGCGTCAACGTCCGGGAGACGGACAATCACTTCCAGGCCCAGGCCACCCTGGACGGTATTGTGGAAGCCAGCGGAGAACTGCGGACCATTGCCATCAGCCTGCACAAGATTGCCAACGACATCCGTTTTATCGCCTGCGGCCCCAGGGCTGGCCTGGGGGAGATTACGGTGCCGGAGGTTCAGCCGGGCAGTTCCATAATGCCCGGCAAGGTGAACCCGGTAATCTCCGAGTCGGTAATCCAGGTGGCGGCTCACGTGGTTGGCAACGACGCTGCCGTAACCCTGGCCGGCCAGGGCGGGTACTTTGAATTGAACACGATGATGCCGGTGGCGGCCTACAACCTGCTTCAGTCCATATCCCTGCTGGCGGCTTCGGCCAACAACTTTGCCGAACAGTGCGTGAAGGGCATTGAGGCCACCGACGTGGGCCCGGCCATGGTGGAAAAAGGGTTGATGCTGGGCACGGCCCTGGCGCCGGCCATTGGCTACGACGCTGCCGCGGCCATTGCCAAAGAGGCCGCGGCCACCGGGCAGACCATACGGGAAGTGGCCAAGCTGCAGACGGAAATAACCGAGGAGGAGCTTTCCGAGCTGCTGAACCCGGAAGAGATGACCAAGCCCAGCCTGGAAGTCCGCGGCGGCGGGGGCTAACAGGAATGATCTGAGTGGCCGTATCCTGGCCGATTAAGGTTGGGGCGGGCCACAAAGTTGGCTTATTCAATTCATGGATGAATAAATGACGAAGGAGTGGAGATATGGCACTGGTACGATGCGTAACGGAAATGGGAATGGGTGTGGACGTTCACGGACTGGACTATACGAACGCAGCCAAGCGGGCCGTTTTTGATGCCCTGCACCACAGCAGCCTGGGTTTTCAGCGGCTGATTGGCAAGACGGCCGACGACATGCGAGTTGACGTAACTATTGGCGTGCCGGAACCAGGCAAGGTGGACGGCGACGCGGTTGTCGCCACGCTGCCTCACGGCACCGGCTTCATCAACGTAGTACATGGCGGCCTGCAGGTACTTAATGACGAGGGAACCGACGGCACCCTGATCGCCAACGCCATCGTCATCGTCAGTTTCGACGACGGTAACTAGGGCGAGGCCCGTTCGGTCGGGAAAAAGTAAGGGCCCCGGATGGATGTCCGGGGCCCCGTTTATTACCTGTGGAAATTGCCTGCTAGAGGGCTACTCGTGCGCGTCGGGGGCGCGGGTGCCAAATACTTTCTGGCCCTTGACGAAGATGCACTTGCGGATATTGTTTTCCAGTTCCGTGGGGTCTTCCACAGCCGGGTAGCGCTGGCGGCCTTCAGGGCTACTCAGGTATGCGTACACCTTGTTCAGGACATCCTCCTCGTTGTCGCCGGTAATGATAGTCCTGTCGCGTGAGTCGGACAGGAAGTTGCTGGGCCTCACGTAGTAGACGTCTGGCATAGTTCCTCCTCCATTATCACCAGAGATTTCGGCGCCGGCGCCGAGCACATTTTTCTGTAGAAAATCTATACACTAACTCAAGCTTAATTGTCAATGATGGCGGCTGGCTGCAATTTACGCCCAACTCTGAGCCGTTACGTTGGTTGCGCCCGCCTGGCGCCGCTATTCGCCGGGTTCAGCCGGGGGGTTGCCCCATCCACCGCCGCCGGGCGTTCGGATGCTCAAGATGTCGCCCGCTTCCACGTCCAGGGTTTCCTTGCCGGCGAGGTGGACCTCCTCGTAACCGCCCTTCAGCAGCACGTTCTCGCCCGGCTGACCGTGGTGTCCCCCGTGGAAGCCCGGCGGGTGAAACTTGCGCCGTTCCGACAGGATAGTAACCCGGGCCGGACTGAGAAATTCAACGTCCCGAACCAGGCCGTCGCCGCCCTTGTGGAGGCCGTCGCCGCCGGACCCCCGGCGCAGGGCGTACCGCTTCAATCGCAACGGAAAGGCAAATTCCAGGGCCTCAATGGGGGTGTTCATGGTGTTGGTCATGTGGGTGTGGATGCCGGAAATGCCGTCCTTGGTGGGCCGGCCGCCCATGCCGCCGCCTATGGTCTCGTAGTAGACGAAGGGCCGTTCCCGCTCCAGGTCATGGCCGCCGATCAGGAGGTTGTTCATGGTTCCCTGGCTGGCTGCAGGGATCAGTTCGGGGAGGGCCTGAGCCATGGCCGTGAGAAGGACGTCGGTGATGCGCTGGGAGGTCTCAACATTGCCGCCGGCCACACCTCGCTGGGGTTCCGGATTGACCAGGGTACCCCGGGGAGTGATGACATTCACGGGACGCAGGCAGCCCTGATTGGCCGGCGCATCGTCGCCAACTACGCAGCGGACCATATACAGGCTGGCGGACATGGTAACGGCCTGGGGAGCGTTGATGCACCCCGGGCGCTGCCGGGAGGTTCCGGTGAAGTCGATGGTCATTGAGTCGCCGGCGATGGTAATGGCTACGGCGATGGGTACGGGTTCCTCGGTAAGGCCGTCGTCGTCCATGTAGTCCACCACCCGGTATTCGCCGTCCGGGATGCGGCTGATGGCCTGCCGGGTCACCCGCTCCGAGTAGTCCAGCAGGGCCGCCATGTGTTCGGCGGTTTCGGCAACCCCGTACCTTTCCACGACTTCCTGAAGGCGCTTTTCACCCACCCGGATGGAGGCTATCTGGGCGGCCAGGTCGCCGCGCCTTTCCTCCGGAGTGCGGGAGTTGCGACAGATAATCTGGACTACTTCCTGGTTCAGGCGGCCGCCCCGGGCCAGCTTGATGGGAGGGAGAATCATACCCTCCTGGTACAGTTCGGTGGACAGGGGCAGAGAACCCGGGGTCATGCCTCCCACGTCGGCGTGGTGGCCCCGGTTGGAAACGAAACCGACCATTTCCTTTTCGCCGTCCACAGTGACGAAAACGGGGGCGACCAGGGTGATGTCTGGCAGGTGGGTGCCGCCCAGGTAAGGGTCGTTGAGGATTACCATGTCCCCGGGCCGGAGGGAGTTGGGAAAGGTGTCCAGGGCGGCCTGCACCGATGCCGGCATGGCCCCCAGGTGGACGGGCTGGTGGGCCGCCTGGGCTACCATCTGTCCTGTCGGATCAAAGATGGCGCAGGAAAAGTCCCGCCGTTCCTTTATGTTGGGGGAATAGGCGGTGCGGAGCAACGCCACGCCCATCTCCTCGGAGACGGAGATGAACATGTTCTTGAAGACTTCAAGGCTGATGGCATCTACCGGCATAAATCTCCTTTCGACCGACCTTCACCGCAGAGGCGCAGAGTACACAGAGAATCGCAGAGTATGTAATTCAACGGTTCTCCGGCACTCTGTTGGCGATTCGCCGAATCCCGGCGGTGAGTACTGGAACGTTGAAATTGATTAGAAGGCCTACTCTCCAATTGCCCAGTTTCAAATAGGTTAGCAGTTGGGCGGCGTGAATATCGTGGATTAATTCGACTGACTTGATTTCGACGACTAATTGTCCCTCAACGAGTAGATCCAGGCGATAACCTGCTTCGACCCTCACTCCCTTATAGTTTACTGGCAGGGGTACTTGCCTCTGGAACGACACTCCCCTCAGTGCCAGCTCACGACACAGGCATTCTTCGTAGGCAGACTCCAGAAGGCCGGGACCAAGAGTCCTGTGGACCTCAATAGCCGCCCCAATGACGGCTTCGCTTACCTGGTTTACGTGCAATTTCGTCTCTGCGTTCCTCTGCGTCTCTGCGGTTATCTAAAGCCTTGCCAGCAGGTCCACTTCGGAGGGTGCATCCGGGGGGGAGACGAGGGTGTAGTATTCGGTGCCCATGATTTCCCGCATCATTTCCTGGGGCAACTGGGCAAAGGGGCCGTCCGGGTTAATCTGGGTTCGGTGGCAGTTCAGGGAGTCGATCTTGGTGTCCACGTACTTGCTGATATCCAGAACCGTCGTTACTTCATCGTCCGGCGTTCCCACCTTGTCGATGTCCTGGCTGGCGAAAGGTGGGCTGATATCCATTTCCACCATCTTTCGCCACATTCGCTGGAAGTTGCTGCGGGGAAAACAGACGAAATAGAGACAAGCTCCCATCATTTCCGGATCATTTGCCGCCAGCGCATAGGCGTCCGAAGTGTGGATGCACATGGCCTTGTGGTCCGGATGACCATACCCGCCCGACGGATCGTGGGTCACCACTACATTGGGTCTGGTCTCCTTCATAATTTCTACCAGCGCGCCTACGACCACATGGGGTTCGGCCTGGTGCAAGGAGTTGGGATGCTCGTTATCCTCAGTGCCCTCCATTCCTGAGTCGCGGTAATTGAGGAAGCGGATGTCGGTTACGCCGGTTACAGCCATGGCGTCTCTCAATTCCTGCTGCCTAACCTGGGCCAGGGTCTCCGGTGTTGCCAGTGCCGGGTCGCTGATTTCCCCAACGTCGCCGTTGGTGCCACAGACCAGGGTTACCTGGGCGCCGCGGGCGACGAGCATGGCCAGTGTGCCGCCGCTGCCGAATCCCTCATCGTCGGGGTGGGCGAAGGAAAATAAAAGGCGCAGTTGGGTCAGGTCTTTATGAGGAGTTGTCATTTATGGGAGACTCCCGAAATCCCGTTCAAGGATGGTGGATTGAACCTAAACCGGTTCCAGTACCAGGTTGCCATGGAGGTCTACGACTCCTCCCCAGCCGGGCGGGACTACGATGGTTGTATCCAGCTGGACCAGCAGGGCCGGACCTTCTATGCGGTTGCCAGGCTGCAGCAGGTCCCGGTTGTACAAGGTGGCGGCAACTGCTCCCTGTTGGAATACCACCTCGGTGTCGCCCATTTGGGCTGCTGACGCGTTGCCCTGCCCCCGCTGCTGGACTGTTGCCTGGGGCTTGTCTACCGCCAGTTCCATCTTGAGGCGCAGGTTGACGATCTCCACAGCCTCGTTGCGGTCGGCGTAGCCAAAGCGCTGGAGGTGAGCCTGATAGAAGCTGTTGGCGATGGAGCGCTGCAGATCGGCGCGGCGGGACAGGGACGGGTAGTCGACGGTCAGCTCAAAGGACTGCCCCACGTAGCGGGCGTCCAGGTAGCGGCGGGATGCCATTTCGTCGGCGGGCAGCCCTTCCTGCCGCAATTCGGCCCTGGCCTGGCCCTCCATCCCGTGGAACTCTTCCTCCAGCCTGACCTGGTTGATTTCTTCCCCACGCAGCATAACCGTGCGGGAGTAGTCCTTCACGATGTCGGCGATGGCGACACCCAGGGCGGAAAGAATACCCGGGTGAGTGGGGACCAGCACCCGGGGGATTCCCAACTCCTGGGCGAGTTCGCAACTGTGCATGGGACCGGCGCCGCCAAAGGGCACCAAGGTAAAGAGGCGCGGGTCGTAGCCCCGTTCCAGGGAAATTGTGCGAATGGCCCGTTCCATGTTGGCATTGACCACCCGGATGATGCCCAGGGCTGCGTCTTCCGAGGTTGTCCCTATCTCCCGCGCCAGGTCTGAGATAAGAGCCTGAGACCGTTCCCGGTCAAGGGTCAACCGCCCACCCAGGAACTGGGTGGGCATCAGCCTTCCCAACGCCAGGTTGGCGTCCGTTACGGTAATGCGGTCGCCCCGGCCGTAGCAGGCAGGCCCCGGGTCTGCGCCCGCCGATTCCGGACCGACAACGAGCGCCCCGCCGGAGTCGACGCGGGCAATGGAACCTCCGCCGGCGCCGACCGTATGGATTTCTATCATTGGCACGCTGATGGGATAGCCGCCGAGGGTGGCTGACGTCGTCTCCTTGATGCGCCCGGGGCATAGGGATACGTCGGTGGAAGTGCCGCCCATGTCGAGGGTGATGATGTCGGGATAGCCGGCCTGGCTGCCGGTGTAGAAGGCCCCGACAACTCCGCCGGCAGGGCCGCTGAGAATTGTGCGGACGGGCTGTTCCGAGGCAAGCCGGGCGGTGATGCTGCCGCCCGAGGACTGCATGATGCGCAGGCCGCTGCCCAGGGACTGTTCCAGTTCGCCCAGGTATCTGGCCATTACCGGTCCCACGTAGGAATTTACTACCACGGTGCTAGTGCGCTCGTACTCGCGAAATTCGGGTATTACCTGGGAAGAAACCGATATGAAGGGGGCATCGCCCATCTGGCGCAATGCGGAAAGGAGTTTCTCTTCGTGCAGGGGATTTAGGAAGGAGAAAAGGAAGGAGACTGCCACCCCGTCCACCTGCGCTTCCCGAAGCAGGCTAAGCAGGGTATCGACAGCCTCATCCTGCAGGTCTTCCAGGATTTCGCCCTTGTAGTCCACCCTTTCGGGCAGCCCGAAGCGCAGTTCCCACGGAGCCAGGGCAGGGGCCCGGTCCAGGTTCAGGTCGTACAGGTCGGACCGGCTCTGCCTGCCAATCTCCAGGACATCCTCGAAGCCCAGGGTCGTGACCAGCGCCGTGCGACCTCCCTTGCCCTCCAGCAGGGCGTTGGTGGCGACGGTGGAGCCGTGGACGTATTGGGCAGGCCCGGCGTCGATTTCGGCTATGCCCTGGCGTACTCCCTGGGACGGGTCTGCGGGGGTGGAAGGGAGCTTGTGGACGGACAGGACGCCATCCCGGAGAATGGCAATGTCAGTGAAGGTTCCGCCGACATCAATGCCGACTATGGTTTGAGTCATGGATGCTCTTCAAGGCCGGATAGAGATTCCAGGGGAGATTTTACGGTTGGGATTCCTGACCTGCAGTTGAAATACCATTGGCCAAGCACGAGACGGGAGAAATGAACGGGTGAGGCGGTACGCTAACCCGGTTCGTCCAGTGCGATTCTCAGCCGCTTGTTGATGCGCCCCTTGCTTTCGTGGCCGACTACCCTGATGGCCCCCACTTCAGAGGTGTTCGCCACGTGAGTACCGCCGTCGGCCTGCAAGTCCAAGCCGGAAATGTCGATCGTCCTGACCTCATGGATAGCGGCAGGCAGCAGGTTGATCTTGGTGCGGATCAGGTCGGGAACTTCTTCGGCTTGCGCTCGAGATAGGACGTTCACGTGGATTGGACGGGCGGCGGCCACTTCGGCGTTGACCTTTTCTTCCACTTCTGTGGCGAATTCGGCGCTCATCTGCTCCAGTTCAAAGTCCATACGGGCCTCGCCGGGCCGCATGTCGCCGCCGGTAACCTTGGCCCCATAGTCCCGCCACACGACCCCGCAAAGGATGTGCAGGGCGGTGTGAGTCCTCATCAGCCGGTAACGGGTATCCCAGTCTATTTGGCCCGTAACCGCAGCCCCCAATTCAGGAAGGGCGCCGTCAATCTGGTGGACTATCTGGCCGTCGGCGCGTGCGACCCGCTTTACCTGGTAGCTCTGGGAGCCGTCGTCCAGGGTACCGGTATCGCAGGGCTGGCCACCTCCACCAGTGTAAAAGGCGGTGCGATCCAGAACGACGCCACCTTCTACCACGCCAGTTACGGTGGCGGTGAATTCCTGGAGATAGGCGTCAATCTGGGCCAAAAGCTCGGTCATGGGTTATTGTCCTTCCAATGGTGGTTGAAGACTGGTCAGCATTATATCAAACTAATGGACGGGTGGACGGCAGGCAGTTCCTCGCACAGTGGGCACCGTATCATTCGGCTTAGCCATTTGGCTCGCCATGTCTGCTTTTTTTGGTAAAGTTTCTTTGTTGATGACATTTGCCTTTTGCATTGCCGTCGCCAATCGCATAAAATTCCCGCCGAAGGCTTTATAAATCAGCTTAAATTTCTGCCTTAAACTTCATCAGGTGACCCGCAAATGAAACTCTCGTGCCTGCAAGAAAATCTGAGCCGCGGCCTCTCAATTGTCGGGCGGGCGGTGGCTACCCGCGCCACGTTGCCCATAACCCAGAATGTGCTGCTGGAAACCGACCGGTCCATGCTGAAGCTATCGGCAACGAACCTGGAAATAGCCATCACCACCTGGATCGGGGCCATGATCGAAGAGGAAGGCTCCATTACCCTGCCGGCCCGGTTGCTGACCGAATTTGTCAACTCGCTGCCCAGCGACCGCATAGACCTGGAACTGGAGTCCGGCAGTGGCGTTATGGAACTGGTGTGCGGGCGCGCCGAAGCCAGGATTCACGGTGCCAGCGCGGACGACTTCCCGCCGATTCCCCAGGTGGAGGAGGGTGTTTCGGCCCGCATTGGTTCGCAGGACCTGAAGAACGCGATCTCCAGGGTTGTTTTCGCCGCCGCCACCGAGGAGTCCCGACCGGTGCTGACTGGGGTGGAGGCCAAACTGGCGGGTGACCGGTTCACCTTGGCCGCCGCAGACGGTTTCCGCCTAGCTGTGCAGCATGGCAGCCTGGCCGAACCGGTGGCTGAAGAAATAGGAGTGATAGTACCAGCCCGGACGCTGAACGAACTGAGCCGCTTGCTGGGAGACCAGGACGACCCGGTGGAAATAATGATGGTTCCGGCCAGGGGACAAGTCCTGTTCAAAGTGGCCGGCGTTGAGGTAGTGTCCCAACTATTGCAGGGGACTTTCCCGAATTACGACCAGCTTATACCCCAGAATTACGACACCCGCAGCGTGTTTGACCTGCAGAAGTTGCTGCGGGCCGCCCGCACGGCCGCCATTTTTGCACGCGACGGCAGCAACATCATCCGCCTGCAAATGACACCCGGCGAAGAGGAGGGTGTTTCCGGGAAGGCGGTGATTTCCGCCCGCTCCGAAGAGGTGGGAGACAACCAGGGCGAGGTGGATACGGAGTCCATGGAAGGGGGCGAGTCGAAGATCGCCTTTAACAGCAGGTATCTTCAGGACGTGCTGGCGGTGTTGGAACGGGGGCAGGTGGCCCTTGAGACCACGACGTCCTCCAGTCCGGGTGTGTTCAAGCCCGTTGGCTCCGAGGACTATGTGCACGTAGTGATGCCGATGTTTGTTCAGTGGTGACGTATTTTCGACGGGCTGCTTGCTTGAGAAACGGGTTGGTTACCTGGTCCGGCTAGTCAAGGTTGTTTTCCTGGCAGGAACCGGGGCTAACGCTCCCTTGGAATCGTATAGCCAAAGGGCTGGGTGTAAGCCCCAACCCCGGACTTCCTATGGATTTTTCCCTTTCGGCTGCTTGGGACTTGCGAGAGAGTCCACTGCATGTAGGGCTTTGCAAGTGTCATTTTGCCGAATTTCGCAACATTTACAACGAATATTGCCCGTGATAAGATTTCACGGCACCAATTTCCCCTTAGAATTGTGCGCAATTTTTCAGGATTATAGTCTGCTAAATGGCTGACCTGGGCGAAATTTCACTGTGGATAGGTCTGGCCCTTTCCTGTTATGCCCTTTTTGGCTCGCTGGCGGGCCAGGTGAGGGGCATCCCCGCGCTGGTGGATAGCGCCCGCCGTTCCGTTTACGTGCTGGTCCTGGTGATGCTGGTGGCCACGCTCAGCCTGGTTGGTTCTTTCATCAACCGGGACTATGAAGTGGCCTACGTGGCGGCCCACAGCAACAATGCCATGGCCGACATTTATACCTGGGTTGCCTTTTACGCCGGCAACGAGGGTTCCCTGCTCTACATTGCATTTGTCCTGTCGGTAATGTCAGCGGTCGCCATCAGGTGGGCGCCGGAACGGGTGAAGGACTTCCTGCCCTACACCACCGCCACGCTGATGGTGGTGCAGGTCTTTTTCATAGCTGTCATGGCTTTCATGGCCAACCCCTTTACCAAGCTGCCCTTTGTGCCCCCGGACGGCGAGGGGATTAATCCCCTGCTTACCCACTTTGGCATGTTCTTCCATCCTCCGGCGCTGATGGCCGGACTTATTGGGATGAGCATTCCCTTTGCCTTTGCTTTGGGTTCCCTGGTGGCGGGAAAACAAAGGGATGAGTGGGCCGACTCGGGCCGACTCTGGGGAATAGTCACCTGGGCCCTGCTGGCCAGCGGACTGCTGCTGGGTTCCTGGTGGGCTTACACGATCCTGGGCTGGGGCGGTTTCTGGTTTTGGGACCCGGTGGAGAATGCGGCCTTCATGCCCTGGCTGGCGCTGACGGCCTTCGTCCATTCCATCATGGTGCAAAAGCGTCGGGGAATGTTCAGGATGTGGAACATTGTCCTGATCAACGCGGCTTTCGGTCTGGCCCTTTACGGTATGTTCATGAATCGGGGCGGTCCCACACCCTCGGTCCACTCCTTTGGCGCATCTTCGCTGGGCTGGGTATTCCTGCTGTTTCTGGCCGTGGGAGTACTGGTGCCCTTTGCGGTTTTCATCTGGCGATATAACCTGCTGAAGAGCGCCCAGAACCTGGACTCGATGCTGTCCAGGGAAGCCGCTTTCCTGGTCAATAACCTGCTGTTGCTTGGTATAGCATTCGTCACCCTCTGGGGCACAGTCTATCCCCTGTTCATCAAACTTGGCGGTGGGGAGGAAATTACCATTGCCCGGCCCTATTTCGACCAGGTTAACGGGCCACTGCTGCTGGCGCTGGTGCTCCTGATGGGTGTGGGGCCCCTGTTACCCTGGCGCCGGGCTAATTGGGCCAGCCTGCGCCGGGCCTTACTGGCGCCTTGTTCGGTGGCTGCGGCGACGGTGATTGTCCTGGCCGTTCTGGTTACCCGCCAGCCCTTTGCCCTGACCGGTTTCGGGCTGTGCGCGCTGGTAACTACCGGTATTGCCCTGGAATGGTGGCGGGGAATGCAGGCGCGCCACCGTAACTCCGGCGAGAATCGTGCTATCGCGCTGTTACGACTAATCGGAGCAAACCGTCCCCGCTACGGAGGCTACATTGTCCACCTGGCGGTGGTGATGGTAGCCCTGGGCGTCCTGGGCGGGTCCCTGTTCGACATCCAGCGGGACGTGGTGCTGGCCCCCGGCGAAACTTACGAGGTATCGGGGTACCAACTGCGCTACCTGGATACCGTCCAGGCCCTGAAGTCTGACCGGACTGATTATTTTTCCACGCTGGAACTCTACCGAGGCGGTGAATTCCTTGGCGAACTGGAGGCCAGGCGAAGTTTCTACCCGTCCTTCAATATGGCCTCCACCCTGGCGGCCATCCGTTCAACGCCGGTGGAGGACTTCTATGTGGTGCCCAGCGAGAACCTGCCCGACGGATCGGTGGGCTTCCGCATACTGGTGAATCCCCTGGTCTGGTGGATGTGGGTGGCCGGGCCGGTGCTGATCCTGGGGACGGTGGTTGCCCTTTGGCCTGAAGGCAGTCGACAGAGAGTGCGCATCGCCCGCCCCGAAACCGTCTCGATCCATCCCGGCGAGACTCGCCCTAACGTGGTATGAGCCACTTTTCAGAACAGCTTTCCAAAGGTGTAACTGACGGCGCCCGGACGGCACGATGGCCCTGGTAATTGGGGGTATCCTGGCATTGCTGGGCATTGCGGTAGCGGTTTATCCCTTCGTGCGGCACCGGTTTTTGGGCGAACCTGAGGGTCGCAATTCGGGGGATGCTGAGGCTCAGTCTCCGGCTGGCACCGGCCTGGCGGAGGATGAACTGGCGGACATCTACCACGCTATTGGCACTTTGCGCCTGGAACGGGAGTTGGGCAACATTCCTGAAGGGCTTTACCGCGAGCAGTTGAATGGCTATCGCTTGAGGGCAGCCCAGGCCCTGCGCGACCGCGAACTAGCCCCGGATGAAGATGAAGACTGGGTCCTTGAGGAGGAAATCAGGGTTGCCCGCTCCGGGTTGTATGGAAGCGGTGAAAAAGGCATTTCCTGTCCCAACTGCGGCAGACCGATATTGGCTGAAGTAGCCGAGTGTCCCGAGTGCGGGGCGGCACTCTCCCGCCCTGGCGCCGGCGCAAATCCTTCATTCGAAGTAGAGTCAGAAAGGTCAATAGATGACGTTTCATAGTTTTCTGCATCCTGCCTGGGCCCTACCCCTGGCATTTCCCCTGGTACTTTGTCTCTTGCTCATTACCCTGGCTCTTCATTCGGGGACTACCGTTAACGCACAAGGTTCCGAAACCGTAAAGGTGGAAGGTGTAGCCATCAACGGTACCGAAGGAAGCCCGATACCCGCGTCATTTCCGGTGTCCCTGCACACCATCGACCCGGTGGCGGGCCGGGTAGCCACCTACAATGCCACTACCGACTCACAAGGGCGGTTCGCTTTTGAAGAGGTCTCAACGGTAGCCGGCGGCAGCTACGTCCTGGTGATGGACTACGCAGGAATGCGGTACAGCGAACTGCTGGAATCCGATGACCTGTCCGATCAGGTGGAATTTACGGTCTTCGACATAACGAGAGATATCGGCGTAATAGAAGTGCAACGGCAGGCGATGATAATTGCCGACGTTGATGAACAGAACCGGGAAATTCAGGCTCTGGAAGTGCTGAGTATCCAGAATGGATCCGACCGGACCCTGCTACCCGAGTTGACCAACATAACCAATCCGGCTGACATCAACTTTCTGAGGTTTTCCCTGCCCGCGGGAGCCACCGAGCTTTCGGTGCAGTCCAGCCTGCCAGGCGGCGACACCATACCTATGGGGACGGGTTTTGCGGTTACCGCGCCGGTCCCGCCCGGCGATCACGAAGTTACCTACACCTACCGGTTTCCCTACGAGGGTGAAGCTGCCACTTTCAACCAGAGGTTGATACAGGGCGCGGAGGAATACCAGGTCCTGGCGCCGGCATCGTTGTCCCAGATGCAGGTTTCTCCCCTGGAACCCAGGCCCCGGGTCGATGTGGGTGGCGTATCCTACCTGGTTTGGGAAGCGGAAGAAATCCCTTCCGGGCAGGGAATCGTTTTGCAGTTTTCCCGCCTGCCGCAGCCAACCTTGACCCATCGGGTAGTTACGTATGTCTCCAGCTCGGAAATTTGGTTGACGTCCATTCCGGTGGTTCTGGCCCTCGCGCTGGTTGCGCTGTTGCTGTGGGCCTGGTTCCGCGCCCCACGATCTGGCCGCCGGGCGCTAATCGTCGATACAGTCGGTCAATCCCGGCGCCAGTCCCTGGTGCAGGCAGTAGCGGTGCTGGACGAGAGGTACGAGGGGGGACGGGTGGCTGAGGAAGAATACGGTCCCCGCCGCCGGGAATTGTTGGAGCAACTACGTCAACTGACGCCGCCGGCGGGAGGCTGAGCAGGAAGCCATGAGCAAACGCATGTGGCTGCTAATGGCCGCCGGGGCGCCGCTGCTGGCGTTTCTGGGAATCCTGGTTTGGGCGTCGACGCAAACCGGAGGCCGCGCCGGGGGTATGGGAGTCAACACCGAGTTCGGTGTGGCTGAGGTTGAAAGGGAGCTGGCGCCGGAGTTCAGCCTCGTCTTGCAGGATGGCACCGAGGCTACCCTTTCCGACCTGAAAGGCAAGGTAGTCCTGGTGGACTTTTGGGCTTCGTGGTGCGCGCCGTGCCGGCAGGAAGCTCCCGTCCTTCAGCAGACTTACCTGGAATACGCCGGCGCCGACGTGGAGTTCCTGGGAGTAAACATCTGGGATTTGCCCGACAACGCAGCCACTTACGTGGAGCAGTTTGGAATAAGTTACCCCAACGGCGTGGACGAAGACGGAAGAATTGCCATTGACTACGGTGTTCAGGGCATTCCTGAGAAGTTCTTCATAGACCGCAATGGGCAGATACGGCAGAAATTCGTCGGCCCCATCAGGGAGTCAGCTCTGAAGGAAACCCTGGATTCCCTGGTCGCCGAGTAGGCCAGCAGTAAAAGGCTGAGTGTTACGAGTCCGGCGGCGATTGGTTCGCCATGGGGCCGCTCCGTTGGCGTCCTGTTTCCCGGCGTTGGTCGGCAACTGGGCTTCTACTGCTTGAATGCAGCCTTGCTTGCCTTCCCCGGCGTAGTTTTCATTTCGAGTGGAGCGGTATAACATAATCTGGTGTTTGGCTTGAAACCCCTGGCATTGCCGGCGGAAAATCGAAAGGAGTGAGTGGGGAGATGATGCAGGAAGGTTCGGTGGCATTGGCAATGGACTGGGGCGGCACATGGTGCCGCATCGCCGTGGTCAGTCGGGATGGCAGGATTCTGTGGCAGTCCCGGGTGAGAAACGCTGCGGGGGCCGAGAAGGAGCAACTGCTGGAAGGCGCCCTGGACCTGATCCAGCAGGCCAGGGACTGGAGCGGGACCGGCAGACCCATTTTCGGCCTGGGTGTGGCGGCGGCAGGGCCCGTCGAGTCGGATTCGGGCACCCTGCGGGAACCCCCGAACTTGCCGGCACTGGACGGTGTGTCCCTGAAGTCTGCCTGGGAGTCCAAGCTGGGATTTCCGGTGCGCGTCGGCAACGACGCCAACCTGGCTGCCTTGGGCGAGTATGCCTATGGAGCCGGCCTGGAAGCCCGCCAGTTTCGGGCGGAGTCCAATAGCCTGGTCTACATTACCGTCAGCACCGGCATTGGCGGCGGCGTTATCGACAGGGGCAAGCTGTTGCTGGGCGGCCGGGGGCTGGCTGGCGAAGTCGGGCACATGATAATTGACATGCGTCCCGAGGCGCCGGTATGCCAGTGCGGAAACAGAGGCTGCCTTGAGTCGCTGGCTTCCGGCACGGCCATAGCCAAAGTGGCGCGGGAGAGATCAGCCGGGCCTGGAGAGAAGGACGGAATCCTGGGAGAACTGGAACCCGGGTTGATTACCGCGGAACGGGTGCTGGACGCTGCGGGCGAGGGCGACTCGTTGGCTTGGAGCATTCTTGAGAACGTGATAGATTCGCTGTCCGTGGGAATGACCAATCTGCTGCACCTTTACAACCCGGACGTGGTTGTGATGGGCGGCGGCGTTACCTTCGGTCTGGTGAGAATGGGCCTGTTGCCCAGCATCTACGGGCAGATGCAGCAGAGGGCCATGACGGATGGCCACCGGAACTTCCAGCTTATTCCCAGCCGCCTGGGGGACGCACCCGGCATGCTGGGAGCGGCCAGCCTGGTGTGGAACGGCGGGTAGGGCCCGGGCCAACTCTTGCCAAGAGAAGGCACGCAGGCAGGCTGAACCGCCGAAGCGGAGACGCGGGGCTAGAAAATGTACCTGCCGCCCATGACGTTTAGCCTGTCTCCCGTTATGTAGCCGGACTCGTCGGAAGCAAAGAACAGACAGGCCTCGGCGATATCATGCACCGTACCCTGGCGCTGCATCGGGATGCTGGATACGTGGGCGTCGGAACCGCGGGCCACATCCTGAAATTCGGGATACCATTCAGGGTGGGCGCGGGTAGTGTCGGTGGAACCCGGGTTCACCATGTTGGCGCGGATGTTGTATGGCGCCATCTCCGCCGCCACTGCGCGGATCAGCCCTAGAAGCCCGGTCTTGGCCGTGGTTACAAGGGCGGTATCCGGCCTTCCCGTGATGGCTGACTGGCCGCCCATGGCGATAATGCTGCCGCTTCGCCGTTCCATCATGCCCGGCAGTACGGCCTTGATCAGGTAGAAGGCGGGGTACAGGTTGATTTCCATTACCTGCTGCCATTCTTCGTTGGAAATTTCCAGAATGGGTTTGTGTGGGCGGATTGCGACGTTGCTAACCAGGATGTCGACTTTGCCGAGGGCGGCGATACCCTGCTCCACAACCCCGGCGGCTACGTGGGGGTCAGAGACGTCCCCCATCGCCAGGTGTGTGTTGACCCCCAACTCCCGGCACTGAGCCGCTACCTCTTCTAGTTCCTGCTGGCTTTGGCGCGTGTTCAGTACCAGGTCTGCCCCTTCTCGCGCGAAGGTCAATGCTACCTGCCGACCTATGTTCCTGCTGGCGCCCGTAATCAGCGCCGTTTTTCCCTGTAGTCGCATCAGTTCTCCTCGCAGCCGTCCGGAAAGGGGTGGCGGAATTCGCCCAAGTGTAGCGCTGTTGGAAGGTACCATAGAGTCCAGGGGGACGCAATTGCTGCGGTCTTGGAAATAGTTTTCCGGTTCGGGCGGCTGCCTGTCGATAGGGACCGAGGTTGGGCCGCTCTTCAGTTTTTACGAAACATTGATAGTTGCTTTATCCATTAAGACACATTCCCTGTCCGCCTGCCTTTAGCCGCCAGATTGTGGGTGGGCCTATTGACGGATTGAAGACAAGGTTGTAACCTTGATTCCAGTCCACAGAGAACCTTTACAATTGAAAAGCAACTGAAGGTGTCCGCCGCAGGCGGATGAAAAGGGAAGCCGGTGAGATTCCGGCGTGGTCGCGCCACTGTAACTGGCAAGAACCTGCCCAATCCTGAATGGAAGCCACTGTCCGCGTTAGTCGGATGGGAAGGCGGGCAAGTTTGTTGGTAGCCAGGAGCCAGGAGACCTGCCTTCAGCTGAGTACCAGGTACGCTTCGCGGTAGGGTGTATGGTGTCTTTAAGAATTCAGCCTGACCGGGAAGGTCAGGCTTTTTTGGTTTTAGGGCCGTCACTGACCGTCGCAGGGTAACTGGTTCGATGTGAAACAACTCCCGCCCGGCGCGGCAAGCGCCAGGCATTTTCGATGGGAGTTGGCTGGGTGGTTTCCAATCAGGTCGTGCAGGTCCTCCTCCCCTCATGACCGGTGGGCGCAGCAAGTCTGTGCCCTGGCGACCATCCAGCCAACTCGCTGGCGTCTGCTCTGTCTCTGCCTTCTCGGCGCTGGCAATATGCGCCACAAGATATCATAATGGGCGTAACCGGGTCACCGTGGAGGTTGGAATGCTGCGTCAGCTTCTGGAAGAGTGCCAGCAGGGGTTTAACCAGGTGGGCTTTAACGAAGTTGTGCTGATGTTGTCCAACACCGCCGCAACTTCCGAAGTCTACATGGATATGGACGACTTACGGTTTTCCGAAGACGGCAATATCGTCACCTTTGTGGCGGAGGGCGGCACCCACCTTCATATGTACCTGGACCGTGTGGTAGAAGTTCGGCTCCAGCACCGGATGAACGAAGAGGGGTTGCCCAGCTATTCCGTCTGGTTCATGGACGAGAACGACGACCCGATAATGCGAATTTACCTTCGCAAGTCGGAGAATGACGAAACAAACCAGCCACGCCACGAACTGTTCCTTGCCCTTATGGAAAAGTATGGAACCAAGGTTACATTGGTTTAGTTCCGTCTCGACCGCCGCATTTTCTGCTGCCGATTTCCTGCCTGAGTTCGGTAATCTGAAGTTCCCGCCGTGCCGAGTCTGGCAAAGCATGTGAGGGTTAATGACCAAGGCCGTAGTTATAGCCGGTGTCCGCAGCGGCGTTGGCAAAACCACTATAGCCACAGGGATTATGGGCGCGCTTACCCGCCGCGGCCATCAGGTACAACCCTTCAAGGCCGGCCCCGACTATATCGACCCCTCCTACCATCACCTGGCCTGCGGAGTACCGTCCCGAAACCTGGACACCTGGCTGTTGCCTCACCCCACGGTTACTGAGTTGTTTCGCCGGGCCGCGGGTGACGACAAGGTCTGCGTGGTTGAAGGCGTGATGGGCGTGTTTGACGGCCATTCCAGCCTGACGGAGGAAGGGTCCACCGCCCAGTTGGCCAAGCTGTTGAACGCCCCAGTCATTCTGGTAGTGGATGCCGCCAAGGTGGCCCGCAGCGTGGCGGCCGAGGTCCTGGGTTACCAGACCTTTGACCCTTCCCTGCGCATAGCCGGTGTGATTCTTAACGGAGTCGGCGGCCCCCGGCACATGGAATTCTGTCAGCCACAGATAGAAGCTACCACTGGCTTGCCGGTGCTGGGCTACTTGCCAAGGCGAGAGGCGTTCGTCCAGCCCGAACGGCATTTGGGTCTAATTCCCACGGTAGAAGGCACGGTCGTCCAGGAGTGGTATGACGCCCTTGTGGCCCAGGTGGAAGAAACCATCGACCTGGAACAAATTCTGAAAATATCCGGCACCGCAAGCCCGCCAAGTGGAGACCCGCAGGTCTATCCCTCCGAACCGCAACCGGTAACGTCCCGCATCGCCATAGCCCAGGACAAGGCCTTCAGCTTTTATTACCAGGACTCCCTGGACCTCTTACAAGCCTGGGGGGCGGAACTGGCGCCGTTCAGCCCATTAACCGATCAAGCTCTCCCCGAAGGCGTGGGCGGCGTTTACATTGGCGGCGGATTCCCCGAGATGTTCGCCAGGGAGTTATCGGAAAATCGGCCTATGCTGGATTCAATGCGGGACGCCCTGGCCAGGAATATTCCGGTGTATGCCGAATGTGGGGGCCTGATGTACCTGGGCCGCAGTCTTTCCGATCTGGATGGCGCAGAGTATCCAATGGTGGGCGCTCTTCCAGTCATAACTTCAATGAGCAACCGCAGGCTGACGCTGGGTTACCGGGAGGTGGAGGCTTGCGAGGGAACGCCGATCCTGAAGCGGGGACAACGAGTGCGCGGGCATGAATTTCACTGGTCGGTGCTGACGGAACAGCCCACTTCGGAGCAGGCAGTCTACCGCGTCGTGGACCAGGAAAATCGGCTTGAAGGTTTCAGAGTCGGCAGCGTCTGGGCGTCCTATATTCACGTCCATTTGGGAAGCGCGCCAGGCCTGGCTCGCAAGTTTGTCGAAACCTGCGTGTTAGAATAGGCTTACCTGCTTGGTCCGGTTCACCGAGGAACTGATTGAGGGGCGGGCAAACCAGCCGGAGGATAGTTGCGGAATGAGCACAAACCAGGAGACCCAGGAAGGGCCCCAGTCGGTAAAGGGTCCCCGCATTAACAAGGGCCTGGTCATTGTCAACACGGGTAACGGCAAAGGCAAGACCACGGCAGCCATGGGGGTTCTGTTCCGCGCCTGGGGCCGCGACATGCGGGTTATCATGCTGCAGTTCATCAAACACACCACTGCCAACTTCGGAGAGCAGCGGGCGGCTCAGAAAATTGGCGTCTCCATGCGGGCTATGGGCGACGGCTTTACCTGGCGATCCCGAGACCTGGACCAGAGCGCCGACCTGGCCCGGGCGTTGTGGGAAGACGCCAAGGAAGTGCTGGCGTCGGAAGATTACGACGTGGTTGTACTGGATGAATTCACCTACCCCATGCACTATGGCTGGATAGAAACGGAAGAAGTTCTTGAGGCGCTTCGGAATCGCCCGGAAATGGTTCATGTAATAATCACCGGCCGGCACGCTCCCGATGCCCTGGTTGACTACGCGGACCTGGTGACGGAGATGAACGTAGTCAAGCATCCCTACCAGAGCGGCATAAAAGCCCAACCGGGCATTGAGTTTTAGCTGGCCGGCTTCCCCCCGTAGGCAAAGCGCCCGGCCGCAATTGACTTCAGGAGACTTCCATGACCATCTCACCACTGGTTGACTCTACCGTCGACAGCATAACTCCCCTGAACGAGGCGGCCATGGCTGCGGCCCGGGCCAGGCAGGATACCTTGACCAAACCCCTGGGCAGCCTGGGTCGGCTGGAAGACCTGTCTGTCATGCTGGCCGGCATGTTTGGCGACCCGGTCCCCCGCATTAACCGAAAGTCGGTAATCCTGGCCGCGGCAGACCACGGCGTTGTGGCTGAGGGTGTCAGCGCTTATCCCCAGGAAGTAACACCTCAAATGGTGTACAACTTCCTGCGAGGGGGCGCCGGTATCAATGTGCTGGCCCGCCATGCCGGAGCCGATATTGTAATTCTGGATGCGGGTGTGGCTTCGGACCTGGAGCCTAACCCTCTGCTGCGGTCGGTGAAGGTAGCTTACGGCACGGCCAACATGGCGGTGGGCCCGGCCATGACCCGCGAACAGGCCATTCGCTGCCTGGAAATAGGTATCGATGCTGCCAGGGAGCAGATTGGGGAAGGAGCGGACCTGATTGCCTGCGGCGACATGGGAATTGGCAATACCACGGCTTCCAGCGCCATTACCTCCGTCGTCACCGGCGCCGACCCGTCGTCAACCACCGGCCGGGGCACTGGCCTGGACGATCCGGGCCTGGCCCACAAGGTTGAAGTGATCCGGAGGGCTATCGACGTGAACCAGCCGGATCGTGGGGACGGCCTTGATGTCCTGACCAAGGTGGGCGGACTGGAAATTGGGGTACTGGCCGGCGCCATGCTGGGAACGGCGGCCAGCAACCGGCCCGTGGTGGTGGACGGCTTCATATCGGGAGCGGCAGCCCTGATAGCCTGGCTCATTTCCCCGGCGGCGCGGGACTACTTCATCGCTGCCCATCAGTCGGTCGAGCCGGGCCATAGAGTGGGCCTGGATGCCATGGGCCTTACGCCCCTGCTGGACATGAACATGCGCCTGGGCGAAGGCACCGGCGCCGCGCTGGCCATGCACCTGATAGAAGCGGCGTCCCTGTGCCTGGCAGAGATGGCGACCTTTGCCGAGGCGGGCGTTTCGGAACGCAGCGATGATGAGGAGTAGCCGGCAGGTAAAGACCGGTCACGCTCTTGAAAGTGCGAATGGCCTTGCTCTTTTGCCATCAAACTGCATCCAGCCCAATAGTTGGACCTAGGGTAGGCGCCGTTGGCCTCCCTACTGGCTGCGCTGAGCTTTTTGACCATTTTCCCTTCGCCAAAGAGCGCGGACCTGTCCCAGCAGGTTGTCAGCAACTCCCGCGCCTGGTTTCCGCTGGTGGGCTTGCTTATCGGCATCCTGCTGGTGGGGCTGGAATGGTCGTTGGGATATCTCTTCCCCCCGTACCTGACCGCAGCCCTCCTGGTGGTCTTCCTGGTGGTCGTCAATAGGGCGCTGCACCTGGACGGACTGATGGATTCCTGCGACGGGCTATTCGGGGGAAGTACTCCGGAACGCCGCCGGGAGATCATGCGGGATTCCACCGTGGGCGCTTTTGCGGTGGCGGGCGCCGGCAGCGTCCTCCTTCTCAAATACGGCGCGCTATTGTCTCTTCTGTCAATGAACGTTCCGGGCAAGGAATCGGCGCTGCTGGTTTTCCCGGTCGTCTCCAGGTATGCCATGGTGCTCCAGTTGATGGTCTATAACTATGTTCGCACACCCGGCCTGGGGTCGCCTTTCCACGGGAGGGACGCCCGGATCCCCTCTACCGTGGCTGTGGTGACAGCTGCCCTGGCGGTGGGCATACTGGGAGGGTTGGGCGGAATATTGATATTGGCGGCGATATGCCTGATTGCCCTGGCCCTGGGGCAGGTGGCCGTAACTCTGATTGGGGGATTGACCGGCGACATATACGGGGCTACTAACGAACTATCGGAAGTGGCCGCTCTACTGGGCGCAGTTGCTTTGCTGCCCTTGGGATTGCTGTCTCCCGTAACCCACCAGGTGAGTACTTATCTTGGGGCCTTCTGACTTGCCTAGTTACCTGGCCGGCATCCCTCTTGACGTGGGGGTTATTTTGCTGGCCATATTGCTGGACCTGGTCGCCAGGGAACTTCCGGCGCGGCTGCATCCTACGGTCTGGATAGGCAATACCATCCGCCTGGCGGAACAAGCAGCTCCCCGCACCAGGGTTGGCGGATTGACCGTCGGGGCCCTGATGGCGTTGCTAATTCCCGCCGTCTGGGCCCTGGCAGCCTGGCTGGCAGCGTGGGGCCTGCGGGAGCTACACCCATTGGCCTACCTGCTGGGTGGCGCAATATTGTTGAAATCCACCTTTGCAGTGGGCATGCTGCACCGGGTCGCTGTCCGGACCCGGTCGCTGGTTGTTGCCGGGGACATGCCGGCCCTGAGGGAAAATATGCGGTCGCTGGTCAGCCGGGATGTATCGGCGATGGGTGCAGAGCAGGCTATCGCCGCCACGGTAGAGTCGGTCTCCGAAAATACGACCGACAGTTTTGTCGGCCCCTGGCTGGCTTTTGCCATTTTCGGTCTTCCGGGAGCCTTTGCATACCGGGCCATCAATACGCTGGACAGTATGATAGGCTATCGTGGCGAGTACGAATTCCTTGGCAAGGTGGCGGCCAGGGTGGACGACCTGGTGAACCTGGCGCCGGCGCGTCTGACTGCCCTGCTGCTGGCTTTGGGAAGCGTTCTGCTGCCCGGGCAGCGGGCTGCCGGGGCGTGGCGCATAATGTGGCGTGATCACTCGCTGACAGCCAGTCCCAACGCGGGCTGGACGATGAGCTGCATGGCCGGGGCTTTGGGCGTGGCACTGGAGAAAGAGGGTCATTACCGTTTGGGCGACGCCAACCGTCCCCTGGAAGCAGCTGACATCACGCGCGCCGTACATTCCATGTATGTCGTTGCCGGAGTGGTGGCGGTGATGGTGGTGGGCCTGATCATCGTAAAGGAACGGTTCCTGGGTTGAATGACTGAACCTAATCCTGTCCCACAGCCCGACTCCCGACCGGTACATGGTGGTATCCGGCCGTCCCAGTTGCGGGCTCTCGGGCTGAACCCCTCTGATGTGCTGGATTTCAGCGCCAGTGTGAGTCCCCTCGGTCCACCTGAGGGACTCTGGGAGGCTTTGCAGGGAGTTGATCTCACGGCCTACCCGGACCCGGAATGCCTGGAGCTGAAGGAGGCCCTGGCAGAGCTTCACGGGTTAGATGTAGACCATGTCCTTGTGGGGAACGGTTCTACCGAGCTTATACATTTGCTGGCCCGGTCATATTTGAACCAACCCATCGGTGGGGTCGAACGCTCCGAACTGATATTTACACCCACCTACGGCGAATATTCGGGCGCCGGCCTGCTGGAAGGAGCAAAAGTCCGGGAGATAGCAGCGTGTCGCGAGGCGGGGTTTGCCTGGGACCTGGAACGGGCGGCCGGGTTAATTGCAACCCGGAAACCGGCCCTGGCGTTCCTGTGCAACCCCAACAATCCCACCGGCGTGTACCTGGGCATTGAAGATGTTGCCGGTCTCATCCAGGCAGCCACGGGATCAGGAACCCTTTTGGTATTGGACGAGGCCTACGTTAATTTTGTTGAGGACCGGTGGGATGCCACGTCTTTGCTGGAGGGAAGCGCCCGGGAGAGCGTCGTACTGCTCCGGTCAATGACAAAGGACTATGCGCTAACCGGCTTGCGGCTTGGTTATGCCCTTGCCTCGCCGGAGGTTGTGTCCAGGCTGGGCAGACTGCAGCCGGACTGGAGCGTCAACAGCCTGGCACAGGTTGGAGGACTGTTCGCGTTGGCCGACACCGGCTACCTGCCCGCGGCGCGCCGGGCGGTAGGGGAAGCCAGGGACTTTCTGGTAGAAAGCTTCCAGCAAATGGGATTCCACCCGCTGCCTTCCGTTGCCAATTATCTCCTGGTGGAGGTTGGCGATGGAGCCGTGTGGCGGGAAAAACTGATGCGCCGCGGGTTGTTTGTTCGCGATTGCGCTTCCTTTGGCCTGCCAGACTGCATTCGCATAGGCATCAGGGCCATGCCGGACTGCCGAAGACTGGTTGGAGCCATGATTGCCGAATTGGATTGACGGCAAGGGTGGCCAGGATTTCCGCTGATTTCTCAAATCAGGCAGGGATGCCAGGGTTGCACAATTTGACAGACCGTAACTGAGGAGAACATTTCCATGGGCAACATCTATATCGTCCGCCACGGCGAAACCATGTGGAACGCGGAAGGTCGCGTTCAGGGGCACACTGACGTTGGACTGACCGGGCGGGGCAAAGAACAGGCGCGGGCAACGGCGCGCCGGCTGGCGGACATACACTTTGATGTGGCTTACTCCAGCGATATGAGCCGCACCCGCGACACAGCCGTGATCATCCTGGGCGAAAGGAAAACCCCGCTCCATTCTGTGCCGGAGCTGCGGGAGTACAATAAGGGTGTCTTTGAAGGGCTGACTCCGGAGGAATTCCGGCAACGCTATCCCGACCTGTTCCAGGCCTCTCTGGTCAATGACCTCGATTTCGCGCCCCCGGGGGGCGAGACTATTCGCCAGTGCCAGGCCCGCCTTTCCAGTTTCGCAGGTATGCTGAAGGACAAACACCTCGAAGAAGATGTGCTGATCGTTGGCCACGGCGGTTCACTGCGTAGCGGGATAGTCTCCCTGCTTGGGCTGCCGCTGGAAGCCAACTGGAAGTTTGTGATGCATAACTGCGCCCTGTCCGTTATTCGATCCTATCCCGACAATGCGGTAATGCACCTTTATAACGACACGTCCCACCTGGCGGGGGTCCAATAGCGCCGGACGAGTTTGATTCACAAGAAAGTTGAATACAATGAATCACCTTAACACACCGTTAGGCAAGGTCTTGATGATCCAGGGAACTGCTTCCCACGTGGGGAAGAGTGTCCTGGTGTCCGCCCTGTGCCGCATCTTCCGCCAGGACGGGTTTCGGGTCGCGCCGTTCAAGGCCCAGAACATGTCCAACAACTCCTACGTTACCCGGGAAGGCGGGGAAATAGGGCGTGCCCAGGCGGTGCAGGCGGAGGCAGCCGGCGTAGAGGCACGGGTGGAAATGAACCCGGTTTTGCTGAAACCCGAGGCCGACCATATCGCCCAGGTAGTCCGAATGGGGCGGCCAATGGTGTCCGCCAGGGTAAAGGACTACTTCGGCCTTAAGGCGCAGCTGTGGGAGTCGGTCAGTTCATCCCTGGACACGCTCCGCAGCGAGTATGACATTGTCGTCATCGAAGGGGCCGGCAGCCCCGCGGAAATTAACCTCAAGGCCACCGAGATCGTCAACATGCGGGTGGCGCTGCACGCAAATGCCCCGGTGCTGCTGTGCGGTGACATTGATCGCGGTGGGGTTTTCGCCGCGCTGGTGGGTACGCTGGAACTGCTGGAACCCCGAGAACGGGAAGCAATCAAGGGCTTCATCATCAACAAATTCAGGGGCGACGCCAGCCTGTTGACTGACGGCCTGACCATGCTGGAAGACCGCACCGGTATTCCGGTGGCCGGAGTGGTGCACCATTACCGGGACATCCATATTCCTGAAGAGGACTCGGTGGCGCTGGATATTCCCATGAGGTCAGGCGACAGCGGCCAAGGCGCCGCGCTGGATATAGCAGTAATACAGCTGCCGCACATTTCCAACTTCGATGACTTTGATCCCCTGGCCCGGGAGCCAGGGGTCAGTTTGCGTTACGTCAGTAGCACCGGCGAACTGGGCGATCCCGACCTGGTTATTTTGCCGGGAAGCAAGACAACCATTCCCGACCTGGCCTGGATGAACTCCCAGGGTTTGAGCCGGGCCGTTCAGGAACTCCACAATAGAGGTGCAGCCATTGTTGGCATTTGTGGCGGTTACCAGATGCTGGGACACCGATTGTACGATCCTGACGGCATCGAGTCTTCCGTCCCGGAAATGGATGGACTTGGGATTCTGCCCCTGACCACCGTCTTTGCCGGCACGAAGGAGACTCACCGGATTCGCGGAGAGGTTGTGGAGGCTACCGGACTATTGAAGTCCGTAGGTGGCGCCTCCTTGACCGGTTACGAAATTCACATGGGCCGTACCACCGGCGAAGGTGTAGCGTTGCCGTTTCTGATCAATGACCGGACCGACGTTGCAGTGACTCCGGAAACCGCTTTCGATGGGGCGATGGACGAGTCTGGAAGCGTGCTGGGGACATACATTCACGGTTTGTTCCACAATGTGCAACTGCGGCGCGCCATACTGGAAGAACTGGCTGGCCGGAATGGTAGGGCGCTCCCCGCAGTCGCCGAGTTGGAAGCGATGGATACCGAGTTCGACAAGCTGGCCGACTGGGTGCGGGGCAGCCTGGACATGGACTTGATCTACGGCATAACGGGGCTGGACCGAAATTTCGACCGGATTGGGTCTCCGTAGATGCCCGGAATGGTTACCCTGGTGCTGGGCGGCATCCGTTCCGGAAAGAGCGCCTTCGCCGAAGAATTGGCTGGCCGTTCGGGGGAACCGGTCCTTTACGTGGCAACCGGCCAGGCGTTTGACGACGAAATGGAGGGCCGCATCCGCAGGCACCGGGAAAGGCGTCCAGCCAACTGGCGAACCCTGGAAGAGCCGCTTTCCCTGCCGGAATCGTTGAACCAGTACTTTGAGACGAACAGTGGTGCCGGGGTTATTTTGCTAGATTCGGTGGACGTTTGGATTTCCAACTTGATGCTTGCCAGGGAAGAAGAGGAAACGGACGCCACGGAAAGGATTGCCCTGGAATCGCTGGATTCAACATTGACACTGTGCCGCCAACTAGGAACGGAGGCCGTATTGGTCAGCTGCGAGGTGGGGTTGAGCCCCGTGTCTCCCAATCACCTGGGCCGGCAGTTCCAGGACTTGCTGGGAACGGTTAATCAGTGGGCGGCGGCCCAGGCCGACGAAGTATTCCTGGTGGTTGCGGGCATTCCGGTGAAGATAAAGCCGTCGCCATAAGGGCAGAAACTGGTTAGGCTATAATGGGCCATAAACGTACATAGTCTTGAACGAATGATCCCGATTCCGAAGTCGAGTGGAATCTACGCTTTCACAATATTCACCAAATCGCATGGGCTCTGCCACCGTACGCGCCCCCGGGGTGTGCGGCGAGTTGGCCCAGGGACTGTTGGGCAGCAACTATTTCCTGGTGACTTGTCCTGTCGATTTCTTCGCCAGAGTCCGGGTGGACTTGTACCAGGAGCCAGCAGGCATTAATGTGCCGCCCCATTGTTCCAAGACCGCCACTGCAGTCCAGCGGACCCTGGAATACCTGGGCTACGCTCATCTTGGCGCCCGAATAGCCATTTCCAATCCCATTCCCCGCAGCAAAGGATTTGGCAGCAGCAGCGCTGATTTGTCTGCCGCTATCGCTGCAACAGGGATGGCCCTGGGCATTGAACTCACACCGGCGCAGATTGGTCAGCTGGCCCTGAAAGTGGAACCCACCGACGGCGTAATGTTTCCTGGCATAGTCATGTTTGACCATCGGAATGGGACTGTGGCGGAACAACTGGGTCCGCCCCCGCCTGTCGAAATAGTTGCCCTCGACTTCGGCGGTGAAGTGGATACTTTGGCTTTTAACCGGGTGGACCGCAGCGACCGATGGCGATCAGTGCAAGGGGAAACCGATGAAGCCCTGACACTGGTGCGAGAAGGCTTGAGGTTGGGTGATCCCCGGGCTCTGGGACAGGGCGCCACAAAGAGCGCGCTGGCAGCGCAGCAGGTCTTGTTCAAACCTCGCCTTCCTGACGTCATCGCATTTGCCCAGGCGGTGGGCGGGGTGGGCGTCAACGTAGCCCACAGTGGGACGGCTATTGGAGTGTTGCTGGATGCCACCCAGCGTCGGGGTAAGTCCACATTCAGGCAGGCCCGCCAGACCTTTCCCGAAGCCGAAGCCATTTATCACCTGCGGCTGCTGGGCGGCGGTGTCCAACGAGTTTCGGGTTCCGATGCCTAAGTTTGGCTTTCGGCTATAATCCGTCTCGGTTGCTATTCCGATCGGTTGAGCAATAAAGTCCACCAAGCAAGGAGCATTTCTCAATGGCAGTACACAACCTGGCAATTATTGGCGGCGACGGCATCGGTCCGGAGGTGGTGGCCGAGGGCAAGAAGGTACTTGACTACCTCGCCAATAGCGTTCCTGATCTGGGCTTCAATTACACTGAATTTCCCTGGGGTTCCGCCTATTACCGGGAGACGGGCAGAATGATGCCGGAGGACGGGCTGGAGCAGGTAGCCGCCAACGAAGCCATCCTGTTCGGAGCCGTGGGCGATCCGGACATTCCGGACCACATAACACTTCAGGGTCTGCTGCTGCCGATGAGGCGGGCCTATGATCAGGGTGTCTGCGTCCGGCCCTCTTACCTCCACCCAGGAGTTACGTCTCCCCTGGCCGGCAAGAGCGCGGGGGAGGTAGACCTGGTCATTTTCCGGGAGAATACCGAAGGGGAGTATGCGCCGGTGGGAGGTCGCCTCTATCCAGGAACGCCCCACGAAACGGTTATGCAGACCAATGTATTCACTCGCCGCGGTACCGAGCGCATCATCCGCGCCGCCTTTGAGTATTGCGTTCGCCGCAACAAGAGGATGAAGGTGACTTCCGTAACCAAATCCAATGCCCAGGCCTTTGGCATGGTGTTCTGGGACGAAGTTTTCGATGCGGTGGCTGCTGAATACCCCCAGGTGGAGACCGAGTCGCTCCTGGTGGACCGCGTGGCAATGGACCTGGTGCGGTGGCCTGAGGACTTCGACGTGATGGTGGCGTCGAACCTATTCGCTGACATAATTTCAGACATAGCCGCCGTGGTTACGGGAAGCATGGGCCTGGCCCCCAGCGCCAACATTAACCCGGAACGCGAGTATCCATCTATGTTCGAACCCGTTCATGGAGCGGCGTTTGACATAACGGGTAAGAGCATTGCCAATCCGCTGGCGACCATTTCTGCGGTGGGAATGATGCTGGATCATTTGGGAGAATCCGATGCGGCCCGGCGAGTGGACGAGGCAGTAGTCCGCAGCCTGGAAGAACGCCAGGTTATGACTCCTGACCTGGGCGGGTCTGCAACCACCTCACAGGTGGGGGATGAGGTTGTAAGGTTGCTGGGCGAGAGCTAAAGGTCGCGACTTTTCTATTCGGCGAATTGGTGCCCCCTGTAGGCGCCACCTTTGCACTGCCGTGGCCAAATGCCCGGTAAGTGTTGTATCCAGTGTGGGAGGTTCAAGACGGGGGGCCGTCTCCTGGTTTGATGCTTGAGGGTCGATTGAGCGCCGCTATGTTTTTAGGGATTGGTTAATGTCTGTCTTGCGTGATGTGGTCCTGGGCGGAAGTATCAAGAACCTGCCAGAGGTTGTTATGTACCGCTCCTACCGTTAGCTAACCGCCTGGATATGGTGCGGTTCCACGAGCCTGCCAAACCTTGTGCTGATTGGGAAAAGCCGCTTATAATCTCTGCCAGATTGTATTGTCCTGCAAGGGGGAAATGCCGTGAGTACAGGTCAGACCAGCAGCCAGGCCGGAGAGTTGTTAGCCTTTTTCCGAGGAGAGTATGTTCCTCTGAGCCAGGCCAAGGTCAGCGTAATGACCCACGCACTGCACTACGGCACAGGTGTTTTTGAAGGTATTCGCGGCAACTGGAATGAAGATCAGGGTTTAGTCAATATTTTCCGCCTCCGCGAGCATTACGAGCGGCTGCTGCGGGGCACTCGCCTGCTTATGCTCAACATTCCCTATTCCGTTGAAGATCTCTGCGAGATCACCGTGGAGCTGGTGGAACGCAATGAGCACAACCAGGACATCTATATCCGCCCCCTGGTGTACAAGAGCGCCGAGATGGTGGCGAACCTGAAGCTGCAGGACCTGGAAAGCGATTTTACCCTCATCACTGTTCCCTTTGGCAACTATCTTGGCTCCGACCTGCTTCACTGCTGCACTTCTTCCTGGCGCAGGGTGGACGATCCCATGATTCCCGCCCGGCTGAAAATCTGCGGCATCTACGTCAACAGCATCCTGGCCAAGACGGAGGCGACGCTGGCGGGCTTCGACGAAGCCATAATCCTCAACCAGGATGGCCACGTCTGCGAGGGCTCGGGCGAGAACCTGTTCGTCATCTCCAACGGTCAGTTGATCACCCCTAACCTGGAGGACAATGTCCTGCCGGGGATAACACGGGACACAGTTATCGAACTGGCCGAGACCGAATTGGGGCTGAAGGTGCAGGAGCGGAGCATCGACCGCAGTGAACTTTACCTGGCCGACGAGGTGTTCCTCACCGGCACCGCGGCACACCTCACGCCGGTAGTGGAGTTGGACCACCGACTGATTGCTGACGGCAAGGCCGGCCCAGTTTCCACCAAGCTCCAGAAGATGTACTTTGACATCGTCGTCGGTCGCAACGAGAAATATCGCCACTGGTGCACCCCGGCCTCGCCCCGCTTGGTGACTGTCTAGGCAACAAATGCCTCGTCCGCTGACCCCAGAGTCTCCAACCCTTTTCCGGGAGGTTGATGGAGATGACGCTCCAGTTTCCACAGAACGGGGAGCTTCTGGCGCTGGTGGTTTCCGTTGTCATCGTCTCCTACCTGGTGGGCAGTCTTTCGCCATCTTACATGGTAGTTCGTCGGCGCATGGGACTGGACATAAGGCAATTGGGCAACGGCAATGCCGGGGCGGAGAACGTGTCCCGAGTCGCTGGAATCAGGCCCGCAGTCCTCGTTGCGGTCATTGATGTTGCCAAGGGGTTACTGGTAGTGCTTGTTGCCCGCTGGATTTCGCCTGCTTCAGCAATGGAACATCCTTTGGCTGGAGGCTTGACAGGCGACGCGTTCCGCAATGGCGTCATCCTTGCGGCAGGCGTAGCGGCCGTGGTGGGCCACAGTTGGTCGGTCTACCTGAAGGGCGCGGGAGGGCGCGGCGCAGCCACTGCGGTGGGAGTCCTGTGCGGTATGGTTACTGTTCCCGCGTTAGTGGTCGCGGCCCCGGCTTTTTTGCTGTTATGCCGCCACCGCAGCACCACGTGGGGGCTGGCAACTTTCTTTGTTGGAACGGTGTTGGTAACTGCTTTTATGGGCTACTTCAACATTCTTGGCTACTCGCTATTGTGGACCGCATACGCGGTTTCCTTGCCGGCGGTGGTGGGAGCAATTCACTTTGCCAGCCTGAAGAGGCAAGCGCCGCCTGCTCCAGCCCTGCCCGGCCGATGACCACTACAATTCTTGCCTTCCTCCACTTAAGGGTTCTTCCAAGCCTGGTTTGCGCCTGGATCGCGACAGGGGTTTTAGGTATAAGTTCGCAGGATCTGCCGGCGACGAAATTTGCCCACCTCGTGGCGACTGACACCGGGGCCCCAGACTGATGTGGATCGTTATCTCCCTTGCAACGGCGGCGACGCTGGCCGTTGTCAACCTCGCCGATAAACGCCTCCTGGACCGGCACCTTCCCAGCCTGGACTGCCTTTACGCCTGGGTCGCCTTCGCCCTGATCATCTACATAGTTGCAGCAATTGGCATCTTCGGCGTTCCCACCGACATATCGGCGCCATACATTTTCGCTGCGCTGGGTTCGGGGCTAACCCTGGGAATTGGTTACGCCCTGCTCTTCGTGGCCCTGAAAATCGACGAAGCATCCCGGGCGGTGGCCATTTCTCAAGTCTACCCCATCGTGGTGGCGCTTCTGGCGGTGCCGTTCCTCGGTGAGATACTTAATCCCCTTCAATGGGCCGCTATATTGCTGGTGGTACTGGGCACTACCCTCATCTCCCTTCCAGCGTCCCCCGGGGGACTGGTGGCGCCCCGGTTGTCCCGTGGAGTTCCGGCGTCGCTTGCCAGCGGCATGTTCATCGGCGTGGGAATTTTCGCCGCCAAGATAGCCCTGGAGGAAGGATCCTTCGTGGCAGTCTTTATATACCAGCAGGTTGGGACCCTCCTGGCCTTCCTGCCCTTTTGCCGTCCGCGGGTCTGCGTGCAGCTAGTGAAGGCGATGCGCAGTCCTCAGACTGTAGCCCTGCTGACGGTGGGAGAGGGCCTGCTGCCCCTGGGCGTAGTTGCGGGCGCCCTGCTGGCCACCAAGCTGGGACCGGTGTCGCTGGTGAGCGCCTTCCTGGCCACCACGCCCCTGTTCGTGTTTGTCCTGGCAACCGCTTTGAGCCAGGGGCGTTGGCAACTTATGCAGGAAGCCATCCACAGGCAGGCCCTGGTATTGAAACTGGCGGCTATCACGATGATAGTTGCAGGCGTGAGTGCGTTGGGGCTTTTCTGATTCAAGGGCCAGACGCAGCTAGCCCGCCGGCCCGGTTGGAGGAAGAGTTCAATCGTTCGCTGTCCTAAGTGGTGTATTCCGTCGCTACCCATATCGCTCCGCCGGAAGTTGGTTTGACAGTTTTGCCTTGCTGGCCCACAATCCACGTGAAATTCCCCTGTAGCTGTAACTGAACCGGGAGGTCTCTATGGGCTGGTCCAGTCACCATAAGAACGGACTGATTTACTACAACCCCCAGCAGAGCTACCGGGGCTACACCCTGGTAGCCACCAACCGGGGCGGCTCCTTTGCGAACTTGATCGACATGGAGGGACGCATCTGTCACCGCTGGTACCATCCGGAGGAAATTGTCTATGGCTACCTGCTGCCTAATGGTCACCTTCTTTTCCGCAGCCGGACCGCCCGCAACGAAAACGAAGGGCCCCAGTTTGGCGGACGCTCCATGTCATTGATCGAACTGGACTGGGACGGCAACCAGGTCTGGAAGTACCGCAGTCCAGATATGTACCTTCACCATGACTTTGAGCGCCTGCTCAATGGCAATACCCTGGTCTTGCTTTGGGCGCCCGTGCCGTCGGAATTGGCGGCGAGTGTAAAGGGAGGGTATTCATCAGAGGAAAATGAGGAAATGTGGGGCGACGTCGTCCAGGAAATTACTCCTGACGGCGATGTAGTGTACGAATGGAAGTCGTGGGACTTCCTGAGTGTGGACGAAGATGTCATTTGCCCCATGGAGGGCCGGCACGAGTGGTCGCATCAGAATGCCTTGAACGTTACTCCCGAAGGAGACCTGCTGGTCAGCTACCGCCAGACGAGCACCGTTGGCATCGTTGATAAGGCCACCGGCGAGTTCCGCTGGAAGTGGGGCCCGGGAGAAGTCAATCACCAGCACCATCCCACCTGGCTACCAAGCGGCCGAGTCATGATTTTCGACAACGGCTGCCACCGTCGGGGCGCCAGCCGTTCCCGCATCATTGAAGTGGATCCCGACACAAGCGAAATCGGCTGGGAGTACACCGGCACGCCGGATATATCCTTCTACAGCTATAACATCAGCAGCGCCGAACGGCAGCCTAACGGCAATACCGTCATCTGCGAGGGGGCGCCAGGCAGGATATTCGAAGTAACCCAGTCCAGGGAAATAGTGTGGGAGTACGTAAATCCTTTCTTTGGTGAATCGGGTGGCGGACCCGCGCAGAACGGGGTATTTCGCGCCCACCGCTACGGTCCCGACCATCCCGCGCTTATTGGGAAAGACCTGGACCCTGACCGCTACGGCAACCTCAACCGACTGTACGGGACTTAGCGGCTGCCATCGGGTGGACGGAGCGGATCAGCAGATAAGCTACTGGTTGATGGGAAGGCTGGCCTATGAGACAGGACTTCTTGTGAGCCGGATAAATGGCAGGAGCAGTAGATTATGGGAAAACTAGACGACAAGGTAGCCCTGATAACCGGCTCGGGCCGCAATATTGGCCGGGCCACAGCCCTCAAGTTTGCCGAAGAGGGAGCAGACATCATAGTGAACGCCCGCAGCAACCGGGAGGAGGCTGAAGCCGTGGCTGAGGAAGTGCGCGCGCTGGGCCGCCGGGCGCTTCCTGTCCTGGCTGACGTCTCCAACAAGGAACAGGTTGACAGCATGGTGAACATGGCCCTGGAGGAGTTTGGCCGCATCGATATTCTGCTGAACAATGCCGCAATTCGTCCTCACAAGCCCTTCCTGGACCTGACCCTGGAAGACTGGGAGTACGTGCGCGGTGTGGTGCTGGACGGCGCCTTCTACTGCACCCACGCGGTAATGTCTTCCATGGTGGAAAACAACTATGGACGCGTCCTCTTTTTCACGGGAGATGGAGCCTGGGCCGGCGGCGCCCAGCGGGGCCACGTGTCGGCTGCCAAGATGGGGCTGGTGGGCTTTTCGCGAAGCCTGGCCACTGAGTTTGCACCCTACAACGTGCGGGTGAATGTGGTATCCCCTGGCAGCATTGATACCAGCCGGGCCAACCCGGAGTGGTACCCGGAGGCCCGTCCTCCCAACGCTGCCGGCATACCCCTGGGGCGCCAGGGCAAGACCGACGAAATCGCCGCTGCCTGTCTTTTCCTGGTCAGCGATGATGGGGGGTTCATAACCGGACAAACGCTGCACGTGAATGGTGGTGCGGCGTTCTTCTAGGGCGATGCGGCATGTTGACGGGGCATCAGGAACATGAGTCATCCCGAATTTTGGGAACAGATAGAAAATGTAGGATGATGGGTTAGCCAGAGGGAACTTAGAGCTGATCTCAGTCTGGGAAGCGGTATCGCGGCGTCGCGGTACCGCTTTCCGGTTCTGTGGCACCAGCTTCGCAGCAGTTCTTGCAGCAGTAGCTGACATTGGGGATCCAGCAGGGATAGCAGGAAGGAGTAGAGGAGGCTGACCATGAGCAGCAACTTGAGCCGGTTTTCCCAGAACCAGAGGCGTGGGCTTTCCATGGCCAGGTCGGTCTTGCAGGCTCGGTAGCACAGTTCCACCTGCCAGCGGCGGGCATAGGCGAAGACCACTTTCCAGGCATCATCCACCGTAGCGATGGGTTCGTTGGTCAGCAGGTACCAGGGCTTGCGGCCTTGTCCGGGTCGAGATACCACCAGCCACAGGGACTGGTCCACCTGGGGATGGCGTACCGGCAGGTAGACGATGCCCGTCTTGCGGTACTGACGGCGGTTGATGTCCCAAAGCATCCGGTGGTCCACGGAACGCTTTCCTCGGGAGATCTGCCAGGCGCGGCGGCTGCCCTGGCCGTCGGTAAGCAAGTAGTTGGTGTGCCAGCGCAGGACGAAGCGCAATCGTCGGCTGGTCAACTCCTTGAGCCAGGGACCACCGGCGAAGCCCCGGTCCCACACATGGATCACCCCCTGACCCCACTTCTCGGAACACTGGTCCAACAGAGAACTGAGATTGGTAAACCGGTCGGTGGCCCAAGGGCCGCGCCGGGTCCACCAGCGCATGGCCGCCAGGGTGGGCGGCCCCGAGTAGCCGGCTACCATGATGGCAATCCACTGGAGCCCTGGGACGAATACGGGTGGACCCCCTGGGGGATTGTAGTAGCCGGGCTTGATGCGCTTGAGGCGGGCGGCCTTGCTGGAGCGCACCGGCCCCAACCCCTCCAGGGCGATGCTTTCCGATTTCTCCAGGACACTTTCGTCCCACAGGGCCAATGCTGGCTCCCCTGCCTCTTGCAGCGATTCCAGGGCCAGGTCGGCCCGGTACCACAGAAAGCGTTCCAGCAGGGTGTGGGACCACTTGGGAGACCGGAGCAGGTTGCTTAAACGCTTGGTGCCTGCCGGAGCTTTGTCTGGGGAAAGTATGTGGGCCCCCAGTTCACTGAGCAACAGTCCCGACCGGTTGTGGCGCAGTCGTACCATGGCCACCAGGGCCAGGAAAAAGGTGCGTACCAACCTTCGGTCCAACTGATCATCCAGCCACCCCTCCAGGGGACCGATAAATAATTCCAGTAAATTCGCTGCCGATTGGGCTTGCCTCCGCCCCTCCCTTTCCCCCACCATAGAAAAGCCCCCCTTTCGGTGTTTCGAAGTTTGCTCACTTCTACTCCACCAAAATGGGGGCTTCTTTTGTAGGCTTTTCCCGGACTACTTTCCCTAAGTTCCCCAAAATTCGGGATGACTCATGTTTCAATTCTTTGCGGGTTGACTTTGGCCCCAGCCGACACCAATTGGTTAATCCCGGAACCGAAACTCCTTCAAGTCTGACGGAATAATCAACTCAGCTTCCGTGAGTTCCTGGATTTCCTCCGGGTTCCAGCCCGGGGCGTGTTCCCGCAACTCAAAACCTTCCGGTGTTATTTTGAACAGGCCAAGGTCGGTGGCCACCAGGGTTACGACGCCAGGCGCAGTGATGGGGAGAGCGCAACGCTTCAGCATCCTGGGCTTACCGTCCCGGGTAGTATGTTCCATGGCGATGAAGACCTGTTTGGCGCAGGCGGCCAGGTCCATGGCGCCTCCGATGCCGCCGCCTTTACGATTGGGAATCCGCCAGTTGGCGAAGTCACCGTTCTCGGCAACTTCGTAGGCGCCCATTACCGTTACATCTACCATTCCGCCCCGTATAAGCGCGAAGGAGTCGGCGTGGTGAACAATGGCCATTCCGGGCATAGGCACCACATTCTGTCCCCCTGCGTTAACCAGATGCTTGTCCTCTTCACCGGCGGGCGCCAGAGGCCCGTAACCAATGACTCCGTTTTCCGAGTGAAAGATCAGGTCCTTGGTGGGGTCGACGTAATTGGAGCACAGGGTGGGCATTCCCACGCCCAGGTTCACAATCCAGTCGTCCTGAAACTCCATGGCCAAGCGGTCGCACATGGCCTGGCGCTGCAGCTTGGGTTTCTCTCCAGCCATTTTGTTTCCTCCTTGAGGGAACTTACAGTAAATGCGAGGGCCCTGGCTTAGTCAAAAATGCCGTCGGGCGGAATCTTTACCAGGCGGTTCACGTAAACGCCGGGGACGTGAATCTTGTCCGGGTCCAGTTCTCCGACCGGGACAATCTCGTCCTCAATTTCGACCACCGTGACTCGAGCGGCCATTGCCATAATGGGATTGAAATTTCGCTGGGCGAGCCGGAACTGCAAGTTGCCGAACTCGTCGGCTCTCCAGGCCCGAATCAGCGCGTAGTCGGCGTGGAGGGGGAATTCGAGCACGTAGGTGCGCCCGTTAATCTCACGGTGTTCTTTCCCTTCGGCCAGTTCGGTGCCGACGCTGGCGGGAGTGTAGAAGGCTCCGATACCCGAAGCTGCGGCTCGGATGCGCTCGGCCAGAGTCCCCTGGGGCACAGTCTCAGCGTCGATAGTGCCCTCATTGTACATTCGGACAAAGGGGCTTATCTGGGAAGGATGGGTGGGCGAAGTGAAGGCGGCGTACATCTTCTTCACCTGCCCGGCTTCAATCAAGGTACCCACATCCACCTTTTCGTCCAAGGTGCCGCAGTTGTTGGAAATGCCGGTCAGGCCCTTGGCTCCCTGGCGATGGAGGGCAGCCAGCAGGTTGCGGGGCACACCCACGCCGCTGAAGCCGGGCGCCATGAAAGTCGAACCATCGGCAACATCGGCGACTGCCTCGTCAAAAGTCTGGTAGATTTTGTTCTTCATCTATGCCTGCTCCTAGAGGACATTATGCCGTACATACTACCGCAGACCGTCATTACTTGCCACATTCCGGCCGGTTTAGCGCATAGCCGTAATGGCCTGAGCTACGTCACCCCCTTGACAAGGAAGCCGATTAGCAGAAAAATCCATTGGGTAAACGTACTAACGTTTCAAATCGCAAATCGAATGGGAGGGCAGTATGGCTGCAGAGCACCGAACACACCTCTACGTAGGAATTGCCGGTGAAGGACCGCTGATTGAGGGCATAGGGGAGCCCAGGCCTCTGGGCAACGGTGGACTTTATCGCCAGGCCGATGGGGAGGACAACTGGCAGAGCGTTGCCAAGGGACTGCCCGAAGAACCCCAGGTGAGGGCCCTAATGGTGCACCCCGAAAATTCCTCGGTGGTTTATGCCGGCACCCAGTCCGGGGTATTCCGTAGCGAAGACCGGGGAGACCACTGGGAACGCACCGATTCTCCTGAAGGAGATGTGTGGTCACTGGCAGTACACCCCCAAGACCCGTCCATAATGTACGCTGGGTACGACCAGTACGTGATTTGCCGCTCCGACGACGGTGGAGCAACCTGGCGGAAGGGCAATACTGCCGACATTTCTTTCCCCCACATCACGATGAATCCCTACCCCATCTGCAAACGGGTAATTGGGCTGGCCATCGACTCCCACAATCCCCAGGACATCTATGGAGCTATCGAAGTTGGCGGCCTGGTCGCCAGCCGGGACGGCGGGGAGAACTGGGAATCGATTACTGACGGCCATTACACCAGGACGGGCCCAGTGGACCTGCACGGCGTCCAGGTGAACCGCAAAGCGCCGGGCCTGGTCTACATCATCACCCAGCTGGCCATGTTCCGTAGCCGGAACAGCGGCAGCAACTGGGAATTTGTCGACATTGAGGAAATGTTCCCCGGCGGTAGTTACTGCCGTGACCTGGTGGTGGCTCCAGACGATCCCAACACCATGTACCTGGCGGCAGGCGCCGGTGGTGGGAGTTCGCCGCCGGGTACCGTCGAGGCCGGTGTGCTGGTGCGGAGCCGCGATGCCGGGGAGACCTGGGAGCGGGTCGAACTGGGTGAAATTGCCCCCAGCCGCATGTTCCAGATTGCCATTGACCCCAAGGCGCCCAACAACGTCTACTGCAGCGACCGGGATGGACTGGTTTTCCGCAGCAACGACCGTGGCGAGACCTGGAGCAAGACCCAGGTCCCCGGTGAAATGTCCCGCGGCCGCCACGTTTATCCCATGGTTTGCGGCTAACTGGCCCGATACCAAGCCGAAGGGGAAAGGGCGCCAGAAATGGACAAACCGGCTCCCTTTCCCGTCGGACTGATACTTTTTGACAGGAAAGCGAGGTTCCCATTGACATCCGCAGCACTAGAACGCGCCACCTACCGTGTCTCGGACCAGGACCTGGAGTACATGGTACTGGACCGCAGCGACCTTCCCGAGGACTTCCAGAGTTACCAGCAGGTGCGGGTGGGCGTTCTGGATAATGAGAACATGGCGGCCCACGGGTTCGCCGGCAGTACCGCGGCCAGGTTCAGCCAGGCCGGCCGCATCACCGGTTACATGCGAGAGTTTGGTCCTACATCGGAGATGAACGTATTCGACGGATTCAACTTTGTTGGATCGACGGTGGCCCACCTGTTTGACAAGCCGGAGTCCGTCACCTCGTGGATGACCGACATTTTCCTAAAGGACTTCGAAAGCAACGTGGGTGAGAGTGTGGGGGAGGGCCACCAGCTAATATCGGTGGATCGCCTGAATCCTTCGGGCTTTTTCGATGAAGCCGTTGCGTTGAAGGCGGTACAAGGCGGACCCCAGGGCGTTGTTTCTTCAACGGTTATCGATTTCCGGGTGGGAAGAATCCTGGGTGTGGCGTTTGTAGGCACCGTCGGGAATCACGACCGCCTCGACCTGACCGGGAATCTGGCCCTGGCTCTGGAGAAGCGGATAGTTCAGGTGGTGCTGGGGGCTATTTAGGGGCCCCATTTCGCTCCGATTAAGGGACCTTACGGCGTCCGGACATGGGACCCAGTCAACGATCCTTTTCCCGACATTGTTTCAACGCCTTCAATGGTCTAAAGGGGTGTACCTATGGCCAATCGTGACCGACTGGTTGAAACGCTTATCGACTTGATCCGGATTGACAGTCCCACCGGGGAAGAGGATGACATTGACCGGGAAGTTACTTCCCGACTACAGAACCTGGGGTTTAGGGTTCGCCATGACGACTATCAGAACCTGATTGCTACCCTTGATGGGCGGGGCGAGCCCCTTATGCTGTCGGCACACCTGGATACCGTTGAACCGGGGAGAGGCATCCAGCCGCACCTCGACGGCGACGTTCTGCGTTCAGATGGAACTACCATCCTGGGTGGAGATTGCAAGGCAGGCGTTGCCATTGTCCTGGAAGGGCTGACCGCCGTGTTGAGTCGGGAGCTTCTCATGTACCGGTGGAGGTAGTATTCTCCCGGGCCGAGGAGGGTGGCCTTAACGGGGCGCGTAACCTGGATTTCAGCCTCATCAGCGCCAAACGGGGTGTAGTATTTGACGGCGAGGGTCCGGTGAACCGGGTGACAGTTTCGGCGCCGGCCCAGAATGTGGTCAAGGCGGAAATCACCGGCCGGGCTTCCCATGCCGGCCTGGAACCGGAGAATGGGATATCCGCCCTGGTGGTCGCCGGGCACCTCCTCACCAGGCTGCCGTTGGGCAGGATTGACGAAGAGACTACCTCCAATATTGGTTACCTGGAAGGTGGGCTGAAACGCAACATAGTCCCTGAACGGGCATTTCTCGATGGGGAAATTCGCAGCCGCGACCAGCAGAAGCTGGACCACTTCACTGACAGTTTCCGAAGGGTGTTCAGCGAGGTCGGGAAGATGTACCCTGAGGCCCGAATTGACCTGGACATCACTAACACATACCAGTCTTACCGGGTGGAACCCGAACATCCCACAGTGGCGATGCTGGCGCGGGCATTGGCGGAGGTCGGGCTGGAGCCGATGCTCGGTGGTAGTGGGGGAGGCTCCGACGCCAATGTGTTCTTTCAGCACGGAATCGCGGCCCTGCCCGTAGGTATCGGAGTCCGCTCCTTCCATACACGGGAAGAAACAGCCCTGATTCCAGAAGTCCTACAGGGGCTGAGATGTGCGAGAAGCTGATGATGTCCACTTAGCGAGGTGAGACAGCCGGAGACCACTTTCAGCGCACGTCGGCTTCGTACTTAACCCTGGCGCTCTATTCAGGGAAAGGAAAGCCCCGGCCACTCACAGAGGGCCGGGGCTGAATTATGCGGTCGCGTTAGTAAGTTCTACTGGTTGAGGGGTATGCCGTTCCGCTCCAGGAGTTCCTGGACTCTCCGGTCCGCCAGGCGGCGGAGCTTGTCCGCATTGGCCCGCTCTTCGTCCATCCCCCGGTATACGTCGCTTTCGTAAGGAGCCCAGGTGTTTGAGAGGCTGCGCAGGGCTGCGCCCTCCCGTTCCACCGCCTCGGAGAGCAGGTCGGAGCTGGGCCTCAGGTACGAGACCTGTGAGAGGCCACGCACCCGACTGGCAATTTCACTGAAACGCTGGTTGTAGAGCTGCAACGCAGAGGCGGCGCCGGCACGGTCGCAATCCCCTTCAGTGCGGTTCCAGCTGTCAAACTCGCTGTGGAAGGCGTCCCAGTCGTCCATCAGTTCACCGAAGGCGGCCACAAAGTCGGCCAACGCTTCGCGGTCATTTTCGCTAAAGCCCTCCACCAGGTCTTCCAGGTCCCTGTCTGCCTTGCGGCGAATTGCCCTGGTGCTGTCCAGCGTTTCGTCAAAGGCATCAAAGTGTTCCGAGTAGTCGGGCAATGCTGCTCCATTCTCCTCGGAATCCTCGGAGGCTTGGGCCGCACCCTGTTGGCCTGAGGCGCCCGTAGTGTTCCTGGCTGAAAGTATGGGAGTGGACCCCGGTGTCCCGCCTTGAGAGTTAGGAGCTACTGCCCCGGCGTTCTCGCCCAATGCCAGGCTGCCCTGGTGGGTGTCTTGTGCCGAGCCCTGGGGAGCGCCATTTCCGGGGCCGTTGCCGGCCTCTTCGCTCTCTCCCGAATCCATCATTGCGCCGTTTGCGCCGTTGGTTTCGGCAGGCTCACCACCATTATCAGCCTCTTCCCCGTTCTCTTCCATACTGATTGCTTCCGCCCGGGCGGCCCGGCGGATAGTGTCCAGCAGGTCGCCCAAGGCTTCCTCTTCGGACTCTGCGGCTTCAATCAGCGGGTCATGTACTGGATCGGTTACTTTGTCAGAGGGGATGTCTTCCAGGGCTTCCACGACGGCTTCATGCTCGTCTACCAGATCCCGGAGCCTGCTCACAATTTCACTGGACTCCAGCTCCAGGTGTTCATCTTCCAGGGTTCCATAGGAGTCGTAGAATTCGTCCCACGCTGCTTCCACCGGCGCCAGTTCTTTGGCGAAATCCTTGGCAAGCTGGCGGTCATCCGGATCGTCCATTTCTTCCAGTCTGTCAACGGCTACCTGGGTCGCCCGGAGCATATCTGCGGCGGCGGCCCTGGTGGTCTGAGCGTTTTCCAGCAGCATGGTATTGGAAGGGTTCCAGTTGTCCCGCAGGCCTCTCAGTGAGGCCTCTTCGCTGACTGCGGCCGCAATGACCTCGTCGGGCAATTCCCGTGCGATTCCCTTACCTGGAAGGTTGCGAGCCTGGCTAGTAATTTTTCCGAAGTCGCTGGCAAAAATACGAAGGGCAGTCTCCGCCGCCGCACGGTCACAGGCATTGATACCTGAACGCCAGCGGTCAAAGTCCACGTGGAAAGAGTCCCAGTCCTCGTTTATAGCCTGCTGGGATTCGGCATGGTCCTGAATCAGTTCCGGCGACACGGGGATTGGAGTGGGTGACACATTGCCGGCCGGAGAAGAGTCCGTACTCAGACTCGGTCCCGATTCGGGTTCAGTGGCCTGGCTACTGCACGCCAGCGCCAGGACCGCCAGGAGTCCCAGAGAGAAAAAAAACAATGGACGGAGGATTATCTTCATTTGGTCTCTAACACCCCTGTATTATCGTTGACCAGGCTGCCCCTGAATGCGCCACTTTGAAGCCGGGAGAGCGCCGTTTCCAGGCCTTCCGCCGTATCCGCCATAATCACCAGCACGTCCCGGTCCCTTGAGCTATTGAGGGAAATGACGGCCATATCTTCCAGCGGTATTCCGGATGCGAAGGGCGTGGTCAAGGTATCGCTGATGAGGATGCCGTTTGCTTCAAGGTATCGCGCCGCGCTGGAGTGTTCGCTGAAGAGGCCCAGATAGATGGTGTCACGGCCCACGTTTTCCGACCCTTGCAGCTGGGCGTTAACTCCCTCGCCGGACAGCAACCGCTTCATGGACGCAGCCCTTGTGACCAGGCTGGGATCCTCTACGAGAATGTCTACGTCTCCCTGGAAAAACCTGGGGAACTGGGTCAACCGGTAAGTTCGGTCGCTCTCGGTCAGGAAGTCCGCGATGTTGGACACCATTCTGGCGTTGTCCTTGACGCCGCTGTAGGGCGGGATCATGAAGGTCCAGTCATAAACTGCCAGGACATTACGGTGGCCGCCGATGGCGATGGGAGAATGGGGTTCATTCACCTCGGAGATGCTGGAGGTGGTCTGTCCGCCGGTATAGGCCAGCCCCGGCCCTGCGGATTGCAAAGAGCCTGCGTAATAGAACGCAACTTCACTCACGCCGGTAGTAATGGGGTCTGCCTCAAAGTCCCGAACGAAAATTTCGCGGAAATTGGAGTCGTACTCGTCCAGGTTGTAAAGGAAATCAGGCTGGAAAAACACGCCGAGGGGTTCAGACAGGTCATTCATGTGGAAGAAACGGCCGGGATCCCCTACCAACAGGACTTTACCGCCGTCCTCTACGAACTTCAGAACGGCTGCGATCTCATCGGGCGAAAACCAGGCAACCGGCAGTATTACCAGAAAAGCGTCAGCCTGGCTGAGTTCGTCGGCCAGGGAACCCCGGCTCGTCGGCATCATAGAAGCTGGAGCTGTACCCCCTTGCGGATACGCGGGAGAGGAGGACATTCAACTCGGAGTGGCCAAAGTTGTTGCGATGTGCCGCATCAATTAGCAGATGCCCGCGGGCATCGCTTCCAACAGGGCTGGAAGTCATGACGGGCTGGTCCGGAAAGTTGATACTAGTGACCGGAACGGACTCTATCTCCTGAAACGCTATATCGGGGAGAGGCGGAGGGAATAGGTCCCCCGATAAAATACCAGGAACGCCGCCAGGAGAAAGGCAACCAGGAAAACGGGAAGGACTAGAAGTTTCCACACTTTAGTGGTCGGCTCCTACGTATAGGTAGTAGAACTGGGGACGGTTCATTTCCAAGGGCAGATTCGGGAACTGCTGTTCGGTGGGGACTCCAAAGACACCGTATTCCAGCGGACGGTTGATGAAGCCGGTGCCGTCCAGGTAGGGCGCTATTTCCACCTGCTCGAAGGATTCGGGAAAGTCTGCGGCGTCTGCGGTCTGGGCCGGTTCCCCCTTTCCAATCAAGGCATTACGGCTTGCCAGAATGTTGAGCAGGTCGACGTCGGATTCAGTCAGGGGTTCGTTGGCGTCGCCAGTGGAGGAATAGATGCGCCGCAAGTCCTGAACAAACAGGCGATTCACTTCCACGTTAACGTTGACCAGGCTGTAATTCCGTATGCCGGCCAGTTCCGCCACCTTCTTGTAGGCCTCCGTGTCGCTACCTATTTCATCGACAAGGCCCAACGACACCGCCTCCATACCAGTATAGAGCTTGCCGTTCCCAACTTCTTCGCGGGAGATTTTCAGCTTGTCGCCCCGTTCTCTGACCACCATTTCCACAAATGCTTCTTTCAACATATCCAGGTCGGAGATCCAGTCTCTGCGTGAGACGCCGGTGAGCTTGTAAGGGCCGGTGAAGGCGAATTGCTCGGGAATCTGGGGAGGGAAAATAGGTCCCGTGCCGGCTACGACTCCAACGTTGCCAACCAGAGATGAGGTTTTTGCGAAGGTGTGGTTAGTGCCCATAGCCATCATGTAGCCGCCGCTGGCCATCATGCCGTTCATGACCATCACGACAGGTTTTTCGGCCCGCAACTTGGCGGTCTCGTGGTACAGTTGCTCGCTGGCAGATGCGCCACCCCCCGGGCTCGCCATCTTGATTACTACACCCTTTATCTCGGGATTGCGGCGCGAATACTCCAGAAACGATGTGATGATTGCTGCGGAGTTTTCAGAGATGCCGGTAAAAGGAATGTCAATGACACCAATCTTGGGCTTCGCCGGCAGTGCGTAGAAGAAAAGGCCGTAGCCTATTGCAATGCCAACGATGGCCAGAATCGGACCGGCCACAAACCAGCTTGTCAGTATTCGCCCGAGACCTGAAAGAACTCGCATTCCTACCTTCGTGTTCCCACTCCAAAGTGCGTGGGAAGAATGCCATGCCTATTGAAAAACTATTGAAACCTTGAATCGCTGGTAACAACTGGTAATCGATGGTATCCCACGCATAGTTAGGTGTCAACGACTCTGCTGACAGCACAGCCCGTTCCCATTGCGCAGATCAATGACCGGTTGCAAAGGAATACGCACGGAATATGCTGGCGGATTCTCCAGCTTCCCTAGCCTTGGCATTAATGGGAAACGCAGATAGCCTAGGAGAACATTGTCAAGAAATTGTGAAGTCAGAACATCCAGGAGCGGAAGTGAACTGGCATTGGGTTGTTAATCGCTGCCGGCCCGTAGATCAAATTTGCGGAAGGCCAGGACCGACAGACCGACCAGTGCAGCCGTATACCCCGCGGCGATGGGGACAAACCAGTCCCTATCCAGGAGGACGCTTTCCCCCTGCAAGCCCTGGGCGATGCCCCACATTGTCCAGGAAGTAACGGAGCTTATGGGCCAGCCCAGTAGCTCTCCCAGTGCGCCGGCCAACGGGTAGGCAATTGCTTCAAGGAAGATGACCGTGATGCCCATACCCACAGTGAATGCAACGGACTGGCGCCAGTAGCTCAGGACCATAGCGAAAGCCCCGTAAAGAAGTGTGTTGAGGAAGGAAGCGCCAATAGAAGCCAGGTCTGTTCCAATGCCATCCCAACCGGCCGAAAGGGCGACTGTCAGGACCAGCGCCAGCGCCAGCACAACAAGGTGGAACGTGAGCATCAAGATTATAGTCAGCAGAGCTTTTGAAGTAAGGACTGTGTCCCTGGCAGCTCCCTTTGCAGTCAAAGTCCGGCAGTATCCGCCCTGCAAATCACTAGCGTGAACGAAGGCCACCGTTACAACTGCCAGAACGGGAGAGGCGACCCACAGGACCCCGGACGCAAGCTGGAGGAAGCCTGAGGTCAAGGGGAGCGGAATTACCTCCAGGGACTGCAAAACACCGAAGGAGAGGGGCAGGACAGCCAGCAAGATTGCGAGGCCATAGAGAACCAGGAAGCTGGGCTTCCGGGCCTGGCGAAAATACTCCCACCGGACTAACGAGATAAGCTGACTCATCCAGCCTCTCCCGGCCCCTGGGAGGCAATGTTGCCCACGGCAGCCAGGTATTTGCTCTCCAGCGAATCAGCGGTGTTTTCCTTAGCCAGCGGGAGCATCTCCAGGGGATAAACGCCTACTTCAGAAAGATCGCGGGCTACTTTCCACTCCATGCCTGGAGTCGTGTCGACCTCCAGTAGGTGCGGACTGGCAGAAGTTCCATTATTGGTCTTTACTTGCCATCCCTTACCGGCAAGATGCTCCAGGGCCCTTGCATCGTCAGTAGTTCTAATCCTGGTCTTGACGCTGTCCGATGGACTGGCCTTAACCGGCCCCTGGTCAACAATCTTGCTGCGATAGATTATGGCGTAGTGGTCGCAGGTCAACTCCACCTCGTGAAGCAGGTGGCTAGACATTATGATCGTGCGGCCGCCACCCTTCCCGAGTTGACTGATAAGCTGACGGATTTCCACCATACCCTCGGGGTCCAGCCCAGTGGTTGGTTCGTCGAGAAGGAGTAAATCGGGGTCTCCCAGCAACGCCGCCGCCAGGCCAAGGCGTTGCTTCATGCCGACAGAGCACTGACCGAACTTGCGTCTCGCAGCATCTCCGGCCAGCCCCACTTCTTCGAGAAGTTGCTCCACTCTGTCAGAGTCGGAGTCTCTGTCTACCAAGCCCTGAAGGCAGCGAAGGTTGTCATAACAGGTCAGGTGGGGCCAGAGAACGGGGCGGGAGATCAGCGACCCGGTGCGGGCCAAAGCCCTGTGATGGTCGGGTTCTTCCAACAGTCGAAAATCCCCGGAGGTGGGAGCAATAAAGCCGGCAAGAATACTCAAAAGGGTTGTCTTGCCGGAGCCATTGGGCCCCAGGAGGCCCAGGAGTGTACCCTGTGGGACTTCCAGGCTGACCCTATCCAACGCGGCCAGTGAGCCAAATTTCCTGGTCAAGTCCCTGGTAGACACAGCGAGAGGGACAGCGGCCAAGCCCGGATCGTGGTTTACCATCTAGCCTGTTCCCTCAACCTGCTCCCGTCCTGGTGGATTGTCGCGGACTGCCTGAACTTGGTTGGCGTCTGGGCGGCCCGGCCTATGCCCGTAAGTGCCAGGGATCCGAGACTCCGAGGAGGTGAGGAAGTGGAGTCTCTGCAACCCCTGATATTATAATCTTTACAGAATATATTTTGCCAGATGCATTAACAAAAGTCAATCTGCAGTATGCTAACTATTTGGTGCCGGGTAGTCATCCAGGTTGAAGGGCTGCCCGTTCAGGTTGATTGTATCCTCAAACAGCTCGGGCCGGCCGAAAGACTGGCGCGCAAAGCAACCGTTACGGGCATTCCGCATCACGCCGGCCACCCGCTCCGGGGAATCACCGGACTCCACATCGTAGTGAATGGCGATCTTGTCCGCCTTGGCCTGGATAGTCTGCCGGAGCACCGAGCCTTCGGCTGAGACCGTGTAACCGATGTTGGCCTTGATTTGGCCCATGTCCACTTTCATCATTTGAGCGTACCGCTCAAGCTGGGTCATTTCTCAAAACAGGATGGCTACCGCAAAGTAGGTCATGGGTGACGGCGCCGTGTTGTCGCCCATGGGGGGACCTTCGTCGCACATAATGGTGAACCCCCGGGCCTCTGCCTGCTTTTTCATGCCGTCCAGGGTCATGGCATCGCCCTGAATGGTGAATGACCTGGAAAAGCGGTCATTGTCCGGTGTGGTCATGGCGTTCTCCTTTCCGGTTGAATTGGGGGGAAGTATAGCACGGGGTGAGCGCATTGTTGTCGTGTGGGGATCAACCTTTGGCATGTACCCGGGGAAGAGGGGAGCATTGTCTGCTCTATCCCTCCGAGTCAGGTGACAGTCGCAATTGCGGGGCCACTAGTGCTGTACAATGAGGGCCAATATATTCTGCCAGCCATGCCGGAGGACGAGACAAACCCACAGGAGGACGATATGCCCATAATTGACCATTCCCAGGCGCCCGAGGTTCCCTGGCGGCCCGGTTACCGCAAGTGGGATGTTGCCGGTCACGAGCAAGGGGTTACGAGCACCTTTAGCATCAACACCGCAGAACCAGGCGCCGGCGCACCCCTCCACACCCACACCATTGATGAATTGATCGTCATTATGGAGGGGACTCTGGAGGTGATCATGGATGGGGAAACCCGAACCGTGGGGCCCAACCACACTGTGGTCATTCCGCCTGGGGCCGAGCACGGCTTCCGGGTTACCGGCAGCGATACGGCGCAGCTGTTGGTCTTTTTCCCTGCGCTGAATCCCTATTCAGAGGAACATACCCACTACCTGGAGGGAGCTCGGCCTGCTTCGGTAGGCGACTGAAGGGAAGATCAGCCGGACTTCGCCTTCGGGCAGCTTGCCTGGGGCTTTCATACCAATAGTGTTCGATGGGAGGAGCAGCTTATGACCTGGATCAGACAGGAAGATGTGGGTATGCCTGGCATCATCAGTTCAATGTCCATAAACCCGAAAATGATGGAGGCGGTGCGCAACCTGAACCAGGCCGTCAGCTTCGGCGCATCGGAGTTGACGCGGGTCCAGGAAGAGTCCATAGCCGTAGCGGTGTCGGTGATCAACCGATGCCGTTATTGAGCATCCGCCCACGGGGGGTTCCTCCGTCAACACTCGGACGACCCGGAATATGCCAGCCACATACTGCACGACTACACTACCGCCGACCTGGACCCACAGACCCGGGGAATGCTGGATTTTGCCGTCAAACTGACCAGGCAACCTACGGAAATGAGGGAATCAGACGTTCTTCAGCTGCGGGAACTGGGCCTGACCGACGAGCAGATACTGTCGGTCGTGGCGATTACCTGCCTGTTTAATTTTATGAACCGGCTGGCCGACGGCCTGGGTGTGGACATCGAAGCCGACCGGCAACAGGCAATGGACCGTTGGGTTACCGGCCCGGCCCGCGACCAGGACTGGTTGTGGGCGTTCAAAGAGCAGCGGGTTTAGCTACCTTAAGCAAAAGGCCTTTTACGTCAAAGGACCTTTATTTGCAGCCCCGAGAATTCACTCAGAATGAACGTGGCCGCAAGTCAAAGAGGCTGGGCCAATAGCCCCGATAAACCTGGGGCAGGCACGAAGCCTGCCCCTTTCTCTTATGGCGATGGGTTATACGCAACTGCGGCTTAGTCGGGTCGGTCAGTGTGGATGCCTTCCCCGCTCCAGTAGTCCCACAGGTTGGCGGCGTTCATCCGCATAACCCTGGGGGAGGTGCCGTCCTGCCCTACGTCCATGGGATAGCGGTCGGTCAGGTCGGTCAGGTTTTCCACGGCTTCGTCGCGGGTCATTCCCCTTTCCACCGCCTGGCGTGCGTACTCCTTCCACTCCAGGATGTACTCTCCCTGCTCGTCAAGATAGCTCTTGTCGCAGCGGCGGCCATGGCCGGGGATGAATATTTCTTCGTCAAGACGGCGAAGGGACTCAAGGGCCCGCAGCCACTGGTCGGGATTGGCTTCCTGGATATATGTCTGCACCTTGTGGAAGATGTTGTCGCTGGTGAAAACTACGCCCTCTTCCTTGATGAGAATAGCCGCCTGGTAAAGGGTATGGCCTGGCATGTGAATCATCTGGAAGGTGTGGTCGCCCACGTGCAGGGTCATGCCGTTGCGGAAGGTGATGACCGGAGCGTTGGGCGTGTAGTTCTCCAGCAAGGCAGGCTCCTCCGGCCCCATGCCGGCCACCCGGGCTACATGCTCTTCCAGGTTGGTATCCAGGATTCGCTGCCGGACTCCCTCGTGGGCGATGACCGGCACGTCAAAGTAGGCATTTCCGGTCCAGTGGTCGCCGTGGGGTTCGGTGTTGATGATGTAGAGCAACTCACCGTGCTTGGCGATTTCATCCTTCAGTTTAAGGGCGTCGCTGGGCTTCTGGGGGCTGTCGATCATTACGACGCCTTCGGACGTGACCACGAAGCCATGGTTGCAACCCCGAATCTGGGTTTCCGCGAATACGCTGCTGCTTACCTGTTCCATTTTCTGTCCCCCTTGATTCTTACGAGAAGGGTTTACCTGCGCCCCGCAGCGCCAGGTTTGCATTTCTGCCTAATTCAGTTGCCGCAGTTTGGGGTCCAGCCGGTCGCGTAGCCAGTCGCCAAAGAGGTTCAACGACAGGACCGTCAAGAGAATGGCAACGCCTGGCATGGTGGATATCCACCACGCATCGGCCAGGAAGTCCCGTCCGTCGGCCACCATGGAACCCCAGGCCGGGGTGGGCGGAGGAACACCGGCGCCCAGGAAGCTGAGAGTCGATTCCACCAGGATAACTATGCTTACCTGCAAGGTAGCCACCACGATGAGGGTGTTGATTACCCCAGGGAACAGATGGACGAACAGGATGCGTGGTGTCGAAGCGCCGGCTACCTTGGCCAGGGACACGTAGTCCATGGTCTTCAGTTGCAGCACTTCACCACGAATCTGACGGGCAAACCGCACCCAGATGAACAGCACCAGCACCATGGTGGTGATGAAGAAGGACTGGCCCACCGCTACCACCAGCACCAGGGCTACCAGCACTAGAGGGAGAGCCAGGAAAATGTCCACAATGCGCATGAGAAGTTCGTCTATCAGCCTGCCGAAATACCCCGCGATCAGGCCAAGTCCGGTACCGATGGCGCCCCCGATACCCAGGGTTACGCCGGCGATGATCAGGGAGATGCGGGCCCCGTAGATGATGCGGCTGAGAATGTCCCGCCCCAGGTCATCGGTTCCCAGCAGATACCGGGAGTTGCCGCCTTCCCGCAAAATCACCTGAACCTCCCCGCCCAGGGCCGCGTTGGGGTCGATTCGCTGGGCCCTGGAAATGGAAATCTGGCGGTGGCTTAGACCGGGCTCGGGGAACTCGACCACCGTTTTGGTGGTCGTGCTTTCGCCAATCCAGGCCGGAGGCAACTTCTGGTCGGCCAGATTTCCCCTGTGGGGGTCGTGGGGAGCAATTAGCGGCGCCAGGATGCCCGTGCCGGCTACCAGCAAGAGAAGGAATACGGAAATTCCCAGGAACACGTGGCGGCGGCGGAGCTTTCGCCACCACTGGGTAACGTTTATTGCCGAAGGCGGCCGGGTGGCCAGAACCGTATTTGCCATCAATTGTCTCCCCAGCCTTTAGCTGTAGCGAATTCTGGGGTCGAGGTAGGCATAGAGGATATCCACCAGGAGGGAGGTCCCCAGGTACATCACTGCAAAGAAAACAACGATCCCCTGCAGCAGGGAGTAGTCGGACTGGCGAAGGGCGTCAAAGGCCAACAGTCCGATTCCCGGCCAAGCGAATACAGTTTCCGCCACGATAGACCCGGTAACCAGCGTACCGAGGGTAATGCCCATGAAGGTCAGCGGCGGGATTACGGCGTTTTTCAGGGCGTGCTTCCAGATAATCTGACTCTCGGAGACTCCCTTGGCCCGGGCCAGCTTGATGTACTCGGTATCCAGGCTGTCCAGCATGGCCGACCGGACGATTCGCATATTGGCCGCCACGGTGAACCAGCCAAGGGTGATGGCCGGCAACACGAAGCTGTTCCAGTCGTAGCGCCCGGAAGGGGGAACCCAACCCAGCATAACGGCGAAGAAAAAGATCATCATGATGCCCAGCCAGAAGGGCGGCATGGACTGTCCCAGCAGAGCAACCAGTTTGCCTATCTGGTCCCAGAAGCTGTCCCGCTTGATTGAAGATAGAATGCCCAGAGGAATGCCGATTACCAGGGAAAAGATGAAGGCGGCGGCGCCCAGCTGCAGCGTAGCAGGTAGGCGGTCCAGAATCGTCGCAGTTACCGGTTGATTGTCGATTACTGAATCGCCGAAGTCCAGGAGGAGGGCATCGCCCAGGAAGATGGCATACTGGATGTACAGGGGCTTGTCCAACCCCAGTTCCACACCCAGTTCGTCCCACATTTCGGTGCTGGCATAGTCGTCCAGCAACAGGGTGCGCGGGTCTCCGGAAGCGCGGGCCATTACAAAAACTATAAGAGATACCAGGATTAACGTGACTACGGTAATGGCCAACCGACGAAGGATGAACTTTTGCACTGCTTAATCCCCCTGGAACAAAACAAGGCTACGGGGAGAGAGTCTCTTCCGCCTGGTGAATGATAGGGCTGCCGGGAGATAGTTGGCTGCGCCGGCGAAGGGATCGGGCCATTGTCTGTCCCGTAACGCCGCAAACCAGGACTGCCAGGTTGGCCAAAATTACCGAGCCGATGATAGCGTAGGCGAGGGGGCCCATTGTGGGCGAAGCGCAACACTCCGGTTCCACGCCGGTCCCGTACCGAAAGGCAAGCCAGGCGCCACCTACTCCCGCTGCTATTGCAACCAGGGCAAGGAAGGAAGAGAATGCGTTCCCCATGCCCTTAAGCCAGAGCCACGCGGTAACGCTCCCCAGTCCGGCCCCCAGCCCGATGCCGCCTAACAACATAGCCAGCCAGCCTATCCAGGATGTGACTCCAAAGAGAAGCAGGCCCATTCTTGCCAGGATAACCCCAAGTCCCGCTGCTATAAGCGCAAGCCCTATACCCAGGGCCGTCCGGCCCAGGTATCCAGCTAGGTATCGGCGTAAATCGGTTCCGCTCAATTTTCTATGACCAGAGAGCTAATGCCAGCCCGGGGAATTATTTTGAGGATACTACCATAAAGTAAAGGTAGTGAATATGGAAGGCGGGTAATCCTTAGGAAAAACCCACCTTGCCAACTTATCGGGACACAAGCGAAGGGGTCAGGGTAGGGAATTTTTCCCTGACCCCTTGGATTCTCCGGATTCAGGTTCTCTCCCGGGGCCCGCCTGGGGCTCCTTAACTTCCTACCAGGGCGCCGGTAAACGCCTCTCTCAGACAGGTGGCTGCCTGTTCTACGGCTTCTCTTGACTTGTCCACTGCAGCATACATACCAAAAAAGCCGTGAATCATGCCGTCGTAGCGGGTGCAGACTGTCGGGACACCGGCCTCGCGCAATTTTTGGGCGAAAGCCTCGCCCTCATCGCGGAGCGGATCGTACTCGGCGGTTATGACCAGGGCCGGAGGCAGTCCGCTCAAGTCTGACGCGTGCATGGGGGCGGCGTAGGGGTTGGTGGCGTCGGCTTCGCTGGCCAGGTAGTGGTCCCAGAACCAGATCATCCCGTCGCGGGTCAGGGAGTAACCTTCGCCATTTTCGGTGTAGGAAACATTGTCGAAGTTCCGCTCGGTAACGGGATATACGAGCAACTGGTATACCAGATCGCACCCGCCCCGATCGCGAGACATTAGAGACACCGCGGCGGACAAATTCCCGCCGGCGCTGTCTCCACCTGTGGCAATGCGGTTTGGGTCCACGTTCAGCGAAGCGGCGTTGGCGGCCAGCCATTGGGTGGCGGCATAGCAGTCGTCGGCAGCGCCAGGGAACTTGGTCTCGGGGGCCAGGCGATAGTCTACGGAAACTACCACGCAGTTGGCGCCAACGCACATGTGGCGGGCTGCACCGTCAGCGGTATCCAGGTCGCCAACTACCCAGCCACCCCCGTGGAACCAGGCAAGCCCGGGGAAGGGGCCAGGTCCTTCCGGGGTGTAAATTCTGACGGGGATTTCGCTGCCAGGACCGGGGATGGTTCGGTCTTCTACTTTGGCGACTTCCGGGCCGGGAGCACGGGGCCGCATCTTTCCGTTTATCCGCGCCTGCTCGGGGGACACTTCATTGTTGGGGGGCAGGCCCAGGGCAGCTACAGCTTCCATTACCGTTATGATTTGCGGGTCAAGGGGCATGGGACACCTCCTCAAGTTTCTGGCTGGCTTGGTTAATTTAGCGCATTGTAACCTGTGGAACGACTCTCGCCAAACTTTAGCGCTTCCCCTTTGTGAATTGGTCCAGCCTGGACTTGTTGCAGACGAAGGGAACTGGGTTGGGCTGAAACGATAAAGTTTCCATTCCTGCGGAGGGATCAACTACACCGCCCGCTCTTCGAAGAGCGGGCGGCATGCTGGTGCAATAAGAAGTATGGGCGACGAGTTTGATTTATGCTTCCGGTCGCCACCGCAAATCTGGATGCCTGGCGGCGCCCGCTTCATCCAGCCGGGAGACCGGGGTAGTGTGAGGGGCGTGGTGGACAAAGTCCGGGTCGTCGAATGACTCCTGATTTATGACCCTCAGCGCCTGAATGAATGCGTCAAGCGTGTCCCGATTTTCGGCTTCGGTGGGTTCAATCATCAGTGCCTCGTGGACGATGAGCGGGAAATACATGGTCGGTGCATGGAAGCCGTAGTCCAGCAGCCGCTTGGCCACGTCGAGGCCACTGACGCCCCTGGCCCGCTGCCAGTCGGCGGATAACACTACCTCATGCATGCAGGTGCGGTCGTAGGGCAAGTAGTAAATGTCCTTCAGCGCCTGCAAGAGATAATTTGCGTTCAGAACCGCGTTGCCGCTAATGGACTTGATGCCGGCGTCGCCCAAAGTGCGGATGTAAGTGTAAGCTCGCACCAGTACGCCAAAATTGCCATGGTAGCCGCTCATCTTGCCGATGCTCTGCTCCGGTGAAGACAGGGAATAAGTATCACCGGACCCGTTTCCGTTGGAACCGCTAGCGGCAACCACCGGCGCTGCCAGGTAGGGGGACAGTATGGGCGCGCAGCAAACCGGCCCGGCGCCCGGGCCACCGCCGCCGTGGGGAGTGCTGAAAGTCTTGTGCAGGTTCAGGTGTATGACATCAAAGCCCAGGTCGCCCAGCTTGGTGCGGCCCAGCAGGGCGTTCATGTTGGCGCCGTCCCCGTAGACCAGGCCACCGGCCTCGTGGACTATGCGGCAAACTTCAACGATGTTCTGGTCGAACAGGCCCAGGGTGCTGGGCAAGGTAATCATCACGCCGGCCAGGTCCGGGCCGGCCAGTTCGTGCAGGGCCTCCAGGTCCACGTTGCCGTCCTTGTCCGACGCCAGTGAAACCACGTCGAAGCCGGCCATGGCAGCCGAAGCCGGATTGGTTCCGTGGGCGCTGTCGGGGATTGCCATCTTGGTGCGGCCGGTATCGCCCTGGGCGTGGTGGTAGGCCCGCATCATCAACACGCCGGCCAGTTCGCCGTGGGCGCCGGCCAGGGTGGCCAGGCTGACGCCGGCCATGCCGGTAATTTCTCCAAGAAATTCCTGTAGCCGGTACAACAGTTGCAGCGCTCCCTGGCTCTGCTCCTCCGGCTGGAGAGGGTGGATGGCGGCGAACCCGGGCAGGAAGGCCATTTCGTCGTTGACCTTGGGGTTGTACTTCATGGTACAACTGCCCAGGGGATAGAACTGGGTGTCGATGGAAAAATTGAGCTGACTGAGCGCCGTGAAGTATTGGACCACCTCGGGTTCCGACACTTCCGGCAGGCCCAGGTCGTCCCGCAGCAGCGACCCGTCGGGCATGGGCTGCAGCGGCACGTCCAACGGTGGTGTGACCACCCCCATTCGGCCTGGAACGCTGCGTTCCATCAGCAGTCTGCCTGTGTCGCGAGATCCACCTTTAAGCATTAGCAAACTCCGCCAGCCCTGACACCAGGGCGTCGATGTCATCCTTGCTGTTCATTTCGGTTACACACAGCAGCATACCCTTGTCCAGCTCCGCGGGCAGGGGGTCGCTGTATGGCGGGACGCTGATATCCAGGCCGCCCAGGATGTTGCGTTCCATAAGACGCCGGTTGATTTGGGACGGTGGGGCGGGGCACTGGACCACAAATTCCTGGAAGAAGGGCCCGCGCTTAAAGGGTAAGCTGTAGCCGGACAGGGCTTCAATTTCAGCAGCGGCGTAGTGGGCCTTGTGGTAGCACAATTCAGCCACCTGCTTCAGACCCTGCCGGCCCATGGCGGCCAGGTAGATGGTTGCGGCGAGAGCGTACAACGCCTCGTTGGTACAGATATTGCTGGTAGCCCGTTCCCGGCGGATGTGCTGCTCCCTGGTCTGCAGGGTCAGCACGTAGCCCGTGCGGCCCTGGGTGTCCACAGTGCGACCCACCAGGCGGCTGGGCATCTGCCGGATGTACTGCTCCTTGCAGGTGAAGAGGCCAAGGTAGGGGCCGCCATAGCTGGCAGGTATTCCGAGGGGCTGACCCTCGCCCGTAACAATGTCCGCGCTGTAGTGGCCGGGAGGATTAAGCATTCCGCAGGCCAGAGGGTCCGCCGAAACCACCAGCAATGCCCCGTGCCCGTGGGCCAACTCAGCGAACTCTCCCAGATCTTCAATTCCGCCGAAGAAGTTGGGGTGTTGGACAACCAGGCAGGCTGTATCGTCTCGCACCTCGGGATCCCAGTGGCGCACCACCTCGATTCTTACCCCCTGGGCCTGGCAATAGGTGCGGATTACCTGGAGATAAATGGGCGAGACCGTATCTGAAACTGCTACCCGGTCCCGCCGGGTGACCCGGCAGGCCATTAGCACGCCTTCGGCCAGGCTGGTTGCTCCGTCGTACATTCCGGCATTGGCCACTTCCATGCCGAAGAGGCTGCTGATAAGCGTCTGGAACTCGTAAATGACCTGCAGCGTACCCTGGCTGACCTCGGGCTGGTAGGGCGTGTAAGCGGTCAGGAATTCGCCGCGGGTCATCAGGGCCTTAACGATGGACGGTATGAAGTGGTGATAAGAACCGGCCCCCAGGAAGGACGGGCCACTACCGAGGGCTCGATTCTTCGAGGCCAGCCCGGCCAATTCCCGTTGAATTTCAAGCTCTGAAAGGGGCTCAGGCAGGTCCAGGGGAGGGTTGCGGAATTCATCAGGGATATCGTGGAACAGTTGGTCGATGGATGTTAGACCGAGGGTAGCAAGCATTTCCGCTTGCTCCTGTTCGGTATTCGGGATGTAATGGGACTGAAAGTGGGCTGTAGTCAAGGGAATTCTCCAGAAAAAGAGGACGCGGCTGGAAAGAGGGTGCTCCGCCAGGAGTCAACCCTTGCCTGGCCCGGTCCAAGTGTTCATCCCGGCCACCCCGCCCAGCACGTTGACTTTTGTGAGTTCTAGTTGGAGCCTATGTACTCGTCATATTCCGAGGCGGACATCAAGGTTTCCAGTTCGGCCAGATCCGCCAGGACTACCTTCATAATCCAGCCGGACTCAAAGGGATCGTCGTTGACCAATTCGGGGTGATCTACCAGTTCGTCGTTAACGGCTTCAATCTGGCCGGTTACCGGTGAGAAAAGGTCGGAAACGGCTTTGACTGATTCAACCTCGCCCATCTTCACCATGTAGGACACGCTGTCGCCGGCGTTGGGAAGATCAAAATATACAATGTCGCCGAGTTCGTCCTGGGCAAAAGCGGTAATGCCCACCGAAACCAGTTTGGAGTCGGCGTTGTCCAGCTTGGCCCATTCGTGCTCTCGGGTATACCTGCGGTCGTCGGGACTCATCCTGTGGGGGACCTCCTGGTAAAAGGGTGTCTCTTAGTCTCTCGTATAGAAGGGAAGCGGTACGATTTCCGCTGCTGCCGTCCTACCGCGTATGTCCACTTCCAGGAACGTTCCGGGTTCGGAATGGCCCGCCAAAACGTAGCCCAAAGCTATGCTGGTGTCAAGAGTGGGTGAAAAGCTGCCGCTGGTGATGCGCCCAATTTCCTGGCCCTGGGCCAATATGGGATAACCCGCCCGAGGGGCGCTGCGACCCGGTAACGTCAAGCCCACCAGCTTTCGGTCAGTCCCATTTTCCCGTTGGGCTGCCAGGACGGATTGACCGACATAGTTGCCTTCACGGCGAACGAACCTCTCCAGGCCAGCCTCTATGGGAGAAGTGTCAGGATCAATCTCGTGGCCGTGAAGAGGCAGGGCCGCCTCCAGGCGCAGCACGTCCCGCGCTCCCAGGCCGCAGGGCAAGGCGCCGGCCTCCATGAAGGAGTTCCATACTGACGCAGCGGCTTGACCGGGCATGGAAAGTTCGAAACCGTCTTCACCGGTGTAGCCCGTACGACCGATGAACACCTCATGGTTGCCCAGCGTGCCCTGCCTCCAGGCGAAGAAACGCAGGGACGAAGGTGGCTCGCCTCCCGATAGCAGGCAGAGACCGTCCAGGAGTTGTGCCGCCCCGGGACCCTGAAGAGCTATCAGGCCCGTCTCCTCGGTTTGGTCGTCGATTTGCACGTCGCCGGCAAATTCGGCGTCGACCCACCGATTGAACCATTCAACGACGGCAGGCCGGTTTCCGGCATTGGGGATAAGCAGGTAGCGGTCGTCGCCCAGGCTGTAGAAGATAGTGTCGTCGATAACACCGCCACTTTCATTGCAGATGAGGCAATAGCGGGCCCGGCCCGTTCTGAGGTTGGTAGCGGACCCGGTCAGCATTCTGTCCAGGAATTGGCCCGACCGAGGGCCGGAGATGTACAGGCGGCCCATGTGGGAAACGTCGAATATCCCGGAGGCGGTACGAACTGCCCTGACTTCGTTGATGATGCCGGAGTACTGGACCGGCATGTCCCAACCCCCGAAGGGGACCATCCGCGCGCCCAGGTCAACATGCTCTTGGTACAACATTGTTTGCAGGTTCATAGTTCAATTATAGGGGTTGCCGAAGTCGTTTACCAACCGCCGGACTCCACCCTGCGGGATGGCATTCAGGGAAGCCCGCTTCAATACGTGCAAACAGTTGGTATGTACTGCCTTAATAGCGGAACATGCTTGGCTGTTCGAGGACGGTATTGAAGGAAGGGTGCAAGTAACGGGATCTGCCATCCCCTGAGTAGTACTCGAGTGTATGCCTTCGACGGCCGTCAATTCGCTTTGAGGAGTCCGCCAAGGTGCTGGCAACGTATGAACTGAAAGAGTGCCGTCAAATACAAAACCATTGCTGTTCGGCATATAATGATTCCTGGTATTGGTTATAAACTTGCGACTGCCCATTTTGAGCGACTGTTCTTTGGTTCGGGGTGGCGCGGGAAACGAGAGGATGAAGTGAAGATGAGAGGAACTCTTGCTGCGGTGACTTTGGTGCTGCTGGTAGTGGCGAGCCTTTTGCTGGTTCTGGACAGGCCGGACGCGGTCGAAGCCCAGCAATCGGAGATTCAAATATTGAACCACCGGGTGGATACCAACTTTCCCACCGACGTGAAATTCTACGTGGAAGTTGCCGGCCCCGACGAGATTGAAGAGGTTCGGGTGGTAATGAAAACCCTGGGCCAGACCACCCGCAGCGCTTACCGGCAGGTGGAGTTCGAGCCCAGCAACAGCGTCAACGGCGAAGCGGAATTGCTTACCAGCGGCAACAATTACGTTCCGCCGGGCACTCGCATGGCCTACTCCTTCGAAGTAAAGGACAAGTCCGGCCGGACTCTCCAGACCGAGGAGCAGGTCTTCGTTTATTTGGACAACCGGTTTGAGTGGTTGACCGTTTCCGAGGGGATAATTACCGTCTATTACAACGATCCTCTCGTAAAGAGCCGGGCCGAGCATGTGCTGGAAACCGCCCTGGCCTCCATGGAAATCACCGGCCCTGTCCTGGGCATCAACCCTGATGTGCCGCTCCACATAGTTACCTATCACAACTATCGGGATATGATTGGGGCCCTTCCCTTCCGGTCCCAGGCTACCAGCAGCCAGTTGATTACCCAGGGTATGGCCTTCGACGAAGAACGGGTGTTGATGGTCCACTCAGGGGACAGTTCGGTAACGTCCACCACAGCACACGAATTTGTGCACCTACTGGTAGGAGACGCCCTGGGCAGGGCCTATTCCCGCGTACCTGACTGGCTTAACGAGGGCCTGGCTGAGTATGGGTCGCGCCACGGGGGTGAGCGGCAACTTATCAACCGCGGAATTGAGCGGGCCATCGACAGGGATACTGTGCGTCCTCTCTGGCACCTGGGCAGCTACAGCGGGACTCCCCAGGAGATAATTTATGCCTACGCGCATGGCGAGTCGGTGGTCACCTACATGGTACTGGAATATGGCGAAGCGAAGATGGCAGAGTTGATGCAGGCTATTACCCGGACTCTGGACATTGATGCGGCCCTGATGCAGGTATATGGCCTGGACCAGCATGGGATTGATTCGGCCTGGCGCCAGGAACTGGGCCTGGAGCCCCTGCCCAAGCCCGAGGACTCGAGCGGTCGGAGGCCCCTGCTGGAGAACATTCCGGACGCCACGATAGCACCAATTTTGATGCCCAGCTTTGGTTCCCAGGGATCGTCGTCGAGTCCGGTGGAAGAACCAACCGCAGAATCTGCGTCAGCAGCCCCGGCAGAGCCTGAGCCGGCGCCAGCCCGGACAATGACGGACAGCGCCCGTCGCCCTACTATCGCCCCAACCAACCCACCTGCAGCGGTGGCAGTGGAGCCTGCCAACCCTCAACCGGATACTTCAGCCCCGGCCCCTGAATCCCGGTCAGACCCACAGCCGGAGCCTGCCCCGGGTGGATGCAGTCCTCCGATGGCGCAAGGCGGTTTTGTTGGTGAAATTGCGCTATTAATGTTGCTGGGCGCCCCCCTGGGGCTGGTAGCCATCAGGCGCAAGAACGGGCGAATGGGATAGCCGGGCGGTGATGATCAGCGGGCTAAGTTGACGCCTTCGACAAACCCGAAAACAGAAAAGGGAAGGGGCCCTTGGAGTAATAGCATGAACTCCAGGGGCCCCTTCCCTTGTGGTCTGTTGTGAGTGCTACGTCAACGGGCCCGGGGGTTGAATGCGTCGTTTAAGCCGTCGCCCAGCAGGCTGAAGGTGAACAACAGCAGCACCAGCACGCTGGAGGGAACCAGGGTTAGATGAGGGTCGCTCCGCAGCACGGAAATGTTGCCGTTCTCGAATATCATGACCCCAAGGCTGGGGGTGGGGGGCTGGATTCCGATGCCAAGCCAGCTCAGCACTACCTCAGCCCCGGCTACTGCGCCCAGACCGGCCGATACGGAGACGATCACCGGGCTGATGACGTTGGGCAACAAGTGCCGCCCCAATATCCTCTTGGAGCTGGATCCCAGGGCACGCGCTGCTTCAATGTACTGGTTCTCCCGTGCCTGGAGTACCTGCCCGCGCACCAGGCGGGCCATCCCGAACCAGGAGAACGCCGCCAAGGCCAGGGATATGACAGTGTAATCCACTATCCCGAGCCTGATAATCCAGTCGATTCCCGTAGCATCCTCAAAACCCCTCACCCACTGGAGAATCCTGGGCTTTACCGTTGCAACGATTATCAGCACCAGGAAGATATCCGGGAAGGCTGAAGTTACCTCACCCACCCGCATGATAACGCCGTCCGCCCATTTCCCGAAGTAACCTGCTATCAGCCCCATGGATACGCCGATTATGAGGGCTCCGGTTACCAGGGATGTTACGGTGATTATCACCGTCGTACGCAGTGAATACATCACCCTGCTGAGCATATCCCGGCCAAGGCGGTCGGTTCCCAAGGGATGAGTGAGGCTGGGCCGTTCCTTCACCGAGGAAAGGTCCTGGTCGTTATATCCGTGGGGCGCAACCAGCGGCGCAAATATACCGGAACCGTACATTATGGCGATGACGATCAGGCAGGTCATCGCCAGTTTTTTGCGGGACAGGCGACGGACGGAAAGGTAAAAGTAGCTGTGTCCCCTGGTCTCAGACTCCGGTAGCTGGAGGCGCTGGACTTCATCCCGCAACGTAGTCACCTCCCAGCCGTATGCGAGGGTCGAGAATGGGGTAAATCAGGTCCACTATCAAGTTGGCAAGAACGAACAGCGTAGTTCCCAGAAGTGTAACTGCCATGATGATCGGGTAATCCCGAGAGAATAGGGACTCAATAGTAAGCAGACCTACACCGGGAATGCCAAAGTAGAGCTCCACAATAAAGGAACCGCTGGCCAGGCCGGCCAGGGAGAACCCCAAAGTGGTAACCACGGGGATCATGGAGTTGCGCAAGATGTGGCGGACCCGCACCAGTCGCTCGGGCAGACCCTTGGCGCGGGCGGTGCGGATGTAGTCCTGGCCGATAACGTCCAGAGTGCTGGCGCGGGTGAGGCGCGTAACTATGGCCACCCCGGGAATGCCGAGCACGACGGCCGGCAGGATGATGCTGGTAGAGAAGAAGCCATCCCAGCCGTGGGTCGGCAGGATACCCAGCTTCAAAGAGAAGATAAGCAGGGCAATGGGAATGGTGAGGAATACGTGCATGGACTGACCGACCAGGGTGAAGGCAACCATTGTGCTGTCCCACCAGGTACCCTGGCGGAGAGCGGCGAAGAGCCCCGCCGCCACCCCCAGGGAAACGGATATCAGCAGGGCCGCAAAGTTCAGCTGGGCGGAAATCCAGATCTTGCTCTTGAGCAAGTCGGTAACACTCCGTCCCCGGTACTGGTAGCTTTCGCCAAAGTCGCCCCTCAACGCGTTGCCCACGTACCGCGCATACTGTACGGCAATTGGGTCGTCCAGGCCCTGCTGCGCGCGGATTCTTTCGTAGGCGTCCTGCCTGAAGTTCTGCCCCAGCAGAATCTGCACCGGATCCCCTGGGCCGAAGCGGCCCAGGGCGAAGGTGATGAAGGATACGATAACCAGGAGTATAGGTACCCAGATCAACCGGCGAACTATATAAGTTGCCACTGCTAACTCCTCGTTGCCGGTTTAGCTTTGTTCGAGATGAATGTACCTGAACTTGGGTATGGTCAACGGCAGCAGGTAATAGTCCTTGACGTGGGGCTTGATCAGGAAGTACCAGTCCTCATCATTCCACAGCAATACCCACGGCGCGTCCTCCAGGATCATTTCCTCAACCTGGTTGTAAAGCTCGAAACGGCGGGTAACGTCCTGCTCAATCCTGGCCTGCTCGAGCACAGCGTCAACTTCAGGGTTGGAGTAGTTGGTACGGTTCCCGTCGCTCTCACTGTGGAACAACAGGTCCAGGAAATTCTCCGGATCGGGGTAGTCAGCGCCCCAGCCCAGGGAGAACATCTGGTAGCGCTCCTGGTTTACATCTTCAAGGAAAGTGGCCCACTCCGTCTGTTGAATCTCCACCTGCAAGCCAAGCTCCTGCTCCCACGCCTGAAGTATAACCTCCAGACCCAGGGGCACCGCAGCGCCAAGGCTGCCGGAGATGCTCAAGATCAAGCGGGGAATGCTGTCGGGGTCGGCCCCATACTTGGACTCGGCCAGCAGTCGGCGGGCCTCCTCAGGGTCGTAGGGGTATGGATCCAGATCGGGGTTGAAGGAGGGGAACCGGGGCGGAATGATGGTCTTGGCTGGCCGCACTGCCCCCTCGTAGACCACCGAGGCGATCTGCTCGCGGTCAAAGGCCAGGTTCAATGCCTTGCGGAACTTGGGGTCATCCAGGGGAGGTTCCTCCGCATTGAGACCAATATAGCTGGTGGTGAATCGGGCCGGATAGGGATGTACAAGGGGGTTAAGGGCGTCGGAGGGATCCAGGACCCGCTCCAGGTCGGCCAGACCTACGCCGGTGACATCTATTTCGTCGTTCTCGAACAGGATCATCCTGGAGCCGCCACTGAGGATCATTTCCACTTCGTCCAGGTGGGGCGGGCCCAGGTGGTAGTATTCATTGCGGCCCAGTCGTATAGTCTCGCCAATGATGTACTCGTCCAGGCGGAAGGGCCCGGTGCCATTGGGAGTTTCAAACCAATTGTCGCCAGTCCCGACGTTTTCCTGGTCCAGAACAAATCCGGTGGGGTAGGTAAGCTTGGCCAGGAAGTAAGCCTTGGGGGCATCGATGGTGAACCGGATGGTCTGGTCGTCCACTACCTGAACGCCGGAAACCTCCGAAGCCGCTTCGTCCAGCCTGGCCTGAATACCAACAATGTCGTTCAGGTATTGGTCAACTACGGGTGAGACCAGTTCCGGATTCGCCACCCTCTCGATGGACCACTTTACGTCCTGAGCCGTAACGGGCGTTCCGTCGTGGAACCTGGCGTTGGGGTGGATAGTAAAGGTGTATTGGGTACCATCCGGACTGATTTCCCACCTTTCCGCCAGGTCGAGAGCGACGGAGAAGTTGAAGGGTTCTATGCTGACCAGCCCGCCGAAAATCTCATTAACCAGCAGGCCTGAAATGTTGTCCTCGGCCAGGTGGGGGTCAAAGGTGGGCGGGTCGGCAAACAGCAGGCGGAGGGTACCTCCATCCGTCGCCATTCCATTGCCGCTGTTGGCGGCGCGGGTCCCGCCCACATACTCGAACTGGCTGGGAGCTTCCTGGGACAATATGGGAGCGGGAGGCTCCACCACCCGCGGTTGGGGAGTCTCTACGGGGGCCGGTATGGCGGTTGGCTCGGGGGCTTGCCCCGCTCCGTTGTCGGGCGTCTCGCTTGTCTGGGTGGCTTGGCTAGCCGGTTCGTCCGGCGAGTTGCCCGGGAAGCAGGCGACCACCAGCAGCCCCAGGATGGCTAAAATCACGAGTGATGTCCAGCGCATACGTACCTTCCATGTTGGTAAGTTGGGTAAAAATACCGAGAGATACCGACGAGAGAAATGGCAGGCTATTTGCGTAATAACATAAACAAGCCTCAAGCATTATATTTGTAAGTTGCCTCGCAAGGCAATAAACAGGTACCAGGAATCAATTGCTTGTGCTCGTACTTGCTCCACCAGATAGCATGGATGAAGCAGCGGCGCTGCTCGTTCGGTTGAAAGCGGCGACCCTTTTTGTTACGATATCGAACGCCACTTTTCCCAGGTGCCCATTTCCTGGGGAGGGAACGCAAGCTATACGCGGCGAGCGTAGCCAAGAGGCCTAAGGCGCCTGTCTGTGGCACAGGAGATCACGGGTTCGAATCCCGTCGCTCGCCCCATCCACCACACCCCTTTAGCGCCTGTAGCTCAATGGATAGAGCACTGGGCTTCGGACCCAGGGGTTGCGGGTTCGAGTCCTGCCAGGCGCGCCATCCGTTCTTTCTTTCAAACCGGCCCCGGACGCCGATTTCAGCAGGCAGCGTCTTGTTTCCTGGTTGCATCTATATACGTGGAACCGTTGTGTTCGGATGTTGTGCAGGACCAAGGTAATCTCTTTTCAGGAAGCTGTAGAGTGAATCGGAGAAAGCGGGCCATCTGGCTGTTGGGCCACCGTGTATCCATGCTGGGACTGGTGGACCTGGCTTGAGAACTGAGGAGTCTGGCAGGTCGGGGCGACCTGCAGGATGAGGTTGCCGCGGCCAAAGCGATCAGCCTGCTGCGAGAGCAGATTGCAAGGTTGGCTGGGCCTGCAGAAAGCGGGCTGACCTTGAGCCTCGAAGGGGAGCTACTGGCCTTCCGACAAGGAAGCGGGCAGGAGACGCGCCCGGCTGATTCGAAAGTTTATCCGAAGCCTCGAACTTAAGCGCCGTGGCAGCGCTTGTATTTCTTGTTGCTGCCACAGGGGCACTTCTCGTTGCGGCCAATCTTGCGCCCTTCACGACGTGAAATGGCCTTCTTCTCTTCGCAGTTATTGCAGGTACAGGCCGGCGGGTGCTCGGCGTACCAGTTCGCTCTTACCATCTATTCCTTACCGCCTGAAGGGTTGTGTAGCTAGTTTCGAAAGGTGCGGGACGCGGAAGAAGCCTCACTTGACGTCCAGCAGTTCCACCTCGAAAACCAATGTTGAGTTGGCTGGAATAAGGCCGTTGCCGATGCTGCGTTCCCCGTAGGCCAGGTCGGAGGGGATGGTGAACTTCCACTTGTCACCCACCTTCATCAGGGCCACTCCTTCGTCCCAGCCCTGGATTACGTTGCCCTGGCCGACCCCGAATTCGAAGGGTCGGTCCCGGTCCACGGAACTATCGAACTTGGTGCCGTCGGTAAGCCACCCAGTATAGTGGACAACGGCCGTGTCGCCTGGCGATGGAGACGGCCCGTCGCCGGTGGCCAGGACTTCATACTGAAGTCCGGATGCGGTGGTTATCAGGTCGGAGCTACCGTCTGAGGTACCATCACCCTGAGAACAGGCTAAGAGCAACAGTGCCAGCAGGGGCAGGATAATCAAGAACTTCACGGGGTCCTCCTGGTGAGGTTCACTACTTCGGCATTGGAGGCGGCAATGAGGTCGTCAGGCTTGATGATGATCTCCTGGCCCCAGACGCCTGCTCCTACGCCCAGTAGATCGTATTCGGTCAAGACAGTGTCCACCAGCGATCGGAACCCCGCCGGCTGCCAGTGAAAGGGCGGGATTGAACCTACCGCATACCCGGTTATTTCCTTAACCAGTTCGGGATCAGCCAGGCTGATGTTGCGGGAGCCCAGTGCACGTTTGAGCTGGCCGGAGATGGCGTGGCAGTCGCCGCCCAGCATAACCAGGGCCACTTGGCCTTCGGCGGTGCGAAAGAGCAGAGTCTTGACCATCTGCCCTTCGTCAAAGTCCAGGGCGTGGGCCACGCTGGCCGCACCCTTCTCCGTATCCGGCGAAAACTCCAGCCTGCGATAGGGGATGTTCCGTTCATCAAGGTATTTATGGGCGGGCAGGTCCATCTATTTTCGTCCGCTTCTCGATTGTGCTGCGAAGGGCTGCCGGTAGCGTAGGCCAAATTCCGCCGCCGGTCAACGTATTGCGGATGCTGCTTGGTGGGGGAGCCGGACCCCACGAATTGGGGGCGGCTGACTTGCCGCCCCCTTAACGTATGTATAGGCCGGATTGTGGGGACTATGGGCTTGGCCTGGCGCCCAGCTTGACCGTCAACTGCATTCTTTCACCGTTGCGGAGAATTTCCATCGCTACTTCCTGTTCCGGACGGGTATTGGAAACGAGGTAGGCGATGACGTCATCGATCGTCTCCACGGTGTCGCCATCTATGGCGACAATGATGTCCCCTCCCATGGGTAGTTCCTGACCTTCCAGCTCAAGGGTTTCGTCGCTGCCTTCCAGGCCGGCGTCCTCAGCGGGGCCGTCGCTAACAATATCGATCACCAGGGCTCCCTGGGTACGGCGGGGAAGATCCATTGCTTCGGCCAGATCAGGCCTGAGGGTGGTTCCGCTGATGCCCAGCCAGGAATATTCGTACTCACCCTCTCCGATAATGGACGGGACTACCTGCTTGGCAATGTTGATGGGCACCGCGAAGCCGATGCCGCTGTTGGCGCCGGAGCGGCTGATTATCTGGGTGTTAACCCCAATGACGTGGCCGTTGCGGTCCAGCAGGGGGCCGCCGGAATTGCCGGGGTTGATTGGGGCATCGGTCTGGATGACTTCCGGAATGGAGAATTGGCTGTGCCCGCTGCGAATCGTCCGGCCGATGCCGCTGACGATCCCAGCGGTGATGCTGAACTCCTGGCCGAATGGATTTCCGACGGCGGCCGCGAGTTGGCCCATGTCAACTTTGTCGCTGTTACCCAGCGTGGAGGGTTTCAGGAATCCATCGGGATCGGACACCTTAAGAACCGCCAGGTCTGAGTCTGGGTCGCTGCCGAGAAACTCGGCTTCCATCTCAACCCGGTTGGGCAGCATCACGATAATCCGGTCTGCCTCGGTTACGACGTGGTGGTTGGTTACGATGTGCCCTTCGTCGTCCCAAACGAAGCCGGACCCGCCGGAACGTTCAAAAAAGTCTTCAGGGATATTGGGAATGTCGGGGATATTGGGGCGCTCGGCCAGGGAGCCCAGATTCCTGGAGATACGGATATAGACCACTGAAGGCAGGCTGGACTCGTATATGTCGCGCAAAACCTGGTCCTGGGCAGCGACGATTTCCAGGGGAGTCAACCCGGAAAGTTGCGGTCTGGGCGCGCCAGGGCCACCCTCACCCGGCGATGTTACCTCCGGCACGTTGTCGCCGAGAATGTCATTCAGTGGGCCTGCGGGAGTATCTGCTGCGGCAGTCGCGTCACCTTCGAGGGAAGCTACATCGGGGTCCGGCAATTGCTGCGATGAGGCAGTATTGGAGTCGGCCGGCGCTGGTTCGTTGTCGTTGACGGAGGACATGCTCTGCAACGATTCGGCATTTTCGTCCAGGGTAACCGAACGCACCTGTGGTTCTTCAGATGTGGAGGTGGTCGCCGGTTCTTCTGTCCGGTCTGCGGAAAAGTCTGGCTGCAGGAAGGAACAGCCAGCCATGAACACTGAGAAGGCTGCAACGACTAGGGGCAATAACAGAATGCGTCGGAAAGACGGGTCTCTCGGTGCGTTGACAGGCAACGATGCTATAGAACAGAAGAGATTACGCACAATCGACCTCCTTCGTAGGAACTTGGCGCCGGTTTAAGAATTTCACCACTTTTTCAGTATAGCGCAGAAATATGGGCGAATTGTCGATGACAGTCTCGATTAACTACGCCTTGCTTCGGGCGCCGGATTTACCGGCTATAGGCAGTAGGCGATTGGAACTACACTCCTATTGTTACTTTACTATTCAGGAGGAAATTCGCAGGTTGAGTGCGGTAGAGCAGTTGCCTTCACCCAAGGTCAGAAAAAAAACTCTTTTCCTGCCGAATACGCTCAGTTCCGCTCATTTGCAGTCGGGGTAGTTTGATCGCGTACTCCCCGCCTTAACTCTCAAATCCATGCACGGGGTTTGAACCCGCCTTCTATAGTGACTGAGCGTCAGTGACTGAGCGTCTTCCAATCTTGCAAGAGGGTACGCCGAATCAGCCACAAAGCTTTGACCCAGGGTTCTCTCCAGCCGTAGTTCAACCCTTGCGGTAGTCATCACGTAGCGATAGTTGCTAAATTCGGACTGAAGAGCCGGAAACACGTATGAAATATACCCCGTCGTGATTGAAAATCCGAAATGGCTATGCTACCTTTATGCTGGATTTTTGCAGACTCAATCGGGTAGGAGCGCCCCCCTGGGCGCCCATTTCATGGCAGTGAATCTTCGAGAAACTGAAGGAAGCAGCAGCATCCAGTGGCGCCACTGGAGCCAGGAAGCATTTGAGGTGGCCCAGGCGCAGGACAGGCCCGTTCTGCTTTCTATCTCCGCCGTCTGGTGCTACTGGTGCCACGTGATGGAGGAGACCACCTTTTCCGACGAAGAGGTGGCTCGGTTCGTAAACGACAATTTCGTGGCTGTTCTTGTGGACAACGACCACCGCCCCGACGTTAACGCCCGCTACAATGTGGGCGGCTGGCCCACCACTGCCTTTCTCACTCCCCACGGCGGCAGCATCGCGGGCGCTACCTTCCTGCCCGCCGACCAGTTTCTTTCGATGTTGGTGGAAATCAAGCGGGCCTATGACGAAGACAAAGCAGGCATTTATGACCAGGCGGCCCAGATTCACCGCCAGCGCCAGGAATACCTGGGCCGAGTGGTGGCTGCCGGTGAACCGGACCGCCGCCTGGTGGATGTTATCGCCCGCAGGATGGCAGGCGCCCACGATCCGCGCAACGGCGGTTTTGGAGAGGATCCCAAGTTTCCGTCGGCGCCCATCCTGAAGCTTTTTCTGCATCTCTACCGCACCACGGGCGAGGGCTTTTATGAAGCCATCTTGAGGAAGACCCTGGACGCAATGATGGGCGGCGAATTATGGGATGCGGCGGAAGGAGGTTTCTTCCGTTACTGTGCCCAAAGGGATTGGACCGAGGCTCAGCACGAGAAGATGGTGGAAGACAATTTGAGCCTGGCCGGTGTGTATCTTGATGCCGGCATTGTACTGGAAGAACCCGCGTACCTGAAGGTAGCGAATGAGACTATCGACTTTTTGCTGACCACGTTGCTGGACCGGCAGGCCGGAGGGTTCAGGGGCAGCCAAGGGGCCCATTCCGACTATTTTGAACTGTCGGATGCGGAACGTCGCATTCGCAGCGCTCCCGAGCCTGATCCGTTCTGCTATGCAAGTTGGACCTGCCATGCGATTTCGCTGTTTCTGGACGCGGCGTGGAAGCTGCCCCGTCCTGCACTGGCGGAAATCGCGTCTGGTCTGCTGGATGGTCTCATAGCACGGGTTTCCAGGGGCAACCTTTTCCATGCCTTTGGCAATGAAGGGTCTCCGTCGTCTCAGTTGACCGGGAACGGCGAACTGCTTTGCGACTGGGTGGCTTACCTCAATGCTCTCACCGATGTTTGCGTTGCTGTACCGGATCACCCTGACTACCTGGAACAGGCGGTAGAGGCGGTTAAGTTTCTGGACGAGAATTTCTACGACGTAACTCGGGGAGGCTACTTCGATGTCCAGGCGGACCCTCAGGCCGTCGGGTATATGCGGCTGCGGGAAAAACCCTTGCCGGAGAATATGGAAATGGCCGAGGCTCTCTTGAAGCTGCACTACGCCACGGGAGACAAGCAGTACCTGATGCGAGCGGAACACGTCCTGAGCGCCTACGTGGAGGCCAACCGGGACTTTGGTGAACACGCCGCGTCCTACGCCGTAGCGGTGGACCACTTCCTGCACCCGCCCGTCGAAATAACGGTGGAGGGTCCGCCAACGGAGGCCAAGGCACACGAACTGGCATTGGCGGCCAGTCGGGTCGCTTACCCCCACGTCATCGTCAAACCCTTGCCCGGTGCGGAGGGAACGACGGCAATGGCCCACGTTTGCGTGGAAACCCTGTGCTTCCCGCCCGTCTTTGAGGCGGATAAACTGGCCGATTCGGTTACGGAGGCCCTGGAGGGCCCGCAACAGACGGCCAGCGGCATTTTCGAGAATTTTGTCAGCTTTTAGTCCCGCTTTACGGAGGGACCATACCCAGAACGGAGGCACTCCCCTGAAGAGCGTAAACTGTAATGATCTTGGTTTATCCCAGGTAGACCATCGGCAAACTCTGGCCGGATGGGTGGACAGCCGGCGGGACCACGGTGGCGTGATTTTTGTAGACCTGCGCGACCGGTCCGGTCTGATTCAGGTCGTGTTTAGTCCCGAGCTTTCGCCGGAAGCTTATCGTACCGCCGAACAACTGCGGTCAGAGTGGGTGATACAGGTCAGTGGGACGGTCCGCCGCCGGCCGCCGGAATCGGAGAACCCCACACTGCCCACGGGATTGGTGGAGGTGTTCGCGGACGAGGTAACGGTGCTGAATTCCGCCCTGACGCCCCCCTTCTATATCGAGGACGATGTGAAGGCCGACGAGGCCCTGCGCCTTCGGTACCGGTACCTGGACCTGCGGCGGCCCAAGATGCAGCGGAACCTCATCCTTCGCCACCAGGTTGTGAAGTATATTCGTGATTTCCTGGACGCCCGGGGCTTCCTGGAAATTGAGACACCCATCCTGATAAAGAGCACTCCGGAAGGGGCGCGGGACTACCTGGTGCCCAGCCGGCTTCAGCGGGGCAGCTTTTACGCTCTGCCGCAGTCACCCCAGCAGTTGAAGCAGCTCCTGATGGTTTCGGGAGTGGAACGGTACTTCCAGATTGCCCGTTGCTTTAGAGACGAGGATTTGCGGGCCGACCGGCAGCCTGAATTCACCCAGTTGGACCTGGAAATGAGCTTCGTGGAGCAGGAGGACGTGCTCCAATTGACCGAAGAGCTTTACACGGGAATGGTGGAAAAACTCACCCCCGACAAGAAGCTGGTCAAGCCCTTCCCGCGCATTCCCTACGATGATGTGATGGCCCGGTACGGCAGCGACAAGCCGGATCTGCGGTTCGGGCTGGAAATGACGGAAGTCACCCACCTGGCCGGCGAGACCGAATTTCGGGTCTTTCTTTCAACCATAGAGCAGGGTGGGATTGTTAAGGGGTTCGTGGCGCCGGGGCAGGGACACTACACCGGTTCAGATATGCGCCGGCTGGAGGAGACGGCCCGCGAATTTGGAGCCGCCGGTATGAGCCACGTTCGACTGCAGGGTGATGGTTCGCCGGCAGATTTGGCCGAGGAGAATTTCCTGCTGTCCCCTGGTCTGCGAATGCCGGTGGAGTGGTCGCGGCGTTTGGCAGAAACCATGGGGGCTTCCGGCGGCGACTTGATTGTCCTGATGGCCGGCCCGGCCCGCCGGGTCAACCAATGGCTCAGTTCTATGCGCGATTACTTCGGGGAAAGGCTGGGGCTGATCGACGAGGAGATCCTGTCATTCGCTTTTGTTACCGGATTCCCTTTGTTTGAGTGGGATGAGAATAACAACCGGTGGGATTCTTCCCACCATCCCTTTACTTCACCGGCGGACGGCAACGAATCAAAGCTGGACGGGGATGATCTGGGCGGCATCGAGTCCAAGGCCTATGATCTGATATGCAACGGCTCGGAACTGGCCAGCGGCAGCATCCGAATTCACCGCAGGGAACTACAGGAGAAGATTTTCGGTATCCTGGGTTACGACCGGGAGCAGGTGGAAGAGCGTTTCGGCCACATCCTGGAGGCCTTTGAATACGGTGCGCCGCCCCACGGGGGAATTGCGCCGGGCATAGACCGGCTGGTTACCATCCTGGCCGGTGCAGAGTCCATCCGCGACGTGATCGCCTTTCCCAAAACCCAGAGCGGCACGGACTTGCTGTTCGGCTCCCCTTCGCCGGTGGACGCCAGCCAGTTGCGGGATTTGGCTTTGCGAATTACCGAATAATAGACCGCTAATATCCATAGGCAAGGGTCCGGGACCATATTTCCAAGACTTCAGTGCAAAAATGAGGAGGAACCCTGAATGGCAACCTCAAGCCCTTTCAGTTACGACGGCCTGTACTCGCGGGGTTCGGTTCCCGTAGTCCGGGGCGAAAATCGCCACGCCAAGTACGACTTCGCGGTGGCATATCCGGACCCGGACACTCTGCCCCTGGAGGGTCTGGCGGATTCGCTCCGCACAGCCCTGGAGCGGGAAGGCAAGGGGCTGGCCCTCTATCCCGTTTCCACCGGCCTGCCTTCACTGCGAGAGTGGGTGGCCGAAAGGCTGTCCCGCGAACGCAATATGACCGTGGGGGTGGATGACATTGTTTTGACCTCTGGGTCCGGCGAGGCCATATCCATGATAATTGCGGCCCTCACCGACCCGGGTGACGTGCTGCTGACGGAAGAGTACGTTTATCTGGGCACCCTGCGGACCATGCGCCGCTTCGGCGCCGACGTGCGGAGCGTCAAATGCGACGATCAGGGCATCATTCCTGAAGACCTGGACAGCGTACTGGCGGCAGTGGCGGCCGAGGGCAAAAGGGTCAAGTTCCTGTACACCATCCCCGTCTTCCAGAACCCAATGGGTTGGACTATGACCCTGGAACGGCGCATCAAGACACTGGAAATCACCCAGAAGTACGGGGTGCCCGTTCTGGAAGACGACTGCTACGTAGATTTGCGCTTCGAGGGTGAGGATGTAACCTCTATGCATTCCCTGGACGACACCGGGCGGGTGCTTTACGTGGGTTCCTTTTCCAAGATAGTGGCCCCGGGAGTGCGCCTAGGTTACATGGTGGCGCCCCAGGAGGTTATCCAGCGGGCAATGAGTTTCAAGGGTGGCGGCGGCGTCAACCAGTTTGCCGCGCTGGCGGTACAGGAGTACGCCAAGGGGGCCATGGACGAGCATATAGAAGAGCAGAACCAGTCCCTCCGGGTGAAGCGCGATGCTATGCTGGCGGCCCTGGGTGAGAACTTCGGGGATGCGGCCCAATGGAGCAAGCCCGAGGGAGGGCTGTACGTGTGGCTGGAGATGCCCGAGGACGTGAACCTGGCAGCCATTCAGGATCAGGTGTTTGACGAGGGAGTCGGATATTACAACGGCACCATTTTTTCGCCGGAAGGTCGAGGGGCCAACTTTGCCCGGCTTTGCTTTGGTCATCCTCCGGCCGAACACGTGGCGGAAGGCGTGGCGGAACTGGCGCGCATCTTTGAGAGGCGGGGCATCCTGGGGGGCTAAACGTTTGGCAATCCCTGGGGGCGGGACTGCATGCCCGCTACTGTAATGGAAAACTATTGGCCCGGACTTCACAGTCCGGGCCATTTAGCTGCTTTGGAGTTGGCGCTCTCTTGTGGTTAATCGTTGTCGGCGGTGGCGGCCTTTTCGGGCACCTCTGCGCCGTGGCCATTGCGGAAGGCAAAGCGGTCAACCAGGTCGCCGATGCTCTGGCGGAAGCCGGAGTATTCCAGCTCGCCGTAGGGCAGCATAGCTGCGCCCGACCAGCCCTGGGAACGCATCTCGATGCCCTTCTGCTGGGCCAGCATGCGGACGTGGTCCCAGGAAGGATTGTCAAAGAAGTCGATGCTGGAATCGGAGAATGTGCCGTCGGGAGCAATGGAGAACCCGACGCAGGAGACCAGCGGCAGGCAGTACATACCGGTTACCGGCGTGTTAATGGCTACCGGCATCAAGGGCATGTTATGGGAACCGCGGGCGTCTCCGCCGATGTAATGGGCCTTGGCGTAGGGCGAGGTCAACTCTTCAGGAGCGGGGAAGATCCCCTGGTTGCGAACCACTGCCACCGGGTCGTCTTTGCCGGTGTAGCTGCCGGCGATGTTGTGAAGCCTGGTGGCGGAAATGGCCGCGGCTGTCTCCCCGGAGTAGCGGGAAACGATGGAATCAATGCCGAACCGCTCGTTGTCGCGCAGCAGAACGGCCAGCTTGTAATAGTCTTCCGGGGCGTTGAGGGAAATCAGGCTGTCCCCGTCGGTGTTGTCCATGTCTATCACGTTGAAGGTGAAACCCTGGCTAAGGCGGGGCAGCATAAGGCCAGCGCAGTACATGGGGTCGGCGAAGCCCAGGAACATGGGCAGGTTGTAGGCGCCGGGGCCGCACTTGTCGGCAGCCAGGACAAAGAAGGACTCGGCGGGGCGAACGGGATTGGTCTTGATCGGGTCGTGATCGAACTCCACCTCTGCAACCGCTGGACCGGCGCCGCGAATGTTGCCGGAAGGGGCGTCGGCAAGCAGGTCCTGTCCCGCGCCGTAGAGGCCGTACTGGCGGGCGATGTCGGTGGCTTTAAGGAAGGTGGTCCATGCAAACTGATGTACATCGTCATCATTGGGGCCCCGGGTATGGGTGGTGGTCATGCAGATGTCGTCGCCCGTGTGGCCAACGTAGCCGTCAATCAACAGGCCGCTGCTGATGGCATCCGCCACCGCCTGTTCTACGGCGTCCATCATCCGCTGGGACGGCTTGGTGTGTCCACCGATAGAGCCGACGTCGGCTTTCAGAACGGAAATTGTAAGTTTCATGACCTTATCTCCTTCATTCCTCAACAATGGAATGTTGATTGAGCGGGCTCAGGGTAGGAATTCCGGGCCAAAGTCTGCTCTTCGCGCAAGTTTGGTAGGGGGTTTTGCAATGCGGGATTATAGCAACATTGAATTATAGGGTCAAACTCTTGAGCTCCGGACGCCAATGGACGTAACCAGTTCGGACACCCCAGACCAAGTGGAAAGAATGACACCAGAATAGGGAACCTTATTGCCTGCATACTGAATTAAAGGCAAGGTGAGAAGCGCCTCTTGAAACTAAGTGCGGCAAACAAGGCCTCACTGCACCATAAATCAATTGTGAGCCCGAACCCGGTAACAATTGGCGGCACAGAAGGCGAGGGTAGGGTCAGTCCGGTTTCCAGGGCTGTCGGTTCGTCGAAAGCCGATACGCTTTTTCCAAAGTGGGTGGTTCCGAAGACAGGAACTGTTACACAGGTGGCCAAGCCATTGTCTAGTGAATAAGTAGAGTGTATATTCTTAACTAACAGTTCCCCGTTCTTTTGAAGCACTCCAGGCGAGGAAGATAGTCGCAAAACGACCGGTTATGGCTACGCAGGACATTCTACTTCTCATTTCTCTGGGGATCATCGTGCTCTGGACCTGGCGACTGGCCCGAGCCAAGGGGCTGAATCCCTGGTATTGGGGCGTCGGTACCGCCTTGCTGGTTGTACTCGCATGGATGTTCAGCCGCCAGTACCTCGCCCCGGTGGTCATGGCCCCCCTGATTTTCCTCCTGCTGTTTAGGAGTCCTCTATTTCGCAGGAACCGGCAGCCCGAATCCACTCCCTGTCCCAGCTGTGGCGCTCCGGATACAGGAGGCTTGAACTTCTGTGTCCAGTGCGGCTGGGACTTGTCCCACGCGAGCGCGGGACGGTCGGAGAGTGTAGCTGAAGCGCCAATTGCGCGGGACCAGCAAGCTGAACAGGTAGAGGAAGTGCAACAGCAGCACCCACCAACTGCGGAACCTTGGGCGCCTGCTCCCGCTGTGGAGGAGCAACGGGAGGAAGCTCGTGACACCGCGTCCCCGCCCCGCCGGTGTCTCAGCCCGAGCCTGCATTGGCCCAGGAAGCAGCGGCCAATCCGGTGCAGGAGGAAGCTCAGACCCAGCCTGCGCCTCCCCCAAGGGAACGCAGACCCATACCAACTCCGGCCAATTTGACCGCACGAGGCATTGAACTGTTCAATGAAGGAAGGTACCAGGAGTCGATAGACCAGTTTACCAAGGCGATTGCCCTGGACTCCAACTACCGAGAAGCCTGGGAACGGCGTGCGGAAGCTTACGGAAGGTTGGGTCGCCCGGAGCGGCAGCAGGCGGACCAGAGGCGCCTGGAAGCCTTCTAAGTAAAGATGGGCTCACCTGCGGATGATGAGGTTTCCCTTTCAAGCCTGACCGCATCCTCTTCCGTGTATGTAACGCTTTGCCGGCGGGCTAAACCGCCATTATGTGGTAGCCAGCATCTACCGGGATGATGGACCCGGTTATCCCGCTGGACATGCTGCTGCACAGGAAAAGCGCGGTATTCGCCACTTCCTCAGCCACTATGTTCCGCTTGAGCGGAGCCCTTTCCGCGTGGATTTTCTTCATGTCCGTGAAACCGTGGATGCCCCGGGCCGCCAGGGTTTCGATGGGGCCGGCGGAAATGGCGTTCACGCGAATATTGTCCTCCCCGAACTCGGCGGCGAGCTGCCGAACGCTGTGCTCAAGCGCCGCCTTGGCCGTGCCCATTACGTTGTAGCCGGGGTACACCTTCTGGGAAGCCTCGAAGGTCATGGCGATGACGCTGCCGCCTCCCGTCATCAATGGCGCCGCGTGCCTGACCAGGGGAATCAGGGTGTAGGCGCTGATGTCCAGCGCTACTCGGAATCCTTCGCGGCCCGTGTCGGCAAAGCGGCCCGCCAGGTCATCCCGGTTGGCGAAGGCGATGCTATGCACCAGAAATGAGATGTCCCCAAAGGCCTCGCCAACATCTTGGAAAACCGACTCGATCTGTTCATCGTCGGAAGCGTCGCAGGGCAGAATGATGGCATCGTCCAGCGTGTCAGCCAACCGAGCTACCCGGTCTTTCAGACGGTCATTCTGGTAGGTCAGGGCCAGTTGAGCGCCGGCCTGCGCCAGGACTTGGGAGATGGCCCAGGCAATGCTGCGGTCATTGGCCACCCCGAACACTATGCCTTTCTTGCCGCTCAGGTCTATGGGATACAAGGACAGCCCTCCACTGTTGCCTTATCCCGCACGGGCCCCGTTTCCAGACTGCCCGCACGGATGTCCGTTTACATAAACTCCGGAGCTACCTGCTCCAGGAACGTGCTCAACTGCTGTTCGGGTTCGAAGGAAGCGAACCTCACGATTACGGTGTCCGCCCCGGCTTCAAGGTACTGGGCAATTCGCTCTTTCACCCTCTCCGGCCCACCGAATGGCCCCCAGCGATCTCCCCAGATTTCCGCGCCGTAGTAGCCCAACAGATAACGTTCCGATTCGGTTTCCGCCCGGGCCAGGTCTGTGTCCATATTAACGGTCAGGTACATCACCGTTTCCAGTGAGTTGGGATCTCTGCCCAGGGCGGCGGCCTCTTCTTTGACCGCATCAATGACCATAGTGTGTTCTTCGGGACTGTCAGAGATAGATATCACGCCATCGGCCAGTCTGGCGGCGCGCTTGATTTGGGCGTCGCGGGCCCGGGCGCCCCAGTGGCAGGCCAGGTAAATCGGCACGCCACCCTGTTGCACCGGCCACGGCTTGACGGTCACCGAGTCCAGTTCAAAGTGCCGACCGGAGAAGTCCACCGACTCGCCACGGCCCAAGGCCTTGATTATCTGCACCATCTCTTCTGTACGGCTGGCGCGGCGGCGGGCAGACACGCCGGCTGCTTTCCACTCTCCTTCCTGCTCTGGCGTTGAAGGCGCCGCCCACGCCCGCGGCTATCATCAGCCTGCCGCGGGAAATCAGGTCAACAGTGCCCAGGGTCTGGGCCAGAAGCACCGGATGGCGCAAGGCCATCAGCAGCACCGATGTACCGAGCCGTACCCTGTTGGTGCGGGCGGCGACGGCGGCCAGGGCGGTCAGCGGCTCCAGCCGGGGTTTGGCGGTGAGACTGTCCCCTACCCACACAGAGTCCAGACCGGCCTCCTCGGCCCGGCAGGCCAGGTCGATTATCCGGTCGGCGCTCTGGGGCCTTTCTTCGGCCAGCAGCAGGCCGCGCGTTGGCAACAGAAAGCCGAGTTTTGGTTTCTTTTGCCCGTTAGTGACGGTATCAGATTGCGCTTGGGTCACCTTCGCCTCTCAGATGGGGAAACTCGGCCATAGGATTTGCTGATGGGGTCTTATGGGGGGTAAGCCGGTCCAGCAGCCCCGGTTCTCTTTGCTGGAAGAATTCCAGATCCTCGGTAATGTCCAGGTCGAACCCCAGTCCCTCGCTGTAGCAAATGGCCACGGAAATGCCCAGTTTACCGGCCTGGCTCAGGTGCTTGGTGAAGCTACGGTTTCCCAGCTCAGGCTTGAAGGCCAATTTGGGCGGGATCAGGATGCCATTGGTGCCGCTGTCCCTCCGGGCGGGGGCCAGAACGATGTTGCGACCGTGGCCTGCGGACCGGATCATGCTGGTGATGTCGGCGGGTTTGATGAAGGGCAGGTCTCCCGGCAGGTACATAGAGCCATAACCCCGCTGGGAGGCCCGGTCAAAGGACTTGTCCAGAGTGTCGTTTAGGTTGCGGCCCAGGTCTTCAATCCATATGCCGTCGAAGTTCCGGGTCAGGTTGCGGATGCGCCAGTCGCCACCCACAACCCAGAAAACTTCCACCGAAGCCCCCCGAATAGCCATCAGGACCCGGCGCAGCATTCCAATGACCAGATCGCCGCGTTCTTCGGCCGTGAGCGTGCGGGACAGGCGGGTCTTGCAGTCCGCCAGGGGCTTCATCGGGATTATGGGAATAATGTTGGTTTCGTCCACGATGCTTTCATTCATCATGCTGAAAACCGTCTCACAATTCTAGGATTATCCTGGCGAGGGCGACCTTGTCTGCCTCGGTGTTCATTATGGTGGGGGCCACCACGGCTTTCAGGCCAAGTCCCCCAATGGCAGGAGCCAGATCGGCGTCTTGTTCGTCGATCACCATTATGTCGCAGATGTCAGCGTACATTTTGGCGACACCCACGGAGGTGGCCTCGTGGCCCAAGTCCCGCATTATTTTGGCCGCGGGGCCCCGGACTGCTTCGCCACCAACTATGGGGCTGACGGCTATCCGAAGGCAACTCTCCCGGTTTGCCAGCCTTTCCCGAACACCGGGAAGGGCCAGGATTGGTCCGGTGCTGAGCAAGGGATTGGAAGGGCAAAGCACCAGCCGGGAAGCCTCCGCTAACGCCCGATCAAATTCTGCCGAGGGCTCCGCATCCTCCCAACCTCGGTAGGTCACTGCCCTGACGGAAGGTTCGCTACGAAACTTGACGAAATACTCCTGCATCGACAGGTGACCGCTTTCCGTTTCAAGCCAGGTTCGCACGGAGTCGTCGGACATGGGCGCAATAGAGTGGGCCAAGCCCAAGCAGTCACACAGTTCGGTCGTTACCTGCGAAAGGGTGGCGCCCTCTCCGAGCAACTGGGTGCGCCGGATGTGGGTCGCCAGGTCCCGGTCGCCCAGGTTGAACCAGGTGTCCGCCCCGTAGCGGGCCAGCATTTCCAGGGCGTTGAACGTCTCTTCGGCCAGTCCCCAGCCCGTTTCCGGGTTGGAGACACCCGATAGAGTATATAACATCGTGTCCAGATCGGGGGATACGTGCAGGCCGTGGAAGGTATCGTCGTCCCCGGTGTTGACCACGATGGTTAACTGATCAGGGGATAGGATGCGGGTTAACCCCAGCGCCAGCTTTGCGCCGCCCACACCTCCGGCCAAGGCCAGGACATTGCCGTCGTAATTGGGCATGGGTCCCGGCAAGGCGGCCCGGTTACCGGTTATCTGCGCCGGTGCCGGCAGTGTGGCGAGGGTGCTCGAACCGGAAGGTATCCAGCTTGACCAGGCGGTGGTAGGAGCCGAAGATATCCTCCACGTTGTCGCCCACCAGGTCCAGCGGGTCCACCTGGCCGTCCTCCTGGTCAAAGACCCGCTTCAAGCCGTACGTGGTGTACCGTTCCGCCGGTATGCGGCCGGCCTGTCGGATCATCTGCCGGAACTCTGAGGGACGCATCAGTTGGCCGTGCTGGGCGCCGGCCGAAGTTGAAATGCTTTCGTTGATGAGAGTCCCGCCCAGGTCGTTGACTCCTGTCGTAAGCAGCAACTGGGACATGCGGCTGCCTTCCTTGACCCAGGAGGCCTGGATGTTAGGAATCCAGTTGTTCAGCATAATTCGGGCGATGGCGTGGACCTTGACCACATCCATGCCAGTGGGACCCGAACGAACATTGTCCACCAGGCCTCGCAGGAACATGGGAGCCTCGGAGTTGACGAAACTCAGGGGCACAAACTCGGTGAAACCACCCGTACTCTTCTGGATGTCCCGCAGCAGGGCAATGTGGCGGGCAATCTGCTCGTCGGTCTCTACGTGGCCGAACATCACTGTGGACGTGGTAGGGATGCCCAGGTCATGGGCGTTGGTGATAACCTCTTTCCACTGTTCCACTGTGATACGGCCCGGGGAAATGCGGTCACGCAATTCCTGGTCGAGCACCTCCGCTGAAGTTCCTGGCAGGCTGCCTACGCCGGCGTCTCGAAGGCCCTCAAGATATTCGCGAATAGTGCAGCGTGAGCGGACGGAACCGTACAGCACCTCTTCCGGCGAGAAGCCGTGAATGTGCATGTCGGGCAGGTCTTCCTTAACGGCCTCGCAAAGCCGTATGTACAAGTCGCCTTCCATCTGCGGCGGCAGGCCGGCCTGAACGCAGACTTCGGTGGCCCCATAGTCCCACGCCTCCCTGGCGCGCCGGACGATTTCATTAACGGGGAGGAAGTATCCTTCCTCTTCGCGGAAGTCGCGGCTGAAGGCGCAAAAACCGCAACGCTTGATGCATACGTTGGTGAAGTTAATGTTGCGGTTGACGACGTAGGTAACCAGGTCGCCCACCGTGCGGCGGCGTAGTTCGTCCGCTACCATACCGAGAGCAGCAAATTCGGCGCCGGTGGTTTCAAAAAGGACCACCGCCTCTTCGACGCTGATGTCCTCGGCGGCCAGAGCTTTGTCGAGGATTCTGGCGGTGTTTGGCTCAAGCTGCCCGATCAAGGCAGAAAGACTGCAGGCTTGGGTCCGGTCTGTATCGCTGCGATCAATTCCTTCCGGCATACCGTTCCATTCCTCCTTTGACGTATCCCTCGGCATCGGTCAAGGCGTCTGCCTTTTCCTGCAGGGAGTCGGACAGCCAGGCGCGGGTCTTCACGAAATACTCCGGGTAGACTGGCAGCCGAGGTTTCAGCACAAAGCCCTGGTCGGCGGTGCGTCGTTGCAGGTCGGCAAGGGCCGGCCAGGGGGCCTCCGGATTAACGAAATCGATGGTCAGGGGCGAAACTCCGCCCCAGTCGTTTATGCCGGCGGTCAGATAGTCTTCATAATCGTCAGCGCTGAGGTTGGGCGGAACCTGGAGGTTCACGTCGGGTCCCAGCAGGATGCGAGCCACGGCCACGGTCCACAGCAGTTCGTGAGAGGCGGCATCCACGACGTCCGCCATGGGTGTAGCCGGCTTGGACCGGAAATTCTGGATGATGACTTCCTGGATGTGGCCATAGGTGCGGTGCAGGTCGCGAATGGCCAGGATGGAGTCAATCCGATCCCTGCGGCTTTCACCGATTCCGATGAGAATGCCCGTGGTAAAAGGTACTCCCAATTCGCCGGCCAGTTCCATGGTGCGGAGCCGGACCCGAGGGCGCTTGCTGGGAGCAAACTCGTGTGGTCCGCCTGTCTCGTACAAATGTGCGCTGGTGCTTTCGAGCATCAACCCCATGGAAGGGTTAGTGGGCTGAAGGGCTTCCAGTTCCCTCCGGCTCATAGTGCCCGGGTTGGCGTGGGGCAGCAGGTCCGTTTCTTCCATTACCAACCGGCATACGTGGGCCAAATATTCCAGGGTGGAGGTAAAACCTCGATCCTGGAGCCATTGTTTCGCTTCGGGATACCGCTGTTCTGGCCGCTCTCCGAGGGTAAAGAGAGCCTCTGTGCAGCCCATGCGCTGACCGGCCTTCGCCACGTTCAGCACTTCGTCCGGAGTCATGTAAAGCCTGGCCGCAGTTTCCGGACTCTGCCGGAATGTGCAGTACCCGCAGAAGTCCCGGCACAGATGGGTCAACGGAATAAACACTTTGGGGGAGAATGTAACCGTCCTGCCTTTGCCTGCATCTCTCATTCGTGAGGCAGCGGCGCAGAGTTCTTGAATGGGTGGACAGTCGGGCCCGTCAAAAAGGTAAGCCTCTTTGTCGGAAATTGGGGAACCGCCACCCGCATTGCTGAGGACGCTGTAGTCTATCGTAGGCGAGCCGGCACCGACCTGGCCCAGTTGGATGGGAAGGCTTTCGTTCGGTGCGGGCATTCCGGTGGCGGGTGTACTCAAACAGATACCGCTTTGCGGGCTGGGCCCGAAATAGAAACATCATTGTAGCGGTTGCCCCTATGCGTAGCAACCGCAAGCTGTGGCCCCGTAGCCCGCTCATGTTGGCGACGACGCCTGGGCTGAGGCTTCCAGGGGTTAGGCGAGGGCGGGTCCTAAACCCGCCCCGGCTTATTCAGAAACATCCGAATGTCTGACTTCTATTGCATTGGGGAGTAGGAGGTTGGCCGGAGAATATTGTTGTGCACTTTAGCGTTGATGGGGCCGTTTTGCTCCGTTTCCGCGCGGACCCGTTGCCAGTCCGGGTCGGCCTGGAAGGCGGCCCATTTGGTTTCCCGGTCGGCCAGGCTGTCGTAACCCAGCATGTAGACCAACCGGTTACTGGTCCCGATTTCCTCGGTCCAGAACCCCACCACCTTGATGCCGTGCCGTTCAAAGAAGCCCACAGTGTGGTTGGCAAAGCGGTCGTTCAAGTCGGGAAGCCGACCGGGCATGGTTTCGTAGATTCGCAGTTCGTAGATCATACTTGCTCCTGTTGCAGCCTAGATTTTTGAAAACGTAATGTCGGGAGACGATGTGACGCAGGCAGCTACTTGTTCAGAATCCGGCCAGTTTGCCCTGGTCTGACGGGTCTTGCAGCCCGGGGGCTGTGCGCCCCAGGTGCTCGTATGCACGGCGAGTGGTAACCCGCCCCCGGGGAGTACGTTCCAGGAAGCCAAGCTGCATCAAGTAAGGCTCCCAGACGTCCATAACCGTGTCGGAGTCTTCGCTGAGGGAGGCGGCCAGAGTTTCCAGCCCCACCGGACCGCCGCTGAACTTGTCCATGATATTGACCAGCAGGCGGTGGTCAGTCTCGTCCAGGCCCAGGCCGTCGACCCGCAGGCGGTCAAGGGCGTCCCGCGCAACGTCGCCGGTTATGTTCTCGTCCGCCACTACCTGGGCGTAGTCCCGTGTGCGTTTGAGAAGGCGGTTGGCGATGCGAGGAGTGCCCCGGGAGCGGGCCGCGACTTCGAAAATTCCCTCTGAGTCAGCGGTTACGCCCAGGATGCTGGCCGAACGCTTCACCACAACTTCCATGTCAGCCTGTTCGTAATAGTCCAGTCGGAAGACGGATCCGAACCGGTCTCGCAGGGGAGCGCTAATCAGGGAAAAGCGCGTGGTAGCTCCGATGAGAGTAAAGGGATTAATGCGCAGGTTTATGTTTCTCGCTGCCAGACCCTTGCCGACCATCCAGGACAGGAAAAAGTCCTCCATGGCAGAGTAAAGCACCTCTTCCACCGAACGGTGAAGGCGGTGAATTTCATCGATGAACAGGATGTCGTCGGGCTGCAAGGAGGTGAGGATTGCCGCCATGTCGCCGGCCCTCTCGATGGCTGGGCCGGATGTTACTTTAATATTGACGCCCATTTCGTTGGCGATGATGTGAGCAAGGGTGGTCTTGCCCAGCCCTGGGGGGCCGTAAAGGATAATATGGTCCAGGGGTTCGCCCCGCATCTTGGCGGCCTGGATGCCGATAGCCAGGTTCTCCTTGACCGGTGCCTGGCCCACGAACTCGCTCAGCCGGCGGGGCCGAAGAGATACGTCCGTATTTTCATCGTCCGGCTGGGAATTGCCGGAGACTATGCGGGCGGAGGCTTCAGAGTAGCGAGGCTGAGCGGCGCTGGAGTCGGTCAAGTTACATTCCGGACTTAACTGAATGAAGGCTCTGGCTTCTCCTGGCTTCGTGTCGGAAAGCTGGCAACGTATTGGAGGAGCTTCTCTTTGAGCCATTCTAGGCCAGGCCCCGGATAGCGTCAAGAAACGAATGTCATAACAAAAAGGTAGTTGCGCATCGTCTATCGAGGGTCTTCTGGTTGAAAAAAATGTCCTCCCGGATATAATGGAACGCTAATGTATTCCCACCCAGAATTGAGTTGGCGGACCCAATTATGCAGGTTTTGAACGGAAGTGAGCTGGCCGGCGCCCTGACTGCAGGTTTCCATTGCCTGCAGCGCTACCGCGATCCCATTAACGCCTTGAATGTCTATCCGGTCCCCGACGGAGACACCGGCACCAATATGCTGCTTACCATGCGTGCCGGCGTCGAAAAGCTGGCGCAGTCCGAAAGCGTCACAGCCGGTGAAGTGGCTTTCCAGATGGCCGATGGCACCTTCTGGGAGGCCCGGGGCAATAGCGGCGTTATTTTATCCCAGTTTTTTAAGGGTATAGCAACCGGACTGGAGGGCAGTGAAGTCTGCGCCGGCAGTGATCTGGCCAGGGCTTTCCGCTCCGCCACAGATGCGGCCTATAAGTCTGTGGGCAATCCGGTGGAAGGCACCATGCTCACCGTCATTCGCTATGTGGCGGAAGCCCTGGAATCGGGTCTCCAGCAAGACGACGGCGACATTCTGTCGCTATGGGCCACCGCCTACCAGGCTTCGAGAGATGCCCTGGACGCCACTCCTTCGATGCTGGCCAAGCTGCGGGAGGCCGGGGTGGTGGATGCCGGCGGCATGGGAATTGTAGTGATCCTGGGCGGGGCTTACCTGCACCTGACAGGCGAGAATGTGGAGGATGCTGACCTGGAACTGGCCACGGCGGCAGGACAGATCGATCCCTCGCAATTGGGTACCGTGTCTGTTGAAGGCGACTTTCTGGACTCTTCCGTGGAGTCGGAATGGGGTTACTGTACCCAGTTCCTTATCCAGGGCGAAAACCTGGACATTGAGCGTGTCCGCGCCGAACTGGCCGAAAAAGCCGAGTCGCTGGTTATCGTGGGTGACGACCGATTCATCCGGGTCCACGTTCACATGGAAGATCCTGGGGAGGCCCTGACCTATGCGGTGGGGCTGGGGGAACTGGACCAGATCAAGATTGACAACATGAGCCTCCAGAACCAGGACTGGGCGTCCGGGCACCAGGAACGGAATACTCCCAAGTCCGGCATTGCCCTGGTGGCCGTGGCCCCGGGAGACGGGCTGGCCCAGCTGTTCACCGACACCTCCGGGGCACTGGTAGTCAGTGGCGGCCAGACCATGAACCCCAGCGTGGCCCAGCTTATCGGGGCGGCCGAGCGTTCCGGCGCCGAGGATGTAATTCTCCTGCCCAACAATAAGAACGTCGCAATCACCGCTACCCAGGCGGCCGAGCGAGAGAACGAGACCCAGCGCCTTCATGTGGTGCTAGCCACGACAGTGCAGCAAGGGATTGCCGCGGCCCTGGCCTTTAATTCCCAGGCGCCGACGGAACAGAATCTCCAAGCCATGAATGAGGCTATTTCCGAAGTAGTCTCCATCGAGGTTACTCGTTCGATCCGGGATACAACTCTGGGCGGGATTGAGGTATCCAAGGGGGATTACATGGGCCTGGTGGACGGGGACCTGGCAGTGGTGGAGATTTCGGCCGAGGCGGCCCTGCTGGCCTCGTTAACCGGATGTGAATTGACGGACGACCACATCGTGACTATCTACTGGGGAGTCGATACCGACCAGGAGACGGTTGAAGCTGTGGCCGCTGAAGTTGAAGGCCAGGCGCCCGGCATGCAGGTTGACCTGGTCTACGGAGGCCAGCCCCACTACCCATATTTTGTTTCCGTGGAGTAAGCCGGATGGCAGTACGCATAGTTACCGACAGCACCTCAGATCTGAACCCCACCCAGGCCCAGGAATTGGGTGTTACCGTCGTGCCGGCCAATGTGATAATCGATGATGTCACCTACCGGGATGGGCTGGACATGACATCGGAAGAGTTTTACCGGCGGCTGGTGGCGGGCCCCAGCCTGCCCACTACATCCCAGCCATCAGTGGGCACCTTTCAGGCCGCCTACCAGGAAATTCTCGACCAGGGCGACGAGATAGTCTCCATCCACGTTTCGGGCAAACTGAGCGGCACGGTAAACTCTGCAGAACAGGCTAAGGCCAGCCTGGGTGACGACGCTCCTATTGCCGTAGTCGACTCGGGCGGCGCCTCCATTGCGCTGGCCCTGATTGTCGCCGCCGCTGCCGGTACTGCTGGGCAGGCGTCTTCCTGCCAGGAAGCGGCAGAGGAGGTGCGCCGCAACTTGTCTCGCACGTCTGCGGTCTTCGCCCTGGACACCCTGGAATATCTGCAAAAGGGCGGTCGCATCGGCAAGGCGCAGGCTTTTGTGGGTTCTCTCTTGAGCGTCAAACCCATACTTACCCTGGTGGATGGCGAGGTACACCCGCTGGAACGGCCCCGCAACCACCAGCGAGCTATGCGGCGACTGGCTGAACTTACCCGGGAGAAGGGGCCCGCTTCGCGCCTGGGCATCGCTTATAGCACCGATGAGGCATGGGCCTCCGAGCTGCAAGCAAGCCTGGCCGACGTGGTTTCGGCAGACCAGGTCATGACGGTTCGGTTCGGTCCGGCCCTGGGTACTTACGTGGGGCCACGCGCGGTAGGCGTGGCGGTGACATCTGCCGGGTAGTGGCGTTCCCCAGTCTCTTTGCCGGTAGGTTTTGCCCCAATCTCAGCCTGGGTGTATTCGTTACCTGCTATGCCTTCCCGTTCCGCCAAATCCGAAGATTGGACCCAATCCTTCCGGAACATTCTGGAACTTGAGCGGGCCAACGGATTCAACGACCGGGCCGTGATAGGAGGCATGGACGGATTCGTCCGCCGCTGGTCTGAGGCTATGGCCGGGTACGTAAGTGGTGCCCAGGAAAGCAGGGAATTACTGCGACCCGGCTATGGAAGGATGACCACCTCCAAAAGAGGGGAGTGGGTAGACTGGTGGTTGGCTGCGTTGGCCGGAAATGCCATTACTACAGAAGTAGAACTAAGCGCTCCGACGAAAGCCGCGCCTGCCCCTTTACGCTCTTCTAAAGCCACCTCCCAGAAGGCCAAGCAAACAGAGAAAGCAACTGCCTCCATCACTCTGGAATCCCCTGTTTCCTCCCTGAAGAGGGTTACTTCCAAAACGGCAGGGCAGCTGGAAAAGCTGGGAATAGACACCGTTCGTGACCTGCTCTATCACTTTCCCCACCGGCATATCGATTACTCCCGGAAGGCAAAAATATCGGAACTGTGGCCGGGTCAGGACGTTACGGTGGTTGGTCGCATATCCCAGGCACGGGAGATACCCCTGGGCCGAAGCCGCCGCAAGGCCACCGAGGCAGAACTGTCCGACGAGACCGGTAGCGTCAGGATAACGTGGTTCAACCAGGGCTTCCTGGCCCGCACCTTGAAGTCTGGTACCAATTTGGCCGTCAGCGGGAAAGTGGATGCCTTTCAGAACCGTCCGGTTTTCGAATCGCCTGAGTACGATATCCTGCGTCCGGGGCAGGAGCCTGTCAGTACGGGCAGGCTGGTGCCGGTCTATCCCTTGACTGCCGGCCTGGTCGGGCGGACCCTTCGGAGTCTTACCTGGCAGGTCCTGCAGGACTTTCTGAGGGAATTGGGAGAGACTTCGCCCGAGGACATGCTTTTCCGGACTTCGTTATTGTCCCTGCCCACCGCGCTTCTTCAGGCCCACTATCCCAACAGCCTTCAGAGCCGTGACCAGGCCCGCCGGCGCCTGGCATTTGACGAATTGCTTACCCTGCAACTGTCCGTGCTGTCCCGCCGCCAAAAGGAAGTAGGACTGCTGGAAGGAGTTGGCATCGAAGCCCGACCGGAACTTCTGCAAGGATTCTTGTCCGACTTGCCCTTCAGCCTTACCGGGGCCCAGCGGCGCTGCCTGGACGAAATTTTGGGAGATATGGCTCAGGGCACCCCACCCATGAACCGGCTGCTGCAGGGCGAAGTGGGCAGCGGCAAGACCGTGGTGGTTTTGATAGCCCTGCTTGCGTCGATTTCCAGGGGTTACCAGGGAGCGATTATGGTGCCCACGGAGGTGCTGGCTGAACAGCATTTCCAGACGGTAACCCGGCTATTGGGCGGCTTGGCCGATACAACCCAGTCAGAGAACTTGCTGACCGTGTACCTGGAGGCTCTGGGCAGACCAATGACCGTGGGCCTGCTCACGGGCAGCACCAGGGCTCGCCCCCGCAACCGCCTGAAGGCTCTGGCCGCCGAGGGAACCCTCGACCTGCTTATTGGCACCCATGCTCTCATTCAGGAGGGAGTTGAAATGCCCCGCCTCGCCCTGGCGGTTATGGACGAGCAACACCGTTTCGGCGTGATGCAGCGCTCAGCCCTGCGCCAGAAGAGCGAAGAGAATCCCCACACCCTGGTGATGTCCGCAACGCCAATTCCCCGCACCTTGACCCTGACGCTGTACGGTGATCTGGACATTTCCGTCATTGACGAACTGCCCCCGGGGAGGCAGGAAATTCAAACTCGGTACGTGGATCCGGAGCGTAGGGAGGCGGCCTATGGCTTCATCAGGCGGGAGGTAGGGGACGGTCGGCAGGCTTTCATTGTTTGCCCGCTGGTCGAAGAATCCGAAGCCATCGAGGCCAAGGCCGCGTCTGACGAGTACGAGAGGTTGTCCAGGGAGATCTTCCCGGATCTTAAGCTGGGCCTGCTTCACGGCAGGATGTCTGCCGCAGAGAAGGACCGGGTTATGCGCCAATTCCGGGACAGGGAACTGGACATACTGGTTACCACGGCGGTGGTGGAGGTTGGTATCGATGTGCCCAACGCAACGGTAATGTTCATCGAAGGGGCCGATCGGTTCGGCTTGTCCCAGCTGCACCAGTTTCGTGGCCGCGTGGGTAGGGGCGAACACAAGAGTTACTGCATCTTGATGTCGGAAAACCCTTCTAACCTGGCCCAGGAGCGGCTTTCGGCCCTGGAACGTACCCGGGACGGGTTCGAGCTGGCGGAAATTGACCTGAACCTGCGGGGCCCCGGCGACTTCTTTGGCACTCGGCAGAGCGGGCTGCCCAACTTGAGAATGGCTCGCTTGTCAGACCGGGACCTTTTGGACCAGGCCCGCCAGGAGGCCATAAAGATAATGGAAGAAGACCCAGAGCTGGAAAGTGACCGGCATGCAGGCCTGGCGGCGCAGGTGGCCAGGTTCATGGCACAGGTAAGCGGGGAGATGAGCTAGAATACAGAGCCTTAAGCGCTGGCCCTGAACCTGTAGCCCACGTTCCAAATGGTCTCGATGAAGGAGTTGTCCGGGTCTTCAATCTTGGAACGAAGCCTTCTGACGTGAACGTCCACGGTACGAGTGCCGCCCAGGTAGTCGTAACCCCAAACCTGGCTCAACAGCACGTCCCGCGAATACACGCGTCCGGGGCTGGAGGCCAGCATCACCAGCAACTGAAACTCCTTGTAGGTCAGGGAAACCCGCCGCCCTGCCATCGTCACGTCGTACTTTTCCAGGTCGATAACCAGTTCGCCAACCTTGAGAAGCTGTCCGCCGGTTGGGCCGCTGACCCGGAAAATGGCCTGTTTGAGCCGGGCCAGCAATTCGTCCTGTTCTAACGGGTTAACAATGAACTCGTCCGGATTCATGGACGGATCATAGTCTGCCAGCCCTTCGTAGGGCACGACGGCCAACACGGGAACTTTCAGGTTCCGGCACCCTGCTACGATCTCCTGGCATTCCACCGGCCTGAAAGAAGCTACGTCCAGTACCACCGCATCCATATTGGTGTGGTCCGACTCTGCGGCGTCCTCCACCTGTGAAAGCTCTGACCCAAAGAGGCAGGACAGGCCTGTCCGGCTCATGGTTTCCAACAAGCCCTGCAGCCCGTTGCCGTGGGCGGCCAGCAAGAATACGGTGTACACCGTTATGCCCCCGAAGTTATGGGTGGTCAACGAATGGCGTAAGTATATTAGATTTTCAGGGATGCACCAAATCCCTTGTCGTAAGGATCGCCTTCTCCGGTCGCTTTATCCACAGCCTGGGTACGGCGGCAATTGACTGCCAGCGACCCGCGATAATAGTATTGAATACCCTGACCGGTCCCAAACTGTGTTTGGAAAGGAAAGTTTCATTTCAGTACTCAACTACATGGAGGAAGCCATGGCCACCCAGTCTTTACCCACAACCCCACAGGAGACCTGGCAGAGGATACGGGCCAACGACTGGCGAGGGGTAACTTCGGGTGTTGCCCCCGGACACGTTCAGGCCAACCTGGCCATACTGCCTAAAGACCTGGCCTTTGACTTTCTGCTCTTCTGCCAGCGAAACCCGCGTCCCTGCCCGCTGCTGGAGGTGATCGAGGCCGGAGACGTGGAACCGAGCCTGACTGCGCCCGGCGCCGATATTCGGACCGACATACCCTACTACCGGGTTTACGAGAATGGAGAGTTCACGCGGGAAGTGGACTCCCTGGTGGACATCTGGCGGGATGACCTGGTCTCTTTCCTGCTGGGCTGCAGCTTCTCCTTCGAAACGGCCATGTTTGACGCCGGCATTCCTCTCCGCCACCAGGAGATGAACTGCAATGTGCCCATGTACGTCACGGGCATAGACACCAACCCGGCCGGGGCCTTCTCCGGCCCCATGGTGGTCAGCATGCGACCGGTGCAACACGACAAGATAGTGCGGGCTGTGCAGGTTACCTCCCGCTTTCCCGCCACCCATGGCGCTCCGGTCCACATTGGCGACCCCTCAGTGATCGGTATCAGGGACATTGACCGTCCCGACTTTGGCGATAGGGTGGAAATCCGGCCCGGGGAGGAACCCGTGTTCTGGGCCTGCGGCGTAACTCCCCAGGCCGTGGCCCTGAATTGCAAACCGCCGCTGATGATTACCCACGCCCCCGGCCACATGTTTGTGACCGCGCAGCGGGACGCCGACTACGCCGTCCTGTAGGCCAGCGACTATTCCCGGGCCATTAGCCGTTACGTGAGGTTTAGCAGATGAATTTCGGCGGTGAGACCATCGAGGACATCATCCTTTCAGAGGACAAGCGCGGTGTTTCGGAACTCAGGCCCTTCCTCCCTGCCGACTTCTGCGATCAGGCCGCCCGCTACATACTGGACCATCCGGGCAAAGTCGCTATTATTACGGGGTTTTACATCCTAACCGCGGGGCAGCATGAGACCGACGGGCCGCCGGGTGCTATCGCTATGGGCAATGCCCTGCAGGCATTGGGAAACCAGGTAACCTACGTCACCGACAACCACACTGCTCCGATGATGCGCAAATGGCTGGGCGACAGGGCCGACGTAGTGGATTTTCCCATCGCCGGCGAGTCGGAGAGCAAGGAAGCCGCCCGGCAATTGTTGGACGAACTGAGTCCCGACTTGCTCATCTCCATAGAGCGTTGTGGCCGAAATGCCAGCGACGTATACCTGAATATGCTTTCCCGCGATATCACCGAATACACCGCCCGGCTGGACTATCTCTTCGAGCATGGGGTACCGTCGGTGGGCATCGGCGATGGGGGAAATGAGATTGGCATGGGCAACGTGGCGGAGCACATACCCCCGGTGGACCGCCTGCCCGACGAGCCGGCTATCAGCACTGTGGACAGGCTGGTACTAGCCAGCGTGTCCAACTGGGGCGGCTACGGGTTGGTGGCGGCCATGTCGCGGCTGGCGGGCCGCAATCTGCTCCCATCAATAGAAGAGGATGCCAAGCTGATAACCGAAATGGTGGACGACGGCGCCGTAGACGGCGGCTCCGGCCAGAACCGCTATTACGTGGACAATTTCACGCTGGAAGAGAACGCCGAACTCCTGGGTTTGCTTCACGAGAAGGTCAAAGAGGCGTTGCAAGAGAGTCGTTGAAGCAAGAGTGACAAGCCCAGTCTTTTGCGCCCATCTAGCCTCTAAAATTGTAGACCTCCTGTTACTTCCGAAAGATGCAGCGACTGTTAAGACCAGGGACTATTCGCCGCCACTACGGTGGCAGTTGGCTGGTCGGTTGAGAAAGACTGAGGGCGAGTGCTGCACCCGCCCTCTTGGTTGTTCTGCATTAGCGCCCGCGGATGGCGCAGGCTTTCTAATGCATGAAGGTAATGTCCTTCATCTCCGCCGCGGAAACCGTGAGGTATGGAATAAGCTCTCGAATGTCGGGCAGGTTTTCCAGTTCATTGACCGAAGCGATTACCGTATCCGCCCGCCGCTCACCCAGCACCGGCTCCAGCAGACGCCGTACCTTGGCGTTGACGTCGTCGGTAGACATGGGATTTTCCTTGGTGCCGTAGGCATGGGGCGTGAAATGCTCGACAGTGGAACCGTCCTTAAGAGTGGCGGCTACCTTGCCGCTCCTGGGGGCCGACGGATCCATCAAACCTTCGTCTGCAATCAGCGTCACTCTCTCCTTTACCGCCAGGGTTGCCGGGTCGGACATTCGCTGGTAGTCGTGGGTGGAAAGGAAAGTAACCTCGCCGTCCATCAAAGCCACGGCAATCATGTGCTGGCAATTGACGTCAGGCATGGAACGGTTGTTGACGACGCCCGCGCCGTCCCTGGGCAATCGCACGGTGACGCTCTCCACATTATCTACGTTTAGTCCATGCTGCCGCTGCAGGGCGAAGAAGGCATCCAGCGGCGCCTGAATCGGGTAGCCGACAGAGTAAGGCTTGATAGCCGTCTCGGTAATGAAGTACCTGCTGCCCAGGCCGGCCACCATTTCCTGCGGTCGTGGGTCCAGCGACAGGGCCTGCAGCACGTTGTGTTCGCCCTGGAAAATGTCCCATACGCCGGTCAGGCCGGCTTCGGCCATGGTGGCTGCGGTGACGCCGTTCCGAGCTCCCATGCCGGCAAAGTCGAAAGCCTTTTCTACGTGTTCGGCGTCTCTTACCCAACTCCACAGGCCGGACACCTGCTGGGCGGCGTAGGAGAGGGAATAGCGCATGCCGGCTTCGTCCAGCCTGGCGATGGACGCTGCCGCCCCCACGCTGCCCATGGTGGAGCTGGTGCCTTCGGCGCTACGGTGCCCGCCCCGAACCGCGTCCGGGTCCAGGGCCAGCAGGAAACGGCAGCAAAGGTCATAACCCAGGGCCACGGCCCGTATCAATTCTTCGCCGGAACTGCCGGCCCTTTCCGCCATAGCCAGGGCGGCCGGAACCACCGAGCAGCCGGGGTGGGACTTGGTGACGGGCTCAAAGTCGTCAGTCTCATCGGCATGGCCGAACATACCATTGGCCAATGCCGCGTTAACCGCTGACGTCCTTATATCGGTGGCCAGCACCGAGGCCTCAGGCGTGCCGCCCTGGAGGCCGATGTATTTGATGGCCATTTCTCCAGGCTTCAGTCGCGCCCCCGAAACCACTGCCGCCAGGCTGTCCAGAATCCGGTGCTTGGCGGCCATGGCCACGTCGGGGGGCAGACTGCGGTCCCGGGCCTCAACCATGTAGCTGGCCAGTTGCCCCGTGATGTCAGGTGTAACCAACAGGACCCTCCTTAATGTCGTCAATTTCGTTCAATTGAAAGGCCAAGAAAGGGCGGTCTGCCAGTAGGGACCGGCAGACCGCATGACTGAACCTGGGTAGTGGAAACTCAACTCGATAGGCGGCTTCCGATTAACCGCGGGTACGAAAGTGATAGTAGAGTCCGATCAGGGTGGATAGCCCGCCGGCAGCGATGGCGCCGCCGAAATGGGTGATATTAACCCTGGTATCCCGGGCGCCCATGTAGGATGCGTCGGTAAAGAAACTCCAGTAGGAATTGCCCACAGCGCTGCCGATGATGCCCGCCGATATAACGAGGAGAATAGTTGCCAGCACCATATACCACCGGAGGTTCAAGTTTATCCATCCCCCATAGGCTCCAATACCCGCTCCCAACCCAATTCCGAAAACATAAATCGCCAGGTGAATATTCGCTCCCCAGGGGTAGCCAACCATGGCATTGAAAGTAAGCGCCGCCCAGCCGCCAACTATTCCGAGCATCATCCCGACGAAAAAGCCGGCGATGGTCCGGGCCGTGGGTATGACGAAGCCGTAAATCCCGCCATCTACCATAGTGACTGGAAGTTTCATTATGCCCGTCCTGAAAAAACGTGAGAATAAGGTCGATTTATGGCCGACTGCCCAAGAAAAACGGTGGAATTGGGATTCCAGCCAAGTTTCGAAAGATAGTCAACATATATGGTACTAGGTTTTTCGGATTTAGCAACAATTTTGCAGCGGAAGTTACTGTTTGGAGGCAAGGGAAATACACGCTTCCCCAATGGCGACCTTCCGGTCCACAGCGGCGGACCGGAAGGTCGCGAAAGCAACGAGACCTGCGACGAAACGCAAGGCAGGATTTCCGGATTCTCCGCCGGAAACAGACGCTGGAAAGACGCCTTATTGGGCGGCATGACTCTACGAGACCGACCAGTTTCCCACAATGCTCCGATTCAGGCGGGCTTGGGGAAGGCACCCGCGATGCCCGTCTCTCCCCCTTCAGGCGACTGCCTGTCGCCTGAGAAATCCGGCATTACTACCGCCCGACCTGCCAACCACGGGATGTCGCTCCGGCCTTTCGGCGTTCCCGGATTAATGAATTTTTTGCTTTCCAGGGCCATTTTGGGCCATTTTGGGCCGTTTCGTATTTGAAAACGGGGCCATGACGCTGCCGTATGGCACTCCGGTGGGCCACTGGGAGCCGTTTTCCAGATAGGGAATTGACCCGGGAAATGGCCCAAGCCGGGCCATTTTGGGCCGTTCCGGGCCACTTTTGGGCACAGCCGGAGAGGGCCGGATCTGACCGATTAACCGGGTAATCGGGGCGATCAGTAGAATTATGGTAGAGGGGTGTTTTCCTATATGGCAAGGCGCTTGTGTCAGGTGTGACAGGTCAGAGGCAAGGGGAACAAACCGGCCACCAATGCCGTCCTTCCGGCCCGCCGCAGCGGACCGAAGTCCACGAAGGGACACGACGGGAAAAGAACCTGCGACGAACCGCAAAGCAAAGGATTCCGGGTACGGGCTTCCGCCGGTCTGACAGGTTGGGCTGGTAAGACAATTTCCCTAATTCTGAACAGTTACCCGGGACGGGCGTGGATTGACAAAAATACTCGTGGAGAGTATAAGTTTCGGAAATATCGGACAGGCTGAATCGGCGATAAATGCCATCGGTATAGACGGGCAATCGGCTCCGTTTTTTTCTTGCGTTGAGCGTTATGGTCGGCGCATTCACTTCCGGTATTATTAATATTCCACAATCAAGGAGGTTTTCGAGGCATGAGGTTTACCAAAGGGTTCTCCTGGCGAAGGAGTTTCCTGTCATTAGCAGTTTTAATTAGCGTTCTTGCGGTGGCCTGTGGCGCTTCTGAACCAGCAGCGCCCGCCCAGGAACCTGCGGCCGCTCCTGTCGCCCCTGAACAGCCGGCAGCAGCGATGGAAGAGCCTACTGCGGCACCAGCAGTCCCGGCGGACGCCAGGGCGTTGACCGATACCCGTCAGTTTGAGTCCACTCCCACCCCGGCAGCTGCGATGGCGGAGGCTACGGCCACTCCCATTCCCACCCCTACACCGGGCACCGTAGCGACCGCCAAGGATACGCTAATATTCGTTACCCAGGAAGAACCGGTTTCCCTGGGTACTTTCAGTGACGGTTGCAGTGGTAACGTGCCTTCCACAATTTGTGAGGAAATTGCCACTGACCCCTTTACCTGGATCGACAGCACGAACTTTGAAGTGGTTCCTCTGAGTGGCGTGGAGTCCTGGTCCCAGGTTGACCCGCACCGGTGGCGGTTCCAGTTGAGGGAAGGCGTAACCTTCCATAATGGCGAACCGTGGAACGCGGAGGCCGCCAAGTTTGGTCTGGACTGGTCCGGCGACCCCACCAGCGGCGGCGGTTACGGTTTCCATGGCCCCATTTCCGGCGAAGTGGTTGATGAACTAACGGTGGACGTGGTTTGCGAGAACGCTTGCCCGATATTCCCCCGCACGGCCATTTTCAGCCCCTTCCAGGCCCCCGACTGGTACCAGAACGCCAGCGAAGACGAAAGGGAATTGAACACCATCGGCACCGGTCCGTACCGCGTCATTGAGTGGCGCCCCGGTGTTGAGGTTGAAATTGAGGCCTTTGAAGACTACAAGCCCAACACAGCCTTCGATTCCCAGGCCCCCGCTATTCAGCGCGCCTTCCAGGTCTGGCGCGGTGAGTCTCTCGTTCGGGCTGCCATGATCCAGGCCGGTGAGGCCGACTGGGCGGTCGACATCGGGTTCGAGAACATCAACTCAGTGCCCCTGGCTAAGACCGGTACCAACAACGAGGTCTTCACCCTGGTGGCCGACAACATCTGGCACCCGGAGCTGAGCAAGAAAGACGTCCGCCGGGCCCTGGCCCTCGGAGTGGACTGTCAGACCCTCATGGATGTGCTTTATGATGGCCTGCAGGAGTGCATAGGCAACATTTCCCAGTGGGGTACCGTCGGCATCAACGAAAGCAATTACGCCGACTATGGTTACGATCCGGAGCTTGCCCAGGAACTCCTGGCTGCTGCCGGTTATTACAAGGACGATTACGACCCGTCTGATAACAACTTTGACGTGAATGAAGAAATTCGCATCCACACCCGCGCCGACCGGGTCTATCGCGGCCTGGAGATGTTCGAGTCGGTTGTGGCTAGCTGGCGCGACATTGGCGTGAACGCCCATGTGGTAGTGCTGGAACCCAACAAGGCCCGTGAAGCCCGTCGCTCCGGTTGCGGCAAGTTTGTAACGACTGCCGACGACGGTACCCGGGACCTGTCCCAAGCTCTGGCCTGCGCCGAGCAGGACCCGCCGCTTCCCTTCGGGTCCACGACTCACTACTATGAAACGGCCACGTCCAACGAGGCCCTGGACATGCAGCGGCAGCTTTACCTCCGTAACAGCTGCTTCAACGTCAACAGCCGCGTCTGCAACCTTGCCCCAGGCCTTGACGGCATGTCCTTCGAGGACAGCATAAACGATGCGGTGGCGACTCCCCTCGGGCCCGAAAGGACTCGCAAGATGGAGACGCTGGCGCAGACTATCCACGATGAGTACTGGTTCCTGCCCTTCTTCGTATCGGTGCAGGTGTACGGTATGGCCGCCAACCTGGAATGGGAACCCCGTTACGACCCCCGTATCCGGATAAACACCATGCGGTTCACCCAGTAAAACAGCAGATACCGCGAGTTCCGGCGCCCCGGTTGCCAACCTTTGGCCCGGGGCGCCACTGTTTTATATGGCCGGCCGGCGGAACAAAGTATAGAATTGGACAGGGCTTCCTAGCTGGACAGGGATGGGCCCGCTTTTGAGTAGCATTGATATTACATGCGCCGGGCATCATGCTGGCCGACCTGGAATGTTACGCCCGGCAAGCTGCAGTGTCGGGCTTGTAGCAGCCGACCTTTACCGTCCACCGAGCGAACTGGTGCGATTCGATACCCCGGGATATGTGTGAAATTGAAGGCTGCTGAGCTAAAGGCGGATTATCTGAGGATTCTGGGCGGGCTGGTTGCTGTCCTGATGGTGATGGCCTCGGCTTGCGGATCTTCGGCCTCCCAAGTCCAGGCTCCGGATTCCCAGGCCGAGCCGGAGGAGAGTGCAGTCGCCGCCTCTCCCGTTCCAATGCCCACGCCCGGAGCAGCCACAACCGCATCAGACACGATCGTTCTTGTCACTCAAGAGGAACCTGATTCCCTGAGCGCGTGGAGCGTCGGTTGCACCGGCAGCGTCCCTAATGCAGTCTGCGGGGAAATCGCCTCTGATCCCCTTGCCTGGATTGACGGCGCCAACTTCGAGATAGTGCCTCTGTCCGGTGTGGAAAGTTGGTCCCAGCAGGCGAGTAATCGGTGGCGATTCAACCTGCGCGAAGACGTTGCCTTTCACAATGGCGAACCCTGGAACGCCGCCGCCGCCAAGATGGGACTTGACTACATGGGCGACAAGACTACTTCCGGCCACGGCCGAGAGGCCTTTGGCTTCCACGGCGTTATCTCTGGGGAGGTGGTGGACGAGTTCACCGTGGATGTGGTCTGCGAGGTGGCCTGCCCAATTTTCCCCCGTACGGCAATCTTCACTACCTTCCAGGCTCCTGATTGGTGGAACAACGCCACCGAAGACGAACAAGCTGCGACGACCGTCGGCCTGGGGCCCTATCGAATTTCGGAGCATGTGCCCGGGGTGGAGGTCCTGCTGGAGAGCTTCGAGGGTTACAAGGCTAACAGCCCCCATGAAGCGCAGGCGCCGGCCATCAAGACTGCCAGGCAGGTCTGGCATCCGGAACCCCTGGTCAGGGCCGCTATGACCGAGTCCGGTGAAGGCCACTGGGCGGTGGATATCGGGTTCGCAAACACCCATGCGGTGCCGGTAGCCAGGACGGGCGCCACTAACGAAGTCTTCACCCTGGTTGCCGATAACATCTGGCACCCGGAGCTTCAAAAGAAGGAAGTTAGGGCGGCGCTGGCCCACTCGGTGGACTGTCACCTATTGATGGAGGTCCTGTACGACGGCCTGCAGGAGTGCATCGGAAACATCTCCCAGCGGGGCACCGTGGGCATTACTGAAAACAACTTCACACCCTATGACTATAACCCTGGATTGTCCCGCGGCTTGCTGGCTTCCAGCGGGTACTATCACGCCGACTACGACCCTGAGACGAACAACTACCGGGTCAATCCGAGTATCCTGATTCACACCAGGCTCGGTAGAGTTTATCGCGGGCTGGAGCTGTTCGAGACGGTGGTGACCGGTTGGCGGGAACTGGGTGTGAACGCCGAGGTGGTGGTTCTGGAGCCCTCCAGGGCCCGGGACCTGCGCCGTTCCGGGTGCGGCGCCCTGCAAGCCGATTTGCAGCTTGACTGCGTTAACCAGGACCCGCCAGGCGTTGGTTCATCGACCCATTACTACGAGACGGCTACTTCCAACGAGGCGCTGGATATGCAACGCCAGCTTCTGCTCCGCGCCAACTGCCACAGTGTCAACAGCCGGGTATGCAACCTGGCTCCCGGTCTTGAAGGAATGACCTTTCAGGAGAGTATTGCCGATGCCGCCGCTACACCTCTGGGACCTGCCCGGCGGCGCAAGATGGAGGCCTTGGCCCAAACCATCCACGACGAATACTGGTTCCTGCCCTTCTTCGTCCCTGTGCAGGTCTACGGGCTGGCTCACAACCTGGATTGGGAACCGCGCTACGACTCCCGAGTTCGTCTAAATACCATGAGATTTACCGAACAATAGGGCAGAAGGTATTTCGTCCTGGAACTACCTTTCGATCGTACCATAAGGCCTCGGAGGCTGCTTGTTTTCTTCCGCAGTCGGGACTGTCAGTGAGTGGGAACGGAGGACGAGTCGCTACCCAGTGAAGGTTACCTCTTTACGAGGGATTATTGATTATCAAAATCCAAGTCTTAAAGGTTGGTCGTACGACCGATAACAAGGAAATTTGACCTTGTAGGCAGAAATGAGGAATTTCTTCCCAATTGCCTTATGGTAGTTGACGATAAAGGAAATTAGCTTTATTATCCTTCACCAATCAAAGTTTGATCGGTAGTTCAGGCTTGACCAAGAAACTGTTCTGACGGGGGACAAAGTGCGTAACTACATGATTCGCCGGCTCGGCCATTCCGTATTTATTGTGGCCGGACTGATGGGGTTACTCTTCCTCGCCATTAACGTATTGGGGGATCCGGTGGAGTTGATGGTCGATGAGGACGCTTCTCAAGAGACTATCGACGCATTGCGGGCCAAGTTTGGCCTGGATCGTCCTCTCTACGTGCGGTTCGCCGACTTCTATTGGGACCTGGCAAGGTTAGACTTCGGCAAGTCACTGCGCCACAGAATTGACGCGCAGGAAATGATATTCGACCGGCTGCCCAACACGGCGGCGTTGGCGCTCGTTGCGTGGGCCATAGGAATGTTAGGCATTCCGCTGGGGATGCTGGCGGCCAGACGTCCACGAGGGTTTGTTGACCGCATCGTCAATGTCCTTTCCTTTGCAGTCATTTCCGTGCCACAGTTCTGGCTGGCCCTGATGTTGATCCTGGTGATTTCAGTGCAACTTGACATGCTGCCCACGTCCGGGTTCAAAGGCTTGGGCCCCGAGGGCTGGAAGTACATGGTGCTGCCGGCCATGGCCCTGGCCCCTACGGTGCTGGGCAGAAATGCCCAGATTACCCGGTCGACCATGATTGAAGAAGTCGCCAAGCAGTACGTTTCAACCGCTCGCTCCAAGGGCCTTGCCGAGAACGCCATTCTCTACGGCCATGTGCTGAAGAACGCTTCCATTTCCATCGTTACTCTGATGGGCGACGAACTGGCCGGATTCATGAACGGTTCCACAGTGGTGGAGATCATCTTTGGCTGGCCCGGAATTGGAAAGCTCCTGATTGACGGCATTAACGCCCGGGACCTGCCCATCGTTACGGCCTCCGTATTCGTCGTGGCCTTGATGGTAATGGTTATCAACCTGTGTGTGGACCTGCTTTACACCTGGCTGGACCCGAGAATCTCCTACAGCTAGTCTCATTTGAGTTGAATACGCCTATTCTGTTCTGAGGATTTGGTTTCGACATGGCAACTGACATGACGACCGCAGTGCAAAAGCCGAACCCGATAGTGGCGATATGGAATCACGCTCTGGTGCAGGCGTTCCTGAATGACCCGGTCACCTTGCTTTCAGCGTTATTCCTCTTCGTAATCGTAATGGCCGCTGTTTTTGCCCCCTTCGTGGCGCCCTATGACCCGCAGAACCAGCAGTTGAAGCTGCGGCACCTGCCCCCGGATATTGCGGCGCATCCTGCAACCATGCGGGTGGACGGCCAGAACGTTACGGAAGAACGGCGCTTCGTATTGGGAACGGACCACCTGGGCCGGGATTACCTTAGCCGCCTGATTTACGGTGGCCGGATTTCCATCTCTGTGGGATTGCTGGGGGTGGTGGTTTCCAGCGTAATCGGTGTCTTCCTAGGCATTACCGCCGGCTATTACCGCGGGATTCTGGATGACATAATAATGAGGGCGGTGGACATCTTTATGTCCGTACCGCTGTTATTGCTGGCCCTGATGGTGTTATTCATCCTGGGGCCCAGCTTTACCAACATCATTATCGTGTTTGCGATAGCCAGGTGGATGCTCTTCTGCCGTGTGTCGCGCGGTGTCGTACTATCACTACGAGAGCAGGCTTTTGTCGATGCTGCGCGGGCTATCGGCGCCAGCGACGGTCGGATAATTGGTCGGCACGTGCTCCCCAACCTCATCACACCGCTCCTGACCTTGGCCGCTCTGGAAGTGCCCCGTAACATTTTGACCGAGTCCACCCTGAGCTTCCTGGGCTTCGGCATCCAGCCCCCCGAGTCATCCTGGGGCCTGATGCTCTCCCAGGGTCGCGACTACATCGTTACGGCATGGTGGGTGGTGGTGGTGCCCGGTACCGCGATCTTCCTGACCGCCCTGTCCTTCAACCTCTTCGGCGTCTGGATGCGTGCGGTCAGCGACCCGCTGCAGCGGTGGCGCTGGCTCAAGGCCACCAAGGAAGCCAAAGATGCTGGCGTAGGTTGATAATCCAGCTTTCTGAGCAAGGCTAACGTAGACCAAGCCCTCGATGAATGCGTTCAGAATCGGGGGCTTTTACTTTTGGGGGAAAATGCACCATAATGGCGCCCAATAATAATGCGAACCGGCCTAAATTCGTCCGACAAATAGTCCTTTGCGGATATTTCCATAACTGGGAGGCGCTTATATGGAACGGGTTACTATCAGGGAGGCTTCCCAGCGACTGAGAATTTCCACTGCCATGGTCCGCGAGTGTATCCGGGGCGGCGAGTTGAAGGCCTTCAAGGAGACCCGAGCCAGTGGAGGTATGGGATGGGTAGTGGAGTTGCCGGAAGACGGCTGGGTCAGTGAAGCAATAGCCGCCGAGTTGAGTCGGGAGTTCTCTCCCTGGTGGTGGGGAACCCAGGACAAGACCGGCTCTATCCACTACGTTGAGTCTCTTTCTGCCTCCTCATGGGAGGAAACGGTACCCAAGTTCCTTTGCGGAGAAATCGGGGATAACATCTGGGCGGCCACTGATCTCCTCGAGGAACTGCTCTGCCTGGAGTGTCAGATGCGGGCAATGGAGCAGGGACTTCCCCAGTCAAACCCTTCTTCTCAGGGTTAGCTGGCTCTCTTTTCACTCATCTTCCACCCAATCGTCGAAGGGGATCGGAAAATTATCGGGACAGGGGCTACACCCTGTCCCGAATGTTTTCTGTGACCAGATGCCTGGCTCGCAAAGTTCACTCAAGGAAGAAGTCCCTGAGGCCCACGTAAGTTTCCTCAGGCAGTTCTTCGGCGATGTAATGACCGGAGGGCATGGACTGGCCTCTCACGTTGGTGGAATAGTCCCGCCAAACGGCCAGCACGTCCTGAGAGCGTCCCACGTAACCCCGGTCGCTCCACAGAGCCAGGTGAGGACACGTCACCTTGTTGGCAAAGTCCTCTTCATCGTGCACAAGGTCGATGCTGGCGCCGGCCCGGTAGTCTTCGCAAATGGCGTGAATTGTGGCAGGGTCGGTGGAACAACGAACGTACTCTGCCACGGCCTCCTCGGGGAATATGTCCTGCCAGTTGGGACTGCGCTGGAAGCTATATCGTATGAAGTAGTCCGCGTCAGCCCCTATGACCCGTTCGGGGAAGTCGTAGGGCTGGATGAGGAAGAACCAGTGGTAGGTGTTGGCTGCCATTTCCTTGTTCACAATCTGGAACATCCGGTGGGTCGGAATAATATCCAGCGTGGCCAGCCTCAATACCCGTTCCGGATTGTCCTTGGTCAGCCGGTGAGAAACCCTGGCGCCGCGGTCGTGGCCGGCCAGGTAGAAAGAAGCGAAACCAAGGCTTTCCATGGCCTCCACCAAGTCTCCTGCCATGGCTCGCTTGGAATAGTTGAAATGCTCCGGGTCGCCGGACGGTTTGCCGCTGTCGCCATAACCCCTCAGGTCGGCGGCTACCACTGTGAAGTGATCGGCCAATCGGGGCGCCACCTTGTGCCACATCACGTGGGTCTGCGGGTAGCCGTGAAGCAGCAGCAAGGGAGGGCCACTGCCCCCAACAACTAAGTTCACGTGAGCACCGCCGGTTTCGACCCTTCTTTGTTCAAACCCCTCAAACATTTTTCCTCCAAGAGTTTACTTGAGATTGTGGTTTTCCAAGCTATCTGAGTTATGGCCCGGATTGCCGTTTGCCAGTCCTCACCGCGGGTATAGAATACACGGCAATACCAACCGACGGAATGTGCTCGTTGCCCCGCCAGTGAACCTAAAGAAGGAGGAGGAGATTATGCCGACGCTGCAAACTGTCCTGGGCACCATCGAAGCCGACGATTTGGGCTTTACCCTGAGCCACGAACATGTGGGAACCAATGCCGCCGGCCTGCGCCATACTTATCCGGAGATAATTGACCGGGAAGGCATCATCGAGCAGTCCACGGCTGCCCTCAAGGAGGCATACGACGAGGCCGGCCTGCGGACCATTATCGACGTCAGCACCTTTGACCTGGGCAGAGATATAGCGATGATCGCACAGGTCTCCAGGCAGAGCGGTGTGAACATTGTCGTCGCCACCGGCAACCACCTGGCGGTGCCTCGCCCATTCGGCGAGGTTTCACCCGACGTTATAGCCCCCATGTTTGTACGCGAAATCGAAGAGGGCATCGAGGATAGCGGCGTCAAAGCTGCGGTGATCAAAGTTGCCAGCGACCGTGGTGGCATCACGCCGCCCCAGGAGATTGTGCTAAGGGCGGCAGCCAGGGCTCACCACCGCACCGGCGCCCCCATTTCCACCCACACCTGGTCGCCCGATCGGGTGGGCGACCAGCAGGTCGCCATCCTGGAAGAAGAAGGGGTCGACATGGAACGGGTCTATATCGGCCACAGCAATGACGACACGGAAATGGACTACCTCCTGGGCCTGCTGGATAAAGGGGTGTGGCTGGGGCTGGACCGTTATCCCGGGGGACGGGTTCCGGGAACTCCCGACTGGGAGGGCCGCACGGAAATAGCCTGGAAACTTATGCAAGCGGGGTTCACCGAAAGGATAATGCTGTCCCACGACTACTCGGTGCCCAAGGCCCGCCACGGTGCCGAGGTGCAGGAAGAACGCCGCCGAGCCAATCCGGACGGGTATAACTTCATTCCCCGCAAGGTCCTGCCCCGCCTGCGGGAACTGGGCGCCACCGATGGGGACATCCACCAGTTGATGGTGGTGAACCCGCGCAAGTTCTTTGCCGGGGAATAGGAAGGGAAGACTGCGGAAGACTAAACCAAGGCCGGGCGTGAAGTGAATTCTTCTCGAACCCGGCAGCTCCTGGCGACCAGGGACCGGGGCCTAATTGCCGAGCTTGTGTTGTACCCCGGTATTGGCTTGGGACAGAAAGAAAATGGGGCGAGCGCCCTGCTCGCCCCCAATGATTAAGAAGAGAGATTATTCCTGAAACTATAACCAGGTAAAGACTAACAGTCTCCCGCCGCCATCCACAGCAACACGTGGGACGGACGGCTGTGGTCGTGGTAAACCGTGTTGTCTGCCGTCACCCGTATGGGCGACAGGGCGGGGTTCTCGCCCGTGTTGCCATTAACGTCCAGGCGAGGGAAGTTGCTGGAAGAAATATCCAGCCTGATTCGGTGCCCCCTGGCGAAAAGATTGCTGGTGGGGTACAGGTCTATGCTGATGGGACATACCTCTCCCGGAGCCATTAGCTCCGGTTCGCTCCAGGAGTTGCGAAACTTGGTCCTCAGGATTCCGTCGCTCAGGTTCAGCGCGTATCCCTCCGGATAGTCTCGCGACGGTGGGTATACGTCGATCAGCTTGGCGGTAAAGTCCGTATCCACCGCCGTCGAAGACACCCACAAGTTGACCACCACCGGGCCCGTAACTTCCAGGCCCTCGGGCAGCGGGTCCGTCTGGAACACCAGCACGTCGGGCCGGGAAGCCAGGGGCAGATAGGGCGGTTGGCAGCCGAAGAACTCTTCAGACTCCCTCTGATCGAAGCCTCCCGGTTCCATAATGGGAAGTCCCGATGATATGTTCCCGCCGATGGTGGGCACCGGATGTTCCGGGTCGAACCGGTAGGCGCTGGGGGTTATCCCTGCTTCGGGCATTGCGACGGACAGCTTGCCGCCGGCGTTCAGGTACAGGGATGTTTCCTTAACCCTCGTGGGAGGCCACGCCGTCTCTTCCACCCACTTGCCGCCGTGGTCCAGTCTGCCCTCCGGGTTCCTGCGGCCGCTGCCGCCCCCCATTACGAACAGTCTTACCGGTGTCCGGCTGTCCCAGGCGCTGTCCTCGTCCTTTAGCCAGTGGTCAAAGAAAGACAACCGCTGCTCGTTGAAGCTTCCCTCCCTGGGGTTGTCCAGGGTGGCCTGCGGACCGAAATCCACGTTGCCCGAATAGGTGACTGAACGCCCCCCGTGGGTCCAGGGGCCCATTACCAGGGAAATTCGCCCCGAAGAACCGGACTTCGCTTCGGATAGCGCCATGTAGTTCTCGACGGTGCTCGCGGCATAGGGGTCGTACCAGCTGCATTGGTGTACCTGCGGCACGTCGGCGAAGGTCCCGTAGTGGGCCATGGCGCACAGCCCCACTTGTTGCCAGTATTCGTCATAGGTGTCATGTCCCCAGATCTCCATCAAGTAGTCCTCGTAGGCAGGAGTCCAGCTCAAGGGGGAGTGTCCCCGCTTCCACGGAAACCTGGCAAACCACTCGTGGAGGTTCTGCCGGACCATCGCCGCACGGGTTGTATCCGGGTTGGCCCTTACCTCCGGGCTTTCCATCGCTTCCCGGAAGGCCCAAGTAACCTGCCGCAGTTCGAAAGCCCCACCATTGCGGCACCCGCTATGGTAGGCGCTGGCAAAACCCCCGCACTCCAGCCACATGGCGGCCAGGTTGGGTGGATTCAGCGAGGCCAGCGCCGCCTGGGTATGGGCGGCATAGGACAGGCCGAAGGTGCCGATCTTTCCGTTGCACCATGCCTGTTCGGCCAGCCACTCCAATGTGTCGTAGCCGTCCTGTCCCTCGTCCACATACTTGGAGAAGCCGCCTTCCGACTCATACCGCCCCCGGCAGTCCTGTATCACCGTTACGTAGCCGCTATTGGTGAAGAACGCTGCCTCCTCCAGCCTGGCTGACGAACTCTTGTCGTAGGGTGTACGCTGCAGGAGCACCGGCAACGGCTCTTCCACCATCTTGCCGTCTACAATAGGTCTGTGAATATCGGTCGCCAGATTGATGCCGTCCCGGGTAGGGACCATTGCTGACTCAATAAAGTGGTTGTTGGTTTTGCGTCTGATAACGCGTCTTCTGATCTTCAAACTCATCCTCCCTCCTTCTCCAAAAACTGGTACAACAAGGAAATACGCGGCAATTCTAGCACCTTTAACTCCCTCCTATGCCCATTGGAGAAGGTACGAATTTTCTTGACATTCGACATACCCAATAATAGACTTGCCAGAACTGGCCAGCGTTCGGGTAAGGAAGCGCCGCCGCTGTATGGAATATGGTGCTATGAGTCGCATTATTGCTTGTATTTCGTAAAGCCTTGGCGAAATTCCGATGGCCTGCGCACTAGAGAATCTGGCCCAATTCAACCAGGTGGAGGGAACAATGAACGTATCCGGAATTTTTGCACCTCGTTGGTTAATCTACGGTCTGGTGACCATTGGACTATTGGCGCTTGTCGCATGTGGCGCATCGGCCCCTGAACCGGCGCCGGCCCAGCCGTCCGGTGGCTCCGCCGCGGCGGACCCGGCCTCCAGTAATCAGGCCCAGCCTGCAGCCCCGGCCCAATCTGCGGCTCCGGCGGCTGCGGCGTCCGCCTCCGGCGGATCTCAGCCTTCCCAGCCGGCCCAACCTGCGGCCCCGGCAGCGCAGCCCGAACCCGCCCCCACCGTTAGCGCCGTTGTCGGCCAGGGCGCCATCGGCGCCGCCGCCAAGGAGCCAACTCCTACTCCCGCGCCTGTGCCCGCCCCGGCCGCCTCCACCGATGCCATGGCCATGGCCGAACCCGCCGTGGTCCAGTTGCGCATCGCCCGCGGCCCGACGACCCGTGACCTGGCCGACCCCATTGCCGGACGGGGCGACCTGCCGGTTATCCTCCCTATGTTCGAGGGTCTGGTCCAGTTCGACCAGTACACCGATTCGGTGCCGATGCTTTCCCCCGAATGGTCCGCTAATGACGACTTTACCGTCTGGACCTTCCACCTGCAGGAGGGCGTCCAGTTCCACAAGGACTGGGGAGAGCTGACTGCCAAGGATGTGGAGCATACTATGTGGCAGGAGCGCCGCAACGACCACTTCGACGGCCGCGCCGCTACCTGGCGCGACCTGCTCAGGGAGGTGGTTATGCCCGATGGCCCCGATGGCCATGTGGTGGAGCTCCACCTGAATAAGCCCGAACCCATTATGACCACCTATATGTCCACCAACTACACCACCGTCATTCGCAGCAAGGACCATTGGGACGCCAATGGCGGCGTCATGGACGGTTTCGATGCCAATGATGAGGGTATCCGGCTGATGGCCAACGATCCCATCGGCACCGGCCCATTCCAGTTCGCCGAGCACGCCGAGGCCCAGTACCTCCGCTACGAGGCTCCGACATTCACCCACTGGCGCCAGACGCCCGATTTCCCCGAGCTTCAGATATTCTTTGTCTCCGAGCCTTCTACCCAGTTGGCCATGCTGGTGACCGAGGAGGTCCACGCGGCGGAGATTCCCCGCGACCTCCAGACCGGCGCTCTCGGCCGCGGCATGAAGGTCGTCCTGGGCACCACTCCCGCCATCCGCCTGGTCGGCTTCTTCGGCGGCAATTACCTGCCCGACAATCCCAACTACGACCCCACGGAACCCATGACTATGCCCCTCGTCCGCGAGGCCATGAACCGCGCCATCGACCGCACCGAAATCAATGATGTGTTCTTCAACGGCAACGCGGAACTGATGATGCAGACCCACTCCCACGCCAAGTTCCCCGGCTGGCAGCCCTCCTGGCTGGATTCCTTCGAGGCCGACTACGGCTACGACCCGGAAAAGGCCCGGGCGTTGCTGGCTGAGGCCGGGTTCCCCGACGGTTTCGAAATCACCCAGCTCTCTTATCCCCGTCCGGGCCTGCCCGAAATGCTGGATATCGCGGAACTGGTGGCCGACTACTGGCGCCAAATCGGCATTGATGTGGACTTCAAGCCGGTTGAAACTGCCGTCTACAGTTCCCAGCTCCGGGCCAAGGAGGTCAATAACACCGCCTGGCTCCATACCGGCAGCTTCACCGAGCCCACCCGGGCCATCTTCGTCTACCACTACAGCGGCGCTCGCAGCCCCCGCTACGAGTCCGAGTTCTTCACCGAGAAGTACGAGGCCCTGGAGGTGGCTGCCACCCTGGAGGAGCGCGACAACCTGATCCGCGAGATGGGCGAGGATTGCTACGATACCTATTGCTCCATTCCGCTGCACTGGGTGCCCTTCGAGTTCATGATTAATCCCGAAATCATCGAAGAGTGGCTGACCCCCGGTGTGTTCGGTGTCCGCGACTTCGAGTACGTAAAGGCTGTCAAATAGTTTCGCATCGCCTCTTGTGCCGTTTGCGGCCGGGCGACAGCAACAGGTGGCTTTCCAACCAGGACCAACTCCCTGGAAGTTCCTGGTTGGGCAGCCCCCTTTGCAACTCTTTCTGGGGAACTCGTAAGTTTGTCTGAAGGATAGCGATGCAACGATACATAATTGTGCGCTTGTTCCAGAGCCTGATTGTGCTCTTTGCCGTCAGCATCATAATCTTTGGCCTGGCCCGTATCTCCGGCGACCCCATGGACGTGCTGCTCCCCGATGACGCCGGGCCGGAAGAATTCAGACTGATGGAGCAGCAGTGGGGCCTCGACAAACCGTTGCACATCCAGTATTTGACCTTTATCGGTAATGCCCTCGTCGGTGACTTCGGCCGCTCGGTCCAGCATCCTACCCGGGATGCGCTGGACCTGGTAATCAAGAGGTTCCCAGCCACCTTGCTGCTGGCCGGGTTGGCCTTGATGATTTCCATTGTCATAGCCTTTCCCGTGGGCGTACTGTCTGCGGTCAAAAAGGACACTATGCCCGACTACCTGGCCAAGACCTTTGCCCTCCTGGGTCAGTCCGCTCCTTCCTTCTGGGTGGCTATCATGCTGATGTGGATCTTCGCCGTCCAGCTGGGCTGGCTGCCCACTTCCGGCCGCGGCGACCCCGGCTGGGATATGCTGGTCCACCTGATTCTGCCGGCCTTCGCCATAGGGTGGTACCAGGTGGCGGCCCTGATGCGCCTGGTACGTTCTTCCATGCTTGAAGTGCTGGACAGCGAGTTTATCAAGCTGGCCCGGGTCAAGGGCGTTTCCGAGGCCCGCGTGGTCTGGAAGCACGCCCTCCGCAACGCTTCCATTGCCCCCGTCACCCTGCTGGGCCTGCTGGTCGCTCAGCTTGTAACCGGTACCGTGGTCACTGAGACGGTGTTTTCCTACCCCGGTGTGGGCCTCCTGGCGGTGGACGCCATTCGCAACCGCGATTTCCAGGTGATGCAGACCATCGTCCTGGTTTTCGCCCTGATCTTCGTCGGCATTAACCTGTTGGTCGATATCGTCTACGCTTACATCGACCCCCGAATTCGTTACGCGTAGGGGCAGACACGCAGGTCTGCCCTGTAGAGGCCGTTTATGGACATTAGCAGAATAGGTGGCGTATCCATTGGCTCCGCTCCGGTGGGAATAGGCAAGTTCATCGCCGAAGCCCGCCGCTACCCCCTGATTCCCATGTTTATCCTGGTCGTGTTGCTGGTCTTTCCCGCAATTACCGCCCAGTGGCTGGCTCCCCACGATCCCTATGATGTCAGTCCCCGGGAGCGCCTGACTCCCCCCGCTTGGAGCGGCCCCCAGTACCTGAGCGTCGACGGTGTTATGGTGGAGGTGCGGCCCGCCGGTTCGTGGAAGAACATCCTGGGCACCGACAAGTTGGGACGGGACGTTCTCAGCCGCATTATGCACGGGGCTCGCTACTCCCTCAGCATCTCCCTTCTGGCCATCCTGGCCGGCGGTGTTGTGGGCAGCGGCCTGGGGGTGCTGGCCGGCTATTTCGGCGGTATGCTGGACCACGTGGTCATGCGCCTGGTGGATATCTTTATCACCATACCGGGGCTGCTGTTTGCCCTGGTGCTTGCCATAGTTCTCGGCCCCAGCTTCAGTACCATCGTGCTTGTGGTGGCGGTCATATTATGGCCCCGCTTCGCCCGTATGTCCCGGGCCGAGACGCTCAGCATGCGCAGCCGGGATTTCGTCAGCCGGGCCAAGGTGTCGGGCTGCTCCGACGTGCGCATTATGCTGCGCCACATTTTCCCCAACGTGGTCAACCCCCTGGTGGTGCTGGTTACCCTGGAAGTGGGACACGTCATCCTCCTGGAGGCTACCCTCAGCTTCCTGGGCGCCGGCATTCCCCGCCCAATTCCCGCGTGGGGCCTGATGGTTGCCGATGGGCGCGACCTGATTGTCGGCGGCAACGGCTGGTGGGTCTCCCTGTTCCCCGGCCTGGCGATCTTGTTGGTGGTGCTGTCCATGAACCTGTCCGGCGACTGGCTGCGCGACAAGCTGGACCCCAAGCTGCGCAACCGGTAGCGGATGAATAAGTCCCTTCCCCCTTGACGGGGGCGGCACGTCCGCCCCTGGCGGGAAGGTCAGGATGGGGGTGCCCGGAGGCTGACGCCCCCGAACAGGGCGCCGGTCCGGCCCGTCAAATTCAAGGAGTAACAATCTATGCCACTAAAAGACCTGGATGTAGAAAAAGAAGCGGTGCTCAAGGCGATCGACGCCATCGAAAAGGCCGGCGTCATGGGCATCGGGCAGCACGGCAACTTCAGCGCGCTGGTGCCCGGCGGTGGCGCCTTCCTGCTCATCGGCGGGGACATGGACAGCGTGCGCAAGGACGACTTTGTCCTCGTAGACCTGGAGGGCAACCTGATCGAGGGCAACATGACGGCCAGGGAAGCCGAGATTGTCCACCTGCATACCGTCATATACCGGAATCGCCCCGAGGCCGGCGCCGCCGTCCACGTCCATTCCACCTGGGGCACCACCTTCGCCGTGGCCAGCCAGGCCATCGAGTGCAGCTACGAGGCCATGGCCCGCTTCAACATGACCGACGGTATCCCTCTCGCCAAGTACGGGCCCAGGGGATCCGACCTGTCTATTGAGTACATTGCCGATGCCCTGAATAGCGCTTCGGACATACGCGCCGTGCTGATGGAACACCACGGCATCCTGGCCTTCGGGTCAACCCCCGCCGAGGCGGCCCGGTCGGTGATGCTGGTGGAGGCGGCGGCGCAACTGGCTGCGCAGGCATCCACCATCGGGGGGCCCAAACCCATTCCCCGGGAAATGCTGACCGCCACTGTGGAACGACGGGACGCGTTTGAAGGGGCAGGTACCCAGCGGGCCTAACCGTTGAGCTGGATAATCGCGGGCCTTTCCCGATGCAGGGAGGGCCCGTTTCCTATATTTGAGAACGGGTGAAAGCTGATGCAACTGGGTATGTTCCTGGAATTTCCAAGGCCCGCTGGCGGCGGTTACCAGGAAGCCTTTGACGCCTCCTTCACTCTGGTCGACGAAGCGGAAAGGCTTGGCGTGGAGTCCGTCTGGCTGGCGGAGTACCACTTTAACCCGGGTCGGGTACTGTCCTCTCCAATCCTAATCGCTACCGCCATCGCAGCCCGCACGGAACGCATCCGCATGGGTCTGGCGGTGCAGTGCCTGCCGCTGGGCCACCCCGTGCGCCTGGCCGAGGAGGCCGCGACCCTGGACCAGTTAAGCCACGGCCGACTGGAGTACGGCGTCGGACGGGGAACATTCCCCAATGTCCATGAGGGCTTCAACACTCCTTTCGCCGAGAGCCGCGGCCGGTTTGAGGAGAGCCTGGAGGTAATCAAGAAGGCCTGGACGGAAGATTCTTTCTCCTTCGAGGGCGAGTTCTACCAGTTCCGCGATCTGTGCGTGGAACCCAAGCCGTTCCAGGAGCCTCATCCCCCCATCCGGGTGGGAATCACATCTGCGGAATCGTTCCCCATTACCGGGCGCATGGGCTACCCCATCCTCATCAACCCCTCGCGGGTTTTCACCTTTGGAGAATTGGCGGAACAGATAAACGCCTACCGCCAGGCCTGGCACGAGGCCGGCCACGAAGGCGAGCCGGAAGTGGGGTTGCGCGTTCCCATATACGTGGCCGAAACTGAAGAAAAGGCCTATTCCGATCCCCGGGATGGGGCCATGTTCATGTACCAGCGCCTGGGCAACCGGGTGTTAAGTTACGCTGAGTACGGCGGCACCACCGGCGACTGGCAGGCAGAGGGCGACCGGATCATGGGCATGGACTACGACGACTGGCTTCGGGACAAGGTGGCCTATGGTACGCCCGACACGGTAGCCCAGCGCATCCGGCATTTGCGCGACAACCTGGGACTGACCCAGTTCATTTACGAAATAGACCTGGGCAACCGGTTGCCCCTGGAAATGCAGCTTAATTCATTGCGGCTTTTCAACGAGGAAGTGGTGCCGCAGCTGGCGTAGATTTCATGAGCAGGACGAGATGAGCCTTTGCTGACGGGGCGGGTGACACACCCGCCCCATTCCTTTAGTCCCCTATAACCGCAATAGCCTGGATTTCCACCATCATTTCCGCCCGCGCCAGGGAATCAATGCCGATCAGGGCGCTGCAGGGGTAGCCCCGCGTGAAATACTCTTTGCGAAGCTGGGTGAAGTGGGTCCCGTACTGCATGTCCTTGATGAAGACCGTCATCGTAACAATGTCGTCCAGTTCTCCGCCGGCCCGGGCCAGGTTGGCCCGGATCCGTTCAAAGGTGGCCCGCACCTGGCCCTCAAAATCGCCGCCCAGGGATTTGCCATCGGCGTCCGTGGTGGCGCCCACACCGGCGAGGTAAACGGTGGTCCCGCCCGTAACCTTGATGGCTGGCGAATAAGCCCGGTCTTCTTCTGCTGTTCCCTTGAAGTATTCTCTTGGCATTAGCGCCCCCTCTGCAGTTCCCTGGTTCAGCTTTTCAGCTTTGTTCCTTGGAAAAAGTCTCCCGGGCAATAACCCTGGCGTGGCGGGCGATGGACTCGCCTGTGTAGAAGGTCAGGTGGAAGAAGATCTCGTTAACCTGCTCTTCGGTCATGCCGATACGGCGGGCGCCCCGTATATGGTCCCGCAAAGAGCGGTTGGTTCCAACCAGCGGCAGCACCGACAGGGTGCAGACCATGCGGCTTATGGTATCCAGGGCCGGTCGAGTCCACACCGAGCCCCACAGGTACTCCAGCAGGTACTGGTCCCACTCCTGGTCCACCGTAGCGTCGCTGCCGGGCCTGACCTCGCCCAGCACCTCCATCCTTTTGGCCCTGCCCCTTTCCAGCAGCGATTCCGGCTCTTCCTCGATGTCGAAGACTTTTATGGGTTCGACGGTCAGGCCCCGTTCCTCGAACACCGAGTTGGCGATTCCCAGGGCAGTGTTGGCGATGGGGGCGCCAACGTAGTAGAAAATCTGGATGATCATCTCCACTATTTCCGTGGGAGTAAAGCCCACGTCCAGCCCGCTTTCCACATGGCCCCTGAGGTTGTCGTCGCGGCGCAATGCGGAAATGACGGAGATGGTGGACATGCTACGCTGCTCCAGGGTTAGTCCAGGCCGGTTCCAAATGACGCCGAAACAGGCCTCGCCAATCATCCGCCACAGGTCCGGGGCAACCCTGCTGATCATTGGGCTGGGTACGGGAACTCCCCCTCCGTCGGTACGTCCCAACCGTTGCAAAACGGGATAACCAGAAAGGTAACGTTCTTCCAGAGAAGGCATAATTCCTCCCTCGCGCAACGCAATTGGATGGCTATGGAAAGCCGGCCTCAGTCTAGGGTCGGCCTTAGAGACTGTCAATTGACTAGTGGGGGCCACCAACCTGCCACGCTGCCTGGCGGGGGCTATGGTCGGTTGGTCCGTGGACTGTGCGACGGTTCAATAAGGAAACAGGTGGGCGGGTGGTGGCTTTCCAAGGGATTAGGGGCCATAGTTTCGTGCGGTCCGCGGGGATTCGCGCAGGTTGGAACACTAGCTGACACCCTTAGGGCAGAGTGCTATAATGCCACCCGAAAGGAGGTGGGCAGTTGGAAGCAATTGAATTTACCACACCGAAAACATTGGACGAGGCAATCCAGGCGATGGCCTCCGCCGGCGACCGCGCTCGTGCTTTGGCCGGCGGTACCGACCTGCTGGTGCAGCTTCGCGGTGGTCGCCGCAGCGCAGACCTGGTGGTCGATGTCAAGGACGTCCCTGAACTTAACGAAATTTCCTACAATCCCCAGGACGGTTTGACCATCGGCGCCGCGGCCGCCTGCTACCGCATTTACGCCAACGAAGACGTGGCGACCAGGTACCCAGGCCTGGTGGACTCCGCGTCCCTGATCGGCAGCATCCAGATTCAGGGTCGGGCCAGCTTTGGCGGCAACCTCTGCAATTCGGCCCCCAGCGCCGACGCTATCCCCCCTATGATTGCTCTGGGCAGCATGGCCAACATCGCCGGCCCTAACGGTACCCGCCAGGTGGCCGTCGAGGATTTCTGCACCGGCCCGGGCCGTAACGTCCTGGAACCCGGCGAAATCCTGGTCTCCATTAACATCCCGGCCCCCGCGCCCAATTCCGGCGCCAACTACCTGCGCTTCATTCCCCGCAACGAGATGGACATCGCCGTGGCCGGAGTGGGCAGCGCAGTGGTATTGGACGACTCGGGCCAAAATTTCGTCTCTGCCCGCGTCGCCCTGGCGTCCGTGGCTCCCACGCCCGTTTTCGCCAGAGAAGCGGGCGACAGCCTGGCCGGAAAGGCCGTCTCCGATGAAGCCATCGAGGAAGCGGCCCGGCTGGCAATGGAAGCCGCCGTTCCCATCACTGATATGCGCGGCACCATCCGCCAGCGGATTCACCTGGTCGGCGTCCTTACCCGCCGGACTTTGAACAACGCCATTAGGCGCGCAAGGGGAGAGGAATAACCATGCCTGGACTTGTACACGTAAGTACCACCATCAACGGCAACCCCACCGACTTTCTCTGCGAACCCCGCCAGAGCCTGCTTGAGGTGCTGCGGGACGTCCTGGGCATGACCGGGACCAAGGAAGGCTGTAACGACGGCAACTGTGGCGCATGCACCGTGGTATTCGATGGCCGTATCGTTACTTCCTGCCTGGTGCTGGGCGTCGAGGCCCAGGGCAAGGAAATCAGCACCATTGAAGGCGTGGCATCCCCCGAGGGTTTGCATCCCGTGCAGCAGGCCTTCCTGGAAAATGCCGCCCTGCAGTGTGGTATCTGCACCCCGGGTTTCATCGTAGCCTCGAAGGCCTTGCTTGATCGGGAACCCGATGCCGACGAAGCTCGCATCCGCCACTGGCTTGCGGGAAACCTCTGCCGATGCACCGGCTACGACAAGATTGTCCGTGCCGTACTGGATGCCGAAGAGAAGATGAAGGCCTAAGGAGGTACTTCCGTGACCTCCAATATCGTTCTTTCCGAGGTTGAATACAACGTCGTCGGGAAACGCCATGTGCGCCCCGACGGCGTTGACAAGGTTACAGGGCGGGCCCAGTACGGCGCCGACGTCCAACTTACAGGTCTGTTGCAGGCCAGGGTTCTTCGCAGCCCCCACGCTCACGCCCGCATTAAGTCCATTGACACCTCCGCCGCTGCGGCCTGTCCCGGCGTCCACGCCGTGATTACCGCTGCCGACCTGCCCTTCGCCTCCCTGACGCGGGAAGAGTTGGGCGGTGACTACCAGCGGCTCAAGTTCGCCAGCAACCACGTTTTGGCGTCAGACAAGGTGCTTTTCAGGGGCCACCCGGTGGCTGCCGTGGCTGCCGAAAGCCTGCACATCGCCGAAGAAGCGCTGAAATTGATCAGCGTGGACTATGAGGTCCTGCCGCCGGCAATGTCCGTCAGGGAGGCAATGGAACCCGGCGCCCCATTGTTGCACGAGGACCTGTTCACTTCCGAATTGGGCGAACTGGCGGACAAGCCCAGCAACGTGGCGTCGCACATGGCCTTCGAGGCCGGCGACGTGGAACAGGGGTTTCAGCAGGCTGACGTGGTCCTGGAACGCGAATACGAGACCGCGTCAGTGCACCAGGGTTACATCGAACCCCATAACTCAACTGCTTTCTGGAATGCCGACGGCCAGCTTAATATCTGGTGCAGCACGCAGGGGCCCTTTGTAGTGCGCACCAACGTGGCCGACATTCTCCGCCAACCCGTTTCCAAGGTTAAGGTGACGCCCATGGAAATCGGCGGCGGTTTCGGCGGCAAGATCACCGCTTACCTGGAACCCATCGCTGCCCTGTTGTCCAGGAAGTCCGGCAGGCCAGTCAAGCTGCTGATGACCCGCACCGAGGTGTTTGAGGCTTCCGGTCCCGCTCCCGGTACCTGGATGAAGGTGAAGCTTGGGGCCAGCAGGGACGGGAGAATTACGGCGGCGGACATTTTCCTGGCCTTCGAGGCCGGGGCCTATCCCGGTTCGCCGGTAATGCAGGGCGCCGCCTGTGCTCTTGCGTGCTACGACGTGCCCAACGCCCGAATCAATGGCTTCGACGTGGTGGTCAACAAACCCAAGACCGCAGCCTACCGCGCCCCCGGGTCCCCCCAGGCCGCCTTTGCCGTGGAATCCGTCATAGACGAGATTTGCGAACAGCTGGGCCTGGATCCTGTGGAATTCCGGCTGCGCAATGCTTCCCGCGAGGGTGTCAGAAGGGTTGAAGGGCCCGTGTTCCGGCGCATCGGCCTGGTGGAGTGCCTGGAGGCTGCACGCAGCCACGACCACTATTCAACTCCGCTGGAGGGGCCCAACCGGGGTCGGGGCGTTGCCGCCGGCTTCTGGTTTAATCGCGGCTTTCAGTCCGCCGTCAATATCAGCGTCAATCCCGACGGCACGGTTAACTTGATTGAAGGATCCGTGGATATCGGCGGCAGCCGGGCGTCCATCGCCCAGCAGGCGGCCGAAACCCTGGGTATCGCCTACGAGGACGTAAAGCCCACGGTGGTTGATACCGACTCCATTGGGTACACCATGGTAACCGGCGGGAGCCGCACCACCTTCGCCACCGGCTGGGCTGCCATCGAAGCTGCGGAAGACGTCAAGACCCAAATGGTGGAACGGGCCGCTCAAATATGGGATGCTTCCGTTGATGACGTGGAATATGTGGACGGCGTCCTGTCCCACAAGTCAGACCCGGAACTGCGGATGACTTTCCGCGAGTTGGCCCGCCAACTGCTGGGAACCGGCGGCGGCATCACCGGCGCCTCCAACGTAGATCCCGCCGGCGAAGGCAACGGCTTTGGCGTCCACGTGGTGGACGTGGAGGTTGATCCGGACACCGGCAAGGTTACTATCCTCAGGTACACCGCTGTCCAGGACGCCGGAAAGGCCATCCACCCCAGTTACGTGGAAGGGCAGATGCAGGGCGGCGTCGTCCAGGGTATCGGGTGGGCCCTGAACGAAGAGTACTACTTCAACGACCAGGGCCAGATGATGAACTCCAGTTTCCTGGATTACCGGATGCCCACCGCCCTGGACCTGCCCATGATCGACACGGTGATCGTCGAGGTCGCCAACCCTGGCCACCCCTACGGCGTCCGGGGCGTTGGTGAGGTGCCCATTGTACCGCCCCTGCCGGCCATCGCCAGCGCCATATCCCACGCCATTGGCAGCCGAATCAGCCGATTGCCGGCCAATCCTGGCGCGGTGCTGGATGCCATGTCGTAACTTCAGCCTCAGAAATATCCGGTAAATTCAATGGGGCGGGTTGCATACCCGCCCTTTCCCGTTGAGGACTATCATGCAGATTGAGCTGGGCAACTGGCAGGTCAGAAGCTGGCTTCCGGAAGATGAAACCAGCCTGGTCAAGTATGCCAACAACCGCAACATCTCCATTAATTTGCGCGATGCCTTCCCCTTTCCATACACCGTACAGCACGCTCGCGACTGGATTGCCCTGGCTTCCTTGCAGGCGCCCGAGACCAACTTTGCCATAGCTGGAATGGGAGAAGCCATTGGCGGCATTGGTCTCCGGCTGGGCGAGGATGTCTTTCGCCGCACCGCTGAAATCGGCTACTGGTTGGGCGAACCCTTCTGGGGGAAGGGCATAGCCACCCTGGCCGTGGCAGCCGTCACCGAATTTGCCTTCGCCGAATATGACCTGGACCGCATTTGCGCCCATGTCTTCGAATGGAACGCTGCGTCTGCCCGCGTCCTGGAAAAGGCAGGCTATTGCCTTGAGGGCCGCTTGCGAAAGAGCATCACCAAGGAAGGGAGAAGCATAGATCGCTTCCTTTATGCGAAAATAAGGGAACAATAGGTGCGTGCAAGGAGTGTCAACCGTGGCAACCGTATACATACCCACCATGCTGCTGCCCGTAACCGGCGGAGTGAAGCAGACGCAGGTGGAAGCCCGCAACGTTCGTCAGTTGATCAATGCCCTGGAAGAACAATTTCCGGGTATTCGGGAAAGGCTCATCGAGGACAATCAGGTCCGCTCAAACCTGGCCGTCTCCATTGATGGTGAAGTGGCCCGCATGGGCCTCCTGGAACGGGTCGGCGAAAGCAGCGAAGTCCACTTTGTCCCCGCCATAAGCGGCGGTTAGACTATTGCCCAGTGGCTGGCGATTGCAGATTGGTATGCAGCGCATTGTTTCGGCTCTTCGGGTGCCCGCCACAACCTGCAAAACCGATCTGATGGAGCCGCTGGCAAGGGTGCCTTTACGCCGCCATCGCATTGACTACCTCCGGTATCGACCCTAAAATGAGTACAATTCGAAACCAACAGAAAAGCGGGTCCACCCCCAATGTGGGCTCGCGCAATTTAAGGGGAATAAATGGCTAGGAAGAGTTCCCCCGGAGGTGGTAAGCCCCGGGTGAAAGAGCCTGTTTCGTCGGGAGGAGTTGTTTACCGCTGGGTGGATGGGCAGCTTGAGGTCGTGCTTTGCGGAAGGGATGAACCGGTGCGGTGGAGCCTCCCCAAGGGCACCCCGGACCCCGGTGAGACCCTTGAAGAAACGGCGTTGCGGGAGGTTCAAGAAGAGACCGGCCTGGAACCGGTAATTGAGCACCGAATCCGCAGCATTGACTACTGGTTCTCTGACAAGGACAACGAGGTCCGGTATCACAAGACGGTCCACTTCTACTTGATGACGAGTGTAGGGGGTGACGTTACTTTACACGACCCGGAGTTTGATGTTGTCCAGTGGTTTCCCTATGAGGCCGGTGTGGGTAGCCTGACCTACCCCAACGAAGCTGAGGTTCTCCGCGAGGCATTCAACCTGATTTCCCACAAGGAAAGAGCCGTCTGATATGCCTGAACTGCTAGGTGCAAGGGTCACTCTGCGGGACAAGCGGCTGGATGACGCCGAGCAGGACTACATCTGGCGATGCGACCCCGAACTGGCCCAGCTGGATGCCACATATCCGCTGACTATGAACTATGACCGCTATCTGAAGATGTTCCAGGATCAGTTGCGATATCCCACGCCTGGATCCCACCACTTCGGGATTGATGTGGAAGAGGGAAAGCTGATCGGTAACTGCATGTACTACGATCTGGACACCATCAACCTGGAAGCGGAACTCGGCATTGTCATTGGCGACCGAGACTACTGGAACAATTCCTACGGCTACGATGCAGTGGTCACCCTGCTGGACTTCATGTTCAATGAGCGAAACCTGAAGCGGGTGTATCTTCACACCCTGGAATGGAACCATCGCGCCCAGCGCAGCTTCGGTAAGTGCGGCTTTAACCCGGTGCGGCCGGTGAGACGCATGGGCCGCGACTTCATTCTCATGGAAGTGCTCCGGGCCGACTGGCTAGAAAGTGCGGAAGAGAGGTTGGCCAACCGCTGGCCCGCCCAGGCAGCCTCTTCCGACTGACTGAACCTAACAACGCCCTCCGCTTATCCTTTCGCAGCCTCGATGGCGTCCGCCAATGAGATGGTCCCCCGGTAGAGGGCCGTGCCGATAATCACCCCTTCCGCTCCCGTTTCAGTTAGTTGCCGGATGTCATCCAGGGTGGATACGCCTCCCGACGCCTGCACCTTCATTCCGGTCTCCCGCACCAACTCGGCATTGGCGGCAAAATTGGGTGAAGTCAAGGTACCGTCCCTGGAAACGTCGGTGTACAACAGTCGGGGTACGCCCAGGTCTCTCACCTGCCTGGCCAATTCCAGGGCCGAAACCTGGCTGCCGGCTGTCCAACCCCGGATGGTTACGATTCCGGCCCTAGCGTCCACCGCTACTACCACCCTTTCGCCGCCGTAGTGCTGGCACAGGCCCTTCAACAGGTCAGGGTTTTCCACTGCGGCGGTCCCGATGACCACCCGGGCTACTCCCGCCGAAAGCAAGGCGTCGGCAGTCGTCCTTTCCCGGATGCCGCCTCCGACCTGCACCGGTATATCCAGAGCATGAACTATTGAAGTGATAATCGAGAGGTTGGCGGGGACCCCGCCGGCTGCCCCATCCAGGTCCACCAGGTGAAGGAGGTTGCCACCCTGCTCCTGCCATCCGAGAGCCACCGCAACGGGGTCTTCCGAAAAGACAGTCTCCTGCTTGAAATCACCCTGGTAGAGGCGGACGCACCGTCCGTTTTTCAGGTCTATGGAGGGGATAATTTCCATTGGTGGGTTGGGGCCGCAACCCTGGGCTAGGCTGCCGTCTGGCCGGCGAAGCGCAGGAAGTTGCGGTAGACTTGCAGGCCGATGGCCCCGCTCTTTTCCGGGTGGAACTGGGTGGCCACGAGGTTGCCCCTGGCGTAGGCGCTGCAAAAGGGCATACCATAGGTGGTGGTACCCGCTACGTCGGATCCGTCATCGGGGGAGGCGTAGTAGCTGTGAACAAAATAGAAGTGGCTCGAAGGTGGAATTCCCTGAAACACGGGGTGGTCAATGTTGAACTCGACGCTGTTCCAGCCCATGTGGGGGACCTTCAGACCTGCTGGCAATCGCTTGACTCGCCCTGGGACGATGCCGAGGCAAGGGGCATCACCCTCTTCGGTTCGGTCCAGCAAGAGTTGGAGGCCCAGGCAGACGCCGAGGAAGGGCCTGCCGTCGGTTATAAACTTCTTGATGGGAGCGACCAGGTCCCGTGACTCCAGCGCCTGCATTGCGGCGGGCCCCGATCCAACTCCAGGCAATATGACTGCGTCGGCCGTGTCCAGTTCCGAGGGGTTCTCGGAAACCAGGGGGTGGGCGCCCACCGCTTCAAGAGCCTTTGCTACGCTACGCAAATTGCCTGACTGGTAGTCTATGACGACAATTCTGAGGTCTGCTGCCGAGTCGCGGGCGTCGCCATTTCCACCGGGCATTGTTAGCTCCGCTCTCCGGTAGCCCGTTCTATGGGAATTTCCCGGTCCTGGTACCTTGCCAATACAAACAGCAGGTCTCCGAGGCGGTTCAGATAGTGAATAATCAACTCGTTGGTAAGGCGCCCTCCCTCGGCGAGGGCCACTACCCTCCGCTCGGCGGTCCGTATTGATGTGCGTGACATGTCTATGGCCGAAGACGCCGGCGACCCACCTGGCAAGACAAAGACCGTCGGCATCTGGAACTCTTCCTCCAGCGAGTCAATCGTGTTTTCCAGGTTTTCCACCATCTCGGCCGTCACCGGCGCAAAATGCTGTTGGAAGAGTTCGTACTTGTCGGGTTCGGTGGCCAGTTCTGCGGCAATGGTGAACAGCTCCCGTTGCAGGTCCCGCAGAATGTCTTTGACCTTCTGGTCTTCGGAGAGGGACCTGGCTAAACCCATCACCGACACTGCCTCGTCGGTAATGCCGTAGGCTTCGGTGTGGGGGTCGTTCTTGGAGACCCGCCCCCCATAAAGTAGGCTGGTCTCGCCCTTGTCGCCAAACTTGGTATAGACCCTTTTCCGGTAGGAAGACGATGAAGAAGTCACGTCGCAATCCCTCGCCAGGAATGATTGAGTGAATAAATCGGCACACCGCAGAGTCGGGTTGCAATCCTGCCCAATGCCCAATTCAATTGCTATCAGGCGGCGAAAACACCGAAATAGAGCGCCGCCAAACCTGTCGGCATTGTAGCATAGGGCCATAGACCCGGCTATACTGGTGGCGCTGTTACCGGTGTCGCTACGCCCGTCAAGAAATCGCCGCCAAGGAGTCACACCCCATGCCACCGCAACTGAGTGTCATCGGCTTAGAAGGCATGCCCGAAGTCAAGCCCGGGGATGACCTGGCTGGCCAGATAATTGAGGCCGCCCAGGCCCAGGGCACTCCCGTGGCTGGCGGCGACGTCCTGGTGGTAACTCAGAAGATAGTCTCCAAGGCGGAGGGGAGAGTAATCTCCATTGAGGGCATAGAAGCTTCGCCCCTGGCCGTTTCCATCACGGAGGGCCACCGCCGAGACCCCCGGCACACCGAGCTAATCCTGCGTGAGAGCCGCCGTATCGTCCGCATGGACCGGGGGGTGATCATCAGCGAGACTTACCACGGCTTCAATTGCGCCAACGCGGGCATTGACGCATCCAACATCCCCGGCAATGGGACCGTGGCCCTGTTGCCGGTAGACCCGGATGCCTCCGCGCGTGGCATACGGCACGCAATCCGCAACAGGACAGGGTCAGACGTGGCGGTTATCATCTCGGATACCTTCGGTCGCCCGTGGCGCAGCGCGGCGGTCAACGTGGCCATTGGCGTGGCTGGCATTAACCCTCTGCTCAGTTACGTAGGGCAGGAAGACTCCCACGGCAACCTGATGTACACCACCGTGATAAACGTGGCGGACGAACTGGCGGCTACGGCGGAACTGGTTACCGGCAAGGTGTTGGGCGTGCCCGTGGCAATTGTAAGGGGCTATGCCTACGAACCCATGGAAGACGCCAGCAACCAGGCCCTTATTCGCGACCCTGACAAGGACCTTTTCCGCTAACGGCCCTCATCTTCAATGTCCCAAGGCAGGGGCAGCTGCCAGGGTCGTTCTGCCTCCGAATCGAAACCGGACATACCGACACCCAGCAGCCGGAAGGCCCTTCCCAGGGCCAGTTCCGCAGACAGCAACGTCCACCCGGTTTGCTGGATGTCCTCCACCGCATTGGTGTAACGGGGCAGGGTAGTTTGCCTGGTGAGGGTAGTAAAATCGGCGAGCCTCAGCTTTATCGAAACTGTCCTGCCCCTGATGCCTTTCCTTTCCAGACTTCCGGCCACGCTGGTTGACAACCTGTCCAGAGTTTCGCGCAGTTCTTGGGGGTCGCTCAAATCGTCGGAAAAGGTGGTTTCGGCGCTGATGGACTTGGGCGACCGTTCCGTCTTCACAGGGTCGTCGTCCTGCCCCAGCGCCTTGGCGTGGATGCCGGCTGCCCGCTTGCCGAACCGCCTGGCGAACCAGTCATCCGGTTGGTTTGCCAGGTCGCCGATGGTTGCGATGCCATCCTGGTGAAGTCTTTCGACGGTCTTGGGACCAATTCCCCATAATTTCCCCACCGCCAGCGGCGCAAGAAATTCCCGTTCCTCTCCTGGCGGCACCACTACCAGGCCGTCGGGCTTTTCCAGGTCGGACGCAATCTTGGCCACTGACTTACTGGTGCCAAGCCCGATGGAAACGTTCAGACCCGTTTCGTTATTCACCCTCTGCTTCAGGTCGATGGCCACTCCCAGTGGAAGTTTGCCACCCTCAACGGCCTCCGTAACGTCCAGGTACGCCTCATCCAGCGACAGGGGTTCAACCAGGTCGGTAACCTCGTGAAAAATATCCATCACCTGCCGGGACATCTCCCGGTACCGGTCAAAGCGGGGCCTGACCACGATGCCATGGGGGCACTGGCGAACTGCGGTAGCCATGGGCATGGCCGAGTGGACGCCGAATACCCTGGCTTCGTAGGATGCAGTGGCCACCACACCGCGGCTTTGCGGACTCCCGCCCACCAATACCGGTTTTCCCCGCAGCTCCGGGTTGTCCAGTTGCTCCACGGCAGCGTAGAAGGCGTCAAGGTCTGCATGAATTATATGGCGCATGTCCGGCATCGCTTTGGGCGGGCGGCTGTCCTGCCCGACCTTGGTGAAATACGGGTGCCCTGTTCCAATTTTACCTCTGTGTTCCCAAGTCTCCAACCTGCAACTGTCACTAGCGTGAGGCCATCCCAGATTGAACTATTCGCGATCTTCATAAGGGTTCGAGGCTGCCCCTACCGTTCAGTACATAGTCTCCTTTCTATCGTCACCGGCAATCGGAGCACCCCGCCTGTCGGACCCACTCTTGGCGAGTTTGTTGGAGGGACATTGAGGTATGACGTGATGCGCTCAATGCTTACCCGTTGCCCTTATCCGCTTCTGACGCTAAACTAACCGGCGTATCCCAAATAATTCCCCGCAGATTTTATCTACTAATTGGCGGTAACCTCCCTGCGGCCTGCCTTCCGGGGCGGGTCTCTTTTTTGGCAGCGGTTCCCGGCCAGCAAGGGCAGCCAGTCTTGGTGCAAGCACAGCAGCAGACCAATCGTCCCCGCATTTACTACGGTTGGTGGATGGTGGTCATCACCTCCTGGATGGCGTTCTTCGCCAGCGGCATTTTTTTCCGGGGATTCACTGTCTTTGTTCCGGCCATTCGCGATTCTCTCGGTATCAGCCAGGCGCAGACCAACCTGATTTTTTCGCTGGCCCGCGCCGAAGGGGGACTGGAGGGTCCCTTTGCCGGCTGGCTGATCGACAAATTTGGCAACCGGAACTTGCTGATTCCGTCGGTCCTCCTGGCAGCGATCGGTTATTTCGCCCTGTCCCAGTTCGTCAGCGGCTTCTGGAGTTTCGCCCTCGTTTACCTGGGGTTGGTTTCTCTCGGCAATAGCATAGCCTTCCAGCACGCCATGTTTGCCGGTATCAACCAGTGGTTCCGCCGGCGCCGGTCCCTGGCCATCTCCATCCTGGCCGCAGTGTCTTCCCTGGGCGGCCTGTTCATCGTACCGTCCATGAATGGGGTGATTGAAAAATGGGGCTGGGAAATGGGTTCTCTGCTGGCCGGGGCAGCCTACTTGGTGTTCCTGCTGCCCCTGTGCTTTGTCTTTCGGAACAAGCCCGAGGACATGGGCCTGCTGCCCGACGGCGATACCGCGCCACCATCGACCGCCGGGCGCGGCGCGGCGGCCCGCCGGCGGGTTCTGCGAGACTACACAGTCCCTGAAGCGCTGCGCACGCAAGCCTATTGGCTCCTGATGCTGGGCGCGGGCCTGCGAATGATTGCCACACTGGGCATCCTGGTCAGCATTATCCCGATATTGGAAGACAAGGGAGTCAGCCGCCAGATGGCCGCTAACCTCACCGGGGCCATGTTTGGCATCAACTTTCTGGCCAGGCTGGTCCTGGGCTACTTTGGGGACAAGTGGTCCAAGTCCCTGATCCTTGCCGGCACTCTCGCCGCAGAGGCCGTAGCCCTGATCTTCCTGTACTTCGGAAGCTGGGACGCCGGGGCAGTCGGTATTATCCTGATTACGGCCTTCATTGTCCTGGAAGGGTTTGGTGACGGTGCCGGCATAATTGTCTGGGCGGCCCTGGGCGACTATTACGGCCGTGACCGCTTTGCGACCCTGCGCGGGTACATAACCTTCTCGCATAGCTGGGCCCTGGTAGCTTCTCCCGTCTTCGTGGGTTGGGTATTCGACCACTTTGGAACCTACGATTGGGCTATCATACCGGCAGCAGTATCCGCCGGCCTGGCCAGTCTTTGCTTTCTCCTCGTTCGTCGTCCTCCCCAGTTGACCACCGCGGATGAGTCGCCACCTGCCATCAGCCAATAGAATTTCCGCTGCGGCCGGGCCATCACCCTCCCTGGCGGGCAATTTCCTGAACTGCGGCAAGCGCCTCGGTGAGAGAGGATGATTGCGGCCCCCTCTTTCCCAAGGAACCAGCGTGTCTGCCGAAGTCGGCCGAAATGGCCCCGATAGCCTTGAACTTTCCGATGGTATATCATAGGGGCACTCAGGCTTGTCGCTGACGAGGAGGCTATATGGCTACCATTCTCGAGGATTATATTGCCCGACACCCTGGGTCGGCGGAACGCTATGCCGAAGCCACCCGAATTTTCCCTGGCGGTGTTACCCACGACAACCGCTACGCCCAGCCCTTTCCCCTTTACATAACCCATGGTAACGGCCCTTATAAGTGGGACGTGGATGGCCATGAGTACATTGACTATGTTTCCGGTCATGGCGCCCTTATCCTGGGCCACTCCCACCCGGACATTGCAGCCGCCGTCTCCGAGCAAATTAGCCGGGGCACCCATCTTGGCGCCTGCACCGAAGAAGAACTGCGGTGGGCGAAGGCCATCATGGCGCTGATGCCGTCCATTGAACGGGTCCGGTTCCACAGTTCCGGCACCGAGGCCACCCTCATGGCCATGCGCCTGGCCCGGGCATACACGGGCAAGAACAAGGTCATCAAACTGCAAGACCACTTCCACGGCTGGCACGACTACGCCATGGCCGGCTCCGACCGCCCTGCTCCCGGAATACCGCAGGAAAGCTGGGGCAGTATGGTTATCGTCCCGTCGGGAGACCTGGGTGCTGTGGAAGACGGGTTGAACCGGGACGGCGATATTGCCGCCCTCATCCTCGAACCCACGGGCGCACACTACGGGCAGCTTCCTTTCGACACTCCCAACTATCTCAGGGGCCTGCGCGAGCTGACCAACCAGCATGGCGTGGTCCTGATCTTCGACGAAGTTGTTACCGGCTTCCGGGCGTCTCCCGGGGGCGCCCAGGTTCTTTATGACGTGTCTCCCGATCTGACCACCATGGCCAAGATTGTGGCCGGCGCATTGCCCGGCGGCGCCGTGGGCGGAAAGGCCGACATTGTGGACATGATCGCGCACCGAAACGATCCCGAGTGGGACAACCAGCGCCGCGTCTATCATCCGGGCACCTTCAATGGCAATCCCCTGTCTGCCGTCGCCGGCGCCGTTTGCCTGGAGATGATTGCCAGCCAGCCCATCAACCAGCAGGCCGATGCCATGGGCCTGAGGCTCAAGGAGGGTCTGAACGAAGTGCTGGGTAAAATGGAGGTTGCCGGCCACGCCCATGGCGTTGCATCCATGATCCACCTGGTGCTGGCCGACTGCAATTGCGACCGTGGAATCTGCACTATGTCCCACCGGGAGATCAAGGAGGCCACCGCTTCTCCGGCCGTCACTGCCCTCAAGCGCAGCATGCAGAACAACGGCGTGGACATTATGGGCCGCGATGCCTTCCTCGTATCGTCAACACACACCGAAGCGGAGATCGACAAGACCCTGGCCGCCGTCGAAAAATCCCTGGCCGAAGTCCGTGCCGAGGGACTGTTGTAGAAGCCGTTCAGGTTTTCCCTCCTCCGAATTGGGGCAGTTCAGGAAGGGAGTGAAATTTTCATAGATTTGCCGCCATCCGAGAAGGACGCTTCAAACTCTTGAGCATAATTCGCAATAACATACCGGGAGGTACTGCAATGCCATCCTTTTGGGAGAATATCCAGGTTGATGGTCAGGATATGGACATGTACGCCAGTGTTCCGTCCGGGTCCGGCCCCTTCAGCGCCATCGTGGTTAGCCAGCATGGGGGTGGGGTCGACCGGTTCATCCAGACCATCTGCGACCGGTTTGCCGAAGCCGGCTATGCCGCCGTGGCCCCCAACCTGTACCACCGGGTCCCGGACGATGTGCTGAACGGCGATCCCCGGCCCCGGCCCTGGGACGTACTTAGCGACCCCGACATCGTGGCCGACATCAATGCCACCGTTGATTTCCTGCGCAACCACCCGGCGATTAACGGCGACAAGATTGGCATTACCGGCTTCTGCATGGGTGGCCGAGTTGCCTGGCTGGGAGCTGCCAGCAATCCTCACATCAATGCCCTGGCCCCCTACTACGGTGGCAATATTCTGGTCACCTGGGGCGCCGGCGAAGTCCCGCCCTTCGAACTGGCCAATAACATTAACTGCCCCATCCTGTTCCACTTCGGGGAGGTGGACGAAAACCCGTCCCAGGATGACATGCGCAGATTCGACGCCGAATTGACCCGGTTGGGCAAGGCCCACCAGTTCTATACCTACCCCGGCGCCGACCACGCGTTTATGGACTTCACGGGCCCGCGGCACAACCAGGAAGCCGCCGACGCTTCCTGGCCCCGCACCCTGGAGTTCTTTGCCGCTCACATCGGCTAGCAGCTTTTGTATCCGCTCCACGTCAGGAGAGAAGTCAGGAAGGGGTGAAAGGCGTGAAGCAGCGACTTGCCCCGACCGACTCAACCAGGATCCCAGGCAAACGTGTCCTAAATGGCGGGCCCTCCTGGCCCCACATAATCTTGGAGGAAAGTAATGGCTAGAGTTTCTCTCGACCTGGACGACAAGGCAGACCTGCAGGTAGTGGGCGCTACCGGTTGGCGGCGCGCCATGGGCATGGTTCCCGGCGAACCCAACCAGGGGCTGGTGGCCGAAATGCGCGGCGTCCCTGCGCGCCTTCCCGACTACGACGATTCCGGCTGGGAGCAGCCCGAGACTATCCAGGAACGCCTGTCGATAGGCTTTACCTTTGCCTGGTATCGCCTCGCCTTTACCATGCCCGAGTCTGTCAAGGGCCAGTCAGCGGCCGGCAATCGGGTTTTCTTTGAATGTAATGTGGACAACTACGGTGAGGTCTACATTGACGGGGCCATTGATCGCAACATCGGTGTGATCACCGGCAACAACACACCCAAACGGGTAGCGCTGACTGATTCCGCGGTGCCTGGAACGCAACACGTGGTAGCCGTGCTGGTGGGCAATGCTCCGCTGGGCGACCCCGTGGGAGCAATCTTTTTCCGCCACGCTACGCTGGCTTTTGAAGAAGCTCCCCGTTAACGCCTGGCTCACCACTCCCCTCCTCAACTGTAGGGAGAGTGTCATAAAGGGAGTGACAAGTAGCCACTTGCCACTCCCATTGCTTTCCACTTCCTTGGAATAACCCCAGCTCCTTCCGTTCTTGCTCACCAGGGAAGTCCGCCCAATCTTCCGTATTGCTGGAGAGACTGTTATGACTAACAGGTCCTACGCCGGACAGGTCAACGCCCCCGAGTTCCCGCCGGGCATGGAATGGGTCAACACGGACCGGCCCCTGACTATGGCAGAACTAAAGGGCCGGATCGTCCTGCTGGACTTCTGGACCTATTGTTGAATCAACTGCATGCACATCTTTCCGCAGTTGCGGAAACTGGAACGCAAGTACGCCAGCGAACTTACGGTTTTCGGTGTCCATTCCGCCAAGTTCCCCAACGAGAAGGAAAAGGAAAATCTCTATAACGCCGTTAAGCGAAACGAGCTTGAGCACCCGGTAGTTAACGACGCTGAGTTCCAGGTATGGCAGCAATACGCCTGCCGTGCCTGGCCCACAATGATGTTCATCGACCCTCAAGGCAAGGTCATCGGCAAGCACGAAGGGGAATTGAACTACGAGGACATGGACCGCCTTCTGGGCCAGATGGTCGCGGAGTTCGATAGCGCCGGACTGTTGGAACGGCGTGAGTTGGAGCATTCTGCGGAAGCGGAGTCGGACACCCCGCTTTCCTTTCCCGGCAAGGTGTTGGCCGATGAGGCTGGCAACCGCCTCTTTATTGCCGATAGCAACCACAACCGAATCGTCGTTGCCACTTTGGACGGGACCGTTACCCACGTCATAGGCTCGGGGCAAGAGGGTTTGGTTGATGGCGACTTCGATTCCGCACAGTTCAACCACCCGCAGGGAATGGCCCTGGCTAGCGAGGTAGTTTACGTCGCCGACACGGAAAGCCACGCACTGAGGAAAGTTGACCTGGCTGCCGGAGATGTTGTTACTATCGCCGGCAACGGTAACCAGGGCAATCGCCGCTCCGGCATGGAGCAGGGAGAATCCACCGAGCTCAATTCTCCCTGGGACCTGGTTTTCCACAACGACAGCATCTATATTGCCATGGCCGGTTGCCACCAGCTTTGGGTAATGGACCTGCAGACCGGGATGATTGGCCCTTATGCCGGCACCGGAGCCGAATCCATTTCCGACGGGGCCCTGGCGGAGGTAACGCTGGCCCAGCCCAGTGGCATTACCACCGATGGCCATCGCCTCTACTTTGCCGACAGCGAAACCAGCGCCATCCGGTCCGCCGAGCTTGACCCGAAGGGCCGGGTTCGGACTATCGTGGGCCTGGGCTTGTTCGAATTTGGCGACCGGGACGGCGAGGGGCATCTCGTCCGTTTGCAACATCCCCTGGGCATAACAATGAAAGACGGCGTTCTGTACATCGCCGACAGCTACAACCATAAGATCAAGTTGATAATGCCGGTTCCCCGCAGTTCAACAACCCTTCTGGGTACCGGTTCAGCCGGCTTCGTTGACGGTAGGCCTGAAGAGGCGGCGTTCTCCGAGCCGGCCGGCCTTAGCATCGCTGGCGGTAAGCTGTTTATCGCAGACACCAATAACCATGCCATTCGTGTAGCTGACATGGAGACGTGGGAGGTGACTACGCTGGATATCAAGTGGCCGGCCTAGCCAACCTGTAGCTATCTGGATGTGGCCAAAAAACTTGGGGGCGGATTTTGTACCCGCCCCCTGAACATTGTAGCTAATTCTCGCTGGTGTTTACGGCATGCACTTAAACGTCTAGCAGTACTCCATGCCCTGATTTATCACGAATATGCGGTCTCGCTGGGCCAGGTCTTTCTCCACCGACAGTTCCGCGCCGGGGAACAACTCTTTGGCCAGAGACTCTACCGCCGGCACCTGCTCCGGGTCCACTTCCAGAAGGACAATCCCATGGTCTTTCAGTTTTCCCGGGGCCTGTTGAAGCAAGCGGCGGATCAGGTCCAGCCCGTCCGGGCCGCCATCCAGGGCAAGATGAGGTTCCTGTCGGACCTCGGGCTGCAGGTTGGGAATCCGCTCCGAAGGGATGTAAGGCAGATTCGCCAGGACCAGATCAACGGGTTCAGGCACCGGTTCCAGCAGGTCACCCTTGCCCAGTGATACCCGGTCCATCACATTGTGAGCCCGAACATTGTAGGCCGCCACGTCCAGCACATCGTCGGCGCAGTCAACTGCGAAGATTCGGGCCGCTGGCAGGTGAAGCGCCAGGTTTATGGCAATGGCCCCGGTTCCTGTGCCCACGTCGGCAATCACCAGTTCAGGAGTTTCCATTCCCATCAGCGCCATGAACAGGGCATGCTCCACCAGGCACTCAGTTTCCGGCCGGGGAATCAGGACATTGGGGTTCACCAGCAGGTTGACGCCGTAAAATTCCTTGTACTGCAGAATGTAGGCCAGGGGTTCCCGCAAAAGGCGCCGCTCCATTATCTCGGCCAGCGCCTGTTCCTGCTGGGATGTAAGTTCAGTTTCCTGCTGGGAGAAGAGGTCGTGACGCTGCATGCGCATCACGTTCATAAGCATCACCTCGGCTTCGAGGCGTGCGTCGGGAATGTGACTGGCTTCGAGGGTGCGGTGGGTCTGTTGAACGGCTTCGCGAAGAAGGGGCATTACGGCTAATCTACGGCTCTAGGCCGTCACCTCTTCCAGCAGACGGCTCTGTTCCCACGCAATCAACGCGCCGATAATGTCGTCCAGTCCGGCTCCGTCCATGATGTTCGGAATCCCGTGGAAACTGGAAGAAATCCGGTGGTCGGTAATCCTGTCCTGCGGATAGTTGTAGGTACGAATCTTCTCCGACCGGTCGGCGTGTCCCACCTGGGATCGGCGGTTCTGGGAGATTTCGGCGTCGTGCCGCTCCTGCTCTGCTTCGAACAGCCTGGCCCGGAGCATGGCCATGGCCTTCTGCTTGTTCTTGTGCTGGGACCGCTCGTCCTGGCACACCACTACCAGACCAGTGGGTTCGTGGACGATGCGAACGGCGGTGGCCACTTTATTGACGTTCTGACCTCCGTGGCCGCCGGCGTGGAAAATGTCGATGCGCAACTCGTCCTGGTTGACATTTACCTCCACTTCATCGGCCTGGGGTAGCACCGCCACGGTGGCCGTCGATGTGTGGATGCGGCCCTGGGCTTCGGTTTCCGGGACCCGCTGGACCCGGTGAACACCTCGCTCGTACTTAAGCCGGCTGAAGGCGCCCCTGCCCTGAATTTCCAGCACCACCTTGTTATAGCCCCCCAGGTCTGAGGGGTTGGAGTCCATTACTTCCACCTTCCAGTGCTGCAATTGGGCGTAACGCGTGTACAGGCGGGCCAGGTCGCCGGCAAACAGCCCCGCTTCCTGCCCTCCGGTGCCGGCGCGTATCTCCACGATAACGTCTCGTTCGTCGTTCGGGTCTCTGGGCAGCAGGGCGATCTTCAGTTCCTCGGCCAAGGCCGCAAGACTCTGCTCAACGGCTTCCAGTTCTTCCCGGGCCATCTGGACGATTTCCGGGTCGCCGCCTTCAGATACCAGCGCCTGCAGGTCAGCCTCTTCGGTCTGGAGTGAAAGGTGTCGCTGGGCTATTTCGACAAGATTCTCAAGGCCGGCCCTTTCCCTGGCCAACTTCTGGATCTGTTCGAAATTCGCAGCCACTTCAGGCCGGGCCATTTCAGTTTCGATTTCCTGGTTGCGCCTGACAATGGCGTCCAGCTTGTCAAATATGGAACTCATCGCGATTCTCGATGAAAAATGCTAAAAATAATTCAAAAGCAGGGGCATTAATACACTAATAGTTTATACCACCGTGTAACTGGCAACAAGGGCATAATACATAAGCGGCCTGATTTTCGTCGAATGCCGGGCACAACTCATCAGGAAATCGCAGGGTCTAACTTGCCACCCCTCTTTTAGTACTTTCACCCCGTCGGTTTGATGCCGTAATGTATGGCAACCGTTCCGAAGCCGAGCTTGCGATAGCCCACCTCCGTCAGTCCCACCTGCGAAAAAAGCGCCGCCAGACGGTCCGCTTGCAGGAAGTAGTCCACCGACTGAGGCAGGTATGTATATGCGCCGCGGTCTCCGGCCACGACCTGGCCAACCAGGGGCACCAACCCGTGGAAGTACAGGCGGAACAGGCGGGACTTGATTCCCGGGCCCATCGGCGTCAGTTCCAGCGTGGTTACCCGTCCTCCCGGACTCACTACCCGGGCCATTTCCGCAATGGCCTGGGGCAGGTCGGGCATGTTTCGGAGACTGAAGCCCGCCGTCGCACAGGCAAAGGCGCCATCGGGAAAGGGCAAACGCAGCGCGTCGCCCTGCACAAAGAAAGTATTTCGGTCTTCGACCCTCCGATTCCTCTTGTGTTGGGCGATTGTCAGCATCTCGGGCAGTAAATCCACGCCAACTGCCTTATCTATACCGGGCTGTTGAGCCAGGGAAAAGGCCAGGTCGCCGGTACCTGTGGCAATATCCAGAGCAGGCCCGGACAGCCCTTCCGCCGTTGTTCGGGCGGTAACCCGCTTCCAGTGGTGGTGCATTCCCCCGGTCATGAGGGAATTCATAAGGTCGTAACGGCCGGCGATGCGGGCGAATAAGTCGGCCACATAAGCCTGTCTGGCTTCCCCGCTAAGGTGCGCCATAAATCAGGTTGCCTTACCGAGTATCATTTCGGCAACGTCCCTTCCCGATATTGCAGTTCTTCTGGAAGCTCCTGCTCTACGTCCAGGGCTACCAGCACCCGCTGTGCCACAAAACTGGCAATGTCTTCAACACCCTTGGGCTTCAGGTAAAAGGCAGGCTCCGGCGGGAGGATAATCGCGCCGTTGCGGGTAAGGGCCAGCATATTTTCCAGGTGGGTGGCGTGAAGGGGAGTTTCTCTTGGAACCAGCACCAGCTTGCGCCGTTCCTTCAGGCAGACGTCGGCAGCCCGCAGCAGCAGGTTGTTGGCCAGGCCATGAGAAATGGCCGCCATACTATTCATGCTGCACGGCACGATTGCCATGCCCCCGGTGGCAAAAGTGCCGCTGGCGATGGATGCTCGCATATCGCCCAGCGCATAATGGGTGAATCGGGGATGCTCTTGCCACTCCGCCAGAGACTCGCTGAAGGGCGTGTCCAGCTCTTCTTGCCAGACCAGGCGGGCGGCGTTAGTGCACACCATGATTGTAGGTACGTCCCGCAGCAGAAGTGCGTCCACCGTGGCCCGGGCCAGAACCGAACCGCTGGCTCCGGAGATTCCCACGATGATCGGTTTCTGCGGACTGCCGGACATTTGGTCCTTATGTGTCAATGCCACTCTAAATCACCAGGGCTATTATGGTGAACACCAGTAACTGAACAGAAATATAACCGTTGACGCGGAAGAAGACCGCCCCGATCCTGGAAAGGTCGTCAGGGCGTACCTGTCGATTCTCATATATCAGCAACAGAGCGGCTATCGCCCAGCCGATGTAGTAGGGCCAGGCCAGTTCCAGCAGGATTCCCAGGGCCAGCAGCGCGCAAACCGACAGGAAATGCATAATGCGCGCCAGCCACAGCGTCTCAGCAATTCCGATACGGCTCGGCACGGACCGAACACCGTATTCCCGGTCAAAGTCGTAGTCGGGACAGGAGTATATCAGGTCGAATCCCCCGGCCCACATGGCTACCGCAAAACTGATCAACAGTGGTTCCCAGGATAGCTGACCAGTTACGCCTATCCAGGCGGCCGTAGGAGCAATGGCCAGGGCCCAGCCCAGGCAGAAATTGCACAGCCAGGTAAAGTACTTGGCGTACGAATAGAAGACTACGTAAGCAGCGGCGAAGGGAGAGAGCAACAAGGCCAGCACATTTAGCTGCGATGCCGCTGCCAGTAGAATCACCAGTCCCAAAACCGCCATCGCCATTACTTCCCACGACTTGAGCAAGCCGCTTGGCAAGTGCCGGTCTCTGGTGCGGGGGTTCGCCGCGTCCTCCTTGGCATGTACCAGGCGATTGGCCGCCATGCCAAGGGTGCGCGCGCCGAACATGGCTACATTTATCCAAATGAAGGCCCACCACCCCGGCCAGGGGTGGCCGTTAACGGCTTGCGACGCCAGCGCCATTCCTATGAAGGCGAAGGGAAGGGCAAATAGAGACTCCCAAATGCGAATGGAGCTGAGGTAGAGGGAGATTCTGTTCAGCCAGGCTGCGGGTTCGTTGCCTTTAATTCCGGTGTCTTGCATGATTACCGGGAAATTATAGCAGTTGGCAAGTCTATCCACCGCCCTGTAAATTGGAACGCCAGGACAAATGGACCTGACCTAACCGAACCCGTATTCCTTCCAGCGGGAGTCTACCAGCGCTGTGATTTCGGGCGACATCTCAATGTCTGGAGGCCAACCCCGGGTATAGCCTTCCTCCGGCCCCTTTCTGGTCGCGTCAATGCCTACCTTGCCGCCAAACCTGGGCGTGGGTGAGCCAACCTCCAGGTCGTCCAGGGGCCCTTCCACGATTACGATGTCCTTGCTGGGATTGATGTTGTTGGCGACCCGCCAGGTTACCTCCGAGGGATTCTGCACATCAACGAAGTCGTCCACAACGATGATCGTCTTGGTCAGGTTCATCAATCCCAGGCCCCACAGGCCGTACATGACCTTTCGGGCCTGCCCCGGATATTCTTTCTTGATAGAAACCAGTACCAGGTTGTGGAATATCCCTTCGGCCGGCATGTTCATGTCCACGATTTCCGGCATGATCATCTTGATGATAGGCATGAAGATGCGCTCGGTCACCTTGCCCATCCAGTAGTCTTCCATGGGTGGGCGGCCTACAACCGTGGCGGGGTAAATGGGGTTGCGCCGGTGGGTGATGGTTGTAACGTGGAAAACGGGATACTCCTCAGGCATGGAGTAATAGCCCGTGTGGTCGCCAAAGGGGCCCTCCATCCGCTGCTCGTCGGTGAAGACGTGCCCTTCCAGCACAATTTCAGCCTGGGCCGGCACCATAAGGTCCACCGTCCTGGCCTTGACCAGGTCAACTCCATCTTCACGTATGAAGCCGGCCATGGCCATTTCGTCCATGTCCGGTGGCAGCGGGGCAGAACCCGTCCACATTGTGGTAGGGTCGGCTCCGATGGCCACCGCCACTTCAAGCCGGTTATCCTGCCTTTCCTGGCTGATCCGGTAATGGTGGGCGCCCACCTTGTGCGTCTGCCAGTGCATGCCCGTGGTACGGTTATCATAGACCTGCATGCGGTAAGTGCCGTAATTCTGGGTGCCGGTCTCCGGGTTCTTGGTGATTACCAGTGGCAGAGTAATGTATCGCCCTCCGTCCATGGGCCAGCACTTCAAAATGGGAAATTTGTAGAGGTCCACTTCGTCGCCCTGGAGTACCACTTCCTGGCATGGCGCGCGGTTTACGGTTTTGGGCTGAAATCGCCCAATGCGGATAATCTGCCCCAGGGTACGCAGCTTATCCATCAAACCATCCGGGGCGCCCTGGGCCAACTGCAGCATTCCCTCAATGCGCTCCACCAGTTCGTCTACATTGTTCACGCCCAGCGCCCATGCCATGCGCTGGTCAGAACAGAAGATATTCATAAATACCGGCATGTCATAGCCGGCCACGTTTTCGAACAATAGGGCCGGCCCGCCACTCTTCACCATCCTGTCGGCGATTTCCGTCATTTCCAGTTCACAACTCACCTGTGTCTTTATCCGGTGCAATTGGCCCCGCTTTTCTAGGAAGTCGGAGAATTCGCGCAAGTCTCTAAAGTTCATTGAGGTGTCCTTGTGAAACGAGAGTGGCAGGCATCAAGATATTTGCGGCATTCCCAGTCATGGGGATGCGCCCGGGCGCCAGTTCATTCTATAGAGGGGTCGAATGAGCCGCAACCAAGGGGATCGCCCGCGCAGCGCCGCCGGCCGGCGAGCCACGACCAGGCAATTGGGGGCTGACAGACGAGGACCGGAGTAAAGACACAGGTTGTTGTGATCAAGCGACCTTGGAGAGGCAGGATCGCCCTTTGCTAATCTCTGCAAAAACAATAGACCCCGCTGTTGTGGCGGGGAACATTGAATAAGGGCGAAAGGTACTCTAACCGCGGTGCGATTTCAGCCGGAACCGGCGCCCTGACAACGCACTAGCCAGTGGGAGGCTATGTTAGGGAGGAGGAGCGAAGGTGCCCTATGCGCCTCCTCCTCCTTTTGAAGCGCTCTGAAGTCTAGAACTGGGACATTGTATTGCGGTTCCTGCTGAAACAGTCGCTGCAGTACACGGGACGATCTCCCCGCGGCCTGAAGGGAACCGTGGCCTCAACACCGCACTCCGCACATTCTATCTGGAACATCTCGCGGGGACCGGTCGAAAATCCCCCCCGCATTTCCGATCGGCGGGAAGACCTGCAAGACTGGCATCGCTTGGGGTCGTTAACAAACCCCCTGGAATTAAAGAATTCCTGCTCCCCAACAGTAAAAATAAACTCTGCGCCGCAGTCGACGCATACCAGGGTCCTATCCGAAAGTGCCACCAGCGGGCCTCCTTAGCTTAACGGATCTTGAGAGGTCCCTCAGGTAAGCCGGCGCCAGAATTTCAGCTACCGTGCCAGGCAACTGAGCCAACCCGGGCGTACCTGACCTCCACCAATTGGCACCAATATATACCTGTCATTTCCCAAAATGCAACCAAAAGGGGAAAATCCGAAAAAATTAGATGTAATTGGTAATGTTTGTGGATATTACTTACGAATTAGCTATATATACCAAGTCCTATCGAATGCAACGGGTCTAACACAAAACAAGCTCAGGGAAGCTCGGATTGCCAAGTACGGTGTTCGGGGCTGTAATTTGCCTGATAACACCAGCTATGGAGACATTAACCCATTCACCAATGACGGACTGGCATAGGTTTAGCCCTGTCTGGTGCTCGAGACAACGAAGCAAATTAGCCAAACAAAAGGCGAAATCTGCTGGATTGACGCTATTCTCGCAAATTGCGTTATGGGTTGATTGGTCCTCGGATGGGTTATCATTGACAGACTTATCATTGACAGACCATGTGCAGTTGAAGTGTGGAGAGGGGAGGTGGCGGGACCTTGAGGCTGGGACCTCGGCGCGATGCGCCCGTCTTTTCCGTTCTCCGTGATCCGCAGTTCCGGGCGATTTGGTACGTGGGTACCCTCCGGGAACTGTCCCGCCGCATGGAACTGCTGGTCCTGAGCTGGCTGATTCTCCAGGCAACGCAGTCGCCCTTTCAGCTTGGCCTGGTGCTGGTCTTCAACAATTTGCCGCGACCCGCCCTGTCTTTCTTCACCGGCTTCATCGCCGACCGCTTCAACCGCTGGCGCATCTTGATGGCCTCCCAGATCATCAACACCCTTACGGCAGCGATTCTTCTGGCTTTGATAACCGCGGACGCCATTCAAGCCTGGCATGTCTATGCCGCCGTCTTTCTCCAGGGAGCAACCAAGTCTCTGGAAGACCCATCGCGCCGTACCGGCATCCTGGACATTGTGGGTGAGCGCCGGTTGGTCAACGCCCTTTCCCTGGACACCATCAGCAACACTGCCGGCAAGATGGTTGGCCCCTTGCTCGGGGGAATCATGATCGATACCTCCGGCCCTCTGGTTGCTGGCTGGCTGGAGGGAGTTTCGGTGGAAACCGGGGCTTTTGTAGGCGCCACCGGCCTCATATTGTTGATTCACCTGGCCGACCTGGTCTTGATGACCAGGGTACGCATTCCCAACAAGGCCAGGAGCGCTACATTCGAACCCGTGTGGCGCAGCCTCGGAAACGGAGTCCGTTATGCCCTGGCTACGCCGCTGCTGTGGGGGATGCTCTATGTCACAATAATTATGAACGCCCTTGCCTTCCCCTTGCAGCAGTTTATACCTGATATTGGGGCCAACAATTTGGGCGTAGGCGCCACCCTGGTGGGGTTGCTGGTAGCAGCCGAAGGCATCGGGCAGCTCACCGGGGCTGGGGCCATGGCTTTGACCAGGGATCTGCAGCGTCACGGCCTAGTGTTCCTCATCGGATCCACCGCAGTTCTGATCATGGGCATTCTGTTTGTCTGGTCCCCCTGGTATATGATGGCCTTCGCCATTCTGATCCTGGGAGGCGTGGGCCAGTCGGGATTTGGCACTATGCAGAGCACCATAACCATGCTGTCGGCGCCGCCTGAGATGCGGGGCCGTATGGTGGGGCTGATGAGCGTCTGCATTGGAATCGGCACACCCCTGGGCGCCCTGGCCATTGGCTTAATGGCAGAAAGCTTTGGTACCCCCCTGGCAATAACGGTAAACGCACTGATCGGCCTGGGGCTGTTGCTGCCTTCCCTTATATTTACCCCCCTGGCGTGGGGCCAGACCCGTCAAGCCCGGGCCCTCCAGGCTGAGTAGTTCCCCAGATTGCGAATCTCTCGCCATTGCGCGGGATAGAGAATAGTTCCCGGTTGCCGGCTGCGAAAGCAGAATGTATATTCGGAAGGCCGATGGCCCGCTCCTTGATGTGGCTAACAGGTGCGTCATCAATTTCAGCAATAAATTAAAGGGAGATCGCAATGGCAAAGATTCTGGTTATTCAAGGCGCGGGAATGAACATGCGCGGCAAGGTACAGGTGGAAATTTTCGGTCCCATGACCCTTGCGGAGATTAACGAGCAGGTCAAGGGCTACGCCGACAGCCTGGGCGTGGAGGTGGAATTCGTCCACTCCAACATTGAAGGCGAAGTTGCCGACGCGTTATACGCCGGCCACGACGGCGACGTGGACGGCGCGGTGATCAACCCGGCCGGTTACACCTCCTTGAACGGAGTGCTTCGCGCGGCCATAGCCCAGGTCCGCTACCCGGTGATTGAAGTGCACGCCTCCAACCCCACCTCGCGTGGCGCCGTGTCCGCCGTACAACCCGTCTGCAAAGGCTCCGTCTACGGCTTCGGCGTATACGGCTACTACCTTGCCCTGGACGGCCTGAAGCGTTCACTGGAGTGACAATCGCCATCAACGGGCTTGTACTTCCAAAGATAGCAGGCCCCTGGGACGGCCAATCCTCGAGGACAACCCGTTGCACTGGCGCCCCAGGTTTTTTCGATGAAGTTCTCAGTAGTCTCATGGGCCTGACTCACTTCACTGCAGGCCCCTGAGACATTATTTCTTTGCAGGACCGAAAGAATGTTGCTACTCTTGGGCACTCTGTTGTTGGCAGCCGTAATCTTCCTCGTGTACCGCCTCTTTTACAGGAATCGGGAACCCTTCCACCCTCCTGGATCCCTCCGGCCGGAAACGCCTGACGAGCTTCACGTACTGAGTACACCGGACGAAGAAATAGCCTCGGAACTCGAGGAAGCATGGCGGAGGATAGCGGACCGGGAATATCGTAACTTCAGTCCACGTTTTACCGGTGAAGATGTGGACCTCTGCTACAAGACGTCCAGGCTCGATGTACTCTCGGTTATGACAGTCAGCACCAACACGGTTTCCACCGTGGTGCGACTGGACAACGAAGGTAGGGAAATACCTGTCTTGGTCCGGGCCATCATGCTAGGTACGAACGCGAGGCTGGCCGACAGGCTGCAACGGTACCGCGAATCGCAGGAGCCCGTTTCCCTTCCTCCAGGTGCAATGCGAGTTTACTGGACTTACGAAGAAGGTGAATGGAAGTTTGCCGCCATAATGGGTGAAGGTCTTGCCGCCGAAGAAGAAACCCACCTGGCTATGGGTGAAGCCGTTCTGCTGCAGGAAGACTGGAAGGAACCACCCTTTGCGGCCACCGTGCTGGGGCCTCCCGAACCCGTGGACAAAACTACCGTAAGAGTACCCATGAGGCTTACCAGCGTACTTCCCGCATGGTCCTACCCCAGTTATGGCTGGCGCGGGCTGTCCTTGCGCACTGCCCCGGATGCCAGTGGAAATGAAAAGGATTGGGCCCCTCTCTCCCTGGAGAACCAACACGCGAGGCAGGACGGGTGGAACGACCCATTTAGTGGCGTGATCTTGTTTCAGGCCGGAACTCACGAAGGCCACGTCTATTTTGGGCCCGATGGTTATGAGGATGATGAGTCGTCCCCAGACGAACCCTTCCTCACCCTGCAGTTCATTGATGGGTCGGAAGAGTTGATCCTGGTAGACCTGAACCGTTCTGTCACTCCTGCCCCTCGGGCCCGCTTCGACGGATGTCAGCCCGATGACACCGCATTACTCGAGGATGTCCTGGACGCCTTGAGAAATGGGGATGGCTTCTGGTCAAACCTGCCTGACCCGACGCCGGCGCTTCTCGGGGACACGGTAACCATCTTTGAAGAGGCCGGCGGCCCGCCCTTGTTAGACCTGATTGCATTGGGTGTACCGGAGTCCGGGGATGGCATGCCCCTTAGGGTTCCGGTGAGGGTCGTGGCCCCCTTGGACTCCGGCCCCAGGGATTACTTCGTTGAAGCGTGGTTATCCACTGCGCCTGACTCTTTCGGCAGGATTCACCAAGTTGCCACCACTCTTGACCCTTTCTCACACTCCCCAACACCCGGCGACTCTCTGGACCTGAAGGGCATGGCAATGGGCGAAGTCCGCGAAGGATTCCTTTACTTCGCTAGGGATGAAAATCAGGGTGATACCGAAACGCCGGACGAACCCTTTACTATTCTCTGGTACGGGCCCGACCGGCTGGAATTGCCTATGGATTTATCCGTTTCCCGATAGTTACTCAGCGCTCTTGTACCAAGAGCGAAATCTCTATCCTCAACGCAGGCAGCGCACCTGGGTGAACACTGCCTCGTGGATATCAGCGTTAGAGATCAGGTAGTCCATGATTACCCGCATCGTCTTGCCCTCGTCGGCCAGGCTGTACTTTTCCTTCATCGCCGTTACAAAGGCCATCTGGTCCGGGTTCAAGTCTATTTCGTAGGTCTGCTTGTCTCCCGCCATTTCCCAACTCCTTGATGGTTTTTGCCGGCAGACAGATACTCTGCCGGCCAAGAGTATGGTTGAGCATAGACCATTATCCCCTTACCTTCAACAAGTTGGGTGATGGAAGTAAACGGAGGATGACCCAGGAGCGAAACCGGGTCAGCAGAGGGGGATCAGTCGAAGAAGGTGTAGCCGTTGCGGTTGAGGATCACCGTAGTCTCGATACGCCAACGGTAGGCTGCCTGCATCGGTTCCGGCTCGAACTGCACCGACCGCAAACTGCGCGGCAAATTTTCCCGGATGGTGCTCTCGGCGGCCCGGGCCCTTTCCAGTAGCGCCTTATCATCGCCGGCCCGGTCCTGGTCCCGCACCAGGAACCAGCGAATCCACAGCCAGTTAGAGTGGATGTACATATACGCCGAATCAAGTTCCCGCTGCCGCATCTGCTTTTGGAGGCTGGCTACTGTTTCCTTCAGCTCCCGGTTGTCTTGCTGCAGCCGCTCAATGGCCTGGTCGATACTGTTCGTTGTCGCGCCTTCAGTACCCAATGCCTTCTTTCCTCCAATCCACGGTACGGTTTCCTGAGTATGTGTCGGCTACTCAATCGCCACTACTGCGCCATCGGCGGTTCGGACGTACAGCCTCCCCCCGGCAAACGCCATAGGTTCATTCACACCGGCGTCCAGCATTAAATTCCAGATTTCCTCGCCTGATTCGCCATCCACGGCATAGACGCGGCCCTTTTGGGTGGCAATGTAGACCGTGTTCCCCACGACTATGGGAGATGCGTAGATTCCGCCCTCGGCCTCAAATCGCCATTGCTCACTTCCGCTGGCGGGGTCGATGGCGTATAGGCGCCCATCCAGGTCTCCCACGTAAAGCTGCGTATTCGTCACCGCCGGGGAAGCTACAATGCTGGAATCCTCGCCGTCCGGCGAGAACCGCCAAAGTCCTCCCTGCTGTCCGGCTGGCCGGGGAACTCCAGGAACCTGCCACAACCAGAACTGGGCCCAGACCCGCTTGAACTGGTACTGCCCGGGCACTTCCTTCTCCGTGGCGTCGATGGCGTAGATCCGGCCCCCCGCCGCAAAATACACCTGGTCGTGGGCAATAACTGGGGCTGCGTTGGTGGACCTGGGAGTCCGGTAGACCAGCCTGTTTTGACCGGTTCGGGCGTCCAGCAAGTGAACCCTGCCCCCCTTGTCCGGCACCGCCATTATTCCCTCTGCCACCGGACTATGCGAACTCACCTTGTCGGTTGCTTCGTAAGTCCAGATCACTTCTCCCGTGGCGGCGTCCAGGGCATACTGCAGGTTATCCCACGCCCCCAAGTACAGAATGCCGTCGTGAACCACCGGGGAACTGGTAATAATGTCCCCGGTCCTGAACTCCCACACATCTTCACCTGTATCGGGCGCCAGCGCCCTCACGTGGTGATCGAGGAACCCGGCGTAAAGCCTTCCACCCGCCAGCGCCAGGGAAGTCTGCACCGGCCCCGATGTGGGCTGCGACCAGATTAACTCGCCCGTGTCGGCATCCAGCGCCACTATCTTGAAATAGCCGCCCTGGTACACCACGCCGTCAGCCACAATGGGTCCCGCCCGGGTCCCTTCCCCTGTAGGCACCTTCCAGCGAATGGTTCCTGTGGGAAGGTCCTGGGATCCGTCGGCGCTAAACACCATCTTTCTTTGGGCCAGATCGCCACCCGCCATTGTCCACCGTTCAATGGTCGAATTGGACGAGGCTTCAGTGGTTGGCCTGCTGAAGAGGAGGATTCCGTAATCGGGCAGGAAGGGGTAATTGAGCCAGAAGACAAACAACAGGACGGCCAGCACACACCCGCTGGCAATAAGGCGTTTCTTGGTAATAAAGCGCCGCTCCCGACCGGAGAGGGCCCACCCCGGCAGCGAAAAAGCCGGTTGACTGCACTCGGGGCAGCGTCTGGAGCGAGGAATGCTGGCGCCGCAGTGGGGGCAAATGGTATCGGCTAAGGTCTCCAGGGATTCACCGGTGGCTTGCTTGCCAAAAAAGCGGTTCAATCGCAAAAAGCCATTTCTCCGTGCCATATTTCCTTGAAGGCTCGGTTGGGGGACTCACTCTCAGCCCAAGCCCGCCAGAAGCCTTAAACAATCAAAGGTAAGGATAAAACGGAGGTTAAGGGGTTAGCCAAAATTGCCAGTGGGAGGGTTTTGGTACCCCGGATGGGCTTCGATCCCATGATCTCCACCTTGAAAGGGTGGCGTCCTAACCTGGCTAGACGACCGGGGCACACTGAAACATTCTACTACAACGGGGAGGTAAAGCCAATGATTCCAGAGGCTCGGATGCCGTTGTGCCAGGGTGGACGGGCTCTTTAAGGCTGATTAGGTAATACAGCAGTAATACTTTGGCTCAAACGCGGACGACAAGCCACGTGAAGATGAGGATGGCGCAGGGCATTTACGACAAGCCAAACTAAATACGTTGGCCGGGAAGCAAGCCCCTGCAAGACTTGCTGTCGTCTGCACTCGTTCGTGTGAAGCTCTTATAGTTTGTGAGTCGTGGCATGACCATCGATCATATACTTGCTCACAACCCCGGCAAATGCGATCTCCGCTAAACACGCCGAGAACGCCAATATCAAGAGCAATTGATTACCCGTCCAGATAAAGGCCATCATACTCCAGAAAAGGAACGCGACAACGGCTATTAGTTGGCAGACAATTAGAGCCATGACGACTCGCCCAACGAAGGGCACGCTTCCATCTTTGATGAAGTCCGCGATGGCATTCAGGCAGGCGGTGAATGGCCTTAAAATGTTAGTGGGCGGTGGCTTGCCTGGTTGCTCTTCTGACATCCCTAGATCCTAAGTGAGCGGTGATCACAGCAACCACCGCGACCACGGATAAACCGCCACACGTCAGGGCCGTAAACGCAGACAGCATTAAGCTGATGAAACCACCCCCTGTGGTGACCACACTGACCAAGAATGTCAAGCTAAGCAGGAATAAAGGCATCGCCAAGGCGTAAACGAGAAGCGACCTTATCGTCATACGCTGGAGGTGTTCAGCGTAATCCAGGGTCACTTCGTTCCGCCGACTTGAGCGTGCGGCTATTGCTCTCCTTCGGCCTAGCTTAGCCCGGCTGTGGAAGGCATGCCGTCTTCCGGGTGCGCCGACCTTGATACGGAGAGAGCCTTGCACTACTTTAGGGATTGGGACTCCAACGTGGGTGTTGCCGTCTTGACGCTGTTCTTCGCCCTCGATCCACGCGAAATCCTCCCGGTCGAGTATTTCCTCAACTTGGCCTTGGACCAATGTTCGTGGCCTCGGCTCACGGTGCGGTTTCGCTGACCGAAAACCCTTCCCTATTTCTTCCGTCCTATTGCGTGGGCGTTCTCTCTGCAGTGTCATGCTATGTCCTCTCTTCAAGCAACGCTGCCAATACTTCTCTCACCGCCTCTGCGTAGTCCAGCCAGCGTTCGGTCTCGGATTCAAGCTCGCTTCGACCAAGGTCGCTGTTGGGAGTACCGAAACAGTCAAGGATTATAGGGCTTGGCTTCGACTCGTCCTCGTCATCTTCCCCCAATTCAACGTCCACGCGTACCTGAATGTCGTCTTTATTCGACACAAAGCTGGCGCTCACGTCGGAAATCTCGTACCCGTGGGGCAAGACGCGAGGGCCGAAGCGGTCCCTTATCCACTGTCCCGGTTCGGGCTGGCTCACAGCTATTTCCCAGTGAAAGCTGATGTCGGGTGCGGCGATCTGAGGCACCGATGCCAAGAATTGCCTAGCGAAATATGGAACCAGTTGGGGAATCTCCCTGGCCATTACCATGCCCCAAGAAACTTCTGGGAACATTTCTATCCGAAGTTCCCCTTCAGTCATGCGCCATGTGACGAAACCGTGGCCGAAATTGACCTCGACTCTTCTCGGTAGCCGTCTATAATGCGTACAGGACCAATCATCGGGCACGATGGAGTTCGTGACGAGGAATGTGGGGGTGAAACTCTGTAGATCGTGGAATTCAGCGGATATGAGAGCAGAAGTACGGAGAACCAGAAGATTTGATACTTTAATGTCTTCTGGGTTGTTTTCGGTCACTTTGCTACTACTCCTTTGGGTTCGGTGAAACAAGTTTAAATGCTTCTCTTGACACGTGCAAGTATTCAGCGTTTTCCGATGCAGTGTGCAAAGGTGGACGGGCCCCTCAAAGCCGATTTGGTAATACAGGCGTAATACTCTAGCTCCGGCGATCCTTGAACTAGCCCGGGCGAATGCGATAATGTTAGATAGAAGTTGACCCTACCTGGTCCCGCAACCGGTAGGGTCGGCTGAAATACATCTGCTGACTGAAAGGAGATGTCATGAGTATCCAGCAAGAAAATTCTATCATCTGTGAATTGGCCGGTGAAGTTGCCGCCGTGTCAGTACATATTCAGCCAGATTTGCCGCTACTGTCCAGCATTGCCGATTCCATCCACCTGGAAGATGCCACCCTCAAAGTCAGCGTCCTTGGTCTTGATTGCGCGCTGACCATCGGGGAGAAGGGCAGTCCGCAGGATGAACTACCCCAGAGTTTTCGGGAGGCGGCGTTTAGATACCAACATGATAGGGAGGCCGAGCGGACTCGGCGCAGTCAAGAAAAAGCCTTAGTCAGTGCGGGTGGCCGCGCGGCAGAGGCAAGGGCTCGAATACCTGCTGAGCGAGGGAGAGGCGGCTACGGGTTTCTTTTCGCGCGGCGCTCTCTACAGTTCGTCGAGAGCATACCGTAAGTCGGCCCATAGGCTCCCTCTGTTCAATGGTGTGATCGGAGTATTCCCCACATTTTTATATTACTTCTTCCACATCTCCCCCTTCTCTTTCGCTGATCCCGGTCCCTCTGAATCGCCATCATGGTGAACGTGGATAGTCAATTATACGGTGACTCTTTCGGTCTGGCGCTGCGTCCACAATGTTAGATGTTTGCAGAGTGCCGAGCTATAGGCTTATCATAGCTTCGTTTTGACGAATTTGACGGGAAGACAGCGCGTACTGCTGCCTTCCCTGAGCGCGATTAGGAGACCTCATGATAAACCTCAGAGACACGCTAAGCCCAGAGATTACGTCCACCGAATCGCAGGACCAGGAAAACATTTTGGGTTCCGCCTCATCCAATCTTAACCCTGATGGGCGGCTCAGCGCTCTCAAGGAGAGTATCAAAGGATTGCTCTTGCCAGTTTCCGACATCATCCAGGTTAAGGGCGCCCACGTAGAGGGCATGACAGGTAAAATTCCGTGGAAACTGGACATTGGCGATGTGGCACCGAAATCGACGGAAGCAGACCACTCTCTCAAAGAGGTTGCAACCCAATTCAAGCAAAAGTTAGCCGCCGAGCAAACACGGCGGCGACGGGAGAAAGGCTCGGTGCAAACCGGCTACCAGGCATCAGAATCGCCGGTCCGGGGACAGGGTCAGCGGGGACGAGGGGTCTCGGAATTCAATAGAAGGTAGGAGAAATGGGGCGGAGTGCTTGCAGACCAAACTCGTTACAATCTGAATTGATTTTTCCTATTGACAAGGAATAAATCCCAGGTTTCTCCTACCATCACGGGAGTAATGCTGGTCTACCCCGGTCAGCATTTAAGACTATCCCGATGAAAGGGGGACCCATGTTCATCTGTGACAAGTGCGGGCGACAATTGGAAGGGGAAAGACCATCTGGCGGATCGCTTTGGTTGCCAAACGGCGGGACCTTCGTGTTCGATGTCGCGCCAACGTTAGAAGGGGGAGGCATAGGAGAGGGCCCTGAGGGCATAGTTCTCTGCGATGATTGCACTCAGCAACCTGATTCCTGGCCCTGGTGGGGGGATTATGTATCGGAGGCGGAAGAAATCACGAGGTTGCATGTCCTTTACGATGAATTCTTTCCTGCTTGTAATAATGTACCTCTTCGCCAATGGCTTGGGAGCGAACGGGTTTACTCGGCGAAGTTTTGCCCCCACAGCAAATGCAAGATCTCAATAGAGCAGCGTGGCTGGAACTGAAGCACTTCCGGGCACTTCCCCTTAAACTAACGCCTTCCCAGTAGTGTAGGTGGTCGGGGAGTCTGAGTTCAAATGCCCCTTCTTGATATCCTCTTCCTGCTCACCTGCGGAGGCAGGTACTCTCGCTGGCGCTGTGCGCGCCTCTTAGGGCCTGCTGGGGCATCGCCGTTGGTGGGCGGGGGCGGGTACATGTCGGGAAAGCAGACCCGACAGTGCAATACCTTGTAGTCCAGGAACCCCGCAACGTCCCTAGTCGCCTTAACCATTTCATCTTCTATGCTAATCGGGCCCATCCAGAATCCGCTACTGGGCCGGTACTCCCGGGGCTTATGCTCCCAGCCACCCTCAGGCGCGTGGATGAGGGCGATCTGGTGCATCTCGTTAAAGTGTGCGAAATAGCCGTCCATTGGGTACTCCTTATCTGTATTTCACATACAGAATCCGCAAATAGAAGGGTCTGTATTTCACATACAGAAGGGTCTCCCTGCGAGGAAGGAACACAGACAGTTGCTAGACCGACTGCTCTACACGGGCAGGGAGACGGTTGTGATTCTAGCACGATTGGGTAGTGTTTACCTTCTTGCCGCTCTCATGGCGGCGTGGCCCCGGCCTCCGGCGATTCCCTTCCTGCGCTTCTGCTTCCAATAGGGAGCCACCAGTTGCGTCTTGTGAGTCTTGCGCCGGGCGATCTTGGCTTCTGCTTCATCCTGGGCTTCTTTGGCCCACTTCTGAAGTATATATGCTTCGGCGGCGCTTCTTACCGGCTCTATATCGGGTTCCGGCTTCTTCCGGGTTATCTTCGTAGTCTGGACCCTGGGCTCGGCAACCTCCCCACCCAGTCGGACGATGTCCTCCCACGAGGACCAGGGCACTCTCCCGGCGACCCCGGCGGCCTGGGCGGGGGTTCTGCCCCTGACGCCCTCGTGCCCCCGCATAAAATTGTAGTGGAATGTCCAGCCATCCACGTACTCCTGGGCCGTGGTCATGGTCTCTAGTCCTCTCATAACCTTGGTGCGGTCCTTAATCGAGCCCTGGAGTCGCTCCGAGCGATTATTATTGCTTTCCTCCCGGAGACCCGCCGCGATTATGTGCTCGGTGTTAGGGAATACAGTCTTTATCGCGTCCGGGTTCGAGTTCATCCCATCCGAAGTGATGGTCTTGGGCTCGGTGGCGGAGTTGGCCTTGGCCTTCTTGAGCAAGTTAATGGTGTCCTTCATCTTCCGCCCCCGGGTCAGGCGAGCCGCGAGGATGTAGCGGGTCTTGGCGTCCATAATGTTGGAGATCCAGATCTTTTTACCCCCGATGTCCACCTGGGTCTCGTCCTCTACCCAATGCTCGCCCACGTTGGCTTTGACCCTTTTGCCAGTGGCCGTCATTTCGGTGCCGTCCGGCCCCACCTGCCCGGCCATATACCGGAGCGCCTGCCGTGTGTATCCCTTCACCCAGGCAAGGATTGTGGATTTGGCGGGTTCAGGGATTTTGTAAACTTTTGCTAACCCCTCGGCGGCCTGCTTGTAGGACTTGCCCCGGTAATAGGAATCCACGGCGTCGCCAATCTGATGGGCCGTGAACCGTTTACCAAACGGCTTGCCCTCGGCCATGAAATGATTACCACAGCTCTTGCATTCGTAGCGCTGGGCTCCATTCTTAAGGCCGTCCTTGACGTAGTTGCTGGGGTCGGGGCAGTCGGGCGCGGGGCAACCGAGCAGGGCCTCCAACACAATTTGCACTTTGGCTTCCGTAGCCATAAATTCCTCCCATATATAAAGTGTAGGCTTCTCTGCGCCTTGGCGCAGGAAAGTCGGTCTAGCTATTTCATTGAAAACTGGCCAGACGGGAGGAATCAAATTGGAAATCCCAGGAAGCCCGCACAAGTGGTTTGCGATCTGGACACAATCGCCGCGAGGGTCTAGAATCCGAGATGACGCTGATTAAGAAGGGCGATTCCTCCCTTTCCTCCCGTCGTGAGCCGGGGGCGTCAAAGCCGAGGCCAGAGTGGACACCTCTGGCCTCAATCTTTGTATGAGACAGAAGGGAGGACCACGGGCAGCCGGGTTGCACGAAGCCCTTGCAACACGGCAGGGGCACACTGAAAACCAGAGCAAATAAAAATGCTGGTTAGAAATCTCAGCCATAGCCTCACTAGAACCCTACGGAGGAAGGATTCTATCATCGTGAGGTAATCGGGCTGGAATCAAACCAGCGCGCGGGTGTCGATACCCGTGAAGGAAACCTAACCGAAAACCTTTGTAGATACGTTAGGGGACGGACTATTACTGGAGTATTACCGATCCTTGGGGGTAAATCGGAACATGCGACAGACGATAAGAGGGAAGCGGACCCTGTGGCTTGCGGTGGGGATCCTGTCCCTTGCCTTGCTCGCCGTGGCGGGCTGGCGGATGACGATGGGCTACTACGGGCAGACCGACTATGCCAGCCCCAGCTATGCGGTCGATGTGACCAACGACCGGGAACTTGTTGGTCTGGCCGATGACGTGTTCTTCGGGAAGGTGACCAAGAAGGAAGGGCAGACCCTGAATCGGGGATTCCCGGAGACCCAGTTCTCGGTTAGGGTACTTGACCCGATCAAAGGCAATCTCTCCGGCGACATCCAGGTCAACCAGCATGGGGGCCGGGACCTGAGCGGCAGGAACTTCCGCATGAGCGATGATCCAGACCTGTTGTCGGTGGGATCGACCTACCTATTCGTTACACGGACTAGCTCGGCCTCGGGCTGGCATACTGTTCTCTCGGGACGCGGAAAAATCAAGCTGGACGTAGCTGTTGACGCCCACGACTACGATATACTTAAGAGCCTTGAGGCGGACAAGTTGAGGATCCGTTTCAGTGATGCCGTCGAGAACCAGATCCCCTACGACCCGTAGTAGCATGCACCAGGAAAAATGACGAAGACAGCCGCCCCTGGGCAATCTGCCCGGGGCTTGACTTTGCCCCAACCACCCAACATAGCTTCGCATCCTTATATTTCTATTCCTCTCCGCCTCTCGGCATCCTCTCAAAATGCCACGCCCACCCGGTTTCTAGCATCCTGTCCACCCGGTCCCTGATTTCCGCTCCAGTCTCGTCGGGCTGGGGAATTACGATAAAAAGCCTGCTTGTGCCTCTTGCGAACAATAGCATGATGGGTTCCACGCCGAATTCTTCCTCAAGAACCTCCGAGATCTCAAGCGCCTGCCTCTCTACAGTCTTGCCCTGGGCGGCATGGTGGTAAATCACCAAGCTCTGGTTGCGCTTCCAATACTTGTGGAACTCGCTCAGGTATACGTATTTGGTCCCGTCCTTGTTGAACTTCCGATCTTCTCGCCCGATGCCGTTGTCCGGGTCAAAGAACACTATGCTAGCGCCCTGCGTAGCTCTAAGCGCGCCTTTCAGCCACGCCGCCCTGACCTGTTCCTTGAGCGGCCTCCGCATGGCCTCAAAGTAGTTAAGTTGGGACGAGTAGTAAAGCGTGTCGTCAGGCAAAAGATTCGCCCGCTCGACACAGTGGACACAGCGCCCGTCCCTATAGACCAGGTCGCGGAGGCCCTCCCAGAGGTTAGGGTCTGGGTCCCTATATTCGGCGCGGTCCTCCCTTGATGTGCGGCGGAGGTAGCTTATGTGCCGGCCATCAGCGCTCATCTTGTTCTTGTTGGCAGGCGGGTGCTTCTCGTCATAATGCCAGCACCAGACGACACCAAGCTGAAGCTGAGGATTCGGCGATGTATCCGTAAGTCCTGATAGCCACCTGAGAAGCCCAAGTTTCCCCAGGTCACCCACGTCCCCTACATAACGATCTTGCATAATCGGCCTCCTTGACCTCGATTTACAAAATTCCTGAAAAAACCGCTCCGGTTTTCTTCTTGAGAAAACCGAAGCGGGTGATTAATGATGGTTGAGTTCCTGGCTAACTATTGGTTTGCTCTGGTGATGCTCGTTGGCATGCTCTCGCTCTGCGTTTTAGGCTTAGTTACCGACCTGCAAGATATAAAACAGCAAAAAAGGACGCGAGCAAAAGAAACCCATAGCCGCCCCAACGAAAGCATCTGACCCATGTTAGGTCAGGGGCAGACCCCGGATGGGTGGTGTTCTGCGTGGGGTCTTTATTTAGTTGTTTGACTATCGCCAGCAGGATGAAGAACACGATCCCAAGAACAGCGAACAATACCGCCAAGAAGACGTTCATTTCTTACCCCTGGTCATACAAAGATTCTCCTGTCCATCACCGGATATGTCGCATCAGATTCCAAGCTCCGGTAATTGTCGCAATCAGTCCGCCGATGGGACTTTTACACACCGCCGCGCAGGATGGCAACAATTACGAAGCACCACTCAGCAGATACCGGGCCATTGGATCTAAAGCGTGTCCTACTTGTCGTCGCCCTTCGGGGCCTCTGCACCCTCCCGCCGGGGCATCTCCTGTTGCCAGCCCTCCAAGCGTCGCTTGCCTCTGGGCGCACCCTGATTCTCACTCGCCTTCATCAGCGCCCAGGTACTAAACTTTCCGACCGCTAAGCCAAGGATTACTAGCACCATCATTTCAAGACGGGATACGCCCAATGCAAGTCCTATCACGAGGCCAATGGCACCGCCCGCAACCAATCCAACGTAGTGTAAAGCTCTCCTTTGTGCGTCGGACATGAGAAACCTCCAAATGTAAATTGATCTGTTCATGACCTGGCCCATCTGACCATGACCTCGTAAGTACCCACAGCAACGGCACCTCCGATGACGCCATACATGACCCCAGTGAAAAGATCTGGCACACCACCGGACAGGATGCCCACGGTTATCCCTACTACGGCCCCAATGATGCCAACCCCAGTTTCAGGCTTCATGAGACAAACTCCCCATATGGGTCCTGGGTTTCAAGCGCGTGTTCGTTGCTCCATCCTCCCCAACCAAGGTCATGGTCTCACCCACCCCTCCAAGTACACGTACTCGCCGTCTTGCGTGGCTTTCGAAACCCGAATCCAAGCGCCGTCCCTTCCGTAGACGTGGCCGGCCCACATGCCGTCCGGGTTCTTCTTCCACCTGGCCTCAATGGGAATGCCACAAGAGCTTCTGGAAGCGCCTCCGCCGCCGTCCGTTACGGCATACGACAACCGGTAAGTCGGAAAGACCGAGCCATCCACGTCCCTGACTGACTCAAGAACGCCATCGCCACCTTGCTCTTTCACGCAACTGCCGCGTTCCGTAACCTCAGGGTCTCCCGGAAAGCCCTGCAATGGGTTCATCGAAATATCGGCAGCGTGGCAATTGTCATTCAGTTCCCGTCGCATAGCGTCAGCTTCTTGCTCAACGGCACCGTACCTCATCCCCGCTTCGAATAACCCTTGATTTCCCTTCGCCCAACTATCTTCGAGCTTTTTCAACTCGCGCTCCTGCCAATGGTCGATCTTGTCCTCTTTTTTACGACAAGCTTCCCAGAAGGCGACGGCGTCTGACGTGCTTCTGGGTGCGGAGGTGCTGGGCTTACCAATGCCGAGGCTGGAAACGGTGTCGCAGGCGATTAGTGGCGGGAGAATCAGAAAGAACAGGAAAAAGAAAGCTCTGGTGTGTAAGAGGCGTAGCATCGGGTTCCCCCTTGTGGCGTCCGGATGAGGTTAGTTGCTACACCTACCCAATCCGCCATCAAGCCGCAAGGGGGCACGGACGCTCAGTCCGGTGCCAATGACTTGATGGCGCGGCCTTTTTCTAGGCCAGCAGAATCCCCGGGGTAGGTGTAGCAGACTCATTGAATCACTGGGATGACAGCCTGTCAATTATTGAAGGCGACACGAACAAGGAGTGGTATGCTTAGGAAAAGAAGGAGGCCGCAATGAACATGTCAAGAGTGGTCTGGCTTAGGCCAGCGCCACAAAAAGGTAGGACCATGATGGCCCACCTTTACAGAGAGTGCCATTTGCTCCGCGAGGTCGCAGACAGGGACATAAGGAGAAAAACGCTGGGTGAAGCCCTGGCCGAGGGTCGGGCAGTGTGCAAGAAATGCGAGGGAAGGCCTGCGAGAGGCGACTGACAGTCGCCAATTGTGTACTCGGCAAGGGGTATGGTGTAATGGGGGGGCGAACCAGCGACGAGTGCGCCGGACAGAATACAGGGAGAGACCAATGCCGGGCAAGCATGAAGCCAGCACCGAGTTATTTGAGGAAAGCATCCAGGAAGCGGACGACCGAATTCACGAGAGGTTGGGCCACACGCTCATCGTGAATGATGATTTGGATCGCACGTTGGTAAGCTATCAGGCAAACAAGAAAGAAAAAGAAGCCCGTTGGTGCAAATATAAGGAAGGTTTCTCAGTCCCCCTGGTTCACTACATCCTCGAACATTTCTCTCTCACTGAAGGCCGCATACTGGACCCGTTTGCAGGCTCTGGAACCACACTTTTTGCTGCTAGCGCTCGCGGTCTTGACTCCCTCGGCATCGAGCTTTTGCCGAACGCTGTCGAGAATATGCTGGTACGAAAGATTATCAGCACTACCGACCGGAGAGAGCTGTCTAAGATGATAGCCAAGTTCCAGAATGACAAGAATTGGGCACGCCCTGGCCAAGTGGTGGAGTTCAACCATCTGTCGATCACAAGGGGAGCATTTCCGGAGGAAGCCGAATACGACTTGGGCCGCTACCTGCACGAGGCTAATCAAGTGGAGAACTCGGACGCAAGGCGGGTTCTCTTGTTCGGTGCTATGTGCGTCCTTGAGGAAGTCAGCTACACCCGCAAGGATGGCCAATACCTCCGCTGGGATTCAAGAGCGCCCCGCCGGAACCCAGGAAGGAAGCCATTCAGTAAGGGGGCCATACTGAACTTTGACGAGGCGATTACTCGGAAACTCAGCCAGATAACCGAGGACATTGGCGGAGAATCGGCCATGTCATTCGGGTGGTCAGGCACCGTTAAGGCCGGGGACATCGAGGTCGTGGAGGGTTCCGCGTTGGGCGTTTTACCTGAGCTTGAGGATGACTCCTTCGATGGGTTAATCACCTCGCCGCCCTATTGCAACAGGTACGACTACACCCGCACTTACGCTCTGGAGCTCGCGATGCTTGGAGTTGATGAGGAGAAGATCAAGTGGCTCCGCCAGACGCTGCTGAGCGCCACGGTTGAGAATCGGGAGAAAGCGGACCTGGACGAGGTGTTTGGCATAACGTACGAGGACGCCATGCGTGCCTTTGAATCGCAGGAGTTGTTACAGAATACTCTGGCGTACCTGGACCTCTGCCTGAAACAGAAGCTGTTGAATAACAACGGGATTCCAAGAATGGTGCGCAATTACTTCAAGGAACTGACCCTGGTGATATTCGAATGTGCCCGGCTATTGAAGCCGGGGGCGCCCTTCGTGATGGTAAACGACAATGTGCGTTATCAGGGAGTCTCTATTCCAGTGGACTTGATACTCTCGGACATGGCCGAGCAAGCCGGGTTTACCATTGATCGCATTTGGGTTCTACCGAAGGGCAAGGGTAACAGTAGCCAACAGATGGGCGTCCACGGACGCCAAGAAACTCGTAAATGCGTGTACGTTTGGCACAGCTAAAGGTCTATCAGCCAGTTCACGAGGTCTTCCAGCTGTCTCTGCTCATTGAAATTGGCCGCGTGCGTTAATTCGCCGGATTCAAGCTGGGCGAAGATTTCCTTAGCCATCGATTCCTCAATAGCCGATCCCACAAAGAAAAGCTCAGGAAGGTTGTGCTGGCATCTATCTCGTATCCGCTGCAAAGCGGTAGCCGCCGTTTTCCAATGCTCGTCAGCGCCTGCAGGGTCTATGCCCCCTTTTATTTCTCCACAAGCCAAGTAGTCGGCCTCTCGGTTTAGGCGCACGGATATTGCGCCGGGGCGATGCCTGAGCAGGATTACATCGACGCTATTCCCAATGAACCCGGGCTTCTTGTCAAAAAAGATCTCCCTATCGTTCCAACCAATTTGTTGGACTTTGCCTGTGCGCCCACGAGCACGAGTCGTTCTATAAACGACGCCGTTTGCGCCAAGCGTGTCGAAAACCGCCTGGGCAAACTTGGTGTTTGCGACGGCACCAGTTTTATTGCGCATTATGCCGCCCATGGCGTCGCCCTTGGTCAGCAGGAAGCGGTAGACGATGTTACTCCGCCAATCGGCCCCGGCTTCCTCGCATTCTTCACAAATTTGCCGGAGAACAGTTCCTAAAGACCGATTGAGCTCCCGGGGCGTAATGTAGCCGCTAGCCTTCTCAGAGAAGCCACTCGCGGCTATCAAGTGCTCGCGAATTCTTCTGTTGGCAATCACTTCATCGATGCTCTCTGCTGCATCAAGGGCCTCAACGAGTGCGTCCGCGTCCTCGATAAAGGACTCTGCGACTTCGGTCTTGGTTAGGGCTTGGTCAAGGAAGCCTCTCCTGGTCGCTTCTGGGGTTGTGATTAGGCTTCTGTGGGATCGGACAAACCTAGGGGGCACAGGGGGCACCTCGCAAAAGATATCGGTTTGCAAGGTATTAAGTGAACCACAGACCTACTTGTCGCGCAAGGTCTTGTCAATGTATCAAACCAGTTCTGTGCGGTTATTCTACTTTCCCGCTTGCATCTTGCCCCTTGATGGTCTGTAATTGGTTCAGAACTCGTAGAGAACCGCAACCCGGCGAAAACAGGAAAAAGACCCGGGGTACTCCGCTGCCCCGATGAAAAGGCCAATTTGAATGAGAAAATCTGGAAGTTACCATATCAATAAATTCTTCGCCAATTACCGGAGAGGCACCGTTCCTTGCAGAGAGCGCAGGCACCGGCATCAGTGGTGCGTTGGGGAAGTGCTCGATACGATTTGTGGGATAGCGATTGACAGATACAACCGCGACTGTTGTAACGCATACATCGCCAACCCTAACTGGGACTATGACTGGTGCCCAACCTGCGTGCGGAGCCTGCCTTGGAACGAAGATGCAAGGACTGCATGGGTGGAGAAGCACGGTATTGAGGTACCCAACGCGACCGATTACCGTGAGTGGCTGGACACACCGGAGGGGCAAGCAGTTTGGCCGATCGGTTCAATGGATCGGGAAATAGTTGAAGCCTTTTGTATCGCAATAATCAGCGCCGAGGAGAAGCAAGCATATGGCAATTAATAACTTCGTCAGATTAGATGATACGTTCCGGCCTCAGAGCGTATGGATGGTAACAGTTAAGAGGCGCAAATATTGGCTCGGCCTCATTCCGCACAAAGCGGAGGAGCAATTGCAGTTCCGGAGCAAGGAGGAAGCATTGAGGGCCGTGCCGGAGCTCTACATTGAGCACAGGGGCAACATCAAGGAAATACTGGTTGGCCAAGTAAGTTTCACAGACCGGTATATATATCCTCTACGCACCCAAGCCAGCAAACACCCGTGGATTGGGAGAAGGAGATAGACAACCTTCGGTAAGCAGGGTTGACACGTTAGGACGTCATATTCGGCTTAGCCAAAACCTTTCAATGTCCAGTGAGGTACGCCGCAGTCGCACCCGTCATACCATGATCTTCCTTCAGCGCGAGGGTTGGGGACGGGAACGAAGTCTATGCCTCTCTCAGCGAGAAATGCTACCGGCCCACCTTGACCCCAATCCTGATAGGAATACCAACGGGCAGGCTGATGTGCCAATGCAGTTAAGCAAGCATCAAGATATCGACGTTGATTGTCGCTCCACTGACTCGGGGGAATAGCGGTAATGTTTAAGATGGCGTTTGCCCCGCCATCGTTCAATTTCCCAGAGTCGTTGGTCGTCATAGAACCTCCTGGCCACATTCACGTATAATACTCCTAGTTAGGCTCCTAAGGGAAGAACCACTATTATTGAGGGGTCAGCAATATGGCCAATAACGAGAAGCTCGACTCTGGGACTTTGTTTCCCAGCACCCGTATCATCGAAGCACCCATTGGCCGAATAACGGTTAACGAAATATCTGTCCGGGAATACCTGGACGCGCAAAGTTTGGGTACATATGACGACCTCATTAGAGCCAAGATGATTGTGTCCGTCGCTAAGAGCCCAGTATCTCCGCCAACTCTAGCCGTAGACCTTAAAGACGAGGAAATGGAAGATGCGGTCAAAGCAGTGAGAGACGACAACGAATCAAAACTAAAGAGCAGCACCATACTTGCGCAAAGTCTTTGGGGTGGGGCATCAGGAATCGCCGCACCCACTCGGGGAGTGGCCGAGCTCGTCTCTGGCGCGAATTTCCTGCGGGCGAACGCGTTGGCGCGGTCCTTCTCGGATCCTACCGTGAACGTGCGATCGCCCGAAGCCTCTTTATCTCGCAAACTGTTGGATATAGACGCGGAAAAAGCAAGGCGCGAGCGGCTAGCCTTAGAGGCACAGGTCAAGACAGCCGACATGTTGGAGGCCGTCCACCTGCAATTAGTAAAGGCGGAACGGCAGAACCAGAAGGATCATGAACTGCAGAGGCGGATCTTTGCAGCCGTACTAGCTACGCTCGCCTTGACTGCGGTTGGTGTGGTAGCGACTGTTGTCATCCAACTGACGTAGCGTCAGTGTTGGGGTGGCGGAATTAGCCTGGGTCCCAATTTCCAGGTGCTAGAGCTACTGCCGCAGGCCTAACCTCACCCAGGCTTTTCCTTTTCGGTGGTGATTCGATTTGATCCAGTCGGCACGGCAAATAATTTGGCTAGAACTATGTTGAACGATACTGAAATGCAGTCGCTAATAAGTTTGCTTAAGTTTGCATTATCGGATGTTGAGGTCATACGTGAGAGGCCAAGACTCGCGCCTGTCGATTTTCACCAATACAAGGCAATTCTGGTAGAGGCGGAATCGCGTCATATATCTGAAGATGCTGAGTCATTTCTTCGTAACGCCAAACCACGTCTGAAGAACGAAGAGACCAAGATAAATCTGACCCAGACCATTGAACACTATCTTGGCGACCGTATCAGCAACGGGTACACACTGCCCGCGAGTTTTGCTTATCTTGGCGGTGATGGTAAAGGGTACTCGATAGATGATCTGTTAACTCAATGGTTGGCAATAGCCATTGCCAAAGGAGCAGATTTCGCCGCTAAATCATTTGTGGAATGCATCGACGGCACTCCCGTAAAGCTCCAGCTAATGACGTTGCTGAAAGGCATTAGTATTTCCAGAGAAATTGAGATTGATAGTGGCATAAGGCTCATGCCCATGCCTGACCAGGAATGGGACCTCCCAAATTATTTGCCGCGCCTGCTTATGCGCGGTTCGCCCCATCCATGGGATTTTATCAATTCTGTCGTGCTAATCATTGAGCACGAAATCCGACCAGTGTTTGTAGACCCTGAACTGATAAACACTTGTCCGTTTGATCTTCTTGTCGGGGATAAAGGGCCATTCAGTGGTGGTGCGGTCTCGGACAAATATCCAAATTTTGCCGTCCAGCGGTTCTGCTCGGCTCTCTCATTAGTTGTGGGCAGTCTAGTTATACCTACGGTGAGTTGGACCCATGCGGGACGAAATCATTTGTGGCATATCAATAGCGTCTCTAGTTACTCTTACTACGACGGACCTTCAAGGGCTGGGGGCGCGCATGTGGACGAGGCACACATCCGCGAGACTATGAGACTGTATGACGCCCACGAATCGCTTGGGCAAGGGGTATCCAAATGGCTGGAGGTGCCAATCAGCAGGTGGGAAAAGGCGGTTGGCGGTCGGAATTTCACGGACCAATTCATCGACTTGGGCATTGCTTTGGAGTCCTTCTATGTTGATAACCGTGCCTCCGAGATACGGTTCAGGCTCTCCCAATATGGCGCTTGGTATCTGGGAAACGATGCAGATGACCGGAAGAACATCGCGCGTGATTTGAGGCACATCTATGACCAAAGGTCTAATGCGGCTCACGGTGGGATGGTTACAGAGGACGAGAAGACAACCCTCCTTCAGGAAAAGGCACGAGAACTTTGCCGCCAGTCTATAATTAAGGCCATAGGTGAGGGGAATAAGCCGATTTGGGACGACCTTATTGTTGGCCTGTAACGAATTCTAGACATTGGTTAAAGTTTAAGTCCCTACCGCGAATATTCCCCAATGTCAATAGCCCCTGGGCCTCCGAGGAATTAGGTCGGCGTGGGGAACGACACCAACGGGAATGCAAGGATAGGGTAAAGCCGGACCTCCTCTTTCGCAAGCTCCAGTGTAGGATCGGTGCTCTTGTCACCAAGAACATACTCAAGCACCCGAGACAGCTACCGTGAGAAGCCTGGTAGAATAAACAAAATACATCCGGACGGACGGGGTCTATGACGAATCAACACCCAAAACCTTACGCTCGCTTGTTCGTTTCCTACAGTCATAAAGACGATTCCCACAGGACCAAGCTCGAGAGTGCCATCGCCCTTCTTCTCAATAACGATGGGGTCCAGAAATGGTCCGACCAGCACATCCTGCCCGGGCAAGATTTACCCGCCGAAATTAGAGAACACATGGACAGTTCCAACGTGTTCCTCTTTTTGCTAAGCCCTGACTTCATTGCCTCAGAGTATTGCAGAAAAGAATGGGAATACGCCGCAAAATTGGAAGCAGAAGGCAAGAAAATCTTTCGCGTCCCTATCATTCTCCGTCCATGCGCTTGGATGGATTTCATGAGAGATGACAACATCAAGGCGCTTCCCGACGATGGACAACCAGTCTCACAATTCGAAGATAAGGACTTGGGGTGGCAACAAGTTTACGAGGGTATCAAAGAAGTCTTGGAATACATCAAGGGGGTACACACTCCCAAGCAAGATTTCTTGGATACACTCAACAAAACTGATTTCCTATCGCAGAGCCACATCCAGTTGCAGGATATTTATGTATTCCCGCGCCTAACTTATCTGGACCCGGGAAACGGAGAACTTCTGACATCGGATGGCACAATTCACAACCGGGAGCAATTGCTGGCCAACGACAGGGCCCTGATCCACGGGCCCCAAAACGCTGGAAGGACCGCCCTCATGCGCCACCTCTTCTTGCAGCTGGTTGACCAGGGTGAGCTTGTCCTTTTCATTGACGGTGATAACTTAGGCAACAATAGGTACGAAGCAGTTATTAGGGAGGCATACGCCAGCCAATTTGAGGGAGACTTTGGGGTCTGGCGACAACAGGGTAAGAAGACATTGGTATTAGATAACCTCACCGCTGACCCACGTTGCTTGGAGTTCATTGCCGACGCCACGGGCGAATTCGAACGGGTGTATGCTAGCGCCTCCACCGAGACCTACATCGCATTCTTTCAAGACGAAGAACGATTGGTTGACTTCCGGCCCATGCGAATAGAGACTCTTACGCTTGCGCAGGGAGCAGTTGATCAGAAAACGGTTGGCGTTATCGGACAGCGAGATTCCCGTTACTGATGAACAAGTTGACCAAATGGAGAAAGAAATAAATTCGGTCATAGTGTCGGAGCGGATTTTCCCCAGATATCCATTCTATATTCTGTCCATCTTACAGAGCTACGAAGCATACATGCCGGATAATTTGGAAGTTACCGCTTATGGACACTGTTACCAAGTCTTAATAGTGGCTAACCTCGTGCGGTCAGGACTTTCGAAGGCTAATGATGATGTTGGGGCGGCGTTTAATTTTGCCGAACAGTTAGCTTATGACACTTATGAGCACAAGGGAGAAGAGGCGGGAAGCGAGTTTGATTTTGAGGCGTTTCAGCGGCGATACCGGAGCAAGTACGTCATCGCACAGAGGATCGTCAATCGGTTGAAACAGATCCAGTATGGAATACTTGATGACCTGGGACAATTCCGAAGCAAGTACATGTATTATTACTTTTTGGGCAGGTACTTGGCTCGTGGTACTTCCGAGGCGCGGGCTATCATCGAGGATATGTGTGAGTATAGCCACAGGGAACCAAATCACCTGACGCTGTTATTCGTCATACACCACACAAACGACGATTCAATTATCGATGACATCCTTCTTAGAACTATGTGCAGCTTAGACCACGTAGCCCCTGCCAAACTGGACCGCCAGGAAACCAGGCGTTTTGCCTCCATAGTGGCTGGCTTACCGAGGAACATTCTCGTCAAAGAAGATGTAAGCCAGACCAGGCGGAGGGCAAGAGACCTCCAGCAAGAACTGGCCGAAGGAAACGCCCAAGCGACGGAGGACTCGTACGACGAGGCAACCAAAGAGGATCCCACTGGCGAGGCGGTTGAGAACCCGGTCAATAGCGTATATCGCATAATGAAGAACCACCGAATCCTCTCGCAGGTTTTGAGGAACAAACACGGCAGACTTGAGCGAGCGAAGATAGAGGAGATTGTAGATACGATTTCTGACAGTGGGCTCCGCCTCATCAACATCATCCTGGAAGACGAAGAAAGGATAGCCCGATTTGCTACCGTGCTGCACGAACAGAATAGGAAGTGGAGCCTGAACAGAATTAAGCGCGCTCTTGAAGGGATTTCGTTTATCTGGGCAGTATCTAACATCGAGGATATCGTGAGTGCCATAAATGTGCGGGCGATCACGGGTTCTGTAGAAGCTGTCGTTGAGCGAGGGGACACTCCGGCATATGATCTCATCGGATACTTTAGCCAGCTTGATGCTGCCACGGGGCTGACTAAAGAAGTGCAATCCAAGCTAGAGGAACTGATTGACAAACACGACGATGTTTTTTTCACGCGGCTGCTATCAATCAGAACCCAGTACTATATGAACACTCACCGCGTCCCGGTTCGGACAGCGCAATCCGTTTGCGCGCTCTTGGACATTAAGTACGTGCACCGGATGCTAGACAGTCCTGAATAGTCGGTCCAAAAGGCCTCACAAGCCCTGAGATTCGAAGCTTAAGAGCCATTTAATTTGAGCGGGGGAGGGGGTAGAGGTTGACCATGCCTCCTCCGCAGGCCACACGAGGCCATCTCGTTGGGCCGCTACAGCGTTGGATCGGCTTCTTGGTGTGGATGTGACCCATGCCCTTGCTCGCTCTATGTATTTTGTGTGGGTGTTAAACCAACAGCCCCCAGAAGGGAACGACATCCGGAACTCACAACGATTGCCCCGGTATTTCCTCGTCGTCTACGCTGTTGGTTTAGGGGACAGGGACAAAGAAAATTGGTCCGCCCGTTTCGGCAAAGATGAAACAATGTTTGAGGAATTCATAACGAGTACTCAGTCCAATAAGTGAAGGCCAACTTCAGGAACAGTGAGGTGGAACCCCTTATTTGGACAGGATCAGGGGTGAATTAAGTGAGAATCCCGGCGCTCCTGCCAGGGATTGGGTCTCCTGTCCCGGTGAACACCTCCATCCATTAGACTCCCAATCTACAACATCCTGGTCCCCGTGGAACACCTTGGCCGGAGTCCGGTAGCCCAGGGCTTGGCGGGGCCTGAGCCCATTGTAGAACCGGAAGTAGTCTTCCAGTCCCCGCTGGGCCTCCAAGACGCTGGCGTAGGCCTCAGGTACACCTCCTCATACTTCACGGTCCGCCACAGCCGCTCCACGAGGATGTTGTCCTGGTACCTCCCCTTCCCGTCCGTGCTGATCTTCACCCCCGGTCCTGAAGGACCTGGGTAAACTCCCAACTGGTGAACTGGCTGCTTTGGTCGGTGTTGAACACCTCGGGCTGGCCCCGCCTCAGGCCATCTCCCTTTCTTGTTTTTCTTCCGCGAGTTCCGCCTCTACCCTTGCCTCAATTCGCCGCCGCTTCACCCTCTCAAGCTCCGCCGCTTCGAGCTTCGCCTTCACATATTCGGTTGGGGTCTGGCCTCCACCGTGCCGCCACGACCAGGGGCGAATCTCTCCACCGAAGCGGGCCCAGACACCGACCCGTTTGGCCCTCGCTCGTCGTTGGGCCTTGTCACCGCCCCACAACATCCCGTAGGAGGGCCAGTTGTAGGCCATGCCGAGCTCCACCATTTCCTTGTTGACGGAGTATCTCCAGTCTCCATCGTGGAGAACGCCCACGGTGCGACCGAAGCGGTCCACACCGAACACGTCCAGAACGACGACCTTGCCGAGCACCATGCGAGAAAGCGCTTCGGTGGCCTCTTTCCCATAGACTTGATACTTCTCCGGCGCGTCAATGCCATGAAGCCTGACCTTGAACGGGGGCGGGTCCTCGCCCTCCGGGATTACCTTAACCGTGTCTTCGTCTGTGACGGAAACCACCAAGACGGATAACTGCTCTAGTGGGACGGGCTTATACATTGCCGGCCTCCCCGGGGCAACCATTCATTTCGCCCCAGAGGTCAATGCGGGTGTTGCCCTCCAGGTCTTTGATGCGGGTGCCAGTCTGTTCAAGCAGAATCGCAAGCCCGAAAAACTCGTCCTGGGTGAGCTTGCCAGCTAGGGTCTCCATGAGGATCTCGACGACCGCGATCACAGCGGCACCGTCAGTGGGAACTTCTTCGATACCGAGGACTGCGTAGACCTCGCGGTATGCGGCCTGGTAACCAGAAACGTAGGGATTTATGTGGGTCATCTTGGCCTCCATGACTTAGATGGAGGCACTGACAATGACGGGGAAGCGAAGGCGGGGGCTGATTGTGGAACACGTGGCTGGTATCTTACAATGGTAGTGGTGGGAGGTGGAGGCATTTATGGCGCTGGTAATGCCCAATCCCGAAGAAGAGCCTGAGCTCAACCTCGACCTCGATGAGATCCCCCCCAGAGAGACGGACCCTATGCTTCTGGCCCTCAGCGACGAGATCAGAATCTACGGGTCAAACCGAGTCCCTCTACCTCCGGTCAACCTAGACCTGGAAGGGCCCTGATTTAACCGAAAGTCTTAGTAGATAAATCTACAAAATCCTCCCACCATCGCCATTGTAAAACCCCCGCCCATTTGCCGCTAATTTGCCCCCTTGCTAGTTATCAGCTTGTCAGTGCCTAATTCCCATTCAATCATGGTCAAGAGGGCACTCACAACCATATCTGAGGGCTCTCAGGGGCCCGTCCACCTTTGCACAACGGCATCAGAGGCTCGGATATGGAATGACGTAGGGGTGACTCATCATCCCAGCCGGGCAGTTCCGGTGCGTGATGGATAACTCCGGCGCCCAGCCAGGTTCCTACCTTCAACTAGACTTCGGGATAGGCATGAGGCGCCTGTACTGCCGCCTTGCGCGGCTTTGCCGGAGCTTTGCTCTTCCTGGCCTTGGCACGCTCAGCGGCCCTGGCATCCTTTTCGGCCGCTTTGATGAAGCCCTCCTTCGAAGGACAACCGTGGCCCACCACGCACTCCTGGCAGCGAGGCCGCTGTGCCTTGCAGACCAGGCGACCATGGTTGATGAAAGCCTGGTGGAATGGGTAAACCTGGTCCGGTTCCACTGCCTCCTCCAGCAGGTCGTGAGCCTTGTCTGCCGTTACTTTTGGACCGATCAGCGCCAGGCGTTGGGAAACCCGGTAGATGTGGGTGTCGATGGCCATCGCCGGCATTCCCAGCGAAAAGCTCAGAATGATGCCTGCGGACTTCGGCCCAATGCCAGGCAGTTGCCGCAACCAGGCCTTGGCTTCCGGCAACGGCATTTCCCGAAGAAACGAAAGGTCCAGAGAGCCGTTCAGCTCAATGATTTTGCCCAGCACTTCCTTGATTCTCGGGGCCTTGATTTTGGCCAGCCCACCGCCGCTGATAGCCTCTTCAATGTCGGCAACATCCCCTTCGGCCACCGCCTCCAGTGAACCGAAGCGCTGCATCAAGCTGCGAAACGCCCGCTCTGAGTTGGTGTCCGACGTGTGCTGGGACAGGATTGTGAAGGTCAATTCATGGATTGGGTCGAGGCGGGGTTCTTCGGGGAAAGGACCGTACTCCGCCGTCATAAGGCGTATGGCGTCATTGACTGGAAAGGACTGCGCGGCCTTCTTCCGACTTCGCCGGCGAGGAGCCGGCTGCCCCGTTTTCGTCGATGTCCTCTGCCTCTTGGGCTTATCGGTCGTCGTCACCCTTTAGCTCCGGGTTATTAGGTACCTGTCGTGAAGCTTCATGGCGTCCCCGGGTCTGTCAGGCGGCACCACCCATGTTCCGGCGCTGTTCTGCCCTCAGGAACTGTTCCAGCTCCAAAACAACGTCAGCCGGTTCCGGCATGGGACTGTCCACCACCGACTCATCGTACCGGTCTTCCAGCTTGCGCACATAGTTTGCCAGCTGCTCATCCTTCTCGATGGCCTCCACCACTTCCCGGTCAAAACTCTCGGCGGCGGAACGCAATTCACTCAGGTTCACAGGAAGCTTCAATACCCTGGAAATGTGCTCGGCCAGGGTGTAGCATACCCGGTAGTTGGGCGCCGCCTGAAGGTAATGGGATGTGTGGCCCCACAGTGAGGCGTAACTCATTCCCTTCCTGGTGCAAGTGTCCATAACTGCCGTGCTGATGCCCGTGGGCCCCTGGTAATTGGAGGTTCCAATGTTGGAGGACTGCAGCGCTTCCTGCAGCAATGGCTGGGTGGAAGAACCCGTCAATTTGACCTGCCGTGTGTGGGGAACGGCGTCCAGCAGCGCCCCCAGGTGGACGACCGTCTTAACCCCCAGGTCCAGGGCCAGGTTTGCGATAGTCTCCGAGAAGGTACGCCACTTCAGGTTGGGTTCTACACCGATGAAGAACAGGGCGCCCTTTGCCGTTTCTTCCCCAACGGGACGTGGGGCCCGCCAGGTATAGAATTCGTTTGCCGGCCAGCGCACCCGGCGACGGCCATCTCGTGTCCGGTACGACCTGGGGCGCTCCTGGGAGAAGTCGTAAAACTCTTCAGGGTCTATCTCCGCAAATTTGGTGGCTCCAAGCTGGCGGATCATGTATTTGACGGTGGAGGTGGCGCTCTCCCCGGCATCGGGCCATCCGGCGAAGGCAACAATCAAGTGGTCGAACTTGGTCTCAGGCTTCTGGTGGACTATCAGGTGGTTCATTGCCCGGCCCCCATGGAAAATTCCCGTCGGTGCGGGTCACTATGGCGGAGGTACCCCAAGGGTCAGCAGGCGGGGAGAAATCGCTGGTGAAGGTTTTCACAACCAGTGTAACATCGGCCCTTCTAGCTAACAAGAACCTGAACGGTTGCCGTGGTCACAAGGCCCGACCAGAGAGAATACCCAGGTAAGCCGCCGTCAGCCCCACCGCCAGGTTGGCCGCAATGTTAAGCCCCGCGCGGGTTAATTCGCCCGATTCCAGCAGCCGGATGGTGTCGTAACTGAGGGTGGAAAAGGTGGTGTAGCCTCCCAGCAGCCCGATGGCAACCATTGCCCGCACGTCGCCCGAAATCCCGTTGCGCTGCAGCGCATATGCCAGGAAGAATCCCAGCGCGAATGACCCGGTTACGTTGACAAAGAAAGTCCCCCAGACGGTACCGGGCCCAAGCAAGTGTATGGCCAGCCGACCCGTAGCGAAACGGAGCAGTGTGCCCAGAGCGCCGCCAGCGGCTACGAGCAGGTAGAGCATAGAGTCAGCGGGCAGTCCGGCGGAGACTTAACAGCAAGGTCCATGGCTGTTGGACGCATGGCAATCTATTCCCGCCAAGGCGAAATCCCCGGCGTCTTAATCCGCAGGGTGTACACGGAGGTCCGGGCAGTGAAGAACATTGTCCGGTTGTCTTCGCCGCCCCAGGCGCAGTTGGCTGGAATCTCCGGAAGGCGAATAATGCCTACTTGAGTACCGTCGGGCTCAAACACCCAGCAGCCGCCGGGGCCCGTGCTGTACACCCGGCCTTCCGAGTCTACCTTCATACCATCAGGCACCCCGTCCGGTTCGTCCGACGACATGTCCGCAAATACTCGTCCGTTGGCCGTCGTTCCATCCGGCAACACATCATAGGCGGCGATGTACATTTGCTCCCGGGTATTGGTGACGTAGAGGATGCTTTCATCAGGAGAGAAGGCCAGCCCGTTGGGGTATTCGGTGTCCGTAACCACGGCGGTTACGGCGCCGTCCGGGGTGATGCGGTGGACACCGCTGAAGTCAATCTCCCGCTCCTCCGCCGGCACTCGGCCGCCGGGATTGGTGAAGTAGATGCTGCCGTCAGACTTGCACACCACGTCGTTGGGCCGGTTCAGGCGCTTGCCATCCCATCGTTCCGCCAGCGCGACAATGGACCCGTCAGGCTCCCTCCGGCTCATCCTCCGCCCGTCTCCTTCGCACATAACGAGCCGGCCCTGCAGGTCAAAGGTCAAGCCGTTGGACCCGTTGCTGGGTTCCCGAAAGATCTCCGGCTCACCGCCCGGCGTAAGTTTGAAGATTGCTCCTGGTTCCCTCCGCACATCCACGAACAGCCAGTACCCTTCCGGGTGCCACAATGGCCCCTCGGTGAAGACAAACCCGGTGGCCATGCATTCCGCCTCTGTAGTTTCAAGGATGTGTGCCAGTCCGCCAGACATCTCAATCCCCCTCCGTTTCTCAGCTTCTCTTTGTGAATAACACCAAACCGGCTAAGCCGTCAGGTGTGACAAATACTGCTCCACATAATCCATCCCCGCCAGGTCGCTGAACGCCGCCATCAACTGCCTCGTAACCGGCCCCGGAAGACTGCCATCACCAATGGTGGCCCCGTTGACCTTGCGGATGGGGCAGATGCACAGGCTGGTGGAGGTCAGGAAGGCCTCGTCGGCGGTGTATGCGTCGTACAGGTCCAGGTCAGTCTCAGACACGGGCAGGTCCAGGCCCTGGGCCAGTTCCATTACCACGCCCCGGGTAATGCCCTCCAGCACAAACTGTCCCTGCGGCGTGGCCACCGCCCCGTCTTTGACAAGGAATATATTGCTGCCTCTCCCTTCGGTCAGGTTTCCTTCCTCATCCAGCAGAACCGCCCAGGCGTCAGGATCTGTGTCCTGCACTTCCAGGTCGCCCATGACCAAGTTCAGATAGTTGTGGGTCTTGGCCCGGGGGCTCACGAACCGGGGCGGTATTCGCGGCACCGAGGGTGTAACGATGTTAATCCCGTCGCGGTACAGGCTGGCCCTCCGGGCAAAGGGAATGGCGTGACTCTCGATTAAGATCGTCGGACGCATGGAAGCGCCTGGCTCGGTGCTCTCCACGCCCCGGCTGATCCGCTGCATCACCCACATGTCCTGGCCTGCGGGAAGCAATGGGTAATTGTGGTTCACAACCTCCAGCGACCACCGTTCCATTTCCTCCGAAGTCATCCCCGGGTCGATGCGCAGGTATCTCAAGGAGTTATAGAGACGGTGGATGTGTTCGCGAAGCTTGAACGTTCGGCCATTGAACGTCCGGGTGGCGTCAAATACTGCGTCGCCGTAGATGAACCCCCGGTCGCGGATGGGTATGCCTGCATTCCTTTCGGGAATCAGGCTTCCGTTGAAAAAGACGACGTTTTCCTGGGAGGAAATATTGGTCGACATCTAGCATCCTCCGCTGTCCCGACATTGGCTGATTTCCCTTGCATTACCCAGACAGCCGAAAATCAGCCATGGTCTGATTCTTCAGAATTGCCAAGACGTACCCTTGCCCGGGAAGCTTCTACTCTACCCCCAGGTCGCCCGCAACTTGCCCAATAACCTCGTCAATGGTGGATACAATCTGCTCTACCTCGCCCGGGGTAACGCAGAGTGGCGGCATAATGTTCATGACATCGCCGCCCCGCAGGAACAGGCCCTGGTCGGCAAATCCCTGGGTCAGTCGCGGCCCCAGGTTTGCATCGGCAGGGAAATGTTCCTTGGTATCCCGATCCTGCACCAATTCCATGCCGCACATCAGGCCCAGGCCGCGCACCATGCCGATAATGGGGTGTTTTTCCTTCAACTCTTCCAGCCCGTCCAGCAGGTATTTGCCCATGGCGGCCGAATTCTCCACCATGCCTTCCCGTTCCATGATTTCCAGGTTCTTCAGCGAGGCCGCCGCCGCCACCGGGTGCCCGCCGAAAGTAATGACATGGCGGAACGCCGCCCGGGGACTGCCCACAAAAGCATCGGCGATGGGCTTGCGCAGGATGGCCCCGCCCATGGGGATGTATCCGCTGGTGATACCCTTGGCCACCGTCATCATGTCGGGGACAACGCCCCAGTGCTCACAACCAAACCACTTGCCCGTACGCCCGAAGCCGGTAATCACCTCATCGGCAATCAACAGGCAGCCATACTTGTCGCACAGTTCCCGCAGCAGCGGCCAGTAGTTGTCCGGGGGGACCACTGCGCCCATGGGGCTGGAAATGGGTTCCGCCACCACTGCTGCTATCGTCTCCGGCCCCTGGAACTTGATGATATTTTCGATTGCATCCACGCACCGCTGGCCGCACTCCTCTGGAGTGCTGCTGTTGAACTCGCAGTGATAGAAGTTGGGTTGGGGAGCGTGGAAGGAGTTGGGCATCAGCGGTTCGTAGTCATCCTTGGGATAGAGAAAGTTGCCGCCCAGCGATAACGCCCCCATGGTCGCCCCGTGGTACGAGTCCTTCCTGCTGATGAACTTCGTGCGCTGGGGTTCGCCCGTGCGCTTGAAATAGGCCCTGGTCAGTTTCAGGGCCGTCTCAACCGACTCGGATCCGCCACTGGTGAAAAAACAGCGCGACAGGTCCCCCGGCATCAGCGAGGCGACCCTCTCAGACAACATAACGGTGGGTTCCGTGGTGGTTCCCATCGGCATGTAGGTAATCTTAAGCATCTGTTCGTAGGCGGCGTCGGCGATCTCCTTCTGGCCGTACCCCACGTTCTTCAGCCATAGGCCCGACATTGCATCAATGTACGTATTGCCCATGGCGTCGGTTACCTGGCAGCCCTTGCCCTCAACGAAAATCTGGGGCTCTCCCTTTTCCGCCATATCGCTGGGTTCGCGCAGATACACCCAGAGGTTCTCCAGGGCAGTCTGTTGCAGGTCCCTGACTTCCACTTCATTCTGATTTGCCATAACAACCTCCGGCTGCGGTGTGTTGGAACAATCTCGGGAATTGGTAGGTTGCCAGTGTAGCACCGGGCCGCCCCAACCTCAAACGCCCTTGAGGCAATCGGCCCCCGCACTTTGCTCGCTGCACCAATTCGATGCAGGAGTTCCCCGGGCTTGCCAAAGGCACGAAATACTTTCCTCCTGGCCGGTCTAGGGCCCAACATTCGTTACCTGGTGTGGCCTCTGGAGTTGTCGGGGCACTCTATTCTGAACCTGGCCGCGGCATCCGGAAATCCCACCCGAAGAACTGCTATAGCCCTGCCACTTTCCCCTTGCTATCCTGCGTAACACCCCTCCATCATAAGAAGAAGGCTCACTCCGAAGGGCAGGCACGCAAGTATGCCCTTACCGAACCGCATTCTCCACTCGCCCCTTGCGGGAGAATCGTCTGCCCTTGTGGGGAGGAAAGGGAGATAAGGGCCCAAAACGGCCCAAAACGGCCCGGAAAAAGGAGGCAATGGGCCACTTTTCTATGGATAACAGCTAGGAATTTTCACGGCTCCGGCCCGGAATTCGGGCCGTTCAATCGTTATCAGCCTCCTATTCCAGATACGAATCGGCCCAAAACGGCCCAAAATGGCGCGAATAACAAAAAAATCTCGTTGGCGGCATCCCTCGCATACCTGAACATGCCCGCCGGCAGCCTGTGATAAACTTAGCTCCAATGCAGGGTAACCCTCCCACAGTCTCACAAAGCGAGGAATGGTTATGGCTACCACCGAGGCGGCTCGTCGCATCCAGGGTAGGGAGCGGGCCGAACTGGCCGAAGAATTGCGCAAGCGCGTGGCGGGCGAGGTGCGTTTCGACCCATTTTCCCGGGTCCTCTACAGCACCGACGCCAGCATTTACCAGATGGAGCCGGTGGGCGTGGTCATTCCCCGTAATAAGGAAGACGTCCTGGCTGTGATGGAGGTTGCCCGCGACAATCGAGTGCCCGTGCTGCCCAGGGGAGGCGGTACAGGCCTGGCCGGCCAGACCATTAACCATGGCATAGTCATGGACTTCAGCAAGTACCTCAACCAGGTGGTGGAACTGAACCGAGAAGAAAACTGGGTGAAGGTCCAGCCTGGAATCGTTCTGGACTCGCTGAATCGCTACCTGGCGCCTCACGGCTTGCAGTATGCCCCGGATCCTACCACTTCCAACCGTGCCTGCGTGGGAGGCGGAATTGGCAACAACACTTGCGGCGCCCATTCGGTTATCTACGGAAAGACCCTGGACCACATACAGGAAGTGGACGTGGTCCTTTCCGACGCCACTCAGGCCCAGTTCCGGACTCTTCAACCCCACGAACTGGAGTCCCGCTTGCAGGGCGACGGCCTGGAATCCGACATCTACCGGGGAGTTCTGCGGATTGCCCAGGACAATTTGGGGGAGATCGAAGCCCGTTACCCGAATATCATGCGGCGGGTCAGCGGCTACAACCTGGATTCCTTCCTGGGTGAGGACCCGGTTAACCTGACCAAGATGGTTGTGGGGTCCGAAGGCACTTTGTGCGTCGTTACCGAGGCCCGGGTTAACCTGGTGCCCAGGCCGACCATGACGTCCTTGTCCGTCCTCCATTTCAGGGACATCTTCGAGGCCAGCGCGGCCACCGTGGAGGTCTTGAAGCACGAGCCCTCCTCCGTCGAGGTGCTGGACAAGATGGTACTGGACCGGTCTCGCGAGTCCATGGGCCAGTCGCGCAACCTGGCCTTTGTCCAGGGCGACCCTGGCGCCATGCTGCTGGTGGAGTTCTATGGCGAGTCCGAGGCCGAATTGACCTCCAAGATGGATAAATTGAAGCAGGACATGGAACACCGCCGGCTGGCCTACGCCTGCGTAAACCTGCTTTCTCGCGCCGATCAGGACATGGTCTGGAACCTCCGCAAGGGCGGCCTGGGCCTGCTAATGAGTATCCACGGCGATGCCAAGCCCATTCCCTTTGTTGAAGATCCGGCAGTTGATCCGGAGAAAATGGGCGAGTTCGTTCGCCGCTTTGATGAGGTGGTACGGAACCATAACACTACCGCCGGTTATTACGGCCATGCCAGTGTTGGCTGCCTTCACATCCGCCCCCTGATCAGCCTGAAAAGCTCCGAGGGAGTCGACAAAATGATCTCCATCGGCGAGCAGATCAGCGACCTAGTCAAGGAGTTTGGCGGCTCCATGAGCGGCGAACATGGCGACGGTATAGTCAGGGGCGTCTGGACCGAAAAGATGTTCGGCCCCGATATTTACCAGGCCTTCCGCGACTTGAAGAGCACCTTCGACCCCCAGGGAATAATGAACCCCGGGAAAATTATTGATTGCCCTCCAATGCGGGAGAACCTCCGCTATGGTCCCGATTACCAGGCCGATTCACTGATTCCTACCCTGGATTTTTCCATGGATACCAACTACGCCGGCGCCGTGGAGATGTGCAACGGCATGGGCGCCTGCCGGAAGCTTACCGGCACCATGTGCCCCTCCTTCATGGCAACCCGCGACGAGGAACATTCAACAAGAGGCAGAGCCAACCTGCTGCGGGCTGCCCTGTCTGGCAAGTTGCCTGAAGGAACGGTTACCGACAAGAGACTCTACGAAGCGATGGACCTTTGCCTGGAATGCAAGGCATGTAAGTCCGAGTGCGAGTCCGGCGTGGACATGGCAAAGCTGAAGTACGAGTTTCTTGACAACTATTACAAGGCCAACAAACGCCCGTTCCGCAGCAAGTTTTTTGCCCACATTGCCCGTTACAGCCGCACCGGCAGCAAATTTGCTCCTCTGGCCAACCTGGGGGCTGCGAGTCCCTTGGGCCGTCTTCTGTCGAAGACCATCCTGGGAGTTCATCCGAATCGGGAACTGCCAAAGCTGGCCACCACCACGCTGACCCAGTGGTTCAACTACCGCCACACTGCCAGGGTCCAGGGCACTCGGAAAGGCACCGTCGCCCTGTTCAACGATACTTTCATGAACTACAACTACCCGGAGATTGGCATCGCCGCCGTTGAGCTTTTGGAAGCTGCCGGCTACCAGGTGCAGCTGGCCAATGCCGAGTGCTGCGGCCGCCCTATGATTTCCAAGGGAATGCTGAACGAAGCCGCTTCCCAGGCCAGGTACAACGTTGACCGGCTGTATCCCTTCGCAGACCAGGGCGTCCCGATTATCGGCTGCGAGCCCAGCTGCCTGCTCACCTTCCGGGATGAATATCCGGAGTTTTGTCGGGATGATCGGGCGGCAAAGGTGGCGGCGCACAGCTACCTGATCGACGAATTCCTGGCAATGCTGGCCGAGCGCGGCGAGCTGGATCTGCAATTTACTGACCTGGAGAAGAAGGTCCTGTTTCATGGCCACTGCCACGAAAAGTCGCTGGTGGGAACCGGCCCTTCAATGGCCGCCCTGCGCCTTCCGCCGAACTACCAGGTTGAACTGATCAACTCCGGCTGCTGTGGCATGGCCGGTTCCTTCGGGTTCGAGAAGGAGCACTACGACGTTTCCATGGCCATCGGCGAACAGGTGCTTTTCCCCACTATCCGGGAGCGCGGCCCGGAGTGGGAGGTGGCGGTCATGGGTGTTTCCTGCCGTCAGCAGGTAGAACATGGCACGGGACGTCCGGCCCGGCACCTGGTAGAAGTCCTGAGGGACGCTGTAGTGTAGTTGCGAGCAAAGGGTTAGGGGAACCACATGCCCGAAGTGGTTTGGCCATAGTTTCTCGCTGCCACGGTCAGGTCATAGATGTTTATGACACCATCGCCGTCGGCGTCTCCAAAGGGCAATGTCACTGTCGGAATCACGACCACGTCGTCGGTCTCCAGGCTAATATCCCATATTGTCAGGGACAGGTACCCAGGGGCGCTGACAGTCAGGTCGAAGTTGCCGGGTGGCCGTTCCATTACAAAGCGCCCCTGCCGGTCGGCAAACATAACCTGGCCGCCCGTTTCGACATAGCTGCCCAGGCTGCTGGCTCTGCCTTGTAACTTGATGCGGCCGCGGATCGTCCCAGTCTCCGTCATCTCGAGAACAAACTGGCCTTCCAGGTCAGGCCTGGTACCCTGAACAAGCAGCGTCGCCTGCGCTGGGGTCCAAAAGATTGTTTCCAGGGGTGCGGCTGTCGTCCCCATAACAGGAACGGCCAGAGGCCCTTCCGGGTCAGCCGCGGACAGGGGCACGAATAGGGTTCGCAATGGAGTTTTCAGATTCTCCAACCTGGGATCTGCAAGAGACTCGGCCAAGCGGGACTGGGCCACATAAGCAGTTACATGCTCGTGGGCGTTAGCCTGGGTCATGATGCCTGGGGCCGAGATGGCGCTGCCCGTGCTGGGTTGATCTTGGAGTAGAAGGACTTCATTCAACGGCGACTTGCTGGTGTCCAACCCTGGTTCGGCCAGGCTATCCTTCGCCTGAGCTTGACCTGGTACTCGGACCACTGGTCTCGTTGCCGCCGGCGCTTCAATGCCAGGTTGGGCAAACTGCAGGTGTCCCCTGGCAACACCGGATTCGACATAGATTTTCGCGCGATTGGTAGCAGGGATTCCCAGCTTCGGAGTGGAAAGGGATGCAGATGTATGTTCTCCCTCCTGGTAGTGGAAAACCCGATTCAATGGAGAACCCGTAGTTGCAATTCCCGGAAGGCCAAGGAGTTGTTCCTTCTTGTTGTCCAGTTCGTCCGTAGTAATTGTCGGCACCAACTTGGCGATGGTCGTGATTTCGGGTCTGTCGGATAGTAAGGCTTCGTCGGACTGCACGACGCTTTTGTAAATGTTAGTGAGAGAGACAGAAGCCGTCGCGATTGCTGGTATGGAAGGGTTGAAATTGATCTTTCCGTCTATGGGGCTAACATAGACTTCTGCAAGAGGCGCCACCACCGTATCCAAGGGAGGTTCCTCTGATGCCAGGTCGCTGGTCTCCCGGGCAAGCGGTACTTTCTGTTCGTCCGGGAACGTAATCTCCGGAGCCTCAGGAGCGGCGATCACCCAGATGCCCGGAAGGAGGCTCATTGAATTGTTGCTTTCTACCGTGTCGCCCGCAAGTGTTGCGGTTGCCGTTAAGGAGTGAATCGTCCCAGGCGTTGGTGGACCCGGCGGCGCCGGCCCACCGGTAGCTCCATCAGTGTCCCAGAGAATGCTGATGGTGATCGAACCTCCGGCTGCCAGGGTCACCTCTTTGGAACCAAGCGGTTCGCCTGAGGTGTCATCTCGCAGGGTGACTATGAATGTTTCTTCCTCCGGCCCGTTATTGGAAACACCGATATTGATTCTTACGGTGTCTCCCTCATTAACGAAGGGTGGCCCGACTTGTGCGATCGATGTTACGGCTACGTCTCTGGCGGTTCCCTGGAGGCCCAGATACTGGTAAAGGCTTCCACCATTAAGCTCTGATGCTCGTGTCAGCGGAACAAACAAACCTGAAGTGCACGGCAGCAAAGCCGACAAGAGTGCGGCAACAAACAATAGGGATCTCAAGATTAGTCCTCGCGCTGATTGAGCGGCTAGCTGGACGACGCGTATATGATGACCATTAGAGCCCCGCTGGCTCCTTCATCTCGTTCCGATTGAATTAGATTCCACGTGTGAGCAGTGGTGTCTGCCAAATTTGTTAGGTCGACTACAGCGTCGTAGATTCCTTTTGAGCACTGTTGCGCGATCAGATCTGAACCATCCATCGTTACCTTAGCGCAAGGAGCCTGGCTATTGGTGCCTTGGGAAACCCACAGGCTGGAGGAGATTTCGGAAAGGGTCAATGATTCGGGTACCGCAAACTGGACAGGGTACTCCCCTTGGTCCTGTCGGGATACGGCCATCATCAGGAAATTGTCGGCGTCAGGATATTGCCAATGATAATGCCCTAGGTCAGTGTCATCACTCTCTATGGCGGTTTCGCCCAGGGCCTCGTCGATCACTATGTTTATGGCATCGAGGAGGATTGTGTCACCGATTTCTTCAACTAAGGGATCCTCCACATCGATGTCTTTAGCTTGCCAGACCAGCGCTGAGGACACTCCACTGGAAAGATAAGCCACAATCCACCCTTCGTCGTCATAGTAGAGATTAACCTCTGATTCGAGGTCGTCGATGTTCTTCAGCGTCAATGTGGCTACGGTATAATTCTGGCCTACGTCAACCAGCGTTGCAGGGGCAGCCCGCAGAGTGGTGTCTTCGGGATCTACGGGACTAAAAATGTGATCATCCGCCGCGCTTTTGTCCAGACTGTATGACCCATTGTCTTCTAATCTATAGTAGGTGGAGAATCCGGCGCTATCAGATGGAAAGGCCAAATCTGAAGACTGCAACGCCACCCGCATCGCAGGATTGAGTACCATAGATTTGCCGGGTAACCCTCTATATATTTGGCTTGCCTCCGCAGCGCCGAAGCCGTCTCCAGGAAAGTTCGCCATAGCTACTAAAGCTATCACTACCACAACAATAATAGGCAACCGCAAAATCGACCTGTACATCGTTTCACCAAGTACCTTGTAATACTATGTATATGCTCTTACGCAGAATGGCTACTTGTAACAGGCTAGGTACCTAAAGTCAACCCTGCAAACCGACCAAAAATAATTGAAAAATCACATAAAATTAGCAAGTGCTGAAAACAGAACCAGGGCAGAATAATACCGCCAACCACAGGAATTGTGGTTGGCGGTAAAGGCCTGAACGGCGAATTAAATGGGTGAGGATCAGGAAACTGGTGGGCGCTTGTCTGCCCATGGCCGAGCCTGCTCGAAGGCGGCGCTGGCCTGCAATACCTTGGCCTCGGACCCTCGGGGACCTACCAGATGAAGACCGATGGGCATGCCGGCGCTGGCCGGATCTTCAGAAAACCCGCACGGTACGCTGGCCGCAGTCTGTCCGGTCATGTTTATGGGGAAAGTAAAGGGCAAGTATCCCCAGAACGGGTCCACATCCTTGCCGCCGATGACCGCCGGCCGCTCATCAATGGGGAAGGCCGGAACCGACATTGTGGGCGTCAACAAAAGGTCGTAATCGTCAAAGAAGGTCTCCATTTGACGCCGCAATTGGTCTACCCTCAACAAGGCACGGGACAGGTCGGCGCCGGTTACCTCCGCGCCATGCTCGAAAGCGCGAAGTCCGTAGTAGGTGAATCGCTCCCTGTGCTCCTCCAGCAAGTGTCCGTAGGAAGTGTATGATGCTGTGGAGAAAACATCCCAAAAGGCTTGGAACGGGTCTTCAAGTGCAAGGTCAGGCACTTCGACTAATGCGCCCATCTCTTTGAATACTCGGGCTGCCTTTTCCGTGACCCGCACCACTTCCGGATCAACCCCCGCATATCCCAGGTCCGGGCTCCACGCAATGCGCCAGCCTTCCACGCCCCTATCAAGTTGTGCCGCGAAATCGGGAGGGGTTTCTCTCATGGACACGGGGTCCCTGGGGTCGGGCCCCGCCAGTACCTGAAGCAGGAGCGCAGTATCCGCCACAGTCCTGGACATTGGACCCGACTGGGAAAAGTGGTTGGCAGCAGGGTAGCCGTAGCCTCCGTATCGGGGAACCCTTCCCTGGGACGGTTTGATTCCGAACACCCCGCTGAAACTGGCCGGAATGCGGATTGACCCGCCTCCATCGCTGCCTGTAGCCAGGGTGCAGAGACCTGATGCCAGGGCGGCCGCCGCCCCCCCGCTGGAACCTCCCGGAGTCCGGTTCGGGTCCCAGGGATTACGGCAGGCATCTCCCAGTTTGTTTTCGGTAGTGCCGGAGAGGCCAAATTCGGGCGTATTGGTCTTGCCAAGAATGATTGCTCCAGCCGCTTTCACGCGCTCCACCACCACTGAGTCCAGGTCCGGTACCCGGCCTCCAAACATTGCAGAGCCTAGGGTGGTGGTGATGCCCCTGGTCATCTCCAGGTCCTTGATGGATATGGGAATACCGTGCAAAGGCCCCACTTGCTCCCCTCTTTGCACCGCTTCCTGTGCTTGATGCGCCGCGGCCATGGCCTCGTCGGGGCACAACGCCAGGTAAGCATTGAGGACAGGATTCAGTTCTTCAATCCGCTGAAGGAACAACTCCGTCAGTTCAACGCAGGACACCTCTTTGGAGTCGATTAGTCGGCGCAATTCGCCGGCAGATTCGAAGGCCAACTCTTGCTTCATCATTACCTCTCCTTCTGACCCAATCAGATATCCCTTTCTTTTGGTCAATTCTTGAACAAGTCTTAAAGGGACGCCAAATTTGAAGACTCTTTACAATCGTGGTGATTATAGCAAAGGTAAGCCGGCGGAAAGCCTTGGGCATTGCCGCGGAAAGGGACAACACACTTGGCCACAGTTGGAATCATTGCCAATCCGGCGGCCAGCAAAGACATTCGCCGGCTGGTTGCCCAGGGAAGGGTCATACCGGATTGGGAGAAGGTCAACATAGTCCGAAGAGTATTGATCGGCCTACAGGCTGTGGGAATTGAACAGGTAGTCGCTATGCCCGACAGTTCCCACCTTTGCGAAATGGCGAGAGATGACTCGCACCTGACCCTCGATCTGTCCTTGCTGGAAATGCCCACCTACTACACCGAAGGGGATACTGTCCGGGCATCGGCGGAAATGGCGCGTCAAGGCGTCTCCTGCTTAGTGACGCTAGGAGGAGACGGCACCAACCGGGCCGTTGCCTGTGGCTGTAACTCCATTCCCATCGTCCCAATTTCCACGGGAACCAACAATGTTTTTCCCCAGATGGTAGAGGGTACTTTGGCGGGTCTGGCTGCCGGAGTTGTTGCCGACGGAAGGTTGCAGCAGGAATGGGTATCTATGGTAAGCAAGACTTTGGCAGTGTACGTAGACGGCGATTACCGGGACATGGCGCTGGTGGACGTGGCGCTGTCCCGGGAACGATACGTAGCTACAAGGGCAATCTGGGACATGTCCACCCTGTACGAGGTCTTCTTGACCCGCGCGGAACCCGCGTCAATCGGTCTTTCTTCGGTAGGAGCAAGGTTGCAGCGACTGTCAATGAACGATGCCGGTGCACTTCGGTACGTACTGGCAAGTGCCGGTAATCAACCGGAGGAAGGGGCGCAAATCGGATCTTCGCAAGGTATGAGTGACGATGGGGAAAGAGACGAATATGTGCTGGCCCCCATAGCCCCTGGGATGGTAACCGAAGTCGGGATAGCGCGGTGGGAACGTCTGGCCGAGGGAGTAAGGGTGGGCCTTGAACCCAGGCACGCTGCCGTGGCCCTGGACGGCGAGCGAGCCTTTACGGTTACGCCCCGTCAGCATGTGGAGATATCGGTCCAGAGAAACGGGCCGCCTGTGGTACAGGTGGAACGGGCGCTGCAGGTAGCTTCCGAACTGGGCCTGTTCAAGAATTGAGGTATATCCGGTTGCATCAGGTAACCGGAAAAGTGAAGGGTGGTGAGGATAGATGACGTTGTTGATTGAACGGGAGACGACTGCGGTTCGGTTGAATGGCGGCAGGCTTTGTGACTGTCCTCCGAATCACATTAACTGTATGACCGCAAAGGAATGGATCAAGTCCCAGGTGGGAGTCTGGCAGTTCTATTATGAAGCGAGAGACATCCGGGACAAGAATGCCCATCCGGCAACGTTTCCCATCGCCCTGGCCGCCAAGTGCATTTCACTGTTCTCTCACGAAGGAGAACTGGTGCTTGATCCCTTTGTGGGAAGTGGCACGACGCTGGTTGCCGCCAGAGACCTTAACCGAAATGCAATCGGATTCGACCTGAAGCAGGAATACGTTGACCTTTGCCGGCATAGGTTAAACGATTCACCGGAACTGGCGGACACAACTCAGGCCGCGTTTGGCATGGACGCGAGGAACATCCATGAATACCTGGAACCTGAATCGGTAAGTCTTATCCTGACTTCTCCACCTTACGCGAATCTGCTGAACCGGCCGAGGCTCAACAAGAGCCGGCGGGGAGCGGCCCGCAAGAACGAACAATATCTCAAGACGGAGCAGTACAGCCAGGACGCACGAGATTTGGGCACTCTGGACCTGGACGATTACCAGGAGGCCATGGCGGAAATCTATGGCCGGCTATTTCCTGTCCTTAAGGAACGGGGCCATTGTGTGATTGACGTCCCGGACATGTGGTTGGATAATCGGCGCATTACCATCCACACCGCAGTGGTCGAAGCGTTGCGGTCCGTGGGTTACGAATTGAGAAACACCATAATTTGGGACCGCACCAACATTGTCAACCGAGTGGGTATTTTCGGTTGGCCTTCCAACTACATTACCATGGGTACTACCTTCGAGTATCTTCTGGACTTCTGGAAGCCCTGAGCCACCCGTACCAACCTGAACGGGCTCAAGGTCTCTCTTCGCGCCTATTGGCACAAGGCTTGTGGGTGTCCCAGTGCTAACGGGGCTGGAACTGCTGATAGCCCTCCTGGCTGTGGTAGTTGGCGCTACCATTATGGGCACCGTCAGCTTTGGCATGGGGCTTGTGGTAGCGCCGGTACTGCTGCTGTTTCTTGACCCCAAGGCAGCGATAGTCACCGTTAATGCCATAATCCCCATTCTGCTGCTCTTTGTCCTACTTACAACCTGGCGGCACCTGAAGTTCAACCGTCTAAAGGGGATGGCTATTGGCGGCATCCTGGCAGTGCCTCTCGGGGTATTGGTACTGGATTCAGCCAATCCGACGGCCCTGCGATTAATCATTGGCGCCGCCATACTTTGTCTGGGAGTGCTGAATCTGCTCAACATTCAGCTTCCCATGGCAGAGCGCCGGGGTTCCGGCCTATTGGTTGGGTTCCTGACGTCACTCTCGATTACTACCCTCAGCATTGGGGGACCGCTGGCCGCTGCATACATAATTGCCCAGCACTGGGAAAGGGAGCAGATGCGGGCTGCCCTGGCCTTCTACTTCCTCTGCTCCTATATTGTGGCGTTTGCCGTGTATGCAGCCATCGGGCTGGTCGACCGAGACACCCTGTTCAACATTGCTTTTCTAGTCCCATCCCTGGTAGTTGGATTCGGAATAGGCGCCTTTTTGGCTCGGCGAATGAATACCGCCGTATTTCGTTACGTTGCAATTGGGGTAATCATCACGGGAAGCGTGGTGCTGCTGGGGCAAGAAGTGTCCAGGGTTCTGGCAGGCTAGTAGCTAAATTCAAATGAAGAATGGTACGCCACAGGGAAAGTACCAGGTCCCGGCGCTTCAATAAATCAGGTTTCAGGTCGTAAAGCTGGGGGCAAGAAAGGAATGATAAAGGGGATGAGCGGCAACCACTCATCCCCGCTCTCAAGGATTTCTGTCAGTTTCTAGCCGACCAGATCGTGGTAGGCGGCCAAGGCTGCGGTAATGCCGTCACCGACAGCGGCGCCCAGCTGGCGGGTAGAATCAGCCCGGGCGTCGCCGCACGCGTAGACGCCGGGGAGCTTCGTCCGCATGTGAATATCGGTGTAAATGTGCCCCAGCGCATCCATGTCCAACTGGCCCTTAAGGTATTCGGTGTTGGGATGGAACCCAACGTAGATGAAGGCGGCGGCGGTGGGGTAGTCATAGACTTCACCGGTTTTCAGGTCCTTCACCCTGGCATGCTCCAGCGCCTCGTTGCCCGTGAATTCCTCTACAACGTGGCTCCAAAGCCATTTGTACTTGGGGTTGGCAAAGGCCCTTTCCTGAAGTATTGGCGCAGCCCTCAACTCATCCCGCCTATGGACGATAGTCACGGAGTTGACTATTCCGCTCAGGTAATAGCTTTCGTCCATGGCGGCGTCGCCGCCGCCTACAACGACCACATCCTGGTTTCGGAAGAAATTGCCGTCGCAAACGGCGCAGTAGGAAACGCCTCTGCCCGAAAATTCGTCCTCGCCGGTTACGCCCAGCTTGTTGTGGGACCCTCCGGTGGCGACGATAATGCTCTTACCAGTGTAGTCCTTTTCGTAGGTCTTGATCACCTTGACCGGTTTGTCCAGGTCTTCTACTTCTTCAACTTCGGCGTAGTCGATGGTGGCGCCGAACCGGGTGGTCTGCTCCTCCATCATCATCGCCAGTTCCTGGCCCTTTACTCCCTTGGGAAAGCCTGGGTAATTTTCGATTTCGTCGGTAATGAGCAATTGACCGCCGGGTCCCAGCGACTCAAGGATGAGGGTTTTCATCATGGCCCTGGTCGTGTAAAGGCCCGCGGCCAGTCCGGCGGCCCCCGCTCCCAGTATTATCGCGTCATACTCAGCTTCCATCTATCGTGTAATCCTCCAACCAAATCAAGACTTGGGCAGTCCGGTGCGACTCCCGCTGTGAAGGCCCCTTTCATGCGGAACGTCTGCTCGGAACTGCCTCACTAATATAATATTCTACAGTCTTGCGCAATCCCTCTTCCAGCGTAGTGTTGGGAGACCAACCCAGGTGCTCCTGGGCCTCGGCGCAGTCCAGGAAGATTCTATGTACTTCGCCATGCCTGTGGGGACGTCGTTCAGCATCGCGTTGGAAGTTCATACTATCTTTCAAGATCTGATAGAGGCGGTTAATGCTGGTTCCAACTCCGGTGCCAATGTTCAAGGTGCGGTTGTTACCAGCATATATGGCCTGAATGTTGGCTTCCACGATGTCATCAACATAGATGAAGTCCCTTTCCTGGTCGCCGTCGCCATATATTCGAGGCTGGTTCCCATCGCGCATTGCCTGGATGAAGATGGGAATCACTCCGGCTTCTCCCGAGGGGTCTTGCCTGGGCCCGTAAACATTGCCATAGCGCAAGTTAGTAAAGTTCAGCCGGTACAGCCTGTGGAAAAGGTCAATGTACTGTTCTCCCACATGCTTCGACAGCCCGTAGGGAGAGACCGGTTCAATCGGAGTTTCTTCGCTGCATGGGTTCTCTTCGGGATCGCCGTAAATGGCCCCCCCGGTAGATGCGAAGATGAACTTCTCAAGGCCGATCTTCCGCGCCGCTTCGAGCAGCTTCAGGGTGCCGATTACATTCACTTCGGCGTTGTCCACGGGATTCTGCGCCGAACGGGCCACGCTGACTCGAGCCGCAAGGTGAAACAGCAGGTCCGGCTGTTCCCTGCCCAGGATCTCGTCCACGTCCGCATGAGTGATGTCGGCGTGACAAAAGGTAGCCGCAGTATTGACGTTCTGGATTTTCCCGGAGCTAAGGTCGTCGACGATTGTCACCCGAAATCCTTCGGCCAACAACCTGTCTACCAGGTGTGAACCTATAAATCCCGCCCCTCCGGTAACCAGGGCCCTGCGCGACTCTGCCATACTATCCTCAATCCCCTTTTTGTCGGCGACTATGATACGCCCTGAATATGTTCCGCACAACGGCCTGTTGTCATTGGGCAGCGCTTCTGAATAGAACGGTCTTGAGCGCAGACAGCAATTCGAGGTAATTCACCCCCGCTTTTGGCCCCACATCTATGCATTACAACTGCTCTGCCAGAGCTCTGCCACCAACGTGTGATTGTATAGAGTTTAGGGGTTTGCTTGCTTGCTCAGCCCGGCATACCGGCGAAAGCCGGTATGCAGACATCCATGCTACTACCGACCTGCATTACCTTTAACCATTTTGGATTCCGGCGCACGCCTGAATAACGCCTCATCGGGTCCCACTACTCTTCGGGTCTGACCACTTACCAAGAATGCTCCGATTCAAGCAGGCTTGGGGAAGGCACCCGCGATGCCCGCCTCTCCCCTTCAGGCGACTGCCGGTCGCCTGAGAAATCCGGCATTACTACCGCCCGACCTGCCAACCACGGGATGTCGCTCCGGCCTTTCGGCGTTCCCGGATTAATGAATTTTTTGCTTTCAAGGGCCATTTTGGGCCGTTTTGGGCCGTTTCGTATCTGAAAACAGGGCCATGACGCTGCCGTATGGCACTCCGGTGGGCCACTGGGAGCCGTTTTCCAGATAGGGAATCGACCCGGGAAATGGCCCAAGCCGGGCCATTTTGGGCCGTTCCGGGCCACTTCTGGGCACAGCCGGAGAGGGAAGGTCTGACCGATTAACCGGGTAATCAGGGCGGTCACGAGAATTATGGTAGGGGGGTGTTTTCCTTTATGGCAAGGCGCAAGTGTCAGGTGTGACAGATCAGAGGCAAGGGGAACACACCGGCCACCAATGCCGTCCTTCCGGCCCGCCGCAGGGGACCGAAGTCCAAGAAGGGACACGACGGGAAGAGAACCTGCGACGAACCGCAAGACCAGATTTCTGGATACCGACCCCTTATCGGGTTCCGGGGTGGCGCTCTTTCGCCGGTATGGCGGCTAGGGCGGGTAAGGCACTACTCTTAACCCTGAACAGTGGCGGTCCGAAATCTGGTCTGGCATCCTGCCCTTGTGGTAGAGTTGCAACTGGCATTTAAGGATCGTTCCCGACGGGTCCGACCGCAAAAGGGAGAGAAAAATGGCTGAACAAATAGGATTCATTGGCCTGGGTATTATGGGAAAGCCCATGGCACGCAATCTCATGCAGGCAGGATATGAACTGACGGTCTACGACATCGTGGGCGAACCGGTGGAGGAACTGGCAACCGAAGGCGCAAAACCGGCGTCGTCAAGCCGCGAGGTGGCTGCAGTCACCGACAAGATTATCACCATGCTGCCAGACTCCGCCGACTCGGAGCGGGCCATCCTGGGAGAAAATGGCGTACTGGAAGGAGCCAAACCCGGGTCCATAATAATAGATATGAGCTCCATTTCCCCGATTATGTCCCAGAAGATAGCTGCCGAATGCACTTTGAAGGGAGTGGAGATGCTGGACGCCCCCGTAAGCGGAGGGGAACCCGGCGCCATTAACGGTACCCTTGCCATCATGGTCGGCGGCAAGCAGGAGGTTTATGACGAGTGCGTTGACCTGTTTAACATTATGGGTGGAACGGTCAACCTCACGGGCGACATTGGCGCGGGCAATACCACCAAGCTGGCAAATCAGATTATCGTGGCCCTTAACATTGAAGCCCTGAGCGAGGCGTTGGTGCTGGCCCAGAAGGCGGGCGTCGACCCGGAGCGGGTATTCCAGGCCATACGGGGCGGGCTGGCCGGCAGCGCGGTGATGGAAGCCAAGGCGCCCATGATGCTGGACCGCAACTTCCGGGCCGGCTTCCGCATCAGGCTTCACCAGAAAGACTTGCGAAACGTGCTACAGGCGGCCCAGGAGCTGAACGTGCCCTTGCCGGCGACGGCGCTGGCCCAGCAGATGCTGGGTTCCCTGGTTAACGACGGCGACCAGGACCTGGACCATTCCGCAATTCTCCACTTTGTGGAGAAACTGTCTGATATCGAGGTCAAGCGTGGGGGCTGAGGATCAACCATCTCGAATCCAGGAATCTCGTGAGGATAGCACGGAGCCGGAGTTAACAGTCCGGCTCCTTTATTTCGACCACACATTCCACAATGACCGAGATGTTGCCGGGCAGGGCCGCCATTCCAGGGGCCGAACGGGCGTGTCGGCCGGCATCGCCGTATAGTTCAACGAACAAGTCTGAAGCGCCGTCCAGGACCTGGGCTTGGCCGCCGAAGGATGGATCGCTGTTGATGAATCCCACCACTTTGATGATGCGCTCTACCCGATCCAGGTCACCAACTTCTGACTTGATCCTTGACAACAGGTTCAGGGCGCAACACTGGGCGGCCTGGTAGCCCTGTTCCAGGTTAAGCTCGCTGCCCAGCTTGCCAGATATTCGGGTCCCATCGGTGGTCCTGGACCCGACTCCCGCCAGCCAAAGCTGATTTCCGCTCCAGTTACAGGGCAGGTAATTGCCGGCCGGCTCGGGAGGGTCCGGTAACGCAAGCCCCATCTCCTCCAGGCGCTGCTCAACGTGCGACATCAAAATTCCTCCCTTTGACCATATTGGCCCCAATATAGATTTGCGGCCGACGACAGTAAATGGACTGCCTGAACTGCAGCTTGAACATACCAGTAGCATATCAAAGAACTTGGCACGTAACCTATTGAACGGTGATGGTATAATCCACAAGGTTTTCGACGAGGCGGGATTTCCTCTTGCAGGACGTCCCAATTGGCCGCGTAGGCCAACTCTGGGCGAGATACTGACCAGCGGAGACGGTGAGGGAGACTGCCAGTGATTGAATTTGACCTCAACCGCGCGCTTTTCCTTACTTATACGGGCGTGGGTGCAGCATTTCTGGTGCTGGGCACCCTGGTCGTCTTTACTGCTCTGATCGGCCGTTGGGGAGACTGGAGGTTGCGGCGCGCCCAGGCCAGGGCCGAGGAAGCGCAAGCCGCCACCACATTGCAGGTGGATGAAGTTCTCGTCGAACCTGAGCTGGATAGTATGGATACAGAATTGGTCGCCGCTATTGGAGCGGCCATTGCAATGGCGGCGGAAGCCTATCACCAGGAGCAGGTGGAGAGTCTGGCCGGCGCCGGTGACACAGCTATCAATGCCAGCGGTTGGCGGGAACAGGGACGCATCGCAGCCATCGAAGGCCGCCGACTCAGGGAGAGAGACAGGTAGGCGGGCGGCCATTCCGACCTTCCCTTCCAGGACCAAGTAACTGGCCGAAGGGTCCCTTGCACCTTAATAAGGGGACGAAGAGAATTGAAGTGAAAGGCCACCGCATCATATCGATCTGATGGACACATGATGTTCGCTGATAGTCAGAGATAGTTTCTTAGTCGTAAACTTCAGGCGGTTATGGAGTTTCTCCTAGAATCCGGGTTCGCACACCTTAGCTGGGGTAACGCTCTCCTGTTCTTGTTGGGGGGAGCGTTTATGCTGTTGGCCGTAGGCAAAGGCATGGAGCCTTACGTCCTGCTGCCCATCGGCCTGGGCATCATCCTGGGCAATTTGCCGGAAACCGGGCTGATAGATTTCGATCCATCGGGCGAACTGCAGTCGTCCGGCCTCTTTGGGCTCATATTCCACTTCACCCTGTCTTCCTGGAACATCCTGCCGCCGCTGATCTTCCTGGGACTGGGGGCTTTGACGGACTTTGGCCCAATCATTGCCAATCCGAAGACGCTGCTGCTGGGGGCGGCGGCTCAATTTGGCATTTTTGTCGCCTTCTGGTCGGCCCTGGGCCTGGGAGTGTTCACCTCGCCGGACCTGTTTACGCTGGAGGAAGCGGGAGCCATCGGCATAATTGGCGGCGCCGACGGCCCCACAACGATATTTGCTTCGGCTAAACTGGCCCCCGAACTGCTGGGCGTTACCGCGGTGGTGGCCTATTCCTACATGGCCAGCGTGGTATTCGTGCAGCCGCCCCTGATGCGGCTGCTGACCACCCAGCGGGAACGCCGCATTGAAATGAAAACGCCGCGGGAGGTATCCAGGACTGAGAAGCTGATCTTCCCCACGGGCGCCATGTTGATAATCATCCTCTTTGTACCGGAGTCGGCGCCGCTCATCGCCATGTTTATGATAGGCAACATCTTCCGGGAGAGTGGCGTAGTACCCAGGTTGAGCAACGCGGCATCCAACGAGGTGCTGAATATCGCTACCATATTCCTGATGATCACCATCGGCGCGGAACTGACGGCGGAGCGGGTGTTTGACCTGCGGACCCTGGCCATATTGGCGCTGGGCATCGTGGCCTTTTCCTGCGGGACCATTGGGGGCCTGCTGTTTGCCAAGGTAATGAACCTGTTCGTCAAGGAAAAGGTGAATCCCTTGATTGGCTCGGCGGGGGTCTCGGCAGTGCCCATGGCGGCGCGGACGGCGCATAACATCGGGCAGCAGGCAAACCCCGGAAACTACCTTCTGCCCCATGCCATGGGGCCCAACGTGGCCGGGGTTATAGGCTCGGCGGTTGTGGCGGGCGTGTTTATTTCGATCCTGGGGTAAGCTGGCAGGAAAGACCAGCAGTAACTTCCCCGATTACCCCAATTCCCGGAACCTGGCGTCGCGCCAGTCCATAGCAGCGCGCAGGCCGCTCTCACGACGGATTGTGTTGAACTCTTCCTGTTCCGGTGTGACGCTGGTGTCGAAGTGGGTCATGAGTTCCAGGTTGTGCTGAATGGCGGAGAGAAAGCCCATGCCTTCAAGCGCCCGGTTGACGGCGATCTTGGTCATCTTCACGCCCACTTCGGAAATCAGGCACATCTTTCGGGCGACCTTCTCGCATTCACTCATCAGGTCGTCGTGGGGGACTACCCGGCTCACGAGGCCAATGCGGGCGGCTTCGTGGGCGTCGATGGTGTCGCCTGTCAGCAGCAGTTCCTTTGCCGTGGCCAGGTTTACACTGAAGGGAGTAATGAGGAGCGGAGGGCCGACGCCGGCGCGGATCTCGGGTTCGCCCATTATGGCCCGGTCGGACGCTATCTTGACGTCGCAGACCTGGACCAGTTCGCAGGCCCCGGCAAGAGCATAGCCGTTGACGGCGGCAATGACAGGCTTGCCCAGGTTCCAGACTTTCATAAAGGTGTCGATGTGGCTCTTCAAGTGGGCGCGCCACTGGTCGGGCTGCATATCCTGCGGGTCCGACTCCCCGGGCTCGCGGGTGATGTCGAATCCGGCGGAGAAGGCCCTCCCTGCTCCGGTCAGGATGACGACGCGAATGTCGGGGTCGTCTTCCACCACGTCCAGGGCCTCGCGAAACTCAGCCAGCAGGGCAGCGTTCAGGGCATTCAGCCGGTCTGGCCGGTTAAGGGTCAGGTAGCCGATGGCGTCTTTCTTTTCGTAGATCAGGTTCTCAAAGGTCAAGTCGGCGCTCCGGTGCAGGCGAAAGTTCGAATTCCAGGAAGCAGGATTCGGTTTTGGATTCACCCCACTCCCAAGGCTCCGTCTTACCGTGGGAAATGCACATCGGGGCCCCATCCTGACGTTTCCCGATCAACATGGGAGGGACTCTCGGGTAAAACTTCTAGCTGCCCTCTTTGATTTCGATGTGCTGGATGACCACCTCTTCCAGGGGGCGGTTGTTGCGGTCAGCGCGAGCCACGGAAATAGCGTCAGCTACTTCCTGCCCCGAAGTTACCCTGCCGAAAATGGTGTGGAGGCCGGTCAAGTGGGCGGTAGGGGCCACGGTGATGAAGAACTGGCTGCCGTTAGTGTTGGGTCCAGCGTTGGCCATGGCCAGGATGCCGGCGCTATCGAAGGCCAGGGAAGGCACAATTTCATCCTGGAAGCGGTAGCCGGGACCAGCGGTGCCGGTACCCGTAGGGTCGCCGCCCTGGATCATGAAGTTGGGAATAACCCGATGGAAAATCACGCCGTCATAGAATCCCTGCCGGGCCAGGAAGACGAAGTTGTTGACCGTTACCGGGGCGTCTTCGGCATAGAGTTCCACGGAAATGGTGCCCTGGTTGGTCTGGATATCGGCGGTATAGCTGCCTTCGGGGTCAATTTCCATAGCTGGCGGCTGGGCATACTGGCGGATGGACCTGCCATCGGAAGTTCCCACTGTTACCGGCGTTGGCGTACCGAGGACGGCCGGCGTGGGAGTATCCGCTATCCTGGGAGTGGGAATAACGTCAGGTATGGGAGTGGAGGTTGCCTCCTCCTGCGGGAGTTCGCAGGCGGTCATAGCAATCAGTAGAACAAGCAGTGCGAGTGAAATTAGCGCTTTCATGAGTTATTCGGGACTCCCAGCCAATCGGGTTTGAATGTGCATCCAAGAGATTCAGTGGCAGGTGACATTGGAAAATGTTGCCCCATCCCGCCCGTCCCCCCGTCAAGGGGACGGGATTCGGGAGAAGGTCTCTTATCGGCCCGGCGCGGGAAGGCAAATGGCTATGGAACCGGGCCATTGGTAACGGCTAATAGGGGCGGGTAATCTTGGCTACTTCCTTCAACGCCTCCAGGGAAAAGTCCGGAGACTGGCACAGGCCGATGGTCTTCTGTTCGTAGTCGGCAATGGTTTCGACCATGGCAGGAACCTGCTCGGCGATTTCGAAGGGGATGTTGGTAACGCCGTGCTTGTCGCCGTGAAGCAGATCGCCGGTCTTGACGGTCAGGCCGCCCACCGTTACGGGAATGCCTATTTCGACCAGGTGAACGTAGGCGTGGGACGCGGAAACTTCCTTGGCAAAGAACTGGAAGCCCAGCGCTTCTACTTCGTCAATGTCCCGGACGGTACCGTCCGTGGCGACTCCAACGGCTCCCAGGGCCTTGTGGATGTTGCCCTGGACCTCGCCCCAATAGGCGCCCAGAGGCGGGTTGTCGATGTCGTGAAGGACGATGAAACGGGGTTCGGGCACGGAAACGATCAGGTCCCACCAGTCTTCCCGCGAAACGTTGCGGCCCTCGGGCTGCACTGCGCTGATAACGCCGGTTACCGCGTAACCCACGGCCGGGGGCAGAGTGCGAAAGACGCCCTTGATTTCGGGCAGCATGAAGCCTTCTTCCTTGCCGCGAACGTTGAAACCCTCAATGGCATTGCAGATGCTGGGAGTATCGATCTTGCCCAGCGCCTCCATGGTTTCTTTGCTAATGGTCTGGTACACGTGAGAACCTCCTGAATTTGTTGGCCGGATAATTCTAGTACATTAACGTTAATTTTATGCTATCCGCAACGGGCCTTTCGATTATCGGACATCGGACGGGTCCGGGTGCTGGAAAGACAAGTACGGGCCAGGACGCGAATCCCAGCGCGCAGTGAATACTCTAACCTCTCGCGGGCGCACTGGCAAGGATGAATCTATGTGGCCGCACTCCATTTGCCCGCGAAGAACACGAAGGGGCGCGAAGGTGGAATTCTTGGTTTTTCGTCCCATTTTGTCTCATTCCGTCCCGTTTGGGCCCTTGTCCCCGATCCTTATCCCAGAAGGATCAAGGAGTCCCTTGGCTGGTAGCGTTGACCCTCTCCGCGGCAGGGCGGCCAGATGGGCAATCTCTACGAAGGTCGAGAACTTTGGGTCTACCGTTCTATGGTGAGAGGGTGTTCTCCAGGCTGGCAAGGGCTTGAGTAAGACTGCGGCAGGTGAGTAAACGGGGGCAGGGACCTGAGCCCGGCACTTCATTAGGGGTAAAGCTCATCAGGACTTACCGGAAAAGTGAGATGACGAAGGGACGGCGGCGTTCCGATTCAGGTGGTTTCTCAATCTTGAGGGATTTCAACCAGCCGCCGAGGCAGGTTTCAAACCCGCCCCTACAAGTTCATACCGCATAAATTTGAACGCCACTCAAAGGGACGAGGTTGAGGCGTTTTGAGTAATTATCCGGACTGTTCGTCGTCATAGTCCGGGCGTTCCCAGGGTTGCAGGCCTTCGGCCGGATCGCGGTTGTCGGGCTGGAAGGCTTTCCACAGGTACTTGATGCCGACGATGAGGGCCACCAGCAACACCAGGCCGCCGAACAACCAAATGTCCAGTAAAGGAGTGGGCTTGGGGGAGCAGGTTCCTCCTGGCCCTGTAAGGAATGAGTCTGCCCGGAAATTGTGCCGGCAGGGAGCAAAGCCGATTCCGAGGGGGATGCTGCTGCATGCACCGAGGTTGCGGTCGCCAACAGGAAGCACACCAGTGCCAGCAGGGCCGCCGACAGGAGAGCCCTGGCTATAGCGCCAGAGAGACGACCCGGCGCAGAAGTTCGGACGTTGGTTGATTCTGGCAATTGAACTCCGGTGCGCGCAATGGGCGGCGTAGTTGTCCGTTAAATTGCGGGGAGAACGTCTCTTGCAGTCCCGAAACGTAACGATACCACGACCCTCTGCCTTCCACCAAAGCACGGCTATGAATGGCACTATTATGCGGAAATCCAGTCGCCGACCAGCCCCCGCCGAAATAGCAATAATCCGCACGAGCCGTGAAGGGAGGAGGTTAACGTAATCTTGCTAGAATCCCGCCAGCCCATCGAAAAGGTGGGACATCATCCTAACATCGCCCGTGAGGCGAGTGTTATAGATACGGGAGACGAGCCTGATGCAAAAAGCGATAGAGGATTTTCTGCAGCACCTGGTGGTGGAAAGGGGGTTTTCGCAACACACCCTGGACGCCTACCGCAACGACCTGGGGCAGTTTGCCGACTTCCTCAAAGAGCGCCTGGGCGCGGCCAGTGAGAGTGAGGATGTGTGGCAAAGAGTGGACCTGGACCTGCTCAACGACTACATCGCCGACCTGAGAGGGCGCAAGGGCTACCGGGACACCACGACCGCCCGCAAGGTGGCGGCCATCAAGTCGTTCTTCACCTTCCTGGCCCAGAACGGCGTGATTGAAGAGCCGCCTACCGAGTCCCTGGGGTCGCCCCGGGTTGGGCGGGCGCTACCCAAGTATTTGACCGAGGAAGAAGTGGACCGGCTCCTGAAGGAAGCGGACAAAGCCGGCACCGCCGAGGGGCAACGGGACGCCAACATCCTGGAACTGCTTTACGCCACCGGGCTTCGGGTCAGCGAACTGGTCTCGCTCAATGTGCAGGATGTCGATTTCGAGGAGTCTTACATTCGCTGCTGGGGAAAGGGATCCAAGGAGCGGATAGTTTACGCACATGACCGCGCCCTGGACGGGCTGCAGGACTATTTGTCCACCAGCCGGATGTCCCTGCTGGGCCAGAACAAGGACGAGGCGGCCCTGTTCGTGAACCACCGGGGGGAACGGCTTACCAGGCAGTGGGTGTGGAACATTCTCAAGACCTACAGCAAGCGGGCCGGCATAGACCGGAAAATAACCCCTCATACTTTGCGGCACAGTTTCGCCACTCACTTGCTGCAGAAGGGCGCGTCCTTGCGGCACGTGCAGGAATTGCTGGGCCACTCCAGCATTTCCACCACCCAGGTGTACACCCATCTCACTTCGGAACACCTGCGGGACGAATATGAGAAGAGCCACCCCAGGGCCGTCTGAACAGGATTACTCAATAGTTTTTTGATTGCGCCGGCGGCAACTTGCCGTCGGCGTTTTATTTGCGTTAGGCGCCTCTGCATAGGCCATAATGGTTTATAGTAGAGCGGGTGAATTTATCAAACATCAGCCATTAGCCAGAGAGACCGATTGAACGGGCCGGACCGGACTTGTTCTCAGGTGAGTCGGTTCAATCTTACCCCCATACAGGAGGAACTTCACCATGCCAGCGAAGGGCAAGAGAGTAGCGGCCCGCCAGGCCCAGTTGAACCGCCGCAGAAGGCGCCAGGCCCGTTCGGACTCCGAGGGTGAAGTAACAACGGCGGTCCAAGGGGGCAGGTCCAACGGCGGCGACCATAGTTTCGCCGGCCGCCACAGCCAACGCAACCGCGGCGCCGGGCTCCGATACCGAGCCAGTCCCAGCCGGCCCCGGCTGCGGTACGTCCCGTGACGATTTCTTCCTCTCAAAACAGGAACGCGCAACCTTTGGCCTATACCCACCTGGCCAGGGAATTGCGGCGCATTCTCATTCTTGCCGGGATAGTTTTGGTGGTTCTGCTAGGGGTTTCCTTTGTCCTTTAGCGGGGGTTCTGCAGGTTACGAGGGGGACCGCAGTTAATTCCTGGTACTCTTTCAGTTCCGGTATGAACTTGTAACTGCTTCTAATTAGCTTGTGATTATCGAAGTAGTTGGGTCGAAAGCATAGCGCCGCCTCTTACCCATCCTCATCTTCTTCCTTTAAGGGAGATTGGACTCTTGAGATAGGTTCTTGTGCCGTTAGCCCAGTTTGAACATCGCTTGCGGGTTACTCCCGAGAAGCCGGGCGTCTATCTGATGAAGGACGCCCGCAATGAAGTGCTGTATGTGGGCAAGGCCAGCGTTCTCCGCAATCGCCTCCGCTCCTATTTTGGGTCGCCCAGCGGCCATCCTCCCAAGATCCGGCGAATGATGTCCCGGATGACGGACTTTGAGTTTATCGTTACGGACACGGAGGCGGAAGCGCTGATCCTGGAAAACACCCTTATCAAGCGCTACAAGCCCCACTTCAACGCTCGGCTAAAGGACGACAAGACCTACCCCTACCTGAAGATTGACCTGACCGAGGAGTTTCCCCGGGTCTACATAACGCGGCAGGTGGCTAACGATGGCGCCAGATATTTTGGGCCCTTCGCCACTGCCAGCAGCGTCCGCAAGACCATGGACCTGATTAAGAAGTTGTTCCCCTACCGGTCCTGCACCAAGACGATTACGGGGCGGGACCCTCGGCCCTGCCTCGAATACTACATCCACCGCTGCGTTGCGCCGTGTTCCGGCCTGGCTACCCAAGAGGACTACGCCCAGGTGATCCAGCAGGTGATAATGTTCATGGAGGGGAACACGGAGGCCGTCACCCGGGAACTGAAAAAGAAGATGGAGGCCGCCGCTGAGGAGCTGGAATTCGAGCGGGCGGCGGCGCTGCGGGACCAGATCAGGGGCATTGACCAGGTGGCTGAGGAGCAGCAGGTCAAGGTGGAGTCGAACCCGGGCGGCGACATGGACTTCATCGCCCTGGCCCAGGGAACCAGCGAGACCTGGGTGGAGATTTTCTTCATCCGACGGGGCAAGCTCATCGGCCGGGACCACTTCTTCATGGAAGGCACTCAGGATGACTCCCCGGAAGTGATCATGGGGCAGTTTGTCCGCCAGTTTTACCAGACTGCATTGGTGATACCGCCGGTGGTCTATATTCAACATCCGCTGGAGGACCAGGAACTGGTCAGGAACTGGCTGCGGAAACAACGTGGAGGCGCGGCACGGATTGTGTGCCCCAGACGGGGGCAGCAGAAGAAATTGATGGACGTGGTGGCAGAGAATGCGGTACAGGGACTGGCCCAGCATCGCATAAAGTGGCTGAACAATTCGGACGTACTGCACCAGGCCATGTCGGAGCTGGAGGAAGAACTAAGCCTGCCCGCCCTGCCCCTGCGTATGGAGTGCTACGACATTTCCCATGTGCAGGGTAGTAACCTGGTGGGCAGCATGGTGGTCTTCCAGGACGGACGGCCGAAGACGGGCCACTACCGCCGGTTCCAGATTAAGTCGGTGGATGGCGTGGACGATTACGCCAGCATGCAGGAAATGCTGCGCCGTCGGTTCAAGAGATTAGCCGAGGCTCGGGCGGAAAGGGAGAAGATATCGGCTGAAGCGGATGCCGAAGATGGGACCGATTCTTCGGCCTGGGGGATGGAGCCGGACCTGGTCATAATTGACGGGGGCAAGGGTCACCTCTCCGCCGCCCTGGAGGTCCTGCTGGAACTGGGACTGGACGATATTCCCTTGTCGGCGCTGGCCAAGGAAAACGAGTGGCTGTTCGTGCCACATACTTCGGAACCCATTGAACTGCCGCGAAACTCCCAGGGGCTTTACCTGGTTCAGCGGATAAGAGACGAGGCGCACCGGTTCGCCATAACCTACCACCGCAACCTGCGCAGCAAGTCCAGCCTCAAGTCCACTATTGACACGGTCACCGGCATAGGGCCCAAACGTAAGCGCATGCTGCTGCGGCGCTTCGGCTCAATTCAGGGCATCAAGGATGCGCCGGTGGACGATATTGCCGCCGTGCCGGGGTTGACTCGCTCCCTGGCCATCAGGCTGAAGCAGACCCTCTAGCGTTTGAGGTTAAGGCTCTCCACAAGTTCTCGCGGACGCTCTTCCTTTTCTCAAACCTAATCTCTTTGCTTCCGAATGATCAAACTTGATATGCAAGGAAACGGACGTTAACATAAAGGCCAGATTATCCATCCGCGCCGGTAAAGATACCGATGCTCAGGCTTTCAATCACACTGCCCAACAATGCGCAGATCAACCTTGAATCCGAAGATGAGGTGGTCATCGACAGGGTTCTGGGGATAGTTCTGACGGATATTTCCCACGCCTTGCTGGCGGGGCTGACCACTCCTGAGACGGGATCCGGGCCGGTACCCGTGCGGGAGGTGACGGCCTCCCCGCCTCCAACGCCGGTTCAGCCAGTTGTAAGTGTTGAAAACACGGGCCCCCAGGCCGTCGCAGCGGAAGAAAGTCTCACTCCGGCTTCCACTTCCCCTGCGCCGGATGTGCCGGAGCAACCCGTAGCCCAACAGCCGGAACCGGTAGTCGAACAGCCATTCGACGTTGAGTCCCAGCCAGCCGCCAGCGCCGAACATCCGCCTGCGCCTATAATGAGCGACTGGGATGTGTCCCTCAGGGAACAGCCCGAGGAAGCCTGGCCGCAGCTGGAAGGCACGGGCAATGGAGTGGAGGCCAGCAATGGTTCGGGAGCGGCCCGAAATCCCCAGGCTGGCGTATCCAGCGTCGTGCCGGAGGTGGCTGAGCGGGCCTTTGTGGACTTCTGCAAGGCGGCCAATCCCCTGGGCGACATGCGCCGGGTGGTAGTAGCGGCGGAGGGAGCCAACCGGTACCTGGCCATGGACGGAGTGGACGCCGAGGCCCTGGGCAGGCTGTTCGATACGGTCGGCTGGCCGAGGGCCCACAACTTTGTCCAAACCCTGCGCAACGCCGCGCGCAGCAAGTTTGGCTGGCTGGAGCGCATCCCTGGCCGCGCCGGCCACTACACCGTTACTGACGTGGGCCGCTCCACGGCGCTGGGCCGCTAGCCAAGTCCTCTTTTCCCAAATCAGCATTTGTCTTGCCCATTTCGCGCTTGGAATGGGCCGGGCTTGACCGTCCCTCCTGACCCGACCGCAAACTGGTCAGTGTTTCGCATTTAGTGGTTTGACGGAATCAGACCTATATGCTTGCCCTGATCCCATGCCAACGACACCGGAATTGGGACCCTGCCTGCCGAACCGTTCCACCAAATTACCCTACCCAAAATATGCTAATATAGGCACCATTGCGGCAGCTAGAATTGAATCTGTCGACAATACCGTGGCGCCAAAGCAAATTCCAGGAGAATGCAATTATGAAAATGTACATTGCCGGTAACTGGGTGGACAGGGATGAGACTATGCCAGTCTACAACCCTTTCGACCAGTCCGTAATCGACACCGTGCCCCGGGGTACTGCCGCCGACGTGGACACGGCCATTAGCAGCGCCGTTCGGGGCGCCGAGGCAATGGCCAAGCTGCCCGCCTTTGAACGGTATTCCATCCTGCGCCGCACGGCCGACATCATGGCCGAGCGGGTGGAGGACCTGGGCCGGACTATCACGATGGAAGAGGGCAAGGTCATCGCGGAAGGGCGCGGCGAGGTGCTGCGGGCCATCCAGACCATCACCGGTTCCGCCGAAGAGGGCAAACGCCTGCACGGGGAAACGGTACCCCTGGACGCCGCCCCGGGCGCTACCTCCCAGTTCGGATTTACGATTCGCGTGCCCGTGGGCGTGGTTGCTGCCATCGCCCCCTTCAATTTCCCCTTGAACCTGGTGTGCCACAAGGTTGGGCCTGCCCTGGCCGCCGGCAACGCCGTGGTGCTCAAGCCGGCGGGGGATACACCTCTGTCCGCCCTCAAGCTCGTGGAAATCCTGCTGGAGGCAGGGTTGCCCCCGGAGGCAATCCAGTGCGTAACCGGTTCCGGCGGCGAGATCGGCGATGCTCTGACCGGCGATCCCCGAGTCCGCAAGATTACCTTCACCGGCAGCATGGAAGTGGGTGACCGCATTTGCCGCAACGCCGGCATCAAGAAGGTAACCATGGAATTGGGCTCCAACAGCCCCCTGATTATTATGTCCGACGCCGACATCGAGAAGGTGGCGGCGGCCACGGTAGCCAGCGGCTTTGCCAACGCCGGTCAGGTCTGCATCTCCACCCAGCGGGTGCTGGCCGACCGACGCATTTATGCCGACTTCCTGGACGCCATTAAGGTGCCTACGGAAACCTTTGCCACCGGCAATCCCCTGGACGAGTCCATCAAGATGGGCCCCATGATCCGAGAAAACGACGCGGTACGGGTGAGCCGCTGGATCGGTGAGGCGGTTGAGCAGGGCGCCCGGGTGGTGGCCGGGGGCGACCAGGAGGGGACCATCCACGCTCCTACAGTGGTGGCGGACGTCCAGCCGGACATGCGCATCAGCCGCGAGGAACTGTTTGGCCCCGCGGTTGCGGTCAGCGCTTTCGAAGATATTGACGAAGCCATCGCCATGGCCAACGACAGCCGGTTCGGCCTTTCCGCCGGCATCTTTACCCAGAACGTCGACTGGGCAATGCGGTTTGCCCGGGAAGTGCAGTCCGGCAACTTGCACATTAATTCCCACCCCCAGTGGCGCGCTGACCTGATGCCCTACGGCGGGTTGAAGGACAGCGGCATGGGGAAGGAGGGCCCGGGTTACGCCATCGAAGAGATGACGGAACTCAAGATGGTGGTCTTTCACCTCTAGAGCCGGGCTTTAGATCGCATTTAATACCGCCCTGGCGCCGCGCGGGTTCACTGACAGCGCCGGGGCGCACAGTCTGGAAGGCAGGTATTGGAGTATTGGGGATCGAAATAATTACTGAACCGCCCCGTAGCGCCATGGTGGTAACGCCCCACCCGGACGATGCGGAGGGCGGTGTGGGCGCCACCATGGCCAAGTGGATTGCGGAAGCGGGGACGGAAGTCGTGGTGGTAATGTGCACCAACGGCGACAAGGGAACCGGCGACAAGGAAATGTCCCCCAAACGGCTGGCTAGGATAAGGGAGAAGGAACAGCGCGATGCTTCAGGCTACCTCGGCGTCAAGGACGTGGTTTTTCTCCGCCATCCCGATGGCACGCTTAACGACGACCTGCAGTTTCGGAGTGAGGTAGTAAGGGAGATTCGCCGGCACAAGCCGGAGATTATCTTTGCCATCGATCCCTTCCGGGTTGCCAGCCACACCCATCGGGACCACCGCATGAGCGGGCAGGTGGCCCTGGACGCCGCCTATAGCTACGCCTGGAGCCATCTATACTTTCCTGAACAGATTACGGAAGAGGGGCTGCAGCCCCACCGGGTAAAGCAAGCCTTTCTGTGGGGCACTGAAGCAGCGGACGTCTTTATAGACGTTGAAGGGTACATGGAGGCGAAAGCCACCTCGCTCAGCCTGCACGCAAGCCAGATGCGGCAGCGGACGCCAGCCGACCGGATGGAACGGATCAAGAGCGGCAGCGCCCGCCAGGGAGAAGCGGCCGGCCTGGCCTACGCCGAGGGCTTCCGAAGGGTCAAATTTGATTTGGGCACACTGGACTGGAAGCTCCTTCATTCTTAGCCCGAATGGAACCTGGGACGGAGCCCTGATACTTCTTCAAAAGCAAAGAGGTCCCGATATAGTCTCAGTCTGAATAGACCAGCAGGAGGAGAGAAATGCCATTTACCAGGCTTTACACGGGCAGTGACGGACAGTCCCACATCGAGGAAATGGACCCGGCAAGCCACCCAACTTTGCAGGAGTTGCTTTCAGCCACCGGCATATCTTTCAGTATTGCGGAGCCGGGCCGCTTCAGCGACTGGCACACCGCGCCGCGCCGGCAATTCGTCATAACCCTCTCGGGGGAGGGCGAAATCGGGCTGGCCGACGGTTCTACCCACAGGTTTGGGCCGGGCCACGTCAGCCTGGTCGAGGACCTGACCGGCCAGGGCCATACCACCCGCACTTCCAGTGACGTACCTCGTATCACGGCTACGGTCAGGCTGGAAGACCAGAACCCGACCGGCTAGTGTTCCTGTGCAGCAGGTGAAGTGGCCGTCCAATTGGGCGGCCACTTCGCGTTTTTCAACAGTCTCCGTCCAGGTCCCGGGGAAATACTGCGCCGTCTTCGGTGAACAGCACCCCCTGCGCTCGCATCATTGAAGTGGAGTTGCTGCGGGAAATGGAGCGGAGAATGTTGGAGAGGATGCCGGAGTTCTTCCGGACTTCCTTCCTGGGCGCCGGCACCACAACATCGGGCAGTTCGTTGAGCAGACCCCATTGTGGCGGTACCTGTTTTGCCGGCACCAGCTTTCTGGGCGCCAGGATGTAGTGATAATCGGCTATGGCCAGGAAGCGGGGGTCGTGGAACTTCACGCTGAAGGTGGAAACCCGGTCGCGGTAAGTCTGCTCTTCCCTGCGGAGCCGCTGGTAGTCGGCCAGGGCAAGCTGGTAGGAGGGCTCCTCCTCCCAATCTTCGGAGCGGGCTTCCTGGGCGTATCGCGTTGCCTGGGTCAGGGTGCGGCGGGCCAGGCGTCCCCGCCGAAGCAGGGGCTCGTTCAGTTCCTTCAGGGCCTCCAGGTCGTCGTACGTGTGGTTGTCCCGGGCAAAGTCGGCGCGACTGGCCTTAACTTCCACAATGTAGATAGTGTTGCCAGGTCCCACCGCCGCCAGGTCCACAATTCGACCGCCAGGACCCTCCAGCTTGACCTCAAATCCTATGCTCCGGCAGCCGGCAAGGGTGTAAAGCCATTCCCACGCCGCCCACTTGAGGGAATAAGTCAGCTTGCTCTCGTTGCCCCGCTTGAAGACCTGGCCGGCTCCTTCACCGGTCTCCTGTCTCCGCCTCCCAACCTCAACCACCAGAAACTTCTCCCGACTAGGTTGCTTCCTGCAACTCCGTAATCATTCGCTTTATTTGTCGCTGCTCCGCTTCACCCCGGGTGGCAAGGGTAAGGCTGACTTCGTCAACCAGATCTCCGTAACGCTCCAGCAGCATTGGGGCAATTTCGTCGTATTCACCCGTTACGGCAAAGGCTTGCAGTATATCGTCCCCTATCAAGTCTCCCATTTCGTCCCATTTGCCCTCAAGGGACATTTGGTGCAGCCTCTGCCCGATTTCCTGAAAGCCGTGGCACTCCAGCACCGGCAGGTAGGTACGTGTTGAAGCATAAAAGGCGATGCGGCGGCGGGCATCGCGGTCTGCCTCCTTAATGGCCGCTCGGTTGGGGCCGGTAACGATGAATCCGCCTCCGTTGATGGTGATTTTCGATGGATCGCGCCCTGACTGCCTGGCGCCGGCATCGATGTTGGGGCGCACCACCTGCCGCACATAATCGGCGGAGGTGAAGGTGTGCAGCACCAGCCCATCGCTGACCTGGCCGGCAACCCGGCAGTTGTAGGCGTTGACCGCGGCATTGAAGATGGGCGGCTGCGGATGTTGGCCGGGCCCCGGACTGAAAAAGGGCGTCATCAGGGAGAATTGGTAGTACTCGCCGGCATAATTCAAGCGCTCGCCGGAATCCCACGCCTGCCAGATTTCCCTTAGCGACTGGATATATTCTCTAAGGCGGGGGCCGGGGGAACCCCAGGTTGTAGAGAAGCGGCGCTCGATGTGGCCCTTTACCTGGGTGCCCAGGCCAAGGCGGAAGCGGCCGCCGGACAGGTCCTGCAGGTCCCGGGCCGTATAGGCCACTACCATAGGCGAACGGGGGAAAGCGATTGCAACGTGGGTCTCAAGAGTTACCCGCGAGGTGGCCGTGGCGGCCAGGGTCAGGGCCAGAAAGGGGTCATGGGCCGTTTCGTTGGCGGAAACTCCATCGTAGCCCATGGCCTCGGCCCAGGCGGCCTCAGAAGCCACGGCCCGAACGTCCCGGGAGTTGAGGTGATAGATAACCCTCATTGCGCTCCTCGCGCCGTCGGCATGTGACGGCCCGGCTATTCGGCCGTCACTTTCTCGTAGAGCTTGTCGGTCTTGGCGGCCATGATGAAGTCGTTGCGGTGCAGATTACGAATCTTGTGGGTCCACCAGGTCACACCCACGCGGCCCCATTCGGTAACAATCTTGGGATGGTGGCCTTCCGACTCGGCCAGGCTTCCGACGGAGTTGGTGAAGTCCAGGGCCTGCTGGAAATTGGAAAACCGGAAAACCCGGTCCAGCTTGGGAATGCCGGCGTCGTCCAGCATATCCCATTCGGACACGGTGGGGTGAAGCTCGGTGACTTCTTCCTGGGTGACGGAGGGAGAGTCACGGCGGCAGGCAACGCACTTTTCCTGATACAGTTCGGCCATTTCAACCTCCACATGCTAACTCGAGAACAGGGCAGAATGGGGGCCAAGGTGTTTTCAGGCATAATTCTAGCACAGCGGAGGAGTGGATAACGGCTACTGCCGGCTACCCATAAAGGTTGAACTTTCGATGATTGGCGATCGTCCCAATTGCCGGTTCTTGAGTACCACCGGTTGCCGGCGTATAGTCATAACTAATGCAATCGATTTAGAAATTGCCGGAGGTATGCACCGATGATTTTTGGCGCGATAACCAATTCATGGCGCAACCACTTGATGGAACAGGACCTCGCCGACCTGATTGCCGAGGCTGAAGCGCGGGGCTCCCGCCACGTTGAACTGCGGCAGACATGCCTCGGCAGCTGCGAGAGCGGCCAGGGAGACGAATGGCGACCCAACCTTGACGGGCTGCAGGCCATCGTTGACCGTTTTGGCAACCTGCAGTTTGACCTGGCCATGGCCTTGCCCTGCCTGACCCAGGACGTGGACCCCGCCGGCGAGCAGTTCCAGCTGGCGCTGGCAGGAGCGAAGATTGTGGGCCGCGAAACCCCACACCTCAGGCTGGTGGACCCGAACCCTTCAGACGAGTCTTGGGACTCCCCCTCGGACATTCCCGAACAGGCGCTTAACCTTGCAAACCTGGCCCGGGAGGCGGCCAGCCAGGGAGTTATCCTGTCGCTGGAAAATTCGGGGCAGACCATCGGCAGCATGGCCATGCTGGTGGAACAGTGCCGGATGCGCTTGTCGGAAGAGGAGGGCGGCTACCTGGGTCTTTGCCCCGATCCCACTAATCAGTTGAGAAGGTTCCCCGACAGCGACCCGCTGGGCGACCTCAACGCGCTGCCTCTGGATATGCTGAAGATTGTCCACTTCAAACAGGCCAGGGGAGGCGACCCTCATCCGTCTGTGGACACGGGCGACCTGGATTGCGGGGAAATGCTGCGGCTGCTGGAGTCCAAGGACTACCAGGGGCCGGCCATTATGGAGATACCGCCTCACCCCGACGTATTTGATAACCTTGAGGCCAGCTACGAATTTCTTAGCGCCGCGTCGAGCAGGTAAGGGCCGCCGGGAAATTCCACCGTGCTATACTGGAGTCCGCCTGTGGGCGGGCTCCATCTAGTGATTATCGTATTGCACAAACAGGGCGCCAAGTGACTGACTACAGCGACTACACTGTCTCCATCCACTACGATCGCCGCCTTTATCGCCAGGATATTGCGGGTTCCATCTCCCATGCGCGGATGCTTGGGAGGCAGGGAATAATACGCGCCGAAGATGCTGAGACCATAATTGCCGGGCTCAAGTCAGTGGAACGGGAGATTGAGGCTGGCGAGTTTCCCTGGGACCCGTCGCTGGAAGACCTGCACATGAACATTGAGCGGCGGCTGACCGAGCTGGTGGGACCGGTGGGCGGTCGGCTGCACACCGGCCGTTCCCGCAATGATCAGATTGCCCTGGACATGAGACTCTACACCAGGGAGGTTATCAAGGAGACGGTAGCGGGGCTGCGGGGAGTGCAGCGAGCGCTGCTGGTACTGGCCGAGAAGCACCAAGGGGCATTAATGCCGGGCTACACTCACCTTCAGCGGGCCCAGCCGGTGCTATTCTCCCACCACCTGCTGGCCTATTTCCAGATGTTCCAGCGGGACGTTGGGCGATTCTCAGACTGCTACCGCCGCGCGGACGTGCTTCCCCTGGGCAGCGGCGCCCTGGCGGGCGTGCCCTATCCCACCGACCGCCACTTCCTGGCTGAGGATCTGGGCTTTGGGTCAATCTCCACCAACAGCATGGATGCGGTTTCAGACCGGGACTTTTTGCTGGAGTACCAGTCGGCGGCATCGGTCTGCATGATGCACCTGTCGCGGCTCTCCGAGGAAATCGTAATCTGGTCAAGCCGGGAGTTTGACTTCGTGCGGCTTTCCGATGAGTTCACCACGGGCAGCAGCATAATGCCCCAGAAGCGCAATCCTGATTTTGCCGAACTCGCCAGGGGAAAGACGGGGCGGGTCTACGGCCACCTGATGGCGCTGCTCACCCTGATGAAGGGGCTTCCTCTCACCTATAACCGAGATTTGCAGGAGGACAAGGAAGGGTTTTTCGACACGGTGGACACACTGCTGGCGACTCTGCGTGTGTTCCAGGGAATGCTGCCAGGCATGGAATTGAATGTTCCCCAGGTCACCCGCCTGGCAGGCGAGAGCTACATGCTGGCAACCGACATGGCGGACTACCTGGTGGGCAAGGGTGTCACCTTTCGGGAGGCCCACGGCATCATGCGAAGGCTGTGCGCCCACTGCGAGAAGCATAGTAAAGAACTACAGGAATTGAGCCTGGAGGAATACCGGGGCTTCTGCGACCGGTTCGACGAGGGTGTGTACGAGATCACAGCCCTGGCGTCGGTGGCCGCACGGGACAACCCCGGTGGGACGGCGCCCAACCGAGTGGTGGAGGGACTGGAACAGGCAAGGCAGTTGCTGGAGGCGGCGGCCAATGACTTCTGAATCCCGCATTCTCATTGCACCGTCCATCCTGGCAGCCGACTTCGCAAATCTGGGCAGGCAGGTGGAGGAAGCCACCGAAGCCGGCGCCGAACTGATGCACGTGGACGTGATGGACGGCAAGTTCGTCCCCAACATCTCCTTCGGTGAAGTCGTCATTGATGCTGTCCGCCGGCATACCGACTTGCCCTTGAACATCCACCTGATGGTGGAGGAGCCGGGCAACCTTATGCCGTCCTTCCAGAAGGCCTCCACCGACCAGGTTATCGTCCACGCCGAAGCCTGCACCCACCTGCACCGGACCGTGTTCCAGGTCAAGGAACAAGGGGCTGAAGTGGGTGTGGCGCTGAACCCCGGCACTCCTGTTTCTGCGGTAGAGGAAGTGCTGCCCTACCTGGACATAGTCCTCGTAATGACGGTGAACCCCGGCTTTGGCGGACAGAGTTTCATACCGGAAACAGTCTCCAAAATCCGGCGGCTGCGACAGTTGATAGATGAAAAAGGATACACGGCGCAGGTAGAGGTGGACGGAGGGATCAAGGCCGACTACACAGCGGAAGACTCGGTCAAGGCAGGGGCAACGATCCTGGTAGCGGGTACGGCGATCTTCAACCGGGATGAGCCGGTTTCGGCCGCCACCGCCAGGCTGCGGGGGTGTGTTTGCGGTCTAAGGTATGTTCGATGAAACGGCGCCCGTCGGATCACGAATTTTCGCAAACTACTGAAGCCCAGAATGTTCTGGGCTTCTTTCTTGTCGGCCGGTTAAGTTAATAAACGGTTCTAGCTAATTGCGCTCTTGCCCTTTACCCGCGGGGGCTTGTGCAAGGTGCGGAGACAGCGGCTGCAAATCTTCACCCGCTGGACCTTGCCGTTCAGGGAGATGGTCTGCTTGTGGACGTTAGCCTTGAACCGCGTCTTGGTATGGCGGTTGGAGTGGCTGACGTTGTTGCCGGACATTCCGGCCTTCTTGCAAATCTGGCACTGCATAGCTGATTCAACTTCCTTGAGGGTAACAGTGAGGTTATCATATTTGGGCCGGCCAAACAAGGCGTGGGTTGACGTGGCAGCGTTCCGATTCAGGTGGTTTCTCATTGTTGAGGGGTTTCAATAGGCTGGCAGGGCGGGTTTAAAACCCGCCCCTACGACTCCATATCACATAAGTTGGAACGCTATTGTTGGCGTGTAAGGGAAGACTCACGCAGGTCTGCCCCTGCCGCACGGGGCTTCATTTCCCAGCGCCGACCGCCGACCGCCGCTTATTGCCGGCCCCCTGTCGTTGGGGCATAATTCCCACCAACGTACTGAACAGCCCACCAAGTCTAACCGGAGGAAGCACACTATGCCGGGACAGATACCCACCGAAGAAGAGGTACTCAGCTATTTTCAGAAGTTCTCCAACTGGGGGCGCTGGGGCGATGACGACGAACTGGGCACGCCCAACCTGATTACACCCGAGAAGACTAAGCGAGCCCTGGCCACGGTGCAGGAGGGGACCTCGGTGTCGCTGGCCCGTACCGTCATGTTTGAACCCAGCCTCGACGCGCCGGCGCCGCCCGTCCATTTCATGGTGGAGAGCGGCGAGGGCTGGGCCAGCGGCGACAAGGTCAGCAACCGTCCCAACGCCGCAGCCATCGACTATTTCGGGATGATCTTCCATGGCTACACCGTTACCCACGTGGATAGTCTGGCCCACTTCTTCTGGGAAGGGAAAACGTACAACGGCAAACCGGCCCACATGGTCTCCACCAGCATGGGCGCCACCGTCTGCTCGGTGGAAGCCGCCAAGAATGGCTTCATTTCCCGAGGTGTCCTGGTGGACGTGCCCCTGATTCGGGGCGTCGACTGGCTGGAGCGCGGTGAGGGAGTGATGCCCGAAGACATTCTGGCCGCCGAGGAACGCTGCGGTTTCAAGTTGGAAGAGGGGGACATCCTTCTGGTCCGCACTGGGCAACTTCACCGCCGCAGCGTGGAGGGTCCGGTGGAACGGTCGGCCGGCTCCACGGCCTGCCAGGCAGCCTGCTTGCCCTTGTTCCACGAGCGGGGCATTGCGGTGCTGGGGTCCGATACGGGCAATGATGTAAGTCCGGCCCAGTATTCCCGCGTTCTGCAGCCCATCCACCAGGTCGGAATTACCGCCATGGGTTTGTGGATTCTGGACAACGCCAACCTGGACGACGTGGCCGAGGCCTGCAAACAACGTAATCGATGGGAGTTCATGGTGTCCATCGGCCCTCTCAGGCTGCATAACACCACCGGGTCGCCCGTGAACCCCATTGCCGTGTTCTAACAGGGTTCCAGCCGTAGTCCAGGGCTACCTGCTGAACCTCAACAGCGCCCGCACCACTTTGCCTGAGTACCCCGACAAGAGCCGGGAAACGCTGTCTTCAGCGGCCATCTGCATGGCGCTCATCGAGTAAGTGGGGTAGGAATGGATGGCGGAGGCCAGGTCGCCCAGCTTCATTCGGCGCTCAATGGCCACCGCCCATTCGTGAATCATTTCCCCGGCCCTGGGGGCAACTATGGACGTGCCAAGCAACCGGCCGTTGGCCAGGGTTGTGGCCTTTATGAATCCCTCGCCCGCACCGTCGATAACCGCCCGGTCGGCGCTCCTTAGAGGCCAGTTGGTTGCCTGTACCTTATCCCCGTAACGGATCCTGGCCTCCGCTTCGGTGAGGCCGGCGTGGGCTACTTCGGGATCGGTGAAGACTCCCCTGGGAACAGCTTCATGTATGCCTTGGGACTTCCCGGGCAGCAGGGCGTTGCGCGCGGCCATGAAGCCCTGCCAGCCGGCATAGTGAGTGAACTGGGGCCCTCCGGTGCAGTCCCCGGCCCCGTAAATATGGCGCTGGCTGGTGCGGAGGAACCGGTCAACGGGGAGCCCGTTGCGGGAATAAGTTACCCCCGCATTCTCCAGGCCCATTCCCTCCAGGCTTGGTAAACGTCCCGTGGCCACTAGCAGAGAGTCGCCCGTCCACTCATGGATTCCTGACGTGATGATCACTTTCCCGCCGGACGCTCTTACGAGCTCTGCGGGCTGCCGCAGCACAATTTCCACCCCTTCTGAAACCAGCATTTCGGCAATTAGTTTGGCAACCTCCGGTTCATCCTGGCCCAGGATGCGATTGGTGGCCTCGAACAGGGTGACCTCAGACCCCAAGCGCGTAAATGCCTGGGCCAGTTCGCAGCCGACGGGACCGCCTCCAATGACGAGCAGTTTTTGGGGGAGGCGATCAACACTCCATACTGTTTCATAGGTGAGGTAATTGACTTGATCCAAGCCCGGTATGTTGGGTATGGACGGGCGCGCTCCGGTGGAAATGAGGAACCGCTTGCCGAAGACGGTAGAATCACCGAGTTGCAGGGTATGGGGGTCAATGAAGTGAGCGGCGGCAAGGATCACGTCAATCCCTTCTTGCCGCAGTTGCTCTTCGCTTTCAGAAGAGTAAATTTCCTGAATCACGGAGTTCATGCGGGCTTTGATAGCCGGCCAGTCCACGCCTGGCTGGCCGGAATCTATGCCGTAGCGGCGGCCATTTCGCACTTCGTGGGCGAGGTTGGCGGAGCGAATCAGAGTTTTGCTGGGTACACAGCCCGTCCAGGTGCAGTCGCCTCCCAGTCGCTTGGCTTCGACGATGGCGACGCGCCGGCCTAACCGGGCGGCGAACCGCGCGGCAGTCAGGCCAGCTGAGCCGCCTCCGATCACTACGAAGTCATAGGTGAGGGGCGCCGATGCCTGGGTAGTCATTGGCGTTACTAGGCGTACGCCGGCGGCCGCATGTCCAGACCCAAAGCCTGTTCACACCAGCGGGCGGCGCCCAGCAGGCGACCCTCCGCAAAGGGCGAGGCGGCGAACTGAATGCCCAGGGGCAGCCCCGACTCGGACAGGCCCGATGGAACGACAACGGTGGGCAACCCGGCGGAGGTCCAGGGAGCCTGGAAGGCAGCGTCGCCGGTGGTGTTCAGGTCTCTAGGCGCGGGCGCCGGTGTGGCCGGCATCAGCAACGCATCCACCCTCTCGGCCAGCGCGGTCAGGTCGCGGCGGAACTCACGGCGAAGACGCTGGGCCTGCAAGTAGGTAACGCTGGGGATGAGCAGACCCATCTCGATATTCGCCCGCAGCCTGGGGCCATACTCGTCAGCCCGATGCCGGAAGAACTTCTCGTGGAAGGCCGCGCACTCCACATTCATGATGATGCGCTGGACGTCAGGTGCGGTGGCGAAACTGTCCGGCAGGTCCAGTTCCTCAACTACCGCACCGGCCTGCGCCAGTTGAGCCGCGGCTGCTTCGGTGTGCTGCCGCACCTCCGGCGTGGAGCGGTCGAAGAAATAACCGGTTTTCAAGAGTCCCAACCTGGGCGGGCCGGAGTGACGTCCCATCTCGTCGAGGAAGTTTGGCACCGGTTCCTCGGCTGAGCCGGGGTCGTTGGCATCGTATCCGGCCATGGCCTGCAGCAGAATGGCTGCATCGGTAACGGTGCGTACCAGGATGCCGACGGTGTCGAGCGACCAGCTTACGGGCACCACACCATACCTGCTGATGCGCCCGTAGGTGGGTTTAAGGCCGACGATACCGTTGTAGGCCGCTGGTCGGCAGGTGGAGCCACCGGTCTGCGAGCCCAGCGCCGCCGGGCACATCCCGGACGCCACTGCGACGGAGGAACCGCTGCTGGACCCGCCCGGGGTATGCTCACGGTTCCAGGGATTCCGGGAGGGTGAAGGATCAGAAGTGGCGAATTCGGTAGTTACTGCCTTGCCCAATATGATGGCGCCTGCTTCCTTCAGCCTGGTGACACAGGTGGCATCGTACTCCGGAACGAAATCCGCGTAGATGCGGGAACAGGCGGTAGTCTTCATGCCCGCGGTGTAGAAGATGTCCTTCAGGCCCACGGGAACCCCGGCCATTAAGCCCTGGGACGGTTCTTGCTCGCGTTGGCGGGCGTCGCTGATCACCGCCTCCCGACCGATGGTAACCCAGGCCTGCAGGTCAGGCTCGTGAGAGTCGATTCGGTCCAGCAGGGCGTTGGCGTAGTCGGTGGGGGCAAGCTGCCCGCTCCGCACCTGTTCGGCCGCATCGCTGACGCTGAGGGTATAGGCTTCGGGCATGATGTCCTCCGCTTAATGTAATGTTTTCAGTAATTCCCGAACGGGAAGAGAGATCGGCTACTGATAAAAGCCGGGCTCAGTCTCGGTATCAGGCAGGTTGTTGGCAACATTCACTATGTAATGGGCCGCCAGCTCCAGCAAATCCTGGTGCTCGGCAATGTAGCCTTCTCCCCAGCGGGCCTCGGCTTGCCGGGTTATTGATTCCAGGGTTTCCTCGAAGGAGATATCGGGAGTCCGGTCAGTCATGACTATCCCGCCTTTCTTCTTGATTTGGATGTGCCGTTAGTTCCAGTGTACCGTAAAGGCGGCCAGGCCGATACCGGCGTTTAGGTTGAACTGCGGGTTTTCCTAATAAGGGGCCACAAAGACCTGCAGTCGTCATCGCTAGACCAACTTCGGCGGTGCATTGCGTAAGGACCGGCCTATTTGACCTGCCCCGGTATCCTTGTCATAATCAGCCCATTCTGGATACAAAGGCCATTTGCAGCATAGATTGAAGGAGGGAAGCCGTGACTACCAGAGAAGTTGTGGGCAGCGGCAAATACACCTACGAAATGCACACCGACTGGGCCAAAGTGCCGGAAGGCTGGTCCATGCCTGCCGCGGCCGTCTACGGTGATTCGCAGGACAGGGTTTACTGTTTCAACCGCGACCCTGATCATCCGGTGATGATTTTTGACCGGGAAGGCAACTACCTTAATTCCTGGGGCGCGGGTCTGTTCCTGTTCCCTCACGCTATTATCATCGACCCGCGGGACAATGTTTGGCTGGTGGAGCGCAACGACGGCCAGATTATGAAGTTCACGAGCGACGGCAAGTTGCTGATGACCATTGGTACCAAGGGCTACCGGTCGGACACGGGCGTTGATAATTCGGTGTTCAGCTCCAACGCCTGGCCGGACGTGGTGCGCGGAGCCGAGCCTTTCAACCTGCCGGCGGGAATTGCGGTTAACGAAGCCGGCGAAGTGTTCATAGCCGATGGGTATGCCAACGCCCGGGTGCACAAGTTCACGCCGGAAGGTGAGTTGATCAAGTCGTGGGGCGGCCCCGGTTCCGAACCCGGCCAGTTCAACTTGCCCCACGGGGCATGGATTGACCGCCGGGGGCGCCTGCTCATCGCCGACCGGGAAAATGACCGCATTCAGGTCTTTGACCAGGAAGGGGCGCACGTGACAGACTTTCCCGTGAAGCTGATCGGCCCGGCCGTGATGTACGTTGACGACGAGGACACGGTGTATGTGGCCGAGCACAATGGTGGGCTGGTGAGCATTCTCAATTTGGATGGGGAAATGATCACTCAATGGGGCTCGTTGACCCACCGTTCGTGCCACGGAATATGGGTGGACTCGCACAAGGACCTCTACGTAGTTGAGCCCTACGAGGGTAGCACCGGCCGGACCGTGGTGAAGTTTGTTCGCCAGGGATAGAAGAATCTTCTACTGAATTCCCCTGGAATCCAACGAAACCCGGTTGCGGCAGCAGCCGGGTTTTGTTATCCTTTTTGAACGTCTTCGGACGTCCCCTTTTCAGTGGGGCTGTAGCTCATCAGGGAGAGCGCTTCAATGGCATTGAAGAGGTAGCGGGTTCGAGTCCCGCCAGCTCCACCAAGCAGCCTTGACGGTAGGCAGCACTTGGTACCAAACGTGTTGCTTTCTATCGGCGCTTGACCCCATCAAACCGTTCGTTCCACGGCCAGCCTATTCCTTTAGAGAGTTGAGGCTTTGCAGTTTCCTATTGGAAAGGCGTTCGTGGTATGGTTCATTCCGATGAGCATTGAGTCAAGGGAGGCGTATACTGCGGATTTGGCCTGGTAAGAAATGATACATTTCTCACTGCTGGCGACTTAAAAGATCGATTTTAGAGTTTCATTGATTGGTTTCATCAGTGTGTTTGTGGTATTCATCCTAGCTGCATGCGGCGAAGATGACGAAATACCAGCCTCAACTGCCAGAGAAACTGGGGCATCGACGGCGGCTATGAGCGCCGCTACGCCAACACCTACAGCCTCTCCGACGCTTACAGCGACACCTACTGCTCCTTTGCCCACCCAGACGCTGGCACCAACATCCACGTCCACGCCAACACCAACGTCCACCCCCACGCCGACACCCACTCCGAAACAAACGTCAACACCGGAACCCACTTCCACGCCGACGCTCGCCCCAGCTTCGACAGCCACCCCCACTCCTACGCCCATCCCAATGGCGACGACGATTGCGCTGACGCCGGAGACGTCGATGCTGGATGCCCCGGACGAGACGACTCAACTGGAGGTGGTGGTCCGCGACCAGAACGGCCGGGTCATGACCGGGGTACCGGTAGCGTGGGCCAGCAGCGATGAACAGACTGCTCAGGTGGATGCGGAGGGCCGGGTAATGGCCGTTGCTGGTGGGTCCGCGACGATCACCGCAACGGCAGGGGAGGTGTCGGGGACCTCCGAGGTGATGGTAATGGACATGGAGTGGGCCGCTGGTTTCGTCGCCAGGCAGCATGTGGTAGACGCTGTTAAGGGCCTCTTAGTACGTGTTGACCCGGACTGCACGGCAATGGACTGCGAACGTGCCTGGTTCCCCGGCGAGTATGTTACCGACTTCGGGACCTTCAAGGCAGTCACTGGCACTGACCTAGCTGTAACCAACGCAGGCCGAGATCTGTTGGTGATGAATCAGATACGGGATGCGTTTGACTCCGGAAGATTTGCCAACGGACGGGTGGTAAGAACCTACGCGGACATCGACGGCGCACAGGAGGATGGCGATTTGGCTGTCATGTTCTATGTACAACGCCGGCCGGAGTCTTCTGAATGGAAACTCGGCGGCAACGTCGCCAACCTGCGCCGCTGGTACGACGAAGGCCTCAGAATTCTCCAGATCAGCCATGGGCATAACCCCCCATTGAGGCACGATGCGCACACTCCCGGGGAGCGGCTCGGATATGGAGGCAGAGAGGGGGACGAGAAGGGCCTAACTAAGCTGGGGCGTGCTGCTATCGCCGAGATGAACAATCTCGGCATGATGGTCGACTGCTCGCACTGCACCAAGCAGACCACGCTGGAGGCCGCGAGACTGTCTACCAAGCCTGTCCTCCTTACGCACGCGAATGCTGAGACTCTCACCCCTCACCGCCGCAACAAGGATGATGAGGAACTCCTGGCCATCGCGCGTACGAGAGGCGTAATCGGAGTCACTACCATCCGGTGGATGCTGGACACAGACGGAGACGGGGAAGCCGGAATGGACGACATGATCGCCCACATCGATTACATTGCGGGACTGGTCGGCATTGACCACGTGGGAGTATCGTCTGACTCTGACGTCAACGGATGGCCACAGGAATCAGGGCACTACGCAGATGCCGACCTGTCCGCAGCGGACAGTTGGGTGCGGCTAACCGCCCGGCTCCGCGCCCGGGGCTGGAGCGAGGAGGATTTGGCGAAGCTGCTGGGCGGCAATTTTCGCCGGGTATTCGCCGAGGTGCTCGCTCCGGATAACACGTCCTGAGAAATTATTACTGTACTATTTAGCAATCGGGAGCATCGGTTCACAACCATAGGAAAACTCTGGAGGGCGTCAGGCTTACGTTAGGAAAGCATTTGAGGATGGCCTTTGGTTCATTAACTATGGGACAGGAGAAGAAAAGCGCTTAGAGTCTTGCTTCACTCGTAATACAGTGGCGTACAGTTTGGGGTTTCCCGCACCACAATGTTCAGCCGCCTATCTATCCGGCTACAAAGCCATCTCGAATTCAAACGTGGTACTGTCTACAGTCAAGTCAGGCCCACCACCGGAACAGTTGTTCGTGTTTAGCGGACGAGCATGAAGGCTGTCGCTTAATTCTCCGCTGATTCCTTCCAAATAGTGGCTTCCACCTCATATATCTGGGCGATGACGTAGATCGCCCACGCAATTGACGGGTCCCGCTCCGGTATCTAGACTGGATACGCGGGAGGCTTGTCAAGCAGAAAGCCGGCGCTGCACATTAGGAGGGGCGGTCCACGGCCAGGGGCACGACGGCTACAACATCGACGCCAAAGGCGGACTGCGGAACGACGGAGGCAACAAACGCCGCCAGAGTGTCGTTTCGAGAGTCGTACGGGTGACACTCAACGAAGGAAGGACAACGATTTGAACATCAACCAGGAATACTCCAATCTGAAGCGACTGGTGAAGGAAGCGGGCTTGCTGGAGCGACGCCCGCTCCGTTATTACGGAATGCGCACGACAGTGCTGGCTGCCTTGCTGTTCCTCCTCTGCGTCTCCCTAGTGCAGTCTGATACCACATGGGACCACCTGGTGAACGCCGTCATCCTGGGGTTTATATGCGGGCAACTCAGCTTCCTGGGACACGACCTCGGCCACCGCCAGGTGTTTCGCAGGGGCATCCACAACGAGATAGGGAGCCTGGTGGTGAGCGCCCTGGTGGGCATCAACCGCAGTTGGTGGGTGGAGAAACATAACCGGCACCACGCCAATCCCAACCACGTCGAACTGGACCCGGACGTGCTGAATCCGGTCGTCGCCTTCACTGAAGAAAGCGCGGCCGCCTAACCCGGGTGGATGCGCCCTGTGGTGCGCCACCAGGCGGCGCTCTTCTACCCGATGGTGTGCCTGGAGGGCGTCGTGCTCAAGGCTAACGGCATCCGCCACCTCATGTCCACCGGGCGGCTCAGGTTCCCAGCGTGGGAACGGGCGGCCATGGCGCTCCACCTGGTGGTCTACCTGGGCGCCGTGTTCACCCTCCTGGATCCGGGAGAGGCTGTCCTCTTCATCATCGTCAACCAAGCCGTGATGGGGCTCTATCTGGGCTGCACCTTTGCGCCCAACCACAAGGGGATGGAAATGCCGGACGCTTCCAGCCAGCTTGACTTCCTGAGACGGCAGGTGGTCACGTCGAGAAACGTGCGTCCCGGCGCCCTGAACGACTACCTGTACGGCGGCCTCAACTACCAGATCGAGCACCACCTGTTTCCCGCCATGCCGCGCAACCGCCTGGGCGATGCCCGGGAAATCATCCGCCCGTTCTGCGAAGAACGGGGAATCCCGTATCACGAGACGAATGCATTCCAGTCCCAACGGGAGATCCTGCTGCACCTGCGGTCGGTGGGGGAGTCCCTAGACCCCAGGGAGGCGAGGGCTACCGCCTGACGCAACGGAGGGAAAAGTGGTCAAGACCACCACGCTATCTAACCGTGCACATAGGAAGTGGCAAGAGTGGTGGCATGGGCCTGCTGAAAAAGTCGCTTAAGAGGGAATTCAGGGGACTACTGGGTAGCAATGGGCGCAAGGTCCACTATAGAACCGTCAACGGGCTTTCAACCGCGACAGACCAGAAACTCATGGGGGACCTATGCTGGGACGCTTGATCAGAGCCTCATACGAAGATCTCCCAGCGGAAAGTTCGCAATCCGGTACACTTTGGCCCACCAGACTTGACGGAAGACAGTACCGGGGAGTGCAAAGCCACCTCCTCTGAGTCCCTTCCCCCTATCGGGCTATCCTCCGGCATGGGGATTGTATAGCGCACCACCGCTCCGCCGGGTTGCACTACGATCTCCTTAACGAATGACTCTATGAAGGCGCGCCGCTCGGTCAACTCGCTCTCGTTCAGATACCTGCTCAGGTCCTCACAATAGGCTGTGATGGTCTCGACGTCGTCCAGCACCACCCGTCGCTGGGACAGCAGAACCCTGGCCTCCTCTGTCGTCGCCACAAGTTTCTCCTGCCGCTCCCGGTGGTCCCTGATGCGGGGCTTGAAGTCCTCGATGTCCAGGTCGGTGGTTTCCGCCAGGTTGTAGAGTCGTTCCAGCCGCCGCTTCACGTCGGCCAACTCCGCCTCGGCGGTCTCCAGCCTCTGCCGCTGCTCCTTGGCGATGCCGTCCATCTCCTCGTCCACCAACTTGACCAGTTCCCTGATGTTGGACTCGGTGAGCACGTTCTCCCGAATCTTCCCCACCACCATCTCCTCGAAGCGCCTTGCGTTTAGCCTGGGGCAGTCGCAGGCCCCGCTGCCCCGCTTCATCAGGGACTGGCAGACGTAGTAGGCGAACTGCCCTCCCTTGGAGTCCTGGCCGGACATGGCCCGGCGGCAGGCCCGGCACTTGACCAGCCCGCTGAGCAGGTAGGAACTTCCCACCCGGCGGGGATGGGCCTTCATGGGGGCACGGGAGCGCATCTGCTTGTTCACCTTGCGGAACTGGGTCCTGGAAACGATGGCGGGAAATGCCTTCTCCACCCGCACCGGGTCTCCCTTGTCCCTGGCGCCTCCGCCCCAGAGAAGTGTTCCAGTGTAGGCTTCGTTTCGGAGGATGATGTGGACGCCGTTCTTGGACCAGGGCCTGCCGGTGGGGTTGGCGATGCCCTCATCGTTCAGGGTACGGGTGATCTCCAGGATGCCCTTGCCGGACTCGGCCATATCGAAGATGCGCTTAACCACCGGGGACGTGGTCGGGTCCGGTTCTAGGGTGGGGCGCTTCTTGGCCCCGTCCTGGACCATAAGCTTGCGATAGCCGTAGGGCACCCGGCTGGCGACCCAGAATCCCCGGGAGGCGGCCTCTCTCATACCACGCCGAACTTCTTCCGCAAGATTTTCTGAGTAAAATTCGTCAACGCTCTCGATGATGGCTTCCATCAGCTTGCCGGTGGGGGAGTCGTCAGCGTGCTCGGTGATGGAGACGACGCGGACTCCCTTGCGCCGGAGCATGGACTTGAAGGCGACGGCGTGCTCCCGCTTGCGGGTGAACCTGCTAAATTTCCAGACAAGAATTTCCTTGAACGGAGCCTCCGGCTTACTGGCCTCGTCCAGCATCCTGCGGAACTGGGGCCGGTCGGCGATACGCCCACTCTCGGCCTCGTCCACGTACTCGCGGGCTACGGAGTAGCCGTTGCGCTCGGCGTAGTCCCGCAGGGCGCGCAGTTGGGCGGCCACTGACAGGTCCACGTCTTGGCGGTCGCTGGAAACCCGGGCGTAGAGGGCCGCCGGTATCAGGTCGATTCCGTTACTCATTGATTTCACCTCGATCATTCTCTCCGGGTTCCACTTGCCGTGAGCGCAGCCGTTCCAAGCGTTGCTCCCGGCGTAACTCCCTATCTTCCATGTACAGGCGCAGGGCCTCGCGCACCAACTCGCTCATGTCGCGGCCCTCCTCTTCCTTCACCCGCTGCACCTCTTCGAACATCTGCGGGGGCAGCGAGAATGTGATGGTACGGGAAATTCGGCGCGGTGGCATGGCATCTCTTTCTTGCCAGTATGCGTACTGTATTGTCTTACTATTATCTATCTCTGCCGGGCCACTGTCAATGACGCCCGGCCCATCGGTGCAGCAACCCACGCCAGGCTGGCGTCCACAATCCCTGCGCGGTCAGCCGGGCGATTTTGCCAATCTGATTCCTCTGTCGAGCTAGCGGAGGATGCTTGTGTCGTCTACGGAAGTTGCGATCCGGGGAGTAGGGTAGTCGGTTTGGCATGGTATGGTTACCAACAGGCCGCGTTGGGGCATTGCAGGCGACCAGCGACTGGCGCGAGGCAAAAAAGCCTGGCGAATACGAGGTCAAAGTGAACGTTACTGAGACGATAGTCGGGATCATCGGGGAACTCATGCTACTCCTGACACTGGCTTTCCTGGTGGTAGCCGTTGCGGCGACAGTGCTGGCGTTGGAAGAAGATCCCAAAGAGTACCTCGCCATAGGAACGCCGTTCGTCGTGGCTGCGGGAGCGATGTACACTGCCAGGGGTTACCTTGAGCAGCGGCAGTGGAAAAGACTGTCCATGACGACGCTGATAGTGGCGACTGCCCTGACGATATCAGCGGTTGGGACGAGCGATGCGACCGGCGCCTCGGTTGGGCAAACGGCGTGGGGTTTCTTCTGGGTTTTGGCCTCTGCAATCTTTGTGTTGTTGTTCGTGTACGTTTTCAGGATAGCCTATCTCTTTAGGATGTATCTCCGGAAGCGGACAATCGTCAGGAGCGTCCAGGCGGGCAAATATTCGGAAGCGGTGAAGGTGGCCAAGGGAAGGCAATCGGGCGCTGGAGGCACGAACTACATCAAGTGCCCCGAGATGCTGAGTTACAGTGTCGCGCTGGCGCTGGCGTGTGCCTTGGAAAAGGTAGGGAGGGGGAAAGACGCGGAACGTGTCAGGTTGGTCAGCGAGTCTCGCAATCCGCTGCGTAGGTGAGTGGACTATGCCATAGTTGCGCTTGAATCGGAGCAGCAAAATCGCCTTGGCCGACATTTGGGCCACTGGCACGGCCAAGACCATGCCCAATGGAGAACTCCGACAGGATTCTGCCGCGCCCCCCGGTCGTGTCTCCCTATCTATTGGAATACGTGCTTTGGTTCCAGCACCTCGGGGCTGCGCCACGCCGTTCCGAGGGGACCGACATGCTCCAGTAGCACCGCGTGGGAGACCCACAGCGGTACGTCCACCCCGGCACAGTCCATCTCCCTACGGGCTACGCGGTGAAAATTCGACTCCGCCAGTTCGTCGTCGAAGACGACCAGCACCAGGGGCCACTCCCCGTGGTCATCGAGGGGCTGCTTGGACGAATAGTAGCGGAGGTAGGGTGCCAGGCGGGCAGCCATAGTGCCGGGGCGAACAGCGCGCCGCTCCCATTCCAGGAAGAAGGGAAACGACTCGCGGCCCCGGCGCAAAATGCCGAAGGCGTCGGGGTGGATGGAGCGCAGCCTGCCCCGGTGGCGGAAGCGGCGGACCGCCCGGTGAGGCGGGTCCAACTGCACGATGCGGCAGCCCATTTCCCGTGCCTGCCGGGACATCCGGCCCAGGAACCGGTGCACCGCATCGGTGTGTTCGATGGTGCGGGCCAGGGGACGGCTGCGGGTGCCCGGAACCTGCCCCCACGTGGCAGGCGTACTTCCGTCCGCCGACGCCACGCCCCACCGTTTCACCGCCTCCGAGACGGAGGCACGGTCCCGGCGGGCGAGGTACCCCAACCCCCGGCGTGTCAGTGCCAGGCGGGAGCGGCCCGCCAGCCGGATCTTGGCCGCCAGGCCCAGCCTTTCCAGGAACGTGGTGACCTGGGACAGGTTGGATGGGGACAGGCCGGTCAGTGATCTCAGGTCGGCGGCGGTGATCCAGGGCCACTCGGCCAACCGGTCCAACACCCCCTTGTGCGAAGCCTTGAGGACAACGGGCAGAAGGTGGTCTTGAATGTTCTCCGGCTGCGGCGGGATGGAAAGGTCCCGGGGCGGCGACCTCCTGGTCAGCGGCGGCTCCACAGGCAGGCTGCCGCCGGGACGCAGGCGCTCCATGATCTCCTCCAGGGAGAGGACGGCTGGTCCGCTGGTGAGATGCCATACCGGGTCGCCGGAAAGGGCGTTGGCCACGTCCCCCTCCCGGGCCAGAAACACCGGGCCGGGGTAGCGGGCCAGGAGTCCGCGGTCCTGCCGCAAACGCGCCCTGTCGGGCATCAGCGCCAGCAGGGTGCGGGGCACAGGCTCCCTGGGGTACAGCAGCCGGCGGAAACGCTCGGAAAAGGCGGTCCGGTCGGCGCTGGCGCCCTGCCGGATGATGCCCACCGTGCGACCGCCTTCCAGCATCATGGCGGTGTCCAATACCGCGCCCCGGTACCACCGGAACCGGAATTCCCCTTCCGCTGCCGCCACCGCCGAGGCCAGGCGGTAGACCACGGCCGCCGCGTCCAGCCGCTCCAGCAGCAGGCGCTGCCAGTGGGCCGACACCGGAAGTCTGTGCAGCAGTTGGTCCACCGGGATTTCGTCCATCTGGGCCAGGAGGCCCGCTCCGCAGGCGGTGACGTACCAGCGGCGGGTGCTGGCGGTGAGGGGACCGGCGTGCTGAACGCAGTCAGCCAGTCCCTCTCCCCGCAGGCGTTCCAGGGCGTTATGGGCGGTGCGCTCGGTCAGGCCGGAGACGGCGGCCAATTCCAGCCGGTCCAGAAAGGGCATGGCCGCCAGCGTCTGCAGCGCCGATTCATCCGATGGGAGGATGCTCATTCACCCTCGCCTTGGGGCGGATTGGGTTCAGGGTCTTTCTCCTTCCGGCGCCGGTCCCGTCCCTTCTTCCCCTTGCCCCCACTGCCGCCGGTGCCTTTCCCCTTTCCCTTCCCCTGGCCGGAGTCCCGGTTTGACTCACCGGAGTTCGCCTCCTCGTCCTCCTGCTTCACCCGCTCCCGGAACTCTTTCACCAGCCGCTCCGCCTCGGCGTCCTGGGCGGCCAGCGTCTCCGCCGAGGTGGTGTAATCCACCGCCCTGGCCTTCACCCGTTCCGCCATCTCCGGGTCCCCGCCGTCAGGCCTCCGCACCGCCAGGGAGTAGGTGGGTTCCCGTTGCCCATTCACTGTGGCCCGCACGTAGCAGTGGTGCACCGGCAGCGACACCAGGTCCTCCACGCTGACCCGGTCCCGGTCCAGCTCATCAATGAGTTGCTTGGCGTCCTCTCCCGCCACCTGGAACACCGTCAGGCACCCCACGTTGGCCAGCAGGGTGTCCCGCATGGTGGGTGACAGCTTGTCCAATCGGCCCAGGCTCTGGGTGGCCAGCATGAAGCTGGCGCCGAACTTGCCCAGCTCGCTGAGCATGGACTCGTAATCGACGCCGGGGATGGAGGTCATCTCGTCCACCACCACCAGCGCGCCACGGCGCTGCTCCCGGGGCAGCCGTCCCTGTTCCCGGATCACCGAGTCCACCAGGTTGAGCAGCGAGGCTCCCACCAAGGCCGACACGTCCGGACCCACGTCCCCCTGGGCGGTGGACACCAGCAGCACGCCGCCCCTGGCGATCACCTCCCGGATGTCCAGGGTGGAGCGGCGCTGGCCCAGGATGGCCCGCGCCTTCTTGGACGAGGAGTAGTAGCCCAGCCGGGTCTGCACCGGGGAGACGGCCTCCGACTGGATGGTGCGGGTCCAGTCCAGGAAGACGCCGCCCCACCAGCTGACGATGTAGGGGTCGGACACCCGCAGCAGCACCTTGTTGCGGAACCTCCGGTCGGACAGCATCCGGGACCCGTCCAGGATGGTCAGCTGCTCGTCCTCGCCGGTGTCGGGATGGCAGTTGTACTCGTGCAGGCTCTTGACGGTGTGCTCCAGGATGGACTGCATCCGGGGTCCCCACTGCTCCCACAGGCCGTGGGCCACCCGCACCACCGAGTCGGCGGTGCGGTCCCGGTCGGGGAATACCCTGGAGTCCAGCAGGTTGATGCCAGGCGCCTGCTTCTTGTCGGCTAGGTCGATGAGATAAACGCTGTCGAGGATGGACCCGGGCACCTGCTTAAGCAGGTCCTCTACCAGGTCGGCGTGGGGGTCGACGACGATGATGGCGTCGTCATTCCTCCCCGCCGCCTTCTCCCGCATCAGGTGGGTGACCACGTGGTTCATCACGGTGGACTTGCCCATGCGGGTGCGGGCCACCAGGAACTGGTTGCGCCGGATGGCGTCCTCCGGCAGGTGGACCCGGCGGGACCTGCTGTCCACGGTGTCTCCCAGGTAGGCCCCTTCGGACACGGCCTTGGCCGATGGAGTCAGTATCCTTGACCCGGCGCGGGGCACTCCCGCCAGTTGATTCCCGCCTCCCAGGGGATGCCACAGCGAGGCCAGTTCCCGGACGCCCAGGACGTTGCGGGACTGCCACATGCCCCGGGCCGGCGGGAAGGGTTCGGTTTCGGGTATGACGGGCCGGACCTTGCCCGCCTTGAAGCTGGCCCCGGCGGGATTGTCGTATCCCCGGTAGGCCAGGGCCGCGTTGCGCAGCATCTCCCTGGCCCGGAGCTCGTCGCCGTGCTCCGAGAGGACGGCCACCAACTCTACCTGGGCGTCGTAGGCCAGACGGTCGACCTTTTCCTTGATCAGCAGTGGGTCGTGGTGGCGGTCGCCGTTCAGGAACTTCTTGATGCGCCACCAGGCCCAGCCCGCCACGACCAGACCGGCCGCTACGCCCAGGCCCAGCAGCACCGCCTTCCAGGTCTCGCCGTCCCGGACCCAGAAGTAGCCCCTGATCCCCACCAGGGCCGTTGCGCCCATGATGACGAAGGACACTGCCTGCTTGGTTTGAAACTGTTCTTGGCCGTCCGGAGGAGAGCCGGCCAGGCCGGTCTGTTGCCGCTGTTGGGTCCTCTGCTGGTGCTGGCGCGCCCAGTCCGGTCCCAGGGAGAGGAGCCTGATTCGCGCCACCAGCCTTTCTCCCTCTCCCAGGCCGGACATGGCGCCGATGAGGGAGACCAATGGATCGGACCCCGGCTCCTTCAGGTCGTCGTCCCTGAATGTGCGCAGGGGCAGGTACTCCGGCCCGCGGAGCCGCAGGGTCGTGGACCAGGCCCGCTCACCCTCCGCCAAATGCAGCGGGTCGTCCTCCGGGGAGACCTCGCTGACCCGGGCCTGGGGGTAGAAGGCACCCACCTGCTGTTTGACGAAGGAACCCTCGCGGCAGCGGGCCAGCAGGGCGACTCCGGCGGAGTCCCCGGCCAGCTCCAGGGAGAAGGGTTCAGGGACTCCGATGGTGTTCAGGAAGCTCTCCACTCCCGACAGGCTGTGATCCCCGGTACGCTCCGAGGTGACGGCGATCAGCCGCTTTTCCGGCCGGGGCCTGTGTCCCAGGATTTTGCCGATGATGCCAAATTTCATATAATTTCCTCCTCGGGGCCGGAACCTGTTTCCGGCGCCCGGCGGCGGGCGCTTTCCCCGCGCTATTGGCCTGTTGAATGTCACCGGTTGGCAGTGAGTTGCACATTTCGTCTCCTTAATTCTGTCGGGCCTGCGGCGGAGAGGCAGTATGAGGGGGAGTACACAGGGCCTCGTGCCGCGCGCTCGACCGGTTTCCACATCCCGGACCGGCGCTTGCCGCAGGCGGACGGGGGTATCCATCCATTGTCGGCCATGGGGAGCTGAAATGACAGGGTGCAATCGTCACGAGATCGTTTTCGCCCGCATTGGCCTGTACAAGGAAATGAAAGCCGTTGCACAGTGCAATCCGGGTCTGTTTCAAAGCTGAATCAGGTATGATGCCGGCACGGCGAGGGCCATTTCAGCGAACACTTTTCTTTAATCTCTGTGGCAACGACATTGCAGTTATTGTACCTTTGAGATTGTACTTCTTACCTGATCCGGAGGGCGTTATGGACGATGACGGACCGGGCGTTGGAGACGGGGGCGGAGCCTTGGACGCCGACGACCAGCCTCTATTGGACCTCCTGGACGCCCTGGTGAACGACAGAGGCCCGACGGGCGCAGCTGAAGCCCTGGGAGTGAATTACCGCACGGTTAGCAGGTGCCGGCAGTCCCGCCGGGTCACCCGGAGGATGCGCCAGGTGTTGCAGGAGTTCCGGGACTCGCAGGTTGCTGGCGACGATGGCCTCGGTGCTGGCGTCAGCGACGGCGTGGAGGATGGTGCCGGGGAATCCCAGCATGAACTGGTGGCGACGCTGAAGCGTGAAAACCGGGAGTTGCGGGAGACGGTCGAGGTCCAGGCGGTGGAACTGGAGGCGCTGCGGCGGCGGGTCGCGGGGTTGGAGGAGCGAACAGAGCCGCCGGCCGGGGACGATGCGGTTGGAGGTGAACAGACACAATCGGAGGAGTGGCGCCCGCCCAGGAGGAGGCCGGGTATCCTCGACGCTGGCGTCGTTACGCTGGAGGAGCAGCCTGACGAGGCGCACGCATTCGGCCCGGCGGCGCCGCTGGTGGCCGAGTGGCGGCGGCTGCGGTTGGTTGGTCAGGCGTCGGGGAGCCGTGTCGACCGGGCCGTGGCAAGGGTTCGCCGTTGGGAGCTGGAGGTGGAGATGCTGGGGGAGTTCCGCCTTACACTCCCGCCCGAGACTGACCCGCTTGACGAGTCAAGGCGAAAGGACCACGTGCGGTGGCGGCAGGAGGCGCTGGTGGAGGCTCGGCGGGAGTTGGGCCGGGCCAAACGGGCCCGGCTGCTGAGGCGGGTGCTGACGCTGGATTTGTGGCGGAGGTAGGCAATGCCGCCCATTGCTAGCGTCATTACTACTCATCGGGCGCCCGGCACTCAGTGACGAATATCTTCTGTGCCCCAGCCGCTATCCCGGAGCGTCGGCCACCCAGAACACTGGCCCCATGCCCTGGATAAATCCGGTACCAGTGTAGTATGGACCATCCAAAGTATTGTCGACGCGGATGGCTCGCGACGGCTGTTGAATTGATCACCCTTACCGAATGAGGCAGAATCATGGGGAGCTACATGGGCAATGTCGGCCACCTGATGCAACATTGGACGCTTTGCGAGTTACTGACCGTTGCCAGCGATAACGTATCTGGACTGAACTACATCGACGCCCACGCTATGGCCCCATGGGCGACTCTTCGCGCTAAACCCACTAAATCCAGTAGCGAGTTCAATCGGGTGCGGGATGGGTTGCTCAGTGATGGATCGGCCTACGAGCGAGCATGGCACAGTGTCAATTTTCGTGGTCTTTGACCGGAGATTTTCACGGTCATTGACCCCTCTGGAAGCACAGTGGTCTGACTATTATCACGGTGTTATCTTTCGGTCAATCACCTCCCTCTCGGCCTGAGCCCAGCAATGCCCGGTGCGGCGACTGCCGTTCCCGGTAGCTGGAGCCCTCGATGACGATCTGGTAGCTGGCGTTTGCCAGCCGGTCCAACGCGCTGTTACCCAGGACGGGGTCGTCAAAGAGGCTCAGCCATTCGTCGACGGCGCGGTTGCTGGTGATGACGAAGCTGGAGGCCCGGTGCCGGTTGAGGATCAGCTCGTAGAGGTCGGCCGACTGCTGGGCGGTGAGCCGGTGCAGGCCCAGGTCGTCCATGATGAGCAGGTCGGCCGACAGGAAAGACCGGAAGGTGCGGTCCACGGAGTTGTCCACTCGGGCCTGGGCCATGGCTCTGAAGAAGTCATCGGCGTGGACGAAACGCACGGTGTGTCCGGAGCGTACCGCGGCGTAGCCCAAGGCCTGGGCCAGGAAGCTCTTGCCGACCCCGGCGGGGCCGACCAGCAGGACATGCTCGTGCTTGTCGAGAAACTCCAGGGAGAAGGCGGCGTCCAGGAGCCGGCGGTCCAGGGTGATGGTCGCAGACCAGTCAAAGTCCTCCAGCCGGCAGGTCTCCTCGAAACCGGCGTTCTTCAGCCTGAGTTCAATGCGGCGGTGAGCCCGGCGGTTTATCTCGTCGCTGAGGATGATCTCCAGGAAAGAGGCGTAGTCCAGTTGCTCCCTGCGGGCCAGGGCGATGCGCTCGGGCAGAGTGTCGGCCATGGGTCCCAGTTGGAGCCGCTTGAGCAGTGGCGTGAGTTCGGTGGTTCTGGTCATGACTTACCTCCTTTGGCGTGAGAGAAGACGCAGCCGGGACGGGCGAAGCGTCCTGGCGGCATGGGTAGAGGCAGCTGGGGCAGGGTCTCCTCCTCCAAGGCCTGCACTAAGATGCGCTCCAGGCGGCGCACGTCGATGAGGTCCACGGAGAGGGCCTTGCGGCAGGCGGCGTCCAGGCGCTGGGCGGTGTAGCGCTCGCCTAGGCGCAGCAGCTTGTGTCCCTGGCGGATCTTCGCCCAGGGCACGCTGCCCTCGAAGAGGCTCTGGGCGAATTCATCCACCGCCGGCCCCAGCTTGGCCGCCTCGCGCTTGATGTGGTCTGGCGCCCTGGTGGTGTAGGCCGAGAGCTCGGCGGGGTAGTCGTCGGGGTCGGTGGCGCGGCCGCCCCTGGGCTGGCGCTGGTGCACCTTGATGAGTTTCCCGCGGTGATAGATGCGCACCAGCTTGCTGCCCACTCTCACCTCCACCTCCTGACCTGGAGGGCAGGCGCCGGACGGCACCGAATAGAGGGACTGAAGGCACTGGATGTGATGGTCGGCGTGGACCTTGGCGCTGCGCCAGTCGCCGATGTCGTAGGGCTCGCCGTCCCAGGGAAGCAGGGTGTGGCGCTCCTCGTCCTGGAAGACCGCCAGCGGACGCTTGCGGGTGGTGCCGTGGATCCGCATTCCGGCCACCTGCAGGCACCACCGCGGAGCCTCGGCCCTCATGTGGGCCAGGCCGTTGAATTCGGCGCCCTTGAAGAAACGCTCCCGGACGTAGGGCACGCCCCTTTCCACCTTGGGCTTGTCCTGGGGGTGGCCCTTCCGAGCCGGGTCGACGATGAAGCCCCGGTGCTGGGCGTATTCCAGAAAGCCCCTGGTGAGCACCGGATTAAGAGGATCGGGCCCCACCACTGCGGCGGGGAAATTGTCGGTCACCAGGTACTGGGGCATCCCGCCGAAGAAGGCCCAGGCCGCCTCCAGACCGGCGATGACGTCCTCCAGCTTCTGCTGGTGCATTGGCCAGAGGAAGCAGTGGCGGGAATGGCACAGCACGATGACCATGGCCCACACCGCCCGGCGTCGTCCCGTTACGGGGTCGGTGATCATGCCCAAGCGGCCGAAGTCGGACTCGGCCACCTGGCCCGGCGGTGTGTCCTCCATGCGGACAGTGGTCCTGCCGATCCTGCGCCAGTTGCGCTTGACCACGAAGCGTCTCAGCGACGGGTAGGAGACCGGGCAGCCTCTGGCGGCCAGCAACTCGTGGATGCGGGTCATCTGCAGCCGGTCGCCGGTGAGCCACTGGTAGATCTGGTCGGCCCAAGGCTCCAGTGCATCCTGCCTGGGGGTGTGCACCTGTCGCGGCCCCGACTGGCCGATGACTGCCAGCAGGCTCAACTGCTCCTCGTCAGGCGGAGGTCCGTCCTTGGCGATTCCCATCGCCCTGGCCGCCGCCAGGTACTTGCGCACCGTATTGCGCGAGAGACCGGTTCCCGAGGAAATCTGCTGGGGACCGGACCCCGCCTGCCAGCGACGGATGACTTCTGCTATTTCCATTCTGGAAACCTCCCGGTACGCCATTGCTCCACCTCGGAACTGAAGTGTGGCAATGGTCGCCGATTTGGCTTCCAGAGGGGTCAAAGACCATGAAAATCACGGTTAATGACCATGAAAATCTCGCCGGTTACACGGTCAAAGATGATGAACAGCGACAACAGTATAGCTAACCACCGATCAATCGAAGATGGATATCCTAGTAGCGCTGCGTTCGTGCACGAGATTTGGAACGCTCCCCATTCCCTGCTCTTGTGCGAAAAAAACCCGGATACCGCAGCGGAGATCGCCAAGTGGTTGGACAAGGTTGGACCAAGTCCGAACCTGACGGTTCAAGAGCCGTTCAATGGAGTGTTCGTTGGCGATTGGAGGCGAAGGTTCTCGGCTGGACTGCCCGCCCCCCTTGATGTGTGCCTGCCAAAAGACTCTCTAACGCTGGTCTCCTTTGACCCTTACAAGTACGACAGACGCTCTGGCGAAGATGAAGATGGTGAAGGAGGGGACCTTTATCCAGAAGATCTTGTACGGGTACTACGGGCCCTCGAAGCTGTGCCCGGCGGAATTCTCCTGCAAATATCCACTTACAACACAGCACCTAGACGCCAAAACTCACAGGACGCTGTAATTCGTTCGATCGACGCAATCTTGTCGCTTCACGATTTCGACAAAGTGGCAGTAGTGCGTGAAGACGAGCGCATGATGGCTTTGGTCCATGCGCGTCATGTTGAATGGGGAAACAAGCTCCGGTGCCTGTCCGAAGGTTACGATAAATGGCGTAGGCCGCAGAGGTAACTGGACGAGGTGTGCAGGGTCTTCAACGCGGGGATCGAATGTGGGTATCCCGGACATATGTTCGTAATGGTTTAAGCTGGGGTTGGTCCAGAAAAGAGGGGTGATGTGGAGGTGAGGTGATGTCACGACCACGGGTTTACCGGAAAGACCAACAATGTCCTCGTTGCGGATCCACCCTTCGGCAAGCTCAGGAGGCTGCCCAAGTACGGACGGTCTCGGGGCAAGCAGACCTACCGTTGCGGTCAATGTCTCTACCATTTCACTCCTGGGGCGGAGCATCCCCACCAGCCGGAGAGGGTCAGGAAGCTGGCGGTGGATATGTACACCGAGGGGAGCAGTTTGGAGGCTATCGTGCGGGTGCTGGAGGTGAAGTCGGGAACGGTCTATTCCTGGGTCAAAAAAGCCTAGTGGGCCTGGGAGTTGCTGCGAGTCCTGGTGGCGCAACAGGCGGGACGCCGACGGCCGAGGGCCAGTCCGGGTCATATCCTTTGATGAGATGTGGAGCTATGTGGGGGTGCGGGGAGGGGAGAAGCGTCAGGAGGCGTGGGTCTGGACGGCAGTAGTGGAGGAAGAGGACGGTGGGCGGTGGGTGGACTTTGAGGTGGGAGACCGCAGCGAAACCACCTTCTTGGACTTGTTTGACCGGCTGCCCGAAGCCCAGCGGTACGTCAGCGATGCTTACCGGGTTTATGAGTGGCTGCCCCGGAACCGGCACGTGGCGGGCAAAGGCCTGGAGGACAACCGGATCGAGGGGTTGCACTCGGTGTTGCGGGACAAGCTGAACCGTCTGCACCGGAGAACCAAGGGCTACAGTAAGGGCGTGACCATGCTGCGGGATTCCATCGCCCTGGTCTGCCTGCGCCTGGGCCTAATCCAATACCAACACACGTCGAGAATATCAGCGGTGGTAGACCTCCCTAAGTTCCGAGGCGTAGTCGTAAGCATGGCCTTGGTGGTCAAGCCGAGAGAGGTACTCGTGCCTGTGGCCAGGGTGGAATATGTGACCATAGTCGTGGCTGTGGTCCTGCATACGCTCTCCATCGGACTCATTCCCCTTCGGCGTGTGCGTTGTACGCTGAGGCCACTGATGGACTTTAGGCAGTCTTGCTATAGGCCCAATATGGCTATGACTTCATCAAGGCCTGTGGCGGTCTCTGCATCGAGGTCATGCTTTCGCAGTCTGTCAATTATTTCTGATGTTCCGTACCACATGAATTTGGGTTCTTCAGCTTTACTCAGATGAATAAGAAGCCTCGCAACTGACTCAGGGTATTTGTCGGCGAGCTCAGATTCCTTGAGCTGATGGAGAATCGTTGCATGGTGCAGGTTGACCGGACGCATCTGGATAGCTAGTTCCACGGCCTCGGGATAGATTGCCGTCAGTAGACACGTCCACTCCAGCATGGCCTCGATCTCGGCGTCGCTTAAAGTTACAGGCACTCCTAGAAGGCGATTCTGCCAATAGCCCTTTAGCCACGTTGCCCACCATTCGATTTGGGCTGTGTCCTCTAGTGAGCTGAGGCTATGAGCAATTCTCCTTGCGAAGTTGACCCTGGCCTCTTCGTTGCCGTGTATGAAGAGCTTTGTGATCCATTCGTCCGTGGGGCTGTTCGCTGACCAGGCAAGAAGTTGGGTGTATAAGGTGATGAATCTAAATTGGAGGTCCGCAGCGGGTTCATTTCCGATATGTTCTATTGCTTCCAGCGACGGCTGCTTCAGGAGTTCCGCCGTTCGTGGTGTCATGCTCCCGCAGTGCGTTAGGCCATACCAAGCGGGAACGAAGTCAGGATGGCTGGGAGATAGCAACGGGATTAGGTTCTGCTGGACCCATGCCTCATCCACGAATGCCAAAAATGCAATTTCCAGGGTCAGTATTACCTTTGCCAGGGTGCCTCGCAAATCCTGGTTCGCTACCATTTCCGACAAGGCATCCCGGTACTCTTCATTAAGTTCGTCCGGCGCTGGTTCCTGCAAACTTCTCCAGGTAGAGATGCTATGAGTCCAAAATTGAGCGAGGTCACCTGCCGGATGACTTATCGCCCTCGTTGTCCAGGCCGAATCTGGCATCCGGTCTTCAGGTGGGATTCTTTGCCACAGAATCCTTGCCGCTGCGTTTGCAAGTTGCAGGGCGGTTTGATTCACCACAACTTGGTTCTTGACGATCAGCTTACCCAAGATGGCGGCAATTTCAGCGGCGTGATGGTCGTGGAGTTCCGTCAAGGAAAGGTATTCAAATGATTTCACGAGGCTTTCCTCGTTAAGTTCGGCCCCGGACCAGCCCTCGATTGTCCCGCGCCAGAGATGGCTGTCCCACGAGCCAGCCTTCATCATTGCCTCTGCCAGCTCGAATCCCCAGCCAGGGTCATATTTCACCGCCTCCTCTAGGTTGTCGATTAGCTGGCTCCTCGGGTGGAGTGGATGTTCACTGGGGTTTTCTTCCAGTGCTCTTGCCAGCCATTCAGTTGGGGATTGTTCCAGTATTTCGGACACTGTCCAAAGGCTTGGTTCACCATGAACTTGCCGAAAACCTCGCCAGTAATGGGTCAAGTCAGGGTGCTCAGGAGACTGAAAATCGGGATGCCGTTCTAGAATTTCGTCAAGGGCTTGCTTGGTAAGCCCGCATTCAGGGGCAGCCTTGTGTAGCCAATCCAGCCACCTGAAACAGTGATGGGCGGACCTGAGGTCTCTATCGGGGTCGTCCTCAATTTTCCATTGGTAGCTCAATACGGCTTCGATGAAGCCCTTTCGTTTTTCCAATCCGGCCTGTGGATAGATTTCGCTGACGACTCTGAATACCTCGTGGTGGGCAGCTACGTCGTGCAATTCAACACGATCTAGGAGCCAGTCGATTTTACCGTCAGGAGACAGGTCGTTTCTCACTGACAGGCAATGAACTGCTAACCTTCTCAATAACGGTGCAGGAGCATTTATGTTGTGTTCGGACCACGACTTTACTGTGTCGATCTGGTTGGCGCAAAGCCATTCAAGGCAATCCCTGGCGATGTCAATCAACACGTCGATTACTTGCCGGAAATTGTCTTGCTCGTGAGGTTCTATGGCAGACCGATGGAAGCTATCTGAATCGCCTGTTCGAGTGGCTTGCCATAGTGACTTCCGCATTGAGAAACGGTTTTCTAAGGCAATGGTAGTTCGCCTGAGCAGCGGTTCTGCGATCTCCGACAGGTTAGGCTTGAGACATTTCCCCCATAAGGTTTCCATCGCATAAAGGCTATCCTGTGAATTTCCCCGAGTAGACCAATCCAACTTCCTGTTGAAGTTGGCTGTCATCTCATCGTAGACCTGTAACAGGTTGTCAGAGAGTCCTGCATCGGCGCAGGATTCTGCTATTAACCGGAGGAAGTGTGCATCAGCATTCTTTGGTGAAATGGCTGTTAAGACAGCCGCCCAGCGGGAGAGTGAATCTGGATTTGGTATTTGTTGGGCATTACCGTGAAGTTGCCAGCTTAGCTGACGCCAAAACTCGTAGTTGAGTTGGGGCGCGCGGATTTGAACTTCGGCAAGCAACTCGTCGGGGTGAGTTGCCATGTATCGAGAAGCCAACCAATAGGCCAGAATTCTATCTTTGTCTTCTAGCTCGCCCCCGGTGAAGAGGGCGTCCAAATAGCCGCGGCGGTCGAGCCATGCTATCCAGTTCGGGTGTTCAGCGGCGGCCGTGAAGAAATGAGTCTGTGAGGGGTTATTGAGAGCGTTTTCGATAATCCCTTGAGACTCGTCGTCAGAAGGGGGTGGACCGTTGGCTATTTCGGTGATTTCTCGCTTCCACTCAAGGATGCCACGGCGCACGTGGTTTGCCAGGATGTCCATCGCCGAGTCCAGACGGGTGTAGTCATGCTTGTTGTCTTGACGGAAAGCGATAGGTTGTATCCCCAAATCAAGCCAGCGTTTGGGGTCGTCGCTTTGGTCTCCGATGAAGGCATACCGGCGGTCATTGCTCTGCCTTGGCAGAGAGCGGCTCAAGTAGTTCATCAGTGTGTCATTGTGGCTGTAGCCTATGAAGAGAACTGTAAATTCGGCGAAGAGGTCAACCAAAAAGCGGCGTGCCCATCCGTCAGCCTCGGTCAGATAGGCTCTTCCGAAATCCTCGCTGGTCAGTATCATTTCTGCTGGCTCATTTACTGACCCGTGAATCTGTATTATGCCCTGAAATCTTTGGCCCAAGGGCAATGCGGGCGCCTGGAAGATTTTTGGGCGGGGGCTAAATAGGTTGGTGGCAGCTTGCTGAAATAGCGTGTCGAAGTTGGTAGTTACTACACAAACCTCCTCTGGTCCGCTGTAGAGTCGGAGGAGATTTCGGTGTAAATCAGTAGGAGCGGGGTTGTTTCGCTGTAGCAGTTGGGCAACTAGTTGGTGTACATCAGGGCCGACCTTCTTAAGCCTATCCAAGAAGTCGTCCTCTCGTTCCGAGTCGGATAGGGCATAGCCCGTTTCTTCGGCTATTCTGAGCGCCAGTTGCCGGAAATTGGGCAGATTAGCCGGACTGCCCATTGAAACGCCGGCTCCCGCGAAAACCACCAGGCGCTGGTCTCTTAGGGCGGACAGTAGCGGGATTGGGAAGTCTACTCCGGCAATTATCAACTGGAACCTCATAGGCAGAGATTAAAATTGGTCTGCCAACGACTAATTATAAAGGTAATGGTGTAGGTCCCGCTCCAATTTGTCCGCTACGACTGCCTGCGCAGCTCTGGGCTGGTACTCATAGGAGTCCACCGCGACGGCCGTCTCTTGTTGGCAGACCACGCCTTCGGGAAGCTGCCCCCAGTTCTAGCCCGAGGCCCGGCAGTGAAAGCCATTCTCTTCTATGACAACCGAGCTACCCGTTTCACTCATGCCCTCGTGTCCCTCAGCGCGCAGGCCACACCTCCGTTCCTGGTCTTCGTCAACCATCTTCCGGCCTCCTCGAGTATGGGTCTGCGACTCCAGCGCCATACCGTAGAGCTTACTTGGTCTTTCTGGCCGTAGTCAGAAGACCTGCATGATCCCAAATCTGAAGGTCGCCTCGAGCATCAATGATGTAGAACATAAGCGACTCGCTTGCTTGAAAACGGCGCCCGCGTGGTGACTGGCTTTCGACAATCAGAAAATCGAATAACGTGGTTCCGTTACGGCTTTTGTACTCCATGCGCAGTCGTCCACGTTCCCGGTAAATCGTGATATATTCGTCGACGCCAGGGTCATCGTCAAACCATTCCCCAATGAGTTCCCGTTCGGCTTTGTTGTAGTCGGCCGCAGGCGTTGAAGTCGGCATGGACCATGGTGTGAGGGTAACGGTGAGTATGGGAGTGGGCAAGGGAGTTGGAGCGAGAGTTGGTGTGGGTTCAGGAGCGCCACACGACAGGCCAGTTGTAGCCGATAGGGCCAGAACCGCCACTATAAGACACCATTTCATTCCTCTTAACGGCGCTCTTGACATTCTGCCTATGTCACTCCTGCTCGGGCATCGCGGTGGAGTATATCAGGCACTCTGAGGTGGATCCCATTGGTTGGGCAGAACCACGGCCGAGTCAAGCGGGACGGACAGGCCTCCGGGTTCCCGGCGTACTCCCCGCGAGATGCTGAGAGGGTCCATTCGGAGGTCATTGGGGTGTACAGGGAAGTGGTCTAAGCGCAAGTTGCGGATTGGGGGCCGTTGCCAAGCTGAATGGCAAGAAAATCACCCTCTACCGGACCAGGGCGGCGAACACTTTTTGTCAAGGGCAGATTGCGGAAAAATGCAACTTGTCCCGCAAGTTGCAGGAGAGGCGAAACATTTGGAATCGGGGGAACGGGTCGTGGCTGACGGCGATTCCGTGAGGGCCGAGATGCGGCAATCGCCAATCGGCGGAACTTCGCGCGTTCTGCATGGTCGTGAACGGCCTCCCGGTGGGCGATGTCCACGGCGAACACCTCAGTATTGACTGGCCGCGGCTCCCCAGGTGCGACGTGGCCGGCTATCATCACTCTGGACCGTTTCCTCTGTGAGTCGGCCGCCAGGGAATTGCTGCCTGTTCTCAGCGATCGACGCCCTGTCGGCAGCCGTCAACCCTGCCCAGGGAAACACGCGGTGCGCATTGCGTGGAAACCCAATGCCGGGCGGGACCCTGATCCCAACGACTGAATCTGGCAGGTGGCTGGGTTCGGGAGCGGAGCTTAGGGTTTAGCAATCACTTTCAGCCGGGTGACGCCAAACCCCTTGCGTCAGTGCCGGCGACGATGGATACTGGATTATGTATTCAGGCTTTTGCCAGTCTTTCCTGCCGAGAAAGCTGGAGGGTCCCGTTCCTGGACCCGGGAACGGCCGCATAGGATCGAGCCCAGCTCTCCGAACGGCCACCCGCGTTGGACTGACCGGAGGGATTGAGCACCGCGCTCTCCCGATGGGCGTCTGCAAGGGACACTACCCGAGGCGCACGGTGCGCTCTGACTGGTTATTCCCAACCCAAGGCGGCATCCCTGCCCCACGGACTGAATCGAGGAGGTGGCAACCGGAACCAGCACGGCATCCCTGTCTTCCCTTTGCCTATCGGACAGCCTGGCGGAGCGACTGACCTGCTTCGCTGTTCCTTCACTTTGCGGTTGGAGTTGACCAGCAACTCTAACTTTCCTCTCACCACTTCGGCGTAGCTGCTGTGCAGCATTGACCACGCCGCAAGTCCCGTACGCTCCGGTCGCTTGAGAACGACTGACCGGACGCTCACCATTGCAACGCGGTCTCCGGCGGCGCGCTGGCTGATGGCGTGGCCGCTGACCTCACTGCGTCCTTCTCCCATTCCCCTCACGACAGTCACCCGGCAAGTTTGACCCTGGCCGAACTGCGCCTTTCAACAACTCCCAATCCGTCGTTCCGAGTTGCGCCAACCTGCCCTGGGCGTAATGCGTCCGGCGACGCGCGGTCGGATTGAGCGGCTGGTATCTGGCCTGGGCGATCCACGCCCTGCGCCAACCCGCAACCGTCATTTCCCATTGCATCGCCTGACCCTGGGAGCAGTGCGCCTTCCGCACTAGCCGGCTTGACCTGGTGAACACTGCCCTGGGGGCAGTGCGTCCTGGGCCGGAGGGCGTGAGGCGGTGCCGGTCGCACGGTCAACGGACGTGGACATCGCGTGGCTGTCGCTTGCCGACACTGGCACGGGCTGGTTCGGGCAGGCAACGGCGATGTCTCCAATGCGGCGCTGCCGGTGGCAGAAATCGGGGCCAAGAGACAGGTTATGGGGCCAATCACAGGCGCCATTGTCGCCGTAGGCGACCTGGTCGATAACAGGCAGCACGTCAGCGATAACGACGACAACGGCGACAACTACAACTACATCGAGGAGGTGATACACAGCGAAAACGATGATCTTGAGTTCCCTGCCGTAACAGGCCGGTTGGAGCGACCGGTGAACCGGCGGTAACAAACCAAAACCCGCTGCCCCAAGCGCGGCGCGGCGGAAACCGGGGCGGCTAGTGGGCCGCCCCTGACAATCGAATAGGCGTCAACGAGCGGGGCCGTCTCTCCCAAATGCGGGGAGGCGGCCCCGCTCTTCGTGTTTCCCAGCCTAGTGAACACGACCAAAGCGGCTGAATGGACCGCACCCAAAGACCCGCATCTTTAACCGGAGAGCGAGGTCGGTCTATTCGGACCGCCTCGCTTTCTGTCTTTCGGAGAAAGCGATATGAAGGCGACTACCAGCATCGACAAGGCGAACGACGCGGAAATCACCAGCAACCCCAATACCATCATCGAAAGCCACGGCGGCACCAACTCCCTAAAGGACACCAAGGTACAGGCAGAGAACAAGGGGGAGAACCGAGGCAAATCCGAGAGCGAACTCCAGGCGGCGGCCCGGCGCCACGGCCTCACCGTCAAGGAACTGGCAGCAAGGATGGGCGTGAACTACAGCCACCTGTGCGCCGTTGCCAACGGGCGCAGGCCCTGGACTCCAGTGCTACGAGAGAAAGTAGAGGCGGTGCTGGGGGAGGTGCCCGGACAGGGGACGGTATACCGCCAAGGCGGTGCGGTACACGGCGGTGAAAGCAGCTATGTCCGGGAGCGGGCCAGGGAGCGGGGCCTGAGCCTGCGGCAGGTGGCCGACCGGACGGGTCTCAGCTACGGATACGTCGTCCAGGTGTCCCGGGGCCAGCGCCACCTGAGTCCCGCCGCCCAGGCCCGGATGGAGGCGGTGCTGGATGCTCCCGTGAAGGTCGAGTCCGCCCAGCCTCCCACCGTGGACCCCAGGGCGCTGTGGGACCGCATGGAGGCTCACGGAATCAGCCAGAACGAGACGGCCCGGCGGGCCGGCATCAGCCCGGCCCATCTCTCCCAGATAATGAACGGGCAGCGCACCCCCTCGGGGGACGTGCTGCGCAGGTTGCACGCCGTCCTGTTCGCGCCGACCGCACGGGAACTGGTGGCTCCGGTGGAGCTGAAGGTCATGGGCTGGAAGAAGGGCGGGCGCAACGGCGTGGTGGTCAGGGGCGCCGGCGGGCCGGGCGGCGATACTATCCGCACCGGCGGGCGGGTGCCCTGGGGAGCCGAGGTGGATTTCGCCTACACCTCCGGCTACGATAGCCGGGGCCGGGTCTCGGTGAACCACCTGGTGGACGAGCGGGGCTACGAGGTGATGCTCAACAAACCGGAACCGGAGGCCGTTTAGGACATCAAACGCCAGAACTGCCGACGATACGACTGGAACCCTGCGGGGGCCTACTTGGGAGGCAACGAGAGTCGTTGCCCTCCCGTTGCCCCTCGTCTCGCCGCCGTCCCGAGGACCAACGCATCCGCACACCGGAAACCCTTGATGCCCTATAATCCCATTCCGGGACGCGGCAGTGCGCTATCGACTTGTGGACTGGCCGTCCTAAGGGCAGCTCCCTTTCAACCCGCGTCAGGAAACAGCGACTATGCTCAAGGGCAATTACACCGAAGCAATCTCCATCGCCATCGCCGGTATCGGCGCCATCCCAGCACTGGAGGATCTGGACGTCAGCAGCGTCAAGCTGGGCGTGGTGCTCCGGTTGTTGAGCGCCGCCGGCTGGGACGTATTCGACATTTCAGAGGTAATGCCGGATTACACGACCGGCAACGCCAGAGTGGATTTCGCCCTGATGGCCGCACCCTCTAGGGGAACGGGCAGCCCAGCATCTCCCCGGGTTCTGCTTGAGGTGAAGCGCTTCAGCGAGAACCTCGACAGCGGCAGGCATGAGCGCCGGCTGGCGGCCCAATGCTCCAGGGTGGGCGCGCCGCTGGGGGTGCTGACCAATGGGCGTAGGTGGCTGCTGCTATTCCAAGCGCCCGACTATCGTGGCAACAGTCATCGCTTTTGCGAGGTGGACCTCGCCGGAGACCCCGTTGCGGCGGCGGAGGAACTGAACAGGTACCTGTCCAGGGACAGGGTCGCGAGCGGACAGTCGGCGCGATCAGCTGAGAGGACGCTCCGGGACCAGACCGGGGACATCGTTGCCCGGCAGGCCGTCCTGGACGGGTGGCGGCAGGTGGTGCTGGGCCTCCAGGATGGCCTTGTGGAACTCATAGCCACCGCCGCCGAACAGAGGACCGGCTACCGGCCCGAGGCGCGGCAGGTCAGGAGGGTGCTGACAGAGAGCAGGGCTGCACTGCTGCCCTTGGCCGAGGGCCAAGCGAGGCCGGCAAGCGCCAGTGGCGTGCCTTCTCGCCGGAGGCCCGCCTCGTTCACCTTCTTATCGGAGACGCAGCCCGTATCTTCCTGGCCCGACCTGCTGGTACGGGTCTGCCTGCTGATGCGCCAGCGGCACCCGGAGGATTTCGAGAAAGTCCTGGAGATCCGGGGTAGAGAGCGCCCCTATTTTTCGAGGTCGGCGGAGGACCCCTACGTTCCCAAGCCGGTTGGGGATTCGGGAATCTACGCCTCCTGCCAGGGAGCGGGATCATTGATTGCACAGCGGGCAAGGCGGGTGGTGGAACTGTTCGGCTATCCGGCGGATTCCCTGGCGGTCCAGACTCGTTGATTTGCAGGTCCGTGCTGTGGTTCATTCAGCGTGAAACGTTGCAGGCGCGCAAGCCATTCAATGTGCGTGACCTTCTCCGAAGTCCTGGGTCCGATCTAAACAGGCTGGATGCCGCCGGTAGCGAGACTCTCATACAGGGGTCTCCCAATTGTAGGGTCCGCCTCATTCACGTCCCTGTGGGGATGACGAATCGATAGCGCTGCAAACTTGTAACACACTAATTTACAGATTGGACAGATTGGTTACGAGGTTGTAGATAAACCAGCCGTCGCCGGTAACGAACTTCTTTGGTTTGGCGTTGGCGGCATCCTGAGTGAAGCCTATGCCGTCGCTGAAAGCGTCGTAGGCCACGATTTTGTCGTACCTGACTCGGAAGCTCTTTCTGGGGCCGCTGAAATAGAGGTGCTTGGGAGTGACGCCGAGAATGCCGGTATCAACGTGGACATTCTCATCCCATTCGTGGACCCGGCTCTTGAAGGCGGACGGGCGGTAGTAGAGTCCTCTGGCTACCCTGATGCTGACGCCGTGGGAAGTTCCTCGCCTTTCGCGTTTCGTCGTTGTCTCAATGTACTCTACTCCCCTGAACGCCCAAACCAGTTTCTCGCTCTTTTGAAGGTTGAATGGATGGTCGGTTACGTTCAGGCGGTAGGTGATTTCTCCGTTCATCAAGTCCCGGATCACAGCGGCTCTCACCAAGTCCCTGTGGGCGTCCTCCACGTCGTCCCTGGAAAAATTGAAATAGGCCATGTACCTGAACAGGGCATTTTCCTCAGCCTGTGTCAGGATGCCGTCTTCCATAGATCCCTCAACGGCAGCCACCCAAGCCCGAATCAGCAGTTGCCTGGCTTCCTCCGGCGGCAGGCTCAAGGCCCTCACTGAGCTTTGGAGTTCGTCCAGGTGGTTATAGCTGTCGGAAGGTGTAAGGGCCAGCAGGCGGGCGTCGAGCATTACGCGGTCTCGCGCTCCCTTTTCGAGGGCTGCCAACGATTTATCCACCTCGCTGCCATTGATGGCGAACCTGTTTCGGAATTCAAGCAACCGCGCCTCTTCCTCGACAGTCAGGACCCCATCGGAAAAGCTGTCGCCCACGGCGCGATGCCATGCTTCTGCAATAACCGCATCAATGCTGTCGGGACCGACGTATGAACGCTGTGATATTTCAAGCAAATCAGAACGCAGTTGGGCTTCTCTGGTTCCCCGCGCCAGGACGGCCCGGGCAGCCATTTCTGTCATTTCCTGTAACCCGTTGGCGCGAATGGAGTCGCAGTCCCCATGGACTCTTCGGAGAAAGCCGACCTTCTCACCGCACAGCCTACAGTTGCCCATTGTTGGAACTCCCTTGTGGTAAAGATAATGAATGTTGGGAGAGTGGAGAACTACATTCGTAACCTGTCCCAAACACCATATTTGAGCCATCGAAAGAATGGAAGACAAACATCATACTTGACCCATCGCCGGAATGTGTCTCGAACTCCTAGCTTGGGTCGGCTGGTCGTCCCTAAGTTACTAGAAGGTGAGTCGCTTGTCGTGTGCCTGGTAGAGTATTTGCTGTTTGGTGGTGTGCCTCCGCTATCAGGACGGCTGTTTCTCGACGATGCGCCACTCGTTGGGCGTCCGCTGGAATAGCTTTTGCCTGATGCGGTGCTTCCATGGTTGGGTGAACGGCCAGGACGTGAATTACCGGGTGATGAGTTTCCGGTTGGCCGTTTACTGGAATAGCCGCTGCTAGGCGGTGGCTTCTTCCGCGTCTTTAGTCCATTTCCATACCACAATTTGACTAGACCAGAAGGATAATGGAAATCAACAGCCCCACCAGGGTATTGCCAAGTTTCCTCTTGCATTCTCCTTTTTATCAATGCCTTATTCGGAGTTCCATGGAGCCTGGCTATGTCGTCTTTATGAGATCCGTGAGTAAAAAAATCTAAATTAGAGATATGGAATCCTGGCTCTACACGAACCTTGAGACTGCGTCCTCCATCCCAACCTTCCACTAGCCCTTCTCGGAAAGAAAAATGAACGCTATCTTCGATAGAGATATCGGCCACGTATCGCACATAAGTCCAAGTTTCTCGATCAAGAGATCGATTAATCTCAATTCTTTGAGGGCTACCTTGAAGCCTTGCCACGTCGTCCTTATGAGAACCAAATGTGAAAAAATCGGAGGAGGTGATATTAGAGCCTTGCCTTGCTTGCACTCTCAGGTTGCCACCTAAGTTATACCAATTTTGGCACAATCCAGAAGCCATCGAGAATTCAACCTTGCTCCTGCCATAGTACCAAGTTTCTCTGGCTAACCGTCTGTTAAATGTAGTGCGTGGAGGATTCCCTTGTACCTGCGCAACTTCGTCTCTGGTGGAGCCAATAGCGAAATATCCTGTGGGATTTCGGGGCGTGTTGGTTCGGGGACGCGAAGCCTGTGAGCTGCTTGTGGCAGATGCACTGGCTCCGCCAGATCTCGTCTGCGCCGCACGGCTCTGGTCGTACTTCGTCCGCCGCCCCGGGTCGCTGAGTACAGCGTAGGCGCGATTGACGGCGGCCATCATCTCGGTGGCTTCCGGCGAGGGGTTCTTGTCCGGGTGGTAAAGCAGGGCCAGGCGGCGGTAGGCCGCCTGGATTACGTCCGGGTGGGCTGACGGGTGCAGGTGCAGGATTTCGTACAGGTCTTCGGTTTCCGGCACGGGCGGTTGTCTCGCTGTGAAGGATTAACCGGAATCCATTATATGAAAAAATGAGCCATCCCGGAACCAAGCGAAAGTGGGAAGTCGCATAGTGGAACCTGACAGAGGAAAAAGACCTATTCGGCTGATACAAAAATGTCGTTGAACCATTCACCGGAGAGGTCTTTCATTACTTTACGGCATGGCGTGGGCGGAGAGAAAGACCGGCGGCCAAACAGTGGCAGAATCCTACTACTGGAGATTCGCAAATTATGGGAAAGCCCATTCACGCTGCATTGATGGCCCTTCCAAGTCTGTTAAAAGTTTAGGACTTATTGCTAAGCTGGACTACCGACTAACAGGGTTGTTCAAGCCACTGCCGCCGGGTTGAGGGGCACGCACGGGACATGGTTATCAACGACAACTAGTCTTGCCGATCCCCGTTGCCTCATGGAGAAATGTTACCGAAAATCAGCCCTTGGTGTGGTCCAGGGATAATGCTAATTCCAACAGGTCGCAATTATCCTGAGCCACCTCTGCAGACCCTGCGTAGACCAGCTTACTGGCCATGATGCCTCGCCATTTCTGCACCCTCCGTTACAGCGTCCGCAGCTGAGACCGACTAAAGCGCCCCGGCGCCTCCGGGTGGTACCACCCGCCGGTATCGCTCTCGGAAACCACCTGCTCCAGCGTGCGGTATATCCTGCCCACCACCCAGTTGGACGAAATCCAGTTCAGGCGGTCCCATTCTTCCAGTGTCTCCCGGCACTCCGCGCCCACGAAATAGTCCCTGAGTTCCGCGTTCAGGCAGAATTCGTCGGTGAGCCGCTGCTCCCAGGGGCTGGGGGCTAGCACCAGCACCACGGATGGTCGGCGGTTGTAGCGGTACTCGGCGATGACCCGTAGCCGGTCGTAGAGGGACCGGCGCCGCAGCGCCAGGCCCTGGCGCACCACGCCGAAGCTGCGGCCATTGTGCAGGGTGATCACCACGTCGAAGCGGCCCCGGCGGTGGAACTCCACCTGGGTTTCCAAGCCGTCCACGCCGGGGGAGAGGGTTGCCGCCAGGCGGTACACGGAGGCCACGGCGTCCATGCGGCGGATGAGCAGCGTCAACCATTGCCGGGACACGGGGTAGGCCCGCACGAAGTCCGAGGGCGCGTCGTAGCCCAGGGCGTCGGCGGCTTGGGCGATGCCCTTCCTAGTGAGGTAGTAGCGGTGGCTGGACGGCAGGAGGGCCGTGCCGTGGCTCACCCGCCCGGCGATTCCGTCTCGCAGCAGGCCGGACAGGGCGCGATGCACCGTCGCCAGCGGTTCGCCCAGGATCAGCGCCAGCTCCCCCGCGTCTATGAAGGGCAGCCGGGCCAGGGCGTCCAGGATGCGCTCTCGTGAGAATGCCATGCCTCCAGCGTATCAGCGGAAGCCGCCGCCGTCATTGGGCAACTGTCAGTAATGGTTTGGGGAGGGTCTGTCGATGCTGTTCCCTTGGGACGGGTTGCTGAAGGCTGATGCTTAGGATACCCGTCGGGGACGGACACGGCAGGCGCGGTACGCTGGACCACTGGGTCTCTGGGGGAGTGCCGCACCCACCCGGCGATCTCGCCCGGCCTGGCCTCGGTCAGACGGGGCCCTCATGGTTGGTGATACAATGAGCTGAAGGGCAGACATGGCGCACCGGTCCTGGCCGCAGTCGGGCCAGCCTACCGGGCAACGGCGATACCTGTGTGTTTGGGAAGAGCGGCGGACCGACGCCCCGGGTCTACTGGCACCCTCTCGCTGACCTGCCGTCCGTTCAAAGACCAGCTGCCGGGATTCAGTCTGGTCACCGTTTCTCGCGGGACGGTCAGACAGACTCTGTAAGAGGAGAACTGTGCACTGTGTTTAATGGACTGAGACTTGTCGCTGGTCGGCGCGTCCCTTTGGTTTCGATGATCCACGAGGGAAGGCACCAGTGGCTGCTGTAACCAAGCCACCGCCGATTCCGCGATAACGGCAAGATTGCAAAAGAACCTTATGAGCGTGCGGTTTCCGGTTTCCGCGTTCACCATGTTGTGATAAACACACGACTGATAGGTTGACACGCATGACTGATATGTTATGGTAGCCCTTGCTTGGAGAGAGCCTTCGTCGCGCTAATGCGGCGGCTGGCCCGGAGCCGGAGAACACGATAACAGCGTATCCCCGCAGACGGAGTGTAGGCAGCCCCAATTACGGGAACGAAACGCGCGGCTTCTCCTCCACGCTGTGGGTGCTGGCAATGGCACCGAAGTTTGGCGCATTTGCAGCAATTCCGGGTGCTCAAGGACAAGCCGCGTGTCTATGCGGTTGCATCTATTTGCTTGCAAACTGGCATGTCGGCGACAGTGCTGTTGAACCGCATCCTTCAACGGGGACGATCAAATGCGTGGGCCTTTGACAGGGAAGTTATCCCCTGGCAGCAACTGGTCCCACGCCTTCGCACTGGCATTTGTTTACACCGATGCGGGAACAGAGCAGGATGAGGTAGAGGATGTACTGCACGAAGTGCGGAACTCAGAACGTGGACGAAGCCCGATTCTGCACCGGGTGCGGTGATCCCATGGGAGACTCCCGTGCACCAACTCAACCTGCGCCTGTCCTCCAGTCAGCACAAAGCAGTCGCACATCGTCTGCTTCTGGGATGAGAACTGCGACGCTGATCCTTGGGTTGATAGCTGCCACAATGCTGCTCTTTTCGGGGTGCAGTGCATTTGTTACCGGCAGTTTTTTTGAAGGCGTAGAGGAGGCCTTCGGCACGGAGCTTGACGACCCTGATGACAGCATCACCTCCACGACCGAGGATGTCTCTGGCGCTGGAGGGTTCGCGGTTTTCGTAGCCATTCTGTTGTACCTTGGCGCCGGATTGGCAAGAGTGGCTTTAAAGACATCCTTGGTGCTGTTGGTTATAGCAATGCCTATGGCCATAGGATTGGTTGTTGTCGATACGACCTCCCTTTTTGCAGCCTTCTATTACCTGGCAATTGTCTTGGTTGGAACCGGCGTCGTTCTAATGGCTATCGCCTACGTTAAGTCTAGGCGTGCCCGATTAAACCCAGGATAAGTATAGAGATGTATTGCTCAAGTTGTGGGGGTCTGAACTCCGACGATGGCCAGTTTTGCATCCAGTGTGGCCTGCCTTTGCAGGTCAACCAAGTCCCTAACCGCCAGAGTAAGCCTCCGGTAAGCCGGCGCCGAAGTATTCTGAAATGGGTCGGTATTGCATTTGGCTGTCTGCTGGGATTGTTTGTCTTACTGATTATTTTGGGAGCCGTCTTACCCGACGGCGGTGACAGCCAATCGTCCGGGACAGCGAGGCAAACATCGTCTGCTTCCTCTTCAACGATAACGTCCAAGCCACGCCCAACTGACACTCCAAGACCAACGCCGACTCCTATAGCGGTGACCGCCAATGCACTGGAAAGAGAACATGAAGCCAATGAGGTCTTCTGGGAGGACAAATACGTCGGCAAGCATGCGTTCATTACAGGGTCCATAAATTCTGTTACCGATGCAGGCAGCTATTACGACGTTAAGCTGAACACCGACAACTTGTGGGTGAGCGTAGTCTGTAAAGTAAGTCAATCGAGCAAGTCGTCCGTTCTCGAACTCGCGACAGGAGAAACTACAACGGTTTATGGTCTGGTGACTGACGATGGAATAATTGACATCGTTGTGAAGAATTGCACTGTCAGGCCGCCACAGTCTGTCCAAGCAAAAAATCAGGACCAGTCGTCCATAGCTTCACCGGGGACAAGTAGCGGTCAGGAAATTGCACCGACGACAACCACACTTGACCCAACAGCTACACCTGACCCCTTTGACCAGTATCAAGGTGCGGCAAGGAATGCAGCCGCCATAACTGTTTATGTCGGAACTCCCACAGGGTCGGGATCAGGCTTCTTGCATCGAATTCACGACTCAGGAGAATTTGTGATCCTGACCAATGCTCACGTTGTCCAAGACTATTCCAGTGTCGAAGTGTGCTGGGCCTTGATTCAAAATTGTACTTTTGAACACGTAATTGACCGAGGCTCGGAGGACTTTGACGTGGCAGTGGTTGAATTTGCTCAATTCGTCGAACATGGTCTCGACTCGGAAGCCCTTGAATGGTTTACAAGCTGGTATGAGAACAATATCGCTAAATTAGAGGAGGGTAGGAGCAGGCAATGGGCCAAAGGAGACGTTGTCTATGCATCCGGTTATCCGGGTGGGCACAAGGTGCAAGGAACAGACATCATATCCGACCCCGTTGTAACGGAGGGCATAATTGCCACGGACAGACTTGCTTCCTATAGGAGTGCCTACTTCATCGAGCACGGCGCGAACATCGAACCTGGCAGTTCTGGTGGGCCATTGATTGAGAGCGCCTCGAATGTCGTCGGAATCAATACGGGAACGAATCTTCTAACTGAACGACTGGAATTGGCTATACCCATGACTAGCGTCATCCAGTGGTTGGAGACTGGAGAAGAGCCTAGCCTAACCCGTACACCTCGTCTGCTGCCCGATGCAACTCCCGAAGCATCCACTACACCGTCATCAACCCCAACCCCTGTCCCGGCTCCGACGATTACTCCCCGCCCAGGTCCGGCCCCAAAGGCGGGGACCAGGGAGAATCCCATACCTCTTGGTTCTTCAGTTAGCTACCCCGATTGGAACATTTCTGTATCAGGCTTCACACCAGATGGCAATGACCTAATATCCTCCGTATCCCCGTATAATGCCCCGCCCGATTTGGAGCATGTATATGTCTTGGTCGAGGTGCGAGGCACATACACCGGCATGAGTGTCGGTGAAATGCGCCATGACCTGAATTATTACCTGGTGGGCCAATCCAATCGAGTTTACGAGGTCAAAGCAGGACTCACCTACGATGGGTTGTACAGACATCCTCGTGTTCTTGAGGGTGGAGCAGCGGCTGGAAGCCTGGCGTTCATGGTCCCATCGAATGAGGTCAGCTCATTGTTGTTGATAGTCGCTGACGGTAGCCTGCAAAGCCGTGACGCCACTGTGGGCTACTTCTCGTTGGGCGCACCAAGGATATCAAGCTCAAAAGACCAGTGATCACGGGACAAGTCTCGCCGCATCTGGCAACGGGCATCATTCGTTAATGGTGAACCAAACACTAAGGAAGCCTGTAGATACTCTTCTTGCTGTGGTTGACAATCAGACATGCCTTCTCACGCTCGCGTATGCGGGTCTCTTTTGTTGTCGGAAATCACCCGGTGTCTTACAATGCCAAGGGTAGAATTAGTCATCTCCGAAAGCGGTCAAATATATCAACGGGGGGTGCTCGATGATAGCAAGGATACCCTTGGTGCTGGACCCGCAACCAGAGGGCGGGTACACCGTAACGTCGCCGCAACTGCCGGAACTGATTACCGAGGGCGACACGATTTCGGAGTGCCTGGTCAACGTAGAGGATGCTTTTGCGGTGGTGTTGGAGATATACGAGGACGAAGGGCGCCCTCTCCCGCCGGGCATCCATGTGGACGACCCCAACGGCCCAGTTTCCGTTGAGACCATCGTCACCGTTCCAGTTTCGTGAGATACCGAGAGGCCGCCCGCAAGCTGTCGAGGCTGGGTTGTTTTGAGGTTCCGACACGAAGCGGCGGCTCCCACAGAAGGTGGTTCAATCCTGAAACACGAAAGAGCATCCCGCTACCAGACTGGGGAAGCCGTGATTTGAAGATCGGAACCCTGCGCTCGGCCATCCGCCAGCTGGGTCTGGATTGGCAGGAGTTTCAGGAGTCGTAAGAGCATTGGAAGTGCAACTACCCTCTATATCAGCAGCGTGCCCGTGGGATAATGGAGCAGAGGACACAGGAGGCTCATTTGGCAATCGAAGAGCACATCAAGGTTCTGTGCAAGGGGGTCGAGGCGTGGAATAGTTGGAGAGCCGGTACGCATATCGTCCCTGACCTGAGCGGGATCACCTTCAACGACAAAATGCCTTTGTCGCAAGGCGCGCTTCTGCGCAAGGATGGGATCAGTCTTGCCACCGTAAATTTTCAAGGCGCAAACCTCAGGAATGCCGATTTCTACGACGGCTACCGTCAAGGGGCGAATATCGCTAATGCCAATCTGCAAGAGGCCGACCTCGCCGACGCAAAATTGTGGGAAGCGAATTTCTGCGGTGCCGACCTCGCTTTTGCCAATGTTACGAACACGGAATTTCAAGATGCTGTTTTCAAGCACACAAATCTAACCGGCGCTAGGCTTTGGAACGCGAAACTCTTCCCTAGCCGACTCACCGACCTGTCGCCGAAGCAGCACGATAACGATATTCTATCTGACAAGCCCGTTAAGAGTGTGGGCGATTTACTGGAACGAATTCAACGGATCGAACAACTCTATGGCGAGCAAGAGCAGACCGTTCAGTTCTATTTCCGGGGAGAAAGCACTACGGATTGGGATCTGACCCCCTCGGTAATGCGGACCGACTCCAGCAAATACGAAGGCGATATGTTGGTTGACTTGACCTCCCGCCGACCAGATGAATTCAACAGTATGACTTCGGCGCTGGGGCGATGGGTGTTGGCACAACACCATGAACTAAAGACCCGTTTCTTGGATGTGACCAAGAACCCCCTGGTAGCTCTCTTCAATGCCTGCGGCGGCAGTGAAGACGAAGAGGGAAAATTCCAAGAAAAGCCGGGCCGGCTGCACGTCTTTGTGGTGCCACCCGAATTGGTCAAACCATATACCAGCGATGTGGTCAGTGTCATTGCTAATTTCGCGAGGCTGGCGCAATTTGACCAAGACCTTGTTCTGGGCAAGCGCAACCTCCTTGACGAAACCGGAAAACCCATTTCTCCTGTTGCCAGCGCGCCTCGATATTACAGGGCCATGCTATACCTGTATCAATACATAAAGCAGGAGAAACCCTACTTCGAGGAGAGGATTGACCCTCGGGACCTTTACCGGGTTTTCGTAGTTGAACCGCAACAATCTTCCGAACGCCTCCGGGCACAATCTGGCGCCTTCCTCATCTCGGCCTTTCATAAACGATTCGAAAGGGTTGCTGTTCGGGAGAAGAATCCTGGGATTCCGGTCTATGCCCATTACAAGCTAGATGTAGCGGAATGCAAGCATAAAGCCAAGATGATGATGGAGTTAAAGAAGCTGAACATCAGCAGAGAAACTCTCCGGCCTGGGTTGGATTCCGCAGCCCAGGCGGTCATGGCGAAATATGGCCAATAGTAATCCTACACGCGCGCGATGTTTCGCCAATACCGCTCACTTGGCTTTCCACTAGTCCCTGGTATTGGATTCCACCACGCCACGTCAGACTCTCGTGTAGCTCTGCCCCGACCCTTTTGAATACAGGGTTCCACATCAGTCACCGCTGGTATTCAACAAGTGATCGGCATAGTCCCAGGAACTAATGGGCCAAACCGCTGCCCAGATCAAAGACGTCTTGGCCAGTCCCATGAGAATCGCACCGGCGCTGGCGAAGGATCTCTGAAATCCGGCTTTGGTCAGATGCCCTCCTCTGACAATTGGTGATCACGTACAAGTTCACGGCAGACAATACGGCAAAATCTCCCAGAGTAATAGAGAGGCACCAGGAGGCTGGAAGTGACCTTCGAGGAAGCGTACAGGGAACTCGAGAAGGAATTCCTAAACCGGGTGGACGCCGATTATACGGAGTTGAAGTGGGAGAGCATTTACCTGCCCAACACGGCTCCTCAACACCCCGTGGACTACGTCCTCATCGCCATGGAACCCTCTCTGAGAGGCTGGGCGAAGGACTTCTCGGATGCTAGTAAACGTATAGAACTTGGATTCAGGAATTTTTGTGGAGTGTGGCAACTCGACTATCCCGTCAGTAGATACCTTTGCAAGGACGGAGAAACCTACTACCTCACAGACTTGGCTAAGGGCGCCATGCCCACCGGTTCTTTGGGGGCGGGAAACGAGGACAAGTACGAGGCCTGGTATCCTCTCCTTGAGAGGGAACTGGGTCTCGTTGCCAAACCCGACGCGAAGATCATATCCGTTGGCGGCAGGGTCGGCAGTTTCCTCTCGAAAAAAGGGCTGTACGGCCACGTGGGCACAATTCTACATTACTCGGGGCAGGCTGCGGGACAACGAGGGCAAGAAATACCCGGCAGAGAGGAGGAGTATCAAAGGTTCAGGGCGAAACTGGAAACCATAACCAGTTGGACCCACAAGCCATACCAGTCATGCGACACAGGACATGAGCATACAGAGGTCATACCCACTGAAACCCAGGTCAAGCTGATGTTCGACTACAAAGTACGGTTCGAACGCATCAGGCAACAGGAAAGGACAGGGTGGAGACAGCAGCAACGGGAATGGCAGCACCGCTTGACGGCCACGTAGGGGAACTTGCAACTACGAATTTTGATCTCAGCCGCCAGATGAACTCTAGGCAGTCGGATGACCATGCAGCCAGACCCGCCGGTCGGCATTATGATCACAGAAGCTTGTTGAGCACCCGTTAGAGTATCCGTAGACTGGAGGGACACATCTTTTTGTCCTCAATCATTCCCTAAAGAACCACTACGTGGCCCATGCCTACGACTTGCGGGTCATCTAGCAGACGAAACTGCAGCTCACTGCGAGCGGGAGCTTGGTTACGATCCAACCACTAGATGAAGTGCTCGCCTTCAGTTGGAGAGGATTAAGGAAGCCCACAGCAAGGTTGATGTCTGGGTTGTGGAATTCCTCATAGTGGTTTGGCGGTCTCTTCTGGCTTTACAGCCCCATCCACATCTCAAAGATGGTACTGTCTATCGTCAAGTCAGGCCCACCTATGAGGACTCGGACATCCAGTGATGCATGGGTGCACCGCCTAGATGTTCACCTCCCACTCGAAGGTTTGTAGTATAGTCACGCTTGGCCCACCAAAGAGGTCAAAATCAGGGACATTTTCGATCAAATTTACCTGGGTGGTATAGTTGAAGGACTACCCGACGAAAACCAAGAGATGGAGTTGCCAACATGAGTCATCCCGAATTTTGGGAACAGATAGAAAATGTAGGATGATGGGTTAGCCAGAGGGAACTTAGAGCTGATCTCAGTCTGGGAAGCGGTATCGCGGCGTCGCGGTACCGCTTTCCGGTTCTGTGGCACCAGCTTCGCAGCAGTTCTTGCAGCAGTAGCTGACATTGGGGATCCAGCAGGGATAGCAGGAAGGAGTAGAGGAGGCTGACCATGAGCAGCAACTTGAGCCGGTTTTCCCAGAACCAGAGGCGTGGGCTTTCCATGGCCAGGTCGGTCTTGCAGGCTCGGTAGCACAGTTCCACCTGCCAGCGGCGGGCATAGGCGAAGACCACTTTCCAGGCATCATCCACCGTAGCGATGGGTTCGTTGGTCAGCAGGTACCAGGGCTTGCGGCCTTGTCCGGGTCGAGATACCACCAGCCACAGGGACTGGTCCACCTGGGGATGGCGTACCGGCAGGTAGACGATGCCCGTCTTGCGGTACTGACGGCGGTTGATGTCCCAAAGCATCCGGTGGTCCACGGAACGCTTTCCTCGGGAGATCTGCCAGGCGCGGCGGCTGCCCTGGCCGTCGGTAAGCAAGTAGTTGGTGTGCCAGCGCAGGACGAAGCGCAATCGTCGGCTGGTCAACTCCTTGAGCCAGGGACCACCGGCGAAGCCCCGGTCCCACACATGGATCACCCCCTGACCCCACTTCTCGGAACACTGGTCCAACAGAGAACTGAGATTGGTAAACCGGTCGGTGGCCCAAGGGCCGCGCCGGGTCCACCAGCGCATGGCCGCCAGGGTGGGCGGCCCCGAGTAGCCGGCTACCATGATGGCAATCCACTGGAGCCCTGGGACGAATACGGGTGGACCCCCTGGGGGATTGTAGTAGCCGGGCTTGATGCGCTTGAGGCGGGCGGCCTTGCTGGAGCGCACCGGCCCCAACCCCTCCAGGGCGATGCTTTCCGATTTCTCCAGGACACTTTCGTCCCACAGGGCCAATGCTGGCTCCCCTGCCTCTTGCAGCGATTCCAGGGCCAGGTCGGCCCGGTACCACAGAAAGCGTTCCAGCAGGGTGTGGGACCACTTGGGAGACCGGAGCAGGTTGCTTAAACGCTTGGTGCCTGCCGGAGCTTTGTCTGGGGAAAGTATGTGGGCCCCCAGTTCACTGAGCAACAGTCCCGACCGGTTGTGGCGCAGTCGTACCATGGCCACCAGGGCCAGGAAAAAGGTGCGTACCAACCTTCGGTCCAACTGATCATCCAGCCACCCCTCCAGGGGACCGATAAATAATTCCAGTAAATTCGCTGCCGATTGGGCTTGCCTCCGCCCCTCCCTTTCCCCCACCATAGAAAAGCCCCCCTTTCGGTGTTTCGAAGTTTGCTCACTTCTACTCCACCAAAATGGGGGCTTCTTTTGTAGGCTTTTCCCGGACTACTTTCCCTAAGTTCCCCAAAATTCGGGATGACTCATGTTGGCCTTTGGAGGCTTGGTGCCCGGGTTGCCCAGCTCCTCGTGCAGTTGTTGATTTGCGGTAGGATCAGGACTCAAAGCTCATTAGGCTACATGCCAACGGGGCCGAAAATAATCATCCCGATGGGTTCAGGACCAGCATAACTGGAACCTACGAAACCGGCACACGGGTTGGAGAGGATTTCGGTAGCCGTCCATTGCCTGGAAGTGGCACAAAGTTATTGCATCCGTTGGAAGGGCTTCCCTGCAGAAGAGTCTACTCACCACTGTCCAGATTCGCAGGCCCATGCCGCGCATGGGTTCAATCCTGATATATTTCTTGGCTGGCAAGTATGATCAATTAGTGCAAGGTAATCTGGTGCCAGTGGCAAGTTCTCTTAATGTCGAAGTCGTTGCAAATATTCGATGACTATGCTCGAGTAAATTGCTCAGGGAAAATGACCGCCTATGAAGGTTGTGACATTGAACCAGCGAGTGCAAGCCAGATTATAGGTACTCAACAGAGTGCTGGAATGCCAACTGGATCGGGTCCAGACGGCCGAGATAATGGCAATAGGCGAACGCCAGCTCAGGCGAAACTCGGTGGCCCACCGGAGGGAAGGAGCCGCCGCGCAGTTCCATGGCAACCGGGGTCGCCAGCCCCGCAACACAGTTCCCGAAGAGTCTCCTCCGCCGGCAATCACTGCCGTGAACAGTACTGTAACGAATTCATGGGGGACGAACACACCCTGTGCCTGAAACACTTCAGAGGATTGCAGCTCGGCAGAATAAGCAAGCGCCCGGCTTCGGGGACTACACGCCGTGTGTCCTCTTGAAGTGCGGGAGCTGTTACGCGGCTGCCCCGGCCCCGGCGACACAAAACCCTCCGGCAGGGAAGGGTCGCTGGCCGGCCGACGCCAAAAGGCCAAGTCTGCCAGGTCTCCACGCTAGGCTCTGTTAACATTCACCAGTCGTCCTCGGGTATTGAACTACAATCTACTCAGAACAACCTGGGCTCCAAGTTCTCGTTGATGGACTTGGACCATTCCGAATGGTTATTTTGAGAGGTCAAGGATAAATTGTGGCCTGATGCCGGCTTATGGATGCCGTAGTTGTGCTCGGGCCAACTTTCGATCTCCACGTGTGCCACCTCTGCCACCCCGGGTTCAGCGTCCACGTCCGCGATTAGCCAGTATTATCGGTCTACGGCTACGTGGTAGTGCGGGACCGTTCGCTGATGCTCGTCCAGGGGACTGTCCCAGTAGTGAACGCCGGCGTGTACCGGCTCGGAATCTCACCGGAAGGTGCGAACATCGCCATTCCAATCTAGCGCACCTGTGGAGTAGTCGCCGTCTACCGGATTGGCGATGTGGCCGTATTTGGCGATATATGTCCCGTCGCTGTGCGGTTGCACCACGAACTTCCGGGACGGGCGCTCCTCAGTGACTTTCAAGCTGGCTACGTACTCAATAGGCGTGGTGGGTTCACGGTCCCCTTCGAGCAACCCGCACTCCGCTGGAGTCAGATAAATTCCGATGACCCACTCACCATCCGGGGACTTGCTGGAGCGCCGCCTCCGCCACGAATTGAATGGTGCCCTCCCGACTCTGTATATCGCCACAAAACGGATGCGGTGACGGGCATTGATCATGCCGATCCGCGAGGCTGCCCACCAGCGCACGCAGGGTATGCTTCTTAAGCACCGGTAGCCTCTGGATGTCGCCTGCGAACGGCACTACCTGAGCGGGTGCGGGCTTGCTACGCTTGCCGAACGGCCACAGACTCAAGGTTGCCTCCAGGTCAATACTGTGGGGTATGCGTCAATAATGATAGCGTTGTACATAGTCCCCAAGGTCACTCTCTGTAAATGAACAACAGGAAGAGTCTTTAAGTGGGGTGGTTATGAGCGAGTTTGACCAGGCTAGGTCATCTGTTTACAAATCTGATTATGATCCGGGTGGGTGCAGTTCCTCAGAACGACTCATGGGTGGTGGACCCAATCCAACTAAGCCACCGTAAGGCTTAAGGCGCTTTCCTGACTTGTCGGCCATCGTAGTCCTTAATGATTTCGGTCGATACCCCTGCACACGACCACCCACGCGAAGTGCGAGTTCGCGTCTATCCTACGGTTCTTTATGGCGGTTTGAGGCACACTTGGTAAAGTACTTGACCACTAATCGTGCGAAATGCAGCCGCAGCACTATCGACCCAACACTCACGATGATCCGCTGCTCGGCGATATAGGATGATAAGCCGTTCGATCTCGTCAACCTGGGGTCCTGGCAGGAAGCATTTGGGCCCGCTATGGGGCGGGAAGCCACAATAGCGTTCAAACTTCGCGGCGTATGTGTCCCATGCCTTGTCTGTCCTTTCAATGGCGTCATTGACAGTATCCCGTAGTGTTGTGTTCGCGGGTTCCGTATTCTTGTGAAGCTCGATGAGGTAGCCATTAACGTTACGTTCGGAAATCCAACATCCATCGTCTTCTCTGTTGGCGTCGCCCTTTGGCCGGTAATGGTAAACTCCGCTCTCCACTTTGACCTGTACAACTCTGTGCAAGACGCTATCGCTCTTTACATGGCAACCAGCCGTTGGGATAAAAGAGATGGTTGTGCCCACGGTTATATCCTCTGGGCGAAAGTTTTCCAGCATCGTTGCGCTGTCCAGGCAAGTAATCTTGGGTTCCATGCTGCCGGTGCAAGAGAAAGTAGTCCGGTAGGTGCCCAACACTAGCGGCCTGCGTTTCCTTTCAAGATCAGCAATTTCAGACCGAAGGTCAGCAATTTGCCCTTGTAGACGGTCGATAGTGCCCGCATTGCTCTCAAGACGACGTATCTCTTGCTTAGCTTCGGTCAACTCGACCTCGGCAACGATTAGTTCCTCCGTCAAGGTAGCATTGGCGATTTCCGCCCTCTCCTTCGCAATTCGCAAGAGGTCATTTGTGCTCCTGAGGTCGTCGTTGGCCACAACGAAATCTTCCAAAACGAGGGATTGCTCCTCGTAGACGCCTTGGAGCTTTTGGATCGACTCCATGGCCGTCCTGACCTCGAATCGTAGGTCGCTGTTTTCCGCCGCCAGGGTACGTATTTCCTTCTTGGCTTTTTCGCTCCGTTGACCTAGTTCAGTATATTTGGCTTCTAGCTCATTGTTCGCTGAGAGGAGGCTCTCAATGTCTCTTGTTAAGCTGGAGTTCAGCCCCTGGATATGATTGATGTGCGCTTGTTTCTCCTGAATGTCTTCGACGTGAGTTTCGTTCTGCACCAGGGCTTTGTCCCGTGCCTCGGTTGTTCGGTCCAACTTTTCCTTGGTAGTCCTCAAGTCGGTAGCCGTTAGAGACAGCTTGGCCTGATTTGCGGCGAGTTCCTTGGTGGTGAAGTAGAGAGCAAGGGCGATCCCCAACAGGACGGCGAAAATGGAAAGTGTGCGCATTTGTGACAACCTCTTCTGAGGAAATGTGTCGTCTTCTTCTCTACAACGGGCGGGGGGATCGGCACTGGAGGAACTGATCGGCAAGAGCTCCCACCAATGCCCGTAGCGTATGAAGTATTAAGGCGGGCGAGGTCTCGATTTCCGGTGAGAAATTCACAACGTGCCTATCTACTCCTTTTTGCGCTTACGGAACGGCCACAACCTCGCGCTTGCTGATCTCCAAAACGGGTACGGCTGGCGTCTTACTCCTAATTATCGCTTTTCGTTGCGCCTTGCCTATACCTGCTCAGTAGCTGTTTGGGCGGCATTTTATTTGGTACCCCTGTCCCGGTTAACTTGTGCCTGGCCAAGGGACAACATCCCCATCTCTGCCACCCTGAATTGACAGCTAGGCAATTTCTTCGTTACGAGCGAACTTCGAAGCTAGCTGTATCATCGATCGGAGGCCATTCGGGCTTCTGAACGAGGGCGCACCTATGCGCCTCCTTTGTATTGGCATCCGAGGGTGATGGCTAGCCTTGCACGGTAGCCCGCATTCTCGCCGCAAGGGGGTACCCGCCTTGATTCTGCTGGTCCTCGCCGGTCTGTTCTTCATCATCAACGTTTCCCTACCGACCCGCACCGCTCCTCGAGCCACCCGCTGGGGCGAACCCCGGCGCTTCGCTTTTGGCGCGGGTCTATGCGTTCTGGGTCAGTGCACCATCAACGCCTTGCTGCTCCTGGTGAGTGACGGTGCCCCCACCGCCGGGCCTACCCCGATGCTGGCTCCCAATGTGCCAGGGGAGCGAGCCACAATCCAAGGGCAGGCGGAGACGCCCACGCCAACACCGGTACCGTCACCTGCTGCCTTGCCGACGGCATCGCCAATCGGCGCGCCCGCCATGGATCCCCCCAATTCACCAGCTACGGTTGCGCCATCCCCGACCGGCCCTCCACCGGCGCCGTCGACACTGACCCGCGACGAGTCTCTGGCTGTTTCCGGCAGGGACCTGGCATCGCTGGTTTCAGGCACCAGGGACTTTGCTCTGGCTCTGTACCCACAGGCAGCCGGTGAGGGCTACGGCAACCTCTTCATCACGCCCTACAGCATCTCCCCGGCGCGGGCCATGACCTGCGCCGGGGTCGGACGGAAGACGGAGGAGCAGATGGCGGACAGCCTGTCCTTCGTTCTGGACCAGGCAGGCCTTCAAGCCGCCTTCAATGCCCAGGACCAGGAACTGAACTGCCGTGCCATGGGGGAGGACTACGGGGCTTCCAGCCGAACATTGCCAGCTCGGTGTGGGTCCAGGAAGGGCACGGTTTCCTGCCGGATTTCCTGGACACTCTGGCTCTGAACTACGGGGGCGAGGTGAGGGATGTGGACTTTCGAGGAAGACCGGAAGGGGCCGACTCCAGATCAACGACTGGGTCGCGGAGGAAGCAGCCGGCAGGACCGAAGACCTGATTGCCGGGGACGCTATTGACCGTTTCACCCGCCTGGCGCTGGCCAGCGTCGTCTACTTCAAGGCCCAGCGGCAGGCGCAATTTGAAGAGAGGGCGACCTCCGCCGCGTCCTTTTATGCCCTGAGCGGCAGCGAGAGCAACGTTGAAATGATGCGGCAGGCCGAACACTTTGGATACGCCCGTGGGGCTGTGGGCCTGACCTACGAGGGTGAAGCGATGTCGTTCACTGCTGTGCTGCCCGACGAAGGGAAGTTCTCCGAGTCTGAGGCGCCCGTTGATTCGGAGCGTCTAGGTAAGATTCTGCAGGGTGTAAAAGACGGAGAGAAATGTACCAGGCTGGACAACAACACCCTTGAAAGGCAAGCCATTCCTCGACAGCCCTGTTAATGGTGATAACTAAGCTGTAAGAGTCAAGACTCAATCTGACGTAAGGGGATCAACTTACGGTGGAGTACTGTAGGGTCGTGGTGTACGATTGGTCACTTTTTCGGCTTAAGTTTTTCGCCAGAGCCAGGTAGCGGCTTTGCTGGAAGGTCTCCAAGGGCGTCTTGCCGTAGCAGTTGCGCCCTGAGTGAGGCCTCTCCTTATTGTGCTTCTCCAGCCAGGTGTTTAGGTCCGCCTGCAATTCCTCCAGAGCGTGGTAGAGCTTCCTTGCCAAACAAGAGGCTGTACTGCTTGTCCTGCAGTGTTTTGTAAACCGTTCACAGATGCCGTGGGTCTTGGGCGTGGTTGGCCTTGGTCCTGGAGCCGCTCCTTGAAGGTACCCAGGTCGTTGCGGAGCCACACCGACCGGACCCCTCCCGGGGGGATGATGACCCCTTCCTTACGCGGTTCGCTGGTCGCCCTTAGTCGTCCGAAGGCGGGAAACTCTACGGCTATGCCCACCTTGGCCTGCTCCACCGCCTCCGGTCCTCGATTCTTGAGCCGCGGCTTCTTGCGAGAGACATCGTAGAGAGCTGCCTCGCCCGCCTTACTCGTAGAGTTCCTTGTTTCGGTAGAAGGTGTCCAGGCTGTAATCCATGATCAGGGACACGTTGCCCAACTGCTGGGCCTGTTGGAACTGGCCCAGCTTGGGCTTCGGCACCTTTTCCTGCTGCGTAGTCACATGACACTCCCGTCTCTCTCCTGGGGACATTTGGTCACAATCTTTGCCGGCTGTTAGATTAAGTCCTAATGATCGCATTGGAGCCAACGGAATGGCGGAATTGTACAAGTCCCTCCTCGACTCGGCTACAACGTTTGGCATACTTAGCTTTATCGTTTTAGCTCTAGGTGGGATCATTTGGTCCGCAAGATCGTTGAATACTGCCCGCTTTCCTGGTCTCTCGGGTGCCTTGGCAACTTCTTACTGCTGGCATCTTCTTCTGCCGTCGGTACTAGACTGGTTGAGGAGAAGGGGGCCAGGCAGACGGAGCTATCACCTGGCCTCCCTATCGATTCTTATCATCCATAGTCTGATTTGGGTTTCCGGAGTAGTGTGCTTGAACTTGATTGTAATTTACGACAATTATGACATTCTTTCAGGTCAGAAGCCTCTTCATCCAACTATGTCTAATACGCAGGGAATAAACCTTACGCTCATGCTTGTTTTGCTGGGCCCTCTGGTTGCCAACATAGTCTGGTGGGCGGTTTCTTTCCAGAGCATATTCCGATTCCTGGGGGAACCGCCACATTCCAGTGACTGGGTATCCAGCACGTCACCGCCACCCACCTACTCTGCGTCGTTTAAGGCAACCTTCGTCCTGATGCTCACGATATGGCTAGTGGTGATGTTCAATGGTGAATCTCCAACAGGACTGGGGGGTGCGATAAGAGTATTCGCCACAGCCGCTGCTATTCCTTTCGTGTCGTTCCTTGGTTTCTGGTACTTTAGTCACCTTCGTCTACGCAAGCGATACGAAGAGACCTTGCTGGAGTCACAGGAGATTCCGCAGATGTTGGAACCAGTTTATCTTAGACCTTTCGCGTATTCGATCTTCGGTATGATCGTAACCCTCTGGAGTTTGGGGCTATTCGCCTCCATCGGCTAAACCACAGCCAAGCTGAAGAGCGCAGAAGAACCGGGTAGCGTTGGACGGCAAGCAGGATAGACAAGAATGAGTGTGGGGAGGGGGGCAGGGAAGAGTGACCGGTGGCTAAGAAGCGGGAGTTGGAAATAGAGGGCGTTCATCGACGAATGACCCGGGCTCCCACGCTCCGGTATCAAGAGCGAGGGTATGCGCCAGGTGCTGTTGCTGGCCCGGGAACGAACGGCAACGGCCCCGGCGGAAATGTTGGAGCGAGACCCGCATACCACTGGACGGTGGGAGGCAGCCCTTGGCAAGGGAGGACCAGCACCGTTCCGATTCAGGGGGTTCTCATTCTTGAGGGATTTCAACGGGCTAACAGCACCGGCTTGAAACCCGCCCCTACGAGTCCATACCGCCTGTTGATAACGGGCTTAAAATGAGCGAAAGTTACGGAATGGATTTGACCCACCTGAGAGGAAGGGCATCATCTACGGAGACTCCGTGGAGGTGCTGCAGAGAGATTGATAAAGGTGGGAGACGTGGTGGGAGACGTGAAGGAGATATACGAGAGGAAAGGGTCGGGCTTTTCGATCCGAGGGATAGCGGATGATCTGGGCATAGCCCGGAACACAGTGTGGCGATACCTGAGAACGCCGGAGGCGGTGCGGCCGAAGCCGCGAGTGCCACGGGGGTCGAAGCTGGACCCATACATGGAATACATCGACCGGCGGATGGGGGAGGGACTGGAGAACTGCGTGGTGATGCAACGGGAGTAGCGGGCCATTGGGTACGAGGGGAGCTATACCATCCTGGCGGATTATATGCGCCCGCGGCGGTGCAGCCGTCAGCCCAGGGCGACGGTGCGCTTTGACACCGGGCCTGGGGAGCAGGCCCAGGTGGACTGGGGTAGTTTCGCATACGTCGGCAATGACGGCCGACAGCACAGGGTATGGGCTTTCGTGATGGTGCTGGGCTGGTCGCGTACCATCCACGTGGAGTTCGTTTCTCCCTTGGCATGTCTCATCCCCCGTTTTGTCCAGAATCCTAACATCGATTCTGGATCGATTTCCGGGGGTCAGGTCAAGATGTTGGGCCCCCTGGCCAGCAGTCCGCCGCGGCTGAGGTCAATGGCAAAGTAATCGGCATCTGTACCGCTCGGGCTATAGCTCACAGGGTTCCTTGAGCTGGGATATTGGTCAGCCGCGCCCGTTTTTCTGTAGACCGCATGCGTCAAATAATGGATAGCATCGCCGGGAGTCCTGTTTCTCGCAATATGTACGCAAATGTCCGCTTCGTTGCTGCTGCAGTTATATCCTTGCTAAGAGCCGCGTTCAAAATGAAGGGTGTAATCGGAACCTATTCCGGAGGGCAGTTCTATTTGCCGGGTGTTGCTCAGGGTCTTCGACCCAAAAGCCGCGTCAGTGTAGGTGGCGGTTACACGGAGGTAGTTGTAACTCCCGTCGTGACTGTAGGTCGCACCGGTCGTGCCGCTGATGTCGGTATAGGATCCGCTCAAGGTGCTGGAGCTGGCCGACTACCAGGTAGGCGTTCCCGATATGCCATCAGGGTTGGTGACTTCTCAAGTAAAACCTACGTTGCTTCCAGAACGCGGCTTCCATTTCATGACGAGCTTTCCAGACTCATCTTCGTTGCCGATGTTTATCGTTACGGTTATCTCATCCGTTTCGCTCGTTGGATCAGTTGCCACTTCGGTAACGTTGTGGGAACTAGCATCCTCATATTCCAGCTTTTCGCCAACCTGCAATTGGCCGGTGAACCAGTCAATGTAGAAGGGGGAGGTACGAGAATTCTTGATGGTGTAGATCAGCAGATTGTCGTCGGCGCCGGTAGCGGTAACTGGCACGCCAATGTTGGTGTAACAGGCTGGTCTCTCCGATCTGCTGACAACCCTGCGTTTCACTGGTACAGTTGAATCAATGTCGTGACTCCCGATTCGCATCTGCCCCCATTCTGGAAGGCGAGCCAAGAGTTCTATTCCCTTTAAATGCGAAGCGTCCCCTGTCGCCAATTTGGGATTCCGCAATATTGACCCCTTTATTCATCAGTTTTGAGGGTCATGCTATTGCGCCCCAACAATAGTCAAGGACAACTGACATAAGCTTCGGAATAGAACTGCCAGGATACGAGCCAATGTCGATCAAGCTCTCCAGGGCCCTCAAGGACCAGCTTAGCCCTTCCGGCGTGGCCCGCACCATCCGGGATTACGAGCGACGCTTCAAAGAAGGCAGAAGTGGTACGCGGGAAAATGCCGTCGGCAGCAACCGAGAAGTCAACGACCTCTATTATGACCTTGTAACCGACTTCTTTGAATACGGATGGGGCAGGTCTTTCCACTTCGCACCCCGGGTCCGGGGGGAGAGCTTCAAGGAGTCTTTGGCCCGCCACGAGCGCAATATAGCTGACGCCCTGGACCTGCGCCACGGCATGACCGTGGCCGACCTGGGTTGCGGAGTCGGCGGCCCGCTCTTGCACATTGCAGCATACACCGGGGCGAAGATTGTCGGAATCAACTGCAACGCTTATCAACTGGAGCAGGCACGGCAATATGCCAATGAAGCGGGCATCGCGAACCAGGTCGACTTCCTGGAGTGCGACTTCCTGAATGTCAACGCCCCCGATGAAACCTTCGACGCTGTGTACTCCATCGAAGCCACCTGCTGCGCCCCGGACAAGGTCAGCATCTACGGTGAGGGGTATCGCCTCCTGAAGCCGGGCGGCCGCTTCGCCGCTTACGAGTATTGCATGACCGACAAGTACGACATGGAGAATCCCACGCACCGCCAGCTGAAAGAGGACATGGCGCTGGGCGGGGGTCTCCTTGTCATCGATGACGCTGAAACCGTAATTAACGCGCTTCGGATGGTGGGGTTCGAGGCGCTGGCAACCAGGGACCTGGCAATTTCCGAAGGACCATCTATTCCCTGGTACCAGCCGCTGGTCGGGGCCGGCCCGTCTCTGGCCAGCTTTCGCAGCTCCAATGTTGGACGCAGGCTTACCCATCACATGCTAATGGGCCTGGAGGCGCTACGGATAGCGCCCAGGGGAACGGTAGGCGTAGCGGACATGCTGAATCTGTGCGCGGCGGCAATGGCGGAGGCGGGACGGCTGGGGATTTTCACGCCGATGTACTTTGTTCAGGCCCGGAAACCGGGCTGATGCATCTGGCTGCTCAGCCTTCACCTTATCTGAAACCCAGGCTGCTGTTGCCCTCGTCGACGTACACTGTATCGCCTACCCGGGACAACTTGATCTGCTGGCGGTACACCTTGTCTCCAACCGGACAGTCGGTGCTGTGAAGATCTGAGACCCATTCCACATGGGCAGGGTCCGGGCCCGTTGACAGCGCCTCATCCAGCACCCGTCCCTCGGCCCCTTCCAACGACGGCAGGCCCAGCATTCTCAGGACAGTGGGCGCCAGATCAATGTTGCCGGAAGGAACATCCACCACCACCTTGTCCTTGAAGTCCGGGCCACCGGCAAAGAGGATGTTGTGCAGCTCGGAATGGCCCATGGAACCGTGCTGGCCCTGGCCGGGGACGCCGCCCGTAGAAAATATACCGCCAACGTAACCCGAAGGATTGGCATCGGGACTCCAGCGGAAGGACATGGCTACGTCGGGGGCCCGCGGTCCCTCGTTACCCACCAGGGCAGCAGGCAGAGTGCCCGGGATACAGCCCACCCGCTCTGAGACCGTCAGGTTACCGCACCAGGGTTGGGCCATGAGCCACTCAACGAGGTTGACCACGGTTTCTCTATTCCAGGGACTGGAGTAGAGGAGGACAGCACCGCCATTGTTGGCAACCACCACGCCTCCGGGCTCTCCGCCGGCTGGAAAGCCCGCCTCTCGGGCCAGCTTCTCGACGTTTACCGTCTCTCCTATGGTGGAATAGCCGTGGTCGGAAACAACCATGACGTTGGTCTGGTTGGCCCTCCCGTTCTCGTGGAGCCATTTGAGGATTTTGCCGAATTGGGCGTCGGCCTCGAGCACGGCCGCATCCGACAGTTCGGAGCCGACTCCGCTGTCGTGCTGCGACTTGTCCGGTTCGGATGACCAGATAAGGGCAACGGACGGGTCCCGTTCCGGCAGAATGTATTCGGTAAGAATGCGAACGGCGTGAGCCATGCGGGGAGTGTTGGGGCGGGATTCGGCGGGCCAGGGGCCGAAGCGGGCCACTATGTCATCTTGCAGGGCACGGGGCAACGCAAAATCCGGATGTATCGTTGCGCCGCCAAGAGTTCCGGCCTTGGGGTTGTGGAGATAGGCGTTGCCGCTGGTGCCCACGCCGATAGCCACATATTCCTGGCCGTGCCCCGCCAGAACTTCGGCCAGGGTAGGTGCCAGCTGGACCTGCCCGGTTTTCTGGGCCAGCAGTTCCAGCTGGGGCTCCAGGGCCGGCATGGGACTGTTCGGATCGTACTCGGTTACCAGCAGGGTGTTGGCGGCAATGCCGTGGCCGCCGGGGTGGCGGCCCGTAACCATGCTGGAAGCATTGGCACGGGTAACACTGGGATACACGGCATGGTGGTTGGCAAAGGTTACGCCGGCGGAGGCGAACGCCGCCAGGTTGGGCATCAGACTCTCGGTTACCTGCGCCGGCTGGAGGCCGTCAAAAACGACTATCAATGCCTTGGTCATGTTACTCCCTTGCAACCGGGTTCAGGGAAAGATTGAATCGGTCTATTATTGTAACCATCAACCCGTCCTTCCAGCCCGGGCTGTAACTTCGCCGCCTACCAATCAAATCTCCCATCTTCACGGGAAGGACATCACTCAGAAATTCCCTGGAAAATGGACGGGCGGGAGACTACCAGACCAACCTTATTGTTCGTCGCCCTTCGCAATAAAGTAGTCGTACTTCCTGCCCGCGAGTTCCACCACTTCCGGCACATCCTCTTCGAGAAGGTAGCCCTCGGCCACCAGCTCCATGGCTGCTCCCGTTACTTTCTCCAGGTAATCCTCGCGATCGGTATAGCGTTCTTCGATGGAGGCGCGTGGGTCACCCGTAGCTTCCCGGTCAGCTTGGGTAACGGGCAGGGGCAAGGTCCAGCCGGCCAGGCCACCGGTAATGCCGATGTATAGATTGGGGTTGCCGATGCTCTCGTCGCGCAGGTTCCAGCCGGTATAAGTAGCTACGGGAACAGACAGGTCAGGCAGGCGGATGCCGCCCCGTTCATTGAAAGACTCATCCAGGTCGGCCACCAGGGCGGGGAACTCCTCCCCTTCCACGGCGGGCAGGGTTGTAGTGCGACCCAGATCTACTTCCGGGCCGTAGTCCAGCCTGATGGCCCGAGTGGCCTGGGTCGGCACCCGCACGTTCGGCAGTTGGGCGAACCGCTCCAGCAGCGTATGCGACTCCACCGCAGTGCCGTTGTCCAGTCTGGGATGGCGGCTGGGCGGTGGCTCTTCACCGGTAGTCACCCAGCGGTCCAGGTTTTCCAGCACCGCCCGGGACAGTGGAGCATAGTCCACGCTATTAAAGGGTAGCTGACCCTTGATGCCGTCCGCGGTCCGGATTTCCAGCGGCGGGAACTCGCCCGAACCGTGCTGGCAACCGGCAAAGTGGTAGCGGCGAACCGACGGAGATTGCGGGGCATCGGTAAGCGTTTCCAGGTCGGTGTGGATCAGGGCTGCGTCTCCCCGCCAGTATTCGGCGGAAGTGTTGGTAAACATAAGCTTGGGTAATGGGCCCCTACGCTCCATTGACTCCAGCAGGGACCCCTGGACCCCCGTGACCGGGTCAGACTGTAGAGTGTCGGTGAAGGGGAACATTTCCGGGATGATATAGCACACATCCTTGGAGGGTTGACCGAAACGCAGGTTGAACTCACCCCGCATTCCCCCAGCGACGTGGGGCATTATCCCGTCCAGCGAAACCCGGCCTTCCTCGTCCTGGTTGATGCCCACATGGATGTACTGGCGCAGGAAACGCCCGCTCTGGGAGCGGCCCATGGCGTAAGCATATTCGATATCGCCGGCACAGGGGTTTCCTGCAGATGCGGGGGCATACTTCAGAAAGGAAACCGCGTCCCGCATTGCGGCAAAGCCCAGGCCCACGATGCGGCTGCCCGTGGTGGTGTACACCAACTGGTATATTCGGCCGGGCTCGAAACCCGAAGGCATGTAGACGTGGTTGAAATCAGGCTCTATGTCCTCGTCTTCCACCCGAACGAAGGACCAATCACCTCGGTCCACGGGCGTGGCGGGACTGTTGGGCAGGTCGCGAACTGTCAGGGTGGCTCCTGCCTCTTCAGGGTCGGCAGCCGGATTGGGCAGGTGCTGCCGGTCTGCCAGCAGAAACACCTGGGTGGGCTGGTCGCACTGAAATTGGCAGAGAACCCTGCCCGTAAGGGGGCCCTCTGGGCCGATGGCCTCGGGCGCGTGCAAACCTATCAGGCCGGGAGTGGGCGGCACGTCGGCCTGCCAGCCGGCCCAGACCACAGTGTAACCCCGCCGCATCAGGTAGCCGTTGCCTGACTCCAGGGGAGCCGTAGGGTCGGTGGCGGTGGGAACGCTGTTCAGGGTCAGGGCGGTCTTCCGGCCCCGGTTGACAACGTCGAACAGAATGCGGTGGTTGCCCTGGTCCGGGTTCAGGGGACGGAGCATGGCAAAATCTGACGAGAATTCTACCTTTCCGGCGGAATTGCGAGGCGCCAGGTCCAGGTCGGTTATCCCCTGGTTGCTGGCATGAAGCGGCTCTACGGCATAGTGGGCCGTGCCCTCTAGCAGTTCATAGGGGCCCACATCCCCAAAGCTCTCGCCACTAGCAAAACTGCTGCGCCTCGTGATCTCCAGTTCGGTGATTGCCACGGTTCCTCCTGTAGGGCCACTGGTTGCGGTATAGGGCTAATGAACAGGCCCTGGCTGCTGGGAATCTGTGAGGATTTTAACACCTGGAGGACGGATCGTGGCGCCGTTCGGTTAATCAGGCTGGGCTCATTTACTGCAGGTTCAAGGCGAGTTGGAGAATCTACGTCGTCCGGGCAGCATATTCCCAGAATTAACGATTTGCCCCTCATTGCAGGGCGCCACGACTTACCGACTCCGAACTGAAATGAATGAATAAGTTTCTCTCGAGCCCATTAAGCTATAATTCAAGCTGTACCAATAATCCCAACTGAGAGGCTCCCATGCAATTTGGCTCCTTCGTCTTTCCCGTCAGTCATCAGCCCGAAAGGGATTCCGCAGTGATTGACAATACCCTGGAAGAAATCCTGCTGGCCGAGAAAATCGGCATTCACTCAGTCTGGCTTACCGAGCACCACTTTGACGGCGCGGCTGCCCATGCCGACCCGCTGGTGTTTGGCGCGGCTATTGCTGCCCGCACCGAGCGAATCAGGATTGGCTTTGCCGTGGCCGAGTTGGCTTTCCACCATCCGGTCAGGCTGGCCATACAAACGTCGCTGCTGGACAATCTGAGTCACGGCCGGCTGATAGTGGGCACCGGGCGGGGTTCCGCATACAATCACTACGAGTACCTGGGTTTCGGTATTACCATGGAAGACGGACTGGCCCGGCTGGAAGAGACCGAAGAGTTGCTGGTAGCGGCTTGGACAGGCGAAGACCTGCATTACCAGGGGGAACATTGGGATGTAAAGTTCCCCTTGCTTCGCCCACGTCCCTACCAACGGCCACACCCGCCGCTGGTACGGGCCTGCATCAGCGAAGCTTCAACAATGAAGATGGCACAGATTGGCCGGCCCATTATGATCGGCATCCAGACGCTTCCCACACTGCAACGGCGACTGGATGGCTACCGCAGCACAATGCTGGAAGCGGGATTTGCGGAAGAGGACGTGGAAGCGGCCCTGGACCATTGCTGGGCTTCCCGCGACCTTTTTGTGGCCGAAAGCTATGGAGAAGCCTTGGAAATTGCCTCTGCCGGCTTTGAACGTGAACGCACACACTTCCGCCATGCCCGGGAGCAGTTCAACCCTGGCGGATTTCCACCCCCCGACCCGAACCGGCCGGCACCGCCCGGCGAGGTTCTTGAGCAGGCATTCATCCTGGGTACTCCATCCCAAGTTGCCGACCAAGTTGCCGAAATGCGGGACATCGGCGTGAGAAACTTGATGCTGAAGCTGAACACCGGCGAAATGGACACTCACCAGGTCCGCAAGTCCATGCAGCTATTGGGCGACAAGGTAATGCCACTTTTCGCCCAGTGACCAACCGCGGGCCGCACCTCCATTTGCCAGCGGAAGTGTTCGGGGCAACAAACTAGAGCGGACCAGGAGGAAGGGACTACCGAATGAAGCCGGTTATTATCGACACGGACCCCGGCATTGATGACGTGGCCGCGTTACTGCTGGCCCTGGCAAGTCCTGAACTCGAGGTGGTGGCCCTTACGACCATTTACGGCAACTCCTCGGTCAATGCCTGCACCTCCAATGCCCTTCACCTGCTGAAGACCGCCGGCAGGTTAGATATTCCGGTTTACCGGGGAGCGAGCAAGCCATTGCTGCGTCCGGCCAATGAGGGCTGGGCTTCCCACATCCACGGGAGCGACGGCTTGGGCGGCATCAGTGATTTGGAAGAAACAACCGGGGCGGCCGATCCCATTTCCGGCAAGCACGCTGCCCTGGCCATGATTGAAACGGTGATGGCCAGGCCGGGCGAAGTTACCATCCTGGCCCTGGGACGCATGACCAACGTGGCGTTGGCACTGACGCTGGAGCCTGAATTTGCCGGATCGGTACGGGAGGTCATAGTCATGGGCGGGGCAGTAACAGTTCCCGGCAATGTCTCCCAGGTTGCAACTGCCAACCTGCACGAAGACCCGGAAGCGGCAGCTATTTTATACCAGTCGGGCGCTCCCATCGTGCAGGTAGGGCTGGATGTATGCAACCGGGTAACCGTAAGCCCCGCACAACTGGATGCCATTGCCCGAAGCGCTAATCCCGGCGCCCAATTGCTGGCCCGGGCCACGGCATATTTGCGGGACGCCTATATCAAAACTGGTCGGATCGGGCCAGATGATGGCGTGAGATATAACGATATGCCGGCTGTTGGGTACGCGGTCAAACCGGAACTGTTCGCGGTGAAGCCAGCGCAAGTGGAGATAGAGACCCGCAGCGAACTTACCCGCGGTCAGACTGTGGCGGACTGGCAGGCGGTGGAAACCAATGCCCGCATTTGCCTTGAAGTGGATTCCGGGGCGCTCACCGCGCTCTTTGCAGAACGACTTACGAAGCCGGTGGCCTGAGACTCTACGAGTGCTGCCCAAAAAGAATCTGCCATCGCCCTGAAGTCAGCGGCGATGGCAGAGGGGGACAAGAGAAGAACCTTAACCCAGGTGCTTTTCCAGGAAGGGCCAGATCTTGCTCCAACCGTCTACGGCCTGCTCCTGGCGATACATGGCCCGGTCATAGTAGAAGAAACCGTGACCCGCGCCGTCGTATCTGTGGAACTCGTAGTCCTTGTTGTGTTTCTTCAGCTCCTCTTCGTGCTGGTTTACCTGCTCCGCCGTTGGGGCCTGGTCATCATTTCCAAACAAACCCAGCAGTGGGCAGGACAAGTCGGCGGTGTAGTCGATGGGGGCCACAGGCTGGTTGGGGGTCAGATCATCCCCGGAAGCCACAACCCGGCCGCCCCAGCAGTCTATAGCGGCGTCGAAACCCTGGACGCGGCAGGCGGTCAGGAAAGTGAGACGGCCACCCGAGCAGGTACCGAATAAGCCCACCTTGCCGTTAAGGTTAGGCAGGGTGCGAATAAACTGCATGGCGCCTTCGATGTCTCCCAGGGCCTGGTCGTCGGGTATGCCGCCGGACTCGCGAACCCGGCCGGCGATTTCCACGGGGTCGCCGTGGCCGTTGCGGTGGTAGAGGTTAGGAGATATGGTCAGGTAACCGTGATGGCCAAAGCGGCGGGCCGTCTCCCGGTAGAACTCGTCCCAGCCGGGCGCGTGGTGAATCAGCACCATACCGGGGAAGGGGCCGGCCCCCAGGGGCTTGGCGACATATGCGCCGATGGAGTCCCCGTTATGGCCCTGAATGGTAGTGGTTTCGGCAATCATGCCCTCGTACATGTCAGTGGTATAGGCCATTTGCACACTCCTTTATCGAGATTAACCCTAGCTTGTAACGGATTGGATTCCAAGTCAATACCCGTGGACAGTTAGATTCGGACAGGGTTATGCCACCGGCGCCCGCTCTTCGGCATAGGCGGCATCAACGAACCCCTCTATCTGCCTCCAACGAACATTCCCGTTATCGTGGGTCAAGTCGATGGCATCGCCGGCGGAGTTTTCCAGCCCGCGGGGGTGGAAAACGAGCTCGATCAGGTTGTCGTCCGGGTCGCTGATGTAGGTGTAGCGTTCGCCGGTGTCCTCCCTGACTCCCTGCTGGGGATTTTCCCCGCCGGTGCCGGTAAAGGAGCCCCCGGCAGTGCGGGTGTAGGGAACTCCCTGCTCTTCCAGGTGTGCCAGCATGGCGTCGAAGTCCTCCACCTCTATAGCGAAGTGGACCCGGGGCACCTTTACCAGGTCGTCCGTGTCGGAAGTGTGAAGTTCCCCGGTCCCCAGCCGCAACTGGAGCTGACGGCGGTTCAAGGCCGGGCCACGGTCCAGAAATTCGGCGCCCAGGACCCGTTCGTACCACTCCCTTGTCTGTTCCCGGTTGGTGATCTGGATGTTGATGTGGTGGATCATGTTTATTTTGGACATAACAGCGCCTCCCTTGCAGGAAGTTACAGTGGTGGGCCAATTATCCTGCCTAACCCCGGCCTGCGCAAATCCAACACGCTTCGCAGGGTCCAATTGAACCATTGAGGCGGATGCTCATCCAGGAAATAGCCCAACTCACCAAGCGGCAATCGGTGCGCCGCCACCGAGAAGGGCTGACGGGACGGCCTCACCTGGCGCTATTACCCCGGCTGATTTGCTACTTCAACATGCACTGCCAGGTTCAGCTTTGGTAGAATGGGCAAAGTCTGGCGCTAAATTTGCTCATGTCGAGTGCGAGGAAAACTGATATGGCCGGTCACCGCCTATTGGCCTGTTTTGCCCATCCTGACGATGAAGCCTTTCCCGTGGGCGGCGCGCTGGCGGCCCACGCAGCCAGGGGAGTGGAGGTTCGCTTGATCACGGCAACCCTGGGTGAGGAGGGAGAGATTCGCCAGGAGGGGGCGGCAACCCGGGAAACCCTGGGATCGGTGCGCCGGGTGGAGCTGGCCCGGGCGGTCCGAATCCTTGGGGTGAAGGAGCACATAGTTCTCCATTACCGGGACTCGGGAATGGTGGGAACCCCACCCAATGAACACCCCGAGGCGTTTGTTAACGCTCCCTCGGAAGTGGTGGTGGAGCGGCTGGTTGAGGAGATACGGCGGTTCCGACCCCAGGTGGTGTTGACCTTTGACCCGGACGGCCTGTACGGGCACCCGGACCACATTGCCATACACAAGCACGCCACCGAAGCATTTCGCAGGGCGGCGGACCCCGGCGCCTATCCCCAGCACTTTATCAACGGAGTAATGCCCCATGCCGCCCAGCGCCTCTTCTACAGCGCACGGCCCCGGGGTTTCCGGATGGAGTGGGCCCAGACGCTGCGAGCCCAGGGCATCGACTTCCCCTTGCCCAACCCAAACCGGGCTAACGACGGCGCTCCCCCGGAAACCATTAACCTGGAAATGAACGTGGCTGAGCAGATGGAACTGAAGATGGGCTGCATCCTTAGCCATCGAACCCAGGTGGCCCCGGACTGGCCTTACGACCGGGTCCCCCGGGAGGCAGCCAACATGATCCTTGGCCGCGAATACTACATCAGGGGCTGGCCTGCGGTTGGCGACGGAGAGCGAGTGTCGCCTGATTTCTTTGAGGGATTAAAGGAGGACTAGGGGGATAATTCCCTTCTCCCGGCGTCGGCGCTCTGACGTGAATGTCGAGGCCCAGGAAGACCAATGGGCGGAGCAATGTCTCCGCCCATCCCTTGTAAAGCACCGTTTCCGTATCATAGCCTATTGCGCTTGTACGGCCTCCCTCAGCCGGGGAGCAACATCCTGCGCGTAGAGCCTTACCGAATTCAGCACCTGCTCGACGGTGAGTCCGCCTCCCACGTTGGGTTCCATGATGACACCGTCCAAGCCAAGCCGTTCCGTCAACTGCATCAGCTTTTCCACGACGGTGTCCGGGCTTCCGTATGCCAGGCGGTCCTTCAGCAGGTCGTCATAGGTAACGTTGGCCAGCCGCTCGGCTCGTTCCCTTCGTTCTTCAGACATGGTAGTCCCGGCCGCGTTGGCAGAAGTGCCGAAGAGTCCACCCAACCGCCGGTATGAGCGCATGGTGCTTTCTTCCGGTTCCGACCGACCCCGGTCATCGGTTTCCGCCACGTAGATTGGCACCCGCAGGAAAACTTCGCCCTTGCCATCGTGACCGGCTTCAGCGCGTCCCTCGTGGTACATCTGCATGTGATCTTCGACTTCGTTGACATCGAAGCCGCGAAGGCCGGAAATGACCGAGTGACCGCTCTGTCCCACCTGGGGGAAGGTGTCCCTGGTGGTGGCGGCGATGCGGATAGGGGGATGGGGCTGCTGGTAGGGCTTTGGCAGGACGCACAGGTCGTTAATCTGGTAGAACTCGCCGTCGTAGGAGAAGCGTTCTTCCGACCAGGCCCTCAGGATGATAACCAGGTTTTCTGCGAAGCGGGCCCGGCTCTCTGCGTATGGTATGCCGTACCCGTCGTATGAGCGGGGGAAGCCGCTGCGGCCCACCCCGAACTCCAGGCGGCCCCGGCTGACCTGGTCCACGGTTGCAGCCTCTTCGGCCAGCCTGACCGGGTGGCACAGGGGCAGTACACTGACACCGGTGCCGATTCTTACCTGCTTGGTCCTGCCAGCAATGGCGCTGGCCATTACCAGGGGAACCGACACCACCGAGGGTATACCCGCGCCCATTGGATCGCCGGGCCGGCGGGGTGCGGCAAAGTGGCGTTCCGCCAGCCAGACTCCGTCCAGGCCGAACTCGTCCGCCACGTCCGCCATGGCAAAAGCTTCGTCAAAAGCCTCTTCCTGGGTTACGCCCATGCGGTAATCGCATTCCATTACCAGTCCGACGTGCATCTCGAGCACCTCTCAATTCTTTCGGTAGGAAACAGTTCAAACTCTTGGCCTGGTGAACCGGGAGGTTGCCACCTACTAGAAGCCCGGAATCTGATGGCAGCATGGAGGGATAACTGAACTACTGCTCCAGGTAAGCCGCCGGGGTAGCCAGGAACTTGGTGCGGCAATCCAGGCCGCAGAAATAGAACCATTGGCCGTTATGAAAGCTGCGGGTCCCTTGCTGCGGGTCCACTTCCGATGCGCCGTGCATGGTCTGGCCGGTTTGGGCCCGGGCTTCGGCCTCGTCAATCTCCTTGCCACAAACGGGGTCTTTTGCCATATTGTTGAACTCCTGAATGCTTATCGCTGACGGTTAGAGAAATCAGGCTGGCATTTCCAGATTCATTCCCAGCCGCACCTGCCCGGGCTGGTCGAGCAATGCCCGGGCGATCCTCGCCCGGTGCTCGAAACTGGTGCCCAGGCGCATGGACCAAGCCGTAACCCTGCGGTACCACAGGTGCAGGTCAAACTCCATCATAAAGCCCATGCCGCCGTGCAGCACCTGGGATGTCCTGACCACGGCTTCGCACTTGTCGTTGCAGAAGGACTTCGCCTGGGAAACTTCCATCACAGCCGGAAGGCCCTGGTCCATCTTCCAAAGGGCTTCGTAGGTCAGCAACTGCCCGCCGTCCACCCACAGGATCATGTCGGCGCACATGTGCTGGATGGACTGGAAACCGGCGATGGGCCGCCCGAAGGCCACCCGATTCTTGGCGTAATCGATGCCCATTTCAGCGTCCTTGCGGGCCGCCCCCACCATTTGGGCGCACAACAGGACCGTGCCCCGGTCCAGCATCCGCTGGGCAACGGGCCAATCATGGTTGAGTTCGCCGATCAGGTTAGCCTTTGGAACGCGCACGTTGTCAAAGGTAACCTTGCTTTGCTTGTCCTTGGCCAGGGTAGTCAGGGCAATCTGACTAACGCCCGTGCTGCCGGCGTCCACCAGCAACAGGGAAATACCATGGTTATTGTCAGTGGCCGGGGCCGTGCGGCAGGCCACCAGGCATTTCTCGGCGGAGACAAAGTTGTCCACGAACATCTTTGTGCCGTTTAGGATGAAGCTGTCGCCGTCCTCCGTTGCCTGGCAGTGAATGGTTTCTGGGAGATAACGGGGGTTTTCTTCGGAGAACGCCCAGGTCAGCACCAGGTCTCCGCTGGAGACCCGGGTCAACAGCTCCTGCCGCTGCTGGTCGGTACCGGCTTCGGCGATGGTTAGGGCGGCCACCATTGTGGAGTGGAAGGGAACGGGAGCTATGGCCCGGCCCAGTTCTTCGGTAATGAGTCCCAGGTAGGTCAGGGGCAGTCCCTGACCCCCGTACTGTTCCGGCAGGGAAATACCCAGCCAGCCCAGGTCGGCCATCTGGCGCCACAGTTCCGGCGGGTAACCCAGGTCGTCCTTTTCCATATCCCTGGCCAGGCGCGGGGGACACTCCGCTTCCAGGAACTCCCTGGCCAGGTTTTTCACCATTTGTTCTTCTTCGTTAGGCAGTACGTCCATAAGGGTCCTTGTTATTGAATTTCAGGCTGCGGCCTGGCGGTGCGCCATGAAAGTTACGGCTAAAGCCTTAAGTGCGGGGCATGCCCAGCCCGCGGCGGGCGATCTGGTCCCTCATTACCTGGGTGCTGCCGTGGTTGATGCCGGACTGGAAGGCGCCCATCAGGTTGTGGGCAAATACACCCTCCTCGACGGCGTCCTCCGAACCGTTTAGCAGTTGAGCATAGGGGCCCAGGATCTGGGCGATGGTCTCGGTAGTGCGGACGCCATGCTCCGGGGCGAAGACCTTCTCGGCGGAACCCTCATAGGTAAAGTTGCCGCCCTTTTCCACCAGCGACATGCTGCGCATGGTCATCAGGCGGCATACCTGGGCCTCGATCCAGAGTTCAGCGATACGGTCCCGGACCGACGTATCCTCGGCCAGGTTCATACCGCCCAGGTCGTTCGACTTTACATAATTGACAATGTCCTCATCTCGCTGGACGGAAATCAGGTAGCGGCTGGCCCCCACCCGGTCCAGGTTAAGGCCCATGGCGCCCACGTACCAACCCATGTTTTCATCGCCCAGCATACAGGAGGCCGGCACCCGTACATCCTCGAAGAATACTTCGTTGGTACGGGCGTCACCGTAGGTGGTGCCGGCCGGCGCCGGCGGGTCGTTTTGTATCGTCCACAGGGGGCGCACGGTGATGCCCTCCGCGTCCATGGGAATCAGGAAGATGGAGATTCCCCGGTGCTTGGGGGCTTCGGGGTCGGTGCGGGCCATCAGGTAGATGTGACTGGCGTAGTGAGCCGCGGTGGTGAACATCTTCTGGCCGTTGATGACATACTCGTCGCCGTCCCGAACCGCCCGACACTGCAGGCTGGCCAGGTCCGCGCCGGCCTGGGGTTCGGTGAAGCCCAGGGCAAAGGAAATCTCACCCCTGATCAGGCCGGGCAGGAAGTACTTTTTCTGCTCCTCGGTGCCGGCCGCCAGGATTGCCGGGGCGCCACTGCCTGCGCCACCGACAGTTATGCCTGCCCGGACAAACTCTTCCTCAACGATGTACTGGTCAATACGGCTGCCGTCCTGCCCGCCGTACTCCTTCGGCCAGCTAATCCCAACCCAGCCACGCTCGCCAAGTTTGCGGTACAACTCGCGGACCTTGGGCCCCCGGCGTCGAATGCCCAGTTCCTCGATTTCCTGTCGGACATCGTCATCGACGTTTTCCTCGATAAAGGCGCGCACGTCTTCGCGCAGTTGTTGCTGTTCAGAAGTGTATGCAAAGTCCATGTTGTACCTCTTCGGCGTAATACGTCGGAAACAGGGGAAGTCTCGGCCATTATATTACTTCGATATGGGAGTGTCATCCGCTGACCGAATTGCCCACGGGGGACTTTCACCGGGCGAGCCGAGGCTAAAGATTCTACATATACTCTTCCAATACAGGCTTGATTGCTTCCACCAGCGACGGCAAGTACTCTTGCCAATCCCCAACGATGCCCACATCGGCGGCCTTGAAAATGGGATGGCGGCGGTTGCTGTTCAAGGCCACGATAACGCCGGCTTTCTGAATGCCAACCGTGTGGTCGAACACGCCACGTATTCCCACGGCCAGGTACACCTGGGGGGCGATGGTGCGGCCGCTGATGCCCACCTGGACCTGGTGAGGCAGCCAGCCGGCGTGAACCACGTTGCGGGTGGTGGCCACGGTGGCGCCGATCTCGGCGGCCAGGGACTGTACCGTCGGCAGATTCTCGGGGCCACCAATGCCCATGCCGGCGCCCAGGACAATTTCAGCCTGGGCTAGAGCTATGCCGCCGGGGTCGTCCTCGTAGTGAGTCTGCACAACAGTGATGTCCGTTCCGTCAAAAGCCGGAGCAGGCAGGTGTTCAATATTGGCTGCTGCGCTTTCGTCGGGCTCGATGGGGGCCAGCAGGCCCGGCCTCAGGGTTACCAGGTTGGGCAGAGTTTTCGACAAGATGGGGGCGATGACGTTTCCGCCCAGGGCCGGCTTCAACTGCACGAGCCGTCCCTCATCGTCAATTTCCAGGTCAATGGCATCGCCCGTCAGGCCCAGGCCCAGGCGAGCGGCGATGCGGGACGCCAGGTCGCGCCCGTCGGCCGTGGCGGCGAACAGCACGGCGTAAGGCCGTTCAGTTGCAACGACCTCCGACAAGGCATTTGCCACCGCCCGGCCGCAGACCGGACCAAGGGCAGCATTGTCCAGGGTCAAAACCCGGTCGGCCCCGTAAGCTGTCAGAGTTGCAGCCAAGCCTTCATCGGCATTGCCAATGAGAACGGCCACCACCTGGCTTTGGATGGTACTGGCCAACTGCCTGGCCTTGCCAAGCAGTTCCAGGGTTACCCGCCGCAGACCGGCCTGGGATGTTTCGGCCACCACCCAGATAGCCTGTTTCTTTTCGTTGGGATAGCGGGATCCGTCAGCTGCGCCGGAGTCCGCGTTTTCTTCCCCATCAAGGGCGGCCAGGCCGTCCCTCAGCAACTGGGCCACTTGCTGGGCAGCGTCTTCCGGGGATTCTCCTTCTATCATGAGGCCCTGACGGGTGGGTTCCACCAGCCGAATATCTGCCACCCAGGTGGGCGAGCCTTCCAGGCCAAACTGGGACAGGTCGTCGGTCAACTGGGCGCAGGTTACCTCTTCCACCGCCTTGTCCTGGGCCTCTGCCATCTGCTGGCGGTTGGCGAAGGTCTCGGCGGCCACGCCCTCGGTAACGCAGACCACCGCCGGCAACGGGCACTCCACCACCTGGTAGCCCTCGTCGGTAATACGCTCCGCCACTACGCTGTTGGATTCGGGGCGAAGGTCCAGCTTGCGGACATGGCTGACGTGGGGCAGCCCCAGCAGTTCGGCCAGTTCGGGACCCACCTGGCCCGTCTCCGCATCGGCGCTGTTGCGGCCGCAGACGATCAGGTCGGGCTGCTCCCTTTGCAGCACCATGCCCAGGGCGCGGGCGGTGGCCAGGGTATCGGAGCCGGCCAGGGCCCGGTCGGTCAACAGTATGCCGCGGTCGGCGCCCAGGGCCATGCAGGTTATCAGCCCCTCGCGGGCCTGGGGCGGCCCCATCGATACGGCCACCACTTCGTCCTCCGGACTGGACTTCAATTCTACGGCCCGTACCAACCCGAGAACATCGAAGGCGTTGACCTCCGATGGAACGCCGTCACGGACGATGGTCTTTGTTTCGTAGTCGAAAGTAATTCTCGAGACGACGGGTACGTATTTGACACAGACGGCCGTCTTCATTTTGATGCTCCCTGGGCGAATGCCCGATTAGTGGCGAATAGCTGTGAGACTAGTCCCCCGAAGAATCCAGGTTTTCCAGGATTTGGCCCTGCACCTGGCCGGTCAGACGGGTAAGCGCGGGACTGAAGGCAACCGGATAGTGGGGCGGGTTGTGAAGCTTCTTGAAATGGTCGTCCAGACCTCCAAAGTCCTGCTCGAACCGTTCCCGCATTTCGGCCAGAGAAGGGGACGGAACGATCTTGCGTCCCCCCTCCATCACCGTTTCCAGGAGAGCTTCTCCACCGGGCAGGTTTTCTTCCTGCAGGGTTACCACGTCGCGTTCAAATTGGCCCTCGCTGTCTCGCAGGCGGAAAACCTGCTTGGCGCCCGGGGGCGACACCTTGTCCGGGCTGAGTTTCATCACGGGACGGCCGTCGTAGCAGGTCAGTTTATACGACAGATCGCAATAAGGGGCGTCGGCCGATGTAGTTACCTTTGTGCCCACGCCGAAAATGTCTATGGGGGCGTCCTCCCGCACCAGCCGGTCAATCTCGTATTCGTCAATGCCGCCGCTGGCGACGATGCGAACGAAGTGCAGCCCCGCATCGTCCAGGATTCGGCGCACCCTACGGCTCAAGTCCAGATAGTCGCCGGAGTCCAGCCTTACGCCCACCAGCCTGTGGCCTTTTGCTTCCATTTCCCTGCCCACCTGGGCCGCGTTGTGGGCGCCCTCAATGGTGTCGTAGGTGTCGAGAAGCAGGATGGTGCGGTGGGGAAAGGCGGCGGCGTAAGCCCGAAAGGCCTCAAGTTCCGTGGGAAAGGCCGTAATCATGGAGTGGGCCATGGTTCCAGCGGGCGGGATATCGTACCGCCGGGCGGCCATAACGTTGCTGGTAGACTGGAAGCCGCCAATAAAACCGGACCTGGCCATGGTCAAGGCGCTGTCTATACCGGGCGCACGCCGCGCCCCAAAATCGGAGACGGCGCGCCCTTGGGCTGCCGAAACGCACCTGGCAGCCTTGGTGGCCTGGAGGGATTGGAAGTTGAGACGGTTGATGACCAGGGTCTCTACCAACTGGGCTTCGACCATTGGGGCAGTAACTTCCAGGACCGGTTCGTTGGCGAAGAAGATGCGGCCCTCAGGTAGCGCCCGTACGGCGCCGGTGAACTGCAAATCTCCCAGGAAATCCAGGAAATCTTCGGTGAACATGCCGGTTTCACGGAGGTACTCTCGGCTGCCATCGCCAAAGCTGACACCTTCAAGAAAATCCAGCACATCTTCCAGCCCGGCGCAAACCATATAGCCCCGGTTCGGTGGATAGCTTCGGAAGAACAGGTCAAAGGTGGCCGGGGCGAACATTCCCTGCTCAAAGTAGGTCTGGGCCATGGTCAGCTCGTAAAGGTCGGTGAACAGGCCCAGATCGGCGCGGGTTATGTGGTAAGCATTCTGGTTCATGCTGCTAAGCAGGGGGGTGTCTTTACCTTCAGATTGGCTCCGAATCTGGCGCTATTATGTTTAAGCGTTCCCAAGTCTGTCAAACGTGGAACTGGATGGGGCGGGACCAGCCAACGGAGCCTGATGGACTGAACTTGGGGGCGAAACACCAGAATGCCTCAATGTACAGAATATATGGTGCCGATTGTTGCAACAGAGTTACGTATTCCGAAAGAATATGGCTTACACGTGCTTGACAACTGGCGGCGAGAAATTTGACATCCCATTCCTCCTTGATTATTATAGCCCTGCGCTAATGGGTTAAAAATTTAATACTATATCTGGGACCCTTATCCAGATCGGCAGAGGGAACGGCCCGATGAAGCCAGGCAACCTGCCCGAACGATGTGATCATCGTGTGGCGAGGTGCTAAATCCGGCCTCTCCCCGGTTTTTGTGGGGAGAGGAAAGATGAGGGAGCAGCGAAAAGAACTTTGTGCTTCTCTCTACGAGAAGCTTTTTTTATGCCTGCTATTGGCGTGCGGAGAAACCAGCTTTGAACGAGATACGCCCAATACAGTGGGACAACGGTGTCCTGAAACTGATTGACCAGACCCGCCTTCCGGCCGAAGAGGTCATCGTGGAGGTTCATGACTACCGAGGCGCCGTGGCCGCCATCCGCGATATGCAGGTGCGGGGCGCCCCGGCCATCGGGGTGACCGCCGCCTACGCCGTGGTAATGGCCGCTAAAGAGCTGCGCACTGACGACCGGACCGTGTTCTTTAACGCGCTGAGGGAGGCGGGCGAGGTTATCAACGCCGCCCGCCCTACGGCCGTAAACCTTCAATGGGCCGTCCGACGCATGGTAAAAGTGGCGGAATCGGAACCGGAGTTGGGCCAGCTCAATGACCGGCTGCTAGTCGAGGCGAAGACCATCCAGGCCGAGGACGAGGCAATCAACCGCCGAATGGGCGACTTTGGCAAGGAATTAATGCCGGACGGCGGTTCGGTGTTGACTCACTGCAATACCGGAGCGCTGGCAACTTCCGCCTTTGGCACTGCCCTGGGCGTGATAAGGGCCGGCTGGGAGGCTGGGCGCAGGTTCCAGGTATTCAACACCGAGACCAGACCCTTCCTGCAGGGCGCGCGGCTGACATCCTGGGAATTCCAGCAGCTGGGCATTCCCGCTACCCTGATGGTGGATTCGGCTGCCGGGATAATGATGCAGCGGGGCGAAATTAGCTGCGTCATCACCGGCGCTGACCGGATCGCCGCGAACGGTGACACCGCCAACAAGATTGGCACATATTCCCTGGCGGTGCTGGCCAAGGAAAACGGCATTCCCTTCTACGTTGCCGCCCCCACGAGCACCGTTGACCTTAGCCTGGGTTCAGGCGACGAGATTGAAATTGAACAGCGAGCCGGCGAGGAAGTTACCCACTTTAAGGGCGCTCCCACCGCGCCGCTGGGTGTGGAGGCCATCAATCCCGCTTTCGATGTTACGCCACACCGCTACATCACTGCCATCGTTACCGAGAGCGGGGTCGTCCGCTTCCCTTACGTGGAAAGCCTGAAGTTGGCCGTTGCCGGCAGCTAGGCCATAGCAGCCCTGACTCTGCAACACCCTAAAGGAATAGATATGCCGACACCCGACCAGCAAACCCGCCGCCGAATGGCCAGAACCGGCTTGACCGCCTGCGATCCCGAACGCGCCTGCCCCGGCTACCTGCTCTACGCCCCCATGAGCGGCAACGGCGCTGTTTATTTGGTGGATGTTCAGGGCAACGAAGTCCACAGTTGGCAACTGCCACATCCACCAGGCCTGTATGGCTACCTGCTGCCCAACGGCAACCTTTTCTATGGCGGCAAGACCTACGACGACATGTGGGACCGGTTCCCTTCCTGGAAGCGCTTCAAGGGCGGCGTGATGATTGAGGCCGACTGGCAGGGCAACGTCATCTGGGAGCACCACGACAAGGAACATCATCACGACGCCCGCCGCACCCCCGAGGGCGGCGCGCTGTACATGACCGTGGAATTGATGGACCCGGCCCAGGCCGCCACAATCAAAGGGGGCGTCACCGGCACCGACGCCGAGGGTATGTGGGCCGACGTGCTGGTGGAGGTGGACAGCGCCGGAAACCGGATATGGGAATGGCACGCAGCCGAGCACCTGAACCCGGAGCGTCACGTCATTACCTTCAACGACTTGCGGGACGAATGGAGCCACGGCAACACGGTGGTTCCCCTGGACGGCGACCGGGTGATGTTCAGCTTCCGAAATATTTCCACCGTGGGCATCATAGACAAGCGCTCGGGAGACATAACCTGGGAGCTGGGCGATACGGTCCTGGCCCAGCAGCACGACCCCAACCTGCTGGAGAACGGCAACGTCCTGATCTACGACAACGGTTCACACCGCAAGAATACCGGCCAGCCATTCTCCCGGGTCATCGAAGTGAACCCGGCCACCAACGAAATTGTCTGGTCTTACCAGGACTCCCCGCTTTACAACTTTTTCAGCGCCTACATTTCCGGAGCCCGCCGCCTGCCCAACGGTAATACCCTGATCACCGAGGGGATGTTCGGGCGCATGTTCCAGGTTACGCCGGAGGGTGAGGTGGTCTGGGAGTACATCAACCCTTACTTCGCGCCGGACGCGGAGGGCCAGGTGGTCAACCGGGTGTTCCGCAGCACCTACTACCTGCCTGAGCAGGTACCGAATCTTTAGGAGCGTTAGATGCCGGACCACGAAGCAACTATTGGCGTCATCGGGGGCAGCGGCCTTTATGACATGGAGGGAATGACCGACGTCCATTATATCGACGTCGATACTCCCTTCGGCCGGCCCAGTGACAGCGTTGTGGTTGGCAACCTGGAAGGTACCAAGGTGGCCTTCCTGCCCCGACATGGACGGGGCCATCGCATCAACCCCACCGGCATCCCCGCCCGGGCCAACATTTACGCGATGAAGGTTCTGGGGGTGCAGCGCCTCATATCCGTCAGCGCCGTGGGCAGCTTGAAGGAGGAATTCGCTCCCCTGGACCTGGTGGTACCCGACCAGATAATCGACCGCACCAGGCACAGGGTTCATACCTTTTTCGATGAAGGCATCGTGGCCCATGTGGGTTTCGCCGACCCCTTCTGCCCGGAAGCCAGCGACGTGATCGCCGGCGCCGGACGGGAGGTTGGCGTTACCACCCACGAGGGCGGCACCATGATTGTCATGGAAGGGCCCGCCTTTTCCACCCGCGCCGAGTCCTTTATGTACCGGTCCTGGGGAGCGGGCATCATCGGGATGACCGCGCTACCGGAGGCGAAACTGGCCCGTGAAGCGGAAATGTGCTACGCCACCATGGCCTGGATTACCGATTACGACTGCTGGCACGAGTCGGAAGAGACGGTAACGGTGGAGATGGTGGTGCAGAACCTGCTGCACAATGTGGCCCATTCCAAGGAAATGCTACGGCTGGTAATTCCCCGGCTGGGGCCGGCCGAAACCTGTCAGTGCAATGCCGCCCTGAAGGACGCCATAATCACCGACCCGCGCGGCATTTCGGAAGAAATCAAACACAAGCTGGCGCCCATTGTGGGCCGCTACGTCAGCTAGACAGTTGTTCGAAGTCAGAAAGACGAATGGATGGGGTGTCCATTAGCTAAGGAGGTACAAATTATGCCCAGGCAAGAACCCGGCGAACCCTATTTCCGGGTTGATTCCGACGAAGCCAGCGCCATGCTCAACGATGAGCCGGGAAACACCGTGGTGGTGGACGTTCGGCGCGACGATGAATGGGTAACTGGCCACATTTCCGGCGCGGTCCACATTCCCATTGACGACCTGCCCGACCGGATAGAAGAGGTGCCCAGGGACAAGAAGGTTCTCTTCATCTGCGCCATGGGTGTCCGGAGCGGGTTGGCCTGCGAAGTGGCCTTTTCTATGGGCTACGAAACGCTCAACCTCTACAACATTGATGATGGTACTCCGGCCTGGATCGCCGGAGGGCATCCGACAACCTACCCGGGCCACTAAGAGAACGTCCGGGTAGCAAATCAGTCAAGACAAGGAGTTAACTTTTGGCTTTACAAGATACCAAGGGAGATGTCAGGGATCTTTCCCTGGCGAAAGATGGAGTAAATCGAATACAGTGGGCCGAGCGGGAGATGGGAGTTCTTCGCATAATCCGTGAACGTTTTGCCCGGGAGAAGCCCCTGCAGGGCCTGCGCATGGCAGCCTGCCTGCACGTGACTACCGAAACGGCAAACCTGGCCATAACCCTGAAGGAAGGCGGGGCCGATGTGGCCCTGTGTGCCAGCAACCCGCTCAGCACCCAGGACGATGTGGCCGCCGCCCTGGTGAGTCAGTACGGCATTCCCACCTACTCCATCAAGGGCGAGAACAACGAGACCTATTACAGCCACCTTAGCGCCGTACTGGACCACAAGCCCCAGTACACCATGGACGACGGGGCCGACCTGGTCAGCATGCTCCACAAGGAGCGTTCCGACCTGCTGCCCGAGGTTGCCGCCGGTACTGAAGAGACAACCACCGGCGTCGTCCGCCTGAACGCCATGGCCAACGACGACGCCCTCAAGTATCCCATCATCGCGGTCAACGAGGCGGAGACCAAGCACTTCTTCGACAATCGGTACGGCACCGGCCAGAGCACCCTGGACGGCATTACCCGCGCCACCAACATTCTTTGGGCGGGCCGCAGGGTAGTAGTTGGCGGTTACGGGTGGTGCGGCCGGGGCGTGGCTTCCCGGGCCCGGGGCCTGGGCGCTCATGTCATCGTTACCGAGGTTAATGCGGTTCGTGCCCTGGAAGCGGTCATGGACGGCTTCACAGTCATGACCGGCATGGAGGCCGCCAGGGTTGGCGAGGTATTCATCACCGTCACCGGAGGCCGCCACACCATCAGTGGCGATCACTTGGCAGTAATGCCCAACGGCGCCATCGTCGCCAACAGCGGCCACTTTAACGTCGAGATCGACATCCCCGCCTTGGAAGCCATGTCGGTTAGCCACCGGGAGGTGCGTCCCTTCGTTGAGGAGTACACCACCACCGACGGCCGCCACCTTTACCTGCTGGGCGAAGGTCGCCTGATCAACCTGGCCGCCGCCGAAGGGCACCCTTCCGCGGTTATGGACATGAGCTTTGCCAACCAGGCTCTCAGCGTGGAATACCTGGCCAAGAACCACAAGGAAATGAAGCCGGGTGTCTATGTGGTTCCTTCGGAAACCGACCAGGAAGTGGGCCGGCTCAAGCTGGAGTCCATGGGCATCCAGATCGACCGTCTGACCGCCGAACAGCAGCGGTACCAGGAAAGCTGGGAAGAGGGGACCTAGGCGACAGACTCCCAGCCCCATTCCCATCAAGGCACAGGGCAGTCGCCCCGAGATTCCAGCCAAAAAATCGAAACATAAGGCGCCTGCCCAAATAACGGAGGACTAAACAATGCCAATCCAGTTCATGACTTCTCCCAAGTACCTGCTGACTTCCGAGTCGGTAACCGAAGGCCACCCGGACAAGCTGTGCGATCAGATTTCCGACGCGGTACTGGACGCCGCCCTGTCCGGCGACAAAATGAGCCGCGTGGCCTGCGAGACTGTGGCCACCAAGAATCTGGTGATGGTAACCGGTGAGATAACTACTGGGACTCACCTGGACTTCAATGAAATTGCCCGAAACGTAATGTTGGACATCGGCTATACCGACGTCAAATACGGCATAGACGGTTACTCCTGCGGCGTGGTTGCCCACGTCAGCCAGCAGTCCCCCGACATCAGCAGCGGCGTCACCACTTCCCTGGAACACCGGGGCGAGTCTGAGGCCGACGCCCGCCGCGCCACCGGCGCCGGCGACCAGGGCATGATGGTCGGGTTCGCCTGTAACGAGACCGATGGTCTCATGCCCCTGACTGTTGATTTGTCCCATCGTCTGGTAGAGCAGCTGTCCAACGTCCGCAAGGACGGTGTACTGCCTTACCTGGGGCCGGACGGCAAGTCCCAGGTTACTGTCGAATACCGCCAGGGCCGTCCTCACCGGGTTGATGCCGTGGTAATAAGCACCCAGCACGAGGACCAGGACGACCGGGAGGCCTTCACCAAGCAGCTGCGCAAGGATATCAAGCAGAACGTCATTGACCCCATCGCTGGCGAGTTGATGGACGACGACACCAACATCTACGTCAATCCCAGCGGCTGGTTCGTGGTGGGCGGCCCCCAGGGCGATACCGGGCTGACCGGCCGCAAGATCCTTGTGGACACCTATGGGGGCATAGCCCGGCACGGCGGTGGCGCCTTCTCCGGCAAGGACCCCACGAAGGTTGACCGCTCCGGCGCCTACGCCGCCCGCTACGTGGCCAAGAACCTGGTGGCCGCCGGCCTGGCCGACCGAGTGGAAGTCATAGTCTCCTACGCCATCGGCGTGGCAGAACCCATTTCCGTCTCCGTGGAAACCTTCGACACCAACCACCTGGATAACGATAAGATCGAGCAGTTGGTACGGGACAACTTCGATCTGCGCCCCGGCGCCATCATCGAAGACCTGGACCTGCGCCGCCCCATTTTCCGCCAGACGGCCGCCTACGGCCACTTCGGTCGCACCGACATTGACCTGCCCTGGGAGCGCACCGACAAGGCCGACCTGCTGCGCCAGAAGGCCGGAGTTTAGATTCCCTCCTTAGGGAACAAAGGTCCCGAATAATAAGGGAACAAGTCCCCGCCCACCCATTCACGAGAGATGGGGTACGGCGGGGACTTTACATTAAGGAGTCAACAGATGGCTTCAGTAATAAGATTTGGTACTGATGGCTGGCGGGCTATCATCGCCCAGGACTTTACCTTTGCCAATGTCGCGCGCTGCGCCCAGGGCCTCGTAGACTACCTGAATGACACGGGCATCGCTGACCGGGGACTGGTAGTGGGTTATGACACCCGTTTCCTTTCCCGAGAGTTCGCGGAAACCGTGGCCTGCGTTTGCGCCGGCAACGGCGTCCGGGCCTGGTTGACCCGGGAAGCCGCGCCGACGCCGGTGGTCAGTTTCAGCGTCCTGGACAGGCAGGCAGCAGGGGCGGCCATTATCACCGCCAGTCATAACCCCGGTATCTGGAACGGCTTCAAGTTCAAGCCCGAATACGCCGGCAGCGCCACTGATGAGATTACCGGTCGACTGGAGGACAAGATCGATCGGGTGGCTGAGCCTAATGTCGTATCGCTGGCCGAAGGAAGGGATAGGGGACTGATTATCGATTTCGACCCCAAGCCCCCTTACCTGGAGCGAATTGAGAATCTAGTTGACCTGCCGTCAATAAGGGGAGCCGGGCTTGACATCATTGTCGATTCCATGTTCGGCGCCGGCGCGGGATATATACACAAAGTGGTTTCGGTCGGCAAAACGGAAGTCGCTGAAATGAATGGTTACCGCAATCCGGCCTTCCCCGACATGGACCAGCCGGAACCCATAGGCCACAACCTGTCAGGTCTAATGGAAAGAGTTCCGGCCGAGGGCGCTTCCGTGGGAATAGCCCTGGACGGAGACGCTGACCGTGTCGGCATTGTCGACGAGCAGGGCAACTTCATCAGCACCCTGGAGGTATTCTCGCTCCTCGCCTATTACCTTCTCGAGTACAAGGGCATGCGCGGCCCCCTGGTCAAGGGCATCACCTCGTCCATTATGCTCAATAAGCTGGCCGAAAAATACGGCGTCGAAGTTCACGACATGCCGGTAGGATTCAAGCATATTGGCCCCAAGTTCAGCGAGGTGGACGGAATAATGGGCGGCGAGGAAAGCGGCGGTTTCGCATTCCGTGGCCACATCCCCGAGCGGGACGGAATCCTCAGCGGGCTGTACCTCCTGGAGTTCATGGCCCGCACCGGGAAAACGCCGTCCCAGCTGATTGACGAGTTGTTCTCTCTGGTGGGACCTCACTACTACCGCCGGCGAGACGTGTCTTTCGATGCCGGAGCAAGGCCAAATATCCAGGGCCGGATTCTTTCGGACGACCTTAAGGAACTGGCCGGGATGGAAATACGAAAGGCCGACGAAATAGACGGTAAGCGTCTCTTCTTCGACAAGGCATGGCTGGCATCCCGCTTCTCTGGTACGGAACCCCTGCTCCGCATCTACTGCGAAGCCGAAAGTCCCGAACTGGTGGACAAACTGCTGGACGCCGCTTCCGAATACCTGGGCGTGTAGCCCCGCTTCATCCGTGTTTGCTTCGGGCGGTCAGCCAGTCCGCACCATTGCTTCTTCCATTTCTGTAGTTTCCGGCCAGCAAAGGGAAATGGGCCTGTGCTGATCAAGGTGCAACTCGCGCTCCTTCCGGCAATGGTCCTCATCTATCTATAATTCCCAAATGCCCGATATAATGGATATAGCAAGTATATTCAGGAAGGTTTGAGCTTGTTTTCTGCAACGGAAGGAAACGGTTATCGAGGTTACATAATTGCCGGCTCGGTCGCAATTGGGGCCATCCTCTTGGCCGTTGTGGCATCCCAAACTGTCGGAGGCGGTACAGGGATCGACTTTATTAACCTGTTCGTGGAGCGTCTCTCCGGCCGTTCCGGCTCGTTTCTGGGAGGCCTGGTAACAGCAACGTCCCTTTTTGCCTTCGCGGCTGGCCTGGCATCGGCGGTCAACCCCTGCGGCTTTGCCATGCTTCCGGCCTACCTGGGCCTCTACCTCGGCTCCGGCGTAGCGGGAGAAGGGTCCGGTACAGCGCGGCAGTTGACACAGGCCCTGCTAGTTGGGTCGGCCGTAACCGCGGGCTTCATTGTACTGTTCGGGCTGGCCGGTACTGTTATTGGGTTCGGCGCATCCTTTGTGGTCAGCTACATACCCTGGATTGGGCTTATTATTGGAGTGCTGCTGACTCTGGCGGGCGCCTGGCTTGTGGGCGGGGGAAAGCTGTACACCGGCATCGCGGCGCAGGCCGCTTCCCGAATCGGCGACCCGGGACAGGTCAGCGTCAAGGGATACTTCCTTTTCGGCATAAGCTACGGCATAGCGTCGTTAAGCTGCACCCTTCCCATCTTTTTGGCGGTCCTGGGTCTATCGGCAGCGGATACTGGCTTCCTCAACACCGTCCTGAACTTCCTGCTTTTCGCCCTGGGCATGGGACTGGTCATAATGGTGTTAACTTTGGGCATCGCCTTCTTCCGCAGCGCCATGGTGGGCGGATTGCGAAGGGCCCTTCCCTATATCCAACCAATCGGCTACTGGTTAATGGTGCTGGCGGGAGCTTACATAATCTTCTACTGGCTGACCATCGGGGGACTGCTCCAGTAGGTTCAATTGCAAGGCAATTAGCGAGGGCAAAAAAAGTTGGGGACAGTCGAAATTGACCGTCCCCACCCTTTATCTGCAGATAGAAAGAACTAACGCTTGGTGTATTGGGGAGCCCGGCGGGCCCGTTTCAAGCCGTACTTCTTGCTTTCCTTAATCCGGGAATCCCGGGTTACTAGGCCATGACGCCGCAAGGTTGCCTTTAGCCCGGCATCATAGACGATGAGGGCGCGGGCGATGCCGTGGCGGATAGCTTCCGCCTGGGCATTCACGCCGCCGCCGGTTACCTTGACAACCAATTGGAATTGGTTCTTGGTGTTGGTTACCCGGAATGGCTCGTCTATTACTACCTGCCAGGGCAGCCAGTTGAAATACTCTTCCACCAGCTTGCCGTTGACCAGCATTGGTCCGCCGTCGGAAGTCGGGTAGAGTCGTACCCGGGCAATGGCCGTCTTGCGTTTTCCCGTACCGTAGAAATACTGCTGTTGTGTTTCCGCCTGCACCAAAGTTAGTAACCGTCCTTTTCTATCCTTGTGTCTGTTCCGAAAGCTGGCCAACCTGGGCCTGGTGGGGATGGGTGTCACCCGCATATACCTTGAGACGCTTCAGCATTTCCCTGCCCATCTTGTTGCGGGGCAGCATGCCCTTGACCGCCAACTGGAGGACACGGTCCGGGTGGTCTTCCAACATATCCCTGAGGATGAAGGACTTCAGGTTTCCCACGTAGCCGCTGTGGCGATAGTAGGTTTTCTGCAGAAGCTTGTCGCCTGTGATCCTGACCTTGTCCATGTTGACCACAACCACGTGGTCGCCGGTTAGTACGTGAGGGGTGTAGGTTGGCTTGTCCTTGCCCTGCAGGGCCACCGCCACGTCTCTGGCCAACCTGCCGAGAGATTTGCCCGTGGCGTCAATTAAACGCCAGTCTTGCGGTACCTGGCCTGTCTTGGGGAAATAAGTGCTCGTTCGCTTCATATCTTTGTTCGACCCTTTACCAAGGCTTCCTGTACTTTACCTTTACGAGGCAGAGACCCTTCGAGGGAAGAGTCGGGATTGCGCCTATTGAATCTAAGCTGGTACTGCTTTCTAGTCCTTCAAGTATTTCCCTGATTGCACCTACCGGCAGACTCGCCTTGCCAATTGCTGTCAGCACCGCATTTGTCCGCCGTATCTGGTGCTGCATAAAACCGCTGGCTTCGCAGACTATGTTGACGAAGTCGGGATCATCTCGCCCTTGGTCTACTTCCCAACGGTCAACCCTCCGAACCGTGCTCCGGTCCGCAGGGTGGGCGGGCGCAAAGGCTCTGAAATCGTGGACACCCAACAGGTCTTTTGCCGCCAGGTTCATGTATTCAACATTTAAGGGTTCCGAGATCCAGTGGCTATCCCGTCGCCAAAGGGCCGATGGGCGAGAGCGGTTCAATATTCGATACCGGTAGGTTCTGCTGACGGCATCCCTGCGGGAGTTGAAGTTACCGTCTACTTCCGAGGCCCGCAACACCCTGATATCACCAGGGAGATAATAATTCAGCGCCCCTAGAAAGGTGTCGGGCGTGTAGTTGCTCTTTGCCTCGAAGTCCACCACCTGGCCCAGCGCATGAGCTCCCGAGTCGGTTCGACTTGCGCCGCGAACCCTGATATTCTCTCTCGTCAGCCGGTATAGTGCTTTTTCGAGTTCTCCTTGTATGGTGGGTTCCCTGGCTTGAAGCTGAAAACCTGCGTAATTGGTACCTTCGTATTCGACTTCCAAGGCCAGGCGCCGCGCCCCTGCTTGTGATTCTATGCTTGCATCACTGGCGACGGAATCGACCGGCGACAATCGAAGCCCTGCTCCTCAAGCCTTAGACCAGCTCGATGACGGCCATCTGAGCGCCATCCCCCTGGCGTGGGCCCAGCTTGACGATTCTGGTATATCCGCCAGGACGAGTCTCGTATCGAGAAGCAAGGTCGTCGAATACCTTCTTGACTACCTGTTTATTGGGGATTTGGGCCAGCGCCAGTCGGCGGTGGTGCAAATTCCCCTTCTTGCCGTGAGTGATCAACTTCTCGGCCACAATTCGGGTTTCCTTGGCCTTGGCCAGGGTTGTGGTTATTCTTTCATGCCGGATCAACTCGCAAGTCAGCCCCCGGAGCAGGGCCTTCCGCTGGTCCTTGTATCGACTGAGATTCCGGCCGGCTACTCGGTGGGATGCCATGGCCTAGCAGTCCTCCTCATCTTCTTCAAAGTCATAGTCCAGGTCATCGTCGATTTCATCGTCATCGGCGCCCATGCTGCTGAGGACGCCAATCAGGTTCTCCATACCCTGGGATGACGGCACTACTGAAATCCCCTCCATCTCGTCACGGTCATCATCGGCCATGGCTTGGGCCACGTCCACGCTGCCGCCGTCGGAGGCACCGGCAGTACTCGCACCGACGCCCTGCTCGGCCAGCCGGGAGCGCAATTCGCTGAGTGATTTCTCGCCGAAATTGCGAATCTTCAGCAATTCGTCGTCCGACATCTCAAGCACTTCACCGACCCTGGTAATGTGAGCCCGCTTCAGGCAATTCAATGTCCGGTGAGACAATTCCAGCCGTTCAATGGGGGTCTGGTAAAGCTCCGGTGACAAGTTCAGGCTGGGCCGGCTGGTCAGGGTAGCGCCGCCGCCAGCGAGGTTCTTGAAGAGGAAGAAATCCTCTACCAGTGAGTCTGCTGCCTCGCTCAACGCATCCAGGGGTGAGATTGTGCCGTCAGTCCAGAGTTCCAGCACCAGCCTTTCGTAGTCAGTCCGCTGGCCTACCCTGGTAGGTTCCCTGGTGTAATTGACCTTTCTTACCGGGTTAAAGATCGCGTCTACGGGCAGCACGCCCACCTGGAGGCCGGAACTACCCTCGGACTGGGTGGCCGGACGGTATCCAAGGCCCGACTCCACGTTAAACTCGATGGAAAGGGTAGCCCCCGGGTCATCAAGGGTGGCCAGATGCAACTCCGGATTCACGATTTCAAAATCGCTGGATGTTGCAATGTCTCCGGCGCAAATCCTGCCTTCACCCTGCACATCCAGTCGCATTTTTCCCGTGCGGTCGCTCTGGGCGTGAATGCGGATTCGCTTGATGTTCAGAAGAAGGTCCATGACTTCTTCCTTGACGCCCGGAATCGCTGTGTACTCGTGCACCACGTCCTCAATTTTCACCCACGTGATTGCGCTGCCCCGTATGGAACTCAGCAGGAACCGGCGGATGGGGTTGCCGATGGTGTGAGCAAATCCCGGAACCAGTGGTTCCAGGGCAACCATGGCGTACTCATCGGTGGATTCCAGCACGGTAATACCAGGCTTGATATTCTCGGTACCCCCTTCCGGCGGCCCCGATGGGAGGATATAAGTATCCAGCATGAGCCTTACTACCTCGAATAGAACTCTACTATCAACCTGGAGTTAATGGACTGGGACAAGTCCTCGTCTGCGGGCAAGGCAACCACTTCTCCCACCATCTCATTCACATCCAGCGCCAGCCAGGAAGGCACGGGCCGCTTGGGAATGCCGTCGGTCCGCTCCTTGAAAAAGTCCGAATTCTTCGATGACTCCTTCCAGGCAACAGTGTCGCCCATCTTTACCAGGAAGGACGGTATATTGGTCTTCACGCCGCGCACCGTAAAGTGCCCGTGGCGTACCATCTGCCGCGCCTGTTTCCTGGAATCGGCGAAGCCAAGCAGATAGACCACATTGTCCAGCCGGCGTTCCAGGGTTCGCAGCAGGTTCACACCGCTGATCCCCGGGGAGTTAAAGGCCTCCGTCATGTAGCGGCGGAACTGGCCCTCCATAATCCCGTAGATCTGCCGGGCTTTCTGCTTTTCCCGCAGGTGAACGCCGTAATCGGACGGGCGGCGGCGGCGGTTATTCTGGTCTCCCGGGGGAGAGTGGCGGCGTTCCACCGCGCACCGGGGCGTAAAGCACCGGTCGCCCTTAAGGAATAGTTTCTCGCCTGCCCTGCGGCAAAGCCGGCAGGATGGACCTGTGTATCTTCCCATAATCCTTCTTCTATACCCTTCGTCGCTTCGGCGGCCTGCAGCCGTTGTGCGGGATTGGAGTTACGTCGCGGATGCTGGTTACCACCAGTCCCGCGCCCTGGAGGGACCTTATGGCCGCTTCCCGGCCGGCCCCCGGGCCCTTGATATAAACGTCGATCATGCGCAGGCCCATGTCCATGCCTCGCCGGGCAGCCTGTTCGGCAGCCCGCTGAGCCGCAAAGGCGGTGCCCTTACGGGAACCCTTGAATCCAACGGTCCCGGCGCTGGCCGATGCGATCACGTTCCCGTCGGAGTCGGTGATGCTGACCAGCGTATTGTTAAAGGTAGAGTAAATGTAGGCCCGCCCCTGGGGCACCGTTCGACGTTCCCGCCGGCGAGTTCGTGGTCTGGGCATAAACTTCCCTCGATAAACCTCGGTTTACTTCTTGCCACCGGTCCGGCGGCCGCGACCGGCCACGGTCCGGCGGGGACCCTTGCGGGAACGCGCGTTGGTGCGGGTCCTCTGCCCGTTTACGGGCAGGCCCCGGCGATGCCGCAGACCCCGATAGGAGCCGATTTCGATCAGGCGGCGGATGTTCTGGTTGACGTCCCGACGCAGGTCTCCCTCCGTCATGTACTCACGGTCCACAATCTCCCGAATCCGGTCTACCTGGTTCTCCTCCAGTTCGTACATCCTGGGAGACATATCCGGGTCGATGCCCGCTTTCTCCAGGATTTCGGCGGCGATTACCGGCCCAACGCCATAGATGCTGCGCAGGGCAATGTGGGCCCGCTTGCGGTCGGGCACGTCTACTCCGGCGATACGTACCATATCCTTAACCTCCTGAAAGTGCGGTCAACTAGCCCTGTCGCTGGGCGTGCCGAGCATTGGAACAGATAACCCGTACGACACCCTTGCGCTTGATAATACGGCACTTGTCGCACCGGGGCTTGACTGATGCTGTTACTTTCATAATGTTCTCCCGGCAGCCGAAGGGAAGGTCGCCAAGGCTGGCCTTACTTGAAGCGGTAGGTGATTCGGCCCCGACTCAAGTCGTAGGGCGACAGTTCCACCAGCACCCGGTCACCGGGGAGCACTCGGATAAAGTGCATTCGAATCTTCCCAGAAACGTGGGCCAGGACCTGGTGATCGTTGGGGAGTTCCACCCGAAACATGCCGTTGGGCAAGGCTTCAGTTACCTTGGCTTCTACTTCAATAGCTTCCTTCTTCGGCATAACCCTCCTTGCAGTTGCGCTACTCTACTTCGGTCAATCGAAAATCGTTCGTCCAGTGTTAACTGTGCTTCGTCAGAATTTCAGGCCCATCTTCGGTGATAGCGATGGAATGCTCGAAATGGGAGGACAACAAGCCGTCGGCGGTTACCACCGTCCAGTTATCATCCAGAATCCTGGTCTTCCAGTCGCCAATATTGAGCATGGGTTCAATGGCAATGCACATACCGGCGCGCAGCAACTGCCCACGACCAGGTTGACCGTAGTTTGGCACCTGGGGGTCTTCGTGGAGGAAGCGGCCTATGCCGTGTCCTACAAATTCTCGTACGACGCCGTATCCCCTTGCTTCGCCGAACGTCTGCACCGCCGCGCCAATGTCTCCGATCCGATTCCCGGGTTGGGCCGCCTTGATACCTTCCTCAAGACTCAGGCGGGTGGCTTCCATCAGGTCAAGGGCCTCCTGGCTCACCTCGCCGACGGCCACCGAAACCGCCGCATCTCCGATGAACCCTTCGATGGTGGCGCCCACGTCCATCTTGATGATGTCCCCTTCCTTGAGCACGCGCTTGCCAGGAATCCCGTGGACAATCTCTTCATTGACGGAAGCACAGATCGAGCCGGGAAAGCCCCGGTATCCCTTAAAAGTCGGCTTGGCCCCGTGGCCGGTTATGTTCTTGTAGGCAATGTTGTCCAGTTCCCTGGTGGTTATGCCCGGTTCCACCGACCGTTTCAACAGGGTCAGAGTGTCGCCCACGATGGAGCCCGCAACACGCATGGCGTCCAACTCCTGGGCCGATTTGATGGTTATCCCACCAGTATAGGTAGATGCCGAATTGGATGCTGTCTCTACTTTTGGTTTTCGATTCATGATTTCAGACCTGCTGTCAATTTTGCCAATAGCAAAACTGAATTTTAACCTGACTGGCCCTGGGTGTCCAGTTGAAGCGCTTCCAGGGCCCGCGCGTTTATTTCTTCGATGGCGCCCACGCCGGAGATTTCCTTGAGCAGTCCCTTCTCCCGGTAAAAGTCCAGCACCGGAGCCGTCTGATCCTGGTACACCCCGATCCTGACCTGCACCGCTTCTGGGCGGTCGTCGTCGCGCTGGAACAATTCATCTCCGCACCGGCTACAGGGCGGCGGTGACTCGAACCGCTCCGGCTCCAGGTTATAGGGAGCCTGGCACGAGCGGCAGAGGAAGCGGCCGCCCAGCCTCTTGACCAATTCATTCTGCGGCACGTCCACCAGCAAAGCGCTATCCAAGGGAATTGCCTTTTCGTCCAGGACCTTGTCCAGCGCAACCGCCTGTTCCCGCGTGCGGGGAAAACCATCCAGAATAAAGCCCGAATCTTGGCCCACTGCCACTATCTTGTCCAGAACCATTTCAATTACCAGGTCGTCTGGCACCAGCAGTCCCTGGTTCATGAATTCGGCGACCTTGGTCCCCAGCGGCGTTCCCTGTTGCAAATGAGACCGGAACAGGTCGCCCGTACTGATATGGGTCAATCCCAAGCCCTCTCGCAACAACTGAGCCTGTGTGCCTTTGCCTGCACCGGGCGGCCCAAACAGTGCCAGTCGAATGGAAGACGGCAAGATTACCTCAGGAATCCTTCGTAGTTTCTCATCAGAAGCTGGGCTTCCAACTGCCTCAGGGTGTCCAGGCCGACACCTACCATAATCAACAGGCTGGTGCTGCTTAACTGGATGGCCTGTACATTAGTAACCAGCGACGCCAGGTAAGGCACTATCGCTACAAACCCCAGGAACAGGGCCCCCCCGGTGGTGATGCGAACAATTACATGGTTAAGGTATTCCTGCGTGGGCCGGCCGGGCCGGATCCCCAGTACGAATCCCCCATTTCGCTGCAGGTTCTCCGCCAAGTTTTGCTGCTGGAACACCACCAGGGTGTAAAAGAACGTGAATATCACCACCAACAGGAAAACGAACACCCAGTAAATGGCAGAAGTGGGATTGAAAAGGTCCGCAAAGAACCTGGCCACATCCCCCAGGACTCCCGTGCTGGTAGCGAAGTAAGTCGCCACCGTGCCGGGCAAAATTACAATGGAAAAGGCAAAAATCAGCGGAATCATTCCCGCGGAATTGATCCTCAAAGGAATGTACGTAGCGCCACTCTGACGGTACATTCGCCCGCCACGGAAAATGCTTCGCCCGTATTGCACCGGTATCCGTCGGTGGGCCTCGTTAAACAACACAATCAGGGCAATAATCAGCACCCCAATAATCACAAAGAAGCCAATTCCCAGCACGTCCTGCCGGTCAAGGAACCCTTGGGTAATCAAGCCGGGGAATCCGGCCACGATACCGGCGAAAATGATGAGAGATATGCCGTTACCAATCCCCCGCTCGGTAATCATCTCACCCAGCCAAACCAGGAACATGGTGCCGGCGGTCATGGAGATAATGGCGGCCAGGGTGGGCAGCAAAGCCGGCCCGGTAAATCCCACGTTGGTCAGCACATTGCTCTGCTGCAGCAGGATCAACTGGCCGAAACCCTGGGCTACAGCGATTGGCACCGTCAACCAGTGCACAATGCGGTTGATTTTGACCCGGCCAGCCTCGCCTTCCCGGGACAGTTGCTGCAAAGTTGGGATGACCGGCGTCAGCAACTGCATAACGATAGACGCAGTAATGTAAGGAAAGACCCCCAGGGCCACGATGCTCATGCGGCTCAGGGCCCCGCCACTGAACAGGTCCAGGAATCCCAGAAGCTGGTTATTCTCGAACAGTTCCTGGAGCTGCACCGTATTGATCCCCGGAATGGGGATGTGGGATACAAACCGGTAAAGGGCCAGAATTGCCAGGGTAAAGAGAATCTTCGCCCTGAGATCAGGCAGGCTGAATGCGTCGATGGCGGCCTGTATTAAACGGGGCCAGCGTCCCCCTCCTTGTGTCTCCGCCGAAATCATTTACCTAGACTTCCTCCACAGCGCCGCCCGCGGCCTCGATCTTTGACCGGGCCGAACCCGTGAACCTGTTCGCCACTACAGTTAGAGACTTTCCCAATTCGCCATTGCCAAGAATCTTCACGGGGGAATTCAGGTTGGGCACCATTCCCTGGTGATACATTTCCTCCGGGGTCACCCTGGAACCGGCTTCAAAGGCTTCCAGGTCCTCCAGTTTCACCAGGTGATAGTGAGTCTTGAATTTGTTGTTAAAGCCCCGTTTCATGGGGAGGCCCTTGATCAGGGGCAGCTGGCCGCCCTCAAATCCGGGCCTGATCCGATATCCGGACCGGGACTTTTGACCTTTCATCCCGCGCCCGCCGTAGCTGCCCTGGCCGGCTGCGTCGCCCCGACCTACCCGCTTGCGGTTCTTCCGCGCGCCGGGCGAAGGGGTAATCTGATGTTCCATCATGGCGCTTGTGCTCCTGGATAATTCACCCCGGAGCCCTGGCCTGGCAACCGTCAGGCCGCTTCCGGGGTACAAATCGGTTGTTCAGCAAATGCAAGGCAAGGGAACTAACCCTCGCCGCCAAATTAACCCTCGGGAATTTCCTCTACCTTCAGGAGGTGGGAAACCTTGTTCACCATGCCCCGAATGGTCGGCGTATCGCCCACGGTCACGGTTTGATGGAGCCGCCGCAGTCCCAAAGCCTGCACTACTCTCCGCTGATTCTGGGGCTTGCCAATGTAACTCTTGGTCCACGTAATTCTGAGTTGGGCCATTATTGCACCTGTCAATCGCCGACTAATCGGCCGCTTGAGTACCCAGCCGGCGGGCGATCTCAACCTGAGGGTCACGCAATTGGCGCAACGCCTCCAGGGTCGCCTGGACTGTATTAATGGGATTGCGGGAACCCAGTGACTTACCCACCACGTCCCGCACGCCGCCCAGTTCCAGGATGGCGCGCATGGCTCCGGCGGCGATTATGCCTGTACCCTCCGGGGCCGGCTTAATCACAACAATGGAAGCGCCAACTTTGACCGAAATTTCATGGGGAATCGTGCTGCCCTTGATAGGGATCTTGACCATGTTCCGGCGGGCGATAGCGTTACCCTTCCTTACGGCATCGGGAATTACCAGCGCCTTGCCCATGCCCGCGCCCACGTTGCCGTCGCTGTCTCCCACAACCACCAGCGCGTTAAAACGCAGCCGCCGGCCGCCCTTTACTACCTTGGCAATGCGACGGGTGTAGACCACCCTCTCGGTGAACCCCGAAGGGTCTTCTTCTCTTTCCCTCGGCGGACGATTGGGACGCGGCCTGTTTCCTGTGCTAACCATCAGAACTGGAGACCTCCCTCTCGTGCTGCTTCGGCCAGGGCCTTCACCCGGCCGTGGTACTTGTAACCCCCACGGTCAAAAACCACACGGCTGATGCCCCGCTCCAGCGCTCGCTGAGCCAACATCTGCCCCACCGCAGTGGAAACCGCCGTCTTGGGACGAATCGGGTTTCCGGCCTCCTGGTTTGCTTCCTGGCTGGAAACGGCTACCAAAGTCCTGCCGTCAGTGTCGTCAATGATCTGGGCATAGATGGAGCGCAAGCTTCGGAAGACGCACAGCCTCGGCTGCTCCGGACGGCCCGACACCTTCTTGCGTACACGACGGTGTCGAACGTTTCTCAGTTTGCGGGAATCTCTGTCTCTGGGCATGAGTTGAACACTACTCCGATGGGCAAATGAGCTCTTTCTTGTTTAGGCCTTGCGGGCCGCCGCCTTGCCGGGCTTGAAGTGCAGTACCTCACCCTGGTAGCGGATTCCCTTTTCCTTGTAGGCGTTGGGTGGTCGTACCTTGCGGATCTGCGCAGCCAGCTCGCCCACCTTCTGCTTGTCTATCCCTCGGACGTGGACCCGGTTGTTGCCTTCCACCTCCAGGGTAACTCCTTCACGGGGTTGAATCTCCACCGGGTGGCTGTAACCCACGTTCAGGACTATGCCGTCGCCCGACTGCTGGACGCGATAACCTACACCCATCAGTTCCAGCGTCTTGGTGTAACCGTCAGTCACGCCCACCACCGCGTTGGCAATCAGGCTGCGGGTCAGGCCATGCAGGGAGTGATGGAACTTTCGCTCCGACATCCGTTCCACGACAACCTGGCCGTCCTCCAGCTTGACGATGACCTCCGGATGATAATTCTGGGTCAGGGTTCCCCTCGGTCCCTTGACGGTTACGCCGCCGTATTGAATCTCGACTTCCACCCCGTCCGGTACGGGGATCGGTTTCCGCCCAATACGGGATAGGGTGCGCCCTTCAGTAGTTTCTCGTTCCAGCGTGTTACCAGACATAACAGAGCAGTTCTCCTCCAATGCCGAGTCGCCAGGCCTGCCGGCCGGTCATGACACCCTGGGAAGTGGAAACAATGGCAACACCCAATCCACCATAGACCCTGGGTATCTCGCCCTTACCCACATAGACCCGTAGGCCGGGCTTGCTCACCCGTTTCAACCCGGTAATCACCGGCTCCCGGCCGCTGCGGTAGGCTATGTGAATTCGCATGGTCGGGAACTGGTGTCCCCGGGGCATGTCAAAATCCCTGATGTAGCCCTGCTCCTTAAGGATGGTGGCAACCGAAGCCTTGAGTTTTGAGTGTGGCACCAAGACCGATTCGTGGCGAGAATGAATCCCGTTACGAATCCTGGTAAGCATATCAGCGACTGGGTCTGTAACCGGCATAGTCCGTTAATCTCCTGAATTGAACAATAGCGCTGGGAATCACCCCGGCCGGCTGTTACCAACTAGCCTTTCGGATACCCGGTAATTCTCCGGTGAGGGCCATCTGCCGGAAGCAAATGCGGCAGATTCCAAAATATCTGATGTAAGCCCTGGGCCTGCCGCACCGGTGGCACCGGTTGTACTTGCGCACGGGATGTTTGGGTTCCCGCATCCATTTTTGGACCATTGACTTCTTTGCCAAGGTATCTCCTCGATTAACTGTTTAGCGTCGGAGGTTAATCGGCCCGCACAAAGGGCATTCCGAACATTTCCAGCAGTCGGATAGATTCGGCATCGTTCTCGGCGGTTGTGATAATGGTGACCTGCAGCCCCCGAAACCGGTCGATCTGGTTGTAGTCAATCTCAGGGAAGATGATCTGTTCACGAAGGCCAATGGAGAAGTTGCCCCGTCCATCAAATCCACGCCTGGAAATTCCCCGGAAGTCGCGAATACGGGGCAAGGCCGTGTTTATCAGCCGGTCAAGGAAGTGGTACATCCGTGCGCCCCTGAGGGTTACACAGGTGCCAATCGGGTTCCCGGCCCGCAGTTTGAATCCGGCAATGGATTTCCGTGCTCGCGTAATGATGGGCTTCTGCCCCGTAATGGTCGTCAGATCTCGGGTGGCGGCCTCCATGGCCCGGCCGTTGGTCAACGCCTCACCCAAGCCGATGTTCACCACGATCTTCTGGACTCGAGGGACCCGCATGGTGTTGGTAAAACCGAACTCGGCCACCATCGCCGGCACGATTTCGTTTCTGTAAGTGTCCAACAGCCTGGGATAAGGCGCCGTCGCCTCCGCGGCCGGTTCGGCTTCGGCCGTTGCCGTGCCGCCGCCACGCCGGGCCCGGGTCTGGCGTTGTCGTCGGGGAGCCTGCTCGGTCTCCTCTGCCGCGTTCTCTTGCTGCGGTTGTTCCTGTTCGTTATCGAGCGTCATCTAACACTTCCTCGCACTTGGGGCAGCCGCGCACCCGCTGACCCGTTTCCAGCGTTACCTTCTTCGGTCGGATGCCCTCGCCGCATTTGTTGCAAATCAGCATTACATTGGAAATGTGTATGGGCGCCTCCACCTGGATACGACCGGCCTGCCGCAGTCCGGGGCGGGGCTTAATGTGGCGAGTAATAATGTTCACTCCGTCCACAACTACCCGATTCTCGGCAATCAGGCTGCGTTCCACCCTGCCGGTCTTGCCCTTCTCTTTGCCAGCTATAACGCGTACCTCGTCACCGGCCCTAATATTCATCAGACCACCTCCGGCGCCAGAGAAACGATGCGCATAAACCCCTTGTCCCGCAGCTCTCTCGCCACCGGGCCAAAAATCCGGGTTCCGCGGGGCATCAGGTTGTCCTGGATTATTACTGCCGCATTGTCATCGAACTTGATGTACGTCCCGTCCGGCCGAAGCAGAGCCTGGGCCTGGCGGACAACCACTGCCTTGACCACTGTGCCCTTGCGTACCGGCGAATTGGGTACGGCCTCCCTGACCGTGCAAACGATCACGTCGCCTACCTTGGCGTACTTGCGCTTGCTGGCCCCGGGGATATTTATCAGCCTGATCAGTTTCGCGCCGCTGTTGTCGGCCACATTCAGGCGGGTATATGTCTGAATCATTCTTCGGAGTCCTCTTCTTCCCCGGCTTCAACGTCTGCCACGGCCACCGAGGACTCATCCTCGGTCTCGCCGGCGATCTCCGCATCCAGGTCAGTTTCCAGCTCGATGGGCTGTACGTCCGCCACCTGTCGCCGCTGAAGAATTTCCAGCAGCCGCCAGTGTTTCATCTTGGAAATCGGTCGGGTTTCCTGGATGCGCACCGTGTCTCCCACCGTGCACTGATTGAGAGGATCGTGAACGTAAAAGCGGGTGACCCGTCTCATCTGCTTGCGGTATACGCGGTGACGCTGTTTCCAGACCGTCTCCACGACAGCAGTCCGGTCCATGCTGGTGCGGACCACCTGTCCCGTGCGGACCTTTCGCATTTCCTTCGACATATTTAATTCACCGTAATGTTGCGCTCTCGCATGACCGTAAGCAGGCGGGCGATGTCTTTTCTTGTCCTTCGCGGCTCGTTGGTATCCACCAATTGATTGGTAGCCGCCCTGAACCGGAGGTTCATCAACTCCCGGTAAGTCTTGCTCAACTCTTCGGTCAGCTGATCGTTGGTCAGGGTACGAATTTCATTAATTTCCATTGCTTCTGATGTCCCCTGCGGTTAGCTGCTGCCCAGGCTGGCAGCCACCTGGTCCCGCTGGACCGTCTTGGTCGGAATGGGCAATTTGTGGGATGCCAACCGCAGCGCTTCCACGGCCTGGTTGCCGGGGACACCGCCAACCTCGAACAGGATACGCCCGGGCTTTACCACGGCAACCCAATGGTCGTTGGCTGCCTTGCCGCCGCCCATGCGGACTTCGGCCGGCTTCTTGCTGACCGGCTTGTCTGGAAACACCCGAATCCACACCTGGCCGCCCCTCTGCAGATGGCGGGTAATGGCGACACGGGCCGACTCAATCTGGCGGGCGGTAATCCATTCGGCGCCCATGGCCTTCAGGCCGTATTCCCCGAAGTGGACAGCATTGCCGGTGGTGGCCATACCCTTGCGCCGGCCCCGGCCCATCTTCCTGTACTTGGTACGCTTAGGTTGCAACATCGAAAGCCCCCCTGGTGGCCACGCCGTCGATTACGTCGTCGGCGATGGCTTCGGTCAAGTCTTCGTCGTCGGGTCCGGATTCGACCCGAACTTCAATGGTTTCCAGTTCTTCAACAATTTCCGGAGCCGGCGGCAGGATTTCACCCTTGTAAATCCAGACCTTAATGCCGATCCGCCCCATGGCCGTGGCCGCCTCAGCCAGCGCGTAGTCGATGTCGGCCCGGAGCGTATGCAAGGGCACCTGGCCCATCATCAGCTTTTCGGTTCGGGCGATCTCCGCGCCGGAAATGCGGCCCTTGGCGATGATCTTGATGCCCTGGGCGCCTGCCTGCATGGCTCGCTGGGCCGCCTGGCGCATAGCCCGCCGGTAGGCCACCCTGCGCTGCAATTGGTCGGCTATGTTGCGGCCCACCAGGTAAGGGTCTAGCTCCGGCTGTTCGATTTCTATGATGTTTAGCTGGACCCGCCGGCGGGTTATCCCCTCCAGCTTGCTGCGCAGGTTTTTCACCCGTTCGCCGTCCCTGCCAATGAGGATGCCAGGACGCGCCGAATGGATGTTGATCACCGTGTCCTGGGCTCCCCGGTCAATCTCCACCTTGGCAATACCGGCATCCGAGAAACCCCGATATTCGCCGTGGACGGTATTACGAAGCTTCAGATCTTCGAGGACCAGGTTCCGGTAATTGGACGCGTTGTTGGCGTACCAATGGGTCTTCCAGTCTTTGATGATCCCCAGTCGAAATCCGTATGGATGCGTCTTGTGGCCCATAGACTAGGCCTCCTGCTCAATTTCGTCGACGACGACGGTGATGTGACTGGAACGCTTGGTTATCCGGCCGATACGTCCCCTAGCCCGGGGCCGAAACCGCTTGATGGAGCGGGCGGGGTCGGCTGTGATGCGCACAATCCGCAGGTTGTCCCGCTCCATGAGCATATTGTTCTCCGCATTGGCAGCGGCGGAAGCCACCACCTTGTACACCGTCCTGGCCCATGGCGACGGCAGCAGACTTAGAGTACTCAGGGCATCGTCCACTTCCCGTCCCCTTACCAGGTCAAGAATGGGCTTCAATCGCTTCTGGGAAGCCCCAATTTGCTTGGCAACTGCTTTAACCGGCGGCATAGCTTCACCTCACCCGGCTGGTGCGTTCCGACCGGGAGACGTGCCCCCGGTAGGTACGGGTAGGAGCAAATTCGCCGAGGCGGTGCCCCACCATATTCTCCGTAACAAACACGGGTATATGCCGTCGCCCGTCATGGACGCCAAGGGTCAGCCCCACCATCTCGGGCATGATCATCGACGCCCTGGACCAGGTGCGGATCACCGTGGCCGCCCCCGACCGCTGCACCGCGTCTACTTTCTTCATCAGTTTGGGGTGAACGTAAGGCCCCTTCTTAACAGATCTGGACATAAACTACCGTCGCCTGCCGCGTATTACGAATTTTCCGCTGGTCTTCTTCTTCCGACGAGTCTTGTAACCCAGAGTTGGCTTGCCCCAAGGCGTCTTGGGACCAGGCATCCCGATGGGGGAACGGCCTTCGCCACCGCCGTGAGGATGGTCCACCGGATTCTTGGCCACGCCCCGCACTTTGGGACGCCGGCCCAGGTGCCGTTTGGCGCCAGCTTTGCCCAGGCTTTCGTTCTTGTGGTCTGGGTTAGACAGCTGACCGACGGTAGCCCGGCAGTTAAGCAGCACCCTCCGCATTTCACCCGAGGGCAACCGGATAAGCACGTACTCGCCTTCCCGGGACAAGACCTGTGCGCCCACGCCGGCGCTGCGTACCAACTGCCCGCCCCGGCCAGGTGTCATTTCCAGGTTATGGACTACCGTACCGGTGGGGATGTTCCTCAAAGGCAAGCAATTGCCGGGAGTTATCTCTGCGCTTGGGCCGGACTCAACCCAAGTGTCTACCTCCAGCCCAATGGGCGCCAGGATGTAGCTCTTTTCTCCGTCCGCATAATAGATAAGGGCAATACGGGTGGTACGGTTGGGGTCGTACTCGATGGAAACCACCCGACCCGGCACTCCGTCCTTCCGCCGCTTGAAATCGACTACGCGGTACATTCGCCGGCTGCCGCCGCCACGGGCCCGGGTTGTGATGCGACCTCGGTTGTTGCGACCGGCATGCTTGGCCAGCGGGGTCAGGAGCGACTTCTCAGGCTTCTTCCGGGTAATCTCCTCGAAAGACGGCCTGACGGCGTTCCTCGTCCCTGGCGTAATTGGCTTGAGATTCTTCAATGGCATGACACTTACCTTCGCCGCTGGGTTGCTGGACCCTACAGCCCCTCTATCAGGTTGATCCGGTCACCTGGCTTCAAGGTAACCACGGCCTTCTTGGTGTCGGGCATCTTCTTGAACCTGGGCCCGTACCGCCTGCGCTTGCCTCGAAGCATGGTGATGTTAACGTCGGTAACCGTGACGTTGAAGTTCTTCTCCACCGCTTCCTTAACCAGTCCCTTGTTCGCATCCAGGGCCACCTCAAAGGTGTAACGCCCCGACTCCTGGAGCAGCGTGCTTTTTTCTGTGATGGTGGGCTTCAACAAAACCTGGTAGATGTTCATTTAAGCCTCCTCCTCACCGTTGGCAGCCCGGACCGCCGCAGGACGACGATCTGGGTTTGCCGACCAGAGGGACCCACCCTTCTCCAGCGCATCCCTGGTTATCAGTACCATGCTGCGACGCAACAGTTCGTGGGCATTCAGCTGGTTAACGGGCAGCGTCCAAACCTGTTTAAGGTTATGCCCCGACCGTACCACGTTTGTGTCCGAGTCCTCAGTCACCACCAGCACCGAGCTGGATATGCTCAGGGCGTCCAGCAGCGACACCATCGACCTGGTCTTGCCGTCCAGTGTGTCCAGGCTGTCGACGCAAATCAGGGTGCCTTGCCTGATTTTCTCCGAAATCGCGCACTTAAGCGCCAGTCGCCGCATCCGCTTAGGCATGTCCTGCCGGTAGTCCCGCGGGTGCGGTCCGAAAACCGTGCCGCCATGCCTCCACTGGGGAGACCGAATGCTGCCCTGCCGGGCGCGACCGGTGTGCTTCTGTATCCAGGGCTTGCGGCCGCCGCCGGACACTTCGCCCCTGGTCTTGGTATCGTGGGTGCCCTGTCGCTTGTTGGCCTGGTACGAAACCACCAATTGGTGTACCAGGGCATGGTTCATCGGGACGTCGAATATCGAGTCGTCGACTTCAACCGTACCTGCGGCCTGGCCTCTTTGATTGACAACGGAGATTTCCATTTCCGGTTCCTTAGAAAGTACTGCCTTGTAAATTGCTGACAGAGATTATTGAGCGTATCCGGAGGCCCGCTTGCCGGTTCTGCGAATCATCAACAGACCGTTTGGTGCACCGGGAACACCACCTTTTAGAAACAGAAGGTTTCGCTCCGGATCCACCTGAACCACTTCCAGGTTCTTAACCGTCACACGGCTGTTGCCCATGTGGCCGGCCATCTTCAATCCCTTGAAGACCTTACCTGGCGTGGTACCGCCGCCAATAGAGCCGGGCGCCCTGGCCCGGTCCGACTGACCGTGAGTCCTGGGACCGCCGCCAAAACCATGCCGCTTCATCACGCCGGCAAAGCCGCGACCCTTGGACTTGCCGATCACGTCAACCAGTTCCCCTGGCTCAAAGATGTCTACGCTTATCTGCTGGCCCAGTTCGAACTCGCCAACGTCGTCGGCCTTTACTTCGCGAAGGTGCCGGACCGTAGGCCCGCCCTTCAGGTGTCCGGTTTCGGGCTTGTTAAGTTTCTTTGCCGGATCAAACCCCAGCTGTACAGCCTGGTACCCGTCAGTATCGCTGGTCTTGATCTGGGTGACGGAACAGGGCCCGGCCTGGATCATGGTCACCGGTACGACCCTACCGTCTTCACGGAAGATCCGGCTCATTCCTACTTTCTTTCCCAAATACCCGCGGAGCATCGCCAACTCCTGTTGCGCTTGAAGGTCGCAGTGCGGTCCGCGACTACAGCTTGATGGAAATATCCACGCCCGCCGGCAGGTTCAGCCGGGTGAGCGAGTCAATTGTCTTTGACGTGGGCTCAAGAATATCTATGAGCCGCTTGTGAGTCCGGATTTCGAAGTGCTCCCGGGAGTCCTTGTCCACGTGGGGGCCCCGGATAACACAGAACCGACGGATGTGGGTAGGCAGCGGCACCGGGCCAGTAATTCGCGCACCCGTCCTCTCTGCCGTCTCAACAATCTGTTCCGTGGAACTGTCCAGGACCTTGTGCTCAAAGGACTTAAGGATGATCCTAACTTTCTGTCTGGTTACCATGCGCAGTTAAATCCTAACTTCAGAATCCGGAATGCCAACATGTTATTTGCCGACCAGGGTTCTCACCAGGTGCTCCGGCACCTGCTCGTAATATTTGAACTCCATGGTGAAGGAAGCCCGGCCACGGGTGATCGACCGCAAGGCTGTGGTATATGAGAAGGTCTCGCCAAGGGGAATCATCGCCCGGACAGTCTGGATATCCTCTTCACCCTCAATATTGCGGATCTGGGCCCTTCTAATGCCCAGGTCGCCAAGAACTTCGCTTAGAAACTCGCTGGGCGTAACCACTTCTAGTTCCACCATGGGTTCCAGCAGCACCGGCCCGCCCTTGGGCACTCCCTCCCTGATAGACAGCATCCCGGCGCTGCGGAAAGCCATCTCGGAAGAGTCAACCGTATGATAGCTGCCGTCAAACAGGGTGACCTTCAGGTCCACCAGCGGATAGCCGCCCAGGGGGCCGTTGTCCAGCGCCTGTTTTACGCCGGCTTCCACCGCCGGGACATACTCCCGGGGAATTACCCCGCCAGTAATGCCATTTACGAAGGAATTGCCCGTTCCCGGCTCCTGGGGTTCAATGTCCACCCATATGTGGCCGAACTGCCCATGGCCTCCCGACTGCCGCACGAACCGGCCCTCGCTGCGGACGGGCCTGGTAAGGGTTTCCCGGTACGAAACCCGGGGGCTGCCCACATTGGCTTCCACCGAAAACTCCCGCCGCATCCGGTCCACCAGCACTTCCAAATGCAGTTCGCCCATGCCGGATATAATGGTCTGGGCCGTTTCGTCGTTGTATCTCACAATGAAGGTCGGATCCTCATCGGAGAGCTTGCGCAGGGCGTCGGAAAGGCGGTCCTGGTCGGCTCGGCTGGAGGGCTCAATGGCTACGGAGACTACGGGTTCGGGGAACTTGGGGGGTTCGAGAATCAGGGGGCTGCCTTCAATACAAATGGTGTCGCCGGTAAAGGTGTTTCTAAGGCCGACGGCGGCGCAGATATTGCCCGCCTCTATGGTTTCCAGTTCTTCCCGGTGGTTGGCGTGCATTTGAAGCAATCGCCCCATCCGCTCTCGCTGGCCCTTGCTGACATTCAAAACCGAGGCGCCGGCCTTGACGGAACCGGAATAGATCCTCAAATAAACCAGACGACCAACATAGGGGTCAGTAACAACTTTGAATGCCAGGGCCGAAAGGGGACTATCTACATCCGGGTATCGCCAATCGGTTTCCTCAGTCTTCGGGTCAATGCCCTCAACCGGCGGCACGTCGGCGGGCGACGGCAGGTAGTCCACAATCCCGTCAATAAGGGAATGTACACCCTTGCCGGAAATCGCGCTGCCGCAGAGGACGGGAACCAGTTGCCGCTGGATTGTGGCTTCCCGCAAGGCAGACCTCAGGTCTTCCTCCTGTAGGTCCTCACCCTCCAGGTACTGGATCAGCAGGCTCTCATCCGTCTCCACGATCTTCTCAATCATGGCCTGGCGGTATTCTTCATAAGTCTGCTGGTACTCTTCGGGGACGGGGATTTGCTCAGGGGGAGTAACGCCACCGCTGTTGTCGCGGCCCTTGGGGTAGATGGAGGCCTGGCCGCCGAGCAGGTCTATTACCCCGACAAATTCGTCTTCCTCGCCAATGGGGACCTGCACGGGCACCGGGTTACCTTTGAGCCGGCGCTTTATGGAATCAATGGTCCGGGGGAAACTGGCGCCCACCCGGTCCATCTTGTTGACGAAACAGATGCGGGGAACCAAGTAGGTATCCGCCTGGCGCCATACTGTCTCAGACTGGGACTGCACGCCGGCCACAGCGTCCAGAACCACAATACCGCCATCCAAGACGCGCAGGCTTCGCTCCACCTCAGCGGTGAAATCAACATGCCCCGGGGTGTCGATAATGTTGACCCGGTGGCCGTTCCACTCGGCGGTAGTGGCCGCCGAAGTGATAGTGATGCCCCTTTCCCGTTCCTGGGGCATGAAGTCCATGGCGGTTGTGCCTTCGTCCACGCCGCCAACCTTGTGAATCCGGCCGGTCAAGTAAAGTACCCGTTCGGTAACGGTCGTTTTGCCCGCGTCGATGTGGGCTATGAATCCGATATTTCTAATTTTATGGATGGGGTAAGCAGAGACCATTCAGTGGGCACCTCAAACGCCCAGCAAGCGCTTTCTTAAGAATTCTTATCTGCGATAGTGGACAAAGGCCCGGTTGGCTTCCGCCATCCGGTGCAGTTCTTCCCTGCGCCGGACTGCCGAACCCTCTCCCCGTGCCGCGTCCATCAGTTCATTGGCCAGGCCGCGCCGCATGGGCATACCCGTCCTGGAACGGGCGCCCCGGATCAGCCAGCGCATGGCCAACGCTTCGCTGCGGTTAGCGCGAAGCTCCGTGGGCACCTGATAAGTTGCCCCGCCTATACGGCGGGGTTTTACTTCCACAAGGGGCGTGGCATTCTTCAGAGCCTGCTCAAAGATTTCCATAGGATCCCGCCGAGACTCGTCGCGCACCAGTTCAAGGGCTCCGTAAACCACGCGCTGAGCAGTGGTCTTCTTGCCGCGAGTCATTACCCGATTGATGAACCGGGCCAGGGGAACACTATTGTACCTGGAGTCCTCGGGAATTACCCGGGGTACCGCTCTTCTTCTTCTCGACATTGCCGCTGAACCTTCAATCCTTGCTTCAGTCGATTACCTGTTTACAAAACAAAACTTCACTCTTGGACAGGATACCAACATCCCCCTGTCCAAAAAGTGAACTTAGAGGGCCTACCGTCTAACGGAAAAATTATTGAAGGGCAAAACGGAGCCCTTCAGCGGGACCAAGAGAGTTAGGGCTTGGTTGCCCCGTACTTGCTCCTGCCCCTGCGGCGGTTCTGTACGCCTTCCGTGTCCAGGGCGCTGCGGACCACGTGGTAACGGACGCCTGGCAGGTCCTTAACCCTGCCGCCGCGAACCAGCACCACCGAGTGCTCCTGCAGGTTATGCCCCTCGCCACCGATATATGCAGTAACTTCAACGCCATTGGTCAAGCGCACCCTTGCTATTTTGCGCAGGGCCGAATTAGGCTTCTTGGGAGTCATTGTCCGGACCTGTATGCAGACGCCGCGCCGCTGGGGGCAGCCATCGCCCCATTTGATGCGGTTGCGCAGCGAATTCTGCACCCAGTGCAGGGCCGGCGCCTTGGTCCCCTTCCTAACCGGTTTTCTACCTTTCCTGACCAACTGGTTGACAGTAGGCATTCGATGGCCTTCCTCGATTCCGTATAACGGGGGTACCTTTCAACGTAATTTGATACTCTAGCAACACGTTGAAGCGATGTCAATGCCCTATAGCTTCCCAATGGCCCAAAGTTTGTCCCGCGCGCCTCCCTCGCCACTCGTTGAGCTTTTTACGGTCTTCATTCCGCTCGGTCTCCAGGCCACGGTCACAACATTCATCCGTCTGATCGTTGCCGCAGTTCACCAGGGCCTGCCTGGCGTGGTGATATACTTACTGGCTGTATCAACAGAACAAGATCATAGCTGATCGTTAGCGAGGAACGAATGCCGCTCTACTTTCTCATGGGTAATATCACCGAAAACGGCCAAAGGCGTCTTCGCGCCAACCCGGACTTGGTAGTCGAGTCAGTCCGTGACTGCGAATGCGAGGGCGCCGAAATCCTGACTCAATATGCTGTACTGGGTCGGTTCGATTTCGTAATGCTGGCCGAGGCTGAGGACAACGATGCCGTCGCCAGGCTCTCCCTGGAAATGAGCTACCGGGTGGGCATGCACATTGAAACCCTTCCTGCAATAGCGCTCGGACAGCTGACCGATCCGGGTGATGAAGACCAAGATATGGATGTGGCTTACGCCGAACAGTCTGATGGCGAGTGGCGACTCCCTGACAGCGGCGACGCGGAGCAACCCTAACCCCGCCAGGATTGAATCACACTCCCTTCTGCGCGAACATCCCATCCCATTCAAACCAGCGGAGGTCCGTAAAGGCCAGATGACAAGCTACCGAAAGGCGCCCATTGCCATGACCATTGCCGGCTCCGACTCTGGTGGCGGCGCCGGAATCCAGGCCGATCTCAAGACCTTTTCCGCCCTAGGCGTTTATGGAGCCTCCACACTGACCGCCATAACCGCCCAGAACACCGTCGCCGTAACGGCCGTCCACGAGCTTCCCACGGAAATCATCGCGGCACAGATTGAGGCGGTCGTCACCGACATCGGCGTCGATGCCGTTAAAACGGGCATGCTCTCCAGTTCGGCCATAGTGGCGACCGTGGCAGGAGAACTCAGGAGGCATGGGATAGAGAATCTGGTGGTAGACCCGGTAATGGTAGCCAAGAGTGGTGACTCGCTGCTTAGACAGGAAGCCGTTGACTCATTGAAGTCCCTGTTGGTCCCCCTGGCAGCGCTGGTAACTCCCAATGTCCCTGAAGCTGAGACCCTCACCGGGCTGAAAATTGAGACCGGCGAGGATATGAGAAAAGCCGCCAGGCAGATTGTCGCATTGGGAGCCCGGGCCGTGGTAGTGAAGGGCGGCCACTTGAGCGGCCCCGCTACTGACCTCCTATATGACGGCTCCGAGTTCACCGAGTTCACTTCAGAGAGATTCAACACCATCAACACTCACGGCACCGGCTGCACTTTCGCTTCCGCCGCCGCCGCAGGTCTGGCCCAGGGTAAGTCCATCCAGGAAGCCGTAGCCCAGGCCAAGGCATACGTCACCGAAGCCATCCGCAACTCCTACCCCCTGGGTCAAGGGCACGGCCCCGTCCACCACTTTTACCAGTTCTGGACGAATTGATGAGAATATCAGGCTATCCAGTAGGCTCTTGAATTGGCGGGCCCTTACTACCAAATCCTTCAAGCTTGCCCCAACCCTACATTCAGGCCCGGTCGATGGAATCCTCCTGCCGGAAACCACTGCTATCGTCGGTACTGGCAAGATCTACGCAGTCTAGTTTCCGGTCTTCCTCAAGGACTTGTGAATCGTGTTTGGATGAATCATGGATTTCGAACTGGCCGATGACCGGAAAGCGCGACTCCATAGGGCGAACGTAACAATCAGGCTTAATGACAAGGAAAGTAATCGGGCCAACATCTATGGCACCGCCGACTGCCTGCTCCTACTCCTTTTGGGGCCAAAACACATGCAGGTGTCGGCCATGATGTCGGCCCCGCAACCCGACGGCTCGTCCCGGCCAGGCTTGTCCTCGCCTGACAACCGCCACATTTGCGCTATAATACTCAATTGATTTACTCCCCTCCGTAGAGGTTATTCAGATATGTTTACTCCCGTGCCCAGCCGCGTCAGCATGCCGGAGCTTGATGCCCGGATTTTGCAGTACTGGAAGGACAACGACGTCTTTCGCCGTACCGAATCGGAGAGACCCGATGCACCCCTTTTCATGCTCTACGAAGGGCCGCCCACTGCCAACGGCAGCCCCGGCATCCATCACGTCCTGGCCCGCGTGTTCAAGGACGTGATTTGCCGCTACCGCACCATGAAGGGTTATCGCTGCCTTCGCAAAGGCGGCTGGGACACCCACGGTCTTCCGGTGGAACTGGAAATCGAAAAGGAACTTGGCCTCAGTTCCAAGCGGGATATCGAGGAATACGGCATCGAGAAGTTCAACCAGCGCTGCCGCGAAAGCGTCTTCCGCTACGTCAAGGAATGGGAGGTTCTCACCGACCGCATCGGCTTCTGGGTGGACATGGAGGACCCCTACGTAACCCTGCACAACGACTTTATCGAGACCGGCTGGTGGATCCTCAAGCAACTGTGGGATGACGGCCTCCTCTACGAGGGTCTGCGCGGCACTCCCCATTGCCCCCGCTGCGAGACCAGCCTTAGCTCCCACGAAGTCGCCCTCGGCTATCAGGAAAACACTCCCGACCCTTCGGTATTCGTCAAATTCCGCCTGACTCAGCCCTCCGAGTCCTTGCAGATTGAAACTGATGTACCGACCTACCTGCTGGCCTGGACCACCACTCCCTGGACTCTTCCCGGCAACACCGCCCTGGCAGTTGACGCCGGCGCCCATTACTCAGTAGTGGAATTGGAAGCCGACAGCGGGAAAGAAAGGCTCATCCTCGCCTCTGAACTGCTTGAAGCCAACATCCAGAACGAACACTCGGTGGTCTGCGAGGTCAAGGGCGCCGACCTGGTGGGTTGCCGATACGAGCCCCTTTACTCGCCGCTGCAGTACGGATCCGAGATCCGCCAGTTCGTCCAGCGGAATGGCCCCGCCGGTTCAACCGTAACCGACCTGGTGTCGTCCCAGGACTTTGACCCCCGGGTGGTAGCCGGCGACTTCGTCTCCATGGAAGACGGCACCGGCATCGTCCACATCGCGCCCGCCTTCGGTGACGAGGACCTGGGCCTGGGTCGGGAAAAGGAACTGGCCTTCGTCCAGCCCGTCAACCTTCAGGGGCTGGTAACCGGCAACTACCCCTTCGCCGGCAAGTTCGTCAAGGAAGCCGACGAGGATATCATGCAGGACCTGGCCGACCGGGGTCTGCTCCACCGCCGCGACATTTACCGTCACACCTACCCCTTCTGCTGGCGCTGCGACAATCCCCTACTCTACTATGCCAAGTCATCCTGGTACATTCGCACCACGGCCCACAAGGACCGGCTGGTGGAGGGCAACAGCGCAATCAACTGGTACCCCGACTACATCCGGGAAGGGCGGTTCGGCGAATGGCTGCGCAACAACGTGGACTGGGCCATCTCCCGCGAGCGGTACTGGGGCACCCCCATTCCCATCTGGCAGTGCCAGGAGTGCAACAACCGCCTTTGCGTGGGCAGCGTTGACGAACTAAAGGAACATTGCAATGGCGCCCGCGCCGGCCTGGACGACCTCGACCTGCACCGTCCCTACGTTGACGACGTGGTCTTTTCCTGCCCCCGCTCGGAATGCGGCGGCGAGATGCGGCGCATCCCCGAGGTAATGGATGCCTGGTTTGATTCCGGCGCCATGCCCTTTGCCCAGTGGCACTATCCCTTCGATAACCCGGACATTTCCGGCGATGGCCGCTTCCCGGCTGACTATATTTGTGAGGCGGTGGACCAGACCCGCGGCTGGTTCTACAGTCTTCACGCCCTGGCTACTCTCCTCAAGGGTGAACCGTCCTACAAGAACGTGATCTGCCTGGGTCTCATTTTGGACAGCCGCGGCCAGAAGATGAGCAAGCACGTCGGCAATGTGGTCCAGCCCGCCACTGTCCTGGACGCCCACGGGGCCGACGCCCTGCGCTGGTACCTGTTCACCGCGTCCCACCCTGGGGAACCCCGCCGCTTTTCGGACAAGCTCGTCAACGAAACATTGCGCCGGGTGCTGCTGACCCTCTGGAACGTTTTTTCCTTCTTCACCAACTACGCCAGCATCGACAACTTCCACCCCGGCCAGGTACCAGCCGACTGGAAGCCCGAGAATGAACTGGACCGCTGGATCCTTTCTGAGCTGAATGTCCTGGTGGAGCAGGTGGACGGCTACCTGGAAGACTACAATCCCACTGACTCCGGGCGCCGGCTCCAGGAGTTCATCGACCAGCTTTCCAACTGGTATGTCCGGCGCAGCCGTCGTCGCTTCTGGAAGAGCGAAAACGACACCGACAAGCTGTCGGCCTATGCCACCTTGCATCGTTGCCTGGTTACGGTGGCCCGCTTGATGGCTCCCCTGGCTCCCTTCATGTCCGAGGAAATCTACCGGAGCCTGGTCTGCTCCGTTGATCCATCGGCCCCCGATAGCGTCCACCTGGACGCCTACCCGGTGGCCGACCAGACCCTCATAGATCGTGAACTAATGGCCGCCACGCGTCTGGCCATGCAGGTTTCCAGCATGGGCCGCGCCGCTCGCTCCAGGGCCGGCGTCAAAGTCCGTCAGCCCCTGGCCGAGGTCAAGGTCTGGGGCAACGCTGCGCACATTAATCAGGTCCGGTCCCAGATCCTCGAAGAGCTGAACATCAAGCGGCTTACTGTGCTGGAGGACTTTGAGGGCGAGGCCCAGGGCTACTATGACCAGGTCAGGGAAGGTATCCAGTCAAATGGCGACGGCGAATTTGCCGGACACGGTCTTCAACAGGTCGACGACTACTGGGTGTCCATCGAACCCGGCTGCCTGGTTGCCCTTGATACCCGGGTTACCGCCGAATTGGCCGACGAGGGCCTGGCGCGGGAGATCGCCCACCGAATCCAGGGTCTGCGCCGCAACGCCCAGTTCGACCTCACCGACCGGATAGTTACCTACTATCAAGGCCCAGAGGAACTGGGCAGGGTGATGCAAAGCCATGCCGACTACATCAGCCAGGAAACCCTCAGCGAACAGTTGGTACCGGGCGCTCTCCAGGATGCCGAAGGCAGTGAGACCCAGAAGGTTGAGGGAATGGAAGTAACCCTGGCCGTGAAGCGGCTGTAGGCGGCAGCCGTAATCCTGCTGCTAAACCTCTTGGCCAGGGTCCTCTTTACAAACCTATGCCCGAACTTCCAGAAGTCGAAAACGCCCGGCGAATCCTCCTTCGTGCCGAATTGCCGGGGCGTTCCGTCACCCGGGCTAACGTAGGCTGGGCCCCCACCGTAAAACTGCCTTCCCTGGAAGACTTCGTCCTCGGCCTGCCATCAAAGCGAATCTTGTCGGTCAACCGCCGGGGCAAGTACATACTCCTGCCCCTGGATTCCGACGAAACTTTCATCATCCACCTGGGCATGACCGGCGGCGTCAGCGTCCAGCCCCCTGCCAGGGAAGTCGACCCCATGGTTCGCCATACCTTTTCGCTGGACGACGGCCGTGTTCTCTGGTTTCGCGACCCCCGCAAGTTCGGGCACCTTTGGTTGACTTCCGATCTCCCTTCAACCCTCCCTGCACTGGGACCTGAACCTCTGTCCGATGATCTCACCGTCGACTACCTGTCCGCCAGGTTCCGCGACCGGTACGCGCCCGTCAAGGCCCTGCTGCTGGAGCAATCGTTGGTTGCCGGCCTGGGTAACCTTTACGTGGACGAGTCTCTTTTCCATTCTCGTATAAACCCCACGCGCCCGGCGGGCGGCCTTACCACTTCAGAGTTGGTGAGTCTGAAGGACTGCATAGTCAACAGCCTCACTACCGCCATCGCAATCTACGACCGGGCCCGCGACGAACACTGGCCCGACCCACCGTCCGCCCTCCATACCTGGGCCATCCCCCGAACCCAGGACGAGCCCTGTCCCGAATGTGGCACACCCATCGTTGCCCTCCGCGTCCGGGCCCGGGGCACCTTCTTCTGTCCATCCTGCCAGCCGCCGGAATCGTAAGTTCCATTTGCCTTTGTTTTCCTTCCCGGCCTGCCGTCGACCTCTTGCAGTCCTGCATAACCAATCTCCAACATAAGACCATGGCTCCTTCAAGCACACGCCTCACCATAGAAGGGGGCTCTTTTGGCCGACCTTCTCAAGTATCCCCTTCCCCTTGACTGGGTCAGGTCGGATTTGCATTAAAAGGGCTTCCTGATTCATAAGTTGCCCAACTGAATCAAAATCTCCGAACCCAGCTTGATTGTACCAGATGAACGGCCCAGCAATTGAACCGCTGGGCCGATTGCCTGTTCCGCCTTCACGCTCTATCGGCTTACATTGAGCCACGGCCTGAAGGATTCCAGCATTTTCCACATATCTAATGTATGTTGGCCGTCTGTCTTGCAACGTCTTGCATCCACTTCATAAATCCACTTTGTCTTTGAGTCGCTTGACCAGTCGAGCCTTGGAACAATTAGCATCGTGGATGCGGTGGTGCAATACATGAAGCTGTACTCAGGCACTTCCTCATTGGTAAACCGCAGGGCATTCCAGCCATAGAGAGCAACATCCTCTACTTTCTTAACCATTACAGTGACGCTTCCCCCATATTGCTGTTCGTATTTTTGGTTCTTCCCTAAATCCTCTTTGAATTCAGCGAGGGCGGTTGTGGGGTTACTGCTGTAGTTGGGGGTACTCCGCAAGTTGATGATGACCTCTGCACCTTCGTCACGGGATTCAAATACAGCCTCCGTACATGACACAGACTTCCTGACCCATTTCGGCGGTATTTCGATGAAGAAGTCCATTCCCTTTGCGCAGTGACCAGCGATGTATTCACTATGGCGATATTCGTCCCACGGCACCGGCGTTGGCGTAGGCGTTCTGGTGGGGCGGGGAGTCGAAGTAGGCCGGGGTGTGGCTGTGAGCGTGGGAGTGGGAGTGGGAGTAATGGTCGGGGTAGGCGTGGGGGTTATCGTCGGCGTCGGTGTGGGAGTGGGGGTAATGGTCGGGGTAGGCGTGAGGGTTATCGTCGGTGTCGGTACCGGCGTTGGCGTTGGTACCGGCGTATCGGTCGGTACCGGCGTCGGCGTCGGCGTCGGTGTGGGAGTGGGTTCCGGAGTTGGCGTTGGTACCGGCGTATCGGTGGGGATGTCGGCGATTCGTGCTAAAACGTGGGCTTCTACCGTGGCGGGAATGTTCGGAGTCGGCGGTGAGGGAGTTGGGGTAGGGGCGGCACAAGCGGTCAGAATCAGGGCCAGAAGCAAAAGCCAAATCCGTGGTACATGGAACATAAGGGAACCCCCTTTGCGATATGTAGGATTGGCACTTGCGACGGTTGCACAAACCCAACGATGAACCGCAAAGAGGGCACGAAACATCGTGCCGCCCTACAGGAATTCACCGATGGGTTCCTTGGGGAAAGGAAATGGTTTAGGGGCAACCGTCGCAAGTGCCATATTAGGGGGCGTCTCCCGTTCAGTCAAACGGGGAATTCCGCCCCTTATTTCTATGGTACTCAGGGAGTGCAACTATTTCGGCAGAAAAGGGCCGGGGTTTCAATGCCCCGGCCCTTCTCTGGTCTGGCCCGTCCTCGCTACGCCGCCGCCCGCCGCTTCCTCACAGCGGCCCGTTGCTTGAAAGGCTTGTCCCAATCATAACTGCGGCAATCAGGACACATCTTGGGCCGCTCTACCTTGCCGTTTAGCTGTCCCTTGGGAAGCCACTCGTACCCGCACCTGCACCGATAAGCCGTCAACGTCACCGAGAAAGCCCCAATTTCCTTTCCATTGATTGCCAAATTTCTCTTAGCCAAGGTTCTTGCAGTCATTCTTGAGGCCATATTTCCCCCAATCTAGTGAGTCTGTCTATATCACTTATATAGTAACGTCTTGTGTCAAATATTTCGGCAGTTTTTTGCCGAAATGTTTGCTCTCATCATGTAAAGTAGAAATTGTGGTTTATACCAAAAAATAAAAGGAGGTTCTTCACCAATGGCAAAGGCGTATGTAGACCAAAAGAACGGAAGGAGAAAATTATGGGGATTCAAACGGCGATTGACGCCGCACTGTCAAGCATAGAAAAGCGGCAGACCGAATTGGACAAGGTGGATGCAAGACGGGACCAACTCACACGGGAAATAGATGGTCTGCGGGTGTCCGTGGACGTATATCAGCAGGATTACGATGTAGGCCCGTCGTCTGACTCAGGCAACCGTGCGCCAGCAACCCTTGATTATGACGGCATCGAAGACAGCGACCTTTCCTTTACCCGCAGGACTACCAATGCCGTCTATGAAGTGTTGAAGGAAGAACGCCCGCTCCACCGGCGAGTCATCTTGGAACGGTTACAGGAAATGGGCATAGAGATTGTCGGGCGTAATCCCGCCGACTCCCTTAGCTCCTACATGAGTCCAGATGACAGGCTCCGTCCCGTCAATGGTAGGCAGGGGTATTGGACTTTGACTGAGGAACCCACCGGACGACACCCGCTTAACCAGACCAGCGAGAAGGGGGAGTGAAGGGATGCAGAAGAATTTATCGCTGAACCAGATAGCACGGGACATTGTGCGTAACCGGGAAGACAAGGAATCGGCGGAACGGCAGATTGAGGCGTTAAAGGCGAAGAAATTGACGCTGATACTGGAGAACGCTGACACTGGCCTCTTTCCCCGCAACAAGTCGGCGTACACCATCGGCCCGCTACGGCGTGTGCTGGCGGATGCCATATACGAAATCCTGACAGAGGAACGCCCACTGCACCGGCAGACCATCTTGAATCGGGCAGTAGCGAAGGGAATAGTCTTTACGGCGAAAAAGCCCATTTCCCACGTTTCCCAAATCCTGACCTGCGACCCCCGCTTTGAACGGGCGAGGAACCAGTACGGGTTCAGGAACGGCTTCTGGACTTTGGCAGAAAATCGTCGAAATGGGTTGACTGGCCCGATAATATTGAATCAGGAAGAACAAATCCAAAACGAAGACGCCGAGGGGTTGCAGCCCTCAGCGACTTCAAACCAAGAGGAAGGTGAGTTCCAAATGGTCACTACTAATCGTACCACTACCAGTCAAGCCGAAAACGGCAAGAATCCCAAGGTCAAGTCCCCGGCCCTAGTTACCGCACTCGGCCCCGACGACCCCGACGACGGCGACACCGGACGCCAGCAGAGGGGCATTGCTATAGCGGCCACCGTACCCATCAAGAAGACCAAGCTGGGCTACTCGGTAATCTCCCAGTCCGGCAAGGGGAAGTACGTCGTCAACATCGACGATGAGGATGACCCCTACTGCTCCTGCCCCGACTTCGAGCTACGCAACGCTCCCTGCAAGCACATCGTCGCTGTGGAGCTTTTCACGATGCGGGATGAAGACTTGTCGGAAGCCCCGGCCGTTGACACCATCGCAACCAAGAAAACCTACACTCGGAATTGGGCCACCTACAATGCGGCCCAAGAAAAGGAGACCGTTATGGTAGACAAACTGCTACATGAATTGTGCGCTACGATTCCAGAGCCGCCCCAAGGCGTGGGACGCCCACGCCTGCCCCTGGCCGATATGGTTCTGGCGGTAGCCCTCAAGGTCTATTCCACGCTGTCCACCCGGCGGGCAATGCCGGAAGTGGAAGCCGCACGGAAGGAAGGGCGGCTGGACAAGACTCCATCGTTCCCGACCATCATCCGCTACTTGGCGAAGCCGGAGTTGACCCCGATACTGGAAGACCTGATTGAGAGAAGCGCAATCCCGCTACAGGGCATCGAAGTGGACTTTGCGGCGGACTCCAGCGGGTTCAGCACCACCGTCTATGAACGATGGCATGACCACAAGTGGGGTAGGCCAGTGCGCACGGCCCGCTTCATCAAGGGCCACGTCTCTTGCGGGGTTCGCACGAACATCATCACTTGTGCCGTCGTTACGCCGGATGCTTCGTCCGATGCACGGCAATTGCCCAAGCTGGTTAAGACAACGGCCAAGAATTTCGCCATCCGGGACTTCTCGGCGGACAAGGCGTATCTCAGCCGGGAGAACCTGCGGGTCATCGAGGAAGCGGGCGGAACCGGACTCATCCCCTTCAAAGTCAACTCGGTAGCCCACTCTGGACACCACAAGAGAGACGCCCTGTGGGAAAAGGCTTACCTGTACTTCCACCTGCACCGGGAAGAATTCTTGGCCCGCTATCACCAGCGTTCCAACGTGGAAACCACGTTCCACATGGTCAAGAGCAAGTTTGGGCATTCCGTCCGTGCCAAGACGCCAGTGGCGCAGGTGAACGAGGTTCTAGTCAAGTTTCTCCTTCACAATCTAGCAGTGGTAGCCAAGGCGATGGTGGAACTGGGGATTGAACCAAATTTCAGCACCGGGGAAGAACCCGACGACCGGGATTTGGCGATGGCCGCTTAACCCGACAGACCGACAACAGGGACACCAAGCGAGGGCTGGAATCATCCGGCCCTCTTTTTCGTTGCGGGCTGGGTGGTTGACAATTTCCCCAATCTCCCGGAATACTATCCATATCAATTGAATATGCCCTAAAGGGAAAACGCCCCACCGTTTTGTCTGAGTGTTAGCGCACTCAGGGCGGGACGCTTTCAAGCCGAGGTCTACGGCGAATTGATTGTAACCCGGGCTATTCCCGGCTTGTCAATACCCTGGCCTCTGCTTTCCCTGCGGGTGAAAGCGGAGGTCTTTTTATGGCTGGGAAGGTAAAAGTGATTCCGCCCGAAAACGGGCCAATGAGCATCACCGACAAGAACCGGCGGTCCTCCAAAGAATGGAAGAAATTCGCAAAGGTTCTTCGACAGGCGGGCATCAACCCGGACGACTATAACCAACGGAAGGTCGAGGAACACGCCAACCGAAAGCGAAGGCAACCCGAACGAAGGAGATAAGAATGGACAAGACAGGAACATTCCACGTCATTGTTACGGCTTCCTATGGCCAAGTAACAGACCATAGCTTTCCCCTTCCAACCGGAGCGGAGGAAACAGAAACACTGATTCGTGAAATAGTTGCACAAGTCGTGAAGGGAATGACAGGGCAAAGTCCGGTCGTAATGTTAAACAATCCCAGCGTAATCTATAAGTCGGCCTGCATAGTCAGCGTCCAATTTGAAGGTCAACCACCCCATTCCGACATTGCCGAAAGCATAAACAGCATAAGCGCAGGGTTTTTGAGAGATAGAAATTAGCACTGCCAGTCGCCGCCCGCCTTTAACAGAAAGAAATATCGGGCTACAGGTGGTGGAACGGACAGGAACCAGTACAAGTACAGGGCCATGTAAAGGGAGCTATGGCTTTGCTACGAAGCTCGAAATAGTCTGGTATCAGGTGATATTTGGGCCAATAAAAATAGACTCCGACAGACCAACAACAGGGAGACAAAGGAGGGCCGGGGCTTTCCGGCCCTTTGCTATTCCCGGACTCCCGGCATTTGCGTAAAATAGAGCCGCCCCCCAAGAGTGCTAACGACACTCGAAGGGGGACTTTGAGAGAGTCCAACTGCGGCCTACAGTGAACATTTGTCATTTTACCCGGCCGGGCTTAGACCGGGCAATCCCTCGATTTTCGTTGCTGGCTATGGTGGGACACCAAGGAGTCCCACGATGGGCGTCAAACTCACAATCAAGCCGAAACAGAGGCACAGCAGTTCTCCTACAGGCGTCAGAGCAGAGGCACCGGAGTCCAATCACCTGTCCGCCGATGACATAAAGGAAGACATGACAAGACGATACAGGCGGCGCAGCCAGAAGGGTCTAGACCCTGACAGGTTGGAAGACGCTCGGCAAATGAGTTGGTTCAAGAAGAGGAACGGAACCTGAATAAAAGGAGAGATTGAACATGGAGTTTATCTACCAAAGAGACACCAGCCAAACTCCCAGCCGCTACATAATGAATTTGTCGGTTCAGAATCCCGCTCAGTATGGCTTCAGGGAGTTGAATGGGCGAATCTTCATCGAATTTGACAAGTGCGACGATAGGTTGCGTTTTCGGTGGGACGTTAGGGCCAACCCGGAGGTTGATATTTCAGTAGGCAATCAATCGAAGTTTAGTACATCCCTCAGATATGAGCCGCCGGAGCAACCTGAAAGCCAATACGCCGATAATATGATGCAAGCGGACAGCCTTATAAGGGCATATCTGGAAGCTTGCATTGATGCTCTCGACTACGATAACCAGAAGAGGAAGCACGAAAACCAAGTCCGTACATTGATGATAGACTTTGACCGATTCAATCAAGAAATAGAGAACCGGAAAATACTGGACGGTTAGCTATCCAGGCTCGCACGTTTTGGACAGGGATATGGACGGGTTGGCCTGCGAAGCGTTGCCGTAGCATAGGAGTACAGCAATGATGGAAAATGGCAACGTAACAAATCGTATGGAGCTACGTGGTATGGGATTCGTCGAAGCCAACCTGCGTCGGTTGGCACTACGACGCATACCTAATCAGTCAGATTCGACACACCAAACCGGCGGCCTATCACCTGTTGAAGGGCTGTTGTGGGAAACCTTGAGGCAGTCCCATCGACTAACTACCCTTTGGATGGAATTAGCCCAAAAGAACCCAGAATTAGAGATAACGGATGAGGAAATGGTGTCTTTGGGAACGCTTCTTACAGGTATGAACGACAACCTCGACCGTCTCGGAGAACTGTGGCCCGAATAGCATAAGGGCCAGTTGACAGGCGGTAAAAAAGGCCGGAGCAGCGGCGCTACGGCCTAGTCATTTCGGCAAGCGCCCCGCCTGACTTGGCGGGGCGGTTTGCTGGGGACTTTTCATTCGGTGTCAGACTTTTTCATTCAGAATGATTTTTTCCGCAAAGCCTTATAGAAGTGCCCCTTACAGTTGCCGCCATATCAACGGTCGCAACCCCACCTGATTCATATTCTCCTATTCTGGCTCATAATTAGTGGAAATCAGGGAATTTTAATGCACAGCCGGGTCAGGTCAGGATGGAGTAACTGGTGTCACCCAACACGGGCCAAAATGGTACAGAATGGGACGATAATAAGAAAATTCCACCTTTGTCCTCCTTGGACAACGGGTACGATGAATGAGAAGAAAGTGTCCACAATTCGAAGCATAACTACCCTGCCTCCAGACTTTGCTCTTCCAGACTTTGCTATGGTTGACGCTCTTCAACGCCTTGCATACAATTGTCCTGTTTGAGGGCCAGTGGATTCTGGTACGGTTCCGCTTGCCAAGTGCGTTTTGCTGGGTTCATATTCTGGAGGCCTTTACAGGCACAAATCGGTTTCGGGCTCAACGTCCCGCAAACCAAACTCGGAAGGTGATTTTCAATGGCTGACTACAGAAAACACGAGGCTCAGGAGTGGGCGTGGGGGTTCCTTAAGGACCAGTGGACCACCATTATGACACCCTTTACGCCTGACAACCGCATCGACGAAGAAGGCCTCCGCCGGAACATGCGTTATATTCAGAGCCTGGGCACCCGGGGCGGTGGCTGCACCTGGGGCATGGGTGAGTTCTGGAGCCTCACCTTTGACGAGCGCACCCGCGTAATGGACGTGGTGGCCGACGAGGCCGCCGGTCGCTGGGGCATCGCCGCCCACGTTACCCACACCTCCGTGAAGGACATGCTGGCTTTGGCCGACCGTGCCGAGTCCGACGGTTTCGACCTTCTGGTGGTGGCTCCGCCGTATATGGTCGCCAAGACCGAAGAGGTCGTCTACGACTACGTGAAGGCGCTGGCTGACCACACCAACCTGGCCATAATGTTCTACAACTCGCCCCAGTTCGGCATTGTTATGAGCCCCCAGGGATTGAAGCGCCTTTGCCAGATTCCTAACGTGGTTGGCGTCAAGGAGGCCAGCTTCAACCAGCAGACTTCCATTGAGACCCACCTGCTCATCGGCAAGCAGTCCATCATCAGCACTCCGGACGAGTGGATTTACCGCAAGGCCAAGGAACTTGGCTTCCACCAGCAGGTGATGTTCGCCAACACCTCCGACTGGCGCTTCGACACCCCCGAATGCAACAACTACGTCCAGTTCATTAACCGGGCCAGCAAGGGCGACCTGGACCTGGATTTCTACGACAAGCATCTCAAGGACCTGAAGGCCCTTTCAGACAAGTGGTGGGGCGGCACCGTGAAGAAGTCCGGCGGCGTCCTTCCCGCGCCCATGTGCAAGTACTGGGGCGAACTGATGGGCATGGCCGGCGGTCACGTCCGGCCCCCGCTTATGCCCTTGACCGAAGACGAAAAGGCCGAGCTTAAGCGCGAACTCATGCCCCTGGTCCCGCGCCGTCAGGCGGCCACTGTACCCGCCCAGGCCCGGGCCCACGCTCCGTGGCTCAACGAAGGCATAGGCAGCGGCGCCGAAGGCTCCGGCATGATGCTTCTGGTCAGCGTCCAGGACATGCCCGAGGCGCTGGAAGCCGACCGGGGCGGCGCCGACATCATCGACGTCAAGAACCTCCAGGAGGCCCTGGTGGGTTCCGGCCACCCCAACCTGGTGGAGGAAGTACGCCGCCGCATACCTGCCCACAAGCACGTAAGTGTTACCCTGGGCGTTGTTCCCAACCAGGCCGGCACCGTGGCCATGGCCGTCAAGGCCGCCGGCATGCTGGACGCTACATCGGTCAAGGTGGGCTTCTGCGAGGCCGACTACGAGACTGCCGTGGAAATCCTTCAGGGCGCCCGCGCTGCTCTAAAGGGCTACGATACCAAGCTCATTGGCTCCCTTTTCGCCGACAACCACCTGTTCAAGGGCGGGCTTGACCCCGACTTGATGGTAAAACTGGCCATCGAAGGCCAGTGCGACGGTTTCCTGATCGACACCCTTACCAAGGATGGTCGCAACCTTTTCGACTTCATCCCCGAAGCCCGCCTGCGGGAGATGGTGATGGAAGCCAAGCAGGCAGGCCTAAGCACCGCCCTCTCCGGTCACCTCAAGCTCGACAACCTGGATGAACTGGCACGTGTAAACCCTGACATCGTCGGCGTCCGGGGCGCCGTCTGCTCCAGCGGCGAGCGCGACCGGGCAGTAGCCTGGGAAGCGGTGGCACATTTCAAGGAACAGTTGGACCTGCGAAAGTCCGGCCAGATAGACGTCCACCGCCAGCCGGTAACTTCCAATGGCAATGGCAATGGCCACCGCGACGGGTGGGCCGTGATTGACGGGCGCGGCAAGAACTGCGCCGGCGTAATTGCCGCCCTCAGCCGCCAGATGGACGACGACCGGGGCTCCTTCGTCGAAGCTATCCTCCACGACGCCCTGAACATCTACGATGTTATTTACTGGGCCGAGCAGGCAGGTCATAGACTCCTCACCCAGCGGAAGGAAGACGACGGTACCCTGCGGGTATTGATCCAGCCGTTCGGCAGCAAATAGCTGGACTCGAGCGAGAGCTACTTTATGAGCCATTATCACCCCTGCAACCAACTGGAAGCAGGGGTGACTCAATTCACAATCCCTCCCGGGAATCCCCTCTCTCAAGACGAGAGAATGCCAGGACGAGGCCGACTGGAAGCGTGACGTTACGGTTGGGAGGTAACGAAGCTTGACTACGGAAGAACGGTGGAACCTTAAGGGCGACTACTTCGAGAACTGCAACTGCGAGATCCTCTGCCCCTGCATAGTGGGCGGCGGACCCGCCGTGCCCACCGAAGGCCACTGCGATGTGGCCTTCGCCTTTCACATTCAGGAAGGCGACTACCAGGGCGTAGCCCTGGACGACCTCAACTTCGTGGTCGTGGCCTACACCCCCGGCATTATGGGAGACGGCGACTGGACTCTCGCCAATTACATCGACGCACGTGCCGACCAGTTCCAGCGGGCAGCCCTGACCCGCATCCTCTCCGGCGAAATCGGCGGCCCCTCTGAGCGGTGGATGCGCCTGACCTCCAACTACCTGGGCATCCAGTTCTGCCAGATTAACTTTCGAAGCGAAGGCCACAGCCGCAGCGTGAACATCCCAGGCATCATCGACTTCACCGTTGAGGGCCTGGTGGTAGGTCGCAGGACCGAGGCCATGCTCCTGGAGAACACCGGCCACCCGGTGAGTTCCTCGCTCGCCATCGCCAAGGGTGCCAATAGCACTTACACCGACCACGGAATGACTTGGGATAACTCGGGCAAGAACGGCCACTACTCAGACTTTGAATGGAAGTGGCCCTCTTAGATTCGTTGAAGTACTGGCCCGTCAACTTGGAGAAATCACTGAATGTGCCGCAGCATTAAGGCTCTGCGATCCCAGGAACCTCCGGCGACTGTAGATGACATCAATGCCGCCGCCCTGCAGTTCGTCCGAAAGATCAGCGGCTACCGGGCGCCGTCCCGTGCCAACCGTGAAGCCTTCGACCAGGCAGTGGAGGAAGTCGCCGCGGCTTCGAAGAAACTGCTGGCCACCCTGCAAACTCGGTAGCTGCGTGGGCAAAGGGCTTCAGGAAACGTTACCGCCGTAAATGTGCTCCGGGACCACGATTATGGCCGATCTGCGCTGTTCCTCCATGGCCCGGTCGTATTCTTCCCAGTCCGGGTGTTCCGTGGCCGCGGCCGTACGGTAAACGTCCCGCAGGGACATCCGCAGTTCATCGGCGTCGGAGTTTTCTGCCGAAAGCAGCCGGGCCGTGCCCTGCAGCACAATGTAGGCCGACCAGTTTTCCCGCGCTACCATCAGAGAACAGCGTGGGTTGCGCCTCAGGTTCCGCAACTTGGCCCGGTCCTCCGTAGTAGTGAACGCAACCCCGTCCTGGAGCGGCCCGCAGGTAATAATGCTCATCTGGGCCGACCCGTCCCTGCGGAAAGTCGTCAGCACCCCCCTGCGGTTCTCGGCCACGAACCTCTTCAAATTGTCATCCAGCATAGCGTCTCCTCTGTGTAGTTAGTAACCTAATCAGTGCAGGAGCAGTCCTTGTGGTCAGCCCTTCCCCAACACTGGACCGCCCGAACCGGCCTCTGCTATTTCCCGTGTCCCCGCTTTAACTTGAGGCTACCCTAACTCAACCAGAAGGTAGAACCGTTCTCATCCTTTTGAACCTCAATCCGCACCGGGAACATATCCTTCAAGTCGTCCAGGTGGGTAATGACAATGATCTTGTCAAAGTCATCCTCTATGGCGCTGATAACGTCCAGGATACGTTCACGACCGGAGACGTCCTGGGAACCGAACCCCTCGTCAATGAACAGGGTCGGCAGGGGTGCCCCCGTGCGTTGCGACAGTACTCGGGAAAGGGCGATACGCAACGCCAGGTTCACCCTGAAGGCCTCGCCGCCGCTGTACATCTCGTAATTGCGGGCGCCCAGTTCATCGCTGACGTTAATCTCCAACGTCTCGATGGGTTCCCCTGAACCCGTTCGACGTTCCCGCTGGGTCTCCAACTTAACGTGCATGCGGTTGTCCGTCATCCGTCCCAGCAGCACGTTGGCCTCTTCTTCCAGCCGGGGCACCACCGTTTCGATAAGCATGGCCTGGATGCCCTGCCGCCCGAATGCGCCAGCCAGTTCCTGGTAAATGCCCTGGCCTTCCTGTGCCTGTTCCAGTAACTCCTGGCTTTCCGCCAGGTCCTTCTCCAGAATGGCCAGTCTTTCCACCCGGTCCTCCAGCAATGCCTTCCTGGCCAATGCGCTCTGAAGGCTGGTTTCCAGTTCCCCCACTTTCCGATTCAACTGGGCCAGCCTGTCTTCCGCGGCCGGCAATTGGGTCACTGACTCCTCTGCCTCGGCGATTTGCTGGTTCAAGCCCTCCACTTCCCTGGCCAGCCTAGCCTCCCGCTCAATGTTCTGGTTCTGCGCCCGCTCTTCCTCTGGCAGTTGCACCCTGGCCGCTTCCAGCCTGTCCTTCAGCTGGATAAAGGGTTCCAGCTTCCTCGTCTGCTGCAGTGCCTGGCTGTAAGACTCATCATCGAATCCCAGTGCCTGCAACTCCCTTTCAATAGCATTAAGCCGGCCCTGCGCGTCCCGTGCATATAAATGGTCATTCAAGGTAGCGGTTAGTCCATCCAGCCTGCCTTGGGATTCCTTCATTTCAATAACCGCCACCCGGGCCGCCTCCAGGTTCGATTCTGCCCTCCCTATCTCTGCCTGGAGCTTGCCGGCTTCAGCATTATTTTCCCGCTCATGCTTTGCTAGTTCCGCCTCCAGTTCAGACTTTTGGGCCTCCAAGGTGCGCAGGTTGTTCCGGTTGGCCCGGTAAAGGTCCCGCTTTTCTTCGATTTCGGCTTCGTAGTTTTGGGCAAGCCGCTGGCACCCGTCTTCGCTCAGGGGCGACTGGCAAAGTGGGCAGACCACTCCGTGAGAGCCAGCCTGTTCCAAGACGCGTAGTTTCTCCTTGATTTGCTCCCCTTCCATCTGGTAACGGGTTGCCAGCGTTTGGGCCTCGCCGACGCCGGTGGCAAGAAGTTGCACCCTTTGTCTCGTTTCGGCAAGATTAGCCGCCGCATCTGAAAGCCCGGCTGCCTTTGCCCGGTTCTCCCCAAGGGACTCTTCCAGCGCGGCTTCGGAATCGGCCAGCGGAGCCAATTCTTCGCTTATTCGTCGGCGCAACTGGCTAACCTCGGTCTCCAGGCGGGTTCGTTCGATTTCAACGGCCCTGGTCAGTTCGTTCTGTTCCCGTTTCAAGGTTTCGTGAGACTGCCGTACACCCTCAAGCTGCGCGAATCGCTCTCGGGCCGCTGCCAGCATTGCCACGCCGGCCTCGATTTCCCCGGACCTGGAAATAACCGCTTCGTGTTCTCTGATGCGTTGCCCCGATGCGTTGATGTAGGTTTCCAGCCTCGTCTTCTCTTCGCCCAATTCTGCCTGACGGGTTCTTTTCTCGGCCAACCCTGCATGAAGAGCCCGTAACTCAACCACTTTGGCCTGAATTTCGGCAGCCTCTTTCCGCATTTCGGACAGCGCCAGAGACACTTCCTTCACCTGCCGGCTGGCTGCCACCAACTCTTCACCAGGTTCGCCCAGGGCTTCCCTGTCAGACTGGATTTGCCTGACCCGCCCGGTTAGGCGGTCCGCTTCACTTCGCTTTTCCGCCGTTTTTTCCCGCGCCCTGGCCTGGTACCTGTCATAGGCCTCCAGCCCCAGGATGGAGGACAATACCGCCTTCCGTTCCGCCGGCGACTTGCTGGTGAACTCGTCGGCCCGTCCCTGAAGCAGGAATGCGGAATTGATAAAGGTGTCGTAATCCATCCCCACCAGTTGCTCGACCCGGGCCTGGGTCTCCCGGATCGAATTTCCGGATACGACCTGCGCCGGCTCGCCATCATCCGTAACCGATACAAGCTGCAAGTCAGAAGCGCCTTGCCGGCGACGCCCTCCACCTCGACGCCGACTTCTAATCACCTTGAAACGGCCGTCCCGCGCCAGAAACTCCAGCTCAACGCGAGCTTCGTCTGCCCCGTAAGAGACCAGGTCGTCCTGCACCTGTCCCCTGGCCTGCCCCCACAGGCACCAGGTAATGGCATCCAGCAGCGCCGACTTTCCGTGCCCGTTGTCGCCGCAGAGGCAAGCAACATGCACACCGGTAAAGTCCAGGGTTGGCACGTTTTCCCGGTATGACAAGAAATTTCTGAGGTTTAGCTTGACCGGAATCAAAAGACGGTATCACCTTCGTTTAGATAAGTATGGGCGACAGTGGCATTCTAGCACGGGGCCGGTTGTCATAATGAATCGACAAAGCAGACAAACGGAAAGGGCTTTGGTGTTATGATAGGAACATAAAGATAGGATACTTTTCGCCGCTCTTCCGCCGGCAAACAGAGTGCGGGTGAAGAGCGTATCCGGCCCAGGAGCTTGGGATGTTCGAAAACCTGACCGACAAACTCACGGGAATATTCAACCGCCTTTCCAGCAAGGGCCGGCTAACCGAAAAGGACATTGACGATGCCCTCAGCCAGGTACGCCGTTCCCTCCTGGAAGCCGACGTCAACTTCCGGGTAGCCAGGGACTTCGTGGCCAGGGTCAAGGAACGCTCGATGGGCTCCGACGTTCTTGAAAGCCTTACACCGGGCCAGCAAGTAGTCAAGATAGTTCACGAAGAACTAACGGAAATATTGAGCGGCGGCGACCATCGCCTTACGCCATCCAGTCAGCTTCCCTCGGTTCTTATGCTGGTGGGGCTACAGGGTTCTGGCAAGACGACCACTGCCGCCAAGCTGGCCCTTCAGTTGCGTCGCCAGGGCCACACCTCGATCCTGGTTGCTGCCGATTTGCGCCGTCCCGCCGCCATATCCCAGCTTGAAACCCTGGGGAAACAGTTGGATGTACCCGTTTACTCCGAGGACCCGAAAAACTCGACAGTGCCCCAGGTGGTCAGGAACGGTGTGGAGCGAGCGCGGCAGCAGGGGTTGACCTGGGCCATCATCGATACCGGCGGCCGCCTTCACATCGACGAAGAGTTGATGGAGGAACTGGAGGAGGCCCGCGCGGTAGCCCAGCCCCACGAAACCCTGCTGGTGGTTGACGCCATGACAGGTCAAGATGCCGTTAATGCTGCACAGGAGTTCCACCAGCGCATTAACCTGACGGGCCTGGTTATGACCAAGATGGACGGCGATGCCCGCGGTGGCGCCGCCCTGTCCGTTACCGGTGTCACCGGCGTGCCCATCAAGTTCATGGGCGTGGGTGAACGTCCCGACGGCCTGGAACAGTTTCACCCCGACCGGCTGGCCTCCCGCATCCTGGCCATGGGCGATGTGCTGACCCTTATCGAAAGGGCCCAGGAAGCCGTGGACGAACAGCAGGCCAAGGACCTGGAGCGCAAGTTCCGCCAGGCCACCTTTGACCTGGAGGATTTCCTGCAGCAGATTCAGAGCGTCAAGAAAATGGGTTCGTTAAGCCAGATAATGGAAATGATTCCCGGCATGAACAGCATGACCAAAAAGATGCCCACCGACCTTGACGACGATCAAATCAAGCGGGTAGAGGCCATCATCCAGTCCATGACTGTTGAGGAGCGCCGCCGCCCGGAAATCCTCAACGGGAGCCGACGCCGACGCATCGCCCGGGGCAGCGGCACCACACCTGCAGACATCAACCGGCTTATGAACCAGTTCAAACAGACCCAGAAGCTGATGCGCCAGTTCTCCCGCACTCGTGACCCCAAGAGCCTGATGCGGATGTTCCGGTAGCGCCGTCCGGAATAGAAGTGTACGGAGTTCTGCTGGCGAAAAGAACTTGAGGTTGAAGGAGACGGCCGCTCAGCCGGGCGTATACACTCTCTGCCCCGATGCGGTTACTTCCTGGCCGCGTCCGGTTCTCAGCGCCGCAAACAGGTAGGAAGTAGCCAGGGACCGGAAAGGGGACCATCGTCGGGAAAACTCTCCCAGCTCCGCATCCGTCATTGCCTCTCCGCCGAAGTATAGCTGGGATACTATCCGTTTCAGGGCCAGGTCTCCAATCGGAAAGGCGTCGGGCCTCCCCAGGGCCCGAGAAAGCACCCACTGGGCCGACCACATTCCCACGCCCCGCAACGAAGTTACCTCACTGATTACTTCCTCGTCCGAAAGGTCCTGCACCCGGTCCAACCCGCCGCCCGCTGCCAGTTCCGCCAGGGCCAGCCCGTGCAGGTACTCGGCTTTCCGCTGGCTCAGCTTCAGCCCCCGCAACTCCTCCACCGTGGCGGCCGCAATGGTTTCCGGGCGCGGAAATGCATAGTGAGTTTCCCCATCCACTTCAAGCCTGGGACCATAGGTCTCCAGCAACAACCCGCGAATCACCCGCGCCACGCTGGCCGACAACTGCTGGCCCAGGATCGCCTGGGCAATAGTCTCAAAGACCGACAGGGACAGCGACTGGTGCATGCCATGGAAAGCGTCAACCAAATTCGCCATTACCGGGTCACCCTTCGCAAACTCGTAGAAGGGTTGCAGATCCTGGTCGGTACCTAGCAATCGCTCAATCTGGGAAACGGCCAACGCCAGGTCACTCACGTTGAGGTCTTCGCCCTGCAGGGTTACTTCTAGCGCCGGTTCATCGACTTCACCGTTAAACCTGACCGAAGCAAGGGCAAGCTTTCCATCCAGGTCCAGCAGCCGCCCGTATAAATCCCTGGAAGAATCCTCTCCCTTCCGAAAGTAAGGCTGGTTTTCTGCGGTACACTCAAAGTCAAAGGGAGGGGTTGGCCTGATAACGATGGTCTCGCTCATCATAGTGAACCTACTCTGCTGTAGCCAGAGGCTTAACGCCAATGGAATCGTAAATGGCGCCGCCGGGAGTCAAGGTACTGCGGATAAGGTGAATTTCTCGGGCTTCCCAGCAGTGGTCGCCTGTCAGCCTGGCCTTCCCCATTGCTTCGCCGATTTTCTTCCGCTCAGGCTGGCTAACTTGGTCCCTCACCCGCCCAAGGGTAAGGTGTGGGCGAAAGGGACGGCGCTCCCTTGGCAAACCCCACTTCCGACAGCGCCTCGTCCATCAGCATTTGCAACCGCCCTAAGGCCTCCAAATCGCCTTCCACGCCGGCCCACAACACCCGTGGCTCCCTGGCATTAGGGAAAACTCCAAGCCCGGACAGGCTCAGGGGGAATGAGCAGGACGCAAACCCGCGGGCTGCCTTGTCCATCGCCGCCAGTAGAAGGTCGACACGCCCGGCGTCCACGTCGCCCAGGAACTTGAGAGTAAGGTGTATTCCGCCGGGGTCCACCCAGCGGACGCCGGACGGCAGTACGCTTTCGAGTTCCTGAACGGTCTGCCTCAATACCGCCTTGGCCAAGTCCGGCAAGTCCAGCGCAACGAACACCCTGACAGTTTTCGAGTCAGCGGTCATCCGGCCAACTCCGACCTGAACTCGGCCAGCTTGCGGTACCAGCCAACCAGGTCGTCCAGAGAGTACTGGGCGTTGGCTGGGCTGGGGTTGGGAATTACGAAAACCCGGGCGCCACCGATAGTCCTGCCTTGAAGGCCAAGCTCCGGACGCTCGTCAACCCCCTCCCCGTATTTGAGGTACGCCTTGTACCCGGTCATACCGTGAAAGCAGGCGATGCGAGGCCGGAAGTGTTCAAGCTTTTCCCGTAACACCGGCGCCCACTGCCGGTAGTCGGCTGCCTTTAGACCGGAGGCCTGGGGGGTGGGGCGCTTCACCACATCGGTGAATCCGATTCCGAACCTGGCGAGCTCATGATCTCTCTCCGGACCCAGTTCCTCTCCCACCAGGCCCGAGAGGTTGAGGGCCGCCCAGAACCGGTTGCGGGGATTGGCAAAGTAATGCCCGACCCGTACCGAATAGGTCGAGGGGTTCAAACCGACGAAAACTATATCCAACCCCGGCTCAAGGAAGTCGGTTAGCGTTTCAAAATTCTCTTCCTGAAGTTGGTTCAGATCGGAGTTTGCCATCAATTGTCTACCGCAGATTGTTATTGCTTGTCCTTTTCCAGCCCCAGCAACCTGGCCGCATTGCCGCCAAGGATGGCCGCTTTAGAGCTTGGATCAAGACAGGACTCTTCCACTTGACCGATTACTCTCCTGTGTTGAATCAGGGGATAATCGGTCGCAAACAGGATTTTGTCCGCCCCAATCGTCCTGGACGCGACATCGAAGATATCCCGCTTGTAGAGGAATGGCGAAACCGCCGTATCGAAGTAAACATTGGCCAACTCTGCCGGCACCTCGGGCATCAGACCGTAAAAGGGCAGGCCGCCACCCCAATGCGCGCATATGATGGTATTCTCGGGAAAGTTGCGTATCAGCGCGTACACCCGGTCCGGAGTCGTCCTTCCCTTGCCCGGGTATTGGTGGCCAACCGGTTCAGAGGTGTGGATCAGGACCGGCAGTTCAAGCTTGTGAGCCAGTTCCATCATGGGGGCCATTTGGGCGTAGTCCGTGATGTCGAAGCCCTGGCAATCCGGGTGAAGCTCACCAATCCCTTTGAGACCCGAAGCCGCACAACGTTCAATTTCGGCGCATACCCGGTCCTTGCCCCAAGCCGGATTCACGGAGCAGAAACCGACCAGACGTTCAGGGTACCCTTCGACTGCCTGAATCAGGTAGTCGTTAGCCTCCCGGGCAACCGTCTCGTATTCCCATCCAAACCCCATGGCAACCGAGAGCGTAATTCCTGCGCCATCCATCGCTTCAAGCAACGATTCGGCAGTTGCCGCCTTGCCGCCGGCCTCGGGGAAAAGGGTAGCGTATGTGGCGTCCACCTTGGTCAACTCAAGGTGCCGACCGGGGAAAGACGGCGGAAGGATGTGGCAATGGAAATCGATTATCACTTTGGTCCAGGGCGGCGCCGTTACGCCGCCCGTTAAAGCTTGACTGTTGAACTTTCCAACCACTATATACTAACCTGTTTGCCTAGACACCCTCAAACAGGGCACTTATAATTCTGGGCGGCTATCCACGATTTGGGTGGGCTGTAAATGTGCGCGCTCATTTCAAAAATACAGCGGGAGTACAGCAACATCGTTATGAGTGGCGGCAGCGCCCCACGGACGGGGCACACTTACAGCATTCCCGAATTGCAGAACATTGCCAAGGAACTGCGGCGGGACATTGTTCAGACCATATACACCGCCGGAAGTGGGCACCCCGGCGGTTCTCTCTCCGAACTGGAAATACTGATTGCTCTATATTTTCGGGTAATGCGTTACGACCCCGACAATCCCGGCTGGCCCGACCGCGACCGTTTTATCCTCAGCAAGGGCCACGCCTCCCCCGGCTTTTATGCAGTTCTGTCCAGGGCGGGTTTCTTCCCACGGGAAGAATTGGGTACTTTCCGGCAGCTGAATAGCCGTATTCAGGGACACGCCCACCCAATGACGCCAGGCGTGGAGATGAATTCAGGCTCTCTGGGTATGGGCCTTTCATTCGCCCTTGGCTGCGCCCTGGCAGCCAAGCTGGACAAGAAGGACTACATGGTCTATGCACTACTTGGCGACGGTGAGTGTGACGAGGGCGAAATTTGGGAAGCGGCCATGTCAGCCGCTCACCACAAGGCCACTAACCTTGTTGCCATTGTAGACCGGAACCGTATCCAGAACGACCGCTTTACCGATGATGTTATGACGCTGGATCCTCTGGATCGGAAGTGGCGGGATTTTGGCTGGCGAGTAATGGAGACCGACGGCCACGACCTGGATCAGTTGCTCGCGACACTCGGGAAAGCACGCACCAGGCGCACTCGACCCACGGCGATAATCGCACATACGGTTAAGGGCAAGGGCGTCAGCTTCATGGAAAACAACCCCGGCTTTCACGGGCGAGCGCCCAACGCAGAGGAGTTTCAGAAAGCAATGGAGGAACTGGCCTAATGGTGGCTCAACGCAGAATGGCCTCGACCAGGCAGACTTATGGCGAAACCCTGTTGGAAATGGCCGACTCCTTCCCCGACCTGGTAGTGCTGGGCGGCGACCTCAATGTGTCCGTTTTCACTCACCTCTGGCGGGACAAGTACCCTGAACGTTTCTTTGACTTCGGCCCTGCGGAACAGAACCTGGTAGGTGTAGGCGCGGGGCTGGCGGCCAGCGGCAAGGTGCCTTTCGTCAGCACTTTCAGCGTATTTGGCGTAGGGCGGCCCTTTGACCAGTTGCGGGTGCTGGTATCCCAGCCTGGGCTGAACTTCAAGCTGGTCTGCACCCATGCCGGCATCCTCACCGGCGAGGACGGCATGTCCGCCCATGGCATTGAAGACTTGTCCCTCATCTGCTCCCTTCCCAGCTTTACCGTCATTTCTCCCGCGGATACCGTGGAAACGGTGCAGGCAGTGAAGACTGCAGCCAGCGAGGATGGCCCCTTCTACATTCGTTTATCCAGGGCCGCAACGCCGGTGGTTCACGACGACGATTACGAGTTTGAACTTGGAAAGGCCGAACTGATGCGCGAAGGGGAGGACGTGACCATTGTTGCCACTGGCGTAATGGTCTCGGTCAGCCTTGACGCCGCGGAAATGCTGGAGGCTCAGGGCCTGCAGGCCCGGGTTCTGAACGTACATACTTTGAAACCGGTGGACAAGGAGGCCATTATTGCCGCCGCCCGGGAAACGGGCGCAGTGGTTTCGGCTGAAGAGCACTACTTCCACGGCGGCCTGGGCAGCATTGTGGCCCAGGTAATTGGAGGCAACCATCCGGTTCCATTGGAGATGGTGGCGCTACAGGGTTACAGCGAATCAGCCAAGGCTGAAGAATTGATGGTTAAGTGCGGCCTTACGGCAGAAAAGGTCAAGGATGCTGCTCTGAAAGCCGTGTCGCGGAAGCAATAGCGTGGACAGGCTGACCGCATCTTAGAGTCATTTCGAGGCAGGTATCACAACCTGCCTCAATATCTTTGTGCATAACCCCTCAGGTCCCCCAATCCGTTGCATCGCTTACCGGCCCGGTGCCCTCAGAATCGTCGAGTCCCCCGGTTAAGCGGACGACCGGAGAAGAGCCAATTCACTCCCGGACGTGCCCGTCACCGATCATCACCCATTTATAGGACGTCAGTTCACGGAGACCCAGCGGGCCCCTGGCGTGGAATTTCTGAGTGCTGATCCCAACCTCGGCGCCCAGCCCCAACTGCCCCCCATCGGTGAACCGGGTGCTGGCATTAACTATTACCGCTGCGGCGTCCACCTCCAACTGGAAACGCCTGGATGCGTCAGCATCGCCGGTGATTATGGCCTCGGTGTGTCCCGAACCGTAGGTCTCAATATGCTCCAACGCTTCGTCCAGCGAGTCGACAATCTTGATGGCCGCGGTCAAGGACAGAAACTCCCTTCCCCAGTCGTCCTCGACGGCCGGCTGGGTATTCAATCCCGACTCAGGCCCAAGAATACTCAATGAACGATGGTCACAGTGCAGTTCAACCCCGGCCCCGGACAGTTCGCGGGCGATGTTCGGCAGACAGTTGGGCGCTACCTCCGAGTGGAGAAGCACGGTGTCCAATGCGTTGCAAACTGTGGGACGCTGGACCTTGGCGTTAAATATGATGCCTGCCGCCTTTCCCAGATCTGCCGACCGGTCAACATAGGCATGGCAGACACCCACTCCGCCGGCCACCACAGGCATAGCAGCATTAGCGGCAACAAAATTGATCAGGCCCTGCCCGCCGCGCGGTACCAGCAGGTCAATGCAGTCTTTCATCTGAAGCAACTCATCAACCAGCGCACGGTCCGGGTTATCCACATATTGCACAGTATCGGGATTGATACCCGCCTCACCGATTGCCCGCCGGAGTAAATCGATCAGGGCCTGGTTGGAATTGAGGCTTTCTCGACCCCCCCGGAGCAGGCAGGCGTTTCCGGATTTCAGGGTCAGTGCAGCTATATCAATCGTTATGTTGGGCCGGCTTTCATAAATGCTGCCAATTACCCCCAGCGGAACACGCCTGCGTTCCACGTCCAGACCATTGGGCAATGTCCTGGCCTCAATTACCTCGCCTATGGGATCGGGAAGACCGGCAATTGTCCGAACGTCGTTGGACATACCTGCCAGCCGGTCTGAGTTCAGCAAGAGCCGGTCGAGCATTGCCTCGTCCATCCCGGAGGCCATTGCCGCTTCACAGTCCAATCGATTTGCCTCAAGAATGGGCCCTTGCTCACTCTCCAAAAGATCGGCGATGTTGGCGAGAGCCCGGTTTTTTGTCTCCTCGGAATGGCGAGCAAGCTGCCGGGCCGCCCGCCGAGCGGTTTGGCCCATGGACAGCAACGATTCGCTGTCGGTAACGGTTGCCATTGGTTACTCCTCGAATCTTCCGTTATGGTATTGGATCGGGACAGCGCTTCAGATGAGTACCAAATTATTTCGGTGGACGACTTCCTGTCCGTAATGATAACCCAGGATGGCGACGATGCCATCAGACTGGAAGCCGCGGATGCGGGCAATGTCCTGGGCGTCGTAATTGGCAATCCCGCAAGCTATATGGCGGCCTGGTTCGTCCACTATATATACAATGTCTCCCCGGTGGAAGTCGCCCCGCACACCACGCACGCCCGCAGGCAAAAGGCTAACGTGGCGATGAAGCAGGGCATCGGCGGCGCCGCCGTCTACTTCAATCTCGCCCCACTGGGAGTCCTTTACCCGGTTAAGCATCCACCGCTTTCGGGCTTCTATTTTCTCTCCGGCCGGCCGGAACAAGGTGCCCACCGGTTCCGCCCGGGCGGCCCTGAGAATGGCATCGTTTGTCCGGCCGCTGCACAGCACCATGGCAATACCGGTGGAAGTTACCAGGCGGGCGGCCTCTATCTTCGTAGGCATACCGCCCCTTGCCCAGGGGTTCCGATGCACTCCCACCATGGACTGAATCCGTTCATCTACCCGGTCTACAACGGGAACCAGGGTAGCGTCGGGGTTCCGGTGCGGGTCGGCAGTATATAAGCCGTCGGTGTCGGTTAGAATCACCAGCAAATCCGCGTCCACCAAGTTGGCGACCAGGGCAGACAGACGGTCGTTGTCACCGAACACCTCCCCAATTTCATCTACCGCCACCACGTCGTTTTCGTTAAGAATGGGGACAACGCCCATATCCAGTAGGGCGGCAAGAGTGTTCCTTACATTTAGGTAGGGCTGCCGTTCAGCCAGGTCATTTATTGTAAGCAGGGCCTGGGCAACGTGGACACCATAAATTTCGAACATTTGCTGGTAGGCATGAATCAGGCGGCCCTGGCCGATGGCAGCAAGGGCCTGGCGCGACGGTATATCCCGTTCAGCCAGCTGGATGCCCGCCTGGTTTAACTCCTGCCGGCCGGCCGCAATGGCCCCCGAAGTCACGAAGATAACCTCGGCGTTGAACCGGTTTCGCAAGTGACTGATCTGCCGGACCAAATCCGCCATAACCGGCAGGTTGAGGCCACCGCCTTTTTCGGTGTCAGTCAGAACGGCAGTGCCTACTTTTACGACGATTCGGCGGTAAGGAATACCGCTACAATTGCCGGTTGACCCTACATGCGAGGGGTCGGTATTGCGATTATTGCTCATATCGATAACAAAAGGCCCCAACAATAGGCCAGCGACCGGCAAATAACGGTCGCATTGTTGGAAACCTGAAAATTATAGCACGGCGTCATGCCGACATTGCCGACGCAGCCATACCCGGTGCAACTGTTCAGAATCGAAAGTCACCGCGCCCCGCTCGTCTCCGGCGGTTCATTCCGGCGGAGAATCCGCCAAAGTCAACGCGATATAGAGACCGGAGGCAGCCAGGTCTCCCGATACCGGCTTTCGCCGATATGGCGGGTTGGGTGTACGGCGCCCCCCAGTCTGCACAGTTACTTGCCGCTTTTCCCCTTGCTTGGTACGGCGCCGTCGCATAAAATCATAGCCTGTCCGGGGCTAACGTCCGCCGTTAGCCCTTTTGCCTGTTGGCACTTGTTTGTTGTTTGGCTTCCGGGCGACAGCCCGGTCGTTGGGGGTTCTAGTTCAATGTCGCTATCCGGCCTATTGCAGTTACCCGGAGAAGACTTTCCGGGTTGCACCGAAGGTATCAAAGTTGGAACCGGTCAAAGCAAACCTCAATATGCCGCCCGCAGAGGTGTGAGACCGCTGTACGTGGCCAACCTCTGGCTGCAATCACAGGCGCCCACCCTGGTGCTTACTCCCAGGGCTGAAGATTCCCGCCGACTTCATGACCAGCTTGTCACCTATGCAGGGGAATCAGCCCCCATCTATCTACTGCCCGAACCGGAAGTGCTTCCCTTCGAACGCCTGGCCGTGGATGCCAGAACTGTAAATCAAAGGCTGGTGGCGTTGTCGTCGCTGTCTTCCTGGAAACCTGGCGCACTAGGGGCGCCTCTGGTCATCACTTCAACAGCAGCGGCCATGCGTTTCACTCTGTCGCCTGAAGTGTTCGAGATCCCTGAGACGGAAGGTGACTCGTGCCTGAGGGTGCGTTCAAGGCAGCGGGTGAGAAGTACCGAGACGCTGTTGAGCGCCTGGGTCAATCTGGGTTACCGACACGAACCGGTGGTGGAGAGCCCGGGAACCTTCAGCCTGCGCGGGGGAATTATCGATGTCTTCCCGCCTCAAGCTGATAACCCCTTTCGACTGGAACTCTGGGACGACGAAGTAGACACCATCCGAGCCTTCGATCCTTACACGCAGCGCTCTTTGACAACACCGGAAGGTTCACCTGGCGTACAGCAAATTGACATAATCCCGGCCCGCGAACAGTTGCCGGAACTAGCGGACCGCCCATCCATTGAGAAGCGCATCGGTAACATGGATTTTTCGGCCTGCACCCAGTGGACCAGAGAGCGCTTCGAGGAAGAACTGGTTGAACTCTTTGCGGCGCCCAACGTAGAAACCCTGTCTTTCTACAACGGGCTGTTGAACCGTCACAACCTGCTGGACTATCTGCCCTCGGACGGGTTGCTAATTCTGGACCGGGAAAGCCAGATGGAGACCGAAGCTCTGGACCTGGAGGAGAAATTCTTCCGGATGCGGGAGAGCAGGGAGACACGGGGCGACCTGCCCAGCAAATTCCCTTCACCGTATCTTTCCTGGGAACAGCTGTCGTCCCGAATTCGAGAACACCCACGGCACGCCCGGATGGAAAGCTGGCTGGCGGAGGATACCGGTGTTGCCTTCAGGGCTCCTAAGTCCTACTTCGGTCAACTTGGCCAGTTTATTGACGATCTGGGAGAGACCCTGTCAACCGGAAGGGCTTACGTTGCCGTCACCCAGCACACGCTGAGGCTTTCCGAGGTCCTGGGAGAAGCAGGAATTACGGCCAGGGTAACCGATAGCCTGGAAACTCCGCCCGAAAAGGGCCAGATATATCTCGTGCCCGGCTACTTGAGCGAAGGGTGGGACGCGGAAGGGGGCGCCACTCGCCCACCTCTGACCCTGCTCACGGATTCCGAATTGTTCGGGTCCGTTAAGGAGCGGCGGTACCGTCCGGTGCGCAACAGGGAGCAACTGGGCGAGGATATAGTCCTGTCGGACCTTATTCCCGGCAGCTACGTGGTCCACGTAGACCACGGGGTCGCCCGTTTCGCCGGCACAACCCACATGGAGGACAACGGGGAAGACAAGGAGTTCCTGGTCCTGGAGTATGCCGAAAACGATAAGTTGTACGTGCCAACGGACCACCTGGACCGGGTGGGCGCCTACGTCGGGGCACAGGACCAGCCCCCGACCCTCACCCGTCTGGGCACCGCGGACTGGGCGCGTATCAAGGAACGAGTCAAGGGATCGGCCCGTGAAATGGCCGAAGAGCTCATCAAGCTCTACGCATCCCGCCAGGCTGCCCAGGGCCACGAGTTCAGCCAGGACACGATCTGGCAGCGGGAACTGGAAGACTCTTTCCCCTTCCTGGAAACTCCGGATCAAATCCAGGCCATCGAAGAAGTAAAGTCGGATATGGAGCAGGTCAAACCCATGGACCGTCTCATCTGCGGCGACGTTGGTTACGGCAAGACGGAAGTAGCTCTCCGCGCCGCATTTAAGACTGTTTCCGACGGGATGCAGGTCGGTCTGCTGGTTCCCACCACCGTCCTGGCGCAGCAGCACTACGCGACATTCAGCGAACGGCTGAGTCCCTACCCCCTGCAGGTGGAGGTGCTGAGTCGGTTCCGTACGCCAAAGGAACAGCAAGAGGTTCTGGAGGGTCTGGAAACAGGCTCCGTGGACATAGTAATCGGCACCCACCGGCTGCTCCAAAGGGACGTGAAGTTCAAGAACCTGGGGCTGGTTGTAGTTGATGAGGAGCAGCGCTTCGGCGTAGGTCACAAGGAGACCCTGAAGCGGTTACGCAACCAGGTTGACGTCCTTACCTTGAGCGCCACACCCATACCGCGTACCCTGCACATGGCGCTGACGGGAATACGGGATATGAGCGTGATGAACACGCCACCCGAAGCCCGGCTGCCGGTCAAGACCTTTGTGTCGGAATACAACGAAGAGACCATCCGCGAAGCCATTCTGCGGGAAATAGAACGTGGCGGTCAGGTATTCTTCCTCCATAACCGGGTGCGCACTATTCAGCAGACTGCCGCGGACCTGGCTGAATTGATCCCGGAGGCCAAGTTTATGATCGGCCACGGGCAGATGCCCGAAAACGAGTTGGAAGAGGTTATGGAGGCTTTTGCCGACGGGGAGGCGGACGTGCTGGTCTGCACGACCATTATCGAGTCCGGCCTGGATATGCCCAACGTCAACACTCTGATCCTGGACCGGTCAGACAGATTCGGCCTTTCCCAGCTTTACCAGTTAAGAGGCCGAGTGGGTCGTGGAGAGCACCGGGCCTACGCCTACCTTTTACTGCCGCGTGGGCAGCGCGTAACGGAGGCTGCGGAAAAACGGGTGCAAGCCATCCTGGAAGCGTCGGAACTGGGCTCCGGATTTCGGATTGCCATGCGAGACCTGGAAATTCGCGGCGCGGGGAACCTGCTGGGTGCGGCGCAGAGCGGCCAGATACACGCCGTGGGGCTGGAACTGTACGGACAATTGCTGGACGAGGCGGTTTCAGAGTTGTTGGCAGGGGAATCCGCCGATGGCGAGCAGGAAGCCGCGTCGGTCTCTGCGGAATTGCCCAGGATAGAACTTCCTGTGGCCGCCAGCATTCCGGAAAGCTATATCCCCCACACACCCACCCGACTGGCCCTTTACCAGCGGATGGCCCGGGCCAGGGATCGCGGCGACCTGCCGGGGTTCCGCGAGGAAATGCGGGACCGGTTCGGCCCGCCACCGCCTGCTGTGGAAAACTTGCTGACGCTGGTGGAGTTGCGAATTCTTGCCCTGGGCGCCGGCGTGGAGTCGGTTATCCAGTCCAGCGGCGGCATTACCCTGGGCCTTACGCAGGATGTAGGCAGCGCCAAGCTGCCGCTCCAGCGGGCCCTGGGTTCGGCTGCCAGCGTAGGCAACCGCCAGATCCGGCTGTCCTCCAGGGCCATGGGAGACCAATGGTTACGCCGGCTGACTCAAACTCTGGAGAGAATGGTCATATTCCAGGAACGTTTGAAGAGCCTGGTTGGCTAAGACTGCTTGGCATTTCATGGCGATGCCAGTGGCCGCCATGTTGAATCAAACCGCCTCTCTCAATGAAACGTAATATAGTGTGCATGGTTGTCAGTCGCACCACGTGTGCCCGTCCCACTGTCCGCCAGACACAGGAACGCGCGCAGCAAGAATCAGTCCGCCTGAAGGTGTATTCACTTGCCTGGGAAAATTAGACTGTCCACGTTGTCCATTCTCGCGCTGCTGGTTGCGCTATCCCTTGCCGGGTGCCAGCGTAGCGTGACCGATCTGGCGCCGGTTGCTTCACCCGGCTCGGGAGAGAAGCTTGCCGACTTTACCATTACCCTGTATCAGGGGCAGGAGGAACTGGGCGCCGACGAAGTCTCGCTGTTCGACCTCCGCGGCCAACCCCTGGTGGTCAACTACTGGGCCGGCCTTTGCCCCCCATGCCGGGCAGAAATGCCCGAGTTCCAGGAATTCAGGGACGAGTACGAAGGCCGGGTTACGCTGGTAGGGGTTGACCTTGGCCAGTTTCTCGGGCTGGGTTCCAGGGAAGACGCCCAAAAACTGCTGGATGAGCTGGGTGTTTCCTACGCGGCCGGATTCACCGACGACGGTGGGGTCGTTGAAGCGCACCGGGTGCTGGGCCTGCCCACCACCATTTTTGTGAACGCGGATGGCGACCTTCATCGCAAATGGGACGGAGTGCTCAACAAGGCCAAGTTGAGCGAACTGGCAGATGAAATGTTGGATGGGACGGAAGGCTAGGATCCAAAGTCCTTGGATTGGCCTTATCAACACTTTTCAATGCTGACCGTTATTTGCGGTATCAGGTTCGCGGTATTTCCTATCTGCTTTTCTACCTAAGGGCCGCTTTCATACTGTATAATAGCGGGTGTTGTTCACTCGTTCGGGTTCTCCGCAGTTGCATAAGGGCTGATACTCAGACAATCATTAGGGCTCTTCCAAAAATCTGGCGCCAATTCGGGGTGTAGCGCAGTGGCTAGCGCGCTTCGTTCGGGACGAAGAGGTCGGAGGTTCGAATCCTCTCACCCCGACCATTCAAAGCTACGATTCGCGTAGGGGTTTGAGTTCGGCGGAGTCCTGCCTGGCTCCGGCACGATGCGGCTGTTGCCTAATAATCTACTTTCCCCAGGCAGCATAAGGGCTTACCGAAGCTCCGTCCACATCGTATCCATTTTCGACTCTCATCCAGTCATACCATCAGACCTGACCTGCACCCCGGCACAAGCTCACTCACCAATACCTCTCGAAGCAAATTGAACAGTCCTTTTTTCTTTCTGCGACTCTCAGACACAGTGACTAGGCGTTCCGCCGCCTTGCGGCTGGGCCAGGATGACCATGTCATCTCCACTGGCAGACTGCTGGAGAAATACTTGCTGCGCCTTGACCAATTATCCCTCTTAAAAGAAGAGAGAATTGCCCCCGAAGGACTGCTTTCCCTTCAAGCGATGCAGGACCTGGTCTATGCCTGCGACGAGCAGGGAACCCTCACTTCCATCTATTCGGGAACCAAATTCCACCAGGAGGGCATTTCGCTGGATCTGGACGAAGTACCCCGGGCTTCCGAAGTTAAGATAGGAGAGTGCGACGCCTTTCTCATCGAGATTGAAATCGACAGGATGGATGTGGGGTACGACCGCAACTGGAACGGCTTTCACCGTCGCCGTTGGGCTAATGACCCGGTTTTCTTCGAATCCTTCGTTACATCAGCCATGGAAGAAAAACTGGGTGCCGGCGAGGCTGCGAAAACCATGAAGCTGGACAGCCACGACTTCAGGCTAAAGTTTCTCGACGTTCTGGGACAAACCATCTGGGAGAGCCAGTTCGAGAACTACTCAAGGTTTACCGGGCAGAAGCTGATGTTCAAGACCGGCGACGAAACAGTCCGGAGTATAGCTGCCGGCGCTGGAGGAATCTGTACCGAGAAGGTGCAGGCGCTGAAGTTCCTCACCGACCACTACGGGTTTGAATCGGAATACCTGATTGGCGGCGATGGCGCCAGGGAACCGGTACCCGTGTCAAAGCTGAGGGAAATGCTCCGGACTTTCGACTTCCGTTTCGCCCGCAGATTCATGCGGTATTGGCAGCACGCCGCCCTGCTCTATAACGTGGACGGCGTGCCCGTCCTGGTCGATGCCACGAACGGCAACATCCCATACCTGTACCTCAAGGGAGAAGAGGCGGAACGCCTTCTGGGTTACCATAATAAGGCTTCAGTGCCGGTCAGGATGGTCGAAGCCGAGGAGTTTTATTACTACCACCGGGTGCCACAGGATATTCCCCTGGACCTCTTCTTTGCCATGGAAGGCTGGCTGGGGGACACGGACATGGTCCAGGTGTTCGAGAATGAACTGGGCCTTTTCCTGTCAAAAGACTACTACGTTACTCCCATACCTTACCGCACCGACCAGGAATACCGGCGCCTGGCCTCTGAGTACCAGCAAATAGCCGGCAGGGCCGGATTCCGCAACGTAATCGACCGGGAATGGAAACTCGAAGGGGAATTGGGGCAGGAGTTCAGCAGTGCCCATCCCGTTGCCGCTGCCGGCATACTCGCGGCAAGAGACCATTTGCTCCTCCGCTATAATGGTTGGGACATTTCCGGCCACGAAGCCGGATTGGTGATAATGGGTATGACCTGATCTAGTTTGCCACCAGGTCCATCCAGGCCAACTAAATGACAGTTTTCAGCAACCCGGTAAATGCTCGCCTCCTCGTCCCGTCCCGGCGGCCGCCGGCAGACGGGCCGGGACGGACTTTTTCGTCTGCCAAGAGTCTCGTGTCGCGCTTGACCTTACTGGCCGGGAATCGCGAGGAGGAGGCAGTCCGGTTGATTCGACGCCTCCACAAACAAATGGGCCTGGACGACTGGTCTGATCTGGAACTGAAGGATGCCATTCAGAAGGAAAAGACGGCGTCTGTTGGTGAACGTCCCAATCGGGACCTTTCAGAGCGAACGGCGAAGGTCTTCGCTATCGTGAACGAATCCATTAGCCGCCGGCTGGGTGTGTGGCGCATTCTTGAGGAAGAATCCGGACTGGTTGGGCTGCCACATCCCTACAATGGCACGGAGGACGACTTTCCTTGCGAGCAAGCGCCTTCGGACGAGGAAATAGTCGCAAGGGACTTGGGGCGGGTACGTGCTGCTGGCCGGGGACGATTTGGCCCGGACCTGCTGCTGTCCGCCAATTTCTACCAGGCAGTACGCCGGCTTGATAATTCAGGGCGCTATCGGTTCCTTCCCACTGACCAGCAACTCCTCGCTGGTCTCCACCTGCTATCCAACAAAATCGTAGAAATGCAAGCCGGAGAAGGCAAGACCGTCTCCATTGCCTTTGCCGCCGCAATGTATTCCGTCCTGGGTCGGCAGGTCCACATTCATACTGCCAACGACTACTTGGCTGAACGGGACTGCCGTCTCCTGTCTCCGGTCTATGGGTCTCTTGGCCTGACTGCCGGCGTTATCCTGGAGTCAATGGACAACGCGGAACGCAAGGCGGCCTACACCTGCAACATTGTTTACGGGACAGTCAGAGAGTTCGGCTTCGACCACCTGCGGGATAACCTGGTTTCGAGAGAAGGGGAGCAAGTCCAACCCCCCCTGCAAGTAGCCATTGTTGATGAGGCGGACCAGGCCCTGATTGACGAGGGGGATACTCCTCTCATCATTGCTGGTCCCCCGTCCCAACCCGTTCATCCCTGGCGCCGGGTCGATAAGGCAGTAAAAGACATGGTGGCGATGCAGGAGGCGCTTTGCCGGCAATACGTTGCCGACCTGCAGCGGCTTTCTCCGAACAGCGAGCAGTACGGAAAGCTGCTGTGCCTGGCGTTGCAGGCTGCTCCTTTTGATGAGACATTCCGGCGGATGGCCCGGGCGCATCCCCGTTCTTACCGCCGTGGCCTGGCAGTCCTCTTTCCCGACGGAGGTGACGTAGCCGACGAAACCTTGGCCGCCGACCTTTACTACCTGGTGGACGAGGGAAGGCGATTTGTCACTCCCACGGAAAGAGGTCTTGCTTATTTGACCGGGCAGTTGGGCGACTTCTGCCCGCCCCCACAAAGGGGGAGAGTAGCTGTCGATTCCGGTCAAGCCCTTTCCCGAAAAACAGCCCGCCAGCTTCAGGTGGCCAACCAGGTATATCAGTCCCTCCGCGCCAATTTGCTGCTGGAAAGGGACCGGGATTATGTGGTCGCCGCCGACTCCGTGGTAATCCTGGACCAGCACACTGGCAGGACCAAGCCCGACAACCTCTACCGCCACGGGCTTCAGGCAGCTCTTGAGGCGAAGGAAGGAGTGACGGTCCACCCCGATTGCGAGACCCTGGCCCAGATTTCGGTGCAGGGGTTCGTAAATCTTTACCGGTGCATCTCTGGAATTACGGGCACCGCTCAGGCCGCGGCCGAGGAATTTCACCGTCGTTACTTCATTGAAGTATTGTCCGTTCCTCAGTCTCAAGAAACCCGCCGGGTGGAACTACCTTCCCGGATGTTTGACTCTGAACAGGAAAAAATAGCTGGCATTGTCGAAGAGGTACGCCGCTGTCAGCGGTTTCGCAGACCCGTCCTGGTGGGCACGCAAAGCATTGAAGCTTGCCGCACTATAGGCAATGCCTTGGCCGAATCAGGAATAGACCATCGAGTCCTTAACGCCGTTACCTCCGATGAGGAAGCGGATATAGTCCGTAGCGCCGGCCAGTTTGGGGCAGTTACCGTTGCCACTAATCTGGCAGGCAGGGGGACAGACATTGTCCTCGACCCCGATTTGAACGATGCCATTCTCAGCCGCTGGATGCACCGGATTAACGAAGAAATCCGAACGGGAGCTGGCCCCCTCAGGGTGGTCTGCTATTCCGCAGCTGAGGCAGCAATCCTGGCTGACGCGCTGGCAAACCACCGACTCTTGAACACAGCACATAGCTGGCAAACTGGACGTTACTGCTTTTCGATTTGGGGTGCAGGCCAGGAACTGCATCGTTCTGAAACCCGTACCACAACCGAAATGTGGGAATTCGGGTTGGGATTGCACGTAATAAACGCTGAATTCAGTCGTTACCCGCGAGTATCCACTCAACTCAAGGGGAGAAGCGGCAGGCAGGGAATGTTTGGCTCGGGCAGGCAGTTACTGTCATGGGAAGACCGCTGGCTCCTGCCGCTGGCCCAAGGCAAACCCCGATTCGGAAAGCAGGCCGGCCGCAACGGCAACTGTGCAACTCTCCAGGAAGGACCCGCGATCGCGGACTACATTTCCCGCCGCCAGGATGATGCCGAGTTGGAAGCTGCTGCGGCTCGCAGCATAGTCGCCGATTACTCGGCGGTATGCGACGCCCACACCTCAGCCTACTACCAGTTGCGCCGGGAGGTCTTGAGCGGTTCCGACATTGACGGCCGTTCCCGAGCCGCTGTCCGCGCTTGTGCCGGGAGGCTCGTCAATACCTGGTTCCCCAATCTGGATTCCGCGGACTATGTGGCCCGATTCAGCTCCCTGGCGGCAGATGCCCGTTGTTTCTACGGTGTTGAAGTTTCCGCCATGGTCGGCGAACCGCTGGACTGCATGGCTGAACTGCTTGAACAGCGACTACTGGCGAGAATCGAAGAACTCAGGTCAAGGCTGGGCGGCGCGGCATTGCAATCACTAACACAAAGCCTCTTGCTGGAGTGCGGGGACCGGTGCTGGCGGGAACATTTGGTAGACCTGCAACAGGCCGTCGTTAGCTCATCAGCAGGCGGGCACTACCACAAAGGGGCCGTGGCCGACTACATCCTCCACTCCAGGTATATGTGGGAAGATTTCCAGGCCCGGCTTCAGGCCGAATTTTGCTCCAGGCTGCTGACGTTTCCACCGGAACTGCTGACGGCACAGGCACAGGCTTCGCCAGAAGAAGAGGACAAGAGCCGGGAACTGCTTTCACTAATCGCACAGTCAGGCGGTGCGCCTAGTCCACGCGCCAACCAATATTAAGGCCGTTTCGTACTATCCTTGAAACCGGGGCGACTCGATCGAGAAGGAGTCAATATGGCACCAAGAGTGAGAAAACTAAGCACTGCCCTCTTTGCGGGGGGAATGGTGGCCGGTTCGCCGCTTATAGCCGCCTGCGGTGGTCCGTCCTACGATACCTGGGCCGCCACCGATGGCGCTGCGGGCCGAATTAACCTGGATGACGTTCAGCAGGCATTCAAGGAATCCAAGAGCGCCACTGACTTTGAGAGCAGGGTCAACGAAATCTACGAGGGTGATGGCATCATTCTCATCCGCGCCCAGCAGGACGGAGACCGGCTAACGCTGGAGGGATGGGAAGACCTGAACGGCAGTAACGAAATTGAAGACGCTCGGGATGACCGGCTGTTCAGTATCGTGAAGAATGACGACCAGCATGAAATGCGAGGCTACCACGCCAACAGCTATTACCGTAGCAGCTTTGGTGGGGGGGATTTCCTGTTTGGGTACATGTTGGCGACCGCCTTCATGCCCGGCCCATACTTTTACTCCACGCCCATCAACCGCGGCCCCGCCATCCGCCAAAGCAGGGCCACCTACCGCCAGTCCACCAGGTACGGCTCCCAGGTAGCCCGCAACAGCCGGTACACCACGCGGCAACAGGGTTTCGCCGGGTCCAGGTACCAGGATTCCAGCCGAAACCTGAGTTCCAATCGCCAGAGCTATCAGCAGACGCAACGAAGCTCGGGGGCCTTTCGGTCCAGCAACGCTGTCTCCAGGAGCAGTTCCGGTTCCGGCTTCGGTACTCGGGCCCGCAGCGGTAGCTTCAGCGGTGGCGGCGGCCACCTGAACCTCAGGAAAAGGCAGGGCTGAGTCCGTAGCCGTGGGCAATTCCTTCACCATTTTGCTGCAACTCGACGGTTTGCCGGCCGATGCCATCCTGGAGGTCCGGCTTCCGCCTGAAGCCCAGGGTATCGCGCCCGACGATCTGCTGGAATGGGTCTTTCCCCTGGATGAAGAAGGCCAGGCCCTCGTTCAGGATTCCTTCGACCTGGAAGACAATCCTGACCTGCCGGAAATCTACGAGAGTTTCCTGGCAGTGATGGAGCAGAGCAGATCGGGGTTATGCCAGGTCAACCTGACGGAGCAGTCACGCGGAGGAGCAAAAGGAGGATTGACTCAGGAAGCTTGCCTGGAAGAAGACGACACTCGTAGCGGCTGCAATTCTTCCCTGCTACTGACTCCGGTTTACGATGCCCTGGAATACGCTGAGGAACAAGGGTATGACGCCGGGGAACCCGACTTGCTGGAATGGCTTCAGCTTTGCGCGGCCGTCTATTTTCTGGACAGGCACGAACTTTCACTACCGGACCCCAATTCGCCCTGCGCTGGTACGGAACTGAAAGAAATGGTTCAACACATCCTCGAGCTTGGGCTGGTGGGGCAGTCCGAGGATGGGGAAGCAAATGAAATAACTGCCGAAGGACGCGCTTTTATTGGCCGTTTGCTTGCCGAAACGGAGTCTTACATAGACCGCTACGACATTTTCTGGGACGTCTTGTGGGACGGGGATACGGGGGAAGCGTTATTCGGCACGGGCCACGGAAATGACTTGAGGGTCGAGACCTTCATTGCCGAGGCCGTAGACCCGGTCCGCGTGGTATTCCTGCTGAGGCTATACGACGGTTCGCTGGACGAATTCGTTAGGGACTGGGAGAACCTGGTCATCAGCCGTGAGTTCTATAACCGGCTACTGGAACCGGTCGTAGACCGCAGCGTGACCCCCATTGATTTGCTGGAGGAAATAGTGAACCAGGGACTTTCCTTGCTTGAAGATGCCCGGCAGCTGGAGGAGCAGAGAACGGTCAAACGTCCTCATCGCCCGCAGGGTTGGCGATGTACACGATAGTTTACCGCAATAGAAACTCCCGTTACCCGGCCTCAATTCCCTGTCCCCGGCCTGTCCCTGTGCGGCGAAGCCTCGGCTCCGCGCATCAAATGGCGAAGAACAGAATCAGGGAGCAACTGATGACCACGGCGCTCTCCACCAGGGCCACACCGGCGTTCCGCTCACCCGTCATTTGCTGGGACACGTTCACCCGTGGGAGGACCAGCAGATCAACCAGCAACCGCAGCACGTAGAGAAGCACGAATCCAACAACGGCAAAAACTACGAACTCAATAAGGCTCTGCTGCCAGCTCAGGAAGTCGCCGGACAGAGCTTTCAACATTACAAAGCCAATTGCTGCCAGGTTGCCCCCAAAAGCCACCCCTACCGCCGCATTGTCCCGTTCAATTTCATCGTGAACGTCGAAGGACGTAGTCAACTGGTAGAACAGGGCGAAAAGGATCAGCACCGCCTGGCCCAGCACCAGGAAAACCAGGGTGGTTATCGCTTCAAAGAGTTCTCCCCCGCCCGCCGCACCGGAAAGAGATCCGGCGATCATCAGGCCCGTAGCAACGTAGATTCCAAACTCCACCGCCCCGGTCCCCACGTTGCGGTCTTCGACAATTTCCTTTTCCACATCAAACTTGTAAAGGACCAGCTTGTCCATGGAAATTCTCAAGAGGTTCAGGACTACAATCCCCGCCAGGGAGTAGAGAAACACCCTGAGGACATCCATTCCGAACTGGGCGTCAAAACCGATGCCCGACTCTATCAACGCCAGATGCGCCGGTTGGTAGACGGCCCCCACGAAAACCAGGACAACGCCAATCAGGTAGCCGGAAAGCCGCAGGGCTTCCGCCAGGTTCTGGCGCTGCACCACCTCCTCGTCTTCCTTATGCCTCGTGATGGCGCTTCTCACGACTTTGGCCAGCAATAGGACGATAACACCTAGAACTACGTAGACGAGGCCCCGGGGGAAAAATACTAGCGCGTCAACCAGAGTTTCCATAAGCTATCACCGGCTCCTTTGTTCGGGCCTCTCACCTGGATAAAGCAGGACATTTTCGGATGAAATTATTTCGGCGAAGTGCGCCTCGAAGGGCACTCCTTCGAACTTGGTAATGGAAAGGACTTTGCTTTCGTCTTCCGCCAGGAACTCCCAAAGGTAAAAGCCCTCGCCGTTTGAAGGGCGGTTATCCCTGAAGAAAAAAGCCTCAAAGCTGTTGCGGTACAGGTAGCGCAGTCCGTCAACTTCGACGGAACGGTCTATGGACCTGCTTGAGTCCATGTCCATCAAGTCGGACTCAGCCAGGCCGATGGACTCCAGGCCTGCGGGCCGTCGGTTGTCGGTGGCGGTAACGTGGAGGCCGGAGTCATCTTCAGACCATTCGATCCAAAGCCGGCTTTCCGAGTCGGCAACCACAAGTTCGTACCAGACTATTCCACTTCCGCCATACCGGTGAACATTCTCAACGACGAAATAGCAATCGTCGTATTCCAGGGCAAACCCCTGCACTACCACCACATCCCCAACTCGCGCGTCTCGAACAGTACTTTCAATCGGAGTAGATGGAGACGCCTGTCTCCTCTTCCCTCTGCCAAACAGAGAGCGAAGCATGAACTGCCATCCTCGTCGTTCAAAATAGAACTGCAGCAGGCAATAAGCGGAGGTGCCGGCGTAGCTTGCAACCTCAAACCGACGCTGCGCCAACTGCATAACCCTTATGCTCAAAGGCCCCTACATAATAGCACGGGGCAAAAACCCCTAGGGCCAATGAAGCATTGCGGATTCCCAGCAAACGCGGACTTTAATAGCCCAAGTGGGAGAGTGCTATGAAATGCCTGCTGAGTGAAGGACGCTATATAGCTAGACATCACCTTCCTTCTGAATCAAGGACAAGCCATCTGCCTCTTAAAGCTGCACGGTCTCTCCGGGCCACTATCCCCTCGACCCGCAATTGTCCGCACAGGGATACCCTTGACCCCCAATGGCGGGGCGGGTATTGTTGAAATGGCTGCTTCACGAGCGGCGCCTGCAGAGTAAACTCACATCCGCTTCGTAAGCTGCGGCGTTTAATCATATAGCCCCGCGTAGGTCGCGGGTTCCAGGGCAGTTCTGCCGGTGTCCTTGACTGGGGGCGCCGTCTACTCGAAGGGAGCAAATGGGTGGCGTTTATGGGATCATTCAGCGGAATCGGCGTGGCAATATTCTTGCTCATCCTGGGGATACTGCTGGTCAGCGGTATACTCAACTTCCTGCTATGGATATTGGGAGCCATTTGCATCGTTTTGGGTGTCATAGTGGGAGCGGTAGCCCTCTTCGGCAAGAAAGATAGATATTGATGCAGATCGCAAGTCGGGTCTGCTGGAGCTAAACCCTGTGTGGATACAATAGCCCGTAAGCCGTTCAAGTAGGCTCACCATGCGGGCAACCAGGAAGTGGGAGGTAATACCCATGGGAATGTTCTCTAGGATGTCAACCATAGTAAAGTCAAAGATGAACCGGATGCTGGACCAGGCGGAAGACCCGCGGGAAACGCTGGACTACTCCTATGAAAAGCAACTGGAGATGCTGCAGAACGTAAAGCGGGGTGTGGTGGAAATGGTAACCGCCAAGCGTCGCATCCAGCAGCAGGCGGCCAAGGTGCGGGAGAACATCGAAAGGCTTGATCGGCAGGCCAGGCAGGCCCTGGAAGCCGACCGGGAGGACCTGGCCAGGCTTGCCCTGCAGCGGAAGCAAAACGCGCTCATTGAGCTTCAGGGACTGGACGAACAGATAGAAGGCATGGAGCAGGAGCAGCAAAAGCTCACCATAGCCGAGCAACGACTTCAGGCCAAGGTAGACGCCTTCCGGAACAAGAAGGAGGTCATCAAGGCCCAGTACACCGCCGCCCAGGCCCAGGTCAGAATCGGTTCGGCCCTGGGTGGAATTTCCGAAGAGATGAGCGACGTATCCATGGCCATGCAGCGGGCCGAAAACAAGACTGACCAGCTCAGGGCGAAAGCCGGAGCCATCGACGAACTGGTGGAGACAGGGGTGCTTGACGACTTCGGAGGCCCCCGGGACGACATTGAACGGGAACTGGCCCAGCTTTCCATTTCCCAGGGAGTGGAGGAGGAACTGGCGGCCCTGAAGGGGACCGGCAGCGCTGCGACTGCCCTCCCCTCGGGACAGACAGACCTCGATGCCGAGCTTGACGCCCTGCGAAACCGGGGCTCCAGCCAGTCTCAAGGGTAGGTGGCAGGGATATGATAGTTCGAATACTGGGGGAAGGTCAGTTCAACCTGCCGGGCGCTGCCATCGACGAACTTAACGACATAGACAACCGCATGGTGGAAGCGGTCGAGTCCGAGGACCGCGACGCCCTGCACTCCCTGTTGTTGGAAATGGAATCCCTCGTAAGGGAGAAAGGGGAACCGGTGCCCCTGGACGAGTTAGTGGAGTCGGACCTCATCCTGCCGGAGACCGATCTGACGCTGGAAGAGGCGGAGAGCATTTTCGTTGGCGAAGGTCTCTTGCCGGGCTGAGTTGGCAAACGCATGAATTGAAAAAGGGGACGCTGAGGTGTCCCCTTTTCTTTTTTGGCGTTCCCGGTGTCCAGAAAAGACCGGCGTTAGTTACGCTGATACAGTACCGGCGCCGGCGTGATGGGCCGGCGCACCGATAACGGATCCACGCCCGCCTTCAGAGCCGACATTACGCCGGCCGCTTCCCAGTAATTCGCAACCCGGTAGAACTGGCCCTCCCGCCAGGGCAGCCGATCAAGGTCGTTTTGCATCAGGTTGCGGTTCTCCGCGACTGCGATAACTTTGATCCCTTGCTCCAACGCAGCCAGGACGGGTATGCCGAGGCAACCATCGGGTATCACCAGGCATGAAACGTCAGCGGCTGTCACCGTACCCGAATGGTTCAAGGCCTCGGCGCCCGTAACAATACGCGGGCTGCGTTGTAACCCCTTCAAAACACACTGGATGAGGGCGAGGGAGACCGCCTCGGCGGCCATGCGGGGGTCAACAATACCCGGGTCGGAGTTGGCGATTTCCTGGGTTTCCAGCATGGGCGCGTGGGCCGAGGGTACGTCAAAGATCGCCGAAATGGCATGAGTCAACATGGCCTCCACCCCGCCCCACGGATTAACCATTTCGCCGTTGCTCTCGAAGTACTCGGCGTGATAGCCGGGTGGTACACCTATCTGCGTGGAGATGGCCACGGCATCGAAATCCTCCCTCCGCTCCTCCAATACGGAAAGAAGGGAGTCCAGGCCTCGTATGCGGCCAGCAGCCCTGCCTGAGTTTGTATATTCCGACTCCATCTCAAACTCCGGGCCAAGCCTGACAATGGCGGGCACGGCCAATCCATAGGAAGCCCTGGCCGCGTTGACCGAGTTGATAGCCGCGTTCACGAACAGTTCATCGTCATGGTGCCCCAGGACCACCAGCAAGCGGTTGTTGCGGGCCCGCTGGAGCCCGGCCACACCCATCAGCAGGCGCGCAATGACGCTACCTTCCACGTACAGCGCGTTGGCCGGAATGTCAATAATGTCAGAGGCATTCACCACGTTGGGGTGGGTAATCAGAGTGTCGCAGGCGGCAGCCAGCAGGGCCGCCACCGGAGTTGCATCGCCGGCGTGTCCCCCTATTTCCGCCCCCACGCCCGTCGGTACCAGCAGTACGCAATTGAAGGCCGAGATGTTCTCAAGAGGACGGCGGGCAAACTGGAATATGGAAGGAAGACGGGTAGCGCTCAGACCCGCAGCCAGGCCCACTTCGCAGCGATATTCCCGCGCCGAGGATGAAGTAACTGCCATGCGGATGGGTACTTCTCCGTGGCCCAGGGCCTTCTGCACTCCCCGCTCCACCGCCGTCAAGGCGTTGGCGCCGGCGGCGCCCACGGGTATCGCTACTTCCCTCTCATACAGGACGGCGGACATTAGTCTCCCACCGGGCGGCGTAGTCTTCGTAGGTGAACTGCTTTATCAATCGAGTCCTGCCCAGCTTGTCCTTCGAGTAGATGCTGGGCAGGTTTACGCCATTGAAAGTATGTGCCTTGACCAGCGAGTAAGAGCCGGCGTTGAGAAACACCACCCGGTCACCCACCTCCAGGGGATGGTTGAAACTATACTCACCAAAAACGTCTCCAGCCAGGCAAGTACAACCGGCCAGAATGCACGGCCATTCCCCACCCTCGTCATGGTCCGCCACGTCGGGTTCAAAATCGAACTCCAGCAACTCCGGCATGTGATTGACGGTGGTGTCCAGCACGACCACATCTTTGCCGCCACTGGCAAACCTGTCCAGAACCGTTGCAACCAGATATCCGGCCGACCGGACAAAAGCCGCGCCCGGCTCCAGGAAAACGTCCAACCCATACTTTGTCCGCAGGGAGCAGAGCGTTCGGCACAAAGGCTCAATGTCTAATCCCTCGCTGAAAAGATAGCCTCCTCCCAGGTTAAGCCAGTCCAACCGCGCCAGCGTATCCGGCATTTTATCCTCCAGGCAATCCACTGTCTGCCGGAGTTCGGAAAAATCGGTGGACTCGCAATTGGAGTGAACCAGAACGCCCTCCAGCCCGGCCAATGCATGACTGCCTCCGGATTCTGTATCAGCCAGTTCATCGATTGGGACTCCGAGCTTTGAATGGGGGCGGACTGGATCGTACCTCTCGTCATCGAGGAAAGAGAGACCTGGGTTGACGCGGAGGCCCATACTGGTACGGTCCTTAAAATCTGGCTTGTGTCGCCTCCACTGGCTCAGGCTGTTAAACGCCACGTAATCGCAGAGTTCCGCAAGTTCGCCCACATCGCATGGGCGAATGCCGGGGCTTGTGAAGTGAATTGAACCGTCTACTGCCAGGGCGCCTCGCGCCAGTCTCGCTTCGAAAGGCGAACTTACAGCAAAACCCGCCAGTTGCGGGGCCATCAACTCCAGTAAGGGGACAAAGCACAAGGGCTTGACCGAATAGAGCATTCGGCAACCCGTGTCCGCTTGCACCGCACTGGCAATATCCACGACCCGTTGAACTTCAGCTTCGTCATAGACAAAGGCCGGCGTTTCGACGGAGTCGATCAGGCTATCAATCTGCATGAAAAGCACGTGGCCAAAATGATTACGCCCCTGGCGTACTGAAAGCATACACCAGGGGCGCAAGGAAATCGAAAGAGGGCCTCTAGCGCATGGGAGAGAAGGAGGCCGGGATCAGGATTTTGTTTTCCTGCCTGATGCGGCCGGGCGCGCCCGAGGGCCAGTTTGGCGTGCCGCTGGCGGCCTTCCGCACCTCTTCGCGGTGGTTAAGGTCATTGTAGGGCCAGATGTGCATCCAGCGGTTCAAACCGCCCAGTTCGGAGTGCATGGCAGCGGCGCAGGGAGAGAATTGTTCGCGCCAGGGGAGAGCCTTTTCCCATCGGTTCAGGAGTTCGGGTATAGAGCCCGGCTTGTAGGTGTAGACACGCATTTCATACACGTTGCCCAGTTCCTGCCCGCCACCCATGGGACGCATGAACGATGCAGGGTTCCAGATTTCCGATTCCATGGTCATTATCATGCTGGTGTCGCGGGGCGGCCAGTTGGGGTCCTGGGCAGCTTCGGCGCGGATTTGCTCTCTTTCCAGCAGGTTTTCATATCCCCAGACATGTACTACCTGGTTAAGAGTGCCAATGTCGGTGTGCCAGAAAGCGGCCAGGGGCGAATACTTTTCGCGGTGGGGCAGGGCCTCGGCAAAGCTCTCTTCGAACTGGGGAACCGAGCCGGGTTCCAGCGTATAAGTTCTGACTTCGTAAATCATGGTTTCTCCTTCTTCTTTCGTTTATGCGGCGCGTACAGCCCAATTGCTCCGGTAGTCAAACGGCACCAGTCATGCGGACAGTCGCGGGCAACCTATACACCACGCCACTGCCGCCGGCCGCCAGCGCGGACAAAGTGACCAAATCCCGGGGCAGGGAAGTGTCCCGCCGATACCAGAATGCCCTCCGACTCCAGCATGTCCAACACCGAATGCCGAGTGGTGCGCGCGACAGGCGGCTGCACATCGAATATCGGATTCCAGTCGGTGTAATGGGCCTGGGCTGGCGTATGGGCCACGTCCCCAAGAATATAACCCCGTTCGCCCTGGGATGCAATCACGATAGAAACGTGGCCGGGCGTATGGCCCGGGGTGGATACGGTGGTCAGTTCATCGGTTATCCGGTAGTCATCATCAATCAGGTCCAGGATGTTCAGTTCATTCAGCGGCAGCACCTGGCTGGAGATGTGGGGAGCGCCGACTACAACCTCGGCACTGGTCCAGTGATCCCAGTCCCGGCGCGGTACCAGGTACCGGGCGTTGCGGAAAGTAGGCTGTCCCGCAACCAGGTTCCAGCCCACGTGGTCAGGGTGCAAATGGGTGAACACCACCAGGTCCACGGCGTTTCGGTCCACTCCCTTGCGTTCCATGTCGTCCAGCAGCGTGCCCGAACCGTCGGGAGCCTGGAGGCCGGTGTCAACAATTATCAACTTGCCACCTGAGCGTACCGCAGTAGTCCCGTACCTGCTGCGAATCTGCTCGTCGATGTCAAGCAGATCAGGAAACTCCCTCCACTGCTCAATTGTTGTGTCCGGAAACGGCATGAATGGAGAACGAATTGGCTCGCCGTCGCTGAGAGACACCATTTCCACGTTTCCAACGTTAATCGAATGACCGGGCATTGCATGCCTCCTTTATATGAGCGCCGTCGTTTGATTCAGGATCCTCACATAGACAGACCGCCTATACCTGAGGTGAAGCCATCAATTCCTTGTGCCACGTGACAAGGTATTCAACTGCCAGGGAATATGCCATTCTCTAAACTCAACATTGTCGTACTGGCCGGCGATGAACGATGGCTAAGTGTGTGCCCATAGTAGACCGCCTGAGAAGTGTGGGCAACGGGCAGCGTAGCCTGGTCTCACCGCATCACAGAATCCCCCCTCACGACAGGTACCTTTTCGTAGGTAGCCTACCTCATTTGACGGGAGAGCTCCCTTGCCTTCTTGCATGTCGCCTGGCTATCTTGAAAGTACAGACCCACTGAAGAGAACAGTCGCGAGCTTTTCTTGGACACCCGCACCCTCGTAGTGAACAAACGCACGGAAACCAACAAGTCGCAAAACCCTGAAAATGAACGGAAACGAGCGAATATGGGCGGAAAATTGGAATTTCTTCCGTGCGCAAAGCTGAGTTCTATCTGAAGCCCTACCGCCATTTTCCACCGAACGCCACGTATTCAGGCCACATCTGTTCCAGGTCCGCTAATAGGCTTTCCGAACGTGATCTGTTTGCTAATCAGTTGGGCCCGGGCGGCTTACTGCTATACTGAATAAAAGGGAATGCGGAGGTTCATCGCATGCCGGTTCGCACGGGAGAAGAGTACCTGCAGGGGTTGAAGGAGCGGCCGCCGGAGGTGTGGGTTGGCGGTCAACGGGTGAAGGACGTTACCTCGCACCCCGGATTTGCCAATGGGGCGCGGTCGGTGGCGGCCCTGTACGACATGCAGAACGACCCAGCCCTGTTGGATGAAATGACCTACCGGTCCCCCACAACCGGCGAACGGGTGGGCATGTCTTTCATTATGCCCGAAAACCTGGACGATCTGGAACGCCGGCGTCGTATGTTTTACCGGTGGGCTACATACCATGGTGGGATGATGGGCCGCACGCCTGACTATATGAACGCCGCTTTCGTGGCAATGGCTTCGGCTGCTCCCTACTTCGACCAGGACCGGGAGGGGTTCGGCGAGAACGTGCGCCGCTACTACGAACTTATCCGGGAACAGGACCTTTGCCTGACCCACACGCTGGTCAATCCCCAGCGCAGCCGTTCTCCCCAGCGTTACATAACGGACAGTCTCGCAGAGGACGTTGCCTTGAAGGTGGTCAAGGAGACCGACGCCGGCATACTGGTGCGGGGTGCACGGGTGCTGGCGACCCTGGGGCCCCTGTCCGACGAAATCGCCGTCTATCCCTCCCGGTCGCACCACACGGCGGACAACGCCCACCAGTATGCCGTGTCATTTTCCATCCCCAGCAACACTCCTGGCTTGCGCTACATTTGCCGGGAGAGCTTCGATTACGGTCGCACTCCCTTTGACCATCCGCTGGGAGCGCGGTTTGAGGAAATGGACGCGGTTGCCATATTCGATAACGTCCTGGTGCCGTGGGAACGGGTATTCCTGCTGGGCGACGTGGACAGCTGCAATAACATGACCAACCGGACCGGCTGGATTTATCACAGCTTCCACCAGGTGGTTACCCGGCTGGTGGCCAAGACGGAGTTTTTGCTGGGCACTGCATCATTGATGGTGGAAACTCTGGGTTCCGGTGATCAGGCCCACGTCCAGGAGCGCACTGCCGAGATGATCATGAACCTGGAGGTAATAAAGGCGCTGCTCCGGTCCGCCGAAGTGGACGCGGCCCCCGACGAGTGGGGCCTGCTGACTCCGGCCCGGGTCCCGCTTACCGTAGCGGAGAACATGTACGCCCGCAGCTTCTACCCGCGCATGATAGAAATCATGCAGCTGCTGGGGTCCAGCAGCCTGATGGCCCTGCCAGGGCAGGCCGACTTCGAGTCGGAGATTGCTCCTGACCTGGAACATTACCTGGCCACAGACACGGCAACTGCGCTGGACCGGACTAAACTGTTTCACCTGGCCTGGGACATTTCCTGCAGCGCCTTTGGCGCCCGCAGCCTTCACTACGAGCGGTTCTTTGCGGGAGACCTGGTGCGAAATGCCCAGATAATGTACGCCACTTACGACCGGTCGCCCATGAAGGACTCCGTGCAAAAGTTCCTGGACCGGGAATAGGCTGCATCTGCCGGCTATCGGGCAGTTCACTAAAACACCCAGTCATAGGCGGACCGGATTCGCCGGTCTTGCCCAGTTTTGCCGGGAAAGGGAGCGCCAAGAGAATATGGTGGTACCCGGCAAGGAAGAATGGCTGGAACTTCACACAGTTTTTCGCGAGTACTGCGCCGCCGAACCCTGGCAACAGCTGCAAGAAGCCGTAGTAGTCTTGGACCATCCCATCTGGCATGAGCGGGCGTATTGCGTCGCCCTGGGCAGCAGCGGCTTGGAGTTCGGGCTGGCGGTTTACGTTGGCGACGAGGGTCTGAGGCACAACCTGAGGTTTTCGCAATTTGAGGATGAAGTAAACTCCCCAGACGTGATGGACACGATGAAGGCCATCTCGGCGCAACTGGCAGACAGGAACCAGTTAGACAGTTACGACTTGAATGTAATAAAGGAATTGGAATTGCGCTACCGGGGCCACCGACGCTGGCCGGCGTTCCGCAGTATGCGGCCCGGTTACGCCCCCTGGCGGCTGGAAGCAGGCGAAGCAAGTTTACTTACAATAGAGCTTAGAGAGGCTATGGATCTGGCAACTAAGATTGAGGCGGGCCAGTCTCCTTTATTCGACAAAAATACCCCGGATTGCCCCTAATCAGGAGCTTCGACGGTGAAAACTGGCAGGATAAGCGGGAACCTGTCTCGGTTGATGCCCTTGAACCCGTGCCGGAGTTTGCCGACAGGGAGCGGCTGGACCGGCTGGCCGAAGCAAAACCCTTTGCGGACAACTCCTTCGAGTTCAGTGTGTTCTACGTACACTCGCCGGTTTCGGCAAGTCGCGGTGAGCGTCCCTATTTTCTCTCCCAAGCCTTAATCGCTGATCAAAATTCAGGCTTGGCCGTTCCCCACATTCTGAGCGGCCCCGCTCCTGCGCCGGCGGAGCGCCAGGGAGTGCTGGTGTCGTTGTTGGAGGCAATGCCTTTCTTGCCCGCGGAACTGGTGGTTGACAGGCCGGAGGTGGCAAACGTGGCGGCGCCGATAACCGAGCGCCTGGGGATCCCTCTCTATGTCGGGGATATACCGAACATCCGGGAGTTCCGGGAGATTCTGGATGAGTTCGGCTAGTAGCTTCCTTTCTTCCTGCAGGTTGAGCCTGCGGCCCGGTAACTTGAACTGACTATCCCTCTTTGCGACCCAATTCTTGCAGGCAGTCAACTCGCCTCTGATAGCATCAATCCGGTGCAGCTTGAAACCGGCCTGTTGGATTTCAGCCTCCACCGGATAGATGGTTCCCCCGCAGAATCACGTCTCCCTCCAATATTTCTCGTGCCTGGCGAAAAATGGTGTCGAACATTTCCGTTGTCAGCTTCCCGGTCTGGGTGTTCTGCCTGCTGGGATGGTAAGAAGCGACAAGTGTAACCCCACCTTCCAGCTCGCAGGTCGCGCCATGACCAAACCTCGGCAATGGCCTGGGATTGGCTGCCCCGGCGGCGATCCGAGCCTGCAGGTAGGCATCAAAAGCGAACTTGCCAAGGGCCACGACAACACTAACCTGGCCCAGCAATTCCAGCTCTTTTACCAGGAAGGGCTGGCAGGCTGCCTTCTCTGCCGGAGCAGGTTTGTTGTCCGGCGGTGCGCACCGGACCGCATTGGTGATATAAGCCCCGTTGAGTGCCAATCCGTCGTCCAGGGAAGTAGAGGCAGGCTGGTTGGCAAAACCGTTCCGGTAAAGGGCCCCGTAAAGCCAGTCCCCGCTGGGGTCGCCCGTGAAGGAGCGCCCGGTGCGGTTTCCTCCGTGGGCCGCCGGCGCCAAGCCCATGATCAGTAGCCTGGCCTTCGGGTCGCCAAAGGGCGGGACGGGCTTTCCCCAATACTCGTGGTCGCGGAACCTGGCTACCTTCTCGCGCGCTACCCTCTCCCGGTGCTCAACCAGCCTGGGGCAGAGCGAACACTCTACTATGCCGGCATGCAGCTGGGCCAGGCAGATGGCGTTATCCAAAGCTCAATCCTGCCGCGCTTCAAGGACTCGGACAATGCGCAGTCGATCAGGCAAGTCTATCCGTCGTAAAGTGGGGCATTACCTGTTCGGCAAAGAGCCGCAGCGAATTCAGAGTCTGCTCTTCCGACAAAGTGCCAAAGAAGAAGGAACCGACAAAGTAATTGGAGCCGGTGATGTCCAGGTGTTCCTTCAGCGTCCGAGTAACACTTTCCGGGGAACCCACGATGTGAAGACCGTCTGCCAGGCGACCCTCAAAGTCGGCCAGGTAGTTGGTGCGGCCGGTGTCATCGCCGTTCAAAATGCGAAGGTGGTTAAAGTTGGCGATGAAATCGGCGAAGGCGGCCTTGGCAACGGTAAGGGCCTCAGCGTCGGTTTCCCCAACGTAGATATGACGGGTAATGCCAAACTTGGGTTCGGCTTCGTGGGCGTTCATCCGGTCCCGTCGGGTACGGTTTTCTTCCCACACCGACTTGTACAGTTCGATGTGTTCCCGCATCACTTCCATGGGCGGGTAATGGGTAACGGTGCTGATTCCTTCTGAGGCAATCCAACGGATGGAGTCGGGATTGGCGGTGGGATACCAAAGGGGCGGATACGGCGTTTGCCAGGGCCGGATCGGCAGGCTCACGTCCTTGAAGGTGTAGTGCTTCCCCTCATAGGTCACTTTGCCCGTCTTGAGGCCCATAATAACTATGTCCAGGGCCTCGCGGAACATTCCCCTGGACTGGTCCACGTCGATATCGAAGAAGTCCAGCTCGTAGGCGGAAATACCCCGGCCCACGCCAATCTCCATGCGCCCTCGGGTCAGGTGGTCCAGCATGCAGATTTCTTCCACCAGGCGCAGCGGGTTGTAGAAGGGAAGCGGATAAACCAGCGGGCCCAGCCTGATGTTCTTCGTCCGCTGGGCGGCGGCGGATAGGAACACGCTGGGAGAGGGCGCCATACCCAGTGGCGTGCCCTGGTGCTCGGCCATGTGATAGCAGTAGAAACCGGCGGCGTCGGCGTACTCCAGGTACTTGAGGCGCTGCTCGTACAGGTCAGCCGCGTTTTCGCCGTTCGCGTCTATCCAGTCGAAAATCCCAAATCGCACTGGACCCGATTCGATGGGATTCCTAGAGGATTCCTGCAAGTAGTGTCCTCCGTATTCTGGTAGGAAACACGATGCTCCTTTACTCGAAGGGAGTGGGCATAGCCTGAACGGGAACCTCAATCAGCGTTGGAGCGTCGATTGACAGGGCTTCCTGCAAGGCCGGGCCCAGTTTCTCCGGCTGTACTCGAACACCCCTGGCGCCGTAGGCCTCTGCCAACTTGACGAAGTCCGGGTTGTGGAGGGCTGCGCCGTACACCCTGCCCTCAAAACGGTTGACCTGGTCCCGAAGCACGTTGCCATAGGCGTTGTCGTTGAATACGATCACCACGGCGTTTATGCCGTACTGTACAGCTGTAGCGAGTTCCTGGGAGTTAAACAGAAAACCGCCGTCGCCGGACACTGCCACCACGGCCTTGTCGGGCTGTGCCACCTTGGCGCCCAGCGCTACCGGATAGGCATAACCCAGGTTACCCGCATAGGACGAGGTCAAAAAGGTGCGGGGTTCATATACCGGGTAGAAAGCCCGGCAGTAGTATCCGATCTGGGTCATTCCCGAAATAAGGATTCCGTCATCGGGCATGACATCCCGGATGGTAGTGGTAATGGATTCCTGGGGCTCAACCCTGATGGAAGTCTCCACCCTTCGCTGGCGCAGACTTTCGAACTCGTCGGCCCTGCTCTCGCGTGCAGGGGCAAGCTGGACCAGGCTCTGGTACAGCGTTTCCAATGTCTGTCGGGCGTCGCCCTGAATGCCGAAAGTGTTGTCGTAGTTGCGGCCCAGTTCCGCTGGGTCTATATCTATTTGGACGATTTGCTGGCCGCCCAGCCAGGCAGGGTTGGCCATGCGGGTCCCCACGGCCAGGATGGCGTCGAAATGGGGCTCAGCTTTCGCAATGGGGTCATTCCGGAGGCGCTGGGCGCCCAGGGCCAGTGGATGCCGGTCGGAAATGGCGCCCTTGCCCTCCGCCGAAGTGATTATGGGCGCCTGCAGGTGCTCGGCAACCCGCAGGAGGGCTTCCTGGGCCTCCGAGTAAATCACTCCGCCACCGGCCCAGATCAGGGGATTGGCTGCCTCGGACATAATCCGAGCGCCGGTTCTCACTGCCTCGAGGTCAGCCGCCGGGTGGGGATATTCCTCGGGCTCCCGCAGTTCCACGTCGGCCACTTCCGCCAGCGTTTCCGGGGGAATTTCAATCTCCACCGGCCGCGGCCGGCCGGTTTTCAATTGGTGAAATGCTTCGTGGACCGCCTCCGGCACTTCCGCCGGGTCCAGGATGCGCTTGGCCCACTTGGTTACCGGTCGGATGGTGTCCAGTTGGTCGTTGACCTCGTGAAGGATGCCCCGGTCGCGGCCAATCAGATCGCGCTCGATCTGGCCGGAAACCACCAGCATCGGCGAAGAGGCAGCGTAGGCGGTGCCGATGGCTGCGGAGGCGTTCTGGAGGCCTGGCCCGGGAACCATCATGGCCGTTCCCGTACCGCCACCGGCCCGGGTGAACCCGTCGGCCATGTAAGCGGTGGCCTGTTCGTGGCGGGTGGTTATGAACCGGATGCCCGGCTCGCCCTGCAGTCCGTCAAGGGCATGGTAAAGCTGGACGCCAGGCAGGCCAAAGATGACCCTGACACCCTCAAGATACAGCGAACGGGCCAGCGCCTGGCCTCCGGTCATCTGCGGCATACTTATCCCCTTTCACTTATCCCTTCGCCTTCATGCTGAAGGGTAAATTCCACTTTCAATTACGTTAATGGAGCTTATTGAGGCGGATTGTAGTTGGGGGTTCAAATAGCGTCAAGTTTCACTGAATCTACCGCACGGACTTGCCGGTCAGAGTCCGATGCAAGGCAGCAAGCCCGTTTCACTCTCTGCCTGTAACAGAGAACCATCCATCGCCTCCCACCGGCACCTCGAAGGTCCGGCCGGTTAATTCGAAACATTGCGAAATGCTCACGGAAAATGGACGACTCGCCTGCCTTTTGGTACACTTGCGCCCAAATTAGAACACGGAAGGGCGACACAACGGCCAGTGGAGGACGACACCGATGAAAAAGGTTGTCAGCGAAATCAACGGAGCCATTTTCAGTTTGCCCTGGCTGGTGGCCAAGGACGAGGGTCTGTTTGAGGACGAGGGCATCGACATGGAGTTCGTTACCGCCGTGAGCAGCGGTCAGGTGGCGCACACGGAGAATCCCGAGGAAGTGAACCCTGTCCTGGGCCATGTGGCCTTTGAGGACGCCAAGGTGTCCATCTACCGCGCTTGAGAAGAGGGGCAGGTCCGTCGGGCCTATGAGAGCAGGCAGGGCGCCAAGATCATTGCCCTCCGATCCGCTGTTGCGAGCCAGGCCATCCTGGTAAGGGGAGATTCGTCCCACTACTACCCTGGAACCCTGGGCAACAGGCCGGTGGCCGTCCAGTTCCACGCCGGGTCCCACTACGTGGCCCTTAGGCTGCTGTCGGGTTACCTGCCGGAGGAAAAAATCAAGCTGGTCCACTACGGTTCTCCCCAGTACCGTTTTGAGGCGCTGATGAACGGGGAGGTGGACGCCGCCGCCCTGATGGAGCCCTGGATCACCCTGGCCGAAAAGCTGGGCTGCAGGCCGGTCTGCGAGGGCCATTACCTTGGCGCCGAGAATGCCAGCGACAATATGGACGAGGAGACTTTCACCGCTATTAACCGGGCCGTAGTCAAGGCCGTGGATATGATCAACGCCGACAAGCGGAAGTACCTTCACTACCTGATCGACGAGCCAAGGTTTGCCTCGGTAGCCGTCAAATACGGAGGCATTACCCCTGAGGATTTCCACCTGACCCGAATACGCTATTCCTACAACACACCCTACAACGACGAAATCGTCGAGGATACTTACCACTGGATGGTCAAATGGGGCCTGTTGACCGATGCAGCCTGCAGCGCGGACTTGGTGGACAACCGAATCGCAGAACCCGTTCCCGCGGACGACTAAGTCACGACGAATCACTGAAGACAAGCCGGCCGGTCGGGGCTTCCCGCTGGCCGGTTTTGTTAGTCCTGGCTGATTCCTATCTTCCACAACAGATCCTGCTGGGCAGGTAGCAATGAAATACGACGTAGTGATTGTGGGCGCCGGTTCTGCCGGCTGTGTGCTGGCGGCCAGACTGTCTGAAAATCAGGCGAGGTCGGTGCTGCTACTGGAGGCGGGTCCAGACTACCCCGACTTCACGCGATTGCCCGAACAACTAAAGTACGGATTTGCCTCCGCTCCAACTCCGCCGCTGTCGCGTACGCCCAGCGGCCACCCATCCTGGCTGACTGCGGACCCGCATAACTGGCAGTTTACGGCCACGTCGACGGATGCAGCCCCGCCGATGCTGGTGCCCCGGGGCAAGGTAACGGGCGGTTCCAGCGCCATAAATACGTCGGCATTCTACCGGGGCACTCCGGACGACTACGATGCATGGGCGGCACTGGGCAACGACGCCTGGGGCTACCAGCAGGTCCTGCCCTTCTTCCGCCGGCTGGAGACGGATGCAGATCACAGTGATGACTTTCACGGAACCGACGGGCCGATTTTCGTCCACCATGCCAGCGCAGACAATTGGCACCCCACGCAACGGGCCTTCTACGAAGCCTGCACCTCGGTCGGGTTCCCTGCCTCTGAAGACCACAACAACCCGGACGCCACCGGCATCGGACCTGGCATATCCAACAACCACCAGGGCATCAGGTGGAGTACGGCCCTGGGTTATCTCGATATGGCCCGCCACCGGCTTAACCTGACCATCCGGCCCAACTGCCACGTCAAACGCGTCCTTTTCGAAGGCAAGAAGGCAACCGGGCTGGAGGTGGAGTCCGACGGCGGGACCTTCATTGTAGAAGGGGACGAGCTAATCCTTTCCGCCGGCGCCGTGGGGTCCCCCCACCTGATGCTGCTGTCAGGAGTAGGCCCGGAGTCACATTTGGCGGGACTGGGCATTCCCGTAGTCCATAACTCGCCCGGAGTCGGTCGCAACCTGAAGGACCACCCCAAGGTCTACCTCACCTGGAACATCGCCGAAAGCTATCCCGCCCCAGACCGGGCTGCGCCGGGTGGCGCTGCCCTGCGATTAACTGCCCCCGGCTCTAACTTGAAGAACGACCTGAGCATCAGCCTGGCATGCTTCGTCCCGCCACGTCGGGAAGAGGCTCAGCCGGCCCCTCTTGACACGGAGTCCGTTCCCCGCTCTGTGGAGATGATGGTCGCCCTGCTGCTGCCTGCCAGTCAGGGCGAGTTGAAGCTGGCTTCCACCGACTACCGGGTGCAGCCCGACATGCACTACAACTACCTGACAGAGCCCTTTGACCTCGAGCGAATGCGGGAGGGCGTAAGGATGGCGGCCAAGTTGTCCGGCCACCCGGCGCTAAGGGAGTTCGTGGGGGCAATGGTGAACCTCTCCGAAGCTGACCTCGCTACGGACGAAGCCCTGGACCGCTGGCTGTTGCGAGAGGCCACCACCTACTCGCACATATCTTGTACCTGCCGCATGGGGCCGGAGGGAGATGAACTGGCGGTAGTGAACCAGTTTGGCCGCGTCTACGGCGTGGAGGGTCTGCGAATTGTGGACGCCTCCATTATGCCGAACCTTGTACGGGCTCCCATCAATCCGGCGGTAATAATGCTGGCTGAACGTATAGCGGAAGCAATGCAGTCCGGCAATTAACGCTGGCGCGACAAGAAGGGCTTTGTCTTTCTCATACTATGTTCACATCCTGCTATAATTATGGTGTCCTCTTTTTCATAAATTCTAGGGCCGAGACATTATCATCAAACTGGTCCAGGGAGGAACGCTGAATGGCCGATGAGTTGTTAGTCCTCCACGAAAAACCTCAAGCGAAATACATGATTGCCGGTTGGCGCCGCCAATGGTCCAACGGCGGAAGAATTTCCAGCGGGCTGCCCCGTTACCTGGTCGAAAAACTGGGGGCACGGCACATTGGGCGCCTGGGCGACCAGGTTTCAGCCCTGTGCTACCCCTTCCAGGTGGCCGGCACCCACGACACCTTCCGGCCGGCCGCCGCCTTCCAGGACGGCCTGCCCTCCAGCCGAATGACGAGGGAGAACGACTTCTACGACGCCGGCAACGGCTTGATTATCTTCATGGGGGAAGAACCCTGGGCTCGCATAGATATTTATGGAGAGGGGTTTTTCCAGGCCGTTAAGGAGTTGGGCATTGAACAGACGGTGGCGGTGGAGGGAGTTAACGGTCCTGCGCCCCCGGAAATGGAGCGGCGCATAAACTGCGTCTACAGCCGCCCCGATATGAAGGAAATCCTGGAACGGCACAGCGTCATAATGTCCAGCCGTGGCACCGAGGGACGCCGCGGTCCTACCATAGGCATGGCTATGGTATCCATGGCCCACTTCGACTACCCCGAAGTGCAGATGTTCCGGTTGGGAGCCATGGCGCCCATGTACCCCTTCGTTGTGTCCAACAACGAGCAGCTTGGTATTTTTCGGGACCATCGGTCGTTCTATGACATCATGCGGCGGCTGAAATCCATCTTTAAGTTGGACATTGATCTTGCCGAATTGCAGGCCCTGGGGGAAACTGAGTCCCGCGAGTTGCAGGCCAACCTGGACCGTATCGCCGAGAATAACGACGAGGCCAAACGCATCATCGAACAGGTCCGGGCAGACTACAACGTTACCCCCTACGTGGAACCGGTGGACCTGGACCCGGCTCTGGACCGTACTTTGGAGGACATATTGCTGGGTATGTCCGACTCCTCCGAAGATCAGCCATAGCCGGGACGGCAAACCAGATTCGCTTATCCGAGTATTTGGGGCGGAGGAAACTTCGCCCCGTTCCTTTTTTCAACCCGTATAGTCCCTGCGTATCCGTCAGGCGTGGGCTGCCGGCATCGCCGGCCGGTTGCGGTGGGACTGGGCGTCACGGGTTGTGTTCAGCGGCCCGTTGGCCGAGTAGTATTTCACTCCCGCCACCATCAGGTCCTCCGCCGGGAACCTGGTTATGACCTGGGGACCGTCGGCAGTAACCACCACCTCTTCTTCGATGCGCGCAGCCGACCAGCCATCGGCAGCAGGCCAGAATGCCTCCAGGGCGAACACCATGCCCTCCTCAATGGGCTGGGGATGCTCCAGGGAGAACAGGCGGCTGAAAATCGGAGCCTCCCAGATATTTAACCCCACCCCGTGGCCGTACTGCAGCGCAAATGCCGCTTCCTCGTTGGCAAACCCGAACTCCTCGGCCCTGGGCCAGTGTTGGACAATATCGGCGGTGGTGATGCCTGGCTTCACCGCGTCGATGGAAGTGTCCAGAATCTCCCGGCACTTCTTGTACGCGTCGATCTGGGCCTGTGAAGCGCTCCCGATTGCCAGCGTTCGGTAGTAGCAGGTGCGATAGCCCATATAACTGTGGAGAATATCGAAATACACCTGGTCGCCCGGGCGGAGAATCCGGTCGGCGAAAAGGTGAGGATGGGGACTGGTGCGTTCCCCGCCGATGGCATTCACGCCTTCCACGAACTCTGAACCCAGTTCGTACAGGACCTTGTTGACCAGGGCGACACCGTCATTCTCCCGAACTCCGGCCCGCAGTTCCTTGTAGAGGACGTCATAAGCGGCGTCCACCATGGCGCATGCGGTATTGAGGAGGGTTATTTCGTCCTGGGTCTTGATGCGGCGGGCTTCCAGCATTATCTGCTGGCCGTCCACCACATTGATGCCCTCCTTCTGCAGGGCGAATAGCACCACCGGCTCAACCACGTCCACGCCTACGGGTTCATTCTGCAGGCCACGTAACTCCAATTCGGCCTTGATTTTCTTTGCCACGTCTTCGGCCAGGTTGGCAGAGGGCGGTGTGGCGCCCCTCAGCGTGGAAATGCCTGCCCGGGAACGTTCGCCCAGCCAGGGACAGTAAAGCTGGTGGTGGCGGGCGGCAGAACCAAAGTCCCAAAGAATGGGTTCGTCGTCTTGCGGAAGCAGGCAGAAGCGCACCAGCTTGTCCTGGGCCCAGGTACCGATTATGGTGGCCGTCAGGTACCTGATGTTGTTCATATCAAAGGACAGTATGGCTCCCATCTCCGACTTCTCGAGGAGGCCCTTAATCCGGGCAAGACGCTGGGTTCGGAGGCGGTCAAAATTAACGCGCTCCTCCCAGTCTACGTTCATGGTTCCAAAGCTCTTGATCTGCGTCACGGTATTCCCCTTTCCAGCTATTTGCGGGAGTGGCCGGGCCAGTCTAGCGGCCTATCCCAAGACTTGCGGAAGTTTAGTTGCGCCCGTTGACACTGTCAACAGAACATCCCGGTAAGGCTCCGTCTCATCTATAATGGACTGCCGCACGGTCTGCGGACCGGCACACACCCAACCAAAGTCCGGAGGAAACCGACTTGTCTGACCGAATAGAGATCATCCACACCGCCGAACGAGACCCCAACGTCAACCTGCCCTACGCTCCTGCCGTCAAGGTCAAGGGCGGCTCGCTCCTGTTCCTCGCAGGAGTCAATGCAGCCAAGGTGTACCACAGTCATCCTCACATAGAGTCGGAGTTTGACGACATCCCCAGCGATATGGAGGGGCAGACCCGCATGGCCCTGGAAAATGTTCGGAAGGGGCTGGAGGCCTGCGGCGCCACCTTCAGCGACGTAGTGCAGGTGACACGGTACCTGACTAACGTGGACGAGCAAGACCAAATGAACGAAGTTTGGTGGGAGTACTTTGGCGACCACCGGCCCGGCACCGCGACCATCGAGGTCACGCGCCTGGCTACCCACGAAAAGCTAAAGGTGGAACTGGCTGCCATCGCCGTAGTGGACTAGACGGGAGACTTCCCTCCAGGGCAATTCAACGGGCCTAGCGAACCCGTAAAGCTGGCCTTCAGAACTCCTCCGACTGGTGAACAGTTCGACCACCCAACATCGTCAGGCGAGACTCTAACCGGGGAATTTCGTCTTCGGGCAAGTCCAGCAAGTCGCCGGAAAGGACGGCCAGGTCGGCCAGCTTCCCCGGTTCCAGGGAACCGCGCCGGCCTTCATCAAAGGAGAAGCGGGCCCCGCCGCTGGTGAAGGCGCGAAGGGCTTCCAGGCGGGTCAGGCGCTGGCCGGGCCCGAGTACCCGGTCTGTCACCCTTTCACGCCTGGCCACCGCAGCCCAGAAAGTGGCAAAGGGGTTGTAAGGCTTGTTGTCGGTACCGAAACTGAAGTCTACGCCCCGCTCCAGGTAGCGCCGGTGGGCGACTGCCGAATCGGCAAGGTCGGGATTGTCCAGGTAGGGCGTTCCCCGCAGCCACAGCTCGGTTAGGGGTATAGTCTCCACCAGCAAGCCCATCTCCCTGATCCGGTGCAGTTGTGCCTCAGTGGTCTGGAGGACGTGAGCCAGAGTCCACCTTCTCCCCTTTAGCGGGATGTCCCGGTCGACAGCCTCGAAAACGTCTAGAACCTCTTCCAGGGGCTCGCGCACCAGAGTGTTGACCCGGAGGTTGTTTTCCGCCGCCAGCCTGACCGTCTTCGCAAAGAAGTCGGGGGAGTGATAGCTCTGGATGAATCCGGCCCAGCCGGTGTAGGGGAGCAGGGATGAACGAGCCTCGGCGGTGTACCGGTTCCCACCAAACTGGATGAAGTAACCGCTGACTCGCAAGAGGTCGTCGCCGAACCCAGGCCCGGAGAACGAATGGCCCCAAGACTCCATCTCCCGGGCGGCCTGTTCCACGGACTGCCAGTGGGGGCTGACGGTCAGGTTGGCGCGGACGGTCATATCCCCGGCATCCCAGGCGGCCTTGTAGACCTGGAGCACCTCGGGGGCAACACCGTGGCCTTCGTAGGTGCCCGTCGTGCCCACGGAGTTATAGAGGCGCATGGACTCTCTTAGAGCGTCAACGCGCTGGTCCAAGGTGAACCTGGGCACAACCTGCATCAGCGAAAATTCCACCGAAGGATAGCGACCCGTATCAACAAAGACACCCGTTGGTTCGCCGCCCGAGTCCTTTTCGATTGTAACGCTGGAGTCGGGAGACTCGGTGTGACGGTCAATTCCGGCCAACCGAAGGGCGGCTGAATTGGCAACCGAGACCGATGGGGGCACATTCCAGGGCGTCCAGATGCCCTTGATGTATACCGGGTTTTCCGGGGCCACCTGGTCCAGGTCGTGGCGGTTGGGGAATCTGCCTTCGCCCAGGGACTGAGGCATGTCGGCGTAATTGGGTGGGTCGCCGATGGGCATGGTGACCACCCATTCGCCAGGCTCCTTGTCCGCCAGCAGCTCTTTGATCCGTCCCTTTATCTCAATAATGGAACGCAACCCTTCCAACGAAGGGTAGATGGACTTCAACCCCTCTCGATCCAGGTGGGCGTGGATATCCACGATGCCCGGAATTACGGTGTGGCCCCGCAGGTCCAGAATTTTCGAGCCGGCGCCTGCGAGAGCCAGAATATCGGCGTCAGACCCCGTCGCAGCAACTCTTTCGCCTTGGATAGCTATGGCCTGCTGGATTGAGTCGTGGCTGTCAACGGTGAGGACTTTGCCATTGTAGAGGATGATGTCCGCACTTCCGTTCAGCGTTTCAGCCATGTCTTCAACCCCCATTTTCGCCGTTGGCGCGTGCGCCGCACCTGCCGAGTCTGGCCAGCACTATTCCTGCCCATTCCGTTGCCAGGTATTCGAGACTATACACTATCCACCAAATTGACACTCCCATACGCCCCAATTAGAATCAAGCCAAGCATGAAACAGACGAATCAGGGAGGCAAATATGACACAATTGCTGGGAAAGGTCAGCCCCAAAGAGGAAGAGCAGTTTTATGACAATACTGAGACCGCCGGCCTGCGGGCAGCGTGGGTGGGCCGCCGGTTGGAGCGAAAACCCCAGGTGGAGCCTTTCGCCTGGCGCTGGGCCGATGCTCAACCCCTGGTGCTGCGAAGCGGCGATATTGTCACGCCGGACCGGGACGTGGAGCGGCGCGTACTGCGGCTCGCCAATCCGGGCCTGGACCACGGCACCACCCATACCATTTCTGCGGCGTTGCAGCTGTTGCTGCCCGGCGAAAACGCCCCGGCCCACCGCCACACTCCAACGGCTATTCGCTGGGTGTTGCAGGGCACCGGCGCTTACACCACCGTTGAGGGCGACAAGTGCTACATGGAGCCCGGCGACCTGGTGCTGACCCCTTCTTGGACGTGGCATGACCACAATAACGAAGGCGACGGGCCGATGATCTGGCTGGACGGCCTGGACACGCCCCTGGTCAACAACCTGGAAGCTACTTTCTACGAGCAGTTCCCCGAGGACCAGCAGCCCATCGTTGGTGTAGGCGAGTCGGTGCGCAAGTACGCTTCAGGAGCGCTGCGGCCGGCATGGGAGGACCACGACGCTCCCTATTCGCCGCTGTGGCACTATAAGTGGGAACGGACCCACGAAGCCCTGCGCGAACTGGCTCAAACCGACGCCAGCCCCTTCGATGACGTGGCAATGGAGTTTTCCGACCCAGCCACCGGAGGCCCGGTGTTGCGGACCATGGCCTGCTGGATCCAGATGATCCGCCCCAACGTGAACACCAAGGCCCACCGCCACACCAGCAGCGCGGTTTACCAGGTATTCCGGGGCAGCGGCCACAGCGTCATTAACGGCCAGCGGTTCGACTGGGGCGAGGGTGATTTCCTGGTGGTACCGTCGTGGGCATGGCACGAACACGCCAACGACACCGATGAAGAGGCCATTCTCTTCTCTATCCAGGACATTCCCGTAATGAAGTCGCTGTCTCTGTACCGGGAAGAACCCTACACGGAGAATGCCGGACATCAACCGATCACTTCGGTATTCAAACGATAACCGAAACCCTTTACCGGCACAAAACCCTGGGGCGGGAAACTCTCCCGCCCCATTTTTCTTGTGCAGTTGAAAAAGAGAAGCGGGGAAGGCGCTGGCCCTCCCCGCTTCAGGTCTGCGCAGTATCGCGGGAAGCTATGGCTTGAACATGGCTACGCACTTGTTGGAGTTGAAGATATAGGACTCCACGTAGTCCACTACTTCGGTCTTATAGTCCAACTCCTGCATGGCGCCGGCGATGCACATCCAGTTGAGCAATTCTTGCTGGCCGGCATCTTCAATCTGATCTATGGAAATGCGGCTCCAGGCGGCAAAGTCGCTGTCCTTCAGTTCCTCGAACCGCGCCCGGTCAGACTCCACGTCCGGATAGAAGCGATGGTGCTTGTCGGTCAAGAAGGCGTGGGACCAGCTGGAAGAAGCGATGAGAGCCACCCTATAGGGGCCGTCTTTCAAAACACGGGCCACTGCGGCGCCTACTTCCATGCATCGCTTGGGCGAAGGACCGGGGGGATCGAACTCCTCCTCGTACTGGACGGCGCCGCCATGGTTCCGAACTACCCGGCTGCCGTAGCAGTTTACCAGGAAGGGAACCACGGGATAGTCCCAGCCCTTTCGATCGTAGTCCAGGTAAAGCAGGGTGTTGAGGATGGCGTGGCCCAGGCCGCCCTTCTCATGCAACGGCTTGTAGGCATAGGACATGTCGATGCCTTCCTCGATGAGGCCGCGAACTAGGGCTCGGGCAGCGGTGCGATTGCCCTGGTATCTGAAGGTCTTGTCGCCCGGCTCGTTCCACACGTTGAGGCGAGTACCGCCATCCCCCAACTGGAAAGGCTGGCACTCCATCTCGTCGTAAGCCATAACACAGAAGGGTGGGATGATGTCTTCCTTGAAGTTCTCGTACTGGTCGTCGCCCCAGATAACCACGAAGTCGGGGTTGAAGGCGTCCAGTTCCTTTCGAAGTTGGCGGAAGCCGTTGACGATACGTTCCCGCGCCTTGATAGCCGAAGAAAGCCCTTCGTCCTCGCCGAACTCGATGCGCATGGGCTCCGGCCAGTTGGAGGGATTCCTCAATTCTTCGGGCAGGTTGGGATTCCGAAGGCTGCGAAAAACGGAATAGTCCTTCTCTTCATCGGGCTTGATGAAGGAGGGGGAATGGGTAAGCCCAAGGCCCAGTATTTCTGCCATTTTCTTGCCTCCCATATGTAGATCCGGTTGTTGATTTGACCCAACTATACGCTTTTCAATCTGAATTTGGTAGCCCGTTCGACATTCCCTAACAACCGGCCAATAGTGTTTCGGGTTCCCCTTGCCAGCGCTCCTACCTGACGGTATTATCCGACAAAAGTCGGCAAGCAACTCTCTTCCGGAGGTTTACCTATGCCAATGATGACAGGAGCGCGTTTCCTGGTGGAAACGATGCAGGCTTACGGCGTAACCCATGCCTTTTACATGCCAATGGTGGTAACCAGGGCCCTGGTGGAGATGGAACAGGTGGGCATTGCCCGAATAATGGCCCACAGCGAGAAGGCGGCGGCATACATGGCCGACGGATATGCTCGGGCAGCCAGGCGCCCAGCGGTGTGCATGGCCCAGAACGTGGGAGCAGCCAACCTGGCCGCGGGGCTGCAAGACCCTTTCCTGGGAGGCGCACCGGTCGTGGCGCTTACCGGACGGGGCTCACCTTCCCAGCAAAATCGCAACTACTATCAGGAAGTAGACCACGTTCAGCCTTTTAACGCCGTTACCAAGTTCAACGCTATGGTGGACAACCCTGAGGAGTTTCCCAGGCTGTTGCGGCAGGCTTTCCGGGAAGCAACGGCCGGGGCCCCGGGCCCCACGCACCTGGACCTGCAGGGCTCGTCAGGAGCATTGATTGTAGACGCTCAGGCAGACCTGGATGTGGTGGTGGAAGCCCCCTTTACGCACGTACCGCCATTCCGGGGCGAACCGGAGACGGAGATGATCATGGATGCGGCCCGGGCGTTGACGGAGGCTCGGCGGCCGGTGATCGTGGCCGGCGGCGGCGTGCGGTCGTCCGGGGCCCAGCAGGAAGTGGTGGACCTGGCAGAAATGTTGTCCATACCCGTGGCCACTTCGCTCAATGCAAAGGGGACAATACCTGATGACCATCCTCTTTCGGTGGGAGTGTGCGGGACCTACTCCCGCTGGTGCGCTAACCGGGTAGTCTCAGAGGCCGATCTGGTTTTCTTCATCGGCAGCCACACCGGCAGCCAGGTAACCACGGAGTGGCAGATCCCAAAGCCTGGAACGCCGGTCATACAGCTGGACATTGACCCGACTGAGTTGGGCCGTAGCTACTCCATACAGGTGGGGCTGCAGGGCGACGCCCGTGCTTCCCTTCGCAAGCTCATAGAACACCTGGAACCCATTGGCAGCCGGGGCGAATGGGTCGGCCGGGCCCAGCAACTGGTGCAGGAGTGGCGGGACGAGGTGGCCCCGCTGGCCAACTCGGACGCGTCGCCCATCCGGCCTGAGCGACTTTGCAAGGAAATCTCCGAGTTTTTGCCTGACGACGGGGTGCTGCTGTCCGATACCGGCCACTCGGGAATCTGGACAGGGACAATGATTGACTTGTTCAAGCCGACCCAGACCTTCCTCCGTTGTGCCGGGTCCCTGGGCTGGGCCTTCCCGGCCGCGCTGGGCGCCAAGTGCGCCGTGCCGGACCGTCCGGTGGTGTGCTTCACCGGCGACGGCGGCTTCTGGTATCACCTGAGCGAGATGGAGACCGCGGTACGTTACGGCATCAACACCGTGACCATTATTAACAACAACCACTCTCTCAACCAGGAAAAGCGCGGCAACGAGCGGGCTTACGAGAGCGTGGGCGCCACCGGCAACGTGGACGAACTGTGGGTCTTCCCCGACACAAACTTTGCCAGGCTGGCCGAGGATATGGGCGGCTTTGGCATACGCGTGGAGCGACCGGAGGACTTGCAGGACGCCATGACCGAGGCCGCAAATTCGGGCAAGCCGGCGGTGGTGGATGTGGTAACCGACATTGAAGGCATTGCGCCCCGGGCGTGGGTGGGGTAGGCGTTTTTCACAAAGTGACGCTGAGAAACGGAGTGAAGCGAGAACTCTTTCTTTATCTCTGGTCCTCCGCTTCTCTTTGTAAAGAAATTTGTACGGGGAATTAGGGGAAGAATAACGATGCCCGACAGCTTGATTACCGAAGAAGTCCGAGCTTTGATTGGTACGGAGACTGAGCCGGAGCGGAATCGGTTTCCCATCAGCGAGGAGATGGCCTTTGACGTGGCGGATGCCATTGAGGACGGGAATCCCCTTTACCGGGACCCCGATTACGCCGCCAGGTCGCGGTTTGCCGGAGTTGTGTGCCCGCCCCTGGCCACGTGGAAAGACATCGGGCCACCTATAGGCTACTTCGGAGCGGGGCAGGAATCTCATTTCCAGGTGCCTCTACCCTTTAACAGTTATGGGCTGAACGGGGGCAGCGACTGGCAATTCCTGCGGCCGGCCTACGTGGGTTCTTGGATTACCAGACAGTTCAAGATTCTGGACATATTCGAGAAGCAAGGAAGGTCGGGATTGCTGGTCTTCGTGGTCAGGCAGGAGACCCAGACCAACCAGTTGGGGCAGGCAATCAGTGTTGCCAAGAGGGTGAGTATTCACCGCAGCCTACCCGACCAGGAGACTGCAAGACCAGAAGACGAGGCCGGCGCTGTTTCACTGGAGGCAGTGAATCTGTCGCCGCCCACAACCGACATCATTCTTCCCAAGCCGGAAGCAGCGGGGGCGGGCCAGTGTTACTTCGAAGAAGTGGCGGTGGGCGACCCGCTGACGCCTGTGGTTAAGGGGCCTATGACTACGACTCACCTGGTGCGGTGGGCGGCAGCCAACGGAAACTATGCTCGGATTCACTGGGACCTGCCCTTTGCCCAGTCGGAACAGGGACTGCCCAACGTCGTGGTGAACGGTTCGCTGAAAAACCAGTACCTGGGCCAGTTGTTGATCGACTTTGCCGGCGAGGAGGGCTGGTTCAAGCGCATATTTGTTCAGCATCGGGGTATGGACTTTCCTGGCGACGTACTCACTGCATCAGGCGCCATCTCGGACAAGCGCGAGGTGGACGGTTTCGGCATGGTGGACTGTACCGTTGCACTGACCAACAGTCGCGGCCATCAAACCGCCGTCGGCCAGGGTACGATAGTCCTCCCAAAGCGGGGACAGAGCCTTCCTCTCACCTGGCCCGAGGAACCCTGGTAGGAATGGACCTTCTGAAGGGCGTCAAAGTCCTGGAATTAGGCGGCCACACCTCGGCGCCCTTCTGCTCGCGCTTGCTTGCGGACTACGGCGCCGAGGTCATTAAGATCGAACCACCCGGCGCCGGCGACCCCTGTCGCCGAAAGGGCCCCTTTGCAGGGGACGACCCTCATCTCGACAAAAGCCTGCCCTTTCTCTACCTCAACACCAACAAACGGGGCATTTCCCTGGACGTATCGTGTGCCACGGGCAGAGACACGCTGGAACGCCTGGTTGAAGACTCTGACGTCCTCGTCCAGAATTTCAGCCCCCGGGATTCTGAAAGCCTTGGTCTGGATTACTCCAATCTCTCTACAATTAATCCCGAAATCGTCGCAGTCTCCATAACTCCCTTCGGCTTGAGCGGACCACTGAGGGATTGTCCTGCCACCGACATTGAGGTTTTCGCTTACAGCGGGCACCTCTACCATTCCGGGGATTCCGATCGCGAACCCCTGCGGAACGCGCTGGACCAGTCGTGGTACGTGGCTGGCGTAAATGCCGCCACCGCTACGATTGTCGCCCTTTTCCAGCGTCTTTTCACGGGCGCCGGGCAACAGGTAGAGGTGTCCGCCGTCGAGTGCCTGGCTGCCCATATGGTCCAGGCAGTCCCCTACTACGACTACATGGGAGCCATAAAGGGCCGGCGGCCAGTGCGGGGTTCCGGTTTCGAGGAGTTGATGCCGGCGAGAGACGGGTACGTAGTCCCCTCGGTACAAGGTTCCCAGCCCTGGGCAGTGGTCGCCGACCTGATAGGCCTAGAAAGGCTTAAAGATGAAAAGTTCGCCAGTGGGTCGGGCCGCATTCAACATGGCGAAGAATTGAAGGAGTTGCTGATTGAGGGCCTGGCAGAATGGGACCGAAGGCCGCTGTTTGAAGCTTCGGGGGAGCGTCGCCTGGTATTCGGTATGGCCCAGGACGCTGCCGACCTGTATGACTGCCCTCACCTGGCGGACCGCGATTTCTTCGTAGAAGTGGAACACCCGGTGGCCGGCGCCGCCCAATACGCGGGTTTCGGTCCCCTGCTGCAGGGTGAGTCCTACCAGGTCTTGCGTCCCGCCCCACTGCTGGGCGAGCACAACCATGAGGTCTATTGTGGCAGACTGGGCCTGTCTGACGATGAGATGGTCTGTCTACGGGCCGGCGGGGTGATTTAGGTGCGCAATTCACCGCTGGCCGGAGTGCGGGTTGTTGACCTCAGCAGGGTGTTTGCCATGCCGTACGTAGGCGCATACCTGGCCGACATGGGCGCCGAGGTGATAAAGATTGACACCCACCACGCCGCCTTCGTGGATACAACGCGCAGTATCACCGGTCCCTACCCCAACAACTCACCGGGCGACGATTACTGGAATCGAGCCGGCACATTTCAGACACTGAATCGCGGGAAGCGCAGCCTGACCCTGGACTTACGATCTGAGGACGGCATGCGACACCTGCTGGATCTAATTGCCATTAGTGACGTCGTGCTGGAAAACTTCACGCCCAGGGTTTCCCTGAGATTTGGCCTGGGCTACGCCAGCTTGAGGAAAGCCCGACCTGACCTGATACTGGTATCCAATACCGGCTATGGGCACAGCGGGCCCTGGAGCGCGTTTGGCGCCATGGCTTCGGCGCTCGAACCCACACACGGGTCCGGCGCTTTTATGGGTTACCTGGAACCGGGTGATGACGGCAAGCTGACCGCCAGTGCGATTCCCAACAAGATAGGCAACTCTTACACCGACTTCCTGGCATGCTGGTCAGGTCAACTGGCCATCCTTTCGGCGCTGTACCGGAGGGCCCTGACGGGGGAGGGAGCCTGGGTAGACCTGGCAATGTACCAGACCGGCGTTTCCTTCTTCGGCGAGGGATTGCTTGACTTTGCCTTTAACGGCCGCCGTACCCGTCGCATGGGAAACCGCCATCAGTCGCTGTCGCCCCAAGGCTGTTACCACTGCCAGAAAGAAGACTGCTGGGTGACGCTGTCGGTAAGGGATGACCAAGAGTGGGTTGCCCTTTGTAGGGCGATGGGACAGCCGGCCCTGGCTTGCGACCCACGTTTTGCCGACCCGATGGACCGGTACGAGAACCAGGACGAGCTGGACGCCCTAATATCGGAATGGACCAACGCCCACAGTCAGGAGGAAGTTGTAGCGGCCCTGCAGGAGCATGGAGTACCCGCCGCGCCAGTACAGAACGCCGCCCAGCTATTGCAGGACGAGCATCTAGGTGGCCGGGGAATGTTCGAACAGGTAAATTCCCAGGTGTCGAGGGAAATGGGCTCCCCCAAGTTCCTGGGCCGGGGCTGGCGGCTGAGCCAGGCACATGTGACGGTACGGGGTCCGGCGCCGGACATGGGGGAGGCGAACGACTACGTTCTTGCCGAATTGCTGGGGCTCTTGCAGGGCGAGATTGAACGACTCCGCGACGAACACGTGATAGGTGAGGAACTGAAGGGCGGAAATGCACCCGGCGTCGTACCACTGGAGCGCCAGGCCGAACTGGGTTGGATTGCCAGTTACGATGCAAATTACGGCGGTACAGGCCAAGCGGGTAGCTGATTCTAATGCCCAGAAGCGAGTTTCCTTGGCCTGCCCTGTAAGTGTTATACTCCCAGCATCTCCCAAAGGGAGCTTACTTCACGTCGGGAAGATCAGGTTCCGGCTACGATAATCCGCAGTCGAACCTGATTTGCGCCGAACTTCCGGGAGGGCAGGTAATGGCGAGTAATGAATTGGCGTTGATGGCCCACCTGATGAGGAGGGCCGGTTTTGGAGCGACCAGGGACGAGCTTGACGCCTGCGTATCCCTGGGCTATGAGGCGACCGTGGAGCAACTGTTGCACCCGGAAGGTGCCCCGGTTATGGACGAAGACCTGCTCCGCCGGTACCACATCGACCAGAACAGCCTGATGCTGATTGAAAGTTCCCAAGCCTATTGGCTGTACCGGATCATCAACACGCAGCGTCCCCTGGAAGAGAAAATGGCCCTCTTCTGGCACGGCCTTTTTGCCACCGCCTACGGCAAGCTAAACCACGCCAAGGCCGTGGTCAATCAGACCAACACCTTCCGCCGCTGCGGGCTGGGCAACTTCCGAACGCTGCTGCTGGAACTGTCCCGTGACCCAGCCATGATCATCTGGCTGGACAACAAAGACAATCACAAGGACGCGCCCAACGAGAATTACGGCCGCGAACTGCTTGAACTCTTCTCCATGGGAATCGGCAACTACACCGAGGACGACGTAAAGGCCTGCGCCCGGGCCTTTACTGGGTGGACGATAGCCAACGCTGATTACATGAGCATCCGCGCCTCACGGGATTCGATTTGGCCTCACGGCCGGCTGGACTGGCAATTCGTCTACCTCCCCGAGGACCACGACGATAGTGACAAGACTTTCCTCGGGCACACCGGTCCCTTCAACGGGGAAGATGTTATTGACATAATCTGCCAGCAGCCCGCCACCGGCTGGTTCGTGGCTTCCAAGCTGTACAGTTACTTCGTGTCGGACACCCCCAACGAAGAGGCTATTCAATACCTGGCCGATAGGTTTGGAGAGACCAGGGGCAACATTCGCGAAGTAATGCGCTCCCTGCTCCTTTCCGACTTCTTCAAAGGGGACGAGGCAAGGCTAGCCAGGGTTAAGAGTCCCACGGAACTGGTGGCCGGAACTGCTCGGCTGGCGGGGAGCTACCAGTTTCCCGAATGGGGCATCGTCAACCTGGCCATGGACGTCAGTTTCATGGGCCAGGAAATCCTGAATCCCCCAACCGTGGAGGGATGGCACACGGGCCGAGAGTGGATTGATACCGGCAACCTGGTGGAGCGAGTAAATTCGGCGGCTCTGGAAATGGGAGACCTGGCCCGACCGGGGGTGCAGGCCGCGCTGGCCAGGGTTCGGGAAGCCGGGGACAGCCTTGAACCCACGAAGTTCGTGGATGTATGCCTGGATGCCCTCGGCCTGTATGACATTACAGACGCCACCAGGGACAGCCTCGTGAGCCACGCGGCGCGGGACGGCGCCCTGGAATTCGGCGATCGGGGCGCCGCTGACTGCTCGGATGCCAGGGTAGCCGAAATGCTGCAGTTGATAGTAGCTACCAGGGAATACCAGCTGGCCTGAGGACGATCTGAATGACCACCACCACACTCCTCCAATACAGTCACACCCTGGGGTTTATGGCCAACCAGGGCAGGGGCTTCAACAATCCGGTGGACCTGGCAATCAATTCCAGGGGCATAGTCCACGTGCTCAATCGTGCCGGGCCCGAAGTTGGAGTGAGGATCGCCTACAAACGAATTACCCGCTGCACTCCGGATGAGGAGTACCTGGGTGAGTTTTGTACCGGTGGCACCGGCGACGGCGAACTGTGGTGGCCCAGCGCCTTGGCTTTTGACGACGAAGACCGCCTGTACGTAGCGGACGAAGCGTTGAATCGTATCTCAATATTCGATCAGGACGGCAAGTACCTGGACAAATGGGGTGTTGGGGGAGCAGGAAATGGTCAGTTCAACCGACCTTCATTTATTGCCTTTGACCAGGATTACAATCTCCTGGTCTCCGACAGCTTGAATCACAGGATCCAGAAGTACACCAGGGATGGCCGATTCCTGTCGCAGTGGGGGGAGTACGGCGGTGGTTACGGGCAGTTCAATATGCCCTGGGGCCTGGCAGTGGACTCTCAAGAGCAAGTCTACGTCGCCGATTGGCGTAATGACCGAATCCAGAAGTTCGACAAGAACGGGGCATTTGTTGCCGCTATTGGCAGTCCCGGACGGGAAGAAGGAGATTTCAATCGCCCGTCAGGGCTGGCGGTGGACCTGCAAGGCAACATTATCGTTGCCGACTGGGGCAACGAAAGAGTACAGATTCTGGACAGTAAGGGCGGATTCGTGGCCTCATACCGGGGCGAGTCCAGGGATTCCCTCTGGGCCCAAGATTACTTTGCCGCCAATCCTGACGAAGCCTCCGCACGACGGGCCGCGCACCTGGAACCGGAAATCGAGAGCCGGCCGGAATACGACGTTCACCGCGGTTACGAATGGGAAAGGTCAGCCAACGTGGAAAAGCTATTCTGGGGTCCGACTTCGGTGAAGGTGGGTCCCGACGGCCTGGTTTACGTGGTAGACAGCCTGCGGCACCGCATTCAGATTTATCGGCAGGCAGGCTGATGCAGGCCAGTTCCGGGACAGCAAAGAGAGGGGGCAGCCGTGCTGGCAGCCCCAAACTCTTTCAAGAGCGGAGGGTTTATACCGGCAGCAGCTTTTCGTACCGTTCCGGCGGCAGTTCTGTATCGAAGGCGTTGATGCAGAAGGCCAGCGCTGCGTAGTTGCCCATCACCAGGGTGAGTTCGATGATTCCCTGTTTGCCGAACTGTTCGTAGGCGGCCTGCCAGGCGCCCCGGCTGACGTGGTGGGTACGGTAGAATTCCTGCCCGTAGTTGACGACCGCTTCTTCATCGGGCGCCAGGTCAATCAGTTCTTCACCTTCACGTAGGGCATCCACCAGTTCGTCAGGCACCCCGGCGGCGCGGGCAGATGCGGCGTGGGCGTTCCAGATGTGCTGGCAGTCAAACTCGCGGGCGGTTACCAGCATAGCCAGTTCCAGAATCTTGTCGGGCAGGCTGGAATCCCGGCGCAGGTAGTTGTTCAAAGATGTCAGCCGTTGGGCGGCTTCGGGCACGTGAATGTAGACGGAGCCCGGCCCACGGTTGGGGACCGGCCCGTCACCAACCAGGGTGTCAAAGAGGTCGCGCTGGTTCTCCGGCACATTGTCGCGGGAAGCCAAGGGCAGTCTGGGCATTTTCTTTCCTCCAAGTGTTTAGAATCGTGTTGGACAGAACCATCTGGACAGTGGCATTCTAGCGAACCTGCTGCTGGCGGGTCTTGCCAGTCTTTTCCTCGAACAGTTTCCAGGTGAGGTCGTTGAAGGGATAGTACTTGCCTGGCGAGCAGCGCTCAACTTCAAGCTGGGCCTTGATCACTTCTTCTACTTCCTCTCGTTCGTGGGCTATGGCGATAACCTGGTCGACGGCGGCATGGGGCACAACCACCGCCCCGTCGTCGTCTCCTACGATAGCATCGCCGGGCCGCACCAGGACGCCGCCGCACTGGATGGCGTCGTTGACCTGCCAGGGCCAGAATTCCGCGGGACCCTGCTTGGCCGTGGTAGATGCGGAATAAACCGGGAAACCATACTCGATCAGCGAATTGCTGTCCCGAACCCCGCCATCGGTGACCAGGCCGGCCACGCCGCGCTGGTGCAGCCGCATGAACTTGATATCGCCTCCGATGGAACTATAGGTCCAGCCCATGGCGTCGATAACCAGCACCTCGCCGGGGCCGCATAGTTCGTATGCCACGTATTCGGCGGACTGGTCTCCCTTGGGTTTGTCCTGGGCCAGGTCGGGCCGGTGAGGAACGAAGCGCAGGGTTACGGCCCGGCCGGACATACTCTGGCCACGCTGCAGAGGCCGTGCTCCCTCGATATAGCTCATGGGCCAGCCCATGACCCAGAGGCCGTCAATGAGAGTCTGGGTCGGAATGTTGCGCAAAACCTTCAGGGTTTCGTCGGATATGGGTTCGCGAGTTGTCATAGAACACCTCTGATTCAATTCACGGGGTCTGCGGCAAGGCCAACCCAGGGCAATTATAGCAGGCAAAGGAAAGGGGACGACCGTGCCGGTCGTCCCCCCATTCTGTATCCTCGGTCTTAGGGTTAGCTGAAATATTAGTTGTCCGGCCAACCCTCAGGTTCTTCGCCTGCATCCAAGGAGGACTGGATGGCGGCTCTTGCATCCTCAGTAACCCAGGAACCCCAAACGTCCGGGCTGTTGTTCAACCACCAAGCAGCTGCTTCTTCAGGTGTGGCGCTTTCCTGAGCATCCATCCACTGGAAAATGCCCTTATAGGTGTCGATGTCGAATTCCCAATTCTGCAAAAAGGCTATGACTCCTGGCGCCCTGGGCAAGAGGCTGGGATGGACTGCGACCAATACCAGCGACTCGTCGAAATGGCAAGCCTTGTCAGCATTCCAACACTCTACCGTATAGGGTTCTTCTTCCAAGAGAACCAGGTCAAGCTTGAGAGCAGGGTCGCCCGTACCCCACATATAACCCAGCCAGGGCTCTTGTTGTTCATAAGCCCCGTAAAGCTCGGCAAACATTGCATCTTGAGAGCCAGGCTTTATTACGTGGAGATGATCCATCAAGCCATAGGTTTCTATTTGCTCGTCGTTAACAAGCTCACACGACCAACCAGGGACACAGGCCACAAGCCTGGCTTTGCCCCGGCTGTCGGCAGTGGCGAAAAGCTCTTGATACTCAGCCTTCATCAGGTCTTGCGGAGTTTTCAAGTCCGGATATTGATCGGCAACATAAGCAGGAATCACAAACGTGCTTTGCCAGTCACCGACGAGGCTCCTTCCCACCGAAACAACCTCACCAAGTTCTACGGCTTCAGTCCAACCAATGGATTGATTGGGGAGCCAAATCTCCATTGTCACATGTGTATCGCCGCTCCGTAGACCTTGGAAAAGAGGCAAAGTTCCTCCGAAAATCAGGTCCGTAGGGAAGCCATATCCTTCCTCGACAATATACTGTGCAATGCGGTTCTGCACCTGAGCGCTGGTCCAGTTGAGATCGCTAAACACGATGGTGTCTTTGGGACCCTCGGGCGCCATCACTTCGACTTCAACGATCTTCTCTACCTCAACGACCTTTTCGACTTCGACCTCAACCGGGACTTCCCTCTCGACCTCGACCACCCTCTCAACCTCAACAGGAACCTCCCGCTCGACCACCCTCTCTACTTCAACGGGGACTTCCCGCTCGACCTCGACCACCCTTTCGACTTCGACCTCGACCGGGACCTCCCTATCTACTTCAACGATCCTCTCGACTTCGACGATCTGGGGTTCAGCCTGGCAGGCCACCATCGCAAAAATGGCGAACATGGCCGCCATAAGTATGAACAACCGATACTTGGTAAGCAAAACAACTACCTCCTGTCACTTCAGCTTACTGCTTCAGAGAGACATTAAATGTGAATGCGCACGAATGTTAGCAGTGAGTAATTTGACTGTCAAATCTCTCTCTCACACATTTGGAAATTCTCAATGGCTTCTAGTGCGCAGTGCCCATTGATTCCTGCCTACTCCTGGCTACAGCCTGAGTAATTCTATCTATGATGATCGCTATAAGCACTATGCTGGTACCCGCAATAACGCTGTTTCCGGGATCCTGCTGTTGGAGAGCCCTAAATACATCCTCACCTAGACCGCTAGCACCCACCAAGGATGCTATCACTACCATCGAAAGGGCCAGCATGGTGGTCTGATTAATGCCGGCCATAATGGTTGGCAGCGCCATCGGCATTTGAACCTTGAAGAGCAATTGGAATGGCGAGGCGCCAAAAGAACGCGCAGCTTCCACAGTCTCAATTGCCACTTGCCTGATGCCAAGGTTAGTCAGCCTAATTGCTGGCGGAACCGCGTAGATTACCGTCGCTATTACGGCCGGTGTATAACCAAGGCCAAAAAACAGGATGCCAGGAACCAAGTAAACATAGCTTGGCATAGTCTGCATACCATCCAGTATCGGCCTTATGGCAGAGTCGAAACGATTTGATCTTGAACCCAAGACTCCCAGTGGGAGGGCAACCAAGACGGAGACAGTCACGGAAAAGATAATGATCGCCACGGTTTCGACTGCACTGTCCCAACGGTTCATTAGACCAATAAATGCCAGTCCAACTGCCGTAAACACTGCCAACTTCCACCCCGCCATTGCCAGTGCTATACCGGCGATTGTGAGGATGGCCACAGGCCAAGGCACCCAGCGCAATGCATCTTCCAGGCCAACCATTGAGTATGTTATTGAATAATCGATGCCATCAAACATTCCTCCCCAATTTCTAACGAGCCAAGTTGTTCCACTCTTAATCTCCACCGAGATCAATCTGCTGATCTCCATATCTTTGAAACTACCATCAGACTGCTGTTGCGAAATGCTGCTGGGAAACTCCATGCCAGGTTCCCATACAACCAAACACACCACCAAGACGATAAATGTCGCCATGACGCCTGCCGACCATTTCAGCCAGGAAGGCAATACGAAAAGACTGGAAAAAGGCGACGGCGCCCTGACGGTCTGTTCTCGTTGAACCTCGGCCGCTGCCTGGTTTGTCGAGTCCTCAGCACCAGGATCGCCCCTGGTTATTGAAGCCATTTTTGCCTCCAGATGGTCACGTTCATCGTCATATTGATGAACTGTATGTTGCAGCAGTGCTTGTTATCGAGGGTAGTCACGTCGAATCAGGTGAATAGGATCAGATCTCCTGGGCCTGGACAGAATCACTCTCCGCAGCGATGGCGGCGTTCATCGCTGCGTTGGCCTCGTAGTCGGTATCTATCGACGAGGTTTCGGCCAAGGCCTCGGCGAGGGCGCTGCGATGCACCTCGCCCACCAGGGTGTTTGAACTGTCCACCACCGGAATGGGGAAATCGCTGGACATGGCAATTGGTATCAAGGAGTCGAAGGTGGTGGTGGGAGCAACGGGCAGGTAGTCGCGGTCCACGAACTCCCACGCCTCGTCGAAGCGCTTTACTCCGGAGCGAAGGGCTCTCTCAGCGCTGGCAATGGACAGCAGGCCCATGTATTTTTCCCGGCTATCCACGACCCAGGCAACATCGCCGTCGCTTTCGCCTATAGTATGCAGCGCGGCTCTAGGCCCCTGGCGACCCATGACTGTAGCCTTGGGACCTACCATAACTTTTGACGCCGTAAGCACACTCTCCAGCCGTACGTCCTGGGTAAAGTCGCCAACGTATTCGTCCTCGGGCCGGAGCACTATGTCCTCCGGGGAGCCTATTTGGGCGACCTCTCCGTCGTGCATGATGGCGATGTGGTCTCCCAGTTTCAGGGCCTCGTTCAAGTCGTGGGTAATAAATACGATGGTCTTCTGCAATTCGGTTTGCAGGTTCAGAAGTTCGTCCTGCATCTGGCGGCGGATCAACGGGTCCAGACCGCTGAATGGCTCATCCATAAGAAGGATGTCGGTATTCACGACCAGCGCCCGGGCCAGGCCAACCCGCTGCTGCATACCGCCGGACAACTGTCGAGGGTAGGAATCCTCCCACCCGGCAAGGCCAACCAGCGCCAGGACCTTACGGGTGCGCTCGTATCGCTCCTCCTTTGCCACGCCTTGTACCTCCAGGCCCCAGGCTGCATTGTCCAGCACGTTACGGTGGGGGAGAAGTCCATAATGCTGGAAGACCATGGCGATTTTGGCCCGCCGGAAGGCTTCCAGTTCCTTGTCATTCATCTTGGTGATGTCCTCGCCACCAATCACCACTTCACCGGAAGTAGGGTCGATCAAACGGAGAAGGCAACGGACCAGAGTAGACTTGCCGCTGCCGGAGAGACCCATAACGACGAAGGTCTCGCCCTTGCGGACTTCAAAATTGACATCGCGCAGACCCACAACGTTGCCAAACTCGCTTTGGAAAAAAGACTTGCCCTTGTCGGCGTACTCGGGCCGCAGCACCCTTTCCGGATTCCTGCCAAAGACCTTCCAGAGGGACTTGACTGATATATAAGGAATTGAGCCAGCAGATTCGGTATCCACGACCGCTGTGGAGGTCTCTACAAGTGAGGAATCCCCGGAACTCGTCTGGGTGGTCTCCTGGTTTTGCATGGAACGACCCTCTTGTCTGGTTAATGGCAGCGTAAGGCAAAAGTTATGGAATGTATGCGCAATCGGATGTGAGAAAACCGCCAAATCGGATGGCAAACAGGGGACGACCGTGGGAAGGAGTTAACTGAAGATCCGGACCGGAGGAGATGGGGGGTTCACATAATATAGGTAAACGTTGTCCAAAATCGCTTGTGCGGTCCTCAGGTGGCCCGGAACAGTGTAGGAGGTCAATTTGCGAATAGCAGCTGTGGGCCGGCATTCTGTTATTACCCCTTGGCTGTCGCTATGGATACCCTACGTTTCCTCCCCGAATTTGTCAACCCTGTGTTAATCGAACTAAACACCTGTGTTAAAGCTGGCCTGGGTTTACCGACAGTGCATTTGCTGCATTGCAACAGGTCAAATCGCCCAGCAATTTTCAGTCTTCCAGGAGGAGTAAGGAAGTGGTCGCAAGAAGCAAATCAACGGGATCCCCATTGGTTCTCTTCCCAAGTTTCTGTCAGTCATCTCAATCGGCGCGGATTTGCCGCACGATTCCTGCCTTCGCCGAAGGAAACTGCAGCGGGGTCCAGTGAGGAAGAAAGGTAATGGCGCTAAGTCTGATTGTTTGTGCCTCGCCACACAAGACCAGACTGACAGGAAGAACTTCTTGGAATCATCAGCCTCAGGATACCGAAAACCGCTACGCCCCGAGCAAGTGGAAGCGCTTATTGGTTTGCGCTTCAGAATCCTTACTGGACGGGAGAAATTGTGCTATTCTACTTCCTGATTTTGGAAGGGTACCAATTCGGCTCTTCAAAAGAATGGAAGAATTGCCGGTTGTAGTTGGGGGCATCGATTGAGTGAAAGGATATTCATAGGGGTTGCATGGCCCTACGCTAACGGGCCGCTGCACCTGGGCCACGTAGCAGGCTGCTACCTGGCTGCAGACGTTTTTGCCCGCTACCACCGGATGCGGGGCAACGATGTCCTGATGGTGTCTGGCAGCGACACCCATGGCACCCCTATTACCATACGGGCTGACCAGGAAGGCATCACGCCGGCAGAGGTGGTGGAGCGATACCACGCTGAGTTCCTGGAATCCTGGAGTCGGCTGGGTATTAGCTTCGATCTCTTCACCCACACCAATACCGAAAACCACCAGCAGGTCGTCCACGACATTTTCGTCTCCTTGCTGGAAAAGGGTTACATCTACACCAACAATATGCTGCTCGCCTATTGCCCGGGTTGCGAGCGTTTCCTGCCGGACCGGTACGTGGAGGGTGTGTGCCCGTTTTGTGCTTATAATCGAGCCCGGGGCGATCAGTGCGACCAGTGCGGCCATACCCTGGACCCCCAGGAACTGCATGAGGCATTTTGTATTCTCTGCGGTGGCCCGCCGGAGTTCCGGGAGTCTGAGCACTTTTTCCTGAAACTTTCCGCGTTTGAGCAGCCCCTGCTGGAGTGGATCCGTGAACAGCCCCACTGGCGATCAAACGTGTCCAACCAGACCAGGAGTTTTCTCGAAGGGGGCCTGAAGGACCGCGCAATAACCCGCGACCTGTCGTGGGGCGTTCCCATTCCCCTGGAGGGTTACGAGGGAAAACGGATTTACGTGTGGTTCGAAGCGGTGATTGGCTATCTGTCCGCTGCGGTAGAATGGGCCGCCAATTCCGGTCAGGAAAGCCGCTGGGAGGACTTCTGGAAGGATCCGGACACCCGTAGCTATTACTTTATTGGCAAGGACAACATTCCTTTCCACAGCATTATCTGGCCGGCCATGATTATGGGATACGGCCACGACCTGAACCTGCCATTCGACGTGCCGGCCAACGAGTTTCTGAGCCTGGAAAACCGCAAGTTCTCTACCAGCCAGAACTGGGCCGTCTGGGTGCCGGATTTCCTCAACAGTTATGACCCCGACCCCCTGCGCTACCTCTTGTCTATCAACATGCCGGAAAGCGGCGATGCCGATTTTTCGTGGGCCGAGTTTGTCCGCCGCAACAATGAGGAACTGGTGGCGACCTACGGCAACCTGGTGAATCGGGTGCTCTCCTTCACCTACCGCAATTTCGAAGGGCAGGTGCCTCCGGCGGGCGAAATGGACGAAGTGGACCGGCAGGTCCTGGAGTCGGCCCGCTCCACCCTGGACGAAGTAGGGCGAAGCCTTGAAAACACCAGGTTCAAGGCAGCCATAGGGCAGGCCTTCGGGCTGGCCCAGGATGCCAACCGCTATCTGGACGCCAAGGCCCCCTGGCGGGCGATACGGGAAGACAAGGCAGACGCTGCTAATACTCTCAACGTCTCAATTCGGGTGATCAATTGCCTGAAAGTTGCGCTGGCGCCCTTCCTGCCCTTTAGTTCGCAGAAGATCCACGAATACCTGGGGTTCGATGGCCCGGTGGAGCAGGAAGCCTGGGATTTTGAAGTCCTGGAGGGGGCCATCAAGGGAGGCTCAACGCTGCGGCAGCCTTCTCCCCTGTACACCAAGCTGGACCCCGAGGTTATCGAGCAAGAAACCGCGCGCCTCGGCCACGCTGAAACCTAGGGGCTGCTTTGGTTCAGGGACTGGACACGCGCGCGCTTGCAATATACTCCCCCATTTTGGATCAACTGTCCTTGGTAGAGGACCGGCTGCGGGACTTGGCGGACTCTTCCATTCCAGAGCTGGAGCCGCTCCTAGAGCACGCTCTTTCTCATGGGGGCAAGAGAGTGCGTCCCGCCCTGACCCTGCTGGCCTCTAACATCTGTCCCCTGGAGTCTGAGAGTCCCATCAAGATGGCTACCGGCGTCGAGTTGCTGCACCTGGCCACTCTGATTCACGACGATACGGTGGACGATGCGGACACCCGTCGCGGGCAGGCGTCGGTCAGCGGGCGCTGGGGGAAAGAGGTTGCGGTCCTACTGGGCGATTACCTGTTCGCCACCTCCGCCACCCTGGTATGCGACACGGGCAACCTGAGGGTGGTTCGCAGGTTCGCTGAAACCATCATGGAACTGGCCAGCGGCGAACTCATCGAGTATTTTAACACCTTCAACCCACAGCAGGAGCTCGATCGCTACTATGACCGGATTTACCGCAAAACGGCTTCCCTCTTCCGCACCGCGTCGGAAACTGGGGCCGTGCTAAGCGCCGCATCGGAAGGGCAAATACAGGCCTTGAGCAGCTACGGCTACAACATAGGCATGGCTTTTCAGGTGGTGGACGACCTGCTGGACATCCTGGGCGACGAGGCCGAACTGGGCAAGCCGGTGGGAAACGACCTGCGCCAGGGGGTGCTGACTCTACCCAGCATTATGCTGATGCAACGCTACCCGGAAGATAACCCCATTCCAGAACTGTTCCGGAAGCCTGAACTAAACGGCGAACTGGAGCGGACGCTGGATATGGTGAAGAACTCGACCATAGTGCCCGACTGCTTCGCTATCATCATAGACTATTGCGATGAGGCCATTTCAGCCTTAAACACACTTCCCGCGAGCAAAAGCCGCGACTCCCTGGAATCCATGGCGGCTTACGTCAGGGAGCGGAGCCGCTAGCCGTCTTCGCCCGATGCTCGCCTCCCAGCCAGCCTAAATCTTTTCCTCTCTCCACGCTGTCCTCCCCCCTACGATGGTCAGGCGGGACTTGGCCCCGGGGATTTCATTGGTCTCCAATTCCTCCAAATGCCTGTCCAGCAATGCCAGATCGGCCAGCATTCCCGATCGGATCATCCCCTTTTGGCGCGCAATGCCCTCGGCCCTGGCTCCTGCCAGGGTGTAGGCGGACAGGGCCTGGGCGAGGGTAAAGCCACCGCTTCTTTCATCCGATGGATTCAACAATTCGCCAGACTGAGGAAACCGTCGGCTCGACCCGGTTCTGCCGGTGATGGCGCTGTAGATGCCGGGCCAGGGATTTGACCCGATCACCGGCGAGTCCGAGCCAAAGGCCACTGGTATTTGAAGCTCCACCATCTCGCTGAAGGGATAAAGATAGGGCAGAAGGTCGGCGTGGACCCGTTCCAGGTAACCGTCTCCGCGCCAGTATATGAAGCCGGGCTGAGTAACCACCATCGCCCCGGATCGGGCCAGCTTCCCCATCAGCTGCGGTGGACACTCTGCGCAATGCTCGATGCGATTCTTTGATCGAGGATTGGCCGCCGGACCGACTGAATCTGCCCCAACTTCGCAGTTGGCAAGGTCAGCCAATGTCACAGCATGTATTGCCGCTTCCACCGCCTCCTGTTCAATAGCGTGAATCGCAATGGGGAAACCCAGCTTCCGTGCCCCCACCGCCAGTTCCACCAGATCTTGCCGGGCGGGCATCAGTTGTCCGGTAGTACAGGTGAGCATAATCTTGGCGTGGCCAATCCTCAACCGGTCATCGCCACTGCCCCAGCCCAGGCCAGCCTCCGCTATCTCGTGCAGCTTGCCAGCGCCGGCCATCATTGTCACCCTGGGTTGGAACACTTGGGTAGAAGTCAAACATTGGAGAGTATCCCATTGGTCTTTGCCGTTATCCGGCCCCGCATCCTGTACTGAAGTGATGCCATAGCTGAGCAGAGTCATACTTAGGAGAGAGACCGAGGCCGCTATTTCCTCCGGGGACCGGGTCCTGCCCAGTCTTTCCCTCAAATAGCCGCCCATTTCCAGCAGAAGCCCCGTAGGCTTCCCCTTTTCATCCCTTTCGATTACCCCATCAGGCGGGTCGGGCGTTGCCGCGTCAATGCCGGCCGCAATCAGGGCCGAGCTGTTCAGCAGACAGGCATGTCCGCTGGAGTGCTCAAGGCGGACCGGGTGTTGGGGCGTAGCGGAGTCGAGTTCTTCGAGGGTCGGGTACCTGTTCTCGCGTAAGTCGCCGGGTTCCAGGCCGAAACCGCGAATCCACTGCCCCACGGGCATGACGGCGGCCCGCTCTCGTATAGCAGCCAACAGTTCCGCTACCGAAGAGATGTCGGGAGAACGGCAATCCAACGCAGAAAGTGAGGCCGCGGTTGCCAGGATATGGGTGTGTGCGTCGTTGAGGCCAGGGATGAGTGGCAGGCCCCTACAGTCGATTACTTCAGTCTTCGGGCCACGAAGGCTGGAAACCTGGGCATTGCTTCCAACCGCGGCAATCCGATCCCCGGCGATGGCAACGGCTTCGGCACGAGGGTTAAGGGGGTCGAGCGTCAGGACTCTGGCATTTGCCAGGATAAATGAGACAGAACTTTCCATGTGGTCCCGAAACCGGAGTCGAGCAACTGCTGAAGGGCAAATTCAAGGTGTGGCTAAACAGTCATGAGAGCGGCATCGTGCTGGACATCGGCATGGTAAGAGCTTCGCACCAAGGGGCCCGAGGCAACGTGCTTGAAGCCCATTTCCTCTCCAATGCGCGCCAGGTCCGCGAATTCGGAAGGGTGGTAAAACCGGTCAATAGCTATGTGCTTGGATGAGGGACGCAGGTACTGCCCAATGGTCAGCAAGTCGCAATCCACTTCCCGCAAATCTCGCATTGTATCCACTACTTCCGCTACCGTCTCCCCCATGCCTACGATAATGCCGGACTTGGTTACGGCGGCCGGGTCCAGTTCTTTGGCGTTGACCAGCAGGTCCAGGGACCGCCGGTAGTCGCCCTTGGGACGCACCCTAGGAAACACCCGCTTGGTGGACTCGATATTGTGGTTAAGCACGTCGGGGCAGGCATCCATTACTCGGCCCAGCGCATCTCGGGAACCGCCGAAGTCCGGTATCAATACCTCCACCTTGCATTCGGGTACTTCCCGCCTTACCCGGTTGATGCAGGCTGCAAAAATAAAGGCCCCTCCATCGGCCAGGTCGTCCCGGTTGACCGACGTAATTACACAGTAACGGAGTCCCATCTTCTTGACCGTTTCCGCCAGGCGCCCCGGCTCCATAAGGTCCACACCCTCGGGTCTGCCTGTGTTTACGGCGCAGTAATGGCAGCGGCGGGTGCAAGTATCCCCGAGAATCATAAAGGTGGCGGTGCCGCGGCCCCAGCATTCCCCGATGTTGGGGCAGTGGGCCTCTTCGCAAACGGTGTTGAGTTGGTGGCCCCGCATAAGCTGCTTGAGTTCCAGGTAGCGGGGGCTGCCCGGCATGGAAACCTTGAGCCAGGGAGGAAGCTTGGGACGCACTGCTGTGGGGGCGCTATCCTTGGAAACCACGATTGACAAGTCCTTTAATGGAATAACAGGACGTTTGCGCCCTGCCCTATTGTGATTCAGTCCAACTCAACCCTTCTGGGGGCCACGCGGCACTTCTCGGCAATGATGATGGCCTCAATGTCCGCCACTGCCTCATCAAGCCGCCCGTCACGGTTAACGACACAATAATCGTAGCGGCCCACCTGGGCCAGTTCCTGCCGGGCGATTTCCAGGCGACGCGCTGCCTCTTCCGGTCCTTCCGTTCGCCTTTGGCCCAGACGCACTGCCAATTCTTCGAAGGAACCGGGGGCCAGGAAGATTAAAACCGCCTCGGGCGCCAGAGCCCTGATGGTCCCGGCTCCCTGGACTTCTATTTTCAGGAAGACGTCCTTGCCCTGTTTCAAGGCTTCGCTGACCTGACTGCGGGGCACTCCATAATAGCGACCCGAGTACTCCGCTGACTCCAGCAACTGCCCGGAATCCCTCATTTCCAGGAACGTCTCCGTGTCCAGGAAAATATAGTCAACGCCGTCGGTTTCCCCGGGCCGGGGTGAGCGGGTCGTCGCGGTAACAGTGAAGTGCCGGGGCCTGTCCTTCTTCCTTAATTCCTCGATGACGGAATCTTTGCCAACACCCGAAGGCCCGCTGATAACCACCAGCAGTGGGGGCGATTCAGACGTTGTGTCGGCAGCCATGATGACATCATCTCTCCGTGAAACCGTCATCAGCGCCTGCGGTCCTCGTCGCGCCCGCCCCGGAAAAGGCGGCGCTGGGCATCCAACAAGCGGCGGCCGACAAACATGTCCCCCATGCTCTGGGCGAAGGTGGGAAGTTCGGAGTGAGGGTTGTACTGCCTGGCCTGGGGGCCATAGTCTCCGGAAAGCCACTTGGCCCGGCTGTCCCTGGCTTTCACGAAGAGGTCCATGATGGCTTCCGTGTCCAGGTTGTCGGTCTCGGTCAACAGCTGCCTGATGCCGTAGAGTTCCCGGATAAAGCTGTCTATCCAGGAGACGATGGGCTCGGGGTTGGTGACGCAGATATCCCGGTGCATTACCGTGTCGCCCGAGGCAAGGCGCGTCAGATCGTGGTAGCCACTGGAGGCAACCCGGGCGATGTCGTCCCAGTTGGGACTGCTCGAAGTGCAACCCACCAGGGCAACGGAGAGAAGGAAGGGCAGGTGGCTAACCGCGGCCACAAAGCTGTCATGCTCTTCAGCGCTGATGTAATAGGGCGTGGCCTCCAGGGCTTCAACCATAGTAGTGATTTCAGCCGCGGCCCGCTCAGATGCCCTGGCGCTGGGAATAACACAGTATGTCTTGCCCTTGAACAGGTCGGGATCTGCGTTCTCGGGTCCCGGCGTTTCCCTGCCGGCCATGGGATGTCCACCCACGAAGTGGACGTTTTCGGGGAGATACTCGTCAGCCCAGGCTATGACGGACTGCTTGGAACTGCCCACGTCCGTAACCACGCAACCCTCGGGCAGGTGGGAAGACAATATTTCCAGCAACTCCTTCATCGCCACGATGGGAGTTGCCATGACGACAATATCCGCACCTTCCACGGCATTCAGCAGGCGAGATTCCATCCGGTCGAATGCCCCGGTCTTCTGGGCTCCGGACCGGGCCCCGCCGCTGGAATCGGTACCTACAACTTCCAGGTTGAGCAGGGGCGAGTTTTTCAGGGCCAACGCCAGCGAGGCTCCCATAAGTCCGGTGCCGACAATCGCTATTCTGGGCATTTTGTCCCTCCACCTTACGGCTGGCCGTGCACTGGAATACTATCCTAGAATACTATCAAGAGAGTATGGCCTATAATCTTACACCATTGCCAACTGCACGCAAATGCGCCCGACTCGGGTGGAAGAGGGCCAAATACGCCACAGCCTGCATCGCCGCACCAAAGTTCCGATACAGGCAGTCTTCTGGAAGGTCCCCAGGGGATGCCCGCCCTTCCCTTTTAAGGAGACGCCTTTAAGGAGACGGCCGGATTCAGGCGACTGCCGGACGCCAGAGAGTGTCTCCACATTCATGGTCATTCCTCTTAAGGCAGAAAGCTCGACTCCAGCCTGTTGAGGGGCCCGCCCACCACGGAAGGACATTCTGGCATTGCGGGAACGACGAAATGGGACGGTCAGTGACTCTGACCTTCACTTCGACGACAGACGCCGGATAAATCCGGCGTGACGACCGCCCGGGCCAGCCGGGGGATATCTTTCCGGCCTTCCGGCGTTGCCGGAATGAGGACTTTTTTGTTTTCTAGCGCCATTTTGGGCCGTTTTGGGCCGTTTCGTATTTGGCAACGGGGCCATAACTGGGCAGGGTGGCACTCCAGTGGGCCACCGGGAGCCCTTTCCCAGATAGGGAATTGACCCGGGAAACGGTCCATGCCGGGCCGTTTTGGGCCGTTTTGGGCCACGGTAGGGAAGGGATACAGCTGACCCATTCGCTGGGGAATAAGGGCGACCATAAGATTATAGTAGTGGAGCGCTTTCCTTTGAGGCAAGGCACAGATGTCAGGAATAACCGTTGTCAGGAGTAACCGTTCAGAGGTAAGGGGAACACACCGGACCCCTATGCCGTCCTTCCGGTCATCCGCGGCGATCGGAATCCACGAAGGCCAAAGGACCTGCGACGAACTGCAAGGCCAGATTTCCGGGTTGTCGGCCTGAGGCGGGTCGCCGGAAGGACGGCTTATGGGGCGCCATGACTCCTAGGGTTTGAAGAGTTACCGACCAGTTGACGGTTTTCCAGCCGAGTTGGTAGTGTCCCATCGCTTGCAACGGCCCAAGTCACCAATGTGCGAAAAGGCGCCATTTCGATGTCTTATTTCTGAAACACGACAAAATTGTTTCGTTTTTCGTTGCAGGGGTATTGACACGAATTGGTCTGACTGCTAGTATTCCACTCGGTTGAATGTACCGCTGTGATAGGGAGTAATAAGAGCACTCTGTCATCAGAGAGCCGGCGAATGGTGAAAATCCGGCGACAGTAAGGCTCCCAACTCGCCCTGGAGCGGCCCGCCTGAATGGAGTAGGGCGCGGCGGTTGACCCCGTTAGAGGTTGAAAAGAGCTGTTTCGGTCCAGGTTGCCATGCTCGCATTGTCACCGGCCGGAAAAGAAGGGTGGTACCGCGGGTTAATGCGACATTAAACCCGTCCCTTCGGGGACGGGTCTTTTTTTATTTGAGGCGATTGAGGCAAAAATGGAATACACTGGCGCAGAAATTGTTTGCGAAAGCCTACTCAAAGAGGGGGTTGAGGTCATCTTCGGGCTACCCGGCGGTGCGGTCCTCCCCTTCTATGGGGCACTGAGCGGTTATCCTCAGCTGCGCCATGTATTGGTGCGGCACGAACAGGCAGCCGCCATGGCGGCGGACGGCTACTCCAGGGCCACGGGAAAGGTGGGGGTTTGTACTGCTACTTCCGGCCCCGGGGCCACCAACCTGGTTACCGGCATCGCCGGAGCGATGATGGACTCCATACCCATGGTGGCCATTACCGGCCAGGTACCCCGGCCGGCCATAGGCAGAGACGCTTTCCAGGAGACCGATATCACGGGCATTACCTTGCCCATAACCAAGCACAATATGCTGGTTATGGAGGTGGACGACATCGCCCCGGCGATCAAGGAAGCCTTCTACATTGCCCAGTCGGGCCGCCCCGGTCCGGTGCTTCTCGATATTCCCAAGGATGTGCTGGCCGGAGACCGGCGGCCCTTCGTCTGGCCGGAGTCCGTCAATCTTCAAGGCTATGAACCGCCCGGCGAGGCCGACGAAATCCAGTTAAGCCAGGCGGTGGAACTGATAAACCGGGCCGAGCGCCCCGTGATAATGGCGGGGCATGGCATTCTCATCTCTCATGCTTTCACTGAACTGCGGGAACTGGCTGAGAAGGCCCAGATTCCGGTGATTACCACGCTGCTGGGCATCAGTTCTTTCCCAACGGACCACTTCCTGCACACCGGGATGCCGGGTATGCACGGCATGGCCTACGCCAGCCTGGCCATCGATAAGGCCGACCTGCTGATTTCCCTCGGCATGAGGTTCGACGACCGGGTGACCGGCCGCATTTCCGATTTCGCTCCCAATGCCAAGGTAGTGCACGTGGACGTTGACCCTTCGGAGTTCCACAAGAACGTCAAGGCGACGGTGCCTGTCCTAGGCAACCTGAAACAGGTATTGAAGCAAATGCTGCCCCTGGTGGACCGGAAAACCCACGTTGAATGGCTGCAGTACATCGACACCCTGCGGGCCGAGCACCCGTCTCTGTACATCCGGCAGACCGACGAACTGCTGCCCCAGTACGTAATGAAGCAGCTTTCGGATATCACCGAGGGCAATTCCATCATCGTCACCGGCGTGGGACAGCACCAGATGTGGGCGGCGCAGCATTACGCCTACAAGGAACCCAACTCACTGCTCACATCAGGCGGGCTGGGAGCCATGGGTTTCGAGGTTCCCGCTGCCCTGGGCGCCAAGGTGGGCCGACCGGACAAGACCGTCTGGTCCATTGCCGGCGACGGCGGCTTCCAGATGACCCTCTGCGATCTGGCCACCGCGGTGGAAAACAACATCGATGTCAAGTTCGCCATCCTCAATAACGGCACGCTGGGGATGGTGCACCAGTGGCAGGAGTTCTTCTACGACAAGGACTTTTTTGCCACGGTGTATTCCGGGAACCCGGATTTTGTGAAGCTGGCCGAGGCCTATGGCATTACCGGAATAAGGGTGACAGACAAGGCACAGGTGGACGCCGCCATAAGGCAGGCAATGGAGACCCCCGGCCCGGTGGTGGTTGACTTCATCGTCAAGCAGGACGAACAGGTGTACCCGATGATCCCGGCCGGAGAGTCTGTAAATGAAATAATGGAAGAACCCATACCCGAGAGGATTTTCTAAATGAACGGTAATGGCCGTCACCACACCATAATTGCCCTGGTCCAGGACCGGCCCGGTGTCCTCACCCGGGTTGCCGGACTGTTCCGTCGCCGGGGCTTCAATATCTCCAGCCTGGCGGTGGGCAACAGCGAACAGAAGGGCCTTTCCCGAATGACCTTCGTGGTCGACGGAGACCAGTACACTGTTGACCAGGCAACCAGGCAACTGGACAAGCTAATCGAGGTTGTAAAGGTAGCCAACATCTCCGAGGAAGAAATTGTCTCCCGGGAGTTGGCCCTGATCAAAGTGAAGGTTACACCTGAAACCCGGGGAGAAATCCTGGAGATGGTGAACCCCTTCCGGGCGGAAATCGTTGACGTCGGCGCCAAGTCCATGGTTATTGAGGTGACGGGCAGCGGCGACAAAATCCAGGCGCTCTACGGCCTACTGGAACCCTTCGGCGTTCTGGAGTTGATGCGTACCGGCCGGGTGGCCATGGTGCGCGGCCAGTCGGAAGCACGGGTCAGCGATGATCTGGTCCTGGACTACCACGGCGACCATCTCAAGGTGAACGAAGTCTACGAAGTGGGTTCGTATTAACCGACGTGGCGAAATGAGCCGGCAGTGACCGGAATAAAGAAAGAACAAGGAAGGAATAATACGGCAATGGTAAACGTTTACTACGACCAGGACGCAGATCTGGGGACGCTGGAAGGCAAGACTATCGGCATCATTGGTTACGGCAGCCAGGGCCACGCCCACGCCCTCAACCTGCGGGACAATGGACAAAAGGTAATGGTGGGACTCTACGCTGGCAGCCGCAGCCGGGAAACTGCTGCGGCCGAAGGACTGGCAGTGGCCGACGTTTCCGAGGTTACTGCCGCTTCCGACGTGGTTATGGTCCTGATTCCCGATCACGTTCAGGGCGAGACCTACCGCAACGAGATTGCTCCCAACCTGAAGCCGGGCAACGCCCTGATGGTAGCCCACGGCTTCAGCATTCACTACCGGGAAATGGTTCCCCCCGATAACGTAGATGTGATGATGGTGGCCCCCAAGGCTCCCGGCCACCGGATGCGGGAACTGTTCACCGAAGGCGTTGGAGTTCCCGGCCTGCTGGCGGTGCACCAGGATGCTACGGGCAACGCCAAGCAGATCGGCCTGGCCTATGCCAAGGGCGTGGGCTGCACCGGCGCCGGCGTGCTGGAAACCACCATCAAGGACGAAACTGAGAGCGACCTTTTCGGCGAGCAGAGCATTCTCTGCGGCGGCGTGACGGCGCTGGTCAATGCGGCCTTTGAGACGTTGGTGGAGGCGGGCTATCCCCAGGAAATCGCCTACTTCGAGTGTCTCCACGAGTTAAAGATGATTGTGGACCTGATGTACCAGGGCGGCCACAACTACATGCACTTCTCCGTCAGCGACACGGCGGAATACGGTTCATTGAGCCGCCGGGAACGAATCATTGACGAGCACGTCCGCGAGAATATGCGTGCCGTGCTGCGGGAAATCCAGGACGGCACCTTTGCCCGGGAATGGATTACCGAAAATCACGAGGGCCGGCCCCGATTCGGCCCCATGCGGGAGGCCGCCCAGAACGCGCCCATCGAAAGCATCGGCAAGGAACTGAGAGGAATGATGCCCTGGATGGACCCGAAATAGACGGCCCGAAGGTCTTATCAAACAGGTTCCCCAACGGGTAGGGGAGGTCCGGAAGCATCGGTTTCGTTGGCAAACACCGGCCCCCCGGCAGGAGGTAAAAATGAATGCGGAGGTAACTTGCACAGCAGTTCACCATCGTACGCTGGTCTTGGCTGGGCTGGCTGCGGTGGACTGCGGGGCCCTGGCCTCCCTCTCCGGTGGAATTTAATGACCCCAATTGCTAACTAATTACTTTAGAGGAAGGGTAAGGTTATGGCTAACGAAGTTGTAAGGTTCCTGGACACTACCCTCCGGGATGGAGAGCAGTCCGCCGGCATCGGAATGACGGTGGACGAGAAGATTGAGATTGCCCGCCAGCTGGGCCGGCTGAATGTTGACATTATTGAGGCCGGTTTTGCCGCCAGCTCTCCCGGCGACTTCCAGGCGGTAAGCACAATTGCCAAAGAGGTAAAGGGACCGGTTATCTGCTCCCTGGCCCGCGCCCACCCCAATGACGTGGACCAGGCCTGGGGCGCCATTCAGAACGCCGAGTCGCCCCGCATTCACGTATTCCTGTCCTCGTCGGACATCCACGTGCTGCACCAGCTTCGCAAGAACCGGGAAGAGGTTATCGAAATGGCCGTCTCCATGGTAGAGCGGGCCAAGGGCTATTGCAGCGACGTGGAGTTTTCGCCCATGGACGCTACCCGCACCAACCCGGAGTACCTTTTCCAGATGCTGGAGGCGGTGATCCGGGCCGGCGCCACTACCATTAACGTTGCCGACACCGTGGGCTACGCGATCCCCTCGGACTTTGCACGGCTGCTGAAGGAAGTCCAGGAGAAAGTTGACGGCATGGACAAGGTTACCCTCAGCGTCCACTGCCACAACGACCTGGGGCTGGCCGTGTCCAACAGCCTGGCCGCCGTAGAAGCCGGCGCTCGCCAGGTGGAGGGCTGCATCAACGGCATCGGAGAGCGGGCCGGCAACGCTTCACTGGAAGAGATCATCATGGGGCTGGATACCCGAAAAGACCTGTTCGGTGTGGACATCAACGTTGATACCACCCAGCTTTATCCTACCAGCCGCATGGTCAGCCGCATCACCGGCATGTCCGTCCAGGCCAACAAGGCCGTTGTTGGAGAGAACGCATTCCGCCACGCCTCTGGCATCCACCAGGACGGGGTGCTGAAGGACCGTTCCACCTACGAGGTGATGCAGCCCGAGCGCGTGGGCGTACCCGGAAATAGCCTGGTACTGGGCAAGCTCAGCGGCCGGGCGGGCCTGCAGGCCCGCCTGGAAGCCCTGGGTTACAGCCTGTCCCGGGAAGAAGTCTCCAACGTCTTCGAGTCGTTCAAGGAACTGGCCGACAAGAAGCGTGAGGTCACCGACCGGGACCTGGAAATCTTGATGGACGAGGAGAAGCGCAGCACTTTCGAGGCCATCAGCTACAACCTGGAGCACATCCAGTTTTCCAGCGGCGACCACGACATTCCCACAGCCACCGTGCGGCTGTCCGACCCCCAGGGCAATATGAGCTCTGACGCCTCCACGGGCAACGGCCCGGTGGACGCGGCATGCAAGGCCATTGACCGGGTAATCGGCTGCTCAACCAAGCTGGTGGACTTCAATGTCCAGTCAGTCAGCGAGGGGCTGGACGCCATCGGCACGGTAACCGTGCGCATAGAGAACGGGGGCCGGACCTTCTTCGGCCGGGGCGCTTCCACCGATATCATCGTAGCCAGCGCCAAGGCCTACCTGAGCGCGGTCAACCGTATGCTAGCCGCCGACGAGGAGGCCGCCCTGCCGGCCGTGGGCACTACGCCGGACTAGGGCCAAATGGGCAGACCATCGCAAAGGGGAGGCGTAACTGCGAAACGCCTCTCCTTTTGCTTGTGCTATAGTATTAAAGACCTGCATTGAGAATAATTTCGGAGAAACCGCTTCGGGAGTTTTGGCGTCGCCACCCGGACGCTGAACAACCGTTGTTGACCTGGATCCAAATGGTGGAGTCACAGGAATGGGATTCTTCATCGCAGATAAGAAGCACCTATAGAACCGCTAGTTTCGTTGCCGACAACCGGATTATCTTCAACATCAAAGGAAACGACTACCGGTTGATTGTATGGGTCAACTACGCCAGGCATTTGGTTTATATCAAGTGGATAGGGACCCATTCCGAGTACCATCGGATCGATGTTTCACAAGTGGGACTATGAGCGAATTACAGACCATAGAAAGCGATGCAGAACTCGGCGAGGCGTTGGCTCGAGTCGAGGAGGTTTTCTTTGCTGAAGAAGGCACTCCCGAGGCGCAGGAACTGGAAGACCTCGTCAGCAAAATCAGGGCCTATGAGGCTACCCGATTCCCAAGGATAATGCCAGACCCTATTGAGGCAATCAAATTTGTGATCGAGCAGGGAGCCTATCAACCAGAGGACTTAGCTTCCAGCGCCATCCCCCATTCCGATATTCTGGAAGTGTTGGCCGGAAGGATGCCACTGTCATTTGAAATGGCCAGCACATTGAGTGAGCAACTGGCGATTCCCATGGAATTACTTTGGCCTCGCAGTGAAAACTCCACGGAACTGGGTCGCCCCGCCAAGGAAGCTCACCTGCCCGCCTTAGGCAAGGCGCCGGACTAGTGTTTGAGACTGCCCACAGGCAAAATTAGGGGCGGGTGATTGGCACCCGCCCCTAATTTTTCCTAGCCAGTCGCGTCTGCGGCCCGTGCCACGCAGAAGTCACACCAGTTTCATCTGAAAACCTGCATTGTCACCTTGCCCATTCTTGTGGTCCAGGTGAACGGCCGGGTAACCCAACCCCCTTAGGTGGGCGGCCAAGTCGGGGAAGCCGTTGACGGTGTAGACCCGTTGGGGGTTCACCTGCTGGACATAATTGACCAGGTCGTTGAAGTCGGCGTGGTCGCTGTAGGCCAGGCTGGCATCGCCCCGCCGGCCCCAGCGGCGGCCGCCCTTGCCGGAGGCCCAGCCCGTCAACTCCATATAGCGCTTGCCCAGGGCCAGGTTCATTTCGGAAGACTTGCGGAAGCCGGGAGGGCATACCAGCACCTGACCTTCAGCCCAGTGGCCGTTGAGGCAAGAGAACTGGCTGGGGAATTCAACCCCCGCCTCCTGGTAAGCCTCCGCCACCTTGAAAATACCCTCTTCCACCACCAACTCGAACCCTTGTGCCAGAAGGTAATGCATTATTTCCTGGGCCTTGCCCAGCCGCCAGCCCTGCACCACGGGACGTTCGCCCCTGGACAACCACATCCGCAGAGTCTGGTAGGCCGTTTCCAGCACTGTCTCCTCGGAGGGGAAAACGTACTCGGGCTTCCCGTAGGTTGACTCGATAACCAGGGTGTCGCACTCCACAGGCACCAGAGGTTCGTTGATGGGGCTGGGGCGAGCTTTGAAGTCGCCTGTGTAGAGCAGCCGTTCACCGGTCGCCTTGCTGGTAACCAGCGCCTGCGCAGAACCCAGGCAGTGGCCCGCCGGATACAGACTCAGGGTGTAGTCCCCCCGGCCCAACGGCTCCCCGTATTCCAGGGTGATGGGACTTGAACGCTTCAGGTAATCGGACAGCAGCAGTCGGGTGTTAGGAGTCAGCACCGGCTGTAGGTGGCGGGCGGTATGGTCGGAGTGGGCATGGGAAATAAGGCCGAATTCCTTCTTGCGGAGGGAATCCAGCCACAGGTCAAGTTCGGGGAGAAAAACGCCCCGGTCGAAGATTACGTCCATCGCCATAATTTACCACAGCCGGATAGTTCTTTGGCCGACATTAAAGTCAATTCTAGCGCGGCTTGTCTCGGGTGTCCGTTTGACACCTCCCGGCCCAGTGCCTAGACTAGGGCCATCCAACCCATTTCAGCTATGCCCAGCTTTCTTTCAGCCCATTCAGGCAGAGGAGGTTTTGTATGACAACCGCCGCCGGAGAAAGATATAACGTGGTGGGCACCCGACCCGCACGCCACGATGGTTTTGACAAGGTAACCGGCGCCGCCCGGTTTGGCGCCGATCTGAACCTGCCCAACATGCTTCACGGCAAGGTTCTGCGGAGTCCCCACGCCCACGCACGTATTCTCAGTATCGACACCAGCAAGGCCGAAGCGCTGCCCGGGGTCTTGGCTGTGGCCACCGCCAAGGACTTTCCCATAGTCCAGCAGCGGCCCAACATAGACTACGAAAATGCCAATCAGAACCCGCGCATTATCGCTGAGAACATCCTGGCTGACCGCAAGGCGCTCTACCGGGGTCATGCCGTGGCCGCCGTGGCCGCCACCAATCCCCACGTGGCCGAACAGGCCCTGGACCTGATTGATGTGGAATACGAGGTGCTGCCGGTGGTGCTGGACCTGCACGACGCGCTGAAAGACGACGCACCACTGCTCCACGACGACATGACCACCCGCTTTCGGGTTGAACGTTTCGGCCCCGGCGACGATACGGGCGAGCGCAGCAACATTGCCGGGCACCTGCAGCACAAGCTTGGCGACGTGGAAGTGGGCTTTGCCGAAGCTGACGTGATCATCGAGCGGGAGTACGAAACCCAGACGGTTCACCAGGGTTACATTGAACCCCACGTCGCCACGTCCCAGTGGTCCACCGACGGCCGCCTGACCGTGTGGACCAGTACCCAGGGCGCCTTTGCCGTGCGAAACACGACTGCCGCCATCCTGGGCATGCCTGAATCCATGGTGAAGGTCATTCCCATGGAAATTGGCGGCGGATTCGGCGCCAAGGGTGTTACTTACCTTGCCCCGGTCACGGCAGTCCTGGCAAAGAAGACGGGCAGGCCGGTCAAGATAGCCATGAGCCGCACCGAGGTTTTCGTGGGCAGCGGCCCAGCTTCAGCGACCTTCATGCGGGTCAAGGTCGGGGCCAAGCGGGACGGCAAAATCACCGCCGGGCAAGTTTACATGGTGTACGAAGCCGGCGCCTTCCCGGGCTCTCCCGTGGGCGGCGGCGCCATCACCAGCTTCGGATCCTACAACATCGAACACGTCCTGGTGGACGGGTACGACGTGGTCTGCAACAAGCAGAAGGCCCAGTCTTACCGAGCGCCGGGCCAGCCCCAGGCCGCCTTCAGTGTTGAGTGCGCCATCGACGAACTGGCCGATGAACTGGGCATGGATCCGATTGATCTGCGCCTGAAGAACGCCGTTAAGGAAGGCGACCGGATGCCTAACGGTGTGCCCCACTCGGTATTTGGCTGCATTGAACTGGAAGAGGCCATGAGAAATCATCCGCACTACAACGCCCCCTTGGGCGGCCCCAACAGGGGCCGGGGCGTGGCGGTGGCCTTCCGGGCGCAGGGCGGCCAGACTTCCTCGGCGACCATCAACGTCAACAACAACGGCACCATCAACCTGATAACCGGTTCGGTGGACATTGGCGGAACCCGCACCGCCATTGCGATGCAGGCCGCCGAGGTACTGGGCATTTCCTCCGAGGACGTGAACCCTTCGGTGGGCGACACCGACAGTGTCGGCTACACCGCCAACACCGGCGGCAGCCGCACTGCTTTTGATACGGGTCTGGCAGCCATCGCCGCCGCGGAGGAAGTCAAGGATAAGATGAAGCATCGGGCGGCTCTGCTGTGGGAGGTCGAGGACGAGGACGTGGAGTTCCACGACGGCGCCTTTGTGTGCGCCAAGACGGAAGACCGGCTAACCTTTAAGGAACTGGCCAGCCGGTTGATGCGCACCGGCGGTCCCGTGACGGCGTCCTCCTCAGCCGCCTCAACCGGAGTAGGTCCCATATTCGCCGGCAACATCGTCGATGTGGAGGTAGACCCTGACACGGGCAAGGTGGACATACTTCGCTTTACGGCTTTCCTGGATGCCGGCCAGGCGGTACACCCCAGCTTCGTGGAGGGACAAATCCAGGGAGCCACGGTGCAGGGCATCGGTTGGGCGCTGAACGAGGAGTATTTCTACACCCCGGACGGCACAATGGCCAACTCCAGCTTTCTGGACTACCGAATGCCCACCACTCTGGACCTGCCCATGATCGACGCAGTGATCATCGAGGTGCCCAATCCCCGCCATCCCTTTGGCCTGCGAGGTGTGGGCGAAGGCCCCATCATCCCGCCTCTGGCCGCAGTGGCAAACGCGGTCTATCACGCCACTGGCGCCCGGGTGCGCAAGCTGCCCATCAGTCCGGGGGCGGTGCTGGAGGCTATGGGGGAGCGAGACGGGGGGTAAAGCCACGGCGTAAGGATTCCTGGAAACAATCGGGGTGGGTCTTTGGCCCGCCCCGACTACTTTGGCAGATTTTCTGAACCGAGCTGCTACCCCTTTAACCCACCGCCGCCGGTTCCATTGCTTCCACCCTGGCGATAAACTCCAGCAGTTGGGCGGCGTAGAAGGTGGCCTTCATGTGGTAGCGGTTTGTGGCGGCGATGCCGGGGAAGGTGTGGTCGTGCTGGCCTATTATGTCCCATTCCTCGTGGGTCCAGGCTGAGGGTCGCAGTTCGGAATTGGGAATCAGGCGGTGGGCGGCCTGCGCGGCCGACACGTGATGCACCTCGTCCGGGGTGTTCCCCTCGAACATCACCACGGGACACTGGATGGACTTTAGCTGATCCTCGGTGAGATCGCTGACCGGGTTGGGACGGGAATAAATTTCCTGCCAGCGGCTCATTACTGAAATGAACTCCGCCGGGTCCATGGACATTAGCACATCCCGGTTTGCCGGGTTGTCGGCGATTCGCTGGGCGAAGTATTCGGTGTCCGCCACGGCCTGCATTCCACCCTGTCTGGCAGCGTCGATGAACTGGCCATAGTAATTGGGGGCGGTAGCCGCCGCACTGTTGGGACCTCCGCTGACCTCCCAGATAAAGACACCTTTGACCACCTCGGGTCGACGTGTCGCCAGGGTGAGGCTGGTCCGGGAACCGGCGGAACCGCCGGCAGCATAGGCGGGGCCGGCGTCCAGCTGCAGCAGCAGTTCGGCCATCTCCTCACCCCAATGGTGCTGTTCGGAAAGTTCGCCGGCAATCAGGATATCCGACTTTCCACAGTTACGACGGTCATGAAGAATCACCCGGTAATGCGCTGACAACAGGGCGGCAATGGGTCGCAGACCATTGGTGTCGTTGCGGCCGCCGGGCGTGAGGATAACCGCAGGGCCCGTCCTGGGACCATGATCCTCGTAATAGAGGTTGACTCCGTTAACGTTTGCGTAGGACATATACATTCTCCTATGAGCCGATTGGCGCCAATTTCCGGGGACTCTTCGGCAAAGACTCACCCCAGTTTTAATTGTCCGCAGTAAGGAAGGTTGGGAATTCTGAAGAAACTACTAAGTGGTTAGGTATTGGTTGCCGAAGCGCTCCCGGTGAGCCATTTCTTCCATGGGCTTGCGGGGCACGCTGGGCCGGCCTGATGGTAGTCCAGTACGGTAGCCGTACGGCATCAGGGTTATCAGGTGATAGTCTTCAGGGATGCCCAGGATTTCCTTGACTCCCACCTGCTGTTCTTCAGAGCGAACGCCCACGAAGCAGGTGCCCAGGCCCTCTTCCCACGCCACTAATTCCATCTGTTGCAGCGCGCGGCCGGCGTCAAGCTGAGGACGCGGCGCATCGGGCGCCATAACAATGGCGAATACCAACGGCGCATCGGCAATGAAGGATCCCTGGGTTGCAACTTCCGCCAGTCGGGCGATGGTGGCAGGTTCGGTAATCACTACGAAATTCCAGGGCTGGGAGTTGCTTGAACTGGGGGCCCAACGCCCGGCCCGGAGAATTTTCCTGATGACCCGTTCCGGCACCGGATCCGGCTTGTACTGGCGCACTGTCCGGCGGGAGCGGATGCACTCATAAACGTCCATACATTCCTCCTTCACCTATTGCTGCTGTTGCTGGACAGCATTATGGCACGGGGCCGCCCCTTTGGATAGCTGCTCCATCTTCAGCCCGATTTCGGCAATCAATGCCATTAGAATACGGGCTCTCGATAGGGTATAATCGGCTTGGTCTTCCCTGCTGGAAGACCACGGAAATCAACGAAACCGAGGTGAGGTATGCCAGCAGAAATTGGCGATGTAGCGCCGGACTTCAAGCTGCCCTCAGTCAGTGAGGGCGACTTTACCCTCAACCAGTTCAAGGGCGAGAAGAATGTAATTCTGTCCTTCCACGTCTTTGACTTTACATCTGGTTGAACGACGCAAGCCACCTCCTTCCGGTCATTTAACGACCGTTTCCAGGAGGCGAATGCCCAGGTGCTGGGCATCAGTTGCGATCACGTTGCCGCCCACCGGGCCTGGAGCACGGCCATGGGTGGGTTGCCCTATCCCGAATTGTCGGACTTTCATCCCAAGGGCGAAGTAACCACCGCCTACGGGCTGTGGAATGAGGAACGGGGCGCCGGAACACGGGCCGTAATCATCGTGGACAAGGAAGGAATAGTTCGCTTCCGCCAGACCTATGCCCCCGGCACGCTGCCAGAACCCGACAGGATTCTCGAAGAGTTGAAGAATCTCGAGTAGGTTCGCTTGCCTCAGCATTGACGAAGCGAACTCAAAGCGCAAACAAAGGGGGTGAGCTTAAGCTCACCCCTGATTTTTGCCTTGTTTAGCCTGGTCTCGCCGCCTGACGAAAGGTCGACGGCTTTACGAAACAGAATCAGGCGCCGATTTTTTCGATGAGGAAGTTCATTGTTCCCCTTGGAACCGTAATTTCCACCGTATCTCCTACCGTCTTGTCGAGCAGGGCCTGGCCAACCGGAGAAACCGTGGATATCTTGCCGGACTTAACATCGGCTTCCCGCTTGTCCACAAGGGTATAGTTGATTACCTTCCCCGAGCTCACATCCTTTATGGTTATATTGCTGCCCACAACCACGCGCTTGCCTGAATTGGTATCGACTTCTCCGGAAAGAATCTGGGCACTGGCCACCTCGGACTCCAGTTCCCGAATCTTGGCAGCAACGAAACCCTGGCGCTCTTTAGCGGCGTCCAGGGGCGCGTTCTCGCGGAAGTCCTTGCCGGCCATGGCTTCCCGGACTTCCTCGTCCGCCTTTACCTTCTCCACCTTGTACTTTTCCAGTTCATCAACCAGGCGCTCGTACCCTTCCTGACTCAACCGGGGGCCGCTGGCCTGGCTGTCGGCCGCCGTGGTCTGGCGCCCCGTCCCAGTTCGGCGCGAGCGGCTGGCCCGGAGATGAACAGACAAGTTAATCTCGATCCAGTCCCTCTTCCTCAGAAAAACGAAGAACTCCTTGACGGGAACCAGTCGTTTCTGGGCATCGGCTCCCCTCTGGGAAAACTCTCGGGCGTAGTCTTCCACCAGGCTGGGCGAAAGATCGTGAATCTTGCGGTCTCGGCCGTACCAGTCTATGAATCGGAGAATTTCCTGGTGCCCATCCATTGATTTCTTGGAGTTCTTGAGGTTCTTCTTCTCAATTACGAACAGCCCAAGAGCATCGTGCAGGTTGTCGGGCGTCGCCCGTTCTGAAGGTGGCGCCGAAACAACGGCAGTATCGGTGGCAGAATCATTGGGCGTAACCAAGGCGAATACCTCCTGCGTGCTTTTGGTTGGACGGCCCAGAATGGCAGCAATTGAAAGAAAACTGCGTTTGGCCGCCGGAGACTTGAGGATTAAGTTTGAGCAGTTGTGGTAGTCGGGTACTCCCGTCCAGGAGCTTCCCAGGACACAGAGCCATTGTGACTGGGTGGTTAAGGTCGGGGGACTTGCCTGGGTCAACAGGTGCGATAGGATCGCCAATGGTGGAGGGAGTGGAAACGCCTAGCTGCAAAGGCTTCAGCCTGTGCAAACGGAGCCCGAACTTCGGCGGAAATTTTCTCACAACCTTGAGATCCTTTAGCGAGAACATAGCAAGCCCGATCGGGGAGAGTTCAGCCTCACTGAAACTATGGTAACAGTATTCGCGAGCACTGGCAACGTAGATTTTGTCTCCCGCGGCGAGACCTGGACAGGGCGGCTGGCGTGGTGACCTGAACAATATTCTTATGGATTGAAGTGGCGCTGACCCGGCTAGAGATGGGAGTATAAGGACCGTTTGTCGTAGCTTAATTCTTCTGATCGGACCGTCTCTTGGTATCCCTGGTGTTATACTAGGCCTGCGTCACGCAATGGCGCGGTTACAATTGCATGGTTACGAGGAGAAAACATGAGAGCGGTTCAAATTGACGAATTTGGCGGCCCGGAAGTAATGCAATACCGGGAGGTAACCGACCTGGTTCCCGGCGACGCAGAGGCTCTAGTAGAAATCCAGGCTGTGGGAGTCAACTTCACCGACATTTACAGCCGAGCCGGCATAAATCCGGGACCTCCCTTACCGAGAACCATCGGCGTGGAAGGCGCCGGTGTTGTCCGGTCCGTGGGTTCGGCGGTAAGCGACCTGAAGGAAGGGGACGTGGTGGCCTACAGCAGCAGCCAGGGTTCCTATGCCGAACAGGCGGTAGTGGCCGCATCCCGGCTGGTGAAAATGCCCGACGGCCTGGGCGCCCGCGAAGGCGCCGCTGCCATGCTCCAGGGCATGACGGCCCATTACCTGTGCCATTCCACCTACCCGGTCCAACCGGGCGACAAGGTGCTGGTCCACGCTGGCGCCGGGGGCGTAGGCCTGCTGCTGATCCAGATGATTAAGCGGCTGGGCGGGTACGTCTTTTCCACCGTGTCAACCGAGGAAAAGGCCGGACTGGCCAGGGGCGCGGGGGCAGACCACGTCATACTCTACACGCAGGAAGACTTCGCCGATGTCATCAAGGAAGCAACCAACGGGGTAGGTCTGAAGGCGGTGTACGACGCAGTCGGCCTGACCACCTTCGACAAGAGCGTCAGCTGCCTGGGAAGGCGGGGTTACATGGTTCTGTACGGCCAGGCCAGCGGCGTTGTGCCCCCAATGGACCCGAGAATCCTGGGCAACGGTTCCTTGTATCTGACTCGGCCCGGGCTGGGAGACTACACTGCAACCACCGAGGAACTGCGCCAGCGGGCTGGAGACGTCCTGGGGTGGGTTCAATCCGGCGAACTGAAGCTGAGAGTAGAGCACGTCTTTCCCCTGTCTGAGGCGGCCGAAGCGCACCGGCAACTGGCGGGAAGGGCCACCACTGGCAAGCTACTGCTGATACCATAAGGTCTGACTTCAGACTGTTTAAGGATTGCCGCAATTGGCCCTGGCGGATGAGTATGAAGTCCCCTGGCGCCCTGCTTCTCGCACCGCACCAGGGGAGGGCCAGCATTGGACAGGCTCAGCGCCGGTCTGGTTCTAATCGAGGGTATTGGGCCGCGCCGGTGGCTCGCTGGCCCGGTTACGAATATCGTTGACCTGCCGGGCCGCGTTCCATATACTAAATCCAGTCAGATCGGATAAGGAGGCAATATGCCCGCCGAAGTATCGAGGGAAGAAGTTTACGAGGCGTTGAAGACCGTCTATGACCCGGAAATTCCTGTAAACGTGGTGGACCTGGGCCTGATTTACGATGTCCAGGTAAACGACGACAACAATGTGTTTGTGCAAATGACCCTCACCTTCCCCGGCTGCGGCATGGGACCCCATATTGCCCAGCAGGCGGAATGGGCGGTCCAGGATCTGGATGGTGTTGAAGAAGTGGAGATTGAACTCACCTTCGACCCACCCTGGTCGCCCGAGATGATCAGCGAAGAAGCCCGAATGATGCTGGGCATTTAACCCGGCGGTTAAAGAATTTGCGCCGGTAAAAAACCCCCAACAAATCTAATGTCCGGCGCAGGCTGAGAGGAAATATGTCCACGCCCCAGGATAATCCCAGGCTGGAACAGATACGTCGAAGCTGGCAGCAGCGGCGGCAAATTAATGAAAAACTCGGAACCATCAGTACGAAGGTGGGCGTCTACAGCGGCAAGGGGGGAGTGGGCAAGACTACGGTGGCCGTGAACCTGGCCGCAACCCTGGCCCAGGACGGCTTGAAGGTGGGCCTGCTGGACGTGGACATCGACTGTCCCAATGTCACCAAGGTACTGGGAATTACCGAAAAGGCGGACTACGTCAACGGCCAAATAGTTCCGGCGGAAAAGTGGGGTGTGAAGGTCATTTCAATGTCCTTCTTCCAAGAGAACGAGGAAGAGGCAATAATCTGGCGTGGCCCCATGATTCACAACGCCATAAACCAGTTCCTGCAGTCCACCGACTGGGGAGAGCTGGACTACCTGATTGTTGACATGCCTCCCGGAACGTCCGATTCACCTCTTACCGTCATGCAAACCCTGCCCATGGACGGGTTTGTCGTGGTGAGCACTCCTCAGGAACTGGCCAATATCGACGCCAAGCGCTGCATCAACATGATCCGCAAGCTCAATCTCAACGTTATCGGCATCGTGGAAAACTACACCGGGGACGTATTCGGACAGGGCGGGGGCGAAAATCTGGCCCATGAAGTGGACGCGCCTTACCTCGGGTCACTGGAGTTGAGGGCGGCGTACCGGGACAGCAGTTGCCCCACGGCGCTGCTGGACTCCGAAGTGGGTGAAGAATACGCCAACCTGGTGGACGGAATGAAGCAAAGCCTCAAGGCGTTGGGCAGAGAACCCGCCTGAAGTTGTTATGGGTGGGAGAAACCTAGTTGCCGACGGGTAATATGGCTAGTCTACTTCCAGCGGAATAGCCGGGGCTTCGGGGGTTTTCTCCGGAGCCCTTTTCCTGTTGTTCCTGGTCGGTTGAGCAGTGCGACGGGTGCCGGCCGTTATTCGAAGGAGGAGCTCCACTTCCCGGTCCATTGCTTCCTGGGAATAGGCGCTGGTCTCTCCCATCTGTCTGAATCTCTTGTAGCGTTCGGCCACCAGCTTGCTCCGGGATGCCTTGGAGACTTCCTTCAGGCGCCGGTATATTTCAGCCTTAAGGACTGCGGCGCCCTCCCTGGGGTCATTTTGCACTCCATCGGTCGGTTCAGGCACTATGGCATCGATAATTCCCAGTTCCAGGCAGTCCCTGGCAGTCAGCATCAACGCCTCCGCAGCCTCCCGGTCCACTTCCGGGTCTATGAAGGGCCCACCGGGCGCGCGGTTGAGAGTGATGGGCGAGAAAACTGCATACTGCTGCATAATTGTGCGGTCCGAAATTCCAAGGGACAGCGCACCTTCATTGCCACCCTCGCCAATAATGGCGGCAATTATAGGTACGGGAGCTTCCAGCAGCTGAGAAAGGGTGGTAGCGATGGCATTCCCCATGCCGTGCTCTTCAGCTTCCAGCCCCGGGTCGGCCCCCTGGGTATCTATGTAGGAAATGACGGGCAGCCGGAACCGGGCAGCCAGTTTTATCAATCGCTGCGCTTTTCGCAGCCCGTCCGGATTGACGTGATACTTGGCGCCGTCCAGGGAATAGGGCCGTTGTTGGCCCACCACCGCCACGGGAAGGTCATACAAGTAACCAACCCCGGTGACTATGGAGCCATCATCCCCACTCAGGCGGTCACCGTGCAGTTCAAAAAACTGGGTGAGTACGTTACGAATATAATAGGTCGCAGAGGGCCGATCACCATGGCGGGTAACCGATACGGCCTCCCATACTTCCGGGTCGGCGCCCAGGGCCGGCCGCGTCCTCGGCGGGGGCCTGAACTCACCCTTGCCCAGTTTCTCTCCAGTCAGCAGCCTTAACAGCGCCGCCACGCGGACTTTCAAAGACTCCCGATCCACCACATTGTCCAGCAGGCCATGTTCCAGGTGGGACTCCGCAGTGTGTGCGTCCAGGGGCAAAGGAGTTGCCGACAGCTCACGGAGCGCGCGCAAGGGCGACAGCCCAATCAGAGACCCGGGTTCCGCAAGAATCACGTCAGCCAGGTTGGCAAAGCTGGCGTAGGCCTGACCCGTTGAAGGGTTGGCCAGCACCACGACGAACGGTAGTCCCTTTTCCTTGAAACGACTGGCTGCCGTGACCGTCTTGGCCATCTGCATCAGGGACAGTACGCCTTCCTGGATGCGGGCGCCGCCGCCGGTCACCACCGCCACTAGGGGAAGTTCCTGGCGAGCAGCCTCCTCCAAACCCAACGCAATTTTCTCCCCCACAACGCTGCCCATGCTCCCGCCCATGAAGCCGAAGTCCAGTACCACCAGCATCGTACGTTCGCCGTCAATCCGGCAAGTGCCAGTAACCGTGGCTTCCGTCAGGCCGGTGCGGTTCTGGTCCTTGCTAACCAGGTTTCGGTAGGAACCCCGTTGGGAGAAGGTGATTGGCGCAACAGAGTTCAGGTACTTATGGGTTTCCCTGAAACTCTTGCGGTCGGCCAAGAGCTGGATTCGCTGGCGGGCCGACAGGGAGTAGTGAAACCGGCAGTAGGGACACACCCTGAAGCTTTGGTAGGAGGTAGAATCACGTATTTCCTCTTCGCAATACAGGCAGCGATCGTGGACCGACGAGGGGAAGACTCGGTCCATCCGTCCCTGGCGGTTAAACAAGTGAACGAGGAGGTTGCCGAGATTTCTCAACTCTGCTCCATGCCCTGTTGGATGATGTTAAGTATTGCCGATTTGGATTCAACCGAACGATTAGCCCACTTGCATCCAGAAAGAACTACGCATAAATGATACTACTTCCCTGACTACAGGAAAAGATACGCATCGAACCTGCGGAGTACAGTCAAAACCGGCGGTTCCAACCATTCGGACCGGAGTGCTGTGCGGCAAGCTTCAGGGGTACCGGGCAAGGCACGATCATTGTATAATGGGCGGGCCTTGCCCTGGACGGCGGGCAAGCTAATCTTGCCCATCAATAGGGCGCCTGGACACGGGATTGAGCAGACACTCAAGGTAGGAATGCCAGCACTTTTCTTCTTGAGAGAACTGTTAGTCCAGGTTCGCTACAAACGCTGTGTACCAAAGGCAAATTTCATGCTGACAACAATCGGCTGGGCCCGGGGACTGCTTAAGGGCAGACCAGGCCACGGCCGGTAAAGCTAAATCGCTGAGGAGTGGAAAATGGCAGAAGCCGCCAGGATAATTTATACCGAAACCGATGAGGCCCCGGCCTTAGCAACTTATTCGTTGCTGCCGATTCTGCAGGCCTTTACCAAGGATACTGGAATCGAACTGGAAACCTGGGATATTTCGCTGTCGGGACGCATAATCGCAAACTTTCCGGACAACTTGACAGAGGAGCAGAAGATACCAGATTACCTGCGGATGTGCGGGGAGTTGTGCCTTGAGCCGTCCGCTAACCTGGTCAAGCTCCCCAACATCAGCGCGTCCATTCCCCAGCTGAAGTCCGCCATCGCAGAATTGCAGGCCAAGGGGTACAACATCCCCGATTACCCGGACCAGCCTGCCAACGATGCGGAGCGGGAAATCCAGGTGCGCTATTCCAGGGTGCTGGGTAGTGCGGTGAATCCTGTAATACGCGAGGGGAATTCCGATCGCCGGTCCTCAACCGCGGTCAAAGAGCACGGCAAGCGCAATCCCCACCGTATGATGCAAGACTGGCCCGACGTCTCCAGGACCCGGGTAGGCTTCATGAGCAGCGGGGACTTTTTTGGCAGTGAGCAGGCCGTCACCACCACTGAAGCCGGCTCTGCCACCATTGAATTCGTAGGCGCCGACGGCAACGCCACGGCCCTGAAGTCCGGAATCCCGATTCAGTCGGGAGAGATTCTGGACTGCGCCGTGATGAATGTTCGATCCCTGCGCCAGTTCTACGCCGACGAACTGGCCAGAGCCAAGGCCGAAGACGTGCTGATATCCCTCCACGTGAAGACCACTATGATGCGGGTATCGGACCCCATCATCTTCGGACACTTCGTGGGGGTGTATTTCCAGGATATATTCGACAAGTATTCGAATGAACTGGCCCAGGTAGCGGTAGACCCGGACAATGGTGTGGCCGAACTCCTGACCAAGATTCAGGGTCTTCCCGAAGCAACCAGGGCAGCCATCGAGTCAGACATTCAGGCGGTCTACGACAAGCTACCAGGGCTTTCCATGGTGGATTCCAACCGGGGAATCACCAACCTTCACGTTTCCAGCGATACAATCATTGACGCCTCCATGCCCGTCATCATCCGCGACGGGGGGCGGAGTTGGGGTCCCAACAATGAACTGCAGGACACCATAGCCCTCATTCCCGACCGGTCCTATGCCACTATCTACCAGGCCGTAATAGAAGACTGCCAGAAGAATGGGGCGCTGGATCCGGCAGCCCTGGGCAGTGTCGCCAACGTCGGCCTTATGGCACAGGCTGCCGAGGAATACGGTTCCCACGACAAGACCTTTGAAGCGCCAGGCAACGGTCGCATTCGGGTGGTTGACGCCTCCGGAGCCGTCCTGATGGACCATCAGGTTGAGGAAGGCGACATATTCCGGATGTGCCAGACCAAGGACGCGCCTATTCAGGACTGGGTCAGGCTCGGAGTCGCCCGGGCCAGGCTGACCGGCCAGGCGGCAATTTTCTGGCTGGACCGGACGCGGGCCCATGACGCTGAACTGCTAAAGAAGGTGGAGCAGTATCTACCCTTGCACGACACCAGCGGCCTTGAAATTAGCTCGATGCCGCCCGTTGAGGCCATGAAAGCTACTCTGGAACGAAGCCGCAAAGGGCTGGACACCATTGCTGTGACCGGTAACGTGCTTCGCGACTACTTGACGGACCTTTTCCCCATCCTGGAGCTGGGCACCAGCGCCAAGATGCTCTCTGTAGTGCCGCTGCTCAACGGCGGGGGTCTGTTTGAGACCGGCGCCGGCGGGTCTGCCCCCAGGCACGTCCAGCAGTTCGTGGAAGAGGGGCACTTGCGGTGGGACTCCCTGGGCGAGTTCTGCGCCATGGTTGCTTCCTTCGAGCATTTTGGTGAAGCCAACAACAGCGATAAGGCCAGAATCCTGGCGGAGACCCTGGACCAGGGAATCGGGAAACACCTGGACAACAACCGCGCCCCGTCTCGCCGGGTCAACGAACTGGACACCCGTGGCAGCCATTTCTATTTGGCGCTGTACTGGGCCCAGGCCCTGGCAGCCCAGGACAAGGACCCGGAGCTGAAGGCCCGTTTCACCGAGGTAGCGAAGCAGATGGCTGAGAACGAGGAGCAGATCGTCCAGGAGTTGAACGAGGCCCAGGGGAAGGCGATGGATATAGGCGGCTATTACCGGCCGGTCAACGAGATGGCGGCCAGCGTCATGCGCCCCAGCGCCACCCTTAACGCCATCCTGGCTGCAGTATAGAACTGAACCAACCGGCCAAATCACGGTCGGCGGAAACAAATTTAGGAGCACTTACCAGATGAGAAGCAAAGTAACCGTGGTGGGCGCAGGCAATGTGGGCGCCACTGCCGTTCAGAGAATACACCAGTTGGGCTACGCCGATACCGTGCTGGTAGACGTGGTGGAAGACCTCCCCCAGGGCAAGGCGCTGGATATGCTGGAATCGGGCCCCGTTATAGGCTCCGACGCCATGGTGACCGGCAGCAACGACTATGAAGCCACCGCCAATTCCGACGTGGTGGTCATTACCGCGGGAATCGCCCGGCGCCCAGGAATGAGCCGCGACGACCTGCTGTTGACCAATATGAACATCACCTCGGCCGTCACCGAGCAGGTGGTCAAGTATTCCCCCAACTGCATCATCCTGGCGGTTACTAACCCCCTGGACGCAATGTGCCAGAATATCCTGGAAAGCAGCGGGTTCCCCCGCAACCGGGTTTTGGGCATGGCAGGCGTGCTGGACACGGCCAGGTTCCGCACCTTTATCGCCCAGGAGATGAATGTCTCGGTCGAGGACGTGCATGCCTACGTGCTGGGCGGACACGGGGACGACATGGTTCCCCTGGTCCGTTACACCACGGTGGGCGGTATTCCCATCAGCGAGCTCTTACCGGCGGAAACGGTGGACGCCCTGGTGGAACGGACACGCCAGGGCGGCGGGGAAATTGTCGCCCTGCTCAAGGCTGGGAGCGCCTACTACGCTCCCTCCGCTTCCATCACCCAAATGGTGGAGGCCATCCTTCTGGACAAAAAGCGCATTCTCCCCGGTTGCGCCTACCTGGAAGGCGAGTTCGGCATTAACGGCCTGTGCGTGGGCGTTCCCGTCAAGGTGGGCGCGGGCGGAATGGAACAGGTTATCGAAATCAAGCTGACAGACGCGGAACAGAAGGCCCTGGAAGCCTCCGCGGCCAGCGTCCAGGAACTGGTTGACGTAATGCGAAACTCCAAGGCTGAGAAATCCTGACCTCCTGTTCGCATCTTGTGGGAGAGTTCGGCCTATGGGAATACCGACATCCGCTAAAGGCCTTGGCTTTCACCTCGGCAGGCGCGGAGCCTGAACAGAAAAAGCGGCTTTGAACAAATCCAAGTTCGAAGCCGCTTTCTCTTGAATGCTTCCAAGTCGCCCCAAGTATTGTAGAATGTTATTAGACGGGACAAATCGATTAGGATGGAGAGGGTGGTAAAGTGGTGAATCGAAATGCACGGGAAATGGAACTGCTGGAAAAAGCGTCCCGGTACCTGCCCGGCGGAGGCTCGGGCAACACAAACTTTCCCGATTCGTTGAACTTCCTGGCGCGGGAAGGGCGGGGCTCCCACGTGTGGGACGTTAGCGGCAACGAGTACGTGGACTGGCTGATGGGGTCCGGCCCCATGGTGCTGGGACACTCTCACCCGGCCGTGGTAGAGGCGGTTCAGGAGGCTGCAAGCCAGGGCAGCACTTTTTTCACGACCAACGAAAAGGCGGTCCTGCTGGCCGAAGAACTGGTCAACTCGGTGCCTTGCGCCGACAAGGTGCGGTTCACCACCAGCGGCACCGACGCCTGTTTCCAGTGCATGCGAGCGGCCAGGGCTTACCGCAAGCGGGAGAAGATTCTAAAGTTCGAAGGGGGCTTTCACGGCACCAGCGACTACGCCCTGATGAGTGTTACCCCCTCGGCCACCGAGGAGTTTCCCGTGGCCGTGCCAAATAGCGGCGGCATTCCCCGTGCGATCCAGGACCTGATGCTTGTGGCGCCATACAACGACCTGGAGACCACCGCGTCAATCATAAGCGCCCATCACGACGAAGTGGCCGCCGTAATCGTCGAACCGGTGCAGCGCATTATTGCTCCGAGGCCCGGCTTTCTCCAGGGGCTGCGGGACCTGACGCAGCGGTACGACATTCCGTTGATTTTTGACGAGGTGGTTACCGGCTATCGGCTGGCCTACGGCGGCGCCCAGGTCTATTACGGAGTTACGCCCGACCTCTGCTCCATGGGTAAAATCATGGGCGGCGGCTACCCGCTGGCTGCAGTAATGGGACGAGAAGACATAATGTCGGTGTACGACCAGTCGCTGGTGGATTCCGATGAATACGTAAACCAGATTGGCACGTTGAACGGCAATCCCGTGGCATGCGCCGCCGGCCTGGCAACCCTGGCGGAAATGCGGAAAGAGGGGGCCTACGAGCGCCTGTGGAACACCGGGCGCAGGCTGCGGGAAGGATTGATGGAGATTTGCGCCAACAACGGTCTGACGGTCCAGAGCAGCGGCGAAGACCCCATCTTTGATATTTACTTCATCGATAAGCCTGTTCTCAACTATCGGGACGGCCTGGCAGCCAATGGAAACCTGATGGCACGCCTGAACCATGGTCTGCTGGAAAGAGGAATCTTGAAGGGGTGGCCCCAAAAGTACTATCCATCCCTGGTGCACACCGACGAGGATGTGGAGCGAACGCTGGAAGCGGCCAGGGAGGTGATGCCTGCGCTGCTCCAGTAAGCCGGTCCGTAGAACCTTCTGGGAAAAGTTGTTCAGAGTCGATCCGGAAGGTAGGCTGTGAATTTTTGCTAGGTTCCTAATGGAACCTCCAAATGACCCTATTTCACCGAAGACAGGTGTCTCGAATTCCTGAAGACCGGGTTCCCGCGAGGGCGGGAAAAACGGATTAGATGAGACTTATTCAGATATTCCTTAGACCTCGTGACAGTTTTTTGGAGGCGGCGGCTGTACTCTAGGGCGTAACGAAAGCCCCCTTAAATGCCAATAAGGTCGCCCATTTGCAGGGAGAGCCCGAAAACAGGATGATTGTCCCCGGGGATTACACGGCTGGATACGAGAGAGCCCGGCAGATAGACAATGCTTTGGCGGACAACTATATCCGCCACACTACCATAGGCGATCCTGTAATGGACGCGCTCATAGAGGAATTGTCCCCACTGCCCCAGGACCTCATACATCAGTTCATAAACGCCGGGATGCAGGAAGACGAGGCCGGTCTCCGAGAGGCGCCCCAAGCCATGCGAGAGTTTTTCCTTACGGCGCCCCAACCGGACCCGGACTGGCTGGACCATGACGTTTTTTACCCGGGTATTGTCGCCTTTCAGCGGAACGCCGCTGACGTCCTGGCCGCCTTTGTGGCCGGAACCTTGCTGGTCGGCTTTTCCACCCTGATCAGCAAGTCCTTCGTGCAGACGGGGCGGATTTTCGATAACGGCGTCTGGCGTCTCAGGCAGAACAACCGGCATATGTTGGAGATATTCTTCCCCGGTGGACTGGGACGGCAGGGCGATGGCTGGAAACTCTCGGTGCGCATCCGCTTCATCCACTCCCAGGTTCGCCGGCTGCTGGCACAGTCGGAAGAATGGGAGCACGAGGCCTGGGGCACACCGCTGAGCGCCGCACACATGGGCTTTGCCGTTGCCAATTTCGCCGGAAGCACGCTGGATTTCTCCACCAAGCTGGGAGCTTTCTATACGCCGGAAGAGCGGGCCGGTTTCTTTGCTGTCTGGCGCTACTCCGGCTACCTTATGGGCGTTCCCGAGGCTATCCTTTTCTCTGACGAGGATAGCGCCGCCAAAATACGCGACATCGGCCTCCTTTGCGAACCGCCCCCCACCGAAGAGTCCATCCTGATGTCGAATGCTCTGATAAACTCTGCGCCCCTGGTGGCTGGGATTGAGGACCCTCGTCAGCGCCAGGCTATGGTGAGCAAGCTCATTTACCCGGTCTCGCGGGCGCTGATTGGGGCCACACTGGCTGATCAACTGCGCTTTCCCAAGAACACCCTGCCCTTGACTCTTTTCCTGTATCGGATGGACCGGCGGATCAAAGCGCTGAAGACTATGCTCAGTAAGCAGAATGAGTCCACGTTCGCCTCGCTGTTGATGGTGTCTGCTTATGACGATAGCGGCCTGTCTTACCGCCTGCCCGACAACGTCCGCGCCGAAGATTCGCGGCAATGGTAGGCGATCTACCAAGTTTTGCCCGAAGGAAGAAAGGGTCAGGTTGATCAGCAGGGAGTAGAGTTTCCCGGCTGGGGTTCGAACAACCTTGAAACAATGGATTGGGGATTAGCGGCCATGCCGCGCAGGCCGGAATTCATGAACTCCCGTGAGTCGTTACCGGCTTTGGCCCGAGTGTCGGAGCCTCAGCGTTAGTCATCAAATCGACTGCGACGCAGCGCTAACCCCAGGGTTCGTTAATCAGCACTAGCTCCACCATCAAACCGTGTTCGCAGCCCAGGAGCCGGCCCGACTCTTGAGCATGGGCTGTCAGCATCCGGAAGGTTTCCTCTGCAGACGTTTCCAGGTTGTCCAGGTAAGCCCGATGCTTTCGCAACGAGTCCAGGCCACTCTTCAGGAACCCGGTTACGTCAATACCGTGTCCGGCTTCGGCGCCAGCCCCAAGGACTGCGACAAAGCGGACGCCGTTCCAGGGTTCAAATCCTTCCTCCATCAACTCGGGGAAAATCCAACGGTTTCCGGCGTCCCGGGCAGCGTCAAGAACTGCCAAACCCACGTGGCGATGATCGGCCATGTTCAGGTGACCCGACGAAAATTTCAGCCCGTAGTTGATGGTAACAAGTACCTCAGGACGGTGCCTGCGAATCGCCCGGCTCAGGTCCCTGCGCAGGGCAAGGCCGTACTCTATGACGCCATCCGGGTAATCCAGGAACTCCACCTCATTCACCCCGACGACGGTAGCAGCGTCTATTTCCTCTTGTGAGCGCAGCGGCGCGACCAACGACGGGTCCATGCTGTCTATGCCTGCTTCTCCCCTTGACACCATGAGGTAAATGACCTTTTTGCCTTGTGTCGTCCATTTTGCAACTGCACTGGCACCGCCGTACTCCAGGTCGTCCGGGTGAGCTACGATGGCAAGGGCCTTCTGCCAGTCTTCGGGAACCCGAGGAAATGACTGTTCATGTTGCTGCACTGGTATTACCAACCTCAATCGCGGATGTATTGAATTTACGCGGCTTTAAAAGAATCGACGGCGCAAATTTGCGCCGCCGTTTGAATGCACACTCAGTGATGGATTGAAAGAATTGGCTGACTAGCGGGCTGCACCCAGCTTTACGGTCAAGGGCTGAGTACTCATGATGTGCTTCTGCAGGCCCAGTTCCTGGGGGGAGATGCCCATGGCCAGGCCAATGGCCTGGGGAAGGTGCAGGATGGGCAGGTCTACGCTGCGCTTGATCTGGGCGGACGCCTTGGGCTGGTAGCCGTCCAGGTTAAGGTGGCACAGAGGGCAGGGTGTAACCATGGCATCGGCGCCCAGGTCCTTGGCCTCGGAGGTGTGCTTGCCCACCATGGCCATGGAGTTTTTCTCGTTGATGGTGAGAATGGGGAAGCCGCAGCAGCGGGTCTTGCCCTCAAAGTCCACCACCGTAGCGCCCAGGGTTTCAATCAACGTCTCCAGGGAAGTCTGCCGCTCCGGATGTTCCTCAATGTCCAGCGCCTCCGTGGGGCGGACAATGTAGCACCCGTAGAAAGGGGCCATGCGGATGCCGGCCAGGGGACGGGTAACCAGGTCAGTAACCTTGTCCAGGCCGATGTCCTCGATCATAATCCACAGCAGGTGCTTGGGTTCGGCGGTGCCCTTGTACTCCAGGCCCTCCTCGGCCAGGTGGCTGTTGATCTCTGCCAGGTACTCCGGGTCCCTGGTCATGCGCTTGTTGGCCTGGCTCATAACCCCCTGGCAGGTGCTGCAGATGGTCAGGATGGGCAGCCCCATCTGTTCGGCCTTGGCGAAGTTGCGGGCGTTCAGGGTGTCGGCAAAGAACTGGTTCCGTTCCTGCATAACGCCGGCGCCGGTACAGGTCCAGCCCGGAATCTCCTCCAATTCAATGCCGAGCCGCTGGCAAATCATCACTGCAGCGGGGTACAGTTCCGGCGCGGCTCCCTGGGAAACGCAGCCGGGGAAAAAAGCATACTTCACTGTTCAGTTCCTCCTGTTTATGCGCCCCTTAACAAGGGGCAGTGGCCCAAATGGCGAAAGGCTTCATTACGGCCTAGCCAAAAGGCGAATTCTTTCCAATTTGCGACCCCGCCAGTTCCGGTTCCAGCTTGCGGAACAAGCGACGCACGTTTTCGACATTTTCCACGTTCTTGTGCCGGATCGGTGGCATTTTGCCGTGGGTTAGGGCCCGCCAGCCCACGGGAGCATAGCTGATCATGGCGGCCACATTGGTAACGCCGCCCACAGACTTGATGGGAAGCCGCAGTTCGTCCAGACGGCCGCTGTGGCCTACCGATTCGGTAAATGCTCCGGTATGGCGGGCGCCGTTGTTGTTGGTGAAACCGGCCTGAAGGGCTTGCTCGCGCAGGCCCATGATGCGATCCATAGGAGCAACGCCCTTGGGGCAAGCCTGGACACACTCGTTGCAACGGGTGCAGTCCCACATGCCTGTAGCCTCGCTCAGGTTGCGCAAACGCTCCCGGGAAACTCCCTCCCGATTGCCGTCCCGGGGGTCTGCGGTAAAGCGATAGGCCTTGGCCAGGGCCGCCGGGCCCAGGAAGGTGGGGTCTACCTCCAGTACCGTGCAGTCGGAAACGCAGGCACCACACATAATGCAGGCAGTAACGCCCGAAAGGTGGAGCATGGACTCGTTGGATGCTATGTACTCGCCCTCAGGCTCCGCCCCGGAAGGCTGCAGGTACGGCTCCACTGCCCGGATTTTGTCCCAGAACAGCTCAAAGTCCACGGCCAGGTCCTTAATGACCCTCATTACACCGGCGGGTTCGATGGTAACGGAGTTGTTCTCGTCAACTGCCAGGGCCAGGGCCGTCTTGCAGGCCAGGCCGGCGTGGCCGTTGATGCGCATGGCGCAGGAACCGCAGATGGCACTTCGGCAGGAGCAGCGGAGAGTCAGGGTGCCGTCCATCTCCTCCCGAATTTTGATCAGCGCGTCCAGCACCGTAGCGTTATCTGCCACGGAGACGTCAAAGCTCTCCCAGTAGCTGCCGGGCTGCTCCGCCTCCGGGTCGTAGCGTCTTATCTTGATGGTAACGTCCATTGGCTAATACTTCCTCTCTTCGGGGGTCCACTTAGTGATAGTCACGGGCATGTAGGACAGTTCCGGGCCAACCTCGCCCTTTCTGGCAACAATGTGCTTCAGCCAGTTTTCGTCGTCCCGCTCCGGGAAATCGGTGCGGGCGTTAGCGCCCCGGCTCTCCCGACGCTCCAGGGCGCTGAAGGCGATGGTGTCGGCCACGTCCAGCATATACCCCAGTTCCAGGGCGAACACCAGGTCGGTATTGAAGGTGCGCCGCTTGTTCTCAACGGGCACTGAGTTGTACCGCTCGCGCAGGTCGGAGAAGTCCCGGATGGCTTCGCTGATAGTCTGTTCGTCCCGGAAGACGGCCACGTTGCGCACCATGGACTCGCCCATGGCCTGCCGGATGGCTCCCCAACGGTCGCCGTTGTCTGGCCGTTCCAGCAGATCGGCGATGCGCCGTTCCTCTTTGGCAACTACCTCGTCCTCGCTGAAGTCCACAAAGTCTATGCCCCGGCAGGCGTCGGCGGCGTGGTTGCCCGAGCGTTCTCCGAAGACGATGGTGTCCAGCAGGGAGTTGGCGCCCAGGCGATTGCCGCCGTGGACGCTGACGTTGGCGCACTCCCCTGCGGCGTATACGCCCGGGATGCTGGTAAGGCCGTCAACGTCGGTCTTGATTCCGCCCATGATGTAGTGCATGCCAGGGCGAATGGGCACCGGCTCCTTGATCATGTCCACACCGGCCAGGTCAATTCCGATCTCGCGAATCTGGCTAAGCTTCTCCATGATCAGGGCTTCACCCAGGTGGGTGCAGTCCAGGAACACGCAGCCGTTTACCCCGTTGCCGGCGTTGATTTCGGTCTGCTCGGCCCGGGAAACGACGTCCCGGGAGGCCAGCTCCATCATGTTGGGAGCGTACCGCTCCATGAAGCGATTGCCGTTCTTGTCCCGAAGGTAAGCGCCCTCCCCGCGAGCCGCCTCGGACAGCAGCACGCCGCTGCCGGCCAGGGTGGTGGGATGGTACTGGACCATCTCCATGTCCATCAGCCCCGCTCCCGCGTTGTAGGCCAGGGCCATGCCGTCGCCCGTAACGATCAAGGCATTGGTGGAAGGCTCGAAGATGCGCCCGCATCCTCCGGTGGCCAGGATGATCGTCTTGGCGCGGATGGCGTGAAGCTCTCCGGTGCGAATTTCCAGGGCCGTAACCCCGCCAACCTGCCCGTCCTCGATAATCAAGGACGTAACAAACCACTCCTCGTAGCTGCGTACCTGGGACTTGATCAACTGCTCGAACATAACGTGGAGCAGGGCTTGTCCGGTGAAGTCACCAACAAAGAAGGTGCGAGCCCGGCGCTGGCCGCCGAATGCCCTGGTTCCCAGTTTACCCTCATCGTCCCGGTTGAAGGTCACGCCCATGTGTTCCATATCGATGAGGGCGCGTCCGGCAGAGCGGCACATAATTTCGATGGCATCCTGGTCGCCCAGGAAGTCGCTACCTTTGATTGTGTCGTAGGCGTGGTCTTCCCAGTCGTCGCCCCGGTCGAGCAGGGCGGCGTTGATGCCACCCTGGGCGGCGTTGGAATGGCTACGCACCGGATGGACCTTGCTGATAATGGCAGTGTTGGCGCCGTTCGCGCTGGCGGCAATAGCTGCTCTCATGCCTGCCAGACCGGCGCCAATTACCAGGACATCATGCTCAAGCATATAATTCCGCTATCTCCCCAAATTTCCGGCCAAGGGCCCGCGCCCTGCCGATTTTCTCGCCTAATTATCCACAGAACCGGTTTCCCCAACAACCCGTACGGCCTGCAATCCATCACGGCTTCGGTCATAGTGGGCCAGTTGAAGCTTTGGCTGCTTACCTGGCCATCCGTCGGATGGTCCAAAATGAGCGGAGTAGGTACCGGTCGCAGCTACCCTGCGCCTGTCACCCCAACAATCCGCATTGCCTGCAGCAGCGACGCAATACTCTTGGCGTCCTGTATCACTCCCTGCTCCATCAACCGGAGAGTTTCGGCCAGGGGAACGCGCCTGGTCTCCACCATTTCGTCAAAGTCCTGCTCCAGGTCCGACGGCTGCAATTCGGTGGCCAAGAAGGCGTACATATACTCGTCGCACCAGCCCGGAGCCAGCCAGAACCCGGTCAGCGGCGTAAGCACTCCGGCGACGTGGGATACCTCTTCCTGGAGTTCACGCATGGCCGCCCCTTCGGGAGTCTCGCCCTCCTCGATTCCGCCGGCCGGTACCTCCAGCAAGGCGGACTCGGTAGGTTTGCGGTACTGGCGCACCAGCAGGACATTTCCGTCGGCATCCAGCGGCACCATGCACACGGAATCGGAGTGCTCCACCACCTCGCGCACGGTGATGCGGCCATTGGGCATTCGCACCTGGTCTTTCCGCAAAGTCAGGATAGTTCCCTGGTAGTGAGTTGCTGATGCGATGGTAGTTTCGGTGAGGTCTTGTTCCATTGTTCCCTGAGCGTGTCGTTCAGATTGTTTAGCCTTCAAGGCGGAACGTAAATGCCAGGCAGCGCCGATTACTGTCCTCGAATGCTGAAGCCCAGGCGGCGTGTCAGGGTCGCATAGAAATGGTTGCTGGGGTACGCCCGCAGGAACCTGGCCTTCAAGGGACTCTGCTCGACTTCCACCCGATCCCCGGGCTGCAACTCGCGTTCAATGTAGCCGTCAACGCTGAGCACCGCGGCCTGGGCGCCTTCCAGGTAGAGGCCCACCTTGGTCTTGGGCCGTAGCACCAGCGCGGCGGACATTCCCACGTGTGCCGCTACCGGCTTTACTATCAAGTCTTCAGATAACGGGTCCAGAATAGGGCCGCCCACGGCCAGGCTGTAACCCGTACTGCCGGTGGCTGTGGAAAGGATGATACCGTCGGCCCGCAGGGAAGCCACCTCCGCCCCGTCTATGGTGGTGCGGATGGTTACCACACGGGACACGGACCCCCGCGAAATCACCACGTCATTAAGGGCGTGGTAAGGGCCCTCAACCTTGGGTAGAGAAGAATCGGCGTGGCGCACTATCCGGGCGCTGATCATATTGTGCTCGTCCACCCGGGCGCTTCCGTTATAGTAAGACGGGAGCCTCTCCAGAGCGTCGTGAACCTGCAGTTCGGTCATAAATCCCAGGCGACCCATGTTAATGCCCACCATGGGAACACCAATTGGAGCGGTAACCTGTACCGCCCGCAACATTGTCCCGTCTCCGCCCGCGGTTACCACAAGTTCAGTTCCAGATACCTGCTCCCGCAACTCCTCGGGGTTTTCCGCCGGTGAAATCCAACTGCTTTGCTCCAGGGAAAGTTCATTGACTATTGCATTGCTCAGGTCCAGAGCTTCGGGAATTCGGGCGTTGTAGATGATGCCGACGGTTCTTATTTGGCTGGACAAATTGACCGACCATTAAAACGGTTTTTGTGGTTACCGGGCCAGGATAAGGCAGTCTAGCATTGCACCAATTTAGTGTCAATTAGCGCCGAATTGCGTAAAAAACGCTACGACTTTTTGCCGTACCAGCTAGGTGGCCCCCAAAGGCCGGTTCGGCCTAAGCCTTTTCTTCTCGCGAAGACGAGAAACTCGAACCGCAGACTGTTGGGTTTGCTTCAAGCGAAGACATGGCCCTTTGCGCCAAAACTGGAGTGCAACGGCGCTGCTCACTCCCTTTCCTATTGGAACAGGACACCCGGCAGGGCGGATACCGCCCCCTCGGCGGCCTGCACCACGGGCCCGAACAGGATGCCCAGCAAGACGGTTGCCGCCAGGGTCAGCGCCAGCGCCACAAGGGTGAAGGGCGAGACCCTCTGACCTCGGGATTGGATGCCGCCGAGGCCGACGGCAGCCACCGCCTCCGACTCCGGGTTCAGGAACATAACCCGGATGATTCGAACGTAGTAATAAGCGGAAATCACGCTGTTCACGGCCCCGATTATCGCCAGCCAGGCCAACTCGCTTTTGACCGCCGCCAGGAAAAGGTAAATCTTTCCGATGAAGATGCCCGTGGGAGGCACTCCGATAAGGGCCACCAGGGCCACGGCCAGCGTGACGGCCAGGAATGGGAAGCGCCGGAACACGCCGCCGTAGTCTTCAATCAGGTCGCTGCCAATGCGGGAATGGACTGCCAGGATGACAAAGAAGGCGGTCAGGTTAGCCGCGGCGTAGGCTACCAGGTAGAACAGGACACTGCTGGGGCCAAAGGTGGCGTAGCCTTCGCCGGATGTGCCCGAGTCAGCGCCCTGGGCCACGGCCGCCACTCCCACCAGGATATAGCCGGCGTGGGCAATGGTGCTGTACCCCAGCAGGCGCCGGATGTTACTCTGGGCGATGGCCACCAGGTTCCCGACGGTCATGGAAATGGCGGCCAGGATAGCCAGCAATGTTCCCCAGTCGGCGTCAAACAGCAGGAAGCCGCTGTACAGGAAGCGCAGCAGCAGGGCGAAGGCCACCGCTTTGCTGGCCACGGACAGGAACGCTACCATGGGAATCGGCGCACCTTCGTAAACGTCGGGCACCCACATCTGGGAGGGAATGGCCGAAAGCTTGAAGGCGATTCCCACGGTCAACACGGCGATCCCAACCAGTACGGCGTAGCTGCCAAAGGGCACGTCGTCGCGCAGCGGGCCGCCCAGGGAGAGGGCAATTCCTTCCAGGGTGGTGCTGCCGCTGAAGCCGTACAGCAGGGCCATGCCGTAAAGGGTAAGGGCCGAACTGATGGCCCCGATTACGAGGAACTTCATCCCCGCCTCGCTGGACCTGGCATTGGGCAGGAAGGCGGCTATGGCCACCAGGGGCAGCGTCGTAAGTTCCAGGGCAACATAAATGGTAATAAGTTCCGTGGCCGATGCCAGCAGCATCATTCCGCTGGCGGAAAGGAGCATCAGGCCGTAGAACTCCCCCCGTAGTCGAGGAAGCTCCAGGACATAGTTGATGGACGCCAGGAAGACCAGCGCCAGGGACGCGACCACCATCAGGTTGAAGAAGATGCTGAAGCGATCCACGGCCAGCCTGTCATTCAGGATTCCCGAAGCCGGCACCAGGTTTTCCGGTCCAGATCCCAAAATCCCGCTCGGCAGCCCGTACAACTGCACCAAAGTGAAAGCCAGGGGCACAGCCAGGCCCACCAGCGCCAGGGCGCTGACCCATCCCTTGCGCGGCATCACCAGGTCGGCCAGGATCACCAGCACTGCCAGGGCGGCCATGCTGAGCTGCGGCGAAATTAGGTACAGGTCGTGAAGCGACATTTGGGCCGGTATCCTGCTACCTGACTCCAACCAAACCCGTGGCCTGGACGTTGATCACGTCAACCATGCGGGTTATGGCCGTGTCGAAGACTTCGGTTAGAAAGGCAGGGTAAACCCCTACCAGAACTATGCTGACGACCAGCAATGCCAGGGGCACAGCTTCCAGGGGCGAAGCATCGGTCAAATCCGCGAATCTTTCCCGCTGGGGGCCGAACAGGGAACGTTCCAGCATCCAGAGAATATAGCCGGCGGCCAGAATTATCCCAAGCACCGAAAGGATCGTCATGACGGGGAAGGCGCGGAAGGCGCCGAAGAACACCAGAATTTCAGAGACGAAGCCGCTGAGCCCGGGCAGGCCCAGGGACGCAAATCCGGCAATCGCCAGTGCCGCGGCGGCCACCGGCATTCGGGCAGCCAGGCCCCCCAGGTCGGGGATGTAGCGTGTGTGGGCCTTGTCGTAAATCAGCCCAACGCCCACGAACAGCAGCCCAGTGATGGTGCCGTGGGTGAACAGCTGCATGGCCGCCCCGTTCAGTCCCGCGCCGGTTACCTGGCCGGCGGCGGCACCCACGGAACCGATGCCCACCATCACCAGGCCCATGTGGCTGACGCTGGAGTAGGCAATCAACCGTTTCAGGTCCGTCTGGCGGATAGTAACCATCGCGCCGTACAGGACGCTGATCACCCCAAGCAAAATCAACAGCCATGCAAAGGCCGTAACTTCGCCGGGGAACATCCCTACGTTCACCCGGAGCAGACCGTAGCCTCCCATCTTCAGCATTACCCCGGCCAGCATAACGCTGGCGGCCGTGGGGGCATCCGTATGGGCATCAGGCAGCCAGGTGTGGACCGGCCAGGTCGGGAGCTTGACGGCAAAGGCGACGAAGAACAGCCAGAAAAGCAAAGACAAGGGCAGGGCGGCCGAAGCCCCGTTCAGCATGGAAGCAGGCTCCAGCAGCAGGGTCATGTCGAAGGAACCGGCAGTCTGGCTGGCGGCGACCGCCACTATAGCCACCAGCATAAACGCGCTGCCAAGGATGGTGAAAATCAGGAACTTCATTGCGGAGTAAGTCTTGCGCCCGGTGCCCCAGTTGGCGATGAGCATATACATGGGCAGCAGTTCCAGTTCCCAGAACAGGAAGAAGAGCAGGAAGTCCAGCGACGTGAAGACACCCATCACCGCCGTCTGCAACAGCAGCAGCCAGATAAAATACTCCCTGACCCGCTCCCGGATTGACCAGGAAGCGATAATGGCGCAGAAGCCCAGAAGTCCCGTCAGCAGCACCATCGGCGCGCTGAGACCGTCTACTCCCAGGAAATAGCTGGCATTGAACGTTTCCGCCGAAATCCAGGTGATGCGGTCTATCAGCTGGAATCTGGCAGCGCCTTCGCCACGGTCGAAGGACAGGAATACCGCGACGGAGAGTAGCAGGTCGGCCAGTCCCACCAGCAGGGCAAAACCGCGCACGACTCGATCGCCGCGGAACAGGATCAGGATGGCCAGGGCCCCCAGCGCCGGCAGGAAAACGGTTAGAGTCAGCAGTCCCGGTACAGACAACACGCGACTACTCCCCGATCCCAGCGCCGAATGCGAGATAACCTACCAGGATGATCACCGCCCCCAGGACGATTACGGCGCCATAGAACTGGACCTGTCCCGTTTGCAACTGGGCGAACAGACGCCCCGTCTGCCGGGTCAGCCAGGCGAACAACTCCACAACTCCGTCCACCAGGTTCCGGTCCAGCCAGTCGGTCAATCCGGCAAACAAGCGGTAGAAGATGCGCCTTACGACCAGACCCTCATATAGCTCGTCAATGAAGTACTTCCGGTACAAGAGAGCATGGACGGGGCCAGCCTTTGCCAGGGGTTCTGGCCGCAGGGGTGCAACTGCCACATGTTTATGCCCTGGGGCCGTCTCGTCGGCAGACCCGTGGGTCTCATCCTGTTCTACAGATGTGGCAGGCTCCATCAATTCGCCCGTATCGCTGGCCGGCCTGCGTTGCGAATACACCAACCAGGCCAGGCCAATGCCTGCCAGGGCCACCACCGTAGAAATGGCAGCCACAGGCCAGTTGAAAGGCGCCGTCTCAGCATGCCCGAATACAAGGGCCGACTCAACATAATAGGAAAACCAGTGCCCCGGGATGCCCAGCAAGTCCTTGACCCATTGCGGATTGGCCAAGTAGCCGGCCAGCGCAGCCGCAATAGCCAGGACCAGCATGGGCGCCACCATCACCTTGGGCGACTCGGCCAGGTGCATTTCGCTGGTTACTGCAATGGGAGCGGGAAGGCCTTCCGCCTCGGCGTCCTGCAATTCCCGGGCACCGCCCCCCCGGAATTCACCGTGGAAGGTCAGGGAAATCATCCGGAAGGTATAGAAGGCAGTCAGCAAGGCGGCGGCAACCAGCAGAACAAAAACTGCCAGCGCGACCCAAGGTTCTACCGGCCCCTCGCCCAGCCAGGCGGCGGTGATAATTTCGTCCTTGCTCCAGAAACCGGCCAATGGGACGATACCCACCAGGCTCAGGCCGCCCACCAGGAGCAGGAAGTAAGTCCAGGGCATATAGCGGCCCATACCCCCCATATAGCGCATGTTAAAGGTTCCCGTGGCGTGGTTGACACTGCCCGCGCCCAGGAACAGCAGGGCCTTGAAAAAAGCGTGGGTGAACAGGTGGAACAGGGCCGGCCCGAAGGCGCCCAGGCCCAGTGCGGCCATCATGTAGCCCAGCTGACTGATGGTGGAATAGGCCATCACCCGCTTGATGTCGTCCATCACCAGGCCCAGGGTGGCCGCCGCAAAGGCGGTGAAGCCGCCCACCAGGGCCACCACCATCATGGCTTCCCGTGCCTCCTGGAACAGGGGGAAGAACCGGGCCACCAGGAAAACGCCGGCGGCCACCATGGTAGCGGCATGAATCAGCGCGCTGACCGGGGTGGGACCCTCCATAGCATCGGGGAGCCAGGAATGCAGGGGAAACTGCCCGGACTTGCCGGCGGCGCCGGCGAAAATCCCCAGGCAGACCAGGGTCAGGGCCATTCCGCCCAGGACGGCTCCACCGGTGGCCAGCGGCTGGGCCGCCTGCCAGATGTCGGGAATGTGCAGGGGATTCAGGCCCTGGGCGGCAAACTGGGGCCCGTGATAGAACAGATAGATGATTGCCAGCAGGAAGCCGACGTCGCCGATTCGAGTGATGATGAAGGCCTTCTTTGCCGCGGCGGCTGCAGAGGGACGGTCGTGCCAGAATCCGATCAGCAGGTAGGACGAAAGACCCACCAGTTCCCAAAAGGCGTAGAGCTGGACAATGTTGGCCGACAGTACCAGCCCCAGCATAGAGGCGGTGAACAGGGACATGTATGCGAAATACCGCGAAACACCCGCGTCACCCCGCATGTAGCCCAGAGAATAGATCTGTACCAGGAGGCTGACGCCGGTGACCACCACCAGCATGATGCAGGTAACCGGGTCCAGCAGCAGACCTATCTGGATGGCGGCATCGCCCAGGTCAAGCCAGGTATGAGCAGGAAAGGCCAGGTCCGCGCCCTCATTGCTCCTGACCAGCACCAGCAGCGACAGCGCAAGGGCAACTGCCAGCGCTGCTATCAGCAGGTACCCGCTCAGCTGAGCGAAACGGTTGAGGAAAGGTCGTATGACCAGGGAAATCAGCAGGAAGGATAACAGGGGCAGGAGAAAAACTGCCCAGGCCAGTGATTCGGTGACCATCTAAAGCTTCCTCAGTATCTCTTCGGCCACGTGCTCACGGCCCTTGGGTACATAGACGGAAAAAGGCACCCTTTCTCCCCAGTCGCGAATGTCGCCCTCGGGTAGAATGCGCGCCGGAAGTCCTTCTCCCTCCAGGACTTCCTTCCACATCTCCGCCATCATCAAGTTTGGCGTTTTCTTGAACTCAACCCACATCTTGTCTATCTTGTCCGGTCGCCTGGCCGGCTCTTGCTGCGGCCTAGTGCCTCAACTGGTTGGCCTCGGTCAGGGTAACCGACTCGGTATTCCGGTACATGGCAAAAACTATCCCCAGTCCCAGGGCTATTTCCGCAGCCGCCACCGTTATCACGAAGATGGCAAAGACCTGGCCGGTAAGGACGCTGCCTATCTCCTCCCGCAGCGCCAGGGGCGCCACGTACCTGGCAAAGGCGACCACCGTCAGGTTCACGGCATTGAACATTATTTCGATGGACATAAGCACTGCGATGACATTGCTGCGAGCCAGGGCGCCGTACAGGCCGATGGCGAACAGGATGGCCGCCACAATCAGCATGGATTCCAGCGACATGGTAGCTAGGTCCCCCTGGAACGGGCCAGGGCAAGCCCGCCAATAAGTGCCGCCAGCAGCAACAGCGACACGGCTTCAAAGGGCAGCACGAATTCTCCGATTAGCAGTTCAGCTATGCCGGTCGGCCCTGCCTCGCTTCCTGCTCCCGCGCCGCCGCTTACCGCCTGGGTCTGCGCCGCGTCCACCATCTCCACCGCCGCTTCGGGTATGGGCCGCCAGTCGGTATTGACCGCCGCGACAATCATTCCCACCAGCAGTAGCGCTGACACCGAAATGGCCGGAATCTGCAGGCGGTTGGGCAGGTTCCCTTCTCGCACGTTTCGGGTCAACATTATGGCGAATATAAAAAGGACGGAAATAGCGCCAACGTAAATCAACACCTGGACCACCGCCAGAAACTCGGCGCTCAATAGCACGAAGAAACCGGCCACGGCGATGAACACGACGGCCAGCAGCAACGCCGACCGGAAAAGGTCTTTCACCACCACCACGCCCAGGGCGGCTACAATAGAGACTACTGCCAGGACCCAAAAGACTATATCCTGTGCGCCTACCATCGGCTCCTGCCTCTCGTATCGGCGCTGGCTCCCACCCGGGCGGCAACGAAACCCACAGTTGGCCTAGTCATCTGCCCTCGGCTCCGAAGCCTTCTCGCCGGCGGACTCCGGTGTCTCAGGAATCTGCTCGAGACGCATTCCGGCCTTTTCCTTCTGATGCCAGCGCCAGGCCTCCCGGCCGACCTCCCGCCACCCCAGCGGCGGACCGCCCCGGGGATCGTAGGTAAAGCGGGAGTCGCCCTGGGCGATGGTAGGGGTCACGCGGCGGATGCTGGTATCTCCCTCGTAGCCCTCCAGCTGGGGCCGGAACCAGGTGCTTGGGTGCTTTTCGGCATTCCGAAGCTGGTCAATAGTGATGATCATATTCTTGCGACTGTACTGACCCTGCTCAAACCCGCTGCCCATGAACAGGGCATCGTAAGGACAGGCCTCCACGCACAGCCCGCAGAACATGCATCGTTGCAGTTCAATGTCGAAGACTTCCAGGCGGTACTTGTCTCCCTGGGGTATCGCGCTGCCGCTGGGTGACGTTTCTATCCTGATGATGCCCAGGGGACAATACTTGGCGCAGGAAGCGCAGCCGGTGCACCGCTCCTCGTACCAGACGAATTCCTCGCCGCGAAACCTGGGATGCTGCCGGACACGTTCCTCCGGGTATTGTACAGTGAAGGGCTTCTTGGTCAGGTTCTTCAGGGTAACCAGCAGCCCTTTGACCATCGCCAGTCCGTACATACTAGCTCACCTCAATGGTAGGCACGCCGGGCACTGCCACCTGCCGGGGCAGGCGCGTCCGGAAAGTAACCCGATCCCGAATCAAGTTGCCGAAAACTATTACAGAAACCACGGTAACCACGACGTTGATGGCAGCCATAATGCCCAGGTCCGCAGTGGTCAATGAACCGTCATCTCCCCGCAGGAAGAATACCTCCAGGGTAACGGCCGCCAGGTTGATCATGCTCAAGGGCAGCAGGAACTTCCATGAAAAGGCCATTATCTGGTCTATGCGCAGGCGCGGGTAGGTCGCGCGGAACCAGATGAACAGGAAGACCACAATGCCCGTCTTCAGCAGGAACCACAGCCAGCCCAGGTACTCGGACCAGGGCCCGGACCAACCGCCCAGGAACAGGACGGCCGAAATAGCCGCTACCACTCCCACGCCGCCAAACTCGGCCGCCTGGATGAGGGCAAACCTTACTCCGCTGTATTCCGTATGGTAACCGGCGATTATCTCGGACTCGGCCTCCGCCACGTCGAATGGGGACCGGTTCAACTCGGCGGACATTCCTGCCAGGAATACAAGGAAGGCCATGGGCATCACCAGGATGAAGGGCAGCGCCTGGGCCTCCACGATGCTCCCAAGAGACATGGAAGCCGCCACCATTACCACACCCAGCAGGGAAAGCACGACCGGCACCTCGTAACTGATCAGCACGGCCACGGCCCGGGCGGCTCCGAACATGGCGTAACGGTTGTTTGATGACCAACCGGCCATAAAAATCGCTACCGAAGATACCGAACTGACCGCCAGTATGTACAGGACGCCCACATTCAGGCTGGCCAGGGCAGTATTCTTGGCAAAGGGTATGACTGCCGTCAGCAAAATCAGGGGAGCAACCATCAGTATGGGTACCAGGGCAAACACTATCCGGTCAGATCCCTGGGGCCGCAGGTCTTCCTTGGTCAGGAGCTTCAGCAGGTCTGCAATGGGCTGGAACATACCAAAGGGGCCCCAGCGGTTGGGTCCTACCCGGTTTTGGAACCGGCCCAATACGCGCCGCTCGCCCCAGGTGATAACCGCCGCCCCCAGCAGCACTGCATTGACCAGGATGAATATTATGACCAGGCCGGCGATCAGGTAAGCCAGCCAGCAGGGCAGAAAACTGCCGGCCACGTTATAAACAACCCGGTACAGCCCATTGGCGTACAGGACGCTGTCAGATGCCAACTGGCAGTTCACCGGTCAACCTCGCCCATGTTGATGTCAATGCTGCCCAGGGAAACGATCATATCGGCCAGCTTCCAGCCGACCAGCAGGTGTTCGATTATGGTCAAGTTGATCAAAGATGGCGATCTTATCTTACAACGGTATGGCGAAATTCCTCCATCACTCACCAGGTAAAAGGCAAGTTCTCCCTTGGACGCCTCCACGCGACCGTAGGCCTCCCTGCCGGCTTCCGGCCTCAGCACCAGCGGCAAGTCCAGCCGCACCGGGCCGGGCTCAATCTGGGCAATACACTGCCTGACGATTCGCAGACTCTGGTGAATTTCCTGCATTCGCACCCAGAAACGGTCGTAATTGTCGCCATTGGAACCTATGGGTACGTCGAACTCCACCTGATCATAGGCATCGTAGGGTTCCTGCTTGCGCCAGTCCCAGTTGATACCGCTGGCCCGCAGTACGGGGCCACTCACGGAACAATTGATGGCCACTTCCGCCGGTATCGGACTCACTCCCCGGGTCCGCACCATCAGGATTTCGTTTTCCAGCAGCAACTGCTCAATCTCAGCCAGTTCTTCCTCGAAGTCTTCCAGGAACCGGTCAAGGGCCGGCCAGAAGTCCCGGGGTGCGTCGGCAAAAACGCCTCCAGGGCGCATGTAGCTGACGGTTATGCGGGCGCCGCACAGCATTTCGAAGAGATCCAGGATCCGTTCGCGGCTGCGGAAACTGTACATCAGGGGAGTACCGAAGGCCCCCAGTTCCTGCACAAAGAATCCCACGGCGATCAGGTGGCTGGCAATGCGCTGTAACTCGGCGGTGAGGGTCCGGAGATACTTGGCCCGGGGCGGCGGTTCAACTTCCAGTAATTCTTCAACGGCCAAACAGTAGGCCTGGTTGTTGATCATGGAGGAAGTGTAGTCAAGCCGGTCGGTAAGGGTGATTACCTGGACGTAATTGCGTTCTTCGGCCAGTTTTTCCGAGCCGCGGTGCAGGTAGCCGAATACCGGTTCAACTTCGACAATGTCCTCCCCATCGAAGGTAATGCGCACGCGAAACACCCCGTGAGTGCTGGGGTGCTGCGGCCCCACATTGACGGTCATTGGTTCGGTGCGAATGGTCATCGGAGCAGGCTTCTTATCAAATTCGGCAAAGTTTGGCGTGCAACTACATTTTTACTTTGTCGATTAGGAATCAGGACAAAGCAGTCTTTCACAGAAAATCCTTGCGCAACGGATGGCCTTCAAAGCCTTCCCAAAGCATAATCCGCTTCATATTCGGGTGGCCGGTAAAGCGAATGCCCATCAGGTCCCATATCTCCCGTTCCTGGAAGTCCGATCCCCGCCAGACCCGGTACACCGACGGTACACTTAGTTCATCTCGCCCGTAGACCCGTGCCTTGAAGACCGCCGTGCTCAACTGCCGCAGAGAAGTCAGGTGGTACACCAGGTCAAAATACTCCACATAATCCACGGCGCTGATGGAGTTGAGAAACTGGAAGTCGTGGGAAGGGTCATCCCGAAGATATTCGGCAACCGCATGAACTCGGGAAGGTTGCACCCAGACGACTTCTTCGTCGAAACCCTGCACAGTTCCTGGCAGCGCCCCGTTCAGGGCGTCGGCAAGCTCGTGCCCCGAAACCTCCCGCAAAGCCATCAGTTGCCGCCCGACTCGCCGGTTTTGCGAAGGTGATGGTACTTCTTAATCTTGTCGTGCAGCTCCATGATTCCATACAACAATGCATCGGGGCGGGGCGGACACCCTGGCACATAGACATCCACCGGAATGATGTGGTCCACTCCGGGCACAACGCTGTAGGAACCGAAATAGGGCCCGCCGCTGGTGGCGCAAACGCCCATCGAAATAACCCACTTGGGTTCTGCCATCTGGTCGTAAATGCGCCGTATAGGAGGCGCCATCTTCCATGTCACGGTGCCTGCTACGATCATCAGGTCGGCCTGGCGGGGCGACGCGCGGAAGGCTTCCATGCCAAATCGGGCGATGTCGAACCTCCCCATGGCCGTAGCCATCATTTCGAAGGCGCAACAGGCCAAGCCGAAGGAAACCGGCCACAGGGCCGACTTTCTGCCCCAGTTAACCAGGGCATCTACCGAAGTTACCAGAAGGTTGTTCTTCAGGTCGTCGGGGACTTCAATGAAGGGTACTTCTATGGGCTCGGTGGAGACGGAAATCAGGTCGTTCACAATCTGACCCTCATCCCGGTCAATTCCCCACGTCCGTTCGTGCAGCGGACCTTGTCCTCCAGAAAGCTGCATAACCTAGTTCCCCCACTCCAAGTCTCGCTTGCGCCAGGCGTAGGCAAGCCCCACCATCAGTATGCCAACGAAAATCGCCATCTCTATCATGGCAAACAGTTCAAAACTGATGAACCTGGTGGCCCAGGGGTAGAGGAACACCACTTCCACGTCAAAAATCACAAAGAGAATGGCGTAGAGGTAATAGCGGAAGTTGAACTGGTTCCAGGGGCCGCCGATGGTCTGCACACCGCATTCATAGGGTTCCAGCTTTACCGGCGTTGGGTTGTTGGGGCGAATCCTGAATCGGGAAAGGAGCCAGGATGCAAGAATCAGGCTGGTTGGAACAGCAAAAGCCACCACAGCAAAAATGGCAATCAATCCGTATTGCCGAAAGTAGTCGTCAAGCATAGAGTCTGTGGGACCTCGAATCTAGCCGTCCCGGCGATTATAGCATAACGCTGGCGAGGTCGATAGTGAAAATCTGCACAATCGGGAGGTCCACAATGCCCCCCACACCGGCGGGAAGTGGATAAGCTGGGACGCTGCCGTTAGAATAACCCCAGAATAGCTTGAGCCGGACTGAAAATTGATCCTCAGTCCTGCTTGTCGATGCCCGAAAAGAACCGTTGAAGTACACCGAACGATTCATTCACGCCAACGGAATCACCCACCATTACCTGGAGTGGGAGGACGAAAACAAGCCTCCCCTGGTTATGGTGCACGCCACCGGCCTGTCTTCCCACACCTGGCTGCCCATCGCCGGTAAGCTGGCAGCCGACTACCATGTCTTAGCGCTTGACCAACGGGGACACGGTGATACCGAACTCTCGGATTGCGGCTATTCTTTCGAACTGGTGGGACAGGATCTGGCGGCGGTGATAGACACACTGGGGCTGGAACAAGTCAGCATGGTGGGACACTCTTCGGGAGGCCTGGCCGCTATGATAGCCGCATCCCTGATTCCTGGCCGCATCCGCCAGACCTGTCTTGTGGAGACCAGGGTGGGCGAAAGACCGGCCAACTCCCCGCCCGGCGAACTGCGGGAACGTGCCCAACGGACAAGGCAGAAACGATTGATTTGGGACAGTCGCCAAGCGATGTCAGAAGCTTACCGCCAGCGTTCCGCTTTTCGCGACTGGGACGAAGGCGTCTTCCGGGCCTTCATTGAAGGGGGAACCAGGCTTCTGCCCGACGGGCGAGCCGAATTGAAGTGCCCGCCTGAAGTGGAGGCGATATTCTACGAAAAGAGGGAAGCCCTGCAGGTAACGCCCTACATTAAGAGACTGACCGGCAGATACCTGCTTCTCCTGGGCAGCTACCCCGAAGCGCAGACCCTCCAGGATACGGGCGTCCGCCGGTTCCTCGAGTCGGTTGATGGGGCGAAGGTAAATCCCCTGGGTGTGGGTTCCCACTTCCTGCCGATGGAACATCCCGACCTGGTGTTAAGCGAAATACAATCCTTCTTCCAGGATGGAAAGTAAATTGACCACTGAACAATCCAGCCCAGGCAATATTGGCGAAGGTCGATCGGGCCCGCTACAGGGGTTAAAGGTGCTGGACCTGTCAATAATAGTCGCCGGCGGCACTGCCAGCAGCCTGTTAGCCGACTTTGGCGCCGAGGTTGTAAAGGTGGAGCGGCCCGGCTCCGGCGATCCCTTGCGCAACTGGGGCCCCTTCGCCAATGGCGTATCCCTGTGGTGGAAAGTGCATTCCCGCAACAAGCAGTCGTTGACCCTGGACCTGGGCAATGCCGATGGACAGGCCCTTCTGCTGGAACTGGTTCAGCACGCTGACATGCTGATCGAAGGCTTCCGGCCGGGTACACTGGAACGGTGGAACATCGGGCCCGAGCAGTTGCACCGGCAAAACCCTGGTCTCGTTATCCTCCGTTATTCAGGCTTCGGGCAGACAGGCCCCTACCGAGACCGACCGGGCTTCGGCACCATCGCAGAATGTATGAGCGGCTACATCGCCATGACCGGCTTCCCGAATACACCGCCCGTGCTGCCGCCCATTCCCCTCGCCGACGAAATCGCAGGTGTCTTCGGAGCAATGGCAGGAATGATGGCCCTCTACCGCCGAGAGGTAGTCAGCGGTACAGGACAACCTGGCAGCGCACCAGGAACCGGGCAGGTCATTGACCTGAGCCTCTTTGAGCCCCTTTTCCGGCTGTGCATTCCCCACATACCTATGTACGAACTGCTGGGCATTGTGCGAGAGCGAGTGGGCAACGACTTCCCGGACGCCGCTCCCCGCAGCCTTTACCAGACCGGCGATCACCGGTGGCTGGGCCTTTCCGCCACTTCGCAGAGCACCTGGGAAGCCCTGGCCCACGCCATGGGCCTTTCGGACTATATTACCGACCCGCGGTTCACCGACAATGCGTCCCGGCTTGAAAACAAGGATGCCTTGAACGAAATCCTGCAAGATTGGCTGGGCAGCCGGCCCCAGGACGAAATCCTGGAGAACCTGGTGCCGGCCGGCGGCGTGGTGGGTCCCGTCTACGACAGCGCCCAGATAGTGAGCGACCCGCACTACCAGGACCGGGATGACGTGGTTGAGGTCGAAGACCCTGAGATTGGGCCGACGCTTATGCCGGGCATTATCCCCAAATTCAGCGACACGCCTGGGGCGGTGGAGCACGCCGGACCCAGGCTTGGTGAACACAACGCGCAGGTGCTGGGCGCCTGGCTCGGATATGATACCCAGGCCGTGGCCGAACTTGCCGACAAGGGAATTATCTGAAGGGCCAGTACGGGCTTCGGGGCGCCGATGTGGGCGCATCTAAAATTGTAGAAAGAGCCAATCAGCATGTCTCTTCCCTCTTGACGGGGGAAGGCAGGAACAGGGCTGGTACCTTGGTGCGAGGAGATTCCTCCTCACCCTAACTCTCCACCCGTGTGGGTAGAAAGGAAATTCTCGGAGATTCATCAAGGCAACAACAACCAGAAAACGAACACTCAGGAGACCCCATTGAACCGGAAGCAGCTACTTGTCGCTACCCACAACACCGGTAAGGTACGGGAATACCAACAACTCTTGCGCGACTTGCCCGTGGATCTGGTGTCCCTCGACGATCTCCGAATTACTCACGACGTTGACGAGACCGGAACCACCTTCCACGAAAATGCCTGGCTGAAGGCTCGCGCCTATTGCGGTATGGGCCAGATGCTGACTTTGTCCGACGATTCGGGACTGGAAGTGGATGCCCTGGGTGGCGAACCGGGGGTACACTCTGCGCGCTACGGCGGAGAACTGTGCGGGTCCGATGAGGAGAGGGTCCAGCTTCTGTTGCAAAATCTTGAAGGCATCCCATGGGAGAAACGAACCGCCCGCTTCCGCTGCGTCATCGCCATCTGCGCTCCTGACGGATCAGAGGAGTCGGTGGTAGGCTCTGTGGCGGGGATGATACAATACGAACCACAGGGTACTGAAGGATTTGGCTACGATCCGGTGTTCTACCTTCCCTCATTTCGGCGCACCCTTTCCCAACTGTCAATGGAAGACAAGAACCGGATCAGCCACCGGGGCGATGCGGCCAACCGCGCGGTGACAGCGTTGCGGCGATTGGTTGACGCTGGCTAGCACTCGGCAGGCCGCGCCCTAGTTTAACTATCGGGTTCTAACCATTGGCATTGCAGGACTTGTTTAACCGCCCTTTACGGGACCTACGAATATCCGTTACCGACCGGTGCAACTTCCGCTGCACTTACTGTATGCCGGCCGAGATCTTCGGAGAGAGCTACCAGTTCCTCCCAAAGGATGAAATTCTCAGTTTTGAGGAGACCACCCGCCTTGCCCGCTTATTCGTGGGTTTGGGAGTGAATAAACTGCGCATTACCGGTGGCGAACCCTTATTGCGCACTGACCTGCCCCAGTTGATTGCCATGCTGTCGGGGATTGACTCGAACGTTGACCTCACCCTAACCACCAACGCCTACCTGCTACCGCAACAGGCTCCGGCGTTGAAGGAGGCGGGCCTCCAGCGTATTACCATTAGCCTCGACACTCTCGACGACGAAATATTCAAGCAAATGAACGGCCGCGGCTTTCCCGTGGAGCGAGTCCTGGAGGGGATTGAAAAGGCGGCCGAAGTGGGCCTGACCCCCTTGAAGATCAACGCCGTCGTCCAGAAGGGAGTTAACGACCACACTGTTGTGGACCTGGCTCGCTATTTCAAAGGCACGGGCCACATTGTCCGGTTCATCGAATACATGGACGTGGGCAACCGCAATGGCTGGAAGTGGGACCATGTGGTCTCCGCTGCTGATATTGTCCGCCAGATAGATGCCGAGCTGCCCCTGGAACCTGTGGAAAGCAACTACCAGGGCGAGGTGGCCAACCGTTACCGCTATCGGGACGGCACCGGCGAAATTGGCGTCATCGCGTCGGTAACCATCCCCTTCTGTGGCGACTGCACCCGGGCCCGCCTGTCCACTGACGGCAAGCTTTATACTTGCCTGTTCGCCTCCCATGGCCTGGACTTGCGGGACTATATGCGGGACGGCGCCACCGACCAGGAGCTTCAAGAGCGAATCCAGGGAATCTGGGCCAGGCGCTCAGACCGTTATTCCGAGGAAAGAACGGAGTTGGCCCCTTTGCAAAATGGCCGCCAAAAGGTGGAAATGTATCACATAGGCGGCTGATCGGTGCATGCTGGCGATCGTCGAGCATAATTGCGTTGCTTGCCGTAGGGCGAGGGCAACCTGACCGATTACCCACCGACTGCACCCAATGGACATTAGTCTCCGGAGGTTTCATGATGATTCAGGACCGTGAAGTACAGGACTTGTGGGGTGCGGTTGAGCAAATCCGGAGACAGGTGGAAAAACTGGAAGGCTCGGCAACGGAGGAAGAAACCGAATTGCCCTTCGTCGCCAGCGCCACTTCTAACCGAAAGACCTTCCACCTGCGCGGCTGTAAGTTCACCCGGGGCTTCATGAAGGTCGCAGACGGCTACAGTGAATATCAGACTCACGACGAGGCCGTTGCCGCGGGATATGTCCCCTGCAAGAACTGCGGGGCATGACCACGCGGTCAAGCGAGACCTGTCAGACTGTTCTATAGCGCATTAGCACGATCCCGGCAGTTTCAGCGAAGAGTGAGGAGCACTTTCATGGTCGAGACCGGTGGACAGCCAATAGCCCCCACCGCCACCGCTTTAACCCACCTGGACGAACAGGGACGGGCCAGAATGGTAGACGTCGGGTGGAAACCGGTTACCGACCGGGAAGCCGTGGCCCGTGGTTCAGTGCGTATGCAACCGGAAACCCTGCGCCTGATAGTTGAAGGTCAGGTGAAGAAGGGCGACGTTTTTACTATTGCCCAGCTGGCGGGAATCATGGGCGCCAAGAAGACTTCAGAGCTGATTCCCCTGTGTCACCCATTGCCTTTGAATAAGGTGGACGTAGAACTGGAAGCGGACGAGGCCACCAACTCGGTCAACATAACCGCCATCGCCAGCACCTCTGGCAAGACGGGCGTGGAAATGGAAGCCCTGACGGCAGTTTCCGTGGCGGCCCTTACCATCTACGATATGTGCAAGGCCGTTGACCGTGGCATGCAGATTGGGTCCATCCGCCTGGCAAGGAAGCGGGGCGGCCAGAGCGGTGACATTACCCTGGAGTAACGAGTCCTTTGGTGACGGTCAACCGCCCCTTCTCCTCAATTCCCCGGCCAGCATTTGAATGGCCGCGCTGGCGTAGGCAACGTATTCCAGCGAACTAAGGTCCAGCGGCTGAAACTCTTCCACCTGGTCCGACTCAGCTATCCCGGCTATACCAGATATGGCCGTAACGTCGAACCGGCACAGTCGCCCCTCCGGGTCTACCACCACGCAGCCCAGGTCTCGTTCGATCGCCAAGGGCGATTCCACCTCCACCGCCTGCACCGAGGTCATGCCCAGGAACGATGGGAAGGGCCTGAGCCTGCTGGCCAGTTCCGCCAGCAAGGCCTCCAGCCGCTGCGCCGCCTCGTCCAGAGCGACCTGGGCGTCCTCTTCGTACTTTCTACTATCCCGACCGTTCATAAGAATAAAGAGAGGCCGGCCGGCGCTTTCTTCAGCCTCCGGCCAATTGACAGCTATACCTGCACACCCTTAATATTATTGGCCCAGGCAACACTTGGCGGCTGGTCGGTGTGCCTGTCCGGTGGCGACGTAGCTCAGTGGCAGAGCGGGCGCTTCATAAGCGCTAGGTCGTTGGTTCGAATCCATCCGTCGCCACCAATTGGCTCCTGCCCCGGGCTTACTCGCTGTCGCTCCCTTTTACGTGCTTCCCTATTTGCAGGTTTCCACGGAGTCCAGAATTGTCGTCTTTTCTTGCCCCGGGGCTCACTCCCCGGGAAGCCAGCCGAATCTGCATGAACGAATGCCAGGCCATGTGCTGCCGGGGGCCGCTCCTGTTGGAACTGGCTGCCAGCGAAGTGGAGAGCTTCTTGGCAGAGGGCGGAAACCTCCAGGTTCAGGTTAAGGTGAATATGGCAGCGGACGGCCAGGGCTGGGTCAAATTCGCCGACCACCCGGGCGAAATGTGCCCGATGCTGGACACCAAGACTTACGCCTGCCGGATCTACGACTCCAGGCCACGACGCTGCCGCGAATTTCCGGCCCGGCCCACCCCTGGCTGTGCTATATCCGGTGGCTGAAGCGACCGGATGGTTGAAATTCCTGGCACAAACAAAAGGGAACCCTAGATTCGGTTCCCTTTGGTAATCGCCTTCCCCTAGAACGACTGTTACTGTTCGTCGTCCATCTGCTGGCCCAACTCGCTGAGGAATCTTTCAATCTCCGGGGACAAGTTCACTTCCGTTGGCGTTTCCTTGACGGAAGACTCCTCCTCGTCCTGCTGGGCGTCGTAGTGCGCCTCCATCTGTTGAATCAGGGACTTCAACTCCGCGTTGCGTTCTACTGCCGACGTAAGTTCCCGGTATTGGCGCTGTCCCCGCCGTACTGGGGCCAGATCTGAAGGAATGTTGGGATAGACGGAACTCAGGCACTCGATCATCCTGGAAGTGCCGGTATAGTCCTCTTCAAGCTGCAGATACTGGGGCAAGTGGACCATAAAATTGATGGTCTCAATGCCCAACTGGTCAATGCCTTCCGACACCAGGTTCATAATTGTGGTTGGACCCTGGTAATTGCTGCTGCGCAACTTCAGGTTCGGGACAGGCTTGTTCTGCGCTACGTTACCCAGGGAACCGGTAACCAGCAACGGCCTGGTGTGGGGCACTGCGTCGTACATCGCCCCCAGGCGGCAATAGCGCGTCACGCCGAAGTGCTTGACCACCTCCAGTATCGAGTCCGTGTAGTCCTCGCTGCTGGCGTGGGGCTCCATCATGTGCAGGAACAGGTAGTCCGGCCCCTCATCCGAGGTGGCATACCGCAGGTGGCTGTTGGGGATAGTTACTCGGCGTTCGCCCTGAACCAAGCGGATATTGGGGCGGTAGCGCGTGAAATCAAAGAAGTTGCCGGGGCGGGCAAGCTTGCCCAGTTCCTTGGAACCCAGGTAACGTTCCAGGCGGCTGAGCGTCAGCGTACCCACGCTGCCAACATCCACCCAGGGGCGAATCATGGCAAAGGCATGGGGTTCCCGCAACTCAGGGATAGGTTCTATTATTTCGAAAGCTCCAATTCTCATAGGTTCATATTGCCAGAAATAGGCCGCCAATTCAACCCGCCCATATCGGCGTGAACTGCGGATTCAACACATTTGCTAACGAAACCTGACCGGATTTTGGGTACTGCTCCAACTTGTGCCTTTCGAACCCTGGTCCATACCCCGCTTGCCCCTCCCGGCTTCCGGGCGTATTCTCTTCTAAGTTGCAGCCTTCTCCCTCGACTTATCCTGACTGCCCGCGTACCGTCTCTCATTGGCCAATACACCCGCATCCCATAGTCTGCGTCGCAGAAGAAGACTGCGTTCCCCCGTGGTCAGGATGGCCATTGCCCTGCGTTACGCTGACTTCCGGGTCCTGTGGCTTTCCACCATTTCCAACCAACTGGGCTGGGGAATGCAGCAAGTCCTGCTGGGGTGGCTGGTATTCGACATGACCGGCAACGCCGGCATGGTCGGCGCCATATTTGCGGCCCGCTCGGCTCCCAACTTGGTAGTAGGGCTGGTCGCCGGCTCTATTACCGACCGATTCGACCGCCGGGCCATTATGCGCATTTCCTGCGCCATCATGCTGGCCCTGTCTCTCCTGGCCTCCTGGCTTCTCTTCGCCGGTTACCTGACCATCTGGCTGCTGATGTTCGTGACCTTCCTGCTGGGGGCTGCCCAGGCCTTCTATATGACCTCCCGCCAGGTTTACGTCTATGACATCGTCGGCGGCCATCGGGCCATCAATGGCATCGCCCTGGTGTCTCTGGCTCAGTGGATCGGCGGGATAATCGGCTCGCTGGCAACCGGCGCCCTCATTGCCTGGCAAGGGCCGGCTGCGGCGTTCCTGGTGATGGGACTCACCTATTGCGCCGGTGTTGTCATTATGCACTGGCTCCGACACGCCGGAGGGGCTGCTCCCCTGGTACGGGAACCCATCCTGGAGAATCTGGTCAATTACTTTCGCGCCCTGAAGAACAATCGCGCCATGCTCAGCCTGATAATTTCCACCGCCGGCGCAGAAGTTCTGGGTTTCTCCCACCAGGTAATGCTGCCCATCCTGGCTAGCCAAGTGCTGGGGGTAGGCGCCTTTGGGCTTGGCCTGCTTACGGCCTTCCGCTTTCTGGGCAGCGCCATTGGCGTGTTCACCGTAGCAGCTATGGAGCGGGTGCGCCGCAAGGGCGTCCTGCTGCTCTGCATCATTGGCATGTTCGGTGTCGGGGAAATCCTGCTGGGCCAGGCCCCCTTCTTCTGGGTTGCTGTGGTCTGCGTAATGTTCATCAACACGCTGGCGTCGGCCACCGACATCCTGCACCACACCTTGCTCCAGCTAAGCGTATCCAACGAGCAGCGGGGGCGGGCCATGGGTTCCTGGATATTCGGCATCGGCATGGCGCCGGTGGGACAGCTGGAAGTGGGATTCCTGGCCGGCGAAACCAATTCCCGGACTGCCTTGCTGGTGAATGGCGCGGCCTTGATTCTGCTGGCCGCCATCATGGGCGTCCTGATGCCCCGTCTGCGAAGGCTCTAACGCCACGGGTAATCGCATCATGAATTCCCTCTTCGCCGTCAGTGTCTTCTTAGTGGACTGACTCTTGCTTCCTTGTCAGCAACCCCTTGCCTGCTTGGAGAGCGCTTTACTATTCTGAAACTGGGAATATTCAGAAAAGTAAGCTTATACCGAGCTTCTCTGAGAATCCTCAGGCGCCGCTAAGAGTTGAGCCCGATCAGCCGAAAACGTGCCAGGACCCTGGAAATGGGCGTAGATGAGCGACAAAGCGCGGTAAATTAAACATTTCTCTTGCCCACCAAGCTGGAGTCTATCTGGAAACCTGCCGCCAGTTTCCACCAAAATCCATGTATCGGGCCCACCCAGGCGCCAGGATCTCCCATAAGCCTGCTGAACCTCGATTTCCCTGCTGAAGGACTCCCCGCCTTTCCCATTCCCGCTCGATAAACTATAATCCCGCTAACGAATTCCCACTGGAGGCGCGACATGATTACCAAGTTCGACAGCCTTTATGCCGGCCACGTGGACATGGAAGACGTGGGGTACGGTGGCATCGCGGTGAACGACCGCTCCTTCTCTGACGAATACCTGGCCACCGTGTTCGACAAGGCCACGGCCATCGCACAGACCATGGACCGCAATGGTTTCGACACTATGTGGATGGCGGAGCACCACTTTCAGCCCGAAGGTTACGAGTGCATCCCCAACCTGTTGATGCTGAACGTGCATCTCGCCCACCTGACCAAGAATCTGAAGTTCGGGTGCGGATTCAACATCGCCCCCATGTGGAATCCCCTGCGGCTGGCGGAAGACTTCGCCACTGCGGACATCCTGACCAAGGGCCGCGTCATCTTTGGCGTAGGTCGGGGCTACCACACCCGCGAGGTCGAGACCTTTGGTTCGCCCCTGCTGGACCAGCCTGCCAACCGGGACCTGTTCGAGGAACAGGTGGAAATTATCCTCAAGTCCTTTAACGAGCGGGCCTTCTCCCACCAGGGCAAGTACTACACCATTCCACCCCGTGTCCCCTACCGGGGCTACGAGCTGGAGGAAATCACCCTGGTCCCACGCCCTTTGACCTTGCCGGTGGAGACATGGCAGCCCATCCAGAGCGCCACTCCACGGGCCCTGGAATTCATGGCCAGGCACGGCATCAAGGGCATGATCGGTGGCGGCGTTTCCGAAGGCGGGGCCATTTACGACGTGATGGCCGCCTACCGCGACGCCCTGGTTAATGCCGGACGGGAGGACGCCCAGTTGGGCGAAGACCTGGCCATCGGCTTCCACTTCTTCCTGGCGGATACCCAGGAAGAAGCTATTCGGGAAGCCGCCAGCTACTACGAGGAAAATCTCAAGATGTTTGGCCCCCTGCGCCTGGTCCGCTCTCTGACCGAGGAGCAAATCGAGGCCATGGGTGATCCCAGCCGGGCCCCCACCGCCGGCCTGCCCACCATTGAGCGGGCCGTGGAACGCCAGGGCTTCCTGTGCGGGCCGCCGGAACTGATCATAGAACAGCTTAAGGAACTGGAAGAGCAGTATCCCGGCCTGGAGCGGGTGGGTATGAGCCATCCCGTCGGCACCCCGGAGAATGTAATCCTGGAACAGCTGGAATGGCTGGCCCGGGATGTAATGCCCGCCTTTACCGGCAGGGTTGCGGAACCGGTACCAGCCGACAATTAGCCGGCAGCGGGTGATACTCTCCCATGTCAGTTTCCAGCAGGGAAGGAATGGCCCACGATGGAACCGTCCACACCTTCCCTGCGTATCTTTGACCAGACGACTATACGAGGAATACAACCTAAGTGGGACCCGACTCTCAAACCGGGATTATGAGGTGGCTGCCATTGACTGCGGCAGCCTCTATCATTGTCATCCTGGTAGGCATATTTTGGGTTGTTTCGTCGTCGGCCGCCAATCAGGAAAGTACCGTATCGGCCGAAGTCACGGAACCCGACCGGGTTCAACCCCGCCCCACGGCGACTCCTGCACCTACACCCACGCCATCTATCGAGACCCCCGCAGGCGCGACCCAGGCCCCCGACTTTCGCGGCATTGTTCAATGGCTCAACAGCGAACCTCTGACCCTGGAAGAACAGCGGGGCAAGGTAGTCCTCATCGACTTCTGGACCTACACTTGAATTAATTGCAAGCGCACCCTGCCGTATGTAAGGGATTGGTACAACAAGTACACCGACCTTGGCCTCGTGGTAGTGGGAGTCCACTCACCCGAGTTCGAGTTCGAAAAGGACGAGGCCAACGTGCGAGAAGCGCTGCCCAGGCTGGAAGTCATCTGGCCCGTGGCCATGGACAACGACTTCAGGACGTGGCGGGCCTACAAGAATCGCTACTGGCCCCGAAAATATTTGATTGACCAGGACGGCATCATCCGATTTGACCACATAGGCGAGGGCGCCTACCTGGAAACCGAGCTTCACATCAGGAACCTGCTGGTGGAGGCGGGCGCCGATGTGTCGCATATCAGCGTCGGCGGGGTGGAACCCTGATATCTTGGCGTAAACCCCGTATTCGGGATACCCATTGGCCGCTTTCAACAAAACTGTTAAGCGGCTTTCTTCATTTTTCAAATACGAAAACCAGGAGGAAGAACCCCAATGTCGCAGCATATTTCCGGGGAAGTCCCGCCCCTGATCCCCCGCAGAGTTTTCTTCGGTAACCCTGACAAGGCATCCCCGCAGGTAAGTCCCGACGGTACCCACATCAGTTTTCTTGCCCCCGTGGACGGCGTGCTCAATGTTTGGGTCGCTCCGGCTAACAATCCATCCTCAGCCAAGCCCGTTACGCAGGACACCGGACGGGGCATCCGACGGCATGGCTGGACTTTCGCGCCAAACCGCATCGTCTACCTGCAGGACAGCGGTGGCGACGAGAACTGGCGCCTGTACACGGTGGACGTGGCAACGGGAGAAAGCCGCGACCTTACGCCGCTGGAAGGAGTTCAGGCCCAGATCCAGCGGGACTCCCACAAACACCCCCACCTCATCCAAGTTGGCCTCAATGACCGCGAGGCCCAGTTCCATGACCTCTACCTGATTGACCTGAAAACCGGGGAGCGGGAACTGGTCCAGCAGAACGACGGATTTGCCTTCTTCGTCACGGACGATGACTTCAGCGTACGCTTTGCCGCCCGCCTGACCGAGGATGGCGGCATAGATTTCCTGCGTCCCGGCCCCGACGGCCAATGGGAACATTCTTTTACCATAGAATCGGAAGACTCCGTTACCACCGGCCCCATCGAATTCAGCAAAGATGGTCAGGCCATCTACATGACCGATAGTCGGGGCAGGGATACCGCGGCCCTGGCATCTCTTGACCTGCGTACCGGCGAGGTTACTCCGCTGGCGTCGGACGATCGTGCCGACGTGGCCGATACACTGCTTCATCCCACCGAAAGAACCCTCCAGGCTGTCGCCTTCAACTATGATCGAAAGTCCTGGCAGGTACTGGACGATGCTGTGAGCGCAGATATGGAATTCCTGTCCTCGGTCTCAGCTGGGGATATCGAGATCGTCAGCCGAACCCTGGACGACGGCTGCTGGATTGTGGCCTACCTGCTGGACGACGGGCCGGTGCGCTACTACCGGTATCTGCGGCAAAGCAAGGATGCCCAGTTTCTTTTCACCAACCGGACGGCCCTGGAAGACCTGCCGCTGGTCAAAGTTCACCCATCGGTAATTCCGGCGCGGGACGGCCTGGACCTGGTCTGCTACTATTCCTTGCCCCTGGAATCAGACCCAGATCAGGACGGCAGCGTGGCTGAACCCCTTCCGCTGGCCCTGTTGGTGCACGGAGGTCCGTGGGCGCGGGACTCCTGGGGATACAATCCCATCTTCCAGTTGCTGGCGAACCGGGGCTACGCCGTGCTCAGTGTCAACTTCCGCGGCTCCACCGGCTTTGGCAAGAATTTCGTCAATGCCGGCAACCTGGAATGGGGCGGCAAGATGCATGACGACTTACTGGACGCGGTTCAGTGGGCAATCACAGAGGGGATTGCAGACCCCAACCGGGTAGCCATTATGGGCGGCAGCTACGGCGGCTACGCTACCTTGGTGGGCATGACATTCACCCCTGATGTCTTTGCCTGCGGCGTGGACATCGTGGGCGTTTCCAACCTTGTAACCTTGATGGAAACGGTGCCGCCCTACTGGCAGCCCATGATCAACCTTTTCACCAGCCGGGTGGGGGACTTTCGGACCGAGGAGGGGCGGGACTTCCTGACGCAGCGTTCTCCCCTGTCCTTCGTTGACAACATCCAGAAGCCCCTGCTCATCGGGCAGGGTGCCAACGACCCCCGAGTCAAGCAGTCGGAATCCGACCAGATTGTGCGCGCCATGCAGGAAAAGGCTATTCCCGTTACCTACGTTCTATATCCGGACGAGGGCCACGGGTTCGCCCGCCCCGAGAACAACCTGTCCTTCTTCGCCGTGGCCGAAGCCTTCCTGGCGCAATGCCTGGGCGGACGCTGCGAACCCATCGGCGATGCCTTGGCCGGTTCGTCCATCACCGTACCGGAAGGCTCGGAACAGGTGCCAGGTTTGGCGGAGGCTTTGGGTAGATCGTCGTCGGGGAGCACAAGCGATTAGCCATGTTAGAATGTAGTGGCACGGTGAAAGTGGAGGCAAAAGGATGGATCCAACATCGCCCCTTCTGGGCTTCATTCTTACACTAGTAGGGATCTTGATGATAACGGTTAGCGCCGGGGCACTCTTATTCTCCCCGTGGCCACGCTCCAAGAAGTAATGAGTTCTTACCTGGAGATTTTCCAGGAACGTAGTTCGTTCTTAAGGATTCAAAAATAGATGTCACTTTCATCTACTGTGTCAATCGTAGCGTTGTTGCTGGGTCTTGTAGTCTTGGGGGTCGGCCTGTTGGCTTGGTTGGCCCCAATACAAGCCGAAGAGATAACACCGTCGCAGGATCGAATCATCAACATTGCGGATTGGAATGACCAAGGCTTCCGTTGGTGCGCTATTGGGCTTTGCTGGAGCGCGGTTAGCCATCAGTAGGTCAGACGACAGTTCCGGCGGTTAGCAAGTAAGCCACAGTAGAGGAACAGAAAGGGGGCAGGCCGCAACCTGCCCCTTTCTCTGTTCCGGTTTACCCTGCTGGCGCCTACAGGTTAATCGCCGCCTCCGCGTAGTCCCGCTCCTTGGTGTAAACCTGGATGCGGTGACGAACGGACTCGGCCACGTACAGCCTGTCTTCGGCGTCCAAATGGACGGCAATGGGCCGGTTGAACCGCCACTCCACTTCCATGTTGGTGCGGCGACGGGCTTTGGCCACGTCCGGGTTGGCGTCAATGTAGTCCTGAACCCACGGCGACGGGCTTTCCGCATCGCCCACCAGGGCAGCAATGAACTTGCCGTCGGGTTCGTAGATCTTCACCTGGTGGTTGCCCCAGTCGGCCACGTAAACGTCGCCATCCGAGTCCACGGCCACGCCGGTGGGCCGATGCAGGCCGCCCACGCCGCCCGGCGTCTCCCTGAACTCCAGAAGGAACTGACCGTCGGCGCTGAATTTCTGCACTCGGTCGTTCTTCCAGTCGGCAACGTAAACGCCGCCTTCCTTGTCCAGGCACAGGCCCCAGGGCTTGTTGAACTGGCCCGGGCCACTGCCCTCGCTGCCCCAGCCGGCCAGATATTGGCCGTCCTTGGTAAACTTCTGGACCCGGTGGTTCTGGCTGTCCACCACAAACACGGTGCCATCACCGTCCACCGCAATACCAGCGGGGCCGCGCAGTTGGCCTTCACCACTGCCAGCTTCGCCCCACTTGGCGATGAACTCACCGTCTTCGTCCATGACGGTAATCTTGTGGGTGTTCTCATCCGAAACGTAGATGTTCTCGTCGGCGTCCAGGGCGATGGCAATGGGCCAAACGAACTGGCCGTCCGCCATGCCGAAGCGCCCAATGTCGGTAATGAACTCGTGGTCCAGGGTGCACTTGCTGATACGAAGGGTGATTTCGTCCACCCCCCGGTTCAGCACGTAGATCGTATTATTGCTGCCCAGGGCGAAGTCCATTGGCACCAGGAAGCCGATGCCCGATGTGGAATACATCCCCATGCAGTGGCTGTAATCGAAAACTCGCCCGGCGGCGACAGTGGTAAGCATTTCTGCCTCCTCAATAGCGTACGGGAGCATTGCCTGTTTGCGCTGGCTTGCTATCCCCGTAGGGGCGGGTTTGAAACCCGCCCCTACATTATTCTACTTGCCCAAGTTCGGAATGGCCTACAGGAAGTCAAGCTGCTCGTATTCACCGCCGACGATGGGCTTGGCGTCAAGGCCCAGCCATCGCTCGGCGAAGGTGGAATAAAAGCCCCGGAAGTCGTAGCTGGGAACCATGTCCCCTTCGAACAGGTCCTCTGCCTTCAGGGACGGGTATTCACCGTACATGCCGGGCTTGACCGCATCGCCCAGGGCGAAGGCCACGCCACCGCGACCGTGGTCACAGCCGGTACCATTGTCATGCACCCGGCGGCCGAACTCGGTGAATACCAGCATTACCACGTTGTCCGAGGCATCGTGCTCTCGCAGGTCGGCAAAGAAGTCGTTAACCGCGCCGGAAACGTCCGTCCAAAGCTTGGCGTGGGCGGGAAGCTGGTTGAAGTGGGTGTCGAAGCTGCCGTACTGGGTGTAGAAAACCTGGGTACCCAGGTTGGCCAGGTGCACCTGCGCCACGCTCTTCAGGCTCTTGGCGATGGGATTGTCGGCATATTCAATGGTGGACGAGTACTGCTCCGGGGCCGCCTTGATGATGTCGGCGCCCTTTAGTGCGTCCCGTCCCGTCTGGCCCAGGTAGTCCATCGTCATGCCCGTGCCGATGGCCGGCGAATAGACCCGTGAGAACAGCTCCAGCATTTGCTCTCGCTCATCTCCGCCGCCAATGGCCGGAATGTCGGTCAGCACGCCGTAGGAAGCCAGGTCGGATACTGACGTTACGGGGACGCCGCGCAGGGCCATGGCCCGGGGCAGACCCTGGCCAAAGTTCACTCCCTTCAGCACGTTTTCTCCCGTGGGGTCCAGGTCGCGGATCACGCGGCCCAGCCAGCCTTCGGTACCTACCTTGTCCGGCTCACAGGTGTGCCAGATGTCCATGGAACGGAAGTGGGAGCGGGACGAGTTTTCGTAGCCGATGCCATGAATGATGGCCATCTTGCCGTCGTCCCACAGTTCCTTGACGGGACCCATGGTGGGGTGAAAGGCCAGGTCATCGCTAAACTTGATCAACTGGTTTTCGGGCAACCCCAGGTTGGGCCGGTTCTCCCAGTACAGGGGATTCGTAAAGGGTACCACCGTGTTCAGATAGTCGTTGGCGCCGGAAAGCTGCAAAACCACCAGCACCGGGTCTTTACTGGTTGATGCCATATCCTTGTCCTCCCGAATTGGCTGAATTGGCCGGCCGGAGTGGGCCGGCTTAGGCAAACTGATATTCCCGGGTTGCGGCGATCAACGCCAGCATTACGCCGGTGCGCTTTTCCGATTCAGCGGCAGCGTCCTCCGTGTCCCAACTGACGTCGCCGCCCTCCTGGGCGTGGGTCAGCAGTTCCTGGAAGGTGCCGTCGTCCACCTCCACCGGACCCACCAGGTCCAGGCAGGCGCGGACAAACTCGGCCGGGCTCAGGGTTCCCCGCTCCTTCAGACCTGCCACGATGGCCTTGACACCGGGCAGGGACGTGTCGGACAGCAGCTTGGCGGCGAAGTTGACCCTCCGCACCAGGGCGCCGCCGTCTATCCACTCGGAACCGGTATGCCAGCTTTCCACGCTGGGCGGATTCATCAACTCCTGGCCCTGCCATCCGCACTCAAAGGCCAGCAGCGGGAACCCCGTCCGCGGCTGGTTGTAGTTGCCAGCCATTCGGACCGTGCTCACTACCAGTTCGGCCGGGCTCTTCACGTGTTCGAACCGAGCGTTTTTGAAGAAGTCGGAGTTAAACAGGGCCCGCAGGATGGACTTGATGTCAGCATCCGAGTCCATGTAGGCCTTGACCAGGGTGTCAATGGCCCCAGGGTCGTTGGGCGGGGTGATGTTCCACGCCGGCACCTGGGGTTCGTCGGCGACGAAGAAGTTGTACAGGTGGCGGGCCAGGAACCGGGCCGTGTCTTCCTGTTTCACGATGATGTCGATGATGTCGTCACCGTCGAAGTTGCCGGTGTGGCCCAGGAACTCCTTCTCGCCGTAGTCATGGTCTTCGGGCTTGAACTCAAAATTCCAGTAGAAACGGCCCACGGGCTGGCGGGGCGGCTTGGTGCCCAGGGTCCAGCCAGTAAAGGCGCGAGAAGCTTCCTTGATGTCCTCCTCGGAGTAGTGGCCCACGCCCATGGAGAACAGTTCCAGCAACTCCCGGCCCCAGTTCTCGTTGATGGAGCCGTAGTGGTTGCCGTTGTTGTCCAGCCAGTAAATCATGGCCGGATTCTGGGCCAGCTTCACCAGCACGTTGGGGAAGTTGGTCAAACCCTCCCGGCGAAACATGCCGATCTGGGCCAACAATTCCGGCGGGTTGTCCACCTTGGAATTACCGGTGGCGAAAAGCTGGTGCCAGAACAACGCTATCTTTTCCTTCAGCGGCCATTTGGTGTTGACCATCCGGTACACCCACTCGGTCTGTGCCGCCACCGGCGCCAGGGAACTTTCAAACTGGGGGAAATAGCGGTAAAGCTCATCCTCGTCAATGCCGGAATCGTCACCCGGATTGAGCAGTCCTTCCACGGTGGCCTCGTAGCCCCGGGCGCATCGCTCCTCCAGTTCGGCGCGGCTGGCGCCGAAACCGGCCCGACGCATCAAATGAGCCATCAAAGCAATGTCTTCCTGGCTCGGCATACTTTCTCCTCCCTCTAGCATCAATAATTGCTTGCGCTGTGCGACCTTAACAGGTGGCCGAGTCTATCGGGCAGCGGCGACCTGCTGGGCTGCCATTTCCTCGTCCCAGGGACCAGGGAACTGCCCGGACATGCGGCCCTCGCCCATGAAAATGTTCTCTTCCCGATTCCACTGGCTTCGCGGCAGTTCGTAGGAAACCTCGATGCCGTTGCCGTCGGGGTCGTTGAAGTAGATGCCAATGGAAATGCCATGGTCGGATATGTGGCCGATGGGGACGTTTTTTTCCTTCAGCCGGTGGTAAATGTCCTTCAAGTCGTCCAGGCTTTCCATCATCCAGGCCATGTGGTTCAGGCCCACCTGCCGGTGCTGGATGCCAGGCGCTTCCTCGCCCACCTCAATCAGGGCAATTTCGTGAGACTGTTCAATGTCGGCCGACATAAACGCCGCCCGACCCGGCCGGAAGTCATAGGTGTGCAGGCCCAGGATGTCCTCGTACCACTTCTGGGAGCGTTCGGCATTGCGCACGAACATGTTAACGTGACCCAGGTACTTGGGCTTGTAACTCATAACATTACCTCGCACATAGCGTTCTGCCTACAAATATTTAGGCTAAAATTACCACAAAGCAAGCTGCTGCGCAAGAAATTCGTATCTGGCATGATTGAAACTTCCCCGGCCTCACCCCGGGTAATTCTCCAGCCACCACCGGGCAATATCCACCCTTCGGGCAAACCACACTCCCTCAAACCCCTTTGCGTATTCGATAAACCGCTCCACTGCCTGGGACCGGGACGGCCTGCCTGTAATCCTGCAGTGCAGCCCTACCGACATCATCTTGGGGTGAGTAGCGCCCTCCCGATAAAGGCAGTCGAAGGAGTCCTTCAGATACTCGAAAAAATCGCCGGTGCTGACCAGGCCGCCCCGCCAGAAACGGGCGTCGTTGGTCTCAAAGCTGTAGGGAATGACCAGCCACGGGCGGTCGGCCACCGTAACGTAGTAGGGCAGGTCGTCGTTGGTGGCCAGGCTGTCGTAGATGAACCCGCCCTCGGCCACCGCCAGGTCCCTGGTGTTGGTGCTGGGGCCGTAGCGGGTGAACCAGCCCAGGGGCCGTTCCCCGGTGGTAGCCTCTATGGCAGCCACCGTCTTCCGCATATCCTCAGCCTCTTCCTCCCGCGACATCAGGTGTACCTCAGCCCACCGGTAGCCGTGGCCGCACGGTTCGTGGCCCTGGGCAGTTATCTCCCTGGCCAATTCCGGATTCCGCTCCAGGGCCTGGGCGCAGCAATAGAAGGTGGATTTGACCTGGTGGCGGTCGAACATGTCCAACAGGCGCCACACTCCCACCCGGCTGCCGTACTCAAAAAAGGACTCGTTATAAAGGTCCCGCTGCCCCGGCGGAATGGGCGACGGCACCTCGTTGTTGCTTTCGTGGTGATCATCGCCGTCGAGCAGGGAATACTCGGACCCCTCCTCGTAATTGACCACCAGGGACACCGCTATCCTGGTCCCTCCGGGCCACTGTATCTGGGGCACGTTGCGCCCGTAGCCAACAAAGTCGCGTTGAGTTGCCAATTGTCTTTCTCCAATTAAGTTCATTCTTAGGGGATTATGCGGGCAATTATAAGCCCTGATTGGCAACTGGGGTTAACTAGAGTTGAGATGGTAGCCACTTGTCGTTGACACTGCAGGTTGCCCTGATTACACTCGCCGAAACCAATAGCTGAAGGTAGAAGTGTTATGCCTGATCTGCAAGACCTTTTCGCCCAGGTTGACGCATCCCTGGACGATATTATTGCCCTGGAACAATCATTGGTGCGGATTCCTTCGGTGAACACCGGAGCCATGCCCACCGGCGACGAAACTCCGGTCTGCGAACTGGCCAGGGACTTCCTGGCCCAGGACGGTATCTCCTCGGAAATACTGGAATCGGCCCCCAACCGGGGCAACCTCATCGCCCGCGTGGAGGGCCGTTCGGGCAAGGCCGGCCTGATGTTCATGTCCCACACCGACGTGGTGCCCGTGGAGGACGAGGCCAAGTGGCAGTTCCCGCCCTTCAGCGCCACCGTCCACGGCGACCGTATATTCGGACGGGGCGCCTCCGACTGCAAGGGCCTGCTCACCTGCCAGCTTATGGCCATCCGTCTCCTCCGGCGCAACGGCATACAGTTGGAGGACGGCCTTATCCTGGCCGCCGGCGCCGACGAGGAGCACGGTGGCCGCTACGGCTTTGGGTGGCTGGCGGACAACCATCCGGATAAGCTGGCCGCGCCCTTCGCCGTCAACGAGGGCGGCGGTACGCCCGTCCGAGCCGCCGGCGCCCTCACCTACATCCTGGGAGTGGGCGAAAAGGGCAGGCTGCAAGTGGAGATTGACATAAAGGGGACCAGTTCCCACGCCTCCGTGCCCTGGCAGGGGACCAACGCCCTATACCGGCTGAGCCAGGCCCTGAATTCCATCGAAGGCTACGACGCAGAGCGGGATACTTCCACCGCCATCTTCGACCACCTTTCCACCTTTGCCATTGAGGATAGGCCCTCGCCCGCCAACGTGGACGCCATCATCGCCGATATCCAGGCCGACAACCCTCGCTTTGCCTCCATGCTGCGGGCCCTGTCGAGAATGACGTTGACGCCCACGATGGTACGGGGCGGCATCAAGTCCAACAGCGTTCCCGAGTCCATCCGCCTCACCTGCGACGTGCGCACACTACCCCACCAGGACGATGAGTACGTGCGCCAACAGCTGGACGAGGTGCTGACCGACGTGCCGGGCGTATCCTACGAGATCGACTACATGGCCCGACCCAACTCCTCGCCCTTCGACTCGCCCCTGGCTTCCAGCCTGCGCCGAGTCACGGCCCAGGCCCTGGAGCGGGACGATATCCAGTGGGTGCCGGCTATCAGCAACGGTTTCACCGACTCCCGCTTTACCCGTCCTCTGGGAACGGTTACCTACGGCTTCAACGGCTCCCATCCCGATGACGATCCCATGCTCAACTTTACCCACGGCACCAATGAGTCCATCGGCATCAAGAGCCTGGTCAGCGGCACGAAGATTATGCTGGGCCTGGCCTGCGACATGCTGGCCGTCAAATAGGGACAATTGCACTTCACCCCGGCTTTGTTGACAATGGTAGGGCCGTTGTATAGAGTCAGCTAAGCCTAGGCGCCATGCCATACAAAGTTCGACGGCATTTGTTCTTATCTTTACCGATGGTGGCCAAGAATGGCAGCAGTTAACTCGGAAAACGAACTGGTCCTGGAGGTAGAAGACCTCCGCACCTACTTCAGCACCCGCTGGGGTACGGTAAAGGCCGTGGATGGTGTCAGTTTTGACCTGCGACGCGGCGAGACCCTGGGCATTGTCGGCGAGTCGGGATGCGGCAAGTCAGTTACCATGCTCTCCCTCATGCGGCTGGTGCCCACTCCGCCCGGCGAGATCGTAAGCGGCAAGATTGTCCTGCAGGGCCAGGATATCCTCCAGCTAACTGAAAACGAGATGAGCAGAGTGCGGGGCAGCCAGATAGCCCTGATTATCCAGGACCCCATGACTTCGCTGAACCCCGTTTTCACCATCGGCAACCAGGTCAACGAGGCCATACAGATACACCAGGACATCCCCAAGCGCAGCGTTTTGCAGCACACCCTGGACGTGCTCCGCAAGGTGAACATTCCCGCGGCCGAATCCCGAGTGAAGGACTACCCCCACCAGTTGAGCGGCGGAATGCGCCAGCGCGTGGTGGGCGCCATTGGCATTTCCTGCGAACCGGCGGTGCTCATCGCCGACGAGCCCACTACCTCCCTTGACGTTACCATCCAGGCCCAGTACCTCAAGCTGCTCAAGGACCTGCAACAGCAGCAGAACCTCGCCCTCATTTTCATCACCCACGACTTCGGGGTGGTAGCCAAGATGTGCGACCGTGTGGCGGTGATGTATGCCGGCAGAATCGTGGAGATGGGCAACGTGCGGGAGATTTTCAACTCCCCGTCTCATCCTTACACCGAGGCCCTGCTGGCCTCGGTGCCAAAGCTGGAAGAAGACGTCGATCGTCTTTACGCCATCGAAGGCCAGCCCCCGGCACTGCACGACCTGCCGGTGGGCTGCCCCTTCGCAGACCGGTGCCCTTACGTTATGGAACGGTGCCGGGAAGACTATCCGAACATCTTCCAGGTCTCCGAGACCCACAAAGCAGCCTGCTGGAGGTTGTCATGACCACCGCGTCGCAACCCGCCGGAATTACCGAACAGGACTCGCCCCTGCTGGAAGTACGTGATCTGAAGAAACACTTCCCGGTAACCAAGGGTTTGCTCTTGTCCAAGACCACCGGCTACCTGAAGGCGGTGGACGGAATATCCTTCCAGATTGAACGGGGCAAGACCCTGGGTATTGTAGGCGAGTCGGGCTGCGGCAAGAGTACCACCGCCAAGCTGCTGCTGATGCTGGAACAGCCAACGGAGGGCCGGATACTCTTCGAAGGCGAGGACATCCACCACACCGACGCCGATCACCGCAGGGCCTACCGCAGCAACGTGCAGGCCGTATTCCAGGACCCGTGGAGTTCCCTGAACCCCCGCATGCGTGTCAAAGACCTGATCGGCGAGCCCATGATCATCAACTGGGACGTGCCCAAGCGGGAAATCGAGGAACGGGTGGAGAAGCTGCTCCACGACGTGGGCCTGAGCTCATACCACTCTAATCTTTATCCCCACGAGTTCAGCGGTGGACAGCGCCAGCGCCTCGCCATTGCCCGGGGGTTGTCGCTGAACCCCAAGATGATCGTGCTGGACGAACCCGTCTCCGCCCTGGACGTTTCCATCCGCGCCCAGATAATGAACCTGCTGAAGGACCTGCAAAGGGAGTACGAGGTCAGCTACATGCTGATTGCCCACCACCTGGCCACGGTACGTTACATGTGCGACTGGGTGGCAGTAATGTACCTGGGGCAGATTGTGGAATACGCCGAGGTAAAGGAGCTTTACAATAACCCGCTGCACCCTTACACCAAGGCCCTGATGTCCGCCGCCCTTCCCTCGCACCCTGACATTGAGCAGGACGAGATTATTCTCACCGGAGAGGTGCCATCTCCTCTGAACCCGCCCGAGGGTTGCCGGTTCCACACCCGCTGCCCCTTTGCAATGGACCGGTGCGCCGTAGAGGTGCCGGAAACCAAGGAAGTGGCTCCCGGACACACCACCTCATGCCACCTGTACTGAGGTCTGAATAGACTATTGTGGGTACGGCTGGGCCGCTGTCGGGGACAGCGGCCCAACTAGCTTCCGGTTAGGGCCCCTCGGCAAATATGCCAAAGGTAAAAGCATATACCGCCAGCCCTTCCGAGTTGACGCTGAGTTCCAGTTTCCTTCGCTGCCCGTACTCAGGCATTTCAACCGCGCGATACATGCGATCCGCATCTACCATGATGTAACTTTCCCCGTCAGCGCCGATGATTACGTCTTCGCCCCGGTTCCCTTCCGTCAAAAACTCGCCGTCCACCTGGACTCTAACTTTCACTGGCTCCACGTTATCCGACGACATCACTACATTGACGGTTCTGGCCGAATAGACCAGGGCTATATGGTCCTCGAACCCAGTGGATTCCCTGGCATGGAGGGCCCGCTGTGCCTCATTGCGCCAAGTCCCCTGGAAGTAGATTTGGTCCGGTTCCAGGAACTCGGGGATATCCAGTTCCAGTGTTTGGTTGGGGGCCTGGTAGTAATCATCCTGGCCCACAAATCCAACCCCGTAATATTCCCGCTGGAAGTCGCCCCGGTCGTATCCGGTATAGAGTTCCGGGGTGATGTTCTTGTCCGGTGCCGCCTCGTACCTGGCGTCCGGCAAGTGTTCCATTGCCAGAGTGGGCGGAGTATCGGTTAAGTCACTCCCTGACTCCAGGAGAAGCGAGCGCATTTCCTCTTCAAAAGTCTCGTAGTTTCCTTCGCCGATGCGGTAATACCGCAACCTGCCCCGGTGGTCAATCAGGTACTTGGTGGGCCAGAAAAGGTTCTCGAAGTTGTCCCAGGTCACGTAGTCGTTGTCCAGGGCGACTGGCCAGGTTACCCCCTGGGCTTCGGCGGCGGCAAGAACGTTGGACGCATCTTTCTCAAACTCAAACTCAGGGGTATGTATCCCAATGATTCTCAGCCCGCTGTCGGAGTACTGATCATGCCAGGCCCGCAACTGGGGGATAGTTCGCAGGCAGTTGACACAGGTGTACGTCCAGAAGTCCACCAGGACCACGTTGCCTCGAAGCTCGGACAGGGCTGTGGGCTCACTGTTCAACCAGTGAGAGATGCCTTCGATTTCGGGCGCCGGCTGAAAGCTGTTGCCGGTGCGCAGTTCCTCAACCGTGGGCGGTTCACTGCCCAAGCTGGTAGCGAAGAACAATACGGCGCCGCTAAGCAATAGCAAGACCAGGCCGCAGAGGAATAGTGTGGCGGAAGAACTAGCCTTTACCGGGTCTTTGCCAGAATAGTGAGGAATGGAAGAGTGATTAGAAGACATACAAACAAGAACCGGGTTGGCCCGGTGTCGGGCCAACCCGGATATCAGACAGGGTTAACCGGGTTGCTTATCTGGGTACCAGGTTGGGGGTGGCGGGGCCGTCCATGACCTCCACTTCGGCGCCGGGCTGCAGCTCGCGAGCCTTGGCTTCCAGGGAGGGCATGATGGAATCGATCAGGTCCTGGTCCAGGTCGGCGGCCACGCCGGGGTAGCCGGCCCGGGCGATCATGTCGCGCAGGTCCTTGTTCTTGAACCGGTTCAGGGTCCACTCCAGGGTGTCAGGAACGAGAGTCCTGTCCCAGAAGATCCGGTGGTTCTTGTTCCGGGGGCCATAGTGATAGTGGGGAGCGTCCCGGAAGCAGTCAAAGGCCAGAAGCTCGGTCTCTTCGGTGTAGGTCCGGCCAGGAGTACCGGCCAGGTCGGCCAGAACGTGAATGGCCAGGCCGCCATCGCCGCCGGCCTGCTTGCGCAGTTCCAGCCCGAAACGGATGTTGCCAGCCTCGAATATGTCGTGACCGCGGTTGTGCTTTACGGTGTTGCGACCGGTGGCGTAGGTCTCTCGAGCGCAGCCCTCAACCTCGCCCAGAACGGCCTCGACCTCGCCCATGTTGACCTTGCCGGCTACGTCTTCATAGCCTGCCTCTTTCAGCATGACGGGTAGGTTGTTGCGGATCTGCTTCACCGACCACATGATGGGGTTGCCGTCCACGACGGGGTCCATCCGGCAGAGCTTGTTCTTGCCTTCCGGTCCATAGACATAGCTCTTCTCAATGTCGAAGCAGTTGAACCGAATCAAAGTGGTGTCGTTGGCTTCCACCAGGATTACCACGCCCTGGTCGGAGTGGTCCTGAAGGTTGCCGTCCCATAGCTCGTGCTGTACGACAAAGCTAACAGCGCCGGCGTCGATCTTGGTCCTTGCAGCCTGCTGCATAACGGGGTGTACCTCCTTACTAAATTCTTCCTCAGGATCCAAGGATGCGGACATAGATTACAATACCGCCCCGACTTCCCGCAAGTCAGCCGGTGAACCTTCAATAAGTCCACGTTCCTGGCCGCCTACAGGGCTGGTCAAAGACGGAAATCGCGCTCTCTCCGCGTTCCTGCTCCCGTTGCACCCGATTATATCACGCAATACAAGCGGTATTGCAATATTCCCTAACAAGCGTACGAACCATTCTCGCGCCTATTGCAGATCTCCCCGATAGGCGCGGTACGCCATGTTGGTAATCAGCCCTACACGGTCCTGGCCCAGGTACTCGGTAAACTTGCCCAGGTTTATGGAAGACGCAGCTTCATCCTCCGGCTTGCCCGCGTCGAAGCCCTTGCGGATTTCGCCGTGAAGGTGCGCCATCAATTCCCTGGCCTCGTCGAAGTCCTTCTTGGTTCCCACCGGACCGTGGCCAGGCACAATCGTCTCGAAGTCAATCTCCCTAGTCTTGTCCATCACGTCCAGCCACTTGGTAATATGGCCGTCGGGAAATGCGGGAAGCACCCGGTGGAAGGCGATGTCTCCCGCGTACAGCACACCGTCCTGGGGCAGGTGCAGCAGAATGTCTCCGGAACTGTGAGCCCGTCCCAGGTAGATCATGTTTATCTCCCTGTCTCCCAGCCGCAGGTCCATGCGATCGCTGAAGGTAACGTCCGGCAGTGTCATCCGGATCTGGGACAGTTCGGGAATCAGTTCCGGCCTTCCGCTGGTGTACCGGTTCATGTTGGCGTCGAACTTTTCGATCAGCTCCGTCCGGCAGTTCTCGTGCCCGATGATTGGAGCGGGCACAAAGTACTGGTTTCCAAAGACGTGGTCCCCGTGGTAGTGAGTGTCCACCAGGTACCGGATCGGCGCCTTGGAGATGCTGCGAATTTCCGACAACAGCCGCGTGGCCAGGGAAGGAGTCATCAGCGAGTCAATGACGATGATGCCCTCCTCGCCCACTATGAATCCGGCATTTGTCGCCCCGTTTGGCTGGATAAAGGCATAGGCGTTGGGGGCAGTTTGAATTACTCCGGTGTCGTAAGTCTGGGTAGTCATGGCATACCTCCTCGGCAAAGGCTGGCCTGTGGGTGTGCAGCAGTCTAATGACGACAAGAAAGCACGTCAAACCTCTGTGCTATACTTCGCCAAAAATGCCAGGCCCCATGGTGAAAAAGAGATGACAACGCTGCTGGAAGCCACCACGAACCCCTTCGGCGGAATCCTTCCCAACCCCGCGGCCCTCCCAGTGGACCCCGAAGATTTCCGAAACAGGCTTGCCGACTCCATGGCTTCATGGCGGGAAGACGGCTACAAGGTTGTGTGGCTGGAAGTCCCCATCGGGCTGTCGGCGTTGGTGCCCGTGGCGGTTTCGGCCGGGTTCTCTTTTCACCACTCCGGCGAACGGCCCAGCACCTATTCACCGGGCATGGAAGACGACCAGTACCTGATGATGACACTGCAACTGGAGACGGGAGCTTTCATACCGCCCTACGCCACCCACTACATCGGCATCGGCGGCGTGGTGCTGAACGACGAACGGGAACTGCTGGTGGTGTGTGAGAGGCACCGAAATCCGGGACAGCCTCCCTTCTACAAGCTGCCGGGCGGCGCCGTACACCCAGGCGAGCACCTGGTGGACGCGGCCATACGGGAGGTATTGGAGGAGACCGGCATCCACACCCAGTTCGAGGAGCTTGCCTGCTTTCGCCACTGGCACGGCTACCGCTACGGCAAGTCGGACATCTACTTCGTCGCCCGCCTCAGTCCCCTGAGCAGCGAAATCACAATGCAGGAAGAGGAAATCGAGGAGTGTCTCTGGATGCCCGTCGACGAGTACCTGGGTTCCGATGCCACCAGCGTCTTTAACCGCCGCATAGTTAGGGCTGCTCTAGACCACTCGGGTATCAGACCCGAGAGCCTCCAAGGCTTCGACGACCGGGAGCGGGAATTCTTCATGCCGCCCTTGTTATAGGGGTGGGATGAGACCAAAAACTCAGGGGGGAGAAAGTTGATTCTCCCCCCTCAATTTGCCGCAAAGGAAAATGTCGGCTACCAGGCAGCCGCGTGCCCGTCCCCTCTTGGGTCCGAAGCTCCTTTCAGCACCCCCGTTTCCGGGTCCCGGATAATCAACTGCACTATCCCGTCAGTAATTCCCTGCTGCCGTCGTACCACCTTGTGCCCCAGGCCCTCCAACTCCTTCCCAACACTTTCGGGCATTCCCGCCTCAAGCCTCAGCTCAAAAGGTGTCTTGAGGGTGGCCGGATCGGTGCCCGGGAAGCTCCACCAGCGGGGGGCTTCCACCGCCGCCTGTGGGTCCATTCCATAATCGATCAGGTTTGCCAGCACCTGCAGGCCGCACTGGGGCTGGTAGTCGCCCCCCGGCGTGCCGCCTACGATGACGGGTTCGCCGTCCCTGAAGGCCATGTAGCAGTTCAACGTGTGCATCGTGCGCTTTCCCGGCTCGATAAGGTTGGGATGCCCGTCTCTCAGGCTGAACCCGCGCCCGCCCCGGTTGTTGAACAGCACTCCCGTCCCTCCTGCCACAAACCCGGAGCCAAACCCATTGGACAGGCTGTGAATCCACGAAACGCAGTTTCCGGCGCCGTCTGCAACGCAAAAGTAAGTGGTGTTGCCGTCGCCGTCTTCAGCAAAGGCCACCGCGCCGTTGTTGACCTGGCTTGCGTCAATTTCCGTTCGGCGGCGGCCGCGTACTCTTTAGATATCAATTCCTGCAGGGGCCACTCCACGAAACGAGGGTCGCCGGCCAGGCTGTTCCGATCGCCATAGGCTATCTTCTTGGCCTCCGTCATCAGGTGGATGGCCTGGGCCGAATTGTGGCCCATGTCGCCCAGGTCAAAGTCCTCCACCAGGTTCAGCATTTCCAGCAGCAGAAAGCCCTGGGTGGGCGGCTGCGTCTGGTACACCGTGTAACCGTGATAGCTGGTGGAGATGGGGTCATACACATCCAGCCGGTGGTCGGCAAAGTCCGACTCGGTAAAGAGGCCGCCGGCCTTGCGCAGTTCCCTCACCATTCGGTGGGCCAAATCGCCCCGGTAGAACTCGTCGGCACCGCCCTGGGCCACCTGCTGCAGGCTCCGGGCCAGGTCAGGATTGGCCAGGATTTCGCCCTCTCTCTTCATGCCCCCGTTGGACGAATAGATGGCGGCGCTGGCAGGAAACTGGGACAACTTCGAGACTGCGCCGGCAAAGCTGCGCCCTATGCGGGGTGGCACCGGGAAGCCCTCCTCGGCGTATCCGATGGCCGTTTCCAGCAGCTTGGGAAAGGGCATCGTGCAGAAGCGGCGGTGCACCTCTTCCCATGCGGCAACCTCACCCGGTACCGAAATGGCGTGGGGGCCCTCCAGCGGCATTTCCTCATACCCCCGAGAGCGGTAGTAGTCTGCCGTGGCCCCGGTGGGCGCAGATCCGCTGCTGTTGATACCCGTCAACTGCCCTGTGGCCCCTTCGTAGGCTAGGATAAAGGAATCGCCGCCCATGCCGCACAGCGGGACCAGGGTCACCGCCTCGGTGGCGGCAACTGCCAGCGCGGCATCGAAGGCGTTCCCGCCTTCCTGCATGACCCGAACACCTGCCGATGCAGCAAGGGGCGAGTTGGAACAGACAATGCCCCGGCTGCCGTACACCAGACTCCTGGAAAGGTTTCCATTAACCATATTTCCTCCCTGGCGCCCGCCTTTACCGGGCACTGATGTTTCCGAACTCTGAAAACCGTGGTCCCGCAAGGAGAGTTCGCCGCTAATCCTCCTTGAAGGCGTTGCAGGCGGTGGTTAGGGCCGCCGTGCCACCCATGACAAAGGCCACGCCCACCGTTTCAGCAATCTCTTCCTCCGTCGCGCCCACCGCCCTGGCCCGGTTGGCGATGTTCTTGACCCCGTCCGGGTGGGCCATTATGGCATCGCACAGCATGGTCATCAGCACCTTCACCTTCAGGGGTAGGGCGCCATCCGTCAGGACGTGGTTCCTCACGTCCATGATCTCCTTGTACAGTTCCGGGGAATTGCTTTCCAGCTTGGCCTGCCAGGCTCCAGGATTGGGCAGCGTCATATGTTCCATCTCAACGTTGTAATAGTCTCTGTCGGAAACCGACGATTTAAATGGGTGGCTTGCGGTTGTGCCACGGAGTTGCTTGCTCGTAGGCGTAGGCCACATTAAGAACCGTAGCTTCCCCAAAGGGCCGACCTGCTATCTGAAGCGCGAGAGGCAGGGCGCCCTCACCCTCTGTGGTGTACCCACACGGGATGGACAAGGCCGGCGCGCCGCTCAAGCTGTAGGGGCCACGATAGCTTCCTTCCACCAGGGCCTGGAGCGCCGATTCCTTACTTGCCACGCCGGTAGTGAAGTCCAGCTTGCCAGCGGGGCCCGACGACGTGGGCTGCACCAGTACGTCAACCTCCTCCAGCAGATCCAGCACCTGCCGACGGACAATGGCCCGCAGCTTTTGGGCTTTGTAGTAGACCTGGCCCGGAATCAGGTTTCCGGTCATAAAGGCAATGCGAGTGTTGACATGATAGTCTTCGGGCCGCTCCCGCAGCCACTCGGGACGCAGGCTTACCCGCTCCGTATGGGTGATGGTGCGCACAATGGCCCCGGTCTGCTGGGCCAGGGGAAGGGAGACCTCCCGCACTTCCGCGCCCAGTTCCGCCAGCACCTGGATAGCCGCCTCCACCGCTTCCCGGGTTTGCGGGTCCAGCCCCAGGTCAGGGTCCATCAACTCCTTCACCACGCCCACTTTCAGCCCGCCAATATTGCCAGTCAGGGCCGCCTGGTAGTCCGGCACCGCAACCCGGCCGGTGTATGGGTCGTTAGGGTCGTAGCCGGCTATGGCGCCGATGGTGCCGGCGCAGTCGGCTACCGTTCGGGATATGGGGCCAATGGTGTCTACCGACCAGGAAGCGCCGTCCACTCCGTAGCGGCTAACCCTGCCCCAGGTGGGACGAATCCCCACCAGCCCGCAGTTGGCTGCGGGACCCCGGATGGAACCGCCCGTGTCCTCACCCAGCGACGTAGCGCACAGGAACCCGGCAGTGGCCGCTCCCGAACCGGTGCTCGACGTTCCGGGGTTCCTCTCCAGGTCCCAGGGATTGTGGGCTGCTCCGTAATAGGAACTGATGGGGTCGCCCATGGCGAATTCACTCATGTTCAGCTTACCCAGGATGACCGCTCCCGCCCGGCGCAAGTTGGCGACCACAGTGGCGTCGAAGTCGGGCACGAAGTCATCCCGAATCTTGGAACCGTCGGAGTTTCGGACTCCCTTAACATAAATCTGGTCCTTCACTCCCACGGGCACGCCGTGCAGGGGGCCCCGGTATTCGCCTCGGGCAATCTCTTCGCCGGCTTGCCGCGCCTCTTCCCTGACCTCGTCGGCACGCACAGTAACGTAAGCGTTAAGCTTGGCATCCACCTCGCCGATGCGGGTCAGGTAAGCCTCAACCACTTCCAGCGGGCTTATCTCTCTTGCCGCGATATGTTCGCCCAACTCTGTGGCGGACAGGTAGGGAATTTCGTTAGGACTCATCCTGGACCTCCGGGCTGGGGATTATCAGGGGAAGCGGCTCAACACTGTTGGATCCGGGAACGTCGATGCTCGCCATGGCCTCCAGGATGGCGTTGAGGCTGTAGCCTACCTGTGTCAGTTCCGGTTCCTGGATATCCAGTCCCACCGACCTTCCCAGAGCGTGTATTTCTTCGTTGGACAAATCCGGCATGCTAACCTCCGTCAGTACGCCAAAAGGCTGGTCTATCAAGTAACGGCAATGGTAACATACGCCGGAACTTTTGGGCGCAACGCTTGTCTTTCTCAGTTCCCTGGCAGCTGGCGCCGAACGCAATCATAAAGGCTGTGGAGAGGCTTGTAGGAGCCGGCACAGTCCATATGGAACAGGGCGGTAATGCCATTTTGCCCGCTTCTGCAAAAACACTCGGAGGATTTCCTTGATTGACCAGGCCATTCAGCCAAAGAACTATCTTTCCCGAGTGCGGGGAGTGGCCTTGCTGCCGGAAGAAAGGGTGGCGAGGGTCTTCTCACTGGAAGAGGGACTGCTGGATGAACCCTCCAGCAGCGGCCAGCTACTGATTGCCACGACCCAGCGGATTCTCTTCTTCCGCGACGATGGCAGGGCCCGGGAAGCCACCTTGCTCCCGGTGGAAGAATTAAAGGGCATCGTGGTTGACACCGCCCGGAAAGGCACCCTGTCTCCCATACGCGGTATATTGACGCTAGTGGCTGCCCTGGCCTTTTACCTGCTCGTGGCTTACTGGATGGCTGGGCAATTCGAGGGGCCTGGAATTCCCGGCATAAACATGGACTTTGTTCCTTTCATTCTGCTGGCCGGCGTGCTAATAAGCGGATGGCTGTATTGGCGGCACAACGTCCGGAGGGCGGGCGGGAAGGTTACTCTGCAGGGTTCCAACTGGAACCTGTCATTTTCCGTTCTCGGCGCGGAACGGATACCCGACATTGACGACGTGGTTGAGTGCCTGTTCAAGTGCCGCCAGGACCGCTGGGATAACCTGCTGAAGCCCCAGGCCTGGAACGTCTGACCCCTGCAGGGATCGAGTAGCAATACCCGGTCCGGCGTTCTTGTACCGCGCGCCACTAGCCCAACGGCAGAGCGGGGTCAATATCCAGGTCAAGGCCAAACTCTTCGCCCCGGTCGTATTGGAAGTAGGCGCAGGCCGCAATCATCGCGCCGTTGTCGGTGCATAGAACCGGGGGCGGGATTATCACCGGCAGAGTGGACGCGCCGTTCATTTCCTCCCGGAGCCTGGCGTTGGCAGTAACGCCGCCGCCCAGCACAATTCCCCTGGCCTTGTAGCGACGCGCCATTTCCAGCGTTTTGACTACCATCACTTCCACCACCGCTTCCTGGAAATTGGCGGCCATCTCCCCCACTAACCGGTCGACCCGTTCCTGAAATTCCGTCGCATTCTCCGCCTCCGGGTCGCTCAGGGTAAAGTCCCTCCCTTTGGGCCAGGTGAAGCAGAGCCGTCTTCACTCCGCTGAAGCTGAAGTCCAGCGTGTCCCTCATCCACGCCCGGGGCAGGGGTGAAAACTCGGTCCCGTCATGGCCCTGGGAGGCCTTCTGGATTTCGGGTCCGCCGGGAAAGCCCAACCCCAGGATGCGGGCCGCCTTGTCGAAGGCCTCACCCGCCGCGTCGTCCCGCGTGCGACCCACCAGCCGGTAAATGCCGTGCCCTTCCATTAAGATCAGGTCGGTATGCCCCCCCGATGCCACCAGGCAGGCCAGCGGAAAGCCCGGGGAGTCCTCCGGATGGTCTTCGTCTCCTCTGGCCAGCCAGGAAGCGTAGATATGGCCTTCCAGGTGATTGACGCCAACAAGCGGCTTTCCCAGGGACAGAGACAAGGCCTTCGCCGTGTTCAGGCCCGTTATCAGAGACCCGGCCAGCCCTGGTCCGTACGTCGCCGCCACAACGTCTATGTCAGTAAGGGCAATGCCGCTGTCGGCCAGAGCTTTTTCCAGGGCCGGCGTCATATCCCTGATGTGCTGGCGAGAAGCAACCTCCGGCACCACTCCGCCATAGGGAGCGTGCAGTTTTACCTGCGACGAAACGATGTTGGAAAGAAGCCGGCGACCGTCTTCCACCACTCCTACCGCGGTTTCGTCGCAGGAGGTTTCAATGCCCAGAACCTTTAATGCCATGAATCTTCCCTTTCAGAACTGATGGGGTACTGTCCGCCGTTTTCGGAACGCTGAAACCTTGCAGCGGGCCGGCAGAACAGATGCACGAGACTAAGCAAATTCACTTCATACTAAGATCGCCCGTGAAAACGGTCAACTTTACATCGAAATTGCGCCAATGCTATCATCCATTCCAGTAAGGCTGTGCAGCCTTTATCCGAGTTACGAAACTTTATTATCAAATATTCAGGAGGCCTGAGAGTTTCAAAATGGAGTCAGAGGATTTAGGCAAGTTAGCTCTTCTCGCCCTATGCCTGGCTTTATCCGCATTCTTTTCCTCTTCGGAGACCGCCTTCATCGCCCTGCCCAGGGCCAGATTACTTCACCTGATCAGCATAGGTCGGCGCAATGCCAAGCTGGTGCAACGCCTTATATCCCGTCCCGAACGCCTTCTCGCCACGGTTCTGCTAAGCAATAACCTGGTCAACACCGCCGCCGCCGCCCTCGGAACAGCCGTCGCGCTGAATGTGATTCAGAACGAGGGACTGGCGGTTATGGTTTCAACCGTGGGCGTAACCCTGCTCCTGCTCATCTTCAGCGAGACTTTGCCCAAAACCGTCGCGTGGAACCGGTCGGAAACCCTGGCCTTCGCATACGCCAGGCCCCTCACCATCGCCGAGTTCATCCTTTCGCCCGGAGTTCGGGTGCTCCAGGCCATTACCAACGCCTTCACCCGACTTCTGGGCATTACCAACTCAACCAACGAGGTCAGCGAGGGCGAAATACGCACCCTGATCGAAGTTGGAGCCCAGACTGGCGCCGTGGAACAGACCGAGGCCGAACTCCTCAACAAGGTGTTCAGGTTCGGCGACCAGAAAGTCCAGGAAATAATGACGCCCAGGACCGAAATAGTCTGGGTCGAACAGGGCACAACCCTCCAGGCATTCCTGGCGCTGTACGCCCAGCATAACCACACTCGTTTCCCGGTCTTTGCCGGCGACACCGAAAACGTCGTAGGAGTACTATCCAACAAGGACGTGCTCCTTGCGCTGGGAAGAGGCGAAATGGAACTGGAAGACAGCGTTACCGACCTGGTGCGCGAAGCCTATTTCGTCCCAGAGACAAAGACCGTGGCCGATACTTTCTCTGAAATGCAACAGGGCGGCTACGGCCTCGTTCTTACCGTGGACGAATTCGGCGGCATCGCCGGCCTGATAACCCTGAAGCAGGGACTGTCGGTGATTGTAGGCCAGGTTGAAGAAGAGCGGGACGAGGACGTGCCCAAGGAATATTCTGAGATAGACGAAGACACCTATCGCCTGAACGCCGGCATGACTATCCTGGCTGCCAACGAACAGGTTAACCTCGACCTCCCCGAAGGCGACTACCAGACTGTGGCGGGCTTTATCCTGGACCAACTGGGCTACATTCCCGAGGCCGGCGAGATTCTCGAGTACGGCAACCTCAAGTTCACTGTGCGCTCCATGAACGGCGTACGGATCGAGGAAGTTCTGGCCCAGCGGGTACCCACCCTCACCACCGGAGAATCGCCGTGAAGTTTTTCCTGGTCCGTCACGGCGAGACCGAATGGAACAAGCTTGGCCGGTTTCAGGGCCAGTACGACACTGAGCTGAATGCCGCTGGCCTGGAGCAGGCTGGTGTCATCGCCCAGGCAGCCAGAGGCTGGGGACTATCTGCCATTTACGCCAGTCCCCTCACGCGGACCATGCAAGTCGCAGGCGAGATAGGCGAGGCTGTGGGGTTGACCGTCAGCGCCCGTGAAGGCCTGATGGAGCTTGGATTAGGAGAACTGGAGGGCGTAACCGGCGAGGAGATGCGGGCCGGTTGGCCGCAGGTGTTCAATACCTGGAACAACAGCCCCGAGCTAGTGGTCATGCCTGGGGGCGAATCCCTGGGAACCCTGGAAGAACGCTCCTGGAAGGTAATCCTGGAGCTTCAGGAGTCCCACGGCCCCGAGGACAACCTGGCTATTATCTCTCACAACTTCACTATCCGCGCCATCTGCGGCAAGGTCCTGGGTTTGCCACTGGCCAACTTCCACCGCTTGCGCCTTGCCCTGGGTTCCGTCAGCATCTTTGAAATAGATACAAGGGGCCCGCACCTGTTAACCTACAATTCCACCTGCCACTTGCAGCAGGGTTCCCCCAACGGATAGCGGCCGGGAGCCATGCCCGTCGTTGCTCAAGTTGAAAGGAAGGTGGCCGCCGCCCTGCGCCGCGCCGGCCTGGCAGGGACCGGCGCCACCCTGGTCGTGGGAGTGTCCGGCGGCGCCGACTCCTCAGCCCTTCTCTACAGCCTTGTACCATCTCCGTGAAACCCTGGGGTTCTCCCTGCACGTCGCCCACCTCAACCACGACTTCCGGGGCGAGGAGGCCGACGAAGACGCCAGATTTGTGGAAACAATGGCTCAGGAACTGGGCCTTCCCTTCAGCGTGGCAAAGCAGGACCCCATCGCCTACCAGCGCGAACACCGCATCTCTTCTTTCGAGCAGGGAGCCCGGGAGATGCGATACCGGTTTCTGGCAGACGTGGCCCACGGCGTTGGCGCTCCCGCCGTAGCCGTTGGCCACACCTCCGATGATCTGGCAGAGACAGTGCTGCTTCACATAATGCGTGGCGCCGGGCTTCACGGCTTGCGGGGGATGTCGGAAACTGCCCCCTGGCCCTGGCCTGCGGGGCTGGATACGCCCATCATATTTCGCCCTCTGCTCGAGACCGCCAAGGCCGAAACCGTGGAATACTGCAACGAACTGGGTCGCTCCTACCGGCAGGACAGCGGGAACCTTCTCTTCAAGTTCACCCGCAATCGAGTCAGGCAACAGCTGCTACCCCTGATGGCCGAAGAATTCAACCCTCGGGTGCAGGACGCCCTGGTCCGCCTGGCAAGCTCCGCCTCCCTTGACCTGGACTACATGGAGTCTGAACTGGAGCGCGCCTGGAAAGAGTTGACGGTCCCGGGAGCGAGTGCCCACGAAGCCTCGGGCCAGGCGCCTGCCGCGACGCTGCTCCGGAGGGCCTTCGACGGTCTTCATCCGGCGTTGAAGCGGCTGGCATTGCGGCGGGCCTACGTTGCTGTCAAGGGCGACGCCAGGCGGTTGGGCGAAACTCACCTGCGTACCATGATCGACTTTGCGTCCCCCCATCGGAGCGTTGGCAGCCTCGATCTCCCCGAGGGCATTTCCTTGCGGTTGTCTACTGACGAAATTTCCTTCTCAAGGGCTGCCACAACCGCCGACTGTCCCTTTCCCGAACTCCAAGGCTCTCAACTGCAACTGCCGGATGGCATTAAAGACTACAATGTGGTCCATTTCATTGGCGAATGGCAGGTGATTTTCGAACCCCTCCAGTCATCGGAAATACCGGACCTTCGTCAACCTGACAACTTTACGGCCTATTTTGGGCAGGCGGTTCTGAATTCGAGCCTGGAGATTCGGAAAAGGACAGAAGGTGACCGTTTTCAACCATTGGGAATGGTACAGACGAAGCGATTACACAATTTCTTCATCGATGAAAAGGTACCCCGGGAGTGGCGGGACAGGGTACCCCTGCTGGTGGGAGACCAGAAAATCGCCTGGGTAGTGGGTTATCGCATCGCAGAATGGGCAAAAGTGCCCGAAGACAGGACTCCCGATACTCCGGTCCTGCGAGTCCGCTTCACCCGCATAAGCGAATAAACCAACTCGTTTATTATTGAAATATAGGACTAGGAATCCAGCTGTTCGGCCAGCGCTTGAGGGTCGGTTACGGGCAGTTGGCAGACATAGTTCTGGCAAACATAGGCGGTTGGCTTGCCGTCAACCATCCCCCGCTCTGCCAGCAGCGGCATTTCGTACGCCCGCCCGTTCTCAGCATTCTCCCCACCTCCAGCACTCCCCACCACCACCTTGTTGGGCAGGTATCGGCCGTGTACCGCATCAAGCAGTGCGCCCGCTTCCGCATCGGCCAGGTCGCCAATTATTGCGATTTCCTTGGGCAGTGAGACGTAAAAGTCCAGCACCCCGAGCCAGTATGCAGCCCCGCCGGGAGCCTGGGTCATCAGCCTGCTCAACGCCCGCAGCGGGCGGGACGCCTTAAGGTTGTAGTCTTCATCCCCAGTGATGAGGGCCAGTTTCAGCAGCACTTCTGATGCCACCGAACCGCCGCAGGGCTGGGCATTATCGAATACATCCCGTGGGCGAGTTACCAGGGTCTCATGCTCGGAACCTGTGTCGTAGAATCCGCCCACACCTTCGTCCCAGAACAGGTCAACCATACGGTTGGACAGTGCCACCGCCCGGTTGAGCCAATCGCGCTCGAAAGTAGCTTCATAGAGAGCCAGGTAACCATCCGACACGCAGGCGTAGTCCTCCAGATAGCCCGGTATCTTGGCCTGCCCTTCCCGGTAGGTGCGCAGCAAGCTCCCATCCACTGTCATTGCTTCGTGAAGGAAGCGAGCGTTGGCCTCCGCCGCCATCAGGTAATCTGCGCGCTTCAGAGCGGCCCCCGCCTCGGCAAAAGCCCGCAGCATCAGGCCGTTCCATGACGCTATAACCTTGTCGTCGCGGAAGGGGTGAATACGCTTTTCTCGCTCATCCAGCAGCCTTGGCTTTCCACGGGCGATGAGCGCAGCCAAATCCCCCTCTTCTATGCCATGCTCCAGCGCAAATGCTTCCGGGCCCTGTGGGATGTTCAGGATATTGGCCCCTTCGAAATTGCCGGCATCGCTCACGCCGTAGAAACCGCCAAGCATATTGCCATCAGCCTCTCCCAAAACCTCCCGTATTTCGTCGGGCGTCCACACGAAGAACTTCCCTTCCACCCCTTCGCTGTCGGCGTCCTGGGCGGAATAGAATCCCCCTGACGGGTCAGTCATCTCCCTTAGCACGTAATCCAGGGTTTCCTCTACAATGCGGCGGTACAGGTCCCTGCCGGTTAACTGCCAGGCGTGCAGGTAAAGCCGCGCCAGGAGAGCGTTATCGTACAGCATCTTCTCGAAGTGGGGGACCAGCCAGAATGCGTCGGTCGAGTAGCGGTGGAACCCGCCGCCCAACTGGTCGTACATCCCGCCGTAGGCCATCTTCTCCAGCGTCATTTCCACCATCTCCAGGGCGCGGGGACTATAGCCTTGGTGGTAGTAACGAAGCAGGAACTCGGGCGTCATGGGCTGGGGAAACTTGGGCGCCGCGCCGAAGCCCCCATTCTGGTAATCGAAGTTAGCCGCCAGGCGGGAGTAGGCTTCGTGGAGAACGTCTGCCGACAAGAGGCCGCTGCCCGGCGCAACCTGCCCGGAGCGGCCCATCTGTTCCGTCAGCTGGTTGGTTACTCTTTCAACTTCGCCCCGGTTCGTGCGATAGGCTTCGGTCACCGCCAGGAGCAACCGGGGGAAGCCCGGCATATTCATCCGGTCCGTGGGCGGGAAGTAAGTGCCGCCGTAAAACGGTTTGCCTTCCGGGGTGAGAAAAACGGTCATCGGCCAGCCCCCGCTACCCGTCAGCATCTGCACCGCTTCCATGTACACCGCATCCAGGTCCGGCCGTTCCTCCCGGTCCACTTTCACATTGACGAAGTTGGCGTTCATCAGGCTGGCGATAGCCTCGTCCTCGAAGGACTCCCGCTCCATCACGTGGCACCAGTGGCAGGCGGAATAGCCAATGCTTAACAGGATAGGCTTGTCCTCCTCTTTCGAGCGTGACAATGCTTCTTCTCCCCACGGATACCAGTCCACTGGATTGTGGGCGTGCTGGAGCAAGTAGGGGCTGGTCTCGTCAATCAAGCGGTTGGGCATCTTACTCCAACTCCTCGGCCAGCCTCGCCAGCAAATCATCTAGCGGCATCGCCCCCAGGTTTCCGCCTTCCCGGGTTCGGACGGCTACCGCGCCGTCTTCCTGCTCCCGGTCGCCCACAACCAGCATGTAGGGCACTTTTTGCAGCTGGGCATTGCGGATTTTCAGGTTCATTCGCTCGCTGCGCCCGTCGACCTCAGCCCGGAACCCCTTGGATTCGAGCCTTGTTTTGACCGACTCGGCATACTCCTGGTGGCGGTCGGCGATGGGGATAACCATTGCCTGGGTGGGCGCCAGCCATAGGGGGAAGGCTCCCGCATAGTGTTCAATCAATACGCCCAGGAACCGCTCCAGTGAACCCAGGATAGCCCGATGCACCATGTAGGGTCGACTGCGGCCGCCCTCAGCATCCATAAATGTCAGGTCGAATCGCTCCGGCAGGTTGAAGTCGAACTGCACCGTGGTGCACTGCCACTCCCTGCCCAGGGCGTCCTGAATCTTGATATCCACCTTGGGGCCGTAGAAGGCGCCGCCGCCCTCGTCAATGTCGTACTTCAGGCTCCGCTGTTCCAGGGCCCGTCGCAGCGACTCAGTGGCGTGATCCCACATCTCCGGCTCCCCGGCGTAGCTGTCGGGCCTGGTGGACAGGAAGATAGAGTAGTCGCTGAATCCGAAAGCGTCCAGCAGTTCGAACGTCAGGTCCAGTACACCGCCCACTTCTTCCTCCACCTGCTCGGGCAGGCAGAAGATATGGGCATCGTCCTGGGTGAACCCCCTCACCCGCATCAAGCCGTGGAGGACTCCGCTGCGCTCATAGCGATAAACCGTCCCCAGTTCGGCGATCCGCATGGGAAGTTCCCGGTAGCTGCGCAAAGCTGACCGGTACACCATGATGTGGAAGGGACAGTTCATGGGCTTCAGGAAATACTCCTGCTCGTCCACTTCCACCGGTGCGTACATACTTTCCCGGTAGTGCGCCAGGTGGCCGCTGGTCTGCCACAGTTGCGCCCGCCCGATATGGGGCGAATAGACGATGCTGTAATCGTGGCGATAGTGAATGTCCCGCCAGTAGTCCTCCACCAGGCTGCGCACCACGCCGCCCTTGGGATGCCAGACTATCAGGCCTGGCCCGATTTCCTCGTGGATGGAGTACAACCCCAACTGGCGGCCCAGGGTGCGGTGGTCGCGTCTCTCCGCCTCCTCCAGCCGGTTGAGATAATCATCCAGGGCATCCCGGCTCTCCCAGGCGGTTCCGTAAATGCGCTGCAGCATGGGACGGTGCTCGTCCCCCCGCCAGTAGGCGCCGGCAATGTTCAGCAGCTTCACCGCCTGAATGTCGGCGGTGCCGTCAACGTGAGGCCCCTGGCACAGGTCAACAAAGCCTCCGTGCCGGTAAATGCTCAGCGTCGTCTCGTCGGGCAGGTCGCTGATGATTTCCAGCTTGTAAGGCTGGTCGGCGAATAGTTCTACTGCCTCACCCCGGCTGATCTCCTCACGGACGAATGGCTGGCGCGCGGAAATGGTCTCCCGCATCAGCGCTTCAATTTCCTCCAAATCCTCGGGAGTGAAGGGACGAGAAACGTCAAAATCGTAGTAAAAGCCGTCCTGAGTCGGAGGCCCGATACCCATCTTGGCCTCGGGAAAGATGCGCAGCACTGCATCGGCCATCACGTGGGCCGCCGAGTGGCGCATACGGTGCCGCAGGGCCTCCGTAGAGTTGGCATCTGAGTGGTCTATGGCTCCGTGGTCCAGCATAGAATTGTCCTGCACTAAATTGGGTTAACGCCGGTGGAACAGTTCAGTCGGTCCAGCCGTATAGTGGCCGCACCACGCAATTATAACCAACCTGCTTTCGGAAAGATAACGGGGTGCGTTTCAGCCAGACCGGGGGAGGACCTGCCCGAGCGCTAAGTGGTTTCAGGACCCGTAAAACGCCCGCCTTACACTCTTTTGTCGGAAGGCTTCCAGCAGCTGGACCCGAATGGAGATGCCGTAGACGACTGCTACGAACAGGGTCAAGAACAGGCAAAGACCAAACTGCTGCCACCCCGGAGCCAGAACTAGCCACTCCACGTTGAACAGCCAGGCCGCCAGGTTAAGCGCATTGGCCACGGCAAATCCGGCCACCAGCCCGGCAATGGCGTTCTTTGACAGGAATAGCACTATAACGCCGGGCACGATTGCGATCATCGTCGATGCCGGAGCCAGCGCCAGGCAAATCCCGATCAGGCAGGCTGCGCCCTTCCCCCCTCGAAACTTCAGCAGCACAGTCCAGTTGTGTCCCACAATTACTAAGGGCGCCGTAACCAGGACGGACCACTCCGGCAGGCCCACCCACGTCGGCAGCAGCGTGGCGAGGGCAGCCTTGCCGGCATCAACCATAAATACCAGGACCGCCCACCAGGCCCCAAGTTGGTGGTAGCTGTTAAGGGTTCCGGCGTTGTGGCTGCCCACATCTCTGATGTCAATGCCCTTCAGGTAATGCACCAGGGTGTAGGACGGGGATACGGAACCAATGAGATATGCGGCAAGGCCGAGTAAAGCTATGGAAAGCAGTTCCAAGAGTAGCCTCGTTGTTCCTGGGATATACGAACGTCTTGGCTTGCCAGGACACTCGGATTCGAGTCCGGCCGAATCCAGGTCATTCTACCAATCCCCCTATTTGAAGGCAATGCAACCATTACGTTACTGTAATATCCAGGCAACTGGCAATCTTCCAACGGCAACCGTATAATCGAATACAGGAAATCGTAACACCACCCTGGGGCACACTGATCGACTGTGCCGCCCCGGGTCAGGAGAAAACCAATGGATGACCTTAAACAGGAACTGGGCGCCCTGGTTCAAAAGATCGATTCCGTCGTGGAGCGTCTTTGACCTCCCCGACAAAGAAGCCGATATTACCCGCCTGGAGCGGGAAGCCTCCCAACCGGGTTTTTGGGACGACCCGCGCCGCGCCCAGCAGGAAATGCGCACCCTCGGCCGGCTCAAGGAAACCGTTAGCCTTTGGCGGGATATGGCATCCCAGGCATCAACCCTTCTGGAATTGACCGAACTCGCTACCGAGGACGGCGATGAGTCCTTGCTGGTCCAGATCGAGACCGACGCCATCCAACTCTCCCGCACTCTCTCCCGCGAAGAGATCGCCCTCACCCTGGCCGGCCCCTACGACGACCGCCCCGCCATCGTCTCCGTTTATTCCGGCGCCGGTGGCACTGACTCCCAGGACTGGGCGGAGATGCTGCTGAAAATGTATGCCAGATGGGGCGAGGTTCAGAATCGCCCCGTCCAGGTCATGGACATGGCCTACGGCGACGAGGCCGGCTTGCGCAGCGCCACCTTGGAAATTGGCGGGCCTTTCGCATACGGTTACCTCAACGCCGAGCGGGGCGTCCATCGCCTGGTACGCCTGTCTCCCTACGATCCCAACAACCTTCGCCACACCTCTTTCGCCCAGGTGGAAGTCTTGCCGGCCGCCGCCGAAGAGGAAGATATTGTCGTCCGATCAGAAGATTTGAAGATGGATACCTTCCGGTCCAGCGGCCCCGGCGGACAGAACGTCCAAAAGGTGGCCTCGGCCGTGCGCCTGACCCACGTCCCCTCAGGCATTGTCGTTTCGTGCCAGACGGAACGCTCTCAGCACCAGAACCGGGAATACGCCATGCGCATCCTTACCGCCCGCTTGCTGGCCCGACAGAACGAGCAACGTGCGGAAGAACTGGCCAAATTGAAAGGTGAACACGTCGCGGCCGAGTGGGGCAACCAGATCCGGAGCTACGTCCTTCACCCTTACAAGTCGGTAAAGGACCACCGCACCAATTTCCAGAGCACCAACCCGGACGCCGTCCTTGATGGCGCCCTGGACGACTTCATCGAAGCCTATTTGATCTCCCAGGTCAGTTAGCGGTCCGCACCTGCGCAAAAACAAAAGGGGCCGACCCGCGCGGGTCGGCCCCCAATCTATTTCCCGTCATCAGTTCGGCTACGAGCACGAACCCAGAATGTGCCCCATTCTTATCCGCTTGGTTTCCAGGTAGCCCCGGTTCTCTTCGTTGGGCGGCACTTCAAGCTGCACCCGCTCCACCACTTCAACCTCTGAACCGGAGAGGCCAATCAGCTTCTTGGGGTTGTTGGTCAGCAAGCGCACCCGCTGAATACCCAGGTCCGCAAGAATTTTTGCGCCGACCCCGTAATGCCGAGTGTCCGGGTCGAAACCCAGCATCTTGTTGGCCTCAACGGTGTCCGCGCCCCCGTCCTGTAGGGAATAGGCCCTGATCTTGTTGTGCAGGCCAATGCCGCGGCCTTCCTGCCTCATGTAAAGCAAGGCGCCCTTGCCTTCTTCTCCCAGTCGCTTCAGGGCCAGCTCGAGCTGTTCCCCACAGTCGCAGCGCATGCTGCCAAAGACATCACCCGTCAGGCATTCGCTGTGGATACGGGTCAGCACGGGTTCGTCGGGCTCCCAATCCCCGATGGTCAGGGCGATATGCTCGCCCGGGTCATAGGGACTTTCGTAGGCGTACGCCTTGAATTCGCCATACTTGGTAGGCATACGCGCCTCGGCCACCTGCTTAATCTCTACCTGGTAGCGGCGGCGGTGGGCAATGATCTGTGCAATGCTGAGGATCTTCAGCCCATGTTCAGCGGCGAAAACTTCCAGGTCAGGCAGGCGGGACATGGACCCGTCGTCGTTCATTATCTCGCACACCACGCCCGCCGGATACATTCCGGCGATGTCGCACAGGTCCACAATCGCCTCCGTATGGCCGGGGCGGACCATAACACCGCCAGGATGATACTGCAGCGGGAACAAATGGCCGGGACGGGAAAACTCTTCGGGCCTGGCTTCCGGATCAATGAGGGCCTGGATGGTAGCGGCCCGATCGTCGGCGGAAATTCCCGTGGTAGTCCCCACTTTGAAGTCCACCGACATGGTAAAGGCAGTGGGCATATCATGGACGGCGTTTTCGCTGTCAATCAATTTTATGCCCAGTTCCGTAAGCCTGTCTTCCTTCATGGGCATACACAGGAGACCCCGACCGTGGGTAACCAGGAAGTTGACGGTCTCCGGAGTAACCTTCTCGGCAGCCACTACCAGGTCGCCTTCGTTTTCGCGCTTCTCATCGTCGACGACTATGAGAATTTTGCCAGCCTTGAGGTCTTCCAGGGCCTCTTCCATGCTAGATAGAGGCATAGCGTCTGTCAGTCTCCTCGAATTTTCTGCTTTTGAAACCGGCCCTGCCCCTAATCCCTCTTAACCCGTACCTGCCTGCGCCACCATCAAGCTTTCGACGTACTTGGCGAGTATATCCACTTCCAGGTTAACCCTGCTTCCCACTGCCTTGTCTTTCAGGTTGGTGTGGGAGAGCGTGTATGGTATCACAGAAATGGTGAACGATGCAGCCCCCCGCTTTACCACGGTCAGGCTGATTCCGTCCACGGCGATGAACCCCTTTTCCACTACGTAGGGCATCAGCCGCTTCGGTACCCGCACCCGGAAAATGTAGCAGTCTCCCTCCGGCCTGATGGACATAACGCGTCCGGTGGCATCAACGTGCCCCTGAACGATGTGGCCACCCAGCCGGTCACCCGCCGCCAGGGGACGTTCCAGATTGGCAACGCTGCCCACCGAGAGTTCGCCAAGGGAAGTGCGGCGCAGTGTCTCAGGAGCCAGGTCCACCCTGAACTGCTCCCCTTCAAGCTCCACCACCGTCAGGCACGTACCATTGACGGCGATGCTGTCCCCCAGCTTCAAGTCTTGCATGACCCCACTGGCTGACATGGTAAGCCCGTACTCGCCGCATACCGCAACGGTCCCGACCTCTTCAACAATACCGGTAAACATAATACTGACCACCTGGTGCGCTGGATGATACAGGGCAATTGCACTTCAGGCTTGGGGCGCTCCCATAGTTCCCACAAAGGCGGGAACATCGAGCTTGCCTGGTACGCCTGTCTAGGTCTACATTCCCTTAATCCGTTTACACTGCCGCCTTGGAGTGCTGTCGCCTTGAGCATATAGCGCCGTTGGCATCGGCCAAATACGGAATAATCAGAGAAGGGCCTAACCCCCGCCGGAGTTCCTGCCCGGATAGCCCGTAATCAACCAGTCCGGCCCTATCTGCTGAATTTTCGCTCCTTCCACCTGCCACGCCTGCGACATCAACTCGGGGCCGTGGCCCTCTATGGGGGAAGCGGCCTGCATGCCGCCGATTATAACCGGGGCAATGAAGACCTTCACCTTGTCCACTAGCCCGTCGTCGAACAGGGAACCCAGGGTGATTCCGCCACCTTCCACCAGCAGGCTTACCACGCCGCGATGCCCCAGCTCAACCAGGACTTCTCCCATTTCCAACATCCCTGGTTCGTGCAGGGGACTGGTCCACGTCTCTGCGCCAGCCTGTTGGAGCCGCTCAATTTCGCTGCCCGGCGCGTCGCTGGAAGTGACTATGAGAGTAGCACCCGGTTCTCGCAGCATCCTGGCTGCCGACGGCGTCCTGCAGTGGCTGTCCAGCACCACCCGCAGGGGTTGCCGTTCCAGCGGCAGTCCGTCGTCGCCCCGGACGGTAAGCTGTGGGTCATCCGCCAGTAGCGTGTTGATGCCTACCATAATTGCATCGGATTCCCGGCGCATTCGCTGGACTTCGGCCCTGGCCAGAGGCCCGGTAACCCATTTGGAGTCGCCGGTGTAGGTGGCAATCTTGCCGTCCAGGCTCATGGCATACTTGGCCGTTACGAAGGGCAGGCCAGTGGCAATGTGCTTGCCGAAGGCTTCGTAGAGTTCTTCCGCACCTTCCGCGGATTCCCTCGTGGCTGCAATTCCTGCCTGGCGCAGCCTTTCCATGCCCTTCCCGGCCACCAGCGGGTTGGGGTCAATGGCGGCTACCTTAACCTCCTCGATACCCGCAGCAATAATGGCTTCGGTGCAGGGAGGTGTCCGACCGTAGTGGCAGCAAGGTTCCAGAGTAGTATATAGGGTAGCCCCTGCGGCAAGCTGGCCAGCCTGCTCCAGGGCGCCAACTTCGGCATGTCGTTGGCCCGGAGGCATCGTGTAACCCTCTCCCACCACCGACCCGTCCTTGACGATTACTGCCCCCACAGCCGGGTTGGGACTGGTGCTGCCCAGGGCACTGCGCGCCAGTTCAACCGCCCGCTGCATGGGAGAGAACTCACTCATCGTCAGTCAGTCACTCCGGCTTATTCAGAGTGTTGATTTCAGAGCCGGTCGTTAGATTGAAGGCGGTAGTCACGGAGCTTTTCACTTCATCGTTCCCGCCCCGGCGACAACATGGAAACCAGGCCGGTTCATTTCCTCATGTTGCTATAGAAGAGGCAAGACTGAACAAAACCAAATGCGATAGACCTATCATTGCCCTCGTCCAAAATCCCGGTGAAAGCGGCTGGCAGTCGGTTCAGTCTGGCCCTGGTACTTGCTGCCCAGGGATTCGGAACCATAAAGGCGGTCCGCCGGCGTGGTCAGGGTGAGGAAGGATATCTGTCCGATTTTCATCCCGTGATAGAGGGTAATTGGCAGCCGGGCCAGGTTGCTCAGTTCCAGGGTCAGGTTGCCCTTCCAGCCCGGATCCACGAAACCGGCCGTGGAGTGGATGACCAGGCCAATCCGGCCCAGAGAACTCTTGCCCTCCAGCCGTGCCACCAGGTTGTCCGGCAGTTCTATGTGTTCCACGGTGCTGCCCAGGACAAAGTCGCCGGGATGGAGGATGAAGGGATTGTCCTCTTCAATCTCCACCAGTTCGCTTAGGCTCTCCAGGCTCTCTTTAACGTCGATATAGGGCTGCTGGTGGTTGCTGAAGACGAGAATCTGCCGGTCCAAGTGCAGGTCAACGCTGGCCGGCTGAATATCCTCAGGATGCACCGGATCAATGACAATCCGGCCCTCGCCCAGCGCCTCTTTAATTGAACGGTCACTTAGTACCATGCACACCTTGGCGTTTTGGGAGGCAGGCCCCGCCATACAAGCTAAAAGTGTGCCCCGGAGAATTCCGGGGCACACCGATTTTAAGGCTATGAGGTTGCGATGACAACCTTACCAACAGCGGGGGAGATATCTGCTTACTCCCCACCGCCAATCATATACTGTCCAACCACATTCACCTGGACGGAAACTTCCCCCGGGGATATGGGAGTTGCTGCTCCGCCAGCGGCATCGGCAGCAGCCCGGGCCAGCGCAAATTCAGCCCTGAATATGGGAGGCTGGTACCCTCCCGATTCCGTCAGGTACACCAGTTCTCCCAGTTCAACGCCTGCCAGGCCGGCCAGTTCGTCCGCCTTTTCTTCCAGGTCAGAGACGGCGGCGCTGCGAGCCTCCGATTCCAGTTCCGTCGTGTCTTCCAGCGAGAAGGAGAGTCCGTTAAAGCGGATGTTGTCTCCACCGGCATCCACGGCGCCGTCAATCACGTCGTCCACCGTTTCCAGGTCTCGCACCAGCACCGTCAGGTTGTTGCTGACTTCATAGCCCGTAATCACCGAACGATACTCCTGAAAGCACTCTTGTCCCTTGGGTTCAGTGGCCATGCTCATCAGACCTGGCCCCTCTTGCATGGCGCCGCCTTCTGTCTTCTCTTCTCCCGAAGACTCGGCTTCGATACACCTGGTAATCTCCCGCCCGGTGTAGCGGGGCTGAATGCTGAAATAGCCGGTCTGGACGTCCTTTGCCTCTACACCATCATCACTTACCGAAGCCATTACGGCCGACATGGCCTCGGCGGCGGCGGTGCGGGCCTCGCCCACCGTGGCTTCCATCGCTTCCACCCCCAGCCTGAGAGTGGCCAGGTCCGGCGCCGCACTGGCCCGTCCTGAGCCGGACACCACGATGCCGGCAGACCCCTGTCCTTCCCGACCGGACACCTGGGCGGGGATATCTCCACCTCCGGTAGCGTCCGTAACGTCTGCTGAGCTTGTTACGGTGGCGACCGCTTCCCCTTCACTCTCGGTGGCCGGGACTACCTCAGCCGCAGATACGGCGGGAGCCGGGTCGGTCGCAACTTCTTCAGGAATCTCGACTGCCTCAGGACTCGGGCTCTCCCCGACTTCTACTCCAGCTTCTTCTCCGGCCTCCTGTACCGCTGCGGCAGTCTCCTCACCCACCTGCGCGCCCCCCACTGTGGTACTTACGGGCACCTGCGAAGAACACGCCAGCGCCAACAGGCTGATAATCCCCAACAATAGAAACACGAACAAGTGCTTTGATTTCCAACTGAACATTACCCCATCCCTCCTTAGTTCTCCAATTTCGGACGATTCACTAAAGTAGACGTATCCTGTCCATAATTAGTTCCCGGTCGGTCACCAGACCCCCGCGTGGAACGGATACGAAGCACAATCAATAACGCAACTAGCAATACCGCCGTTGCCACCACTACCCCAAGCAAGACCGTTAACGCTGAATCGTCCCGCAACAGGCCGGCTGCCCCTGTGCCCGCAACCCCGGCAGGGCCCGCTGCCCCGGAGTCACCTTGGGGACCTACAGGCCCTCGGGGACCCTGGTCACCCTGCGGACCCGCCGGCCCCTTGGCTCCCTCCGCCGCCGTAGGCCCGGCCGGGGCCGCCTGCGCTGATGGCCCAACTGGTCCCTCAGGTTCTACTCCCCCTGGCGCCAGGTCGGACTCTGTCCTGTCCTGTGCCATCTTCAAGGTCGGAATCTCAGTAGGCTCCGACACAACCCCGGCCCCGGCTATAGCCGCCGCCGTTTCTGTGGGAACAGCCGGCTTCAGAGTTGGCATGGGAGCAGGCGCGTCCAGGCCGCCAATCGGACCCGCCGGCCCTCGGGCTCCCTCCTCAGTTCTAAGGCCGGCCGGTGGCACCTGCGACGATGGCTCAGCGGGCCCCCTCGGTCCTGCACTCCCTGGCGCCAGGTCGGGATCTGCCCCGTCCGATTCCATTCTCACAGTAGGAACCTCTGTAGGCTCCAACGCAACCCCGGCGCTGGCTATAGCTGCCGCCGTTGCCGTAGGAACAGCAGGCTTCGGAGTTGGCATGGGAGCAGGCACGGTAGCTATGGGTGTCGCCGTCGGCGCCACAATCGCTGGTTCAGGCGTGATTGCCGGCGCCGTAACCCCTGGCAATGGTGTGGCCGGCGGTTCCTCCGCCGAACGCTCAGCATCCTGCGCAGTCGCGGGGGCGACCGTCGCCGTCAGCGCGGGCTCAGCCAGCTCCCCGCTTCTCGCCACCGGCCCAGGAGTTGCCGTTGCTGCTACCTTTTCTTCACTCGACACGGCTCCATGGGCCGGGGCCGAAGCAACGGCGTCGGCTTGGGCTTCAACGGCAGGCGCTTCCGATTCCACACCCGCATGGCCGCTAGTCGCCTGCGGGACTGTCATTTCCTCTTCCACACGGGCCTCTACTTCAGGCTCCCTTACCGTTGCCTCTTGGGCTGCAGCCGGCGCCGCAGTGGGAGGTGGCACATCCGCCATGGCCGCTGCTTGTGGCGGGGCTGCCATTACCGGTACGGCTGTTGGGTCAGGTCTAACCTGCGCCTCCACGACCCTTTCAACCGTGACTTCTTTTGCCACCTCGATTTCCTTTATGGCCTCAACTTCTCCCCCTGCCTGCGCAGCCGCACCTGTTTCCTGGGGTGCGAACGAGTCGGCAGGGGGTGCTGACGCCGGCGCCTCCGGTAGCGCTTCGCGCATGGCTGCGGGAGCAGAGGCGGGTGCCGGAACACTCTCAGCCTGTGCCATTTCCAGTGCGGACGTAGAGGCCATACTCCCTGATTCGTCCTCGGCGCCCTGCGGCAGCCACGTGCCAACTGCCCCGCTCAGGAAAAATACTATAACCGCCAGCCCGGCTACCGCCGCTGCTCCGGCATACGCCCACGCCGGCATTCGAAACCCCGTTGATTCGGCGGGACGATAGACTTCGGCTGCAGCCATTGCCGGGGCTTCCGCAAACACGAAGCTGCGCGGCAGCGGTTCCTGGGGCAGCGCCTGCAGCAACGCCCGGGTCTGCTGCAACGACTCCAGCTCCCCCCGGCAAAGGGCGCACCCCTCCAAGGCACGCTCCAGCCACGCCCGTTCCGACGACGGAAGGCGACCGCTGACATAGTCGTTCAGCCGGTCCTCGTTCAAGTGTCTATGTCCGCCAAAAAACCACATATCCCTACTATTCCTGACGGAACCCGGAAGGTAGAAGTTCCCCCGCGCCCCTCAGAAAGTCCCTCAATTGCCGCCGGCCCCTGCTTATTCTGGACTTTACGGTCCCCACGGAGCAGTCCAGGGCCATGGCCGCTTCTTCGTAACTGAACCCCTCTACGTCCACCAGCATGATGGCCATCTTTCGCTCCTCCGGCAACGCCGCAAGGCCGGCTTCGATGGTGCGACGAAGCTCGCTACGTTCCGCGAACTCTTCCGGGGATTCTTCGCTGGAGGGCAAATTGGCGGCAGCGAGGCTCCTGTCTTCCGACTCGGGATCTTCAGCCACCGGATCGAGGGAAACCGAAGGACGGGAACGGCCGGCACGCAGCATATCGCGGCAGTTATTGGCAACTATTCGCATCAGCCAGCCCCGAAGGTTGTCGCCCCGGAACTGGCCAAAAGAGCGGTAGGCGGAGGTAAGGCTTTCCTGCACCGCATCCTCCGCCAGGTGCCGGTCATTGAGGATGCGGCAGGCCACACTATAGGCTTGGGCCTGGATGTCTGTGACGATGCAATTGAAGCAGTAGGACGCGCCTTGCCGGTCCTTGATAGGCAGGGTGGGATGGTCGGAACAAATTTGTGACAGATTTTGTGGCCTGTAGTCAGTGTTTGCCATCTACCCGTTGAAGAGGCGATGGGCCTCTCCACCCCTGCCACACAAACCCTCGAAACACGTCGCCCTTGCCGGGCGGAACCACCGCTGCCATAGCGACTTGGCCCTGGCCTGTCTAGCCCTGGCCCATTTAACCCTGGAAGGATACCCGTCCATCGAGCAATCCCCGCGCCATCACGAACTTGTGAATCTCCGAGGTCCCGCCTCCGATGCGGGCGTGGCGCAACAGGTGGTACCAGTGAGGTATCGGCATATCCAGGGTCTCGCCCATGCCGCCGAACACCTGCATTATCTTGTCAATGCTGCGGCAGCCCCATTCCCCGGCACAGTACTTGATCATGGACGCTTCCACCCGCACATCCTCACCCTGGTCGGCCCGGGCGGCAGTCTCCCGCGTAACTGCCCGCAGGTTCATAATGTCAATGTAAACGTCGGTCAGCATCCACTGGATGGCCTGGCGGTCGCTGATGGGTCGCCCGTAGGTAACCCGCTGCTTGGCCCACTCAATTGCCATTTCCAGCGCCCGGGTCAGGATACCCAGGGCCATGGACCCGCGCAGCAGCCGGTCATGATGCACCAGCCATTGCTGGCCCAGGGTGAACCCCATTCCAACTTCACCCAAGACCTGGGTCTGGGGCACCCGCACCTCATCCAGGTTAACCATGTACTGCTGGGCTCGGGTGGGCACAATCCACACCCGAATGGGGTCAAAACTCAGTCCAGGCGTGGGGTTGTCCACGATGAACATGGTTATGCCGCCCCGCTGCCGCTTCTCCGGGTCGGTGACTGCCTGGACCAGAAGAAAGTCCGCAGTGGCCGCCCCGGAAATGAACATCTTGGTACCGCTGATCACCCAGTCGTCCCCGTCCCTTACCGCACGCGTCTCCATCATGCCTCCGGGGTCCGAGCCGGCCTGGGGTTCCGTCTGTCCGAAGGCATAGTTCAGGTCTCCCTGGATCGCCGGGTACAGGTATTTTTCCTCCTGTTCCGGCGTGCAGGAACCGATCATCATCATCGGAACCGGGGAGGTGGGAAGCTGGACGATGCTCTTGTGAATCTCCTCGTCCATCACAACGTGTCCCAAAGCACCCATGCCGCCGCCGCCATACTCCTCCGGCACGAAGGAAGTATAAATGCCCGTATCCTTGGATATCTGGTTCAGCCTTCCCCATTTTTCGTGATCCAGGGTTCCCACAATTCCCATCACCGTCTCGGCGATCCCCCTTGGCCCGCCGTCGTCAACACCTTCCTGGGGCGGATTGGCCAGATATTCGTTCTCCAGGGGGACGCACTCGTCTCTGACTATTTGGCGGATCATGTTCTTGAGGCCGTCAAGCTCGGGGGGAAGTCCTGGTTGCATGGGTAAGCTCCGAAAGAGTGTTGGTGGGGGGAGAGGCTTGAACAACCCCTGAATAAATCCCTTCCCCCTTGAAGGGGGAAGTTCAGGATAAGGTGGCGTTACTTATTGCCTGTCCGGTGGTTCAATTCCTGGTCAGAAACCAAGCCTCCTCACGGGAGGCGAAAGCCTAGTGGAAGGGTCAAACGTAGGTGAAAGCCCGGTATGCGCCGCTTTGTTCTTCCTTGTTAGCCAAACCGGGAAGTGTCTCCAACTGAGGGACCGCCATCGAGCTTGCGCTTCCTGGCCCCGTCTCCGAATACGTCTGGGTCACGGCTCCCACCGCGGCCAGGCTAACGGCGACTGACAAGACTACAAACACCGAAACGCCAACTATTGTCCCTTTCATTTCGACCTTCCAGGGAACCACTAATAGGGGCACTTTGCTTGTCTTTCACTACAGAGGGTAACCTATGCAGCCATTTTAATACTTCCGCTACAATTTTGACAATTCAAAAATGTGGTTGGTAACTGTTCAAGCCCGTTGAGTCATCGCGCCCCGTAAGCCGCCTTTCCGGCGGAGGCCGGAATCCGGAAACCTTGCCCCTGGTTTGTCGAAGGTCCTTTGGCCTCCGTGCATTCAGGTCTGCAGCGGCGGACCGGAAAGATGGCACTGGGGACAGCGTATTCTCTTGGTCTCCGATAGTTACTACTGACACTTGCGCCTTGCCATAAGCGAAGCCACGCCTCTACCATAATCCTGTGGTCGCCCTTATTCCCTGGGTATTGGGTCAGTTCTGTCTCTTTTCTACCGTGGCCCAAAACGGCCCAAAATGGCCCGGCATGGAGCGTTTTCCGGGGCAATTCCCTATCTGGAGAAGGTCTCACAGTGGCCCACCGGAGTGCCATCCGGCGCCCTTGTGGCCCTTTAGTCAGATACGAAACGGCCCAAAGTGGCCCAAAATGGCGCTAGAAAGCAAAAAATTCCTTAATTCGGTCCGCCGCGGCGGACCTGCAGACCCCAGCAAAATCCCCGGCTGTCGGGTTCGGGTGGTCGTCATGCCGAATTTCTCCGGCGTCCGGTAGTCGCCTGGAGGAGGAAAATGCGGTAAGCCAAGGGGATCCTTCCCGCTGTCTGACTCAATCGGAGCGTTAAAGGGAATGCAGGCCGAAAGTAGCATGGAATTCTAAACGCCGGCGAGAGCCCGTATGCGAGGTTGAGCCAGTAAGCAAATCCCATTAATTCTGAACAGTTACTAATGCGGTATACAGGTTTCAGGTCGTGTTGAACAGAAGGTACCCTGGTTGGGGCCAGACCTGCGTGTCGACCCCGGCAAACGACGGGGAACAGGACGTTATAAATCAGACCTGTTCCCTTGGCACCGCCGGCTTCCTTCCGTTTTAGACCGGCTTCCTTTCGTGTTAAAATTGTTTGCCGATTCCAGGCGTGAACCTGAGACCTCCGCCTCAAGAGATCACAGTCGTCGGGCCGCCTGGTGGGTCCTCAGCTCAAAACAGGATTTTGAATTTGACCCAGCTTCGCAACATACCCAGTGTGGAACGCGTGCTGTCGTCCGACACGCTGGCATGGGTAGTCAAGGCTTACAGCCGCGACTGGATTCTGTCGCTCGTGCGTCAAGAACTAGACCGGGCACGTTCCTCCGTAATGAAGGGCGCCGACGCTCCCTCTGTTGATGAGGTGGCGCAGGCTACCCGACAGGTCATAGAGACTATGAACCGCCCGGCTCCTCAACCGGTAATCAACGCCACCGGGGTGGTCATCCATACCAACCTTGGCCGTGCCCCGCTGAGTCGGGCCGCCACCGAAGCGGCCATTAACGCCGCCCAGGGCTACTCCAACCTGGAGTTTGACTTGGATAACGGCCGGCGCGGCTCCCGACAGGCCCATCTACAGAACCTGCTTCAGGAAGTAACCGGCGCCGAGGCAGGCCTGGTAGTCAACAACAACGCCTCCGCCGTGCTGCTGGGCCTGTCCGCCCTGGCCGCCGGCAAAGAGGTGGTTGTTTCCCGGGGCGAAGCGGTGGAGATCGGCGGCGGCTTTCGCGTACCCGATGTTCTCTCGCAGAGCGGCGCTATCCTGGTAGACGTGGGCACTACCAACCGCACCTATATTCGCGATTATGAGACCGCCATAACCCCGGAGACGGGCGCCTTCCTCAAGGCCCACGCCAGCAACTTCCGCGTTGAGGGCTTTACCGCCTTTGTTGAACCGGCAGAACTGGTGGACCTTGGCGCCAGGAGTGGAATACCCGTTCTTCACGACGTCGGCAGCGGCGCGCTCTTGCCCACGGAGAATTACGGCCTGGCCCACGAGCCCACACCCCAGGAAAGTGTAGCGGCCGGCGTGGGTTTGACGTTCTTCTCCGGGGACAAGTTGCTGGGCGGCCCCCAGGTCGGCATCGTCGTCGGCTCCCGCGACCTGGTCAACCGCCTGGAGCGGCACCCTCTGGCCCGCGCTTTTCGCATCGACAAGATGAGCCTGGCCTCACTCATTGCCACGTTGATGCACTATCTGCGGGGCGAAGCCGAAAGGGAAATTCCCATTTGGCGGATGATCTCGGCCCCCGTGCAATTGCTTGAAGAAAGGGCTGAAACGTGGAAGAAAGCTGTGGTCGACCGGGGTTTGACCGGAGCCAATGTAGATAGTAGCCGGTCCGCCATCGGCGGCGGCAGCCTCCCCGGCGAAACCCTGCCTACCAGGGTCCTCTCCCTGGATTGCAGTTCGCTACCCGGTGGCCCCGAAGGGCTGATGCAAAGGCTGCGTTCCGCCGACCCTCCGGTCATCGGCCGCATTGAAGACGACCGCGTCCTGCTCGACCCTCGTACTGTGCTTCCCGACCAGGAAGACCAATTTCTGAAGGGCTTGCTGGTTGCGCTAGGATAGGAGGCTACGAGTCGGCGGTTGTTTTCAGGATGAAGGCATTGACCTTCGAGGCCAGGACGTCCTTCCCGCGCAGGCAGGAACCTCAAATCTGGTAAAGACGACAGACGAGGCGAGAGATTCTAAACGCTAACGCCGGGCTGTTCAGCAAGAAATAACACATCATTTAGCTGGCATTTGCCCCGTAGCATGATTCGACACTAACCCATCGCAGAAGTGAATAACACCGGAATGACCGATTACCTGATAGTGCCTGACGCTGGCCAGGGAGCCTGGTTCTGGAACAAGGTCTGGGGCGGCGTAACTGCCCCGGCTGAGCACCCTCCCAGCCTTTACACACCCCGCTACTCCAGCCAGTTCTATATCCTCAACCTGCCCGGCCACGGCGACGATGAGGAAGGCGACACGGCGGACGTGCGCCTCGACGAGTGCGTCCAGGCCATCGCACGGGCCGTGGAGCGCAGGGGGATGAAAGACCTGGTCCTGGTCGGTCACGGGGTAGGCGGTATGATTGCCGCCCAGGCGGCGAACCTGCTTCCCGAGCCCCCCAAGAGGCTGGCTATGATCGCCGGAGTGGTGCCGGAAAAGAACAGGACTCCGCTTTCCCGCTTGCCCGGGCCCGTCCGCAAGTGCTTCTCTCCCGGCATAGGCTGGAACAGCATGCTGGGCAGGGACGTCCGGCTTACCCCTTCGGTCATCACTAAATATCTCTGCAACGGCATGGAACCCCGCGAAATCAACCGGGCCGTCGGCTATTTTGGGCCTCTGCCCACCAGGCTAATGAAAACGCAAGTCGACCTGCAGTTCTCCGACCTGCCTTGTCCGGTCAGCTACGTAATCCTGGACCAGGACCGGCTGTTGACTCCGACCCTTCAGGTGGCTATGGCCAGGCTGATACCTAACGTCGACATACAACACCTCGATGCTTGCCATCAGGCCTCTCTCCAGGCGCCGCAGGAGACCGGCGAACTCTTGCTCTCCCTCAGCCGATAGAGCAGGGCGTATGTCAGGCCTTCCAGCGCCGTGGTTGTGCTAGACTGAGGAATGTCCTTCGTCGCCGACCTTCATCTTCACTCCTCCTACGCTTACGCCACCAGTTCCGCCCTGACCTTAGAGAACCTGGCTGCCTGGGCCCGCCTCAAGGGCATCGACCTCCTCGCCACCGCGGACTTCACTCACCCCCTTTGGCTTCAACAGCTGAAGGACAACCTCGACGAGGGCCCCGATGGCTCCTACCGCTACGGCGGCGTCAACTTCGTGATGGGCACGGAGGTAAGCTGCGTCTTCCGGCAGGACGGCCGAGGGCGAAGGGTACACTTGCTCATCTACGCCCCCGACGTTGCCGCCGCTGAAGCCTTGACAGAACAATACGCCAGGTATGGCAATATCCAGTCAGACGGCAGGCCCACTCTCTCCCTTTCAGCCAGAGACGCAGTCTACCTGACCCTGGATACCAACCCGGATTGCCTCGTCGTGCCCGCCCATGCCTGGACACCCTGGTACGGCATCTTCGGCTCCAAGTCCGGCTTCGACAGCCTCTCCGAAGCCTTTGGCGATATGGTCGGCCACATTCCCGCCATCGAGACCGGTCTCTCCAGCGACCCTCAGATGAACTGGCAGGTCCCGGACCTGGAGGACAAGGCCATCGTATCCTTCTCCGACGCTCATTCCCTGCCCCGCCTGGGCCGTGAGCTAACCATATTCCAGGGCGAACCCACCTTTCTCGGGCTTCAACTGGGCCTTACCCGGAATCGAGTCGAGTTCACGGTGGAGATGTACCCTGAAGAGGGCAAGTACCACCTCGACGGCCACCGCAAGTGCGGTGTCAGCTTCCACCCAGACCACAGTAACCGCGAAGGAAACGCCTGCCCTCAATGCGGCCGCCCCCTGACTCTTGGTGTGCTCCACCGCTCCCTTAACCTGCAGGCGGCAGGCGACGAGGTACAGTCCGGCAAGCCCCGGAACTTCTCGAACGCCAGCGCCGCATCCCTGCCTGCCAACGCAGTTCTGTCCGAATCGGGCCGCCCTCCCTTCGTTCGTATGGTTCCGCTCGTCGACATAATCTCGGCCGTACTGGGGCGCGGTCCCAACACCAAAGGAGTACAGCGCATTTACACCAACGTAGTTTCCGCCGCAGGCTCAGAGCTTCACGCTCTCCTGTGGGCGACCGAATCAGAACTCGCTACCGTTGGTGGTGAAACCCTGGCCTCGGCCATTATCAAGGTCAGAGCCGGCGACATTCAGGTTGAACCGGGTTACGACGGCGTCTATGGCAAAGTATCCATCCCTTATTCGACCTGAACGAATCCTGCAGCCATGGGCAACGAAGACCTGCATTGGCGAGTATTGTTTGCACTGGCGCGCCGGCCATGAAGGTTGACGCCAGGGCGCCCTCGGTCCAACCCAAAGCGCCCGTCCTAAATTGCAATCACCGGCCCCTATGCTAAAATTCGGCAGATCCAATTTAGGGTCTGTGGCCTACTCTAGCGTCAGGATTAGTTGCAGCGATGGACGTAGAAATCCGCAGGATGACGACGGACGACATTGACCAGGTAATCGAAATCGAGCGTGAGGCTTTCGCGCCCCTGTTTATGGGTGCATCCCTCAAACGCGATGTCAACAACAAGTACGCCCGGTACCTCGTTGCGTTCCAGCCGGAAGACGCAGACGCTGAACCGGAACAGGTTCCAGCTGAGTTGCCCCAGGCTCCCGCCGGAACGGTGGACGAATCCCTGTGGGGTAGGATGGTCAAGGGTGTCAGAGGAATGGTGGGCCGGCAGCCTGCTGCCGACTCCCTCGCCCGCGATATCGCCGGTTACGTCGGCCTCTGGTTCCAGGGAAACGAGACCCATATTACCGAGATCGCCGTAAGGGAGGAGTTGCGCGGCAACGGCATCGGCGAACTGCTCTTGATCGGTTCCGTTCGTGTTGCCCTGGAACACGGGTCAACGGTCCTGACGCTGGAAGCCAGGGTTTCCAACTTCATCGCCCAGAGACTCTACGAGAAATATGGATTCAAGGAAGTTGGGATCAGGAAAAACTACTATTCGGACAATCGGGAAGACGCCGTCATAATGACCACTAGCCCCATACACACTGTCGACTACCGGGAAAAGTTTCGGCAGTTGCAGGAAGCCTACCTCGTTCGATGGGGCGAAATGAAAATCGAAATATGACACTTCGTTCGTAGTCTGAATAGACCATGGCACTTATTCAGTCCATGGGCAAGGCAAGAGCTTAACCTGGGACTTCAGCATTGGCCAGACCCCCTTGAATCTTCTCTATTGCACCCCACCTTCGGCATTAATTGTGGTTCCGTATTGTTTGATCGGTGTGGCGCCCGTTCTCTGATGCAGCCCGGCAAGGTTGACCCATAGTAACCCCCTTGTTAGAATTGCCGGAGTGTTTTCAAGAATGGGGCCTGAATGTTAGTCATTGGCCTGACCGGCGGAATCGGCACCGGCAAAACCGAAGTGTCCAGGCTGCTGGAGCAACTGGGAGCAACTGTAATCAACGCAGACCAGGTGGGGCACGAGGCCTACACTCCCCATTCCGAAGCCTGGCAGGAAGTGGTCAGGACTTTCGGAGAAGACATTCTCCAGGAAAACGGTGAGATTGACCGCCGGAAGCTGGGGGGCATTGTCTTCGCAGATCCCGAGCAGTTGGCGACTTTGAACGGGATAATGCATCCCAGGATGGCTGCCATTGTCAAGGAGAAACTGGAGGGCCTGGCGAAACAGGGGACCGACGTAGCCGTGGTTGAAGCCGCGGTGCTGTTTGAAGCCGGTTGGGACGCGCTGGTTGGCGAAGTATGGACCACCGAGTCCCTGGCGGAAAGGGTGGTAGAAAGGCTGCAACAGCGCAACGGTTTCGCCCCTGAGGAGATTCGCAAGCGAATTGCCTCACAGATGCCAGCAGAGGACCGGGCTCGCCGTGCCGATGAGGTAATAGCGAATGACGGCGAAATGGAAGACCTGGAGGCTGCGGTCCGGGAAGTTTGGAAACGCAGAGTAGAAGGAAGGATTGAACGAACATAATGGTAGAAGCGGTTGAGTCCGAACAGAATGAACCCCAATACAAAGAGTATGCTATTGAAGAGTTTCTGGTTCGCAGTGAGCCCTACTATCGCCCCGTAGGCGATGAGCTGGAACTCTTTACGGCTGCCTATAACCAGCACATTCCGGTGCTGCTCAAAGGGCCCACGGGTTGTGGAAAGACCCGTTTCGTTGAATATATGGCCTGGAAACTCGGGCGCCCGATGACTGTAGTGCGCCCCTTGGATAGTGGACTTCCCGCCCAGGATCTGCGGGAAGGCGAAGTTCGCGTACCCCTGGTTACTATCGCCTGCCACGAAGACCTTACCGCCAGTGACCTGGTGGGACGGTACCTCCTGGACTCGGAAGGAACCCGCTGGATCGACGGACCGATGACCCGTGCGGTGAAGGCCGGCGCCATCCTCTACTTGGACGAAGTGGTGGAAGCTCGTAAGGACACCACGGTGCTGATCCACCCCCTCACGGACCACCGCCGGATATTGCCCGTTGAAAAGACGGGGCAGATCATTGAGGCCGACGACCGGTTCCTGCTCTGTATTTCCTACAACCCTCACTATCAGAGCGCGCTTAAGGACCTGAAGCACAGCACTCGCCAGCGCTTCATTTCCGTAGAGTTTGACTATCCTCCCGCCGACATCGAGGCGGAGATTGTGCAGAAGGAAAGCGGTTGTTCGAGCGAGCAAGCCAACGCCCTGGCCAAGCTTGGTGAAAAGGTCCGCAATCTGCGCGACCACGGGCTTGCCGAGGGCGCCAGCACCCGCCTCTTGATATACGCCGGGCGCCTGATGAGGGAAGGCATTCCCGCCCGACGCGCCTGCCAGGTGGCCATCGTTTGGACCCTTACCGACGAGGCCGAACTGCAGCGCAGCGTTGAAGAGGTGGTTTCTTCCATCTTCGAATAGAGGTTTAGATGGGTTTATCCATCCCAGACCTGGTCAGGCAGGCACTGGCACGGCGGTCCAAGTGGAGCTTGACCGACGATAGCCTGCTGCCTGCTGCCGTTTTAATCACTTTGTATCCCAAGGATGGGGAATACTGCGTCCTCCTCAACAAACGGTCTGAACTGGTTGAGCATCATAAGGGTGAAATTTCTTTCCCGGGCGGGGCCAGGGACCCGGAAGACGGCGACTTTGAGGCCACGGCCCTGCGAGAAGCCCACGAAGAAATGGGCATTGACCCATCGGACGTAACCATCCTGGGGGAACTGGACGATGCAGTAACCCGCAGCGGGTTCGGGGTTAGGGTGTTTGTGGGTGAAATACCCCATCCCTATCCCTTTCAGCCCAGCGACCTGGAAATTGCCGAAGTCCTGGAAGTCCCCATACTGAACCTCTACAACCCGGCCAACGTCCGCTGGGAAACGCGCTGGAACGGTGAAGGACTAACTACGGTCTATTCCTATGTCCACGAAGAGCACGTAGTATTCGGCGCCACCGCCAAGATTCTGCAGCAATTTCTGGAAATATTGGAAGAGCCTTTGAAAAAGGAGGGGCTGACGTCTTGAGCAACGCTCCCTTTGATGAACTGGAAACCGAACTGGGTAAATTCCCCCCCGCGGTTCTGGATGCCTATCGTGAATCCCTTGAGGCAATGGAATCGTCATTCTCTTCCGAAGAACTCCTCCTGTGGGCCAAGGAAGGCTCTGCCATCGCCGGGCAAACCGTACGCTCCTGGGAATCGGCAGTAGAGTACTACCGGGTCTGCCCGATGGTGGCCCGTTCCCTGGCCTTTCCCTCGTTCATGCAATGGGCGAGGTGCGGTACCTACTTGTCCCAGGACTCACCGGCCCTGGCCGTTTCCTTCTTCAAGGCCAGCCCGTCCATAGTCTCCAACCTTCGGCCCCAGTACATACCCCGCTGGGCGGGCCTGGGCCGCAGCCTCTACAAGGGCACCTGGAAGTCCAGCACCCTGTCAAGCCGCTTCTTCGAAGTCAGCCCCGACCTGATTCGCAGCCTGCCCTTCTGGGACGTAGAGGTATTCGCCTCGCTGGTAGAGGCCCTGTCCTACAAGTCATACGATATCGCAGTGGAATGTCTCACTCTAGGCAAGGACGTATTGCCCGCCATGGGCCGGGAGCGTGAGGCATTCTTGGCCATGTGCCGCGCCCTTTCCGATGGCAACTGGCGCGAGGTCAAGAGTTGTTTCGAAGTGGCCCCCAAGGCGTTGCAGCAGGTGGACGAGGGTCAGACAAGCCGTTTCCTTAAGCTGGGCGAACGATTAACCAAAGTGGGCATTCGGGATACTTCCCGCTTCCTGACCGACGGCAGCCAGGCATTGAGCCAGATTCCCACCGGGTCCCAAGCACACATTTTGGATCTTTGCGAGGGCCTCCTGGCCGTAACTCCGGAAGCGGTCCCCTGCTTCCTCAAGAGCCTGGACAGCGTGACGCACCGGGTTACCCTGAACCAGCTGGATACCTGGTTCCACCATGGCGTCCAACTATTAAAGGACAATCCGGAAAGCGGCATCGCCTTCTTCAAAGTGGAATCCAACACCTCCGAGTCACTGCTGGAAACTCTTTCCTCCAGCCTGGAGCTTGACCGGGTTAAGGGGGTTGTACGCCTGTACTGCCGTGCCCTGTCCGGTTCTCCCATCGAGGTGATGAATACTCAGGAACTAGTGCGTCGAAACATCGGCTGGGTGGACGAGGACACTGCGTCCACTGACGGAACCAAGGTATTTCTCCCCCCCGTTGTAGACCACTACCAGGATAAGAGCCAGAACTTTTCCTGGTTCAAGGTTGTTGCCACTCACCAGGTGGGCCACCTGGAATTTGGCAGTTTCTCCTACGACTTCAGCAAGCCGGCCACTCAGTTCGAGGAAGAGCGCCGCTACTCCCTGGAACGTGAACGGGGAGCGCAGCAGATCAGCGACGACGTCCTGCTGGGCGAGATGGAACCGGACGGTCAGATGCGCGCTTATACCGACATCGGTCGCTTCTTGAGCCTGTTCGACAACCGCCGGCTGGCATTCGACATTTTCACCGTTCTGGAGGACTGCCGGCTGGACTATCGCATAAAAGCGGAATACCCCGGCATCCGCCGAACTGCGATAGATGTGCAATCGGATACACTGTCCCGCCGACCGGAGGTAGAGGACCTGCCCCTGCAGGAGGCGCTGGTTGAGCTGCTTATCAGGATGAGCCTTGACCAGTTCAACAACCTGCCCATACCTGTCGACTTCCGGGAAGAGGCCACCATGCTGGCCCAAATCCTCTACGTGCTACGTAGCGTTTCCGCCAACGTGGAGGACACGGCCGAAGCAACCCTCCGGGCATACGAGATTATCTCCCGCCTGGAAAATGAGACCCAGCCGGAAGACCAATGGGAACCCGAAGACATGGAAGAACCCGGGGAGTTCTCCGAGGAGGAGTTCCAATCCCTGCTGGACAAACTGCAGGCTTCCCAGGACTCTTCCGGTGATGCGGGTGAGGGAGACCCCTACGATTCGCCGGAACCGGTTGACTACCGCGGCGACTTCAAGCCGGAAATGGTCCAGCTTCTGACCAAGCTTCAGATGGACCAGAACCAGCAGGGCGAGGGCGAACCCCTGTCCCAGGAAATGCTGGAGCAACTTCTGCAGGACAGTGCCGAGTTGGAACTCGATGCGGAACAGGGCGACATTAACAACAGTACCAGTACCTTCGCCCAGAACATTATGAAAGAGGCCGGAGTCCCTCCCCCCAACTCCCAACCCGGCCAGGGCTACGGTCCCCTACTTCACGACGACGACCAGGGCGGCGAACTGGAAGCCCGTGAGCCCAAAACCTACGTCTACGACGAGTGGGATTTCCGGGCCAACGACTATAAGCCCCGCTGGTGCGTGGTAAAGGAAAAGTCCCTGGATGAGGGCGACTCCAACTTCTACAACGACTCTCTGAAGAATTACTCGACCTTGCTCAGCCACATCAAGCGGCAGTTCGAGTTGATCATGCCCGAAACCTTCCGGAAGATTTACCGCATGGTTGACGGCGAGGATATTGACCTCAACGCCGCGCTGGAGGCTGCAGCGGATATCCGGATGAAGGTGCCACCCGACGAAAAGATCTACTGGCGCCGTAACAAGATCGAGCGCGATGTGTCAGTGGTATTCCTGCTGGACATGAGCGCTTCCACCGCAGAGGCCATCGACGAAGGCCGCCATACGGTGGACGACCGGGACGCGCCCGACGACCCGGTGGAATACATGGTCTGGCTCCGTCGCCGCCGCGAAGGGCTGGTACGTCGCCACTACAAGCGCATTATCGACTTGGAAAAGGAGAGCACCGCGCTCCTGATCCACGCCCTGGAATCCATAGGGGATAACTACGGTATCTACGGGTTCTCCGGTTATGGCCGTGAGAACGTGGAGTTCTACGTAATCAAGGACATTGAGGAGAACTTCAGCGAGCGGATTAAGCGGCGCATCGACAAAATCACACCGCTCCACGCCACCCGTATGGGCAGCGCAATTCGCCACGCCATTACCAAGCTGGAAAATCAGGACTCACCGACCAAGATCATGTTCCTGATCAGCGACGGCCGGCCCCAGGACCGGGGTTACAGCCGTGAGGGCGTGGAGAAGGAATACGCGGTCCACGACACACACATGGCCTTGCTGGAAGCCAAGCGAAAGGACATAACGCCCTTCTGCCTGACAGTCGACAAGGCGGGCCACGACTACCTGCAGGAAATGTGCGGGGACATGGGTTACGAGGTGCTGGGCGATATCTGGGCGCTGCCGGAAAGGTTGCCCATGCTCTACCGGCAGCTTACGGCCTGACCCACGGGAGCCCAAGACACAACTACAGCAAATGGGGCAGGCTTCGCGCCTGCCCCAGATTTGTTTGTCCAGCCAACCGGAGAGGAAACCACACTACCGGTTCAGCCGCCGTTTTCCGCGACGACCAGCTTGCGTAGTTCGGTCAGGGCCGTGTTAGCCACCCTTCTCTTGATGACAATACGACGAGGGGGAGTGCGAAACTGCAGCTCCCGAGTATCCTTTCTGCCTGCGATTGCCACAAACACCTGCCCCACCGGCTGGTCTTCGACCGGTTCCGGCCCGATGACACCGTTAATTGCGACGCCATAGTCTGCGGACATGCCGTCACGGGCGGCGTGGGCCATGGCCATGGCCGTTTCTGCGCTCATCAGGCCATGCTCTTCCAGCACCAGTGCCGGGACCCCACCGGCCAGCAACATCTCCGAATTGACGGCGATAACGCCTCCCCGATAATACCTGGAACTGCCGGGAATGTCCGTAATGCTGTTAGCGAGAAAGCCTCCGCTACAAGACTCCATTGTCGCCAGCGTCAGGCCAAACTCGCTCAGCGCTTGCCCGGCGGCCTGTTCCGGAGTGTCCGAGTCGTATCCCCAAATATATGGGCCCAGCCGGTCAGTGATGGCCGCTTCTACTGGGGTAATCATCTCCCGGGCAACCTGCTCGTCCCTGGCACGAGCGATAATCCTCAGATGTATCCCGTCTGCTTTGGAGTAAATGCCGAGATAGGGATTCTCTTGGCCGAAGAACTCGGAAATTTCCTCGTCAATGGCCGCCTCCGACATTCCCAGTGTCTTGATATTTCTCGTAATGGTTACCTCGTCATCCACCAAGTCCCTTAGCCTGGGCGCCACTTCCTCATGCCAGATCGGTTGCATTTCCCCCGGGGGGCCCGGCATGCAAACAATTACCTTGCCGGCGCTCTCCACCCACCAACCCGGCGCTGTGCCATTGCGGTTGCGCACAAACTGGGCGGAAGGAATGAGGTGCGCCTGCTTTATGTTGTGGGCGGGCATGGTCATGCCCCTGCCGGCAAAGTAACGTTCCAGGTCGTCCACCACCTCTCGCTGAACAGTAGGAGTCTCCTTTAGGGCGGCAGCCACTGCTTCCCGGGTCAGGTCATCCTGGGTTGGGCCCAGGCCGCCCGTAGTGAAAATAAAATCGGAACGCTGCAGCCCCCGGGTGAAAGCCTCCGCCAGCGCCGGCAGGTCGTCCCCAACTATGGAAATGCCCTGGAGCTGAATGCCCAGGGGAGGCAGTTGGGTGGCAATCCAGGAACCGTTGGTATCCGTCAGTTCGCCCATGAGCAACTCGGTTCCAATGGAAAGGATTTCAGCCTTCAAGGGTAGTCCTCCTTAGCCGGATTGCCAGGAACATGAACCAATAAACAGGGGATAGCCGCCGGGTGTTTCAGACTAAGAATGGGTATCGGCAGCCTTACGTTCCCTCATCAGTAGAGACCAGGGGTTCGGTAACCAGCTTTTCTATGGCGTCAGCCCATTCCGCCGGCACAGTAAAAAGCTCTCCCTGTCCCGACGTCACTGCGTAACGATAGTTTCCGTCCGGCGTGGCGTCGCCGATGTAAAACTCGTGAGTCTTCTCAGCCTCGGTGGCGAGCCACACGCTGGTCCCAGCAGGGTCCAGCCCATAATTTTCAGGGTCCTTCAGGTCCTCGGATACCGTGTCTATGGCCTCGGGATTCTCCAGCAATACATCGGCGTCGGTCCACACGTCGGCGGGAATGGCAATTTCCCGATCTTCTCCGGTGGATTCGTCAACTTCAATGATGAACCAGTTGTCATCCACGTCTGCTCCGTAGATGACTTGCTCCCCATCCACCGTGACTTCGAAGTAGATTACGTCCTGCTGGCCAACATTCAGCAATTCCCGGTCCTCAATGTCGGTGTCATAGAGGCGGGGATAAGGTGGCTGAAAGACCAGCCTGTTTACAACGCGGGCCCATATCTGTGGGACGCTGAACAGCTTTGGGGATCCCACCAGTCGGGCGTATTGATTCAGACCGTCCGGAGTTTCCAGACCCAGGTGAGCCTCATATTGCCGTCCCGTCCGCTCAGTAAGCCGCACCACGGTTATGGGTGGGTCCAGACCGTACTGGGCCGGGTCTTCCATCTCGTCAGCCAGTGTGCGATTCACCCTGGGGCCACTCAACAACAGCGGGGTCCCGCTCCACTTATCCTGGTAAACTTGGCGCTCTCGGTCTTCTTCGATGATAAACCAGCGGACACCGCCTTCCCTCTTTTGGTACTCGATTGTTTCGCCTTCGTAGGTAACCAGGATGTTCACCAGGGAGTTGTCATCCACCCTCCACAGCCAGGCCTGCTCCTGCCTGGGTTCGGGGTCGCGGGTCAGAATTACGCCAACAAAGGTGCCCCCAAAGAGGAGAAGAACTATTATCAGGAGAATGGTTAGCCGTATGTTCATTGAAAATTAACCCAATGTTTGAACCGAGAGGAATTCATTCAGAATATACGAGGTCTGGTTGCGCCCCGGATGACCACGGCTGGCAACTATCTGTCGAGTCTCTCTGGCTTGCGAGAGCCTGAACTGACCTAACGCCGCACCCACCAGACCATTGCGGCCATCAACCCCATCAGCCCCGGCAGAAGCAACCAGGATGTGAATTTCACAAAGTTCTCCTGGTTCCTGTCGACATTGAACTCCCTTACTGTCAGCGCCTTGGGCCGCAGGGAGACCAGGGAATGGTCGCCGACCAGGTAATTTACTGAATTGAGGAACAGGTCGGCCCCGCCGCCTCTCTCATAGAAGCTGTTGGCCAGAAAGTCGGAGTCCCCAATTACGAACATCTGGGCAATCTGATTCTCTGCCAGCACGGAAGGTGGAGAAGCGCTATCACCAACAAGAGCGCCGGGACTGCGGTGAAACACCATCAGGGGGAAGGGACCCACCGGATCGGCATCTTCCGCCTCTCCCTTCCTGACTTCCTGACGGTCAAGGTCATCGATCAGGTAGCTGGCCTCTGAGCTGATTGCCAGCGGAACCAACTGGCGCTGGGGATTTCCATCGTGCCGAATGTCCAGGGCCGTAGTTCCCGGCATGGTAACCTGGCCCAGGGACCTGCCTTTGGGTGCGGTTATGCCCAGAAGGGCCTTCCAAAGTTCCTGGTAACTGCGGGCATCTGAAATCTGTTGGTTAATGAAAAAGGCAAGCTGAGGCGGCATATTGGTGTCGTCGAACACCGTGAACTGGAGATTCTCGGGGCTATCCGGAAGAGACGCGGCTTCGTCATAAATGTAACCATTCCTGAGAATCACGCCCCAGAGCACCAATAGTTGGCGGAAAGTGTCAGGAGTATCCGGCTCTCCAAGGAAGACAAGCCGTCCGGCTTGCTGACGGTCGCTGCCGTCCGGGTTTTTGCCCTGCATGTAAAGGTGCAAGACCTCGGCGTGGGCATCAGGCAATTCGTTGGTAGGGCGCGCAATCACCAGAATTGCAGCGTCGTCGGGGACGCTCACATCCTCCTCATTGCTGGGCCAGCGCAAGGATTCTACCCTGTAATTGTCCTGTTCCAGGCCTACCCGAACCTCACCGTAGCCGTCGGCCCCGGTATTGTTGACGCTTCTCTCCCCGTGCCCAGAAAGGAAGTAAATGGCTTTGCGTTCCAGGCCTGTCACAAGGAGAATGCTGGTTACCAGATCCTGTTCGAGGTGGCTGTAGCTGGCGTCCCTTGGCTGGATGATGTTCTGTGCGTCACCGTCCTTCAACCTCACCACAATGGACTCGTTGACAAAGGCAATGGGCGTCGTACCGAAATACTGGTTCACGCGTTGAGGATTGACGTCGGGGTCAACGAGAGAGGTCTCCACCCTGGTGGGGCGAGCCGCTCTAAACTCACGGAAGGTTTCGACAACCTTGCTCTCTCTGTTGAGCAGTTGATAAGCCGCGTCGGGGTTCCCCTGGGGGCCCAGGGATACTTCTTCCTTATAAAACGCGATTATTTCGATATCCTGGTCCAGATTGTCCAGAAGCTGCTCGGTACGTTCAGCAAGACTGTACTGGTTGGTGGCGGTCACGTCCATCCGGGCATTGTTTGTGAAAGACACTGCATTGGCCACGATTACAATACCGAGGAAAGCGGCTAACATAATCAGCGAATTGACGCCGTACCGCCCGGTGCGACTAATGAATGCGGCAACGACGGAGCTGAGAGAAATGAGACCTACAAGCACCAGTAGAGCGACGCCGAATCCCAGGCTTACAAAACCGTAGAGGCGCATGGAGCTGACGAAAGCCACCAGGACGGCGCCCGCCACGATGGCCACAATTCCGGCAATCACCAGCGGGGCGCCAAAGGAGCCTATGGCATTCAGAGAGGGTTCCAGGAAACTGAACAGCGTCCGGGACCTGAGTTCGCTCTCGTCGGACTCCTCGCCTTCGATCCCCTCCTGGTCCGGCGCTTCAGTTTCCTCCGGACGGGATGCGCGGTCGCGTCGCCCTCGGCGCCGCCAGTCCCCGCCGGTATCTGTAGGTTGTTCGCTCATTCTATCTCCATCTCCGGAATTCCAGTGCCCTGATCGCCAGGAAAAGAAATACTGCAGTTACGCTGAGAAAGTACACCACGTGCTTAGTGTCAATCACGCCCCGACCGAAATCCTCGTAGTGAGCCTGGAATCCGATCTCGCTGATCAGTACCGAGGCAACCCCTCCGACAATGTCGGTGCTGAAATGGACAACGTAAAGGGCCCCGATAACACCGATACCCACAATAAGCGCCACAATCTGGTTGCTGGTAATGGTGGATGTGAGCATTCCGATGGCAAGGGCCGCGGCCCCATACAGAATCAGTCCCAGGTAGCCCGCGTACAGCGGCCCAGGGTCAGGTTCGGCAAAGATATACAGCAGTACGGGGTAGTAAAGAGTCAGTGCCAGCATGGCCAGGAGAAATGCAAAGCTGGCCAAATACTTGCCAAGGATTATCTCCCAGTCCCTCACGGGAGAAGTAAGCAGAAGCTCAATGGTGCCCAGCTTTTGCTCCTCCGCCAACAGACGCATGGTCAGAGCCGGCGGGAGAAATATGAGAAAGAGAGAGGTCCAGGTAAAAAAGCTGCCCAAGGTGGCTTCGGGGAAGGGATTGTTCTCGCTCGGCACCACGCCAATGGCAAACACTATCCCGGTAAGCGCCAGGAAGATCATGCCTACTATGTATGCCGTGGGCGTGCCGAAATAGACTTGAATCTCTTTCCAGGCCACCGCCTGGATTGTCCGCATGTTATAGCTCCTCGTGGGTAGTCAGCCGCAGGAATATGTCCTCCAGGCTCATGCTCACCAACTGCATACTCAACAGGCTCCAGCCATTGCTGACTATAGCCCGGGAAATTTCGTCTCGCAGGTCCTGGTCCTGCTGTACCTGGACGACAAACACGTTGCGGCCCTGGTTGTAGCGCTGGGTAACTTCCGTAACACCCGGAACCCGGCGCAGCACGGATAGCACTTCCTGAACCGGACCGCCCACCTCTACCTGAAGCTGGTCAACGCCCTGAAGCCTTTGGGCCAAGTTACTGGGCGTATCTTCAGCAACTATATGCCCTTCGTGGATGATCAGCACCCGTTCGCAGATCATGTTCACTTCGGGGAGAATGTGGCTGCTCAACACCACTGTCTGTTCCCTACCAAGTTCCTGGATCAGGCGCCTGGTCTCCACTACTTGTATGGGGTCGATGCCGATGGTGGGTTCATCCAGGACGAGCACTTCCGGTTCGTGAAGAATGGCCTGGGCGATGCCCACACGCTGCCTGAACCCCTTGGACAACTTTCCGATAATAGTCTTGTGGTAGTCCTGCAGCCGGCAAACATCTATGACATCGTCAACACGGCGTTTTATCTGCCTGCCCGGCATACCGCGCAGCGTTCCCATGTATTTCAGGTAATTGGTTACCTGCATCTCCGTGTGCAACGGCACAGTCTCCGGCAGGTAGCCGATTCGCTTCCGCACCTCCAGGGACTGCTCCACGACATCGTAGTCGGCAAGGGTTACTTTGCCTTCCGTTGGCGGCATGAACCCCGTCAGAATGCGCATGGTCGTAGTTTTGCCAGCCCCGTTGGGACCCAGGAACCCCAGAATCTCGCCCCGCTTGACGCCAAAGTTCACTTCTTCAATGGCAGGTTGGGGCCCATAGAAATGGGTCAGGTCCGTTGCCCGAATCATAATGTCGTTATTGTTCTGGTCTTCCATATCGCAAGAGGGAACGGGAAGAGTTCCGCCTAAAGGCTCCGGCCAATCGAATCAGGTTCCCCGAAATCCCCTTATCCGCCCCCCAATCTATAGCGTTGAAGAAAAGCATTAGTGATGATATTCTATACATCGCTGTTTGCCAAGACATAGTACGGGGGACGTAACTGTCCCCCGCTTGATTTTTCACTACCGGAGGCGAAAGACAGGAAAAATGCACCTGGTTATTGACGGATATGCCGGCGACACCGGAAAAATGTGGGATGTGGAATTGGTCAGGGAATTCCTGACGAGCTACCCTGACAACCTGGGGATGACAAGAATAACCGAACCGAACGTATTGGAATACAGTGGGCCCAAGATTGAAGACGCCGGAGTTTCGGGGTTTGTAATCATTGCCGAGAGCCACATTAGTATCCATACCTTCCCCTACCGGAATTACGTCAATATAGACATCTTTTCCTGCAAGTCATTCGACAACGACCAGGCCGCCCAGGATGCCAGGCAGCTTTTTGACTTGACAGAGATCAAGACCTGGTTGCTAGACCGCGGCCTGGAATGGTTGAACAGCGACCAGGGCCTCAGTGAAACCCAGGACCAGCGTTCGGCTCTGCTGTCATAAGGCGGAAGTGCCAGCTTTGGCCGGGAAAGACGACAACTCCCTACCCTGGATACCGGCTAACTTCCTGGCTTTGCCACCACATCAAAGCGACCTCTCCACCGCCGGGGCGGCCCTTATACCAGTGCCGTGCGATAGCACCACTTCCGTTCGGAGCGGCGCCCGCCTTGGCCCTGCAGCCATTCTCGAAGCCTCCTATGCACTGGAAGATTACGACTGGGAGCTGGATCAGGATGTATCCCGCGTCGGGATTCATACCTCGCCGGCCCTGGAACCTCATACCGGCGACCCCGCACAGATGGTCGAGAGGGTACGCCTGGCCGTTGGACAGTACCTTTCGCCCAGCCGCCTGGTGGGAGTGATCGGAGGCGACCACTCCGTATGCATTGGGTCGGCCCTGGCCCACCTGGAAAACTACCCCCAAATGTGTGTGTTATACCTGGACGCCCACGCAGACTTGAAGGACGAGTACCTGGGTACGTCCTGGGGGCACTCCTCCGGAGCACGCCGGATTCACGAACGCTGCCCAGTTACCCTGGCGGGGGTACGCGTTATGGCGCCTGATGAGCGCGATTATTTGAGGGAACGTTCCATACCCATTTTCGGCTGGCCCCCTCCCGCTGGCGAATCGTCGGAGGGATTTGCGGAGCGAATCGCATCGGCTCTGAACCACCAGGTTTACATAAGCCTGGACCTGGACGTACTGGATCCGTCCCTGATGTCAGCGGTGGGAACCCCTGAACCGGGCGGCATGTTCTGGAATGACATAATGGCCATCCTGACTCACGTTGCTGCGGGTCATCAGATAGTTGGATTCGATGTGAACGAGTTGGCCCCCAGGGAAGGTCCGCCTGCTTGTACCTACACTGCCGCCAAGCTCATCTACAAGATTATTGGTTTGACGGCAGCGTCTGGCCACTCGCCTGTTTCTGCCAAACTGCCTTACGATCTACTGAACTAGGCCCTGCCCTTCGATCAGTGAAGGTCAAATCCTGCGCGGATCCCGCCGAAGAATCGGGGGCGGCGGAAGTGGAGTCTCCAATCACGTTCGGTGCAGCCCGCCGTATCGGTGCCCAGCTAATCTCCCATTGAGAATGCCGTCTCTACCACCTTGCCAATCAGCGTTACCCACCTTCACCATTAGACCATGAGAATGGTCGAATCCCGCGATGGTAAAAGCAGCGCTATGTGTGCGGAATGGCCCACGAAAGGAGGATGCCTTCGACCCTACCCTTCCGACAATGGCCCAAAATGAGAAGAAATGGGACGTTTTGGAGAATTTTTCCCTCCCCGCACCTTCACGCAATTTCGTGATTGAGAGGAAGAGTGCGGCCAATTGACTCAGTACCCGATAGCCCTTCTTCCAAGGCAAATCTATGGCTAATTCAGGTCTCGTATGTTTATATGAGAGAACAGTACAGCCAGCCGGTATGCGAAAAGAGGGCTTCTTGGGCCCCATTACTGCCAGCCCCCCGTGAATGCGACTCCCCACCAAGGAGAGTTCCCGGAACAATATGGACGCATCAATCCGCTTGGGCAAAATCTTCGGCATCCCACTGGGCATAAACTATAGCTGGCTGGTAGTTTTCGTCCTGGTAATCTTCCTCATGTCCTCCAATTTCCAGGATATGTACCCTCGGTGGACCACTGAATCTCGATGGGCCGTGGCAGTTCTTACGACAGTGTTGTTCTTCCTGTCCGTGTTACTGCACGAGTTATCCCACAGCCTTGTTGCCCTGGCCTGGGGCATTCCGGTAAAGGGAATTACACTCTTCATCTTTGGCGGAGTCTCCCAGTTGGGTCACGATGCTCAGCGGCCCCTGACCGAGTTCCTGGTGTCAGTGGTGGGACCGGTAACCAGCCTGGCCCTGGCGCTGTTACTCTGGTTGGCCTGGGAACTGGTCGGGGGTTACAGTTCGCATTTGAACGCGGTCCTGTTCACCCTCTTCGCCATCAATCTTTCCCTCGGCATATTCAATATGCTGCCAGGCTTCCCCCTGGACGGCGGGCGAGTGCTCCGAGCCGGCATTTGGGGAGCAACGGGCAATTACTGGCTAGCCACCCGCCTGGCGCTGCACGCTGGGCAGGGCATCGGCATCATCATGGTAGCAGGAGGGATATTCTGGGCCGTAACCGGAAGTTTCCAGGCCGTATGGCTGGCCCTGGTAGGAGGCTTTCTGTTTATGTTGCGACCGCTAATTATCGCCAGGAATCAGTCCGGCAGTCCCTCCGGTCATACCGAGTGCAAGACGCCCTGTCCGGCGTTTGGCATCCCCTTCCCGGCCACCTTCCGGCTCTGTCCCACGAAGCTCTGATGGCCCTGTTCGTGACCGGATACACTGGCCTGCTGGTCGATGGACCTCCCTACGGAGTAGTAACGGGAAGGCAGCTTACCCACGTCAATCAGCGAAGTCTGCAGACTGCCACCCTGGCCGAGCTAATGACGCCCTTGTCAGACTTCCCTAGCATTAGTTCGGAGGCCCCCGTTTTCGATGCCATGGAACTTATGGACGAAACAGGTGATCAGGTAATTGCCCTGGTAAAGAACGGTAGGCCCATTGGGTTGCTAAACCGAGTTGAGCTTTTGGAATTGATCAGGAATAGTCGACGGAGGCGGTAATACGGCAATGCCTGTCTTCAACTGCAGGATGGGTAACGTGGCAATGCCCTCCAACAAGCTCGAAGTCAAACCGTCACATTAGCCTTATTCCGAATCTCCCTGTGCTAAAATGTTGGGCAGGCCAAATTCGAGGTTGCTATGTCTTCTCCGGGCTTAATCTACCTGGACCACGCCGGTACCACGCCAACCGACCCTGGCGTGCTAGAGGCCATGCTTCCATATTTCACCCAGTTGTATGGCAACCCCTCCAGTGTTCATACAGTAGGGCAGGAAGCACGCCACGCATTGGACACCTCTCGCGAACGGGTGGCCAGGGTGTTGGGTTGCCGTACCAGCGAAGTGGTCTTCACCAGCGGAGGCACCGAATCGGATAACGCGTCCATCATCGGCGCCGCAACCGCCTTGCGCGAGACTGGAAACCACATCATCACCTCCAGCGTAGAACACCATGCCGTGCTGCACACCTGCCAGTACCTGGAAAACCTGGGATATGAGGTAACCTACCTGCCCGTGGACCAGTTTGGGGCCGTCAGTCCGGTACAGGTGTACAATGCCACAGGCTCTCGAACTACCGTAGTCTCTCTGATGTACGCCAACAATGAGATTGGCACCATCAGCCCAATAGCCGAGATTTCCAAGGCGGTGCAACGGCGCGCCCGAGAGCTGGACCGGACCATCGTGATGCATACGGACGCTGTCCAGGCAGCGGGATTCCTCGACTTGAACGTCCGCGAGCTGGGCGTGGATATGATGAGCCTGTCTGGGCACAAGTTCTACGGCCCCAAAGGAACGGGTGTCATGTTCGTGCGGAGAGGAACTCCATTCTTGCCCCTTTTGCTGGGAGGTGGCCAGGAACGGGAGAGAAGGTCCGGTACAGAGAATATAGCGGGTATAGTGGGGTTGGCGACGGCCCTTGAATTGGCCCACGCGGGACGGGAAGCGGCCAGCGAGCGCTGCACCTCCTTGCGGGACAGTATTATTGCAAGAGTTGAGGCAACGATTCCGAACGCCGGCCTGAATGGCCACCGGATGGAACGGCTTCCCAATAACATAAACTTTTCCTTCGAAGGAGTGGAGGGAGAATCCATACTGCTGGGGCTGGACATGGCTGGCATAGCGGCTTCCAGCGGAAGCGCGTGCAGTTCTGGGTCTCTGGAACCCTCTCACGTGCTCCTGGCGCTTGGACAGACTGCGGAACAGGCCCGAAGCAGCCTGCGCATTACATTAGGCAAAGATAATACAGAAGAAGAAGTGAGCTATCTGCTGGGGGTTCTACAGGATCTGGTCGCACGCCTGCGGGAGCTTCCCACATTGACCACTACGGGTTCCTAGAGAGGCTATGAGAAGGCTTTCCAAACTTATCACAAGATTGTTCATTCCGTTGCTGTTGGCGTCCTTGGCCCTCCCACTGCTGGCGATAGCAGGATGCGGGGATGTTTCACCTGCCCTGGGCAAATACTACACCGGTCGTACGCTGCACCTGAGCGTGGTGGCGATGGAAAGGGAGCCGGAGTTGATCTACACCCTTCCGCGATCAGGCGAGGCGCCCACTTATTACCGGATCGCTCCCGAGGAAGAAGATCAAGAACTTCTGATGCTCCGGATAAAGGTGGAGAACCACAAGGCCACCAGCGCCATCGTGAATATCGACCAGAGCGCCGCCGAAGTGCGCGATTTCTTCCATGACAAGTACTTTCCCATCGACGTGAAGGAACGTCCCGAGGAAATCGTCGCGCCGGAAAACATTTCGGGCCAAAGAGTTGCTCGATGCCCTTTCCAGCATCCGGCTGACCTGTGCTTCCTGTGGAACGCCACCTACGCCGATGGTTCTACCCAAGCCTTCGAACTGCTGCAAGGCTTCGGGGTGGACGGCTGGATGATTTTTGAAGTTCCAAAGGACGCAGAAATTCGAGAGTTGCGCTGGCGCGCCGGCGATGGCCTGACAATCGAGTTCTAGAGCTTTCTCCTGCTTCCCAAACTTGAACTGCCCCGTCTGGACAAACTCCGCGGGGCGCCGTTCTTTATTGAGCGACATGCATGTCTAAGCAAAGGCCACTATTGACGGTGGATGGAAGCAGTGGACCGCCCTGGCCTCGTCGGCTGTTTCACGCAGCGGTAGGGACAGCAATTCCCGTAACGGCCTACTTCCTTCCTGACCTCCTTCCCACCGTCATCATCGGCATTCTGGCTGCGGCAAGCCTTGCGCTGGACCTGGTTCGCTTTCGAGTTCCCTGGCTTAACCGGCTGTTTCTTTACTGGCTAAGCCTGCTGATCAAGAAGGAAGAAGAAGCTCGCATCACCGGAGCAACCTATCTGTTAATCGCGGCCTTTGTTTCCTTCCTGGTCTTTGACAAGGAAATTGCGATTGCGGTGCTGCTCTTCCTCTCCCTGGGGGATCCTGCCGCCGCCTTGATCGGCCGGCCCATACCCGGGCCCAGGATATTGGGAAAGTCCCCTGTTGGTACAGTGGCGTTCGTGGGAGTATCGCTCATGGTAATAGGCGTTCTGGCATCCACGGGCGTGCTGGAGTTTCAATGGGTGTTAGTGGCTGCAGCTGTGGTAGCCGGGCTGGTCGAACTTGCCCCTCTGCCTCTGGACGACAACCTGACGGTTCCTCTTGTCTCCGGGGCCTGCGCCCAATACTTGCCGCTGTTGTTACAGTAACAGTCAGTGCTTTAGATGGGACAGCCTACAAAAGAAGGTCGCCCTCGAACAGGGCGACCCTTGCAAATCTTGATTACCAGTATGAGCTAATGAGCGCCATCGAACTCTACTACTTCCGCTCGCTCGCGCTGAAAGCGCAGGTATGCATCTTTCTTCATAGCGGGACGGTGCGAGCTTATCACTTCTCTTGCCTTTTTGGCGTCCTCTGACATTAGGTCAATTACAACCATGGCCATGATCTTGGCCGGATTAATTACGGCGGTCTCGTAATCATTAATCAGGTATTCCTTGCTATGGCCGGAACCTACTGCGCCAGCGGCATAGGGGTGGCAGACGGGTATCAGGTGGCTCAAGTCTCCCATGTCCGTGGACCCGCCCCGGTTACGGCGACCGGGAATCACCAGGGTGCGGGGCTCGCCAAGCAAAGACGCGGCATTCTGGCGGAACAACTCCTGCATGTGGGTGTCGTGTTTCATAGGCAGATAGCCAGGTATATTGGTTATCTTCACCTGCGCTCCTACCGCCAGCGCGCCTGCCTTGAAGCACCGGTCCACAATGGCTGAATTCTTGACCACCGCCTTGGGCGTTGCAGAACGGACCCTCCATTCCAGGCGGACGTCAGCAGGTACGGCGTTTACCGCCTCCCCGCCCTTGGTCATTATCCCATGTACGCGCACAGTGTCCTCTCCCCGAAACACCTCCCGGTTGTTGTGAATGGCCTGGAGAGCAAAGGACGCGGCGTTGAGGGCGTTGACACCCATGTGCGGGGCGCTGCCGGCGTGGGCGCCTCGTCCCAGGAACTGCACATACTTAACCACGTGACCGTTGCTCGTACCACCGACCGCAAACTTGTGCTCTCCCATGTCGCTGGCGGTATGGCACATCATGGCCATGTCCACGTCATCAAATTCGCCCAGGCGGATGAGTTCCTGCTTGCCGCCCATGAACTCGAGCTTTCCTTCCTCCCGAAGCTGCAGCCGCCTTGCTACTTCGATGAATTCTTCGGCAGGCACCGCGAAGGGGACCAGCTCTCCAGAGAGTTCCGATAGCACATCGGGTTGGGTCAGGCCCCTTATGGCGCCTAGCATCATCCCTATCTGGCAGTGGTGGCCGCAGGCATGGGCGGCGCCGGTTTCCCCGTCGGCATGAGGATGTTCGTTAACTATAAGCGAGTCCAACTCACCGATGACAGCAACCCTGGGCCCCAAACCCCCACCCGCGGAAACGTGGCCTTTAACTCCCGTCATGGCCAAGCCACGCCGGTAACCGATACCCATCTCGTCGAACTTGTCGGCGACAAGCTGGGAAGTCTTGTATTCGCTGAAGCCGGGCTCCGGATTGTTCAGAATTTGGCGGGAAACTCCGATAAGCTCGTCCCGATGCCGATCAATGGCGGCGCAAGCACGTTTCTTCAGTTCTTCTCTAGTTGACATTGTTTTCCGCCTCGAAAGTCTGTTCACTGGCCAGCGACCGCATGAACTTAAGATATTCGGACCGGGTCATTTCAGGGCGATGCTCCGCCACCACCTTGTTCCCGGACCCGGCGCCGTCGGCCAGCAAATCGACTACGGTGGCGGCCATGGCCTTAGCGGCCGTAATCACCGCCAACTGGTAGTCCTGAACTACGTAATCTGCTCCGTGACCCAGCCCCGTGGCGCCACCAACGTAGGGGTGAATAGCCGGCATTATCTGGCTAATGTCTCCCATGTCGGTCGAACCGGTCCGATGGGCCACGTGCCCTACACCTTCCGCACCCACCAACTGAGCCGCAACAGGGCCGAAAATCTCGTTCATCTGGCTGTCTTGGGCCAGCGGCATATAGCCTGGTATGGTCTGAATTCTCACACCTGCCCCTACGGCCAGAGCGCCTGCTCTCAGGGCGCGGTCCACCTTCTTGTTGGCATCCATAATGGCGTCCAGAGTCTTCCCGCGTACGAATGTCTCCATTCGAACCTCGGCGGGAACGGCGCTTACGGCCTCACCACCCTTGGTGATGATGGGATGGACCCGTATCGTGTCGGCATCTCGGAAGGTTTCTCGGTTATAGTGGATGGCGGTGAGGGCCAATGTTGCAGCGTTAAGGGCATTGATGCCCAGATGCGGAGACCCGCCAGCGTGGGAACCCCTCCCCAGGAACTGGATTTTCTTGGCCACAGTACCGTTGTTGGTGCCGCTGATGCACAGTTTGCCTTCCTCAACGGTGCTCGTAGTATGGACCATCATAGCCAGGTCCACATCGTCAAATTCACCCAGCTTGATTAGTTCGGGTTTGCCGCCCAAAAACTCAATCTTGCCTTCCCTGCGCAGGGAGTCTCTATACTCAATTTCAATGTATTCTTCGGCAGGCACCGCAATCAGGGAAACACGGCCGCTCAATTCAGAAAGAACGGTGGGCTGGTTCAACCCTATCGCCGCGCCCAGCAGCATGCCAATCTGGCAGTGGTGGCCACAAGCATGCGCCGCTCCGGTGGTGGAGTCGGCATGGGGATGTTCGTTGACAATCAGGGAATCAAGCTCCCCCAGCAGCGCCATAGTCGGCCCTGGACTGCCACCCAGAAGGTCGGCGCGCACACCGGTCAAGCCCAACCCGCTTCGGAAAGGAATACCCATTTCCGCCAGGGTGTTGCAGACCAACTGGGAGGTTTTCACCTCCCTGAACCCGGGTTCGGGGTTCTTGAGGATAGTCTGCGCCAGGTTTACTAACTCATCGGCTCGGGCGTCGATGGCATCAAATACCTGGAGCTTGAGTTCTTCCTTGGATGGCAAGGAATCACCTCCCATTTCACTGCCTGAAGGCAATGTGAACCGATTTTAGCAGAGAGAGGATAAAATAGACATAGCACCCAAATTCAGGTGGAGAGCAGCCATGAGGATAGTTATCGCCCCCCAGAGCTTCAAATCTAGCGTTTCCGCCCTGACCGCGGCACAGGCCATCGAGCGAGGTGTGAAGAAGGCCCTGCCGGACTGTGAGACCTTCCTGGTGCCCGTGGCAGACGGGGGGGACGGTACCCTTGAAGTGCTGGTCAACAGCACCGGCGGGCAGATTTTCCGCACAATCGTTACCGGCCCGCTCGGCCATGCCGTGGAAGCAAATTGGGGTGTGATGGGAGACGGCCAAACAGCAGTCATTGAGATGGCCCGTGCCTCGGGCCTGGCAATGGTGCCACACCGGCGCCGCAACCCCAGAACAACTACAACCTACGGAACAGGCGAATTAATAAGGCATGCCCTGGACCGCGGCTTTGACCGGATTGTTGTAGGGATGGGAGGGAGCGCTACCAACGATGCCGGAATGGGGATGGCCTCTGCGCTGGGGGCCAAGTTTCTGGACGGGAGAGGCAATATCTTGCCCAAAGGCGGCGCTGCCTTGGCTCAGCTGGATCGTATTGACATTAATGCGCTGGATCACCGGCTGGGAGAAGTGAGCATTATTGGCGCCACCGATGTTACCAACCCATTGTGCGGGCCGACAGGAGCATCTGCTATATACGGGCCGCAAAAGGGCGCAACGCCCGAAGTGGTAGCTCAACTGGATAGCGCTCTGTCTAACTTTGCCAGGGTAGCCAACAGAGACCTAGGGATTGACTTTTCGAACGAGGAGCATCCAGGGGCCGGAGCCGCCGGGGGTTTAGGAGCCGGGCTCATGGCCTTTACCAACTGCAGGTTGCAGTCTGGAATAGACCTGGTATGTGAAGTGCTGAACTTCGATGAGCACATCAGGGGCGCCGATCTTGTGATTACCGGGGAAGGGAGGGCGGACCAGTCTTCAATCTATGACAAGGCGCCCGTTGGTGTGGCCAGAAAGGCGGCTCCCCACGGTGTCCCTACGGTGATACTGGCAGGAAGCCTGGGGGACGGCTACCAGGAGTTGTACCAGCACGGCATTGCGGGCGTAGTCTGCATTGCCGACAGGCCAATGAGCTTCGAGAGAAGTCTGTCCCGAACCGAAGAGTTACTGGAAGATACTGCAGATCGAACTGTGCGCTTGCTGCTGCTTAATGGCGGACCCTGATAACGCCACTAGGTAAGGCGCTCCTTAACAAAATCGACCACGGTGCTACCAAGGAACAGGGCTCGCTCCGCGTCCGCATCTTCGAAGGCTTCCGAGCAGATGCCACCGGGGAGAAAGCCGGGGTAGCGAGTAATCTCATAGTATTTGTCCAGCTGTCTTGCTTCGCTTTTGACGGTATCAAAGAACATTTCGAAGATTTTCGCATCCTCGCAGAGATCTATCAACGAGTGTCCCCAGACGTCTTCGGCGCCGCGGTGGTACAGGTATGCCTTGACCGCCTTCTCTGCAGCCTGCTGGCACAGAAAGCAGGCAAGATTGTAGCGCAGTCCTTCCCGATTATATTGGGCATCCAGCAGGTCCTGCTCTGCCTGTCGGAGCCACCTCGATCCTTCGGCCAGATTATTGGGCACTGTAAATCACCCTTCCGTGCTTGATTGCCGTTGCCAGCGCCGGCAGCGAGTCCTGGAGTTCTTCAAATTCCTGGGGCGTATAAACCTGGCAGTCCACCGCCACCATGCTGCTCAAATGGTATGAGAAGAAGTCGGCCCGTCTCCCAAAGGCACCATCAGTATCGTGCACTACAACCAGGTCAATACGGCTGTCCGGTGAAATATCTCCCGTTATCATATCTCCCGTTAGGTACACTTTCTCCACGCCCAGTTGCGGCAGCAAGCTCATGATGTTTTCCATTTCCTTTTCCAACATCTGTCTGCGGAACTGGGTAAAGCCAATTCTTACGGGCATTCGTGCCTCCGAAGCCGGTTCAATATCTGCAACCGCTATGCCAGCAACACCAAGTGGACCTCGCGTGGCCCGTGCACACCAACGACAAGCTTCATCTCAATGTCTGCAGTTCGGCTAGGACCGGTAATGAAATTGAGGTAGCTTCCCATATCGCCGCCGTTACGTAAGTAATCCAGCCGCCGGAACAGGATAACGTCGTCAATACTCTCTACCAGATCCTTCGCACGGACGATAGCCAAGTGTACTGGAGGCACCAGGGAAACCAGCCTGCTCAAGCCCTTCCTGGGCAGCACAACGACTGAGCCGGTCTCCGCCACAGCATAGTCGGCGCCGGTGATACCCAACCCCGACTCAATAATCTGTTCCCTTACGCGGAGCTCGCTAGTCGACCCGTCGTGGGCCGCAACGAACAACTCGATGCCGGTGTTCTGTAGAGCCGAGTCGACAGCCAGTTCTGCAAAAACTGGTTGGTCAGCCCTGGCAGCCTTGGAAATGTCCAACCTGCCGGCCAGGTCAGTAATGTAGCCGATGGATTCTTCGACGCTTGAGGTCCTGAAAACGTTCCAGTTTCGAACTCTGGCCGTCTCCTCGAATCGGTCCACCAGTTCGCCACGGATTTTCTCCAACCGTTCCGTGGCAGCCTCTGCTCTCACTTCCAAATCGGCCAGATTTTCCGTCAATGGAAGGTGGACAGGCGCCGTTTCCAAGGGCTGAGTACGCCCGAGACTCCTGCGTACAAGGCCAAGAAAGTCATCCTTGGGTACCCCAAGGGATATCGTATTTTGTTTTTCGACCATGGACTAGTTTATTCCCGTCATTCAGCTTCAGATTCCAATCCCTTAGCCCAGATCTCTTTGAACGTTTGGCGGGGCATGGCAGGCAGATCACGTCCTCCCGTCCACTGGGAAACCAGTGGAAGGGGTACCCTTTTGCTAACTTTTCCGCCCGAAACAAAGGGTTTCTGAGCCAGTCTCCCCACCTTCGTAGCGGCGGAGAGAGCGGCCGGGTTGCTCATCAACCAGGAATAGGCGTGAGCCGCTTGTCTTTCACCCGTTGTCGTCGAATTTTCGGCCTCCAGGGGGCTTTCAGCCAGCCTGTGGCGCAGATGAAGCAGCATGCGTGGAATGTTTATACTGATGGGACAGACTTCCCGGCAGGCTCCACACAGGCTGGAGGCGTGAGGAAGGTCTTTTGCTTCCTTTAGCCCCACAAGTGTTGGGGAAACAATAGCGCCTATGGGACCCGGATAGACCCAGCCATAGGCATGGCCGCCGATCTTTCCGTAAACGGGGCAGATGTTCAGGCAGGCGCCGCAGCGGATGCAATACAAGGCTTCCCGAAGCTCCGGGTCTGCCAGCAACCGGGACCGTCCGTTGTCCACCAGGACAAGGTGGAACTCCTCGGGGCCGTCCTCATCATCATTACGCCTGGGGCCGGTTACCATACTAACGTAGCTGGTCAACCGCTGTCCGGTGGCTGAGCGGGGAAGCAGTCGAAGGAACACGGCCAAGTCCTGCAGGGACGGTATGACCTTTTCCATTCCGGTAATTCCGATGTGGATGCGGGGCGCAGAGGTGCAGAGCCTCCCGTTTCCCTCGTTAGTAATAATTACCAACGTTCCCGTTTCGGCTACAAGGAAATTTGCTCCACTAATGCCCAGGTCTGCGCTTAGGAATTTTTCGCGCAATACTTGTCTCGCAACCCTGGCCATTTCCTCAATATCGTCGGTCAGGGGAACCCCGAGCTGTTGATGAAAGAGTTCGGACACCTGTTCTTTGGTCTTGTGAAGTGCGGGAGCCACGAGATGAGAAGGAGTTTCCCCGGCCAATTGAATGATGTATTCGCCCAGGTCCGTCTCGTAGACTTCAACCCCGTTGGCCTCCAGGGTATGGTTAAGGTCCAGTTCCTCGGAAACCATGGACTTGCTCTTGGTGGCAATCTTGACGCTGCGGGAGCGGGCAATTTCCGCCACTATGGCATTGGCCTGGGCAGCATCCCGGGCAAAGTGAACATGCCCCCCGGCCGCAGTTACCCGGTCGTGTAGTAATTCAAGGTAGTAGTCCAGGTTTTCCAGCGCGTGAATCTTGGTACGCCTGGCCTCTTCCCGCCACTCTTCCCAGGTTTCCCAGCTGACCTCTTCAATTGCCTCCAGCCTGGCCTCATTGAACCCCCCACCCACCTGGCGCAGGGCACGCCTTAAAGTGGCGTCCTGCATGGCGGCATCTGAAGCCGAAACGAAGTCTCGGGTCTTGACTTCAGCCAAGGGACTTACCTCCTTCGTCGGGGAGGCCTTCCAGAACCTCGGCGATGTGCCGAATTTCGACCTGGTGCCCTTGACGACTCAGACCTCCACCAATGTGCATCAGGCAGCTCATGTCGCACGAGACGAGAAAGTCGGCGCCGGTCGACAGCACGTTGCTGACTTTGTCATCCATCATGCCCTGCGAAATGTGGGGATACTTGACGGAAAACGTACCCCCGAACCCGCAACAGGTGTCAGCCTGGGGCAATGGTGCAAGCTCCAGGCCCTCGACCTGTTCCAGCAAGTTGAGAGGCTCCTGGCGGACCTCCATTTCTCGAAGCAAGTGGCAACCGGAGTGGAAGGTGGCTTTGGCAGGAAAACGAGAGACTACGTCCCCGACATCAAGCACTTTGACCAGGAATTCGGAAAACTCGTAGACCTTATCTGCCAGCTCGGCGGCCCTCTCTTGAAGCTCGGAATCTCCCGCGAAGAGTTCGAGATAGAAGACTTTGAGCATTGCGGCACAGGAACCCGACGGGACTACTACGTAATCGCTCAGTGAAAAGCTGTCGAGTACCCTGGCAGCCAATTGTCGTGCCTTCTGGGTGAAACCGGAATTGTAGAGAGGTTGGCCACAACAAGTCTGGTCCTCGGGAAAATCCACCACAACACCGTGCCTGCGCAGCACTCTCACGGCGCTCACCCCCACCTGGGGGTAAAGCTGGTCAACAATGCAAGTTACGAACAAAGATGCGTGGATTTCGTCGCGCTGGGCCAATGTCATCCTCGAAAATGGCTGGAAACTGATCGACTCTCTGGAGGACGGTTCCTCGGTCTGGCCTGCGCCCTTTAGGGAGCGTACGGGTAGAGTAACAGACCCGATAACCCTGGACAAGCAAAATAGCTACCGAGGGACAGACCTTCCGGCCAATCCTGCGTAGGACTGACCTGGCAGCAGTCTAAACAAAAAGCCCGGCCATCGCTTGACCGGGCTCAATTATTCACGAAGACCTGCGAGGAAAGGTGGCGGGAGTGCGAGGGAGTCGAACCCACCTACCCCGCTCTTCACGAGGCACAACGGATTTGAAGTCCGCAAGAGCCACCGGGCCCCTTCCACTCCCCTGATACCCTTCCCTATTGGGAGAGGAGGAGGTCGCTAACTTCCCAATACGGAATCAATCTTCCGTTTCAATGCACCCTTGGGAACGGCGCCTACTACCTGGTCGACAGGTTGTCCGTCCTTGAAAAATATCAGCGCCGGAATACTGCGGACGCCGTACTTCATTGCAATGTTTGGGTTGTTGTCCACGTCCAGTTTCGCCACATTGAGCTTTCCGTCATACTCCAGGGCCAGGTCGTGGACTGCAGGAGCAATCATCTTGCAGGGGCCGCACCATTCGGCCCAAAAATCTACCAATACGGGTAGTTCAGACCCCTCAACTTGGTCCACCCAGGTGTTTTCATTAACGTCCAAAGGTTCCGGCATTCGTTCCTCCGGGGAAATCTTGGTTCCCCAATTAGTTGCTGCAATCCTTCCATTTGGCCCAACAAAAAAAGTGTCATCAAGGCTTCACGGATAGATTTCTTCCAGTTTAGCTTTTGCCCTCCATTCAGGTCAACCTGAATCAGCCCGCCGGTCATCGGGCTCTCTAGCTTACCGTACGCTTGGCAAAACAGGTTGAGGGACTCTCTTACGACATCGTTTTTCTTGGATAAAGGCAGCGCCTTGGTTTATAGTGTGAGTAGGTGATCAGTTGGTTCAGCAGCAACTCAGCATAGGCCAGGAAATCCAGGTAGACCTATCGTCTTGGGGTAGGCTGGGCGAAGCAATGGCCTGCCACGAGGGGCAGGACGTCTTCGTTCTTGGCGGAATCCCCGGCGAGAGTGTTGTAGCGGAAGTGGTGAGGATCAGGCGTAAGTACGTGGCAGCCCGGGTAGTCAAAGTACTGTCCCCTTCACCGGACCGGGTGGATCCCCCGTGCCAGTATTACGGTGAGTGCACCGGATGTCAGTGGCAACACCTGGAATACCAGGCACAACTGACGAATAAGCGCCACAAAGTGGTAGACGCTCTCCAGCGCGTGGGAGGCCTTGAGAGCATAAGAGTCCTGGATACCCTGCCATCTTCCTCCCAGTATGGTTACCGCAACCACGCCAGGTTCACGGTGGGCAGGGCCGGAGATCTGGGTTTCGTAAATCGGGAGACCCGTCGATTCGTGCGCATTGACCGATGTATGCTAATGCACGATGGGATCAACCGCATACTGGTTGACCTTCAGGACCGATGCGGAGAGACTACCCAACTTGCGGTGCGCGCCGGCCGGGACACGGGGGACTTTCTGGTTCAGCCGCCCCTGAAAAACCCGAATGTTGTCATCCCTACCGGACAGAAGCATTACCTTGAATCTGTAGATGACCGGCAGTTCCGCGTAGCATCACCTTCGTTTTTTCAGGTCAACATTGACCAGACTTCCCAATTGATTGGAGTAGTTCGAGAGGCGGTAAATCTGTCAGGAACAGAAGTCTTGCTGGACGCCTACACCGGCGTAGGGACCTTCGCAGCGCTCCTGGCCCCCTTTGTCAAGCAGGTCTACGCAATCGAGGAATCATCGGCGGCGGTGGCAGACGCAAGGGAAAATGCAGCGGGAATAGAGAACGTGGAGTTCCTGCTCGGGAAAACGGAGGATATCCTGGCGGACCTTCCCCAGCCTCCCGACGTTGTCATCCTTGATCCCCCCAGGGCGGGATGTCAGCCATCGGCCCTGGCTAAACTGCTGTCCCTGCGGGCGCCTCGCCTGGTTTACGTTTCCTGCGACCCGGAAACCCTGGCCAGGGACTTGAAAGTCCTGTGCGAAAAGCATTACCTGGTAGACCAAATACAACCGCTGGATATGTTTCCCCAGACCCACCACGTGGAATGTGTAGCCGTGCTGAACCTGAAACCAACACCACCGCCCCTGGCGCTCGCCTCCGGCTCACCTCGTCGCCGGGAGTTGCTGACCGAACTGGGCCTCGACTTCGTAGTGCAGCCTTCCAACGCCCCCGAAGAACCACTAGATGGCGAGACCGCCGAAGAAATGGTGCGTCGGCTATCCCGGGACAAGGCTTTGACCGTCGCCGTGGGCTTGACCGATGGGTTTGTCATCGGGGCCGACAGCACGGTTGTGTTGGAAGGACGATCCATCGGCAAGCCCGATGACGAAGATGATGCCCGGCGGATGCTGCGGGAATTGAGGGGAACCGAACACCAGGTCATCACAGGTCTGACCGTGGTGAACGTTTCCACTGGCCAACGCTTGACGGACCACATGACCGCTGAGATCGTAATGCGCGATTTTACCGATGAAGAGATGGAGACTTCGATCGCGTCGGGGACGCCAATGGACAAGGCCGGGGCCTATGCGGTGCAAGACCCAGTTTTTCGACCGGCAGCGCTTCAGGGAGGTTGCTACACCAATGTGGTGGGCCTGCCCCTTTGCCGAATGCTGGAAATGTTGCAGGAATTGGGGTACGAGCCCCAGGCTGATCTTTCCACGCGGGTAGGCAGCCAGTGTTTGGGGTTCTGCCCATTCAGAGACCATAACGAGGTTGCCGAATGAACCTCTTTGGCGTGGGGATGCTGGAACTGACTGTAATCTTCCTCATCGCATTTCTGGTGATGGGGCCAGTGAAGGCTATTGAAATGGCCAAGATTGCGGGTAAGTTGATCGGGGATGTTAAGCGCAATGTCAACGAACTGACTGCAGCGACTGATTTGAATGAGCAGCGGCGACCGGCGTCTCCACCAGTCGACGAACCCGAATCCGGGCCGCCTCCTCCGTCCCCCACCGGAGCAGTCCCAACCAACGGAACCGGAGAAGGAAATGAGCAGCAGTCGTGAACTGACGCTCATTGAACACCTCAGCGAACTGCGGCGCCGAGTCTTCATCTGTGTGATCGCCCTCATAATCGGCGCGATGGTGGCGTTCTTGTTCTGGACGGATGTTGTGGAATTGCTGAAGCGTCCGGCTCAGGAGGTCAACGAAGGGCAGGGCGTTAATCTCATTGCCACTCAGGTCACGGAGCTGCTCTCCACCAGCGTGAAGGTATCCCTGGTAGTCGGATTTGTGCTGGCGCTGCCGGTGATTCTCTACCAGGTAATGCGCTTCGTGGCGCCGGGTTTGACAGTATCCGAACGCCGGTACCTGTTGCTCTTTATGCCGGGCGCCCTGCTGGCCTTCTGCTGTGGACTGGCATTCGCTTACTTCGTCCTTACGCCGCGTGCCCTGCCATTTCTGTTGACCTTTGGCGGCGGCGCGGCCGATCCCTTGATCAGGATAAGCAACTACGTGGACGTAATGCTGCGCCTGCACTTCTGGATGGGACTGTCCTTCGAAACGCCTGTAATCATGTACCTGCTTGGACAATTGGGCATTGTCAGCGCAAGAATGTTCTCAAGGTTCAGGAAATACTGGGTTGTAATCGCCTTCATCCTGGGCGCCATCATCACGCCAACCTTCGACCCCCTTAATCAGACCCTGGTGGCAGCCCCCCTGCTGGCCCTGTACGAAGTGGGCATATTGCTGGCCTGGCTGGCAGGACGGACTCGACAGCGTGCCCGAAAGGAAATGACGTCCCTGCCGGAAGGGCAATAAGAAAGGACGGCTTGGCGCCGTCCTCAAAAAATCTGGTCCGTCATCGCTGGACTTACTTCTTGATCTCATCCGAGTCCGGAGTTTCGCTGTTGACGGTCGTTGGATTCGACTCTTCCTCACCTGTAACGGAACTCTTGAAACTCCTGATTCCCTTGCCCAGCGAGGAGCCAATTTCGGGCAACCGTTTCGCGCCGAAAATCAGCAGCACGATCAACAAAATTATTAGAATCTGGGGCAATCCTATAGGCCCGAATCCCATTTGTCCCCCTGAAAGCTGAATTACTATAGTCATCCTAACACGTTTGGCAGTTATTTTACAGTTAGAAGCCCGATTGTAGGATGCCCGGTATCGGTTAGCTGGGGCTCGAAATCTTGTTAGACAGATGAACGCTGGGTATAATCGGGCCACTCTTGTACCTGCGCAGGTGGTGATGGACGGGGAATACGATCTGGTGGTAATCGGCGCAGGCCCGGGTGGCTATGTAGCCGCTATCAGGGCCGCCCAGCTGGGCTTGAAGTGCGCCATAGTGGAAAGGGAGGAACTGGGCGGAGTCTGCCTCAATTGGGGTTGTATTCCCAGCAAAGCCCTTCTCAGAAATGCGGAGGTGATCTCCTATTTCAAGCGCGCTGAAGAGTTTGGGCTCAAGTTCGACAATTTCTCCGCAGATTACTCTGTGGCCATTGAACGCAGCCGCAAAGTGGTGGACCGGAATGTTCGAGGCGTTTCTTACCTCCTCCGCAAGAACGAGGTAGACCATATCCAAGGGGAGGCCACACTGCGCGGAAATGGTGTCGTGGAAGTCTCTCCCGAAGGCCGGCGGCTCCAGGCGAAGAACATAGTTGTTGCCACCGGGGCCAGGCCCCGTTCCATACCTGCGCTGCCGGTTGACGGGGACAAAATAATTACCAGCAAAGAGGCCATTGTACTAGACCACCTGCCGGAGTCCATCGTCATAGTAGGCGGCGGCGCCATCGGTCTTGAGTTCGCTTACCTGTACCGGATGTACGGCGTTGAAGTCACCATTGTGGAATTGTTGTCCCATCTGGCCCCCAATGAGGACCAGGAGATCAGCCGCCAGGTGGAGAGATCCTTTGGAAGATACGGGGTTAACATAATTACCTCGACCGGTGTTACCGGCGTGGCCGATGACGGTGGCGCGCTTCAAGTCACCGTATCTAAAGAAGGGAACGAGCAGGTAATAGCCTGCAACAAGGTCCTGGTCGCTATTGGAGTTCGGCCCAACAGCGAGGGCCTGGGTCTGGAGTCGCTGGGGGTTGCCACAGAAGGCGGTTTTGTCCAGGTGGATGCCACCATGTCGACCAACATTCCTGGGGTCTACGCAATTGGGGATGTGACGGGAAAGCTGGCCCTGGCCCACGTGGCGTCAGCCCAGGCAACGGTAGCTGCGGAGGCCATTGCCGGCCTGGAGCCACAACCCCTGGATTACACGATGATGCCCCGTGCTACCTATTGCCAGCCCCAGATTGCCAGTTTCGGCCAGACCGAATCCCAGGCTATAGAAGCAGGCCACGACGTGAAGATCGGGAAGTTCAACATGCAAGCCAACGGCAAGGCCCTGGGAATGGGTGAGACCGATGGCATGATCAAACTGGTAGTCGATTCCCGGTATGGTGAAATACTGGGCGCACACATGGTAGGCCCTGAAGTCACAGAGTTGCTAGGGGAACTAGCCCTTACCCGCCTGCTGGAAGGCACGACCTTGGAACTGGGTTGGCTGGTGCATGCACATCCCACGATTTCTGAGATAATCAAAGAGGCGGCGTTGGACGCCGAAGGGCGCGCAGTACACATGTAGCTGCCCGTTTCGCGGTCAGGATTAATCAGGAGGCTGACTTGGCAACCACCATTGTTATGCCCAAGATGGGCTACGACATGCGGGAAGGCACGGTTGTACGCTGGTACAAGCAGGAAGGCGAAGATGTGGCCAGGGGCGAGGTCATTGCCGATATCGAGACCGATAAGGCCACAGTAGAATTCGAGGCTTTCACTGGCGGCGTCCTTCACCGCCGGGTGGCCCAGGAAGGCATCCCCGTGGCAGTGGGCGAAGCCATAGCAATCATCGCCGAGCCCGGTGAGGCCCTGGTTGATGAACCTGCGGATGGGCCTGCAGCGCCCCCGGAATCTCCCACCTCTGAAGCGGACTCCGGAGTAGTCCAGGCCGCCCCTGCCGCTCAGGCGAGGCAGGACGGGGAAGTTCGAGCTTCCCCCATTGCCCGCCGGTTAGCCAGGGAGAGGGGGATTGATCTTGCCCTGATTATGGGCAGCGGGCCGGGTGGCAGAGTTGTCGAGAAGGACGTACTGGAGTATGTACCATCAGGCGATGGTAACCAGTCTATCGGTTGGGTCAAGGCGTCGCCCTTGGCAAGGAGACTGGCCCGGGAGCGCGGAATCGAGTTGGGACAAGTTAGTGGGACCGGTCCCGAAGGCAGGATAGTCGAACAGGACGTCCTGTCGTTCGCGGTGGGTGCTGGAGAGGTCGAAGCCCCTGCCAGCCCGGTAGCTCCCACTGCCGTCGCCGAGGCTACGCCGGAAGCCCTTGATGTGCCGCCTGCCGAAGCGCCGGCCGCGGCCGGCGCTGATCGAATGGAGCTGTCCCGGATGCGCCAGGCTATTGCACGGGTCACCGTCGACAGCAAGCGGCAGGCGCCTCATTTCTACGTCACTGCAGACATTGACATGGGTAAGGCGATGGAGTTGCGCCGGGAGGTGAACGACGCTTTGCTCCCTGAAGGGCGGGTAAGTGTCAATGATCTGGTTGTGCGGGCCTGCGCCACCGCGCTGGGCAGGCACCCCAAGTTTAATGCCTTCTTCCAGGAAGACCACCTACAATTCAACAACTCAATCAACATCGGCATTGCCATTTCCCTGGAATCGGGTCTGATAGTGCCCGGTATCAGCGACTGCGGCAATAAGTCCCTGGCCGAGATCGCCGCCGCCAGCAAGGACTTGATAGAGAGGGCCAACAGCGGGTCCTTGCGCAACGAAGAATATAGCGGCACCACCTTCAGCATCAGCAATTTGGGCATGTTTGACGTGGACAGTTTTGCCGCCATCATTTTCCCGCCCCATGCGGCTGTATTGGCCGTGGGCACCGTAAAGGAACAGCCTGTGGTCCGCGATGGTCAGCTGTCGGTGGGCGAGGTCATGAAGGCAACACTCTCCACCGATCACCGTGTAGCCGATGGAACAGAGGCAGCCCGCTTCCTGGTCGAAGTTAAGGGTCTGTTGGAAAAACCGATCAGCCTGCTGATTTAACGGACAGGGCCCCTTCTTGATCTACTAATGCAGGGGCCCTTATCACTAGTCCCCACTTGGGTTTACGCCCGCTCCCGGCAATATGAGGAACCTGATTAGATGACCGCCTCCCAGGCAGCTGACTATTCTCCCAGGGTGTACCCGCTGGACGCCCATGAGCTAACCGAAGAGGAGATTGCGGTTGCTTTTGCCATGACCTCCCGGCGACCGGAACCCTTCGACGAAATCGCCCAGCAGGTTAGCGAGGAAAAGGCCGCCGACTTCCATGAGCGCTGGGTGCTGGGCTACGGCCACGCTTCGGTTGCAGAACACGCGGTGGTGCACCTGGCCGTAGAGAACATCTCCCGTCTTGCTTGCGATTCCCTGGAGGATAATCGCCTTGCCTCCTACACCGAGAAATCCTCCCGATACCAGGTTATGCCGCCCGACTACTTTCATGTCCCCGAGGAACTGGCGGGCAATCCACACGCGAAGGCTGTTTACCTTTCCACTTGTCAGGACCTGTTTTCCGGTTATCACCGAATGCTGAACGGCTGCATGGAATACCTGCGGAGGACACGGCCGCAGCGGGAGGGGGAGAGGGACGGAGCTTATAACCTAAGGATGCGCCGCCTGGCCACTGACGCCTGCCGTTCGGCACTTCCGGCTTCTACCTTGACCAACGTAGGGGTGACGGCGAATGCCCGGGTATTGGAACACGCGATTTCCAAGCTGATGTCATCGGGATTGGCAGAAGAGCGGGTTCTGGGTCAGCAAATCAGGGAGCAGGCACGCATTATAACGCCAACTCTCATTAAATATGCTGACCGCAGCGATTTCCTGGAAAGTGCGCTACAACGGAATTGGCAGCTTGGTTTGCCAGTCACTGATGCTCAAACAGCGTCGACAGTTTCGGTGCGCCTGGTCAGCTTAGACCCACAGGCAGAGGAGAAACTTGCGGCTGCCGTGCTGTTTCGCCAATTCTCGGACAGCTACGAGAGCGCCTGGCAGCGGGCCCAGGAATTGGATTCGGAAGAGCGATTACAGCTTATCGACACTCTGATGGAAAATTTGGGAGACCACGAATCTCCCATCAGAGAATTCGAACTGGTGGACTACACCTTTGAGTTTCTAATGGATTACGGTGCATACCGCGAATTCAAACGCCACAGGATGCAGTCCTACTTTCCCCAGAGCCTGACCGTTAACCTGGGCTATCTGGTGCCTGACCTGCTGGTAGACGCCGGCCTTGATGAGGAGTTCCGCTCCGCCATGGGAATCTCTGAGGCGGGGTTTAACGAAGTCCTACAGGTGTCGCCGCCTGCGGCCCAATACCTGGCGACCCATGGCCACTACCGGCGCGTCCTGTCGAAAATGAACCTGAGAGAGTGTTACCACATCTTCAAGTTACGTTCATCCCGACAAGCCCATGAGTCCGTCAGGAAGCCCATTCTGGAGGCCATGAAGCTGGCGGTAACTGAACAGCCACAGCTCTTCCGGTGGCTTCGATTACGGGACTATCCCGCCTGGTGGCCGTTCAACCGGTAGCGTTTCTCCTAAGGCAACTGTTTTGGAAGCAACAATTTTGGCGGGCCCCTCGGTCGAAGGGCCCGCCATTCTCAGGGTCCTTTGGAGTCGGGACCAGAAACTAGACCTCAACACCCCGCTGGGTGCGCATGAAGTCTTCCAGGGCCTCCAGGTAATCGGGGCTGGGGAAGCGCTCGCCGTCCCGAACCTTCATTCCATCCGTAAAGATCTCCAGGCGATTTCCGTCGGGGTCATTGAAGTAGAAGGAACGGCTGCCGCTGCCGTAAATGTTGTTGTCGCTTTCGATTCCGTGGGTGGTAGGGCCGTTGATAATCTTTACGCCGTTGCTGTGCAGGTGAGCCAATGCGCGCATGAATTCGTCTCGGTCCTCTACCTGAAAGGCGATCTGTTGCACGAGGCGGGCGTTGGCAGGGACGGCTTCAGATACGTCCACGCCCTCGGGGGCGCTGGCAATCACAACGTCATGATGGGTCTCGTCAAAGCGCAAAAAAGCCGTTTCCGCGCCGTTAGGGCGCTTGCGGTGGTTAGTAACCTTCAGCCCCAGGACCTCAGTGTAGAACTTGAAAGACCGCTCAAAGTCGGAAACAAGGATACCGACATGACCGATTCCCTTGATGTTGATACCCATAGTGTCACACTCCCACGTAGAGATGTTTATTTCGTCCCGAATAGCGACTCTACAGGCTACTTGCAGCCTACGCGTTCGTAGAGGCGGGACTTTGCGCCAGAGTATATCAGAAACGGAGAACGGGGCAATAATCGGAACGGCTAAGATGGGGCAACCCATTAACCACGTGTCGGCTATGGATCGGAACAATCCCGGGTAAATCCGCAGTTTGGACAACTAATCTTGCACTGGCGCTGCACCATTTGGGCGCCGCAGATTTCGCAGGTCAAGTCGCTCGCGCCAACCGCTAAAGGGGTTCGGCAGGATAGCGCCTGCACGGAAGAGTCCTGCGTCTTCATTCTCGAGCCCCCCTTTGAACGTACCTATCGGTCAGCCGGTGAAATTATCCTGGTCTGCAGAATCATCTCGCTGCCGCCGCCAATTGTGGTATCAGGGTCGTCCATGGTTAGGTTCATCCAGTCAAAGCCGTAAAGTGACTCCGGCGGGTTCAGGGCCATGGTGCCCCATCCGGAAGAATCTACCATTATTCGGCCCACCGGCACCTGTTGCCCGTTGCGGGACAACCAAACCTGATACGCCTGGGAGGACTGGGGTTGCTCCATATTAGCGAGCATCAGAATGGCCTTCTTGCCATCGTTGGTGACCAGCAGCACTCCTTCTGAATCGCTCCCGCCCTCAGTGGGCTGAAGCAGTAAAGGCTGGGTGAAGGGCCTCGCCATCAGGTAACTCGTTTCCATCACCTGCTTCAGCGCCGAATCGGTCTCGTGGTTTTCGACAGCCAGTTGGGCGATGCCCGCATTGGCCGAGGCATGCCCCCTTTCCAACCCTTCCAGCCTGGCGTTAGTTTCGAGGCGCTCTTGCTCCAGGGAATTCAGCCGTGTGGTAGTCACGACGTTCATTATTAGCGATGCGGTCAGCAGGCCAATGACCAGCGTTGCGGCAAGAGGCATCGCAAAACTGCTGAAAGTAAAACGAAATGCAGATTCGGACGCTGCAGGGGATGAGGCTTCTTTACTATCCTGGGGAACAAATACCGCCGGCAAGTCATCAACGGCTTCCATTACCCTGGAGCGCAGACCGGTGGGAGGCTCCACCTGTGGCGCTACGCCCGCCACTAGAAGCAATGGTTCCTCAAAACCTGCGAGCAGGCTAGAGCAATCAGGGCAGACATCCAGGTGCGCCTCTACCTCGTCTCGCTCCCATTCCTCCAGGGTTCCGAGGGCGAAGGCTTCCAGCAAGTCTTCCGGATGTTCCGGAGGAAATGACATTGGCAGTTTATTCATCGTCATCTTGCCGCAATTCTTCCCGAAGTTTTTGGAGAGCCAACCTGGCCCTGGTCTTAACCGTGCCCAGGGGCTGCCCAAGCCTGGCGGCGATTTCAGATTGGGACAGCCCACCGAAATACGCCAAAGTTACAACCTCCTGCTGTGCGGCGGGCAGCCGTTCAAGGGCCCGCCGGACCCGCTCGGCTTCCAGATTCCTCACGACGGTTTCATCGGTGCCTACTTGTTCGGAAGGCAGCAGGTCCAGGGTCTCATACTCCTTTGGGTCCGAAATAGCCTCGGCCCGGCGCCGGGATCTGATAACGTCAATAATCTTGTGGTGAGCGACGCTCATTATCCAGGTCTTGGGTTGCCCCCGGGACGAGTTGTAGCTGGAGGCTTTAAGCCAGATGTTCAGGAAGACGTCCTGGGTGGCTTCTTCCGCCACAGCCTCGGAGCGGAGCATGTACCTGGCAAGGGAGTAAACCGGCGATGAATACCGCTCGTAAATGGCCTCGAGGGCATCCTTTTCTCCGGCAGCGATTCGAACTAGCAGTTCCTGGTCCTCCAGGACCTGGTAGTCAGTCACCGTTACTCTCCCGATGCCTGGAGTCTACAGGCCATACGCCTAACAATACGAAGCCAAATGCCAACTGGATTGCAGGGGAAACACACCCCAGGCTATCCGTTCCGAACAATGTTCTCGATAAAGATACGAGCCGCCACTATATCCCTTTCGTTGGTGGCAATGCTTATCAATTCCTCTAGGGATCGCACCGCGGCTGCCTTATTGCCCTGTTCAACATGACTGACGGCAAGATCCCTGCATAGCGCCATATTAGTGGGGTCGATGAGCATCATCCGCTCCAGCACCGCTACCAGCCGAACAAGGTCTCTTCTTTGGGAATAGATTATCCTAAGGTTGTTGAGCATTCGCGTGAGGGTCGAGACGGCCGGTGTGGCCGATAGAAACCGCTCGTCCCATTCCACCCTTGGCCCGAACAGGTGCTCGGCAAGCCGCCGGCAGTCCCCTGCCGAAAGAAGCTGTCCGTCGTGGAAGGGGTCCAGGTAAAGGTCCAGCTCTTCGAGCTTTACCAGAAAATGCCCTGGCATTCCAACACCATGGCCATTCAGTCCCAGCCGTTTTGCCACCCCCAAGTACAAAACGGACAATGTAATGGGAATGCCAATTCCGGTTTCCATAGCCCGGTTCAGGAAACTGTTGTCAGGATCATAATAGTTCCCAGTGTTGCCGGAAAACCCCTTGATGTCGAAGAGATAGCTGTTAAGGGCTCTGGCCAGACCTTCCAACTCTTCAGAGTTTTCGGCCAAAGACCTCACTTCGGCAGCCATGTCGTCCATTCTGCGCAGGTAATGGCCTGGGTCCAGGTCGGGATATTCCTCACCGGCCAGATAGAGCGCCGCCCGCTGCAGGTCTAGCTCCCCTTCGGGAAGGGACACTTCCTCCGCGAAGGAAGCGAGAAAGTTGTAACTGGAATCTAGTGTCATTCCTGGGCCACCTGCAGCGCGTTACCTAAACTTCTACCGCTTCCAGAAGGCTGGTCAAATTGTTAGCTTCTTCGATGCGCCATAGCAAATCTAATGCCTCGCTGCATTGCTGTTCCGACAGGACTACAGAGGCCAGATTGGTGAATTTCTGGTCAACTTCCCGGTCGCTAAGGGGATTGCTCTTGTGGCCCTTGGGGTAAGAAGTGCTGGCTTCGTACTTCTCTCCAGCGGAAGTAGTTACCACAATCCGACAGTTGTACTGCTGTGGGTATTTCTCCGTGAAGCCTGGCCCTTCGGTCATGGTCATTCTCGACATCAACGCTCGCAGGGAAGGATCGGCGATTCGCTGGGGAGAGAAGCTACCGGGTGTGACTGCGCCATCCTGCAGGGCCATCGCCACCAGGAACGGGATGCTGTGGTCGGCAGTTTCCCTGGTTTGGGGATCCCATTTCTCAGGCTCGGTGTCGGGACTGCTGACCCCTGAGCGATAGGACTCAATGGTTATGGAGTCGATATCCAGGGCGTTGACCCTGCCGTGAAGGTCCACTGCAAGGCCTATGGGTGCCTGTGTGTGTATCTGGGAAGGGTAGAATTTGAAAGTAGTATCATTTATCAAAAATTGTTTGCAGTTTCCACCAAACTCATCAAGGGTAACCTCTTGGGTAACCCCTGCTTGTTCCCACAGACCGCGCCGGCCTTCAAAGGGTTCGCCGGGCCCGGCCATTCCCTGGAGGGCCAACTGGGCGGCAAAAATGCCCGCGCGGGTGGCGCTGGCGGTGGCGCAGCCCTTCCACATGGAGAGTTCGCCGGTCCGCGTAACCCCAAGGGGCAAGTTGGGCGCCAGGGCAAGGGAGATGGCATGGCCCATCTGCTTCTGATCCAGGCGCATCAGGACGCCGGCGGCGCAGGTAGCCCCCACTATGCTGAACATGCCCTGATCCCAGCCATAGTCGCCGGTTACCACTTGGTCCGAGAGACGGCAGAAAACCTCGTAGGCCAGGGCAGTGGCAGCAATGACGCCTTGACCGCTGCAGCCATAAGCGTCCGCCACCGCCAGTACGGCGGCAATCATATCGCTGGGATGGCCGCCGCCTGGAGAGAAATAGGAGTCATTGCAATCCAGGTAACGAATCATACAGCCGTTGGCAAAGGCAGCCATATCCAGAGAACTATAGCCTGGCGTCCCCAGAACGCGAGCCGGGGGACTGCCAGCAACTGAACTTGCCAGAGATCGAGCGATCTTGGCCGGCTCTGACAGGTAGCCGCCCATGGCGCACCCCAGGGTATCGATCAGAGTGCGCTTGACCTGGTGAATAGTGTCCCTGTCCAGGTCCTTATACGCCAGGCTGCAAGAATATTCACTCAGTAAGCGAGTGGTTTTGTCCATGGGTCTCTCCCGATATGGGCCCGAGTCAAGGGCAACCTAGTTGTCCGCCGCCTGCGCTTCAGGGACCCGGCTGGTCAATTCGACATAATGGTCGGAAGCTTGGGAGACCAGCAACTCCACGTCTTCGGCAAGAACATAGCCCTTGTCAACCAACTCCTCTGCAGCCGCCCGTATTTGAGCCACATAGTCTTCCCTGGAAGCATACCTCTCCTCTATGGATAGCCGAGGGTCACCAGAGGCCTCCCTTTCGGCCCGGGTGGCAGGGAAAGGAATCGTGGAACCAGCTAGGGTACCACCCGTGGCGCCTCCGGACGACAGGATTTGGCCCTCACCGCCAATTTCCGCGTGCCTCAAGTTCCAACCGGTGTGGGTTGCCAGAGGAACGGTGGTCAATGGAAGGCGAATACCCGCTTGTTCGTTGCCGTCCTCGTCCACGGAAGGCACCAGCAGGGGATATGGTTCGCCCATGGTAGCCGGAACGTTGGTGGCCACGCCGGTGTCGGGACCGAAGTCCATACGGCGGAAGAGACGATAGTGATCGGGAGTGTTTACGCCCGGAATCCGACGCAGGGACTCTGATACCGCGCCCGGACCTGCTGCCGTCCCGTTGTCGAGGCGCGGGTGTTGGCTGGCGGGCGCGGGAGTTCCCTCGGTGACCCAGCGGTCCAGGTTCACCAGGGCCGCCCGGAGCAACGGCCGGTAATCCAGGCAGTTGAAAGGCTGCTGTCCCTTGCTGCCGTTGGCTGGGTCGCTGTCCCTCAGGTATGGTGTTCCCAGCGGGTGCTGGGCGCCACCAAAGTGATAGACCCGCACCTCTTCGGGAACTTCCAGGTCGCGGGAACCGGCAATGTCGATGTGGACCATAGCGCCGCCGCCGCCCCAGTATTCGGAGGAAGTATAGGTGTACATGATCTTTGGCAGGGGACCCTGGGCAGCAGAGCGAGTAATGACTCCGTCGGTTTTACCCGTTACCGGGTCGGTCTGGTCAATGTCGCTGAAGGGGAACATATTGTTGGGGCTGCGGCTGGCCTGGCTGGAGGGCTGGGCAAACCGCTGGTTGAATTCACCGTGCTTGGCGCCAGCGACGTGGGGAATCAATCCGTCGAATACCCGGCGTCCCTGCTCATCGTAATTAAGGCCGTAATAAAGCAAATCCCGCAGGAAGCGGCCGCTCTGCGAAGAGCCGAAGCTGTATGCAAATTCCAGCGAGCCGGCGCAGGGATTTCCTTCCTGCTCGGTGCCGTGGCGAAGGAATGAAGCCAGTTCCCGGGTGGCCAGCAAACCGGCGCCTACTATGGGCGCGCCGGTGGTGGAATAAATCACCTGGTAGACCTTGCCGGGCTCGAATCCGGATTCCTTGTAGACGTAATTGGCGTCTGGTACTACCTGCCCGTCGATCATCCTGGCAAAACGCCACTGTTCCCGGGGTATCACAGTTTCCGGCCCATCTTCGTGATCCTGGACGGTCATGTACGAGTTCCAGTCTTCCAGGTTATTGGAGGGATAGGGCCTGTGATTCCTATCGGAGACGAAAACCTCGTTTATCGGTTCGTTGGGCACGAAGGTGACCACCAGAATTCCGGTAATCCGGGTTCCGTCGTTGTTCCGGGCTTCGGGCGGATAGAGGCGGAGCACTCCCGGCACGTCGGGGGCGTCGTGCTGCCATCCGCACCATGCCACAGTGTAGCCCTGCCGCATCAGAAAGCCGTTGCCTGCCTCCAATGGAACGTCGGGCGCCAGGTCCGGGGCGTTGTTGAAATTACGAAGGCAGGGCCCCCTACCCCGATTGAGAATGTCGAAGAATAGCCTGCCGTTCCCCTTGTCCTGGTCTACTGGTTTCAGAATCCTGAAATCGGAATAGAAACGGACTTCTCCGGTGTTACTGCGGGGGGCCAGCCGCAGGTCGGTGACCGTCTCATTGAAGGGATTCACCGGATCTACGGTGAAATAGACCGTACCGTCCAGCTGTTCATACGGGCCCACGTCGCCGAAAGACTCGCCATTGGCGAAAGGTTGACGGGAGGTAATTTCTACTTTGCCTACTGCCATCTCTTGCCTCCTTATCCGACCTGATATATGGGGGAACCGCGGTTGATGATCCTTGCTTACAACCGGCCTGGCCTTCGAAGTGGGTGGTGGCAGCGAACTATTTGCTTTAAGCCCTGCTTCTAAAACAGGTCAAAGAATGCCGCTGGTGTCCACGTCCAAATCCTCCGGCGCCTCATCACCGGTGAAATCCAGCCACCACTGGGCAAAGCTTGCTTCTCCAAACTTGTCCCGAAGGCGCGCGAGGTGAGCCTTTACCTGTACCATCACCGGCAGGTCGTATTCCGTGACCAACTGGTAGGTGCGGGCCGTCCACTCCAGGGCGCCGGTGATATTGTCCGTCTCCTCGGCAACCATACCCAGCTGCCCGTAGGTGCGGGCAACCCGCTGCACGTCGCCCATTTCCTCGAATATCTCACGAGCCTGGTGGTACCAGTTTGCCGCCTGGTCGTAAAGCTTTTGCTCGTGGAAAAGTACGCCTAGCTGACGGCATTCGTCGCCAGCCCCACGTCGGTCTCCCAGTTCTTCTTTTCGCTCCAGGGCTGCCAGATACCATTCTTCGGCCTCTTCGTAGACTATGCCCCTATCCTGTTCCAGCAAGCCAAGGAAGTGAAGCTCGGTTGCCATCTGGGACTGGTTACCCAGACGGTCGCAGAGGCCCAGCGCCTGCTGATACCAGTTCTTGGCCTCATCAAAGTTGTACTGGGCATGGCACACAGTCCCCAACTCGTGGTAGACCAGCGCAGCAGTGTCCTCATCTCTCTGTTCTTCTACCATATCCCGAGCCCGGTGGTACCAGCTTTCCGCCTCTTTATGCTCGAATTTGAGCTGGGTGACCATGCCAAGGGCCCGGTAGTCCTTGACCATCTCTTCCTCGTCAGGAAGGCGCTGGTGAATATCCAGGGCCTTGCTGTACCACTCCTTGGACTCGGAATAAAGGCGCTGGTTCTGACGCACCTGTCCGAGGGCAAAATAGTCGTCAGCTACTGCCGCCCGGTCGTCGCCGCTCTCAATTATCTCCAACGAGCGCTGGAACCAGCCTGCGGCCTCGTCAAGCCTGCGGTAAAGCAGGGCAATGGCGCCGAACTGGTGGTAGACGGAAGCAACCCGAGGGTCAGCGTCGGCACCCGGCTGGACAGTCAAATAATCGTACAGCTGCTGGTTCAACTCCTGGGCGCGCCCCACATCACCCTGCTCAACTGATTCGCTGACATCGGTGCCCAGCAGGTAGAGCCAGAGATCGATTGCACCCGCCTCGACTGCCGCATCGGCCGTCCCACCGACTGCTTCCAATAGTTGGCCGCGCAGGCGGCGCAACTCGGGAATGCGTCGCTGCATCCGGTACACCTGGGCCAGTGGTTGAAGAATGAGCTGCGCCTCGTCCCATTGCTTGGCTTCCAGTGCCAGTCCAAGACTTTGGTTCAGGTTGCCCTCTTCTGCCAGCACCGCAGTTGCGCCGGAGTCCTGGTTCTCATAGAGAGACTCCATAAAGTAGTCGGCAGTGTCGGCATAAACTCGCACGAATTCGGCTTCCAGGCGGCCGATGGCGTCACCCCGCAATTGGCGCCCGAGCTTTGAACCCAAGAATCGCGGTACCGCGGGGTGAATCTGGTAAACGCTGGGAGAAATGGGCTCCAGGAGACCCGCCGCCAGACCGGACCGAAGGAGGGTTCTACAGGCGCCCCAGCCCAGTTCCTCTCCCATTGCACCGCGGTAGGCAGATTCCTGGGTGATGTGGGTAAGGATGTCCATCATAATGCGCCGCTGGAAGAGGGACAGGAAAGGCAAATGCGTCCTGCTGCGGTGGGACATTTTGGCCCAGGAATATTCCATAAGGGCGGTCAAGAAGTCATCCCGACCCTCTTCCCTTGCCGATTCCGGCAACTGGCTCATTCCGCCTTGCAGTTCATTGCGAATCACCGATGCGGGAACTTCCTTTAGCAATGGCAGCGCAATCTGGCAGGCCAGGGGGTGGCCCTGGATGTCGTCCATCAACGCCGGAACTTCCTCGTTTATCCGGTCCTGGGCAACACCAGCTTTAGTCAGAATTGCGCCAGCCAGGTCATTCCGGTCAAAACGGTCCAAGCCCCCCAATTCCATCACGCCATAAGGAAGATCGAGCCAGTCTTCGAGGACTCTTCTGCTGGTCAACAAAACCTTGCTGGGGCCGGAAACGGCGACTTCTTCAATGAACTCAGCCAGTTCTGATTGCTCGCGCTCCTCCAGCAATCCTGGGGTACCTGCAGGAAAGCCGGCAATGTTTTCCGCACCATCAAGGATGAGTAGCGAAGGCTGCTCTTTCAAGTATTCAACCACCCAGCCCCGTTGCCTTTGGGCATTCAGGTCTGCGAATCTCAACCCGAGCACCGCAGTGCCTATTTCGTGAATAACTCGCTCCAGGCTGGCGGAATGAGCCGCGTCAAAGGGAGTGTAAAAGACGCCACCTGGATATGCTCCGCGCCCAGTCTTGTCGATCAAACGCGCCAGGCCCAGGGCTACTTCCGTCTTCCCAACACCCGTGGTCCCATACATAACTACAACAGAATCCCTTTGCAGTTGTCGGTCAAGTCGCGCCATCTCGGACTGGCGTCCCACAAGACCATACTGGCCGACGGCAGGGAACTGGCCTTCCGCCTCCTGTTCAGGCTGGGTCTGTATGACCGGCGCCGCCAAGGGACTGGTCTGTTCCACTTCGATGGCCGGTGGAATGTAAGTTGTACGCTGATAAAGGACAGGAGTAATCCAGTCCCAGGATACATGTGGACCAGCGACAGTCGGCCGGTGGGGCTCCTCCATCATCCACGCCCGGGCTGCGGCGATGGCAACCCCTGCTTCGGAACCGCCAACAAGGGACTGGTAGAAGCGGCGCAGGAAACCTTCGACTGTAGCAGACCCACGTACGAAATTCGGGAGGACTATCGCCACCGGTACTCCGGCGCCGACCAGTTCCGTCCCAAGCAGATCCCAGCCCTGCTGTTGAGGCCCCTGGCGGGAGCCCCGGTCGCCGCATGAAAGGAAAACCAATGGGATACCTGATGCTGCTACTACCTCGGCCAACTGCAACTGCGTCATCGCCCGGGAAGAAGAATCCGTACCCTCGAAAAGGATATTCCCCTCCTCGTCGAACAACAAACCGTCCAGGTGAAGGAGATGGTAACGGGACGGATTATCTGCTGCGGCGCGTGCAAGGGCGTCCAGAGATGGCGGACGAACAAAGTCCAACTCTACCTGCACGTCCAGTGATTCCAAAACAGGCACCAGTGAAGGAGCAAGCCCACCGGCGTACTTCGTGCCTGGTACTTCGGCATAGGGCGCCATTAACAGCACGTTCAGCTGCTGGCTGCCAAGAGAGTGTTGAGAAATCTCCGAAGGCGGGTCGACAATTTGCCTTACTACGGAGTTCAGCGTTGACGACAAATATCCCGTTTCCGGGCTGTTTAACAGTTCCCAAGGAAGAGAGTGGAACTGGGCCTGGCCGGAAACCAGGGTCAACTGATATTCGGCCAGGCCGTCTCCTGCAGCCGAATCCAGCAATTCCCTGGCCGGAGCGGGGCCAAACACAGTCTCAAACAGCAGTCGACCCAGGTTGCGAAATCCGTTCTCCACGGCTTCCGCACGGTCCCTGGCAGGGCCAAATGGGTATTCGGCGTATTCCTGGAAGTACCAGGAAATCTCGGACCGAACGGCCGCGTCGAGAGGAATGCGAAACGGAATTGGGGGGGCGGTCCTTAAATCATCATCGATACTCAGGGCCAGTTGCAATTGGCCGGACTCGGTAAGGTCCCGAATTTCAAGGCGCTTAACCAAGGGCTGACTCCAGCAAAACGAGGTTTGGAATGCTCGCTAGGGCTGCACACTGCAGGCGACTATGTTGGTCGAGGGGAAGCGGCCAAATTAACCTTTGGCGGTTGGCCCGCATTATACTATATTTGTAGCTTACTCAAACTGATCTTCCGACCAATGGGGGCTCACCGAGCGGGTTCGCACCCAGCTTACAGGGTGGTGACAGAATGATCTATCTGGAAGACCAAATGCGTGAACTCTTGTACAGCGCAATGGATGACCGTTGCACCTGCCTGCTGGGCACTGCCACGGCAGACGGGCGACCTCAAATCAGTATGAAAGGCAGTGTGATGGTGTTCGACCGGGAGACGCTGGCCTACTGGGAGAGAGCCAAGAGATCAGCCCTGGAAAACGTGGCAGAGAACCCAAACGTGGTGATTTTCTATCGGAACTCGCCGCTTCGAATTACCTGGCGTTTCCACGGCAAGGCGGTGGTTTACGAAGACGGTGCAATACGAAACAACGTGATGTACCGCACAGTGCAGGCGGAACTGGATCGCGACCCTGACCGACTGGGAGCCGCCGTCCTGGTAAGGATCGATCACATAACCGATTTGGCAGGCAATATACTGCAGCAACGTGACTAGCAGGTCCAGGCTGGCATAGGTGGAGGCCCGAAGGTGGTATCTTACCTTCGGGCCTATCGTCACTCGACGACTTACGGAATCCCCAGATCCCACGGCCTGGGCTATTCCTTGAAGAGGACCAGAGCATCCGCCGCCTTCACGCCCAGTCCTTCGGGCAAGACCATCAGGGGATTGATGTCCAGTTCCGACAGGGTGCCTTCGAGTTGGGCCGCCATTTGCGAGACCCGAACCAGGACGTCAGCCAGGGCAGCCACGTCGGCAGGGGCAGCGCCACGGAAGCCCTTGAGCAGTCGTGAACCCTTGACCTGGTCGATCATCCCGAGGGCCTCCGACCTGGTTATGGGACAATGCCGGAGGGCGACGTCGTTATACACTTCCACCATAACGCCACCGGTGCCAAACAGGAGAACCGGGCCCAGTTGTTCGTCATAGGACACACCGACTATCACTTCGACTCCACCGGATACCATCTCCTGGACCAGCGCACCATTTATTCTCGCCCCTAGAGCTGACTGGGCCGCACTGGACATAATCTCGTCGTAGGCGGCAGTTATCTGGGCGGCATCCCCCAGCCCGAGGCGAATCACCCCGGCCTCCGTCTTGTGCAAAATGTCCGGGGAGTCCACTTTCAGGGCCACGGGATAGCCAATTTCCTCGGCGATTCGCACCGCATCCGAGGCATTTTCGGCCAGGGCCTCGCGAGTTATGGGTATCCCCCAGCTTGAAATCAATTGTTTACTTTTGGATTCTGATAGAATAGAGGGTCTATCTTTCCTAATATCGTCAGTTATTACCTTTTGGTTATCAGTTATTTCATCATTTACGGCAAATCCATGTTGATTCCTGACATCTAACCACTCGTGGTATCCAAGTAGGGTTTTCAGCCCCAGGGCCAGCTTGTCGGGGACATAGAAGATCGGTATCCTCGCTTCCTTCAGCTTTGAGAGCCCCGCAGTGGCCGAACGTGTTCCGGTCCACAAGAAGGCCAGACCTCGCTCACTGCCGTCTCGCTGGGCAATAACCTGCTCGGCCTGGGTATCGGAGCCGGCGCTGGCCACAACCAGGGTCCCGATCTGCGGCTGTTCACTCATGTGGCGCATTATTTCGGGGAAGGAATCACTGTTGGCAAACCCGGTAACGTCGGACGGGTTAGCCGCCCAGCCAAAGCCTTTGAGCACGTCGTTAATGCCGTCCCGGGCCTCGTCGGTTAGGGGCGGAAGGTCCAGGCCGGCCTGGCCGCACATATCCGCCGTCAGGGAACTGATGCCGCCGGAATGGGACACCACGGCAACACCGGGCTGGGACGGCCTGCCGGTGTGGGCCAGCAGTTGGGACACTTCCAAGAGTTCGTCATAGTCCTGTACCCGGGTGATGCCGTACTGGGAGAAAATCTCGTCGTACAGGGCGTCGGAACCGGTAAGAGCGGCAGTGTGAGAACGGGCAGCCCTCGAACCCAGATCGGAACGTCCGATTTTGATCAGGACAATGGGTTTGCCCCTTTCTGCAGCCACTCTGGCAACGTCGACCAGTTTTCGGGCGTCCTTGAAGCCCTCAACGAATCCGGCTATCACCTTTACCGAGTCCTGGTCCAGCAAGTACCGGGCAAAGTCGCAGAAATCCAGGTCTGCCTCGTTGCCTGTGGAGATGATGTGGCTGAGGCCGATGCCCTCCTCCACAGCGCGGGTCAGGAACGGGCCGAAGGCGGAGGCGCCGCTCTGGCAGACCAGACCGATAGGTCCGCTCAAGCCGTCGGAACCGCGGGAGGAAGCGGATGGCCAGATATCGGCCTGCACGTTTGCGACTCCAAGGCAGTTGGGACCACAGATGCGAAGGCCAGACTCTCTGGCGAAGGCGCCCACCTCGGCTTGCAGGTCACGCCGGTCGTCAACGTCACGTTCGGAAAACCCTGCCGATACTACGATGGCGGATTTGGCCCCTTTGGCATGGCTCTCCTGCAATAGATTAAGGACCTGGTGATAGGGCACCACAATCCCCACCAGGTCAGGAGCCTCCGGCAAGTCGGACACGCTGGGATATGACCGGATGCCCATGATTTCATCGTATCGCGGGTTCACCGGGTATATGTTCACCCTGTCCTGGGCCTTCAACATGGCGTTCAGGAAGCGCCCGCCGTATTGCATGCGGGGTGTAGCGCCAACTACGGCGACGGATTTGGGGTTGAGCATTTTGTCTATGGAAGACATCTGGGCATCGGTCCAAGTTGCCATGGGAATCCTCGCTATTTGAAGAATTTACATAAGACTTTAGAGCCAGCGCCGCACGGCGGTCGGATCAAGGGCAATATACCCAAATTCGGCACTGCTCTCAAACTTCAACGTCTTTCGACTACCCGATAGGCCGATTAGACAAAGTGCTCTGCGCACATTGAAAGGGGCAAAAAGAGGAAAGGGCAGGCCCGTGCCCGCCCCAAAAGGTAAGCTTCCTCTATAACCGGTTGTCTTGCTGTCAAAGTCAGGGCCTAAGTCTCACCCGCGGTTCTGAGGTCGGCGCGCCAGTCATCGGGCGACGGGCCCCGGTCGATTATCACGTCGATAACCGCCGGCAAATTAGAGGCCTGCGCGTCCCGGAGGGCGCCGGGCAAGTCCCTTGAATCGGTGACCTGAACACCGAAGCAGCCAAAGCCCCGGGCCACCGCGGCATTGTCGGTCTCCACAAACTCCGAAGCGATGCGCCTGCCCTCCGGCTGGTGGTGGCGCACCATTCCCAGGGCATTGTCGTTGAATACTATGCAAATCAGGGGCAGCTGGTACTGCATGGCAGTGGAAAGGGCGTTGACCGTCATCATGTAGCCGCCGTCTCCGGTGACACCCACTACCGGCCGGTCCGGGTATACCAGCTTCAACGCAACGGCCGCCGGCAGCCCCCAACCCATTCCGGCGGTACCGCCCGGCGCGAAGAAGGTGTTGGCCTGGGCAGACTGGTAGAAGTGAGCCATCCAGGTACGGTTGTTGCCCGCGTCGAGGGCGTATACCGTGTCGTCGGGCATTGTCTCCCGCAGCAGGGCCACCAGCCGCTGGGGCATTACCGGGGAAGAATCCGCATGCATAGTGGGGTCTTCATAGAACCCGGCCTCTTCCTTGCGCCGGGACAGACTGTCAGTCCACTCCTGTCTATTGCCGGCCGAGGACTGAGCGGCCGTTCCGGAGGCCTCGACCAGTTGATTGAGGATGCTTGCCGCGTCGCCGATAAGCCCCAATTCAACGGGAAAAGTCCACCCGGCATTGCGATCATCAATGTCTATCTGAATTATCCGCTGGTGGTGCGGGTCGAACACGGAGGGGCGTTCACGCACAGTGTCCTGAGGGCTGAGCTTGGCCCCAACTATTATCACCGTGTCGGCATCACCCACAGCACTATTGGCCGCTTCCTGCCCGTAAACTCCCGCCATACCCACGGACAGGGGATGGGTTTCGGCGATAGCGCTCTTTCCCTTGTAACTGGTGGCCACCGGCGCCCCCCAAATTTCGGCCAGTTGCTGCAGCTGGGCGTGGGCCTTGGCCTGGCGCACTCCGTTGCCGGCCATGATGACCGGGCGGCGGGAAGAGGAAAGAATCTCTATGGCCTTTTCTATGTCCTGTGGGGCGCTCTGGGGCTTGGCCGTATTCAGATAGCCTGAAGTATTGTGAATGAAGGGAGGCGACTCCACATCAACTTCCCCGGCGATGGAAGCCGAACGCATCACCACCGCCGCCGGTCCGGGCCGGCCGCTGGTAGCGTGCTTGATAGCCAACTGGGTGCCAAGGGCCGCTTCCTTGGGGCTGGTGGCCAGGGTCGTGTACTTGGTCATGGACTTCATAATGGTGGGCAAGTCAATGCTGCCATATTCCCCGGCGCCTGACTGGTTGGCTGGGTGCTGGGCGGAGCCGCCGTCGGAGGTATCAGTCAAGACCACCATTGGCGAACTGCTCAGCATGGACTCCATGATGCCGAAACTGGCGTTGGATCCGATAAAGAGACCCTGCCCCATAACCACAGCTGGCTTACCCGTAGCACGAGCGTAGGCGTCCGCCATAATTGCGGCAGTCTGCTCGTGTCGGCAAAGGATGGCTTTAACCCGATCCTCCCTGCCTACCAGGAGGTTATAGATCTGGCCCGTTCCCCCGCCGGGAATGCCAAACACATACTCGATTCCCGCCTCTTCTAGGAACTGGACAATCAACTCGTGAGCTTGTGGCATGGGGCCCTCCAACATAGAGAGTATTCGGTGGGGAGAGGAACGATGATTACAACGCCCACACGCAAATCGCAGACAGGCGCTACCTCCCGTTAGTTGCTGGGATGATAACCTTGCCCCAAATGAGGGTCAAGCTGAATGGCTTATCGCTTCTGGAAACTGCCTCTCCGGACTTATTTGAGACTTGAAGGCATTGGAGAGCCGACAACAAGGGTTTTGGTGGAATATGGCGGTAATTCTCCAGATACAGATCAGCTTGAAAGACGGCAGAAAATTTGAAACTCCCGCCCACTTTCGCCCATTATCGTTCACATCCAGGTTCCTGGCTCCTGTCGGTCACGTGACGGTCTTCACCGGAGTGGCGCAGGCAACCTTCAACCGCCTCAGGACGGACGACTTTTACCAAGGCTCGCAGTTTCATGATAGGGGGGCGCCATGCTAAAGGGCAAGAGTTAGCCGCCGGTAAAAACCGGTATCGCCCGCAAAGATGCTGCCAGTGGGGAAGCGGGAGTTCATAATGGGATTCCCAACTGAATCCGGCTCAACTGGAAGCGGGCTGTATTTCGAACTTGGTAGGATATGTTACTGACACGGCATAGGCCATTGGGACTGCTTTCGCCTGGTCCGTTGACCAGTGGACAGACTCCACATAGAATCCCACTATTCTCCAATGCTTGACATAAGGCGGTAGCCGACCATGCAGAGCGTAGAAATTGACCGCAGCAAGAGACTCAAGGAAGAACCAGAGAAGGGTCACAATCGCTGGCATCCGGACATCCCTCCGATCCTGGAAGTAGAGGAAGGGGAAGAGGTGGTGCTGGAGACCAGGGACGCTTCAGACTGCCAGATTCAACCCGGAATGACGGAGGCAGACCTGGCGGGGCTGGATGCCAAGGTTGCGCACCCCTTGACGGGCCCCGTGTATGTTAAAGGAGCCGAACCTGGAGACCTGTTGGAGATTGAATACCTGGACATCGTTGCCCAGCCCAGGGGGTGGACCCGGAACCGGCCAGGAGCGGGATTTCTGAGAGACATCTTTACCGAGCCCTATTTGGCCCACTGGCAGATCGAAGATGGGTGGGCAACTTCACCTCAGATACCGGGGGTCCGCATCATAGATGGCTCATTCATGGGAACCGCCGGCATCGCCCCTTCCCACGAACAATTGAGCGCCTGGGCGGCTCGGGAGGCGGACCTGGTCAACAGGGGGGGTACTGCCGCCCCACCAGACCCGGAAGACGCCATACCTTCAGGTGGAGACATAGCGGAAACGGGACTTAGGACATTGCCCCCAAGGGAGAACTGCGGCAACGTAGACGCTAAGCAGCTGACCAAGGGTTCTCGCCTGCTGATTCCTGTCAACGTGTCCGGGGGGCTCTATTCAGCGGGCGACGGCCACTTTGCCCAGGGTGATTCGGAGTGCTGCATTACGGCCATTGAAATGGGGGCAACTGCCGCAGTGCGTTTCAAGTTGCTTAAAGGAGAAGCTGCACGGCACAACATCCGCTTCCCCAGATACGCACACTCAGGGTATTTTTTGCCGCCGGAGTGGGCAGCGCCCCGTAACTTCATCGCCACCATGGGAATGCCCATACGGGCTGATGGGACGCAAGAAGGCGAGGACTATCTTACGCTGGCAGCCAGAAATGCGCTCATAAACATGATCGAACTGCTGCAGGAGAGAGGCTGGAGCAAGGAACAAGCTTACATCATATGCAGCGTTGCGGTGGACCTGAAGATAAGCAACATTGTGGACCTTCCGAACGTTACGGTTTCAGCCTTTCTGCCGGAGGACATTTTCCAGGGCTAGGGGAGCGGCAGGCGAGTACCTTGGGAAACGCAAAAGAGTAAACATAAGTGTAGTGATTTTGACCAGGAGGCGCGTAGAGGACATTCAGGGATCGAAGAGGCATTCCAGTATGCCGATGCACCGCAATTCAAGCCCTGGAGCGCGGACTTCGAGGTCGGTTGATTGACATAAGTCTAAACAAATTTCAAAATTACTCTACGCCAGCCAATTCCCCACAATCCAGACCACAGGAAAGCCGCCCAAACCATGCGTTTGGGCGGCTTTCTTAAACTGGTACCGATTTAGACAACCCTTCTTATCACATCCACCACCTGAGCATATTTTGGTCCCTCGATTCCGGCGATATGCCAGGCCGGAAGAAAACTAGCTTACCCTCTTTACCTCCAGGGTTTCGCCCGGAGCCAGCGCTACGCGGCGCACGCTTATCCCCAACTTAAGGAGCCAGTATCCAAGGGTAGCCTTGCTCACACCGAGTTCCTCGGCAGTACTCGAGAGTCCCCTCTCATTAACCATCTCGGGAAGCAGTTTTTCCAATGGGCGCTGGTGTTCCTTTTCTACACGCTGCATCAGTTTCGTCTTCCTGGCCATAGTACTCCTCCTCTTCAAGTGGTGATGTAGTGCTTAGTGCTAAGATGTACCAAATTGTACCGAGTGTTCCGGTGAATGTCAATACTTGGCTATTCAATATTTTAAACTTTTTTAAGAAATAAATGGAACGGCAGAATAGATACGAAAATAGGGGTCTGGAGGGCTCTGAAGACGGGAATGAGGCCAAAAGGGCCCTTAAAACGCCTCTCAGAGCGATGGTTTTTCGAGGTGGATCGGCGCTTTAGTGGTGCGGAAGGGTCGAAGGCCACTACACTCCGACCTGGCGCCGCTCACCGGCGCCGGAGCGGGAGGACGCCGGAGGGGGCCGGTGTGTTACACGAGAGAAACTCGGTCCCCGGGGAGTATTCTGCAATTACCCGGCACGGTGCGAGGTCAGTACCTGGGGCTGATGGGGGAGCACGGCCCTGTAGTACCATTACCTGCGTCAGGAACACCTGGTTTTTCCGTTACGTGCGCGAAGGGCCAGGCGCCGCGTCGACATCGCTTCCATTGGGCAATGGTCGACGGCTTTGAACCCGGTCGGGTGAACCTAGCCAGTGTTGTCGCTGGTTTGACCGCTCATGGCGGCTTTGCTAGGCTGGCGCTGGTCCGCATCGCCGACTGTTTGAAGATCTCAAGGTATGCCAGCCTAAAGTAGCTAGAGAGGAATGATGATCCAGCCACCTACCCTTAGGGATGTTTACGAAGCGCGCAAAACCATTGCCCCCTACCTGGCCAGAACTCCGCTCCATTATTCGGCCGGATTAAGCAGGCTTTTTGATGCCGAGATTTACCTGAAACATGAGGAATACCATCCTTTGGGGGCGTTTAAGGGAAGAGGCGGCATAAACTTCCTGGCCCATCTGGGCGAGGAAGAGCGCCGAAGGGGAGTTATTACTGCTTCGACTGGCAACCACGGCCAATCCATTGCAAACGCATGCCAGATGTTCGACGTCCGGGCGTTGATTGCCCTTCCGGCGAAAGACCCAAACCCTCTTAAGGTGGCGGCGATGGAGGCGCTGGGAGCGGAGCTGGTTTTCCATGGCGAAAATTTTGACGAAGCCAAGGCCCACGCCGAACGGTTGGCGCGGGAAGAAGGCTATCGGTACGTGCATCCCACCGACGAGCCTCAGCTGATTGCCGGAGTGGGAACCCAGGCGCTGGAAATAATTGAAGACCTGCCCGATGTGGAAGTGATGTACCTGCCCCTGGGGGGAGGCAGCGGGGTTTCGGGAGCCTGCATCGTGGCCAAGGGGATTAATCCGGAAATCAAAGTAAGAGCCGTACAGGGGGAAGGAGCGCCGGCGGGCTACCTGTCCTGGCAGCAGGGTCAGTTAGTCCAGGCGCCGATGAATACCTTTGCTGAAGGTATTGCAACCATGAATGGCTACGAACTGCCGCAGCGTATAATCCGGCACCTGCTTGACGACTTTGTGCTGGTCAGCGACGACGAGCTGCGCTACACCATGGGGCTGCTGGTGGAAAAGGCCCACACCCTCGCCGAGGGGGCCGGCGCGGCGGCAACCGCCGGGGCATTGAAGCAGCGGGAGTCCCTGAGGGGAAAGAAGGTATCCATCACGATTAGCGGCGCCAACACAACGGCAGACCACTTGGCCGCGGCATTAAAAGTGTACAATGGCAGTCAGTAAGTGTACTAGATGTATATGTAGGCGAGAGGGATCAAGTCGATAAATGCAACGACATTTCACATGAAACTGGGTTCGTGTACCAAAGTGCTACACGCCTTGTGAAGTACACTTATTGGAAATGTAACGAGCCAGTTCATCTCTGCTGAACTCGGGCAATGGGACTTCGCCTGCATAACCTACCATTATCAGCCCTTCTTCGGGGGCGATGACCTGGCCTATTTCGCAGGCGAAGATTCCCGCTTCTTCCATCGCCCTCAACAAAGTGGGAACCTGTGCGGCTGGTAGAGTTATCAACAGGCACCCGGATGCCAGCAGTCCCAGGGGATCTATACCAAGAACCTGGCAGATTTCTTCACACTCAGAAAAGATGGTAATGCTGCTCTGCTCCACGGCCAGTCCCATACCGGAAGCAACCGCTATTTCCCTTAGTCCCGTTACTAATCCGCCTTCGGTAGGATCATGCAGGGAATGAATGTCGGCAACGGCACATGCGGTCCTGGCTGCCCCTACGATACTGATCCCGGGCTCGTAAAGAAACTTGCGGGCAACGTCAATGGTACTTGCCGGAACACCGGCAGCTATCATTTCCTCGCGGTTTTCTCTCGCCAGGATCGCTGCCCCTTCAATTGCTATGCCCCCAGTCATGACGATGCTGTCGCCTTCCGCGGCCCCGCCCGTTGTTACTAGCTGATCTATCGTTACTTCGCCCAGCATTGTCCCCATCACGATGGGACGGTCAAGCCCGTATGTTACCTCGCTGTGTCCACCGATGAGGGCTATTTCCATGGAATTACACGCGGTCAGGATCTGGTCGTAAATTGCTTCGGCTTGGTCCTCGGTAAAGGACTCCGGAATCAGGAGAGTAGCCAGAAACCACCTTGGTACACCACCAGTACACGCTACATCATTTGCATTTACCTGTACGGCATACCATCCTATGTCGTCGGTAGCGAATGTAATGGGGTCAGATTTTGCCACCAGCAGGCGGTCGCCCAGCTTGGCGACTGCCGCATCCTCTCCAACCCTGGGCCCCACCAACACGCTGGGGTCCTGAATCCCTTCCTTGGACAACAGCTTCTGGAGTAGATGAGGGGGGAACTTGCCAATTTCCAAAGGGCAGCACCTTCCTTTTGTTCCATGTATTGGAGTCGAGGGAGAGTTTAACAGAGCGGAATTTCGAGGCTACCGAACAATCATTCCGTCCTATCTTTCCCCACATGCCTGGCAAAGCGGCGTAAGAGCAGGCATCGCGGAGAGGCAAAACCAGCCTGTTTCCGGCCCTTAAGGGTATTCCTATACCCACTGAGTCGGCATTTCGCCTCTCAGGGAGTTTTTGCGGCAGGACTTGTTTGGTCCCTGTTGTGCAAGTCCAGGAACCGTCAATCTTAGCGGCTCGGTTTTCAACCTCGACCCTTCTAAAGCGGACGTGCTAAACTCTAACTCATTCGCTAACCGGTCGACGCGACGGCATTGAACACTCAAAGCTCTGAAACCACTGGTGGCCTTTCGTTATTGCCTCCGGCCCCCCATAGCATTTCCGACCTGAACGCCGCGTTGCGGTGCCTGCAAGATGGGGGTGTGGTTGCCATTCCGACAGACACGCTTTATGGTCTTGCCGCCGATGTTGGCAACGAAGGGGCGCTGAAACGGATTTTTGATGTCAAGGGCAGGCCTGCCGACTTGGCCTTGCCGGTTCTGATCAGTTCATGGGAGCAAGTAGCCACAGTAGCCGTGGCCGATGACAACTCCATCAGGCAGCTTGCCACGTCGTTTTGGCCTGGATCCCTCACCCTGGTACTTTCCAGGAAGCCCGGACTATCCAGCCTGGTTACGGGCGGTCGCGACACCGTGGCCATCCGAATGCCCTCTCACTGGATTCCATTGAGCCTGGCTGCTCAGTTGGGGCGCCCCATAACGGGAACCAGCGCCAACCGAAGCGGACAGGACAACCTTAACAGCCCCCAAGAAATCAAGGAGAGCCTGGGAGATTCGTTAGGTGAAATAGTGGATCTAGGTCCCCCGCCCGAGGGGCTCCAATCCACAATAGTAGACTTGACAGGCAATTACCCGACACTTCTGAGAGAGGGAGCTACGTCCTTTGCGGAAGTTCTCCGGGTTTGGGACAACCTGAATCCCCTCATTCCAGAAGGTGAGAAAGGGGGTGTACAAGATTAGTCGTCAGGACAGAATCGACCTTTATGGGCAAGCGTTGGAAGGAGAGCTAAGGGACATCCTATCGGCGCGGGAAGGCTTTCTTTACAATCTGCTGCGCTACCAGTTGCGATGGGCTGACCAGCATGGGCAACCCGAAGCCCAACCATTTAGAGCAAGCTTCCAGTCCCTGCTGGCCCCGGCAGTGTGCGATGCTTTGAGCGGTAACTTCGAAAGCTCTTTGCCCGTGGCGGCTGCGATCGAAATGCTCCATAACTTTTCGCTAGTTCATGGCGACGTCCAGGCAGGCAGGGTGGATGCCGGTTCCCGCCCCAGCATCTGGTGGGTATGGGGGCCCTCCCAAGCCATCAACGCCGGCGACGGCTTTCATGCCCTGGCTCGAGTTGCGGTGATGCGAATGCAGGATGCCGGCTTCCCGCCGGGTACCGTGCTCGAGGCAACCGAGATGCTGGACGGTTCCTGTTTAACAATGTGCGAAGGACAGTACGCTGATTTGGGATTTCAGGACCGGCTGCTGGTAACTACCGGGGAATACGATGATATGATTGCCCGAAAGGCCGGCTCCCTCGCGGGTTGTGCAGTGGCAGGGGGAGCTATCTCTGCCAGCGCTGACAGCAGCACCGTCGCCCAGTTCAGGGATGCTGGAGTGAAACTTGGCATGGCCTGGCAGATTACCCAGGATGTATCTGACTATTGGGGCGCCAAGGGAGACGGTTTAACGGCCAGCAATGTGCTGAACAAGAAGAAAAGCCTGCCATTGATTTATACGATGGAACATTGCGGCCTGCCCGCCAGGCGGGAAATCGGGGCGGCATATTCAAAGCGGGTTCTGGACCCTTCGGACATCGCCCGTATTGTAGAAATCATGGATGAAGTCGATGCCAGGGATTTCTGCCAGCAACGGTCAGGGACGCTGGTTTCAGAAGCCATGGCCATCATAGACGTTGAGAACATCATCCAAGAGAGAAGTGAGGGGCTTCAGGAATTGGCGGCGATGGCGCTAAGACCCGAGGCTCGACCCGCAGAAGAAGCAACGACTCAACCAGGAGCATAGGCACGACATGGCAAAGCGGTCCCTGCCCCAAATGGATGTAGCGGGCAAGCGGGTGCTGGTCCGGGTTGACTTCAATATTCCCATCGAGCAAGGAATAGAAGTAATTGCCTCCTACGACCAGCGACTGCGAGCTACGCTGCCTACGATACGTTACCTTCTTGAACGGGATTGCCGGATCATCCTTTGTTCCCACTTGGGACGTCCCGCCGGACAGGTGGTGGAGGAATTGAGGCTGGCGCCCGTAGGTGACCGCCTTTCCCAACTCCTGGAGCATCCGGTCAAGAGCCTGAACGACTGCATTGGGCCAGGGATAGAATCGGAGATAGACTCGATGGCGCCCGGCCAGGTAGTGCTTCTTGAGAATCTCAGATTCCATCCGGGTGAGGAGAAGAACGACCCTGAATTTGCTGCCGGTCTTGGCAGACTGGCGGACTTCTTCGTTATGGACGCCTTTGCGGTGGCGCATCGGGCCCACGCTTCCACTGTTGGCATAACGGCCGCGCTTCCCTCAGCTATGGGTTTGCTGGTCCAGCGGGAAGTGGAGCAAATGGGCAAGGCCCTTGAATCGCCGGCCAGCCCGTTGGCCGCTCTCATGGGCGGCGCCAAGGTAAGCGACAAAATTCTGGTGCTGGAAAATCTGCTGGGCAAGCTGGACCACCTCTTTGTAGGTGGGGGCATGGCCGTTACTTTCTTAAACGCCCTGGGTAATGAAACCGGGGCGTCGTCAATTGAATCCGATCGCCTTGACTTCGCCAGGGACGTGATGGAAAGGGCAGCACAGAATGACATTGCCGTTCACCTGCCCCACGATGTGGTCGTCGCCAGCAACTTTGAAGCGAATCCCGCGCAGACCCGTACCGTTCCCGCTGACCAGGTGCCCGAAGGGTGGTACATTATGGACGTGGGTGACGACACGGCCACCCAATACGCCAGCGACCTAAAGGAATGCCGCACCATCATTTGGAACGGTCCCATGGGAGTCTTTGAAATGCCCCGCTTCAGCCAGGGGACTCGCGTTGTTGCCAACGCTATCGCCGGGCTGCCCGGGATAACCACCGTGGTTGGTGGAGGCTCGACCGCCGAGGCCGTAGAGGAGCTGGGCCTTATGGACCAAATGACTCACGTTTCCACCGGCGGCGGCGCCTCGCTGGAGTTCCTGGAAGGTCGAGAGCTGCCGGGAATTGCGGCCTTGCCTGAAGCCTGAATGAGACCCGCTGTTTCGTCGCCAATAGTCCTAATTTACATAAAGTGTGAGAGAGATGATTGACCTGGAACTACTTCACGATTGCTACGTTACAAACTCGTCCAAGATTGTCTTGCTAGTGGTGGATGGTCTGGGCGGTTTGCCCCACCCCGACACGGGAAAGTCGGAACTGGAAACGGCTAACTTGCCTAACCTGGACGCCATGGCCAGGGAGAGCGCCTGTGGCATGACCACGCCGGTTCTGCCGGGAGTTGCGCCTGGCAGCGGCCCCGGGCACCTCGCCCTTTTCGGTTACGACCCCCTCAAGTACATAATCGGCAGGGGAGCGCTGGAAGCCCTTGGGATTGACGTTGAACTGCGACCCGGAGACGTTGCCGCGCGGGGCAATTTCTGCACTGTTGACGCGGAAGGCGACCTGGTAGACCGGCGGGCCGGTCGAATACCGACCGAATTCAGCACTCCCCTCTGTCACCGGCTGGACACTATCGAGATCCCCGGCGTCCAGGTTGACGTCTTTCCGGTCCAGGACTATCGCTTCGTATTGAGATTGCGGGGGGAGGGCCTGTCTGAGTCCGTCACCGAGACGGACCCACAGATTACGGGCGTTCCCGCAATGCCGGTAAAGGCCCTCGAGCAGTCCGCGGAAAAAACGGCGACGCTGGTGAACGAGTTTGTTTCTCAGGCTGCCACGCTGCTGGCCGAAGAGGAGCGGGGCAACATGGTCCTGCTCCGCGGGTGGGCCCAGCTACCTTCCCTGCCGCCCATGGGTGATGTGTACCGCCTTAACCCCGGCGCTATTGCGGCCTACCCCATGTACCGAGGCCTGGCGACCGTAGCCAACATGCGGATTATTCCCACGGGACACACTTTCAGCGACGAGGTGGATACTCTTCAGGAGGAGTTCGAGAACCACGACTTCTTCTTCATCCATTACAAGCCGGCAGACGCCGCCGGTGAAGACGGCGACTTTGACGCTAAGGTAAAGACGCTGGAAGACCTGGATCCCCTGATACCCAGGATTCGCGAGCTTAATCCTGACGTGTTCATGGTAGCTGGCGATCACTCAACGCCGGCGATTATGGCGGCCCACAGTTGGCACCCCGTCCCCTTCATGCTTAACTCGAAACTTACCCGAGGCGAGGGAGTCCAGGCATTCAGCGAGCGGGACTGTAACCTGGGATCGATAGGCAGCATACCCGCGACCAACGTGATGTTGCTGGCCATGTCCCACTCCGGGAAACTTACCAAGTACGGGCCCTAGAGGCCTAGCCAACCAGAGCACAGGAGCGCTTCAGGAATGCCAACCACCGTAGTTGCCGGAAACTGGAAGATGAACACAACCCTGGAAGAGGCCCTTGCCCTGTCGCAGACCGTAACAGAACAGGCGGGTCGGGCTCCAGGGGTGGAAGTCATACTTTGCCCGCCAGCCATTTCACTGGCGACAGTGAAGCAATCCGTTGCCGGTTCTCCGGTCAAGGTTGGCGCACAAAACATGCATCATCAAGACTCGGGCGCGTTTACCGGCGAGATTTCGGCCACTATGCTGGTGAACCTCTGCGAGTACGTGATTATCGGCCACTCGGAGCGCAGGCAACTGTTTGGCGAGACGGACGAACTGGTGAACTTGAAGGTCAAGGCTGCCCTGAGCCACGGCCTGAAGCCCATTTTGTGTGTTGGCGAAACCCTGGAGCAGCGAGAGGCTGGCGGGGCGGCGGACGTGATATCCCGCCAGGTCAATACCGGTCTGGCGGAAACCCAAGCCGTTGACATAAGTGGCCTGATAGTGGCCTACGAACCGGTGTGGGCCATTGGCACAGGCCAGGCCGCCACGCCGGACATAGCCGCTGAGATTATGGGCGGCCCTGTAGCTGAAACGCTCAGGGGTCTTTACGGCAGGGACGCCGAGCATATCCCCCTTCTTTACGGTGGCAGCGTCAATAGTGGAAACATTTCCGATTTCGCTTCCCAGTCCTGCATCCACGGGGCGCTGGTCGGTGGCGCAAGCCTTCAGGCCGACTCTTTCATGGAAATAGCGCAACTGGCGGGAGAGGCAAAGGCGAGGGGCAACTGAGGTAGCGCCATTCCCTCGTCCGGCAAATGTCTTCAGACAATCCCAGCGTACTCTACATAGTCGGCCCCACAGCCACGGGCAAGACCCAACTCGCAATAGCCCTCGCTCAACAACTTGGCGGCGAGATAATCAACGCCGATAGCCGCCAGGTCTACAAGTACATGGACATTGGGACCGCCAAGCCCACTCGGGAAGAGCGGGCCCAGGTCCCACACCACTTGTTCGACCTCATTTCTCCGGCGGAGAATTTCTCTCTCGGCAGATTTCTTTCTCTGGCCACGGCGACGGTACATGACATAAGGCGCCGAAACTCCCTTCCCATTGTAGTGGGGGGAACAGGCCAATACGTGTGGGCGCTGCGAGACGGCTGGGAAGTCCCTGCTGTCCCCCCTGACGACAAGTACCGTGCTGAACTGGAACAGGTGGCGGCAGAGGAGGGGACCCAGGTCCTCTACCAGAGACTCCAACTAATTGACCCCAAGAGGGCGGGGGAACTGGACGCCCGAAATACCCGCAGGGTTATCCGCGCCCTGGAAATCAACCACATTACGGGCCAGATTCCCTCCGAGCTACCAGGGGTGTCCGGCCAGGGACTCGAGGGCCTCGTCATCGGCCTGACCATGGGACGCAACCTCTTATATGAACGTATTGATCGTCGGGTCGATCACATGATGGAAAACGGTTTCCTGGAAGAAGCCAGGAATCTGGCGGGCATGGGATATACCCTGGGTGAAGGCTGCCTGGCATGTCCGGGATACAAGGAACTGGGCCAATACCTGAACGGCGAAGTGTCTCTGGCCGATGCCGTCCAGAGGACCAAGTTCCAGACCCATCGATTGGTCCGGCGCCAGCACACCTGGTTCAAGCCCAGTGACTCCAGGATTAACTGGCTTGACGGCCTTGACACCAACCTTACTCCTGTCGCTCTGAACTTGGCAGCACAGACCATTTAAAGCCGTTACCAACCCTTTCCCAACGGTCCGCTGTGGTAGAATACCGGAAACCTGAACCCTGAGGGTTTAATGAAATTCACCAAGATGCACGGCGCAGGCAACGACTACATCTACATTGACGCCCGCGAGATGGGTGAGGACTGGCCAGCGCTCTCCCGGACTATGAGCGACCGCCACTTTGGAGTTGGCGGTGACGGCATCATCCTGATACTGGATTCAGACCAGGCAGACCTCCGGATGCGCATGTTTAATGCCGACGGGTCTGAAGGGGAAATGTGCGGTAACGGCATCCGCTGCTTTGCCAAGTACGCCATTGAACGGGAAATAGTCACCCGGCCAGAGAGAGGCCTGACGGTGGAGACCCTGGCTGGAATCAGGACGGTTTATCCCATTTACGGAGGTGGTGTTGTTGAAGGGGCGCGGGTTTCCATGGGTCTGCCGCATCTGGCCCCTGACGACATTCCGGTAAGCCTTGATCCGTCAATGAGTGGCGGTGGCGGGCCGGTGCTCAAATACCCCATCCACCCTGGGGATTTTCGGCTTTACCTGGCCTTCGTTTCCATGGGCAATCCCCATGCCGTGACTTACATCGATCAGCCGGTAGGGGAGTTCCCCCTGCACAACATAGGCCCTTTGGTGGAGGGACACCCCATGTTCCCCCGCCGTGTCAACTTTGAGATCGTAAACCAGGTGGATTCCAGCCACCTGAACGCCCGGGTGTGGGAGCGCGGTTCTGGCGAAACCATGGCTTGCGGGACCGGCGCCTGCGCCATCGCCGTCGCCTCCCGCCTGCAAGGGCTGACTGAAGACCGCGTTGACATAACCCTGCCCGGCGGTACCCTCACCATAGAATGGGATGGTGAGGGGGAAGTGTACCTGGAAGGGCCGGCTACGGAAGTATTCACAGGTGAGTGGTGAGCCTGGTTACCTTCTTCCTCCCAGGCTTTGAACTGATGGAGGCCGAAATCTTCAACTAATGCTCGTTTCTAAATAGCTCCAGGAGTGGCAAAGTGGAATTTTCCAGCAGACTGGGCAAACTTGCCCCTTACCCCTTCGTAGAAATCTCCCGCATCATAGCGGAAAAGCGGGCGGCCGGGGCCGACGTGGTAACCTTTGGCATTGGCGACCCGGACATACCTACTCCGCAGCCCATTATTGACCGGCTGCTGACCGCTTCCCAAGACCCGCCCAACCATCGCTACCCTGAAACCGACGGGCTGCCCGAAATGCGGCAGGCCATAGCCCAGTGGTACGAAAACCGGTTCGGCGTGAGCCTCGACTCTGACAAGGAAGTGCTGCCGCTCATAGGCGCCAAAGAAGGAATCGGGCACGTTGCCTTCTGCTTTCTTGACCCTGGAGACATTGCCCTGGTTCCAGACCCTGCCTACCCCGTGTACGGTGTGGGAACCATGTTCGCGGGAGCCGAAAGTTACATAATGCCTCTGTTGGAAGAAAACGGGTGGCTTCCGGATTTGTCGGCGATACCCGACGAGGTGGCCCGGGCTGCCAAGGTGATGTGGCTCAATTACCCCAACAACCCCACCAGCGCGGTGGCCAGCGCCGAAGACCTGGCCTCCTATGTGGCCTACTGCCGGGAGCACGACATTGCCTTGCTCCACGATGCGGCGTACAGCGAGGTAGGCTATGACGGCTACAAGGCTACCAGCATGATGCAGGTGGAGGGCGGCAAGGATGTGGGGCTGGAGTTTCACTCCCTGTCCAAGAGCTACAACATGACGGGCTGGCGCATGGGCATGGCGGTGGGCAATGCTGACATGATCAGGGCCCTGTTCCAGATCAAGGCCAACCTGGACTCGGGTATTCCCCAGGCCATTCAGGAAATGTCCATGGAAGCCCTCACGGGCCCGCAAGACTGTATTGAAGACAACCGGGTCATCTACCAGCGTCGACGCGACCGGGTGGTGGAGGCCGTGCGTAAGATGGGCCTGTCGGTGGCGGTTCCCCAGGCCAGCCTCTATATCTGGGCGCGAGTGCCGGAAGGCTTTACCTCCGCAGATTTCGCTGCCCGCCTGCTGGAAGACATCGATATTGTGGTAACCCCGGGTTCCAGCTACGGCCAGTATGGTGAGGGTTACATAAGGCTGTCCCTTACTACTCCCGACGAGCGGGTCGAAACAGGCTGCCAGCGCCTCGAATCCTGGACCATACCGGCGCCGAGGGAGGGTTAAACTTATTCCCAGAAGAACAGTCGCCACTGAACCTGAAAGAGAAAAAGCCGTCCTGGTCGCGGTTGAACTGAAGAGCCGGGACCACCTTTGGGAGTTAGACGACACCCTGGACGAACTGGCCTACCTGACTGACGCCGCCGGGGCCCAGGTTGTTGCCAAAGTGACCCAGCGGGCCGACCGACTTACCCCTACCTATGTAGGAAAGGGCAAGCTCCTGGAAGTACAGGACCTGGTGGCCCAGGAGCGGGCGGAGACCGTCATCTTCGATGATGAATTGACCCCCACTCAACAGCGGAACCTGGAAGCCGCGCTGCAGGTGAAAGTCATCGACCGCACGGCCCTGATCCTGGATGTGTTCGGTCGCCATGCCCGCACCCACGAGGGCAAGCTGCAGGTGGAGTTGGCCCAGCATCAGTATCTGCTGCCCCGCCTTGTAGGCCAGTGGTCTCACCTGGAAAGGCTGGGCGGTGGCATAGGCACTCGAGGGCCTGGTGAAACCCAGTTGGAGACGGACCGGCGGCTTATCCGGCGCCATATCCAGCGAATCCAGGCGGAACTGGACAAGGTCAGGGAGCGCAGATCCATCTACATTGGCCGCCGCAAGAAGGCCAGCATACCTATGGCGTCCCTGGTCGGGTACACCAATGCGGGCAAGTCCACTCTGTTCAATGCGCTGTGCAATGCCGGAGTAGAAGCGGAAAACCAACTTTTCTCCACTTTGGACCCGGTAACCCGCCGTATCAGGCTCCCTTCGGGCGATGAACTGCTGTTGACGGACACAGTAGGGTTTATCCAAAAGCTGTCTCCCATGGTGGTAGCGGCTTTTCGCGCCACTTTGGAAGAACTGGCCGAGTCGGACATTCTTCTCCACGTTCTGGACATCACCCACCCCAAGGCGCCTGAGCAGGCCGAGGTGGTAGAGGAGACCCTGGAAGACCTGGGACTAAGCCATAAGCCGCGCCTGTTGGTGATCAACAAGATGGACCTGCTGGTAGACCAGGATCAGGAAGGGGTGGCGCTTCCCCCGGCGGGATTGCAGTCCTATCCCAGCGTCCCCGTCTCGGCGGCCAGGGGGTGGAACCTGGACCTCTTGCTGGAAGAAGTTGAGACGCAGCTGGTGGAGATGGACGGTCCCATGACCGTGCTGCAGTCGGCGGCGGGAGACTGAGATCTTTGCCTCCCCGGCGAAAGCGCGATATGGCTGGGGCATAACTCGATAAAACTGCTCCGGGGGCCATCCCAAAGCCCCGACAGGTTGGTTCGCACAATAGACGTTATGTAACGCACCCATGGGTTTTCCCTCTGAACGGTTGACATAAACGATTTGGTTGCCGCCTGCGCCATCCTCGGGCGCTTGCAGAGGCGAACTTGTTCCGGCGACCCTGGTGGAAATCTTTTGCATGGACGGTGATCTCATGCGGGTAGAAGGCAAAGTAGCGCTTATCAGCGGCGGAGCGCGGGGCATCGGCGCCGCCACTGCCAGGCTCCTGGCAAGTGAGGGGGCCGCGGTTGTCCTGGCGGACGTGCTGGAAGAAGAGGGGCGCGCCACCGAAGCACAGATTTCTGAGGCAGGCGGCCGGGCCACCTTCATGCGGCTGGACGTGACCGATGAAGAAAACTGGCAGCAGGTGATCGACGCCACCGTAGAGTTTTACGGAAAACTGGACGTGGTGGTCAACAATGCCGGTATCAGCGGCCGCACCGCCGTGGAGGAGACGCCCGCCGAGACCTGGGACAGGGTAATGGCCGTGAACGGCAAGGGCGTCTTCCTGGGGACCAAGCTGGCAATTCCGGAACTGCGCAAGGCCGGTGGCGGGTCCATAATAAACATTTCCTCCATTTACGGAATCGTAGGCAGCGAGACCTCCACCCCATACCATGCCTCCAAGGGAGCCGTCCGCATCTTCACCAAGGCGGCAGCAATTCAGTACGCGTCCGAAGGCATACGGGTCAACTCCGTGCATCCCGGCTTCGTGGACAGTCCCATGACCCAGGCAGCCCACGCCGTCCAGGAAGTTCACGACCTTCGTGTCGGGCGCACTCCGCTGGGCCGGATGGGGACGCCTGAAGACATTGCGGCGGGAATCCTTTACCTCGCCTCCGATGAGTCATCATTCGTTACGGGAAGTGAACTGGTGATAGACGGGGGAATGACCGCACAATAGCCGTGTGGAACCGTTACCGCTCCCTTAGAGAGTAGGTGGGTCTCAGCCCGTCTTTTCCTGAGCTACACTACCCAGGCTTTGCATCCGCATTGGCATGACAAGGGTTGCGCCACAGCATTGGTTTCCCTATAATTGCTGTTCCGACGGAACTGGAAGGGCGGTTAGCTCAGTGGTTAGAGCGCCTCGTTCACACCGAGGAGGTCGGAGGTTCAAATCCTCCATCGCCCACCACTTGGCCGGTTCCAGTCAACGGTTTCCCTGTTGCCGTGCCGAGGTGGCGAAACGGCAGACGCGCTGCGTTCAGGGCGCAGTGTCCTTATGGACGTGTGGGTTCAAATCCCTCCCTCGGCACCAGAAATGTCCAGGCTCCATTAGCGCTTGTAGCTCAGTGGATAGAGCGCTGCCCTGCGGAGGCAGAGGTCGTGGGTTCGAATCCCGCCAAGCGCGCCACCTTTTTCAGTTTATGTAAGAAGACCCCTGCCCGCTTCTTTACACCGGATTTGTGTGCAACGGGCGGTTAGCTCAGATGGTTAGAGCGCCTGCTTTACACGCAGGAGGTCACTGGTTCGAGTCCAGTACTGCCCACCACCTTCCAGCCTTATTCCCTTTTCATCCACAAATGGATGCAAGTGTCTGGTTATAGAGATTCTCTGGTTCTCGCCCTCGTTCCTCTCACTATATATCTACTTTCCCTCTTACTTTCCGTCTTTTCCCAGTGTTGGGCAATCGGTCCTTTTATGGATGGTTAAGAACTTTGGTATCCCTCTTAGGGAAGCACTACTATCGTGGTGTTGTGAGGGACTGGCTTGTATGAGTGTGTGTCTGTGGGGGGTAAAGCGCATCTCTCCTGACTCCCAACCATGCTGTGATACAATATATTTATAAGCACAAAAGTTACGTTTTGGATTCAATTATCCGGCTAAGAAAAAGCGATGGCCGACTCAAATCGGGTGATGAAATCCCGCAAGCCAAGTTATGATCAGCTACGTGATTGCGTGAGGTGACAGTTCGTATGTTGAGATTCGTTGAAGAGATTATGCTGCTCCTGCTTCGCGACGAAGATGGCAGATTTGTCCAGGTGCCTACCTGGTCGGTAGATTACGCCCTGGCCGGTTCTGTCTTAATGGATCTGGCGATGGAGAACCGGATAGACACGGATCTGGAAAATCTCATCTTGATTGATTCCACTCCTGTTGGCGATGATATTCTGGATCCGATACTGGCTGAGATCGCCGTCGGAGGCAACCAGGATACCCGCTACTGGGTAGAGCAGGTGTCCCGCCATGGCACTGAACTCCGCGAGAAGTCGCTGGAACGGCTGGTGGAAAAGGGTGTGCTGGAGAAAGCGGATGATCGCTTCCTCTGGGTCTTTCGTTCCAGGCGATATCCCGCGATAGACGGTTCCGTCGAACGGGAAGTCAAACTGCGCATCCTGAACGTTCTATTCAGCGATGAAATTCCGGACCCCAGGGATCAAATGATTATCTGCCTGGCCGACGCCTGTGGCATTTTCCCTCGCCTCCTTTCCCGCCAGGAACACGCCAGGGCGGCCGACCGCATAGCCCAGGTTAGCCGGCTTGACCTGATTGGGCAGACCATGTCCCAGGCCATTCACGATATCCAGGTATCGGTAGCAGTCTCCTGCCAGGGCCATATGATCTAGCCTGGCAGCGTAGAGTTTTCGGGGAAGCTTTCACGAAAACCACAGCTTTCTTGACAGAGAGTGGGTGGTACTTTACGCTTTTTCCATCGTTTCTTCGCGTTCCCGTTCAGGCTGTTTCCAAAAGCAAGTCAGTTCGTTTCAGGAATTGCTTATGTCATCCCGACTACTCGACAGAATCGACTCTCCTTCAGACCTGAAGGGCCTGAACCGGAAGGAGTTAAATCAGGTAGCCAGCGAGATTCGGGACACCATCATCTCGGTGATTACTGAGCGTGGCGGGCACCTGGCTTCGAACCTTGGCGTGGTGGAGCTTACCCTGGCCCTGCACCGTGTTTTTGATAGCCCCACGGACAGGCTGGTGTGGGACACCACCAACCAGATGTACAGCCACAAACTGGTTACCGGCAGGCGAGACGAGTTTCAGGATATCCGCCTGGCCGGCGGTATTTCCGGTTTTGGCGAACCGAGCGAGAGTCCCCACGACACTCTTTGCGCAGGTCACGCTGGTACGGGCCTCTCAATAGCCCTGGGCATTGCCCAATCCCTGTCTACCCGAGGCCAGGATGCGTGGACGGTGGCCGTTGTAGGGGACGGAGCCATGACGTCTGGCTCCAGCTTTGAAGCCCTGAACAATATCGTCCACCTGAATCCAGGCCGGTTGATTGTCGTGCTTAACGACAATGGTATGTCGATATCAGAAAATATCGGCTTCCTGACAAACTGGAGAAAGCGCGTAATAACCCATCCCGAATATCGTGCGATGATCGGACGGATGCGCTCCCTCTCCAAGAGAGTTCCCACCGGGGACGCCATCTATCGGCTGGTGAAGCGGTTCAACGACAGCCTGGATACGTTCATTCTGCCCACGATGTTCTGGAACGAACTGGGTTTCCAGTACCTGGGGCCTGTAGCCGGCCACGACCTGCGGCAACTGGAAACGACCCTTCAACAGGCGAAATTGTCCACCGGCCAGGTCCCGATCGTCCATGTCGTGACCCACAAGGGACACGGCTATGAACCGGCGGAAGATGATCCCGTCAAGTTCCACCAGCCCAGTTCACCGCTGGGCGCCGGTTCGGGCGCGCCCACTTACTCAAAAGTATTTGCCGACACCATCAGCAAGTTAATGACGGAGGATGATGCGGTAGTTGGCATTTCGGCGGCTATGCTGGAGGGTACGGGCCTGGAAGACGTGCGCCAGACATTCCCTGACAGGGTTTTCGACGTGGGGATCGCGGAACAACACGCCGTGAGCATGGCGGCCGGAATGGCTTCCATGGGCGCCAAGCCCTTTGTGTCCATCTACTCCACCTTCCTGCAGCGAGCCTTCGACCAATTGGTGCACGATGTCTGCCTGCAAAACCTGCCCGTTAATATAATTGCGGACCGCGCAGGAATTGTTGGTGAAGACGGGAAGACTCACCACGGCTTTCTGGACCTCTCTTACCTTCGCTGCCTGCCCAACGCGGTGGTTGCCGCTCCAATGGACGAGAACGACCTTCAGCACCTGGTCTATACGGCCTACAAATACCCGGGTCCCTTTGCCATTCGTATTCCCCGCGGAGTGGCGACCGGCAGTGCCATGGATGAGGAACTGAGGGAACTGCCACCGGGTAGAGGGGCTGTATTACGCGAAGGCGGTGACGTGGTGATATTTGGGCTGGGCAAGACCGCCACGGCGGCGCTGGAGGCTGCCGACCTTCTTGCCGAGTATGGGCTGGCCTGCGGAGTGGTAAACCCCATTTATGTAAAACCGCTGGACGTGAACCTGTTGCTGGATTCGTCAAGAAGCTCCGGCCGCATAGTGACCGTGGAGGAAAACGTCCTTGCCGGTGGTTTCGGTTCGGCAGTGCTGGAGGCGCTTTCCGAGGCCGGAATGGAAGACGTGCCGGTGCTTCGCATAGGTATGCCCGACTCCTTTGTGGAACATGGCACCGCCGCGGACCAGCGGCAAAGGCTTCAGCTGGATGCAGAAGGCATTGCCGCACAGATTCTGCAGGCGTTCTTCCCGGATCGTGTCGTCGTGAGCGCCGCTTCCGATTAGACTTGTAGCGCACAGGAGGCCTCCAATTGAAAATCCCCCGGATTTACACCGGTGACGACGGCCAGGCCCACATCGAAGAAATCGACGTGGACAGCTTCCCCAACCCACAGTCCCTCACCGAAATTACGGGCCTCCAGTTTCGGGTACAGCAGCCGGGGCGTTTTGCCGACTGGCACGTGGAGTCCCGACGCAACTACATCATCACCCTTTCGGGGGAAGGTGAGATCGGCCTTGGCGATGGTTCCTTGCACCGCTTCGGCCCCGGCGCCGTTGTGCTGGTGGAAGACCTGACCGGCCAGGGCCACACCACCAGGGTCACCAGCGATATTCCACGGGTTACCATCGCGGTGCCCCTGACTAACCAGACACCCGGAACCTGACTATTTTCGTCCCCCATGCCTTTTGCTTCCAACAACGGGACCCGTATTTTCTATCGCTCGGAACCCGCCACTGGCGGGGAAGTGATGCCCGGGTCCCCCTGCTGTTGGCCCACGGATTCATGCAACGGAGCGACGACTGGGTCGATGCCGGCTATGTGGACCGACTCAGCCAATTAAGGCCACTGGTCTTGCTGGACTTCAGGGGTCATGGTCTAAGCGACAAGCCCCATTCCGTCAGGGACTACCGGATGGAACTACTGGTGGACGACCTAACGGCTGTCCTGGACCAGTTGGGGCTTACAACCGTCGATTTCATGGGTTATTCCTTCGGCGCCTGGGTGGGGTTCGGCATGGCCAGGTTCGCGCGGGAACGCCTGCGTTCGCTGGTTCTGGGAGGAATGCACCCCTACGTCCGCGACCCAGGGCCCTTGCAGCGGCGAATCGACCGCTTCAGCAGCACCAGGGACGCCCTGTCGGCAGGCGGTCACCACGCGGAACTGATCCCCGATCAGGTGAAGGCCCAGTTCGCCGAGAACGACATTGAAGCCTTGATAGCCCTGACCACCGCAATACGGGACTCAGAAGGCTTTGAGGATGCCCTGGACACACTGGAAGCCCCGACCTTGATATACGCCGGAGAAGAAGACCCGGCTTTCGCCCTGGCCAGGCAGTGCGTAGAGGGGCATGACAATCTGGATTTCCTGTCCCTCCCGGGCCTGGGCCACATGGAAGCGTGGCATCAGACCGAGGCTGTCCTTCCCCAGGTTACCCGCTTTCTTCAGGCAGTGACATAGCTCTCCAGACCACATCCCTTCTGCACCCGACCACTTTCCAGGTCACCTCATTCCAGTTTGATTTAGATACCCTTGTAGCGTAGAATAGCGGGGCAATCGGGCCAGCTAGCCCTTCAGGAGTGCGCGTATGCCGAAGACCACTGAGTTAAACCTTCTTTGCATGTCCGGGCAGGGGTCGGTACAGGCAGGGGAAGCCTTGGCCAAGCTCTATGCCGATCAAGGCTGGTTTGTATCGGTAAACGTCTATCCGGGCACCCGCGCCCGCAGCGGACCCGTGATCAATTATGTAAAGATTTCCGACTCGGAAGTTATGGCCAGCTGTGCCAACTACCATCCCTCCGAGGTCATTGTCTTCCAGGAAGAACTGCTGCTCACGGCAAAGAACAACACCCACGAACTGATCGCTGATGCTATTGGGCGGATGAAGCGGGGCACCCTTCTGGTGAACTCTCCCAAGCATCCCCAGGAAATTGACCTGCCCTTCGACCTGGAGGGGGCGGTGGCCACCGTGGACGCCACAGGTATAGCCGGTCGACTGCTGCGGCGCAACCCGCCGCCAGTGGGCCTGACTCTTCTGGGCGCCTACGCCCGCATCACCGAGGCCATTGACCTGGGCGAGTTGCTGGATGTTATCCGAGAGACTTTCCCCGGCGCCGTGGGTGAACGAAATGTGGAAGCCACAACGGAGGCCTACGAGACGGTGCAGGCCATCGGCGGTGTGAAGTTCCAGGTGGACCGGACGCCGGCCCGGCTTGACCACACTCGCGTGGAAGACCTGCCCCAGTATTACCAGTTTGACCGTTATGACAAGCTGCCCGGCTTCATGGGAGGCAGCCCCTTCGTCTGGCGGGACAAAGTTCCCGTTTGCGAGGACAACAAGTGCATCTGTCCCGGGGTTTGCATCAGCGAAGTAATGTGTCCCGACGGTACCGGATTTATCATCCGCCAGGACCTGCCCCACCAGGGCTACCGCATCGACGTGGACTTCTGCCGAGGCTGCGGCATCTGCGCCGAGGTTTGCGTAGGCAGCGCTTTGACCATGGTGGACGAAGACCAGGTGAAACGGGACAATCCGGACTACACTGACATTACTGCCGAACCCCACCGTCCTGAAATTGCCACGCACCAGCGCATCCACCTGGACATTTAGCCACCGCCAATAATTCAGGAGACTGTAAATGACAACCCCTACACCCACCAGGCGACAGGCGCTGACCGGCAACAAGGCGGCGGCCCACGCATTAAAGCTGGCACGAGTGCAGGTATTGTGCTATTTCCCTATTGGCCCTTCCGACGAAGTTGGCGAGGAGCTTTCCAGGATGATCCAGCGGGGAGAACTGCCCGCCGAAGTAATTGAACTGGAACACGAACGCAGCGTAATGAACGCCCAGATTACAGCCACCCAGTCGGGGGCGCGTTGCTCATTCGCTACCAATTCAGAGGGACTGCTGATTGCGGCCCAGCAGCTTATTTTCGCCTCATACGCCCGTATTCCCATAGTGGTGGTGGTGGCGCACCGAGCCCTGGAGCCCCCCGCCATTGTCCGGTCCGACGACCAGGACACCATCATGTACCGGGACATTCACTGGATGCACTACCACTGCGAGAACGCCCAGGACGTGATGGACACGGTCATCCAGGCCTACAAGGTGTCTGAGGATCCGGACGTGCTATTGCCGGCCTTCGTTACTTACGACGGTTGGGAGGTCTCCCACAACAGCTATCCCGTCCAGCCGCCCAGCCAGGAAGCCATTGACAGCTTCCTGCCTCCCTATGAACTGCCGGCGGAAGTGGACTTCGTCAAGAACCTGGACTTTGCCGCGTATTACGGTGGCCAGCGCATGAGCGGCTACGGCTACATCGACGTGGAACGAGAATACATGGAGCGACGGTTCCAGCTGGACGAGGCACTAAATGTTACGGCCAAGGCCCGTCTGAAGCAGGCCCACCAGGACTACGTGAACCTGACGGGACGCGGCTATGGAGGCCTCATTGAGACCTACCAAATGGAAGACGCCGAACTGGCCATTGTGGCCATGGGTTCTCTGTCTTCCACTTCCAGGCTGGCGGTGCACCTGCTGCGCGAACAGGGGAAGAAGGTGGGACTAGTCAAGATACGCACCTATCGCCCCTTCCCCAGCGAAGACCTGGTAGAAGCTTTGAGCAACGTGAAGGGCGTGGTGGTGCTCGACCGCAACACCGTGGCCGCTGTTTACCAGGACCTGCGCAGCGCCCTGTTCGGGCAGCCCAATCCCCCGGTGGTCCTGGGCCGTATCATTGGCCTGGGTGGCCGCGACGTGACCCAATACAACGTGGTTTACGCGGCGGAAGAGGCCTTGAGGGCAACCAGAGACGGTAGCGTAGCCAAGCCGCTGGACTGGCACTTTGAGGTAATTGAAGACGAGGACATGCTGAACCAGGTACTTAACGGTTAGCAACCACCGGCCGATCCTTTCGACCTGTAGGGAGAATAATTATGCCCATAAAGATGATCCAGGACACCGCCGACCAGCGGGTCTACATGAATGTCACCGCCAACCAGTGTCCTGGCTGTCCGGAGAATCTGGCTACCCGCCTGGTTATGCACATCGTCTTCGACCACCTGAAGGAAGAAGATCCCATCATTTTCGGGCAGGGCTGCGGCATCGGTCGGGACTTTCTCCAGCGCAGTGGCCTGGGCACCCACGACAGCGGTATTGCCGGCATGCTCACGGCCATGCGGGTACGAAACATCGACCGTCCCATAGTTGTAATTGACGGTGATGGGCAAATTGACCTGGGCCTTGAAGACCTGGCCACCAGCTTCCAACAGGGGTACAAGTATCTTCACGTTGTGTGCGACAACCAGGCCCACGCGGCCAGCGGCAGCCACGCCACGGGCAGCACCGCTCCCATGGCCCGCACCAGCGTCCGGCCTTCGGGTAAGCTGCGCCACCCCAAGCATTTTGCCCTGATGCTTATGTTCAGCGGCGCCGAATACGTGGCCACGGCTTCCACGTCCCACCCCCAGGACCTGGAACGCAAGATTAAGGCCGCGTGCGACCGGATGCCAGCCTTCATCCAGATTCTGACTCCGTGCAACCCGTCATGGGGCTATGACGACAATAAGGGTATCGAGGTTTCCAGGCTGGCCGTAGAGAGCGGCATCTGGCCCCTGTACGAGTGGAAGGACGGTGTTTTCCAGCGGCAGAACATCATGCGCAAGTCCAGCGTGAGGGACTACATCGGTTCCCAACGCCGCTATGCCCACCTTGACGAAGAGGGTATCCGCCAGATGGAAGAGTACGTGGCCGACCTGAACCGCATGATGATTCAGTTGGAAGCTGGATTCTCCGGTTAGGGACAGCTGCGGAATGGCTACTGACCCAAAACCCTGGCTTCAGTCCTATTCGCCCGGGATGCCGTCTAGTCTGGGCTACCCCCGGGCGCCGCTTTACCACTTCCTGCAGGAATCCGCCAACAGCTTCCCCGACCGGCCGGCCATCATCTACCAGGACCCGGCGGAGGGAATGAGCCCGTCGCCATTACCTACGGCGAACTGGATGATACGTCGGACCGGTTCGCCGCCAGCCTGGTCTCCCTGGGCGTTGAGAAAGGCGATCGGGTGGCTTACTACATTCAGAACTCACCGGAGCTAATTGCCAGTTTCTATGGCATTCTCAAGGCCGGAGCAGTGCCTGTCCCCTGCAACGTAATGTACCGGGCCGAGGAACTGGCCTACCACCTTAACGACTCCGGGGCCCGGACCCTGTTATGTGAAGCCAATCTGTATCCCACGGCGCAGAGCGTCCTGGAAGAAACGGGCGTAGCAAACGTCATCGTAGCGGGTGGGCAGGTGGAAGGCGATGTCCTCCCCTGGGAACAAGCCCTGGCAGTAGCGCCATGCATGAGCAAATTGCCGACCATTTGCGTGGACAATGACCTGGCATTGCTCCCCTACACCGGCGGCACCACCGGCATACCCAAGGGCGCCATGCTCACTCACGCCAACCTGGTGGCCAACGCGGTGCAGTTTCGGGACTGGTTTGGCTACGACGCGGGCGGGGAGGTCTTTGTGGCCACACTGCCCCTGTTCCACATAGGCGGTATTGCCGGGGTGATGAATGTGCCCATTTCCTGCGGCGGCACTATCGTTTTGTTCCGGCGGTTCAACGCGGAAAGGGTGCTGCGGGCCATCCAGGACTACCGGGCTACCCGTTTCCTGGGCGTACCAACCATGTATATCGCCCTGTTGAATCACCCGGAGGCGGGCAAGTACGACCTGTCGTCCCTGCGACCCAGTCGTACCAGCGCCGCACCGCTGCCCAAGGCGGTTAAGGAGTCCTTTGACGAACTGGTAGGCAAGGACGTGCTGGTGGAAGGGTATGGCCTGACGGAAACTTCTCCACTTACGCACGTCAACCCGGTGGACGGCGCCATAGCAGGTTCCATAGGTGTGCCCCTGCCGGATACCGAAGCACGCATCTTCGATGCCGACGACGGGCTGGTAGAGGTGCCCGTGGGCGAAATCGGCGAGGTCGTGCTGAGGGGCCCGCAAGTGATGAAGGGCTACTGGAACCGGCCCCTGGAGACGTCGGAAGCCATACGGGACGGTTGGTTTTACACCGGCGACCTGGCTTATATGGACGAGCGGGGTTATTTCTTCATCGTCGACCGCAAGAAGGACGTCATTAACGCAGCAGGTTTCAAGGTATGGCCGAGGGAGGTAGAGGAGGTTTTGTACCAGCATCCGTCGGTAAGGCTGGCGGCGGTGCTGGGAGTTCCCGACGACTACCGGGGGGAGACGGTGCGGGCGGTTGTCGCCCTCAAGGAGGGCCATGGCTTCTCATCTGAGGAGGAGGCGAAAGAGGACATACTGGGCCATTGCCAAAGGCACCTTGCCAATTACAAGATTCCCCGCATTGTTGATTTTAGGGAGGAACTGCCCATGAGCGCGGCGGGAAAGGTGCTGCGTCGGGTCATGCGGGACGAGGCTGCTGGCTCAGAACGGTAAGAAAAGAGGGAGCGCCATTGATTTAATGGGGACGGGTTTCAGACCCGCCCCTTTTTTGTGCCATCTACCCGCCGAATATTGATGGGTACCCCTATTGAACGTGGGGTAAGACGTACCTGGTGAATCGGTTTAGCTGCTCCATCTGGTGTGGCGAGGCGAAGCGAACGATGAAATAGGTAACCCCGGCCTCACGATAAGTGTTAATCGACTCTATGCACTTCTCCGGGGGACCGAAAACGCACAATAGCTGCTTGCTTACTGCCTCATAAGGGCGGCTATAGTACGATTGCATGAATTGGTCGCCCTCAGACAGCGCGTCGGCCTCTTCATTGAGATTTACCGAGATATAGAGGGCCCGGGGCATCTCACCGGCGTCCCGGCCGACTTTCTGGGCGTTCTCCTGCACCCTGTCCCAGCAGCGCTCAAAGAGGTCGACGCTGGGGACGTTGGTTATCCAGGCGTCTCCCATTTCGGCGACACGCTTGAGGCCGCGGCGCACCCAGTTGCTGGATATCCAGATGGGCAGGGGCTCCTGCAGGGGATGGGGTTCCAGGGTTACGTTGTTCAGGGGATAATAGTCGCCCTCGAAAGTTACGTCCTCCCCTGACCAGAGGGCGCGCATAATTCGGATGCCCTCCTCCATGCGGTCTGCCCGCTCCTGGATGGGAATACCGACGACCTCGTGCTCGTCCACGTACATCTGATTGTCGCCGCGGCCGGCGCCGGCGCCGAGGATAGTCCGGCCGTTGGAGACGTTGTCGATGGTGGCCAGGGCGTGGGCCAGGTGCACGGGATGGCGCAGGGCGGAGAGCATTACGGCGGTGCCGATTCGGACCCGCTGGGTGCGGGCAGCCAGGGCCGACATTATGGTAAGTGGTTCCAGGCGAGGCTTGGAGGTTACGCTGTCGCCCACCCACACGGAGTCGTAGCCAAGGCGTTCCACGGTCTCGGCCATCTGCCAGTTCAGCTCAACCCTGGGGCGCCCTCCGCCGGCGTAGACCAGAACGCCCCGAGTGGGCAGCAGAATGCCGAAGTCGTTGATTGAGTCCATGATGTCCTCACAATAGGGGAATGTACGTTGTTTCGCGGTTGTCCCCGTTGGTCACGGAGAAATTGACGCCCTTCATCATCTCTGCTGTCGCCGGGAGAGGGACTCCGTAACGGGCATACGCTAAACCACCGGCCAGCGAGTGGGATAGGAGACGCCAACCCGTCCCAGGAGGTCTTCGCCCAATTCCTGGACCTTCTGCGCCAGTTCCCACTCATCAACAAACAGGGGCCGGTGGTTTTCCACCCGCACTTGGCCGTCCACAATAACGGTGTGTACGCTGCGGCCGTCGGCGTTGTAGACCAGGTTGTTGACCGGATTGAACAGGGTGCGCCACTCGGCGCGGCGGGTGTCGAAGAGGACCAGGTCAGCCTTTTTCCCCGCTTCCAGGGAACCGATTTCGTGGCCCAGACCGAGGGTGCTGGCCCCACCGATGGTGGCCAGTTCCAGGGCAGTCTCGGCAGGAATCATGCCCACGTCCCGACGGGCGTCCTTGTACAGCACCGCCACCAAGTACATGGAACGCATGGTCTCCAGCAGGTTTGAGTTGTTGCCGGCGTCGGTGCCCAGGCCGACGACGGCGCCGGCGGCCAGCAACTCGGGCAGCATGCCCTCGTGGGCCACACCGGCGCCGCCTTTTATGGCGGCCGTGGGGCACATGACCACTGAGGCGCCGCTCTTTGCGATGCAATCAACCTCGGACTGGTCGATGCCCAGCCCGTGGGCCAGCGTCAGGTTGCCCTTCAAGATTCCCAGGGATTCCAGGTACTGTGTGGGCCTCAGCCCATGCTGCTGCAGGCAATCCTTGACGTAACGGGAACCGTTGTTGAAGTGGAGGGTCATGCGCGTGTCGTATTGGTCGGCCAGGGAACCGGCAGCCCTTAGCAGTTCCTCGGAGGAGAATCCGGGGGAGAAAGGCATGGCCCAGGCCCGCACCCGGCCCTCGAGGCGGTGGTCGTAGTCCCTGATAACCTGCTCCATCAGACCGATAGCTTTGTCGGTGTCATAGACGGGCAGGTTGATGGGATTAGGCCGGTCGGTAACCTGCCAACCCACGGTGATGCGGCAGCCCGACTCCTCGTAAGCAGCCATACAGGCGTCAAGGCCCTTGGTGCTGCCCGGATCAACGAAGCAGGTTGTGCCATGCTTGAGCAACTCGGTAATTGCCAGCAGGGAGGTCAGGTATTCTTCCTCTTCGGTCATGGCTGCCTGAAGCCGGAAGACGTTGGAGAGATAGGCCGGGCCCAGGTCGTCGGGGAAGACCCCCCGGGTGGCGTGGGCGTAGCTGATGTGCATGTGGCCATTGACGAAGCCGGGAGTTACCACCATTTCCGTGGCGTCGATCACCCGGTCGGCCTGAACGTCGGCAAGTTCGGCGGCCTTGCCCACCCTGGTAATCCGCTGTCCCTCAACGAGGATGGAACCGTCGGCGATAATTCGGCGCTCCGGATCGACGGTAACGACGAATCTGGCGCCTTCTATTTTCAGACTGGCAGCGGGCATCAAGTCGGTCCACCTTTGAATGAGTATGATCGCGTTAGAAATGCTGCGTCTATCAAGGCATATTAGTTACGCCCGACGGCTTTGGCAACCCTGCGGTCAAGGGGTATCTTGCTATAATTGGACCAGGAAAAAAATGCGGGAGGCTGAAAACTATGCCTTACGCTGGACTCAGTCTGGAAGGTATGACGGCGCTGGTTACCGGTTCGGGCCGTGGAATTGGAAGCGCCCTGGCGGTAGGCCTGGCCCAGGCCGGAGCAAATGTGGCTGTTTCCGACGTTTCAGAACTTATGGCTGGTGCGGAGGATACCGCCGCGCGGATCCGCCAGGAAGGAGTGGACAGTGCGGTCTACGTCCTGGACGTACTAAATCTGGAAAACATCCGAGATGCAGTCGATAGCGTGGTACAGGAATTCGGCCGGCTGGACATCCTGGTGAACAATGCCGGCATCCGGCGGCGGCAGTCGGCCCTGGAAGTAACCGAGGAGAACTGGGACGCAGTGATTGATACCAACCTCAAGGGGCCCTTCTTCTGCGCCCAGGCCGCCGCCAGACCGATGATCGAGCAGGGCTTTGGGCGAATCATCAACATCTCCTCTCAGCTGGCCGTCGTGGCCGGAGAGAACCGGGCCGCCTACTGTGCCAGCAAGGCTGGGCTGGCCAGCTTGACGAGGGTGCTGGCCCTGGAGTGGTTAAAGTACGGAATTACCGTGAACGCCATCGGTCCAGGTCCCACGGAAACGCCGGGCCTGCTTCTGGCTGACAACCGCTCAGACGAAGAGCTGGAGGCCGATCTGAGGGCGCACATGCCCCTGGGACGGCGGATGACGGCCGAAGAACTGGTGGGAGCGGCCATTTACCTGGCCAGCCCCTCCGCCGGCGCCACCACGGGCCAACTCCTGGTAGTTGACGGCGGGTGGACCATAATCTGACCGGCTGGGATTCAAAGGGCAGCTGAACCGGACCCACCGGAGGAGCAAGGGACCAAGCCAAGTTCCCAGGTCTTGTCCTGCGGACTTTCCAAACCTATTGATTCGATTCCGGACACTTTCGGGAATGGGAGGAAGCTTGAAGTCGGAAATTACCATCCGCCGGGCCACCGTCTCCGACCTCGAGACCCTGGTGGGCTTCAATGCCGCCATGGCTCAGGAAACGGAAGACAAGGCACTGTCGGTGTATACACTGAGAAATGGAATCCGGGCGATGCTGGATGACGATTCGCTGGGTTTTTACCTGGTGGCGGAGACGGGAGGCGAGGCGATTGGGCAGTTGATGGTCACCACGGAATGGAGCGACTGGCGCAACTCGCACTTCTGGTGGCTGCAAAGCCTGTACGTGCGGCCTGAATTCCGCCGGCAGGGAGTGTTCCGCCGGCTGTACCGACAAGTTGAGGAACAGGCGCAGGAATCGGGGAATGCCTGCGGCATACGCCTGTACGTGGAGCGCACCAACCGCCGGGCGCAGGATGCGTATATCAACCTGGGGATGTCTCACTCGCATTACGATATGTACGAGGTCGAGTTCTGAGGGACAGGGCACCGGAAGGCAGCAATGTGAATTGACTGCCTTTTCCACAGGCCTTATCTTATGTTCACCGACAGCATATTCTGGAAAACAAACAAGAGAGTCTATGCCCGAATCAGCCTCTGAGTATGACTACCTGGCGCGGGGGCAGATGTTCCTGCAAGGGGGCAACTATCCCGCCGCCATCGCCGACTTTGACCAGGCCCTGTCCATCAACCCCGAATTTGCCGCCGCCTATTACTACCGGGGAATAGCCCAACGCAATTCCGGAAATTACGAAGGCGCTATAGCCGACTATAGCGCGGCGGTAGCAGTGGAACCCGACTACCCGGTAGCCTTTTACGCCCGGGGAGTAGTGCATCGCCACCTGGAACAGTACGAGGCGGCCATCCGGGACTATGACCAGGCAATTGCGCTGGAACCGGAGGACGCGGATTTCTTCTATGCCCGGGGTGTGGCCCATGCTTCCCTGAAGAACTATGACGACGCCATCTCCAACTTCAAACAAGCGCTGGACCTGAATCCGGAGATGCCCAACGCCTGGTATAACCTGGGAATTGCCCACCGGGACCTGGGCAGGCTGGAGGAGGCGGAGGAGTTTTATACCACGGCGCTGAAAATACGGCCCAACGACGCCGACTATTGTTACGCGCGGGGTAACCTCTACAGCGACCGGCACAAATACGAGGCGGCGGTCGAAGACTATAACCGCGCGTTGGCCATTGTCCCTACATTCTCCAACGCCCTGTATAACCGGGGTATCGCCCTTAGGAACCTGGGCCGGCCTGAGGAGGCCATCGCCAGTTTCGACGAGGCGCTCCGATTCGGTTCGGCTTTTGCCAGTCTGATTATGAACCGGGGTATTGCCCATGCGGACCTCGGTGATTTGACCACCGCTTTGACCGACCTGAACCGATCGCTGGAAATGGACACGGGGCTGGCAGGGGCCTACCGGGCACGGTCTGAGGTGCACCGGACTCTGGGAAATGAGGCCGATGCCGATGCCGACTGGCAAGAATTCGAACGCTTGAGCGGAAAATGACGTCCCTGGCAGGCCCTCCGCCGGGGGTACCCATTGGGGAACAGCTGGGATTTCTGGACTTTCTGTTAACGGACGATAACCTTTCAGCGTACAGAAAGACAGTCCAATATTCAGACGCTGGTTTTCCGAATATCGTCTCCCGGGAGCCGCTATTAGTCCTTTTACAAAAAGACAATTCGGGGCCGCTGGAAAGTGTTACCCATATTGACCGTTATTTTAGGCCTCCGGTGACCGGCCGAAGGGTGCAGGTTACCGGCTGGCTAAGGGAAAGAAGGCAGGAAAGAGGGTCTGAAAGGCTGGTGGTGGAGTCCTTTGCCGTGGACGAGATCGGAACCGAGATTCTGCGCAGCCGGCACGTCTTCAGAAGAGGCGGGGGCCGGACAGCGGAGCGATTGGGGCGGCGTCCGGCCCGCCCCGGGGCAGCCACCGGCGCCGAGTTTCTTGTCCCCGTGCAAAAGCAGGTGACGGAAGAAACGGCGCTCAACTTCGAGGCGGCCCACCGGTCCCTGGTGGGAGATGCAGGCGAGTTGCGGAGCAGCAACCCGGGCAACGTCCATACCAGCGCCGGCCTGGCCAGCGAAATGGGGTTGGCGGCGACGGTGGCACCGGAGGAACTGGCCCTGGCGTACCTGCACGAAATGCTAGATCTGCGGTTTGGTATGGACTTCCGCCAGGGTGGGATCCTCACGGTCAACTACCGCCGCCCCATCTACGCGGGTGATACCCTTACCGCACAGGGCATGGTTACAGGAAGAGAGCGGGACGGTGAGCGGACAGTGTGGAAGATTCAGTTATGGGTGGAAAATGGGAGGGGCGAGGCCGTAGTAACGGGAGACGCTCAGGTTACCGTGCCTAGCCCGCTGACCTGACAAAATTGCTGACCACCGGCTGAAGGCGCTCAGCGGAGCGGCGGCACCTACTTTGGGCGAACCAATGGAGAGGCAAAGCATGCCATCATTCAGCGAACAACTGAAAAACGAAGCGGAACCCATCTGGAAGGCCATATTCGCCCATCCTTTCTTGAGGGAAATCAAGGATGGGACACTGCCGTTGGAGAAGTTCCGGTACTACCTTACCCAGGACTACCAGTACCTGGAGGGTTTTGGCCGCACCGTAGTAATGACCATGGCCAAGGCCCCCAACTCGGAAACCCTGGAAGCACTGGCCCATCGGGTCCTAACGCCCATTGAACGCCCGCTGCACCACAGGCTTCTGGAAGCCGCGCAGGTATCCATGGAATACATCGGCGAGGTGGGACGTTCTCCCACAAATACCGCTTATGTCAACCACATGCTGACCACGGCGTCGCTATATGGGTTGGGACCGGCAGCTGCGGCTCTGCTGCCCTGCCCCTGGACCTATCACCTACTGAAGGACGAGGTGGGGGCATCGGAGCACCCGCTGTACAGCCAGTGGACCCATTTCTATGTGGCGGGCTTCCTGGAAGACAGCGTCAACGCCTGGCGGGGCTTCGTGGACGCCACAGCCCAAGAGGCAGGGCCGGAGGAACGGGAAGCCATGCGCCAAGCTTTCTTGGTGAGCAGCCGGTACGAGTATATGTTCTGGGATATGGCCTACCGGATGGAGAGTTGGCCGGTTTAGGGAAGGCACCGCTCACATGGCAGCCGAAGGTCACGGCGTTGGGGAAAGAACAGAGATTTCAGGGTTGTCTGCGTCAGTTATATGGGCAATCATCTCTACCGTCAGTTCCGCGTCGTCATCGAGGCCTAGTTCGGACATACCGAAGGTCTTCGCACTGCCGGCGAACTTTGCGGAAAACGACACGGGCCAGCCTCCATCTTCTGCCATCCAAAGGACAAATTCCTCCACATCAGCCTCCTCCCACACTCCTGGACTAAACCCAGAGGTGAGTGCATCTTCCCACTGTCCACTCAAATCAATTCGCGTCGCAGGCACACCATCAATTTCCCCGGACTCACCCTCCAGCGCCACCAATTCGGCGAGGCCGAAGCTGTCCCAGAAGTCGGGAGCACCCACGCAGACATCAAGCAGGTCTGTGACTTCAACGTAAGAAAAGGTGGAGGCTTCCCAGCCGTCTCCTTCGTTTATCCAGACCTGGGAGCCAATCGCTACGATTTGGTCTGCAGAGATGGTGAGGCCGCCGATTCTCACTGTCCCGCGGCAAGTAAGGCTGTGGGGTCCTTCAAACTCACCCACAACCGTTAATCCGAAGACTAACTGCCCCTCATCACCGGTGGTAGCAAACTCCAGGGTCAAAGTATGCTTGAAGCTGCGCAGGTGCGCGATTGGGGAGTAGGGCGAGTCTCCAAAGTCCAGCAAGGTAACCAGCGAGGGAGTGGAAACAGGTGTGGGAGTCGGCACGGGTGTTGAAGTTGCCGTGGGTTTAGAGGTTGCCTTCGGTGAGAGAGTGGGTACGGGCGTTGAAGTCGCCGTGGGCTGGGGGGTTACCGTCGGTGTGTGAGTGGGTATGGGTGTTGAAGTGGCCTCAGGTTGGGGCGTTAACGTCGGTGTGTCAGTGGGTATGGGTGTTGAAGAGGCCTCAGGTTGAGGAGCTGCGGTGGTCGGCAAAACAGGGTGGAGGACTGACCCAAGAGTGGCCTGAGGCTCGGCTAAAGGAGTCAGGAGGGGGTACAATGCTGCTTCTCTTGTGGCAGGGACGTCAGCAGTTGGCGTTGGCGCAGGCTGCGCACAACCGACTGCCACGAGAAATGGCAGCGGCGACATTAGCAGCAAGATCCGGCCCAACAAAGCAACCATCAGCACAGCACCCAAGCCTGCTTAGATTGCAACGGGAAGGTCTGCATCTCCGACCTTCCCGTCAACAATAGCTCTCGAAAGGGTAACCTATGGCGCCATTCTGGCAGGACCCCAGTTGTGGGGGATGTTAATAAGGTTGGATTCCAGGTTGGTTGCGGAGGTCTGACCGCAGACGGCCAGGGCCCGGTCAAACTCGGAACGCAGGATTTCGAGGACGCCGTGGACGCCATCGGCGCCGTCTTCCGCAAGGCCCCAGTAGAGGGGGCGGCCCACGCCGACGGCCTTGGCGCCCAGGGCCAGGGCCTTCAACACGTCGCTGCCCCGCCGGACTCCGGAGTCCAGGTAGACTTCGCAGTTATTATTCACCGCGTCCACTATCTCGGGCAGCATTTCCACTGCGCTCATGGTGGAGTCGATTTGCCGGCCGCCGTGAGTGGAAACCAGGATGCCGTTGACACCGCTTTCGGCCGCGATGTGAGCATCCTCGGCCGTCCTGACGCCCTTGAGCACCAGGGGCAGACCCGTGAGATTGCGCAGCCAGTCCAGTTCATCCCAAGTCAATGGCGGAACCTGAGACGGCTGCCAATCGGGGGCCTCATCGGTGCCGCTAACCTCGGCCAAGCGATCCGGGGTGGCCCGGAAATTGGCCAGTTCGGCGGGGTTAACGTACTGATTGCGAACGTCCCGTTCCTTGGCCGAAGGCACCGGCGTGTCTACAGTAAGGACAATAGCCTTGAAGCCGGCTTCCTCGGCACGGCGCACCAGCATTTCGGTCAGGTCATGTCCGCGGTGGTAGAGCTGGAACCACAGTGGGCCGCTGGCGACAGCGGAAACCTCTTCCATGCTGTAGTGGGAGGAGGTGCTGAGCATCATAAGGGTGTTGGACATACCTGCGCCGCGGGCAGTAGCCAGTTCGCCGTCCGGGTGGGCCAGCTTATGTCCGCCGGCCGGGCAGACAAAGACGGGCATGCTGATTTCCTCGCCCAGCATGGTAGTGCTCAGGTCGCGATTATCGATGTTACGTAGGAAGCGGGGACGGATAGTCAGGTCTTCGAAGGCGGAGCGGTTGCGGCGGGTAGTGAACTCATCCATAGCCCCAGCTTCGATAAAGGTCCAGTGGTTGTGGGGCAGTGAGACTTTGGCTCGAGCCTCGTAGTCGTAGAGATTGATAGGGTCCATTTTGCGGTAGCTCCTTTCGTTGGATAGGTGGGGTAAGTTTCCCTACTTTAAGGCTTGAGGGGGGTTAAGGCAAGGGTGGCTATATCCTCTAGACTATGCGATTCTATGTGCAAATCCAAGAACGGAAAGTAGCACTGTTATGAAGATAGAAATGGGCGAATCCTTGGGCTATTCCTATCTCCGACACGTCAAGAACTGCTGGCTGGTGCAGACAAACTGGAAAGCGTCGGAGCATTGGGAGAAACAGTTTACTGACGAGGAGTTAGAAAATGCTTTCATTTCCATGCGTGATTCATTTGACTCAGATGGACACGTCTTTAAGGACACAAAGAGCAGCAAACAGTTCTTGTCACAGGCAGAAATCGATGTGGTTGGAATCGAGCAGGACGGCACAATCCACGCTCTAGACGTGGCGTACCATAGCGCAGGATTAAGTTATGGCGGAGGAACCTCCAATCGAGTTCTCAAGAAGATGCTTAGAACGCTCTTCGTATTGGAAACCTATCATCCTGCAGATGTCGAGCGACACATCTATTTTCTCTCCCCTAAGGTGAATCCCGGGGTTCAGAATTCACTAGAAGCAATGATCCTTTCTTTGCGAAAGAACTACAGCAACATAAACTGGCACTTGTTGACCAACGACGACTTTACGATTGACGTTTTGCAGACCACCTTGGAACGGGCCGATACAGTGGCAGACACAGCAGAGTTATTTGTGCGGTCGGCAAAATTACTTGAACTTGGCGGAGCGCCTGAGGTCAGAAGTGATCGAAGGACCGCTAGGAAAAAGTCTCAAGGTAGTGCGCCGAACAGCAACAACAAAACGCCCGACAGAGTCTCCAACTCCCTTGAACGTGTTCAGCCGCTAGTCCAGGGAATAATGAAGACCTTGCTGGAAGACTATCCTACGTTGATGGACGATAAACTATTATCGGGATTGCTGGATAGTGAATTTTGCAAGAGAAGCATTGGATTACGAATTGGCAACTATTCTCTGATACGAAGGAAGGAAGAAGGGCGAGAAATAGGAGGCTACAGCAGATATTGGGGGGAAACCTATGGCGGGAGCTATTTCGTTTGTTCACAATGGGGCAAGAGATACCACCTACTAAACGCAAAGTGCCTGCTAAATTTCGTCTCGGATGTTATAAACGCCAAGGAGGGTCATCCGGGTATATCCTCCTTACTTGAACACAGGTCACAACTGATGGCTTACGTCGGATAGCCAACGAAAACATGAGTCATCCCGAATTTTGGGAACAGATAGAAAATGTAGGATGATGGGTTAGCCAGAGGGAACTTAGAGCTGATCTCAGTCTGGGAAGCGGTATCGCGGCGTCGCGGTACCGCTTTCCGGTTCTGTGGCACCAGCTTCGCAGCAGTTCTTGCAGCAGTAGCTGACATTGGGGATCCAGCAGGGATAGCAGGAAGGAGTAGAGGAGGCTGACCATGAGCAGCAACTTGAGCCGGTTTTCCCAGAACCAGAGGCGTGGGCTTTCCATGGCCAGGTCGGTCTTGCAGGCTCGGTAGCACAGTTCCACCTGCCAGCGGCGGGCATAGGCGAAGACCACTTTCCAGGCATCATCCACCGTAGCGATGGGTTCGTTGGTCAGCAGGTACCAGGGCTTGCGGCCTTGTCCGGGTCGAGATACCACCAGCCACAGGGACTGGTCCACCTGGGGATGGCGTACCGGCAGGTAGACGATGCCCGTCTTGCGGTACTGACGGCGGTTGATGTCCCAAAGCATCCGGTGGTCCACGGAACGCTTTCCTCGGGAGATCTGCCAGGCGCGGCGGCTGCCCTGGCCGTCGGTAAGCAAGTAGTTGGTGTGCCAGCGCAGGACGAAGCGCAATCGTCGGCTGGTCAACTCCTTGAGCCAGGGACCACCGGCGAAGCCCCGGTCCCACACATGGATCACCCCCTGACCCCACTTCTCGGAACACTGGTCCAACAGAGAACTGAGATTGGTAAACCGGTCGGTGGCCCAAGGGCCGCGCCGGGTCCACCAGCGCATGGCCGCCAGGGTGGGCGGCCCCGAGTAGCCGGCTACCATGATGGCAATCCACTGGAGCCCTGGGACGAATACGGGTGGACCCCCTGGGGGATTGTAGTAGCCGGGCTTGATGCGCTTGAGGCGGGCGGCCTTGCTGGAGCGCACCGGCCCCAACCCCTCCAGGGCGATGCTTTCCGATTTCTCCAGGACACTTTCGTCCCACAGGGCCAATGCTGGCTCCCCTGCCTCTTGCAGCGATTCCAGGGCCAGGTCGGCCCGGTACCACAGAAAGCGTTCCAGCAGGGTGTGGGACCACTTGGGAGACCGGAGCAGGTTGCTTAAACGCTTGGTGCCTGCCGGAGCTTTGTCTGGGGAAAGTATGTGGGCCCCCAGTTCACTGAGCAACAGTCCCGACCGGTTGTGGCGCAGTCGTACCATGGCCACCAGGGCCAGGAAAAAGGTGCGTACCAACCTTCGGTCCAACTGATCATCCAGCCACCCCTCCAGGGGACCGATAAATAATTCCAGTAAATTCGCTGCCGATTGGGCTTGCCTCCGCCCCTCCCTTTCCCCCACCATAGAAAAGCCCCCCTTTCGGTGTTTCGAAGTTTGCTCACTTCTACTCCACCAAAATGGGGGCTTCTTTTGTAGGCTTTTCCCGGACTACTTTCCCTAAGTTCCCCAAAATTCGGGATGACTCATGTTGGCCTTTGCGGAAACCCGTCGGCCTGCCCTATTCCTCGGGCTTCTTGAAGGGGACCACGCCGGGGAGCCACCATTCGTCCCAGCTTTCGTCCACGCGAGACTGGAAAAACTCCAGGTCTTCCTCGTTCAGGTGGGCGAAACGGCCCTGGCGCTGAAGGTATTCCTGTACCGGCTTGCGCTGGCGGACGCCGCTCTGAATGGCCCTGGAGGGACCGCTCAGCGTCAACTCGCCGTCGGCGATCTCGTACTGGACCCACAGGCCCGTTTCAACGGCCAGCATTCCCAGTTCGTGGGAATACTTGGGGTCATAGTCCCAGCCCTTGGGGCAGGGGTCGATGACGTGGATGAAAGTGGGACCGCCAATGGTCAGGGCGCGGCGAATCTTGTTGGTGAAGTCCAGGCCATAGGAGGCGCAGGCGGTGGCCACGTAGCGACAGCTGGGGTGGCCGGCGGCCAGCATGGGGGCCGTGTTCTTCTTCCAACGCCGGTTCATGATGCGGTGCACCTTGCCCGGGGGGCTGAAGGTGGAGTTGGCGCCCCAGGGGGAACTGCCGGAAACCTGGATGTCGGTATTGGCGTAGGACTCGTTGTCGTAGCAGAGGATGAGCAGGTTGTACTCTTCGTGCTGGAGGGCCGCGGAAATACCGGCCAGGCCCATGTCCACGCCGCCACCGTCGCCGCAGAAAGCGATGACGTTGATGGGTTCGTCCTTCATCTTGCCCTTGCGCATCATGGAGGCCAGGCCGGCGGCCGTGCCGGTAGCAGCGGCGCCGGAGGAACCCAGCTGAGTGTGCATCCAGGGCACTACCCAGGGAGTGCTGTAATAGGTGGTGTTGGCCACGTACATGCAGCCGGTGCTACCCACGACGATGGTGCGAGGGCCGGCGGCCTTGATCATCAGCCGCATGGTCAACGCCGACTCGCAACCCTGGCAGGTGCGGTGGCCGGAAGTAAAGCCTTCCTGGATGGGTATGTTCTTTACACCCCGTACCTGGGGGAGATCCTGTACTAGCGTCATAATATTTACTCCCTCACTCCGATCCAGTTGCATTCCTGGTCTATCTTACCAGTATCAATGGCCTTTTGGGTAATTTCCACCATATCTTCCACGTCCCTGACGCGGACTTCGCGACCACCCAGTCCGGCAATGAAGTTTACCACATGGGGTCTCTTTTCCAACGGGTAAAGGGCAGCGCGGACTTCGTTAAACAGCACACCGCCAAAGGAGGGGGACCCGAAGGAGTAATCGCGGTCCACCACGGCCACAGCCTTGGCGCCGCCCAGGGCCTGCTGGACTTCCTCGGTGGCGAAGGGTCGGAAGAACTTCAGGCGGACGAAGCCCACCTTCTTTCCCTGTTCGCGCATACGGCGGATTGCCACCCGCACCGGCAGGGCCAGGGTGCCCATGCCCATCAGCACGATGTCCGGGTCGTCGTCCATCATGTACTCTTCGATGAAGGGGCTGGGGTCGCCCCGGCCGAAGACCTGCTTGAACTCCTCGTACACTTCCTTGATGACCACGGGGGTCCGGGTCATGGCCTCGTTGGACTGGCGGCGGATTTCCATGAGCCAGTCTTCGTTGACCTGGGGAGCGACGGTGATGGGGTTGTCAGGATGGAGCTGTAGCTTGCCCCGGTCGTACCCGGGAAGGAAGCGGTTGACCTGCTCCTGGGTGGGTACGTTCACAATGGCCTGAGAGTGGGTCAGGAATGAGCCGTCACAGCTGAGGGCCATGGGCAGGAAGGCGCGGGGGTCTTCGGCAATGCGCCAAGCCATAAGGGCCATGTCCAGGGCTTCCTGGGCAGTGGCCACCCAGTAAAGCATCCAGCCCAGGTCGCGGACGGCCAAGGCATCGTTGTGCTCAACGCCGAAAGCGCCGGGGTCGTCCAGGGCCCGGTTGCCCACCATTGCCACCACGGGCAACCGCAGGCCGGCGGTAACGGCAATGGCCTCGAAGGCGTAGAACCAGCCCACGCCGCTGGAACCGCAGAAAGTGCGGGCGCCGACGGAGGAGGCGTGTTTAACGATCTCAAACTGGGAGTGCTCGCTCTCGGCCACGATGAAGTCGCAGTCAAAGGCGCCGTTGGCCTTGAGCTGGGACACATACTGCATCACCGTGTCGTAAGGGCGAATGGGGTAGGCGGTGATCACGTCAACGTCGGCCAGGGCGCAGGCGATGGCCACAGCCTCACTGCCGCTGATCAACTCCTCTTTTTCGGTCATAAACAGTTGTTCTTCGACGGTAGTAGTCATTAGTCCTCCGCTACCTCAGCGATTTGTTCGGCGTAACCACCAACGTGGTGGAAGCCATGGGTGCGGTCAACCTGCTTCTGTTTGTCAATCAGCGAGGTCATCCACTGGGTGTAGTCATCCTTGTCCTTCTGCCACATTTCGTACTGGCTGTTATTGTCGTTGAACTCAGCCTCGTTAATCATGGTGACACAGTCGGCCACCGGGCAGACCGCTTCGCAGACGCCGCAGCCGCAGCAGGACTCCAGGTTGGCGTCGTACAGGCCGTCGGGGGTAACGTCAAAGCAGGTGTCGGGGCACTGGAGCCAGCAGAGGGTACACTTGATGCAGGTGTCGAAGTTGACGATGGGGCGCATGGAACGAGTGCTGTACTTCTTGAAGACGGAGCTGCGGACGGGCTGGTAGCCCTCTTCGCCGCCGCGGAATCCGCCGCCCTGCTCAATGCCGCGAATCACGATGCCCTCTTCCATAGTGGTCCAGCCGGGCAGGTCAAAGCTGAAAGGCTCTTCCTGGTTGCCCTCGCCGGGCTCTACCGGGCGCGTGGTAGTGCGATCGTAAGTCCGCTCGGCGGACCGAACCTTCAGATCGTCCCAGCCCTGGTCCTGGATGGCTTCAATCATTGATTCCAGGCTGACCAGCTGGGGGCAGACCTTGGCCAGGGCGCCCAGAATACGGACGTCGGTGTGGTCGTCCTTGTAAACCCAGAGGCCGGAGAAGCTGGGGATTGAAGTTACCGTTGATATGTTGTAGGGCTGATCTTTTTGGTGGATGTCTTCGATCAGGGAGTCGACATCCTGCCGCGAAGTAACGATAAGGGTCCCGCCGGGCTTGGTCAGGGCGTTGATGGGCTGAAGGCCGTACCAGGCCCAGGACTCGATGCCCTTGCACATGGTGTCGTCCACATTGATGGTTACGTCAACTTCCTGCGCCTCGTAGACTGCCAGGTTCTCTTCCAGTTCTTCAGCATCATCGGCGACGATGGCGAACTGCTTGGCGGGGATCCCGTTGCGTTCCGGCGAGTCCCCATACCGACCGAAGGCGGTGCCGTATTTCCCCTCTTTCCTGGCAGCAAAGACTATGGAGCGGACGATGTTTCGAGCCAGGGTTTTCTGGAAAATCCCCCGGTACACCACCTCCACAGCTACTGTGCTCATAAGATTTCCTCCCGTTATATTTGGTTTCTACTCTTGTAGCCGGTTATTGTGTTTTCCACTGGTCCTGAACATGTTGAAGACCACCCACCCAAGTCCGCTGGCCCGCTCAATCATCAGCCGGAAGGGCCACGGGTTCCCGTTCAGCAACATGGGGACGCGCCGACGGCTCCACGGCCGTAAGGTGGTGGTCCATGGCCTGGCGCGCCCTGGCGGCGTCGCCCAACTCCACCATGTCCAATATCTGGCAGTGGGAAGCGAGGGAGCGCTGGGGACGGCCGGGTTCCTGGAGGGAGCGGTCACGGGACATTTGCAGGATGTCCTCGATGGCGCTGACGACCTTTACCAGTGCGGAGTTGTGAGTGGCGGATGCCAGAGCGAAATGAAAGGCGGTGTCCGACTCGACGCCGGTGCCGCCCACATCAATCTGGCGCTGCTGCTGCCTGAGGATTTCCCGCATGGCCTCCACCTCGTCGGGGGTGGCGCGCTGGGCGGCCAGGGCCGCGATGTGGGGTTCCATCAGATGGCGCATCTCAAAGACATCCTGGAGCGCGGCCTCGCCCACATTAAGGTTGGCCGCAACCAGGTCCAGGGCCGCCTCCAGGTTCTCGGTATTGATAAAGGTACCGGAACCCCGACGACTTACCACCAGGCCCTGCAGTTCCAGGGAGCGGATGGCTTCCCGCACCGAACTGCGGCTGACTTTGAACTGGTCCGACAACTCGCGTTCCGAGGGCAGGCGGTCGCCGTGCTTCAGCGTTCCCTGTCGGATAAGCGCGTGGAACTGCTGCACGATTTCCTCGTACAACCGGCGGCGCTTAACGCTGTGAATGCGTTCCTGCATTTGCCCTTTCGGACCAAGTGGTCAGACCAATTCTGGGCTGGGGGGTATTATACGCCATACGGGGATGTTGTCAAGGAGTTTGCCTTGTATTCGGGTCACTGTCGCATTGTGATTTCAGAATCCTGGCTTGCTGGAATTGCGGGCATCCGACAGGTCAATTACGGTACTCGGTTTCCTGTCTTCGTCCTCCTGTCAATCGTATTTATGCTAAACTTGCACGGCATTAGCAACTCTGCCCAGGCAAGGGCGACCAGGTAACGGAGGTTCCCACCTTGTCCCCACGAATTAACGCCGGCGAGGCCGTTATTGAAATGCTGCGGCAGGAGGGCGTATCCCACATTTTTGGCATTGTGGGGTCCTCTTTCCTGGACATACTGGACCCTCTTTATGACGATGATTCGATGCAGTTCGTGGGGGTGCGCCACGAGCAGGGGGCGGCGCTGATGGCCGATGGGTTCAGCCGCATTTCCGGCGCGCCTTCCGTGTGCCTGGCCACCAACGGGCCGGGCGTCCTGAACCTGACTTACGGCATTGGCTCCGCTTACGTGGCCCATTCGCCGGTGGTGGTGATAGCCCCCTCCGCATCCCGCGACCACCAGTGGCGGGACTCCACCCAGGAGTTCGACCAGGTTGCCCTGTTCAAGCCCATTACCAAAGCCAGCTTTCCTATCAACAAGATTGAGCGGCTGCCCGATGCCCTGCGCCAGGCCTTCCGAGTGGCGACGTCGGGCAAAATGGGGCCCGTGCTGGTGGACATACCCCGTGACCTGCTGCCCGGCGCCGAAATAGAAATGGATCTGCTGCCGCCCCAGAGTTACCGCACGGGGCAGACCCGCTCCCGGGGCGACCGCGCCCTGGTGGAACGGGCCACCCGCACCCTGCTTTCTGCCGAACGTCCCGTTATCCTGGCCGGCGGCGGCATCCAGTGGAGCAATGCCGGAGAGGAAGTGGCGCAACTGGCCGACCTGCTGGGGGCCGCCGTGGTTACATCCTACGGCCGGGCAGACGCCATCCCCAGCGACCATCCCCTGTTCTTGGGGCACCTGGGCAGGCTGGGGTCGGAAGAAGGAATTGAGGCGGTTCGGCAGGCCGACGTCATCCTGGCCGCCGGCACCCGGCTGGGGCAGTCAACGACCTTTTATGACAACCGATATATACCTGCGGACGCGCGCATTGTCCAGATTGAAATTGACCCCGGGGAACTGGGCCGCAACTACCCGGTGGAAGTGGGGATCGAGGGGGACGCGCGGGCCGTGCTGCAGGAAATCATAGGCCAGGTCAGGGAGAGGGAACCACGTCCTAACACTCGGTGGGTTTCGGAAATCCATGACTGGGCAGCCCGCCGGCAGGACAGGCTGGAAGGCGAGGGCAGGGAAAGTTCATCGCCCATCAAGCCGCAGCGGGTGTACGGGGAACTGAGGAAGGTGATGCCCCGGGACGCCATCATCGCCCTGGACGCTGGCCTGGCCCCTAACTTCGGGCAGGACCGGCTGAATTTCTACGAACCCCGCAGCTTGATGACTTCGCTGGACCTGGGCGGTTTGGGATTCAGTTTCCCGGCCTCGCTGGGCGCTAAGTTTGCCGCGCCAGACCGACCGGTTGTGAATTTCAACGGGGACGGTGGTTTCCTTTTTAATGCGCAGGAGTTTGCCACGGCCGTCCGGTACAACCTGCGGGTGGTGACAGTGGTTATGAACAACAGCTGCTGGGGTTCGGAAAAGGCCTACCAGCGCTACGCCTTTGACGAGCGGTACGTGGGCGCCGACACCAACAATCCCCGATATGACCGTTACGCCGAACTGTTCGGCGGCCACGGATTCTACGTGGAGCGGCCCGAGGACATTGGCGACGCTTTTATGTCCGCCCTGAACGCCGACGGCCCCACCATTATCGAGATACCCACCGACCCGGATGAGATGCCGCGACCGGCGCGCCTGGCGGAAGTACAGGCGCCCGGAACCCGGTCCTGATTTTCAGGGACCGGTACGTGGCTGCGTATTTGGAGCAGGACTGAGCAGGATGGAAGAGGTCGTTTTCCCCAGTGAAGTAGAGATCGAAGGCAGCTCCATTACCATTCTTTGGGATGATGGACACCGGAGCATTTATCCCCACCGGCTGCTGCGGTTGCGGTGCCAGTGCGCCAGTTGCGTTGAAGAGATGACCGGGCGGCCCAGGCTGGACCCGGACACCGTCTCCGAGGATGTGCGGGCCATTGACCAGATGCCCGTGGGCAACTATGCCATCCAGTTTCTGTGGAGCGATGCCCACTACACCGGCATCTATACCTTCAGGTTTTTGCGTTCCATCTGCGCCTGCATACCCTGTAATGAGGCCCGCGCGCTGGACAGCAGGAACCGGAACTGAGCCGGATCAGGTGTTTTGCTGCCTCTCCGTTGTGTAAGAGCGCTTGGCTCCGGCAGCCGGCTTCAACTTCGGGGCGGTGAAGGTGTTTGACTTGAAGGAAAAGGTCGAAAGCTGCCGCTCCCCCGGTTGGTTGCAGGTCTTGCAGCGTACGGGGCTGTCCGCCTGGGATGCCGGCCTGATGGCCTCGTACTCAATGTTGCAGTTGGCGCAATAGTACTCGTAGATGGGCATAGTTCTTCTCTTTTCGTCCGGATATTTCCCATATTCTAAGGCATGAGCGGCCTTCTTCCCAACCCTTAACTTTTACCCCTGTTTTCAAGGAGTGTGACGCTAATGGCGCAAAGCAGCGAAGTAGTAATTGTGGGAGGAGGGGTGGCCGGCTGCGCTGTGGCCTATTTCCTGTCGCTGGCCGGGGTCAAGGCCACCATTATCGAGCGGGAGGGCATCAGTTCCCAGGCGTCCGGTTTTTCCGCCGGGGGCCTCAATCCCCTGGAGGGCTCCTGCATCCCGGGCCCTCTGTCCGCGCTGGCTATGGCCTCATTCAAGCTGCACAAGGAGTTGTGGGGCTCATTGCGCAAGGAAACCGGCATTGATTTCTATAGCCGCATCGTCTCCCTGACCAAAGTTGCTTTCTCGGAAGATGAGGTTCCGGCGCTGCAGGAATCACTAAATATTTTTGAGGATGCTCGGCTCGAAGGCTTTTCGGGAGAGTGGCTGCACCGAAGCGAGGTCCTGAAGGTAGAACCCCGCCTGTCGGAGAAATTGATCGGCGGAGTGCGACTGTTCGGAAACGCCACCCTCAACAGCCTGCTTTATACCCAGGCCCTGGCCGAAGCTGCCCAGAAGAACGGCGCCACCATACGGCCAGGAGTAGCAAGGGGAGTGCGCCTGGATAATGGGCGGGTTCTCTCGGTTATCCTTGCGGACGGAGAGATAGCCTGCGACCAGCTGGTGCTGGCCGCCGGACCCTGGTCTCGCGAGGCCGAGCAGTGGCTGGACATTTCGGTGCCCGTGGACCCGCTCAAGGGAGAGATTCTGCGACTGGAAATGCACGGGCCGGCTCTCGGAGGTGATTTCAACGGAGCCGGGGCTTCGGTATATCCCAGAGCGGACGGGTTGGTGTGGTGCGGCACCACTGAAGTGGACGAGGGATTCAACAAGGAGCCGACGGAGGCCGCCAAGGAGAAAATCTGGGGCGCGGCAAAAGAACTGATGCCGGAGTTAGGCCTCGCCACCCTGGCCCGGCACACCGCCTGCCTGCGTCCCGTAACACCCGACTACATGCCCATCGTGGGTCGGGCGCCGGGTTGGGACAATGTGTACCTGGCAACCGGGGCAGGAAAGAAGGGCATACTGTTGAGCACGGGAATGGGCAAGGCTACCGCCGACCTGATGACCGAAGACGTCACTGATGTTCCCCTTGAGGGCTGCGAGCCTGAGAGGTTTGCGCCATCAAAGCACTCCGAGTCCTCAGCGAATTAGAAGGAGCTCGGCGCAACTATTGTTTTGCCACACCACCTCGATAGGACGGGAACCAAATGGCGACCCGGATACGCATAACCGCCGGCGGCCTGGAAGTGTCCGCCACACTTAATGAAACTAACACCTCCCAGGCTATTGCTGAAGCACTACCCATTGAGGCCTCCGCAAATACCTGGGGTGACGAAATCTATTTCGGCATTCCGGTAGAAGCCGGCCTGGAGCAGGGTCAGGAAATAGTGGAACTGGGCGACCTGGGTTACTGGCCACCGGGCAGGGCATTTTGCATTTTCTTCGGGCTTACACCGGCAAGCCGGGGCGACGAAATACGGCCGGCCAGCGCAGTTACCGTCATTGGCCGGGTTGAAGGGAATGCCACCGTGTTCAAACAGGTGCGGTCCGGCGAAGCAATAACCATTGAAATGGAAGAGGTATAGAGATGACCAGCGCAGCAGCCGCCCAACCAGGTGCCACGGGAGCCCTGAGGGGCCTGAAGGTTGTGGACTTCGGACACTACATCGCCGGCCCCTTGCTGGGAATGCTTCTTTCCGACCAGGGCGCCGAGGTTATAAAGGTGGAGCGGCCGGAGGGAGACCCAGCGAGAAGGGAACCGGCCTTCGCCACCTGGAACCGGGGAAAGCGGTCCATTGTGCTGGACCTGAAAGACGGGGCAGCGCAGGAAACGGCCCGGGCGCTGGCGAGCAAGGCCGACGTACTTATCGAAAATTTCAGGCCCGGCGTGGCAGACCGTATGAGTATTGGTTACGAAAGGCTGGCCGCCGAGAACCCTGGCCTGGTCTATTGCTCCTTGCCGGGATTTGGCGAGAGCCATCCGGACCGCGAAAAACAAGGTTGGGAACCCATCATTGGTGCGGCCACGGGCCTGTATCCAAAGGTTGAGGGTTCGTACGAGCCGCTCTATTCGCCTTTGCCCATAGCCAGCACCTTTGCCGCCATCGTTGGCGCGGTAGCAGTCACTATGGCCTTGTGCGCCAGGGACCGCACCAGGCGGGGCCAGCACATTGAGATTCCACTTTACGACGCAATGTTTACGGCCATGGGCCGTCACCTGGTCAAGTTCCACGACGTAGAAGACCCGGACCCACGCAACCAGCCTCGGCTGCCGATGCAGCGGCAGTACCAATGCGCGGACGGGCGCTGGGTGCAAAACCATGGCAACTACCAGCGTTTCGTGCACCAGTTCCTGGAGGCAGCGGGAAACCCTGAGTGGGGCGCTGAGGCTGTGGCCGATTTCGGCAAGCCCCTGGACCTGGAAACGGCTGACATGTGGGTCCAGCGATTTACGGAGACTTTCCGCCAACGCACCGCCCTGGAGTGGCAGGAAGCCATCAGCGCTGCCGGTGGCGCCTGTACCGTCTGCAAGACAGTAGAGGAATGGCTGGACCATCCCCACCCGCTGGAGGCCAGGATGGTGGTAGAAGTAGATGACGCTAACCTGGGTCCCATGAAACAGCCAGGAGTTCAAGTTCGACTGAGAGGCACACCTGGAGCCATCCAGGGTCGCGCTCCCTTGCTGGGCGAACATAGCCGCCAGGTTCTTCAAGAACTGGAGGGCCCTTCACTCGCAAGTTCCACATCCAATATTATGTCAGGTAAAAATGTACTTCATGCACTCGATCGTGTGCGGGTTCTGGACCTCTGTATTGTCCTGGCGGGCCCCACTTGCGGTCGCACGCTGGCAGAATATGGAGCAGACGTCATCAAGATAGATGACCCCTCTCGGCCCTACGACCCGTCGGGTTCCCTGGACGTGAACCGGGGCAAGCGCAGCATCCTGCTGGACCTGAAGAAGGAGGAAGGCCGGGAAGTCTTCTTCAAGCTGCTGGAAACGGCAGATGTGGTGGTTGAAAACTACCGCAAGGGCAGCCTGGCAAAGCTGGGCCTGGACTATGAGAGCCTGCGAAAGCGCAAACCAGACCTGGTTTATGCATCGCTCAACGCCTACGGCTACGACGGGCCCTGGAGTGAACGGCCAGGGTGGGAACAATTGGCCCAGGCCACCAGCGGGATGCAGGTACGTCGCGGCGGCAGGGACGATGCTCCCATGCTCATGCCCTATCCGGTGAACGACTATGGAACCGGCATGATGGGAGCCTACGCGGTGGCCCTGGCCCTGCACGAGCGCAACAGGACGGGCAAAGGGCAGTCTGTAGACAGCGGGCTGGCCCTGACAGCAGGACTGCTTCAATCTCCCTATTTCCTTGCCTTTAAGGGACAGGAAAGGCAAGAGCCGGAAGGTCGGAATCTGCGGGGCATATCGGCCTTTTCCAGGCTCTACCCCGCCACAGATGGCTGGCTATATGTTCATTGCTGCGATGAAGGCGCCGCCGAACGTCTGCTTTCCATGGACGAATTTCAACGCTTGAGAGCAAGAGTTGAAGCAAGTTACGCGGGGGGCCACCCGCAAGATGGCGGCCTGGCGGGGGAGTTTTCGGCCATCTTCGCCACAGAGCCGGTTTCTTACTGGCTGAAAAGGTTGAGTGACAACGGCATAGACGCTGTAGAGAACGTGGGAATTGGCGACTTCCGGGATACGCACCACGTACGAGACGCGGGCCTCATAGTGACTAGGGACCACCCCGGACAGGGCAGCGCTGATCATCTGGGTAGTACTGCTCACTTGTCGGAAACTCCCATGCGAGTCGGACGGCCAACACCGATACTTGGTTCAGATGCCGACGAAGTCCTTGCCGACGCGGGTCTGTCACCCGAGGCCATACTCGCTCTCAAGAGCAGGGGCGTGGTGGTCGAGCAAAGGTAGTCCCTTTAGGCCAGGACTAGCTCTTTAACCATCAATAAAGCTGCGTCAGCAGCAGAAAAGGTTGGATGCAAACCTGAACCAATAATGCTAAACTTGGGACAAAATTAACCCTGCAGGTGGTTACAGCGACGATTTGGCGCCGCCATCTGCTTCCCACATAGGGTTCAGGCTCCGCATACATGGTGATTCCCTCGATCACCCGGGGCTTGTGAAGGAGGTACTGGAGCTTTGCTGCGCCTTTACAATACCCTGACGAAACAGGTCGACGAAATCCACCCCATCGAATCTGGCAAGATCAAGATGTACACCTGCGGGCCTACGGTGTACCGCTATGCCCACATAGGCAACCTTCGTACCTACATGATGGCCGACTGGATTCGCCGCGCCCTGTTGGTGCAAGGCCTGGACGTTTACCATGTGAAGAACATCACCGACGTGGGCCACATGCGCCAGGAACTGGTGGAGGCGGGCGGAGACAAGATGATTATGGCCGCCCTGGCCGAAGGAAAAACCATCCAGGAGATCGCCCAGTTCTACGCGGACAGCTTTTTCCAGGACGAAGAGCGGGTGAACATCCTGCCAGCCCACGTTTTTCCCTGGGCCACCCACCATATACCCGAAATGGTAACAATGGTGGAACAGTTGGTGGCCAACGGCTACGCCTATGAAGCCGGAGGAAACGTTTACTTTGATGTCCCCCAGTTCCCCAAGTACGGCGGACTCTCCCGCAACTTCGGCGGGAATCTGCTAGAGGGCGTTCGCGCCGAAGCCGACCCCCTGAAACGTGATGCCAGGGATTTCACTCTGTGGAAGGCTGCGGAGCCGGGACGGGATGTGAAGTGGGACAGTCCCTGGGGAGAGGGCTTTCCCGGCTGGCACATTGAGTGTTCAGCTATGGCCCATAAGTACCTGGGCGAGAAGTTTGACATCCACACAGGCGGCGTGGACAACGTTTTCCCACACCACGAGGACGAAATCGCTCAGAGTGAAGGCGCCTTCGGCAACACGCATGTCAGCTATTGGGTCCATGGCCAGCATCTTTTGGCCGACGGGGCCAAGATGGCCAAGTCTTCAGGCAATGTTTTCCTGCTGGACGACCTGGCTTCCCGCGGAATTGATCCCCTCTCCTTCCGATACCTGTGTATGACGGTGCGGTACCGGCACCGGATGAACTTCACCTTCAACTCCCTGAAGGCCAGCGAACGGGCACTGTGCAAGCTGCGCAACCGGGTTTGGGAGTGGAAGAGCCTGCCTGAGCTGGCTCAATTGCCCCCGGAGACTGAGGAATGGCGACAGAAGTTCTGGGATGCGGTGAATGACGACCTGGACCTGCCCACCGCGCTGGCACTCACCTGGGATATGGTTAGGTCGGATTTGCCAGGCCAGGCCAAGCTGGCGCTGCTGCTGGACTTTGACCGCATCTTTGGGCTGGATCTGGATATGGTGCCTGACAACTACCAGCTACCCGAGGCGATAGTGACCGCGGCCAGTCAGCGCAATACCTTGAGGGATCAGGTGGACTACGCGACCGCAGATTCGTTGAGGGAAGAACTGGCATCCGGCGGTTATGTGGTACAGGATACACCCCGCGCGACCCGGATTCGCCCCAAGACTCCCCTGGAACAGCAGGAGGAACGCTGGGACTGGGTTTCCTCGTCCCGTGAGGTTGAATCTGCCCTGGACCTGCCGGACCTTTATGATTTCACCTTCATTCTCAACGCGTATAACTACGCTGGAGACGTGGAGCGCTGCGTGACGGCCATGCGGAAATGTGCCGCAGGCTACTCAGCGGAAATCATCACCATCGACAACGGCTCCACGGACGATACGGCGGAGTGGTTGGAGAGCTACAGAGAGCAGGACTCCGACTTCCGGGTAATCCACTGCGACCACGTTATTGGTGATGCCGCTGGCAAGAACATTGGCGTGAAGTTGAGCCGGGGCAAGTACGTCGTCATCCTGGACGCCTCGACGGAAATAACGGGAGACGTGCTGGGAGCAATTGCTCAGCGACTATCCGACGAAACGGTAGGCATCTTTGGCCCCTACGGTCTAACTACGGACGACATGCAGCACTTCCATGAAGAAGTGGAACAGGGCGAAGCCGACGCTATGCAGGCCTATTGTATGTCCTTCCGACGTGAGGCAGTTCAGATAGTGGGTTTGATGCACGAGGGATTCCGGTTCTACCGCAACCTGGATATTGACTACTGCTTCCAGTTCAAGGAAAAGGGCTACCGCGTGGTGGCGGACAGCAGCCTGCCCATGGTCCGCCACGAACACCGGCAGTGGACGGAATTGGATGATGGCCAGAGAGACGAACTCAGTCGGAAGAACTTTGGCCGATTCCTTCGCCGGTGGGGTAATCGCCCCGATCTACTGATCGCCTCGGGCGCTCGTGGATTTGAAACCGGTTTCCGCCACTGACCACACGATCTGAAACACAATAACGCTCCGCCATTCCTGGCACGGTCACCCGGAGGACTATGCTTCCAGGTGGGTATCCCTACAGGAAATCGGCGGAGTTTTTTGGTGCATCCCGGTATACTGCGGCACTATTGCGGTCGTTGAGATTGTAGCGAAAGAGCCGGCACTATACCGGGGAAATAACTATTTTATACAAATATAAAATTTCTGAAAATATTGAAATCCTTTCAACATATAAGCGAAATCCGTATCCCAGTTACGATATTAATTGGTCATTGACTGGGATCTGTCAGATTACAAAAAGCACTGGGTGGGTAACCCCTATAGTGTTACCTTGACGATAAAATTTTTGCAATGTTATGGTTATTGAAGCAAAGGTCACAGCCGGAGTCTCTGCCGGATGAATGATGAAGTTGCCAGGGTGCTGGGCGGAGACCAGCGGGCGATATCCCGCACGATGACCTCGCTGGAACGGCGTGACCCGGCAGTGATCTCTGCTATTAAACTTCTAGACCACCACACCGGTCATGCCTATTGCGTAGGCATAACCGGTCCGCCCGGAGTAGGCAAAAGTACACTGGTAGACCGCCTTACCGGGCACCTCAGAAAACTGGGACTGACCGTCGGAATCATAGCAGTTGACCCCGATAGTCCGTTCAGCGGCGGTTCGATACTCGGCGACCGCATACGTATGCAGCGCCACTATCTGGATTCGGGCGTCTTCATTCGAAGCGTTTCCACCCGAGGCCAGGGGGGCGGGTTGCCCAGGATCGTCAAGAGCCTGGTCAGAGTTTTGGATGCCGCCGGCAAAGACGTCGTACTGGTGGAAACCGTAGGCGTAGGACAGACTGAACTGGGAATCATGGGCGTTGCAGACACGGTTGTCGTCGCCCTGATGCCCGAGTCGGGTGATACGATACAGGCCCTTAAGGCGGGTGTCCTGGAAATCGCCGATATTTTCCTGGTCAACAAGGCCGACCGAGAGGGCGCCGACCGCATGGCAGCCGGCATTCGCGCCATGCTGCAAACGGCGGCGCAGCCCTCGCAGTGGGAACCACCTGTGGCTCTCACCCAGGCTGACCGGGGAGAGGGCATTGAAGGCCTCTGGGCCAAAATTGAAGAACATCGATTGAACTTAACTGCCCCTGTTAGTTCGGGGGAATACCGGTCCCTCCTGGAACAGCGCCGCGCGGAGAGGCGACGCGATGAGTTCCTTGAAGCGCTCCAGGAGGAACTTTTCCAGCGGCTTAAGGCCCGCATAAAGCGCGAACAATCCCTGCAATCATATTTAGAAGATATTGGTACTGGGAAGCTGGAGCCCTATTCGGCAGCTGCAGAGCTACTGGACCGTCCGGATTTGTTGGAGTCCTCCTTCCCACAAAACGAGTGATATTACCGACCAAATACCCTTGGGCTTCCTTAACCGGTAGCCCCCTCGTTATATCCAACTCTTCATGGAAGGGATGTGCGTATGCTTTATATGGGCGTAGACCTCAAAACCACCACGCGGCAGCGCAGCTCGCTGGCTGTCATCGACTCCAACTCCAGGATCGTCTATATGGGGTCATTCTCCGAGGACAGGGAGCTCATTGAAGCCATCGGAGAGTACCGTCCCCAGTTGATCGCCATCGGTAGTCCTCTCACTCTTCCCACCGGCCTATGCTGCCTGGAAGCTACGTGCCAATGCCAGATGGTGTACCCAGAGAACAAGGGCCGGCAGGCTGAGCTGGACCTGGCCCGCATGGGTATCAGCTGCTTCTTTACCAACAAGAAGTCGATAGTAACTCAACTGGTGTACCGGGCGGTGGCCCTGAATCAACTACTGACTGACATGGGGCAGCAGATCATTGAGGTGTATCCCCACGCCAGCAAGCTTCTCCTGTTTGGAGACAAGCTTCCCCCCAAGCGAAACGCCAAGGAATGCCTGGGATTCCTCAAGGACAGGCTGCCCAACCTGGTCGGCGGGTTGGATGAATATATAATTCAGATGGACTCAGGTTCCTGCGAATCCCTTATCAATGCTCATATCACCCTGCTTCACGCCTCCGGCGAAACGGATGTGGTGGGAAGCGACGACGAAGGACTCATCGCCCTGCCCAGACTGCTAAGAATCTGATCCAAACGCCGGCTGCGCCACTAGAGAGGCACGACCGGCGAGCATGGCAAGAGAGATCCCCCGGCCTTCGCATCTATGCTAGCCGGGGGATTCTCCTTTTTCCAAGAGGGTCATGGCTAGGTCTGTGCGTTCTCGTTGTTCCCGCTGTTGGCGGGCTGCTGGTTACTTCCCATTCCCAAGAAGGGTGAGAGCATGGACGTAAATTCCATGGGGAAGATGAACTTGGTAGAAGGGCTGGAGCCAAGGGATTTCAGCGTATCGAAATACTGGAGGCTCATAGTTTTCGCATCAACGTTGTTGGCTACATTGTAAATCTGCTCCAGTGCGCTGCTGAAGCCCTGGGCACGAAGTACTGTGGCCTGCTGGTCGCCTTCCGCTTCCAGGATGGCAGCCTGTCGATTACCCTCGGCCTGCAAAATGGCCGACTCCTTCTCGCCCTCCGCGCGGTTAATCTGGGCCTGCCGCTGGCCTTCCGACTCGGTAATGTCCGCAGTCTTAATGGCCGCAGCCGATTTTTCGCGCTCCATTGCCTGTTTTACCCCTAGCGGCGGGTCGATTTCGTTTATTGCCACGTTGCGCACCTTCACGCCCCACCTGCCCGTATTCTCGTCCAGCGCCATCTGCAGCCTTCCCTGGATGCGTTCCCGCTCGGCCAGGGCGTCCGCGAGGCTTATGTTTCCGATGATGGAGCGCAGTTCCGCCACTGCCAGGTTGACCACCGCGTCTTCGAAGCTCTGAACGTCCAGAACAGCCTTGCGCGGGTTTTCGTCGTCGGGAAGCACCTGGTAGTAAATCACAAAGTCCAGATCCACTACGACGTTGTCGGTGGTGATGTACTTCTGAGTGGGCACCCGCTGGGTGCGCTCCCAGATGCCTACTTTGGTACCGTTGAAAATGATGGGCACAAGGAAGCGGAATCCCGGTCCTACGACCTTGTCGAAGCGCCCGAAACGCTGGATGACCATCCGTTCTTGCTGCTGAACTATTACAATACCCGCTGCCATAGGTACCTCCTAGGGAATTATCCCAACGCATTCCGACTGCCCGATTCGTTGCACCGATTTAATTCGTCTCGTTGAAGGGTATAACGGTCAGAACCAGATCGTCCACACCTATTACTATAACCTTTTCACCCTCGGCAATCACCTGTTCGTCATCGGTAACAGCCGTCCAATTGCCGTCCTCCATCCTGACAACCCCCCGGGGAGACAATTCGGTTACCACAGTGCCCAGCCTGCCCATGAGGTGGAAGCTGTCATCACTCCGGTCTTCCCTTTGAGATTTTCGTATGCACCACATCAGATAGAGAAGGCCCCCGGCCAGGATAGCGGCAGTAGCCACAATCAGAAACGGGTTCACGGAGACGGGCGGAAGAGTAGGAGAAGGCGTACCGAACTGGGCAAACAACAGAAAGCCTCCCAGGACCAGGCAAATGGCGGCGGCGACCCCCAGGACGCCAAAGCCCGAGACCTGGGTTTCCAGGAAGGCCAGGGCCATAGCCAGGATAATCAGCGCCACGCCCGCCCAGTTGACGGGCAGGCTGCCCAGTGCCAGGAAGGCCAGGATGAGCAGGACGATTCCTACAACTCCCGGCACTATCATCCCGGGATTAAAAAGCTCTATAACTACGGCCAGGCCGCCTATGGTCAAGAGCAGGAAAGCCACATCCGGATTGGCCAGAAACTCCAGGAAGTGCTCCAGCAGATTCTTTTCCAGGTCCCTGGCAGCCATTCCTTCCGTTTGAAGAGTGGTGGGACCGCTTCGGATGGTTACCTCAAGGCCATCCAACTGCCTGATCAGGTCATCCATATCCGTGGCTATGAAGTCCACCATACGCAGTTCTACAGCCTCGGTAGCTGTGAAGGACGCACCATGTCGGACCGTTTCTTCCAGCTTTTCGCCGTTGCGGTTGCGTTCCTCGGCTATGCTGCGGATAAGAGCAGCCGCATCGTTGGTAACCTTGTTTGCCAGGGTTTCGCCTATGTCCTGGCCCGACACGGATACGGGAGTGGCGGCGCCGATATTGGTGCCGGGGGCCATAACAGCCACATTGGCGGCTGCGGCCAAGAAGGTGCCCGCTGAGCCTGCCTGGGCGCCACCAGGGGCAACATACGCCACAATGGGTACGTCAGACTCCAGTTGCATTTCTACCATTTTCCTCGTGGAGCTCAGCAGGCCACCAGGTGTATCAAGTCGGATAATCAGCAGGGTTGCGTTGGAATCTCCGGCTTGCTGCAAGGCACGTTCGAGGTATCTTTCCTTGACCGGGTTAATCGTGCCCTCAATTTCCATTATCAGCGCCCCCGCGGATGGGGCCTGGGCAAGCGCCGACCCCGCTATCCCAAGAAGGATGAAGGCGAAAGCGACGGAAAGGACAAGGACCCTGAGCGGGCCCGTTCGACTCGGGCGGTTTGCACCGTATGCCGGTAAGATTGTACTGGTTCTTGATGCACGCATGACATTTCAATCATCCTTGGCCATAGCCCGCGTGTCAATTGCCGGAGCGGGACGATAGCAACTTGTTGCTCGAATATCGTCAACGCGCTTCCCGGCAACGGTGAATTGCGGCACAGTGGCGCAGAGGAAGCGGAGATTCGCAGTGGGTATCCGCGAAACTCCAGATCCTCTGAGTTTCGGTGGTTACAGCTCGCCGATTGTCAGGCTGTCCAAGGGGACTGGGCGATCCAAGCTGATTCGGGCCACAGCGGGCCGGGGTGGCGGCCGTTCCCGGGAGATGCCCTCGACGGAGTTATCGAGTGGGGAGCGGTCTTCGTCGCTCTCGACGTCTTCCCCCGCGTCTTCACCGAGGTCTTGAGACACGGATTGGCCGGCGGGTCGAGAGGGAAGGCAGAAAGGGTCGCAAACGTGGGTATAGTCGCCAGGGTGGGAAAGGGAACTGATGCCGTGTTGGTCGTCGCCATTAGGGGTAGTGAAGTCCATGGGCCCGCATGCAGGGGGGCAGCGGTCACGGCCATCCAAATCTGGGGGCAGCGCGGAGAGGTCTTTTTCATCCACGCCGTTGGAGCCGGAGCGATTTGGGTGCGGCGGGGACCGGAGGTCGTCCCGATACCATTTGTAGTCGCGTCCCCGGTAGTAAATACCGTCGGGGTCTTCGGCACGGCGCCGCTTGATATCCTCCTCTTCAGAGTCAGCTTCGGACTGGGCTTCAGCTTCCGGGGACGACGCCGGCTGGTCGAAGCCACGCCGAAGGAGTTCCTTGGCAGCGAACAGGCGGTGATGGGGTTTGAAGTCGTGGAGATTGCCCAGCATCACGTCGACCAGGAAACGGACGGCAGAGCGGCCGTGGTCAGTCTCCTCCCAGACCAAGTCTACGAGTTCCTGGTGAAGCGGCGAAGTAGCAGCGGGTTGCGGGGAGGACGCGGGGGTTCTTCGCCGAGGCATGCGGGTTGCGGGCGCGCTGTCGGAGATGAAAGCGCGAACCGATTCGAAGCCGAGGTTGAGGAGCTGGCGGGCAGCATCGAGCCGATGACAGGGCCTGGCAGCCTCCAGACCGCCCTGCATGACATCAACGAGAAAGCGAACGATAAGGCGGCCGTCGTCGGTCTCCTCGCGAACGATGTCTGCAAGGGACTGTTGAGGAGCCTGAAGAGGGCTTGATACGAACATATATTCTATTTTAAAAGATTGGACCTAGGGCGTCAATGGGGAAGGGCAAGGTGGCAGCGTTCCGATTCAGGTGGTTTCGTGTGTGAGGCAAGGGCAGATATGCAGCCGGGGCAGACACGCGGGTTCGCCCATGCCATTGGGTCGAGGGCAGGGCAGACACTCAGGTTTGGCCATACCATTGTGTCCCAGACCACCTCAACCGGAACGCGGCGCTGCAGGCTGAGGCAAGAAGCCACCTCTGGACAGATGCGGGAAAGAATCGGGTTTGACTACCCCCAGGGTCGCCCATACAATAGCGGCAGATTTGAAACACTGGAATCCAACTTCTGCAAGAACAAGAAGGGGAAGCCAGGATTTGGAGGGGCTTATGGACTACGAATTTGTCCTGGTTGAGAAAGAAGATGGCGTGGCCATTCTCACCCTGAACCGGCCGGAAAAGCTCAATGCGATGAACCGCCAACTGAACCGGGAATTGCAGGATTCGGTCAGGGCCATGAACGAGGACGATGAGGTGGGCTGCATTGTGATAACGGGCGCAGGGGAAAGGGCCTTTTCCGCCGGCGGCGACATCCACGAACAGCGGGAAAGGGACCAGGAAACCGACCAGGGCAACCGCGAAGAGCAGGACCGGAACCGGTCGCGGGGGACTTACGAGATTAGCGCATCCCTGAAGCCGGTGATAGGAATGATGAACGGGCTTGCCTACGGCGGGGCCGCCGTTCTTTCCTCTTCCCTGGATATGCGGGTGGGCTGCGAACGTACCAGCTTCCGGTTCCTGGCCGCCGCCTACGGGCGCATCAACTCCACCTGGACGCTGCCAAACCAGGTGGGCTGGCCCATTGCCAAGGAGCTGCTGTTCACCGGAAGGGTAGTGGAGGCGGAGGAAGCTCATCGCATTGGCCTGCTGAACCACCTGGTCCCCGCTGACCAGCTCCGGGAAAAGACCATGGAGATTGGCCGGACCATCGCTCAGAACCGCAGGGAGTCGATAATGGGCATCAAGGAACTGCTGCTGATGCACAAGGGTTGTGACCTGGAGCAGCAGTGGGCCAATGAGCGGGACTTCACAACCAACCGGGTGCGGGGATACAACGCCGAACAGGCCTTCCCCGAGTTCATTGCCAGGAAGGGCCGCTGATCAGCGCTGTCCCTCAAACTGGCGGGTATTGGAGCCAAGTGTACGGGCCGCCCTATTGAGCGGCCCGTACACTTTTACATTATTATGTAAACCGCAGCTTTATCAGCTATCCAGCGTGCCCTTGGTGCTGGGTACCTGGCCGGTAGCCCTGGGGTCGATTTCCACGGCGTCCCGCAGCGCCCGGGCCAGGGCCTTGCACAGGGCCTCGGCCTTGTGATGGGGGCTGACGCCAGTCAAAACCTTGGCGTGCAGGTTGATCCGGCCCTCCAGGGCGAATGACTCAAAAAAGTGGCGTACCAGGTCTCCTGAGAGGGTTTCGACCATCGTTTCGTCCAGGGTGGTCTCAACCACGGCATAGCTTCTACCGCTGAGGTCCAGGGCCACCATCACCAGGGTTTCGTCCAGGGGGACTATGGCGTGGCCCATTCGGCGGATGCCCCGCACCTCGCCGAGAGCCTGATTGAAGGCCCGCCCCAACAGAATCCCCACATCTTCAACCAGGTGGTGCCAGCCCACGTGGACATCGCCTTTGGCGTGGAGGGTAATGTCAAAGAGGCCGTGGCGGGCGATCTGGCTGACCATGTGGTCCAGGAAACCATTGCCGGTATCCACATCGTAATGACCCTGCCCGTCCAGGTTCACCGTGAGGGCAATTTGAGTCTCCGCGGTTTCGCGGTTGAGGGTTGCAATTCTGGCGCCGGATGGAACCAGATCAGCGTTTACGGGTTCGATCTTCTCCACCATTACTCAGCCACCAGTTCCTTCAGCGCAGCAACTACCTGGTCCGTCTCTTCGGGCAAGCCCACGCTGGCGCGAACGTAATCTCTCAATTGCGGCGTATTGAAGTAACGCAGGAATATGCCGCGCCGGCACAGTCCCTCGAAAATTTCCTGGCCACGTCCTTCGGGCAGGCGGCACAGGATGAAGTTGGCCTGGGACGGCCACACATGGATTCCCGGAATGTCTTCCAGCAGCCCGATCATTCGCTTCCGTTCCTGGACGATGGCCTGCACCCTGTTGAGCAGGGTGGGTCGGTCATTGAGGGAGGCAATGAGGGCAACTTCCGCCGCCAGGTTGACGTTGTAGGGAGACTTCATGCTCATCATAGTACAGGCGACATCCGGATTCATCACCCCCAGTCCAATCCGGAGTCCCGCCAAACCCGCCCACTTGCTGAATGTACGCAGCACAACCAGGTTTGGAAATTCGTCCACCAGGGGAAGGACGGACTGACCGCAGAATTCGTAGTAGGTCTCGTCCACCACTACAATCTTGCCGGTGGCCAGCAGGGCACGGATGGCCGTTTCGGAAGCGGTGTTTCCGGTGGGGTTGTTGGGCGAGGCCAGGAAAATAGCCTTGGTATCCTCGTCAAAGGCCGCAACGGTGGCTTCAATGTCAATGTCGAAGATTTCATTGCGGGGGACCGGCTTGACTTTGCCGCCGCAAACCTCCGCCGAGAAGGCGTACATTCCAAAGGTGGGGGTGGGAATGACTATGTTCTCTCCGGTCCCCAGGAACATGCGCAGGATCATGTCGATTAACTCGTCGCTGCCGTTGCCGGCAACAATTTGCTCAGCTGGCACATCCAAGTAACCGGAAAGGACATCCCGCAACTGCCGCTGGTCGGGGTCGGGATAGTGGTTGTAGTGCTGGAAACTGCCCAGGGCCCTCACCACTTCGGGTGACGGGCCAAAGGGATTCTCGTTGCCGTTGAGCCGGATAACTTTTTCCGGAGGAATGCCGGCCTGCTGGGCCATAACCTCCATCGGGTCAAC
>OZ219950.1:0-17664 GCA_964291565.2 Dehalococcoidia bacterium
CAGATTGACCATCAACCCACGTCCTTTGTATTATCACTTTGGAATTACTTGAAACGAACCTAATAACATCTCACCCGCCAGGAGGGCAGCTATGACTCAAGACCAGGCCGGTACCCTTACGGCCACAAGGCCAGGCATCCAGCGCATCGAGGTCGACCCCAAGCGCTCAGAATCCCCAACCTTTGAGGGCCGTTCTTTCGGCGGCGTGGGTCAGTACGAGAAACTGCGGGGCACTGCCTACGGCGAACTGGATCCGACCGACCCCCGCAACGCCGTCATCACTGACATTGCCCTGGTCCCGGTCAACGAACGGGGCATGGTGGAATACTCCACCGACATCTTCATCCTCAAACCCATTAACCTAGACCTGGGCAACCGCCGCGTTATCCTGGATTTCAATAACCGGGGCGGCATGCGGGTAGGTCTCCTCAACGGGGCCCGTGCCATCAACAACCCCACCACCGCTGCCGACGCCGGGACGGGGTTTGTCTTCGATATGGGCTATGCCGTGGTGGGCAACGGTTGGGACATTAGCGCCAGCGGCCACGACGACATGACCATCAACGTGCCGGTGGCCACTAACAACGGCCAGACCATCACCGGTCCCTCCTACGAGTACATCGTTTTCGACAACGAGACCACCCTGACCAGCGACCTGGCCTACGCCGCTGCTACACTGGACCAGGGCCGGGCGCGCCTCACTGTGAAGGGCGCTTGGACGACGCGCCGGTGGAGATTCCCGCGTCGAAATGGGAATACACCTCCGACGAAGGCACGGCCATCCGCCTGCTGCCCGAGGGCACGCCCTTCAAGCAAAGCCACATCTACGAGTTCACCTACACAGCGAAGGACCCCCTGGTGGCCGGCATCGGCCTGGCCGCCACCCGCGACTTCCTGTCCTTCCTGCGCCACGCCCCGGCTTCGGAAGACAACCCCCTGGCCGGCCACGTCGACTATGCCTACAGCTTTTCCATATCCCAGCCCTCCCGTACTCTCAACGACTTCCAGTTGCTGGGCTTCAACGAGGACGAGCACGGCCAGCGGGCCCTGGATGGCATTCTCAGCCACACCGGCGGCGGCAACGGCGACCAGATAAACTACCGGTTCGCCCAGACCGACCGCACCGAGCGCAACCGCCAGAACCACCGCTATCCCGAGGCCGTCTTCCCCTTCGCCCACCAGGTAACCACCGACCACCTCAGCGGCAAGACCGCCGGGCGCAGCCAGCGGGGCGCGGCCTCCAACACCCTGCCCAAGCGCCTGGAAATCAACACGGCCAGCGAATACTGGGTCAAGGGCTGCTCCCAGCTTCACACCGACAGCCAGGGCAACGACCTGCCGGACCCCGAAAACGTCCGCTATTACTTGCTTTCGGGCCTCTCCCACGGCGTGGGCGACGTTACCCGGAAGGGCAAGAACCAGCAGTTCACCAACGGCGTCAGCCCCCATCCAGTACACCGCGCCCTGCTGGTAGCCCTGGACCGGTGGGTCAGCGAGGGCGTTGAACCCCCGGCCAGCCGGGTACCCGCGCCTCCGAGAACGCCGCCTTCGCCGTTACCCGCCCGGGTTACGAGACGGGTGTTGTACCGAAGGAAGAACTGGGCTGGCCCGACATCCCCGGCGTAACCTACACGGGCGTTATCACCACCCACTACTTCCTGGACTACGGCCCCGACTTTGACCGGGGCATTGTGGCGAACCTGCCGCCCTCCCTGGCCGACCGTCCCGCCTACCCCGTCTTTGTATCTAAGGTTGACGGGGACGGCAACGAGGTGGCCGGCGTGCGCCTCCCGCCCGTGGCGGCCCCGGTTGCTACCACCACCGGCTGGGCCCTGCGCCGCGCCGGATTCGGCGAAAACGACGGCGGCGAGGGCGACGGCCAGCACATCCCCTTCGCCTCAACCAGGGAGGAACGCCTGGTCTCCGGCGACCCCCGCCTCTCCCTGGAGGAACGCTACGGCACACACGAGAATTACGTCGAAGCCGTGGCAAAGGCCGCCCGCCAACTGGAGTCCGACGGCTTCCTCCTTCCCGAGGACGTGCGGGCCTACATTGATGAGGCTGAGGCCAGCGACGTGCTGCGGTAGTCGGACGGAAGAATCCGTCAATATGACGGCGCGCCGAGGATTCGGCAGCCGTCAACCTCAATAGGAATCGGCGCGACAGGTCAAGTAGTCGCGCCGATGTCCTTTGGTTGTCAGTGGACCGTTAAAGTCGAGGCGGGTTTAGTTCAAAGCAGCCCCTATTCCCCCAGCCCGAAGCTCTCCACCGCCAAACCGACGATGTGCTCCCCGATGGCCAGGGACGACGTGGCGCCGGGGGAAGGGGCGTTCAGGACGTGGATGGCCTGCCTCCCCTGCAAGATGGAGAAGTCGTCCAGCAGGGCGCCGTCGGTGGCGACGGCCTGGGCGCGGACGCCGGCCCCGCCCGGCTCCAGGTCCTCGTCCCTGATTTCCGGAATAAGCTTCTGCAGGTCGTGGACGAACACCGACTTGCTGTAGGAGCGGTGCATCTCCGAGACGCCCGTGCGCCAGTGCCTGGCAGTCATCTTCCAAAACCCCGGGTAGGTGAATGTGCCAAGGGACTCGCCCACGTCCACGTTGCTCTTGCGGTAGCCCTCCCGGGCGAAGGCCAGCACAGCGTTGGGGCCCGCCTCCACATACCCTTTAATATTACGGGTGTAGTGGACGCCCAGGAAGGGGAAGCGGGGGTCGGGCACTGGATAGATAAGGCCCTTAACCAGGTACTGACTGGACGGCCGCAGGGTGTAGTATTCGCCGCGGAAGGGTATGATCCGGACGTTTGTGCGCTCTCCCATCATCTCGGCGATGCGATCGGCGTACAGGCCGGCGCAGTTGATGACGTGGGCGGCCCGCAGCGACCCGCGGGTGGTCTCCACCGTCATCGCCCCGTCCGTGCCGCCGATGGACTGAACGGCGGCGTCCATGTAGATGTCTCCCCCCTGTTCCTGGAACCTGGAAGCGTAGGCCTCACTTACCTTGACGTAGTCAATGATGCCCGTGGCCGGCGACCACAGCGCCCGCAGCCCGAAGGTGTGGGGTTCGATCTCCTTCAGCCGTTCGGGGCCGATCATCTCCAGGCCCGGCACTCCGTTGGCCACGCCCCGCTCGTACAGGTTGTCCAGCCGGGGCAGTTCCGACTCGTCGGTGGCGACGATGGTCTTGCCGCACAGGTCGTACTCGATCTCGTTCTCGTCGCAGAACTGCTTCAGGTCCCTGGCGCCGCCGACGCAGAACTGGGCCTTCTGCGACCCGGGCCGGTAATAGATGCCCGAATGGATTACGCCGCTGTTATGGCCCGTCTGGTGGCTGGCCAGGTCCGTCTCCTTCTCCACCACCGCAACCTTCAGCTCCCCGGGGAACCGGCGGGCCAGCTGCATGGCGGTGGAAAGGCCAATGATTCCGCCTCCAATAATCACGATGTCATATTCCGTAGAGTTCATGCCCTGCCTCCGGCCAATGGGAATAGCCTGCCACGGCAAAACGGCGTACCGTGAAAGGGTAGCTGCTGGAATCTTAACTGGGTAATGGTAGCACCGGGCTAATGGAGGTGTAAATCAGCGGCACCTGAGGTGAAGAAGTGTCCCAGGATACTGGAGGAAGAAATGCCCCGGCAGGTCGGGAGGAATCGATTGTTGAAAGCCTGAACATTTACTGGTAGAGGAGCACTTTGAAATGATGGCTTGCCAAAGGGTCTTACCAGTTCAACCGTCGTTCCGGCCTTGAGCCGGAATCCAGAATGGATGCAAAAGGTCAACCGCAATGCGCCGGGGAGTTCCTAGATTCCGGCTCTCGCCGGAATCACGGTCATTGCCGAACCCATTATTACAATGTTGTCATACTACTAGGCACGAATATCGTAACGTTATGCCTTCCTATAATTGACAAAGGCAAATACTAGTATTTATACTGCCTGATTAAGTTCACGAACCTAAGAACTATATCTGTAATAAGTGTATTTGCGTCTATTGGCCGGGGCTGATGGCTTTCCCGCCACTGCCTCCTGCGGCGATTAACCCATTACCAGGGCACAACGATCTACGCCGATTTCTTTGGCCAACCGGTCCGGATAATACCTTGACCCGTTTGAAGGTCTCATCCGGATTGACCACTAAACTGAAGATAAGGAGGTGAAGGAAAAAACAGTACCGGTGCTGAGCCCGAGCGGACCTCTGTGAAGCTTAGTCCACATGGAATCCGTTGAAATCAAGTCGACGCGGTAGAACAATAGCCAGTATTCCGTTCAAAAGAGGCCAGCAATCCAGGACCCACCTGAACCAAAACTCTTGCCGTTGCATTGCGATAAGGGAGGATTCAAGATGAAATGGTACAAGCCTTGGAAACCATGGCCCTTCTTATACGCTGCACTCGCGCTAACTCTTCTAACCCTGGTTGCCTGTGGTGCAGCCGAGGAGGCGGCCCCTGAACCGGCGGCGCCAGCAGCCCCCGCGGCAGCTCCGGCGGCGGCCCCGGCAGCAGCGCCAGCGGCGGCGCCAGCAGCCCCCGCAGCAGCGCCAGCAGCCCCCGCGGCAGCGCCAGCAGCCCCCGCGGCGGCTCCGTCAGCGGCCGGGGCGGCTCCGGCCCAGCCGGTACAGGCTCCCCCAACGCCTACCACCGTGGCCGCGGCCGCAGTAGCTCCAGCCACAGGAATGGTAGAAGGTCCCCAGGAAGCCCCCGAATTCGCTTCCTACTGGAAGCCGCCCATCGACTTCTACGGTGAACCGGTGTATGGCGGCACGCTCCGCATCAACTACGAAGACCCCCTGGAGCACGCTAACATCTGGGGCGCCAGCACCGGCACCGCCAGGCGTTACCGGACGCCCACCCATGACACCCTGATGCAGGACAACCCTTACGACCCGGCCTCTCCCTATATCCCGGGACTGGCCTACGGCTGGACCGTTGACGCCGATCTTTCTGGCGTAACCTTCTATCTCAAGGACAACGCGCAGTGGCACAACGGGGCGCCCTTTGTCTGCGAAGATGCCCGGTTCACTTACGAGACCATGATCACCGGGGAAGGCCTCACCCGTCCCTACATGCAGGTCCGGCTTTCCAATGTTGTCCTCGATGAATTGCAGTGCGTGGACGACTACACCCTGAAGTTCCGGTTCGACGCTCCCGACGCCGTTCCTCTCCTAAACTACGGTCACACCAATGGTCCGATTTTCAACAAGGAGTGGTTCCTGGCCGGTGGGGAGGATGCCATGTTTCAGGATGTAGGCATGGGCACCGGGCCGTTTATTTGGCAAGAGGGACAGACCGTAGGGTTTGACCAGCAGCACTTCGACAGGAACCCCAATTATCACTTTGAAGGCGTACCCTACGTGGACCAGGTGACCATTTTTGGCATCCTGGACGAGACGGTCCAGCAGGCGACCATGCTGGCCCACCAGACCGACTGGCACTGGGTGCGAAACTTCGGCCAGTACGACGAGTACGTGAACCACGATCAGATTCAGGTGGTTATTCGGGCCACCAGGAGCAGCGAGAATCTCTGGATTAACATGCGCAATGCTCCTTTTGACAATGTCCGCATCCGCCAGGCCATCGCCATGGGCATGGACCGGGCGACCGGCATCATCGTCTCCCTGTCCGGCTACGGCTCTCAAGGACTGGGGTTGATGCCGCCCGGTAGCGCCTGGGCGGTAAGCGAGGCTGATGGCTGCTCCCTGCCCGGTTGGTGTGAACCTCCCGATATGGAAGCCCAACGGGCCGAAGCCATCCAGATCCTTAATGAGGAAGGCTTCGACTTCGACAAGACCTATGTCCTGACCGTGGAAGCCGACGCCCAGCGGGTAAACCGCGCCACCTTCATGCAGGAACAGCTGCGCCTGCTGGGAATCAAGACCGACTTTGACACGAACGAGACCGTCTCCTACCGCGAGATTAGCCAGAACGGCAAATGGGGCGATTTCCTGGCTTCCACCGGCGGCGTGGCCGGCGTGGACGACCCCTTCATCGGACTGGGCCACTACCACCGCTGTGACAGCCTGTACAATTTCCAGACCCCCGGGGCCGACTGCGACGCCACGGCGGAAGCCATGTTCGAGGAACTCAGCAAGCTGACCGCCTATGAGGACCGGAAAGCCAAGGGTCAGGAAATCCAGCTATACCTGATGAGCCAGTACTGGAACTTCCCGGCCTTCTGGGAACAGGAAGCCGTTGCCTTCTGGCCCGAAGTCCGTGGCTATGTCCACTTCCCGGGTCCCACCTCCAGCCACCTGCGCTGGGCCCACATGTGGATTGACCCGGCACACGCGGACGATACCGGTTTCTCGGGTCAGACTACCGGCGTTCCCGGCGGCGAATAGACTCGCCTGACCGTCGTACGATTTATGAGCCGCCCATCGCTGTTCCGCGATGGGCGGCTCTACTTCTTATCCAGGGCTATCGCATCTCAGCTTTGGGCAGGACCCGTCGTTCCCGCGAAGGCAGGAACCTCGACAGGCTTGGGTCAAGATTGCTGCCTGTGCGGGAATGTTAGTCAGTTTGTCGACACTGCGTTGCTGAAGCCCGTCGAGGTTCAGCGCAAAGATCATATCCTTGTTACCCGGCATCGTCCTGATCTTTCCCGCCTTCCTCACCCTCAACGCCACTGCTTTCTTCAATAGCCAGCGACCGGTCCACCGCCGCCAGGTAGGGCGCCAGCTCCGCAGCCTCAGCGCCATCTACCGGCGCATCACCCGCCGGCCCATCGCCGCTGCCCTTCATGGCTCGCAGTACAAAGAACACCGCCACCAAGGCCGCCAGCAATCCCGCAATGGGCAGAGCCCACGCCAGCAGGTTTACCCCCGACTTTGGTGGCGACGCCAGCACGTTCTGGCCGTACCGGTCCGCAAAATAATCCAGGACTTCCTGGCGGGTAGCCCCCTCCGCTAGCAGTTCCCGTACCCGCTGCCGCATCTGCTTCGCCAGGGGCACCTGGGCCTGGTCAATGGACTCGGCGGGGCAGACGGGACACATCAACATCTGGTCGATGGCCTGGGCTTCCTCTTCGTCATAGCTGCCTTCCGGCGCCTGGGCATGGGACACACTTACCCAAACCGCCACACCAATGGCCAGCAGCACAAACACGGCCAGGCATTTAGCTTGCGATAAGGGGATAAATGCAAAGGGCAGGCTCAACACCTGCCCTTCTCTGCGAACTCTGTTGATGCTCACTTTCTTCTCTGAGCGGTATGCCCGCTGTCAGCCGACCCAAACCCAACGACCACGACACAATCCGACTCTAGCAGCCCTCCGGGTTTACCCCCTGCAGACAGTCCACGACGTAGTTGGCCACTGCGTCAATCTGCTCAGGCGTCAGCAGCTTTGAGAAACTGGGCATTACCGTCAGACCGCCAGTCATTATGTTGGTGACACCGGCAGTGTCCTTGGCAATCATCAATGGGTCATCCACCGCAGTCAGGTCCGCCGGCACGCTGGGAACGTATCCATAGATCGTCTCCATCTTGACCAGTACCGGCCCGTCGCCCTTGCCCAGGGGACCGTGGCACATGGCGCAGTTGATGTCATACAACTCACCTCCGTCATGGCTGGAGACCTGAACCTCATAGTAGGGCACGGCGCTGGCTGGCGTGGTCAGCCGGGGCGGCTCGTGATCCTTGAACGACGGCTGGTAATGCATCTCGTAGAAGATGTCCAGCGGATAGGAACCCTGGGAGCAGCCCAGGGCCATGAGGCCCACCAGCATGGCCAGCACGCCCAGGTAAGTCCTGCTCCGGAACTGCCGTCCCTTCGCCATAAAAATCATCAGTTGTCCGGAAAGTTTGCTCATATCTGGTTGCCTTCCACCGGTTCCAACCGGCCTCCGGCTGTTTCCATTTCGTTCGTTAACCAGGTCCCTTGCTAGCGAAATTGCTGCTTCACTCCCTCTTTACATCCACCGCGCCGGATTGCCCGAAAACACCCTCCACTGTACCGTGCTGGGTCTCCTCGGTGTTCACCAGTACGCCAACGTAGCCTTCGGTGATACGGGTATCGTAAAGGCCGGCCTTCAACTTGGGCAGGCGGGACTCGAAGATAATGCCCAGAACCGTGAACAGAATGGCCCCCAGCATGGTTCCCTCGTAGCACACCACCGCCATGGGTGGGATGGACAAGATGGGCTTGCCGCCGGTTACTATCGGGTAGGCCACCTGAGTCATCGAAGTCAGCAGTATGCCGGAAGTCAGGCCCAGCAGAGCCCCAATAAAGGGGAAGATATACAGCCGGTGCGGCTCTTCCCGCTCGCCGAAAGCGCCTTCCGGATAGGGAGTATCCGTCAAAAAGTCCACGTCGGTTTCAGGAATGCCTGCCCGGCGCAGGCCATCGCCCGCGTCGGCCGCGGCGTTGGCGTCGTCGAACAACCCCAAAATAGGACGTCTCGCCATAGCTTCTAACCTCTCTGCCTTTACCTGCCTGTCCCGTAAATCCTGTCACCGTGGGACGGCGTTTAGTCTTCTCTGAAAGTTGCCGGAACCGTCCGGCGGCCGATCTGCACCTGGGTCTTCAGAACGTCCCCTTCCTTCACGTCATACAGGGGCACCAGCGGGAACACCCGGCTGAACAGCAGCATCAGCATGGTTACCAAGCGCGAATGTGGAACCGATGATGATGTACTCGAAGATGCTGGGCCGGTAGTCTGCCCACACGAAGGTGAACAACTGCTTGTTGATCAGGCCCGGCACGATGATCAGGAAACGCTCCAGCCACATGCCAACGTTCACCGAGATACAGGCGATGGACATTATCCACAAGTTCCGCCGCCACGCCCGGCTCAACCACAGGGCCACCGGAATGAAGTAGGTGGTGATCACAAATAAAATGAACCAGAAGTTGTAGGGCCAGTAGGTGAACTGGGTCTGCCTGACCATCAACTCGTCGGCTTCACGCCCGTACATACCGAACAGAATTTCCATTACCAGGAAGTAGAACCAGCCTGTGGCAACCACTATCAGCAGCCGGCCCAGTGCGTCGATATGCTCGTGGCGGATATAGTCCTGCCAGCCATAGCACCAGCGCAGCAGGATCAGCGCAAAGGCCACCGCCGACACGCCGGAGTGGACCGCGCCCACCACGAAATAGGGAGCGAACACGGTGGAATGCCATGACTTAACCGCCACCGCCATACCGAAGTCCCATGACACGATGCTGTGGACAGACACGAAAACTGGCAGGATCAATGCGGAAAGCAGCACGCCGGCTACAATCTGCAGTTTCCACTGCCGGGCGTTGCCCTCCCAGCCCATGGCCAGGACACTGTAAACCCGGTGGGCAATGCCGGTGGTATGGTCGCGCAGCACCGCAAAGTCAGGTATCAACGCAATGGCTACGAATAGCGTACTGGACGTCAAGTAGGTCAGAATTGCGCTGGGGTCCCACACCAGCGGAGTCCGGATGTTGGGCCAAATACCGCGGGCAAAGTCGTAGGGGAACACCCAGTAAAGGATGCGCCAGGGCCGCCCGGTATGCACGATGGGCATAACCATGGCCGTCATCAAGGAGAAAAGGGTCAATACCTCGGCGGCACGGGTGGCGGGTCGGCGCCACTCCGCCTTGGCAAGACGCAAGATGGCGGAAAGCATCACGCCCGCGTGGCTGATGCCGATCCAGAACACAAAATTGGTGATGAAGAAGCCCCAGGCCACCGGGCGGTTCAGACCGGTTACGCCTAGGCCCCGGTTCACCATTATCCCGACGGCAATGGCCGCTATGAGCAGGATCAGTCCCAGGACAGTGACCACCGGCCAAAACCACCGGGGCGTGTCCAGTATTGACCGGAGCAAATCCCGGTTTACTTCTCTTGTACTTAGGACTCTGCCTTCCTGCATGGAAGCTCCTGCTTTCCTTCCTTTGCTGGGTTACGGGGCCGTTTTCCCGACCCCGAGAACGGGATTCTCCCCGTCATTCCTTGTCTAAATGTAAAACTATTACCGTTTATTCCGGCTTGGCCAGCACCAAGTATTCGCCCTTCATCAGGGTTCCCATCTTCTGGTACAGGGTCCCTTCCTTGACTTCCCATATAGATATCAACGGCAGCAGTTTTGCCGACAACAAGTACACCAAAGCCACTATGCCCAGTCCGCCAAGAATAATGAAGATATCCCAGATATCGGGCCAGACCGCAGCGGGAACGTGGGACAGAGAGAATTCATAATGATTGCCGGTGTTGAAGGCAGCCGCAAAAGTCCGCATGTTGAACAGGAACGCACCCACCAGCGCGGCCAGACCTGCCAGGGGCGGCCCCCATGCGCTGCGGCGCAGCGGATTCCAGATAAGCAGCGCGAAGGGAACCAGGAAGCTGAACAGCATGTTCCCCAGGAAAACTATCAGGTAAGGCTGCACGAATACGTACTTCAGGATGTTCTGTTCCACTTCCAGCCGCCCGTACCAGTAGGTAACAAAGAAAGCGAACAGGTGGTATGTCCACAGCAGGGTCAGGCCCAGCAGGATCTTGCTGGCCGACCAGAAGGGCGCCTTGCCAATGTAGCCCTCGTAGCCGCCCCATCGCCGCATGATGAACATGACTATCAGGATCATGCTCAGGGCCGACTGGAAGCTCATCACCGTGTACATGGGCGGCAGTACCGAGTCCTTCCAGAAGGGCACCATGCTCATGGCAAACTCGGTGATGAATATAAACTGCACGAAAATCAGCAGCATGAAGTAGAAAGCGCCCAGCAGGGCCAGGCCGGCCTTCTGGTGGTTCCACTGCCGCTTGGTCCCGTACCACCAGCCGGACAGGCCGTTGTACAGGCTCCGGCGGAAGCCCGTTGCCGTCGCCCGAGCCTGGGCCATGTCGGGAACTGCCGACAGCCAAAGAATGGCCATACTGCACAGGGCCAGCCCAACGAAGCACAGAATGTCCCATGTATAGGGCGCGCCAATAGGAACCTCAAACCATAGCGTGCGGCGCACCTCCAGGTCCGTGCCTTGAACTTCCGGATTCTTGATGGCCGGCATCGCCAGCAGTAGCGGTATAAACAGGAAGATGTTGACCACGCCCATGATGGCGAACAGTTCCGAAACCCGGGACAGGGGCCGCCGCCAGTGGCTCTTGGTGAATCGGAATGCGCAGGCCACCAGGGGCGCCGCTCCGGTAACCATGAAGACAAAGGAAAAAATCCCGGCGTAGTAACCCCACGGCCCGGGGCTGCCGAACCCGTCGGAAGTCGCGCGGATGAAAAAGCCGACCACACCCAGCACCGCCAGGATAAAGGCGATACCCAGGGCGAGCTTGTAGCCCGAAGGCATGGAGAAAGTCTTGCCTGCCACGTCGGAAGTAATGTTTTCCTTCCTGGGAAAGACCCACATCCCCGCGTGGTGGCCGTGGCCTCCAGTTTGATGTTCAACGCTGCTAGCCATGATGCCCGCCACTGCTATCCAGGTTGGGATCAACCTTCTTCAGGTAAATCACGTTGGGCCTGGTGTTCATTTCTTCCAGCACGCGGTAGCCGCGCGTCTTGCGTTCCTTTTCGTGGTGAATGTTGTACCGGTTAACGTCCTCGAAGTAGGGCTGTACCGGACTGTGAACGTCGTTCTGGTCGCCGAAAGTTAGGGCGTTGGTGGGGCATGCCTGGACACAGGCTGGCATGTGGTTCCCCGACTTCAACGTGGCGTCATTCAACTCGCCGCCGCCCCGCCGTTCCACCTGGAGTTGCCCCCGGCGGATGCGCTGGATGCAGAAGGTGCACTTTTCGGTTATACCCCGGGTCCTGACGGTTACATCGGGGTTAAGCTGGTTCTGCATTCGCTCCGGCCAGTTGGGGTGCCAGTAGTTGAAGAACCGCACCTGGTAGGGACAGTTGTTGATGCAATACCTGGTGCCCACGCAGCGGTTGTAAATCTGGACGTTCAGGCCCTCGTCGTTGTGGTAAGTGGCGAACACCGGGCAGACTGGCTCGCAGGGAGCGTCCTGGCAGTGCTGGCACATCACCGGTATAAAACGGGCCCTGATGTTGGGGTATTCCCCTTCCCAGTACCGCTCCACCCGAATCCACTCATAGGCCCGGTTCTGGAGAAAGGCGTTCTTATCGTTAATGGGGATGTTATTTTCCACCTGGCAGGCAATCACGCAGGCCTGGCAGCCGTTGCAGCGGTCCAGGTCGACCACCATTCCCCATTTATGATCAATTCGGCTTGTAACCATTCTTCAATCCGTTGCGGGCCCCGGCGGGGCCCGGTGCGTTTACCTAAAGCTGATCTCTGAAAAGACCGGCCCTAATGGTTCGTTACCCTGATAACCGCTTCACCGGCGGTGTGCCCTATCTCCCTCGCGGGGAAGATACCCTCAAACTTGGCTACCTTCAGGCTGGCGCCGGTGGCCCTGACACTGGCTCGGTGGCCCGCCCAGGCCAACGTCCCGTTTTCCGTCAAGTGGCTTGCCGACAGGATGTCCAGCACATTGGAGCTTTCCCGCGGGTCCCCGCCGGTCGCGTAATCGGAACCTGAAGTCCTTCCCTGACCCAGCGGCACCGCCACCACGTTTGGCGGCAGGGCCGGGTTGGGATACAGGACGCCGGTAATACTTCCGGCATCCGTGCCCACGCTGACAACGTCGCCCTCGCGCAAACCCATTGCCTCGGCGGTATGGGAGTTCAACTCCACCCAGGTCTGCCACGTTACCGTGGTAACCGGGTCCGGCAGTCCCTGCATCCAGGGAATATGGGCGTGCCGTCCGTCCAGCAGGGTATTGTGGGAGAAGGGCAGCAGGTAAAAATCGCCGCTGCCAGCATAACCCGGTTCCCTGCCCTGGGCTGCAATGTCGCTCAAAAGTCCGTTAGGAGCGGAAGGCGTCGGGCCACTGGTCGACTCATCCCACCATCCACCCTGCCGAAGCATTAGGTTCCAGAGTTCGTCGGCAGAGCCAGCCTCGCCGGACGTGCCCCGGCCGGTGGCATACAGGCCTTCAACGCAGGCCTTCAACGCTGCTTCAACATTGGCAAACGGCAGTTCACTTTCCTGACCCATTTCCTGGGCCATGCTCAGCAGGATGTCCCCGAAACTGCGGGGGTCCAGGTCACTGAGAGGATTGACCACCGGCTGCTGCATACCGATTACTTCATACCCCGGGCCCGGCTCGGGCACATCATCGCCCCAATCCTCCAGGAAATTCCGGTCCGGCAGTATCAGGTCGGCCATTATGGTAGTCTCATCCATAAATGAAGAGAAGCTGACGACAAACGGGTCACCAACATTCACTGCGCTCTGGAATCCCACGGCATCGGGAAGGCCGTGGACCGGGTTGGCGTCGTGCACCAGCACCAGGCGAGTCACCCCGCTGCGTATATCACTAGCTACCGTGGCCCAGTCCGCCGTGCTGCCCATCCTTGCGGCATCCGGCAGCATTGCCAGGGGACTGCCCGGGTTGAACCTGACGCCACCGCCGCTGCCCACACTGCCAACCAGGTAATTGAGGGCGTAGATGGCCATCAGGTTGAACTGGCCGTTGGTGTGCGCTCCCGCGCTGTCGCCACCCAGGGCAATAGCAGGACCGTGGTGGGAAAAGTTATTGGCCAGGTCGCGAATCTTCTCTGCAGCCGACTTGCCTTCGTGGAGCTGTTCGGGAATGCCAAGCCGTCCGGCGATCTGTTCCGGCGCAAAGGCCGCCAGGGCCGCCGCGCCCTGCCCATTGGTCAGGGCATCCACGTCCACGCCCTCAGCCTGCATTCCTTCGCTGATAATCACGTAGGCCAGGCTCAGGGCCAGGTATCCCTCCATTCCGGGGCGAATGGGCAACCACTCGTCGGCATTGGCCGCCGTCAGGGAAAAGCGGGGATCAACGTGCACCAGGTAACCCCGGCTCCCCTGGGTCTGCCGCCGGTCGCCCTGCCGGAACTCCCCGTAGGCCGTGGCCAGGCGCGTGGAACCCTTCCAGGTGGAAAGAAAGTCGGCGCCAAAGGAAATTACGTAGTTGGCGTTGCCAATGTCGAAATCGGGCAGGCGGTCCTGGTCGAACACACCTTTTATAGCGGAGCGGTAGGTGGTATCATCCAGCGCCTCAAAGCCCAGGTGCCTTCCACCCAGAGACGATGTAAACCGGTCGGCGATCATGCCCAGGGTCCCGCGCAGGGGTTCGGTAATCAACACCATGCCCTGGCTGCGGGCCCGTAGCTCCCGTCGGAGTATGTCCAGCGCCTCAGGCTCCCACTGGATGGAGCGGTACTGGCCGGAACCACGGGGTCCGGTGCGGAGCATAGGTCCGGAGAGACGATCGGGGTGGTACAGGGTTTGGAGACCAACCTCGGAACGTACGCTCTGCTTACCCTGGTTCACCGGGTATTTGGGGTTGCCTTGTATCTTCTTGGCGCGTCCCTCCATAACCCGGACAATGACGCCCTCCCCGTCAGTGGCCTGACGGCCCAGGGTGGCGTACCAGTTGTCCCGTCCCTTTACCAGGTCCTCCGGCAGTGAGCGGGGGCTTTGGAGGCTCAGTTCCTCGTCCTGGATGACGTCACAAGCTACCGCTCCGATGGCGGAGAGGCCGGCCCAGGCCAGGAAGTTGCGCCGTGTCAGTTTCATACGTTGATGCCTTTGCTCAGATTGGCTTGTGCCCCTACTGGCTCGCGCCGGTAGAGTCGTTACAGCCTACTTGTGACAAATAGTACAGTCGGTGCCTACGTTAAGTTCCCGGTGGCAGTCCACGCAGGTACCCATCTTCAGGGACTGGCCCGGCGTGGGCTGGACTTCCGTCATGCTGGCCACGTCGCCATGACAGACGGAACAGGCCTGCTGGGTTGTCAGTGGCAGCTGCCGGGGCTGCCCGTCGCCAATGGGCATGGCCACCGTGCGGGCCTCACCCTCGGTCAGGAACCGGATGTGGGCCTCGTGAACGAACCTTACGTGGTCTGGAATCCGGTGTACCCGTTCCCAGTTGATGGGGTCGTTGTCGTTGAACTTGTCCACCACCAGCTGCATCTGCTCCTGGTCTGCACTGGAAGAGGCCATCAGGTTTTCGGGGTTGATCTGCTGGTGGCAGAAAACGCACTGTTCCACCGCCGGCACCGTGGCGGCGGCGCCCTCGGTTACGTTGCGGTGGCAGAACTCGCAGGAAATGCCCACGCCGCCCTCTTCTACGGAACCGGCGTGGATGGTGTGGGGGAAGTCGATGGGCTGGGCCGGGGCATTGCCCAGTCCGAAAGGCGGGTTGGAAAACCAGGAAATAAAGAGAATTGCTACCAGGAACCCAACGATGCCGGTGACGACCAATCCAACAACGGCCAGTGGGATGATGTTTGCGCTTGGCCTCATCGGCGCCAAAACCTGCCTATCTCTTAGAGTCCGGCCGGGCCGCAGACCCGGCGTGTTCCAGCCAGTGCTGGAGAACCTGCAGTTTTCCTGAAGCTGGAAAGCGAGCCCAGTAAGGACGCTTCCCCTTCTAGACTATGAAATTATCAAATATGTTCCCCAACATATCGAACCCCAGGGTTATCGCCGAAATCCACAAAATCCATGCCACCACCCACACGGCCACCGCGAACACGGTCAAGGGCCACACCAAACGACGAAAGCCCTGGGGCAGATGTCCGGTCTGAACGGCGGAAGGGATGAAGGCGTGGGCAATCATCAGGGTGAAGGCGGTGATGATAACCAGGGGGAAGGCAATCCAGTACATGGTGAGCCAATTGGAGATGTTGACCCAGTCGATGTTGCTAAGCGCGCTCGGATCGCCCATCAGTCCTGCCTTGAAAACATACCCTCGATGGATTCCGGGAAGTATCCAAATACCCCCGGTCGGCAAACCTAGTGAAAATTATCACAGTCTTTAGGGGGTGTCAAGGGTATGGGCTGGCAATTGCAAGCGTGAAGAGCGGCTTCAGCATGCTCCATACGCCATGGCGGTCGAACCTTCTTGCTCACATAGTCCCTGGACCTGAGACCCTATTGCATGCGTTGGGGAAAGTCGCCGCTTATGACCGTAGCAGGGGTTGCCACCGGCGGTAGGTGGCCACCCGCCACAGCCACTCCGCTGGGCCAAACCGGAATCGGCTAAGCCAGGCATGGGACCACCAGAATTGAGCCACCCAAACCGCAACGACGAATATCAACAGGATGCTGCGACCTATGCCTACGTCCGCCAGTGCAACGGTCAGAATCAGCACACCCAATATGCTCTGGGCCAGGTAATTGGTGAGAGCCATACGTCCCACTGAACAGAGGCGGGTCTTTATCCAGTTCTGGTTCCTCCTGTCCCACAAAATGATCAGGCTCATGTAGCCTAGGCTGGCCGGTATCGTGCCCAAGCTATTGGGAATGTTGCCTGTGAAGGCGACTTCCCTGGAAAATCCGTTCCAGGCGACAAAGATCACCCCGGCGGTGGCCAGCATTAATCCGAAACCCAAGCCCAACGCGGCAAAGAATTGGTATGTCCTCGTGGAGCAATCACCCTGAATGAAACCCAGGCGATACAGGGCGGCTCCCAGCAGGATCATACCCAGGCCACGAAAGAAGTATCCGGAAAGCAAGAACAATCCTATAGGATCATGGATTTCCGCGCCGGGCTCAATCCATATACCCGAGAGATCGGAGTTGTAATTGTTGGACACATGTTGAGCTATTGAATCCGCGACGATGGGTAACAGGAAAATCACTATTCCCAGCGCAATCATGACCCTGGGGGAGAGTCGGCGAAGCAGGACCAGCAAGGCGGACGATATGGCGTAGACCATCAGGACGTCTCCGTCCCACAGTTGATAGTGGAGGATGCCAATACCCAACAGGAGACAGTTGCGCCACAGGTTTAGCCAGACAGGGTGGCGCTCCCTCTGGGATGCCCGATCGATGAACAGCATCACCCCCGCGCCGAATAGCAGGGAAAACAGCCCCATGAACTTCTGGTCAACAAGTATTTCGCCAGTTATCGCCACCGCCCAGTCCAGCCAGGTCTCGGAACCACCGGCGCTGATGTTCCAATAGGGGACCTGCCCTAACTTGAAGGACACCACGTTCATCAACAGGATGCCAAGTACAGCCACCCCTCTGACCAAGTCAAGGCTGGTGATACGTGAAGAATCCGCGACGGGTCCGCTGGTTGGCTGCTGGGCTGGACTCTGCAATGGTGTTACTCCCGCTGCTGACTGAATGGATGGAGCCTCGGAAACGGCGCGCTCGCTGCTCCCACGCAATACGCCAGCCATTGGAGAATAGCATACCGAATGTCGGATCAATGAAACCCAATGGCTCTTGAGTACGTTTGCCCACCCTCACCCCAGCATATATAATTGCCTCACAACGCACTCCACCCCGACCTCCCTTGCATGCACGTTTGGTCTTATCACAGCCCGGTTCAATCGCCGGAGGAAACCATGACACAGCTTACCAACCAGACCGACGGCCAGGCTGACGGCCCTCTTGAAGAAATAGTGGCCGGTTTTTCCAGGCCGCTGCCCCAGGGCATCACGCCCGAGGACCTGGTTGACTACTATCGCCGGATGATAACCATTCGCACCATCGACGAGCGCATCTGGATGATGAACCGCCAGGGGAAGGTGCCCATCGCCGCCTCCGGCCAGGGCCACGAGGCAGCCCAGTTGGGCGCCCTTCTGGCTGCCGAAAAGGACGGCAACTGCTTCCATTTTCCCTACTATCGCGACCTTTCCATCAAGATGGGAGCCGGTCTGACCCCGACCCAGGTGATGCTTTCTTTCATGGGCAAGGAAGG
>OZ219951.1:0-24806 GCA_964291565.2 Dehalococcoidia bacterium
CCATAGTACTGTGGTCGCCCTTAATTCCCAGCTATTAGGTCAGTTCTATCCATTTCCGACCATGGCCCAGAACGGCCCAAAACGGCCCGGCATGGGTCGTTTCGCAGGGCAATTCCCTATCTGGGAAAGGGATCGCGGTGGCCCACTAAAGGGCCATCCGCCGCCGTCATGTCCTCGTTGTCAGATACAAAACGGCCCAAAATGGCCCAAAATGGCCCTAGAAAACAAAAAATTCCTTATCCGGCAACACCGGCGGGCCGGAACGATATCCCCCGGTTGGGCCGGTCCGGGCCGTCGTCGTGCCGGATTTCTCGGGCGTCCGGTAGTCGCCTGATGGGGAAATGCGGGCATCCGCGGTGGACCTTCCCGCAGAATGCCTGAATCTGAGCGTTAAAGGGAATGCAGGCCGATAGTAGCAGGGACTTCCGAATCCCCTTAAGGCGGATGGCGGATTGAGCCGGTAAGCAAATCCTCTTAACTCCGAACAGTTACCTGCTTAGCGCAGTCCTTGTTTAAGGCCGGACGTGTGTAATAGTATTAGCGCACGTCTAAGCAACTCGAACCTGGGAGATTTAATAATATGGATGCGAAGCCGGTAAACATTTATGAATACGAAGAAATAGCCAGAGGCAATCTGGGTAAGGGGGAGTACGATTTCATCGCCGGCGCCGCCACCGATGAAATAACCCTGCGCCGTACCCGCGCCGTTCTGGACTCCATTGTGATGAAGCCCAGAATGCTGGTGGACATCAGCGACCGGGATATGAGCACTACGGTGCTGGGGCAGGAAATCACCTTTCCGGTAATGCTGGACCCGGCCGGCAACCATAGCTCGGCCCACCCGGAGGCCGAGCTGGCTACCGCCCGGGCTGCGGGCGCCGCGGGAACCGTCATGGTTCTGAGCGCCCAGGCCTCGCGTACGCTGGAGCAGGTGGCCGAGGCCGCTACCGGCCCAATCTGGTACCAGCAGTACTTCTTCAAGGACCGGGGCCTCACCCTGGAAATGGCCCGCCGTGCCGAAGAAGCAGGCTATTCTGCCCTGTGCCTGACGGTGGACGCCAAGGTGAAGCCCAAGCGGGAGCGCAACATCCGCAACAACTACCAGGGACCGGCCTCTCCAAACTACGATCCCGCCCTGAACGTCGGCGGCAGCAGTTGGAGCTTTGGCCTGGACGCTCCCCAGGGAGCCAACGATATTCGCGACCCGGCGGCCACCTATGACGACCTGGACTGGCTGGCGGCCAACACCCGGCTCCCCCTGGTTGTAAAGGGCATTATGGTTGCCGAGGACGGGTACCAGTCCGCCGAGCACGGAGCCAAAGCGGTGATCGTGTCCAACCACGGCACCCGTTACCTTGACACGACTTTTGCTACCATCGAGGTGCTTCCCGAGGTGGTGGATGCAGTCAACGACCAGATTGAAGTGTATATGGACGGGGGCATCCGGCGCGGGTCCGACGTGTTCAAGGCCCTGGCCCTGGGAGCACGGGCTGTACTAATAGGCCGCCCCCTGTTCTGGGGCCTGGCCGTGGACGGTGAGGATGGCGTCGTGTCGGTGCTGGACATGCTGCGTGACGAACTGGAAGCAACCATGGGTATGTGCGGGAAGACGACGGTGGAGAGCATAGACCGCGACTCGATAGCTACCGTGTCCCCCTGCTGTCCCTGTTTCCCACTGCGCCGGAGTACCGGTAGAGTTCCTATCGGTTATGCACTACACGAGGAAATAGTCGGGGCGGGTTTAGAACCCGCCCCACACTTGCCTTGGCCACAGGTCAGTTGCACCGCGCTACAACGCCGGAATTACATCCTCGCAAAGCAGGGAGACCGCCTCGTCAACGTCTGGGCCCAGTTCAGAGAACATCAGTTGAGTAAAGCCCTGATCTCGCGCGATTTGGCTGATTTCCACCATGCGCTCTGCGCAGTCCCCGGGAGCGCCGGCGATGAAAATGGCGTCTACCATGCCATCGGTAACCAGCGCGTCAAACTTCGCACCGGTAGCTCCGTTCATTTCGGCCTTGTCTAGACGTGCGATGTCGGGAATAGCCACTCCCATTCGCTCAATGTCCTCATGGGTGTAACCCTGACGATACATGTTCAGCACGCGATGGCCGGCGCTCTCCTTGACCCATTCCCGTGCCTGGTCGGCATTCCTGGACACTGAAATCTTGATTTCGGCTACCCTGGGCACCTGGGCGGTGTCACTGTCTGCGGGCACGGCGCCATTGAAGATATCCAGCAGCTCGGGCACCCGCCCGGTGCGAAGGGCCGCCAGGTAGTGGCCGCCAAAAATCAGGCCGTCCATGTCCCTGCCTCCTACTTCCAGCCCCCGGGGGCCATTGCTGCCGCAGAAAATCTTGACCGGCGAGGAGGGCCTGAAGTTAAGCTGGAAAGTGGCGCCGGGATTGAAGTGGTAATAGTCCAACAGGGCCGGATAGTCGGCGAAGCAGACCCCATCGCCATCCAGCAATCGGCGCAGGCTCAGGGCCGTCTCCCGCAACATGCTTACCGGTCGGGGAGTTCTGATGAGCCTGGGCGTGCGGGGATTGCCCCGCCCCAAGCCGATGGATAGCTCCCTGCCATCCATCAAGTCGCTGAGGGTGGCTACAGAATCGGCCAGGTCCACCGGGTTGCGAAAGTACTGGACCGTTACCGCCGTGCCCAGCTTGATGTTCAGATTGCAGGCCATGGCCGCCAGAGTAACGTAAGACTGGCGGCTGCGCAGGTTGTCCGTTACCCACAACTGGGAGACTCCCTTGCCTTCGCCCTCCTTTGCCAGCTCAACCAGGTGGGGCAGTGGGACATGGGCGTAGGTCGGCAAATGAAACTGTACTCCGATCTCCATAGATGGCATCCGTAGTCCTTTCCTTCAGAGTAATATTCAAGGTGGGCGACACCGGTTGGCTTCGGCCAATCAGGTGAGATGATCTTGATGCCTAAACCACAGGCGTTGGAATCCACCATTCTCGACCCCGGGCCGTCTCCACGTACTCAGGCCAGCGCAGGTCTACCGGCGGAGGAAAATCTGCCGGCAATAGGGGGGCCACCCACTTGTCTCCGCCAATGCCGCCGCCCGTCCTGTTCCTGAATTCCTCCTGTCCCTTCTCCAGTTCTTCAGGCCGGGTCAGCAGGTCGGTCAGGGTGCCCGCGATGGTCTTGCCCGCCACGAACATACCGGGGCCAATGCAATCCGCCATACCGCCCATGGCATTCAGCGTCCACATGGGGTAGGTATAGCCGGGCGCAGGCGGGCGCAGCCTGGGTCGAGAAGTGTGCAAACGAGCAGTGGGGGCGTGCCAGGTGTATTCCACGTAGTCGTCAGAGGTGAAGTTGTGCTGCCAGGGAGGCAGGCTGCGCTGCTGTGCCGCCTCGTAGTCCCGCGGACTTTGCAGGCGCAGGTTGTCGTCAGTAAAGGGCTCTTCCATGGGACTCAGCCCCAGGTTTTCCTGGATAGCGCGGGCAAAATGTCGCGCCTCGTCGCTCATGGTTGGCGGTCCTACCTGTTGTAAGTTGCGGTAGGTCAGGTCGGCGAGGGCCAGGTTGGGCAGGCCCACCCGGGTCTTGGTTACCCAGCGGGGCGTTACCCTGCAACCGGTTACCTCGGCAGCGTGGCGGGCGTTCCGTTCCAGAACCTGGTAAATGCGCTCCTGTATGTCCAGAGTGGGAGAGCGCCAGGCATATTGTATCTGGCCGATGCGGGGCGGCAGGTTGTCGGAGGTGCACTGACCGCCCGCCATTATGTACTCGTTGAGGGTCCAGGTCCCCGTGTGGGGGAACATGGCCTCCTTGGTGTACTTGGTGTTGGTGTACATCAGGCATACAGCGTCCAGGGCGCCGGGGCAGCGGGCCACGGTATGTGGCCGGTCTGGGGCTGCCAGCAGACTGGCATCCATCCACTTCTCCGGTTCCATGCACTCGAACGTGAAGACGACACTCCAGTAGGAACCGCATTGAGTCTCCCACGCCACAGTGTTGGTGGTGTGAGGGTGGTACACCACGGCGGCGTCCAGGCCGTCATAGTAGCCCTTGGCAGCATGAACGGGCTTGGACCCACAAATCTTCTCCGCAGGTTCGCCGAAGATACGCAGTGTTCCGGGCAGACCATGAGCCTCCATGGCCGCCTTGGCTCCCAGGATGCCCATCAACGCCGCCACTCCGAGGGATGAATGGGGGTCGGTGTGGCCGGCGGCCCAGGGATGCAGCCCTTCCCGGGGAGCCAGGTAGGGAACGGCCTGCTGGGAGTTGCCCGGCACTGCATCGTACTCCGCGAAGGTTGCCAGCACCGGTCCGCCCTGCCCCCAGGTGGCGGAGAAGGCCGTAGGCATTTCCCCTGACCCTTCTTCCACTTCGAACCCTTGCCTGCGCAGCAAGTCCACGTAGGCTGCCACAGACTGGTACTCGCGGTAGGCCGGTTCGGCGTAGGCCCAGATGTCCTGATGTAAGTCGGAAAGCCACTGCCGGTGGTTTTCGATCCAAGCCAGGGCCGTTGCCTTGGGTTGCCCAATCGTTGCCATATCGTTGCTCCCTAGTGTGGACGGGTAGCCGAATAACGCTCGCATTGTAAGTCCGCTTTGCTAGTAACGCAAAAGCGCTGGCCTCTTCTGTCCACTCCCACGTATCCAGGATAGACATAGCCTGGCCGGCAAGCTATATTCCAGGCACTTCGTTGAGGTGACGCGGAAATGGCATCGGACCGCGAAATATACGTGAACTTGGCTGTGGCTGACCTGGATAAGTCAGTTACCTTCTTCAAGACACTGGGTTTCGAGTTCAACGAACGGTTTAGCGGTGACAAGAGCGCCTGCATAATCATAGGCGAAAAGTCTTACGTTATGCTGCTTACCCGCTCCTCCTTTGAGGACTTTATACCGGGGAAGGACATTGCCGACGCCTCAAGGACGGCGGAGACGCTGGTGGCGGTGTCGGCTCCAAGTCGGGAGGCGGTGGATACCATGATCCAAAATGCGGTGGCCGGCGGCGGCAGTGAATACCGGGAGGCCGCCGATCATGGCTGGGTGTATTACCGGGCCTTCCAGGACCTGGACGGTCATATATGGGAAGTGGTGACCCTGGAGGAAAGATAGTTGCCCTACGAAACGCAAGACGGAGAGTGTTGAGAGACTATGGCCGAGCTTCAAAAGATCACACCATTCCTGTGGTTCGACGGGCAGGCCGAGGCGGCGGCAGAACTGTACGTTTCCCTGTTCCCCGACTCCAGGATTGTCCGCAGCTCGCCGCTGGAGGCAGGGCCTGCGGAAGGGGCAGCTATTGTATCCTTCGTCCTGGCCGGGCAGGGGTTCACCGCACTGGACGGCGGGCCGGTCTTCCAGTTCTCCCCGGCCATATCCTTCGTAATCAACTGCGACTCCCAGGCGGAAATAGACCACTTCTGGGAGGGTCTGTCGGAAGGTGGGGAGAAGGAACAGTGCGGGTGGCTGCGGGACAGGTTCGGCGTGTCGTGGCAGGTAGTGCCGGTGCAGCTGGAGGCCTTGTTGGAGGCCAATCCCGAGGGAGTGATGTCGGCATTGATGGAGATGGGGAAGATAGACCTGGCGGCACTGGAATCTGCGGCCAGGGGATAGTAAACTGCCTGAAAAGCGAACTGATACCCATTGGGAGGAACTGTTTATGGCTACCAAGCGCATGGGGGAAGCATACTGGGGCGAGGAACTGCACGTGCCGCTGTCCACCGACGGGCAGGTGACGGCATACGTGTGGCCGCTGCGCATCCTGTCAATCAGGGGAACGAGTTGCGGGGGTCCCACCATCGGCGTGGACGTCGGTAACGAAGAGGTGCTGCGGTTTGACTGCCACGCCGACCGGGGCCACTGGCACACGGGCGGCTACGACCGGCTGGGGACGCCCGGCAATTCCCACGTGGACTTCCCTGAAGGAGTGGCCACGGTGGAGGAACAGGTGGCCTGGTCGTTGCGGCACCTAAGGGATAGGGTTTGCGAACTATTGGCCCAGTCGGAGCAGGAAGAGGGCTCCCGGAAGGTGGAGTCCTACCTGTTGGAGACGGGGCTGATCAACCTTCGCAACCACATCGAGAAGAACGCCTACCTGCGGAAACGGGCCATAGACGAGCAGGTCATCGTGGGATAGACGGGAACGATTCGGCAATATCTCTGCAAGACAGTTGCGGGACAGGTCCAATACGTCTGACCTGTCCCGTTTGCTGTTTGCCAACCAGGCCCGATTAGGGCTGCTGGCACACCTGGAAACCATCTCAAAACCATCAGCGAATGTCATGTGGGTGCGTTCCACCCGTATGATGCTATGGATTTTCGCCCCTATCCTGACCTTCCCCAGTCAGGGGGAAGGGACTTTTGAGATAGAGCTATTTGACGCTATAGCCTTCCCCGAATTCGTACTCCTTACCACCCAAGGTTACTGTAGCCGCTCGTTGCAAGTTCCAGTGGTAAGAGAGGTTTGTGTCTAACGAAGTCAGCGGCGAATATGCACTCAGATCCGTAGGCGGACTCAGGAAGAACGGCAACAATCCCGGATTAAAAGTGCCGGTGGGATCGTACAGCGACCAACTCTTGGTGGCGTTGTCGAAGTAGGCCACCCACTGAAGGTTACCGGCCAGGGGCGCAACGGTGTTGACTATAGGTGACCCTGGCGGAACCACCGGACCGGAAGGCGGAGCCTGAACCGTGAAGCCAGTAGTTGCGGAGTCCGACCCCGCTGTCACTGTCAGGTTGTAACTGCCGGCAGACACATCGGGCACGACGATAGTGGCATAGAAACTGCCCAGGGAGTCGACGGTGACCGGCGGCGCCGGCGAAGCGGTGACCCCGCCAAAACTCACCGCGCCAACGGGTGAACCGGGGGCAAAGTCGGTACCGGCCACGGTAAGGCCCGTCCCGGGCTGCCCGCTGCCAGGGTTAACACTGACGGACGGGTTCCTGACTGGGGCCGGCGTGGCGGTGGGTACGTTGGGCCGGATAACAACGGTTGGCGTTGGCCTGGGCAATGGAGTCGCGGTGGGTTCGGGCTCGGGCTCGGCCGTGGGTTCTTCGGTTGGCGGCAGCGTGGGCTCCGCGGCGGGCGCGCGACCACCACCACCAAACCGGCTGCCAGGCACTACTACCAGGGGAGTAGACACGGGCCCCGACGGCTCGGCTACGGGCTCCTGTGCAGGCAGCGGCGGCAAAGTGGGCGGCGGCTGAACCGGGGGTGCTGCGATTACGACCGGGGGAGTCGTAGGTGGCGGCACGGGAGTGGGATCCTCTCCTCCACAGGCGCCCAGAGCCAGCAGAACCACACAGCTAATCGTCAAATATATAAGGACTACGGGCAACCGATGTGCCTTCACCCCTCCACTACTCCCAAAACCCATTTTTTCCTCCATGACAGTCATGACAATAATGTTATGTAATCAACACCGACCTATTTTAACTTTGCAAGGCTTAACTGACAATTCCCGCTTTTTGCGAGAATTGGCAGAAAATCCAGCGCCTGTTCGGTTTGATGAGCCATCCCGCTCTGCACGGCAACACTCAGGCGCAGGCCGGAATCCAAATGCTCCGGTGAGTGGATACCGGCTTTCGCCGGTATGACGGGTACTGCGCCGGTATGACGGGTACTAACTGTCAGTCATCACTTCAATCCTGTCCAGCTACCAGGACCGCGGAAGAAGTCTCAGGAGTCCGCAACTCGGCCAGTCGAGGGAAGCTGCAGTTGCCATTGCCTACAGGCCGAGCATTTCTTCCAGGTTCTTCCAGAGGATGGCTTCCTTCTCCTCCCTGGTAAGGCTTTCCAGGCTCAGAATCCACGAAACGGGCCAGTCGATCTGCATATCTGCAGGCCAATCGGTGCCAAACACGACACGGTCGGCGCCAACGCAGTCAATCAGGTACCGCAGGTCTTCCTCGCTGTGGGTCAGGCAGTCGTAGTAAAAGCTGCTCAGGTATTCGCTTGGGGGACGGTTGATGTTCACCCGCGCCTCGGAGCGGACCTGCCAGCCCCGGTCCATGCGGCCAATACCGTAGCAGGCGTACCCGCCGCCATGGCAGAGGCAGACTCGCAAGTCGGGGAATTTATCCATAACACCGCCGAAGACGAAGGAGGCGAAGGTGACGGCCCTATCGGCCAAGTTACCGATGGTGTTGGACAAGTGGTAATTGTTATTGCGAGGGCTAACCACCGTGGGGCCGTCCTGGTGGATCAGCATTACAGCGCCCAGCTGTTCCGCGGCCTCCCAGAGGGGGAAGAACTCGGGGTTGTCGTAGGTCTTGCCGTTGACATTGTCGCCGATCATGGCGCCCTTCAGGCCCAGATCGTTGACGGAGCGTTCCAGTTCGGCCACAGAGGCCGCAATGTCCTGCATGGGCAGGTTGGCCAGGCCGGAAAATCGGTCGGGGTACTGCCTAGTCAGGCCGGCTACGTAGTCGTTGCACTCCCGATCCATGGCAACAACGGTATCCAAGTCGCCGTCATAACAGTAAAGGAAAGAGTGGGTGGACAGAATGTGAATGTCCACGCCCAGAGAATCCATATCCTGGATCCGCTCCTCAGGCGTCCACATCCCCCTGGGCGTATAGCCCTGGTATCTGCCGGCCACCTGGCCGGGGCTGAGGGAATAATAGCCAGTCCCTTCTCGCATTGCCTTGAGACAGTTTTCGGGGGTTATGTGGGCGTGAATATCGATGCTGCGCATGATCAAAGCGCTCTCCATAGATGTAATTGGAAATTCAGGCCTTATGTGAACCGGCATTCAGCCTACGGGCAAACCGGGATGGTGTCAACCGGAAGGGTAGGGAGCGCAAGGAATCGGCGTGGCCCAAGGCGACCTGCCATTACCTGCTTGCAGTTCCCCCAACTTCTACCCACAAGGGTCCGCATCTTTGTCGATTTTTTTGTGTTCCGCGCCATTTTGGGCCGTTTTGGGCCGTTTCGTATCTGAAATCGAGGTTGGGTAGCCGTAAAACGGGCCTAATTCCGGCCCGGAACCGCTGGACGTCCTATCTGTGTTCTCGCCTTTCCCGGGCCACTTTGGGCCGTTTTGGGCCGTTTTGGGCCACTGGGTTCCCTCACCTCCAGGCGCTCCCGCCAAGGGGGAAGGGATTCTTGGGCAAGGGTATCGCATTTCAAGGACGCCTTTAACCGCAGAGACGCTGAGGACGCGGAGTTTCGCAGAGGTGGTCGGTGCGCCGCTGGGTCACCTGTGTCTCTGTGGTAAACAGTGAGTGATTGGGTCATGGTTTTATAGTGGAGATGGGTTATGCGGGGTGGCAAGGGGACGGTGTCAGCAATCTAAGCAGACAACCATGGGCCCCAACACCCGGACCTGCCGCAAGTGGGTTGGTAAAGGTGTTGTTAAAGATGGAGAAAAAGTCAGACCAATATTGGACAATTGGGCCGGCAGCATTTATAATCCCACTGCACATATACCGGCAGAAAGCAGTTGCCACCTTAGGCGAAGCTCTCGCATCAGCCCAACTGTATCTGTCGGATTTGCTTGTCTGGGACAGTTGTGGCTGGTGCACCGGAAGAAATCGAGAGAAGGAGTAAAGGTATGGCAGAAAGTAACGACATTATGTTGATGGCCCACCTTATGCGCCGCGCCGGCTTTGGCGCGTCCTATGAGGAACTGGAGCAGCGGGCGGCCAAGGGATATGAGGCCACCGTGGAAGAACTGCTCCACCCCGAGGACCTTCCCGACCTGCAGATGGACGTTATGAACCGCTACATGCACGGCTGGCGGGACATGAACGGTGTACTGGCCAACCAGGGCTACTGGACCTATCGCATGGTCAACTCCCCCCGGCAGCTGGAAGAGAAGATCTGCCTGTTCTGGCACGGCATCTTCTGCGTGGGCGACTCCAAGTGCATGCGCGCCCGCCAGATCCTGCTGGAGTTGAACAACTTCCGGGCCCACGGCATGGGCAAGTTTGATAACCTGCTCATGTACCTGTCCACCGACCCGGCGATGCTGTACTACCTGGACAACCAGCTCAGCCACAAGGAAGCGGTGAACGAGAACTGGGGCCGCGAATTGCTGGAGCTGTTCTCCATGGGCGTGGGCATGGACGGCGAGGCCAACTACAGCGAGGACGACGTAAAGGCTTGCGCCCAGGCCTTCACCGGCTGGACCATCGCCAACGCCATCCCCCGCTACCCGTACGGCAGCTACGCCAACCGGTTCCTTTACAACAAGTTCGACCACATCGACGAAGACAAGACCTTCCTGGGCGAGACCGGCAACTGGAACGGCGACGATATTGTCCGGATTATCTGCAAGCATCCGGCCACCGCTCGCTTCGTTGCCCGCCACCTCTGTAACTATTTCGTGGCCGACGAGCCGCAGGTCCCAGCCTGGCAGCACACCCCGCCGCGGTACCCGGAACTGATCAAGGCCCTGGAAGACGAATACTTCCGCTCCGGCTATGACCTCCGGTCCATGCTGCGGGTGCTGTTCAACTCAGACGACTTCAAGAACGCCCGGTTCGCGAAGGTGAAGAACCCCTCGGAGGTGGTGTGCGGCACCCTGCGGATCGTGGGGGACTTCCAGACACCCAAGCCCCGGTTCTACGATCCGGCCCTGCAGATTCGCTACATGGGGCAGGACCTGCTGAACCCACCTACGGTTGAGGGCTGGCACACGGGCAAGGAATGGATTGACAGCGGCACGCTGGTGGAACGGGTCAACTTCGCCGCCGGCGAAATGGGACGACTGGACTCCCCCGGCATGCGGGATATTGTGTCCCGCCTGGCTTCCCGCGGCGACGTTATATCCGCCGACGACCTGCTGGACGGTTGCCTGGAACTGCTGGGCGGCTACGAGTTGATGCAGGAAACCCGGGACCTGTTCCTGTCCCAGGCCGTCAAGGCCAGCGAACTGCACACCGGCAGCGAGGAATTCGCCACTCAGGTGAGCCAGTTGTTGCAGTTGATCGTGGCTACCCAGGAATACCAATTCTCGTAAGGGCGATTCAGAGGAATCCGACCGGCTTCCTGTGCCATCCCCTATGACCGGAAGATTCAGGAATCCGGGAAAACAACCAGGTTAGATAAAAAGGAGGAGATATGACCAGCACCAAGAAAGATCCGGTCCTGGTAGTTCTTCAGCTATCCGGCGGCAACGACTTCATGAACACCTTTGTCCCGTACACGAACCCGCTGTATATGGACAACCGGCCCAACGTCCACATTCCCGTGGACCAGGTAATGCCCATCAATGACGAGTTGGGCATCAACCCCAACATGCCCGAGTTCAAGGCGCTCTACGACGAGGGCAAGGTGGCAGTAATCCAGGGCGTGGGCTATCCGGTACCCAACCGGTCCCACTTCCGCTCCATGGACATCTGGCATACTTGCGAACCGGAAAAGATTGCAGACGAGGGCTGGCTGGGCCGCGCCATCAAGGAGCTGGACCCGACCAAGGAAAACGTGCTGACCGGCGTGAACTTCGGCCGCGGCCTTCCCCGGGCCATGGTGGCCGGCGGCGTGCCCGTGGCTTCCGTCGGCAACCTGGAGTCCTACGGCGTGCTGACCACCATCGAGGAACAGGAACAGCGGTCCGAGGCTCTGGACATCTTCGCCCGCATGTACTCCCCGGCCATGGGCCAGGGCCCGGTGGTGGACTACCTGTCCCAGACCGGCATGGACGCGCTGAAGGGCGCCGACATCCTGGCCACCGCTCCCGCCCAGTACACTTCGTCCGTCGAGTACAGCGACACTTCCATCGGCCAGTACATGCGCAACATCGCGCAGGTACATTGCGCCGGACTGGGCACCCGTGTGCTGTATACCACGGCTCCCTACAACAGCTTCGACACCCACGCCACCCAGTTGACGGCTCACGCCAATCTGGTGACGAACGTTTCCCGCACGGTCAATGACTTCTACCAGGACCTGAAGGAGCACAACGCTTCCGATAACGTGATGCTGCTGGTCTTCACCGAGTTCGGCCGTCGGGTCCACGACAATGGTTCCGGCACGGACCACGGTTCGGGCGGCGCTGCCTACATAATTGGCGACTGCGTCAAGGGCGGCCTGTACGGCGAGTATCCGTCCCTTGAAGAAGACAAGCTGCTGGACGGTGATCTGCACTTCAACAACGACTTCCGGGGCCTGTACACTACCATCCTGGAAGAATGGTTCGGACTGGACGCCAAGCCCATCGTCAACGGCAGCTTCGAGAAGATGGACTTCATCAAGAAGTAAGACCAGGGCACGGGGAGAGCGCCTTAACCGGCGCTCTCTTTAACTTGCCTGGCGGAGATGATAATGACTACGCAAGTTCAAGGTGTAACCTACCGTTACACCCATACCATAGGAAGGGGTGAAGAGGCCGGACCCGGCTTCAAGAATCCCGTTTCCGTGGCCCGCGGGGCCGACAACGTGCTCTACGTGGTCAATAGGGCCTATGACTACCGCGCCGACTCCAAGCGCATCACCGTCTGCACGGTGGACGAGGACTACATTGGCGAAATCGGCAACGGCGGACGCCTGGGCGGCGACCTGATGGATACGGGCGAGAACGCCTCCGACGGTTCGCTGGTCTGGCCCACGGACATCGCGCTGGACAGCGACGAGAACCTGTACATCACCGACGAGTGGCTGAACCGCGTCGCCATATTTTCCAAGGACGGCGACTGGCTGGGTTCCTGGGGCGTGGCGGGCGACGGCGAGGGCGAGTTCAGCCAGCCTTCCGGCATCCACTTTGACGCTGACGGCAACGTGATGCTGGTGGACACGGGCAACAACCGGGTCCAGAAATACACCAAGGACGGCCGGTACATATCCTCTTTTGGCAGCTTCGGCAGCGGCGACGGCGAACTGAACATGCCCTGGGGCATAGACATTGACCAGGAAGGCAACATATTCATTGCCGACTGGCGCAATGACCGAATTCAGAAGTTCGCTGCAGATGGCAGATTCCTGATGAGCGTGGGTTCCACCGGCAGCGGGGAGGGCGAGTTCAAGCGGCCCACCGGTGTAGTCGTGGACAAGGACGGCATCATCTACGTGGCGGACTGGGATAATGATCGGGTGCAGGTGCTGGACAGCAATGGGCTGTTCATTTCCTTCATCACCGGCGACGCCACCCTGTCCAAGTGGGGCATTACCAAGCTGGACGCCAACCCGGACATGAAGCTCCAGCGGGAGATCGCCCAGGGCCTGGAGCGGGAGAAGTTCCTGCGCGGCCCCATTGGCGTGGAAATCGACGATAACGACCGGTTGTTCATCGTTGATTCACAGCGCAATCGCATCCAGATTTACCGGAAGATTCCTCCCTACTTTGTGGGGATGTACGACGGGGCCCGCCTGTAGGCACTTTTACCCCGTTAAACTTTAATGGCGATCCGGCCCCCGCGCCCACCAACCGCGGGGGCTTTTTGTTGTTGAATGTCCCGCAGCTTTAGCCTGGAAGTATTAGAGGCCAGCCGGCTTGACGAGTCGGACAGGGGAAGATTGTCCGGCTTTGCAACGAAGCCTATGGCGAGGATGTCTCCCACCTGTTCGCCGCCTACACTGCGGATACCCATGTGCTGGCCCGGGTCGGCCATACCCTGGTGGGGCACGGGATGATCGTTACGCGGTGGCTTCAGGCTGGGGACGGCCCGCTGCTGCGCACGGCATACGTGGAACTGGTGGCAACCGCTGCAAATTACAGAAATCGGGGAATCGGGGCCGGAATAATGGGGCTAGTGGCGGACAGGGCTGCCCTGGACGGGTATGACCTTGCCGCCCTCTGCCCGGCGGATACCGGGCTATACGGGCACCTGGGCTGGGAATACTGGCAGGGGCCCTTGTTCATCCGCCCCGACAAGGAGCCGACAAAGGACACGGAATTGCTGATTCCTACGCCGGAAGAACGGGTAATGATATTGAGGCTGCCGGGAACGTTGCCGTTGGACCCGAACCAGCCACTTTCCGCGGAATGGCGGGCGGGCGGGGAGTTGTGGTAGGCCCGTCAAAACCGCACTGTTGCCGGACACCGCCAAGTTTGTGGTTCCAGCTTCCGGGAAACTGTTGAGTGGCAGGAAGCTGTCTCAAGAGTCATTTGGGGCCCATCGGCACATGGAGAGGAAACTTCTGGAGAGGCGTCACATTCATCCCTGACTACCCTCTGTCAAGGAGTCAAGGGCTTGAGGCAGAGTTCCGATTCAGTTGGTTTCTCATTCTTGAGGGATTTCAACGGGCTGCCAGGGCGGGTTTGAAACCCGCCCCTACGAACCCATACCCCTGAATTGGAAGGGATCAAGGGCTTGATCAGAGGTCTTTTTAGGAGGGAAAGTTCGTGAATAGCGGTTCAGGAGTCGGTGTCGGGCTTGTGCTGGCCGATGTAGCCTATGATGACCCGCTCCCGCTGGCGGTCCCAGTAAAAGGCGATGCGGATGGCATTGACGGGATCTTCGCCCACGCCCTTGCCGATGGTCTCGTTAAGGAAATAGGCGCGGCCGTTGACCAGCATCCGGTAGTGGCCCTCGCTCTGGAAGAAGGAGCGGTCGGCCTGATTACTGGAGTACTTCCAGCGACAGGCGCGGTAGAGGGACTCGTTCAGCTGGGCGTGGTCGAATTCCCCCTGACGGGCCGAAAAGTAGGTTGCCGCCAGCCATTCCAGGGCGTCGGAGACTGACTGGGGATCTTCGAAGGGGTTGCCCGCCACCCAGGACTCGGCATTCAGCCGAAAGACAAGCCTATTGGAATACCTCTCGCGGGCGCGCATCAATGCCCCGGCAAGGCCACTTTCCTGCACGCCGCCGGCGGGGTCCAGCGTCAAACCCTCCTCCGAGGCTCGGGATCCCTGGGCCGAGTTGCCGGCTCCGGACAACTGTTCCTTTAGCTGTTCCAGGTCCTCCCGCAACGATTGCAGCCCTGCCAAAATGCTGACGTTAACATCGGCGGACTGGCTTTGTTCCGGTTCGGCGTCCGGCGAATCTGCCGAAGGTGTCAGCGCCTCAAGCCTGGAGTTTAACGATTCGAGCACGGGCGTCGGCGCATCAGGCGCTGGACTCAACGACTCGGGTACCGGTGTTAGTGCATCAGGCGCCAAATCCATGGTTTCAGGTGCCGGGGTCAGCGCATCAGGCGCAGGACTCAACGACTCGGGTACCGGCGTCAGTGCATCAGGCGCCAAATCCATGGTTTCAGGCACAGGCGTCAAGGATTCGGGCACAGCCACTACATACTCGTCCGCAAGGGTCAAACCTTCCAGCTCAGGCTGGCACGCTGCCAGGTCAACGGGCAGCAGTTCCTCATGCAGGTCGGCAGGTTCCATATTGCCGATTTCCGCCAGATCCACCGGCACCCCACCGACCGCTTCCTGGTCCCAGACTCCTTCGAGTCCAGGTGTGTCGGCATCAATGGTCAGTTCGGGCTCCGACGACCTGGGGCTTCTCGAAGGATCAAAGATGGGCTCCAGTTCAGAAACCGTGGAGATTATCTCCGCTTCCAGTTCCGCACGTCGGCCGGCCCTGGAAGACTCTACGCTTCGGCTCTGGGCCTGATCGCGAATGGGGCTGTACTGGCTTAAGAGCGAATCCAGATTGTTAACCCGGGCCAGGGTTTCCAGGGCTTCCTCGGGCTGGATGTTTCTGGCCGCGCCCCATTGGCCTATATTCTTTTCCAGGTAGACCAGTTCGTCAGAAAACTCGAGCCAGATATCCTCCACCTTGGCCTTCAGCTGGTTGACTGCATCCCTGGCCCGCTGCTTTTCCTTTTCCAGTACTATTTCGCCAATGGCAGCCGCGAATTCCAGGGCATGCTCCCACTGGGACGCATCGGGACGCAGGGCCAAAAGAAGCTCTTTCCAGTGCTCGAAGTCAACTATCTCGGAAGGGTCAACAACCTCGGCGTGGGGCGGGGGTAATTTGCCGGAAACGTACCAAAGCATCAACCCCACGTCGTTGCGGTCAAAGCCGGTGCGGTCGGCCAGGAACTGATTGTAGTTGGTCTGCCAATCCCGGGCGTCCCAGAAACCCCGGAAAGTCAGTTCCTTGCGGTCCGGGCCATAGGTGGGCTCATCGTTCCATTGCAGGTGCTGGACCACACTCTCGTAGAGGTCTCCCTGGATGCCTACCCAGGCCCGCAGCACTGCCTCGGTAAGCTCGTCGGAGGAGTGCATCCTACGCAAAACAGGCGACTGCAGGTGATGGGTCGGAGCCTCTTCAACGTCCTTGTGCTGGAACTGAGCGCCGGGAACTCTCACGCCACTGTTGCGGATGGCGGCGTCCAGGGCCCGCTTGATTTCGGAAGGAATCTGGTCCCGAGCATCCAGAACCACCTTGATTACATAGCCAGCGTAGTCTTCGCCCAGCCAATCCTGGGAGGCAGAGAGGAAGGAGGAAAGGCTGGGTGGCGACGCCGATGTTGTGGGTTGGGTCGCCATCGCTATCTCCTTCTTTCCAGATTCAGAATGACGCCTGCTTCAATAGAATCCGACAAGACTTTAATCCTGGAGAGCAAATCTAAGGATCCGATACCCTTCAAAGGCCGGATATCGACAGAGGTCCGCTTGACTTCTAAACCATTCCGCAGTGATGGGAGAGTTGAGCTTCTTGTGTGCAAGGCGGCACACTTTAGCCCTTGATCAAATCGTCCCGAAAGTATGAAATAATAGAATTAGTTTAGCATAAAATCCCTTAATGGATTATATGGGCCACCCATTTTCCGGGCAAGATTATTCACGACTTTTCACGGCACACCTGAGTAGTGTTTGGTTAGTCCTAACTGACCTTCCAGGAAGGTCAGTGGCTGTTTCCGGGACCCTGGAGCATTGGTGCCCTTACCCTCTGTAACGGAGTTCCGCCATGACAATTGAACGCCAGACGCCAGACTTCGTAGTCATAACCGTTGTACTGACCAACGGCCTTACCGTTGAACACCGGTACCCCGTGGGGCAGGTGAGAAGCCCCCAGGAATACGAGCGAATTATGGCGACAGTATTTCTCCCACCCTACGAGGCCATGATGGGGCGAAGCCGAGCAAGGGCTTTCACCCTGGCGTATCCGGTGGCGGTTTACAACACCGCCCACGTAATGACCCTGAGGATACGGGGAGAAGGCTCCACCCAGGCAGTGGAACTGGCAGACCACGTCCACGAAATGGGTTTCCTGGCGAGGGAGCGCGGCGGTGAAAGAAACCCGCCAACCTGAGAAGCTATTGCCCTTGCGGCCTTCAGGCGACCCCTGTGGTAGAATTCGGTTTTACCCCGACCCGAAGCCTTCTTCGTATACACCCCGGCGCTAAAGGAGCCGCACCACGCAACCAAGGGCTATGACAGATTTTCCGCTTAAACTGAGTGTTCTTGACCAGAGCCCTGCAGCTGAGGGGGAATCGGCTAAGGTTGCCCTGGGTCACACGATTACGCTGGCGCAAAAGGCTGAGGAGTGGGGTTACCACCGGTTCTGGGTGACGGAGCATCACGGTTCCAACCGCAATATGGGTTCCTCTCCCGAAGTGCTGGTATCCCACCTGTTGGCCCGCACGGACCGCATGCGCATAGGCTCGGGCGGCGTCATGCTGCAGCACTACAGTCCATTCAAAGTTGCCGAGAACTTCAACGTGCTGGCATCGCTGGCTCCGGGACGAGTTGACCTGGGAATTGGTCGGGGTCCCGGGGGAATGCCCCGCACCACCCAGGCCCTGCGCCCTCAACCGCTGAACGGGACGCCGGCAGTACCGCTGGGTGAGAAGCTGGTGGCACTGCAGGGCTTCCTGGGCGGCGGCGCTGATGGTGTCGTCGCTTCACCTCTGCCACCCCAGCCTCCTGACCTGTTCCTGCTGGGGACTACTGCCGCCAGCGGGGAAATGGCGGCGGCTCACAAACTGCCCTACGTATTCGCCATGTTCCTTAACGGCGACGAGGAGGAAATGCGGCGGTCCATCCACACCTATCAGAGCCTTGCCGCCGACAGCCCTGGCTTCCGACCGCAGGCTATGCTGGCTCTGCCGGTGATAGTGGCGGATACAGAGGACAAAGCTGCTGCCTACGCCCAGGCCATCCACGTCGTTCGAATCAGGCTGGCCAGCGGGCGCACTTTCACCGTCTTTTCCGAGGAAGCGGCCAGGGAGTTTGGCCGCCAGTCGGGAGAAGAGTTCACCTACGATGTGCAGCCGGCCAACGTGATACATGGTTCACCGGCGCGGGTGAAGGAACGGCTGCTGGCATTGGGAAGGGAATACGGCGTAAACGAGGTGTTCATTGTCACCGCCATAGACAGCTTTCCTGACCGGCTGGAATCCTACAGACTGCTGGCCGAGGCTATGACTGGTTACGGCGACAACGCACCGGGGGTGGGTCAAGATACTGGGGAGGGCCAGAGATGACGAGTCAACGCAAGCTCCGGCTGGGCGCCTTCTTTTCCGGCACGGGCAGCAACATGGCTTCGTGGCGACATCCTCAAGCCGTACCCGACGGACCCATAAACCTGCAGTATTATCGGGAGTTGACCCGCAAGGCGGAGGAGGCGAAGCTCGACTTCGTCTTTTTCGGGGACGGGTTGTATATCAGCGAGAAGTCGCACCCCATTTTTCTGAACCGGTTCGAGCCCCTCACTCTCCTGGCGGCACTGGCCATGGACACTACCCACATCGGAGTGGCGGCCACCCTGTCCACCACCTACAGTGAGCCCTTCACCGTGGCGCGCCAGTTTATGTCCATCGACCACATCAGCGGCGGTCGGGCGGGTTGGAACATCGTCACGTCGCCGCTGGAGGGTTCGGCGCTCAACTACAGCAAGCCGGAACATCCCGCCCACGACTTGCGCTACGAAATGGCCCATGAGTTCCTGGAGGTTACCAAGGGGTTGTGGGACTCGTGGGAAGACGACGCCTTTGTTTTCGACAAGGAAGCGAATGTGTTCTTCGACCCTGAGAAGATGCACCGGCTTAACCACGAGGGCCGGTTCTACTCGGTGCAGGGCCCGCTGAATATATCGCGCTCCCGCCAGGGGAGGCCGGTGCTTATCCAGGCGGGTTCGTCGGAGGCGGGGCGCAGCTTTGCGGCCCGCCACGCGGACGTTATCTTCACCGGCCAGCCCAGCCTGGAGGCGGCCAGGGACTTCTACAACGACGTGAAGGGCCGGGCGGCGGAGTTTGGCAGAAGTCCTGAAGAACTGCTGATCTTGCCGGGATGCGCGCCCATAGTGGGAGCAACCGAGGATGAAGCCAACCGGAAATATGAAGAGATAGCAGACCTGGTAGATATACAGCAGGCGCTCAACTATCTGGGACGGTATTTCGACGACCTGGACTTCACCCAGTTTCCGCTGGACGAACCCTTTCCCGACCTGGGGGACTATGGCAGGAACGGCTGGGAAAGCACTACGGACCGCATCAAGAAGACAGCCCGGGACGAGAGCCTGACCCTGCGGCAGGTAGCGCTGCGTTCAACAACGTCCCGCCACAAATTCATCGGTACGGGAGAGCAGGTGGCCGACACTATGCAGGCGTGGCTGGAGGGCGGCGGAGCCGATGGGTTTATGGTGAACAACTCGGTGCTGCCGGTGGGATTTACCGACTTCCTGGAACTGGTAGTGCCCGTCCTGAAGGAGCGCGGTTTATTCCGTTCCGAATACGAAGCGGATACCCTCCACGGGAACCTGGGGCTGCCCATACCGGAGAACCGGCATTTGGGGTCAGTCAAACGGGGCTAGGCCTGCTGGGGCTGGCCGGCAGCCTCATCTTCTTCCACCCAGTCGGGTCCGTTCACCCGGTCGTAAAGTTCAGTAACTTCTTCGGGCGGCGGCGCCGTGAGCAGGGTAGCGGCAACGGCACAGATCACCGCGGCCACGAAGCCCGGCACACCGGGGTTGATCTGCCAGACCCCAAGCGCCTCCATCTGGTCAATGGCGGCCTCGAAGCCCAACAGGTCGGCCACGGTCGAGTACTTCTCGTAGCCCAGGCCAGCCAGCCACCACCAGGTGGAGACGACGGAGCCGGCTAACACTGCAGCCAACGCTCCCCAGCGGTTGAAACGGCGCCAGTACAGCCCCAGAAACAGGGCGGGGCCAAAGGCCGCTCCCATGCCTCCCCACGCCAGGGATACCAGGGCAAAGACCGACTCGGGGGAAACAATGGAGATTGTGGCCGCAATAATGCCCACAAGCAGCAGCATGCCCCGTCCCATCCAGACCCGTGACTGGGTGCGCAGGGAGTAGGCGACTCGCTTAATAACGGGAAGGTCGTCGGTGGCGATGGCTGAGGCCAGCAGCAACTGGGAGTCGGCGGTGCTCATTACGGCGGCGATGACCGCGGTGAGAAGGAGACCCGCGACTATTGGATGGAAGAAGGTCTCGGCCACCACCAGGTAGAGTTTTTCCGCGTCGGGCAATACTATGCCGCGGTCCAGCAGGGCCGGGGCCGCCACGAGGCCCATCAACAGCGCAAAGAGAAAGATCAGCACCACCCAGACTGCGCCCACGTTTCGGCTGCGCTTGATGTCACTTTCCCGCCGGACGGCCATGAAGCGGGAAATAATTCGATGCGCCCCGAAGGCGCCCAGACCCCAGCCGAGGGAGGAAATAAAGAACAAGTACCCCAGCTGGGAGTTGTTCTGGTCGGTAAAGGGATTCCAGAAACCGGGGGCGGTGGACTCCAGACCCTGGAAGGGGTTGTTGACGATAAGGATCAAGGTTACCGGAATGATGGTGAATCCGGCCAGCATTATCAGGGACTGAAAGACGTCAGTGCGGGAAACGGCCAGGAAGCCGCCGATAAAGGTATAGGAGACCACAGCAATCAGGGAGATAATGACTCCGATATTGTGGCCGTTTGCCATGTGGTCCAGGCCGAACACCACTTCCAGCAACTTGGCGCCGGCAATTAGGCCGGAACAGACGTAGAGCGTGATGAAGTAGATGCCAATGAGGCCGGAGAGGGTGCGCAGCGCTCCACTGGTATCCCCAAAGCGCTTTTCGAGGAACTCGGGGAGGGTCAGGGAATTTTCCGCAGCCATGGAGTAGCGGCGGATTCGCCGGGCCAGCAGGGTCCAGGCAAACCAGTGGCCCAGGATTATGGAGGCGACAGTCCACAGGTGCATCATGCCGGCGGCAAAGGCCAGGGCCGGAAGGACCAGCATGGTCCAGCCACTGGTGGCAGAGGAAGCGGCGCTCAGGGCCGAAGTAAAGTAACCCATCTTGCGGCCGCCCAGCACGTAGTCGGACATGTCGTCCATGTGCCGGGACCGGACGATGGCAATACCGATGAGGATAACGAAATAGGCAATAAAGACAAGGAGAATCCAGACGGCGTTGGAGGGCATTGGGGGTCATACCTCGGACAAGATGGCGTGAGAGGGGAGCCGGGCCGCAAGTTGTAGACAGGCCGGGCTATGGATACACCAGATAGTATAACAACGCTGCCCGGGGTTTTTGCAAGAATGAAGGTTTTCTAACGGTATTATGAAGCGGTTAGTATGGGCCGGCAAAATCCCTGTGAAAACAGCAGGGTTGGGTTTGAAGCCCGCCACTACCGTTGTACGCCATTTGAACGGTAACGCTGCCTGTTTCTGCCCCATTGTTCAGTTATGAGTCGGCGAATGGTATCATTTGGACTCCTACTCCCGTGGCGGCACGGGGAAACTTATTCTCCACTTGGCAGGTGCAGGGATGCGTTTGGAAGGCAAGGTTGCGTTTATCAGCGGGGGCGCCCGGGGCATGGGCGCCGCAGAGGTGCGCCTGTTCAGCGCCGAGGGGGCCAGCGTTGCCTTTGGCGACGTGCTGGAAGAGGACGGCCGGGCATTGGAAGCGGAGATAGTTGAAGGTGGCGGTCGGGCCCTGTTTATGTCGCTGGACGTGACCAGCGCCGACCAGTGGCAGGCGGCCATTGACGCCACCGTGAGCCGTTTCGGGGGGCTGGACATCCTGGTAAACAACGCCGGCGTCCGGGGCGCCGGCCTGGTTGAGGATATATCGGAAGGGGAATGGGATCGGGTGCTGGACATTAACGCCAAGGGAACCTTCCTGGGAACCCGGGCGGCCCTGCCCGCCCTGCGAAAGAACGGCGGCGGTTCCATCATTAACATTTCATCCCAGCTGGGCATAGTGGGCGTGGACAACAGCGGCCCCCAGTACCAGGCTTCAAAGGGAGCCGTGCGCATATTCACCAAGGCAACCGCCATCCAGTACGCCAAAGAAGGCATCCGGGCCAACTCAGTCCATCCGGGCCCTATCGCTACACCCATGACCGAGGGCGGGCGAGCCGACGCCGACCGTTACCGGACAACCGTCTCCCGTATACCCCTTGGACGTTACGGAGAACCGGAAGACGTAGCCCTAGGCGTTCTTTTCCTGGCGTCAGACGAGTCCTCCTTTATGACCGGCAGCGAACTGGTCATAGATGGAGGCTGGACTGCGCAGTAACCGGGCAGTCGGCAATAATACCAGGAAATCGACCTGTCCAATTGAGTGGGATTCAGGGGACCAATTTTCCGTATCAGGCGACAGGAGTGGTATGAACAGGGCAGTATGTCGCCCAGAGACGAACAGGAGGTCTCAATTTCTCGTTTCGTCGAAGGATCCCCAATGTGATCCGGAGGTGTTCTTGTATGCCAGGACTGGAAATCGGACTATACGACGTTCTTGACCAGCCCCAGATGGAGTCCCACCCCACTGCGGCCGATGTTTACGAGGAGCACATTCGCGGCGCCCAGGAAGCCGAGCAGATGGGGTACAAGTACTACTTTTCCATCGAGCACCAGACCTCCAACGTCAGCTTTCTCAGCGCCCCTAACATCTACCTGACCGCCCTGGCCCGGGCCACCAGCGCCATGCGGTTCGGGGTGATGATTTATCAGCTACCCTTTCACCATCCCATTCGCCTGGCGGAAGAGGTGGCGATGCTGGACCACCTGTCTCAGGGGCGCATCGAGTTCGGGGCCGGTATCGGCGTAACCCTGCACGAGTTTATGCGCTGGAACGTGCCGTTCGACCGGCGGCGGGAAATCAGCGAAGAGGCCATCGATATCATCCTGCAAGCCTGGACCCAGGACAGCGTCAACTTTGACGGAGAGTTTTTCAAGTTCGACGAGGTGCTGACATCCCCCAAGCCCTACCAGCAGCCTCATCCTCCAGTGTGGTTCGGGTGCCACAGCGCGGCCAGCTTCGAGTATGCGGCCCGCAACAACTTCCATGTCGCCCAGAACATCGACGTTGACCCCGTCATCGCGGACAAGTTCAATACCTGGCGCGACCTGTGGCGTCAGCAGGGGCACCCGGCGCCCATACCCCGAACTTTCCTAACCCGCCACGTCCACGTCGCCGAAACCGACGCCAAGGCCAGGGAACAGGCGGAACCCCACCTGGCCACCGCAGCCCACCCGGAAGCCGTCCCCGCCGGCAAGGGACAGGACATCATCGCCTCCACCCGCATTGGCTACGGCCCCGGCGGAATGCGGGGAGACGACCCGGGTACACCCGAGCGGGCGGAACTACGCCGAACCTTCCGGGAGCGGGCCCATTCCTATGACTTCTGGGTGGACAACGGCATCGCCCTGGTGGGCAGTCCGGAAACTGTGGCCCGCCAACTGCAGGAGCAGCACGAGCTAATCGGCCACGACATCTTCTGCGCCCGCCACCAATTCGGGTACATGGATGCGGCGGCCGCCAAGAACTCAATTCGACTGTTTGCTGAAGAGGTAATGCCAGCCTTCGCCTGAAATTAGATTCTCATCCACGAATGCACACGAATAACCACGAATTGTAATGAGCTATTAAGCCATTCCGGAAAATTCGTGCCGATTCGTGGATCAGAGAGAAAGGGAACACCATGCGGTTTGGACATTTCTATTATCCGATGAAGTTTGATGACTCCCGGGACGAGGAGGCCATCCAGGAATGCCTGGCCGAGGCGGAACTGGTGGAGGAACTGGGGTTTGACGCCATCTGGCTGGCGGAGCATTACTTTACGGGCGAGTGCGTCTATGGCGACCCCCTGGTCTTCGCCGGGGCGCTGGCGGTCAAGACAAAGCGGGTGGACATCGGGTTCGGAATTCTGGAACTGCCCTTGCACAATCCGGTGCGGGTGGCCGCCCAAACGGCCCTGTTGGACAACCTTACCCGGGGCCGCATAATTGTGGGAACTGCCCGGGGATCCAACTACAACGCCTACGAATACATCGGCTTCGGCACCAATCCTGACCTGGGTCCGGAGCAGCTGCAAGAGGCCGAAGACCTGATGGTCCAGGCCTGGACTACCGACAACCTGGACTTTCAAGGCAAACACTACAAGGTAGCTTTCCCGTCGTCCCGACCCCGTCCCTACCAGAAGCCCCACCCCCGGCTGAGCCGCGCCTGCATAGACGACGAATCGGTGAAGGCCATGGCGCGCATAGGCCGGCCCATCCTGCTGCGCGGCCGCTCCACCAACCACACGGCCGCCAGCATTCGCCTGTACCGGGATACCATGGCCGAGGCCGGGTTTGACGAGGCTACCATCGAGGCCAACCTGGACCAGATATGGGTGTGGCGGGAGATGCACCTGGCGGAGACGGACGACCAGGCCATGGATGAATTCCTGCCAGCCCAGCACGAGGCCTGGGCCAATATGCAACATTACCGGACTACGTGGAATCCGCCCCAATACAATATGGACCGCCAGCCGCCGCCCATGCAAAAGGAGGGCTATGCGCCCGTGCCAGACCCTGAAGCCGGAGAAGGAATAGTGGGCAGCCCCAAGAGGGTAGCCGAACAACTGGCGCAAATGCGGGATGCCGGCATCCGCAACCTGATGCTAACCAACCGGGGGCTGGTCTCGGCGGAAAAGACGGGAAGGTCGCTGAGGCTCTTTAGTGAAAAGGTTACGCCCAGTTTCCGCTTAACGGGGAAAAGGTACCCTCCCGAATAGCGGTC